>NZ_PPEI02000002.1:983249-1018082 GCF_002899895.1 Chryseobacterium oncorhynchi
GTTCGAATCCTGCCGCCCCGACTGTTTTAGTAATTTTTTCAAAATTACAAATGGGTGCGTAGCTCAGCTGGATAGAGCATCTGCCTTCTAAGCAGACGGTCAAAGGTTCGAATCCTTTCGCGCTCACTTAAGGAGACACTATTTAATAGTTGTCTCCTTTTTTATATCATTAAATCTGACGCCCAAACTATTACTGTCTGATCTTTTATAAAAGTATTTCAGTGTATATTTAATAGGCATTTTCAGAAATTTGATCACTCCTTAAGATCTCAAGTTTATATCTTTGGCCTATTGTATTTCTTTGACATGAGATACAGAAAATCCAATACAACGATCACTTTTTCTTCATTCACATTGAAGCTTGATTCAATATGAGATTCGATTTTTACTATTTTAAAATAATTGTTTCCAAATAATTTTGCCAGTTTTCTTTGTAACTGGCTCCAATGGGAATTTCTATGGAGTTTATTTCAATTTCGTTCTTAGTATAAGCAGTCATTTTTTTTGTATGAATAATAAAAGAACGATGAATTCGAATAAATTCAGAATTCAATAATTTTTCAAAAACCGAAATATTCTGTTTTATATGATGTGATTTTCCACTTTCCAAATGGATCGTTATGTAATCTTTCAGGCTTTCGATATACACAATCTCATCAAAGATAATTTTAATATGTTTATTGCCACTTGTTACAAAAATATAACTTTCTGATCCCGCATTAACTTCTTTTTTTGGAGGTTGAAACTGTTTAAATTTTTCTATTGAAACAAAAAAACGTTCAAATGTAATGGGCTTCAAAAGATAATCGACCACATTAAGTTCGTAACTTTCAATTGCATATTCTCTGTAAGCTGTTGTAAAAATTACTTTAGGCGGATTTTTTAATTTTTTCAAGAAATCATTTCCTTTCAGTAGAGGCATTTCAATATCTAAAAAGATTAAATCGACAGAATTATGCTCTAGAAAGGAATACGCTTTTAATGCATTTTCAAAAGAATCTATTAACTCAAAACTTTCAAAATTTGCCAAATGAGAAGTTATTAATTCTCTTGCCAAAGGTTCGTCGTCAACAATAATACATCTGTGTTTCATGAGAGATAAGTAGTTTGGAATTCTAAAAGCTAATTTAATGGTTTTGAATGGTCTATCGGCGGTGTTATAAAACTTCTTTCCTGTTTTAATTTTTCAGACAAAGTTTAACGGTATAAAGCATCTGCGTTTCTTCAATTTGCAATTGATACTTTTTTGGATATAATAAATCCAATTGTTTCCTGACATTTTCTAAGCCAATTTTAGATTTGTCTGAAATTTGGGCAAATCCATTTTGAGGTTTTGTATTCTCAATACTAAAAATAATTTGTCCTTTTTTACTTTCTAAATTCAACCTGATTGTTGCTTTTTCAGTTTCATTAACTACACCATGCTTAAAAGCATTTTCGATAAAAGTCAATACAATTAAAGGCGAAATCTTATTACTTTCCTGGATATCTTTCGTAAATAAAACATCCAATCTGTTTTCGTCATAACGTAACTTTTCCAGAGCAATATAATTCTCAATCAGCGTAATTTCTTTTTCTACAGAAACATAATCTTCATTGCAACGATATAAAACAAAGTCTAAAATCTCAGATAATTTAGCAATGACCTCAGGTGCCTTATCATCTTTTTTTAGGGTTAAAGTATATAGATTATTTAAAGTATTGAACAAGAAATGAGGATTCAGCTGGTTTTTCAGCACCTTTAATTCAATCGACCTTTTTTCTTCTTCCAATTTTAAAAGACGTTGCTGTTTGCGGTTAAAACTGATAAATCCTAAAATAATAACGGGATATGTGATAAAAGAAAACTCTCTTACTATCAATTTACCCGAAGTAAGACGTTCACGCATCGTCATTGTATGCCCAAGCCAATCATCGAAGAAAGCTGGAAATCTGGGTTCCAGATAATAAAATTTTAAAGTTATTAAAAGAGCAAAAACAATATAAAGCCAGCCTAAGGCAGAAATTATGAAAAATAAATATTTTTTTTTATTTAATGTTTCCGGAATAATCCAATATATCAAACCGTAAGCAGCAACGGCCTGTGCTAAAATTTTACAGGAATAAATAACAATGAATGCATAAGAATCTTCATTGTCAGATTTATTTGAAAAAAAAAATAGCAAAAATAAAATCCAGTATAAACAATGAAGCGCCGTCCTTCTTAAGTCAATTCTCTTAATAAAATTCATTATATATTTTAATTGATGACAAAGTAACAAAATATAGAAATATAGTCCGTCAATTAATATGAATAGCCTGTTTTAGCTTCTAAAAAATGTATTTCAGCATACGAATTCAATAAAATTTAAAAATCAATTATTTGAATGCTTAAACAAGCTCTTCGACTCTACTCAAAACAGGATCATAATGACGTGATTATATTCGCTTAAAATAACAAAAATGATCACACTTATTATTCTACCGACAGTACTGTTAAGTAATATAAAAAACCTTTTAACGAGAAATGATTAAACCAACTAAACGAAATGAAAAAAGTAATTAAAAATGCAATTGGGATTCTGTTTCTAATGACTACCTTAAACCTGTTTTCGCAAGAGACCCAACAAAAAATAGTATACAGCAAAACTTCTAAACTCATAAAGCCCATCTTGTTTGCTGATTTGGGAGAAACCTGCCAAACGCCAGACGGAATGGCTTTAGATAAAAAGGGAAATCTATTTTTATCAATCACAAATCCAACCACATTTGATCAATACAGAAGCAAAATTCTAACTTTTGATAAAAATGATAAACCCATCACTTGGTTTGATCAACTTCCATTGCATCCTATTACTAAAAAAGTACATCCAATGGGAATGGAATTTGGTCCCGATGGAAATTTGTATTTCATGGATAATCAATTTTTTACAGGAAATGAAAATTTTTCTAGATTGATTCGGGTGAATGTAAAAGACGGAAAACCGGTAAATGCTGAAGTTTTGGTTGAAGGATTTAATTTCGGAGAAGCCGTAAGATGGTCTAAAAACAGAATTTATATAACAGACGCATTATTTAAAAACAGAAGAGAAAGCGGAATTTATAGTTTTACAATGAAACAATTAAATTCTAAAAACATCACTTTAGATGCAGATAATAAGAAAAATTACCTCATTGCAACTTTTACCTTAAAACCAGAAATTACGAAAAAAACCATAGGAATTGACGGGATTGCTTTTGACAAAAAAGGAAATTTGTACGCCGGAAATTTTGGAGACGGCGTGATTAATAAACTAGAATTTGACAAAAACGGAAAAGTAATATCGAATACAATAGTTTTCGATTCAGACCTGTTAAGATGCTGTGACGGTTTTTTTTATGACGAAAAAAGAAATTCAATTTTTATCGCCAATTATGAGAATAACAGTGTACATCAGCTTAACTTAGATACCAATACAATTTCGCTGATTTGGGAAAATGACAATGCAGACGGTTCTGATGGACAACTGGACAATCCTTGTGAAACTATTATCTATAAAGGGAAATTGCTTGTTGTTAATTATGATACTTTTCAAGGAGAAAAAAATAAAGAAATAGATGCCTTTCATACTATATCAAGCTTTGATCTTGCAAATTGAAATTAAATATCAAGTAAACCAGCTGCATCAAGTCAGCCATGAAAGTGTTGAGTAATAATCCGTCTATGATCAAAAAAGACCCACAATTTCTTGTGGGTCTTTTTTGTTTTGAATTCCCCAATTCTTCTGATAAACCTATTTATCACCTGAGTGGAACAAACACCACGTGGCGACCAATGAAAAAAAACAAACAAAAAAATATTTTTCACCTGCTTTAATTAAAACAATATAAAATCGTGGTTATTAAATAAGTATAGCTAACCAAAAGGAGTTCATAAAAAATTAATTAAAAATTATTCTATATTTTATTTTTTTATTCCAAAAAGTATTGTACCTTTGCAACCGCAAAAACGAAGTAAAATTCGTTATTGATGGCCACCTCGGGGCGTAGCGTAGTCCGGTCATCGCGCCTGGTTTGGGACCAGGAGGTCGCAGGTTCGAATCCTGCCGCCCCGACTTTTTCAAGATTTTAAGGGTGCGTAGCTCAGCTGGATAGAGCATCTGCCTTCTAAGCAGACGGTCAAAGGTTCGAATCCTTTCGCGCTCACAAAAAGACTCACAAGAAATTGTGAGTCTTTTTTGTTTTAATTCCACCCGAACTTTTACTATTGGGACATTTAGCGTTCGATTTTTGAAGCTAGAATTCTCTTATTATTTGTAAGAAACTTTACAGAAGTACCTCAATATATTTTCTACAGCACTTTTCCGCACATTCAAAATCCCTTAAGGTTGCTCTGTTTTTTCTGGCTTTTTTAATTTTTTAAGATGAGCAATAAACAACACGATCTATCTATAAATAGCCCCACTGCATTTAGCCACAAATTTCTCAAACTTTCGATCTTTATTTCGCATGACTGGTCCATGGCCAAAGCAGATAATGGCAGGATTCAGCTCTGCTAACTTCCGGAGCGATTCGATGTTGCGTTGCTGATCAGAGGTGAATATGTTTGGTGGAAGCCTCAGACCTGTTGCTGTTGTGAGCAGGTTCATATTTGTCGCCACGTCTCCGATGATCAGTACACCATCTCGTTCACGGAATAAAGAAATATGACCTGCCGAATGTCCGGGTGTCTCTATTACCTGAAAGTTTCCGATCCTATCATTTTCAACAATTGTCCGTTCTACTTTATGTCCCTGACCTGCCCAGTACATTTGTTGAAGCTTTGCTATCCAATGTTGTGGAGTTGGATAATCGTTGGTCACCATACCTGTTTCTGTCCTAAAAACTTCGTTGGGATGACAGAGTAAGGGTATCTCGAACTCAGCGCATATCTGATCACTACAGCCCTGATGGTCTGCATGGGCATGTGTCAGTACATGTTGATGAACAGGGATTTTCTGAAGAGCTTTCTTTATGGTGGTATATGAACTCCGTATTCCTGAGTCTACCAATACATCTTCAATTATATAGCAGTTGATACTGTTTCGTGGCATCAGTGGAATCTGAAACACTTCGGGAGCAATTTGACGTAGCATCTTTTTTTTGTGCAAATCTACATTGCTGATCAAGACTACATAAGGACATTTGTCCTATAAGAGGTTGGGTCTATGTATTTGTCCTTTCACCCGTGTAAGTGATCGCTGTGTGATGCCGAGGTATGATGCCAGATCCTGCGTAGAAACGCGCTGAACGAGTATTGGCTCGCTAGAAAGTACATGAAAGTATTTATCCGCAGCCGATCTATTATTGTAATTCAGCAGATAATGTTCCTTTTGGTTATATTCCTGCTCCATTACTGATTTTACAACTCCGTTCCAAGCGGTTACCTGACTAAGCAGATATTGATAGTCCGGATAGTTTATCATATAGATTACGCTATCTTCTATAGCCCTGATACTTCTTCTGGATTTTTTCTGCGCCACAAACTCCGGAAACGAGGTGACAAATTCCTTTTCAAACTTGAAGCAGGTTATATTTTCCTTTCCTTCCTTGTCGATAGCATATGCTTTTACAGCACCACTTGCGATAAACCCAATATGACGGCAGAATTCATTCTCACTAATAAAAAAATCACCTTTCTTTAAGTGGATCGATTTGAAGAACTGCGCAGAAAAGTTAATTTCCTCGGCTAATAATACTCCTGTTGAGGATAGGTAATTTTCAAATACATCAGTCATTTTGCAATTTTTTCGTCCTTTTATTTTCTTATTAACCGTCTATAGATTACATACTAAAACCAGTATCCAAATTTAACAATTATTATACATTCAAAAAAAATACTCGCAAGACCCAATTAAAATCAGCAGCCAAAGATTTCGAGGAATTTCTCACTTCGCAAGGTGAAAACTTCGTTTCACTCATCTATTTTGCTGCATCAACTTAAATTTCAACCTAACAAATGACTATTCGTATTACTTTTACAACGGTAAGCTTTAACAGGGGAGCCATTAAATGTTAGTTTTATGATGTAAGGAAACCTGATTAAGGATCAATAAAAATCTTTTTTGTGCAACTTTATGTTCCCTATAGCCATTAATGGCTACACTATACACTTAATCATGTTTGGGTAGGATTGGTTGATTCCAATCCTATTTTTCTTTTCTCGTTATAGCCGATATAGAAAGTATTCAAAGGAAAAGTCTCTCCAATATTGTAAAGGCTTCTTTATTGTTAAAACTTGAGTTCATCTATCATTGTGTCGTTCAACAGGATTTTCGAGCAAATTTCGTGGTTTTTTGCAGCTCCCTGTACACGCCAGATAATGGTGTACTTATTACCACTCCTCACCTGCTTTCCTCTGATAGATTTTAAATGGTTCTCTTTAAAAAGGTTTTCATACTTTTCCATCACTCCATCTTCATAAGGAAGGGTAATTTGATAAGTATAGCGGGTACTGATTCTGTCGATAATATTCTGAATATATTTGAACATGATGAGCAATAAAAAGACAACTACAGAACCAATGGTGGCTTCCTGATAGTATCCTGCGCCTATTGTCATTCCTAAAGCTGCACAAATCCATATGGTGACCGCTGTTGTAAGCCCGGAAACCCGATTCTCTTCTTTAAAGATCACGCCTGCACCTACAAAGCCTATTCCGGTGATGATGTTGGCAGCTATACGATCAGGGCTTCCGGCTTCACCTAAATTCATGGAAAGCATTGTAAAAATACAGGCACCCAGTGTCACCAGAATCATGGTTCTTAACCCTGCTGATTTTAATTGATATTCTCTTTCAATCCCGATTATTCCTCCAACAAGAACAGAAAATAAGATAGGAAGTACATCATCCAGTACATTCATTTACACATATTTTAATATTCTAAATTTATTTGATTTTTTTCAATTATGAAAGACTCAGTTTTTAGGATTTTAAAACAAAAAAACCACTGTATGGTACAGTGGTTCGTTTATTTTTTATTGAAAAGATTATTTCAACTTGTAAGAACTTCCATTCCAAAGATAAGTCTTAGATGAACGTTTTTTTGTTTCCTTTTCTTTTTCATCTGTTTCCATATCTTCTACTTTAAGGATAAAAGCATCAGAAATACCTCCTTTATCATTTGGAAAAACATATTCTTCACTATGATAATAAGCACCTGCGTCTCCTACGTTCATCAACTGTGGAAGTGCAATTAGTTTTTTATCCTTAAAAAGAACATATTGATCATAAGTTGCTATACCGCATGCTTCACCTGAAACCATTGCTTTCAGAGTAAACTCAACGTTCTGTAACTTGTGATTGCTTTCAATACTGAATGCTGCTGTACTTAATTCTTCTCCTCTTCCTGTATCAAAATACACCTCATCAATCAGGGTATTCCCCTCCATTACTTTGATTCCTGCTATATTTTGTTTTTCAGTTTCATTAAGGGTCTTGATTTTTCTATCTATTGTCTTTGATAAACCGAAAAGGAAATCATACCCATTTTTGTTCCGATAGCCTACACAAAGATTTCCTCCCCAAACATATCCCTCAGAGGCCATCTCTCCTTTCTGATAGGAAATCTTATACCAATTGGCATTTCTTTCTCCTAATTTCAGAACAGGAACCGTTTCTACCTTTTGAAGAATCATCACCGGTTGATTAACCTGTAACGAGTCTGTGATCTGAGCACTAACACTGGGTTCTTTTCTTACTCTCGTCCAATCTGTAAAAATTTTCTGGGTTTTATTTTCTGTAAAACCAAAAACTCCATCCGCATACACTTCATTTTCCTGAGCTGCAAAAAGCTGCAACATCAGCACACATAAAGCTGTCAACAAGGTTTTCATATCTGTATTTTGTTTTTTTAATTATTTTTCAAGCAATAGACTTACCCATTCTTCTCTCTGCAGCTTTTTCTTCAAGGTAAGACCACTTTCTTTGCATACTTCCAGAATATCATCTACATCAAAGAAGCAAAGTCCTGAAAGCAATAGTTTCCCCCCTTCATTTAACACAGAAACATAGGTTGGAATATCTGAAATCAGAATATTTCTGTTAATATTTGCCAGAATAATATCGTAATTTTCCTTTCCAAGGTTTTCTGCTGTTCCCTGCTCAATATCAAGTTCAACACTGTTTCTTACAGCATTTTCCTTTGAGTTTTCTACAGACCATTCATCGATATCAATTGCTTTTGTATCCCCTGCACCCTGCTGTTTTGCGTAGATCGCCAATACAGATGTTCCACACCCCATATCCAATACTTTCTTCCCGGTAAAGTCGATATCCATCATCTGCTGGATCATCAGGTGTGTTGTTGGGTGATGTCCTGTTCCGAAAGACATCTTAGGCTGGATGATAATCTCATGCATTCCCGGTACAGATTCATGGAATTCTGCTCTGATTAATACTTTATCGTCGATATTGATAGGAGAAAAGTTTTTTTCCCACTCTTCATTCCAGTTGATATTTGGCATTTCTTCATAAGAATACTCAATTTTTACATTTTCGTTTTCAAAGATGGAAAGTGCTTTAAGCTGATCTTCGTGAAACAACTCTGTTTGGATATATCCTAAAATTCCGTGAATTTCTTCTGTAAAGCTGTCAAAACCTATTTCAATAAGTTCTGCCATTAATATCTCGTTCCAAGGTTGCAATGGAGTAATCTTGAAGTTGAATTCTAAATAATTTTGCATGTGAATAATTTGGTGCAAAAATACTAATGTTATTATTGTTAAAAAAATAGAAAGGCTAAGTTTTGGGTATAGCCGAAAGATTTTATGATTTTGTTAAATGGACTAAAGTCTATTTCTATTGAATTCTAATGTGAAGCTCTCACTGATTATGGGGATTAAGCAGATTGTTGTGGAAAAAATGGGCGGTCTGTGAGAAACAAGAATCATTTTTTCAAAAAGGAAAATAAAAAAGCGGGATTCCATTGACTGGATTTCCCCGCTTTTATTAGATTTCATTATTCAAGACAAGCTTACAGGTGTTTTTGTAATTTTACCTTGAATTTTAAGTTTTCGAATTTCTATGGATTTGTAGAGAAGATAGAACCATTAGCAATTAATGCTCTTCTATTCATTTTCAGGATATCTCTTACCCATTCTGCAAAATCCTCAGGTTGTAATACTGTATCCGGATTTCCATCTGTAAGTCCGCCTTGAATACTCATATCAGAAGCAATTGTGCTTGGCGTTAAGGTAACGACACGGATATTTTGCTTTCTCCATTCTGCCATCATGGATTGGGATAATGAAACCACAGCCGCCTTTGAAGCTGCATATGCTGACATATTCGGTCCTCCTTTTAATCCTGCTGTGGAAGCTACGTTCACAATATCACCTTCTCCTTTAGCTTTCATAAATGGGTGTACGGCCTTAGCTGCATAATACACTCCAAATAAGTTGGTTTTGATTACCTGTTCCCATGTTTCAGAAGACATATCTTCAATGGTTCCGAAGTCTCCGATACCTGCATTGTTCACAAGAATATCTACTCCGCCCAATTTTTCAGCTAAAGCTTCAATTCCTGTTTTTACAGCTGCTTCATCATCAATACTGAATACTGCATAGGCAGCATTTACTCCCAATTTTTGGATTTCGTCAACTGTATTTTTAAGGTTCTCTTCGTTTCTTCCTGTAATGGCAATGTTCACTCCTTCATTAGCCAAAGCTAGTGCTACAGCTTTACCTAATCCTCTTCCACCACCTGTTACAATGGCATTTTTTCCGTTTATATTCATAGTAATAATACTTTTCGTGTTACAAAGTTACAAAAGAACATTTTTACGGAATGGAAAGAATGGAGATTTAATAGTTTTTTAATGGTTAGATAGATATTTAACCCTTGAATTTCACTAAAATCAAAATAGTAATTTTAGGCTAAAGCCATTGGAACTGGGTATTATTAAGAAAGCGGGCTAAAGCCCGCTTCTATTGAATTTTTATTTAAAACTGATATTCAGGTATTTTCCGACAACTTTAAACTTCAGCAAAAAACAAAGCCGGCTCACAATGAACCGGCTTCTAAATCTAAAAAAGTATAGTAAAAAATGAAAAACTTAAGGAATCTGGATGGCATTCTGCACTTCAAACTCTTCTGAAGCTGAGAATTGATTTCCATACATATCTACAGCTCTAACCTCAACTTTATGTTTTCCTAAGGTTAACTTTTTAGGGAAATCTGCTTCCCAGATATGTTTTGCTATTTCAGGATTAGACGGTCTTCTTCCCTGTAAAATCTTTTCTGTAGTATCCCATTTGAAAACGGAAAGGGCAAAATTAGGATCTATGGTTTCATCATACTCCATTTCTTCCCATTTTCCGTTATCTATTCTGTATTCAACTTTGTCTTTTTTACTTCCGACAAAGAAGTTTGCCAATACTTTTGCTGATGTTTTTGAAGGAAATGGGATTACCTTCGGAACGTATAATTTGATTTGATAATCCTCCGGTTTTCCGGCGGTTTTATATTTTACTTTATATTGGTTATCTGTAAAGCTGATGAATGAATATCCTTTGGCTGTACCGTCTCTCATGGTTGAAGTAGGAAGTCCTTCTTCATCGGGTGTTCCGGAATACCAATCGCCGCACGTAGTCCCTACGTTGTATTCATGTAGTTCTTTTACTCCATTCCATCCTGCTTTTTTACCATAGAAAATCTGCTGTTGAATATGGGTATGTGCCGATAAAAGTAATACATTCTGGAAAGGATTTAGGAAATCGAATAATTTCTGACGGTCTGCATTTCTGAAACTGTCTTCATTGTTATGCTCTAACGGAATATGGAAAGATACTACGATGAGCTTATTTTTATCAACTAGCTTCAGGTCGTTTTCAATAAACTGCAGCTGATCTTCACGGAAGCCACCCCAGTATCCCTTACCATCTCTTGGATCCGGATACAAGATATCATCCAGAATAATGAAGTGTACGTTTCCATAATTGAAAGAATAATTGGCAGGACCAAAATTGGATTCGAACGTTTCATCGGAAAGATGGTCATCTTTAGCATCATAGTTCATGTCATGATTCCCCATGACGTTATACCAAGGCAGCCCCACTTCTTTCATTACGTCTGCATAAGGTTTCTGCAGACTTAGATTATCTCCTACAAGATCTCCTAAACTGATTCCCAGCACTGCATTTTTCTTGGTATTTTTAACTTCATTTACAATTCCTCTCTTAAAGTAATCCAATTCTTTCTCGGTATAAGGCTGTGGATCTCCAAAAACCAGAATATCAAAGTTTCGGTCTTCATTCTGCTTATAAAGCGGGAAATTTAATTCCTTAGGCAGCTCTCCGGTTGGAGCAACTCCTTTGTACTTAAAATCTGCTGGAGAACCTTTGGGTTTATGATGGTAATAAAACTGTGGTAAATTATTACTATTTAAAGCCGTTTGATACCCCGATGGCTTGATCACAAAAACGGTCTGATCTTCCTGAATTGGCAGGCTATAACGTCCATTTTTATCTGTTAATACAACTTGTACTCCGTTTGAAACAGCAACTCCTTCAATCCCTTTTTCACGGTTTTCTTTCTTTTGGTTTTTATTACTGTCTTCGTATACATATCCTGAAACAGAAGATTGGGAGAATGCCATTGCTGAAATCAATAGACAAGGCATTAAAAATTTTATTTTGATACTCATTTTTATTTCTTTTTACTTATTAAGGTTTATTTATTCCACCACATTTTCACATTGATATTGTCGCCACCCATCTGCTGAACCGCTGCCTGATAGTTTTCCATATTTAAAACTCTTGAATTAGGTGGATACATTAATCTTTGAGGAAGATTTCCTCCATTTAAAAGTCCCCCATTATTAGGTAATTCCGGGAAGCCTGTTCTTCTTTTTTCAAACCATTGCTGCTGATCTACAAAGAAGAGCGCTATATATTTCTGAAGCATAATTTTTTTCATACTTCCTGTTCCGTACGCTACATTTGGATTATCAAAATAATTGGCAGGAACTACCGATCCCCATTGTTCTATAGATCCTTTTACTCCGTTTTCATAATAGGTCTTTGCACTTCCAGAAATGATGCCTTTCAATGCCAGTTCTGCTAATGTAAACTGAAGTTCAGCATAGGGATAAACAAAAATTTTCAATGGTGCTTTAGCCAGATTTTGGTTAAGGTTTGACGGCTGATTGGTAAATACGGTTCCGAAGGGATATCCTGACGGCGCTCCCAAGTATCCAATATTATTTCCTTTCGGATCTTTTGCCTGAGAGAAAAACATGGGAATACGTGGATCATTATTAGCTTTCATGCTCTCTACAAAAAATTCTGAGGCAGCTCTACCTGTGGTAAAATCCTGATATCTTGCAATGGGAGGCATTAATGGATAAATTCCTGAAATATCTACTTTTACAGCATCCGCATTACTTTGAAAAATGGGAAATACTGTTGGATTATTTGTTATTTCCTGAATTCTTTCTTTAACGTTCACTTCTCCATCTCTGTTTAAAATCCTTGTCAAAAGTCTTAGAGAAAGAGAATTACAGAACTTCTTCCAGTTGATAATTCCGTTGGCATCTGAATCTGCCTTGTAAAATAGATCTCCTCCGGAAAGCATTTTATTGGTAACAAAAAGGGAGTTTGCAGTTTTTAAGTCATCCAATAACTTTAAATAGATCTCTTTCTGCCTATCGAATTTCGGTTGTGAAATACTTCCGTCCAACTGTGATGCTTCAGAAAACGGAACATCTCCATAGGTATCTGTAAGATTAGAGTACATCCATGCATTCAGTACCATTGAGATGGCTTGATAGTTTTTATCTCCTTCAGCAATAGCCGTTTTTCTAAGGTCATCTACCTGCTTCAGCCATCTGTAAGAATTATTCCAAAAGCCATTTCCTGTATTTTCTGTGATATAATAACGGCTCAATGAGTTTCCTTCATTGGGGAAATCAAGAGAAACCTGCATAATATCAAAGGTAAAATCATTGGCTCTGCTGTATCCTACCGAAGCCATATTGTACTGAATGGGAATCAGCAAAGAACTGGCAACAGGTTCATTAATTCTACTGGTATCTTTATTGATTTCATCAAGACTCCTGTCACATGAAACAGTACTGCCTACAAGTGTTAGAAATGAACATATATAGATTAATTTTTTCATTTTTTCTGATTTTAAAATTTAACATTTAACTGAATTCCAACGGTTCTGGCCTGAGGCAACTGCCCCATTTCCACTCCCGGTGTGATGGTAGAATCATCCAGTGTAGCAGCTTCAGGATCAAATAATGGAAACTTTGTCCACATCCAAAGGTTTCTTCCGAATAAAGCAAGACTGATATCTGTAACTTTTAAAGGTTCAACCACAGATTTTGGGAATGAATAAGAGATTCTGGCATCCCTCAGCTTAATGAATGAGGTGTCAAATGAATTGGTTTCCACATTCGCTCTTCTGTAATAATCTCCATAATAAGTAGACACAGGAATTCCTTTTGTATTTGGTGAGAAGCTTCCGTCAGGATTCTGTACCACTCCCTGGCCTACAATTAAACCACCTGGATTGTCTCTTCCGGCAAGGGTATGGGTAAGCTTCCCTTGTTCAGACATCTTGTGATGGGACTGCGAATAGGCCATTCCTTTGTACTGACCGTCAAAAGAGAAGCTAATGGTAATATTTTTATATTTGAACTCGTTCTGAAGACCTGCTCTCCACTTTGGATAGGCATTTCCAATCTTTCTTACTTCGGTTGGCTTGGCTGTTAGCCCATCGGTATCATAGATCACCTGTCCATCCGGAGAATATAGTAATCCGTAACCATAAATATCTCCCAAGGATCCGCCTACAACGGCATTATAATAAACAACACTTCCTACGCTTCCCATGGTATAAGGTTTTCCCTGATACTCTTCCGGAAGTGAAAGAATTTTGTTCCTGTTCATGGACCAGTTGGCATTTACATTCCAGGAAAAATTTTTATTCTTAATTGGATAAGCATTTAATGTCATTTCAATCCCTCTGTTTCTCAACTCTCCGGAATTAATAATTCTTTTGTTATACCCTGTTTCATATAGCATAGGAATTACAATTGACTGGTCTTTAGAATTGTTTTGATAGGCTGTAAAATTGAAAGTCAGTCTGTTTTTCAACACGGTAAAATCCATCCCTCCTTCTATGTTGGTAATCATTTCCGGCTTAAGGTTAGGATTCGGATATAATAGCGGAGATTCAACGGATCCAGTAAATGCACTGTTTTCATAGTATTTCTCAAGCATATAGTTGTAGGTATCGTTTCCTACTTTTGACCAGGATAATCTTAGTTTCCAGAAATTCAGGTTATCTGATTTTATTTTAAAGATATCCGACAATACAAAAGATGATGATAAGGATGGATAGAAGTAAGACCTGTTATGAGCAGGAAGCGTACTGCTCCAGTCGTTTCTGGCTGTTACATCCAAAAATACCATATCCTTATAGCTAAAGTTGGCCAATGCATACATACTGTTCACCTGATTATCATTAGGCTTTGGAAGCTTGGTTTCAAGAGATGTAGCATTGGAAAGCTGATAAAGGCCTACTTTATTTAATCCATTGGCTCTGTAATCATTCATCGTATATTCATGATATCTGATATTACCTCCGGCAGAAGCATTTATCCCAAAGTTTCCGAATTTATTTTTATAGGTGAATAAAATATCATTATTCAGATCTAGATATCTGATGTATTGCTCTCTGTAAAAACCTTTCAGATAGTTGGCAGAACTCCATGGTCTTCTCTGCGTACGAAGTTCATTGTTCCACTCTACTCCGGTTTTATAGGTTACATCAAAGTTTTTTGCCAGCTGATAATTGATATTAATATTTCCTGTGATTGTTTTCTTATTGGTTCCGTTCAGGTTTTCATATGCAATCAGGTAAGGGTTATCAATATAGGAGCTGAAAGGGTGAACCTGTTCTATCTGTTCCTGTCCTTTTCTCCAGATAGGCTTGTACCATGCAAGATCGACATTCGGATTCTGGAAAATCATAAAGTACGAGATCGACTGGTTGTTGTAGCCCGTTGCAGGAAGATTATCACTTTTTGTCTGGCTAAAATTGATTTTGGTTCCAATCTTCAGTCTGTTGCTCAGTTTATGATCTAAGGATAAGGCCGCATTCAATCTGTTGAATCCTGTATTCGGCATCATCCATTCATTCTTCAGATAGGAAAGAGATGTTCTGAAAGCTGTAGTTTCATTAGAATGCTCTATCGACAAGCTGTTTGAATAGTTAGAACCAACCTGCCAAAAGTCTTTGATATTATTGGTGTAAGGTCTCCAAAGTTGTCTTTCCAAACTTTGTCCCTCTACGGTTGGGTCATATTGAAAGTAATACTGTCCGGCAAATTTTGGCCCGAATGCACTACTTGTAGATCCGGTATTGATCCCATCTGCAGAAAGTCCGTAAGAATAATAATAGTTCCCGTTTTTGTCTTTCTGCTGGGTTCCCTGCCCGTATTCATACTGATAATCCGGCCATTTCAGAACACTATCATAACTTGAATAAGAATTAAAGGTAATCTGAACTTTCCCTTTTTTACTTTTCCCGGATTTGGTGGTAATCATAATGGCTCCTCTGGAACCTCTGGAACCATACAATGCTGAAGCGGTAGGACCTTTCAGGATAGAGATTGATTCAATGTCATCAGGGTTGATGCTATTGAAACTGTCTCCATAATCAATGGGCAGATCACCTCCTGAGCCTGCACCATAGGCAGCGGTTCCGGTTCCGGTCTTTTTTCCACTTAAAGGAACGCCATCAACAACAATCAAAGCATCATTATTCCCCATATTCATGGAAATGTCTCCACGAAGCGTGATACGAGTCGTTCCAAGAGGTCCGGCTCCTGCAGTCTGAACTTTCAAGCCGGCTACTTTACCCTCTAAAGCCTGTGCCCAGTTGTTATTCTGTGTTTTTAAGATTTCCTCAGATTTAACAGTTTGGGTTGAGTACCCTAAAGACTTGTCTTGCCTTTTGATTCCCAAAGCAGTCACCACTACTTCATCAATTCCTTTGATTGTGTCTTTTTTAGCTTTCTGCTGAGCCATCAGATTGACACTGATGAATCCTAACAACGACAAAACCAACAGTTTTTGTGTCTCTTTACGCATATCCTTTTTGTTTGCGCAAAATTAGAGCGACATTATGAGTACGGCTTTAACACTATTTTAACATTTATTAAAGATTTATTGAATACTATATTAACTTTTCCTTAACAAAATGAGTCAAGTATATGACTTACAACCATTTAAGTAATTAATAATTCTTAATGCCATTTCATAGTTATATTAATGTATATTTATTGTCTTCGCTTGAGATAATAAAACATAAAATACTATTATTCAATACATTAAACGAAGTTGAATTTTCAAAAATGTATTCTAATGGTTAAAAAGTGTGATTTTGAGGTAAAAAACCACAGTCTGCCCCTTTGCAGAGGCAGACTGTGGAATTTATTGATTGTTTAAAAATGTTATTTACCTTTCAGTTGTTCAGGAATGTTTGTGGTTACAAATCCGATTCCTTGTTTTTTCAACTCATCGTATACTGCAACATCATTTACTGTCCATGAATTGGTAATAAGGCCTAATGTTTTTGCTTCTGAGATCCAGGTTGGGTTCTTTTGGAAAACACTGTAGTGATAATCCATTCCGTCAAGTCCTTCTTTTTTGATTTGTTCCGGTGACAATTCTCCATTTAGATATTGAACCTTAAATGCAGGAGCTATTTTTTTAATCTCTTTACAGATATTCAGGCTGAAAGAAATGAATTCACTTTGAGATTCCAGCTTCATATCCTTGATCATTTTAATGGTCTTTTGAGTAATCTCATTTTCAATTTCAGGAGTTTTGGCTGGCTTAATCTCTACAATGAGCTTTACAGATGGATCATTTTTCCCTTGTTTTAAATAATCCTTTAAGGTAGGAAACTTTTCACCATTGGATAATTTCAATGCTTCCAGTTCCTTGAATGATGCTTCAGAAATTTCCATTTTACCATGATGTTCATCGTGGTTAATTACCAATACTCCATCCTTAGTCATTCTCACGTCAAATTCAGATCCGTAAACCTTTAATTTCTGAGCATTTTCCAATGATGTAATAGAATTTTCCGTGGTAGGAGGCTGAGCCTGAAAATATCCTCTATGTGCGATAATCTGAGTTTGTGCTTTCATCAAAACTGTACTTAAAACTGCTAACCCTAAGATAAAATTTTTCATAATATAATTTAGATAATTAAAAACAAAGTCCCGAAACTTTTGATAAAGGTAGTTAATATGAGACTTATTGAGAAATATAAACCACAAAAGACAGTCTTTTAAGTCTTTTGTGGTTTATAAAAATGATTACTGATTAAAAACTATACTTTGCTCCAATCTGGATCTGGTATGGATTCCCTGACAGAGGCGCTAAACCGCTACCACTGATGTTTTTTTCATACTCAAACTGCTTGGTTGCCGGATTGAAATTTTTGATTCTGTACATGGAAGTGTTTCCATATGTCTCGTTAACTCCCCATTCTTTGTTAAGTAGGTTCGCTACGTTGAAAATATCTACAGAAAGTTCAAAAGCACCAATTTTATCAAATTTAATTTTCTTGGCTACACGTATATCCCAAACTCCATAGAATCCATTCTTTCCGCCATTACGTTCTGCAATTTTGCCGTTGTATTCCTTCACATAATCTTTCAATGCCTGGCCTACCTGAGGATCGTTTAAGATAGATTCTGCAATATTCGGGAAGATATAGGCAAGATCATTGGTATCTACAAAGTCTCCGTTAATGTTTCCTCCTGATGTCATAGAGAAACGCGTTCCTCCCATTCCTGAATATCTAAGACCTAAAGTAAATCCGGCAATGGTAGGTGAGTTACCATAGATTACTACTTTATTACGGAACTGATTATCAGAATACGTCATTCTTAAATCTCTAGGATCACTCTGAATAAGAGTTGATAATGTTGCAGAATTGGCTACATTTCCGTTGTATGAAGTATTGTCCTTGATGTCTGACCATGTATAACTTGCGGTAATCTCTCCGTCTTTCCAGTAACGGTAACTTGTATCTACTACAAACGAGAACTGATTTACTTTACCATCACTTACCAATTCCAGTACTCTTCCGAAATTTTTATTAATTCTTCCTTCTTTCCAGTCTAATTTCGTTCCCTTGATCGTTGAAATTGGAACATATACTCCTCTTCCCCCTTCATTATCTAAGGTAAAGAAAGGATTGGCTACCATGTTTCTGTCGTAATAATAGTAGTTATTTCTTCCTAATGCCATATAGCCGGCAATTCCTGCGCGGAATCTTTCATTAAAGAAATGAGTATAGGAGATATTAGCCTTATAAACAATCGGAATTTTAGCATCTTTTCCTGTATAATTGATAGTCGGCATCTGATCCTTAGGAAGTGTAGGTACCGTATTATAATTATCTCTGTAGCTGTAGAAATCAGGAGTAATACCTGCCACTGCCGGATCTACATCCACTGTTGCTAAATGTTTTCCATCAAATACAAGATTATTAATGATCATATAATTGTTGATATCGGAAGAGAATATCCCTGCTCCAAACTTAATGAAGTCCTTATTCTCCTCGTTAATATTCCAGTCAAACTGGAACCTAGGCTGGATAACAAATGATTTGATCTTATTATCCGTTCGGATTCCCATTTCATCAAACAACTTTTGGTTGAACTCTGCTTTTGGATATCCTCCGTAATCCAATCTTATCCCCGCCATCAAATCAAGACCTTTTGCAATCTTTGTCTGAAATTGCCCATACAAACCGATGTTCCAGATATTGGATCTTACAGAGATGTCATCCATTAAAGGAACCTCTCTGTAGAATCTATAAGGAGTGAGTTTTTCAAAATTATAAAGATTATTATCCGGGTTGGTTGTAATATTTTCTCTGAAATGGAATCTTCCGTTCACTTCACTTCCGTATATAGATTTTGATGAAGTATACATCAAATCAGCCCCGAAAGTATATTTAACCTTATCCGTATTATAGTAAAGGTTATCTACAATCTGAAATACATTGTTTTTAAAGCTTTCCTGCCCGTAACGGTGTCCTCCAAACTGGATATTGGTAGCTCCTAAACCGGGAGTTGAAATATTCTCTACAATTGCTCTTGGAACAGGTTTTCCTAGTTCATTATTTTGGTAACTATCCTGAAATGTATATAGATATTGAGCTTTTAATTCGTTGGTTAAATTAGGCTTCAGATTTGACCTTAATGTTAATAACAAGCTGTTATCAAGGTTTTTGTCATTGCCATAAGATTCAAAGAAGTTAATGCTTGTATTATCAACAAGCCCATTTTTATTCAAATCGTGGGTGAAGTTATTTCTTAGGGTCAACAAATGCTTTTCGCTAATCTGCCAGTCTAAACGTAAAAATGCTGCATCAGAATTTCTTACCTTATCAAAACTTCCGAATTGAGGAGTGTTTCCTACCCCATACTTTGATCTTGCAATATCCAGAAACTTATTAAGAGTTCCTGCATTAATGTTCAATCTTTTCTCATCATCCTGAGATTTGATATCTGCAATCTGCAATGGTCTTGAATCCAGCTGGTGATCCCAAGCTACAAAGAAGTGTAATTTATTTTTAATGATAGGTCCTCCCAAAGTGAATCCAAACTGAGAAGTAGAGAAATCATTCTCTCTCTTATTTCCTCTAATGTCATATGGACTGGAAAGCCAGTTGGTTCTTAAATATTCCCAGGCGCTTCCGGAAAATTTATTGGTACCTGATTTGGTAACGGCACTTACTGTTCCACCACCACTTCTTCCCAATGTCACATCATATTGGTTGGTTGTAATCTTAAATTCACGTACTGCTTCAATTGAAATAGAAAAAGGAGCACCGCTTCGGCTGGTAGTAGCACCTGCAGAAGTAGGGTTTTTCGCAGTCATTCCATCAATAGTAAAGTTGGTAGAAGAGCCTAGCTGTCCTGAAATACTTCCGTTTTTTCCGCTTAAAGGAGAAAGATCTGTAAGACTGGCAAAGTTTCGTCCGTTTACAGGAAGTATACCGATATTTTTTGCAGAAATAGCTGTAGCAGCACCAAGATTTCCAATTTTATTTTTAAGGTTTCCGGTGATTTTTACTTCTTCAATCTGCTTTTCACCCCCCAAGTTCATGTTTACGGTAACCTGATCTCCGAAGTTCACACTGTATCCTTCTTTCTTATCATCATTTACAATGACTGTATAAGGGCCTCCAAGAGGGATTTCCTTAAAGATATACTCTCCTTTTGAGTTGGTTTCTGTCTCGGTTCTGAACCCAGTAGATTCATTTACAATCGTAACTTTCACTTTTTCCTGAGCCGAACTTCCCGGCCCGGTCACTTTTCCTACGATGGAAGCCTGTGTGGTTTGTGCATAAGCCATTGTTCCAAGTCCTAAAAACAACAACCCCAATACAATCTTTACTTTTCTCATTTATTAGCATTAGATGTGCAAAGGTATCCTGACTTTTCAGGCTGGCTATTTAAGAGAATTTTAACATTCTTTTAATTAAATTAGAACGTTATGTTAAATTAGTTTAAACAAATGTTTTATTCTTTGGCTAACCAGTTTGTTGTGAGGTATTACGTATTTTTAATTTTCCACTAATATTTAATTCCGTTATTTTTTAAATGAAATTACTTTAGTTATTTTTGCTCAAAAGATATAAAAGCAATGTCTGAAAACATTCAACAAAAAATAGAACAGCTCCGCAAAGAGCTGCACCAGCATAACGAAAACTATTACCTTCTGGATACTCCTACCATATCTGACTATGATTTTGATATGTTATTGGAGCAACTTCAGGATCTTGAAGCTAAACACCCTGAGTTTTATGATGAGAACTCTCCAACAATGCGTGTAGGTGGTGGCATCACAAAGGTTTTCCCTACCATTCAGCATAAGTTCAGAATGTACTCATTGGATAACTCTTACGATTTTGATGATCTGGAAGACTGGGAGAAAAGAATCATTAAAACAATCGATGAACCTGTAGAATTTGTAGCCGAGCTGAAATATGACGGGGCTTCTATTTCTATTCTTTATGAAAACGGAAAACTTATACAGGCAGTAACTCGTGGTGATGGCTTTCAGGGAGACGAGATCACCCCGAATGTCCGTACAATCTCAGATATTCCTTTGACATTGAAAGGAGATTTCCCATCTCAGTTCTTTATGCGTGGTGAAATCTATTTAACAAGGAAAAATTTTGACAAGCTTAACAAACTTCGTGAGGAAGAGGGGCTGGATCCGTTTATGAATCCTAGGAATACGGCAAGTGGAAGTTTGAAAATGCAGGACAGTGCTGAGGTAAGAAAACGTTCTCTTTCTTCTGTGCTGTATCAGTTTATTTCTGAAGAAGTTCCTGCAGAAACCCATTGGGAATTACTTCAAAAGGCTCAAGGTTGGGGATTCAAGACTTCTCAGCAGGCCAAATTGTGTAATACCCTTGATGAGGTAAAAGAATTTATCACGTTCTGGGATACGGAACGTCACAATCTTCCATTCGAAATTGATGGAATTGTTTTAAAGGTAAACTCTCTGCACCAGCAAAGACAGCTTGGATATACCGCCAAATCTCCACGTTGGGCTATGGCTTATAAATTTAAGGCAGAAAAAGTAGAAACAGAGCTTCAAAGTGTTTCTTATCAGGTAGGTAGAACGGGTGCTATCACTCCTGTTGCCAACTTAAAGCCTGTTTTATTGGCCGGAACTATTGTAAAAAGAGCTTCCCTGCATAATGAGGATATTATTAAAAAACTGGATCTTCATGAAAATGACTTTGTATATGTAGAAAAAGGAGGTGAGATCATTCCAAAGATTGTAGGAGTAAATACAGATAAAAGAACAGAGGAAAGTAGAGAAATAGAATACATCAAACAGTGTCCGGAATGTGGAACTGAATTGGTAAAAATTGAAGATCAGGCCATTCATTTCTGTCCGAACGAACTTCATTGTCCCCCACAGGTTGTAGGAAGAATGATTCATTATGTTTCAAGAAAAGCTTTAAATATTGATAATCTGGGAAGTGAAACCATTGAACAGCTTTACAGAGAAAAACTGATTGAGAACCCTGCAGATTTCTACGTTTTGACAAAGGAACAACTTCTTCCTCTGGAAAGAATGGCAGAAAAATCAGCACAAAATATTATTAGTGGAGTTGAAAAATCAAAAGAAATTCCATTTGAAAAGGTATTGTATGGAATTGGTATCAAACATGTAGGAGAAACGGTAGCCAAAAAACTGGTCAAAAACTTCCCTACTATTGAAGAGCTGAAACATGCAACTGTGGAAGAACTTTGCCAGGTGGAAGATATCGGAGCAAAAATTGCGGTAAGCATTGTAGATTTCTTCCAAAACACGGAAAATCTATTGATGATTGAGCGTTTGAAATCCTATGGAGTTCAGCTTGAAAAAGGAGAAAGCACCAATGAAGTTTTATCCAATGTATTGGAAGGGAAAACATTCCTCTTCACCGGGAAATTGTCACTCTTCACAAGAGAATCAGCTGAAGAAATGGTGGAAAAACATGGTGGAAAGAACATTTCTGCAGTTTCTAAAAACCTAAACTACCTTGTTGTAGGAGAAAAAGCAGGAAGCAAGCTGAAAAAAGCTCAGGATATCGGAACGATTACTATTCTGGATGAGCAACAGTTCCTGGATCTGATTGAGAAACAGTAACTCATAAAATATTACTATCCATAAAAAAGACTGCAGAATAACTCTGCAGTCTTTTTATTTTTTTTAGATCTTCAATATTTATTTAAATACAAGAATCGTATAAGGATTGTTTACGCCTAATTTGGGGATAACCAGCCTGATGTGTTCTTTATTTTTATAATAATCTATGTAAGTTTCTTTGGTAATGGTCTTTCCTTTTTCTGTTTCCTTATAGCCGGAAGCCAGAATTATTTTAACATATTGATCATATTCTTTTTTGCTACTAAACTCATACTCAATCCTGTCCTCTGATTTTTCTTCTGCAAATACAAATTTTCCAATCTTGGATTTATAGTCAGGAGCATCATATTCATTTAAAACGAAACCTAAACCTTCTGTTCTGTCATAAAAACTATAGTTAAGCTTTTTCATTTCCTTTTTAAAATCAGACATTTCAAGCTTATTGAATGCTGCCAACTGCTCTAATGTAAAAGTTTGGGCAGAAATTTTTGTACTCAGTATAATGAAGAATAATACAATAAACAGACTTACTTTTTTTCTCATATCATTAATTTGTTTGTAAATATAGGAGAATACTGGCAAATCAATTTTTAACAATACTAAATCTAAGCTTCTTTAATCAAAGCTTTCCGAAACAGTAAAACTTCTTCCTGGTTCAGTCCGGTCAGAGAAATTGTGCGTTTTGTATTCAACATATGATCAGGATAAAGAATCAGTTCCACATAATTATCGTATATATGAAACTCTCTCAATACTTCTGGATTTTTTGTATTTCTTCGATCTGATCCAAATCTCAGATTAACACAGTTTCTCGGAATAATATAAAAATCTTTGGGAAACAAAAACATAGAATTCTGATTCATGAAAATTTCAAAACTACACCATTGAAGTCTTTTTCTATAGCTAAGTCCTCCTTTAGTCACTGTAACAATTGTTCCATTGACCTTGTTTAGTTTCACCGCATCAGGCTGCATATATTTTTTGATAATTTTATCTTTGCCTATATAAAAGTAAACTCCTGAAATGATAAAAAATGCCAGACCAGCCAAAGGCAAATAGAAAAAAGGATCCATTGATTTAAAAGAATAGAATTACACGTTTTTGAATAAGAAAATATCTGATTTTCTTATTCAAAGATATAACAATAATCCTTATGAAATTGGCAATCTAAAGAAGAAAGTGCTTCCATTATTCAGAGAGCTTTTCACTCCAATTTCCCCATTTTGCTTTTCGATGAAGTTTTTGGAGATCGCAAGGCCTAGCCCTGTTCCATTCTGATGTTCTCCGGGAACCTGAAAATAGCGATCGAAAATCTGGCGGTGATACTTTTCGTCAATACCACTTCCTGTATCTGTAATATTAAATTGAATGAATAACTCATTTCTTTCTACCATAATTTGAATGCTTTCATCCTGATAAGAATGTTTTATGGCATTCGTAAGAAAATTATTCATTACCCAAACTGTTTTATCAAAATCTGCTGTTACAAAATCGGTATCATCCAACAGATATTCCGTACTGATTGAGATATTCTTTTGTTCGGCCAATTTTTCAACATTTTTCATGGCTGTCTGTACAATTTCTTTTGGAGAACATTTATCAACCATCAATCTAATATTTCCGGATTCAACCTGAGAAAGGTTCAGAAGTTCTCCCGTAATATCCAACAAACGCTGCCCGTCTTCATTGATGCTTTTCAGTAGTTCTTGCTGCTGTTCATTAAGTTCTCCGAATTTTTGATTACCCAGCAGCTGTACGCCCATTTTTATAGCTGAGATCGGGGTTTTTAGCTCATGTGAAATAGTAGCAATAAAATTGGTTTTAGCAAAATCAAGTTCCTTGAAAGGCGTAATATTTCGTAGCAAAATTACTTTACCAATATATTTTTTCTCCTTTTCTCCGGTTCTTACAATATTGATGGGCACAATATCCTGTTCAAAATAGTTTTCCTTATTGTCTCTGACAATTTTAATGGGTTCTTTTACCGGATGATCAATGTTTTTCAGTAATTCTCGCATCAAATCATTATTCACAGCAACTTCATGAGCTGTTTTCCCGATAATTTCCTCTTTACGAAGATTGGTAATTTTTAATGCTTCATCATTGATCATGTAGATAAAATGATTTTCATCCAGCCCAATCACTGCATCATGCATGTTATTTACCAAGGTTTCTATCCTTTTTTTCTCCATCAATTGCTGGGAAAGTGTACTGCTTTCATATTCCTGAAGCTTCTCTGCCATCACATTAAAGGATTCTGCAAGGCTGTTAAATTCCTCACTTCCTTTGAAATGTACCCTTTCATTATAGTTTTTATCAGCAATTTGTCTGATACTGAATGTTAATTGATTGATAGGTTCTGCAATGGTCTGTGGCAGGTTGAAAAGCAAAATAAAAGCAATTAAAAAACATACTG
The DNA here is from genome assembly GCF_002899895.1 of Chryseobacterium oncorhynchi. Taxonomy (GTDB): domain Bacteria; phylum Bacteroidota; class Bacteroidia; order Flavobacteriales; family Weeksellaceae; genus Chryseobacterium; species Chryseobacterium oncorhynchi. Next base: position 1,008,358 of record NZ_PPEI02000002.1, read on the forward strand.
TTCCCAGACTGACAATCCAAAAAGTGGCATTTTCTGCTGTAATAATGGCAATATCACTTTTTCTTTCAATCCCTTTCATATTGAGGGACATAATTTTTGCCAGATCTTCCCGAATCAGTTTTTCCTTATTGAAATTGGGTTCTTTTAAATAACTATTGAAATGCAGATTCAGATTCTGGGTAGCCTCTTTCTCTCCAAACTCAGTAAGATTTTTTTCCTGCAGTTTGTTATTTTTCTGAAAGTCTGCAATGGCCACAGTACTATCAATACTTATATGATCCAGTGCCAACAGCATATTTTTGGAAAACTCCAGACTGTTGTAATTGGCTGTAAGGATCTTTTCTGTGTCAGATTTTAATTTATTGATATATACAGAACCTATTACTGAAAGCAGGACAATCAGTAAGAATAAAAGGCCGACGCCTAAGGTAAGTTTTGTTTTAAGTTTCATTACTTTTAAGATAAAATAATAATATCTATCTGTCTTTCATTCAGTCTATTCATAAGGCTATAAATCCAGCTGTATCCAAACAGACGCTGCCAAAGTTTTGCATGGGGTTTTCCAATACAAACTGTTGTGATATTATGGGCAATTACATATTCAAGAATTCCGTTATGAACACTGCTTTCTTTTATTCGGACAACCTTGGCTCCCAATTCCTGTGCTAAATTAAAATTATTAATCAAATACCGTTGTTTATCCAGTGCTATTTTTTCAGGATTTTCAGAGGGTTTCTGAATATATAGAACAATCCACTGACTGTTGTAATAGCTTGCCAATCTTGCCGTTTTCCGAATGATTGTTTTAGCTATCTTTTCATTACTGCTGATACAGGCCAGAAATTTTATGGGCTTAAAATTCTCCGTTTTAATCTCTGTTTCCACTTTTCTTTCCACATGGGTAGCCACTTCCTTTAAAGCAAGCTCACGAAGCTGTAAAATATGTCCGCTTTGGAAAAAGTTACTGAGCGCCGTCTGAATTTTTTCTTTTTTATAGATTTTTCCCTCTTTTAATCTGGTCAGCAATTCATCAGCAGTGAGGTCTATATTAACGACTTCATCGGCTAATGCCAAGATTTTATCGGGAACCCTTTCTGTTACTTCAACTCCTGTTATTATTTTTACTTCTTCATTCAGACTTTCAATATGCTGGATATTCATGGCACTGATGACATTGATTCCGTTGTCCAGAATTTCCAAAACATCCTGCCATCTTTTTTTATTTTTGGACCCTTCCACATTGGTATGGGCCAGCTCATCCACCAAAACAACTTCAGGATGTTCATTAATTATAGCCTGAAGATCCATTTCCTCCAGGTTTTTTCCTTTATAAAAAACTGATTTTCTTCCTATTTCCGGAAGCCCATCCACAAGAGCTACCGTTTCTTCCCGGTCATGGGTTTCTATGTAACCTATTTTTACATCAATGCCGTTTCGTAAAAGGGACTGAGCCTCCTGAAGCATTCGGAATGTTTTTCCGACACCTGCACTCATCCCAATATAGATCTTAAATTTCCCTTTTCGGGACTTTTGGATCAGTTCTAAAAAATGTTTTGCTGATGACATTGATTATTACTTTTTCAGTATTAAGTTATTATATATTTTTTGAACCACAAAAGTGACAAAAGTCTTCTTTAATAAAGTGTCTTATAATAAAACATTTTGGGACTCTTAACTTTTAAACATTCCTGTAAAGCTTATGATCTTTTTTACACTTTAGTTATTTTTAGGTACTACTAACTGTTTGACAAGAACACTTTAGTTTTGAAAATCATTGATTTTCATCTTGTGTGAACTTTTATAGAATACCATTTTAAACTTACTTAAGTGAGCTAAAGTGTCTTATAATAAAAGCTTTTGTGACTTTTGTGGTTATTTATTTCACGGCAAAAAGCCACTAGTTTCTAAATTTTAACCTATCATTTAAAACCAAGCTGCCAAACTTGTCGTAATAAAGAAATTCCCTTGTTTCAATCCATCATTCTTTACAAAAATGGCATCTTTAGAAGTAAACCCGCGTGCTTCTGTACGGAAAACTACATTCTTAAAAATAGCATAATCTACGTTCAACGAATAACCAAAAGTTTGAAACCCATTAGGAGTTCCTGTACTGATAATGACTCCATTTTTATCATTGTAATATTCTAGTCTTCCTGCCAGTGCCCATTTATTGTCAAACTGATATTTCATCTGTACATTGGGACTGTACCAGATATTATACTGCTCACTTCCTTTTAGTTTCTGTTCTGCCCCGACATCCAATCCCAGCAATGCTGAAAACTGATCCGTCAGTTGAAAACTTCCATATAAATCATGGAAATAGCGCATTCTTTTTTCATTTTTAGTTTTATCGTTTCCGATAAATGAGCTGCTGTTCAGGGTAATCTTATCATTAGGTTTGTAGGTCACCTGATGTCCAAAAGAAATACTCTGATTTCCCTCCACTTTAGCAATGCGCTGCCAACCGTTCAGAACCAAACCGCTTAAAAACCATTTTCCATTATCTGAAGTATAGGAAATCTTGGCTCCGGTTTCAAAATAAGGAGAATTTTCAGCAGCAAAACTTCTTGTCAGGTTAATATTATCCTTACCAATAGCACTTTCCCAACCAATATGGGATGGTATAATCCCTGCATCAATCCATAGGTTTTTATTTTTTGAAATTTTAATTCCAATATTCGCCTCATTGATATATCGTAAAGCTCCTTGTTCTGCCAACATATTGTCCTGGGCATAGGTTCCTCCCATTAAAGCAATATTTGCACGAAGATTATCACTCTGATAATTTGCTTTTATAAGTCCTAAATTGAGATTCAACTCATTATGTCTGTTGTATGAATATAAAAAATTCTGACGAAGATGATTGTTTGGCTCATTAAAATCGTAGGTATAAAAAAGTTCTGCATATGCGGAAAATGTAACCTTATTTCCTATTTTTAATGAATCGGATGATTGTGCTTTTGGGAAAAATACGCCTAGCAACAATCCTATAATTAGATATTTTTTCACGTTAGTTTTATATTATTTTAATTGGTCTAAAGCAATATTAAGCTTTAGCACATTTACTTTTGATGGTCCAAGAATTCCTAAAAACGGTTTCTCAGTCTGATTTTTAATTAAATTATTGATTTGCTCTTCGGAAAGGTTTCTCACTTTTGCAATTCTCTTTGCCTGATATAAAGCTCCCTCCTCAGAAATATCAGGATCTAGCCCACTTCCACTTGCTGTAGCCAGCTCTACAGGAACTTTAGCATTTCCCATTTCAGGATTTTGAAGTCTTAGAGTGTCTATTCTTTTTTGTACAGTTTCCAGATATTCTTCGTTGCTTGGGCCTTTATTACTTCCCCCGCTTCCCGCTGCGTTATAGTTTACAGAAGACGGACGCCCATGAAAATATTTTTCAGATTTAAATTCCTGGCCGATATTAGCATAGAATTTCTGGCCATTATGGGTAATAATTTCTGCATTTCCCTGCGTAGGTAATATTTTTGAACCTCCATAGACGATGACCAAATAGATTCCTACAACTACCAACATTACAAGAGTTAATCTGAATGCTGAAACAATATGATTTTTCATTTTTTAAATTTTAATAGAATAAACTAATCAGTAAATCAATGATCTTGATTCCAATGAACGGAACAATTACACCACCCAAACCGTATATCAAAAGGTTTCTTCTCAACAATGCACTGGCACCAATCGGCTTGTACGCTACTCCTTTCAAAGCCAACGGAATAAGGAATGGAATAATCACCGCATTGAAAATAACTGCTGATAATATGGCTGTTTCCGGGCTATGAAGATTCATGATATTCAACTTTTGAAGAGACGGAATAAAAGTGATAAACAAGGCCGGAATAATGGCAAAATACTTGGCTACATCATTGGCAATACTGAATGTCGTTAATGTTCCACGAGTCATTAGCAGCTGTTTTCCAATCTCTACAATTTCAATCAGTTTGGTAGGGTCATTATCCAAATCTACCATGTTACCTGCTTCTTTTGCGGCCTGTGTTCCACTGTTCATCGCCACACCTACATCTGCCTGAGCTAGCGCAGGAGCATCATTTGTCCCGTCTCCCATCATCGCAACTAATTTACCTTCCTGCTGTTCTTTTTTGATGTAATTCATTTTATCCTCAGGCTTGGCTTCGGCAATGAAATCATCCACGCCTGCTTTTTCTGCGATAAATTTTGCAGTTAAAGGATTATCTCCGGTTACCATTACCGTTTTCACTCCCATTTTTCTCAGTCTTTGGAAACGTTCCTGAATTCCGGTTTTAATGATATCCTGAAGTTCAATGACACCCCAAACCTTTTCGTTTACGGCTACCACTAGAGGAGTTCCTCCGTTTTCAGCAATTTTGGTCACGGCATCCTGCGTTTCCTGTGGGAAGATGTGCCCGATTTTTTCAGTCAGTTTTTTTATAGTATCGTAGGCTCCTTTTCTGATTCTGGTATCCTCAAAATCAATCCCTGAAGTTCTGGTTTCCGCAGTAAAATCTATATAAATAGGATTGGGAACCAATAAATCCTCCGATTTCAGCTGGCTAAGTTCTATAATTGATTTTCCCTCCGGAGTTTCATCGGCTACAGAGCTTAAAGCAGAAGCTTTAATAAAATCTTCAAGTTGAATTCCCTCAGCAGGATGGAACTGGGTTGCTTTACGGTTTCCGATAGTAATTGTTCCTGTTTTATCAAGCAAAAGAACATCAATATCTCCAGCAGTTTCCACTGCTTTCCCACTTTTGGTGATCACATTGGCTCTTAATGCTCTATCCATTCCAGCTATTCCAATTGCAGAAAGCAGACCTCCGATTGTTGTCGGAATAAGACAAACGAAAAGTGAAATAAATGCCGCAATGGTAATCGGTGTCTGCGCATAGTCTGCAAAAGGCTTTAAAGTAAGGGTAACAATTATAAATGTAAGGGTAAACCCGGCTAAAAGTATGGTTAATGCGATTTCGTTGGGTGTTTTCTGTCTTGATGCTCCCTCTACAAGGGCAATCATTTTATCTAAAAAGGATTCTCCCGGTTTTGTGGTTACTTTTACTTTAATTCTGTCAGATAATACCTTTGTACCACCTGTTACAGAACTTTTGTCTCCACCAGCTTCACGAATTACAGGAGCACTTTCTCCGGTAATGGCAGATTCGTCAATGGTTGCCAATCCCTCAATGATCTCACCATCCATAGGGATTTGATCTCCGGTTTCACAAAGAAAAATATCTCCCAGCTTCATTTCTGCCGACATTTTTAACGCTGTTTCTACCTGAAATCCGGGTTTATTGTCAACAACTAATTTTGCAGGGGTTTCTTCACGTGTTTTTCTAAGGGTATCAGCCTGCGCTTTTCCTCTGGCTTCTGCAATAGCTTCTGCAAAATTCGCAAACAAGACCGTGAAAAATAAAATTATAAATACGAAAAAATTATATGAGAAACTTCCCTGGGTTTTATCACCAGCCAAACTGAACATGCTTACAATAAACATGACAACGGTTCCGATCTCCACCAGAAACATTACTGGATTTTTAAACATAATTTTAGGATTCAGTTTTACGAAAGACTGTTTAATCGCTTCGTTTACCAAATCTCTTTGAAACAATGTTTGTGATTGATTTTTCATTTTTTTGAAAGAGTTTATAGCATTGTAAATCAATAATAACCATCAAGGCAGACTAAAATTATTAAGAAATGGAAATGGATAATATTATGTAGTGAATGTTTCGGTAGTTTAGACTAGCATTCCTGAATATTTCAGCTTCCTTAATGGTTGGGTATTGATTTTAATTTTTAATGTTCACTTTTATTTAGAGAAATACTGGATCTGTTCAGCAATTGGTCCTAAGGTTAATGCAGGGAAGAATGATAGTGCTGCAATAAGCAGAATCACCGCCAATGTCATAAACCCAAAAGTTGCTGTATCCGTTTTTAAGGTTCCTGAACTTTCCGGAATGAATTTCTTCTGTGCCAATAATCCTGCAATGGCTATCGGCCCTATAATCGGGATGAATCTGGAAAGTAATAGTACAATTCCTGTTGAAATATTCCACCATGGGGTATTATCACCTAGCCCTTCGAATCCTGAGCCGTTATTGGCAGAAGAAGAGGTAAATTCGTATAACATTTCACTGAACCCATGAAAACCAGGATTATTCAATGTTTTTGCTCCAAATTCCGGTAAATAGGCTGTTAGTGCAGTTCCCACAAGAATTAGAAATGGATGGAACAAAGCTACAATCATAGCGATCTTCATTTCCTTGGCTTCAATCTTTTTCCCCATAAATTCGGGTGTTCTTCCTACCATCAAGCCACTGATAAATACAGCAAGAATGATAAAAATAAAGTAATTCAGAATTCCGACTCCACAACCACCATAGAAGCAGTTAATCATCATAGCAAGAAGCTCATTCATCCCTGAAAGTGGCATTGTACTGTCGTGCATAGAGTTTACAGAACCTGTTGAAATAACTGTGGTTGCAATACTCCAATATCCCGATGCGGCACTTCCAAAACGGATTTCTTTTCCTTCCATTGCTCCCAGGCTGCTATCAGCACCCATCTTTGTAATCAGAGGATTACCTCCTGTTTCATTCACAATATTGGGAATGGTAAGAGCCAGAAAACCAACAGTCATCACAGTGAAAATAACCCAAGAAAGTTTTCTTTTCTTTAAATAAAAACCTAGCGCAAAAACCAATGCAAACGGAATGATCATTTGAGTGACCATTTCAGTCATATTCGTTATATAGTTAGGGTTTTCAAGAGGATGCGCCGAGTTTGCCCCGAAGAAGCCTCCACCGTTGGTTCCAAGATGTTTAATCGCAACAAAAGCTGCTACTGGTCCTCTGGAAACATCTACTTTTTGTCCCTCTAAAGTCGTAATGTGATCTTTTCCTTCGAAAGTCATTGGACTTCCGTTTATAGAAAGAATTAAAGCAACAATTACACTTATTGGAACTAAAATTCTGATCATTGACTTGGTAAAATAATCGTAAAAATTACCGAGTTCGGTAGCTGTTTTTTCTTTAAAAGCTTTGAAAAGAACAGCCATTGCAGCCATCCCTGTTGCAGCAGTTACAAACTGTAAGAACATCAGATAAAGCTGACTCAGATAACTTACTCCTGTTTCTCCCGAATAATGCTGTAGATTACAGTTCACTAAAAAAGAAATGGTTGTATTAAAAGCCAGATCAGGAGACATATTGGGATTTCCATCAGGATTTAAAGGAAGCCATGCCTGATTCAGCAGAAGCAAAAATCCAATGATGAACCAAACCAGATTAATCGCCAGCATGGCATACATATTCTGTTTCCAATTCATCTGACGGTTAGGATTAATTCCCGACATTTTATAAATTAACTTTTCAATCGGCTCAAACACCGGATCAAGAAAAGTTTTTTTGTATCCATAGACATTAGCAATATATTTACCTAAAAATATCCCGATGACTAATGTAATAGCAAACATTGCTATGATGCCTAAAATTTCTGTATTCATGATCTCTTAAAATTTTTCAGGTTTCATTAAAACATAACAGATATACACAAAGGCAAGTATTGAAAGGAAAAATAAACTCCACATAATTTTATATTCTATCAAAAAATTCAACTGATTTATATAAAAGCCAAAACAGCACTGCAAAAAGCAGAATCAAACTTATAAGCATCATACTTTTATTATTAAGGTTAAAAGAGTAAACAATACATACGATACAATCAGCAAACTCAAAGTGGAATGCTCACGTTTTTTGAACGTTTTTCTTGAAATTGTCATTTTTAAATATTTTATTCAAGTACTATATGCCAAAAGAAAGTCCAAATTAGAATTAATCATCACAACTAACTACAATACAACCCATTAAGCCAAAAAATCAAACTATATAAAAACAAAAAAGCCTATCAAAATGATAGGCTCTTTATTAAAATGATAAATTGTTTATTTTAAACCGTATTCTTCCAGTTTACGATATAGCGTGGCAATACCAATCTCTAGGAGTCTGGCCGCTTCTGCCTTATTTCCTTTTGTATACTGCAATACTTTCTGTATATGAATTTTTTCAAGGGTTCTCATGCTTAAAGAATCACATTCGGGAATCGGTTTTTCTGAATAGTGAGGAAGACTTTCAGCATCCAGCACATTATCATTCATCAAAATCAGGCTTCGTTCCACAGCATTCCTCAATTCACGGATATTACCTTTCCAGTCATTTTTCTCCAGCGTTTTGTAATAATCAGGATTCACCTGAATAGAAGATAAATGAAGTTTATGAGAAAATTGATCAATGAAGTTCTTTGTCAGTATCTTTAAATCCTCTTTCCTATCTCTTAATGCAGGAAGACTAATTTCAAAGACATTTAATCTGAAATATAAATCCTCCCTAAAATTCCCATGTCTTATTTCTTCTTCAAGATTTCTATTGGTAGCAGCTATAAGCCTAAAATCAGATTTAGAAACCTTGGTCTCTCCCATTTTGATAAACTCTTTGGTTTCTAGAACTCTCAACAGTTTTGCCTGAAGCTCTATTGGCATCTCACCAATTTCATCCAAGAATAATGTTCCGCCATTAGCTTCTTCAATCAACCCTTTTTTATCCTTTATAGCACCAGTAAAAGCACCTTGTTTATGGCCAAAAAGTTCACTTTCAAGAATTTCCTTACTAAATGCGGAGCAGTTAATAGCAACAAAGCTATTTTTCTTTCGATCACTTCCCTCATGAATGGCATTCGCAAAAACTTCCTTACCTGTTCCTGTTTCTCCTGTTAGAAGTACAGCTGCATCCGTTAGTGCCACTTTCTCTGCCAATTTCTTTGCATGCAAAATCAATGGAGAATTACCAAGAACCTGTGCAAATCCTTTTATACCAGCAGTTGACTGAACTGTTCTGGATCTGTTATCCTTAACCTTTTCCAGTGCTTTATATACCAAGGGAATAATTTTCTCGTTGTCATCACCCTTTACCAGATAATCATACGCTCCGTTCTTCATCGCCTGAACAGCATCCGTAATATTTCCAAATGCAGTCATTAGGATAATTTCAAGATGAGGGTATTTCGTCTTAATTGATTTTATAAGGTCTACTCCAAAAGCATCAGGAAGCCGGACATCGCTCAACACAACATCAAAATCATATTGCTCCAGCATTGTCATGGCAGAACGTGCCGTAGAAGCTTCTTTTACATTAAAATTCTCTTGGGAAAGGATCATCCCTAATAACTTAAGGAGTTTGATCTCATCATCGATGATCAGAATGTTTCCTGACATTATAATTATTTTTGGAAAATTGATACAAACTTATTGATTTTATTCGAGTAAAACCCTTTTATAAAAGGAAATTCTTTTCATAACTTATTAGAGGAACTTACTCCCGCTATCCACTCATACTCCTCGCACCATATCGTTTCCATATTTTATCCCTTTTTTCCAATTCCTGCTGCGGGGTAACCGCTTCTATCGGGGCTAATGATAAGTAATGAGTAATATAGTAATGATTAATAATCGTAACCGATTCCATAGAAGTAGGCTTTGGCTTGTACTTATCTAGTAATGGGGTATGGGTATGAGTATGAGTATGTATCTCTCAAAGTATATAACAAAAAAAATCCTTTATCGTAATGATAAAGGATTTTAAAAATAAAATAAAAACTGGCGGCGGCCTACTCTCCCGCGTTAGCAGTACCATCGGCGCTGGTGGGCTTAACTTCTGTGTTCGGAATGGGAA
>NZ_PPEI02000020.1 GCF_002899895.1 Chryseobacterium oncorhynchi
ATGGTTGGGATTTCTCCTACAAAATAGACATCTGTGTAATAGATTGTCATTCCATTTCGAGTAAATCCTGTGGAGCTTCTTTCTTCAGCAATGGTTATATTATTAATCTCATTTTGCCTGCCTGCTCTTTCTCCACCTGTTGATAGAAATCCTGTATAGGCAACCCGCCCTAAGCGGTCGTACTTGGTAATGATCCATTTATTTTGAGCCTTAAGGTTGTCGTCCTGAGCTAGAATCAGTCTATCCTGTTTATCATATACCATATATTCCTTTCCCTTGCCCGGAAGTTTCTTTTCAACCAGTCGGTTTTTGCCATCATAGCGGTACTGGTAGCACAACCTGTCAAGGGTAGATGGGTCCAAAGATCCCGAGGCTGATGCCAATGGGGGAATGACAAATGCCAGCTGGTCATATTCATTATAAACATAATAGGTATCTGCATTTTCCGTAGCGCTTAGCACCTTTCTGACCAGAATGGTTTGTCCCTTGCCGTTCTTGAACTCGATGGTCTTATTGTCATCTTCATCGGTCACTACATTCTTGTAAAGCTGCCCGCTTTTGTAGAATCCGTTTTCAGAGTCAGGATCCGTGGCTGGCTTTAATTCTGACAAGGAGGCTCCATCAGGCCATGTGGTAATGGTGGTGAACTTTTTTACCTCTCCAGTGGTATTGGCTTCATATTGAAACTTTACGGGCTTATTAGCCCAGTCGGTACCCACCTGAATTTGTTGCTGGATTCTGCCCAGGGGTGAGCTTTCTAGCTTCTTTTCCGAGTAAATCTTCTCTGAGCCGTAAATATTGGGTTGCGTGGCATTGGATAATGGATCTGTAACAATAGCGCCGTTTGAAGTGCCTCCCTGTGGAACAGGCAGGTAATCCAACACCTGTCTTCCAAAATCGTCATATACAATTTGGGTGACAACGTCTCTTCCTAATGGGGAAGCTTTCACGTTCACGATCTGTTTAGGTCTTCCCAACCCATCAAAATACTGGACGGTTTCTACCTGCTTGGCATTGGCATCACTCTGGGTTTTTTCCTCAAGGTAAGTCCTTGATTGTATATAGTTTTCTGTAGGGGTAAGCTGTGCCTGCACCGACTGGGTGATAAGCAGCAAACCTATGGGGATGAGTATTTTTTTCATCAGTGTTAGTTTTTATAGTGATAGCTAAATTCCTTTAA
>NZ_PPEI02000021.1 GCF_002899895.1 Chryseobacterium oncorhynchi
ATTGTAGCAGCAAATATCCAGAACTCACCCAAGGGACATGGCTCCAAGGATGTATGGGTTGTCAAACTCGACAAAAATGGCAAGGAAATCTCTCAACTCATTTTGGGTGGAAGAGGTCTTGACGAGGTTGAAAAGATGATTCCCACAAAGGATGGTGGCGCATTATTGGGAGTTTATTCCCGAAGTGGAATTGTCAATAACAATGGGCAATCAACATCCGATGGCAATACCTCAAATGAAAAACCTGCTAAGGACAACCAACTCTCTACAACCTCCAAACAAAGCGAAAACTTTGGTGAGGGTGATTACTGGATCATTAAGCTTGATAAGAACGGCAAGGTTGAATGGGAAAAGAACCTTGGTGGTAAGGGAGACGATCACATCAGAACCCTGGCATTAACTTCTGGTGGCTACATCATTGGCGGAGAATCCAGATCGGAAAGATCAGGAAACAAGACCGTGGGAATTGAAGAGGGAACAGATCTTTGGCTGGTGTCCCTAAATGAACGTGGAGATGAGCAGTGGCAGAAGTCCTACACCTTTGGAAACCGTGATATTCTGATGGGTATGAGCGTGATTCATTCAGCAGATGCTAAATCCTCCAAAGGCATTCTGTTAGGAGGCTACACTCAGGCTGAGGGAAGAGTGGAAAAGGATGATGAGACATTCTGGATGCTGTATCTGGACGGAAATGGAAATGAACAGTGGAGAAAGCACATCAAGGGAGAATCCAGGAAAAGAGAGGAAAGACTTTCGGATTTAAGACTCAACAAAGATGGTTCCATTATTCTGGCAGGAACCAGTGCCGAGGAACTAGGAAAAGAGAACTGGAAGATTGTAAAGCTGGGTGATAAGCAGGTCAATGATTTAATTGAAAAGTATGACATCAAGATCTACCCGAACCCTGTCTCGGATTATGCCTACGTAGAAATAGGTTTTGACCTCAAGGA
>NZ_PPEI02000022.1 GCF_002899895.1 Chryseobacterium oncorhynchi
GAGCAGGCAGGCAAAATGAGATTAATAATATAACCATTGCTGAAGAAAGAAGCTCCACAGGATTTACTCGAAATGGAATGACAATCTATTACACAGATGTCTATTTTGTAGGAGAAATCCCAACCATCCTGAGTGTTAACTATTATGATACTTATCCACAGGGATATAGCTTCAATCCATCATTTCCACAATTTATTCAAGGAGAAGCTCCTCTAACAGATGTTCCTACTGGGGGAAAAAGTACCAAGGGACTTCCCGTAATGAGTCTGGTGAAGAATATTGAGGATGACAACTGGACAAAGAGCTACACCTATTATGATACCAGAGGCAGGGCCATTGGAACCCATTCCATCAATCACTTGGGAGGATATACCAGGACGGAGTCCAAGCTGGACTTTGCAGGGGTTTCCCAAACTGTTGTTACCAAGCATAAAAGATTGAATACGGATACGGAAAAGGTAATCACGGAGAACTTTGAGTATGACCACCAAAATAGGCTGCTGGTACATAAGCATCAGGTAGACTCCAATCCCATGGAAATCCTGGCCCAGAATAAGTACAATGAACTTTCTCAGTTAGAAAGCAAGAAAGTAGGGGGAATAAATGTGGCTTCATCATTACAGCAGATCGATTACAAGTACAATATCAGAGGGTGGATGACTAAGATTA
>NZ_PPEI02000023.1 GCF_002899895.1 Chryseobacterium oncorhynchi
TTCGAGTAGGCCTGTATTTCATATGCAGATTCTGTTCTACATGTAGAACATGTGCTTCCATCTTCTAGATAGGAATACTGAAATCCATCCAGATAATCTGTCATACGGGTGGTGGGAAGCCCTCTATAAGCTTGCTGTATGAATGTTTTACGAAGCTTTACCCCATCAGCTCGGTACACATGACCTATATTTGTAGTACTTATATTTCCTATAGGATTCACGAATTGGATACCAATTGATGTTGGCAGGTTCAGATAATTGTAAGCAATGGATTGTATTCCTTTATCTTTCATATTGATCATATTTCCATTCTGATCATAATCAATGATATTGTTCCCTCCCTCATAACCTGAAGGATTAGGGGAATGTTCTATGACCTGATTCAAACGGTTGCCTGTATATTTATACTCTAGATCATCCACTTGGGTTGCTGTAGTTCCAGATACAGGATAAGCATTCCTTTTCAATGTCATGATATTTCCATTAAAATCATAGGTCAGGTTTTCGTTAAAGTTGTAGTTATACGGATTGGTAGATTCAGGTTCTGTATAGACAGCATCTTTTAGCCTATTCAGATTGTCATAAACATAGGAATACC
>NZ_PPEI02000024.1 GCF_002899895.1 Chryseobacterium oncorhynchi
GGTATATAGGGAAGGGCAGGTTCTCGCCATTCTCGAAACGACTGCCGCAGGATTGGCTTATCCCGAAGCGGCTCCAGAAAGTTTCCTGGCTTTCCCGTCGGGCGGTGCGGGTGGCCTTTGCCCGGAAGGCCATGTTTTGGGGCTGTGTTCTCTCGTGTGAAGCCATTGCTCTGATCTTTTCGGACGTTTCTTAGAGCCTAGCAAGGGTCCGGGTTCACCGAAATCTATCTCATTTGCTAGTTATAAAATTCTGAAATTTGCATAAATTCTTCAGCTTCCTATTTGGAGGAAGTGAAGATGATCGTACAAAGTGGTCGGCGCGAAGAGTTCGATAAAAAACTGCTGGGCGAGATGCACAAGTTGCGTGCTCAAGTGTTCAAGGAGCGCAAAGGCTGGGACGTTAGTGTCATCGACGAGATGGAAATCGATGGTTATGACGCACTCAGTCCTTATTACATGTTGATCCAGGAAGATACTCCTGAAGCCCAGGTTTTCGGTTGCTGGCGAATTCTCGATACCACTGGCCCCTACATGCTGAAGAACACCTTCCCGGAGCTTCTGCACGGCAAGGA
>NZ_PPEI02000025.1 GCF_002899895.1 Chryseobacterium oncorhynchi
GCCGTGTACCTGGGCTGCGAGTACGGCGGGCGGATCAGCTCGATCCTGCTCAACGTCCCCGGCGAAGCCTCGACCGTGATGACCACCCTCGACGGCTACCCGATGGCACGCAAGGGCCTGGCCGGCGTGGCCCTGTCGCTGTCGGCCTGGAGTTCGTTCATCGGCGCTTTCATCGCCACCTGCGGGATGGTCCTGTTCGCCCCGCTGCTGGCCAAGTGGGCGATCGCCTTCGGTCCGGCGGAATATTTCGGGCTGATGGTGTTCGCCATCGTCTGCCGCGGCGGGATGGCCGGCGACCGCCCGCTGAAGACCCTGCTGGCGGCGCTGCTCGGGCTATTCCTGTCGAGCGTCGGGATCGACGCCAACAGCGGCGTGTACCGCTTCACCGGGGACAGCATCCACCTCGCCGACGGCATCCAGTTCGTGGTCCTGGTGCTGGGCCTGTTCTCGGTCAGCGAGATCCTCCTGCTGCTGGAGAAGACCCACCACGGCCAGGAGGCGGTGAA
>NZ_PPEI02000026.1 GCF_002899895.1 Chryseobacterium oncorhynchi
ATCATTTGAGAGTTCCCGAATGACCCGCGAAGCCCTGATCGAATCGCTCAAGCCCCTGGTCGAGCCTGGCAAGCTGCTCGACGACGCCGCCTCCCTGGACGCCTACGGCAAGGACTGGACCAAGCATTTCGCCCCTGCGCCGCTGGCCATCGTGTTCCCCAAGAGCGTCGAGCAGGTCCAGGCGATCGTCCGCTGGGCCAACCAGCACAAGGTCGGTCTGGTCCCGTCGGGCGGTCGTACCGGGCTCTCCGCCGCGGCCGTGGCGGCCAACGGCGAAGTCGTGGTGGCCTTCGACTACATGAACCGGATACTCGACTTCAATGCCTTCGACCGCACCGTAGTCTGCCAGCCGGGCGTGGTTACCAAGCAACTGCAGACCTTCGCCGAGGAAAACGGCCTGTACTACCCGGTTGACTTCGCTTCTTCCGGTTCCAGCCAGATCGGCGGCAATATCGGCACCAATGCCGGCGGGATCAAGGTCATTCGCTACGGCATGACCCGTAAC
>NZ_PPEI02000027.1 GCF_002899895.1 Chryseobacterium oncorhynchi
TGACCGGCGAGTCCCGCCAGTACAAGCTGGAAGGTGCCAAGTTCGACTCCGTCAAGCCGGAAAACAAGGAAATCGGCGCCTGGGAAGTGTTCTACCGCTACGACAACATCAAGGTGGAAGACGACAACGTGGTCGCCGATACCGCCACTCGCGAAGTCGGCGACACCAAGGCCAAGGCCCACAACCTGGGCGTGAACTGGTACGTCAACGATGCGGTGAAGATCATCGCAGCCTACGTCAAGGCTAAGACCGACAAGATCACCAACAACAATGGCGACGATGACGGCGACGGCTTCGTGACCCGTTTGCAGTACGTGTTCTAAGAAGCGACAACGATCTGCTCCAGTTTTCGGCCTCGCTCCGGCGAGGTCTTTTTAATCGCTTCCTTACCCGGTTGTGGCGATGTTGGCAGCCTGCAACCGGGTCTTTCTTTCGTTACAGGTCTACCCGCAGGTACTGGCAGGAATATCCGAAAGCCAGACGGTTATCGGCAGAAACTCTTGG
>NZ_PPEI02000028.1 GCF_002899895.1 Chryseobacterium oncorhynchi
GTGCGCAGGCGCCTGCCTCCACCTGGTGCCCGACGAGGTGCGCCCAGACCCGGCGGCGCTGCTGGCATTCTTCGCCGAGCAGCGGATCAGCCCCGCCTTCGCGCCTACCGTGATGGTGCCCGCGCTGGCAGAGCAGCCCGCCCCGCCGTCGCTGGCGCTGCGCTACCTGTTCTGCGCCGGGGCAAAACTGCCGCCGGTCGCACCCGGCGGGCTGCCCTATACCGTGGTGGATTACTACGGCCCGCCCGAGGCCACGGTCTTCGCCACCTGCCGCATCGTCGACGCCGAAGCACATCGGCGACCCGCCTCGATCGGCACGCCCATCGACGGCTGCGAGGCATTCATCCTCGACGCCGACGACCGGCCTTGCCATGGCGACCGACCCGGTGAACTGAACCTGGCGGGCGTCTGCCTGGCGCGCGAATACCTGCGCGACCCGGACATGACCACCAGGCGCTTCCACTACTCGCAGGCACTGCGGCGTCGGCTCTACCGCAC
>NZ_PPEI02000029.1 GCF_002899895.1 Chryseobacterium oncorhynchi
TAAATCCTCAAGTGTCCCGACGATGGCATAGCTAGGGCACCCGAGGCAGTGAATAAACTCAGAGCAGTGAGTTACTCCATCCTTAGGCGCCCGATTCCCATACAGGCTATCTTGACAACCTCCAGGAGGAGTAGGCGTAACGTGGATGCCACGTAGCTTGTCAGGAAAGGCTTCACCAACAAAAATAGCTCCCTCAGCCTTGATTTCGTCGTTTATCCTTAGATAGTGGTTATCTGCAACCTGTGGCGTATGCCCCATGACCGACGAAACCTCTAGAATGTCGCCGCCACTGAGTTTCCACAAACGGCTTTCCATAGTCTTCCGCAGCCGACTAAGGGTGACATTTAGTCGATTCCCTTGATCATCCTGGAGCGCGTGTCGTTCGCAAATACTCCTAGTCGATGAAAAAACGGCACTTGGAGTTAGGGTTACAATTTCGTCAAAGCGGCCCGGCTGTCCAGAACGGTATAACCACACGCATGAGGAGATACCC
>NZ_PPEI02000003.1 GCF_002899895.1 Chryseobacterium oncorhynchi
GTTCTTTCGTAGTCTATTATGTTTACGCCTATCTAAAGGCTTTCTGCGCTACTGAATGTACTCTCGTTTTCAGTGGGGCAAAGATAGAAACTTATACCACAACTCGCAAACTTATTTAACATAAAATTCATATCCAGTTCATATTTTACCTTAAGACACTGGAACGCAGAGAGAAAAATTTTAAACAAATGTTTGAGAGAATGCATGGGTGACGGATGAGTATCAGAGTTGGAGGGTCGGAGAGTGTTTTGGGAGGGGTTGAGGATGGGATAAATGTATAATGTATAATGTATAATGTATAATGTATAATGAAAGGTATACCTATATATAATAGCAGAGGTTTTTCTAAAAACAAATATTCTTTATTTACGTTTGGGCTAAAGCCAACAAGAACGTTTTCTTTTTATTAAACGGGTTAAAACCCGTTTCTATTGAATTTTTACAGTCTGGATGATTATCTGGAGAGGATAATGATTATTCGTTGACAGGATCATCAACCACAATGAGCACGGATTTGCACAGAGGATGATGGTATAATATAGATAAGAGAGAAAGTTGATGATACGGAATACAACTATTCATAACCTAAAACCTAGAATTGTAACTTCAAAACCAAAAAACAGGAACACGAAACACGAAACCCGAAAATCATCATTTATAATTTATAATTCCCTCCCCTAGCCCTGATAGGAATGGTTACCCCACAGCTTACATTGGAGAGTGGGTGGGTTTGAGGCTTGGAATGCGCTGCAGCGAGGAGTAGAAATGGATAGCAGGAATAGCTCCTAAGAAATAGGATATACTAAATATATGATATACGAGTAATAAAAAACGGTTGGAAATGACAAATCCACCTATACTATATATAATAGATAAGCCTTTTAAGAAATCATATCAATCGAACAATCTCAGTTGCTGATCTCGTGTTCCAGTAAAATTAGAGGTGGAAAGCTTAGGAAACTCTTTTCCCTCGAAGAACTTCTTCTTTCCTATTTTAAAGGTTGTATGAATCATGTCTGCAATATTCCCTTCTCCTCTCTGTCTTTCAAAATATCTTTTATCTCCTAGTTTTCCTCCGCGCATGGAACGGATGAGATTAAGCACTTTTTGTGCCCTGTCTGGAAAATGAGATTCTATCCAGTTAACAAAAACAGGCTCTACTGTATCGTTTAACCGAACTATGGTATATCCAAAACTTAAAGCTCCAGCATCAGCAATTGTTTTAAGGATCGTTAAAGGCTCATCACTGTTGAGTCCCGGAATGATAGGTGCTACCATGACATGTACGGGAATATTATTTTCAGTGAGAATTTCTATGGCATTTAGTTTATTTTTTGCGGAACTTGTTCTTGGTTCCATTTTCCTCCTCAAATCTTCATTAATAGTAGGAATACTTAATGAAACAGAAACAAGGTTTTGCTCCGCCATGGGTTTTAAAATATCCAAATCCCTTAAGACCATTGCATTTTTTGTCAGAATATTGACAGGATGTCTGTAATCAAGACAAACCTGCAGTAGCTTTCTGGTGATTTCGAATTGTCTTTCAGCCGGCTGATAGCAGTCTGTATTACCAGACAGTAAAATTGGCGCCGCTTTATATCCTCTTTTTTGAAAGAACTTTTCCAATAATTCAGGTGCATTTTTCTTCACCATGATCTTTCTTTCAAAATCAATTCCGGCACTATACCCCCAATATTCATGGGTAGGTCTTGCAAAACAATAGGAACAACCATGTTCACATCCTTGATAAGGATTCATGGAATATTCCATTGGAAGATCTTCACTTTTAACCTGATTGACAATCGTTTTCGGGAAAACTTCGGTGAAAGTAGTTTTTATGGTTTCGAAATCTTCATCTTCAGGCTCATAGGTATACTTGTCGAAACGATTGACTACGTTCCGCTGAGCACCCTGACCTTTTATGAAGTTTTCGTTTTTCATTCTGATGTAAAATTAGAATGGAATTATTATAAAATAATGAACTTTAACATTAAAGTTTTCCACAAAAAAAATCCAACACTTTCAAAAGCGTTGGATTAAACATAATTAAATATATTTTTTTACTACTTCAGCGCGTAAAATTCCACTCCGTGTGTTTCATCGTCGTGGTTCTTTTCATCAAAGTGTCTGTGATAATCCGAATAGGTATCACTATATTTTTTGTCTTTTTTAGTTAATATCTTTTTTAATCCTATTAAGCTTAATACTGCCAAAAGACCAACTCCTCCTGCCAGCAAAACTCCAACTTCTTTTTTCATATTTTCTTTGATTTATTATCGTTAGCATTGCAAAAAGTGTACCTATTTTATTTTTCTAAATTATAAATTTTGTTAACATTAACCTCCATTTTCAAGAAAACTCTAATGTGTTATTTTTCTTATCTTTAGAAAAGCAATGGTTTAATTATTGCACTTAACAACAAAAATATTATTATGGAAAATACAGAAAGCAGCGATAAAATGACAACTTTAAGCCAGGTCATGCAAACGCTCTCTGAAAGGGGGATTAAGCGAGAATTCAGAATGAATGAGAACTGTGAAATGAAATTTGAAAATTCTGATAAAGTCTACCAACCCTCTGAATTGGTGATCCTAAAAACTTATCGTTTTGAAGGAGACAGCAATCCGGATGACAATGCTGTATTATATGTATTAAAAGATGGTGCAGGAAACCGTGGAATGATCATTGATTCCTATGGTGCAGACAGCAATTATCCTGGTGAAAAATTTGATGAATTCCTTAGAAATATTCCTGTTTTGGATAGTGATGAATTCAATTATTAAAAGATAATACAAATATTAATTTTTTAAACCATTAAGATCGTTTTGATTAAAAAACAAAACAACAGGTTCTATTAATAATTGACATAATAAGTTAAGGATTAATACATTTAATGGTTTAAAAGATTATTTTTCTTCAGTCTCCTCTTTCTTTTTAAATATTTTATTGAAAAAACCTTTCTTTTTCTCAACTTCTGCTGTAGCTTTCGGAGTAGCTTCTTTACTTTTTGAGTCTTTTATTTCTTTCTTAATCTCTTTTACCGACTGCTTCATTTCCTTTACTGTTGAAACGGCATTCTTTACTTTTGCCTCTGTTTTTTCAACATTTTTCCCAATCAGAGTTTTCTTCAAGCCTTGTTCAATTCCTTTCCAAAATAGATTAAAAAAGGATTTTGTAGGATCGCGTTCTACATTTTCTACGGCAACTGATTCTGGAAAACTTCCTGAATTTGACTTTAAGAAAACATTCGCAACTGCCGTCAAAAAGCCTTTTTTCTCATGATTATGTTTATTTAAAACAGCAATCTTTAAGTCTTTATGCTTTAAGTTGAATGTCCCATGTAAACCGGCTGGATTTCCCTTAAAATTAAAAAACATTTCCTGAATAGTTCCGGCAGTAGCCGTCACATGAAGATAGGGCCTGATAAATGGATTAATCCCATTCATCGGAAGATTAGTCGTTTTACCTGAAATAGTGAAAGCATCATTTTGATCTGCAACATCAAAATTCCAGTTGACGGAAAGTGGCGACAAATTCATGAATGAGCAATTAATCTTAATATCAACCTTAGTAGGTTTTCCTTTTGCTTTGCCAGAATTCAGGTTTTTAACGTTCATATTAAAGTTGCCAAACGTTAGTTTCCCCGGCCCCATACTTTCTGGAGTATCTTCTTCGTAGACTAAAACCGAGTTTTTCAGATCCAGATTATTAATATTCATGGGGATTTTAATGGATCTAAGCATCTTAGAATACAAAGCTTTCACCTTTGGGTCGTCTTTTGGAATTTTGCTTCTAAAAATATTGGCATTTGCAGATTGAATTGTAACATGAGAAGCATTGATGGATTTATTGTTGGAAAACAGATCCCAATCTCCCTCAGCAGTTACTTGTGCCATCTTTAAATCATACAAATCTCTTTCTACAGGTATCATTTTGATAAACTGAGCTCTCGAAACGAGAGGTTTCATTGCAAAATTATTGATCTGGACTTTATTTTTATTCAATTTTAAAAGACCTAGGCTGATATTATAAAACTGAGTTTTATAAGCAAAATTACGGGTGGTCAGAAAATAATCCTTTACTTTAAAAGAAAGACCTTGATTATTGCCTTTTGGTGCTATTTCGATACCGTTTATCGTAGCATTCAGATCATGGAATGCCAATGGTTCCTTTCCTTTATCATAAATAAGATTTGAATTTTTTAATGAAGTCTTTCTTATGATAACAGATCCTATGATCCCTGAATCAGCATTTTTCTTCGGCTTATTTTCTCCTGCCTTGATGGTTCCGTTTAGATTTTCAATAAGGAAATCCTTGATATCCAGATTCAGTTTTTTATTGATGAATTCTAGTTTATTAATATTAAAGGCAATGTGATTAGATTTTAAATCCAATGTTGTTTTTCCATTAGCAACAGAATTTGGAGAGAATAAAATATTCCTAAGCTCTCCATTGGTAGGCTTCAATGCAACACTTCCAATACTAATATTCTGATGATTGGAATAGGTAATATCCTTTCCTGAGAACGTAAAATCCTTATATCCTATTGGAATAACCTGTTCTGAGGTTTCTTTGTTAAATATCAGCTTATTGATATTCAAATTCAGGTTTCCAGCAGATAAAAGTCTGCTTCCGTCGGGTTTATTGACTTGAGCAATAGCATTTTTCAGTCTTATATTCTCTAAATTAATCTCAAAATTTAATGACTTCTCTGTTTTTTTAGCTTTTTTTACTCCGGTATTATAAACGATAACAACAGGATTTTGGAAGTCTGCATCTGCCAAAGAAATTTTATTTTTATTTAAGATCACATACTTGAAATTCATTTCAGGAATAGAAAACTCAAACAGCTGAGTTTTTTTAGGATAATATTTCTTAAACTGCTCAAAGGACAACAGTGGAAGCAGCTTTAAATTTTTAACTGACATTTGTCCGTCAGCTGTATTAATGGATTGAATAGTAACAGCATATATATTATCCGGTCTGAAGAAAAAGCTTTCTCCTTTTATACTGTATCTATCAAAGACAATAGGTAATTTATTCTCCACAGATTCTTCCGTCATCTGTAGATTTTCTACAAATAGATTGAGTTTCTGTACAGAAAGCAACTTCTGTTTGGTATGTCTGAAAATAGCTACAGATCCATCATTGATCCTTATATTTTCGAATAAAAACGGATTCTTTTTCTTACCTGTTTTACGATCAATAGGCCGAGCCAGAATTACATTTAAGTTGGGTTTGGCAAGTAAGAGATCGGAAGAGCTTATTTTTTTGTTGAAAATAGCATCATAGATTCCGAAGCGGCTAATCTTTAAGGTATCAACCGTCCCCTGAAGACCTAAAACATTGGTATTTTGCGGATCTTTACTATTAACAGAAATTCCTGTCGCAAGGATATTACCTGTTCCTAGATCCACATCAAGATTTTTATAGGAAACCTTGTAGTCTGTATTGTTCTTTATATAGTTTGGAAGTTGGGTTTTCAGCCACATATTCAGTCCGAAATTCGCAGCAAGAAGTAATCCTGCCAGAATTCCGAAACTTATTAATAGTCTTTTAACCCATTTTTTCATATTGTGATTTGGTTTAATGTATCTTAAATTAGGATCAATTTTTTATAGCCAATTCGATTACATAGCCCTCATGTCCTCTTACATTGATAAAGTTCCCCCCTTCAAATGCAAGATATTGACCTTTAATACCAACAAGTTTCCCTGTAAATTCAGGTTTCTTATCTAAGGTAAATGAGGTTACCTTTTCTGGTTTTTCAAAAGGATAATCAAATTTCCACACTTCTTCTCCCTCACTATAGAACTTTTGAAAATCTTCAGGAAAATACTCTTTAATCTTTTGTCTGAAATCCGCAAGGTCTATCTCTCCCTCAAAATCATCCTGAAGCATCTTTCTCCAGTTTGTTTTATCTTGTAAATGATCCTTTAGTGCAACTTCTATCATCCCAGCTTCATAACGATTTTCTGTTCTTGCAATGGGTAATGCAAAGGTTGCTCCCTGATCGATCCATCTTGTTGGGATCTGAGTATTTCTGGTTACTCCCACCTTTACATCACCAGTATAAGCAAGGTAAACGGTGTGGGGCTGAAGCTGAATTTGTTTTTCAACCTCCAGATCACGCTCTGCCACCCCTAAATGTGCTGTGGAAAGCTCCGGACGGATAATGGTATCACTTGCATAGGGACTTTCAAAAAAGCAACTCTTGCAGAATCCCATTCTGTAAATAGGTTTATTCTCACCACAATTTACGCACTGGAATCCGACATGTTTAATGCTTAACTCCTTTCCAAACAACTCATTCATGTGGATCAAATCCCCTGAAAGATTGAGATAATATTGGATAGGTTTTCCATCGTAGTTTGTCATTTTTAATATTTGCCCTTGAAACTGCATATTATATTTATATTACTTTTTTACGTAAATTTAATGATTATATTTTTCAAAAAGTAAAATTTATATTTTTGTATAAATAAAACCACAGATGATTTATCTTATAACAGGAGGCAGCGGGTTCATTGGTTCCCATTTAATTGAACGATTATTAAGAAATGGACATTCTGTCATAAACATTGACAATTTTGATGATTTCTACAACTATCAGATAAAAATTAAAAACACTTTAGAGTCAATTGATAAAATTTCGGATTTTGAGTTCTCTGACAAAGAGACTGATATTCAGCACCTAGTTTCCTTCTCTAACTCTCACAATTACACCCTTTATTATCAAGATATTAGAGATAAAAAAGGACTTGAAAATATTTTTAAAAGCCATTCTATTGATATGGTGATCCACTTGGCAGCATTAGCCGGCGTTCGCCCTTCTATCGAAAGGCCTTTGGAGTATGAAGAAGTGAATGTTCGCGGTACCATGAACCTTTGGGAACTCTGCAAGGATTTTAATATTAAAAAATTCATTTGTGCTTCCTCATCAAGTGTTTATGGCAATAATGAAAAGACTCCGTTTTCAGAAACCGATAATGTAGATAATCCTATTTCTCCTTATGCTGCTACCAAGAAATGTGGAGAAATTCTGGGACATGTTTATCATAAGCTTTATCATATTGATATGATCCAGCTAAGATTCTTTACAGTATACGGACCAAGACAACGCCCAGATCTTGCCATACACAAATTCACTCAACTTATTTCTGAGGGAATAGAAATCCCTTTTTACGGAGATGGAAATACAGCAAGAGATTATACGTATGTTGATGATATTATTGATGGCGTGACCAAATCTATTCTTTATCTGGAAAAGAATTCTGATGTCTATGAAATCCTTAATCTGGGAGAAAATCAGGTGATCACCCTAAACGACATGGTTGCAACCATAGAAAATGCCATGAACGTGACTGCTGTCAGAAAAAATCTGCCAATGCAGCCGGGTGATGTCACAAAAACCAATGCAGATATTACAAAAGCAAAGGGTTTAATAGGCTATGAACCCTCCACAGACTTCCAAAATGGCATAAAAAAATTTGTGGAATGGTTTTTGAGAAAACGACATTAAGTAAATTACTGACATGGCTGCCTTGCAGTTGGTGACAGTCATTTATAAGAAAAAATTATAAAAAGAATTGAAAATCAAGTATAAAAAAGTTTATTATACAACCTATTTTTATACTTTTGCAAAAAATTAGAAAATTATGTACTGGACATTAGAATTAGCTTCATATCTAAGTGACGCACCTTGGCCAATGACAAAAGCAGAGCTTATTGACTACGCAATCAGAACTGGTGCTCCTATGGAAGTAGTTGAAAACCTTCAGGCAATCGAAGATGAAGGAGAAATTTATGAATCTATTGAGGAAGTATGGAGTGATTATCCTACGGACGAGGATTTCCTTTGGAACGAGGACGAATATTAATAAAGCGATAAGCTTTAGGCTGCGTGCTTAGAGCTTTTTTGCCCTTTTTATATATTAACTTACACGATAAGCGTGTCATTTAAAACGCTTAAAGCATCTTGCATTAAGCATAAAGCAAAAAATTTATGAGTTTTTTAAACAAAGTTCTTAAAGGGTTTTTGGGAGACAAAAAAGCGCAGGACCTAAAAGAAGTAAAAAAAGTTGTAACAAAAATCAAGGCTGTAGAACCAAACATCCAACAATTGTCGGATGATGGTTTGAGACAAAAAACTGCTGAGTTTAAAGAGAATATAAAATCTGCAACCAGTAAGATCACAGCTCAAATAGAACAGATTAAAGAGCAGATAAAAAACTCAACAAACGTTGACGAGAAAGAAGCTCTTTTCTCAACAATTGAGTCTTTAAAGAAAGAATCATACGAAATTGAAGAAAAAGTCCTGGTTCAGGTTCTTCCGGAAGCTTTTGCATTGATAAAAGAAACCGCAAGAAGATGGGCTCAGAATGGAGAAATCCGTGTAACGGCAAGTGATTGGGATAGAGAACTTGCTTCTGCAGGGAAAGATTTCGTTGAAATTCAAGGAGACACAGCTGTTTGGAAAAACTCATGGGATGCTGCCGGAACTCCTGTAGTTTGGGATATGGTCCACTATGACGTTCAGTTTATCGGAGGTATTATTCTTCACAGCGGAAAAATTGCAGAGATGGCAACCGGTGAGGGTAAAACTTTGGTAGGAACACTACCTATTTACTTAAATTCACTTCCTGAAAGAGGGGTTCACGTTGTAACAGTGAATGACTACCTTGCAAAAAGAGACTCCGCATGGATGGGACCTCTTTATCAGTTTCATGGAATGTCTATTGACTGTATTGATAACCACCAACCGAACTCAGACGGAAGAAGAAAAGCATACAACTCAGATATTACTTATGGAACCAACAACGAATTTGGTTTCGATTATTTGAGAGATAACATGGTGACTTCACCTACAGAATTGGTACAAAGAGAATTGAACTTTGCTATCGTAGACGAGGTGGATTCTGTATTGGTAGATGATGCAAGAACACCATTAATCATTTCCGGTCCGGTTCCTCAGGGAGACAGACAGGAGTTTGATGTTCTAAAGCCTTCAATCGACAGAATTGTTGAAGTTCAGAAAAAAACAGTTTCCGCAATCTTCAATGAAGCGAAAAAACTAATCGCTGCAGGAAACACAAAAGAAGGAGGATTCAAATTGCTTCAGGCTTACAGAGGTCTTCCTAAAAACAGACAATTAATCAAATTCTTATCGGAAAGCGGAAACAGAGCATTGCTTCAGAAAGTTGAAGCGCAATACATGCAGGATAACAACCGTGATATGCCGATTGTAGATAAGGATCTTTACTTCGTTATTGAAGAAAAGAACAATCAGGTTGACCTTACAGACAAGGGTGTTGAATATATGTCTCAGGGTAACTCTGATGCTAATTTCTTCGTTCTTCCTGATATTGGGACTGAAATTGCTGAAGTAGAAGCTAAAAACTTATCTAAAGAAGAGGAATTCGAGGCTAAAGAAAGACTTTTCTCTGATTTTGCTGAAAAATCAGAACGTGTTCATACCATGAGCCAGCTATTGAAAGCTTATACATTATTTGAAAAAGATGATGAATATGTAGTTATCGATGGTGAGGTAAAAATTGTTGATGAGCAAACAGGACGTATCATGGAGGGACGTCGTTATTCAGACGGTCTTCACCAGGCTATTGAAGCTAAGGAAAATGTAAAAATTGAGGCTGCAACGCAAACTTTTGCAACAGTTACCCTTCAGAACTACTTCCGTATGTACAATAAGCTTGCGGGGATGACAGGTACTGCTGAAACAGAGGCAGGTGAGCTTTGGGAAATCTACAAATTAGATGTTGTGGTAATTCCAACCAACCGTCCTATTTTAAGAAATGACAAACAAGATTTAGTTTTCAAAACTAATAGAGAAAAATATAACGCTGTAATTGAGGAAATTGAAAGATTAACTGCAGCAAAAAGACCTGTACTTGTAGGTACTACGTCTGTTGAAATTTCTCAGTTGCTTTCAAAGGCACTTCAATTAAGAAAGATTCCACACCAGGTACTGAACGCGAAGCTTCACAAGAAAGAAGCTGAGATTGTTGCAGGAGCAGGACAGCCGGGAGTTGTAACTATTGCAACCAACATGGCAGGTCGTGGTACGGATATTAAGCTTTCTAAGGAGGTAAAAGAAGCAGGAGGTCTTGCAATTATCGGTACAGAAAGACATGACTCAAGACGTGTTGACAGACAGTTGAGAGGTAGAGCGGGACGTCAGGGAGACCCTGGAAGTTCTCAGTTCTATGTTTCTCTTGAAGACAACCTAATGCGTTTATTCGGATCCGAAAGAATTGCTAAAATGATGGACAGAATGGGTCATAAGGATGGTGAAGTTATTCAGCACTCCATGATCAGTAAGTCTATTGAAAGAGCTCAGAAAAAAGTAGAAGAAAACAACTTCGGAACAAGAAAGAGACTTCTTGAGTATGATGACGTAATGAACAAGCAGCGTGATGTAATCTACAAGAGAAGAAAGAATGCTCTATTTGGAGACCACTTGAAATATGATATTACAAATATGATTTTCGATGTTTCTAATTCTATCGTTGCGAAAGGAAAAGCTACTGGAAATTATAAGGATTTTGAATACGAAATCATTAAAACGTTCACAATGGAATCTCCGGTTTCTATGAATGATTTTAATAATAAAACTGTTCAGGATTTAACTAATATCTTATTCAATGCTGCTCAGGAGGATTATAAGATGAAGCTGAACCTATTAAAGGAAAAATCATTCCCAATCATTGAGAATGTATACCAAAATCAAGGTTCAATGTTTAAAATGATTCAGGTTCCTTTCACAGACGGGCACAAAACAATGACTATTGTAGCTGATCTGAAAGAAGCATACGATACTCACTGTGAAAGTTTAATCAACGATTTTGAAAAGAACATTACTTTATCAATCATTGATGAAAACTGGAAGCTTCACCTTCGTGAAATGGACGATTTAAGAAGATCTTCTCAAGGGGCTGTTTATGAGCAGAAAGATCCACTTGTTATTTACAAACAGGAATCTTTCCACTTATTCAGCGAAATGATGGATAAATTGAACAAAGAAATTGTTTCTTTCTTATACAAAGGAGAAATTCCAGCTTAAGAAAACAATTACTAATATGATAACAAAACCGCTCTGGCATTGCCGGAGCGGTTTTTTGCTATTCAATATATACTATTTTCATGATAAATATCAAGCATATTATTTATTTAGAATACTTAAAAATAATATATTTGCAGAAAATTTGACTTTCATGAAAAATGTACTGATCTGTGCTTCAATGCTTGGTCCAATATTGACCTTCGCTCAAGAAAAAGATTCTACCAATACAAAAAGCATTGAAGAAGTAGTTCTCATTAACTCATATATAAAAAAAGACAGTGAATATTCAAATAAAATGCCTCTAAAGGCTATTGAAAATCCACAATCTTTTTCAAGTATAGATAAAGTCATTTTAGAAAATCAAGGAATTTATACAGCAGACGATGCTCTCAAAAACATTCCAGGTCTACAACCTATGTGGACTTCCAACGGAAGAGCGGGTGATGGTGGCGCTTATGTAAGTTTAAGAGGTTTTGTATCTGCCAATTCTTTAAGAAATGGTGTTTTAGGAGCTGTAACAGGAACGATTGACGCCATTAATCTGGAAAAACTGGAGGTATTGAAAGGCCCCTCAGGAACATTATTCGGAAGTCTGCTTTCAAGTTATGGAGGTGTAATCAACAGGGTTACCAAAAAACCTTATCAGACTTTTGGAGGAAATATCAGTTTATCTGGTGGTAGCTATGACACCTACAGGGCCGCAGTAGACATCAATACTCCTCTTACCCAAGATAAGAAACTATTATTCCGTTTAAATTCTGCCTATACAAACGAAGGAACTTTCCAGACAGAGGGATTCAGACGAAATTTGGCGATTGCTCCAAGTTTAAGCTATAAACCTACAGATCGTTTGAGCATCAATCTTGATATGGAGCTTTTCCAAATGAAAAATATGAGTGACCAGACGTTTTTCTTCTACTCTGGTGAATATCTGCAAAAGGTAAAGAATGTAAAAGACCTTAATCTTGATTATAAAAATTCATATTTAGGGAAAGACCTTACCAACACCGGAAGAAGTATCAACTTTTTCGGACAGGTTAATTATCAAATTTCAAATTCTATTACATCTTCTACAAACTTTAGTACATCATCCAGTTATTCTAACGGATTTATGCCTTATTTATATTTTTCCGGAGATGATGCAACCAGCATGTACAGAAGTGATCAATCTACAAGAGATAGCAGAAAAAAGTCTTTCAATTTTCAACAAAACTTTAATGGAGACTTCCGTATTGGAAATCTAAGAAACAGAGTGGTTTTAGGGTTTGATTATTTAAGAGTAAACAATGATCAGAATTTCTATGATGTCAATGGTTTTGATAAAGATGCAGGAGGAAACTCCATTCCTGTTCCATTACATCAGCCCGGTTTTGATTATACTAATTTTAATGGTACTGCATTACAGGCACAATACAATGCCATAGCAGGAAATGAAAAACCATATCTTATCAAAGGAATTCAGGAGAACTATGCTGTTTATATTTCAAATGTATTAAACGTTACCAATAACCTTAATGTATTAATGGCATTACGTGTTGACAATTACGTTAGCAAACCAAACGCGATTGATCCTGAGCAAAACAAAAAATTAAATCAGACGTTTTTCTCTCCTAAACTAGGAATTGTATATGAGCTTATAAAAGATAAGGTTTCTGTTTTTGGAAATTATCAGAATAGCTTTAAAAACCTGAATTATTATACAGATGCTTCCAAGGCAACAAGAACACCTGTTCCGGAACAGGCTAATCAAATGGAAGGAGGTATTAAGACCAATCTATTTAACGGAAAAGTATCTTCTACTTTCAGTTATTACAATATCCGAGTAAAAGATGTCTTAAGAAACATTCCTACTGTAGATACTCCTAATGCACAAGTGCAGGATGGAACAATTGTAAGCAGAGGTGTTGAGCTTGAAATCAACGCTTATTTACTAAAAGGTTTTACCGCAATTGCCGGATTTAGCTACAATGATTCAAAATACACACAGTCTGATGAATCTGTTCTCAACAGAAGACCAAATACTTCCGGATCACCTTATTTGGCTAACCTCTATGCAAGCTATCAGTTTTTAGATGGAAAACTTAAAGGGCTAGGATTCGGAGTTGGAGGAAATTATGCCAGCGAAAATAAAATTGTAAATACTTTCAATACGACGGCTAAAACTGAAGAAGTATTTACTTTACCATCATACGTTGTCCTAAATGCCAGTGCATATTATGACGCCGGAAAATTCAGAATTGGGGTAAAGGTAGACAACTTTACCAATCAACATTACTGGATTGGGTATACAACGGCAAATCCACAGAGACTCATCAATGCTGTGGGGACCCTAACTTATAAATTCTAAACTGTTACAATAATTTACTACCCCTTATATAAACAATGAAAAAACTGACGATAGGAGCAGCATTATTAACTTCCATGTTAATTTTTGCTCAGGAAAAAGACACGATTAAATCTAATAATATTGAAGAAGTAGTTGTCAACGGAAAATATTATAAAAGATATGTAGAAAAGCAGGGTTCTTCTTCTCTTCGATTGGATGAAGCGCTTATCAAAATTCCTCAGAACATTTCAATCATCACCAACAAAGCCCTAGAAGACCAGCAAGTCACTACTTTAAGTGACGGTGTATTAAGAAACGTTGCCGGAGCCCAAAGGCTGGAACACTGGGGGGATATGTATACGAGAGTGAATATGAGAGGAGCTAGAGCTGCCGCTTTCATGAACGGAGTTAATGTAACGTCAACTTGGGGACCTTTAAGTGAGGATATGAGCTACGTAGATCATATTGAGTTTATCAAGGGACCATCAGGTTTCTTAATGTCAAATGGAGAACCAAGCGGAATTTACAATATCGTTACTAAAAAACCTACCGGAAATGCTCTTAACGGAACAGCAAGAATAACGCTAGGCAGTTTCAATATGTACAGAGGTGAGGCTGATATAGATACTAAAATCACCAATAAAGTGGCTTTCAGATTGAATCTAATGGCTCAGAATAAGAACAGTTTCAGAGACTACGAATTCAATGACAGATACATCATTAATCCATCGTTGAAAGTGGAACTTAGTGATAAAACAACTTTAACTGCAGAGTATATCTACCAAAAGGCAAAAATGTCTGAAGTAGGTTCTGCCTATGTATTCAGTTTTCAGGGTTATAAAGCAAAACCGGTTGGATACACACTTACAGACGCAGGTATTGACCCTACAAAGGTTGATAATAATACCATTAATGTTAATTTACAGCATAAATTCAACGAAAACTGGAAATTAACTTCCCAATTAACGTATGTGAACGAATACACAATGGGAAGCGACCTTTGGCCAAGTATGTTTGAGGGCAATCATATGATTCGTCGTCTAAATTACTGGGAAGCGGACAATACAATGAAATTCGGGCAGGTTTTTCTAAACGGATTTGTAAAAACAGGAAGTGTTTCTCACAAGATCTTAGCAGGTCTTGACCTAGGAAGCAAAAAATATATGGCAGACTGGTCACAAGGATACAATTTAGATAAATATAATGCCAATGGTGATTATGACGCAGTAAACAATAAAGATAAAGATTACAGATATTGGTATAATATAGATACCAGTAACTATGACATTAATATTCCGGGCAACCTAGCTTATTCCGGCCCTAATAATACTACAGCCTACAAGACTTTTGATAAGAGCACTCCTCTTTCTGTAAGAGCCGGAGCCGGCAGCACAATAGATCAAAGGTATACAGGTTTATATCTTCAGGATGAATTAGGTTTCTTTAACGATGCCTTAAGACTTACATTAGCAGCTCGTTACACAAACGTAAAAGAAGTAAATTACGGAACAAAAGCTGAAGCCAACAGAATTACCCCTCGTATCGGATTAAGCTACTCCATTGATCAAAATACTTCTGCATATGCATTATATGATCAGTCATTCGTACCACAGGCAGGGCTATTCAGAAATGGAACAACGGCTTCACCATTAACAGGTAGCAATATCGAGGTAGGTGTTAAGAAAGATTGGTTCGCAGGAAAATGGAACACTACCCTTTCATTATATAATATCAATAAAAATAATGAAATTACAGGAGATCCGGATCTTACGGATAATCCAAATGGAAAATACTCTATTCTATTGGGAAAAACCAGAGTTCAGGGAGTAGAATTTGACCTTAAAGGAGAGATTGTAAAAGGATTCAATGCTATTTTTAATTACGCATTTACAGAAAACAAATATACAGAAACAACAACCAGCGCTAAAAAAGGAGACAGAGTTCCCGGATATGCAAAACATACAGCCAACGGTTGGTTGAATTATACTTTTAGTGATAATATCCTTGAAGGATTTGGATTAAGCTTCGGAGGAACCTACATGGCAGACAGAAGCAGTTGGAATTGGGGAAGTACAAATACCCTACAAATGGCTGACTACGTAAAATTTGACGCAGGTGCTTCTTGGGAAAATTCAAAATTCAGAGTAAATCTGAACGTTTTTAATATCTTCAATAGATATTTATACTCAGGTTCGCCATATGCCGGTTATTATTATTATCAGGCAGATGCCCCTAGAAATTTCAGAATATCAATTGGATATAAATTCTAAAAAAATAAAGGTTAACCCTCTCGGGGGTTAACTTTTTGCTATGAAAAATAAACGTCACCATAAAAAGAAAGTTTCTCCGGCAAAGAAATGGTCTGCCAAACTACACTTGTGGTTTGGTTTGTCCGTTGGTATCATCATATTTATAGTCTCTCTTTCAGGGACTTTATATGTTTTTAAGGATGAAATACAGAATAGTATACGCAAAGAAACCATTCATCTGAAAAAAGAAGACATCGGAACAAAGCCACTGTCTATTAATCTGCTTCGTGAAAAAGTATCACTGGAGCTTAATGAAAAGTATCCTATCAGTGCTGTAGAAATCCCTTTGGATAAAACCAAGTCCTATCAGTTTGAATACTATGAAAAAAGCAAAAAGGGATGGAACTATTTTCAGCAGGTACTCATCAACAAGAAAGTCTATGTCAATCAGTACACTGGAGAAATCCTTGCAGTCTACGATGAAAAATATGATGTATTCAATATTCTGAAATATATCCACTGGGGACTTTTGCTCAACTCAGAATGGGGTCCATATACCGTAGGAATTCCAACCGTTCTTTTTATCATTATGTTGATTACAGGAATCATTTTATGGTGGCCTAAAAATAAAAATGCCAGAAAAGGACGTTTTTGGTTCAATTGGGAAAATGTAAAAAACTGGAAGCGTAAAAACTATGATCTTCACAATATATTAGGATTTTATGCATCGTTTATCGCTTTATTATTATGTATTACAGGGCTTTATTTTGCCTATCCCTACGTAAAAAATACGTTCACATTTGCATTATCCGGCTCTTGGGAACTTCCAAAAGAAAAAGAAAGAAAATCTCCGGACTCCCTGATGGCGAAGAATGAAGCTGTTTTTGATCTGGCTGCGGCACAGACAGAAAAATTATATGCAAAATCATCCAGCTTCAGAATTAATCTAAACGGAAAGAATAAAAAAGGAAAAGAACTGAAAAGCCTTCCGGTAACCGTATACGGGCTTGATGGAAGATACAGTGAAAGAAATATTCTGACATTTGACAAATATTCCGGAAAACTACTAGCCAACAAACCTCATCACAAACTCATTACTGCCGAGAAATACTCTAATGCCAATTATGATATCCATACCGGATCCTACTTCGGAATCATTGGAAAAATCATCTGGTTTATTGCCGGCCTCATATGTACATCACTCCCTGTAACCGGATTCTTGGTTTGGTGGGGAAAAAGAAAGAAACAAGGAAAGAAAATATAATGAAAAAAGTGCTTTTATCAGCTGCCTGCTTAGGAACTACTACCGTTTTTGCTCAGGTAAAAGATAGTTTACAAACTAAAAATGTAGACGAGGTTGTCATGACTGCCTCCAGAAAAAAGGAAAACATAAAAGAAGTTCCAAGCTCTATTACAATCGTAGGAGAAAAGCAGATTCAGTCTCAATTGACGGTCAATTCAGATATCACGAGTATCCTACAATATACCGTTCCCAGTTTAGGAACCAATTCTGGACAGACTTCCAATTCCGGACAAACCTTAAGAGGACGCCAGGTTTTGGTTTTGATTGATGGAGTTCCACAGTCTACCCCACTTCGTAACGGAGCCAGAGATTTAAGGACAATAGACCCTTCAGCTATTGAAAGAATTGAAGTGATCAAAGGAGCGTCTTCCATCTATGGAAACGGAGCAGACGGAGGGATTATCAATTATATTACGAAAAGAAACAAAACAGATAAAAAAATCTCTGGAATTTCACAGATTGGTTTTACAGGACAACCTTATGGTGGTACTTTAGGAGTAAGAGCTAGCCAGCTTTTATCTGGAAAGATCAATAAATTTGATTATACCCTTTCATTAGCCTATGAAAGAACAGGATATACAAAAGATGGAGATGGCGTTATGATAAGCCCTACCTACAGCATTGCTAAGATGGACAATTACAACGGGTTGCTAAAAATAGGCTATGACATCAATGAAAACCAAAGAATCGAAGCCTCTTATATTGGCTATTCTTCAAGATCAGATCTGAGCTTAGGATTAAAAACAGGGAAATACGGCATCACACCTACCATCGGTGAGGGAATTGGAAAAGGTTTGGAAACAACGCCTCAGGGAACCCCGAAAAACCACAACATCAGAGTGAGCTATGACAATAAGAACCTTTTTAAAGGAACTTCTTTGAATATCAATCTTTATTATCAGGACTTCAAAACCGTTTACGGATACAGCGATACCTTTTTCAATGGTGGACAGTCTAATGTAATTTCAAAAAAAGCAGGAGCAAGATTCAATTTTGATACCCAGCTTTGGAATTCAGCCAACTCTCAGGGAGAAATCATCTACGGAGCTGACATTCTGAATGATGAAACTGTACAAAAGCTGGAAGACGGACGTTTTTGGACTCCTAATATGAGCATGACCAATATTGCGCCTTTCTTATTGGCCAAAATTGATCTGTTTAAAAAATTAACCATCAAAGGAGGACTTCGCTACGAAAACATCAAAGTAAATGTAGATGACTTCAATACGCTTTCTACCCTTAAAAGTGATGGAACTTTCACAAAAAGTATTCCTGTAGCCGGTGGAAAACTTGATTATAATGCTTTGGTTGCAAATATTGGTGTTCGCTATAATATTGAGCCTTATATCAATCTTTTTGCGAGTTTCTCTCAAGCCTACTCTATCAATGAACTGGGAAGAATCTTAAGAAACTCTACTTCCGAAACTATTAAAAACCTGGAAACTAAACCAATTATCGTTAATAACTATGAATTGGGTGCTACGGGGCAGCTTTCTAACTGGCTTAATTATGAATTGACATCCTATGTGAGCACCTCAAAACTAGGAGCTTCGTTTGTACAAAGCCCGGACAGAGCACTAATGATTCAGAGATCTCCCGAAATTGTATACGGAGTTGAAGGATTTTTACATTTTACCCCTACAAAATGGATTCAGTTTGGTGGAAGCTATAGCTGGATGGAGGGAATTACCTCAGTAAAAGATGATGGTGATTATTCTACAAAAATTAACAACAGCAGAATTTCTGCACCTAAAGTATTGGCCTATGTTCAGGCAAAACCTATTCCTACTTTATCCATTGGCCTTGATATGCTGCACTCTTTCCAGCAAAACAGATTCGACCCTAATGCCAAAACGGGATTGTATGGTTATGGAGAAGGATATGTTCCTGAGTATACCGTTTTCAATTTCAAGTCAAGCTATGAGGTTAACAATAACTGGAGACTATCATTAGGTGTTGAAAACATTTTCAACAAAGTGTATCAGCCTGCTATTTCATGGTGGACCGCAAGAGACAGTGATTTCACAAATGCTCTTGGATTGAGAGGAACATTCATGATTGAATATAAATTTTAATTAAACTAAATAAAAAGCAAAGCATATCTTTGCTTTACTTTTTACTGTAATATGAAGAAAAATCATCATAAAAAGAAACCGGGTTTCTTTAAAAAATGGTCCGCCAAACTGCATTTATGGTTTGGGCTGGGAATAGGATTTCTAATCTTTATTATCTCTATTACCGGAGCATTGTACGTTTTTAAGGATGAAGTAGAAAACATCACCCGAAAAGATGTTATTTACCATCATGAACAGAATATTGAACAGAAGCAGATCCTTCCCATCAGAGCTATGGAAAAGGCTGTTGCCGATCAGGTAAAGGAAAAGTACCCTATCCATTGGGTCAATATTCCCATCGATAAAAAAATGTCCTATATGTTCTTCTGGTATGAACATAATACGGATGCCTGGAATTATTTTGATGAATTTCCTATTTATAAACAAGCCTATGTAAACCCATATACCGGAAAGGTACTTCGGGTTTATGATGAGAAAAACGGGTTCTTCAATATTGTGAAGATGATTCACTGGAGCTATCTTTTGAAGCAGGACTGGGGAACATATGTTGTGGGAATACCTGTTATTATCTTCATCATCATGTTGATCTCCGGGATTATTCTATGGTGGCCCAAAAACAAGGCAGCAAGAAAGCAGCGTTTTTCTTTTAAATGGAAAAATATCAAAAGCTGGAAAAGAAAGAACTATGATCTTCACAATGTATTGGGTTTTTATGCTTCAATTTTCGCGCTTATCTTTTCCATTACCGGATTGTTTTATGCATTCTTTGTTGTACAGGCAATGATTTATGTTCTATTCTCCGGAGGGGAAACAAAATATCCTGACTTCTCTCACATCAAAACAAAGGCTCCTATAGAACTGAGAACAGAAACAACACTGGATAAGATCATCAATACTGTTAAGGAGAAATATCCAGATTCTTATGGTTTTGCCATTGATTTAGGCCACGAGCATATGGATGACCATGAACACCCTAACTTTGAGGTATATGTAAAACATCTTACCTACTCATATCACAAAAGCAGCAGCCTGATCTTTGACGAAAATTCCGGAGAACTACTTCACACTCACGATCCAAAAGACAAAAACTTTGGTGAAAAGGTTGTGAATGCCAATTATGACATTCACGTAGGAGCTATTTTAGGGCTTCCTACAAAGATTATAGCCTTTATTGTAAGTATTATCTGTGCCTCTCTTCCGGTAACTGGATTTATGATCTGGTGGGGAAGAAAAAAGAAAAAACCTGCAAAACCAGTTTAACATATTAAATAAAACCCAGTTAATAATCTATTAATACAATCTTTTTTATAATTTTAGCCCCTAGAATTTAATAATAGAAATGTCATTAATAGATTTATCAAAACAAGTTGCCCTTGGAGTTGACATCGGCGGAACCAATACTAAGTTCGGAATTGTAAACCACCGTGGAGAAGTTCTGGATAAAGGAAACCTTAAAACTGATGCCTATGATAAAGTAGAGGATTTTATCGATGCATTGTATGAACATGTAGCTCCTTTGATGGAAAAACATGGTACAGAAAAGCACTTCGACGGAATTGGTGTAGGCGCACCCAATGCAAACTATTACAAAGGAACCATAGAGTTAGCCCCTAACCTACCCTGGAAAGGTGTTATTCCTTTTGCTGAGCTGATGACGGCAAAATTCAATTTGCCTTGTACTGTAACCAATGATGCTAATGCTGCTGCTTTGGGAGAAATGCTTTTCGGAGCTGCACGTGGAATGAAAGACTTCATCATGATTACTCTGGGAACAGGTGTTGGCAGCGGAATCATCGCCAACGGAAATCTGATCTATGGACATGATGGTTTTGCCGGAGAACTGGGACACACTATTGTAAAGCCAGGCGGAAGAAAGCACTGGAGTACAGGATCCGAAGGAAGTCTGGAAGCATACGCTTCTGCAACAGGAATTACCATCACTGCCAAGAAAATGAGAGCAGAATTTCCTGAATCTATGCTGAATCAATACCCTGAAGACGAAATTAATTCTAAAACAGTGTATGAATGTGCCATGAAAGAAGACCCGATTGCTACTGAAGTTTTCAGATATACGGGACAAAAATTAGGTGAAGCATTAGCTAATTTTGTAATGTTTTCTTCACCGCAGGCTATTCTTCTATTTGGTGGAGTGATCAAGGCTGGAGACTTTATCTTAAAGCCTGCCAAGCTTCATATGGAGAGAAACCTCCTTCCTATCTTTAGAAATAAAGTAAAACTAGTGTTCAGTGAACTGGACGAGGCAGATGCAGCTATCTTGGGAGCAAGCGCCTTGGTTTGGGAAAAATAACTGAACTTATAAAATAAATCATCAACGCAGTCAACATTGGCTGCGTTTCTTATTGATAAACACTTCCCTTTTTACAAATAGTACATTAAAATTTGACACCAAATTTTGTCTTCAATTGTATAAAAAATTAGACTTATTTGTATTTAGATTCCCTAAAGTTTTTCATACTTTTGATTAGTTTTTTTTCGCTTTTGAGTGGATAAAAGAAAGATATAAGTATACTAAATAATCAACTTACAATGAGCAATAATAATGTAGAGCAAATCACATTTGGCGGTGGATGCTTCTGGTGTGTAGAAAGCTGTTTCAATATCTTGAAAGGTGTGGAATCTGCTATTTCAGGATACTCCGGAGGACATAAGGAAAATCCTACGTATGAAGAAGTGTGTACAGGAGAAACAGATCACGCAGAAGTAGTACAGATCACTTACGATCCTGCTATCATTTCCTATGAACAATTAATGGATGTATTCTTCTTCCTACATGATCCTACCCAGCTGAACAGACAGGGTAATGATATCGGAACTCAATACCGTTCTGTAATTTATTATAAAGATGATGCTGAGAAAGCAAAAGCTGAAGAAGCGATCAAAGTATCTCAAGAATCAGGAAGGTGGGCTGGTACCTATGTAACAGAATTAGCTCAATTTGAAAAGTTCTGGCCTGCTGAACAATACCATCAGGGATATTACAATGAAAACCCTACACAACCCTACTGTAGTGCAGTAGTAGGCCCTAAGATCCAAAAATTTAAAAAATATTTTGGTGAACTGGGAATGCTGAATGCAGAGTAATATAACAATCAAGTATAAAGCGAAAGAATTCTTTCGCTTTTTTTATTGAGCATATTTTTGAATAATATAAGCCGTTGAAGCCCTTAGCTCCCGCCCATTATCCGGGTCTACACCATCCATTGTGAAAAACTCTACATTCCCATTGAATTTTGAGTACCATGTCTTTCCCAAAGCGTTACCTACCGTAAGAGTATCCTTTCTTGTGATCCTTTTAAAATACCTCAGCTGAATTGTATCCTTAGGAATAGCACTTCGCTGGGGATTCTTATCGTCACAATTCA
The DNA here is from genome assembly GCF_002899895.1 of Chryseobacterium oncorhynchi. GTDB lineage: Bacteria > Bacteroidota > Bacteroidia > Flavobacteriales > Weeksellaceae > Chryseobacterium > Chryseobacterium oncorhynchi. Next base: position 22,417 of record NZ_PPEI02000003.1, read on the forward strand.
TCAACTTATACTCATTATCCTCCCAAAACATACAGTTTTGCTCATTGGCAAATCCCCCGAAAAAACTTAATGGCGCACTGCTATTCTTACTTTTGCTTCCTGCAGAGTAATTTCCAATCAAAACACTTCCAATAAGGAAAATTCCAACAATCCCCAATCCATTTTGCTTTACAAATTCCGGCATCTTAAAATGCTGCTCATTTGTTATATTGATAATAATATTAGACAACTTTTCTGTTAAAGACTCTTCATCTTCATCCACTTTTATTTTCACTGTTGTTTTATTGGCATCTTCATCATTCTTTACAAATGTTCTGGAGAAATCAAGAAAGTCTGTACAGCCTAGATACTGACTAAGTTTATCAAGAATTAAAACATCTTTTATATCAGGGTCTCTATTATCACGTATGGATGCATCATGATATCTGACAAACGATCTTTCGTTAATCATAAATTTTAAGTTCTCATCAAAATAATCAGAGAGTGCAGAAGATAGACCACTCTTTGTACTCGTGGCAGGAAAGTCTTTTTGTGCTTTCTTAAACACCTCATGAATTAGTAGCTTTTTCTTGGTCATATATAGTTTTTTCGGTCATTACAAAATAGGCGATTCCTAATCACACCCCATTACGGATTCCCATAAAGCCTCCCGTGTCCATTCCGTGTCCTTCAAAGTCCAAAACGTGACTAACACCTGCGTCACGCTTTGTCGCATCTTTGCTTCAGAAATCAGTGACAAACAAAACATTACAAAAACAAATTTACAAAACTGATTTCAAAATCACCAGATAAAACGGAGGTAAAACTCCGGGTTGGGAAGCAGATGTTTCTCCTCCGTTTTTGAAGGTTCACTTCCCAAAAATTTAGAAGCGCTTCAAATTTTTTACTCGTGTAGCTCTACCTGTGATCAGTTTCGCCGGCAACTACAGAAATGCTCAATTTTTAAATTTTTAAGAAGATGATCCAATTCATATTAATGTTACTAGGCTTAACATTTTCAAACAATAACGCAGATACAACAACTCATAATAACCAGGATTCTGGTACAGTAATAACCTATTCAACGGTACCACTTACTCCAGATGATGGAGGACCTGTAACAGGAGAAACCGGACAAACGCCGCCTCCAAGAAAGTAAATAGCAAAGCGAAAGAAATTCTTTCGCTTTTTTTATTATTTTTGAAAGAAAACCGTGAAAAACTTTATTCACATCATATTCATCCTTCTTCTTTGTTCTTGTCATAGAAAAGAGATCTCTAAAATTGACAGAGCAACCTATGATAAAGCCTATGATTTTTATGATGCTTCACAAAGTGACAGTGCTTTCACCTACTTCAATAAAGCAAAGGACGAATTGATTGAAAAGGGGTATTATTCCTTTGCCGGAAATAGCCTGGTCATCATGGGAATTATTCAGTGTGAGAAAGGAGACTACTATGGCAGCCAGGAAACAGCTTTATCTGCAATTAAGTATTTAGATAAAAAAAAGGACTCTGCCGAACTTTCTGCAAACTATAATAATTTAGGAATAGCCTCTCAAAAACTTAAAGACTATAACAAAGCAATTGCCTTTTTCAATAAAGCTGCTACCTTTTCTCAAGATTCAATCTACAAATTAACGCAACTTAATAATCAAGCTATTTCATTTACTCTTTTAAAAAAATTTGATTCTGCAATAATTACTTTTAACAAAGTTCTATCTTACCCAAATTTGATAAAACGCCCAATTTTATATTCTATGGCTTATGATAATTTAGCCTATACAAAGTTTTTACATAACAAAAAATATAACGCTGAACCAGAATTACTTAAAGCATTAAAAATTCGAGACAGCATGAATGATGTTTCTGGATTAAATGCAACTTATTCTCATCTGTCTGACTTTTTCAAAGATCATAACCCAGAGAGATCTATATTCTATGCAAAAAAAATGCTTGCCCTTTCTTCAAAAATTAAAATTCCTGACGATAAATTAGTCGCTTTGCAAAAAATAATTCTTCTAGAAACACCCGAAAACACAAAGCTATTCTTCAAACAATATCAGGATTTAGATGACAGCTTACAGGTAGCCCGCAACAAATCTAAAAGTCAGTTTGCTTTTGAAAGATTTGGATCTGAACAGCTAAAGGTAAAAAACGCAAAAAACGAAGTCGAAATTTTTAAAAGAAATATAGGTCTAGGAGCGTTATCTTTTATTGTAATCGGAGGTTTCTTCTACTATAAAAGAAGAAAGAAAAGGTTACAAAAAGAAAACGAATCAAAAATAAAAGAAAACGAGCTCAAGCTCTCCAAAAAGGTTCATGATGTGGTAGCCAACGGAATTTATCAGGTAATGACCAAAATTGAAAATCAGGAACATTTTGATAGGGATAAAGCCCTTGATGAACTGGAATTTGTCTATGAAAAGTCCCGTGATATTTCTTATGATAAAGCTGACTCTAATGATAAGATTGAGTTTCATGAAAAAATTTCGGTTCTTATCGGTTCTTTTAAGAATGATATCGTTAAAACCTATCTGGCTGGAAATAGTCCAAATATATGGAGCAATGTGAGTGATTCTACCCAAAACGAAGTTTATCAGGTAATCCGGGAGCTCTTGGTGAACATGAAAAAGCACAGCCAGGCTACTCTTGTCGCTTTTAAATTTGAAAGGAATAACAACCTTATACAAATTCAGTACACAGACAATGGAATTGGTATTCCGGGAGAGATTATTCATAAAAACGGGTTAACAAATACGGTTTCCCGTATTGAAAAAATTAAGGGTACCGTTATTTTTGACACTAAAACCGAAAAGGGACTGAAAGTGTACATTTCATTTCCCACTTCTTAAAAAAGAAAAAAGAATGTTCAAAAAAATTTTAATAGCCGAAGACCACGAAAGCAGTAGTATTTCTGTTCAAAAAACACTTGAAGACCTTAATATTTCCAATGTAGATTATGTTTACTATTGTGATGATGCATTAGCAAAGATTCAAAAATCCATCCGCGAAAAAGACCTTTATGACTTATTGATTACTGATCTTGAGTATGAAGAAGATCATCGTGAACAAAATATTAAAGATGGCAAAGAACTCATTAGGGCTATTAAGGAAATCCATCCTTCACTGAAAACTATAGTTTTTTCTGCGGAGCACAAATCTGGTGTTATAGATTCCCTTTTTAAAGAGTATGGAATCAATGGTTTCGTTCGTAAAGCAAGAAATGATTCTAAAGAACTGAAAAAAGCCATCGCTTCTGTTTATGACCATAAAAACTATCTTTCCCTTGATCTTAGACAAGATGTAAAACAGTTGAACAGCTATGAATTTACAGAGTACGATATTGTCCTTGTTTCTCTTCTCTCGCAAGGAGTATTGCAAAAGAATATTCCTACCTATCTTCAAAATAACAATATCAAACCCAATAGTCTAAGCAGTGTGGAGAAAAAACTGAATAGCCTGAAAGAAGAGCTTCAGATTACAAGCAATGAACAACTTGTTGCGTTTTGTAAAGATTTAGGGCTTATTTAATTCATTGAAAAGATATTTGCATATTTTTGCTAGGATAAAAAACTAATATCTTTTTAAAACACAAGGAAATGTCACAGGAAGACTCTTTACTTAATGATAATCTTAAGGGGATTAACAATAATATCAATTACCTTAATAATAATCTGAATTCTTTCAACTCTCAATTAGGAAATATCAATTCTGAAATAGGTAACATCAATAACCAACAGCAAGCTCTGGATGGGAGGATGAATGATATGTCCGGTATTATTGATGATTTTATCAAAGCGGATAAAGAAAAAAGGGAACTTCAGCTTGCTGAAAACATGCAGGAAAGTTTAAAGCAGGACCTTAGCAACAAATTCGGTTATTATGAAGAGATCAGAAGAACTGTCTTAGGTATTTTACAAGCTGTGGACAGTGGAATTGTAAGGCATGAGATTATGCAGGACGCCGCTGAAAGCTTAATGATAAAAACGCCCAATTACTGGCTGGCTCCTGCAATGGTTGCTATTGTAGCCTGGGTTCGAGATGATCGTGAAGATACTGAAAGGGCGCTGAATGAGGCATTAAGGAGAGATGATTATAAGACAACACTCTTCTTCATGCTTCTTATGAGAAGACTGGGCAGAGATGAGGCGTGCCATCAATGGGTACAAAGATATCTGATGCATCAGGACCCATATCGACTTGACCGTGAATTTGTGATGGTTCTGGAGGCTGCGGCAACCGGATCATTCCCCCAAGCTTCCCGAGAGCTGATTATTTCTACCGTAGATGGATGGCTTAACCTTTTAACACAAACGGATCAGTATATTAATGAGCAGAAAAATGAATGGCTTAAATTCTTCCAGTCTAAAGGCCGTTTAGATCATAAAGAGTATCCATTTCTTGAGAAATACTGTACCAATTGGGCAGACCTTAAGTCGTCTATGAAAAAAGTAAAGCTTCATCAGTTTCTGATTTCTTATATTAAAAATATACTCAATACTCCTGTTGATGAGTCAAAAACATCAAAAAATCAATTAGATGAAATTTTGTCTTTACTGATTACTAATTTTGATGATGAAGAGTTTGAATTGCAAAAGAAGATAAAGCTCAACCAGCTGATTATAGATCAAAAAAAGGATAAAAGATCTGCAAATTCTGATTATTCTTCTCAGGAGAAAGCTTTTGAAGAAAAAACAAACTTCCTTCAGATGCTTACCAACGTAGCTTTTATTCCAGAGTTGGCAGGAGGAACACATGCTACCCAACCTTTGGCAGTAGCCATAAGCAGCCCTTGGATTGTGGAGGCTCATGAAGCTTATACAGCAGAGTATAGAGTGAGTGCTGTTACCACTGCAGATTTAGCTATTGAAAATTATAAAATATCTTCAGATAGTACAGATGAAGCAGAACAACTGAAAGCGCATGGAGAACATTGGGATAAGACTTTAAAAGATGAGGTAAAGAAAGCATCATCCGGCAACGGCTGTATTGTTGCGATCACTATTCCCATTTACGCATTTGGCTTATTTTGTTATCTGACCGATCCTAAGGCTAAATTTCTTGGCTATCTTATCTTTTCTGTATGTACGGGATTTCTGGCATTAATGTATTGGGCCGGAGGTTCAAATAAAGCAGATGCAAGAAAAAAAGTTAATGAATCCCGTATAAAATCCGATGAAGCATTAAGAGGATGCCTTACAGAACTGAAAGACTTCAAAGCAGAATACGATATGGAAGATGCAAAAGCTTCAGAAGTAAAAACAATGCTTCAATCTATTCGAGCCGAGGAGTTTTTAGCCAATTCAAGAACTACATCATAATCACCAACAATTCATAAGATGAGCAATCCGGAAAGTAACACCGAAAACAATAAAGAAATAAAGGCGGAAGATAAACAACCTGAAAATCATCCAAGAAAGGATAAACAGAACGCAAAGTTCCCCAATTGGGATATTCTTCCTCCTAATCAGATCGTAAAACCCAGATCATAACTAGAGATTATTCAAGAGTAATACCTATAATCTTTATTGCTACCCTATAAACCTTTCAAGTTTTTGAAAGGTTTTTTTACGGTTTACCGTAAGGATTAACATTGAAGCGATCCTAACTTTGGCCTATAAATAAAAATAATTTATCATGGCTGTATTTGCAATACCTAATCCTACAAAAACCCTATATGTTGATTTTCCACTGGAAAGAGTGAAAGAAAGTGTAAAAAACATTTCTATTTTACATTCAAAATATAGATTTAATTCTTGTAATGAGATTTTCAATCAATATACCTATGAATCTTATGAGTTTTTAAGCCTGGGAGTTTATATTGATATTATTTTAAATTCTGTTACAGATAATAAAACTGGAATTAGTATTGAGATCAGAAGAAAAATGGGAACGTTCAATGAACCCCATGAAGTTACCCACGCCAATCAACATATTGTAAACATAGTCAATTACATTGCTAGATTAACTTCTATGTCACTGGAGGAAATTAATATTTTAAAAGCAAAAAAAGAAGAAAGTAAGGATATTTACGTTAAAGCCAAAAGCAGAAAAGATAAAAACATTGCAAGTTTATTATCTTTTTTCCTTGGTGGATTAGGTATACATAGGTTTTACTTAGGCCAAACATTACTTGGTTTTATATATCTTATATTTAGCTGGACTTTTATACCCACTTTTATTGCTCTGATAGATTTTTTTATATTCATTTTTATGTCTCAAAATAAATTTGATTTAAAATACAATCATTAACGAAAAAAAACAACTGGAACAAATAATGATGCTCCAAATAGATATTCAAGCGGCAACCATGAAAACGGTTGCTGCTTTTTTTATACAAAACTTGACGTACAAAATATCAAAGAAAGGTTTCGTTTTACGGTTTCCCGTAAGGAATAGCTTATAAAGGGTTATACTTTTGACCTATAAATAAAAACAACTATGGGAAAATTTGTTATCACTCGAAGAGTAAATAATGAATATCAATTCAATCTTAAGGCTAAAAACGGAGAAATTATTCTTACTAGCGAGGGCTATGTTCAAAAAGCATCTTGTCATAAAGGAATAGAGTCTGTGAGACTTAATTCTCAGGAAGATTCAAGGTACGACAGAAGATTGGCGGTTAATAATAAAGACTATTTTGTACTGAAAGCCAGAAACGGAGAAATCATTGGTAAAAGCCAGCTATATAGTTCCACCACCACAATGGAAAACGGAATTTCTTCTGTAAAAACCAATGCTCCTGAAGCAGAAATAATTGATGAAACCCTTTAAAATCAAAACCATGGATCTTAAAATTAAACTTGAGCAATTACAACAGAAAGTTGTAGGATTAAAAGATCAGATTGCTACCGAAGAGGCTACTAAAAATGCTTTTGTAATGCCTTTTATTCAGATTTTGGGGTATGATATATTTAATCCTACAGAAGTTGTTCCTGAACATGTATGTGACATCGGAACCAAAAAAGGAGAAAAGGTAGACTATGTTATCAAAAACAATGACGAGCCTATTTTTATTATAGAATGCAAACACTGGAAAGAGAATGCGGATGCTCATAATTCTCAGCTTCACAGATATTACCACGTTTCTAAGACAAGATTCGGTGTTCTTACCAATGGTATTGTTTATAATTTTTATACGGATCTTGAAAAACCTAATATTATGGATGAAAAACCCTTTTTCACCATCGATATTGAAGACTTAAAAGACAGTTCTATCAAAATACTTGAGAGCTTTACAAAAAAGGACTATAACCTCGAAAGTATTCTTGATTCCGCAGAAGCTTTAAAGTACATTAAGGCAATAAGAAAAGAGTTTGAGAAAGAAATAGAAACACCGTCTGATGAAATTGTAAAGCTTTTGGTGAGTAGGTTTTTTGAAAAGCCTATAACAGCGAACAGAATGATTTCCTTTAAAGAGTATACCAAGAAAGCCCTTACGACTTCCATCAATGAATCGATAAGTTTTAGACTTAAATCTGCTTTGAGCATTAATGAGCAAATTGAAAAACAGGATGAGGATGTAAAAATATCTCCGCCTATTGATGAAAACAACGATTCTAAAATTGTTACTACCGAAGAAGAACTCGAAGGATTCCAAATTGTAAAAGCCATCATGAGAGAAAAGGTTCCTGCGGCACGTATTGCCTATAGAGATACCCTTTCCTACTTTGGGATTTTATTGGATGACAACAATAGAAAACCATTATGCAGGCTTCATTTCAATACAGCCAATAAATACATTGAAACTTTTCATAATGGAAAGGAGTCCGGAGAAAAAGTATTGCTTAACAACCTCGATGAAATATACCATTTCAGAGAGGCACTTCACAAAACACTAGAAAACTATTAATTATGTTTTAGAGACAATAAACTAATAACCACGAAAACTATCTCATATAACTAAAAAACAAATACTATGAAAAAATTATTCTTCACTGGACTTTTAAGTCTCGGAGTATTATTACCGACAACCTTTTCCGCATCCACCACCAATTCGTCTTCCACAAAGGAGCTCTTTGCTAAAAAACCAAGAAAAGGAAAGACTAAAAAAAGTAGCAGAAGCCAATCTACAAGATCCAGCTATTCATCTTCAGGATCTTATTCAAAAAGCAAAGGTTGCAGTTATAATGGGAATCAATTATATGTTGGATCAAGAGGCGGCTGTTATTATTACTCAGGAAACAGCAAGCAATATGTAGACAGGTCGTATTGTTCAGGTTGCAACTAACTTTTCTAAAAAAACACTCCATATATATTAACTAAAAAAAGCGAAGGTAATCTTCGCTTTTTTTGTATTTTCGGCAGACTTCAATTATAAAAACTTTAATACCATGATTAAACTCTTATTATTTCTTATTGGGCTCATATTCCCAAGCAAAGAAAATACACACAATCGTAATCAAGCCTCAATAACGATCCAAAATAGCCTGGAACCAGAAGGTGGAAACGGGAATGGAAATGGCCACGGAAACGGGGGAAGCACTAGTGGTAATACGGGCCAGACACCACCACCATTTACTCAACTTTAATAATTAAATAAAATGATTCAATTTATATTACTCTTCTTAGGAATAACATTTCCCAACAACAGTACGAGTACATCCACCATCAACCAAACTCAAATAACAATACAAAACAATCTGGAACCAGGAGATGGAATGGATACTGGTGGAGACACAATACCTGTCCTTCCTCCTAAAAAATAGATGATAATTAAAAAAACAATATCATGATACAATTTCTAATAATGTTATTTGGGCTAATGTTTCCAAATAATAATACGAATACAGTCGATAATAATCAAACTATAACAACAGCCAACGGGAATATAAACTTTGAAGAATCAATAGATACCGGAGGAGAAACGCTTCCTATACTTCCTCCTAAAAAATAATAACTTATGGTTCACTTTATACTCATGTTATTAGGATTTTCTTTCCCAAATAGCAGCGCAAACACAACTAGCATCAATCAAACACCAATGACAATACAAAACAGTATCGGTCTTACTGAAGATCTTGATACTGGTGGAGAAACAACCCAAACACCCCCAAAGAAATAACAAATAAAACAGGCTATCCAAAAATTGGATAGCCTGTTTCAATTTATCTTCTTATCATTTCCGTATGCGGAATATCATCTTCTAAGTATTTATTTCCGGTATCTTCAAAACCAAATCCAGTATAGAATCTCAATAGATAATCCTGAGCCGAAATTCTGATTTCAGAAGTACGAAAGCGATTTTCTATTGTATCTACGGCATATTGTATTAATAGTTTACCCAAACTTTTACCCCTTGCCTTTTCAGTGGTCAGAACTCTTCCAATAGAGGTTTCATCATATTTTATTCCCTTATTGAAAATACGGCAATAGGCAAGAACCTCACCATTTTCTTCAGCCCATATGTGAACCGCTTTTTGGTCATAATTATCCAGATCAGGATAAGGACAATTCTGCTCAATAACGAAAACATCAATACGAGCTTTCAATATTGAATACAGTTCCGGAACAGTAAACTCATCAAAGGTTTTTATTTTCCAGATAATATTATTGCTCATCGAAGCTTACACTATTTTGAGTTAAAAAGTCATTCGTCTTTTCTATGAAGTTCAGAATATCATCACCACCTGTTTTCTTTTCAGCTGAGGTAATATACAACTCGGGAAGATCTTCCCATGTCTTATGAAGCTCTGTCTTATAACTTTCGAAGTTTTTAATAATCTCACTCGGTTTTAACTTATCTGACTTTGTAAAGACTATTGAAAAAGGAACACCACTTTCTCCACACCATTGGATAAATTCCAAATCAATTTTCTGCGGATTGTGTCTAGAATCTACCAATACAAAAAGGTTGACCAGATTTCTTCTGTTCAGAATATAATTCGTAATCAACTTTTCAAAGTCTTTTCGAATGGACTTTGAAACCTTTGCATATCCATATCCTGGTAAATCAGTAAGGTACCAGTTTTCATTCACTAGAAAATGATTGATCAGCTGAGTTTTTCCCGGAGTTCCCGAAGTTTTAGCCAAATCTTTATGATTCATCATTGCATTGATCAGCGAAGACTTTCCTACATTAGATCTTCCGATAAAAGCATATTCAGGCATAGTAGGTTCCGGACATTCTTGCCATTTTCCACTACTTTTTACAAACGTTGCTGTCTTAATAACCATTTTGAAAATATTTTAGAAAAATAAACCACTAAGAAAAGCTCTTAATGGTCATTTATTATGTATTTAAACTTTATCTTTTATCCAGTTGTACAGGATTTCATTAAAATCATCCGGCTTCTCCATCATAGCTGCGTGGCCACAGTGATCAATCCAGAATAGATCCGAATTAGGAATAAACTTATGCATGTCTTCCGCTACCTCCGGAGGAGTTACGTTATCCTGCCTTCCCCAAATTAAACAGGTCGGTGTCAAAATCTTAGGAAGATCATTCAGCATATTGTGCTTAATGGCACTTCTTGCTAACATTACTGTTTTTATTCCTTTCATCCTATCATTTACCACCCCAAAAACTTCATCTACTAGATCTTCGGTAGCTACTTTAGGATCATAGAAAACCTCTTCAGTCTTCTTTCTTATGTAAGACTTGTCATTTTTCCTTGGAAAACTGTCTCCAAAAGTTCTTTCATATAAACCAGAACTTCCAGTCAAAACAAGATTCTTTACCAAATCCGGTCTTGCCAACGTAAGAATAAGTCCCACGTGTCCTCCCATCGAGTTTCCTACAATCGTTACAGGGCCAGAAATATGGCTCTCTATAAACTTGATGATATATTTTGCTAAAGTGGTAAGATTCGTATTGAGTACTGGCAAATCATAGATTGGCAGCTGAGGAACATAAACCTTATATCCTCTCTCTGAAAAAAAATCTACCATCTTATCGAAATTGCTCAAACCACCCATTAACCCGTGCAACAGCACTAATGGATGTCCTTCCCCTGCCTCTATATAGGAGTATTTCTTTTCTTTTTTTGTACTAAATATCATAAAACGCCTTAATAAAGCCTTGCAAAAATACAAATTAAACCTCAAAAATATTTTGATTACCCTAATTTAAGATAAAAATAATATAATATTCCCCTTTTTAACTATTTTTTTAAAAACCTCTTTATTATGGCTTAAATAACAGTTTTAACAACCCTCTACATATCAGCAAATTACATTCTTAGAACTCAATCTTTAATAAAACTTATTAACATTGAGTCAAAAAGTGGGAAAAAGTGGGAAATTTTGGAAATTATTATATAAATTTGTCCCAAATGAAAAATTTCATTGGAACATATGAGTGTAAAATTGACGACAAAGGCCGCCTAAAAGTTCCCGCATCTTTAATCAAACAGATGGAAAACTTCGAAGACAAAGCGTTTGTAGTCAAAAGATCTGTGTTCCAACCTTGTCTGGAGGTCTATCCAATGAATGCATGGGATAAACTGATGGGCAAAATTAATAAACTGAACAGGTTCATTAAAAAGAATGCTGATTTCATACGAATGTTTACGGCAGGAGTAAAAACAGTAGAATTGGACAACGCAGGAAGATTACAGATTTCCAAAGACTTGATGAGTTTTGCAAATCTTCAGAAAGATACGGTGATCACCAGCGCAGGAGAACTTTTCGAAATTTGGGATAAAGATGCCTACGAAAAAGTGATCTCCACCAATGAAACTGATTTTGCAAGCCTTGCCGAGGATGTGATGGGCTCTTTCGATGAAGAATAGTGGTGTCGGTTATTAAAATTATATTAAACAAAAAACACAATTAAGCATGTATCATAACCCCGTTTTGTTGAAGCAGAGTGTTGATGATTTGGTGACGAATCCTGACGGAATATATGTGGACTGCACCTTTGGAGGTGGTGGACACTCAAGAGAGATTTTGAGCAGACTTTCCGAGAAAGGAAAATTGTTCAGCTTTGACCAAGATCTCGATGCGCTTAAAAATACAATTGATGACCCTAGGTTTACACTGGTAAATCAGAATTTCAGATTTCTGGAAAACTCACTACTTATGTATGGAGCACCTCAGGTGGATGGCGTTTTGGCTGATCTTGGAGTTTCATCTCATCAGTTTGATGAGGCAGACAGAGGTTTCTCTACAAGAAGCAATGCTCCTTTGGACATGAGAATGAACGTGATGCAGAACCTTGATGCCAAAAGAGTGATTAATGAATATGGAGAGGAAGAACTTGCAGATATTTTTTATCACTACGGAGAATTAAGAGAAGCTAGAAAACTGGCGAGAGAAATTGCTCATCATAGAAAAACAAAAACGATAGAAACTACTGAGGATTTAAAGAAGCTTTTTAGCTACATCCCTCCTCATAAAGTTAATAAATTCTATGCCCAGCTTTTCCAGGCTGTAAGAATAGAGGTAAACCAAGAGCTTGAAGTATTAAAAGAAATGCTTGTTCAGGCTTACAATGTTTTAAAACCCGAAGGAAGATTGGTAGTAATCTCTTATCATTCCTTAGAAGACCGATTGGTAAAAAGATTCCTGAAAAACGGAATGTTTGAGGGAGAGCCTACAAGAGATATCTACGGAAATTATCAAAAGGCATTTGAATTGATAAAGAGTAAAGCAATTATCCCGGATGATAAGGAAATTGAAGAAAACTCAAGAGCAAGAAGTGCGAAAATGAGAACCGGAATAAAATTATAAAGCAATAGTGAATTCACTGCGAAGCAAATTGAAATAAAATTGGCAAAAAGAACAACAAATCGCCCACAGAAGAGACTCACTTTTATAGACATTATAAAAGGAAACTTTCTGAATCGTGATGAGATCAAAATACATTACAAGTATTTTCTCTTGTTGTTTATCTTGATGATGGCCATGATTTACAGTAATCACCTCGTCAACAAGAAAATTAAAATTGTAAACGCCTTAAAGGAAGAAACAGAAGAATATAAATCGAGAAACGCTTACGCTCAAAGTAAGCTGATCAAGGTAAAAATGGAATCAGAGCTGGGAAAAGAGGTTGCCCGGGACTCATTAATGACACTGGAAAACCATCCTCATAAATTGCTAATAAAACTGGACAGTACAGATGCAAAAGCAAAATGAATACGACAATAAGCGTAAAAAAACTTTACGATGGGGCTACCTCTTTGCAGTGGTAGCTTTGTGCGTGTTTGTAATGTTCTTGGCAAGGATCGTAATCCTTCAGAACACCAATGTTCAGGAGATTAAGGATGATTACATTAATAAAAACTATCGTGAAGCCACATTAAAGGCTGCCCGTGGTAATTTATTCGCTTCCGACGGCTCCATTTTGGCAACAACCGTAATGCGCTACGACATCTATCTTGACTTCAAAACGATGAAAGATACGGTCTACAGCAACAACATTGGAGCTTTAACAGATTCTTTGAGCAAAATGTTCGGGAAATCCAGAGGAGAGTTCAGACAAAAATTTGACGAACAGAAGAAAAAGAAAAACCAATACTATACTCTGGTAAAAGGACTTGATTTTGATCAATACGACAGAATCCGAAACTTTCCGATCTTCAAAAGAGGTAAAAATAAAGGAGGGTTCATTGTAGACAGAAACTACAAAAGAGAACTTGCCACTACTGAAATTGGAGCAGGAACCATTGGTATAGACAACGGAGAGCTTAGATCCGGCTTGGAAGGGGCTTTTTCAAAATATTTAACCGGTACTGATGGGAAAAGGTTAGAACAGAGAATCAATTCTTCACAATGGAAGCCTATTGACTTCTGGAAAGTTCAGGAACCCGTAGATGGAGAAGATGTATACACCACCTTAGATCTTAGAATTCAAGACATTGCACACTCTGCACTGGAGAAACAACTGATTCATTACGAAGCAAAACACGGTACCGTAATCGTTATGGAAGTTGAAACCGGAAAGGTGCGTGCTCTGGTTAACCTAAGAAGAACAGAAGATGGCGAATATGAAGATTCTTACAACTACGCTTTAAAAGATAACATTGAACCGGGATCTACATTCAAGACTATTTCCCTTTTGGCAGCAATGGATGATGGTTTCATCGATGAAAATACAACCGTAAATGTAGGAAATGGAGTTTGGACCTATGCCAAGCAGAGAATTTCTGACGGTCACGGTGGCGGAACTTATGACATCAGTGATGTACTGGCTAAATCCAGCAACGTAGGAACCTCCAAACTGATTACAAAATATTATGCAGAGAAACCACAGATTTTTCTTGACCATTTAAAACGTTGGAAATTATTCGATAAAATGGACATCGAACTTCCTGGAATCGCAAAACCTAAGATTTTAACTCCAGAAAATAAAAGATGGAATGCCGCTACATTAGCCTCCATCTCTTATGGTTACTCTTCGAACGTTAACCTGCTACAGCTAACAACTTTCTACAATGGAGTTGCCAATGGAGGTAAAATGCTTAAGCCATTATTCATCGATAAAATCATGAAAGACGGAAAGGTAATGTACAATGCAAAGCCTGAAGTAATGGTAAATAAAATGGCCTCAGAAAAAGCCATTAAAATGATGACCAGCGCCTTAACCAAAGCTGTTGAAAAAGGAACAGGACGAAGTATCTTCACCCCCAACCTGAAAATGGCAGGAAAAACAGGAACCGCAAGGTTTGAATACTGGCTTCCCGGCCCTATGAAGTACCGTGCATCATTTGCAGGATTTTATCCGGCGGACGCTCCAAAATATACTTGCTATGTAATGGTGAGCGAACCTAATACCTCAATAGGATTTTATGGAGGACCGGTAGCAGCACCGGTATTTAAGGAAATAGCAGGAAAAACATTCCTGAAAACACCTCAGAATATTGAAAAAGAAATGCTTGTTGACAAAAAGGTAAACCTTAGCAAAATGGTGGAACCTAATGTGAAAGTAGCAGTTAATAATAAGCAGATGCCTAGTGTAGTAGGATTAATCGGAAAAAATGTTATCCCACAGTTGGAAAACTTAGGCTACCGAGTTGACTACAAAGGAGTTGGAAGAATAAAAGAACAATTCCCATTGGAAGGCACTACCATCAGTAAGAACCAGAGAATATATTTATCTCTGCAAAATTAAAAATTAGAAGAACCCGTCCCAAAAGGACGATTTAACAAAAATAGGATGAAATCCTATTGATAAAAATGACAGTAACAGAATTAGTAAACAGAATTCCAGTAGTAGAAATTCACGGCGACAGTAACCGTGAGGTTTCCGAATTGGTATTCGACAGCAGAAAGGTTTCAGAGAACTCTCTTTACATCGCTATGAGAGGTACGGTTGTGGATGGACATACATTCATAGCATCCTCTATTGAAAAAGGAGCAACAACCATTGTATGTGAAGAATTCCCGGAAACATTAGTAGAAAACGTAACCTATATAAAGGTAAAAGATTCGGCTAAGACTTTAGGTCATCTTGCTTCTAACTTCTACGGAAATCCGTCTCAGAAACTTAAACTGATAGGAGTTACAGGTACCAACGGGAAAACCTCTGTGTCTACTCTGCTTTTTGATGTTTTCACCAATCTGGGTTACACTTCTGCGTTACTTTCAACTGTTGAAATTAGAATCGGGGAAGAAATTATTCCAGCAACTCACACCACTCCGGATGTGATTACCATCAACAAAATCTTAGCTGAAGCTGTTGAAAAAGGCTGTGACTTTGCTTTCATGGAAGTAAGTTCTCATGGAATTGCACAAAACAGAATTGAAGGACTTCACTTCAAAGTAGCAGGCTTTACCAACCTTACCCACGATCATTTAGATTATCATAAAACCTTTGAAGACTATTTAAAAACAAAGAAAAGATTCTTCGATGGACTGGAAGATACAGCTGTTGCCATCACCAATGTAGATGACAAGAACGGAAATGTCATGCTTCAAAATACAAAGGCTAAAAAGAAGTCTTATGCTTTGAAAACGATGGCTGATTACCATGGAAAACTTCTGGAAGTTGACTTCAACGGTATGTTGGTGAACTTCAACGGAAAAGAACTTTGGACGACACTGACAGGAAAATTCAATGTTTACAACTTGTTATTGGTCTTCGGAATTGCTGCTGAGCTAGGATTTCAACAAGATGAAATTCTTCAGGCTATCAGCAAGTTGAAAAGAGTTTCCGGAAGATTTGAGACATTTAAGTCAGACGGTGGAATTTTCTTTATTGTAGATTATGCTCACACGCCGGATGCATTGGAAAACATTCTGGACAGCATCAACGATATCAGAACAAAAAACGAAAGATTAATTACAGTTTTCGGATGCGGAGGAGACAGAGATCACTCCAAAAGACCTGAAATGGGAAATATTGCCTCCAAAAAATCAACTTTGGCTATCATCACTTCAGATAATCCGAGAACAGAAGATCCCGCACAAATTATTAAGGAAATTGAAGCAGGAGTTGAACCTCAAAACTTCAGCAAATACACTTCAATTCCGGACAGAAAAGAAGCCATAAAAATGGCCATAAAGTTTGCAGAACCTAAAGATATTGTTTTAGTAGCCGGAAAAGGCCACGAAACTTATCAGGAGATAAATGGTGTAAAACATCATTTTGATGACAAAGAAACGATCAATGAGCTTTGGAGATTAATGTCTAAATAGATTGAAAGATTGAACTCATTTAAAGATTTAAATTAAAAAGAAACATGCTATACTATCTATACGAATATCTAACTGACCATGGAATTCACGTTCCGGGATTAGGAATGTTGAAATACATCTCCTTCCGTGCCGGAATGGCTGTACTGTTCTCTTTAATTATTGCACTTGTTTATGGTAAAAGAGTGATCAATTACCTTAGAACAAAGCAAATGGGTGAATTAGTACGTGACCTTGGGTTAGACGGACAGAAGCAAAAAGAAGGAACTCCTACCATGGGAGGTCTTATCATCATTTTGGCAACCATTATTCCGGTATTGCTGTTTACAAGAATCACCAATGTCTATATTGTTTTGTTACTCGTTTCCATGTTTTGGATGGGGGCTATTGGATTTTTGGATGATTATTTAAAGAAAATCAAGAAAAATAAAGACGGACTTAGCGGTAAGTTCAAAATAGTAGGACAAGTTGGTTTAGGCTTAATTGTCGGAATTACAATGTATTTCCACCCGGACATCACTGTTAAAAGAAAATATGCAGATGCAAAAGTGGTGAACAGAAACAATGTAGAGCAAAACTTTATGCCTACAGAAAAAATTACCGTTTCCACCGTTCCGTTTGCAAAGAACAATGAATTCGATTATAGCGGAATTCTGTTTTGGATGAATGAAAAAGATGCCCACGAATGGGCATGGATTGTCTTTATACCCATCGTTATCTTCATTGTAACAGCCGTTTCGAATGGAGCTAATATCACGGATGGAATAGATGGCCTTGCCGCAGGAACCAGTGCCATTATACTGCTCACCCTCGCCCTGTTCGCCTATCTTTCAGGGAACATCATCTTTGCAGACTACCTGAATATCATGTTCCTCCCGAATATGGGAGAAACCACCATTTTTGCCGTAGCCATGGTAGGCGCTGTGATTGGGTTCTTCTGGTACAATACCTATCCTGCTCAGGTTTTCATGGGAGATACGGGAAGCTTAATGCTGGGAGGAGTCATTGCTGTTTTAGCGATTATCTTAAGAAAAGAACTGTTGATTCCTGTTTTATGTGGAATCTTCTTAATTGAAAACCTATCCGTAATGCTACAGGTTATCGTTTTCAAATACAGAAAAAGAAAATACGGGCTGGAATATGCTCAAAACAATAGACTATTCAAAATGTCACCATTACACCATCATTATCAGAAAGACGGATTTCACGAAAGTAAAATCGTTAACAGAATGATTATCATAGGAGTAATATTGGCAATTGTTTGTCTGATCACACTAAAAATGAGATAATTTTTGTAAAAAGTAGAAAGTACTGATGTAAGGACACCAAATGCATTGTACGTTTTACATTTTACATTTTACAAAAAAGATTAAATATGAAAATAGTTGTTTTAGGAGGAGGAGAAAGCGGATGTGGAGCTGCTTATTTGGCCAAAAAGAAAGGTCTGGAAGTATTTCTTTCAGATAAAGGAGCCATTAAGGATAACTATAAACAGTTTCTTACCGAAAATGAAATTGAATTTGAAGAAGGAAACCACGACGAAGAAAGAATCTTAAATGCAGATTGGATTGTAAAAAGCCCGGGAATTCCGAAAAAGGCTGAAATTATCTATAAAATTCATGAGAAAGGAATAAGACTTTCGTCAGAAATTGAATTTGCTTCTGAATTTACAGACGCAAAGATTATTGCCATCACAGGAAGCAACGGAAAAACCACCACCACTTCCCTAATCTACTATATCCTGAAAAATGACGGCTTAAAAGTAGGTTTAGGAGGAAATATAGGATACAGCTTTGCAAAACAGGTTGCAGATGAAAATCATGAATATTATGTATTGGAAGTAAGCTCTTTCCAATTAGATGATATTCAGAATTTCAGACCTTATATCTCTTTATTGTTGAACCTATCTCAGGATCACCTGGATCAGTACAACTACAACTATGAAGAATATGCCCTGGCAAAATTCAGAATAGCTGAAAATCAAGAGAATGATAACTTCTTCATCTACAACAAAGATGATGAAATGAGTAAAAATCTTCTTGAAAAGCTAGAAATAAAAGCGAAAATGATCCCTTTCTCTACAAAAGAGAAGCTGGAAGAAGGAGGTTTTGTTAATAACGATCAAATTGTGGTAAAAATGAAAGATGAGTTTTCAATGAAAGTTGAAGAATTATCCTTACTTGGAAACCATAATGTAGCTAATAGCTTAGCCGCTTCAATAGCTGGTAAAATATTGAAAATCAATAACGAAAGCATTAGACATTCACTAATGACTTTTCAGGCAGTAGAACACAGACTGGAATTTGTAACCGAAATAGAGGGTGTTAAATACATCAACGATAGTAAAGCTACCAATGTGAATGCAACCTATTACGCTCTGGAAAGCATGAAAACCCCAACCATCTGGATTGTTGGTGGATTAGATAAAGGAAATGACTATACCGAGATTGAAGATTTAGTTAAAAGAAAAGTAAAGGCAATCGTTTGTCTGGGAATTGATAATAAAAAGATTATAGATTTCTTCAAAGAAAAAAAGGAATTTATTTACGATACTTCAAGTATGGAGGAAGCTGTGAAAATATCAAAATCACTAGCTAAAAATGGAGAAACCGTTTTATTATCACCATGCTGTGCAAGCTTTGATTTATTCAAAAGCTATGAAGACAGAGGACGTCAGTTTAAAGAACAAGTATTAAAATAAAATGTCGGATGTAAAAAGTACATTTTACTTTGTACATCATACATCAATACAAAAAATATGGACGAGCAGAACACAGAAAGCAGAGTTGAATTTCTAAAGGGCGATAAAGTACTTTGGATGGTCATTCTTGTGATCTCCATTTTCTCTATTTTCCCAGTTTATTCTGCAAGTTCAAATCTGGAATATATCGTTAATAACGGAACCACTACAGGACACGTTATCAAACATATGTTCTTTGTAGTCTTAGGTTTAGGAATCATGAGACTCGTAGGAACCGTAAAATATGAATACATCGGAAAGCTCAGCAGTATTTTGCTTGGCCTTATGGTTGTTTTATTAGTTGTTACCATGTTTACCGGTCAGACCATTGATGGGGCCAGTGCTTCCAGATGGCTAAAAATTCCGGGAACACCAATCTCTTTCCAACCATCGTCTTTTGCATTCCTAATGTTAATCATCTATTTATGTAGATATTTAACCAAAAAGATCACAAGAGAAAGGCTTCCTATAGAGAATATCATGTATATTTTCGGACCTATTCTTCTCGTGTTTGTGCTGGTTGCAAAAGATAACGGATCTACAGCATTAATGATCTTAATGGTTTCTGTGATTGTTCTAGTTATAGGACAGCTTCACTGGAAATACATTGCGGGATTTATTTCAGCATCATTTATAGCCATTGTATTGTTTTTACTAATCGCATTAAACACCAATATGATCGGTGGAAACCGTGTTCATACATGGATGAGCCGTATTGAAACCTTTACATCAAGCAAGGCAAAATCAGCAGATACCGATGATGAAAGCGTAAAAGCTAAGAACTATCAGGTAATGCAGGCCAAGGCAGCCATCGTTCATGGTGGAATTACCGGAATGGGACCTGGAAAAAGTGCATTAAAGCAAATGCTTCCTCAGTCTGCCTCCGATTTTATCTTTGCCGTAATTGTAGAAGAATATGGAGTAATCGGAGCCGCATTTCTGATCAGTCTCTATCTGATTATGATGATACGGATCGTAATGATCGCCAGTAAAATGCCGGCATTCTTCGGATCGTTGCTCGTACTCAGTCTCGGGGTAATGATCTTTATACAATTAGCAGTAAATATTGCCGTTGCTGTTAATTTGATCCCGGTAACAGGACAGCCTTTACCATTAATCAGCTACGGAGGAACCTCCATGCTGGTGACTTATTTACAGTTAGGAATTATCTTAAATATAAGCTCAAGAATTCAAATTTATGATGAAGAAGGAATGGGCAAAAAACAAACTATAGCAGAAATAAACGATATCGCATAACCAAAAAGTAGGACAAAGTCCCATTATTTAAATGAGCAAAAAACTAAAAATATTATTATCAGGCGGAGGAACAGGAGGACACATCTTCCCTGCCATCGCTATTGCTGACGAAATCAAGAAAAGATTTCCTGACGCAGAATTTTTGTTCATTGGAGCCAACGGAAAAATGGAAATGGAAAAAGTTCCACAGGCTGGCTACAAAATAGAAGGAATAGATATCGCCGGAATCGACAGAGGAAACTTATTATCCAACTTGGGGTTACCTTTCAAAATTCTGAAAAGTTTATCAAAATCAAAGAAGATCATTAAAAAATTTGCTCCGGATTTTGCCGTGGGAACTGGTGGTTTTGCGAGTGGACCAGCCTTGTATGAGGCAAGTAAGTTGGGAATCCCAATTTTTATTCAGGAACAGAACGCTCACGCAGGAGTAACCAATAAAATCCTTAGCAAGAAAGCAAGAGCCGTTTTTACAGCCTATCCAAAAGTAGAAGGCTTTCCGGTAGAAAAAATTAAGTTTTTGGGTAATCCTATTCGCGAGAACATTATTTCAGGAATGCAGGAAACCATCCAGGCAAAAGAAAAAATGGGATTAAATAAAGACAAACTTACGATTCTTTCTGTAGGTGGATCTTTAGGCTCCAGAACATTGAATAACGCTTGGAAGTCTCATTTAAAAGAAATTTTAGACAAAAATTATCAGCTTATCTGGCAAACAGGAAAGCTTGATTATCAAGATATTTTAGAAGAAACAAAAGATGCAGAAAGCAGAAATATTCAGATTCTTGAATTTATCAAAGACATGGAACTGGCGTATTCTGCAGCAGACATTATAGTTTCAAGAGCCGGAGCCATTGCCATTTCAGAGTTGGCAGTAGCACAAAAACCGGTATTATTGGTTCCTTTCCCTTTTGCAGCGGAAGATCACCAAACCAAAAATGCCATGAATCTGGTTGAAAAAAATGCAGCCAAAATGGTAAAAGACTCTGAAATGCAGGAAAAATTCTGGAATACATTATCAGAAATCTGTGAAAAAGAAAGTGTAAGAAAGGAAATGTCTGACAATCTGAAATATTTTGCTAAGCCAAATGCGGCAAAAGAGATTGTAGATGAGATATTTAAATTAATGTAAAAAGTAAAATTGTAAATGTATTAATGAAAATCATAAATACTTTTACATGAATACATCAATACAAGGAAAAGAATGAGCAATTTAGAAACATATCAAAATTTTTACTTCGTTGGAATCGGGGGTATCGGAATGAGTGCTTTAGCACGTTACTTCCATGCATCCGGAAAAAATGTATTGGGCTATGATAAAACCAATACCAAGCTTACTCAAAATCTAATGAACGAAGGAATTGATATTGTTTTCGAAGATCTTATTGACGAAAAAATCACTTCTCTTCAACAAGAAAACACATTGGTAATCTACACTCCTGCTATCAAAACGCTTGGGATTTTAGATTATTTCAATGAAAATCAGTTTGAGATCTTAAAACGTGCAAAGGTCTTGGGGTTAATTACTGAAAATACAGATTGTATTGCTATAGCAGGAACCCACGGAAAGACAACAACGTCTACCTTGGTTTCACACTTATGTAAAGAAGTTAATTTGCCGTTCTCATGCTTTTTAGGAGGTATTTCCGAGAACTTTAAATCAAACTTCCTATACAATGGCTCTACCTATTCCGTAGTAGAAGCAGATGAGTATGACAGAAGCTTCCTGAGCCTTTCTCCGGATTGGGCAGTAGTAACTTCTACCGACGCTGATCACCTGGATATTTATGGTGATAAAAGCCACATTGAAGAGGGCTTCAGACAATTTGCAGCACTAGTTCCGGAAGATAGAAAGCTATTTGTAAGAAAAGGAATTGAAATCGGCAGAGGGCATCAAACCTACGCCGTGAATGAAAAGGCAGATTATTACTCAGACAATCTACGCATGGATCATGATAAGATTTATTTTGACTTCCATACTCCGACAGAAACAATAAAAGATTTTGTTTGGGAAATCCCGGGAATCCATAATGTAGAAAATGCAACAGTAGCATTGGCTATTTTGCACAATTTGGGCGCAGATTTTGATACGCTGAAAAAGGCAATTGCCAATTTTAAAGGAATTAAGAGGAGATATACTAAACATATTTACGAAAACGGTAAAATTTATATCGATGACTATGCCCATCATCCAACAGAGATTAATGCAGTAGTGGGTTCTATCAAGACTTTTTATCCGGATAAAAAATTATTGGTTGTTTTCCAGCCTCATTTATTTAGCAGAACAAGAGATTTTGCAGATGGATTTGCAGAAAGCCTTAGCAAAGGTGAAGAATTGATCTTACTGGATATTTATCCAGCAAGAGAACTTCAGGAGAATTTTGAAGGAATTACTTCAAGCTGGCTGTTGGAGAAAGTAACATTAGATAAAAAAGAAGTATCGAATTTATCCGATGCTTTTGAAAAAATAAAAGAAAAAGATTTTGACATCCTCCTTACAGTAGGTGCAGGAAACATTGATACCCTGTATGACCCTATTTGTGAATGGATGAGTAAATTATAAAAAATAATAATGTATTTACGTATTCATGAATACATTTTACATAAATACATGAATACAAAGAATGTATGAAAAATAAGTACAGAATATTAAAAATTGTTGTCACAGTAATCATCCTAGGATTGTTGCTGAGTTTCTCATTGAAGAGATTCGGTCGCCTGCAGATTACTGACAATAAAATTTCTGTAAAAATGAATGAAAAAACTCCCGTTTACTTTGTTGATGAAAAAGATATCAGGGAGATTGTAAAAAAGGAAAACCCATCAGGAAAAGTTGGTGAGCTGAACATTCCTGCATTAGAAAAAAAGATCAATTCGCTTCCTGCCGTTGACAGTGCCAATGTCTATTTGAACTTAAACGGAAAGCTGAATCTGGATATCAAACAGAGAGTTCCTGTTTTCAGACTTAACAAAGATGGAAGAGACTTCTATGTGGATGAGAAAGGAGTTGAATTTCCTATTTCAAAAACCTATTCGCATCCGTGTATGCTGGTTACAGGAAATATACAGCCTGATGAATATGAGAAGCTGGCAGAATTGGTTGGAAAAATTGATAAAGATGATTTCAGCAAGAAATTCTTCATTGGAATTTCAAAATCTAAAGAAAGTTATAACCTTCTGACAAGCGAAGGAAATTATAGGGTAGAGATCGGAGATTTAGATAATATTGATTTTAAGGTAAAAGGATTTAAAACCTTTGTAGAAAAATATCTGGTATATCAGGATCCTCAAAAATATAGTATGGTTTCTGTAAAATATCAAAACCAGATTGTAACTACCTTAAACCCCTATTTCAAGGAAAACGACAGCATCCTCAAAGCAGGAAAGCTAGAGTTGGCTAAAGTTCCTACCGCACTGGCTTCCGTTAAAAAAACGGAAACTAAGCCAAAGGCCACAGAAGCAAAAAAAACAAGCTCAGCATCGGTAAAACCGAAAGAGAGGACAAAACCTAAAACACAACAAAAGGAAGGAAAAAAAACAGAGAAAAAAACAACGGCCCAGGCACAGTCCAAGCCAAAGCCAAAAGCAAAGGTGAAAATAGAATAATAAAGAGTTCCAAAAGGACAATTTAACACAAAGTAGGATGCAGTCCTAATCATAGAAAAAGTAGAAAAAAATCAAATCGATATAAAAAATGGAAAATCAAGAGTATTCAGTAGGTCTGGACATCGGGACAACAAAGATAGTCGCGATTGTCGGAAGAAGGAATGCACACGGGAAAATAGAAGTTCTCGGTGTAGGAAAAGCTAAAAGTCTTGGTGTTCATAAAGGTATTGTGAATAATATTTCACAAACTATTAATTCAATCAAGGCCGCAGTTTCCGAAGCACAATCCAGTGCTGGAGTTCCTATCCGCAAAGTTACGGTAGGTATTGCAGGAAAACACATTCGTTCTCTGCAGCATTCCGATTATATTATGCGTGAACATCCGGATAAGTTTATTACAGATGATGACATTGAAGCGTTAAAAGATCAGGTCAAGAAGCTAGTTATGCTTCCTGGAGAAGAAATTATCCATGTACTTCCACAAGAATATAAAGTAGATTCCGAAGGTGAAATTCAAGAGCCTGTAGGAATGCACGGTAAACGTTTAGAAGCTAATTTCCACGTTGTAGTTGGGCAGATGGGAAGCATCAGAAATATAGCAAGATGCGTTCGTGAGGCCGGACTAGAAATGGAGGCCCTTACTTTGGAGCCATTAGCATCTTCCGAAGCCGTTCTTACCAAAGAAGAAAAAGAAGCAGGAGTAGCAATTGTTGATATTGGTGGTGGTACCACAGATATTGCTATCTTTAAAGATAATATCATTCGTCATACCTGTGTTATCCCTTATGGGGGCGGGATTATTACCGAAGATATCAAAGAAGGTTGTTCTATTATTGAAAAACATGCAGAACAATTGAAAGTAAAATTCGGTTCGGCTGTGCCAGAATTAGAAAAAGACAGTACTTTTGTAACAATTCCGGGGCTTCACGGCCGTCCAGACAAAGAAATTTCTTTAAAAACCCTTGCACAGATTATCAATGCAAGAGTAGAAGAAGTTTTGGAAATGGTCAATACAGAATTGAAAGCTTACGGAGCCTTTGAACAAAAGAAAAAACTGATTGCAGGAATCGTTTTGACTGGTGGTGGTTCAAACCTGAAACACCTTCGTCAGCTAGCCAATTATACAACAGGTTTTGATAGCAGAATCGGTTTTGCAAATGAATATATTGCCAACGATAAGAATCAGTACCTTAAAGGCCCTGAATTTGCTACCTCTATTGGATTACTGATGGAGAGTTTAAAGATCAGAGACAAGAGGCTGAATATTGACGAAGAATTGGAACAAATTGTGAATGAACAACCTAAACCTGAGACAACATCCGTACAGGCAGAAACGGTTCAGCCAATTCAGCAGGCAGCACCCGTTCAGGAGCAAACTGTTTCCGATCAAAAGCAGGAAAATAGAAGAGCGAAATTGACCTTTGGACAGTCGCTTATGGAAAAAGTAAAAAAATTCTTTGAAGAAGTAGAATAAAGTATAAATGATCAATGATAACAGATAATTGACTTATCAACTTTCACTCATCATTCATCAATTGTTAAAAGTATAGTTATGGAAAATATAGGTACACAAGGATTTTCATTTGATCTACCAAAAGGAAATTCATCCATCATAAAAGTAATCGGTGTAGGAGGCGGTGGTAACAACGCCCTAAAGCACATGTACGAAAAAGGAATTCATGGAGTTGACTTCGTGGTATGCAATACAGATGCTCAAACTCTAGATAATAACCCCGTTGCCAATAAAGTTCAATTGGGAACTTCTATCACAGAAGGTCTTGGAGCTGGTGCTGACCCTGAAGTAGGAGAAAAATCAGCAATCGAAAGTATTGAAGATATCAAGGCAGCTATGGGACAGAACACAAAAATGGTGTTCATCACTGCCGGAATGGGTGGTGGTACCGGTACCGGAGCAGCTCCTGTCATTGCTAAAGTAGCAAAGGATATGGGGATTTTAACCGTGGGTATCGTTACAGTTCCTTTCAGTTTTGAGGGAAAAAGAAGACTAGAACAAGCAGAAAACGGTCTTGAAAAATTAAAAAATAATGTTGATTCATTAATTGTAATCAATAACGATAAATTAAGACAGCAATTCGGAAACCTTGGATTTAAGCAGGGGTTTTCAAAAGCCGATGAAGTATTAGCCAATGCAGCCAAAGGTATGGCAGAGGTTATTACTGGGTACTTTGATGTAAACATTGACTTTAGAGATGCTAAATCTGTACTTCAGAATTCTGGTACAGCGCTGATGTCTACAGGAACAGCTTCAGGAGAAAACAAAGCAGAAGAGGCAGTAAGAAAGGCCCTTGATTCTCCATTGTTGAATGACAATAAAATCACAGGTGCCAAAAACGTACTATTGCTAATCAGAAGTGGTGCAGAAGAGGTAACAATGGACGAAATCGGTATCATCATGGACCACATCCAGAAAGAAGCAGGAAATACTGCAGACATCATTTTTGGAGTTGGTGCTGATGAAGAATTAGGAGATGCAGTAAGCGTTCTTGTTATCGCTACAGGATTCTCTAATGACAACAAGAAATTCTCTGGTCCTACAGAAAAAATCAGAATCAGCCTTAATGACAGTTTTGAAGCCCAAAAATCGTCTCCTTTTAAAACAAGGGAAGAAAGAGCATCAAATCCTGAAGCAACACATGATTTTGGAGGAAAAAACCTTTTCAGATTAGATGATGAAGACCATGATACGACCAAGTTCAATATGGCATCTACTGAAAAAAAAATGATTATTGAAGAAGAGGAAATCAGAACAGAAATAAAATTCTTTGATAAAGAGGAAAATACAGTAAGCACCCCTGAACAGGAATGGAGAAATGAGGACGAAGATGGTCAGGACGCTTTCAGCTTATTCTCTATTGATGAAGAAGACGAAGACCCAAACGACTTGGAAATTCAGTCTTTCTCATTTGATTTTGAAAATAAAAAAGATGAACCTCAATCAGGAAATACATTCAACAATTCTTCTTCTCAGGAAAAGCCTGTTGAATTCAGCTTCTTTGTAAATGAACCTGTTAGAAATGAGCCTAAGACAGATTTTGGACAGCCTAAAGCTGAGTTTAATGCTCCGGTAAGCGCAGTTGTTGAACCCGCTCAAAAGATTGAGACCTTTTACCAAAAAGAAGAGCCTAGAACTGAAACAAGACCTGCTTTTGAAACCAGAGCAGAAATCGAAACTCCAAAAACTGAAGAGTCTGAATTCACATTCGTGAATAAAACGATTGATCAGGACAGAGTGATAGAAAGAAGAAATAAATTAAAAGAATTCAACTCTCGCTATCAAAGCTTTGACAGCACAAGTGAATTCGAGTCTATTCCTGCTTTCAAAAGAAAGAATATTTCGATTGACGGAACCAATGCATCAGACCAGAATATCAACACTTATATGTCTGACAACAATGGCTCTATGCAGATCAGAGAAAATAGATTTTTAAATAAAGACGTAGACTAAAATAAACGTATTAATGTATTGATGTAAAATGTATTAATGATTTTACAGACTTAGTTCTTGAATACATTAATACTTTTTACGTTAATACAAATAAAGATAATATGAGTTTAGAAAATATAATAAGCGACGCAATAAAAACAGCAATGAGAGAAAAGGACAGAGTGGCCTTGGATTCTCTACGTGCTGTAAAGTCTCAAATTCTTCTTTTAAAAACTGAAGCTAGAGGTGCTGAAGTTTCTGCAGAGCAGGAAATTGCTATTCTTCAGAGAATGATTAAGCAACGTAAAGACTCTTTTGAACAGTTCTCTGCTCAGGGGAGACAAGACCTTGCCGAAGTAGAAGAAGCTCAAATGAAAGTAATTGAGAAGTTTTTACCAAAGCAACTTTCAGCAGAAGAATTAGAAACAGAAATTAAAAATATAATTTCTGAAACCGGAGCTGAATCCATTAAGGATTTAGGAAAGGTAATGGGAGCTGCCTCAAAGGCATTAGCTGGAAAATCTGACGGAAAAAGTATTTCCGAGATGGTTAAGAAGCTCCTTTCATAATGTGATCCGGGTTTGGGGTTTTGGACTAGTTCCTAATCTCGCAAACGCGATCTCATACCATAACTAAGGATATACAACCTTTGCATATCGATTTGATTAAAGAAGCCCGGGACTTTTGAGTCTCGGGCTTCATTTTGTGGATATTCCAGTGTGTTATTCTGTTTTGAATAAAATTGAAAAAAAAAATTAGCTTATAACCATATTTGAGTAGGTAATAAGTGGCTGATTGCTTGAGGGAAAGCCTTAAATGTTTTTTTCATGGTCGTTTGTTTTTCAGAATCATTTCAAATTTAATAATTATATTTTATTATTCCTAATTTTAATTCACATTTTTATGAATATTGTTAAATTATTAATATTCAATTAATTTTATATTGACTAATCCATTGATAGTTTTTATGTATTGAACAAACGTAAAGAAATGTTTAACTTTGTAGCGATAAAAAAACAAAATATATGTATCCAACAGATTTAGTAATGCCTATGAAGGCTGAACTTACAGATAAAGGTTTTCAAGATTTAACATCTCCTGCGCAGGTAGAAGAAGCGTTAAAGCAGTCTGGAACTACATTATTGGTTATCAACTCTGTATGCGGATGTGCTGCAGGGGCTGCAAGACCAGGAGTAGTTTACTCTTTGACTGGAGATAAAAAACCTGATCATTTAACAACTGTATTTGCAGGATTTGATACAGAAGCTGTAGTTG
Organism: Chryseobacterium oncorhynchi; assembly: GCF_002899895.1. Taxonomy (GTDB): domain Bacteria; phylum Bacteroidota; class Bacteroidia; order Flavobacteriales; family Weeksellaceae; genus Chryseobacterium; species Chryseobacterium oncorhynchi. The sequence goes on from NZ_PPEI02000003.1 coordinate 51,293, forward strand.
AGGCAAGAAAACACCTTGCTCCATTTCCTCCAAGCTCACCTTGCGTAGCTCTTTTCAAGGATGGTGAATTGGTTCACATGCTAGAAAGACATCATATTGAAGGAAACCCTGCAGGTGCTATTGCAGCAAACCTTCAGGCTGCTTATGATGAGTACTGCTAAGAAACAATAAACTCAATATTAAACCGTTACAAATTTTGTAGCGGTTTTTTTATTTAACCTTACAAAAAAATTCTCTAAACATTCAAATATCATTATATTTGTTGGAATGGCAACCAAGGCACTTTTCAATACTGTGGTCAACTGGTTCATCCGTCAAAGGATAGACCAGATTCAAAATTTCATGGATCATCCCATTGAAACACAGAAAGGTATATTGTTTTCTCAACTGTTTCATGCAGAGGATACAGAATATGGCAAACTGCATGGATTTAACTCTATTTCAAGCTATCAGGATTTTAAAAATAAGGTCCCTATTGTTACCTATGAAGATTTTGAACCTTATATTGAAAGGGCGCGCCAGGGTCACAAGGATGTAAGCTGGCCGGGACTGATTAAACATTTTGCTAAATCATCGGGAACAACTAATGCAAGAAGCAAGTTTATTCCTATTTCCGCCGAAAGCCTTGAATATTGTCACATGAAAGCCGGAAAGGACATGGTGTCTATCTATGCTAATAATCATCCGGAAAATCAGCTTTTTAATTATAAAAACTTACGCTTAGGCGGAAGTTCGGAACTGTATGCTGATTTTAATACAAAATTTGGCGACTTGTCTGCCATTTTAATTGATAATCTCCCATTTTGGGTAGAAATTACGACCACTCCAAGCAAGAAGGTTTCTTTGATGGGAGAATGGGAAAGCAAACTGAAAGCAATTACCTCAGAAGTAAAAAATGAAGATGTAGGAAGTATTCTGGGAGTCCCAAGCTGGATGATGGTTCTTTTACAACGAGTATTAACGGAAACCAGTGTAGGAAGTATTTCTGAGCTGTGGCCTAATTTAGAGGTCTTTTTCCACGGTGGAATCAGTTTTAAACCCTACAAGGAACAATACAAGCAGATCATCGGAAAAAACATCAATTACTACGAAATTTATAATGCATCTGAGGGATTCTTCGGTATACAGGACAGATCCAATAGTGATGAGATGCTTCTGATGCTGGATTATGGGATATTCTACGAGTTTATACCAATGGATCAGTTTCATTTCTCAGATCCAAAGGTAGTAAGTCTGGAGGATGTGGAAATTGGGAAAAACTATGCTATGGTTATCACCACCAACGGCGGACTATGGAGATATCTGATTGGAGATACAGTTGTATTTACATCAATAAACCCTTTCAGAATAAAAATAACAGGGAGAACCAAGCATTACATCAATGCTTTTGGAGAAGAGCTAATGATTACCAACGTAGAATCTGCGCTGTCAAAGGCCTGTGAAAATACTGGTGCTCAGATTACAGACTTTACAGGCGCTCCGGTCTTTATGAAAAATAACGAGGGAGGTGCCCACGAATGGATATTTGAGTTCAGTCAATATCCGGACAATCTGGATAACTTTATTGATGCTTTTGACCAACACCTAAAGACCATCAATTCGGATTACGAAGCAAAGAGATATAACAACATGACCCTTAAAAGACCAATTGTACATATTGCAAAAGATAATTTATTCTACCACTGGCTGGAATCCAAAGGAAAGCTTGGCGGACAGAATAAAGTTCCAAGGTTAAGTAATGACAGGGAGTATATAGAACCGCTTTTAGAGCTTAATAAGTAAAGACCGGCTCCGTATTAATAAAACGTTTTATTGATCTATACACTAAAAATAAAACCCGCAGTTGAGTTCAACTGCGGGTTTCTTTTATTTACTTAAATCATCTTTTAATTTTTTAGCTGCATCTTCTACTTTTGCAGCTCCTTTTCTTGCGGCATCTTTTGCATCTTTCCCTGCTTCCTGAGCTCCGCTCTTAATATCTTTTCCTACCTTATTGGCTTCAGTTTTAATGTCCTGTCCCGCCTTATTAAGATCCTGTTTGGTTTTATCTGCAGTAGCATCAATTTTATCTTTAGCTTTCTGCGCAGCATTGTCAATCTTATTTCCGGCCTGATCTAATTTTTCATTTACATTTTCCTTAGCTTCATTCACTTTTGCCGAGTCAACGATGTGTGGAGATGTTTCTGAAACCGTTGTAGTTGTAGTAGTAACTGATCCGTCAGCACTTTCTACCTGTTCTGTTTTTGTTGTTGATTTTGTACAAGCAACAGTGAATATAGAAATCACTACTGCTGCAAGAATTTGTTTTTTCATATTGTATATTTTAAGGAATGTTTTTTATTCTGTTTTGGTTTTGGTTTTGGTTTCACTTACCGGAGCAGTTTCTGAAGTTTTCTTCTTTTCCGCGTCTGTTTTTTTCTTTTCATCCTCTACTTTCTTTTTGTTCTCTTTCTCAAGCTCAGCTTTAAGCTTTTTCTCTTCTTCCTGAGCTTTTTTAAGCTGCTTTATAGAGTCTAAGTATTGAGGAGATGACATTCTGATCTTGCGGGCAATATCCACTGAAACAGCACCCGTTGAAAAGGAATCCACTGCAGTGGTATCATAATTTATTCTTACCTCCTGTTCAGTATTAACATTAGACGTTTCTTTTTTGGAACACGCTGTAAGAAGAAGAATAAAAATAAAAATGGCAGGCAGTAAATTTTTCATGGAACTAATTTAGCAGAAATTCTGCAATTACAGGATAATGATCCGATAATTTCACAGATTGATCTACTTTATAACTCAAAGGAATGATAGATTTTGAACTGAAAATATAATCGATTCTTAAAGGAACTTTATAATCATGAAAGCTGCTTGCACTCCCCTTTCCAGCAGTTAAAAATGCATCCTGAAGATCTTTCCCAAGGCTATAATACTCATAGGAATTGGGAACAGAATTAAAATCTCCCGCTAAAATCACAGGATAAGGTGAGAAATCAATCACTTTTCTGATCTTTTTGATCTGATCTTCATGAGCTTGGAAAGTTGGAATCATACGAGAAAGAAGTGTTGAAACATTTCCTATTCCCAAGCCATCCAATTTTGTAAACATTGTTTTATGAAGTCGGAAAGGTTCCAGATAAACATTTACAATTCTTATAATCTTTCCATTGATATCCACATCTGCATAGAAAGAGTTTCCTCTTGAATTATCTTCAATGATTTCAGCCTGTCTTAGAATCTTATGTTTTGTTTTAAGAATCACTGAGGGATATTTTACCAGATCCTGTCTTAAAGCACGGTTAGTATCCTTTTCCTGAACCAGAATAATGTCTGGATCCTGTTCTTTGATATAGTTTTTTACCTTATCCCATCCATAGTCACCATATTTAACATTAAAGGTTAAAACCTTGATATCTCGTATTGTTTTTACGTTATCTGTTTTTGGAGAAAAATTGATCCATCGTCTTATTGGGTTGTAAAAAACTAAGGTCCCTAAAGCAAAAGCAATCGCAATTTTTTGTTTTTTAAAAGCCCAGATTAAGGTAAGAAGTAGGTGTGTCAGTATCAGATACGGAAAACCAAGGGAAAGAAGATTAAGATTCCCCAAAAGGTTAGGTGGAACCCATGCATTTCCCAGCGTGCATAAGAGTAAAACAGCAACAGCGATATGTATAAATAGTAATATCTGATTCGACTTCATGAAAAAACGGTCTTGGTACGGATATTTTTAAGCAAAAACCCTACCAAGCAGTCAAACATTAACTATTTTTATGATTATTTGTCGCTTACTGAAAATTTTGAAATTACCGGATAATGATCTGAAAGACTGACAGAACGGTCGACGACATAGGAAACGGCCTTTAGTGATTTTGAAGAAAAAACATAGTCTATCCTTATCGGAAATTTATAATCATGAAAGCTAGTTGCACTTCCTCTTCCTGCGGTTAAAAATGCATCCTCAAGCCCCTCTGACAATTGATAATACTCATAAGAATTGGGAACGGAATTGAAATCGCCTGCTACAATAACAGGATATGGAGAACTGTCAATGGACTCCCTGATTAATCCTACTTGATCCTGATGCTTCTTAAAGGTTGGAATAAGCCTTTTTACAACATCTTTTATTTTCTGTTCGTTATCATCTGAGGATCCATTAAGCCTAACCATATCTTTCTCAAACTTAAATGGATGAAGATATACATCGATAAATCTGTAAATTTTACCTTTAATTTCTATGTCAACCTGTATTGCAGGAACTCTTTCTCCATCTTTAGGCTCTATTATCTTTTCACTAATGATCTTGTGTGTGGTAAAGACAGAAATGCCACTTGGGAGGTTTGCTTTGTTATATCCCTCAAAACTATAGCCGATTCCAGTATCTTCCTGTAAAAGAATCACATCGGCATTCTGAGAATTTAGATATTCTTTTATTTCATTTTTTCCCAAAATACCATTTCTAGTATTAAAAGAAACCATTTTTATATCTCCTTCTTCTTTTTTATCAGAAGAATAATTAACCCATCGTTTTACCGGATTTATAAAAGCCAGTCCTGCAAACATGAAAACAAAAGCTCTTTTCTTCCAGCTGAAAACCCAGAAAATCGTTAGTATAATGTAAGAAATGATCAGAATCGGAAAACCCAGAGAAAGCAAATTAAACCACGGAAATATTTTAGGTGGAACATAGGCATTCAATAAGGTTCCTAACAATAGAAAAAGGATTCCTAAATGCAGGATCAAAAGTATAAGTCGGAAAATTTTCACAACAATAAATTAATTGAATCTATATAAATGTTTCTTCCAGATTCTTGCTAAAATCCACCCTACTAAAGCTCCACCAACGTGAGCTAAGTGAGCAATTCCTCCTCCATTACCGGAAATCCCAAGATATACTGAAACAACAATCACAATAGGCATCAGATATTTTACCTTTATGGGAATTGGAATAAACATCATCATAATTTTGGAGTCAGGGTATAATGTTGCAAAAGCAGCCACTACTCCGAAGATTGCTCCGGAAGCACCAACCATGGGTGTTGCCACAATATCTTTTAAGCTTTCTAATAATTCTTTCTGTTTAAGGATGGAAGCCGCATTTCCGTTAAATTCTACACTTGCACCGGAAAGATAAGCTCCAACATTGAAGCCAAGTTCCTGCAACCCACTAGAAATCTGCTGAACTTCAACAAAGTTCCAAAGATTAAAAAGGAAGAAAGCCCCTAATCCGCTTAAAAAATACATGATTAAATATTTTTTCTCACCCAATGTCTGCTCCAAAATCGGCCCAAAGCTGTATAAAGTCAACATGTTAAATAAAATATGCATAATACTACCATGCATGAACATATGGGTAATAATCTGCCAAGAATGAAAATAGGGAGAAAAAGGATAAAAACCGGCAAGATAACCGATAATCTGATTTCCCATTAAAGAGGTAACAATAAACACTATAACATTGATGATGATAATATTTCTTGTAATTGGTGGTATATTATTAAACATATTTTTTAGAATTTGTTTTTAAAATCATTAAACGGAACCTCGTAGAAGCATCTTTTCCCATCCGGTAAAAACTCCGGGAAACCTAATGCCGTAAAGTCCTTGATAACCTGTTCCGCATCTTTTTTATAAATAAAATCAAACCTTGACTTCGATTGCATCTTACTCCACTGATTATGGTAATAGTCCAGAAACTCTTCTTCTGTTTTGTATTCCAGAATTTCAAAAAGATTCTCCAAAAACTTCATAGCCTGTGTTTCTTTTAGTCCCTCAGGAAGAGAATCTATCCTCAGTACGCTTTCATGAGCAATTTTCATGTCAAACCCAAGTTCCGGAAGATATTTTTTGATAGATTGATATTTATTCTTCTCTATTTCATTCATATGGTACTCCAGAGAAAACAAGAGTGCATGACTGTTTGTATTTGATTTTCTGGTTGATTTATTGTTTTCAGAAACCAATAACCTGTGCATTCTTCCAAGATCCAGCATAAGAGTCATGTCTCCTTTGTTGAAAAGCCAATATCCGTTAGGAAGCCTCATCAGGTCTTCGTCAAAATCTTCATCTTCAAATAAATTGATCTTTGAAGGCTCTGCAGTAATATTCTGATGATACATTTCCGTAAGGTTCTGAATCTCTTCCGGACGTACGTTTCTCTCTTCCAAAAATGGATTGTAGTCTCTGTCTACAATAATCTCCGGCATTTTTATAACACCACTTCCACCCCCATTTCCTTTGCTTGGAATTGGTTTGTTCATCATTTCATCCAATTCCGGATCTCTATCGAAATCAAGGCTTGGAGAAACATTATAAATCCCTAAAGATCTTTTGATTGTAGATCTAAGCAACGCGAAAATAAGGTGCTCATCCTCAAATTTCACTTCTGTTTTCTGTGGATGAATATTCACATCTATTTTTTCCGGATCAAGTTCCAGAAAAAGGAAGAATGACGGAACATACCCTGGTAAAAGTAGTCCCTCAAATGCTTCCTGGACAGCTTTGTTGAAATACGGACTTCTAAAATATCTTCCGTTTACAAAAAGAAACTGTTCTCCTCTGGCTTTCTTTGATCCTTCAGGTTTAGCAACAAATCCGTGAAGCTTACACCAGATAATATCTTCCTTTATAGGAATCAAAAGGGGTTGTAATTTTCTTCCAAAAACATCCACAATACGTTGCATCTGGCTTCCTTTTCTTAACCTGAAAACAGGTTCATCATCATGAAACAAAGAGAATTCAAGTCCCTCATGCGCCAATGCCACCCGTTGAAATTCATCAATTACATGTCTGAATTCAATATTATTATTTTTTAGGAATTTTCTTCTTGCAGGAACATTATAGAAAAGGTTCTTTACTAAAAAGTTTGATCCCTCTGCCGTCTGAACCGGGTCTTGAAACTGGAAAACACCACCTTCAATGTAAATATTGGTTCCAATAGAAGAGTCTTTCTGTTTTGTTCTCAGCTCAACCTGTGAAACCGCAGCAATGGAAGCCAACGCTTCTCCACGGAATCCCTTGGTTGCGATCTTAAAGATATCTTCCGTTCCTCTGATCTTGGACGTAGCATGCCTTTCAAATGCCAGCCTGGCATCTGTTTCGGACATCCCTTTTCCGTCGTCCACCACCTGTATGAGGTTTTTCCCGGAATCTCTGATGATCAATTCAATTTTCGTTGCATCTGCATCTATAGCGTTTTCCAAAAGTTCTTTCACGATGGATGCAGGTCTCTGCACCACCTCTCCCGCTGCAATTTGGTTCGCTACATGATCCGGTAAAAGCTGAATAATATCTGACATAAAAACGTAAATCAACTTACAAAAATAGTCAATGAAAATGGGAATTAAAACATTAAAACCGTGAATTAATATTTAATTATCAACATTTCAACAATACTCCTTTTTACAAATCCCGTTCCAAACCATCCATTACCATTGTTTTTCAAATAGAACAACCCCCTATTGCTTTATACCAATAGAGGGTTGATTCACAGCTAGTTTATACAAAAAATAATAGTGAAAAATATTTCACCTGATATTTAGTCTTCGAAGGCGAGTTTCCTCTTTTCCTTTCTTTTAGGGATTCCATGGATTTTTTCATACAGAAAAGCTAAAAGATTAGGCTTTCTGTAAATCCTGTTGTATCTGTACTTTGTGTTAAAATGTCGTACATGAATTTTATAAGCATCGTATCCTATAACGATCAGAAGACATACACTGATTACATAGAACACCCTGAATTCCAGATAGTAATATGTTAATCCTGAAAAAACGGCTCCCAAAACATAAGCAAGCATGATGCTCAATAATAATTTAGCTCTTCCTATCAGTTCTCCGTTTTTTCTATACTTCTTTTGAGTAAACATAGAAACAAGAATTCCCAGGTCGGTTGTTGTTCCGGTAAGATGGGTTGTTTTCACAGAGAAGTTCGAGATACTTGCCGTTAAGCCATTCTGTAATCCTGTTGCAAAAAGCATCAGGGCCACCAGATATTCTGTTTCTTCCAAGGTTTTCTGGTAATAAAACTGTCCATATACTCCCACAAAGAGCAGACATATTATTTCCAGTACAATTGGTAGTGAGTGGGCAAAGTATTTACTTTTTTTATTAAAGTTGATGACTATAAAGTTGGATAGAAAACTTCCGAAGAAGAATAAGAAAATCCATCCTCCAACTACTGCCACCTGTGTCCAGTTACCTTTACTTATTTCCGCTGCTAAAATGGCGTAATGCCCTGTTACATTGGACGTAAAAGAAAGAAATATGAGTAGGGATGCTATATTTATAGTACCTGCCGTAAATGCAGTCAGCGTCCCCAACCTGATATTGTCTCCCAGTGTCCTGCTGTTACTATAATTTCTTAACATTGTTTTACTTTTTAAATTGTTTTTGTGCTTTTAAACCTCTACAAAGATCTCAGCCAGTCTTCCTCTTTCTGGAAGTCTTTCTCTGACCCCAACTGCTATTTCATGGGATTTCAGATCTTTGCACTTTTTGATGTAAGGGATAATATCAAACTTACCTTTACCCTTGCTTTTGATGGATGAAGAATAGTATGCTTCCTCAATATTTTCAGCAATCACATATTGGTTGAAAGTTCTCTGAAAGCTTCCTGTGAAAATATCACAGATGATTTTATTAACCAGATGAGGATATTTATTCTTTATGATCCCAAAGGCATCACAGAACTCTGCAGGTCTTATCTTATTGAAGATGGTTGTTTTCGTATTGAACAAAAGGTCTCTGATAGAATCTCCCGAATCATATCCTGAGGTCAAAAGAATATTATATTGATTTTGATCCTCGGATGCATCTTTTTCCTTTAGTACTTTTTTTAATATGTTTAATGACTCAAGAGAGTAATCTGTAGCAATTAAAATTGTTTTAGCCATGTTCTTATTATTTTGTTTTGTGTTGATCTTTTTTGATGATACAAAACTAAAGTGGCCAAATTAGAAGTTCTTTGGAACGGAATTAAAATGTGATTAAAGAGATTAAAATGAGATTAGAAAATTGTTAATGGAAATTAATGTGGATAAAATTATAAGGAAAGAAATCGCAAATTTGCAAATTCTCATCTTTGTATTAAACATTCTCCCTCTGTGTACTATAGAAGTTTGGGAAGCGCATTTGCACCGTGGTTCCTTGATTTTCGTGAGAACTTACGATCAATTCTCCGTGATGCATGCGTACAATGTTTCTTGCCAATGGAAGTCCAATTCCATAGCCCTCATAGTTGTTGGTATTAGATGCCCTGAAGAAAGGGTCATATATTTTATTCATTTCTTCCTGAGGAATTCCGATACCATTGTCCTTTACAATAATGTAGACATCTGTATCTGTGGCTCCGAGAGAAACTTTTACCTGCTGGAAATTGGAATACTTACAGCCATTACTGATAATATTGGCAACGGCAAGATGTAGAAGCTGTTCGTTCCCTTGTACTTTCAGCTTTTTTGGGTTATCAGGAAGCATACTGATATCCAGATAGATATTATTTCTGGAATCAATTTTTCTCAAGGTTTCAATAACATCCCAAAGCAGCTGATCTATTCTTACCTTATCCATTTTTTGGATCTTGCCATCAAAACCGGTTTGGGCAATCATTAATAAGGCTTTGATCTTTTTATCAAGCTTTTCGGCTTCATCCAGAATGATTTCCAAAGTTTCCTTGTATTCTTCAGTCGTTCTGCTTATTGAAAGAGCAACATCTGCTTCGCCCATAATGGAAGTCAAAGGTGTTCTCAACTCATGAGAGACGTTTCCAATCAGGTGATTTTGAGTTTCAAAAGAGGTTTCAATTCTGTTCAGCATACCATTAAAGGTATCTACAAGCTCATTCAGTTCCTTATTATCAGGCTGTGCTTCTAATCGAAGGTGAAGATTTTCTGAACTTATTTCCTTTACCTTTCCGGTAATCTTTAAGATGGGCCTAAATAATGTCTTCGAGAGGTAAAAAGAAAATATCATACTGAAGAACAGCGAAAGAACAATACATGTAAGCAGTGTTCTTTTCAAGAATCCAAGATAATAGATCACATAATGGTTCTTGGCAGAAGCAATAGCAATATAATCTTTATCATCATACTTAAAGCTCTGACCAATATAGTAGAATTCTTTGTCGTTATAATTATCCTCTCCTTTTCTGATGATATTTTTGAAAAAATAATCCGGAATGTGAACCTCCTGGGAGATTTTTCTGAAATTGGAGTCTGCAGGAACCGCAAAGACATAGTCTTTTTCCATAGGAAGCTCCTCATCATTCAGGCTATTAAGGATATAATTTTCGGGAAGATCAAGATGATCCTTACTTTTTTCAATCTGAACAATGGTAGTTGTACGGATCTTTAGCAGCTCATAAAACCTCTGATGTGAAAAATTAACAATTGAAAAGTAAACCAAACCACTGAATAGCAAAATAATGGCGGTAAAAACCAACATTAAAAGCACCATCGTTTTGGTCTGATTTGTAATCACTCTGTTAAACATTCATTACGCTTTTTTCAATACATAACCCATCCCTATTACCGTATGGATCAATTTATTATCATCCTGACTATCTAGCTTTTTCCTTAAATAGTTCACATAAACATCTACCACATTGGTTCCCAGTTCATAGTTCACTCCCCATACCGCATCCAGAATTTCAGCTCTGGAAATTACTTTTTCAGGGTTATTAAGGAAATACAGCAAAAGTTTATATTCAGTAGAAGTAAGTGTAATTTCTTCTCCGCCACGGGTAACTTTTTTAGTGTAATCATTCACTGTAAGATCAGAAAACTGAAATACGTGTTCGTTATCCGGCTCCGGTTCAGCTATTTCCTGTGGACCATTGTTATGACTTCTTCTCAAAAGGGATTTTACACGGGCAACCAATTCAATAAATTTGAATGGTTTTACCAGATAATCATCACCACCACTTTCTAACCCAAGAACAATATTTTCTGAAGTTCCCAGGGCTGTTAAAAATAAAATCGGAACACCCTTATTGGTTTTCCTGATTTCTTTACACACATCCAGCCCATTCATTTCAGGTAGCATAATATCTAAAATTACTAAATCGAAATCGTTCGCTTGTACCAATTGTACACCGGTACGCCCATCAAAAGCAACAGAAATTTCATATCCATTTTCCTGCAGTCCTTTTTTAATAAAAGAAACTACGCTGGTTTCGTCTTCGATAAGAATAATTTTTTTCATGAAATGAAATAAGGAGTTTTACAAAAATAAGGAAATTTTATTGGGAAAGCGAAAAGCCCCCTGTTCAAATCTGCTATTTTATTTCTTTGCATTTTAATTTTAAACCTCAACAATAATTTTAAATGAATTGATACTGCACACCATACAACCTATATAGAATAGTATTACCTTTGCCTTTCATATAATGACGAAAATAATTTAGGTTAAATTGAATACAGCATGAATGACTTTTTAATAGGTATCGGTAAGAGATTAAAGGATATTAGAAAAAAGAATAATTTAACCATTAATGAACTGGCTTTCAAGGCCAATGTAAGTAACGGGCTTGTTTCCCGTATCGAAAACGGCAGAACCATTCCCTCCCTTCCTGTTTTACTCGATCTTATTCAGTCTCTTGAAATTGATGCAAGTTATTTCTTTGAAGGCGTTGAGAAAAAGTCCAATGCAAAATTCATTTATGTTCCCAAGGAAAACCAGCAGCTTATAGAAAAAGAAGTGGAAGCCGAAGGGTTCAAGTATATGCACATCTTCAGTAAAAGTCTTCACTCTTTAGGATTTGAAGCTGTATTGCTTACTATTGAACCCAACTCTAAAAGAGAAAAGGTGATTACTGATGCCTGGGAGTTTAAATATATCCTGAAAGGAGAGGTAAAATACATCATTGATAACGAAGAAATTATCTTAAAAGAGGGAGATTCTCTTTATTTCAATGGTAAATTTCCACACGTTCCTGTAAGCATCAGCAATGAAAGCTGTGTAATGCTTGTTCTTTATTTTTACACTGCATAAATTCTATATACACCCCATTTATTTTTATCTTTTATTTTCTAAAAAGTTTACTATTTGTAAACTTTTGATTTTCCTGTTATGGTTTAAATTAACGCTATGTTAATGACAAACGTTCTTTTTACAGAAAAAATCCAAATAATAACATTCTATCAAAATTACTTTATAATCCCTTTAAATAAAGGATTTTTTGATAACACGTAACTTCTTTTTTCTACTTTTTGAATCATTTTCAGAGTAAGAAATCAGTAACAAATCCCCATAATTTATTAAACAATACTTAACACGAAATATTTATATATATTAAAATTATTAGCTTGTTTTGCATAAAAAATTTAATATATGTAAAAATGAAAACAAATTTAGAGAAATTACTTACCCTTGTTTTTGTCTGTTTTATCATTCTTGTTTCAGCACAAAAGCAGTTAATTATAGGAACTGTTCTTGATGACAGTCAACCGCTTCCCGGTGCAACCGTTAAAATAAAAGGTTTATCGAAGAGTATAACCACAGATATTGACGGAAAATTTACAATCAATGACATTAAAGAAGGCCAATACAGTCTACAAATCAGCTACATTGGCTACGAATCTTCGGATGTTGATATTGACTTAAAATCCGGAGCCACTATAGATCTGGGAACCATAAGATTATCACAACCAAGAAAAAACCTTGATGAAGTTGTAGTAACCGGAACCCTAAAGAACACAGAAGCTAGAGCTTTAAATCTACAAAAGAATGCCATTAACATTACCAACGTCATCGCATCAGATGGTATCGGTAAACTTCCGGACAGAAATGCTGCGGAAACCGTACAGCGTGTACAAGGCGTATCCATTGAAAGAGATCAGGGCGAGGGAAGATTTGTTTCCTTAAGAGGACTCCCTCCTTTCTGGGCCTCCACTACAATTAATGGAAACAGGCTGCCAACTGCTGAAGAGGAAACAACATCCAGAGCTACAGCTTTTGATTTTTTCCCTACAGAGCTTATTTCTTATGTGCATGTAAACAAATCTTTTACGCCTGATATGGAAGCTGATGGAATTGGTGGCGGTGTCAACTTTATTACCAAGACACCACCTATGAAAACTGAGTTTAAAGCTACGTTAGGAAGTGGTTACAATGCCAAAGCAGATAAAGGAGTTTATAATCTCGGCTTATTATATGGCGGAAGAACAAAGGATAAAAAATTCGGGTATCTTTTTAATTTTGCCCATTTCATCAGAAACTGGTCTACAGATAACTTCGAAGCAAGAAGAAGTGGTGACGAAGGTGTTTTCAGGTTAGAGCTTCGTGATTATAATGGAGTCCGCAAAACAACAGGGATCAATGCCGCTTTTGAATATGTACTTTCTCCGAAAAATACTTTCTATCTAAAAGGAATGTATGGAACTCTTTCTGATGATGAAACACATTACAAGCACAGAATCAGATTTGATAAATTCAGTTCTGCCAATAATACGGCGAGAGTAGAGCTTCAGAATATCCATAACTTATTGATCACAGAACTTACTTCAGTTTCATTGGGTGGTATTCACAGTTTAAGTAAGGGAAAAATTGACTGGGATCTTTCTTATTATGACAATCAGTTCAAGTATGGAAACATTCCTGATAAGCAGAATAACTCTTATTATGTAATCAAGTATACCCAGTCAGGAGTAGGAATAAACCCTGATTATATTTCCGATCACGGAAATGGCCCAAGAGCATACTGGAAAGCAGATGGCGGAAAATTAGATTATAAAAATCCCGATGCCTTATTTGGGTTCTACAGCGATCCTAATTTCAAAATGGATGCTACTAAAATGAGATTTACAGATCTTGAATTCTATAAGGTTTTTGTAGAAGAAAAAGATAAAATCGTTGCTGCTTTTAACCATGAGATCAATGCTTCCGACAGGCTTACCTTAAAATACGGATTAAAGTATAGAGATAAGGAGCGTAATGCAAAGTTCTCTGATATTTTCTACAACTGGAGCAACGGAACAGCCCCTCTTTTATCCGATTATGGACAGTATGTTACTACACAAGCAAACGGACCCAAGTATTTAAGCGAAATGAACGCTCATATCGGGAACTCTTTTGGGCCGGTACTTTCTACTTCCGGAATGAATCAGTTCTGGTATCAGAATCAGGGAAATCTAAAGATCAACACTACTGATTCTGAAGCATTAGAATACAACAAGGCGTTAGGAAGAAACTTTGATGTTTTTGAAAAACATGCCGACGCATACGGAATGGCAACCTATAAACTGAATGACAAGATCACTCTTTTAGGAGGTGTCAGATTATCCAATACCAATACAAAAGTAAAAGGATATAATGTAGTTGATGATGTTCTTACTCCTGTGGAGCATACTAAAAATTATCTTGCTGTTTTACCAATGCTTCATTTAAAATATACCTTAAATGATAAAGCCAACCTCCGATTTGCCGCTACGAGAACATTTTCAAGACCTAATTTCGGAGATCTGACCCCTGGGGGAACTTATATTGAAGCAGATAATGAGTTCAAAGGTGGAAACCCGAATCTCAATCCTACTTATTCTTTAAATTTTGACCTGATGGGAGAATACTATTTCTCAAATGTGGGTATTCTGAGTGGTGGCGTTTTCTATAAATCCATTACAGATCCCATCTTTCAGGATTCATTCACCGGAAGCTATAATGGGATGAACGGAGTACAGTTTTCTGCTCCCAATAACGGAAAAGCAGCATGGTTGGGAGGAATTGAGCTAGGCATCAATAAAAGATTTGACTTTTTGCCAGGTTTTCTTCAATATTTTGGGGCACAGGTAAATGCAACTTTCATGACTTCAGAAATGGAAAAACCAAGCGGAAGAAAAGTAAAACTTCCTTACCAAGCCAAGGAATTGTATAACGTACAACTATTCTTTGAGAAAAAAGGATTCAATGCAAGGCTTGCCTACAACTATAAAGGAAAATATGCCGTGGAATATGCTGAGGATGACATCAATGATTCTTATTACGGGAAATACAGCAATCTGGACTTTGGAGGATCTTATCAGTTGACCAAGTTCCTTACACTATATGCAGATGTCAACAATATTCTGAACAAGCCCCTGATCTATCACTTCGGTAAAAACGAAGACCGCCCTGAACAGGTGGAATATTATGGAGTAAGATTTAATCTTGGAATAAAACTGAACTTCTAAACCACAACAATGGCCAAAACCATCAATAAAAAAACAATAGTAACGCTGAAAGCCGCCTTTGCCGCTTTCGGTGTTTACTTCTGCATGTATGGATTTCGAAAGCCTTTTACTGTAGCCTCCTTTGAAGGACTTTCTTATTGGGGTGTTGATTATAAAATATTGATTATTATCGCCCAAGCAGTGGGTTACTTTATTTCGAAATTCATTGGGATCAAATTCATTTCAGAATTAAAACCACAAAAAAGAATTGGATATTTATTTACATTCATTGCTGTGGCTGAGCTTGCTCTACTAGGATTTGCAGTCGTTCCCGCACCTTATAATATTCTCTTTATGTTCATTAATGGTATTCCGTTGGGAATGATCTGGGGAATTGTTTTTTCATACATTGAGGGGCGTAAAACGACTGAAATTATCGGATTGTTTTTATGCTCAAGTTTTGTAATTTCTTCAGGATTTACAAAGTCTGTAGGAAAGTTTTTAATGGACACATTTTCTATTTCGGAATTCTGGATGCCTTTTTCTGCCGGACTGATCTTTATTGTTCCATTACTGATTTTCGGAATGCTTTTGGAAAAAATTCCTCAGCCCACAGAAGAAGATATTTTGCTTAAAAGTAAAAGGGAACCCCTTAACGGAAAAGGTAGAAAAGCGCTTATTTATCAGTTTTTCATTCCAATAGTATGTGTTATTTTTCTTTATATCTGCTTAACGATTTTAAGAGATTTCAGAGATAACTTCAACCGTGAGATCTGGGACGGATTGCATTTCACTTTTGACAGTTCTATCTTCACCTTAACGGAAATTCCAATTGCAGCGATGGTATTATTAATATTAAGCTTCATGGTAAGGGTTAAAAACAATAAAAGGGCATTTGCCTATTATCACTACATTCTTTTTGCGGGAATTCTTACCGTAGGACTTTCAACCTATCTGTTTCAGCAAAACTCATTATCTCCTTTTCTGTGGATGACTATTTCAGGCTTTGGAATGTATATCTGCTATATTCCTTTTAACGGAATTTATTTTGACAGGATGATTGCCGCCTTTGATATTAAGGGTAATGTAGGATTCCTGATCTATATTGTAGATTCCTTTGGATATCTTGGAAGCGTTTTGATCCTGTTGTACAAGAACTTTGGTTCTGCCCAGACTTCATGGCTTAGCTTTTATATCACCTTAAATTATATCATAACATTCACTGTTTTAATTCTTTCGGTCATTGCATTTCTTTCTTTCAGAAAAAAGTCAAAACCGAAATCAAACTCTAACCAATTCATCAATTTCGATACTTCGAAAATCTTATAAATTATAGTACAATGACAACAAAATTTGATTTACTCGTTGTGGGAGGCGGAATTCTTGGAACATTCCATGCTTATCATGCCTTGAAGAGAAATCTTAAGGTAGCCATCCTTGAAAAAAACGCTGTGCCTCAGGGTGCAACTGTAAGAAACTTCGGACAGGTAGTGCCCTCCGGAATGGATCTTAAATGGCAAAACTTTGGAAGAGAAAGTCTTGAAATATATAATGAACTTCATACCCAGGCAGATCTTACCATCAGAAAAAACGGTTCCATATACATTGCTTCCAATGATGAAGAGCTTCAGTTGATTGAAGAGCTGTATGAAATCAACAGAAACAATGACTATGAATCTGTTTTATTATCCAAAAATGACTGTATCAAGAAATTTGACGGGCTTCGTTCAGACTATTGCAAAGGCGGACTTTTCTTTCCTCAGGAACTTTCTGTAGATTCTGCAGAGATGATTGTAAAGCTTCATAAGCTTTTGCAGGAAAAGATGGGATTGCAGATCTTCTATAATACAACCATCTCTGAGACGTATGAAGATAACCAAAAATGTACTGCTATTGCAACAGACAAGACTGAATTCACTGCTTCAAAAATCATTATCTGCGGCGGTCATGAATTTAAAACATTATATCCTAATGTATTCAATGAAAGTGATCTGGAGGTAAGTAAGCTTCAAATGCTTCAGACAAAACCACAGGGAATTTATTCTCTTCAGGGAAATATTCTTACAGGCCTTTCCATCAGAAGGTATGAATCGTTTGGGGAGTGTCCGTCTTTCCAAAAAATCAAATCACTGGAAGATCCTAATTCGTTTGAAAAAAGGTATGGTGTTCATATTTTATTCAAGCAGGCATTGGACGGATCTATCATTCTTGGGGATTCTCATGAATACGCAGATGCCAAAAATGCAGATGACCTTGGCTATGATCTTAATATGGAAATTGA
This sequence comes from Chryseobacterium oncorhynchi, assembly GCF_002899895.1. GTDB lineage: Bacteria > Bacteroidota > Bacteroidia > Flavobacteriales > Weeksellaceae > Chryseobacterium > Chryseobacterium oncorhynchi. The sequence goes on from NZ_PPEI02000003.1 coordinate 68,695, forward strand.
TGAGTTTATGATCCATGAAGCCAGGAAAATTATTGATCTTCCCACCTATGAAATTCAGAGAAGATGGTTTGGGGTGTATTCTCAGTGCAAAACGAAAGATATTTTTGAGCACAGCCCATCTCCTAATGTTCACATTGTAACGGGTATCGGAGGAAAAGGAATGACGGGAAGCGGGGGCTTCTCCAAGTTTAATATTGAAAAAATCTACGCATAAATTTAAATGAAAAATATAGAATTATTAGTTCTGGATATGGCCGGAACAACAATTGACGAGGACAATGTAGTATACAAAACATTGACAAATGCTGTAACCGATTATGGATATGAGGTAAGTTTGGATAAAGTATTATCTACCTGTGCCGGTATGGAGAAACTGGAGGCCATCACAAGCCTGCTAAGGGAAATTAATGGTAATGAAGAAGATGCTCCCGCTATTTTTGAGAACTTTTCAGATCAGCTCAAGGAGGCTTATAGAAAACTTGAAGTGAAACCAATCAACGGGACAGAGGATTTTCTTCTTAAAATGAAAGCGAAGAATAAAAAAATAGTTTTAAATACGGGGTATACTTCTGAAATTGCTCATCAGCTTTTAAACAAATTAAACTGGCTGCAAAATGTCCATTTTGATGCACTTATTACGGCAGATGATGTTTTGGAAAGCCGCCCAAGCCCTGACATGATTCATCTTGCGATGAAAAAATTCAATATTACTGAAGCTGATAAGGTCTTAAAGGCCGGAGATTCTGTCATTGATGTGGAAGAAGGCAAAAATGCTGGCTGTGGACTTACCATTGCTGTACTTTCAGGGGCACAGAGCAGAGCAGAATTAGAAAAGGCCAAGCCTGACTATATTTTGAAAACCATTTCTGAGGCTGAAAACATTCTTTAAAAAATTTCTTTTTCAACTACTAATGGCACAGATCTGTATTTGTGTCATTGGTGTTTTTAGCTCATGCTTACTGCTATAATCTTCAGAGAAACAGGAACTTTTTAATTATCAATTAATTAATTTTCAGTTCACACATGTTTACAAATAGTAAATTAATTTTACAATAGTTAAAAATAAATTACTATTTGTAAACTTTTCTATTTTAAAACCTTTTTATCCCATGAAAACAAAACTATTCTCAATGGCTGTTGTAATGAGCTGTTTCCTTGGAGCGCAAACCAAGAAAGTCCTTTTTATTGGCATTGATGGATGCCGTGCAGATGTCATGATGTCTACCCCTACTCCAAACATTCAAAACCTCATCAACCAATCTATTTATTCTCTTGACGGCCTTTGTGCTGCTACCACCTGGAGCGGAAACGGCTGGAGTACGATGCTTACGGGTGTATGGCATACCAAACACAATGTTCAGGATAATAGTTTTACTAATCCTAACTACATCAATTATCCGGATTTTATGACAAGAGCGGAAGCTTACAATCCTAATCTTAGAACAATTTCTTTGGCAAACTGGGCACCCATTAATGATAAAATTATAAAAACGGCTGATGTAAAGACTAATCTGCCCACAGACCTTGCAGTAAAAAATGCTGCGGTGAGCGCATTACAGAGTGATAACCCTGATATTCTTTTTGTAGACTTTGATGATGTAGATCATGCGGGGCATTCTTATGGCTTTTCGTCTTCTGTTCCTCAATATGTTTCTTCTATTCAAACCACCGATTCTTATATTGGCGAGATCGTGAATGCTATGAAAAACAGGGCTACCTACAATAATGAGGACTGGCTGGTTGTTTTAACGACAGATCACGGTGCGGTAGAAAGTTCTCACGGTGGCGGAAACCTTTCTGAGCGAAATATTTTTACCGTTTATTCCAATCCCGGATTTACTCCTCAGCAGATCAGCAAAACGATTATTGAATCCAATAAAACCTTTAACCAGCTTAATTTTCCGGCAGGAACTTATGCGAAGCCAAACAATCAGACCCCTTATAATTTCGGAGCTAATCAGGACTTTACGATTGAATTTTGGGTGAAGCCTAACGCCGCTTACACAAGTGATCCGGTAATGATGGGCAATAAAAATTGGGCAAATGGAAAAAACAAAGGAATCATTTTCTCAGGATATACCGGACAAAACTTTAAAATGAATATAGGAGACGGAACTAACAGAATTGATCTGGTAGGTGGAAAAGTGGAAACGAACAAATGGAAACATATTGCAGCCAGCTTTGACAGAGATGGGCTGGTAACTTTATATGAAGATGGTGTTCCTGTAACTTTTGCTAAAATGAATACCATCGGAAATATTGATTCCGGACTTCCCTTAACATTAAACCAAGACGGAACCAATACCTATGGAATAAACCTTGCTGCTTCCTACAAAGACATCAGAATCTGGAAATCTGCTCTTCCAGGGAATGTAATCGTTAATTGGGCAAATCAGGAGATTACATCCTCACATCCTTATTACGCTCAGCTTCTTTCCAATTGGAAATGTAATGAAACATCCGGAAATACTCTGACAGACTCTGGCTCCAATGCAAATAATATGACCATAACAGGATCTCCTGCATATAATGATAATACTACAGGCAATTTTAAAATCTACGACTATACCTCAACAACCAGAGAAACAGATCATTTCCCAACGGTTTTGAACTGGCTTTGTATTCCGGTTCTTTCTTCATGGGGAATAGATGGGGTAAACAGGATCCCTGAATGTTCCAACGGAAGTTTAGCCACGAAAGAAGCCCAAAAATCAGTTGATGATTTTAAAGTTTATCCTAACCCTGCTTCAACAAGTATTGGCATCCTGTATCAATCTATAGATAAAGAAGTTAAAGCAGAAATTATTGATACCAAAGGGTCTCTTATTTCTACAAGAAATTTAAAATCTTCCAATGGTCTTTTTGATGAGAAAATAAATATCGAAAATATTCCGTCAGGAGTATACTTTATTAAGCTCAGCGGAAGTAAGAATTCCCACACAAAGACTTTTGTAAAGAAATAAAACAATAAAGCAATTAGATTAATTTTTGATATTAGAACAAGGATATTACTATCCGAGTTCTAATATTTTTTATTTCAGCTAGGCTTTAAGATCAAGTTCCATTTGTACATCTACCCTGTCATATCCGGGATTAGTGATCGGCATATGTCTGAAGCCTAATTTTTCATAGAGTTTGATGGCAGGAACTAAGACAGAATTGGTCTCCAGAAATACTTTCTCTGCTTTTAGTTCTCTGGCTTTCTCTACCAAGGCATTCCCCAGCAGATATCCAATTTTCTTTCCTTGTGCTTTAGGGCTTACTGCCATTTTTGACAATTCAAAAGTAAGGGGCTCTTCTTTGGCTTTTACCAGTGCGCATGTTCCCACCACTTCACCATTAAGCAATGCGAAAGCAATATGTCCACCCTTATTCAAAATTTGTTCTTCAGGGTTGTCCAAAAGCTTATAATCGCTTGCCTCCATGACAAAGAATGTTCTGATCCATTCTTCATTTAAAGCCTTAAAAGCTTCCTTATATTGAGGTTCGTAAGCTATAATTTTTACTTCATTATGAGTATCATTCATCTCTATTGGTTTATTAAATTCTATTTTTTATCATTTTCCCCAATTTCTCAAGGTCACTTTCTACACGGTCTGTCCACTCCAGAGCATAATTCAGACGCATACAGTTTTGATACTGATTATACTGTGAAAACATTCTTCCGGGGGCAAAATTTACCTTTTGGCTAACGGCTTCATCGTAAAGGTCTTCTGTACAGATCCTTTTATCTAGTTCCAGCCACAACATAAACCCTCCTTTAGGTTCTGAAATCTTAGTATTGTCAGGAAAATACTGGGTAACAGATTTTTGAATCTGAAGATAATTGGCATAAAGTTTTTTCCTAAACATCCTTAAGTGATGATCATACCGCCCATGTTCAAGAAAATCAGCTATTACATCTGAAAACAAAGACGGGCTGGAAACTGTTTGAACCAGTTTCTGACGGATAATCTTTTCCTTAAATTTTCCGGGAGCAACCCATCCGACCCTATAGCCGGGCGCCAACGTCTTAGACACTGAGCCTACCCACATCACAATACCTGCTTCATCATAAAATTTACAGGGTTTTGGTCTTCCGGCTCCGAAATAAATATTTCCATACACATCATCTTCTACCAAGGGAACATTGTGTTCTGTAAGCATTCTTACTAATTCTTTCTTGTTCTCATCAGGCATTTGAAAACCCAGTGGATTATTATAATTAACCACAAAACAACAGGCAGAGAGCTTTGGAAGAACTTTTTTCAATTCATCCAGATCTACTCCTGTAATTGGATGGGTTGGGATCTCCACCGCTTTCAACCCCAATAGCTGAATAGCCTGAAGAATCCCAAAATAAACAGGGCTTTCCACCGCTACGGAATCTCCGGGCTGCGTAACGGCCATCAGACAGTTATACACCCCGTTCATAGCTCCCGAAGTGATGACCAAATCCTTTTCTGTAATTTTTCCCTCCATCACGATGGACCATTTGGCTATTTCCCGACGAAGCTGTTCATTCCCCTGTACGGGTTCATAATTGGTTCCGCTGTCGCTTTTCCTTTTTATTACATCAATCATGCATTTCTTCATCTTGGCAACAGGAAGAAGGCTTTTTCCCGGAATACCCAATGCAAATTGTGTTACATCCGTTCCTCCAATGGTTCCGAATACTTTCCCAATAAGATCTTCAGGGGTATTCTTTCCCTCAGAAATTTTCATTTTAGCCACAGAGGGCAATGCTAACTTACGTTGTGAGGTTTGGCTTACAAAATATCCGTATTTTGGGCGTGATTCTACCAGAGAACGACTTTCAAGCTCCATATATGCTTGTTTTACAGTATTTAAGCTAACATTATACAACTTTTGGGCACTTCTCAATGAGGGCAATCTGTCTCCAAACTGCAATGTTTCACTTTTAATCTGCTCAGTGACAGCATTGGCTATTTTAAGGTAAAGAACATCTTTGTGCATGAATCACGGTTTTAAGTAAATGTACAATTTTATCCCTATTTTTCTAAGGATTAAGCCAGCTAATCATTCCATTAATGCTGCTTTTTAGCTGTTTGGGATCTCGAAAATTAGGGGTATTGCTTCTTCTAAAATAGTTCTCTGCACGAATCATGAAGTTTTTCTTTTCTGATTCTTTTATCTCCTTTTTATCATAGATCTTAAAACCTATCTCTCCATTTTCATTAATGATAAGGCTGGCAAATGAAGCTATCTTATTCTCTTTTTTCACCAAAAGAAAAGGAATCCCAAAATCATGGTTTACTTTTTTTAGATTGAGGGTTTGTAGAAATATATCTTTAAGTGCCAACATGTCTGAAATGTAGACCTCAGCATATTGAAGTGATTCCTGATGTTGAATATTGGTTTCCATAGTATTCTGCTTTACTCAAACAAAATTATGGAGTATTAAAGTTTGGACACAGATACAGAAGAATACAATATCATGGGTACAGATAGATGTGAAAATTTTCATTATTACCAATCAATTATCACAGTGCAAATAATTTAAGCATTCTTTTGGGATTTTTTATATTTGCAAAAAATATTAGACAGTAAATGAGTTTCTTTGGAACTAACATTAAGAAAATAAGGCAAGTTAAAGGACTGAGCCAAAAGGCTTTTGCTGATTTACTTGACTTAAACAGAGGAGTGATAAGCTCTTATGAAGAAGGACGTGCGGAACCAAAGATTGAAACAATATTAAAGGTAGCTAACCACTTTAGTCTTGATCTCGACAAATTATTGACTGAAGCTCTACAGACAGCGCAATTACTCAATGTTTCAGGTTCAGATCAGCTAATGCTTTTCCCAGAAACGGTTATTAATGAAAGCAATGAGGGATCATCATTACAGGACAATAATTCTCAAAATCATCCTGTTTTGCAAAAAATATTAGCATCCGTAGATCTGATCTATGAATTTACCACAGAAAACCCATTGCTTCCTCAATACAATTATGGAGATATTTTATTTCTGAATAAGGCTGATCTTAAAATTGATCCAACCTATAATCTATTGATTTATACTGATGGTAATTTACAATATGCTTCCCGTGCAGATAGCCAGAACCTTTATAAAATTGTAGGACAGGTTTCAATATCTGAAAAAAATATTTTTACAACCATTTTTAAGAGGCTAGAAAAATTAGAAAGGAAAGGTTAAATACTAAATCCTCTGTCAAAATCAACTAAATATTGTTGAGGAATAGTATTTCTTATAAGTGTGGTATCCTGAATACTTCCAAGAGCAAAATTATGATTTGTTAAAAGGTCTTCAACAAATTCATTACAGTTGATTCTATGAATAATTTTATCTCTTCCTGCAGTAAATTTTCTCACTAATGGGGGCGTAAAACTATCAATATTAGATAAGCAATGGATTCTTACTTCTCTTCCTCGTGCTCCTTGATTTTGATTATCCTCCCAAACAAGAGCCATAGAGCCATCCGATTTTGCAAGAAATCCTAATGTTTCATAATATTCTTCTGGAGAATCAAATCTCATTTTATTTTCTATACCAAAAAGTTGTTTGTACATAATAGCTAGTTTTAATTATTATTCTATTTGATTTTAACCGCATATTTTATCTTTGCTTTTGAATATCAGATATACTATATTCCTAAATGATAATCATTTAAACAAATATAAAATAAAATCAATACATAGGAAATTTATTTATATTATAATTAAATAAATTACAAAAAAACACAAATATTCACAACTAATTACTTCCCATTCTTCTTTTTCTTGAACCACCATACCAAGAAACCGGTAATCGGAAGTGAACATCCTATAATGGTAATAAAAAAATATAAAATTCTTCCCCAAATTCCTCCCAGAGCCGAACCTACATGCAAATCATAATTCAGTTTCTGAACCTTGGTAGCAAACTCTGCATCTTTAAACGGAGCTGCATATGCTGAATTATTTGCCAGCCGAACTCCTGTATTTCTGTCATAATTAAAGCTTTGAAGATTATAAAACTGACGGTGTGATGGGTACAAATACAAACCTATGGTTCCTGTAGAATCCTCAGGAACAGATAAGTAATATCCTTTTGCATCTACGCTCTTTATTGCATCTTCCCACGCAATATACAATGACTGTGGCAAATTTTCAGGCTGATAGGGATTTATATTTTTCAGTTCTTCACGTTCTGTTGGGAGGGGCTTCCCTAGAGAAGTAGTGAAATAGAGAAACTTATTAAACCACGGAAGCCCATAATACATTCCGGTCATTGATATTATCAAAAGGATGATCATGGAATAAAAACCAAAAACATTGTGCAGATCATAGTTCAGTCTTTTGATTTTGGCATCCCATTTTACCGAAAAGCTCTGCTTTCTCATCGCTTTTGTCCATTTTTTAGGCCACCAAAGTACTAATCCTGAAATCAGGGTGATAAAGAATATAAAAGTAGAATAATTAATGATGGGTCTGCCAATTTCAGAAGGCAGCCAAAGAAAACGATGTCCCTTTAACGTCCATTCAAAGAAATCAAACTCTTTCTTAAAGGTGGGTTTCCTGATGATTTCTCCGGTATAAGGATGAAGATACAAAACAAATCCCGGATTTCTCTTTCCAAAACCAACCATTGCAGCTTTGCCAGTAGGTCGCCATACAAAGGAAATTTCCTGTTTGGGATATAATTTATTTGCTTTTAAGTAAAGATCTGCAGGATTGATCATCTTCTTTCCGGAAACATAGTCGATTTTCAGATCAGGGTTGAGCCAATCTTTAATCTCATCCCGAAAAGACCAGGTAATCCCTGTTAAACAAATAATGACAATAATAATTCCTGAAGCAAGGCCCAGCCACAAATGTAGCCAGGCTGATATTCTGTAGAACAAGCTTCTGTTATTTTTCTTTTTAATTTTGGGTTTTCCGGTGTTCATTTAGAAATTATAAGAAAGATTCAGTCTGAAGTTGATTGGATTCAAAGCTCTCCATCCATAGTGAGTATATCCCCATGCTCCAGGATAGAATCCTACATAGTTATAACGGTCTGTAAGATTGTTCACAAGGAATGATAGCTGATAATTGTCTCTTTTATAGGAAACTCCAAGATCAAGTGTGAAATAATCATTGGGAAGATAGGGTTTTCCTGTTACCACGGGCCACGCAGCTCTTTTAGCCTGATATTCATATCCAAGGGAAAATCCAAGTCCCTCAAGATCACCTTCGGCAATGGTATATTTTAGCCATGCATTGGTGATGTGTCGGGCGGTTCCGTATAGCATTCCCCCAACTTTTTTAGGATCATTATCTTTAGTCACTTTTGCATCTGTATAGGCATAGTTGAAGAGAATACTCCAGTTCTTGCTGATATTACCATTCAGATCAAATTCAATTCCCTTAGAAGTGCTTTCTCCTGACTGTTCGAATAGCCCCGGATAATCTATTCCTGCAGAGGTAAGCATATTTGTCTTGGTAAGGTGGTAAAAAGTAAGGTTGGTCATCAACTGTCCTTTAAACCATGTTTTCTTTAACCCAATCTCTTTATTTTTCCCATATGACGGGTCGGCTGTATTTCCGTTGAGAAGCTTTCCTGTTTGCTCTTCAAAGCTTTCATCGTATAACCCGTAAATGGTAAATGTTGGCAACAACAATCCTGTAACACTAAAACGTGGGGTCACTGCATTATTTTTCACTTGTTCACCCTTGCTGGCTCCACTCGTTTTTACAGTAGAAGTATAACGGAATCCTGCTGCAACACGTAATTTATCTTCTATAAAACGTACTTCATCCTGAAGATGAATGGAAGTATAGGAATATTCATTTAAATAATTCGCTCCACGCTCACGAAGAGATTTTGAACGATCATATTCCGGAATATCAGACTTTCTAAGGTTTCCATAAACAGGATTGTAAATATTGAATACAGGGCCTATATTAGGTGAAAGCACTGACCAGTCTGCCACATAGAATTTTTTTCCCATATCTATTCCTGCCAGAATATTATGATTGATTTTTCCAGTTTCAAACTTCCCTCGTGTAAACACCTGTCCGATTGTTGATGTATTCAATGCATCATTGATACTGATACCACGGTCTACATCTCCTCTCTTTCTTCCTGTAACCGGATTATCTACCAGTGCAATGGTATTGTATTTTGCATAGAGAGATTCCCCCTGCATTTGAGAGCGAATATATCCAAATTGTCCGGTAATAAGCCAGTTATCATTAAAATTATGATTGATCGTTCCATAAACATTGTGTTCCCATGAACGGGTTGGATCCATGATTGGATCTGAAAACGTAAAGGATCTTTTTAGCTCTTTAAAACCATCAAGGCCATACACATATTTGGCAAACCCGCCCTGAAAGTTATTTTGAGACAAAATGTATTCAAAGGTGATGTTGGTATTCTCTGATGCTATATATTTGAAAGATGGATTAATAACAAACTGCTCATGCTCTACATATTGCTGGTATGAGCCTTTCTTTGCTCCCATCAGGTTAAGTCTTCCCCAGAATTTACCATCCTTACTCAATTTTTTTTCTATATCTGCTGTAGCACGATACAGATTATAACTTCCAAGGGTAAGCTGGATATTTCCTTTTTCTCTCCCTACGGGTTTCTTGGTTACAATATTATAAAATCCACCAGGTTGTGTATTTCCCATCATAAATCCCGCAGGACCTTTTACAAACTCTACACGGTCTACAAAAGACATATCTTCACGAAGCGGTCCAAAGCTTCCACTTACATCCATCCCGTTTCTAAGATTGGAAGCCGAGAACCCACGTACAGCAATCCCTACACTTCCCTCTTCTTGATGGGTAATGGTACGTACACCACTTACATTTCTACTAAGTCCTTCAGCGGTGGTAAGAATCTGCTGATCACTCAGTAAACGCTGGTCAATAACCTGAATATTCTGAGGGGTTACCAACAGGTTTTCTCCTAGTCTTAAAGTAGAAGAAGGGATGGTCTTACGATTTGCAGTAACATTTACGGCAAGAATTTGATAACTATCAGTTATTTGTGTAAAATCATGGGTAATACTATCATTTTCCTTTAATGTGAATGAATAAGTCTTGGTAACATCCGGATCATCAACCTTAAGTACATAATTTCCTACCGGCATATTATTGAATCGGTAATTCCCATTTTCATCGGTATAGGTTTCTGCCTGTCCGTTATTCAGGACAACCTTTACAGCCGGAATTGGCTTTTTTTGAGAGTTCACAACTTTTCCTGTAATCTGCGTAGTACTTTGTGCCCACATAACAGCCGGAAAAAGCAATGCGGAGAAAAGGAATTTGTTCTTATTCATAAATTGTTATTTAGAATTAGTTTAATTAAATTTACGCTGGCAAAATTAGCGGTTGCCAACAGGAAAAACTTTTGAGTTTAGGATAAATACTTTAGATTTTGGGAGAACAAATACCGGAGCATACCATTGCAAAGCAGATTATGGATTTCTTCTCGGAAGAGAATAGCATTGGCGCGCAGGAAACCTTTGTTAATGAATTAGGAAAATTCGAATCCTCAACGTTGTATAACGGTGATGAATTTCTGGTAAAGGAGTATAGGTCTTTCTATGATGAAGATTATACCATGAAGTTTCGAACGGAAGAAATAAAGTATATTGAACTGGCTTTCTTTCTTGATGGCGCGGAGGTGATCCACGATTCAGTGAATGATCAACCTGGAGCCTATAAGCTGTATCATCATTATATTTATTTTACTCCGGAAAATGCCGATATCGAGATTTATTTCCAGAAAGGAATCTCTTATAGAAATCTGGATATTTATGTCTCAAGGGATTATTTTCATGAACTGGCCGAGGGCAGCAACGCTTTACAGAACTTCATCAAAAAGGTAGATCAGGAAAAGCCGGCAAGCCTTTTTCCCGACGGTCTCCCCATAACTCCGCAAATGATGGGAATACTGCTAGAAATTAAAAAATGTAAGCTGGAAGGCTTTTACAGAGATTATTACATCAAAAGCAGAATTCTAAACCTGCTTCTGCTTATTTTTGAATTTGCGAAAGATAAGAAAGAGCCGGAAACTAAAAATAAAAGCTCCATTACTACTGTTGAAATCAATAAATTGATGGATATAAAGGATTTCATAGAAGGGAATCTGAAGTCATTTTACACTATTGAGCAGCTTTCACTGAAATTTGGGATTAATGAGTTTAAATTAAAAAACGGCTTCAAGGAGTTATTTGGAGACGGAGTTTTTCACTATGCTTCAAAACTTAGGATGAAAGAAGCCCTTTATCTGCTTAAGAATTCTGATTTCTCTATAAAGGAAATTGCCTATCACCTTGGCTATTCATCCCCCTCTTCTTTTAATGTTGCTTTTAAAAATGAAATTGGAATGGGACCAAGCTACTACAGAAAGAATTAAACAGATCTGCTTACATTTCATTATAAATTCTTGTCAATTCTTCCTTAATTCCTCTAAAATCTAAGCCATACTCCAGATTTTGAGATAGACCTGTATTGATAACATAGATCAAAGACTCTTTTCTGTATAGGAACTCACCCTCATTCAATGATGTTTCTATATTATTGGTCTTGGCCAGCAGGCAAACAAGCTGATAATCCTTGTTAATAGCATCAGTTTTATTCCCGGGATGAGCCTTTACATAATGTTGTGTTGGAGTAAGTTTAATTAAATTTTCAATATAATGAGCTAATTCCGGAAATCCAGACTTAGGGAAAATATGATGTACCTGAGTGGCTTCTGCATTGCCCCATTGATCTTTAATTTCACTTTCTCTGTACATCTTACGAATTATTTTCATCGCTTTTTGAACCATGTAATCAGAATAGGCTTCGCTTTGCTTCATTAGTAATGATTCATGCGTTTCTATCGCTTCGTTTCTGGAAGTATTTTTGTTTTTTCCTATATCCCTCCAATTGGGACGATTATACATCAGGTCGGTATAGTAGAATTGATTAGGGGATATTCTTCCTTTCGCAGCCCCTTGAATGTTATTCTCACATGCATATACATTCAGAATCTTTGGAAAAATTCTATTGACCTCAGTTTCTCCGTTGATGGCAGTATTACCAATGATAAATCTTCGGAATCTCTCTTTAAGTTCTAAAAAATCATGATTCGTAACAGATTTATTCTTGCACTTCTCCTTAAAGTCTTCAAAATATATAATCTGTCCGCTGTCTGATAGCACTTTTACGAGATAATGATACAGGAAAATATAGGCATTCCTTTCTTTCATCGATACAAATTCCAGAATTATCTGTTTATTAATCCTGTAAAGGTTTCTTTTACCATCTTTACGCATCGTCAGAACATTTGCATAGGCCAGTGTTCTTAATGGTTGCGAGGTAAATTTATCATATTCCTGTTTGGTTGTTTCATTCCCAGCATCCGGTTTATTAAAAATTGCTTTTACATTATGATTAAAATAATCATCATTCCAGATGTCATCCTTAGTAAATTCGATATCTCTGTCTGCAACAAAATTAAGTACACAGTCTGCTATAATACAAAGTACATCAGGTGTTACCTTTTGATCCATGAATCTGGCATCTTTTGACTTTCTGACGTCAAAATCAAAGGAAGCAAAAAAATCAGTAAATAATTCAATCATATCAATAAGTCATTGAATGGTTTTAGCAATGATGTGGGAACAGCTGATCCAGGAAATGGATATCCACCTCCATACAGATGATCATAAGCAAGTTCTTCCCAATACCTAATTCATCTCTTTGCTTGATATCCGTACTTTGATCATTCCATGGTTTTTAAAAGACCAAAGAAAAATACGGAATTGTTGTCAATATTCAATGAGCGGGTACCATAATTTCTGGCCACTCTATAAAATTTTTCGAATTCTTTTGTTCCATAATATTCCAGATCAGTTTCCGTTGGCATCCTGCTTCCATTTTTCAATGTTAACAATGCAACAGATCCGTCTGCAATGGTATTTTTAGGCAAAAAACTAGCTCTTGGGTAGTAAGTCAAATTAGGAACCATCACTACTCCATCCTTATTTAAGTATTTAGAGACAGCCAACTTCTCGGCATCATCAATATAGCTGTCATAGTTATCAATTTCTATGATCTGATTAGTTCCTACATTTCTAGACTTTAAAACCCTGTATTTACCACTATCTTTTGTTAGCAGCTTGGTGATCTGTCTGTCTCTGAAGCTCTGGAAAATATCAAACTTCATTTTATTAAAAATCTGATCAAATTCTTCATTTCTATACAACAGCCAGTAGGGAAACTGAGCGGAAAATAAATAGTCTTTTTTGCTCTCCTTTACCGTCTCTGTAATATAACTTTCAATTAAAATGGTCTCAGAAATCTTTTTTGCCGAAGTTTCAAGCAAAAAGCTGATGGTTTCTATTTTAACTCCTTTAAATCCTTTTTCTCCGTAATCACAAATCTTCAAAAGATTTTGTTCCTTTAAGATTTCACGGGTCATGTTAAATTCAGGAGCATTAATAAGGCTTTTAGGAACAATTAATGACACAAATTTACCCATTGCAATGGCCTTTTCAATAAAGAAAGAAAACAGATTGTTCGTTTCTTTATTTTGAGATTGCCCTTTATAGGTTGCCAGTAATGCCTGACTATTGGTAAGCTTTTTATAGGGTGGATTTCCCACTACAAGATCATACTTTACCTCAAACTGATGGGTCAGAAAGTCTGCATTGATAAAGTTAAACTTAAACTTCTTCGGTAACTTTAAGTGGCTCAGGATTTCCTTTAAAACCACAAAAGAATTTCCGTCAATATCTACAAGGTCAAAAATAACCTCGTCTTTATCTTCATATTTTGCAACAAGAAGCGGAATAAAGTTTCCAATTCCGACAGACGGCTCCAAAATTCTTATTTTTTTCTTGCCTTTAAACTCAGGAAGATCCTTTACTACCGTAAAAGCAATATCTTTTCGTGTAAAAAATGCAGCATTTTCCTGACGGCTTGAGTTGGCATATTCAGCAATCTGATAGATATTTTCAAGTCCAAACTTTTTGAAATCAGACTGTATTAAAGAAATCAGATTCTCAGTGATATGCAGCTCTTCTTTTTTAATAATCGTATTGAGTTCTGCTACTGAAAGAAATTTTTGATTGACAACCTCTCTAATTCTCTTGGCAATATTAGCAAAAACACCTGTAGGAACAGCTTCTCCTATACAATGTCTGATATTAAGTTCTTCTTTCTTCAAAAACTTTTTCTGCTCTTCAAAGTCCAATTCATTCAATGTTTCCACAGACACATTGGTCCATATGAAATTTTCCGGAATACTCATCATCAGCATCAATTCTCTGATACTGAAAACCCTATTCTCAGAGGGATGAACTGTATTCTGGCTGGCTAAAATATCATTTCTTGTGTGGACACACGGCCCTTCTCTATCCCAATACCAGCGGGCATATTTATCTCCATTCTTGCTTTTATTAAAAACAATTTCACCATCCTTTATCTGATGAGGAATTCTTTCCTTTTCTTCATTTTGAAAAGCAGATTCACCCTCTTTTAATTTTTCAATCCAGGGAAGCATCTTTACATCATATTCTCTGAATGAATGAAAAATATCATTTTCAGAAATAGTCCCCATCTTATTAAGCTGCTCCAGACCTGCAAAAAGTTCTCTTAATGTTTTAGGCTTCTGTTTTTGAGGAAAAATATCAAACGGACTTACATTTTGTAAATCTTTTCTGACCCCAATTACCAAAGTTCTCGTTCTGCTTGAATTGGCCCCGTAATCCTTGAAATTGATCACTTTAGATAAAATATTATAATGCCCACCAAGGTTTTGTACAATGGCTTCACCAATAGTTTTCTCTAATCCATCCGTATCCGTACAGGTTGTCGTTAAAAATGCTCTTACATTTTCAAAAACAAAAAATCTTGGATTAACCTTTTTTGTAATCTTGATGGATTCAACCACTAATGAATTTCGGCCTAATTCATCATTCTTTTTATGATTGGCAACAGACATTCCCTGGCATGGAGGCGTTGCGATAATAATATCCGGTTCAGAAATATGGTGTTTCTTTCTCCACATTTCTATTTCTGTAAATAATTGATTTTGAACTTCCTCAGAGGTTATATCTCCATCCAAATATCCTGATTCATATTTACATTTTTGATTGTGCTCCTGAATCTTTAAACGTTTTGAAAGCAGCTCATTTGTTGCGATACATTCAAATCCATTTTCTTTAAACCCAAAACAACCTACTCCTGCACTGCTGAATAAACTAATATAAGTTAGTGACTTTTTCATCGTTTAGAATTCTATTTCGGTTTGTTTTACGTTCATATTCCTCATGTAATTAATCTTTTCCTTAGCTACATTCAAAGCTTCAGGCAAGCAATTGTATTTAACCATTTTTTTTGCGAATTGATCGCTAAAATATTCTACTTTCAATTTTTCAATATCAAGATTAAAAACATCAGCCAACTTTTCCAATCGCCTTTCGTCAAAATCTCTTTTCCCGTTTTCAATTTTACTAAGGTTTGCAGAATCAAGCTCAAGTCTTGCTGCAAGCTGCGTTAAGGTCAAATGATTATTGGTCCTTAACTCTCTGATATATTCACCGAACATTACTTTCATGGACTTGTCAATTTTAACTTGTCAATTATTGACAAATGTAATGTTTTTATGCTTAAAAAAAACACTTTTAACGTTCTCTTTTGTATCAAAATTACACTTGAAAATGCTCTCAATTTATCAAAATAAAATAGCCTGTGAATTAAAAATAGTATGATATAGATTATGGAGAGTTTGTGATCTACAAATGCTTTTGAAGTAGCAACCTTTATACATATCTGTTTTGTACTATCTTTAGAACTCTTTTGATATCAAAAGTATGTAAATTGATATTACTTATATGAAAATCTTAATACAGTCCATTTTATTTATACTATTAGCCGCCGTGCTTTTTCCATTCTTTTACCTATTGATTAAAGAAGTATCACGTAGAATCCTGCGTAGCGAGATTAGATTTGAAAAAAAGTTAAGGGAAGACCTCCAACAGAAAAGCAGTCGATATTATAAAGAGATAAATAGTTTAAATAGCAAGAATAAAATTTTAAAAAATAAACTGCTAAGAATTGAATATTTATTAAAGGAGAGAATTCACAAGAATGCTATTGTAACTTACGAAACAACCAATAAGGGAGTTGATACCTTCGTAGCACTAGTTATTAATAATTCACGTAATAAAATGGAAATAGAAATATTTGATATTGAATGTGATTTTTTCGCAAAACATAGAGAATTAGTACTATGGTGTGAAAAAATGGGCAATGAATACTTTATTGCTGATATTCAAGGAGGTAATGGTAATGGACACGGAGAAATAGCCATGAAAAAATTGATTGAGTTAGCAGAAAAAGAAAATATATCAAAAATAATCGGAGAACTTGTGCCAGCAGATTTCCTTAATAGAGATAGGCAAATTGCTTTTTATGAAAAAATGGGATTTAATATTTATCTAAATGATAGCCGTACTGAAGGATATATAGAAAAAAAAATTTAACCTATTATGCGTCAAGTTTTGACGTTAACGGAGAATATTTTTGAGAAAAATTTATATAATCAATATTTAAATTAAAAAAAAATAATTAATACACAATATCTGTGGATAACTTTTTGTATATATCTTTGTAATGAAAAAACATAATAAAATGGTAAGAATTGTCAATAATATGTTCTTTTTGATAGAATCTTTATTTAAAACTACAGCTTCTTTAGTTGCAGAGGATCCTTTATTTAATAAAGATTTTATGGATAAGTTTTCTGATCCACAAGATAAAGAAAAATTAGAAAAAATAGTGGCACAATTAAAAGCAGACAATGATAACAAGCCACATAAAATTACATTAAAAAATAATAAAGAAGTTACAATTGTTGTAAATTAGGTTTATGGAATTTAATATAGCTTTAAATACTATTGTCTATTTAATGATATTTTTATTTCCGGGAATAATTTTCCGGAAATTTCTTTTTATAAGAGAATATTCAAAAGAGTTCGATAAGGGAAATCTATTTGAAAGATTTATTTGGACAATCTTGACAAGCATTATCATACTAATTGTTACTTTCTCTATTTTCCTTTTTTTAAAAAATATATTAAACTTAGACTTATTACCATCTATTTCTTATAAAACGATTTGGGATACATTTAATGACCTATCTAATAATAAACTCCCAGATCCAGATAAAAAGTTTACACCAAAAGATAAATATGTTTATAAGCACTTTTTCCTTTTGATGATTTCTATTTATACATTATCAATTATCTTAGGAGTTATCACTTACTTAGTGACACGTACAACATTTGTGAAATCTATAGGAATTTTAAAGTATCTTAATTATTGGCAAGATTTGGTAAAAGGTACATATAATTCAAATAATGATGATACTTTAACTTATGGATATACTACTGCAGACGTATTGACTGAACAAAATGACACCACAAAATTATATTCAGGAAGAGTTATTAATTATTATTTAGATTTACAAACAAATCAGCTTCAAACAATTGTATTATCAGATGCTAAAAGATATAAAAAATTAGATGATGGAGGTTTTGAAATAAAAAGTATTCCTGGGCACAATTTTATTATTGAGAAAGAAAGAATTTTAAATATCAATTTCACTTACATCTATGAAAGAAAAGATGAAAATAAAGTTTATAAATGGATTTACAGAATAGTAAATACTATTTTTATATTGCTATTTATTGGTGTGATTTCAACAATGTTTTTTAGCGACATTTACATTTATACAAGTACTTTTTTGCGTAAGTCAGTTTTTGTAATTTGTGGAGTTTTGTTAATTTTAATTCTAAATAAAAATGTTAAAAAAGTATTATCTGGCCAATGGTCCACTTTAAAAACTACTAATATTTACTTTTTTATATCGTTTCTTCTTCCTTATATATGGCTTTTTAATTTTCTTAAATGGTATTGGGTTTTAAGTTTAGAGTTTGGATTTTTGATTTTAATGAGTACCTTTCTTCCAGATAATCAAACGGATGCCGAAGCTAGTATTTCTGTGGAAAATAATGAAACCCCAAATTCTGAAAGTAATTAATAACTATTGCATAGAAAGTATTTATTAAAAATAAGTTTAAGGCGACATGTTTTGACGTACTAAACAATTATAATTATATTTTAAATTATTAAATTTAATTATTGAATCAAAATAAGTTAACTTTGCACCAATAAAATGGCACAATTAGATTACATAAAAGATATAGCTAAATATGGTCTTGAAAATGACCAGGAGCGCTTATTGTCCGTGGTTAATGATTTAATTGAATTTTCAAAAAAAAATAAAAAACTCAACTTCGCAATTCAACTTCAATCAATTTTAAAGGATTCATTACGTTTTCAAAAAACTAACGCACTAACGAAAGTTGGATCTGAAATTCATCTAAATAGAATTGAAGATAAAGAAATTTCAGAGCTTATTTTAGAAAAAATAACTTCCGATTATACTCTTGATAATATAATTGCCAATGAAAAAGTATATAGTGAGTTAAAATTTTTCATTGAAGAACACCATAAAATAGATATTTTACAACAATTTAATTTACCCGTTTCAAATAAACTTCTCTTGCATGGTCCTTCGGGCTGTGGCAAAACCTTAGCTTCGTATGTCATAGGAGGAGAGTTACATAAAATGATGATTGTTATCAATTTAGGAGCTATTGTTTCTTCTAAATTAGGGGAAACCAGCAAAAATTTATCTAAAATCTTCAAAAAAGCAGCTATTGAAGATTGTATAATTTTCTTAGATGAGTTTGATAGCTTAGGTAAAATTAGAGACTATAGCCAAGATCATGGAGAAATGAAACGAGTAGTTAATACGATTTTACAATTATTCGATTATCTTCCTCAAAGTAGTATTGTGATTGCAGCTACAAATCAAAAAGACATGCTAGATGAAGCCTTATTAAGAAGGTTTGATAATATTATAGCCTTCCAACTTCCAAACGAACAGGAAGTTAAAAGACTAATTGATTTAATTTTACAAAATGGAAATTTCAAATTTGACAGTAAAACTGTAGCAAATAGAGTAATTAAACAATGTTTAGGTCTGTCTTATTATAGTATTCAAAAAACACTTATTACAGCTATTAAAAGGACTCTATTCGCTTCTGAAGAGCCAGAAAAAACATTATCTACAAAAATAGATACGTCAATATGGGCTCAACTCGTTGAAACTGAAAAACTCTCTCTAAATATCTAATTCATTTGCTTCTAACGTGGACTCTATATCAATATTTTGGATAGCTTCCAATTTATTAACTAATTGTATATGATCATATAGCTTCTCTGTCGGATTTTTAACATTTTCCTCAATAGTAAACACAATTGAAAAAGGAAACTCTGTCGGATAATCATCTGGTAGTCCTCCGACTATTTGTTTTGATATTTTTGTATGTATTGCCAATTTAAAAGTATTTTCTTCATTAACTAAATCATCTACGGTAGCATTTAATTCAATTTTTTGAGTATTAGAATATGGTAAAGGTTTGGAAACATATCTCCCATTTTCAGACCACGGCAATGAAGTACGAAGCTTAGAAGTAAAACCTATATCCTTATCATCGGCTTTCATTATATCTTCTGCAGAATGATTTTTAAAAATGCTAAAAGCCATATGTATAGGGTTGTAAGAAAGTTGATTATTTTTAATTGGTAAAAATTTAAAACATAACGTTGCTGTAATTTTAAATCTCTTTTTCACTTTTCCAAAATCATCTTCAAGTAGATACTTTGGAAAGTTAATCGGATATACTCTTATTTTATCATTTCCAATAGCATCTTCAAGAATTAGAGTCGCTGTATTTTCATCAGAATAAAGACTTTTAATTTCGTTAACAATTCCATTCCCCACTACTCTTTTATGCAAGTTTACAACACCATCAGGGAAAGGAATTAATTTTAATGAGGCTCCATTAATTATTAATGCTTTTATACTTTCATTTGATAACGTTGGATAATTTTTTAAAATTCTCACAGCAAGATTAGCAACTAATGGAGTTGCAAAACTTGTTCCCACTTCCTGCATTACACCTATCTCTTTACGTGCTGATAATAATGTAAGTGCAGGCTCATCCATCCAATCTAAAGCATTTTCATCAAAATACCCCATATCTCCTCCGCTATCAATAACATCTGGCTTAAAATAGTTTTTATTTGTTTTCTTAGAATTATAAATGGTTGATAGATCAATATGCCCTTTTCTAGTATATAATGTCGGAAATTCTCGTGTTGTTGCTATTCCTAGAAAAGCTCCCTCATTCAAGTTATCAGCTGCCGCTCCAACAGTAATATTATTAAGACTATCTGCAGGTGTTGATAAATTAGTGTCCTCTCTATTAAAGTAGTTTAAATCATATTGTGTATTTTCATCAATACAATTATGATTATTTCCTGTGCTTATAAAAATTAAGCTATCTGTTTCATAAGAAAATTTATCTAAAGCAAATGTATAATCAGAGAAAGACTCATTATTCTGCAAAAATTTTCCATAACAAGTAGTCAAAGTAAAAAATCTAATATTAGGATATTTAGCCTTCACATCATAAAGCATTTTTAATAAATTTACTTCAGAAATATATCCAGCACCTGTGTCGCTAATTTTTATAGAAAGCACCTTCGCGTCAGCTATAACCTTCCCTTCAAAATTATTTCTATGGTTATATTTTCCTAATGCAACTAAACCTGCAACTGCTGTACCATGTCCTAGCCTATTTCTTCCAGCTTCGTCAATCAAAGGATTTCCTTCAAGACTAAAGGTTGTATCTTCAATAATTAAAGGATTCAATGCTGAATCAAAACTAATTCCTGTATCAATTATTCCAACTATTGGCAAATCTTCATGAGCATTCTCAATATTAAATGCAAACTGACGCTGTACAGTATTGAATTTCCCTGGTCTAATAGTAGTAAATGCAGAACAAGTTACACTTTCTATAATATCAAAATTTTGAATAATTTTTTGAATTTGTTCACCTGAAGGATTATGAAGTTCTATTCTATTATTTTCGTAATCAAATTCATATTCAACTTTATTTTTATTAAGATAATCAAGTAAAGACTCTACTATTGTCTGTTTTATATTCTCATCCAACGGAAGATCAATCAATGAGAGATATACTACATCTCCTATTTGATCCAACTGAAATTTTAAAATATCCTTAGTTCTTAATAATTGAAAATGGGAAATATATTTAACATAATTATTATATTCTAAATCAAACCTTTTATCAAGCTCACTTTTAATAAAAAGAGAGATTTGCCTAACAAAGTCAGCAAATTTATCTTCGTCTATAACAGCAAATAATCCTTTTTTTCCAAAATCATAAAAAGCAGCCGCCTCTAAACCAAAATTATTATAATAATCTCTAAAATATTTATCTATAACAAATTGATCTTGAAAAGTAAATAAAATATAATCTATATCGTGGGGGATTTCTAAGCTAAAGTCTCTTTCCTGATACTTTAAATCTACATCATCTCTATATTTCGCCAAATCAGCTCGAAATGATATCGCTAAGTTATAGTAATTTTTTGGGGTATTATCAAGCTCCTCCTCTCTATTAGAATCAAAGCCATAGTTATATTTAAATTCTTTTACCTCAGGTCTTTGTTGATCATTTAAAAATTTTAAATGTGATTTTTTTGTCATATGGTTATAATTTTAATATAAATATATAACACAATACACAGAATATCAAGTTTTAAACAATTTATAAATGAAAACACAAATGATAAACTAAATGTTCTTAAATAAATAGCCACCCTTTCAGCCACCCCTAAAAACAAAAAACCCTCTGTTAACCGAAGTTACAGAGGGTTTTAGTACCCCGGGCGGGACTTGAACCCGCACGTTCTTACGAACACAGGATTTTAAGTCCTGCGTGTCTACCAGTTCCACCACCAGGGCTGGTGTGGAGCGAAAAAATTAGGATTTGCTTCAAATCCTAATTTTTCGCGTAGTGCGGATGAAGGGACTCGAACCCCCACGCCTCACGGCACCAGATCCTAAGTCTGGCATGGCTACCAATTACACCACATCCGCTTGTTATATTGATCTGCTTTTACAGATACAATCTATAATTCTTACAAATATAAGAATATTTTTTTAATTTAAAAGAACTCTATACTCTCTATAAAAACAAAAAACCCTCCGTAACGAAATACAGAGGGCTTTGTACCCCAGGCGGGACTTGAACCCGCACGCCAAAGGCACAGGATTTTAAGTCCTGCGTGTCTACCAGTTCCACCACCAGGGCAGGTGTGGAGCGAAAAACGGGATTCGAACCCGCGACCCCAACCTTGGCAAGGTTGTGCTCTACCAGCTGAGCTATTTTCGCATAGTGCGGATGAAGGGACTCGAACCCCCACGCCTCACGGCACCAGATCCTAAGTCTGGCATGGCTACCAATTACACCACATCCGCTGGTTTTTTTTATATTGTAAGTTTAAAGAGCTTGCTTCGTTTTTGTGAGTGCAAATATAGGACAATTTCCTTTACCTCCAAACTTTTTCAGAAAAAAAATTAAAATTTCTACATTTTTCACCCATGGCACCTATTATTACATTTCCTTTTCTTACTTTTACAGCGTTAATAATTACAATATGGAATTACAAGGAACGGTAAAGAAACTTTCTGAAACTCAAACATTTGCAAGTGGGTTTCAAAAAAGAGAATTGGTTATTTTAACTCAAGAACAGTATCCACAGCCGATAAACATAGAATTTTTGTCTGATAAGATCAGTTTATTAGACAACATTAAGGAAGGTGAGAATGTAAAGATAGGAATCAATATCAGAGGAAGAGAATGGGTTTCTCCACAAGGTGAAACTAAGTACTTCAATTCTATTACAGGATGGAAAGTAGAGAAAGTTTTTGATAATGGATCTGAACCTACTCAGGCAATGCCTCAGCAGTCAGCTTCTCCTGTTTCTAATGAGAATCCGTTTGCCGGAGACGATGACGACGATTTACCTTTTTAATTAAAGAATAAAAATCAAATATAAATCCTACTTTATTAAGTGGGATTTTTTTGCTAAAAAATGGTCCGACTAGACGAAAACGAGATTTCATTTCCTGATCCTGAGCTGTATGATGGGCATGATGGACTTATTGCTTATGGGGGCGATTTGTCTTTGGAGCGCATCTGGTTTGCTTATCAATTAGGAATTTTTCCTTGGTATAATCCAGGAGAGGAGATTCTATGGTGGTGCCCGGACCCTAGATTTATTTTGATTCCTGAAGAAATTAAGGTTTCAAAATCGATGAGAAAGATAATGAATAGAAATACTTTCACCTTTTCTGAGAATCAAAATTTCAGGGAAGTGATTAAAAATTGTCAGCAATCTCATCGAAAAGGACAATCGGGAACATGGCTTTCTGATGAATTGATGAATTCTTTCATTAAACTTCACGAATATGGCCTGGCGAAAAGTATTGAAGTTTGGCAGGATGGAGAGTTGGTTGGTGGATTCTATGGTCTGCAAATCGGCAATGTTTTCTGCGGAGAAAGCATGTTTGCCAAGGTAAGCAATGCTTCAAAGGCTGGATTTATTCACTTTGTGGAAAACAACAAAGATCAGATTGAATTAATTGACTGCCAATCTCATACCGAGCATTTGGAAAGCTTGGGAGCTAAAATGATTCCTAAAAAAGAATTTTTAAAAATCCTACACGAAAACAATGAACGCAGATAAAGAAAAATGGCTTCTTCTGGTTATCCTTAGTATTATCTGGGGATCTTCTTTTATCTTAATCAAAAAATCGCTGGAACATTTTAACCCGTTTCAGGTAGGATCATTAAGGGTTCTTATTGCCGGAATTATCTTGCTTCCTATAGCTATTGCCAACTACAAGCTTTTTCCGAAAAAACATTTAAAGTGGCTTATTTTAGCTGCATTTACAGGGAATTTCATCCCAATGTTCCTGTTTCCTATCGCTGAAACGGAAATAAGTAGCAGTATTGCGGGAATTGTTAATTCTATGATGCCCATTTTTGTGATTATCGTTGGGGCGTTGGTTTGGAAATTTGAAACAACGAAGAAACAAATTGTAGGAACATTAATAAGTTTTACGGGAGTTTGTATTCTTGCCTTTGGGGGCGGTGACAGTGGGGAGCTTAAGATAATACCTATCCTACTCCTTTTATTGGCCACCTTATGTTATGCACTAAGCACAACAACAGTAAAATCAAAGCTTATGGAAGTTTCTTCCACAGTTTTATCTGCATTTGTATTTTCCTTTGTTTTGCTTTTCCCATCCATTATAGCATTAACCAGTACGGGGTTCTTTTCTGAATTCTCTTTTTCAAGAGATAATCTGATAGGGTTAATGTTTGTGAGTTTATTATCCGTATTCGGAACAGGACTGGCCATGATGATGAATTATCGTTTATTAAAAGTTTCTACCCCTCTTTTTGCCTCAACAGTTACTTTGGTTATGCCTATCGTTGCTATCATATGGGGAATTATTGATGGAGAAAAGCTAACCTATATACAGTTTATAGGTGCCGGAATCATCATTGCTGGATTGATATTTTTAAGGACAAATCAAAAAAAATAGAATTATATTTGACATAGTTTTCAACAAAAAAACCCACATTTCTGCAGGTTTTTTATTATTTTAGATTAAATCTAGTTCTTTTTCTTCACTTTGGTTGTCTTAACCTTTTTCACTTCATCCTTGATGAACGGATATTTTTTTTGCATATCCTTAACCAGAGATGGGTCAAGTTCCAAGGCTTTCTGAAGAGATTCCACTCCTTTATCCTGTTGCTTTAGATTAAAAAAACAGTTGCTTAGCTGATAAAACAATTCTGCTCTGTGATGGCTCTTTACTGCTGCATTCAAAACCGTTACGGCTTCTTCATATTCACCTACAAGCATCAATACTTCAGAATAAGCATACCAATTGTAAAACCTTGAAGGCTCTGCATCTACTAATTTTTTAAGACAGGAAAGACTTTCTTCAAATTTTCCTGAATCAATAAATAAAAATGCCAATCTTTTTTGATAATCAAGGTTGTCTTCATTCAATTGGGTTGCTTCCTTAGCAAAATGTAGTGCCTCTGTCATCCCACCCATTTCTTCATACAGGTAGGATTGCTCCATCATCGCAAGATAAAACTGTGGGTCTTCTCTTAACGATTTCTGGAAAGCATTCAAAGCTACAATAGGTTGCTTTAGTGCTTTATTACATAATCCGATCTTATAAAAGGTAAATGCCTTGGTATATTCAAGTTCAAGCATTTCCTCATAAGTTTCGATTGCTTTTTGATATTGTCCTAAAGCTTCATAACATGCTGCTTTATTGGCATATACTCCTACAGAATTTGAATTGATGGCTATTAAATAGTCATACCCTCTTATTGATTCTTCGTAGTTTTTTCTATTAAAATAGAACTGCCCATATTCAAACCATGCAATCTCGGAATAAGGGAAATCATCTAAATATTCATTAAGAAAGGCAATAGCCTCCTCACTCTTGTTCAGATCACTGAAGCACACCATAGAATTTTCAAGGGCATATTCGTCGGAAGGATCTTCCTTCAATGCTTTTCTATAGTGCTTAAGAGCGTTAAAGGGATCTCCAAGATTCACATATTCATCCGCAATAAAGTTGTGAAGAAAATTTTCTTCTTCTTCTAAGGTCAAGGCTTTCTTGCAGATTTCAATGGATTTTCTGGGATTTCCCAGGTTCGAATAATACTTGGCGTAGCATACCAAAAAGTCTGTATTTTCCATGGAGGAACCTTTCAGCTCATTGATAAGATCTTTAGCCGTATTATACTCTTCCCACTCCAAAAGAATCTCAAGCTTTTTAATCTTGATATCCAATGAATTAGGATGAAGCTTCAGTCCATAATTAACAGCCATATCGGCGTAATTAAAATCACCAAGCTCCAAATAATAAACAATGATATCTTCTAACTCTTCTGTATCGAAGTAGAATTCGTCATTGTTTTCCATCATTTCCTCGAACTTTTTTACAAGTTCATTTCCAAAATACTCTTCCAATAGTGTCCTCTTTGTCGGCCCGATGCCTGAAGTTACTTACAGACCCCGGCAAACGTTTAATTAATAATACATCTGAAACTGATATTCAAATATTTATGCAAAGTTGCGATTTTTTTTTGAATTAACCATTTCATAAATTTCTATTATAAAAATAGTAAAAAAAGAAAACCAATAAAAGGATTGTGGATAAAAAAATGGAAATTGGGGTTAAATTCTTATTACAAGCCTTTTTCCGGTTTGTATCTCTTCATTCCATACCGCTTCGATATTTTTAATATCAGCCTCTTCTGTTTCTATTTTAATGTTTCCATCTACGGCTGCCTGAAACATTTCCGGAATGATTTCTGAAAATAAAAGGGCAGATTCTTCTTTGGTCCAACTTCCCAACCCTGACCCTGAAATTTGAATATCGGTTCCTCTAAGAATTTGTGAAGATAATTGAATGGTATCTCCACTCATTCCTCCTATCGTAACCAGCTTCACCTTATGAGAGAATGTTCCATCCCCTTTAAATGCTGATAAAATCATCTCCACAGAATGTCCCCAGATATAGTCCAGTACAATATCTATAGGTGTTTCCTTGTGAATATTTTTTATTTTTTCTTTAAAGTCTTCATCGCTTAGATGCAGGGATATAGCCTCATCAGCTCCCAATTCGTGAAGTACTTGTAGGGATTTTTCATTTCTTCCGGTGACAATAATTTTTTTAGCGCCATACAGTTTTGCAATCTGTACGGCTATTCTGCCCGTAATTCCTGTTGCGCCATTCACTAGTACAACATCTCCGGGTTGTATTTTTGCCTTAAACCTTAAAGCCATTGCAGACCCCATAACAGCGTTTGGCAATGCTGCGGCTGTAGAAAAGTCTAATTCTTCAGGAATTTCAACCATCATTTTCTTATCTGCGACTGCTTTCTCTGCAACGGTTCCTTTTTTACTAAAAAAATAAACTTTTGAACCATTTTCCAAGTACCCCACTCCATCAGACCCTACAATAGTTGGTTGATGTGTTTTATTTTCGGTAGAATAATGCTTTCCACTAGCTCTTGCTTTATCAAGGTTTTTGATGGATGCTGCCTTTACAGATACCAGAACTTCATTCTCCTGTATTACTTTCGGTTCCGGAAAATCTGCATATTGAGGGGTTTGCCCTTTTTCAAATACGACTGCTGCTTTCATTATATTAAATTTTCCTGCAAAATTATTTCCGGAAAGACATGCCGTGCAATAACATTTGTTATCAGTTTTAAAAGCAATACGAAACCTTGAACTTATCAAGCTCTATCAATAGACGTAATAAATTCTTTGTGTGCTTTGTATTATAAAAGATTTTCTTTCAAAATTTTGCTTTTTATCCTGCTGAGATGCACTGTTGTAATCCCAAGATAGGAAGCGATATAATGTTGAGGAACCCTTTTGATGATCTCTGGTTTTGCTTTAACCAGATTAAGATATCGCTGCTGTGGAGTATCTTTGATGAATGAAAAGAAATGTTTCATATAATCGAATATCCTTTCGAAAAGGGCATCCATAAATAGGGTTCTAAGTTCCTGGTTATCATAAACCTCTTCCAGAAAGTTTTCAACATCAGGCTTCTTGATTTTATACAGAATACAAGGTTCTATTGTTTCAAAGGAAACCATACTGGGAAGACCTTTTTTAAAGCTTTCCAAAGAAGAAAACATCGTGTTTTCCAGAAAGAACTGAAATGTCACATCCTTACCGTCATTATTATACCATGCTCTTATGATTCCCTTCTCTATATAAAAAGCATTGTATGAAACCTCTCCCTCGTGTAAAAGCAAGGTTTTAGCAGGAACTTCCATTCTTTCAAAACTTCCTAAAAACTTTCTCCATTTTTCCTTTGGGAAAGGGAATTTGTTCTTGATGTGCTCAAACATATCAGTATAAAAAAAGAACGGAACCCATAAAGCTCCGTTCTTTTGATTTATTTAAATTAAACTTTTAATTTTGGCAATGATATCATCTCCTAATTTATCAGCTTCTTCCTGAGATTTAGCTTCTGTATAAATTCTGATGATCGGTTCTGTATTGGATTTTCTAAGGTGAACCCAATTGTTTTCAAAGTCTATTTTAACACCATCTACAGTAGAAACCTCTTCATTTTGGTACTCTTGTTCCATTTTGCTTAAAATAGCATCTACATCAATCTCCGGTGTCAGTTCTATTTTCTTTTTACCCATGAAATAGCTTGGATATCCTGCTCTTAGTTCAGAAACGGTTTTGTTTTCCTTTGCTAAATGAGTTAAGAATAGGGCTACTCCTACTAAAGAGTCTCTTCCGTAGTGTAATTCCGGATAAATAATACCTCCGTTACCTTCGCCTCCAATGACAGCATTTTTCTCTTTCATTAAGGTCACTACATTTACTTCTCCTACAGCACTTGCAAAGTATTCTGAGTTATGTGACTGTGCTACATCCCTCAAGGCACGGCTTGAAGAAAGATTAGAGATTGCTACCCCGTTTTTATGTTTTAATAAGTAATCTGCAATAGCAACTAATGTATATTCTTCTCCGAACATTTCTCCCTTTTCATCAATAAGGGCTAATCTGTCTACATCCGGGTCTACAACTACTCCAAAATCTGCATTTTCTTTTTTAACTAACTCGCAAATGTCTCCCAAATGTTCTTTTAAAGGTTCCGGATTGTGAGGGAAGTGACCTGTTGGTTCACAGTATAATTTAATAGTTTCGCAACCTAATTTATCCAATAGCATTGGAATTGCAATACCTCCTGTAGAGTTTACAGCATCCAGTACTACCTTGAAGTTTTTTGCTTTAATGGCTTCAACATCTACCATCGGCAAATCAAGAATCTGCTGAATATGGATATCGAAAGCGTCTTCTCTTGTTTCATACTTCCCAAGATCATCTACCTCAGCATAATTGAAGTCTTCGTTTTCTGCAAGAGCAAGAACTTCAGCACCGTTTTCCCCACTGATGAATTCTCCTTTTTCGTTTAAAAGCTTAAGGGCATTCCATTGTTTTGGGTTGTGAGATGCTGTAAGGATAATTCCTCCGTCAGCATTCAATTCAGGCACCATTATTTCCACGGTAGGCGTTGTAGAAAGTCCTAAATCTACCACGTTGATCCCTAACCCTTGCAATGTAGCAGTAACTAAGGAAGAAACCATCTGACCAGAAATTCTGGCATCTCTTCCGATGATAAGGGTAAGGTCTTTTTTATTTTTATTGTTCTGAAGCCAGGTTCCGAATGCGGATGCAAATTTTACCACATCCAGCGGTGTAAGGTTATCATTAACTCTTCCGCCAATGGTTCCGCGAATTCCTGAAATAGATTTTATTAACGACATTATGTTTTTTATTTCTTATTGTTAGTATTATAATTTGTCCGAAACAAAGATACTTAAAAAGATTTTCAACTTATAAAACAGGAATCTTTTTTTGAATTTTGTCATAGGTATTCTTTACCACTCTGGGAGGTGCAAAACGATAACCAATGTACAGCAAACCATACACATTATTATTTTGTATAGCTTGATTTTTTGCCTGATTATAAGTGTAGGCATTAAAATTCATTTTCCCACCAAATAAAAACCGATCCGTGTTATATCCCACATGAAGACCGCCTTCCATTCTTAACGTTAAATATTGTGCATTTACTCTTGAATTATCCTCCTGAGCATCCCGATAGGTTGAAAATTTCCCACCAAGCCCAAGGGCAAGATAGGGTGAAATATTTACATTCTTCCCGAGCACCCAATTGTAGAAGTAGCCGATATTCCCACCAATTTTATACTGTGTTTCTTTAACTTTTTTCTCATCTACCTTATTTCTGAAAACAGTAAGGTCATAATCTAGAAACGGAACCCAGCTTCCTGAGCTTTTACTCTGCCATTCGCCTTGGGTATAGATACTTTTTGCTGAAAAATTTTTGTTGAGGATATACGACGTAGAACCACCAAAACTCTGTACTC
This sequence comes from Chryseobacterium oncorhynchi, assembly GCF_002899895.1. GTDB lineage: Bacteria > Bacteroidota > Bacteroidia > Flavobacteriales > Weeksellaceae > Chryseobacterium > Chryseobacterium oncorhynchi. The sequence continues at coordinate 98,660 of NZ_PPEI02000003.1, forward strand.
TTAAGTCTGGAAACTGCATATAAGGATCACCCTCCCTCCAATTGGGGAAAAGATCCTGCATGTTTTCAATATAAAACCCTTTAACGTTTTTGTAATAAAGAGTCTGGATGAATCTTTTGGGGAATAATCTGAAACTAAAATCCGTATAGGAACTGTTTCCTTTTAGTTCATTGTCCTTATTTTCTGAAAAAAACTTAGGCGCAAACGATACGGTTGCACTGATGATCTTATAGTCAACAGATAAGGAAACTTTTGTTTTATTGTTGATTGTAAATATCTGCTGTTGCCCCTTTCCCTCCTCTCCTTCTGAGAAAATAAAGCTTTCAATATTGGTATCCAGATTGGCGCGAATCATTACCTGATCTGCGTAGGACTTGATATCAGTAGTATCCTTTTGTGCATTTGCCGGAATAGCAAATAAAAAAAATAATAATGCAAGTACTATTCTTGGAACGCTCAAACTGGATATTTTAAATTAAAAAAATGAAATTACTACATTTTTTTCAATTATCCGCTGAATGTTATGTTAAGAACAACCGCAATCTTTATCGCAATTTGTTCTTTTGGAGCTAAATTTCTTTGGAGCAAAGTTCTTTTTAAGCACCTTAAATAGAGAGAAACAAGCAAAAGCTACAATTAATGCAACAAGTATGTACTGAAAAATTAATGAAGAATCCATTACTTTAAAATTTGATATGCTATCATCGACACAAAATATGCCAAACCTGTCATCATAGCCACCTGAAAGCCTGTCCATTTCCAGCTTTTGGTTTCTCTATAGACTACTGCCAGTGTAGAAATACACTGCATTGCAAATGCATAGAATAAAAGGACCGAGATTCCTGTTGCAAAACTGAAGACTTTCTCTCCGTTTGGCTTCACATCTCGTCTCATTTTATCAATCACTTTTACCTCAGGAGCATCATCTTCAAGGCTATAAAGTGTAGACATTGTTCCCACAAACACTTCTCTTGCCACGAAACTTGTAAGAATCCCTACTCCCATTTTCCAGTCGTAGCCCAATGGAGCAATTACCGGCTCTATTCCTTTACCCATTTTGGCAAGGTAAGAATGGTCTAGTTCAACATTTGCGGCTACCAATTCGTTTGGATTCTGCTTAGGTCCGAAATAGCTTAAAAACCAGATAATAATACTTACAATGAAGATAATTTTACCTGCTCCAGTGATGAAATCCCATACTTTACCCAAAACCATTTTAAAGTCATAGCCAAAAAGTGGTTTTTTATAAGCAGGAAGGTCCATTACCAAATATGTTTTTCCTTTGTCTTTAATAAATCCTTTAAGAATTGCTGCAGAAAGTAGTGCGACTAAAAAGCCCAGCAAATACATTCCCATCAATACGAGTGCCTTATATTTTATACCCAGGAAAGATCCTTCAGAAATGATTAATCCAATAATGATACTGTACACCGGAAGTCTCGCTGAACACGTCATGAACGGCGTTACCAATATCGTCAGTAATCTTTCTTTAACGTTTTCAATGTTCCTTGTAGAAATTACCGCCGGGATTGCACAAGCTGTTCCTGAAACAAGAGGAACGATACTTTTTCCGTTAAGTCCAAATGGGCGAAGAAGTCTATCCATAAGGAAAACAACCCTTGCCATATAACCTGAATCCTCCAATAAGTAGAGGAAATATAATAAAATTCCGATTTGTGGTGCAAAAACTACAATTCCACCGATTCCCGGAACAATTCCGTTAGAAATTAGTGAATTAACAGGTCCTTCAGGAAGATGTTCATTGGTAAATGCAGCCAACCACGAGAAAGTTTCTTCAATCCAGTTCATTGGATATTCTGCAAGGAAGAAAACACTTTGGAAAATTACCAATAAGATGGCTAAGAAAACAATGTAACCCCAGAACTTATGAACTAAAACCTTATCCAGTTTTTCCGTTAGCAATTCTTTGAACTGCGGCTTCTTGGAAATTACATTCTCTAATATTTTATCAACGGTTTGGTATCTCCTAACGGTCTCCTGAACCTGTAATCTTTTTGGAACCAAACTTTTAGCATCAGATTCATTGATCTGTTCCATTACAGATCCTATCTTTCCAAGATCTGTTCCTAATGAAAGGCTCATCCATGCTTTATATTCATTATCCAGCCCTTTATGAGAGGTCAGTTTTTGGATAAAATCTCTGTGTTCGGCAGGGGTTTCAAAAGAAAGTTTATCTGTCTTTACAAATTCATTGTTATAAACAGCATCTCTTACTTCATTGATACCAATCTGTTCTTTGGCATTGGTTTGAATAATTTTAATCCCTAATGCTTCAGAAAACTTTTGAATATCTATGGTAATTCCTCTTCGTTCTGCCTGATCTATCTGATTCACAATCAAAATCATGGGAATTCCAAGATCCTGAATCTGCTGAAATAAAAGAAGACCTCTTTTTAGGCTTAATGCTTCAAGAATATAAACAACTCCTGCATAGTTTTTTTGTTCGTCAATAAGGTATTTTGAAAAAATAGCCTCATCTTCTGAACTTGGATATACACTATAAGAACCCGGAAGGTCAACAACCTCAACGTCTTCATTTTTATAGGCGTAATTTCCCGAATGACTTGCAACGGTAACACCTGCATAGTTTCCGGTTTTCTGCTTTTTGTTACAAAGTGCATTAAAAACCGTCGACTTCCCTACATTAGGATTCCCAACTAAAAGTATTTGTTTTTTCTTGTTTGCCTGCATTAATTCAATTCTTCAACAATGATATAATCTCCTTCTTCCTCACGAAGAGCAATCCGGCTTTTCTCTGCTCCAAATTCCACATACATTGGCCCATTGAACGGAGCCTGGTACAAAATCCTGAATACAGTCTCCGGAAGGAGGCCCATTTCAATGATTTTATTGGGCATTTTCAGATGGTCATTATCATATCCCAATATCTTTCCCATTTTGTTCTTAGGAAATCCACTTAATTTATGTAATTCGTTCTCTTTCAAAGCCTAAATTTTTGTCTTGCAAATATACGCTATTTAAATTTAATCTAAATAACGATTGCTCATAAAAGAAATCAACCCAAATACATTACTGTATCTGGGTTGACTCGAAATATAATTTAGTTGATATGAATGCTTATTTTTTCTTTTTTTCTGAAGCAGGTTGCTCTTTTTCGATAGGATTATCGTTGGCGTTATAAAACTCCTTGTACTGCTTCTCCTGTTTCTTCATCATGTCCCCCAGTGTTCCGTCCATTCCGGGAATTGTTTTAGACATCATGTCCTGTGTCATCATTGGACGTACAGAAGCAAATGGATCTTTTTTGAAATCATTGAATGTTTTTTCAAATTTTTCTCTTGATAATTCATTTACTTTTCCTCCGGAAGCTCCCATCAAGCTTTCAATGTAGGAAAACTCTGTATAATCTTTTACTTTTTTATTCCCTTGCAATACCCAAGAATAGTTTTTATCTGCATCTTCAATCTTTACGATTAAACCCGGAAGTCCTGAAAATTTATATGGCCCATCCTGAAAAGGGATATCTGTACTAAACCATGCCGTCCATTTTCTTCCTCCAAACTCAGTAGTTGCCTTTTGAGTATTGTATTCTCCAATCTTTTGCTTGTCGCTAAGAATATTCCAGTTGAACTTTAGATCTTCACTGTACCCAATATTACTTGGTGTAAAACCATTGGCAATTTTGTCTACATACTGAGCTTTCATGCTTGGATAAGCCTTATATATTCTTGCAGAAATTTTTGGGGTTTTAAGTGACTTGCTAAGGTCTTTCATCATCCCGGCTTTTTTCATGGCTTCTATTTCAACTTTCATGATAGAATCCTGTGCTATTACAGTATAATCCTGATAAACTGATCGGTTTTTATCTGTAATGTCTAAGATTGTAATTACCTTGTCTAGTTTTGTAGAATCTTTCTTAGGTTTAAAAGTCAGTTCATAAAAGAATCGGTTGGCCGTTTCTTTGGTATCCTGAGCACCAGCAAAAGCAAAAAGAGTGATAAGAAATACTGAAAATAACTTTTTCATTTTCCAAGTTTTATTAATTAGTAATAGATTATGGAATTTTGTTACAGTTTTTTTCAATTTTCTTTCAGAGGTTAGAGTAAAACATTAAAAATTATGATTCCGTTAAAACATTTTCAGGGGTAAAAGTTTTAACTTTAACTTTCTCAAAAACAAAATATTATGGACACTTTATCACAATTTAAAAATGAGCTGGAGACGGAATATCAAACCACCAGAAAATTCTTTGAAACTTATCCTGACGGAAAAAATGAGTATGCTCCTCATGAAAAAAGCATGAAACTGATGCCTCTTGCCACCCATATTGCTGAAATCTTTGAATGGCCTAATACGATGCTCAAAACCTCTGATCTAGATTTTGGAAAGGGTGATTATCAACCCAAGAAATTTTCAACCAAAGAAGATCTCTTACAGTCACTTGACCAAAATTTCCAATCAGGTAAGGAAGCTCTCGAAAATGCCAATGAAAATGACCTTAATGGAAGCTGGGCACTGAAAAACAATGGACAGGAACTGGCAAAATGGACAAAATATGAATCGATTCGTCATGCATTAAATCAAATTACCCATCACAGAGCACAATTAGGTGTTTATTACAGACTAAATGACATTCCTTTGCCTGGAAGTTATGGGCCGTCTGCCGATTATCAAGGCTTTTAATAAATCAGTATATCTCAATAAAAAACCAATCTCTAGGGATTGGTTTTTACTTTATTTAAAATTGAATTTTACGCTAAACATAACCTGACTTGGGCGAAGCTGCATTGTTGTTTGGATAATTGTTGCATCTCCTACACTGATTTTTTCAAATACTTTTCTGTTGGCAATATTCATCCACTTTAATTCAAAGTCAACTTTTTTCTTAGTCCAGCTAAATTGGTATGAAACATCAAAAAAGCCATTATTTAGTTTTGTATCCCCTAATTTTGAATTGATTTGATCCCAGTAAAAACCTATTGTATGGCTTTCCAGTGGATAGAAGAATACATTCAAATTGTGTGTGTAACCCTCTGTTTTTCCTAAATTGTTTTGAATAACTCCGTTAGACTGCTTATTCCATGATTTTGTCATGTTGAAATCTACACTCATCCAAGAGAAATAAGTGTTGTTGAATTTAAACCCTAAGGAGTTTGCATCATTTTTAGTGCTAAGATCCTGTTCATTTCTTCTGGATTCGGATTTTGAATTGGTATTACTAAATGATAGGGAAGCGTTGGATTTAAATTTTGGAAAATATTTTCCTATTTCTGCATAATAGCTATTGCTTGTTCTTTTATTCTCCCGTTCAATATATTCAATAACGCTAAAACCTAATTTGTTTACGGCACTGGAGGCCAATAAATTATTTTTAGCATCACTTAATCTATACCCCACATTAAAGAAAAGATTATTAAGTGGGTTTCTATATTCCAGTCTTACTCCTGCATTTTTTGTAGTTGTTTGTGGGATTGGGTTTTTAGGATTCATAACATTAAATCCTCCCGGACTTGTCAGAATATATCCGGCATAGGCGGTCTGTATATCTCCAAAATTATTGTTGATGCCTCCACTCATACTTGCTTTAAAGAAAGAAGCAAAAGAATATTGAGCAAAAATATTGGGGGTAAAGGTTACTTTACTTAAAGACTTTGAAACGTTTCTGAACTCATCCTCTGCTTTTATATTATTAAAATTTACAGGAAAGCTGGAAAATAAGCTCCATGCTTCTGATTTATAATTAATCCCAACAGAAGCCGATGGATTAACTCTTGTGAATTTTAAATCATTTTCATATGCCGGAGTACTGAAATCAGGTTTGTTGTCATCTGTAATTCCATCAAAATTAGTGGTTAGCTTATCTGTAGAAAAATCAATTCCGACTTGTGGCGTGAAAGTCCAGCCTTTTGTAGAAAAGCTGATGTTTGCTGAATGGGATGTATCTAAACTTTTAATTCTGAAACTTTGTAAAGCGGTAGATCCGGGTGTGAACTTAATGGTTGTAAATGCATCTGTTGCTTCCTCTCGATAAGGAAACTGCAAATAATTGGCAGGGGAAATTTCCAGAATTTGTTTGTCATTCTGATAACTGATATAGGATTTGAAATTTACCATTTTCTCTTTCCAGGGGATAATTGTACTCAAGGAGTTCTGAAATGATGTAGTAGGTGATTCCAAAGCTTCATTTCCAAATCTATCACTTCTTTCCGCAACAGCCCGGTCTGCATTCCAAAACTGAGAAAAAGTGGTAGTGTTTTTAAAGAATCCTTTTTTAGCATTTTTAGTAAAAATCAACTCTCCTTTTAATTTATCTGTATAAAAGTTATTCAGAAATCTGGTGTTATATTGTGTTCCTTGTTGAATATCTGTAGTAATACTGTTTGATTCTCTTTCTACCGCGTTATTAGTATAGTTGGCACTGGCCTTAAGCTCCCATTCTTTTTTCTTGTCAATATTGGTAAGGTAATTGGCAGAAAGGTAATGTACGTTATTCAGTAAATATCTTTTTACCGGAAGATTGGGGGCTTCAGCATTTTCTACACTTAGCCAGTTATTTTGAGAGATATTTGATCTTTTCCCTTCCCATCCGCTTCCAAAAGCTAAAATATTTCCCTCATTTTCAACCTGCTCGCCCATGTTATTGGTTTTATAGTTGACTACCCATTGGCTTTTCTGTCCGAAAAACATGGGTGTCAATTTTACATTCCAAAGCCATGGATCTCCAAAACCGGTTCCTACTTCTCCTCTACCCGTCATGGTTACGGAGTTTTTAAGTTTTATGTTGATTGCTGCCTGATCAGAGGGTACTTTATCCTGAAGAATTTTTACCGGTTGGTGGTTTTCAAGGACTTCTACCTTTTGTACAGCATCTTTTGGAAGTGAGTTGTTGATAGTACCATATCCCCCTTCCATAAGGTCTTTTCCATTCACATAGAATTTATTGATGGCATTTCCTTGGTAAAGAATGGTTCCATCTGTATTGACTTCAATACCCGGAATCTTTTTCATTACATCTGCTAGGGTTCTGTCGTTTTTGCTGTTGAATGCCTTTAGATCATAAGAGATGGTGTCTCCTCTTGCCGTAATCATTTTGGTTTTCAACTGTACTTCCTTTATTTCTGTAGCCTCAGACTGCATTTTAAAATTCAGAACCTGATCACTATTTCCGACCTGTTTTGTAAGAGGTTTTTGGTTGAATGCTTTTACCTTAAGGTCCACGTTGGGTTCTGGAGAAGTAAAAGTCACCTTGTATTCTCCTTTAGAGTTGGTAATTCCATAGGCAAGAATGGCATCTTTACCAGGCTCTTCAATGGTTACACTGGCACTTGGTATAGCTACCCCGTCATCATCAGTGATCTTTCCTGAAACCGTTTTCTGTGCAAATGTAAACACAGTAAAAAAAAGCATCAGAAATAGGGAAATATTTTTTTTCATATTTACTATTTGATTAATTAGTTAATCATTGTGGTTTTTCGTTACACTTTTTTAAAGATGCATTTTATCTTCGAAAGTTAAATCATATCACTACAAGCATCGTCATAATTTTGATTTTATTAAGGACAGAAAAGATCCTTAGTTTTTAGATTTGCAGAGATAAAATTTATGGTTTTTTATTCAAAATCACCATTCATTGAATAATTAAACACATAACAGCCACATTATCAGCGTTTAAATTAATTGTAAAAAATAGTGTATTTTATTCTCAAATTAAAAATATTTAGCTGATTTACAATAATTAAAATTTAAATTAAAAACACTGCTTTATTTATTGAATTAATATAACTCAACAGCCATTTATTCTTTATTTTATCAACTTTACCCAAGTTCTTTCCTTTAAGTAAAATCAATATTTTAGGCGCTGAATAGATTTCTATTCATTAAATAGTGTTTTTACCCTGTACATTGTTGCAGGGTATTTTTGTTGATATTTATATAAGAAAAATGGCTTTTTTATCACAAAATAAAAAAATAATTATTTTAATTGATTCTAAATAATAAATTAAACTTAAGGTATATATTAAAAAAAGCTTAAATCTGGGTTCGTAAATAATTATTTAATAATTTTGTAACATAAAATTTACAAAATGGGAATAATTTTAAAGCCTATAGATATTGTAGATGATATTTCTAAAGAAGAATTCTACGAAAAATATCTAAAGCCAAGAAGGCCCGTTGTCATCAAAAATATGGCAAAAAACTGGCCGGCTTACCAAAAATGGACGATGGAATACATGAAAGAGGTCGTAGGAGATGTGGAAGTTCCATTATATGACAGTTCAAAGGCAGATCCCTCTGCTCCCATCAATGCTTCTGCAGCCAAAATGAAGTTCAGTGATTATATAGATCTTATCCAGCGTGAACCTACTGATCTAAGAATTTTCCTGTTCGACCCTATAAAATATGCTCCAAAGCTTCTTGAAGATTATATTTCTCCCAAAAAATTAATGGGAGGCTTCCTTGATAAGTATCCTAATATGTTCTTTGGAGGAAAAGGATCTGTAACATTTCTCCATTTTGATATAGATATGGCGCATATTTTCCACACTCACTTTAATGGAAGGAAGCGTGTTCTTCTTTTTGATTATAAATGGCGAGAAAGATTATATCAAATTCCATATGCTACGTATGCTCTTGAGGATTATGATATTGAGAACCCTGACCTTACAAAATTTCCCGCATTGGATGGTGTAGAGGGTATTGAATGCTTCCTTGAGCATGGAGATACTTTGTTTATGCCTACAGGATGGTGGCATTGGATGAAGTATCTGGATGGTTCATTCTCTATTTCATTAAGAGCTTGGGACAAATCGTGGGCAGTAAAGGCGCATTCTCTATGGAATCTTACTGTACAGCGTAAATTTGATGATATCATGAAGTCCAATTTCAGAAATAAATATATGGACTGGAAAGAAAAGGTTGCCATCAAAAGAGCAGAAATAGCTTTAAAAAGAGGCCTTCCAAAATAAGTAAAAAGACGTTTCAACTGAAACGTCTTTTTTTAGTTTATTATTTGATTTACAGCATATTACAACACCCTATAAACAGGATACTGCCTAAAGGTTTTTTCTTCAAAATAAGGAGAATGTCTGTAGACCCAATCCAGCTGTGATTCTCCATCTTCAGATAGTTTTTTATCTGATCTTTTAGCTTCTTCAAAGGCTTCTTTTAGCTTTTTATCATTTTTCAACAGTTCTGCAGCGGTATCTTCAAAAATATAGGCTGAATAATATTCTTTCTGAGCGAGAATTCCATCAAAAAAATTCCAATTAAAAAAAGAGTCTAACGCTTCAGGTTCAAGGGTTTCAATAATATATTTTATACCAGGCTGATCTGTAGAAACCATGTAATCCCCTGTAGTAAATGTTCTATTTTTAGAAGCTTTGTCAACTGTGGTTTCATAATGCAGATAATGTCCTTCGTAAGGATTTTTTACTGTTTTAAAATCTCTGATCTTGTAAGATTCTACTAAGACAACGCTGTCTTTTTGAATAGGTTTCATCTGAATTCCGTTTCTTTTAAATTCATCAATAACCCTGTATTGTGACTGTGGAATTATATAGTATTTAGGAATGGTAATATATCCTGTAGGAACAGCTGTGGTAAAAAGCTTTATGTTTTTTGTAAAGGGTTTGCTTCTGTCATAATAGAGTCTTGGTTTTCCGGAAACTTCACTGGGTTTATATTTTCCTTCGTAGCCCTTAAAATCCATCGTTGTAAACTTTGTAGAGTCGATTTTCCATCGGATTCCGTATTGTTTTCCTGCCTGATATTGTTTCAGATTATCCAGACGAAGCTGTTTTATTTTTTGATAATCTTTGTCTAAATTCTGCAGATTAACCAGCATATATTTATAGGTAGCATCTACTCTTTTGTCATAGGGCTTCAGCATATGGGTCTCAGGAACAGTTCCCAATGAATTGAACAAAGTGGTATACCCTGTAGAATATCTTGGAGAGTCTTCAAAAGAAGCAAAACCAACTTCGGGAACATCACCGTGAATGTTTACGTAAGGTGTACTTTCATATCCTAATTTCTTCATATCATCAAGGTTTTTAGCTTGATAGTCGTTATAAAAATAGGCACCAAGAACATTTCCCAAACGTTCCTTAAATGTTGAAATATAAGTAAATGTGTATTGATAGTCTGCCCCATTACTTACGTGATTGTCAATAAAAACATCGGGTTGTAACCATTGATAAATTTCCTGAAAGCTTCTGGCATTTTTAGAGTCTGCCTTAATGAAGTCTCTATTCAGGTCGTAGTTTCTTGCATTTCCCCTAAAACCATATTGTTCCGGTCCGTTCTGATTAGCTCTGGAATGGGATCCTCTATTCAGCATTCCGCTGACATTGTAGGCAGAAATAGCAGCTATAACAAAGTTTTGTGGGGTCTTAATCTTCTTGGTTGCCAGATCACGCATCAACATCATAGTTGCATCAATTCCATCGGGTTCTCCGGGATGGATTCCGTTATTGACGAAGAGAATCGCTTTATTTTTTCTCAGTTTATCAATATCCTTTTCTGGAAATGGATTATAAACGACAACATAAATGGGTTTCCCATTATCGTCTTCTCCTTTTTTAAGATACTGAATGGTATTAAAATTTTTGGCTAAATCTTCATAATAAGAATTCATCTCATCATAGGTAACGGTTTGGTTACCATTTCCTTTCTCAAAAGGAGTCTGAAATGTTTTCTGAGCAAAAAGTAGAGACGAACTCAGTGTAAGCAGGAGGTATTTCAGTTTCATTAACGTATTATTTTCAGGATTTAAAATTAGTCAATATGAAGTTGTCAGAAAAAGTAAAATGACAAAAAGGCAAAATTGTTCTGTAAAAATGAAAAACCCCATAGGTTTTGAAAACGTATGAGGCTTATTTAAAAAATCATTAATTCCTTCCTTTTTCATCAGGGTATAGGGATGGAAGCGGATCACTTTGCCAGAATTCTCTAGTGTCTATATCCATAATGGATAGGGCTCCTGTGAAAGCCGCTCCGGTATCCATATTCCAGACATTAGCTTTGTTAGTTGGTATTTTACTTCCAATATCCAATGTTGGGGTATGCCCGATAAATATTTCCTTGAATAAAAGCAGCCTTTTAGGGTATAATTCAGAATTCCTTTCTAATTTTTTATCCATTGCTACTGCTGTTTCCCAAAGGGTTCTATCCCAACGGTAGTTACTGGAATACACTTCTTTTTCAGGACCGTGCATGGAAGCATATCCTGCATGAATAAACAGTCGGTTCTGATCATCCACATGATAGCTTTTCATTCTTTGAAAGAACTCAAGATGATTATCCAGAACTTCCAGCGGATACTCTGCATAGCTTTCTACTGTGCTTTTTCCACCATTAAAAAGCCACATATCAGGACTTTGTCCCAATGCCAGCCAATCTTCACACCAGACATCATGATTTCCTTTGATGAAAATACATTCCTGCTTTTGAGAAAGGTCTATTAGAAACTGAATAATTCGGGAAGATTCACTCCAGCCATCTACATAGTCTCCCAGGAAGATCAATTTATCATTTGGAGTAACCTCAGCACGTTCAAAAATCTGCTGTAATGCTTTAAATCCTCCGTGGATATCACCTATTACTAAAGTTCTGTTCATTTTGTTATTTTTCACTTATCATTTGACGGGAATCTACATTTTTTATGGCTTCAATCAAGCTTTTTATTCTTTCTATTTTGATATATATTTTGAATCTACAAACTCAGTCAGCCATACTCCATTGGCAGATTGATAAAAGAACAGCCCATCTTCATGCATTGTCCCGGTTCTAATGGTCAGAATAATGGGTTTCCCGTGTCTCATTCCCACCTTTGTAGCGGTCTCTTTATCAGCACTTAAGTGCACGTGTTGACGGCTTCTTTTTTCGATTCCTTTTTCTAAAATGGAAGAAATATTGGTTTCTGCGGTTCCATGATAAAGAAATTCAGGCGGTTGTAATGTTTCCAGGGCCAGATCTATATCAATAGAATGTCCCTGGCTGGCTCTGATTTTGGTTTTATCATCATTAAAAGCAAACCTTTTTTTATTATTGGTTTCCACTACCTCATCCAGTTCCTCCAAGGTAAAATGCATCCTTTTTTTAGCTGATTTTGTTCTCAGCTCTTCTACATCTGCCCAGCCGTTTTCATCCAGCTTTAGTCCTATACTTTCAGGTTGGTGCCTTAGAATAAGGCTTAAAAATTTACTTATTTTCTTTGTTTCTATTTCGTTCATGGTTTGTTTTTTAATTTTTTAATAAGATGTCTAATCGTAAAATAATCCTGTTTCATCTGATCATAAACTGATCTTTCCTCTTCGGATATTCCTGTCAGAATTCTTTTCTGTTCAAAATAATAACGTTCAAAATCTTCATCGCTGGTATCTTTTTTTTCTTCCATATCCAGATATTCCCTAATAATTGCTTCATCAAGATTATACGAAAGCAATTGCTCCTTGATATAGTTTGCCCAAAAAGAATCTTCATCATACTGCTCTTTCCGAAGCTCAGCAATTTTCTTTTTGCTATCCTCTGTTATCAGATAATCATTGAGTTTCCTCCACAAAAAATCTTCAATAAGCCCTTCCCCAAACTCCCCGCGATCTACCATATACTCCGGATCATAAGTCTTTAGATACCGTATAAAGTTTTCGTTTTTATTAGGGTAAATAAATACGTTCCTAAGATACATTCCTAAACCGAAAAGACCTCCCAGACTGTCAAACTTTGAGGCTAATGATTTATTCTTGATTTCATTGATGTTATCTTCACTTAACTCTTCATTAATCAAAAAACCAACTACTTCTTCCAAAGTATTTATTTTTGACCGTTTCTCATCATAATATTTTGCAGAAGCGTCTTCTTCTTCATCGGTAAGTTCGGATATATTATCATCAGAGTCAATTTCTCGTTCAAAATAATCATAAGGAATGATTTCTCTGTTATTTGTATCCAAATATGTCTTTAACCTGAATTCAAAAAACCTTTTTTCATTTTCTAATATCCCCATGATGTCCTGACTGAGATCTTTGTTCTTTCCAAAAAAACCGATGATCTTAATCTTATCCTCAATCAAAGAATTAACATTATCTAAATCTTCAGTTCCTTTAGTAATTATTTCTCCCTCATTAAGCGTAGTAAAGTAAGATATGTCTTTCTTGTTTATTTCAAATTTTACAAGAAATTGTAAATGCTCTTCAGAAATTCCCGGCATCTTTCCAATGTAAAAATGCAGTGGAAGATAACAAGGAAACTCTTTAAAGTTCTTGTTCTTAATTTCCAACAATTCCTTTTCTGAAATAAGGCTATATAGTTCTATCAATGTTGTACAATTTTTTAGCTAATCTTTCACACAATACTTCAATATTATCTTTCCTCATCAGCTCGGAAATCCATTCTTTAGGAATATCTTCATATCCATAATAAATTCCTGCAATGCCTCCTGTAATGGCTCCTGTGGTGTCTGTATCTTCTCCTAGGTTTACAGCTTTTAAAACAGCCTTAGAATAACTTTCTGAATTTAGAAAACACCATAGAGACGCTTCCAGGCTGTGTAAGACATATCCGCTACTTTTAATTTCATCTTCGGAATAACCAGAAATATCCTTTTTCAAAATTCTATTAAAAAGCTCAATTTCATTCGGGTTAAAACCCTGTTCTTCAGAATATTTCAATGCTACTTTCTGTGTATAAGTATATGCTTCTTTTTTGCGGTGTCCTTTCAACAATTGGATGGCAAAAATTACATAGATAAAGCATGCAAAAACAGAACGAAAATGACCGTGAGTAATTGATGAAACTTCTTTTACTGTATGATAAACCTTTTGGATATCATTTTCTTTTTCAAGATAAAAAGCAAGGGGAAGAATCCTCATTAGAGAACCGCTTCCGTTGTCTTCTTCAAAGATATTTCCTGAAAATCTGGCACTTTCACCTTTAATAAGTCTCGCAATGGAATGCCTTGTTGTTCCCCCTATATCGAAAAGTTTTCCATGGGCGGTCCAATGTCCATATTTATTCCATTTTACAAAGCTTTGTCCTATCTTTTCAAGATCATATCCTTTTGTAAGTTCTTCAGCAACGCAGAGCGTCAACGAGCTATCGTCACTCCATGTTCCTTTAGGCTGATTCCAGGACATAAATTCAAGCATTTTAGTTACTGGAAATTTCTTTAAATCCTCTCTTTTCTTAAACTCTACCGGAACACCGAGGGCATCACCAATACAGACACCAATAATTCCGGCCTTAACTTTATTTTCCATTAGGCAAGATTAACCAGTTTATCAAATAATAGTTTCATTCCTTTTGTTGCGGGTTCTTTCATCACTACGGCTCTCTGACCGTAGCCAAAGCCTGTTTCGTTGGGATTGATGACAATTAAAAGACAATCATCCTTGATATCATGAATCAGTCCAGCCGCAGGATATACTTGCAATGAAGTTCCGATAACCACTAAGATATCTGAATCTTTTACAAGATCTCTCCCCGTCTGATACAAAGGAACATCTTCCCCAAACCAGACAATAAAAGGTCTTAACTGCGCTCCGTCTTCAGCTTTGTCGCCTGGGTTTATATCTCCTTTTTGTTCATAAATCAGGCTTTTATTATTACATGAGCAAGACTTGAACAACTCTCCATGAATGTGAAGAATATTGGTGGAGCCTGCTCTTTCGTGCAGATCGTCTATATTTTGGGTAATGATTTGAACCTCAAAATGTTTTTCCAGTTCTGCTAGCAATTGATGTGCTTCGTTAGGTTCTACTTCATGAAGCTGACGTCTTCTTTGGTTGTAAAATTCCAAAACCATCTCTCTATTTCTTCTCCATCCTTCCGGACTTGCCACATCCGTTACTTTATGATTTTCCCAGAGGCCATCTCCGTCTCTGAATGTTTGTATTCCGCTTTCGGCACTGATTCCTGCACCGCTTAATATGGTTAGTTTTTTCATTGGTTTAATCTAATAGTTTTTTGTAAATCATTTTATGCCAAATTGAGTTTTCTATTTAATTCTTCATCCTCAAATAATAATGAATTTTCCTCTGGCATAATCAGGTTATCCAAGTCATCATTCAAAACAAAATTATATTGTTCTTTTACAAAATCTGAAATATCTTCAATTAAAAGAATATCTTCCTTAGCAAAAGAATGGATAAGCTCATTTCTCAAACCAATTTGTATGGCTCTTCTTTCTAATTTATTTCCATGGGGATCATGATCTGGATCCCATTGTAACCTTGCAGAAGATTCTTTCACCTGATCCTGCCATTCTTCTCTTGACATTCCTAAATTAACATTATAGGAAGAATACACTGCATTTTCTAGATACCTTTTAAAAGCATTCAGTTTTAGGTGAATTGCCAATACACACTCCTGATCGTCTTTTGTACCCCAGCCATTGCGATACATCATCCAAAGGAAATTTGGTTTTATCCAAGTCATTCTTTCCATGCTAAATCCACCACCAAAATATTGATTTCTAACCGCAAATTCACCTATCTCTTTTTTATATGACTGATATACTATAATTTTTTCATCATCATATTGAACCATGATATGGTATCCTTTCTGAGGCCAGTTTTGTAATTGTTCTTTATATTTTTTTAATTTAATTTCCATTGTGTCTTTTTTGTCACGAATACACTATTTTTTCATTAGTGTATTCATTGCTATTGTTTTAAAACTCCTATAAGTTCAACTATTTCGCTATTTGCAGATCCTTTAAATTCATTTCCGATAAAAACTTTTATCACTTCAATATTTCCGACAATTGCTTTATTAAAACCATCCAATTCTTCTGATGGCACCCATAGTTCGTTGTGGTTTCTGGCTCCTACATTTTGGGCAGGATATTGATCTGCCACTTCTTCCTGCACGTCAAATTGGATTACAAAACCAAGATAGTTCCCGGCTTCGTCTCTGGTATTCCATTTCTCAGCAATTTCAGAGGCATAAGCTTCATCCAAAACAGGATAGAAAATAGGCTGCCATCCTAACCTTGGTGGGAAACCTTTATATCCACTGTCTATAATCAGAATCATTTCTTTTTCTCCTACCGGTCTGTAAAGTCTTTTTGTTTTCATCATCTCTATTTTTAAACATCTGCTCCTATTTTGTGGGCAAATTCCTCTGATAATGGATATATTTTTTCTATTGGCAATAGCTTCTTCGCTTTATTGTAATCTCCCTGCTTGGTAAAATTTAAAATCTTTTTTACCAGAGGCGTATAATCTTCTATTTTTACAATCCATTCTTCGTTGAACTCTTCTATCAAATAACGACTAATTCCTATCTGAATTGAACGATAATCTAATTTGTTTCCTCTGATATTCCTTTCCGGATCCCATTGTATATACACTTTTGCGTTTTCAAATTGTTCCTCCCAGGTTTTAGGATTGGAGTAAACCCTTTTTTCGGGAGAGGTTAAAATGGCTAAACTTAGTGCTTTTTCCCAGGTTTCTCTCTTAATATGTATTGCCAGAATGCATTCCTGATTTGATTTTTGCCCGTAGTTACTCCGTTCCATCATCCAAAGAAAAGACGGTTTAATCCAAGTCATTCTGTTAAACGAAAAAGGAGCACAAAATTTCTGATTTTCTACTGCAGATTTTGCAATTTCATTATTATAAGCCTGATATACGACAATAGTATCTCTGTTATAATCTGCTCTTATTTCAAATTCTTTCATCTTTTATTTTTAATTCATTATTCCCAACCTCATTCTATTTTCACACTAAATATAGAATTAATCCCTCTATCTTACAGGATTTCAGAGAGATTTTCAAAATCCTTTGCATAAGGAGAATATGATCCGTAAACAGTATCAAACTTCATTTCCAGCTTATCAATTTTAAATTTTTCATCCATCTGATCTAAACAGGTTACAACAAGGTTGTTTTTCGTTGAACAGATATATGCCCCATCTAATTTCAAGGCATAATTCAATAAATTGTAATCTAAATCCCCAAACCGAAGTTCTTTCTGGTATTCATTAAAAGTACAGGTTTCTTCTTGGTTGTTTTTTAAAATGATCTCCTTTTCATTGCTCATCCAGCCATTTCCGTGGCGTGTCCCATAGCTTCTCGTCACGTAGTACATTTCAATTTCTTCAATTTTAAGCTGTTTACAGATCTCATATGCATTTTTTGAGGTCGTGTGAGCATAGGTTACATTCGGAAAAATACCATGATCCATATCGAGTAAAACACCCTGACTTCCCTCGAAAATGAGATTTTCAAATGACTTCAGATAGTTATAATCATCAATTTTCCAATCTATCTGATCAATGGCTTCTAAAAAGGGCTTTAGCTGTTCTTGTATCTGATTTTCTTCCATAAAACCATAGTAATAAGCAATTCCTTTCAGTTTTTCTATCAACATTTCCCGTGGGGCAATAAGATCAATGGCAAATAGTTTATAAGGGCTTTCGTGTCTTTTCATGGTGGCTCCTATTCCTTTACCACAGGTCCCGTGCTCCAGATTTTTTGAATTTGTTCTGTTTTGCCAGACATCAAAAGGAGTGGTTACCTTAGCTAATGGATGAATATGAAGCTCTATGTTTCCGTTTTTTGCCTTTAATTCCTCTCTTTCATTCAGTAAAAATGTAGGGTGAATAGTGCAATGTTCAGTAAAATAAGAGGCTAATCCTCGAAGTGCTCCGCTTGCAAAGCTGGAATGAACGTGTTTCTGATCATCAATCATTACCGTATGAGCAGCCTGCTGCCCTCCTGAAAATCTTATTACTACGGAATTTTGATTCTGAGAAGCTAAAAAATCTGTCGTAATTCCTTTTCCCTCATCACCGAAACCCAAGCCTATAACTATTTGCGCTTTTTTCATGATCTAAAGCATTTCAACGTTGTCTAATCCTTCAATATCTGTTGTTCTAAAGGTTTTATCTTTATATTTTTCACAGATAATTTTTTTAATAACATTCGGAATTTCTCTATGGTCTTCTATTGATATACAGTTTTGTCCCAACAATTCTTTCCAATCCCTGTTTGCTCTTAGTGCCTGATCAGAATGGAGAACATTAATGTGATAAACTTCGTATCGCTTTTTTACTTCCTCCAGTAATTCATAATGCGTGTAGGTTTGTTGTCCGGATCCCATAATCTCCCGAATGGCAGATGCTGAAAGCACTTTAAGACAAGGCTCATCTCCTACCGTGAATAGCAATCCTTTTTGGTTTCTTTTCTCAAAAGCATCTGTTCTGGTATGGAATGCTGCGAAATACCAGGCCAAAAGATAGCTTTCACCAGCATTTCCACCCCCGCCGGATTCAATATAAGTGCGGGTAAGCCACATATCCAATTCTTCATCACCTGATTCAAACTGCCCTACCTGTAATGGGTAGCTATCACATTCATGATCCCCGATTCCCAGGAAAAGCAGTGCCGGATCTGGAACTCCACCCTGAATAATTCCACCCATCAGCTTAGGCAGCCCTTCCCTAATCAGTTCATGCGGAATATGTCCCATACTTCCGGTTACATCCAGTCCTAAAATAATCGGAACCGAATTTGGATGTACCTCAGAATCTCTGGATTCTCTGAAGGTTATTCCATGAGGAATCATTGTTTTATGTGCCATTCTTTTGGCGTTCTGTGTGAAGATTTCTCCCGCAGATTTTGTTCCGTAACCTGCTCTGCTTGCTCTGTCATAACGAGCATCTATATCGTATCTTGTACTTCCCATGACTAAAATGTTTTTCCAAATAAATATTCAAATCGCTTTTGGGTAACTTCGAGTTGGATATTTAGATTTCTGATTGTTAATGATAATTCCATGTCTTTCTGAACGAATGCTTCGGGATTAAAATCCACAAAAGTCAAACTGTTTCTGTCCAAAGGGCTGATATCAATAAGCCCCTCCTGCTCGCGCTCAAGTCTTTTTATTTTCAACTCGAGATCTTCAACCCTGCGCCTGTAAATCAGTTCTGAATCTTCTCCGATTGTTCTTGCACGGTCTTCTCTGATCTGGTCATTATTTCTTTGTAATGATTCGATAAATCTTGGTTTTAATTCATCTTCCATATCTGATTATTTTTTTTGTGTTATTATTACGCTAATTAAAAAAGACATAGCTATGCATTATTCCTGCATTAAGTTCTTTACTTTTTACTGGAATACATTACGTCTGTTCTCAAAACATACTTCAAACCACTGATTAGTGTTTTTCCTTCGTGTCTTAAAGGGTGATAAAAGATTAATGCTGTTCCTTTTTTAGGGGCTACCGTAAACAAATTTTCAAATTCTGTTTCTCCACCCTCAAAGTCATCATTCAGATAGATCAAAAATGTGTAGAAGCTTTTCTCCTTTTCATTTCTGATGTAACTTCCGTCCCGATGCATTTTGAATTGTTGTCCCACTGAATACTTATATACTCTGAACATTTCGTTGAAATTCAGAAGGCTAAAATCTTCATGATCCTGTGGAAGAAATTCAGCCGCTTTTTTGAAAAGGTCTTCTGCCAGATTATTATCAAAAATCATCAGTCGTTCATTATTTCTGATCCCTTTGCTCATAAGCTGTCTCCCTCCAACATTAATCTTTGCTTCTTCAAAAACCTTTTCGTGTGACAAAGCTATATAATCATTACATTCAGCTTCTGTGAGAAAATCCTCAATCAGAAATATCTGTGGGTGTAATTCTGTTTTTTCCATGATTAATATTTTGTGACTGGTTATTGTGTTTTTACCCTCTCAATTCATCCCTTACCTCCATCAGTGCAAATCCTAAAAGATTTTCGCCGTTCCATAGCAATGGGTTTTCTGCTCTTGGATCTGTTTCCAGCATTCCTATTCCCCATATTTTATCATAAGGACTGGCTTCTACAAGGATTTTATCATTGGTAGATAAAAGAAAGTCTTTAAATTCTTTATTCTGGGAAAATTTTAAAAGATTGCCTTTTCTCACAATTTCATATTTGTGTTCATCCCAGATTTTTGGATCAAAGTTCTTTACCTTTCTACCCAAACTTTTTACCTGATTGGGAGTAGCCGCCTGCAATATCTCTTCCAGGGTTTCAGTATCATTAAATAATCTTGCTTTTCCGGCCATCATATAATGTTCCGCAGTTTTATAAATGATTCCGTTTTCTTCAAATCTTCCTAAAAACCATTGGCTAAAGCATGACTTGGTAATTTCATCTTTAACAGTGTGTCCCCAGAAAAACAAGAGCTTAATTCTTTCCTTCCTCTGAAATTTGTCTTTAATATTTTGTATGGTGTAATTCATTATGTGTTATTTTTACACAAATTTAAAGGATTATTATTTTCCCAGCCAAATTTATTTGCGTTATTTTTACACTAATAAACATAATTATCTGATTTACAATGAATAAATTTTAATCCAGAAAAAATAAAATGGTAAAATATTTATACAAATAACAAGAATTAAATAGATTTTGGCTGAAGCTAACGGAATGTATATTTATAAAAAAACGGGCTAAAGCCCGTTCCTATTGAATGCCATTTGTATGGTATCATGAATCTTTTAAATAAAACTATTTGATTTCAAAGTAGAATCCCTCTTCTTCAAGTTCTTTATATTTTTCCTGATTGAACGTAAAGAGTTTACCTGGTCTTCCGCTTCCTTCTTTTTTAACATTATTAGTTTCATTAAGCAGCCCGTAACTCATAATTTTTTTACGAAAGTTTCTTCGGTCTATTTCCTGTCCTACAATTGTTTTATAAAGGTTTTCAAGATCCGAGAAAGGAAATTCTTCATTGAGAAGGTTGAAGCCGATCGGTTGGTATTGAATTTTTGTACGAAGTCTTTTGAGTGCAATATCAATAATCGTTTTATGATCAAAGGCAACCGATGGGAGCTTATTGATGCTGAACCATTGGGCATCATCTGCATCAGAATCTGCAAACAGTTCATGGTAAGAGGGGTTTACAAGCCCCAGATAAGCCACAGAAACCACTCTATTTCGGGGATCCCGACCTATGTTACCAAATGTATAGAGTTGTTCTAAAAAATCAGGTTTAATACCGGCTTCTTCATGCAGCTCTCTTTTCACGGCATCATCCAAGTTCTCATCATCCAGAACCAATCCGCCGGGAAGCGCCCATCCTCCTTTAAAAGGCTCAATATTTCTTTTGATGAGAAGTATTTGCAGGTCTTTCTTATCGAAGTAGCCGAAAATAACAGCATCTACAGCTACTTTTATATCTTGTAATTTTTTAGGAGACTCCATAAATTAATTTGCGTTACGAATACACAAAGTTACGATTTATCGCAGGAATAAAAAATATTTTCATCTATAATAAAAGTTCATACCTTTAAGTTATCATTCTAACCAACTTAAAATTAAATATTTATGAAAAATCTCCTAACAATTATCACAATCGGTTTTCTACTTATCTCATGTGAAAAAGGAAAAACCTCTAGCTCTGAAAATTCGGAGAAAAAAGATTCTATGACTTCAGCTTCTGAATGGAAGCCTGTAGATTCTGCTACTGCAACGAAAGCATGGATGGAATTTGCAACCCCGGGTGACATGCATAAAATGCTAGCCAAATTTGATGGAAATTGGACTGGTGCTACCAGTATGTGGATGGACGATAGCGGAAAGGCAGCGACAAGTACTTCTGAATGCACTAATAAAATGATTTTTGAAGGCCGATATCAGGTAAGTAATTACAAAGGAAATTTCATGGGAATGCCATTTGAAGGAATGAGCATTATGGGATACGATAATTCCAAGAAAAAGTTTGTAAGTACGTGGATAGACAATATGGGAACAGGATTAATGCATGCAGAAGGAGACTGGAACCCAACTAAAAAATCAATTGATTTTAAAGGTAAAATGACAGACCCTAGCCAGCCAGGAAAAGAATGTGAAGTAAGGGAGGTCTATACTTTTACTGATGACAATAACCATACCTTGGAAATGTATGGTCCTAATCCTAAAACAGGAAAAGAAATGAAAACAATGGAAATAAAATTCACCCGTAAAAAATAAAATAAAAAACCCGCTTCAACTGAAGCGGGTTTTTTATTTATTTAGTTTCCGACACCAAGGTAGTCGGAGTACTCATATTATTATTAAAGTATCCTACATTGAATTCCTGAACCACCCAATTTCCTGTTTTTGAATTAAATACATAAACTTTATGGTCATATTTATCCGTAAAAAGGAAATTCCCATTGGAAACTGTGATTTCCGGATTTCCTAAACCTCCATCATTGTAAAAATATCCAAGGCTAAATTCCTGAGTCTTCCATTCCATCGTTTTTGAGTTGAACACTTTTACACTATGTTCATATTTGTCTACGAATGCGAAGTTACTTCCTGAATAGATAACGGTAGGAGCAATATTATTGTTAGGATAGCCAATGTTGAATTCTTTTTCTGCCCATCCTCCGCTAATATAATTGAATGTATATACTTTATGATCATGATTATCAATAAACATTACATTACCGCTATCTAAGGTTACCACACTAGGACTCGAAAGGCCGTTGTTATAATACCAAACATTATAAAGCTGGGAAGACCAATTTCCAGTCTTGGAGTTGAAAACGTTTACCGTTCGTTCATATTTGTCTGTGAATATAATATTACCATTGGAAGCCGTAATAGTGGGAAGTATATTATTGTTACTATATCCTACATTATATAGTTTGGAAGACCATGTTCCTGTTTTGGAATTAAAA
Source organism: Chryseobacterium oncorhynchi (assembly GCF_002899895.1). Taxonomy (GTDB): domain Bacteria; phylum Bacteroidota; class Bacteroidia; order Flavobacteriales; family Weeksellaceae; genus Chryseobacterium; species Chryseobacterium oncorhynchi. The sequence continues at coordinate 121,300 of NZ_PPEI02000003.1, forward strand.
GCATATATCTTGCGATCAAACTTATCCAGAAAATAATAATTACTGCTTTTTCCCTCAATAATATCATCTCCTATTGAAGAATTTGGGGAAGAAACATCAATTTTTTGAGCGACCATGGCATAAGGGACACTCATTAACTGATTTGTACCAACATTAGTATAATTGCTGCCTCCTGCAGGATCCATTTCCACTTTGATGAATTTGGAATTTACAGACCAGTTTATTCCTGAAAATACTCCGGAAACAGGAGTTCCTTGTCCGATATTCAGATTAATTAATCCCTTGGAATTAGTTGTTTTAGAATGGGTCTCAGTATAAAGATTAGTTCCGTTCACAGAATTATTTAAAATACTGATTCTCACAGATACATTGCTATTCGCTACGGGTACTCCGCCAGAATTAAAAGCAATAGCTTGATAAGAAAATGCATCAGGAAGCTGTGCAAAAACCACGGCTGTGGAAAGAGCTAGAATAAGAGTGTATAGTTTTTTCATGGTACTCGTTTATTTTTTTATAATTTTCACAGGTTTTAGTTCTAAATTATTGAATGTAAGCATATAAACTCCCTTAGGCAAGAACGAAAGGTCAATACGACTGTTATTAATTTCCTTTTGAGAAACCAATTTTCCTGACATGTCATATATCGAAACATCTTTCGGTTTTGTCTTTGAAGAGACAGTTATGGTAATATAATCTGCTGTTGGATTAGGAAAAACATTTATTTTTTCTTGATTGGTAACAACCTCATTAACGCCTAAGACGGTTAATACAGTCTGAGAAAGTACTCCCAACGTACCAGAATTCTGTTCATCTGGATTAGTAGGTACTACATAAATTTCTCCAACAGTATGAATAAGATTCTCATTGGATACCCCACCAGAATTGAGCCCTCCCACCAGACTCTGGGAATAAAACCAGGCGGAGCACAATATCCCGCCAAGCAAATAGATTTTTTTCATGGAAATTAATTTTGCGTAAATATAGTATAAAGAAATATCAGAATATAAAAACTTATATTATGTTAATTGCATTGTTATAAAAACACCTTTTTAAAAGGAAAATATATTTCAATTATGAAGATAAAACACAAAAAAACCGGTATAACTACCGGTTTTAATATCATTAATGTTTGTCTTAATCATTAAGCTTTAATACAGCCATGAACGCAGATTGTGGTACTTCTACCCTTCCGATCTGCTTCATTTTCTTCTTACCTTCTTTCTGCTTTTCCAATAGTTTACGCTTTCTGGAAATATCTCCTCCGTAACATTTTGCCGTAACGTCTTTTCTTAAGGCCTTAATTGTTTCTCTTGCAATAACCTTAGTTCCCAAAGCTGCCTGAACAGCAATATCAAACTGTTGTCTTGGAATTAGCTCACGAAGTTTTTCACACATTCTTTTACCGATGTAGTATGCATTACTGTCGTGAATCAAAGATGAAAGCGCATCTACCATATCACCATTGATCAGGATATCCATTTTTACAAGTTTAGAAGCTCTGAAACCAATTGGATGGTAATCGAATGATGCATATCCTTTAGAGATTGATTTTAATCTGTCATAGAAGTCAAAAACAACTTCAGCCAAAGGCATATTGAAAATCAATTCTACTCTTTCTGATGTTAAATAACTTTGATTAACGATCTCTCCTCTTTTTTCAATACATAGAGTCATTACAGCTCCTACAAAGTCAGATTTTGTAATGATAGACGCCTTAATGAATGGCTCTTCTACTCTATCCATTGTTGATGGATCCATCATTTCTGATGGGTTATTAATCAAGATTGGAACTTCAGGTTCTTTTTTAGTATATCCAAAATAAGAAACGTTGGGTACCGTTGTGATTACGTTCATATTGAACTCTCTATCAAGACGTTCCTGAACAATCTCCATGTGAAGCATTCCTAAGAATCCGCAACGGAATCCAAAACCAAGAGCTGCAGAACTTTCCGGTTCGAAAACAAGGGAAGCATCATTCAATCTTAATTTTTCTAAGGAGAATCTTAGCTCCTCAAAGTCTTCAGAATCAATTGGATAAATACCAGCAAATACCATTGGCTTCACTTCCTCAAATCCATCGATTGGGCCAGCAGCCGGTTTGTCAAATGAAGTAATCGTATCTCCTACTTTTACTTCACGGGCATCCTTAATACCGGAAACCAAGTATCCTACATCTCCACACTGCACACTCTTCTTTGGAACCTGCTTTAATTTTAAGGTACCTACTTCATCTGCTCCATATTCTTTACCGGTAGCAAAGAATTTAATTTTTTCATTTTTAGTAATGCTTCCGTTTACTACTTTGAAATAGGCTTCAATTCCTCTAAATGGATTGTAAACAGAGTCAAAAATCAATGCTTGAAGCGGACCATCAGGGTTTCCTACAGGTGCGGGAATTCTCTCTACGATCTGCTCTAATAAATGATGAACTCCCTCTCCTGTTTTTCCTGAAACTCTTAATACATCCTCATATTCGCAACCAATCAGGTTCATGATCTCATCGGTTACTTCTTCAGGATTTGCTGATGGAAGGTCAATTTTATTTAAAATCGGAATGATTGTTAAATCATTTTCCAGGGCCAAATATAAATTACTGATCGTTTGTGCCTGAATGCTCTGTGCAGCATCTACAATAAGAAGTGCGCCTTCACAGGCAGCAATGGAACGGGAAACCTCATAAGAGAAGTCAACGTGCCCCGGTGTATCAATCAGGTTTAAGATATATTTTTCGCCTTTATATTCATAATCCATCTGGATCGCGTGAGATTTAATTGTAATCCCACGTTCTTTTTCCAAATCCATATCATCAAGCGTCTGAGACTGTAATTCTCTTTGAGTAACTGTATTCGTATACTCCAAAAGACGGTCTGCCAAGGTACTTTTACCGTGGTCGATATGAGCGATTATGCAAAAATTTCGTATGTTTTTCATTTAAGAATCTTGTAATTTGCAAAGATAAAAAAAAGAGAGAGATTATTGTCTTTCATCATCTTATTGTATCAATTTATTTAAATTTTCATCAGAAATGTCATATTCTCCAGTAAGAGGATCAATATAAATTTCTTTCACAGCATCATTATTTGTTCTGTCTGTTGCTATACTTTGTATTAATACTCCCGCCAGACCCATCATGGCAAAAGGACTTACTTGTGTTGAAAAAATATCAGCAGGTTTAGATAAGAGATAAAACCCTTTTTCATTTCTGTTTAATTCTAAAAACCTTTCAAATACTTTTTTAAAAGCTTTTCCATTTTCTACGTAAGCAAACATCTTAGAGGCCGAAATCTTCCTCTTTTTCCCATCTTTATCTAATATTGCTTTAACAACACCTCCACTATGTTCACTTTTTTCCAGAGTAACAGTTCCCTCCTCAGGAATCTGTTTAAAAAATGATATATAATCTAGGTACACTCCATCTTTAAGAATTTCTGTTTTAAAGATTTTATAGTTATTTTTAATATAACCCTCGTAGTCTGAAGCCTCATTAATGGTTAAAATATCCATATTTGGCTTTTTATTATAGGTTAATGAAAGAAATCCGGAGAAAATATGGTGAATATTTTTAACCATAATATCGGAGACATTTTTACCACTGAAGGCAAAAACAGTATCCTTTTTATACAAAAAATGATATTGGTCTATTTCTTTTGCAAAAGCTTGTACTGAGAAATCAATGGTCCCAAAATCTCTTGTACCTCCCGACTCTTTTACAGACAGTTTCAACTCTTTTAAAACCAAAATCAGTTCTTGTTTTCCTCCTTTATAGTTGCTTTTACGATACCAATTTCCTAAATCTTCATTAGGAGAAGTTTCAAAAACAACCTCTCTGGTTTCTTTTTGATCATCAAAAGGGAGGATTCCGATGGTTTTATCTATTCTCTGGTCTATAACGTGTAATGCGCTGTATTCACGGTCTCCGTTATTTGGAATATTGCCTTTCAATTTTATAATTTCTTTCTTTTGAGCGAAAGTGATTATGGTAATACAAATAAGTACAATTTGAAGCATCTTCTTCATAAAATCAGTTTCCACAAAAATATAAATTTAATCAAACGGCTCCCACAAAAAGATCTGTGAGAGCCGTCCAACATTAAAAAAATAAACTATTATGGGGTCTGTTTAGGTCCCGTAGCATTATTGTTTCCGTGAGGTTTTCTTTCATTCATTTTATCCCGCATCATACCCTCAGACTGAAACAGCTTCAGAACTTTCTGGCAGGGAATTACCTGTTGCATTTTTTCTGCATATTTTTTTCTGTTATCCAGAAGTCTCTGTCCTATTTCAAAACTTTGTTGCAGTTTTGCTTTAGCTTCATCATCTGATAAAGTTTCAGGATTAAAGCCTGGATCAAACTGACTTTTTATCTGTTTCTGACTGTCCAGATACTCGTTATAAAGCTGTGTAAATTCTGCTTTATCACCGGCATCAACATTCAAATTATCCATGATCATATTGTTTCTGAATTTCTTCAGAAGTTCCTTTCTTTCTTCAGGAGAAAGATTGTTGATGACTTCCTTTCTTTGTTTAGGATCCATCTTTTTCCAATCATAATCATTGATTTGAGCATTAAAGCCAAAACCATAAATAATAAAAAACGTCAATATTATCTTTTTCATCTTTCTTTATTAGTTATATAAATCCAAATAAACGTCCTGAGTTGAGTTACTGGCCAATTCTGCAATTTCAGAATTGGAAAATGAATCCAGATATTCATTCATTCTGCTTTCTTCTTTTTTCACTACAGCTTTCACTGGTTTTTGTGATACTGCTTCTTTTTCATTCCCGCTTTTAGCATTGATGGAAAAATCAGCATTATTCTTCTGATTTACAAATGTTTGATCATTATTTTCCACTGAAGTTAAATCTTCTTTCAAGGTTTCATATGCAATTTCTCCCTCAGTTTTGGGTTCTCCTTTATTCACCGCATATGTTTCTTGTGAATCTAATCCTTTATCTGTTGAATCATTATTGTAATTAAAAACAAAGGTTATTCCAAAGATCAAAGCCAGTGACGCAGCTACAGCATACATCCAGTTTAACTTAAAGACAGGCGCTTTTTTTTCTGTCTTTATATCATTCAAAATGCTCTCCTGAATATTTTCAAACAAATTATCAGGGACTGTGTAAATGTTTTTACGTTCTAGTTTTTCTATGTCGAACTCTTTCATCTTTGTTTTCTCAAAAATTATCTTTCGTAATTTTTCTTAATATAATCTTCTATTTTCTGCTTGGCATAATGATAATTGGTCTTTAATGTCCCTACAGACATGTCTACAATTTTTGAGATTTCCTCATAAGGTAAATCATCATAATACCGCATCATAAATACCAGTTTCTGTTTTTCGGGCAGGCTTTGTATAGCGTTCTGAAGCAAGATTTGTATTTCTTCGGCATCGTCATCAGTATTATCTGCAACAAGATTTTGCATGTGATACTCCGGGTCTTCATCTGTCTTCTGCATTTTTTTCATTTTATTAACCTGCTGCAGGGCTTCATTGGTAGCAATTCTGTACAGCCAGGTATACAACTGGCTATCATTCTTGAACTGATGAAAATTCTGATAAGCTTTAATAAAAGTTTCCTGCAAAGTATCCTGGGCAAGATCCCCGTCCACAATAATTCTTCTTATGTGCCAGTACAATCTGCTTTGATAGGCATCCATCAAGGCACGGACACCTTTATCCTGGGTCCGTGGATTCTGCATCAACGAAATAATTTCCGCGTCCTTAATCTTCATAAGATGCCTTTCATTGTTTTGGATTACAAAAATAGCTGAAAGTTAAATTAATTATTCAATTTTCAGTTTAAATATTAAAAATAATATGAGACAGTTACGCAATAAACGTGCCTATATTTATCTTCATAGCATCTGTACTCTTCTTCCTTTCCTGACTCAGCTTAAAATCCTATATTTGTTAGATGCAAATTGTAATTATCGGTTCCGGAAATGTTGCCTATCACATGGCAAAAGCTTTCACTTTGAAAGGGATTTCTCTGGCCCAGATTTTTGGCAGGAACGAAAAAGAATTAAGTAAGATTTCTGAAGAATTGAGTATTCCCTATTCCACAGAACACTTGGAAAATGCAGATCTTTACATTATCTGTGTAAGCGATAATTCTGTAGAGCAGGTATCAAAAATCATTACTAAAAAAGATTGTTTGGTAGCTCATACTTCAGGTTCGCTTCCGAAGGAAGCTCTGATTGGTGAATACAGAAAATCAAGTTTTTATCCTTTGCAGACCTTTTCAAAATCAAAAGAACTGGAATATGAAAAAATTCCGTTTTTCATTGAAACTGAAAATGAAGCAGATCAGAAAACTCTTTTTGAACTTGCTTCGAGAATTTCAAAAAATGTAATGGAAAGCAATCATGAAAAAAGAAAATACATTCATTTGACAGCTGTTTTTGCCTGCAATTTTGTGAATCATCTTTTTTCAAGAGCAAAAGAAATTTCGGATTCTCAGGAGATTCCGTTTGATTACTTTTTACCGTTGATTGATGAAACAATTCAGAAGATCCACGAAATAGAACCTAAAATGGCCCAAACCGGACCCGCTGTGAGAAATGACCTAAGGGTTTTAGAGTTACATGAGCAGCTAATAAAAAACGAAGAGAGTCTTGAAATTTACAAGACAATGAATCATTCTATTCAAAAAATGTATGAGTTATAAAGAGAAATTAAAAGATATTAAGGCATTTGTATTTGATGTAGACGGAGTTTTCACAGATGGAAGTGTGTATCTGATGCCTGGAGGAAATATGTGCAGAGTAATGAATGTTCTGGACGGATATGCAGTAGTTAAAGCATTAAAAAACAATTATTTAATAGGTGTAATCACTGGTGGAAATGATGAAATGGTAAAACACAGGATCAATTATCTTGGAATTCAGGATTATTACCCTAAATCTCATAACAAGATTGAGGATTTTGAAGATTTTAAAAAGAAGTACAACCTTAAAAATGAGGAGATTCTAACCATGGGTGATGATCTTCCGGATATTCATATTATGGAAAGTTCTGCGATTGCGGCGTGTCCTGAAAATGCTGTTCCTGAGGTAAAGGGGGTATCTGATTATATTTCTCCCAAAAAAGGAGGAAGTGGCGCTGTACGTGATGTGATAGAACAGGTAATGAAAGTTCAGGGAAACTGGCATGATGATAACACTCAATCTGTATAATCTTTATTCATGAAATTACTTTTAGCATCCCAATCACCAAGAAGAAAGGAACTTCTTTCCAGCCTTGGTTTTGAATTTGAAGTTGTAAAAATTGACTGTGAGGAAATTCTTCCTGAACACATTAAGATAGAAGCAGCAGCAGCGTATTTGTCTGAATTAAAAGCAGACGCATTCAGAAGCTTAACAACTGACGAAGTATTATTGACCGCAGATACAGTAGTTGCTGTTGATCATCAGATTCTTGGCAAACCCAAGGATGAAACAGATGCTTTCAATATGCTTCGCAGTCTTTCGGGAAAAACCCATCAGGTATATACCGGAATTACGATTAAAACTGTTGATAAAGTCTTTACCGAAACGGATGTAGCAGATGTAACACTGGATGACATCAGTGATGATGAAATAAAATATTACATTCAAAATTACAAACCTTTTGATAAAGCCGGCAGCTATGGTATTCAGGAATGGCTAGGAATGGCAAAAATCAGTAAAATGACAGGAAGCTTTTATACCATTATGGGTCTTCCTACTCATATTGTATATAAAATTTTGAAAGAAACTTCAATAATTTAAAAAATTATGAGGTTCCTGACCTATGTAAAGATGAAATAAAATATTTCAGAAAGAAATATAAATATTATTCATTATAAAATTTTATTATTTTTACAAAATCATCAAACTGCTGATAATAAAAAGCAAATTAGCGAGTTATATTGAATAATGAAAAAGAATATATTGTTCCTTTTAGTAATCTGTCTCGTTGCTTCCTGTGCTACCAAAACAAAAAAGCCGGAACAACGATCAAAACTATTAAAAGGATTTTCCACATATTATAACACTCTATTTAATGCCAAAGATGCATTGAACAGTGAGTTTACCGCCCGAGATAAAGGACATAAGGACAATTTTTATGCTCCTTATATCCCTATCCTTACTTTTGAAGATCAGCCTTTAGGAAGTGATCTTGGCCAATCAACCGCTTTTGCAGAGAATTCGATGAAAATGGCTGAAGTAGCCAACAGATCTTCGTCAAGAAGCAATTCAGGAGTTCCCAATATGCAGGGACCACCGGGAGGACCTGGTCAAAATAATCCTGATGAAGGTCAGAATAAAGGTGCTACGACATTAGAAATTGCTGAAGCTAAGGCTTTAAAAGCAATCAACAAATATTCTGTAACCCGAAACGGTGAAGAAAAAAACAAGCAGATTTTTGATGCCTATATGATTCTTGCACAGTCTAGAATTTACCAGAATAAGCCTCTACAGGCAATGGATGCCCTCAATTATGTTTTCACTCATATGAAAGATGACAAAAGGGTTCCATTGGCAAGAATTTATCAGGGAGTTGCTTATGATAAAATCAAAGATTATCACAGAGCTCATGAAACTTTTGCCAAGCTAAAGGGCGAGGATATTAGTAAAACTTATGCAAAACTATTAAGTATTTATTATGCTGAATCTCTTTTAGATGCTGGTAAAAAAGAAGAGGCATCTAAGGAACTTGATCTTGCTTTTGAACTGAATTCCAACAGAAAACTGAAGAGCAGAATTGCTTATCTGAGAGGTCAGGTTCTTGAAAATTTGGGTCAAAATGATAAGGCCAGAGAAAGTTACACTGCTGCCTACAAGTATTCCAGTGATTTTGAATTTGAAGTAAAATCTCAAATTGCCATTGCCAAAACTTTTAATGGTAAGGGAGATTATAATGGGGCTAAAAACTATCTGGAAGGAATCAGTAAAAAAGGAACTTATGGTTCCAGAAAGAATGAATTTTACTATGCTTTGGGTCTAATGGCCAATAAAGCAGGAAAAAAAGATGAAGCACAGCAATTTTTCAGAAAGTCTTTATTTGAAAAGGTTTCCGATCCGCAAGTCCGTGGTTTGGCTTATTACGAAATAGGAAAAAGCTATCTGGACAAGAATGACTATATCGGAGCGGGCAGTTATTATGATTCTGCACTTGCTGTAATGACCTATGAACCGTCAAAAATATTATTGAAAGATCAGTCTGAATACATCAAAAAGATCTCAAAAAACTATTATCTTATCAAGAAGAATGACAGTATTCTTTCTTTGGCAAGAATGAATGACGCTCAGAAAACAGATTTTTTCTCAAAGCATATTGCAAAATTAAAGATCAAGGAAGAAAAGGAAGAACTGGAAAGAAAACGTGCTGAAAGAATTAAAGGTTTTGACACCGGAGACTATAACTCTAATTCGATTTTTGCTAATAATAATTCCAATGCATTTGAAGATTTTGGGGTAACTACGAAAGGTTTTTATTTCAATAATACCGGAACTGTAAGTAAGGGAACATCTTCGTTTAAACAGGTCTGGGGAGACAGAGCTCTTTCTGATAACTGGCGTTTCTCCAAAAAGATGGCTTCTATTGAGGATATGAAAAATGAAGCTCTTGGGGTAACTTCAGCGCCTAATCCAAGGCGTTTTGAACCGAGCTATTATATTGAACAGATTCCTACTGACCAAGGCAAATTAGGCCAATTAAAAAAGGATAGGGATACGGCTTCCTTAGGACTTGGTATCATGTATCAGAATTATTTTACCAATACTCCCCTAGCGACTAAAACACTTTACGATCTTGTAGATGTAAAACCGGAAGAAAAAGTAATGCTACAGGCATTGTATGAGATATTTGCCATGAATTATGAGAGAAACCCTCAAGCATCAGACAGGGCAAAACAAATTCTTTTGACTGATTATCCTTACACTTCCTACGCAGAGTTTGCAAGAAACCCTAAAAATGTTTCTTTTGTAAAATCTACGGAAGATGTTGAAAATGAATATAAAAGGGCGTATGCACTTTACGAATCAGAAAAATTTGGAGAAAGCAGACAAGTTATAGATCAGACTCTTCAGAAATTTCCGAAAGATGCATTAGTTCCAAAACTATATTTATTAAATGCTTTTAACGCAGGAAAGTCCAGTGGAAAAGAGGTCATGATTCTTCAACTTGAGCAGATCGCATTGAACTATTCTAAAACACCAGAAGGGATAAGAGCCAAGGAAATGCTTAACTATTTGAAAAGTGAACTAAGCTTCCAGGCTACTGACAATAAAGGAAATGCTGTTCTGCAGCAGCCGTCCTCCCCTGTTCAATCTGGTAACCAGAATAATTATTCTCCACAAATGAATAATGAAGGAGTAAAGAAACCAACGGGTATCAATAATTCGCAAAATTTCGAATTAACCCCTCCTCAAAAAAATCCTCCCAATAATGTCCAACAGCAGAAAAACAGCATTGGAAGTCCAAATGGTACGGTAAAATCAAATGTCCCTCCGGGAGGGCCACAATAAAAATAAAAAAGCGAAGATTTACTCTTCGCTTTTCTTTTTCTTTACCCCATGGAAATCCTTGAGATAGAAAGGCTCAAAATAAGCTATATCTTCAAAGTCCTTGTTGTTTATCTTTTCCAGCGTCTTTTTGATAAGGTATTGTGCAGATGGATAAATATTCTCGTTAAAATCTGCATCAGGAAGATGTAAGATATCTTTAGCTTTCTTTGCTCCGTCTCCTACAAAGATTACTTTTTTATCCCTTAATTCTTCAAAAGAGCTCTCATCTAAAATCTTTGCTTCGGTAGCAGAGAGTTCTTTTCCGGTAGAACCATCATAAACGGCTGTATACACCTCCATTCTCCTCGCATCAATCAAAGGCACTATGAAGTCATAGTTATGTCCTAAAAATGGCTCTATCATGCTTTCAAGAGAATTTACTGCTATAAAAGGAACTTTCAGTCCGTAGCAGAACCCCTTTGCAGAGGCTGCACCAATTCTAAGACCGGTATAAGACCCCGGTCCTTTTCCCAGAGAAACGGCTTCAATGTCCTTAAGTAAAATTCCAGCCCCTTCCAGCGCCCACTCTACATAAGTGTGAAGACTTTCAGATTGTTTATAGTTTTCGGAAACCTCTTCGCAGAGACACAGTAGTTTGTCATCATCAGATACGGCTACTGAACAGTTTTTAGATGATGTTTCGAGATATAGGATTTTCATTGTATCGTTTTAAGCTAAACTGCAAAATTGCAAAAAAGCAAAATCGCTTTTATTCTGCAAATTTACTCCATTATTTTGAGACTATTTTCTGTAGATTGTTCTTGGTTCAGCCTGAGCGCTTGGGTAAATAGTCATATCCGCAATAGTAACATGTTTTGGAGCGTTTACACAATAAGCAATGGCATCTGCAATATCCTCAGCTTTCAATGCATCATAGCCGGCATACACATTAGCAGCCTTTTCATTATCTCCCTTGAATCTGATCAATGAGAAATCTGTCTCTACTGCTCCCGGCTGAATATTGGTCACCTTAATTCCAAACTCGGTAAGCTCCAGTCTCATTCCTTCTGAAATAACATCTACTGCTTTTTTGCTAGCACAATACACTACTCCATTGGCGTAGGTTTGTCTTGCAGCCACAGAACTAATGTTTACAATATGACCTAAATTTTTAGTTTTCATGGATGGGATGATCATTTTGGAAACATACAACAATCCTTTTACATTCCCATCAATCATAGAATCCCAGTCATTGGTCTTTCCAGCGGAGAGAGGATCAAGTCCGTGAGCATTTCCGGCATTATTGATCAGAACATCAATATCTTTCCATTCTTCAGGAAGAGAATTGATCGCGGCTTCAACTTCCTCAAGATTCCTTACATCAAACTTTAAACTAAATATTTCGGTATGTTGAGATAACTCAGTATCTAAAGTTTTAAGTACTTCATCTCTTCTTCCACAAATGATAATTCTATTTCCTTGTTTTGCCAAAAGCTCTGCTGTGGATTTACCTATTCCAGAAGTGGCTCCGGTGATTAATATTGTCTTCATAAAATTGTTTATTAGATGTATGAATATAGAACTTTACTCATGGTATGACATTGCTACATTCACACATTATTTTATTGATTACTAATTTGCATCCAACGCCTGAAAAGCATCGGGTATATGGTCAATAATTAAGTTTCTTTTTTCATCGGGAAGAACGGAGATAATATCAAATCTTACTTCGCTTTGTTTTTCAGATTCTTCCAGATAATGGTTAGCTGCGGTTACAATTGATTTAATCTTCGTTTTGGTAACAGCTTCTTGAGGCAGCATAAATGCATCAGTAGATCTGGCTTTCACTTCAACAATTACTGTTAAATCATCTTTTTCAGCAATAATATCAATCTCTGCTTTCTGAAATCTGAAGTTTCTGGCTATAACTTTATAGCCATTTTTTTGAAGATAATCAGCAGCCATATCCTCTGCTATTTTTCCAAAGTCATTATGATCAGCCATATCTTTTGTTTGAGTATATCAGAGTGGGAGAGTGCTAATATTTAAAATTCAATCTTTACCTTAGTATCAACTTTCATCTTAACTTTTCCTCCGATAATAAGAGGTCTGTTGTCCTTTATGTGACCATTTGGGAATGCGAATACTACAGGGAATTTATATTTTGAAATTCTCTCGGAGATCAGTTTATAGGCAAATTCGTCAAAGCTTTCTTCATAGCTTTTGTTCTCTTTTTCGTCACCCATATTGGTCATTCCACCGATAATAAGTCCTTTGATTTTATTAAAGACACCCACCAGCTCCAAGCTCATGATCATACGATCCAGCGCATAAAAGTTTTCTCCGATATCTTCAATGAACAGAATCTTATCTTTAAAGTCAAAGGAATATTTGGTTCCTAAAAGGGCGTAGATCAGGGCTAAATTTCCTCCAACCAATTCTCCCTCAATATTGCCTTTTATATTTAATTGATGAGATTTTAGGCTATAATTAGGCATTTTACCCTTTAAAATATCAAAAATTAAATTGTAGCTTTCTTCAGTAACTCCGAAGCTTGATGTTTTAATGGTTTGTCCGTGAATGGAAGCAAAACCTTTTTTCAATAGATAACTTTGGATAACTGTATTATCGGAATAACCGATATACCATTTTGGATTTTCTGTAAAGTTTTTCAACTTCAGATGCTGAATGAGATGCTGACATCCATAGCCACCTCTGGAAGCCCATATCGCTCCAATTTCCTTATCATTTAATGCCCAATTGATATCTTTTATTCTTTCCTTTTCTGTTCCTGCATAATTGTAGCCGTTGGCAAACTTTGTGTAAAGATGTTCTCCTAAAACGGGTTCAAATCCTTTACTTTTAATCAATCTTATACCCTTTTCGAGTTGAGTGGTATCTACGGCTCCGGCAGGGGAGATAACAGCTATTTTTGCCCCTTTTTTAAGAGGTTTTGGAAAGACTATTTTTTTCATTTTGTTTTTTGATATTTTACTTCTTTTTTCTCTGCTTCCTCAAGTTGTCTTTCAAACTGATTAAACTTCTTGAAGCTCTGTAAAAAGATAAAGAAACTGAATATAATAAGAATACAGCCAACAACTCTTCTGATCTGGTTGGCCAGTTTTTGTGTCAATTTATCGTGAAATTGTTTAGCAAGAAATATTTTAGCGAGATCAATAGAAAGATAGGTCGCAAGTACTATTCCTATGTATAAAATAAAACTGCTGGTGTCCGGGTATTGATTCCTTACGGAAATTACCGTTACCAGCCAGAAAAGGATAACTCCAACATTTAAAAGATTAAAGAAAAAACCATTAAAAAAGGTCTTAAAATAGTTTTGACCAATGATTCTTTCTTCACCAGGCATATGCATTTTGGTCTTAGTAACCAGCATCACAATCCCGTAAATAAAAATAAGGATAGATGTAATCCTATAGAATCCGGGATGCTTGTCAATTAAAGTTACAATATCCGTACTGGCATAATATGCAGCCACAATACATAATAAATCTGCAGTGATAACACCAAGATCCAATGATAAGGCATGCTTTGGGCCTCTTGAGAAGCTGGTTTCTATTAACAGGAAGAAAATAGGTCCTATAAAAACCAGACTCAGCATGAATCCTAATATGACGGCAGATAGTACAAGTTCAAGCATTTAATATATTTTAAAATGAAAAAAATTCATTCCGTTTTATACAAAGTTATACTTTATGATTTAATTATTCAATAAAGTTGTGATATATCAATTGTATTTGACACGAGTTGGGAAAAAGATTTTTCCAAGAAAATAAGCTGTAGATGGGAAGTAGGGAAGTCCCAAAAGTATGAACAAGCAACTAAAACTCACTTTTATGATTTTTAATAGGTCTTAAAAATAAAAGAGATCATTCCTATAAGGAACAATCTCTTTTTATTGTTATATCTTGATTATTGATGTTAGTTAACCACCTTAAAGTCTAATTGTTTTTGAATCAAATTAGCCTTTACAACCTTAATCTGAACCTGATCTCCTAATTGATACCTATTTCCGTGTCTGTTTCCGTATACAGCATGAGTTTTTGCATCATACGTATAGGAATCATCCACTAAGTCTCTTAATTTGATCAAACCTTCAGCACCATTTTCAGGAATTTCTACCCAGAATCCAAATTCAGCAACCCCGGAAATTACTCCTGTGAAAGTTTCACCAAGGTGTTTTTCCATAAATTTAACCTGCATATACTTAATAGAATCTCTCTCAGCATCTGCTGCCAGTCTTTCCATAGCACTGCAATGCTTTGCTTTTTCTTCCAATTCAGGTTTAGCCGGAGATTTTCCTCCGTCCAGATAATGCTGAAGAAGACGGTGGGCCAATAAATCCGGATAACGACGGATAGGAGAGGTGAAGTGGCTATAGTACTCAAAACCTAAACCATAGTGGCCTATTGGTTCTGTAGAATACACTGCTTTACTCATACTTCTCATCGCCAGTGTTTCAATCATGTTTTCTTCGCCTTTTCCTTTTACATCATGAAGAAGTTTATTCAAAGATTCTGCAACTTTCTTGGTATTGGCAAGGTCCATTTTATATCCGAATGTGGAAACAAAGTCTCTTAAAGCTTCCAGTTTTGCCGGATCCGGATCATCGTGAACCCTGTAAATAAAGGTATTATTAGTAATCTCCTTTTTCTTTGTTAAGGATACAAACTCAGATACTTTTTTATTCGCTAAAAGCATAAATTCCTCGATCAGGTGATTGGAATCCTTGCTTATTTTAAAGTAAACCCCGATGGGTTCATTATTTTCATCCAGATTGAATCTTACTTCGCTTCTGTCAAATGTAATTGCGCCTCTTCTGATACGTTCATTACGCATGATCTTAGCAAGTTTATCAAGGGTATTGATTTCTTCAGCCAGATCTCCTTCACCAGTTTCAATACGCTCCTGAGCTTCCTCATAAGTAAATCTTCTGTCGGAATGAATCACTGTTCTTCCAAACCATTGTTTTTGGATTTCAGCCTCATCATTCAATTCAAAAACGGCAGAGAATGTATATTTATCTTCGTTTGGACGAAGAGAACAAACATCATTACTCAATACTTCCGGTAGCATCGGAACAACCCTATCTACAAGGTAAACTGAAGTAGCTCTCTTATATGCTTCATCATCCAAGATCGTTCCCGGAACCACATAATGAGATACATCGGCAATGTGAACACCAATTTCCCAGTTTCCGTTTTCTAGTTTTCTCATGGATAGGGCATCATCAAAGTCCTTCGCATCCTTAGGGTCAATAGTAAATGTGCATATATCACGCATATCCCAACGTTTTGCCACTTCTTCATCAGTAATGCTTCTGTCAATCTTATCTGCATCAACCTCTACTTCTTTTGGGAATTCATATGGCAAACCATATTCGGCAAGGATAGAATGGATTTCAGTTTCATGTTCTCCCGGAGCACCTAGTACTTGTAGAATTTCACCTTCAGGATTTTTATCTCCGGGTCTCCATTCCGTCATTTTTACAATTACCTTGTCTCCATCTTCAACATTATTGAATTTATCTTTCGGAATAAAAATATCTGTATTGATAGATTTTTTATCACAAACTACAAACCCGAAATCCTTGTGAGCAACCTTTTGAAAAGTTCCTACAAACTCTGTTCTTGTTCTTTCCAAAACTTCCAAAACAGAGCCTTCCAATTTCTTTCCTTTATAATGATAAGTTATAATAAGAACCTTATCTCCCTGTAAAGCATCCTTTACATTTTTAGCGTGAATGAAGACATCATTTTCCACCCCTTCCACACTTACGTAAGCATTTCCGCTTTGGTTGAAATCAATAATTCCAGTTAATGTTCCTGCAATTTTCATATTCACGATGTACTTTCCTTTTTCTACTTCCTGGATTTTTTCAGACCCCTGAAGTTTATGCAAAGCCTGGATCACAAGTTCTCTTTGTCTTGGATTCTTGTATTCTATTCCGTCCGAAATCTGCTTATAATTATAAATTTTTGATGCATTTGCATTCATGAAACGTAGGATCAATCTTCCGATTTCCATGAGTTTCAAATCATTTTTATGACTTATATATTTTCTTTTTTTTGACATTTAATTTTCTTTTTTAATTCGTTTTTTACTTCCTCCCTAAGTCAGAAGCCAATCTTTTTTAAAGATTGAATTTAATATGAGATAAGTTACCATCTCTATTGGTAAACATTTCAATTACCTTCTTTCATTGATTATAAATCATGGTCATATTCTGATCGAATATAAGTATTATCAATGGTAACTTTTCAATATTCTATTCTTTACTTAATATATAACATTTTCATATTTCAAATTCATCCATTCGGGTGAGCTTTGTTTTGAAAATGATTCTACACTTTTTTAAGAATTCTTCACTATTATTTCATAAGCCTGGAAACAGCAAGCCACAAAAAACAATACTACAGATATTCTTTTTTTCATCAAACCTTAATGTTTAATTCAACCTTATTTTTCTAAATCTACTTAATAACGGAAGCTTTAGTTTTGTATAAATTTAATACAAATATCGAGAAGAAAGGAGAAAAACCTTCTATTTAATATGTTTTAATATTATAAAGGTTCTGGAAGAAGAATAGAATATAACTTCTATTGAACACTGCAAATGTACGAATAAAAAATAAATAAGGCTTGTAATTTGAATTACAAGCCTTAGTATATTTAGCAAACAGCAATCTTATCAACCCTGTTTTGGTGTCTTCCACCTTCGAAATCTGTAGAAAGAAATTTATCTACAATTTCAATTGCTAGTTCCTTTGATATAAACCTTGCCGGCATGGAAATCATATTCGCATCATTATGCAGTCTTGCCAATGTTGCAATCTCCGGCATCCAGCAAAGTGCGCATCTAATCTTCTGATGTTTGTTCGCAGTGATCTGAACGCCATTTCCGCTTCCACAGATCAAAATTCCCAGCTCATTTTCTCCGTTTTCCACAGAGGTTGCAGCAGGGTGAACAAAGTCTGGATAATCCACACTGTTTGTGGAAAACGTTCCAAAATCTTGAACTTCAAACTGTTCTGAAAGGTAGTTCTTAACAATCTCCTTATATTCATAGCCTGCATGGTCCGCTGCGATAGCAATTTTTCTTTTCATAATACTCTTATTAAGCTTTTTTAGATTTTATTTCCTTACAAAGGTAAGAATAATAACAATTCGTGTTAGTAAACCGTGAGTTAATTGTGAAAAGGTATGTTAATAACTGTGGAAAACTTTTTTCAACTTTCTATTTTTAAAGATAAATTTATTTCGTAATAGAAAATCCTTCCGAAAGTTTTCACCACAACTTTCCAGATCTTTTCTCAAGCTATCCCCAGATTTCTCCATAATAAAATAACTAATAATGATTTCTTGGCAAAGTTATCAACAATTGTGAATAAGTGTCTGAATATGCAGGTTTACAGTTATTTATATTGTGAGTTAAATATGAATTGAGTACCAGTTGAGTATTATCAATTTTTAGCTAAAAACTTATCCCCGATACTAACAATATACAACAACAACTACATTATTCTTTTTTTTAAAGAGAGAAGAAATGTTGATTAATGGGTGATTGGGTTCTGGGAAAGTTTTTGAAAACTTTTATTTTAATCAATCTGTTGAAAAAGTTTAAAACCTTACATTTGTGAAACGAAAAATCAAAGAAATGAATGGAATTGCCTCTGGCGAAATTTGCTGAAAAGCCATTAGAGCTGGATTAGCTGTTCCGAGGTGATCTCAGAAAAAAATAAATCTAAATATAAAAATGAAAACAATTAACGACTTCAATTTTAAAGATAAGAAAGCTCTTGTAAGAGTTGATTTCAATGTTCCACAGGATGACCAACTGAAGGTGACGGACAATACCAGAATTGTTGCAGTGAAACCAACAGTAGAGAAAATCCTTAAAGATGGCGGATCTGTTATCCTAATGACACACCTTGGAAGACCGAAAGGAGAGGTTAAGGATGAGTTTTCTCTAAAACATATCTTAGGAGAAGTTTCTAGTGTTCTTGGCCAGGAAGTGAAGTTCGTTGATGAGTGTATTGGAGAAAAGGCAGAAAAAGCAGCTTCTGAGCTTAAGCCGGGTGAAATTTTATTATTAGAGAATGTACGTTTTCACAATGAAGAGGAGAAAGGAGATGAAGGTTTTGCTGAACAACTTTCCAAGCTTGGGGATGCTTTTGTAAACGATGCTTTTGGAACGGCACACAGAGCTCACGCTTCAACTGCTGTAATCGCTAAATTCTTTAATTCAACTAGGTTTTTCGGTTTATTAATGGCTAAAGAACTTCAAGCAATCGATAAAGTTTTGAAAAGTGGTGAGAAACCTATCACTGCAATCTTAGGTGGATCTAAGGTTTCAACTAAGATTACCATTATAGAAAACATTCTTCCGGCTGTAGATAATTTGATTATTGGAGGCGGAATGGCTTTCACATTTATTAAGGCACTTGGAGGTAAAATTGGAAATTCATTAGTAGAAGAGGATAAAATTCCTTTAGCTCTTGAAATCTTAGGTAAAGCAAAAGAACATAAAGTTAAGATTTATCTTCCTTCTGATGCTATCATCGCTGAAAGTTTCAGTAATGATGTTGAAAGAAAAGAAGCAGATATTTATGCAATTCCTGAAGGATGGATGGGATTGGATGCTGGTCACAAATCAAGAGATCAGTTTAATGATGTATTATTAAATTCAAGAACAATTCTTTGGAATGGTCCAATCGGAGTTTTTGAAATGTCACATTTTGCCGGAGGAACTGTTGCTCTTGGCGAGAGCATTGCTGAAGCAACAAGATTAGGTGCTTTCTCTTTAGTTGGAGGAGGAGACAGTGTTGCATTCGTTAAGCAATTTGGATATGCTGATAAAGTAAGTTATGTTTCTACCGGAGGTGGAGCAATGCTTGAAAGTCTTGAAGGACTTGAGCTTCCTGGGGTAGCTGCTATCAACAATTAATAAGAAATAAGTATCTATATTTTAAAGCCTGCTAATTATATTAGCAGGCTTTTTTGTGTTTGAAATTCTATTGATAAATCCTGAATTGATCGTGGTTTCTATTACTTTTAGATATAACCTTAAGTTATACTAAATATACTTGATTCATTGATAGAAAGTTATACTATAACAAGCTTCTTAGATCAATAAATGATTATTTAAATTTCAGATTTTGATTAGAACACTAATTATTTTAAGAATAGAAATGAAATCTTTTTTTATTTAAAAGGCTTTGTTTTTCTTTCTGAATATTTTTTTATACGTCAAGTTTTGACGTTACCAGGAAATACATTTGCAATACCAAATTAGAATATTATGATGTATACAAATGAATTTTTTGCGGTAGGAAATACAGCTCCTAATGATGATCTTGTACAGCTAATTGATAGCTTTACAGGAGAGAATGTTAACTTTAGAAAAGTAAATACTTGGATTGATGGACAAACTCTTGGTGTGAATGATCCCAAAGTCTTGAATGATGAGATTATTTATCGATCAAGGGGTAGTGAATACTATGTAAACACGGTAGTTTTTTCTTCAAAAAGAGTTTATGTTACAACTTTTGGAGTAGTATCGGATTTACGTTTTGATCAAAGATCTTCTGTACAAAAAGCGATTAATATTTGCTCAGAACTCAGGTTAAAGCTCGTTTTTCCAAACGGTTATTTTCTTATTAATTCATATACTGACGATATTAAATTAAGAGGGGCACATAGTAATATCCTTGAGCTTAAATCTAATTTGGATATTGAGTTTGAAGAATACAGTGTCATTCAATTGGGAACTTATTTTGATAATAAAAATTTTGTTTTATTTTCAGGTTTTAATCATGAAGAATCGAATATGTTAACACCTATATCCAATATTACACTTAAAGGAAAGGGAACAATCGACTTCAATGGAAATTTGTCACAGATTAGAGGAAAAGATAGAAATCGCATTATTAGAAGATTTGGTTTTGAAGGAGGTAATTGTACTAATGTTCTTATAGATGGGCTACATTGGGTAAATGGAGATCTAAGTAATTGTATTGGAACTGGTTGGGCTGAAAATGGCAATAAATTTATAATTCAAAATTGTATTTTTGAGGAGTTAACTAAAAGTCATGAAGAATCTAACTATGACCATTCTACAATCTACGGAAATGCTAATTTTTTAACTGTTCACAATAATATATTTATAGGGAATGAACAGATGAAATTAGTTGGATGTGCATGTGAGATTCATGGCAGCAATGCATCATTCTCAAATAATAAAATATACAACTATTTGAGAATGAATTTTGTAGTAGGGAATATTGGTGAAAAAGGAAGTGTTTCAGATATTTCAATTTCAGATAATATTGCAGAGGTTACGAGTGGTGGAGTGTATATATGGCCAAATTCGAAAGCAAGTGTATCAAACTTATTAATTTCTTCAAATAACATTAAACATATACATGTTCCAGGAAAGGATATGTGGTATAATGGAACTCAATGCCTATTTATTATTCAAGGAAAAGGTGGCGATTGTAAAAGGATTACGGTTCGTAATAATGTTTCTCATATTTTGTATACTAACGGTAATTATTCCAGATATGCTGCTGGTATTGCTAGTAATGTTGAATCATTAGAAATATGTGATAATCACTTTATTGGACATTCTTTAGGAATTTCATTTGATTTAGATCATGACGAACTTAATCCTGTTTTAAGTGAATACTCATTTATTAAAATTTCAGGTAATAATTTTACTTCTTCATCTAAGTTAGTTAAAATTGAGGCGAGAAAATTAGATTATTGTTTAATTGCTTACAATTCTACAGTTCTTGATAATAGCTCTATGGAAAACTTAATTGAAATTAATAGTGATATTATTCAATCTACAACGGTAAGAGATAATATTTATATTTCAAACCAGCCAAAAGTTGAGTTTGCACCATCCTCAGTGTTTTTGGCTGATCCATCTAATAAGGCTAAATATGTTCTGTCATTAGTTAGTACACCAGTACCTACCGTGAATGGTGGAGGATCTGCTTTTATTAGTCCTGTCCTTTCAAGTAACCACAAGAGGGTAGGGGGGATGTACACAATTCAGCCAACATATCCATTCCCTGAACTTTTCTTCAATGCGCATACTTTTGGTGCCGGAGGAACTTCGGATGTAAAATTTAAAGTTGATAACATGACATCAACTAATTTTGTAGGAAATCCAAATTTAGTTAGTAACTTGATTGTTAACTTATAAAACGAAGACCGGAACTATTCCGGTCTTTATTTTTTTATAGTGCGAAAATTGACATTCATAAATGCTTTAAAAATCAAAAAACTATATATTTTCGAGTATTTGTATGTTCAACAAGAAATAAAGCTTGAAATGATAGGTTTCTATTTGTTTTTTTTCTTTTGAAGTTGGTTTTTTGATTTTTTGCTCGTTAGAAAGATGATTTTATTAAAATTTCATTTTTTTTGAATTTTTATTTATTTTCCAAATTTATCTCTATCTGAAAAGTACTAAATACTTTTCATGTGAAAATAGAGTAGGAGGGAAAATGCAAAATTTGATTATTTAGAAATCTAATTTTCTTTTTTGAATTTTTTATGAATGAATTTTTAAATAAATCTAAGATGCATTCTTTTATAAAAATAAAAACTCAGGAGTAATTATCCTGAGTTTTTTAATTTTTTTGATGAAAATACTGAAATTTGGCTTTCAGAAATGGCTTAAAAATCGATTTTCTATCTTTTTTCGATAATGTATATCAAACTTGAAAATTCGTTCGAAAAAAGGGCTTTTATGTTCGAAATCGTTCCGTAGATTGTCGCTTTTAACCAAAATAGAGGAGATTTTTTATATTTTTCGCTAAGCATCGAGATATAATAGGAATCCAGGACCAATGGTTTAATCTTTCTCATTTTCCAGTCTGATTTTTTTGAAATCAAATTTTCCATTCCATTTTTTGAAAAATGGTAGACGTGTCTTGGAACATCATAAGCTGCCCAATATTCTTTGTAATGTTTTGCATCGTAAGAAGTAGGGTTGGGTACGGCAATAATGAGAATTCCTTTTTCTTTTAATTTCCCGTGAAAAGCATTCAACATTTCATCTTGGTTCTCGATGTGTTCAAATACATGCCAAAGCGTAATAGCATCTAAGCTGTTTTCTTTGATTTTATTGATATCATCTAGAATCTTCGCTTTTGCTATTTTTCCTTGTGCCGCATTTCTTGCATCTGCATCGGGTTCAAAACCGAATGTTTCAAAATCATTTTCTATATATCTTACAAACTCTCCTGCACCACATCCATAGTCTAGTACTTTGGATCCTTTTTTAATTCTGTCAACAAGAATATTTTTCTTGTATTGTAAATTGAAAGACTGAAGAAATTTGTAAAGCTTTTCTTTCAAACTTCCGGAATCCTGATGATGGGAAATATAATCTTCGCTTTCGTAGTATTTGGAAATATTGGATGGGATAGGGGATGTTTTATATACACCTTTTGTTTCTGTTTCCTTAATCTCAAATATTTCCTGTGAAAGAAAATGATCTTTTATTTTCATTGAATTCGCTATCTGTTATATTTAAAAAATTAAGATATTCAGAGAGTTGTTGTACGCTCATAAATACCCTAATTTCTATTTTATTTGTTTTGATGTTTCACGTGAAACATTTCTTTTTTAACGCCCTAAATACACTAGTAAAACGTTAATATCAGCCGGAGAAACCCCGCTTATTCTTCCTGCTTGTGCAATAGTCTTAGGACGTATGTTTGACATCTTCTGTTTTGCTTCTGCAGAAAGGCTTGAAAGCTTGATATAATCAAAGTCTTCAGGAATTTTAATGTTTTCTAAACGATTAAGTTTAGCCACATTTTCCTTTTCTTTCTCAATATAGCCTCTATACTTGATATTAATTTGTGCCTGCTCTCTTACTTCATCATTATATTGACTAGAAACTTCTTTAATGAAATCAATTTCATCTAATTTCTCTAATGTAATATTGGGTCTTGTAAGAATTTGAGCTGCTCTATAGGCTTGATCTACAGGATTACTTTCTACAGATTCTAAAATAGGGTTAATAACACCCGGTTTTAAAGAAGTTTCTTTAAGAAACTCTTCAAGTGACTGACTATCAGCTATTTTAGATTCTACTTTTCTTAATCTTTCTTCTTTTGCAAGCCCTAAATGGTAAGCTTTTTCAGTTAACCTGATATCGGCATTATCTTGTCTTAAAAGAAGTCTGTATTCCGCACGTGAAGTAAACA
Source organism: Chryseobacterium oncorhynchi (assembly GCF_002899895.1). Classification (GTDB taxonomy): domain Bacteria; phylum Bacteroidota; class Bacteroidia; order Flavobacteriales; family Weeksellaceae; genus Chryseobacterium; species Chryseobacterium oncorhynchi. The sequence continues at coordinate 145,021 of NZ_PPEI02000003.1, forward strand.
TTCTGTAAGGTTCCTCGGTTCCTTTTGTAATTAGGTCATCGATCAATACTCCAATATAGGCTTCATCTCTATTAAGGATAAAGTCTCCTTTCTCATGAACTTTATTGTGTGCGTTGATTCCGGCAATTAAACCTTGGCCTGCTGCTTCTTCGTATCCTGTGGTTCCATTGATCTGTCCTGCGAAATATAAATTATCAATTAATTTTGTTTCTAGGGTATGCTTCAACTGGGTAGGAGGGAAGTAATCATATTCAATAGCGTAACCCGGACGGAAAACTTTTACATTTTCAAATCCTGGAATATGTCTCATCGCTTTGATCTGTACATCTTCAGGAAGAGATGAACTGAATCCGTTTACATAGATCTCTACAGTTTTCCATCCTTCCGGTTCTACGAAAAGCTGGTGTCTGTTTCTTTCTGCGAAACGATTGATCTTATCTTCAATACTTGGACAATATCTTGGACCTAAACTTTGGATGGTACCATTGAACATTGGACTCCTGTCGAATCCTTCACGAAGAATATCATGAACTGTTTCGTTGGTATAAACAATATGACAGCTTAATTGTTTTGTTAATTTCGGAGTATCAAGATAGCTGAACTTTTGAGGATTTTCATCTCCTTTTTGTTCTTCCATTTTAGAATAATCTAAACTTCTTCCATCAACTCTTGGTGGGGTACCAGTTTTCATTCTCCCGGCTTCGAAACCTAAAGTTACCAATTGCTCGGTAATTCCAAATGCTCTAGGTTCGCCCATTCTTCCACCACCTAATTGTTTATCTCCAACGTGAATTAATCCGTTAAGAAAAGTTCCGTTGGTAAGAACTACTGATTTTCCTTTGATTTCAATTCCTAAAGAACTGATGACTCCGGTTACTTTATTGTTTTCTACAATTAGCTGTTTCACCATATCCTGAAAGAAATCAAGATTAGGAGTATTCTCTAATGCAAGTCGCCATTCTTCTGCGAAAAGCATTCTATCATTTTGGGTTCTTGGGGACCACATGGCGGGACCTTTTGAAAGATTCAGCATCTTGAATTGGATTGCTGATTTGTCTGCAATAATTCCGGAATATCCTCCCATTGCATCAATCTCTCTTACGATCTGTCCTTTTGCGATTCCACCCATTGCGGGGTTGCAACTCATCTGTCCGATGGTCTGCATATTCATTGTAATCAATAGTGTTTTTGAACCCAGGTTGGCTGCTGCTGCTGCTGCTTCACATCCTGCGTGTCCTGCACCTACTACGATCACATCATATATTTCTGAAATCATTTTTATCTCGCTTGTTTAAGCTTTAAACCTTATCTTTATTACCAATGTTTCACGTGAAACATTTTTGAAGAATGCACTCTAAGTAAACTTGTATTATTACTAGAATAGAGTACTTTAGATATGGGACTTTAAGTGATTGTTCAATTTCAATTCTTTAAATCCTTGTATTTAGCTAAGTACAAATCTTCCATTCTTCGCATCTCTTTTTCTTCCTCTTCCGTCTTGTCTTTATAGCCTGCAAGGTGTAAAATACCGTGGGCTAAAACCCTTCTTAATTCTTCTTCAGAATCTCGGGAAAGGGTAGAGGCGTTATCAGAAATGCGCTGCAAAGATACGAAAATCTCAGCGCTTATTGTCTTGCCTTTTACATAATCAAAAGTGATGATATCGGTATAATAATCATGTTGTAAATAATCCTGATTAATCTTCAAAAGATATTCGTCATCACAGAAAATGTAATTGATTTCTCCTAGTTTTTTTCCTTCTGAAAGAATAAGATCTTCCAGCCATTTTTTGTAATCTGTGTTTACCGACTCTGGTAAATTTTCGTAAAAGAATTGTATCATTGTATTAAAACCAGTGTCCTAAAATAACACTGAATATGCCTTTTTGATTGTTTTTAAGTGAGTGGCTGAAGTTTACTTTAATCTGCCCGAAAGGAGATTTATATCCAGCTGTAAGTCCAAGTGAACTAAAATTTACTTTAACTGCATCTTCAAATTTAATATCATTTGAAAGGTTGGCAAAGGTAAAGTTTCCGCTGATAAAATAGTTCTTATTGAATTTAAACTGAAGATCATTGGATGCTAATATCACATTATTTGTATGCAACTGAGCAAAATAAAATCCTCCAAAGCTTTTGAAGTTAATAATATTCTGTTCAAAAAGTCCCCCCAGTCTGTATTGATAATAGGAGGGAAGATGCTCTCCAAGGGTAACACCTCCAAATAAGTTAAGACGGTAGGTAAACTGTTTACCTAAAGGGATATTTACTTTCAAATCCGCTTTTATCTGGACAATCCTTCTTTCTACTTCAGATTTTAAAAGATCAATTACTTTTCCTTCTGCTGCAAAGTAAACCCCTTTGGTCGGAAATTCCTTGTCATCTTGCGTATCTGTCTTCAAGAATATGTAAGGATTTAAAAAGCGGCTATAACGCCTGTTTTCCCCATTAATTTCCGCTCTAAAGTAGTCGTGGCTAATACCACCACCAATAGCGAATTTATCTTTCCAAATGGACTGTATATAAGCCTCATTTCTGGCCCATTCCCATTTGTCGATAACATAATTATCGGCATTCTTCAGATCAAAGCTCATTCCTGAAGAATAAATACCAAATCCTGGAATATATCCGTTATCAATAAAATAATTTACATAGTATCTGAGCTTATCACCTACAATTACATCTACCGAAAGGTTTGAATTTTTGAATAAAAGTCTCTTTGCAGAGTAGTTTAATAGCAATCCAGTTTTAAAAACTTCATCATAATGCAATCCAAATCTTAAGAAATGTCGGGCATCATCTTCCGTTACATAAAGCTTTAGATAATTAGCATCATTCTCCTGAACGATATCATAGTTGATGAATTTATAATTATTTGTAGCAACAAGTTTATCAATCATCTTATTGATACTGCCATAAGTTTGTAAAGAGGGAAGACGCAATCCCATTTTCCCCAGCGTATAGTTTTTACCGAATATTTTGCTTCCTTCAATAGAAATACTGTCTATCTTATATACATTGGAATATATAGGATTTACGCGCTGTCTAAGGCGGTCAAATGGACGTTTGGGTAATTGATCCAGAATTTGAGTGTATTTTAAGCCTTCCACATAGCCACTGTCAAGAATTTTTTTCTTGTCATCATAGCTTGTGGCAGACATCCCTTTAAGGTCAGGCTTAATATTGATATCTGTATACTGATATTGTTTTTTTGTATCCCTTTTTATTCCAAAGTCAATAACCTGATTCAGAATGGAAATAATATTGTTTAAATCTTCTCTTTTTGATAGATCCTGATTAAGGTCCACCCCAATAACGATATCAATTCCTTTATCTTTTAATGGCTTTGAAGGATAGTTTACCGTCATAGCTCCATCAATATAAATACTGTCGCCTATCTTAATAGGATCCATTAAAGATGGGAAAGCAGAACTTGCCATTATAGATTGTACTAGATCACCCTTTTCAAAGATCTGCATATTTCCACTTTCAAGATTGGTAGCAACACATAAAAAAGGGATTGGCATTTTTGAAAAGTCCTCAATATTGGAAACGTTTTTGAAAAGCTCCTTTAGAAGATAAACATTTCTCTGGCCTGTACTAATGGAAGAGGGAAGTGTAATTTTCCCATTTTTTAATGGTATAGATAAAAGATATTTGTCTACAGATTTATTGAAGAAACTACCTTCTTGTCTAGATTTAGGATCCATAATCAAAGAATAGAAATCCGTATCCATAACGATTTTTTCTATTTCTTTCCCAGAATAACCGGAAGCATACAGACCACCAACGATGGCTCCCATACTTGTTCCGGCAATATAATCTACCTTTACTCCCAATGAATCTAATACCTTTAGTACTCCGACATGTGAAAAACCTTTGGCACCACCACCGGCTAGCGATAGTCCTATTTTGGGGTTCTTCGGAATTACTAAGTCTTTTTTTACCTGAGAGTTGAACAATAGCAATTGGAATACGAAAAGAAGAATCAGGAGTTTTCTCATAGTTAATCTTTTATATAAATCCGTTTCACCCGAGGTGAAATGGACGTTAATACTTCATAGGTTATAGTTTTGCAGTAGCCTGCGAATTCTTTTAAACTTGGTTGTGCGTTGAAGACTGTTACAGTATCTCCTTCCTTTACATAAGGAGCATTTTCGACATTAATCATCATCATGTCCATGCAGATATTTCCAACAATGGGTACCAATGTTTTATTAACACCCAAATGTCCTACCTGATTTCCGATCAGTCTTGGAATACCGTCAGCATATCCAACAGGGATTGTTGCAATCTTCGTCTTGTGATCTGCTTTATATTTTCTGCTGTAGCCTACAGATTCTCCGCTTTCAACCATGGAAATCTGAGAGATAACTGTTTTAAAACTTACAACAGATTGTAATTGTTTTTGTATTTCACTATCTGGTGACTCTCCAAGCATCCCGATCCCAATTCTCACCATATCATGCTGATGATCAGTATAGCTTGTAATTCCAGATGAATTTAAAATATGTCGGATAGGAGCGTAGCCTAATTTTTCAGTTAAATAACTAGAATTTTTTTCAAAAACCTCCAGCTGCTTTAAAGTAAATTCTTTCTCTTCCGGCATATCTGAGGAAGATAAATGACTAAACATACTTTGAACTTTAAGATTTTTATGGCTTAAAGTTTCACTTAGCTCATCCAACTCAAAATCTTTAAAACCAAGACGGTGCATTCCCGTTTCCAGTTTAATATGAATTGGATATTTTTTATCATATCCTGATTTCTGCACAGCTTCATAAAATAGTTCCAACACCCTGAAACTGTAAATTTCAGGTTCAAGATTATATTCAATGATTGTTTGATAACTGTGTTGCTCAGGATTCATCACTATAATAGGAGTAGTGATTCCCTTTTTACGCAGTTCTACTCCTTCATCAGCAAAGGCTACCCCAAGATAGTCGATGTGATGATGTTGTAGGAACTCTGAGATTTCATAACTACCCAAACCGTAGGCATTAGCTTTTACCATAGCCATCATTTTCGTTCCGGGTTTCAATAGCGACTTGTGATAATTGATATTATGAAGAATAGCGTTTAGATTAATCTCTAAAACAGTATCATGCTTTCTGAGTTCAAGGATATCTTTAAGCTTCTCTATTTCAAATTTTCTAGCTCCTTTTAAAAGAATGATTTGATTTTCTATTTCAGCAAGATGTTTACTTTCAATAAGTTCTTTGGTATCTATGAAAGTATACGTTTTAGACTTAAATAATTCACTGAACTTTGAAATTTCATCACCAATTAGAAAGACAGAATCAAAATGTTGATCATTTACCAATTCGGAAACCTCTTCATAAAGTTCCTGAGAATTAGCATTCACCCCTACAATATCCGTTAAGACCAATGATTTTTTAGGTTTATTGTATTCATTTAAAAATTGCAGGGCAGTTTTCAAAGAATCGAGGTCAAGGTTAAATGAATCATTGATGACAATATTGCCCTTAATTCCTTCGATGGCTTCAAGCCTCATTTCGACGGCCTTTAAAAGGTTGATTTTTTCAACGATCTTTTTATTTTCGACTCCTAACTCTTTAAGAACAGCGATAAGCGCTGTAGCATTGGTTAACGTTGCTTCGTCTCTTTGGTGGGCAGGAAAACTGATTTCTTCACCAAAATATTCCACAACGATGTTTTCATCCTTGGAAATATTGTTTTTGATAAAAACTTGGTTTCCTTCTTTATATCCGTAAGAGATTAATTTTCTATCTGAATATAATTTTTTAATTTTTTGATCTACCAAAGTATGGTCACCATTATAAATGATCACTTCAGAATCTTTAAAAAGTTTGATCTTATCATCTATCAATTCTTGCTCAGAAGAAAAGTTGGCAGCATGGGCAGTTCCGATATGGGTCAACAATCCGATTTGTGGGTGGAAAATATTTTCAAGTTTTTCCATTTCATCCGGCTTGGAAATTCCTACCTCAAAAATTCCCAACTGATGAGAATCATTAATTTGAAGTAATGAAAGGGGGAGACCAATTTGAGAATTAAAACTCTTTGGACTTTTTACAGTAGGGAATTCATTCCATAAACATTGATATAACCATTCCTTTAAAATGGTTTTTCCATTACTTCCTGTAATTCCTATGGATCGTAAATGCGAATTTTCAAAGTGATATTTTGCTAATTGTTGAAGAAAATCCACAGAATTTTTAACAATAATCCATGTTATATTTTCAAACTGTGGATATTGATGTTCGGAAATAATAATAGTAATTCCTTTATCAATGGCAGATTCAATGAACTTTTCACCAGAATTCTTATGGGTATTAATGGCAATAAACGCAGTATTCTTTGTAGAATAAATAATCCTGCTGTCATAAGCTATATTTTTAACCATTAAATTATTATCTCCAATAACCTGTGAATTGGTGATTTCTGCAATTTGATGTACTGTGTAGTTCATTGGTGCCCTTTCTGCTTTATTTTAAGTGAAAATGCAAAAAGATAAAACTGCAAAGGGAATAGAAAAGCTTATTTTTAGCTGATATCTCCTTTATTGAAATTTTATAATATTGCTTTTTCGTTTTTCATTTATTAATATTCTGTGAATGTATTTTATTGACTGCTATATTTTATTGCTTTTTTGCAATTTTAATTTGTGTATGTATTACTTCCTTTTTGAAAGGACTTCATCAATAAATACACGACGGCTTACTGCTTCATAGCTTTCAGTCTCTCCCAATTCTACCAGATCATCTCCCTGAGAAGTTCTCATAGAATAGTTGGCGAGATTACCCGTTCTCTTGCAAATAGCATGCACTTTTGTTACATATTCTGCGGTAGCCATCAGATTAGGCATCGGTCCAAAAGGACGACCCAAAAAGTCCATGTCCAATCCTGCAACAACTACTCTTACGCCGCTATTGGCCAGTTGATTAGCAATCTCAACAATGCTTTCGTCAAAAAACTGAGCTTCATCTATTCCTACCACATCACAATTGGATGCCAATAGAAGAATTTCATTCGGGTTTTCTACTGCACTGCTGCGTATTTTATTCTGATTATGAGAAACTACATCCTCCTCAGAATACCGGATATCCAGTTTCGGTTTAAAAATTTCCACATTTTGTCCTGCCATTTCAGCTCTCCGTAATCTTCGGATCAACTCCTCGGTTTTACCCGAAAACATAGAGCCACAAATCACTTCCATCCAACCACTTTGTTTGGAATGATTAATTGTATTTTCTAAAAACATTTGTTAAATTAGCCGTATATTTTCAAAATCAAAAGTAAGCAATTTTAATAAGAATCTTATTATGCAAAATATCCAAGATTTAAAGGAAAAAATTCTTTTTGAATCCAAGAATATCATTGATAATCTGGACAAAATAAACAATGTAGACGAGTTACTTTCCAAGCAAGATCTTGTAGATGAGCTTGCTAACAGGATTTCTTTTTTGAAACTGCTGGAAAAAAACATCGAATATTTCATAGCAGATGAACCGTCTAAACATTCGGATAATCATTCTATTTCTTTTGCTTCAGGAGAATTGGAACATCATGATTCCGGAAATGAAGTAACGGAGGAGGAAGCGATCTTTAATAATGAGCTGAATGAAATTGATGAACATGAAAACGACAGTTTTATTGTGGCGTCTGATGAAGAAGAAGTTGTTTTCACTAACCAATTGAATGAGATTGTTGAAAATGAATTCCATGAAAACATAGTAAATTTCGTGGGAGAAAATAATCAAGAAGAGCCTGTTAAAAGTACTCCAACGTCAATTTCTTCTACAGAAGTTACAGAGGAAGAAGCAATCTTCAACAATCAATTGAATGAAATTGATGAAAATGAACATTCAATTGTTCCGGATGCAATTCTGAGCTTTGTAGACGAAGAAAAAATTCTTTCAGAAGCTAAGCCTGATTCAGATGAGGATATTAATGAAGATATGTTTAGTGATGACATTACAGAAGAGGAGGCAATATTCAACAATCAACTGAATGAAATAGATGGTGATAATGAATCCGAAGAAAAAAATGATGTGGATTATGCGGCAGTAAATGAACTTAAAGAAAACAAAGTAATTACTGAAACAATTCCAAGTATTTTCGATACAGAAATGCTTGATGATGAAATGCTGATTGAGGAAAATGAAGAGCAATTTACTACTTCAAATATATCATTAGAACAAGGAGAGCTGGTAACAGAAACCTCTAATGTAGAAAATATTCTGAATGAGATTAAAAATGATCATTCTGAAAAAGAAACTAAGGAAGAAAATATTCTTGCAGAAGTTTATGACCGAAGAAAAATTGTTGAAATAGACAAACCTGTTCCGGAAGAAACAGAAAGACATCCTTCTGATGAAAGTTTTGAAAACTTAGATGAATATCATCAGGAGAAAAAAATAAAATTAGCTAATATCAAAGGGTTGAAAGCTGTTCAATCCCTCTTTGACGATGATCCGCTGGAAAGAGAATTTCCAATGGAAAATCAACCTACATCTGTAAAGGAAGACACAGGAAGTGTTTTAAAATCTAATATTCCTACCAATTTTATGGAGGCTGAAAAGCCGAAACCAGAGTTTAGACTGGATTTGAATGATAGAATTGCTTTTTCAAAAATGCTGTTTGGCGGAAGTCAGGCAGACCTTAATGAAACGGTAGCCTATCTGAACCAATTCAAAACGCTGGAGGAAGCCAAGGAATATCTGAGTGACCTTTACTATGAAAGAAAATGGAATGGAGTGGATGAATATGCTCAGAGACTTTGGATATTAGTGGAAAATAAATTCTTATAATTTTGAGCGGAATCTTATATTTTGTTCCTACACCCGTTGGGAACCTTGAAGATATGACCTTCAGAGCAGTAAATGTTCTTAAGGAAGTTGATTATATTTTATGTGAAGACACCAGAACTTCTGGAATACTTTTAAAGCATTTTGAAATCTCTAAGCCTTTAAAATCTTATCATTTACACAATGAGCACCAGGCAACAGAGAAAGTGATTACAGACCTTAAAAGCGGTCAGAATATTGCAATTATTACTGATGCCGGAACCCCTGGAATTTCAGATCCGGGCTATTTATTGGCCAAAGCAGGAGCAGATAATAATATAGAAATGATCTGTCTTCCTGGAGCAACTGCACTAATTCCGGCTCTGGTGGTTTCCGGACTTCCCAATAATGAATTTTTATTTGCAGGATTTTTACCCCAGAAAAAAGGAAGACAAACCAAACTTAAACAGCTTGCAGAGGAGAAAAAAACGATTGTCCTTTATGAAAGTCCACATAAGATCAATACTACATTAGAACAGATCAAGGAATTCTTTGGTGAAGAAACAAAAGCAAGTTTAAGCCGCGAAATTTCCAAAAAATTTGAAGAGACTAAAAGAGGAACTATCAATGAATTAATTGAATTTTCTAAGAGTAAAACTTTAAAAGGAGAGATCGTTCTTATTGTCAATAATTCTATTTAAATTTTAATTGAAAAAACTAATTTTTGTATTGTGTTCTACAGTTTGTATTGCGCAAACTAACCAATACACGAAGGTTCTCCTTTCCAAAAAAACAGGAAAGGAGGTAAGTTCATATTCAGATGGATTCGGAACGGTGTATGACCCTGTTTCCAAAAAGCAGGGAATTATAGATGCATCAGGAAGTATCACTTTTGAATCTCCCTACAAAGGAGGAATTTCACACATTTTCAAAAAAAGATTTATCCTTTACTCAGAAGAAGCCAATAACAAGAGAAAGTCTGCTATTATTGATGAAAAAGGGAATGAACTTGTTTCTTTAGATGATCATGAGTTCAACACTCCGTGGTGGAGCAGAGAGCGTATTATTTCTTCCAAGCAGGGTAAGGATGCGGTTTATGATTACAATGGAAAGCAGATAATCCCTTATTCCGATAAAATTAGGTTTGCGGGAAAAGAAAGATTCTTTGTTTTGAAAGATAAGAAATGGTTTTTGTACGACTTTAATGGTAAACAAACCAGTGATCGTGAATTTAAGGATGACTACAGTTTTGAAAATGGAAAAGCACTTATAATCAATGAAGAAAATCAGAGTGAAATTATAGGAAATGATGGACAGACATTGCATAAGTTTTCAAAGCAGATTGATAATATCAATGCATATCCATTTCTGATTACAAAAAATAAGTCCACCGGAAAATACGGATTGATTGATACTGATGAAAATGTCATTGCTGATGAAGTTTTTAATGATATCACCCCTGAGTACTTTGGTAAGAAAGAATATATTTATCTTAAAAAAAAGAATAAGACAACGGTTTTTTCTAAAAAGGATAGACAATTATACGCTAGTAATTTTGAACACCTTACTCCTTTATTTAATAACTTTCTAAGTATCTATAATGATAAATCAAGAAAATATGGTATTGTTGACCTCCAGGGGAATGTAATAAAGCCCCATGAGTATGATTTCATTAAAGATTTTACCATTTCAGGAAAGGATTTTATTTACCTTAAAAAAGGAAACGAAGATCAGCTTCTTACTACTGAACTTAAAAATATTTTAAATGAAGATGATCAGGTACTTGGTTTTTACCCTGAAAGTTTGATTATCAGCAATAAAAATAAATATTACAAATTCTCAGTGGCATCCCAATCTAGAGCTGAACTCAAAGGAATTGATTTTGTCAGAAGTCAGGATATAGAATATTTTAACATTCTTAATGAATATTCAAAGCCTCTTGTATGTAAGAATACCAGTAATCTTTATGGTATTCTGGATGGAAAGGGAACGGAAATTGTACCATTTGTCTACGAAGATATTATTGCATTTGAAAATTTTGAAAATGAAATTGTTGTAAAAAAAGACAGCAAATACGGCGTTTTAAATTTTCAGAATGAGCCTTTAACAGAGATTATTTATGACTCTTATTTTTGGATGAAAGAAGTATTGAAAGTAAGTAAAGATAAGACGACAGACTTTATTTATTTCACCAGATTTAGAAATAATTCGACTGAACTTTAATAAAACTTACAAAAAACACATAAAAAAGTTCAGTATTTTAATGAATTAAATGTGTTGAATAACAATTTATAATATCTTTGCAAACCGTTTAATTCCGGAAAGGAATTATGAATACTAAGTGAGTCAGCAATCACAAGCTGAACGAGTTATAAAGAAAATAATTATCAATAGATATGAAAATATTAGAAGGAAAAGTAGCACTAATTACCGGAGCTACAAGAGGAATCGGAAAGGGGATCGCTGAAATGTTTGCTCAGCAAGGAGCAAAAGTAGCATTTACCTATGCCGGCTCTGTAGACAAAGCTAAAGAATTAGAAGCAGCTTTAAGTTCTGTAACCCAAATTAAAGGATATCAGTCTGACGCATCAGATTATGATGCAGCTCAAAAACTAGTAGAAGACGTAATGGAGGAGTTTGGAAAGATTGATATTTTGATAAACAATGCAGGGATTACAAAAGATAACCTGTTATTAAGAATGTCCAAGGACGATTGGGATAAAGTAATCAAGGTAAATCTGGATTCAGTTTTTAACCTTACAAAGGCAGTGATTAAGCCGATGATGAAAGCAAAATCAGGATCTATCATCAATATGACTTCAGTAGTTGGAGTAAAAGGAAATGCAGGACAAGCTAACTATGCAGCTTCTAAGGCCGGAGTAATTGGATTTACGAAGTCTGTTGCATTGGAGCTAGGATCAAGAAATATCAGATGTAATGCAATTGCTCCTGGTTTTATTGAAACTGAAATGACAGCTGTTTTGGATGAAAAAACAGTTCAGGGATGGAGAGACGGTGTTCCAATGAAAAGAGGGGGGCAGCCGGAAGATATTGCTAATGCTTGTGTATTCTTCGGAAGTGATATGTCAGCATATATTACCGGACAGACATTAAACGTAGATGGCGGAATGCTAACTTAAAAAATAGAAAGAGGCTATACAAAATGTGTAGCCTCTTTTTTTTATTTCAATTTTAATTAAAAACTTGGTTTTCCTGTTCCTGAACTCTGATAAAAGTAGTTCTTTTGGAAAGTTCTTTAAGTTTAGAAGCCCCCACATAAGTACAGGTAGATCTTACTCCTCCTAAAATATCCTTTACTGTTTCTGCAACAGGACCTTTATAAGCCACTTTCACAGTTTTTCCTTCAGAGGCACGGTATTCAGCTACCCCTCCGGAATGCTTATCCATTGCTGTTTTGGAACTCATTCCATAGAATGAACGGTATTTTTTACCATTTTCTTCAATCATTTCGCCGCCACTTTCATCATGACCGGCAAACATTCCCCCCAGCATAACGAAATCTGCACCGCCACCAAAAGCCTTAGCGACATCTCCGGGAACTTTACAGCCTCCATCTGCAATAATGTGACCTCCTAATCCGTGAGCGGCATCAGCACATTCGATAATTGCTGAAAGTTGAGGATAACCTACCCCCGTTTTTACACGGGTTGTACATACGGACCCGGGGCCAATCCCAACTTTGATGATATCTGCTCCTACCAAAAGAAGCTCTTCTACCATTTCTCCAGTAACCACATTTCCGGCAATGATGATTTTATCCGGAAAATTTGCTCTTGCCGACTTCACAAACTGAACAAAATGTTCCGAATATCCATTGGCAACATCGATGCATAGAAACTCTATTTTGGGATGCTTTTCAAGAATTATCCGGATTTTTTCTTCATCTGCTTTTCCTGTTCCGGTACTTAAGGCAATATATTGATGAATACTTTCTGGCTGGCTTTGCAGAAACTGACTCCATTCTTCGGGAGTATAATGTTTGTGTACAGCAGTGATAATTTTATCCTTAGCCAGTTCTACAGCCATTTCAAAAGTTCCTACGGTATCCATATTGGCAGCAATAACAGGAACGCCGCTCCATTTTTTTTTAGTGTGTTTGAAAATAAACTCCCTTTCCAGATCTACTTCTGAGCGGGACTTTAATGTTGAACGTTTAGGGCGGAACATTACATCCTTAAACCCCAGTTTTATGTCATATTCTATACGCATTTGGTAATTATTTGTCAGAATAAAGGTAGTAAATAATCTGAAATGGATTATTTTTGGAGCAATGGATTTTCCTGTAGCTTTTCATATTTTCGGTAAAACGATCCTTGCACATCCTCTTTTTGAGGCGGTAGGAATGTTTCTGGGCATGCGGTATTATTTTTATCTCAAAAGAAAATCAAAGGAAAAGCTATCATTCAACATTTCTGCAGCAGTTTTGATAGGGGCAACAGCAGGCGCTTTACTAGGCTCTAAACTTATTGGAAATCTGGAAAATCCTTATTTAATGTTTGTTCGCTTTAGTGTTCAAAAATTCTGGTCAAGTAATACCATTGTGGGTGGATTAGCCTTGGGATTATTAGGTGTGGAGCTTGCCAAAAAGGTCGTTAATCATAAGGAAAGTACAGGTGATTTAATCGTTTTTCCCTTAATGCTGGCCATGATCATTGGACGAATCGGCTGTTTCCTTACGGGAATTTATGAGGAGACCTATGGTATTCCTACAGATTCCATCTTTGGAATGAATCTGGGAGATCAGTATCTCAGACATCCTGTTGCCTTGTATGAGATTGGTTTTTTAATCATTCTTTGGATTTGCCTGAAGTATATTCAAAAACTGAAAAGATATCCATCAGGGTTTCTTTTTCAGATCTTTATGCTGAGTTACTTTACCTTTAGGCTTTTGCTGGATTTTATTAAACCCAGGGTTGAAATTTTAGGAAATTTCGGAACTATTCAATTAGTATGTATTTGTGTAATTATTTACTACATTTATACTATGAAAAACACTCAATCCACTATTTAAAATATTCAAGATGAAATCTTTAACACTTTTAGAAGCCGGTGACCTGACGAGTTTAGTAATCATGATCGTTGGTATTATGATTTTAGGCGCCTTGTTCTTTTCTATCATTGTTACCTTTGTTGTAAAGCTAATCTACGAAAGAAAGGATGATAAGAAGTTCAGCAGAAAACAGTTTATACAAACCTTTGTGATTAGTCTGTTGATCTGTGGCCTGATTAGCGGATATATTTGTGGATAAGGAATTTAAAATTAATTATGCCGATAAGAAATTATACATACTACGATTATACCATTAGTCTTTGCCCGGAATGTCTGAAGAGAGTAGGTGCAAAGATTATTATAGAGGATGAAGCCGTTTTTATGACCAAAAGATGTCCTGATCATGGTTTCTTTAAAACAAAAATTGCTTCAGACGTAGCCTATTACAAAAATATAAGAAACTACAATAAAGCTTCGGAAATGCCACTTCACTTCGGAACAGACGTGGAGTACGGATGTCCTTATGACTGTGGGCTTTGTATAGATCATGAACAACACAGCTGCCTTTCCATTGTGGAGGTTACAGATCGTTGTAATCTGACCTGTCCTACCTGCTATGCAATGTCATCACCTCATTATGGCAGTCATAGAAGTCTGGAGGAAATTGAGGCGATGTTTGATGTTATTGTTAAAAATGAGGGTGAGCCGGATGTTGTTCAGATCAGTGGGGGAGAACCCACCATCCATCCTGAGTTTTTTAAAATTATGGACATAGCCAAGACCAAGCCTATTAAACATTTAATGTTGAATACCAATGGGATAAGAATTGCCAATGATCCAGGTTTTGCAGAAAAACTGGCAACGTATGCTCCCGAATTTGAGGTGTATCTTCAGTTCGACTCTTTTAAAGTGGAAGTTTTAGAGGAATTTAGGGGAAAGGATCTCAGTTCGGTAAGGATGAAAGCATTGGAAAAGCTGAATGAACTCAATCTTTCCACTACCTTAGTTATTGTTCTTCAAAAAGATAAAAATATAGATGAAATAGGGAAGATCATTGAATTTGCCCTGAAGCAAAAATGTGTAAGAGGAATTACATTCCAGCCTGTGGAAATTGCAGGGAGAAATAGGGAAGATTCGGCTCACGAGAAAATCACTTTAACGGAAGTGAGACAGGAAATCATCAATCAGTTTCCGATCTTGAATTCTGATGATATGATTCCGGTTCCATGTAATCCGGATGCCTTGGCAATGGGATATATTTTAAAGCTTGAAGACGAAACCATTCCTTTAACACGTTATATTAATCCTGCTGATCTTCTGAATAATGAATCCAGAAATACCATTGTCTACGAGCAAGATAAAGGGCTTCACATGCAGTTGCTGGATATATTCAGTACTGGTATTTCTGTAGATAAAGTAAAACCTAAGGTCAACCAGTTACTCTGTTGTCTTCCGGAGGTCTGTGCTCCTGACCTCGATTATGATAATCTGTTCAGAATTATTATCATGAATTTTATGGATGCCCATGATTTTGATGTTCGGGCTGTGAAAAAGTCGTGTGTTCACATTGTCAATAAAGACCTTAAACTGATTCCATTTGAAACCATGAACCTTTTCTACCGTGATGATAAGAAAAGCTATTTAGAAGAATTAAGAAAAGAAGATAGAGTATTGTTTTAAGTTGGAGGCATTATCTATTTCTACAACAGGTTTCCTTCCAAATTGAGTATAGAAATCTCTCTATTTATTTCAATGATAACAAATCTGCTGTTTTATAACATCTTATTTTTAGCTACATTTGATGGGTGAAAATTCTTTTTGTTCAATTCTCAAAATGAACAGATTGCACGCATTTGTATTAAAAAAAATTAAGATAATATATGGAAAGACCACTTATTCTGGTTACTAATGATGACGGGATTACAGCACCAGGTATCAGAAACCTTGTCAATTTTATGAATGAAATCGGAGAAGTAATTGTTGTAGCTCCGAACTCGCCCCAAAGTGGAAAAGGCCACGCTATCACAATTAATTCTACCCTAAGTTACGAAGAAGTAACCCTAGACGGGGCACAGGTTGATTTTTCTTGTAGCGGAACTCCTGTAGACTGTGTAAAAATGGCTCTTGATAAAATTTTAACAAGAAGACCGGACATCGTAGTTTCTGGAATTAATCACGGAGCAAACTCATCGATCAATGTAATCTATTCAGGAACAATGTCTGCTGCTGTAGAAGCAGGAGTAGAGGGAATTCCTGCCATAGGATTCTCATTGCTGGATTTCAGTTGGGAAGCAGATTTTAGTCAGGCTAAAGAATTTATTCAGAATATAGTAAAAAGAACACTGGAAAACCCAATGCCAAAGGGAATTGTTCTGAATGTAAATATTCCAAAACTTCCTAAAGAGGAGATAAAAGGAATAAAGGTATGTAAGCAAGCTAATGCTAAATGGGAAGAAAGTTTCGATGAGAGAGTAAATCCACATGGAAAAAAATATTACTGGTTAACCGGTTATTTCAATAATATGGATGATTCTGAGGATGCTGATGAAACAGCTTTGGCCAACGGATATATCTCTATTGTACCTGTTAAGTTTGACCTTACAGCTTATGAATATATGAAGAAGTTGGAGGAAGTGATGGCTTTTGATACTGTAAAAGATGATAAATAAGCTTTTTTAAAAAGTATTGATTTCATAAATATACTTAGGGTAGGAAATAATTGTTTCCTACCTTTTTCTTTAAATGTCAACAGATTCAATGCTTTTCGGAGAATGAAACTTAACTGATGAAAGCAGGTTCACTTTTTTATCCTATATTTAGGATGAAAGATTCTGTAATAAAAAAAGACGTACACCTATTGAATAAAAAAACCTTAAAACTATACGATATTTGTAAATAAGGTATTAAATTTGATAGTTTGTAACAGTCTGCTAATTATTGCTACTCATTACAATACTTATATTTTAAAATTATAAATAAAGACAGTTTATGTGGAAAAATTTCAAACTGAATAAATTTTTACTACTGATTCCATTAACCAGTCTAATGTTTTGCTTCAACTCGCCAAAGAACGATGATGAAAAGATGCAGACAATAATGGTGAGCGTAAAAAATACCCTTTCTTACCTGCACTATAGTCCCAAAACTATTAACGATGCCTATTCAAAGGATGTTTATAAGCACTATTTTGAATTAGTAGATCCTGCAAAAAGATATTTCCTTCAATCTGATATGGATGAATTCGGCAAGCATGAAACCAAGCTTGATGATTATATCAACCAGGGAGATCTTACATTCTATAAGCTTACCATAGACAGACTTTACCAGAGAGTAGATGAAATTGATAAGATTACACAGGACATTTTCAGTAAGCCGCTTAATCTTCAGGAAGACGAAACACTTACTCTAGAGCCAAAGCTTAAAAAGGTACCTGCCAACAAGCAGGAACAGTATAATGAGTGGAAAAAGTTCATCAAATACAATATCCTTCAGGAAATTGAATCTATGAACAGTAAGGAAGAGGCTCAAAAAGAAAAGAAAGATTCAGTTCAGAAGTACAAACTACAGGATACGATCAAATTTAAGCCTCTTACTCAGGACGAAAAGATCAAAAAAGCTACAGATGAAGTAAAAGATCTTGTAAAAGATACGTTTACCAGATTCAAAAAGAGAAAGAAAATGGATTGGTTTACAGTGTATATGAATTCATATACCGAAGTATTTGATCCACACACCAACTATTATTCTCCAAAGGATAAAGAAGATTTTGATACCCAGTTTACCGGAAAAGTAATAGGTATTGGAGCTTTAATCCAGGAGAAAAAAGGAAATCTTTATCTGGGTGCCCTTACCATTGGTGCTCCAGCATGGAAATCTAAGCAACTTTCTGAAGGAGATAAGATTCTAAAAGTAAAATCTAAGCCGAAAGATGATGCTGTAAATGTCGTAGGAATGCTTTCTGATGAAGCTGTAAGATTAATCCGAGGAGAAAAAGGAACACCTGTTACCCTAACGGTTCAGAAGAAAGACGGCACCATAAAAGATGTAACCATGATCCGTGAGGAAGTTGCTATTGAAGATACTTTTGCAAGAAGTATTGTAGTGAATGCTCCTAATGGAAAAAAATATGGGTTTATCAATCTTCCTAGCTTTAATGCAGATTTTGAGAACGCTAAAGGAAGAAATGCTTCAGATGACATTAAAAATGAAATCGTTAAGCTTAAAGCTCAGAATATTGAAGGAATTGTCTTAGACCTTAGAAATAATGGTGGAGGTTCCCTAACAGAAGTAGGAGATATTATGGGACTTTTCATGGATGCCGGACCTTATGTTCAGGTAAAGGATGGAAATGGAAAAATACAGACTCTAAAGAATAAAAATGAAACTCCAATCTGGACAGGTCCTTTAGTTATTATGCAGAATGAACTTTCTGCTTCGGCTTCAGAGATTTTAGCCGGAGTAATGCAGGACAACGGAAGAGCAATGATCATAGGATCTCCACAATCTTTTGGAAAAGGTACAGTACAGACTTTTGTTGATCTGAACAGATTCCTGAATACTGAGGATGATTTTGGATCTTTAAAACTAACCATTCAGAAATTCTATAGAATTACAGGAGAATCTACACAGAGAAAAGGAATTGTTTCAGATATCCAGATGAAAGATTTCTTTACCTATGCAGAAGTAGGAGAGAGATATGATGATTATGCCCTGGCATGGGATAAAATTCCAGCTACCAAATTCGAGAAACTGAATTTCTTTAATATTCAGGCTCTTGAAAAGGCAAGCGCAGGCAGAATGGCTAAGAACAACAATTACCAGTTATTGTTAGAATCTGCTCAATGGAGAGAAAAATTAGATAAAGAGGAAAGCATCACTTTGAATATCAATAAATTCAATGAAGTGATGAAACATAGAAAATCTCAGATTGAAAAATTCAAGGTACTGACTAAGTTTGAAAACGGACTTCAGTTTATCATGTATCCAAGTGAGGTTGAAAGAGAGAAAAAAGATGAAGCGTTCAAGAAAAAATCTGAAATGTGGATCAAGAACCTTAAAAAGGATCTTTACCTACAGGAAGCAATGAATATTGTTTCAGATATGGGAACAAAATCATAAACATAAAAAAACCGCTAATGAAAATTAGCGGTTTTTTTATTGAATAAAAGGATTACTTAATTTCTACACATCCCACTCTTCCTCCAGCATTTCCTGTAGGCTGAGTATGGAAATCATCGGCAGCAGCATGTACAATTAGGCCTTTTCCGATAATGTTCTTAGATTCATCTGTACAACCAAGACACCATTTATCTGTCTTGAATGTAAGTGTTGCAGTTCCGCTTTGGTCAGCAACCAAATTTCCTATATCTCCCATATGGAAATGCTCAGCACCCCATTTTCCGTGATCGTTCTTGGATGGGTTCCAATGTCCGCCTGTAGAGGTTCCGTCGGCAGCAGAACAATCTCCTTTTTCATGAATGTGTACAGCATGTATTCCAGGGGTAAGGTTCGTTATGTCCAGCTTCATGATGACATCATTTCCTTGTTGGGTAAACTTTGCTGTTCCGCCTGTCTGTGTTCCGCTTTTGGCATTTACGCTGTACGTTTTCGTAGTTCCACAAGAAACGGCAAAAAGCGCACATCCCGCCAATAATGCTAATGTTTGTACTTTCATTTTTAAATGATTTATAATGATTTTATGATAAATTTAAAAAAGATTTTCCAGAACCCTTTATGATTTCAGTCTTTTTTCGAAAGATCTGATTGTTCAGAATTGTAATATACCTTGTTTTACCCTCTAAACCTGCTGGTTGGGCACCAAGATAATTATTTTTAAATGAGGTTAAAAGAAAGCCTGAAAAAGAGCAATAAAAGACAAATGATACCTATTTCAGATCAATAACTTTGTAGATTAATATCCTGAAGTGAAAGAATATAAAAAAAGGATTGTAAAAACAATTCAATACATTGATGAAAATCTTGATGCAGATCTCTCTTTGGAAAGAATTGCAGAGATCAGTGCCTATTCACCGTTTCATTTTCACAGAATATTTAAACTCATTACAGGAGAAACACTTCAAAGTTATATTACTAGGAAAAAAATAGAAAAGAGTGCCTTTTTTCTTGCCATAAATAAGCAGGTGGAGATCAAGGAAATTTATCTTGACTTTGGATTCTCAAACCATTCTGTTTTCAGCAAGACCTTTAAAAAATATTACGGACTGCCTCCATCAGAATTCCGCAAAACAGCTCCTGAAGCATTTCACAAGATTTTACAAACACAGAGCAAGAATGGACAAATTGATACCGTTTTCAGCCAATACATTTGCACTATTGAAAACCTATTAAATTGGACAACAATGAATTTAAAAATCGAAGTGAAGCAAATGCCGAAAATGAATCTGGCGGCAGTAATGAGCCTTGGGATTGCTCAAGTAGAACCCTCTTACAATGTATTGATAGATTGGGCAAAAAGTAAGAATCTATTTCCTCGGGAAAATGTAAAAATGATCTCAGTGTACCATGATAGCTTCAAAGTAACTCCTCCGGATAAGGTCAGAATTCATGCCTGTATTCTCCTGGATGAAAAGCTGGAAATGTCACAGGGCGAAGTTTTTTCAGAAACCATAGAGGCCGGAAGATTTATTGTAGGAACTGGAGAAGTAGCCCTCAATGACTTTGAACAATGCTGGGTATCATTGTTCCTGTGGATGAATGAGCATCATCATTCCATGAGAAGAACATTCCCGTTTGAGATCTATCATTCCAACTTTAAAGAACATCCGGAAGGAAAAATGATCGTAGATTTTTGTATTCCGATTCATTAATTTCCCATTCGGTAACAAAAGAATACCCTTCAGTAATAAATTTTTTATAGAAGGGTATTTATCGTATTACTTTTGATCCAGAAAACATAGCCATGAAAGCACAAGCTCATAAAATATTCTTTCTTATTGCTCTCCTCTCTTTTGCAATAGGATATTCTCAGATAAAGATATCCGGGAAAGTAACCTTTAAAAATAAGGGAATAAACGAGGTAAATGTCACCCTAAAAGACACCTATGACGGAGCAACAACAGATGTACAAGGAAATTTTTCTTTTGAAACTTCAGAAAAAGGGAGTCATATTGTAACCTTTACCCACCCGAAGTATGAGGAAATTAATAAAACTATTGTAATTGATAATCAGGCTATTTCATTAGGGAATATTGAAATTAAAGAACAGGTAAGTGAGATTGATGCTATAGTGGTTTCTGCAGGGTCCATTGAAGCGAGTGATAAGAAAAGAGCAAGTGCTTTACTTACACCAACGGATATTTATACCATCGCAGGGGCTGATGCACAGGTTTCCTCTGCATTAAACTATCTTCCTGGAGTCCAGAAAGTAGGAGGAACAGAGGGGGTTTTTATCAGAGGAGGTACAGGAACAGAAGCTAAAATATTTATGGATGGAATTTTAATCAACAATTATTTCTCCAATTCAGTATCAGGAATAGCAGGAAGAGATCAGTTTAATACCTCTATTTTTAAAGGGAATGTATTTTCAAGTGGTGGATATTCTGCATTATACGGACAGGCTCTTTCCGGAGCATTATTGTTGGAAAGTGTTGATTTACCGGACCAGACTTCCTATGATGTTTCAGTTTCACCAATTTTTATTGGTGGTGGATTTCAAAAATTATCCAATGACAACAGACATTCCTATGGGGTTTCTTTGAATTATTCAGATTTAAACCTAATGCAAAAAGTATTCAATTATAATACAAACTTCGTAGACTCTCCAAAAGGTCTGAATGGTAACTTTAATTTTAGAATTAAGACAAAATCAGGTGGATTCATAAAATACTATGGAATGTATACCGGTAATAATATGGGTGTGAAATCAGAAAGTCTGGAACCTGGAAGTGATTTTTCTCTCGTAAGATTGAAAGGAAAAAGCACCTATCATAATTTGACCTTTAGACAGAAATTCGGAAAATATTTGCTGAATGTGGGAACCTCATATGCGTTTAACAGATCAGACCTTAATTTTTCTACAGAAACCAACAATGTAGAATCAGAAAGAACCAAATTGCTTACAGAAGGAAACTATATCAACCTTAAAGCTGTTCTTGAAAGAAAAATCAATAGAATCAGTGCTATCAGAGGGGGTTTTGAGTTGAATAATGCCGATGAAAAATTGAACTTTGAAGATGTTCGAAAGCATTATAAAGATCTAATTTCCTCAGCCTTTGTAGAAACAGATTTGGGATTCAGTAATGCATTATCAGCAAAAATAGGAGTGAGGGCAGAGAATTCATCTTATTTGGGAAAGAATAATTTTGCACCCCGATTTGCTCTGGCATACCGTTTAGCAAAGAACTGGACATCATCATTAGCTTATGGAATTTTCTACCAAAACCCAGAAAGCAAATACATTAATGGACCTGCTAAGCTTGGTTTTCAAAAATCAGAACACTATGTTCTTCAGGTGCAAAGAAGTTCAGAGGGAAGATCACTACGTCTGGAGGCTTTTTACAAAAAATATGATCAGCTGATCAAAACCTACAATATCATTCCGGGGAAAGATCAGCAACAGCAGGTACAAACAGCCTTAAACAATGATGGTTACGGCTACGCAAAAGGAGTAGAAGTATTCTGGAGAGATAACAATAAAACCTTTAAAAACATTGACTATTGGATTACTTACTCTTATCTGGATACCAAAAGAGACTTTCTTAATTATCCGGTAAGCATGAAGCCTAACTTTGCTGCAGAGCATACATTATCGGTAGTGGTTAAAAGATTTATTCCGGAATGGAAAGTGGGAGCCAACCTATCTTACCTGTACACAAAAGGGCGACCTTACTACGACATTGCATCAAGATGGGAAGACGGAAAAGCAGTTAATTATACTAGAAATGAGGGGCAATTAAAAGATTATAATAGTCTTAATCTCAGCTTTAATTATCTGCCTAATATCGGGAAGAAAGATGCAAAGGTGTTTCCCATATTTGTTTTGAGTGTTTCCAATATTTTAGGATCAAAAAATGTGTATGGATATAATTTTTCAACAGACGGGTCCAGAAGTTCAGCTGTTTTACCTCCAGTAAATACCTTTGTATTTGTAGGTGTATTTTTCATCTTTGGAGTAGATAAAACAGAGGATGTAATCAACAGTAATTTATAAAAACATATCTTCGGAAAAACAATATAACTAACTTTTTAAAATTAATATAATGAAAAAATACATTTTAAGTTTTGCTTTAGTTTTGATGAGCTTAACCGCTTTTGCTCAGTCAGATTATGAAAAAATTATGTCTGAAAAGATAGGAAAGATAGAAGCCTGTAAAACAACAGAAGAATTTCAGGCTCTGGCAAATGATTTTCAGAGAATAGCAAGTAAAGAAAGTGGACAATGGCTTCCGTCATACTACGCTGCTTTTTCCTACATTCAAAAAGGAAGAATCATGATGAGAGATGGAAATATGCAGGAGCTGGATGGCGTAGCAGGACAGGCTGAAAAATATCTAGGGACTGCACAGAATCTTGCCGGAGCAGACAATGCAGAAATTCATCTATTGAAAAAAATGGCTTATTCCCTAAGAATGATGGTTAATCCACAGCAACGTTTTATGACAGATGGTGCAAGAGCATCTGAAGAGCTTAGTAGAGCCGATAAACTGGATCCTGCCAACCCAAGAATTGCTCTTATTAAGGCAGAGGATATTTATTTTACCCCAGAACAATATGGAGGGAGTAAAATCAAGGGAATAGAAATGTTTAAGGAGGCAATTGCAAAATTTAATGCTTATAAACCTAAAACAGTTTTAGACCCGAACTGGGGAAGAGGAGAAGCAGAGTATTTCATGAGTTTGTCTGCTGAAAAGAGCAAGTAATGGATTGTTTTTCATTTTTCTACAGTTCAGAAATAGTAAATAACATCATTTATTACAGATTAAAATAAATAGGCTGCCTCATTTTGAGGCAGCCTATTTTATACTTTAAACTAATTGAATATTAGCATGCAAAAACTGAGCATCTTCCAAATTGGTTTCTGCACATGTTCCATCCGCATCCATCATCTTCAAATGGATCTTTTATCATTAATCCTCCTCCGACTTTCTTTTGCTCGTCTCTGGTTAATTTTTTTAGTTCTTTTAGCTTGGTTTGTTTTTTCATTTTAGTTTGTTTTTTTGATGTTTCCTACTCTTTAAGCTTTTCGGATAACGCTAATTTGTATTTCCCTAAATTAGGATAAATATTGGAATGAACAAAATTATTTTTAATGAAATGTTTATTTTATAGTGAATAATATATGTAAAGGCTTTGTTTGTGTAATGAATTGTTAATTCTAATTGTTAAAATAAAGCTAGTATTGGAAAGTCTTTTTCGATCATGACTTCAATTACCATTCAGAAACGAAAAGCTACTATTCAGTAAGAAATAATTTTACATACCTTTAATAAAAGCTAATTTTGAATCAAGAAAACGAATCATGAAACGTAAGGAAATTATAACGCTATTTTGGGTATCACTCATAGTCTCCATGTTTTTCTTTTTTGCCTTTACATCAGAGAAAAGTATAGAGAGCTTTGTACTTACCATACTTATTTCCCTGCTCTATACTGTGGTATTGGGAGGCGGGAATGGGTTCCTCAATAGTTTTCTCAATAAAAGATTTCCCTGGTCTGAAGATACAACCAAAAGAGCAGTTATAAGTATTATCTCCATTGTTATTGCTAACATTGTATTGGTCTATTTGTGTAACTATATCAATTTTGTATTGATTCAGAAAGCAAGTACTACCGAGGAGTTTTTCTCAGGAAAATATAACCTTGCCAACTGGTTTACCATCAATATTGCATTGCTTATTTCAGCTTTCCTACACGCAAAAGGATTTATGGAAGAGTTGAAGAAAACTTCCAGAAAAGAAGTGGTAGAACAGAAGCTTATCGCCAAGTCTGCAAACGCACAATTTGAAAGCCTTAAGAACCAACTGGATCCTCATTTCCTTTTTAATTCTTTAAATGTTTTAAGCTCCCTGATTGACGAAAATCCGCATCAGGCACAAAAGTTTACCGCTTCAATGTCAAAGATTTATCGGTATGTACTTGAACAAAAAGATAAAGAACTGGTAACCGTAGAGGATGAAATGGAATTTGCAAAAACGTATTGTGACCTTTTAAAAACAAGATTTGAAGATAGTGTAGATTTTAACTTTGATGTTAAAAAAGAAGACTATCGGAAATATGTAGTACCATTATCGCTGCAGCTTCTGTTGGAAAACTGCATCAAACATAATTTTGCGACCTCTTCAAAACCGCTGGTCATTAGAATATTTTCAGAGGGAGATATCCTTTGTATTGAGAATAATCTACAGGTAAGAGAGCAGATTAAGGAGAGTTCAGGAATTGGATTGGCCAATATTGTACAACGTTATTCATTGCTTACCAAACGAAATGTTTTTATAGAAAAATCTGAGGATTATTTTAAAGTAAAACTTCCAATGCTTGCGGATAAACCGAATATTGTCAATGCGAAACCGGACGATGATTATAAAGCTTACAAAAAAGCACAAAAAAGAGTAAAGGAAATCAGAGGATTCTACACCAATCTGATCTCTTATTGCATCGTTATTCCCTTTTTGATTTTTATCAATCTTTTTACAGGAAATCGAAGTCATTGGTTTTGGTTTCCGGTATTTGGCTGGGGAATTGGATTGGCGTCCCATGCGTTTCAGGTGTTTGGGATAGGAGAATCCTGGCAGGAAAAAAAGATTCGTGAAATTATGGACAAACAAAAAAATAGAAACGATGGAAACATTTGATGAAGATGATATTCAATATCAGAAAGCAAAACGCCAGGTAGAAAGGTTAAGAGGGTTTTATAGCCATCTTTTCATCTATATTATTATCAATCTGGTGATTGTTTATTACAATTACACCCATTTAAAACCCGGAGAAAGCTATTTTCAGTTTAAAAACTTTTTTACAGCAACGTTTTGGGGTATTGGGATTTTAGCACATGCTGCAGTCGTTTTTCTTTCCAAAACCAGCTATCTGCAGAAATGGGAAGAGAGAAAAATCCGTGAGCTGATGAAAAAAGAGAATAAGAACTAATACCGCTGCAAAGTAAGCAGAATAGGAGATAAGTTTATTCGATAAAAAGATATTATTCAGTCTTTTACAATTTTACCTTTTTCACACTAAAAAATCACGATATGAATCCCTTACAAATACTATTCTCTATTTCCATGGCTGCATGGTTCCTTAGTGAATTTCTTTACAAAAACATCTTGAAATCCAATAAAGAAGATAGAAAAGGCAAGGATAAATCCACGCTTAATATCCTATGGCTGGCCATTCCATTTTCTATTGTAGCAGCCCTAGCAATTTCCAATTTGTCTACACTGCCAATTACCGGAGAAAAATGGATTTTATATGTAGGTGAAGCATTTATTCTTATAGGTATTATTTTCAGGTTTGTTATCATCAGATCCTTAGGGAAATATTTTACAGTTGATGTGACCATCAGACAGGATCATAAGATAAAAAAAGAGGGTTTCTACAAATATCTGAGACATCCGTCTTATGCCTTTTCTTTACTTACATCACTTGGTCTGGGATTATATTTAAATAACTGGTTGTCATTGCTATTTGCTTTTATTCCTCCGTTTTTAGCTTTCGCCTATAGAATTAAAATTGAAGAACAGGCTTTAGTAGAACAGTTTGGGGAAGAATATGTTGAATACCGTAAAACGACAAAAAAACTAATCCCTTTTATTTATTAAAAACCTTGTCTGGATCCATTAATCTGAGGTTTTTACCATTCGGGAAGCATAATCTACCATTCGGTAATATAAAATTGATTTGAGGCTCTTTTCCATCATACCTTTGATTCAAGAAAAAAACAAATTAACTCTTAAATCAAAATATTATGGAAACTTTTAGCAAAGAAACAACCGCTTACGAAAGAGCCTCAAAAAGAGTAAAAGAATTAAAAGAATTCTATGGAAACCTTACTTCTTTCTGTATTGTAATTCCCTTTCTAGCCTTATTGAATATTATAACGGCACCCGGATATTTATGGTTTTTATGGCCAATGTTAGGCTGGGGAATAGGAATCGCGTTTCATGCAGTCAATATATTTGGAATTGGAAAAAACTGGGAAGAGAAGAAAATTAAGGAGCTGATGGATCAGGAAAGAGGAAAAACAAAAACTTTATAATAACTTTTAAAATCAATATCATGGATTATAACAGAGCACACAACAGAGTTCAACAATTGAAAAAATTCTATAAAAACCTTATGTGGTTTGGAATTATTTCAGCAATCATTATCGGGAATGATCTTATTAAGAACGGAATGCATTATAATGTGTTGAGCGGACATTTGATATTGACTATCTGGGCAATTTTTCTCATCATAAAAGCATTTTCTCTTTTTGTTTTTGATGACTCATGGGAAAATGAAATCCTGAATAAGGAACTTAAAAAAGATAAAAAGCCAATTGATTTTTAAAACCTCCTGTTTTTTATCTAATTTTATTTCCAAAATTCTAAAACTAAAACTGTAAACTCAATGATCAAAACGGTTATTATCGAAGACGAAAAACCAGCTTCAAGGAAATTAGAAAGAATGTTAAGTAATTTTCCTGAAATTGAAGTAGTTACTAAAATAGAATCAGTAGAAGAGGGAGTAGCCTGGTTTTCTGAGAACGAACATCCTCAGCTGATCTTTTCTGACATTGTTCTGGGAGATGGGCTGTCGTTCGATATCTTTGAAAAAATTCCTACCAAGGGATTTATCATTTATACCACTGCGTTTGATCAATATACATTAAAAGCCTTTAAACTAAATAGTATAGACTATCTTTTGAAACCAATCCTTGAAGAAGATCTTGCGGGTGCTGTAGAAAAATTTAAATCATTTATTCCGGCAAACGATGTCAATGGCTCGCAGGATATCAAGCAGCTGATCAGGAAAGAGAAATCTACCCTTTCAAGAGTCTTGGTGAAGATAGGATATAATCTGAAAATTGTTCAGGCACAGGAAATAAGTTGCTTTTTCAGTGAAAATAAGATTGTCTATTTACAAACAGAAGATCGTACCTATCCGTCAGATTTTACGCTGGATGAGTTGGAGGATCTTTTGGATGAGAAAAAGTTTTTCCGTGTCAATAGACAGTTCATCATCAATTCTGACTATATAAAAAATATTCATACATCGCCTTATTACAAAGTAGATCTTGAATTTCAGCCACAGGAAGAAATTACAGTAAGCAGAGATCGTGTAAAGGATTTCAAAGACTGGCTCGTAAGCTAAACCATCAATACTATAACCTCAAAAAACAATACCATGGACCTTTTACTATTACTTTTTAAGCTTTTTCTCTCTATTTTTTATCCTTGATCGTCATTGATTGTAAAAATCACCTGCAGACTTCATCACTGTATGAAAAGCTTCCGTCACTTCCGTTTTGTGCTTATGAGCCAGAGGGAAAGGAACCATGTGGGAGTAATCAAAAGGAAAATCCTTTATCTCAACCTCCACATTGATATTTCGGTAGCCCCCCTGCAAGGTATTTAAAGCCTCCATTGGAGGGGCAACGGTGTCTTTTTCCAGTACAAAAGCCTTTACTTGAGATTGGATCTCCGAGATTCTTTCCTCTCTTTCCTTTTGAAAATAATTATATCGGAGCATTTTTTTGAACCAGCTTTCCTGAGGATGAAGATCATCGTCCTGATAATGCTTTAATCTGTTATCAAACTTAAAATCTGAACTTAATAATTCTGTGAAAACAGACTGCATTTTAATCGTGGCCTGAGAATCCATAATGTATTTTGAGATGGGGAACATCCTGTCAATGGTCATTCCTCCACAAAAGCAGAAGACCTTGGATGTAGCGAAGAATCCATACGGATCAGCCATTTTAATAATCATGGAAAGAAACGAACCTATAGAATATCCGAACAGGTCCAGGCTCGCTTCCGGAGATATGCTTTTAACCTTATTGGCTTTAATTTTCTTTACCACTTCAATAATGTCAGAATAGGTCTGTAATCCCGACCAGAAGATTCTTTGTGGATGAGCTTCCAATCTTGAACTTATCGCAGCATTTACATAGGAAAAATGAGTGTTTTCCGGATATTTTCCCTTTCTGAATTTTACTATTTCCATCATATGGTGACGATCGCTCCAAATGGCTTCCGCGCGATCCATATGAAAAGCAATAGGAAACAGGATAACTGCCTTATGGGTTTTTTGAGCCAGTTCATAAGCCCAGGGAAGATATTTGTCCCATTTTTTTTCATTGAGACCGTGAAAAAAAATAATGCAGCCATTAGTTGTTTCTATATCCGCTCTTTTAAGAATATAGTACTCAAATTTTTTATTACACTCTATATCAATATCTTTAATGTCAATGGAGGGTTGATGATATACTAGATAAGCACTTTCAGTAGCTTTCAGAGTTTGATGGTGCTTAGGACAGGCTAAGTTTTCAGGGCCATGAAGTAAATCTGAAACCTTTGACTCAAAAGGAACAGATTCAATGGTTATATTTAAATCCTTGATCTCCACCATCTCTTTTTTGGAATCAAAATGATCTTTCAAAACTTCATATAATTCATAATATTCCATAACAAGATAATTGGGGGTTCACCATTAAAACATTTAAGGTAGGTAATTATTATGTTAAAGTGTTGATTTTAAAAGCTTAAAAGTATTCTAGACATAGGAGAAATAAAAAGAAACCCGAAACAATTCTGTTTCGGGGTAGATATGGTGAATAGATATTGATGTTTATTTCTTGTCTTTTTGCTCAGTTTTGGTGCCATATTTTTTTACCATTACAGAGGTAAGTATTACCAAAGCAATACATAAGAGAAGATCTGAATTCTCAGGATGATAAATTTCCTGGTAAATATTATAGCCTAAAAGCATAGATACAATGATGATCAGAATATTGTTGGCTTCTGCGTACTGGTTGTTTGAGGTTGAAGTTTTCATAATGATGTTTTTATTTACCCAGTAAGTATGGCGATTCAAAATACGTTACAGAAAAATTTCAAAAAAACTTTACTCTTCATTCAAAACATACATTGAGTAATACAAAATCAAAATGGTAATGAGTTTACATCTGAAGAATTATACTCTCAACTATCTGTAATCAATTCTGTTAGATTCAGTGTCTTCAAGTTGTTTGATAATAGATTCCGGGATCTCATCACTATCGATGGGAAGACTGATAGAATCGGAAATAAAGTTTTTTCTGTCTGCTTTCTGAAAGATTTCAAATAAGGCAATAGGTTCTTGATTAAAACTGATACAAGTACTGATGAAATGAAGCTCGTGAAGCTTATAATCCGGATTCTTAAGTTTTTCTTTTATATCTTTTATTCTCGAGATAAAATGCCTTTGTCTGATGAATGTATTGCTATTCATGATAATAAAAACATAATCAGAATAGGCTGTAACCTTTCCAAAATATTTATGATGGTCGCCACCACTTCTTTCTATAAAATACTCTCCTGTAGTTTCAGACTTATAGATTTCCATGGCAGAGCGCCACATTCTGTCTTCTTTAGCCTGTGTAGGATTCTCAGGAAGATTTCTGTTGTAGGAATACCAACAACCCACTAAACGATCCAATAACGTGATATTCAGCTTTACATTATTCATATCAATCTTAAGATCATTAAAATTGAATGCTTCTGTATTAGAATTAATGAAGTCAATGTAGTTTGAGTATCCCAAAACCCTGACAATCAGACTTAGCTTTGCCAAATTTGGCCTGCTTAAGACTGCATTTTCATTCTGTTGGAACTTTTTTAATTTGTTGATAATCAAGTGTTCATAAAGGTAATTTGAACCCAGAAGATCAGGATTCTTTTTTATCCCTTTTTCAGAATGATCACTGGCAATAAGGTCATTAAGCTCTGCACAGATGTACGACCATTCTGTTTTAGTAACGTCTTCCCACTGATTTTTCTTTAAAAATTGACGGCCTAAGAAGTTCATCAGTTTCTCAAGGTGTAGGATATCTTCTTTTTTCATCTGTTATTATATTTTTACAAGACTAATTTAAGATTTTTATCAGACTAAAGAATACAATAGAAAGACTTTTATATTTTAAAATCCATTGATATTTGAATAGAAAAACAAAAGTTAGAACAATGGAAACAAGAATGTTATTAAAAGATGAATCCCTTTGGAATAGAATTCAGGGATTTTCACTGGACGCTCCGGATGCTGATTTTCCTTTTTCGAGAAAACTGGCAAAAGAAGAAAACTGGAGCCTTGATTTTGCCCGAAAAGCCATAGAAGAATATAAAAGATTTGTGTATCTCTGTTGTGTTCTTCCCAATGGTGCTTCACCAAGCACAATAGTAGATAAGGTATGGCATATGCATCTGATCTATACTCAAAACTATTGGGAGGAGTTTTGTCCGAATATTCTAAGAAAGTCTCTGCATCACCATCCATCAAAGGGAGGATTTAATGAAAACACTAAGCACCAGAATTGGTTTACAAATACTTTAAAAAGCTACAAAGAGATTTTTCAAACTGAAGCCCCTCAGGAAATCTGGCATGAACGGGAAAGTGCTCATTGTAAGAGGTTCTGGTGGCGAAAGCTGCGGCTGATTCCCTTTTTTATGCTTCTTTTACTG
This sequence comes from Chryseobacterium oncorhynchi, assembly GCF_002899895.1. Lineage (GTDB taxonomy): Bacteria > Bacteroidota > Bacteroidia > Flavobacteriales > Weeksellaceae > Chryseobacterium > Chryseobacterium oncorhynchi. The sequence goes on from NZ_PPEI02000003.1 coordinate 176,455, forward strand.
TTATCTTCCTGTCTTGGAGAGATTATAAGTACAGTAATATCTATAGTTTTTAGCATGCTGGGAATTTTTGCTTTTGGAATTGTAGTTTCTCTACTCCAGAATACAAATGGTAAAAAGAATAAAGATTCCGGATCAAGTTCTGGAGAAAGCAGTGGCAGTGGAGGAGGTTGTAGCAGTGGAAGCAGTTGTAGTGGTGGGGGAAGCTGCGGGGGTGGATGTGGAGGTTGTGGCGGCGGCTGTGGTGGATAAAAATGAATACCTATGAAAAAGATAATCATTCACTCAGTTTCAATAATGGTAAGCTTTATATGGCTTATCGAAACACGCCAGACATTTAATCCGTTTACGCTGAAAGGTCCAGGATTTCTAAAGTTTTATTTACTCCTTTTGCTTGGGTTTTATTCTTCAATTTTTATTTTAAAATTATTAAAGGAACCCATTTCCAAAACCACACTTTATTTTATGCTGTTCATCTTCGTGTTGGGAATGATAAAGTTGATAAGAGGAATACTATTAGGAAAACCTGTCGGATTTTTAGTAATGATATTAATTGCAGAATGTATTGTAATCCTATTATTTAAGTTATTCCATGTAAAGAATAAAATTAAGAACTAGTATCAAAAACAAACCCGAAACAAAAACTGCTTCGGGCTTTATATAAATTGTTGAAATTAATTACTTTCTTGATTATCCTTTACTTTTTTATGTCCATATTTTCGAACCATAATAGAGGTTAGGACTACTAAAATAAGGCTTATTCCAATGTTTGAATTATCCGGGTGAACAATTGCCTGATAAAGATTATAACCAAAAACAGCAGATACTAAAGCGATCAGAATATTATTGGCATAAGCGTACTGGTTTGTTGAAGTTTTCATAATGATATTTTTTATTGTTATTTATCCAGTAAGTATGACAATTTAACATACGTTACAAAAAAAATTAAAAATATCTTTTAAACTAAACTTCAAAATATGCTCTACGAAATCACCCCACTTCCGATAAGTTCATCATCAATATACCATGAGGCAAACTGTCCTTCAGCGATGGCTGATTGTGGCTCTTCAAATTCAACGTAAAAACCATCTTCAAACTGATAGAGAGTCGCTTTCTGTAAAGACTGTCTGTATCTGAATCTTGCCAATACCTCCATAGACTCACCATTGTTCAGCTTCATATCTTCACGAACCCAGTGCAATTCAGAATTGTCAATTTTTAAAGCTTTTTTATAAAGACCAGGAAATTGATTTCCTTCTCCTACAAAAATAATATTGTTTTCCATGTCTCTCGATACAATAAAGCAGCTTTCTTTATGTCCGCCAATACCAAGTCCTCTACTTTGTCCGATGGTGAAAAATTGAGCACCTTGATGCTTTCCGATTACCTTTCCGTCGGTCTTTTTATAGTTGATTTTTCTTGAAAGGAATTCAAGTTCCTCTTTCTTTGAAGAGAATTCAGTTTTTTCTTCTGCAAATAATGATGAATCTTTGAAAATCTCAACAATTTCACCTTCATTCGGTTTAAGTTGCTGTTGTAAGAACTGAGGAAGGCTTACTTTTCCAATAAAGCACAATCCCTGAGAATCCTTTTTATCTGCCGTTACCAGGCCTATTTCTTTTGCGATCTCTCTTACCTGAGGCTTTGTAAGCTCTCCAATAGGAAATAAGGCTTTAGATAGCTGATCCTGGCTTAGCTGGCAAAGGAAATAAGATTGATCCTTGTTGTTGTCTTTTCCGGCTAAAAGATGAAAGATTTCCTTTCCGTTTTCATCAATAGTGGAGTCTACTCTTGCATAATGTCCTGTAGCCACCTTATCAGCACCTAACGACATTGCTGTTTTCATAAAAACATCGAATTTTACTTCTCTGTTACACAAAACATCAGGGTTGGGAGTTCTTCCTTTTTGATACTCATCGAACATATAATCTACGATACGTTCCTTGTAAAGGTCACTCATATCTATAACCTGGAAAGGAATACCCAACTTCTGGGCAACCATCAGGGCATCATTGCTGTCCTCAATCCAAGGACACTCATCTTCTAATGTTACAGAAGCATCATTCCAGTTTCTCATAAACAGAGCAACTACTTCATGCCCTTGCTGTTGTAGCAAATATGCTGTAACACTTGAATCTACACCTCCGGAGAGGCCTACTACTACTTTCATTTATTTCAATTTTACGAAACTCTTAACGGGAGTTCTTAGTTTGACCCGGCAAAAATACAACTAAAAAAATTCGTAAAAAAACCATAATTTTAAACATTGATAAAAACGATAGTAGTATAAATGATACCATTAACGAAGTTTTCAATAGCGAGATGAGGATGAAAATGAGGATGATTTATAAATATCTTTAGACAAAATAAAATATTTACATATGAAAAAGTTTATTATTTCAATGATGCTGATAACCTCAGGATCAGTTTTTTCCCAGGTTTCAATAGGTGCTCCGGTGCAAGAAAATAACAAATGGACTTTTGGAGGAGGAATCGGTTTGGGGTTTGGAAGCAACAGTTCATTTTATCTACAGGCTTCTCCAAGAGTAGGATATCGTCTTACCGAAGATCTTGAGGCAGGAGCTGTGGGAAGTGTTTCATGGCAGACTTCAGACTACTATAGATCCACAATGTTTGGGATAGGGCCTTTTGTTAATTATTATATTGCTCGCTCGTTTTATTTAAGTGCAAACTTCCAACACTACTTCATCAATTATAATGATAAGTATTACGATTACAAGTACAACAGAGAAGAAAACGCATTATATCTTGGTGGAGGTTACATGCAGAGAATAGGGAATAATTCCTTTATGCAGATAGGATTAATGTATAATGTTCTTTGGAAAGAAAATTCAAGTGTATTTTCAAATGGCTTAGTCCCTAATATAGGTTTTGTGGTAGGGCTTTAATCATTGCTTCTTACAGATAAAAATAAAAAGCACCGGAAACTTTCCGGTGCTTTTCTATTGAAATTAAATTAATTATTTAAGATTGAGAAGACTTCTCAGCTGCTGATGATTTCTTCGGCTTTGAAGTTTTTCCTACCAATGCATCTTTTGCTTCATTAACCTCAAGAACTACGGTTTCTCCTTCATTCAATTGTTTGTTTACCAACATTTCTGCCAATAAATCTTCAATGTACTTCTGGATTGCTCTTTTCAGTGGTCTTGCACCAAAGTCTTTATCCCATCCTTTTTCAGAAATAAAGTCTTTCGCTTCTTCGGTTAATTCTACTTTATAACCTAATTTTTCAAGTCTGCCATAAAGCTTATTCAGTTCAATATCAATGATTTTCTTGATATCATCCTGTACAAGAGAGTTGAAGATCACAATATCATCAATTCTGTTTAAGAATTCAGGAGCAAATGCTTTTTTAAGGGCATTTTCAATAGTGCTTCTTGCTCTTGAGTCAGATGTTGTCTTTTTAGCTGAAGTTCCAAATCCTACACCATCTCCGAAGTCTTTAAGATCCCTTGTTCCAATATTGGAAGTAAGAATGATGATTGTATTTCTAAAGTCTATCTTTCTTCCTAAGCTATCCGTAACGTGTCCTTCATCAAGGATTTGCAACAGAATATTGAATACATCCGGGTGAGCTTTTTCAATCTCATCCAAAAGAACTACTGCGTATGGTTTTCTTCTTACCGCTTCGGTCAACTGACCTCCTTCTTCGTATCCAACATATCCCGGAGGCGCTCCAACCAATCTTGAAACGGCAAATTTCTCCATGTATTCACTCATATCGATTCGGATCAGCGATTCATCTGATTCAAAAAGCTCTCTGGCCATTACTTTTGCAAGCTCGGTTTTACCAACCCCTGTTGTTCCAAGGAAGATAAATGTACCAATTGGGCGGTTAGGATCCTTAAGACCTGCTCTGTTTCTTTGAATAGCTTTAACTACTTTCTTTACAGCATCTTGCTGACCGATAACCTTTCCGTTCAGTTTTTCATCCATCTGAGCTAATTTATCAAGCTCGTTTTTGCCAACTTTCGTTACAGGAACGCCACTCATCATAGAAACCACTTCTGCTACACTTTCTTCACTTACGGTTTCTTTTTTCTCCTTAACATCTTTATCCCATTTTTCCTGAGCAGCATTTAGTTCCATTTGAAGACGTTCCTCCTCATCCTTAAGCTTTCTTGCTTCAAGATAATCCTGAGCTTTTACAGCTTTTTGCTTCAATTCCTTGATATCTTCAATTTTCTTTTCAAAATCAATGATCTCAGTAGGAACTTTCATGTTTTTAATATAAACTCTGGAACCTGCTTCGTCCATGGCATCAATAGCCTTGTCCGGTAGGAAACGATCTGTAATATATCTTGATGTCAAATTGACACATGCATTAATTGCCTCAGGAGTATAAATTACATTGTGATGTTCTTCATACTTATCCTTAATTTGGTTCAAAATCTGAATGGTTTCCTCAATAGAAGTAGGCTCCACCATTACTTTCTGGAATCTTCTTTCTAAAGCTCCGTCTTTTTCAATATACTGACGGTATTCATCCAGAGTTGTAGCCCCGATGCATTGAATTTCACCTCTTGCTAAGGCTGGTTTGAACATGTTGGATGCATCCAGACTTCCTGTAGAACTTCCCGCACCTACAATAGTGTGAAGCTCATCAATGAATAAGATGACATCTCTGTTTTTTTCCAGCTCCGTCATAATAGCCTTCATTCTTTCTTCAAACTGACCACGGTATTTTGTTCCGGCCACTAAACTTGCCAGATCCAAAGTGATCACACGTTTTCCGTAAAGAACTCTTGAAACTTTCTTCTGTTGAATTCTTAATGCTAACCCTTCTGCAATCGCAGATTTACCAACTCCCGGCTCCCCGATAAGAAGCGGATTGTTTTTCTTTCTACGCGATAAGATCTGAGAAACTCTCTCAATTTCTTTTTCACGACCGATTACTGGGTCTAATTTTCCATCTCTTGCCAGGGAAGTTAAATCTCTACCAAAGTTATCCAAAGTTGGAGTTTTGCTTTTTGCAGAGCCTAGATTTCCGGTAGGCTTTCTCATTTGCTCAAAATCCTCTCTTTCATTGTCATCATCATACGCACTCATCTGTGGTGACTGCCCGGAATTTTTAAGCATAGTTTGGTACTCTTTTGAAACCCCCTCATAGTCGATGTCATAAGCTCCCAAAATATTTGAAGTAGGATCCTCATATTTATAAAGAATACCTAAAAGCAGGTGAACGGTATTAATTTCATTGCTTTTGTACTGTCGGCATTCTAACTCCGCACGTTTAATGGCATGATCTGCCATCTTGGTGAAAGAAATATTGGTAACCTCCTCAGAAATAGGATTAAGACTTGCTGTATTTAGAGTTTCAATTTTTCTTCTGATTTGTGTTAAATCCGCATTAAGGTTTTGAAGGATTTCTTTTGCAGAGTTTTCCGTTTTTATAATACCTAAAAGTAGATGTTCTGTATTGAGAAATTCACTTTTCAGCCTTTTAGCTTCGCTTTTGCTTTGTTTGAACACCTGGCTCAAACCTTGTGAAAACTTATAATCCATAATATATCTCATTAGAATAAAGGCAACATTACCATTTATTCATTATCTAAATTACAAATATTTTACCAAAAATCAATTAATGACTTTATGGCAGAAAAAATTTTATTATCTTATTGAAAATGATTAAGTTTGTTATTCTTAAAATTTCCCCATGAATCCTGAAATAACCACTTACGTCGGATACTCTGCCTCAATTTTTATTGTATTGAGTTTCATATTGAAAGATGTAAGAAAAATCAGAATTGTTAATATGATCGGCTGCTTTTGCTTTGTCATTTATGGTTTCTTTAGTGGACCTTTATGGCCGGTTATCATTCCAAACGGACTTATTTGCTTTATTCAGATCTATCATTTACTGCTTGGAAATAAGAAGTAATGAAGAAAAAAATAATAACATCTGCTTTCAGTAATTTGTATACAGACCAACGTATTGAAAAGGTTTGCCAGACTTTGCATGAAAACGGATATACTATTGATCTGATTGGAAATGACTGGAAAGGAGCCGAAAAAATGCAGCGCCCTTATTCCTTTTCAAGGATACATTTAATTTCAAAAAGCTTAAAAACAGCCTATTTTGAATTTAATTGGAAGCTATATCATGAATTAAAAAAAAAGGCAGATAAAGATACCATTCTTCATGCTAATGATATTGATGCCCTGTTTCCAAATTATCTTATTGCCAAAAAGCTGAATATTCCTCTGGTTTTTGACAGTCATGAAATTTTTTCAGAAATGCCTGCAGTTCAGGGCAAAATGTCACAAAAATTATGGCGTTATGTCGAAAGAACAGTCATTCCGAAACTTACATGGATGATTACTGCGAGTGGAAGCTATGCAAAATGGTTTCAAAAAACATATGGAATTCATCCAATTGTGGTTCAAAATGCACCAAGGAAAATGAATTTTGACTTCGAAATTCCTGATAATAATCCTAAAATACTTTTATATCAGGGAGCAATCAATCCTTTTAGAGGAATTGATAAAGTGATTATGGCGATGCATCATTTAGATAATGTGGTGCTAAAAATAGCCGGAGATGGCCCAAGAAAAGGGGAATATGAAAATTTAGTAGCACAAGAAAAGCTTCAGAATAAAGTTCAGTTTTTGGGAAAATTAATGCCCGAGGACTTGAGAAAGGTTACGATAACTGCTGACTGTGGGATGAGCATTGAAGAAAATGGGGGAGATAGTTACCTTTATTCATTGCCCAATAAGGTTTTAGATTGTATTCAGGCGCGTGTTCCTTTGATTCTGTCAAATATTCCTGAATTGCAAAATATTAAAAATCAGTTTGATGTAGGAGAGACAATTCCTGATCATCATCCAAAAAACATTGCAACGGCAATTGAAAAAGTTTTAAACAAAGGAAGAAAAAACTATCTGGAAGAACTTGAAAAAGCTTCAAAAACTCTTTGTTGGGAGAATGAAGAAATAAAATTGCTGGAAGTTTTTAATAAAGCGTCCCAATAAAATAAATTCAATCAGGAGGGCCTGTTTATGGTGTATGGATGATTTTTTTGTATTCTATGAACCAATCTTTTATCTTAAAACCTTAAAAGTCTAAATTTAATTATCTTTGCACAAAGAAATTTGTGAAAAATGACCATTAAAGAAAAACAGCAGGAAATAATCGACGAATTTGCGTTTCTTGACGACTGGGAGCAGAAATATGAATATATTATTGATCTTGGAAAGGAATTAAAAGGGTTTCCGGAAGACAAGAAAATAGAGGATAACCTGATTAAAGGCTGCCAAAGTAAAGTATGGATTGATGCTGAATTTAAAGAAGGAAAGCTTTTCTTTAATGCAGATTCTGATGGAATTTTGCCAAAAGGTATTGTTTCGCTTTTGGTGAGCATTTATAGTGGGCATTCTACTCAGGAGATCTTGGATTCTGATTTTCAATTTATTTCAGAGATTGGATTACAGGAGTTTCTTTCGCCATCCAGAGCTAATGGACTGATGGCTATGACAAAACAAATTAAATTTTATGCAGTTGCTTACCAACTGAAATCATAACCGTGACCAGAATTTTAGCATATCGTTTCTCTGCATTTGGAGATGTTGCAATGACTGTTCCTGTTTTCAGGGAGTTTTTGGAGCAAAATCCTGATGTGGAAATTATTATGGTTTCCAGAAAAAATTTTGAAGCCTTATTTTCTGGTATTCCTAATGTTACATTTAAAGGAATTGATCTTGATGACTATAAAGGATTCTTTGGATTAAGAAAATTAAGTAACGAATTGATTAAGGAATTTAATCCGGACTGTGTTGCCAATCTTCATGATGTGATCCGGACTAAAATACTGGATAGGATTTATAGAAGAAAAGGACTAAAGGTTTTTAAGATCAATAAGGGAAAAGAGGAGAAAGAGCATCTTACGGATGTCTGGAATCTGGATAAAGTTCAATTGAAAAAAACAGTTGAACGTTATGCCGATGTTTTCAGAGAAATGGGTTTTAAAGTAGAACTTTCTCAAAAACTTAGACCTCTTCCGGGCCATAAATCAGGAATTGGCTTTGCTCCTTTTGCCCAACACAAGGGAAAAATGCTTCCTCTGGAAAAATCTTTTGAACTGGCTAAAATTTTAGCTCAAAAACATACAGTGTATTTTTTTGGCGGCGGAAAAAGAGAAACTGAAACTCTTGAAGAATGGGAAAACCAAATCCCAAATACCAAAAGTCTTTCCGGAAGATTAAGCCTTACAGAAGAGCTTAATAAAATTGCTGAGCTGGAAATAATGATTTCAATGGATTCTGCTAATATGCACCTGGCAAGCATTGTTGGAACAAGATGTATTTCGATCTGGGGTGCAACACATCCTTATGCTGGGTTTTTAGGGTTCGGACAAAGTGAAGAGGATGTCATTCAGGTAAAGGACTTAAGCTGCAGACCATGTTCTGTTTTCGGTGATAAGGAATGTTATAGAGGAGATTGGGCGTGTTTGGCAGAGTTTAATATTCAAAAAGTGATACAAGCTGTTAATCTTTAAAAATAACCTTTATCATCTCTTCTGCTTTAGATTCATCAGAATGGTTTCGTTCCAAAACGTTTTTTCTTTGCTCACTTCCTGTATAATCCTTTTCTGCAATATCAATAATATGTTGTCGAATTTCCTGCATATTGGAACCATACAGACACAAATCTCTTAGTGAGCTGTCGTCTGTAATATTTTGATTAATAATGACAAATCTGCTGTTGTAGAGAGAGTTAAAAAGCTTTACTTTGGTTCCGGAATTCTGAAAAGACAGCAAAATATTGGCTTGGGCATTTTCTAGAAGATGGTATAAATTTTCATTGGTTTCAATGGGAACCAGATCTATATTCTCAATAGCGTTAATTTTCTTTTTAAGATCATCTGAGGCTCGATCTGATGCTACTTTGAGTTTGTATTCAGAAAGTTCCTTGAACAGCTCAATTACCTCGTATAATGCCTTTTTATTGTCTGAAATACTCAGATCTCCATGGAAAAGGAAATAATCTCCTTTTTTGTCAAGATTCTTTACCGTATGATTGCCATGAAAAATATGAATGAGTTTTGCGTTTTCGGAATAGTTTTCTGTCTCGCGATATTCCTTTTCAGAAAGACAAAACACAGACTTGAACTCTTTTAAATTCTTTTTTTGATAACTTTCATATTTGATAGCTTCAATCTTATAAATGATCTTTTTAAAAATATTTTTCTCCGAAAAAGAGAGTCCTTTGTAATATTCGGCTTCGTTGTTATGAAGTCGCAGGTATAAGGGGTGTTCTTTGCTTTTTAATTGAGCGAGGAGGCTGGTGGTTTGTAAGCCTTCAAAAAGAATAGGAGCTTTAATTTTTGCCAGATTATTAATCAGAATGTCTGAATTCCTTATGATGGCAGCAAATGGTGTAAATGAAAGATAAAGAAAAGGATTTTTCTTCTTTTGATAAAAGAATACATTTTCTGTAATATTTGTAATCTCCGGATCTGTTTTTTCAGGAATTTGATTCACAAAACAATGTAGATGAATTTTTACTCCCAGCTCTGATAAAGCTTTTATTTTGTAATAAACATCTATAACACCACCATAAGACGGAGGATAGGGATAATTAAATGATATGACATGAAGAGCTTTCAATGGTTGTGAATATTAATCTGTAGGGAGGCAAAGGTAAAGAAATCCTGTGGAATCTTTTCCCAATTTAAAGTAAGGTTAATATGTGGGATTTATAAATAAAAAAAATCTCCCAGTTTCCTGAGAGATTTTTGTGGGCCCTGAGGGATTCGAACCCCCGACCCTCTGGGTGTAAACCAGATGCTCTGAACCAACTGAGCTAAGAGCCCTGAAATTTTTTGAAAGGCTTCAGTATCCTTTTTGTGGGCCCTGAGGGATTCGAACCCCCGACCCTCTGGGTGTAAACCAGATGCTCTGAACCAACTGAGCTAAGAGCCCCTATACTTGTTTCCTCGTTTAGAGTGGTGCAAATATACGACTTATTTAGATATCTCCAAATTTTTTTCTAAAAATTCTCCAACAACAAAGTTACTTCCGCCAATAAAAATCATTTCTTCTTTTGTACATTGTTCTTTTGCAGATAGATAGGCTTCTTGTACGGAATCAAAAATTTTATAAAAAATTTTTGCCTCTTGAAGCAGGTTTTCATAATCTTTTGGGTGTCTTCCCCTGTTGATGGATGGTTTAGCAAAATAAAACTCAGAATTTTCAGGAAGTAATCCCATCACTTCATCAATATTTTTGTCATTTACAAACCCTAAAATAACATGTTTGTGCTTATCAATAGAATTTAATTGTGAAAAAACATACTCAAGACCTGCCTGATTGTGTCCAGTATCACAAATGGTAAGAGGGTCTTTTGAAAATTCAAACCAACGACCAATGAATCCTGTATTTTGATGAACATTTAGTAAACCGATTTCCAACTGTTTGTCTGTAATATTGACATGTAGTTTTCTTAATTCTTCAACAATTGCAAGAACGACACGGATGTTTTTTTGTTGGTAATTTCCTTTCAAATCAGAACTAAGCTCTGTATGAAGTAGAGTAGCATCTATAAAAGGAGCCTGTTCAGCAGTAGCTTTTTTTCTGATGATATTTTTTACCACCTCAGTTTCATCTCCTGAAATAACAGGGATATTAGGTTTGATGATACCCGCTTTCTCTCCGGCAATCTCCTCAATGGTATCTCCCAGTATGTTTTGATGATCAAGCTGAACATTCGTTATTGCAGAAACAAGTGGGGTTATAATGTTTGTTGAGTCCAGTCTTCCACCCAGACCAACTTCAATAATGGCAAAATCCACTTTCTGCTGATAAAAATATTCAAAGGCCATGATGGTTGTAAATTCAAAAAAAGATGGGCGAATTTCTTCCGGAATGGTTTTAAGCTTTTGAACAAAGTCAAAGACAAATTCTTTATTGCAATTTTTACCATTCACTTTAATACGTTCAGTAAAATCTATAAGATGAGGAGAATTATATAAACCTACTTTATAGCCCGCTTCTTGAAGAACTGACGCCAGCATATTACTTGAAGACCCTTTTCCGTTAGTTCCGCCTATGTGAATACACTTTATTTTTTCCTGAGGATTTCCAAAGAAAGCACAAAGCTTAGTAATATTATCTAGTCCTGGTTTGTAGGCTTTTTGTCCATCTATCTGATAGTTGGGCATCTGTACAAAAAGCCAATCAATAGCTGCTTGGTATTGTTCATTTGTCATGCTACAAAATTCTCAAAAGTTTTATGAAAATGAAACAATTTTTTTCAATCTGTAACTTTTTTATATTTACTTCGTCTAATAGGGAAAAATCTTAATATGAAATCGTTGTGATTTGCAAGGACAAATACCGATAAAAATAACACGATTCCATACGACCATTAAAAACAAATAAACATCTACATAATATGAAAAAAGTTTGGATTATCGTTTTTGGACTAAGTTGTCTGGGGCTAAGTGCTCAGAAAAAATGGTCCTTAAAAGAATGTGTAAGCTATGCAGTGGAGCATAATCTTCAGGTTATCCAAAATCAATATACCAAGCAAAACCAAGAATACAACCTTAAAGCAGCTAAAAAAGATTATTTGCCTTCTGTATCGGGGAGTATGATGAATGGAGTAAGTTTCGGACAGGGATCATTAGGAGCAGGAAGTTATAGAAACGATAGATTCAATAACAGTATTGGGGTAAGCGCTGATGTTTTGGTTTACAATAATGGAAGGCTAGAGAAGAATGTAAGAAAGCTTCAGTTTGATGTAGAGGCAAGCCAATATGATATTGAAGCGATTAAAAATGATATTTCTGTACAAATTGCCCAGCAATATTTAACGGCTTTATTAAACAAAGAAATCGTTAAGATTTCTCAAAGTGCTGTAGAAAATGCTAAAAAGCAATATGACAGAGCAAAAATAACAACTCAGGTTGGAACTACTGCTCAGACGGTGCTGGCAGAATCTGAAGCAGCATTAGCCAGAGAAAAACAAAATCTTAAAACAGCAGAAGTTAACGTAGGAAGAGCTTTGTTTGCTATTGCTCAACTCTTACAGCTTGAAGATTATAAAGATTTTGACGTGGAAAATGTAGATGTTTCTGATGTATTAGACTCACAGTTGGTAACCATTGATGAGGTTCTTACAAAAGCTTATGATTTACAACCACAAATAAAAGCTGCCGAAAGCAGAATAAGATCTGCCGAAGCACAAACCGAGGTAAGCAAAACGGCATTCTGGCCTACATTAACAGCTAGTGCTGGTATTAATACGTTCTACAATAAATCATTTAATGTTCCGCCAGGAATTGTGCAGGGAACTTTTTTTGAACAATATAATGATCAGTTTGGGCAAAGTGTAGCACTATCACTTAATATTCCTATCTTCAATAAAGGAAAGACAAAATTACAGGTTGAGCAGTCTAAGTTGAATGAAAGCGTTAGTAAAATTGCTCTTGAACAACAAAAACAAACGGTAAGACAAAACATACAGAAAGCTCAGTTTGATGCTGATGCCAATTATGAAACATACCTTGCTGCAGTAGAAGCAGAAAAGAGTTCTAAGCTGGCACTAGATTTTGCGGATAAAAGCTATGCTGCAGGAAAAACAACCATTTACGACGTTAACGTTGCAAGAAATAATTATGCAAATGCACAGGGATCAGTAGCGCAGGCGAAATATAATTATCTTTTCAGTCTTAAACTATTGAGTTTCTATGCGGGAATTCCATTAAGTTTGTAAAATGCCTATTCAATCGTTAGAAAAATATTTACCACAAAATACACTTAAATATTTAAGAATTTGGTTTTCAGACTACTATATTCATATAAAGGTCACTAGGAACAGAAATTCTAAACTGGGAGATTATAGAAAACTTCCGGATAATTCTCATGAAATTACGGTAAACTCAACGCTTACCCCACCACTTTTTTTCTTTGTGCTTACCCATGAGCTGGCACATTTAATTGCTTTTGAAAAATACGGACGTAGAATTTCTCCTCATGGCAATGAGTGGAAAGAAACTTTTAGAAATATGCTGATTGAAAGCCTTGAAGTTTATGACGAAGATCTAAGGCCCATTATTGTAAAGTTTTCAAAATCACCAAAAGCAAATTTTATGGCTAGCCCCGATCTTGTAAGATATTTTCATACTGAAAAACAAGATGATAGCCTACGTTTTATTGAAGAGCTTCAGAAAGGTGAATTTTTTATATATCGCAACGAAAAGTATTTATTAGAAGGTCTGATTAAAAAAAACTATCTTTGTAAGAACCTGGCTACTGGAAGGAAGTATTCTTTTAAGCCTTTAGCAAGGGTAGAAAAATGTAGCTAAGAATGTTAAAATCAGATAGATACTGTGTGATAATGGCAGGAGGGATCGGCAGTCGATTCTGGCCAATGAGTACACAGAAATTTCCCAAACAGTTTCAGGATATTCTAGGTACCGGACGTACTATGATTCAACAAACGTATGACAGAATCAGCAAGGTAATTCCTAAGGAGCAGATATTCGTCATTACGAATAAAGAATATGTAACACTTTCTCACCAGCAGCTTCCGGAGCTACCGGAGGAGAATGTTGTGGGGGAACCTTTGATGAAAAATACAGCAGCCTGTAATCTTTACATGGCTAATAAGATTGCTGAAATTAACCCTAATGCCACCATGATCGTTCTTCCTGCAGATCATTTGATTCTGAAAGAAGACGTATTTCTGGAGAAAGTAGAACTTGCTTTTGATTTGGCTTCCAAACACGACTATTTGGTTACTCTTGGAATTACTCCCACAAGACCCGATACCGGCTATGGATATATTCAGTTCGTAGAAAAGAAAAATTCAGAATATTTTAAGGTAAAAACATTTACGGAAAAACCTATTCTTGAGCTTGCTCAAAGCTTTCTGGAAAGTGGTGATTTTCTTTGGAATGCGGGGATCTTTATCTGGAATATGAAAAGTATTCACCATGCATTTGAAATGTATCTTCCTGAGATGACGCAGCATTTTATGGCTTGTGAATATAACTCAGAAAAGGAAAACAATTGTATAGAAACAATTTATCCAAAGGTTCAAAAAATCTCCATTGATAACGGGATCTTGGAAAAAGCTAAAAATGTGTACGTAATTCCGTCAGATTTGGGCTGGAGTGATCTGGGAACCTGGACTTCTGTGTATGAAAATACAGAAAAAGATAAGGATGGTAATGCTGTGAAATTAAGACACTTACTAACTTATAACTCAAAGGGGAATATTATCCGTTTAAGAAACAATAACAAAGCTGTTATTATTGACGGACTTGAAAATTATATTGTTGTTGATACAGACAAAGCACTTTTGATTTGTCCTAGAGATAACGATCAACTGATCAAAGATTACGTTCTTGATTTAAAGAACTTTAAGAAAGGCGATAAGTTTATGTAATATTTGGTATCTTTTATGCTGATTTTTAAGCTATGATTAAAATTGCATTCCGATTAACGACTCTTATATGTTTATTTTGGACAATTTTGGGATATTCTCAGGAGAAGAAAAAATTTTCAAGTATTCCAAATATTTTACAAAGAATCAGTCCCGATGACAGGGTAGATTCTTGGACATTAGTTTACAATAGCTATGGAAAAGGTGAGGAAATAAAGATTTCCGGAGGGAAGATGAGCTATATCCCTCAATTCTCAGGATTTAATCTGTTTCCCAGTGAAGACAGCTTTTATTATATAGCCTATTCTTTAGGAGGAAAGATAAGTTACGTTCTTGATGTAGAAGCGTTAAAGAAGTTTGTTGGAAAAATTGACAACCCCCAGGAAGCCGCTATTTTACTAGCTTCAGATGGTTATATCGTTGACGAAGAATTTAAGGATCTTGCAGGGAATTATCACGAGGATCAATCCAATTATTATCTGGATCTTGGAAAGGTAACCTCAAGAGAATGTCCTTATCAAAAAACGCATTATACTTTAACCGTAAATAAAGCTACAGGACTTGTTTCTAATGTGAAAGATAATGGGACGTATATTGAGCTTTACAATAAAAAATGTGCTAATAACCCGAGACTTTTAAAAATCGAAAAAAAGGAAGAACCAAAGAAAGATGAGCCTAAAAAAACAACCAAACGCAGATAAGGTTTACGAAACCGAACGTTTAATTCTTCGTCCTATGTCTCCAGAAGACAGGGATTTCATTTTTGAACTTTACAACGCACCAAAATTTATCCAATATATTGGTGATCGTAATATTAAAACGATTGAAGATGCAGAAAACTATATCAGAAATAGGTTTATGCCGCAGATCGAAAGATTAGGATATGGAAATTATCTTTTGATTACCAAAGAGGAAAATAAGAAAATAGGGGCAGTTGGTATCTTTGAAAGAGAAGGCTTGGATATTTTAGATATAGGATATTCCCTTCTTGAAGAATTTGAGGGAAAAGGATACGCTTATGAAGCCGCTCAAAAGGTGAAATCTATTGGTATGGATGATTTTGAACTGCCAAAGATATCAGCAATCATTTCAAAGGATAACGTTTCTTCCCAGAAGCTGATTGAAAAATTAGGACTGAAATTTCAGAAACACGTTACACTTCCCGGTGAGAACGAAGAACTGAATTACTACGAAACAGAGTAAAAATAAACTTACAATATAAATGAATCCACAAACAGACAATCGTGCTATTTGTGGATTTATTCTTTTGATTCGTATTAAAAAACTATCCTTCCAAAATTTGCTCAGCGGCTGTTTTTGAAGTTACTTTTTCAATAACTCTTGTGCAAATTCCCTTTTCATCAAAAATAAAAGTAGTTCTTACAATTCCCATATAAGTTTTACCAAATGTCTTTTTCTCTTTCCAAACCCCAAATTTCTCAATAATATCACGGTTTTCATCAGCGATAAGATCATAAGGAAAAGCAAATTTGCTATGGAAGTTTTTTTGCTTCTTGACAGAGTCTCCACTCACTCCCAATAACTGGAATCCGGCTTTTTCAAGCATAGAATAATTGTCACTCAGATTGCAGGCTTCCACAGTACATGTTGGAGTACTAGCTTGCGGATAAAAGAATACAACAAGTTTTTTTCCGATGAGTTTAGAGGAAGCTACTGCCTCTCCATCCTGATTTATTCCTTCAAATTCAGGTAATTTGTCTCCAACTTTCAGCATAATGATTTAATTTTGTTCAAATTTAAGGGTAAAATGACAAAAAAGCAAAGGGCTGAACTCGTTCAGATAGAACTGGATAAATTATATCCTACCACGCCTATTCCGTTGGATCATACCGATGAGTATACATTGATGGTTGCCGTAGCACTTTCTGCACAAACCACAGATAAAAAGGTGAATGAAGTTACCCCAAATCTTTTCGAAGTGGCTGGAACTCCGCAGAGAATGGCCAGACTGGAGGAATTTCAAATCAAAGAATTAATTAAAGAAATAGGATTATCCAATACAAAAGCCAAGAACCTAAAGAGAATGGCTGAACTTTTATTGGAAAGACATAATGGGATCGTTCCGCAAACTTATGAAGAATTGGAAGCGCTTCCGGGTGTAGGACACAAAACGGCTTCAGTAGTAATGAGCCAGGGTTTCGGATTTCCTGCGTTTCCGGTGGATACCCACATTCATCGTTTGATGACACAATGGAAGCTTACTTCCGGTAAAAATGTTGTAGAAACCGAGCGTGATGCCAAAAAGCTCTTCCCAGAAGAAGTATGGAATAAGCTTCATCTTCAGATCATTTTCTACGGTAGAGAATATTCTCCGGCAAGAGGTAAGGGTGATAAGGACTTTATTACCAAAATGATGTTTGAGAAGTAATGAAATTTACTTTATAGCCTTATTTAAAAAATCTTTATTGCGAATCTGCATAGAATCTGCTGATATAAAACGGATGCCAGTTCAATACTGACATCCTTGTTTTTATCTTAATAAGTGAAAATCTTGATCATCATACATTATCTAATAATCTTCTATGATAATTAATCTGACCCAAATGATAATCCAGATGAGCAATAAGGTGAATCAGGAAGAAATCAGTTGTCATTTTATCTTCAAAAACAACTAGTGGATATTCCTTTCTCAGATCTGCTTCAGGTAGCTGGCTTAATACTGAATCAACGATTATTGTCGTTGCCTCAATTTTTTCAATAAGCTCGGCTTTTGGAATATCCTTTAATGAAAATTCCAACTCACGATGCCTTACATAGCCCGTGTTTCCAAGCTGTGCTCCTATAAAATGGCTGAGGTTTCCAACTAAATGGAGACAAAGGTTTCCTGCAGAATTGGAGATACTTTTATCTGTTTTCCAAAGGTTTTCTTCATGTTGATAAGCCTCAATTTCAGCTTTTAGTTTGTTTAAATCTCTGTTGTATAGAGAGCGTAAAGATTCTATGATCATGGTAACTGGATTTCAATTAATTATATGTGTTATTATAAATTTGAGAATGAAAATTTTTCTTTCTGAAAGCAAGAGATTCATTCTGTTAAAAGTATAAAATTAGATGTTCATTTGCTTGGTTTTAGAAATAAAAAAATGGGACAGTTAAATAATTGCCCCATTTATATTTGAAAGTTATTCTGTTACTTTTGTTTTTTAGCCCAAAGTTCCATTTTTCTATTTAAAACTTCCAGTGGAAGACATCCTTGGCTTAGAACTTCATCATGGAAGCTTGCCAGATTAAACTTGTTTCCAAGCTCTTTCTGATACTTCTCTCTTAGTTCACGTATTCTTAAAGATCCTATCTTATATCCTAAAGCCTGTCCCGGCATTGCCATATACCTTTCTACTTCAGCCACTGCAGCGCCCTCATCATAAGAAATATTGCTTAGGAAATATTTAATGGCTTCCTCTCTGCTCATTTTACCTGTGTGTAAACCTGTATCTACAACTAATCTTACTGCTCTCAGCATCTGATCGCTTAGATATCCCATTTTTTGGTAAGGATCTGTGTACAGCCCAAACTCAGGTCCTAAAGTTTCACAGTAATGCGCCCATCCTTCACCATAAGCACCAAACCATCCGAATCTCATGAATTTAGGAAGTTTTGTATTCTCCTGCTGTAAAGAAACCTGATAATGATGTCCAGGGATAGCTTCGTGTAAGAAAAGAGATTCCATTCCAGAAGTTACATTGAACTTAGCAGGATCAGGAATCGGAACATAGAATATACCTGGTCTTTTCCCATCAGGAGTTCCAGGGATGTATTCTGCGCTTGCACTGGCTTCTCTGAACTTCTCTGTCTGTCTGATCTCAAACTTTGTTTTAGGAGTTACATTAAACATCGTTTTCAGTTTCGGAGTAATTTTAGTCAAAATACTATTGAATCCATCTAAAACTTCCTTGGAAGTCTTATAAGCCATCGCTTTTTGATCCGTTTTTACAAAAGTGATAAACTCTTCAAGCGTTCCGGAGAAACCAACTTGTTGCTTTACTTTTTCCATTTCTGCACGAAGCATAGCGACTTGTTGCAGTCCAACCTTGTTAATTTCCTCTGGTGATTTCTTCGTTGTTGTCCAGCTTTTTACATAATAGCTGTAAATTTCATTTCCATTAGGAAGACTGTTGTATCCATCAGTATCCCGTCCCTTTGGTAAATATTCTTTTTCCAAAAATGTACCCATTTTGGTATAAGCAGGAATTATTTTTTTGGTGATGGCATCCTTATAAAGAGCTGAAAATTTATCTTTTTGAGCCTGAGTAAAGTCTTTTGGAAAATTCTTAACAGGTCCATAGAAAATATTCTTATCCATATCGGAAGATGTGATTTCCTCAGATCTCATTTGAGGAATCATTTTGATAATCAATTTCTTAGGAAGAACCACTTTGTTGTTAATTCCCTCACGGAAGTTATCTGTAGCGGCATTCATCCATTCCGGGAATTTTTCCATTCTTTTCAGCCAGTCACTATAGTCTTTTTCAGTTTTAAAAGGCTGGCTTCCCTGTCCGCTTCCAAATAAAGGAAAGCTTAAAGGAAGACCTCCAAACTGTGTGAAAGGAATATATTCAGGGTGATAAGCGTGAGCCTCAATTTTATCTTTTAAAGTATAATCCAAAACATCATAAACCACTTTGTCATCATCAGAAAGAGCTTTATAATCTACACTTTCCAGTTGTTTCTGTACAGAATTGTAGAAAGCAATCTCTCCCGATATAAAATCCTTGTCAATATTGATGGGAAGTTGATCATTATATCTCAAGTCTCCTTGAGAAGTAGCATCTAATGGATATAGTTTAAGATACTGTTCATAATAGTTGGATGCAATAGAATCCAGATTGGTAGGGGTCACCTTGGTGAGAGGAGAATCAGTTTTTTTGCACGAGGCAAGACCAATCAATAATCCTAGTCCTAGAATACTTTTCGATAAAATATTTTTCATTTTCAGAATCTTTATGTAACAAAAATAAGTATTATTGGGTGATTCCTATCATTGTACTGATTGATTTTGAAAAAATATTTTTCAAAATCCTTTTCACTTTGAATCAATTTTTTATCTTTGTTGAAAACGTTTAACAATCATATTATTACAGTTCTTTTTTTAAGAAATAATGAAAGGGATTTTAAAAATTTACCATCCGGAGGAAACGCTAAAGTACAATATCAGAAATACTTATTGTAAAGCAGTTTACAGCAACCAACAACATTTTTTAGAGGTTGAAATTATAACGGATGACGGGTTGGATCATGTAGATGATGATTCATTACAATACAATTTTCCTCAGCTTTCACTTGAGGTTTTCGATTTTCCTATCGACTCTGGGGAGATAGAAGGAAAAACTATCAAAATCAATGACTCTGACGACGAAACCTATACGGAAGTAGACTTGTTCGATGATGAAGATGCTTATATCTATGATAATGAGCTTCTTTTTGAGAAGAACGAGGAGGGGGAACTCCAGGTAATCTGGAAAGGGACCATTGATGATTTTTATACCGGATCAGATACGCCGATTCCTTTTAGGTTAAAATGCGAATTCAGGCAGGATGACATTGTGCTAGACGAAGACTAAGAGCAATCTCTAATCTTTTTATAAAATCAAATTTCTTTTCAAAATCTCTTTTGGAAAGAAATTTGCTATTTACCAATTCTAACAAACTTTAAGTTGTTTTTAAGCAATTTTTAAGATATCAATTCATAATATTCCACTACATTTGTCGTTGAAACTTTAATAAAATTCACATTTAATGCTGTTAACGGAACTTTCTCAGATTTTATTTGCACAGATTGCTACACCTGCTGTTGCCACAGACAATTTAGAATTTTCATTTTGGAAAATCATGTTCCATGGAGGAGCTTTCGCTAAAATAGTGATGGGAACCGTATTGGTGCTTGGAGTATTCTCTTTATATCTGTTTTTTGAAAGATTCTTCTTTATCAAGAGATTAACTTCAAAAACAGATTCTAATTTCATGAATAATATTGAAGATTTTATCAAAGAAGGAAAGATAGAAGCAGCGGCAGATTATTGTAAAACACAGAATTCTCCAGAGGGTAGAATCCTTGAAAAGGGAATCTCAAGATTAGGGCGTCCTGTTTCTGATATTGTAAGTGCTATGGAATCCCAAGCTCAGGTAGAAGTTGCCAATATGGAAAAAAACCTGAACCTTTTGGCTGTAGTTCCAAGTATTGCTCCGATGTTAGGACTTTTAGGAACTGTAATCGGGATGATTATTGCTTTCTTTAATTTATCTCATGCAACAGGATCTTTCTCGCCAAAAACACTTTCGGAGGGTATTTATACTGCGTTAGGACAAACGGCGGTGGGTCTTGCGGTGGCAATTCCTGCAAATTTCTGTTATAATATTCTTTTAACAAAAATTGATAAATTTGTATTAAAGGCTCAGAATATGTCAGGTGAATTTTTAGACCTTATCAACAAACCTTTATAAATCTTTCTTATGAAATCGCTCTGAGAATAGCTCTTTTTAGAGAATCATTAATTAAGCGATTCCATCTGACCATTAAAAATATTAGAATAAACAGATGAAAATTCAGAGAAGAAATAAAGCGAACCCGGAGTTCAGTTTAGCTGCGATGACAGATGTTATCCTGTTGATGCTGATCTTCTTTATGATTACGTCATCTGCGGCCAATCAGAGTGCAATAGATGTGAATCTTCCGAAAGCCGGTGCCGTTGATGACAATATTCCAAATCCTTTGACGGTAAGTATTAAACCTGATGGATCATATTTTGTAGATGATAATCCGGTGAATAAAGGAGAATTGGAACAGATTATCGTTGATAAGTTAACCAATCAGACCAATAAGTCTTTCACGATCAGAGCAGACGAAAATACCATGCATAAAGATGTGGTTTTTGCTATGGAAATCGCTGAAAAACATAAATTTAACATTGCGATTGCAACAGTTAAGGATAAATAATAAATAGTAAGAATCATTTTTAGATGAGAAGCTATACAGCAAACAAAAGCGAGGAGAACCGAGACCGGATAAAGAGTGCAATACTCTCTATTCTTATTTGGTGTGGCATTTTGCTTTTTGTTTTTTTATATAAGTTAAAACCTGAGCTTGATAAGGATCCTGAAGTTATTACTACAATGTTGGTGAACTTCGGAGACAACAGGAATGGAAATGGAATTGAAGAGCCTGCGGAGCAACCAGGAAGTTTAGCAGCTGCTACAGAAGAAGTGACACCAGAGCCTATAGAAACTCCCGTTACTGAAACAAAGACAGTGGTAAAACCGGAACCAATTCCTGTACCTGAGCCAAAGAAAATTGAAGCTAAAGAAAAGGTAATCACTGGGAATAATTCAAAAAATACAGTTCCTAAAAAGGAGGAATCCAAAAAGACAGAAAAAAAAGAGGCTACTAGTACAGCCGCTTCTAAAAATACAAAAAAAGCAGGAGCAACCACAGCCAATTCTAAAACAGGAAATGGTGATGGAAAAGGGAATGCAGCTATTGGAAATCTAATTAAAGGAAGAGGAACAAAAGCAGGAAGTCAAGGTACTGGAGATGGAATTGGTAATGCAGGAGATCCCCTGGGTGGCGACGGAAATGGAGACAGCAAAGTGGGGATTGACAGAAAACTTGTTGGATATATTCCGGGGACGATGGGACGAGGAGGAGCACAGCCTTCTCACAGCTGTACAGCAAGCGGATCTATTACCATTGCATATACTGTAGATAAAGCGGGAAATGTGGTTTCAGCAAGAAGATTAGGGGGAGTTTCAGATCCCTGTGTGTCATCTACATCTGTATCTTGGGTTAAGAAGTATGTAAAAGCAGAAAAAGCCAATACATCTTCCACCGGATCTTATAAGATTACATTCTAAAAATACAAAAGCACTTTATTCAAGTGCTTTTTTTAATTCGTTAATTCTATTGATAATGGGAAGAGCAAAGATTCCACTGGTTTGAAGATATTGCTCATAGAATGTTTTTGCTTTATCCTGGAAGTCTTTATTTTGATCTTCTCTGCTCTTAAAGTAGAATAGGTTCCCTAACATTTCATAATAGTCTTTATGATCTCTTTCCTGTCTTTCGTTGACCATTTCAATCAGTTCTTCCTTAGTCTTGGAGGAAATCTCTGTGAAACTTATCTTGAAAATATCTCTCATCAGAGTATCAAAATCCAGTTCTTTCTGCATTAAGCTTTCTTCAGGTTTATCCAGGATCAGTTTTTCTAATGCTTGAGTCAATTGGCGGATAAGCCTTAGGGTGAATTCTTTATCTGTAATCATAATGGATTTAATGTTTTGAGTTTAATGTTTAAAATTAATAGAATCTGCTCAATGGGTAACTTTATTAAGCAAAAAATAAATAAGCCAACGCAATTGCAGTAATAACACCTACTAAATCAGCCAAAAGCATGGCGATTACCGTGTATCTGGTATTCTTTATGGCTACGGCCCCAAAGTATACTGCAATCACATAAAATGTAGTATCTGAGCTTCCCTGAAGTACCGCTGCTAATTTCCCTTGGAAACTATCTGCTCCGAATGTTGCCATTGTATCAACCATCATTCCTCTTGCTCCGGAACCGGATAAAGGTTTGATTAAGGCTGTTGGAAGTCCGTCTACAAATCTTGGATCCAAGTGAGCTACATTGGCAACCCATTTCATTCCATCAATGATAACATCAAAAACACCGGAAGTTCTTAAAAGTGAAATAGCGATCAGCATTCCAACTAAATAAGGAATAATCTTTACGCAGGTAGTGAAACCCTCTTTAGCACCCTCAATAAAGGCATCAAAAACGTTGATCTTCTTATAAACGGCCCCAAGTATGATAGCAAGGAAAATAAAAAGAATAAGACCGTTACTTAATATTTTGCTGAAATCATCAAGTTCATCCTTGCTCAATTGTACTAAATACACCACCAATAATGCAATAATTGCTGAGATTCCACCTACATAGGCAATAACCACAGGACGGAGAAGATTGATCTTTTGGTATAATGAAACAATAATCATAGCTGCTAAAGTTGCCGCGAAAGTAGCGATCATACATGGCAGGAAAATATCAGTAGGGGTTTTGGAACCCATAGAAGCCCTGATTGCAATAATAGATACGGGAATCAAAGTCATTCCACCAGCATGGAGACAAAGAAACATGATCTGTGAATTACTGGCTGTATCTTTGTTAGGGTTGAGAGTCTGGAGGCTTTCCATTGCTTTTAATCCAAATGGTGTTGCCGCATTATCCAGTCCAAGAAGATTGGCGCTGAAGTTCATCAGCATATGCCCGAATGCCGGGTGGTTTTTAGGAATATCCGGAAATAATTTGGAGAAAAAAGGTTGAATAAACCTGCTTAAAAGATTAATTCCTCCCGCTTTTTCAGCAATACTCATGAAACCCATGAAGAGCGTCATGATTCCGATCAGTCCAATACAGATTTTTACAGCTGTTTCCGAAGTTCCGATAACACCATCTGCTTCCTGAACACGGTAAACATTTACATTCTGCTTTAGTGAATCTGTTTTATAATGAATTCTGCTGTCTGCAAAATCATTCTTTTTCATCAGGCTGTCCTTTACAATGGGAGAGAGGGTAGTCATGGGTTGTGATGCAATCTTCACCGTATCACCGCCTTTTCCTACCACCATATCATTGAAAATGGTTTTGTAATGGCTTGACGAAATGTATTTTATACTGGCAATGGCAATGGCGATAATAATAAAAGCCGACCAAATTCTGCTGAGAACCATTCGATTGATTTAATTGTTTAAACTTATCAAAAATACTTTAAACTGCAAAAGGCGCGAAAGAATAAAACACGTAAGCTTTTGAAAATCTTTAATTTTCATCCAATGAGTGCTTTTTATGAAGCGTAGTATTGAACTTCTTTTAGAGTTCTAAAGTGTTTTTGAATAGGGTTTGTGGTTAAAATAAATGTATTTACTCTTCCAGATAAACGAGATATCCCTCGAAATCATCATCCAGATTTTTCAAGACTTTGGCATCATCCATTTTTTTGATTAATCCTTCTATAAAGAAACTTTTTTCAAAAAACTGACGGTGAATTCCTGGCAGAAGCTCCATAAAGTAATCCATTCCCACTTTATTGTTATGAAGGTCCATTTTGGTTTCTAAAGGTTGGTTGGGGAATAGCTCTTCATGCATATCTGTTATTTTCTTACAGAAATCCAATGCTTTTTTAGGGGATGAAACCTTGCTGCAATACATAATAATAAAACAGCACCAAAGCGCATGTCTGAAAGCGTTTCCTATCCCATTATTGGACGCCGTTGCAGGAAATTTTTTTTGTGCTATTGTGAATGCTTTTACAGTAGCATGAAAGCTGAGAATTGCGAAAAGAGGATGTGGAAGAATAAGCGATAAAAGACGGATTATCTTTTTAAAGCTCATACTTCGGATGGTATTGAAAAATATCTTAAAAGTCCTCATAAATAAAAATCTCTCCCCAATTAGAGAGAGATTGTATTGTTTTTGTTACAGAAATTATGCTTTTACCGCTAATAAATTAACTGTTTTCGCAACAACATCCTGAATTTCAGTTCTTTTTACGATGAAGTCTACAAATCCTTTTTCCTGTAGGAATTCAGATGTCTGGAATCCTTCCGGTAAATCTCTACCGATAGTTTCACGGATTACTCTTGGTCCTGCAAAGCCGATTAAGGCTTTTGGTTCAGCCATAATGATATCAGCCGTCATAGCGAAAGAAGCAGTGATTCCACCGAAAGTAGGGTCACAAAGGTAAGCGATATACAAAAGTCCCGCTTCTGAAAGCTGAGCAAGTTTAGCCTGTACTTTAGCTAACTGCATTAGGGAATAAGTTGCTTCCTGCATTCTTGCTCCTCCGGACTGGCAAATGATCATGTAAGGAAGTCTGTGTTTGATACAATAATCAATCGCTCTTCTGATCTTTTCTCCCATTACAGAGCCTAAAGAACCTCCGATAAAAGCAAAATCCATACAAGAAACTACCATTTCAGTTCCTTTTACAGTTCCTACAGCATTTCTGATAGAGTCTGTAAGTTTTGTCTTTGCTTTTACTTCTTTTAAACGGTCTTTATAAGCCTTTGTATCCTTAAAGTTTAAGATATCAATACTTTCAACATGGGCATCCAGTTCAGTAAATTTACCGCCGTCAAAAAGGATATCAAAAAATTCCGCACTTCCTATTCTCACATGAAATCCGTCTTCAGGAGAAACATAGTTATTTCTCTTTAGTTCATCGTGTTCCACAACTTTTCCAGATGGAGTCTGATGCCATAGGCCTTTAGGAACGTCCTTTTTTTCATCAGTAGAGGTGGTAATGTTTTTTGCTTTTCTTTTAAACCAGTCGAATGCCATTTTGTATTGTATTAATGTACCGTGTATAATGTAAAATGTATAAAAAACAAAGCATTATCAATTACTTTGTGCTTTATACATTTTACTTTTACAAATTTTATTTTAAAGTATCTATATTATTTAAATCTTCAAACGCTTTCACCAATCTTGTAGAGAATGTATCTTCACCTTTTCTTACCCAAACTCTTGGGTCATAGAATTTCTTATTAGGTTTTTCTTCTCCGTCAGGGTTTCCGATTTGAGCTCTTAAATAATCAATATTGTTTACCATATAATCTCTCACTCCTTCTGTGTATGCAAACTGAAGGTCAGTATCGATATTCATTTTGATTACTCCGTAGTCAATTGCTTCTCTGATCTCTTCTAAAGTAGATCCTGAACCTCCGTGGAATACAAAGTTTACCGGCTTAGCAGCAGTTCCGAATTTCTCCTGAACATATTTCTGAGAATTGTCAAGGATTTTTGGAGTAAGAACTACATTTCCAGGTTTGTAAACTCCGTGTACGTTACCGAATGCAGCAGCAATTGTAAAGTTGTCAGAAATAGCTCTTAATTTTTCATAAGTATAAGCTACATCTTCAGGTTGAGTATATAATTTAGAGTTATCAACGTCTGAGTTGTCAACACCATCTTCTTCACCACCAGTTACCCCGATTTCTACTTCAAGAGTCATCTGAAGTTTAGCCATTCTTTCGAAATATCTAGCTGAAACCTCAATGTTTTCCTCTAAAGGCTCTTCAGAAAGGTCTAACATGTGAGAAGAGTAAAGAGATTTTCCTGTCTGCTTGAAGAATTCTTCGTTAGCATCCATTAATCCATCTATCCAAGGAAGTAATTTCTTTGCACAGTGGTCTGTGTGTAGAATTACTGTTGCTCCGTAAGCTTCAGCAAGAGTGTGAATATGTTTTGCACCCGCGATAGCTCCTAAGATTGCAGACTTTTGTCCGTCATTGCTTAATCCTTTCCCTGCATTGAAAGCAGCTCCACCATTTGAAAACTGGATAATTACAGGAGAGTTTAATTTCGCTGCAGTTTCCATCACAGCGTTTACGTTGCTTGATCCAATTACGTTTACTGCAGGTAGTGCAAACTTGTTTTCTTTAGCATACTGAAAAATATCAGTAACTAACTGACCTGTGGCAACTCCTGCCGGAAAAATTCTGCTCATGTTTTACTTTTTATTATAAATTTATTAGGTGTTTAATTTCGTGTAAAGGTAATCATTTTTAAGAAATCATTAATTTCTTTTGTCTCGTCCCCAAAGTAGCTTCTGACGGATGGTTTCGTAGAAACTCAAATTGTTAGGCTGCACCAAAAGAAGCTGAAAATCGGCTTTTTTGATGATGATTTCCTTATCTGTTTCAATGTGTATCAATCTAGAGTCTAAGGAAAGAGAGTATTGTGGTACCCGGCTTTCAACTCTGAATTTTATTTCTACCTTATCATTTACCACTAAAGGTCTCACATTCAAATTGTGAGGAGCAATAGGAGTGATGACGAAGTTCTCATTATTAGGAGAAATGATAGGCCCTCCGCAGCTTAAAGAGTAGGCAGTAGAACCGGTTGGTGTTGAGATTATTACCCCGTCTCCCCAGAATACATTTAAAAACTCATTGTTAATATAAGAGTCTACCGTAATCATGGAGGTTGTTTCTTTTCGGGAAACTGTTACATCATTTAATGCATACGGGAAAAATCCTTCCAGATTTGGAGAAACCACTTCGATTACAGAACGGCGGCTTGTTTTTACATCTCCTTTTAGGATAGCGTCCAGTTCTTTAAAGGCTTCTTCTTTAGTGAAAAAAGCAAGAAATCCTAATCTTCCGGTATTTACACCGACCACGGGGATTTCAAGATCTTCAATAAATGTTAAGGAATTTACAATGGTTCCATCTCCACCGAAAGTAAAGAAAAGATCCACCTCCTTGTCCAAAAGGTCCTGTTTGCTGTTGAAAGTCTCGAAGATTTTCGAAAATTGAAGAGCTTCAGCCATTTCATCATACAGAACAGATTTTACACCTCTGGTTTCAAGTTCAGAGATAAACTTGCTTAAATATAAAAAAGTATCAAGATCTTTTTTCTGAGAATATATAGCTGCCTTCATGTTATATTTCTATGAATTTTTGGAAAAAACCAAATCGGTCCTTAAAAAGGTCGGTTTTCTCATCAGAATAATATTTTTCAACAATTCTGTAGTCATACCGGTCAAACGTTGCGTCTATCGAGGCCAGGTTTTCATTGCTGATCTTTATGGTCACGTGAATTACTTCTTCAGACATAAAGCTGATGAATCCGCCATAAAATTTCGAGTTGTTACTCTCCACAATATTGGCAATCTCCGTCATTGAATATTTTCTGGCAGGAACTTCCACAGTAAGAATAGCTCCTGATTCTGAAAATAAAGGATAACGGGAAAGGTCCTGGAAAATATCCTCACAGGTAATATAGCCCAGATACTTTTCATTCTTGTTGATCACGGGGATCACATTAGAATTGAATGTATAGAAAAGGCGGATACTATCCATGATGTTATTATCTTCCAGAATGGCAAACCGCTCAATCTGATGCTCAAGATCCTTCAACGTTCCTCCATCTTCTTCATATAAAAAGTCCTTAGCAAGGGCTCCATAGAAGTGATGAGATTTCTTGATGAATACATGAGAATATCCGAAATCTTCCAATGTATTTCTGGCCGACTCGATGGAGTCCGACAGGTTAAAACATGGGAAATCTTTTGAGATATAGTCCTTGATAAACATTGTGCTAATTTATAAAAAATTAAATGAAACTTTTTCTGAAAACACGACTTTTTTTAAGATCTAACAAAAAAAATGACGTCAAAATTTGTTTGTAAAGAAAAAAAAAGTACCTTTGTCGCCTTTCATTTTTACTTTTTATTAGATTTATTTCAAACTGCACTGTCTACTAATGACATATGCAGTTTTTTTATTTTAGGGCCTTTGCAAACTCCCACATCACAATTCCGGCACATACACTTACATTAAGAGAATGTTTGGTTCCAAGCTGCGGAATTTCTAAGAATACATCAATATTAGACAGTACTTCATCACTGATTCCCTCTACTTCATTTCCTAAGACCAAGGCATATTTTTTCGATTTATCAATTGTGAAATCTGTGATCATTTGGCTGCTAGTTGTCTGCTCAATACCTATCACTTCATAACCTTTGCTTTTCAGATCAGAGATGGCGTTATTTGTATCCTCTTCATGAGACCAGTCTACACTTTCTGTTGCGCCCAGAGCAGCCTTGTGAATTTCACGATGAGGTGGTTGTGGAGTAATTCCACAAAGGATTATTTTTTCAATTAAAAAGGCATCTGCCGTTCTGAAAGCTGCACCCACATTGTGCATACTTCTGATATTGTCTAAAATGATGACCAACGGAATTTTTTCAACTTTCTTAAATGTTTCAACATCTATTCTGTTAAGTTCTTCCAATTTTAGTTTCTGTACCAATGTATTATTTTGTTGAGATTAATTTTCCGTCTTTATAGACCTCTGTTTTTTTCAATGCTTTCGTTTTCACAACAGTAGATTATGTTGTCGCTGTTGTTACCACTGGCTAATTCAATTTCTTGATAACAAGGCCATGGATATTTTTATTTCAAAAATAGTAAAATACTTACTATTTACAAACCTCTTTTGAGAGGCTTTATGCATGAGAAAAAATATAAAAAAGATGGTAAACTAAATGAAATAGATCTTTAGAAGCCTGTTTCTTATTTTTTACCCATAATCTGATGAACATTTTTTTCAATATTCTGAGCGATCGTTTCCATTGGAATATCATTTTCATCATTATTGAACGGGTCTTCAATTTCTTCAGCAATAAGTTCCAGGCTCATCAGAACATAATACACAAAAACAGTAAGCGGTATCATGAAAAGGCCAATGGTAATAACGTAAGCAATAGGCAATGCAAATACATACAGAATAATGAACTTTTTAATAAATGAAGAATATGAATAGGGAATAGGGGTGTTCTTAATTCTCTCACAACCTCCGCACACATCCAGAAAACCTGAAAGCTGACTATCTAAATACAGCATTTCAACCTCAGTAATTTTCCCTTCTTTCTTTAATTGGTTCAGCTTGTGGGTCAAAAGAATGATGATTTCACTTGGGCCATGGTTCTTTAATGTTTTCTCAATTTCAGAATAATCTTCGTCCAGAGCCAAACGGGTTGATTCTTTAGAAAGATGCTTGGCTAAAAAATGGGGAAAATACTTTAAATATCTTGCAATTTGTTCTGCATCCTGACGATTATCTCCAAGAATGGCATTGATTTTTATGGCAAAATTTCGGGTATCATTAACTAATTTCCCCCAAAGCTTTCTTCCCTCCCACCATCTGTCATAGGCGGTATTAGTTCGGAAAACCAATAAAAGGGAAAGCACAAAACCCAGCAGAGAGTGGATCATTCCCACATTACTGATCCCGGATTTTGAAGTAAGGTGAAGGTATTCCACTTCCAAATATTCAATTCCCCAAGAGTATAATCCTACAAGGATCATGCTTGGAAAAAGAATTTTTAGGGTATCGCTTTTGTGTAAACTGAAAAGGATCTTAAGGAAATGTTTAGTATTGTAGACTCTCATAAATTCGCTTAATAACACAAATATAAATTTTTCATCTGAGCTCTCCTTTATAGAACGCCTTAAAATTATTTTAAAATCTGAGTGACGTAAAATTTTTATCTCATACAAGAATTTATAAAAACGAGGCCTTTCTCTTCTCTCTTAAAGTTTCCGCAGTTTTCAAAAAAACACTATTTTTATTTCGCCTAAAATACAAAATACATGATCCTCGAAAACGTAGATGTTGTCAATGATATCAGTAAAGAAGATTTTCAGAAGAATTATTTCAAGAAGCATAAGCCTCTTTTAATCAAGAATTTTGCTAGCCGCTGGGAGGCTTTTGACAAATGGAATCTGGCTTACATCCGAGAGAAAGCTGGTGATCAGGATATTCCTTTATACGACAATAAGCCCGCAGATGCGGCCAAAAGTACTGATGCTCCGGTAGCCAATATGAAAATGAAGGATTATATTGATACGATAAAGAGTAAGCCTTCAGATCTTCGTATTTTTTTCTACATTATTACGGACAGGCTTCCTGAGCTGCTGAAAAACTTTACCTATCCGGATCTGGGTATGAAGTTCTTCAAAAGGCTTCCTACTTTATTCTTTGGCGGAAGTGAGGCTCATGTTCTGATGCATTATGATGTTGATCTTGGGGATTTTATGCATATTCACTTTGAGGGTAAAAAGAGGATTCTTTTATTTGATCAGGAGCAGTCACCATTTCTTTATAAAGTTCCCTTATCCGTTCATACCATATATGATTTGGATTACGAAAACCCTGATTATGAAAAATTTCCGGCACTTAAATATGCAAAGGGATATGAAATTTTCATGGAGCACGGGGATGCTCTTTTTATTCCGGGAGCATTCTGGCATTTCAACAGATATCTGGAGCCTGGTTTTTCTTTATCATTAAGAGCGCTTCCGAATAAGCCGGCTGTTTTTGCCAATATGTTGTATCATGTTTTTATCATGAGGTATACAGATAAGCTTATGCGTAAGCTTTTTAAGGCTAAATGGGTGAAATACAAGCAGGAATGGGCTTATAAAAAAAGCTCTGAAGCATTAGCTCAGCATTTGAAATCTGAAAAATAACGTTTTATTTATTAATCAGTCCAAAGAGTTTAGCATCCACAAATTTCCCTTTTTCAAAAAAGTAATCCCGCATAGTTCCTTCTTCCTGAAAGTTGAGAGAAGAAAGTAGTTTTTCGGAGGAGATATTTGCCGGATCAATAAATGCATCCACACGGTGTAGCCTCATACTTTCGAAACCAAATGTGAGAATAGGAAGTATGGCTTCTTTCATAAAAGACTGCTGCCAGTATAAAGGATTAAGCTCATATCCAATTTCGGCTTTGAAATGCTCATGATACCAGTTGTGGTAGCCACAGGTGCCAATTACTTTCTTTTCAGACTTTAGTTCCAGGGCCCATCTAAAGCCTTTTCTTTCTTTAAATTCACTGTTGAAATGTTGGATGATGTGCTGAGCATCCTCCAGTGTTTTGAAAGTGTCAAGATCATAATATTCCATAACCTCATCCTGAGAAAAATACTCAAAAAGATCCTCCGAGTCATTCAGGGTAAGCTGTCGCAAAATAAGTCTTTCAGTTTCTAGAACAGGAAATTCCATGGATTTGATTTTATGGTGAAAATACAATTAATTCCTGATAAGGAAAAGCGTATTCAATGATAAACCATCAAACAATTCTGTAACCCTGAATTTATTTTTCTAAATTTGGGGTTCATTTTTTACTATGGCAAAATTGAAGAAAGAAACCCCACTAATGACCCAGTATAATACCATCAAAGGTAAATATCCTGATGCACTATTACTTTTCAGAGTAGGGGACTTTTATGAAACTTTTGGGCAGGATGCCGTGAGAACGTCTCAGATTTTAGGAATTGTTCTTACCAAAAGAGCAAACGGAGACGGACATATCGAATTGGCCGGATTTCCACATCATTCTGTAGATTCTTATTTGCCAAAATTGGTAAGAGCAGGCATGAGAGTGGCGATCTGCGACCAGTTGGAAGATCCGAAAATGGTGAAAGGGATTGTGAAAAGAGGGGTTACGGAATTGGTAACTCCCGGAGTGACGTTCAATGATCAGGTCCTAAATTCTAAAAAGAACAACTTCCTGCTTTCTTTGCATAAAGAAAAAGAGAAATACGGAATCGCACTAGTGGATGTCTCTACCGGAGAGTTCCTGGTGAGCGAGGGAAATCTCGAAAAGCTGTTGCATATTGTCAATACCTTTGATCCAAGTGAGATTATTTTCCAGAGAAGTGTACAGATTCCTGAACAGATCAAGAATAAAAACGCCTTTAAGCTTGAAGACTGGGCTTTTCAATACAATTTTGCCTACGAAAAACTAACAAACCATTTCAAAACCAATTCCTTAAAAGGATTTGGAATAGAAAATTTACCGTTGGCGATTACTGCAGCAGGGGCTATTTTCGCATATCTCGTGGAAGATACCCATCATAATCTTCTTGCTCATATTACCAAACTTCAGGTTATTCCTCAGGAAGACTACCTGATGATGGATAATTTTACATTAAGAAACCTGGAAATCGTTTACCCAAGTAATCCACAAGGGAAATCACTTCTGGACATCATTGATAAAACTTCTACTCCAATGGGTGGAAGATTATTGAGAAGAAGAATTATTCTTCCTCTGAAATCTGTGGATGAAATTGCGAGAAGGCTTTCACTGATTGATTTTCTGAACGAAAAGGATGCTCTTAAATATGAAATAGCACAGCTGTTAAGATCAATCTCTGATCTTGACCGATTGATGGGAAAGCTAGCAGCAGAAAAAATTTCACCAAAAGAATTGGGATATTTGCGCCAAAGTTTAATTAATATACATAAAATCAAGGCTTTATTGCATCCTCATGCAGATGTGATGGCCTGGCTTGAACCATTATTTGATCTTGAAGAGCTTATCAAATTCCTGCAAAACCATCTTAATGAAGAACTTCCGGTAAACATTGCCAAGGGTAACGTTATCAAGAATGATGTATCTGAAGAACTGGACAGATTAAGGAATCTTCAGAGCAAAGGCCGTGGATTTCTGGATGAAATGTGTCAGAGAGAAATTGAAAGAACAGGAATTTCAAGTCTTAAAATAGATTTTAATAATGTTTTTGGATATTATATTGAAGTTCGAAATACCCACAAAGATAAAGTTCCGAGTGATTGGTTAAGAAAGCAGACCCTTGTAAATGCTGAACGATATATTACAGAAGAATTAAAAGAATATGAAAGCCAGATTCTAGGCGCCGAAGAAAAAATTGGTGTTCTGGAAAGTAAGCTGTACAGAGATGTATGTGCTGAAACAATGGTTTATATAGATCAAATTCAGGGGAACTCCAATATCATAGCACAATTGGATGTAGCTGCCGGATTATCCGAACTGGCTGTTTCAGAGAGCTATACAAAACCTATTTTGAATGATGGATATGCTATTGACCTAAAAGAAGCAAGACACCCGATCATTGAAAATGCTCTTCCATTGGGTGAAAAATATATCCCGAATGATATCTTTTTAGATAAAGATTCTCAGCAGATCATCATGGTTACAGGACCAAACATGGCCGGTAAGTCGGCGATTCTGCGGCAGACGGCTATTGTATGCCTTTTGGCTCAGATTGGTAGTTTTGTGCCTGCAAAACACGCAGAGATCGGATTATTGGATAAGATATTTACAAGAGTAGGGGCTACGGATAATATTTCTGCAGGTGAATCCACATTCATGGTGGAAATGAACGAAGCGGCTAACATTCTGAATAATATTTCTGAACGAAGCCTTATTCTTCTGGATGAGATTGGCCGTGGAACGTCCACTTATGACGGGGTTTCCATTGCATGGGCTATTGCAGAATATCTTCACCAGCATCCTACACAGGCGAAAACCTTATTTGCTACCCATTATCATGAGCTCAATGAAATGACTGTGAATTTTGAACGTGTAAAGAACTTTCACGTATCCATTCAGGAAAACAAAGGGAATATTATATTCTTAAGAAAGTTGGTTCCTGGAGGTAGCGAACATAGTTTCGGTATTCACGTTGCAAAACTTGCGGGTATGCCTGCGAAAGTGGTGAACAGA
Source organism: Chryseobacterium oncorhynchi (assembly GCF_002899895.1). GTDB lineage: Bacteria > Bacteroidota > Bacteroidia > Flavobacteriales > Weeksellaceae > Chryseobacterium > Chryseobacterium oncorhynchi. The sequence goes on from NZ_PPEI02000003.1 coordinate 210,935, forward strand.
GCAAACGAAATTCTTAAAACCCTTGAAGCCAGCAGAACACAAGGAAATAACGGGACATCTGAAAGTATTAAAAGGGTAACCGAAGAAAATATGCAGCTTTCTTTCTTCCAGCTGGATGATCCTGTTCTGGAGAATATCCGTGAGGAACTGACGAAGATCGACATCAATACCTTAACACCTATAGAGGCTTTAATGAAGCTGAATGCCATAAAAAAAATGATTGGAAAATAATCCAATCATTTTTCTTTGAATACGTTTGAAAAATAGCTAGCAACAGTATCCGTTTTTTCCAACAGGACCTATAATAAGGAAATGGCCTACTCCTCGAAGTTTACATAAACCTTCTGCACAGTTGGCTGCACCTCCATTAATTTCTTTCAGCTCGCTTTTGGTAAGCTTGCGTTTCTGACTACTTAACTTTTTCATATGATTTTGAATTTGGTTACAGATGTCTTTTAGCAACAAGGCCCATCCTGAATACCAGGAACTCCTGATTTTTCTATTCCGGTCTTCATATCTGTACAGCTTATTACTCGAGGGCAGACGGGTCTAAGACCTCCACTTATTTCTTTTAATTCCTTTTTGGAAAGCTTTCTTTGTGGAATGTTTGACTTTTTCATAGTAGTTTTAATTTTCTGATTGTCAGATATTAATAAATTGTTGTGTATTAGCAGCAATAGCCATTTCTGTCCATAAGGCCGAGTTGTACCTCATTAGACCCTCTTTCCGTGCAAAACCCGTCCATGCATATGTCTGGTCCGCCGCCTCCGCTAATGTTTTTTAAAGCTTTTTTTGTCAATTTCTTTTGTTGAATGTTTGATTTTTTCATGGTATTTTTTGTTTTGGTTGATTTTAATTAGATTAACAGCAGTATCCGTCTTCTCCTATAAGACCTCGTACCAGTTCGTCTGATCCGGGAACCATGCAGAAGCCTCTTAGGCAGAATACTCTGTTTCCTCCATTGATTTCCTTTAATTCTTGTTTTGTTAATTTTCTTTGTAGAATGTTTGATTTTTTCATGATAATTTTAGTTTGGTTGTAAGCTAATTTACATTTTATTTTGAATAATTCAATAGGTGGTGAATGAAAATTATACAATAATTAAACATTATTAACAAATTTTAACAGATTGATACTCATAGAGAAAGAATGCAATTGGTAAATTTGAGTATGAAGAATTTAATAAGAATATTGGCCATCTTTTTGTTCTGCACGGTTTATAAAGCGCAGCAGACTGAGGTTCCTGTCATCAAATATGAAGACCTTGAAAAAAGGATTCAACAGGAAAAGGATAAATTTCTGGTCGTTAATTTCTGGGCAACAACCTGTGCTCCATGTGTGAAAGAATTACCACACTTTATGGAAGTCAATAATAGATTTGCCAGCAATGCTAAGTTTAAGATGATTCTGGTTTCATTGGACAGATTGGTAGATAAGGATAGGGTTTTAAAATTTATAAAAAATAAAAACCTGACGGCTGAGGTTCTTCTGCTGGATGATATCAAAAGAATGAACACCTGGATTCCAAGGTTTGAAAAGGATTGGGATGGAAATATTCCGGTAACCCTGTTCTATAAGAATGGAGAAAAAGTATTTTTCAATGACGGAGAAATGAGCAAGGAAGACCTAGATAAAACAATTAGTGAAAATTTACAATAAATAATATTATGAAAAATCTGAAAATTTTAATGACGGCATTTATCGTTGGTTTGGGCCTGTTGAGCTTTACAACAACAGATCATGATAAAAATAAGCCTCAAAAAGAAAAAGTGGCTGCTGTAAAAGGCTATGAAGTAGGAGATGATGCCGCTGATTTTAAGCTTAAAAATATTGATGGAAAGATGGTTTCCTTAAGTGATTTTAAGACTGCAAAAGGATTTATTGTTGTATTTACATGCAACCATTGCCCCTATGCAAAAAAGTATGAAGATCGAATTGTAGAGCTTGATAAAAAATATAAAGATCAGGGATATCCGGTCATCGCCATCAATCCAAATGATCCAAATGTACAACCCGAAGACGGTTACAAACAGATGATCGACAGAGCGAAACAGAAAGGGTTTACTTTTCCGTATTTAGTGGATGAAGGACAAAAAATTTATCCTCAATATGGAGCCACAAAAACACCTCATGTTTTTGTATTGCAAAAAGAAAACGGAAAAAATATCGTAAAATATATAGGAGCTATTGACAATAACTACGATAACCCCAATGATGTAACTGAATATTATGCTCAGGATGCGGTAAATGCTTTGATAAAAGGAGAGCCAGTAAAAATGACAAAAACTGTTGCCATAGGGTGTACAATAAAGGTAAAGAAATAATATATTTGCTAAAATAATGATCGGTGTTTTTCTAAATGCCGATTTTTTATGCCTTAATTTTTAAGATCAAAAACAATAATGATGAAATTACAATTTAGCCTGAAATACTTCCTGATCTCGATCTTCATTTTTCTTATAGAAGTTTTAATTGCCACCAAGCTGAAAGATATTTTCTTTGTGCGGGCCTATCTTGGTGATGTCATTGTCGTTATTCTTCTTTATACCATGGTGAAAAGTTTTTTCAGGGTAAATAATCAAAAACTTATTGGAGGAATTTTAATTTTTTCCTGTATGGTGGAGTTTGCACAATACTTCAATATTGCAGAAAAATTAGGCTTCCGCCAGGGAAGCCTAATGTATATTGTCATTGGAAATTCTTTTTCCTGGATAGATATTCTGTGTTATGCTGTAGGGTGCCTGTTAATCTACCTTTTCGTAAAGATGACAGAAAAAAAACCATAACAGCTAATTCCTGATTTCTGCAATCTATCTCCCAAAACTATCATATTTATCCTCTGCATACTTGATAAAACGGTTCAGTAAAGCTACATTTTCCTTTTCCATGGGAGAAAGTTCATTATCCACATTTCCTGAAACAGGAATATACCAATCCGTCTGTTCAAAGAAGTTTCTGTAGGTTTCCTTTTTAAAAGAATAACCATGCCTTGCAAATACAGAATTTTTGATGATCTCAAGATCCAATTTTCTTAGATTTTTAATCTCTTTTTCATTCAGCTTTTGCTTGGATGCATTCAGCTTGAATACAGCATCAGAAGCCACTCTGTTTTTGGAGGTAGTGTAACTTTCAGTCTTTCCCTCACTGTCTGTATATTTCTCTACAAAATCCTTGGGATTTGTCCAGTCTACCAGATTTGAATCCGGATCCAGCATAAAATTAGGATTGTAAACAAACTCTTTTTTGGTAAGCTTAAGGGTTTTCAAAGGAGCCTTTACCGCCGTCTTATTAAATGCATTCCACTTTCCGGTTAAGCTGTCACCGCTCAGTTTTACCTCAAATCTGCCATCTGTTTTGTCATTGCCGGGTTCATCCAGTACAAAGGATTTTGATGCTTCATTAAAGATTCCTCTGATAGGACGTTGATTTCCATTCACAATACTTTGTCCGTAAACACTGTCCTTTGTAATTCTATTGATTTTCAAGGAGATTCTTTTGTAGACGCTTCCATCATATTCTGAACCATCCGATTCATCAATCATTTTTTCCATCCCTTCAAAATCTCCTGTGTAGATTCCGTAGTATTCCTGATGAACTTCCGGAATGACAACAGAATCTTTTTTTGCAGTTAGGGAATCATTTCCTGATCCGTTGGTTTTCCCATCTTTTTTACAGCCTGCCAATGAAAGGGTAAGCAGGGAAATAAGAGTGTAATTTAAAATTTTCATATATGTTTTTTTGTAATTAAGTATTCAATTAAAAGGAGGTTCGGGATCCAGCCCAGCCATGCTATGATTTGGTAGACATCCATGGGATTGGGGTGAAATAAATATACAATAATAACCTTCCACATCCGTAATGTGATAGCAGATAAAGTAAGCGCAAAGCTTCTCCACATCCATTGTTTATGCTCCTTAAATCTTTTTTGTCTGGCCAATTGATAGGCCTTATAGGTAGAAAACCACCATAATATCCCTAAAATAATGAATGAAACCTTTGAAATGATTCCGCCATTAGCAAAGAATCCCATGTAAATTCCGGAGGGAGCAGAAAAAATAAGGACGAGGAAGATATACATCTTTCCCATGTTTCTGTGAAGATTTTTTAAACCAAAATCTTTCCTTATAATGGCGAAAAAGCCCGAAAGCAATACAAAAATACTTGTATAAACATGGGTGTAAAAGAAGCCAAGGTATTCTGGTCTATGTTGAACTTCTGTCTGTTTAATCATCAGAAAACTAACATTGGAATCCAACGGAATATATTCGAGGGTTATTGTAAGCATCAGCCAAAAGAAATACCCAAATCCCAAAACTAAAAGGATTGTGAGAATTTTTGAAATATTTCTTTTGGCCAAAAGCATATCAGAGGTTTATAGTTGTTGGAAGTGTAACCCAATATTTTACAGGGCGGCCATTACTCTGAGCGGGCTTCCATTTAATTTTTATGGATTTTATTACACGTTCCATTTCCTGATTCATGTCCTTATTATCGCCTTTAGCAGAGACAGATTCAATATTTCCATCAGTGCCCACTACAAATTTTGTTACTGATGTAAATACTCCGGAGCTTTTTATTTTTTCGATATTAATCTCATTGAAAATATATTTTCTGAAAGCATTCATACCGCCGGGGAATTCTGCTGGAGTTTCTACATTGATATTCTCTGTAGAGACAACAGATTTATTGTTTGCCAATCCTGTGTGTATTGTTTGGGCGAAAACAAAATGAGATCCTAATAGTAAGATAAATAGACCTATTTTTTTCATGGTTATAGTTTTTAGTGAAAATAATGTTTTTTACAAGTTATTGAGGTCTTGAGCAATCAGCCATCCTTCACTCCAGCATGCCTGAAAATTAAAACCTCCGGTTACCGCATCTATATTCAGAACCTCTCCGGCAACATAAAAATTAGGAAGAAGTTTTGAAGACATATTTTTGAAGTTAATTTCCTTTAAATCAACACCTCCTGCCGTTACAAACTCATCCTTAAATGTTGATTTTCCAGTTACCTGAAACTTTTTCGCGCAAAGATTTTCTAAAATTTTCTGCATTTCCTTTCCTGAAATATTGGCAACCTGCTTGTTGAGGTCAACCTTTGAAATCTCCAGAATTTTCTGCCAGAATCTATTTGTGATATCAAATATCTTGGATTGTCCGACGGTTTTTTTAGGATTACCTTGTTTGAAGTTTTGAAAGGTTTCTTCTGCCTCATCCACTTCCATTGAGATAAAGTTAACCTCAATTTCAAAATTGTATTTAACCTTGGCAAGGCTTATCGCTTCCCATGCAGAAATTTTCAAAACAGCCGGCCCGGAAAGTCCCCAATGGGTAATCAGTAAAGGACCACTTTCTTCTGTCTTCAGTTTAGGAATTGAAATACCTGCGTTTTCAAAACTTGTTCCCGGAAGATCTTTTAGCAAATCATCCTTAATATTAAAAGTAAAAAGGGAAGGGACAAGGTCTATGATCTTATGACCCAGATTTTCAATCATTTTTAAAGATTTGGGAGAACTTCCGGTTGTATACACAATATAATCTGCTTCAAAGTCTCCGGAATTAGTTCTTACTATGTACTTTTCATCCAGTTTTTCAATCTCCTTTACCGCGCATTTTGTTTTTACCGTAACATTTTTCTTTTGAGTTTCATTCAAAAAAGTATTGATGATGGTCTGTGAAGAATTGCTTTCAGGAAAAGTTCTGTTGTCATTTTCTATTTTCAACGGAACATTACGCTGATCAAACCATTCCATGGTGTCTCCCGGTTGGAACTTGGTAAAAACACTTAATAATTCCTTGTTTCCACGCGGGTAAAACTGAACAAGCTCTTTTGGGTCAAAGCATGCGTGCGTAACATTGCAGCGTCCGCCTCCGGAAATCTTTACTTTCTGAAGGACATCAGAGTTCTGTTCTAAAATCGTAATTGTGTATTTCTTTTCGTCAAGGTTCGATGCGCAGAAAAAGCCTGCAGCCCCGCCTCCGATTATGATGATCTGTTTCATGTATATGTAATCCTATGCTGAAGATTATTTTTTCAAAAGTACAATTTTTATAAACCATCTTATTTGAGTATTTTTGAAGATTATAATTTTAATTATACCAAAAACGATTTTCATATGATTTTCTACCATAAATTTGAAGTGAGATGGAGTGATCTTGATGCCAATAAGCATTTGGCGAATTCATCCTATGTACAGTATTGTGCACAAGCCAGAATGGCTTTCATGACCAAAGAGAAAATGGGGGTTACCCAATTGAGCAGATGGGGAATTGGTCCGGTAATCCTGCATGAGAGATATTCTTTCTTCAAGGAGATCTATGCAGATCAGATCGTAATTGTAAGTGTAGAAATAGACGGATGTTCAGAGGATTCTTCTATCTATCGTTTCGTACACAAATTCTATACACCGGATGGGATGCACTGTGCTACAGCAGAAGCTACAGGGGTATGGATAGATATGATGCTTAGAAAAATGACCACTCCACCAGATGATGTAGTGGAAGCAATGAACAAGTATAAAAGCCCGGAAACGGTGGTGCTTTCAAAAGAAGACTTTAAAAAGCTTCCTTTCCACCCACAAAATATTGATCCGGCAGAATTGACAAATTAATTCAAAATTTAAAGTTCAGGGTTCAATGTTATGAAAAACCTTTGGGTTATTAATGCATTTTACATTGGACATTGTACAAAAAAGAAATTTTATGTTTGAAGATAAATCACAGGAGCTTACGCCCATTTCAAAACTAGGAGAATTCGGTCTTATTAAGCATTTGACAGAGCATTTTCCATTATCCAATGAATCTTCAGAACTTGGAGTAGGAGATGATGCGGCAGTTATTAATCCTGGCAATAAAAAAGTGGTTCTTACAACCGATGTTTTGGCTGAGGGCGTGCATTTTAACCTTGGTTATGTTCCGTTAAAACATTTAGGCTATAAAGCCGTGGTAGTAAACCTTAGTGATATAGCTGCAATGAATGCCGTTCCTACACAGATTTTAGTTTCTCTGGCTGTTTCCAACCGTTTTCCGGTGGAAGCTTTGGAAGAGATTTATTCAGGAATTCAGGCGGCATGTGCAAGATACAAAGTTGACCTTATTGGAGGTGATACAACGAGTTCTAATGCCGGATTGGTGATGAGTATTACAGCGGTAGGAATAGAAACTGATGAAAATATTGTCAAGAGAAGCGAAGCAAAGCCAAATGATCTTCTTGTAGTTACAGGAGATCTTGGAGGAGCTTATATGGGACTTCAGATCCTGGAAAGAGAACATGCCGTTTATCTTGCAGATCCCAATATGCAGCCGGAGATGGAGGGCTACGATTATATCCTTGAGAGACAATTGAAGCCTGAAGCAAGAACAGATGTTAAAAATATTTTAGAAGAGTTGGATATTAAACCAACTTCTATGATTGATATTTCAGACGGTTTAGCTTCAGAGATCCTTCACCTTTCTGATCAGTCAAAAGTAGGATTCAGATTATACGAGGAAAAGATTCCTTTAGATAATCTAACGATCTCTACGGCAGATGAAATGAATTTAAATCCTGTAATGACCGCATTAAGCGGAGGAGAGGATTATGAATTATTATTCACCATTTCACCCAATGACTTTGATAAAATTAAAAATCATCCGGACTTTACCATTATCGGGCATGCTGTTGAAAAAGAAGACGGAAACTTTATGGTAGCGAGAGGGTCTAATCAACTGGTTGCTCTTACCGCCCAGGGATGGGATGCTTTTTTAAGCCAATAAAATCGAAAAATTATATTTAATTTTAAATATTGTAAGAAAACCGCAGCACTTTTTTTGCTGTGGTTTTTGTTTATAGCTAAATAATTTAGTAATGATTACACCAGAAAAAGAAATTCCGGTTCATCACCTGACTTCCGAAGAATTTCAGATGAGTACTCTGACTGATGCCGGTCCAGAGAACTTTCATGATGTTCACCGGCATAATTTTTTTGAAATCATCTGGTTTAGGGAAGTGTATGAAAACAGCCGATTAGAATTGGATTTTGAAAGGTATAAACTCGAGAACAATCAAATCTGTATCATTGCGCCGGGGCAGGCATTCAACATGAAATTAGAAGGAGAGAAGGGGTATGCCATGGCGATAAGCAGGGAAATTTTCAACGAAGCCTGTACCATAGAATCGGTGCTTACGGGAGGAGAGCTGCCCTTTTTTTTAAATCCCCAAAATGAAAAAACCTGCAGAACAATTATAGCATTGATGGAGCAGGAATATAAAACAACGGCAAGAACAGAACTCTTAAAGGCTTATCTGAAAGCATTTTGTATCATCATCGGAGAACAAATTATTCCTCAGGAACCTTTATTGAATGACCGCCAGCGTATTCAGCAACTGGTAAAACTAATTGAGGAAAATTATATCACTCAGAAAAACACATCCTTTTATGCTGAACATCTAAAAATCAGTACCCATCACCTTAATGATATTGTTCGTTTGCTAAGAGCAACAACTGTCAAAAAAATGATTGCCCAAAGACTTATTCTCGAAGCCAAAAGAGAACTTAGCTTTGGCGCTTTATCCATTAAAGAGGTTGCTTTCAAGCTTGGTTTTAACGATACTTCATATTTTTCCCGGTTTTTCAAGAAACATACCGGTCAAAACCCTGATTGTTTTAAAAATAAAGGAAAAGAATAATCTTCAATATGTACAATGTTATTGTTTTAAATTAGTACTTATTGTTTGTTTTTACATCTACAAATCTTCAGTTTGTCCTATTATTTCTTCAGTTCTGTTATTGAACCGCCTACTTTTTTGGAGGACCTTTGCACCCCATGAAAACCGCATGAGTAGATCGTTTAATAATTAATACTATTTATGAAAAACCTAGGTGTCGTTATTTTTATTTTAGCCTTGCTTAATACGTTGGAATCGTTGAGTATAGACCTATATTTACCAGCATTCCCAAGTATGGCTCAAATTTTTCAGACGGATATCGGGCACATACAAATCTCCATTTCTGTATTTTTTGCAGGATTTGCCATTGGGCAGCTTTTATGGGGGCCTTTATCAGATCATAAAGGAAGAAAACCGATGCTGTATTGCGGGTTGCTATTGTTTATTGTAGGAGCAATAGGAATCTATTTTACAAAAAATATTTATATGCTATGGGCTATGCGATTTCTACAGGCATTTGGAGGAAGTGCCGGAATTGTGATAGGAAGAGCTATCATTATTGACCTGTATGATAAACAAAAATCTGTAGCTATATTTTCCCAACAATCCCAAATCAGTGGAGTAGCACCTATTGTGGCCCCTTTGCTGGGAAGTGTATTCCTTAAGTTTTGGGGATGGAACAGCTCTTTTGCTTTCTTGGTAATATTAGGATTTATAACACTAATTCTTGTTTATAAATGTGTTCCTGAAACCAATGCCAGACTTCTATCCAAAGATACTGACGTTGTAGAGGAAAAAATAAACCTTATCAAACAGCTTAAAACAATTCTTTCCAATAGAGACTTTGTAAACAATACGATGATCGGAAGTATTGCTTTTGCTTCCCTGATTATTTATATTTCCAATGCTCCGTTTCTGTTTATGGAGCTGCATGGTTTTTCCAGTGAAGTCTTCGGGTTTATATTCGCGTTCAATTCTGTGGCTTTAATCTTGGCGGCTTACATTACTCCAAGGCTGATCAAGAGGTTTGAAGAAACCAGAATTAAGTTCTGGGCCACTGTTATTTTATTATCTTCATGCTGTCTTCATATCCTGGTTTCAATGTATCAATTGTCTGTAGGGCTGGAAATTGTATTATTGCATATCTCGTTATTAGCCATAGGACTTTTATTCCCGATTACCTCTGCTCATGCCCTGTCACCATTTAAGGAGGGACGTGGTACAGCAGCAGCATTAATGGGCTTTATGCAACTAATGGTTACGTTTGTAATCTCGGGAATTGTAGGGCTGATGGAGGCCGACTCAATCATACCAATGGTTGTCACAAGAGCTTTAATAGGGTTAATTGCTGTATGGTTTGGATATCGTTCATTGAAGCAGATCAAAGCATTTGCATAAGAAACAGTAGGTATATTGAGGTAGTTTTAAAAATATAATCCTGCTACTATTTCTGTTGGTCATCATAGACGTACACTTAATCAAGTAATTTTTGAAAGAAATAGTCAAAAGGTTCTCTTTGCATAAAATTTAGAATATGAAAAGAAACCTTTTGACGGCTTTTTGCTGCCTATTGCCGTTAGGATATTGGATCAATGCACAGACGGGAATATCTGCAGAATTGAAGACAGAATACACGCCCTTCTCCAACTATATTCGTCCGGAAGATAGTGTTAAAACCAACTCTAAGAGTGATTTTAAAAGAGTAAATCTGAATCTGAGTATTCCATTATCTATGAAAAAGGACAATAATGGAAAAGTAAAAGCATGGTCTATGCTCCTTAGTGGATCCTATGCAAGGATATCACACAAAAATTACGAAACCCCACTATTTCCGGATCAAATGCTGAACGCTCAGGTTGGGCTGCAGCATATAAGACCTTTGGGAAAGAAATGGAGCATAATGATGATGGCTTCAGTAGGGCTGTATACCGATCTGGAAAGAATCAGTTCTGATGATATATTGGGACAGGGGGGAGTTCTATTTATCAGACACTTTAATCCAAACCTTGCTTTAGGAGGAGGTCCTGTGCTTACAACGGCATTTGGAACGCCAATGGTTTTGCCATGGATTTATTTTGATTGGAAAACCAATGGAAAGGTCAAATTCAAGATTAACTTCCCTGAAGGAGCAGAGGCAGGATATCAATTCTCAGATGCCCTTACCCTAAAAGCAGTAGTCAACCTCAGCGGAATGTCAGTAGAAAGAAATAAGGACGGGAAATCTATGATGTTTGGTTATCAGCAGATTACGGCAGGTTTAAGACCAGAAATAAAGATCAATGATAAATTGAGCCTCGGTATTACAGGTGGATCAACTCTGATGAGAAACTTCAGTGAAAGCGAGCGAAAAATATCAAGCATTTTTAAAGACAAAAAAATAGCAGATCCCAAGTTTACAAGTACATTCTATGCTGCCCTTGCAATACGCTGGAATCTACCTTAATAAAATGGCTGGAAGAAAGAAATATGATCTCTTAATTGATCTTCTGATTACTATAACTTCTCTCTTCCAGCTCTTATTTTTTCCTTTATTTACTAATCAACTTCTTATACACTACCTGGTTCAGCAATTCTTCTTTTCGGGTTCGGGAGATTGGAAGCTCTATTTTATTAATGAATAAACGTCCTCCGGAAATCATGTCAATATGAGTGATATTGATTAAAAAAGATTTATGAATCCTAAAGAAATGATCGGTGGGCAATGATTCTTCAATAGCTTTCATGGTTTGATGGATGACCAGAGATTTATCCTTAAAATGAAGCTTGGTATAGTTCTGCATGCTTTCAACGAATAAAATATCTACCCAGGAAATCTTGATGAACGTATCAGACTGTCTTACATACAGAAAAGGATCATCCAATGGTGTATTTTTCCTTAGTTTTTCATTGATAATAAACTGTTGCTGTGCTTTATTCACCGCCTGGTAAAAACGATTAAAGGCAATAGGCTTTAAAAGATAATCCGCTACCTGTAAACGAAATCCCTCCAGAGCATATTCTGAATAAGCTGTTGTAAGGATACATAAAGGTGGATTTTCAAGCTGTTCCAAAAACTCAAGACCAGTAAGGTAAGGCATGTTGATATCCAGAAAAAGAAGATCTATTTCGCTTTCCTTTACCTTGGTATCTGCCTCCAGGGCAGTGGCACAAGCTCCCTCTACGGATAAAAAATCAATCTGATCTGCCAATTCCTTAAGATGGAACCTTGCCAGTGGCTCATCATCTATAATCAGACATTTCATTTTAGGAATCGTATTACTCATTTTTGTCAGAGAGTTTTAAGGTTAAAGTTACTTTATAAACAAGACCATCAGATTCAATTTTCAGGTCATGAGAATCCGGATATTGTAGTTTTAATCGTTTTTTTACATTTTGAAGGCCAATTCCGCCAGCTCCGTCTTTCTTTTTATACATAGTCACGTCAGAATATGAATTTTCTACATAAAAAGAGAGGTTTCCGGATTCTTCTTTATAATTGATTTTAATGTAGCCTTTATGACCAGGAAGCCTGCAAACATATTTAAAGGCATTTTCAATAAAAGGAACCAAAAGTAAAGGAGCAATAAAAGCCTTTCTGCTTCCCATTTCCCAAGTGGCCTTTACATCCAGCTCATTTCCCCATCTTAGCTTTTCTACCTCAACAAGATTTTGAAGGTATTCAATCTCCTTATCCAGCGGAACAAGATTTTGATTGCAATGATACAGCTGATACCGCAGAATATCTGAAAACTTCATCAGTAAAAAATCGGCAAGCTCCGTATCACGTTTCATCAGGATATGAATATGATTCAGGATATTGAATACCACATGCGGATTGATCTGATCCTGAAGAAGTTTAAGCTGATTTTCAAGATGGGCCTGCTGAAGGAGGATATGATCTCGTTCTATTCTTCCATGTTCCTTATAGAATTTGATACCACAGGCAGAGCCATTGATCAAAAAAGAGGCGGGTAAAGACATATAAAAACCTTTCCATAAAAAGGGAATGTGATCCCAAAAGTTTGAAGGGAGCTGTCTTTTTGGAGAAACCTCGAGATAAGTGAAAATAACAGAAAAAATGATACTCAAAAGAAAAATAACCATTACGGTCTGAATCAGAAACTGTTTCATTTTTTTTGCCCGCAAAGCTTTTGGGAGAAGTTTATTGGTTAAAAAATGGGTAAACATAAAAGAACTGATCGCAATGATAACAGCTTGAATGCTTGCGAGATATTTGTCTGTGTCGGTTTGAAAATTGCACCATAATACAATCGTAAAAACAAGCCAGAAAATAAAGGTGAATATGTATTCTCTTAAAACAAATGATTTTGTCATAGAAGCTTAAAATAATTTAATAAAAAAATAGAAACTGCAGGTCCGCAGTTTCTAATGAGTAAAGATAATTTAAGTTTTTAGAATAGAAAATAACCTATCCCAAGACTAAAACTATGTGGCTTGGATTTAAACTCCTTACTGATGTTTGAAAGGCCGGTTTCGTATCTCAGATCTACAGTAAAGTTCTTATAATCTACACCCACACCCCCTGTGACGCCAATGTTGGATTTGTCAAAATTTTTAAAGCCCTCCTGAAGAGCCTGTGAGCTGGATACCTTATTATTAAATGCATAGCTGTAGACTCCGCCGGCAAAGACTCTTACATTAAAATCATCGGTCTTTACCAGTTTATAACCAATGACCACGGGAAGATCAATAGCGTTCCATGTAAGTTTTGCGGAACCACCATCTTTTGTATCGTAGGACGTTTTTCTTTTGTTGAATAGAGCTTCTCCTTGTACATACAGGCTTCCAATATCTAGTCTTGTCATCACCCCTGCCTGATAACCGAAACCGTATTTCCCTTCCAAGGAAGAAGATTCCGTTGAGGTTTTTGTAAAATTTGTACCTCCCTTTACTCCAATATGGAAAGCCGGTGTTTGCTGTGCCTGAGCTTCAATGGAGCAGGTAATGCATAAAAATAATGAGCTTAGTGCCAAAAATTGTTGTTTCATAAATTGATTACTGTTAAAAATTTGATGCAAAACAACAACTCTGAGAAAGAGGATAAAATTTTATTTGACGAATGGCAATAAGCTTGTGACAAGGGGTGCGGATGGAGAGGAGAGCTGGCTTGCCATAGAATAGGGAAAGCAAATAAAAAGCAAACCCGGTAAAATCTACCGGGTTTGCTTTTTTTATTTTTTGAATGTTAAAACCAAAGGAATCGAGATCATGGATGATACCGGTTTTCCATTGCTTTCTGCAGGTTTCCACTTGCCTTTCTCCCTGATACGGTAGAAAGCAGCTTCAATAAATGCATTTACATCGTCATTATTTCCTTTTACTTGAGCATTAAGCGCATTTCCTTTTGAATCTACTACAAAGCTTAAGGTTGCTTTATAAGAATCTGAAGCATAGTTTAAGAAAGTAAGATCCACAGCTTCATACAATGACTTTAGAAAAGCTGCTTTTCCTGTCTCATATTCTGCTTCTTTGCTCACCTTTGTCTTAACTGGTGGGTCAGTGTCTAATGCTTTCTTTTCGTCTTCAGAGATTTTCTCAAGGGCGTTTTTATAAGATGTTATTTTGTCTTCCGTAAGAAGCCACTCTAGCTTAGTTCTTAAGTCATTAGGCTTAGGATATTTGTTATACAAAGCCTTTTTCTTTTTTTCATATTTAGAATCTGCTTTTTGAAATCCCGAAACCTGGGCGCTTCCGAAAGCAAATGAGAATATAAATGCTAATGCTAAGAGTTTATTCATCTCAATTAGGCTTTTACAATATTAATAATCACTTCAGTTGCCTTCTCCATACTTTCTAAGGCTACATATTCGTAAGGCCCGTGGAAGTTGATTCCTCCAGCGAAAATATTCGGACAAGGAAGTCCCATATAAGAAAGCTGTGCGCCATCTGTACCTCCTCTGATTGCTTTGATTTTAGGCTCAATTCCTGCTTCAGTCATTGCTTTTGCAGCAAGATCTACAATATGCATTTTGCCCTCAAATTGCTGCTTCATATTTCTGTACTGCTCTTTGATTTCTACTTCAGCAGTTCCTTCACCATGTTTTTGGTTGAATTCGGCAACTTTTTCCTCCAAGAATTTCTTTCTTGCCTCATATTTATCAGCGTCATGGTCACGGATGATATATTGAAGTTTAGCTTCTGAAATATCAGCGGTAATATCCATTAAGTGATAGAATCCATCAAAACCTTTTGTAGTAGACGGTGTTTCGTTAGCAGGAAGCATTTGGATAAATTCAGCAGCTAATAAAGCAGCATTCACCATTTTACCATAAGCATAACCCGGGTGTACGCTTAATCCGTGGATTTTTACCACAGCGCCTGCAGCATTGAAGTTTTCATATTCTAATTCTCCAACTTCTCCACCATCCATTGTATAGGCCCATTCAGCACCGAATTTAGCTACATCAAACTTGTGTGCACCTCTTCCGATCTCTTCATCAGGAGTAAATCCTATGGCAATTCTTCCATGTTTGATCTCTGGATGGGCTATCAGATATTCGGCAGCCGTTACAATTTCTGCACAACCTGCCTTATCATCAGCACCAAGAAGAGTTGTCCCGTCTGTTGTGATTAAGGTCTGACCGATATATTTTTTTAAACTTTCAAATTTTAAAGAAGATAATGTGAATCCGGTAGTTTGGTTCAGTAGAAGATCATTTCCGTCATAATTTTCCCAAACCTGAGGTTTTACATTTTCTCCGTTGAAGTCCGGTGATGTATCATAATGTGAAATGAACCCAATTGTAGGTCTGTTATCATTTTCAAGGTTAGATGGAACATAGCCCATAATATAACCGTTTTCATCAATTGAAACATTTTCCAGGCCGATCGTTTTCAGCTCTTCTGTAATGTAATTGGCAATATCCCACTGACGAGGAGTAGAAGGGGTAGCTTCACTTTCTGCATCACTGGTTGAATATATCTTTACATAGCTAAGAAAACGGTTTAGTAATTTCTCTTTCCATAATGGATTGAATTCTATTGTACTCATCAGATTGATCATAAATTTTAACAAAGTTAGCAAATTTGACGCTCAGAATACGTTATTTGCGACTGAATATCAATTATTGAAATTATAAATCAGATATAAATATTTGAAAATCAAAATAGTGTTAGATTTGTATGTACAGTATACGAACTAGTTTAGTTTTATTATATTTGAGAAAATCAAAAAGTAAAAATGTTTCTTACCGAATGTCCTAGAGATGCCATGCAGGGATGGGGAGAATTTATCCCTACCAATAAAAAAATAGATTATATCAACTCCTTAATGGATGTTGGCTTTGATGTATTGGATTGTCTGAGCTTTGTTTCTCCAAAAGCAATTCCACAGATGGCTGACTCTGATGAGGTGGCTGAAAATATTGATAAATCCCGTTCCAAGACAAAAGTTTCTGCCATTATAGGAAACTATAGAGGTGCTGAAAAAGCTTTGAAACATGAGTCTGTGGATATTCTTGGATTTCCATTCTCTATTTCCGAAACTTTTCAGCATAGAAATACCAACAAAAGTCAGGAAGAAGCTTTTGACGAAATCATTAAGATGCTGGAACTGGTAAAAAGTGAGGGAAAACAATTGAATATTTACTTCTCTATGGCTTTTGGAAACCCGTATGGTGAAATGTGGAAGTGGGAAGATGTAGACCAGTGGGCACAAAGATTTTCAGATATCGGTGTAAAGGATGTTTTACTTTCCGATACAACGGGAGTGGCAACACCGGAAACAATTGCTCTTTTATTTGAAAAAATCCCTTCAAAGTACCCTGAAATTAACTTCGGAGGACATTTTCATAATCGTTATGAAGAATCTTATTCAAAATTAAAAGCGGCCTACGACAAGGGTTGCAGAAGATTCGACAGTGCCATCAAGGGCATTGGAGGATGTCCTATGGCCAAGGATGATCTTGTAGGAAATATGCCTACGGAACAGGTGATTAACTTTATGAGTGTTGAAAAAGCTGATCATAAACTGAATTTGCTGAATTTTGAAAGTTCTTATAACAAGGCGAAAGATATTTTTCATTTTTAAATAGTTATAAAGAATAAAAAAATCAATAGGAGCGGGCTTTAGCCCGCTTTACTATATTAATATACACATGGCTTTAGCCAAAATTTAATTAAAATCAAACCAAAAATTAATACAATGTCTCCAATAATTTCATCATCTGAGTTAAAAAATAATTCTTCTGAAAAACTTATCATCCTTGATGCAAGAGCCGGAAAAGATATCAGACAAAGCTACCTGGAAAAGCACATCAAGGGAGCAAGATTTATTGATCTGGATAAAGATCTGGCTGAGATAGGAGAAAATGCTGCTTTTGGAGGAAGACACCCGCTTCCAAGTATTGAAAAATTTGCAACAACTCTTTCAAATCTTGGGATAGCCGAAAGTTCCCACATTGTTATTTATGATGATAAAAATGGTTCTAATGCAGCAGCAAGAGCTTGGTGGATGTTAAGATCCTTTGGATTGGAAAATGTACAGGTTCTTAATGGAGGGATACAGGCTGCCGAAAATGAAAACATAGAATTTTCAACTGGGGAAGAATCATTTGAAAAAGCTCCATTGATTAAAAAAGAGGATTGGATATTTCTAATTTCAAGTCTTGAAGAGGTTGAAAATCAATTGAAAAGTAATTCTTCTACCGTTGTTGACGTAAGGGATGCCTATAGATACAGAGGAGAATCTGAGCCTATTGATTTGGTTGCAGGCCATATTCCGGGAGCAATCAATATTCCTTTTTCTGAAAATCTTGATGAAAACGGGTTGTTTTTAAAACCTGAAATTTTAAATAAAAAGTATCATGAATTGCTGAAGAATAATCCTGAACATTTGATTATCCATTGTGGATCGGGAGTTACAGCATGTCATACTATTTTAGCCTTAGATTATGCCGGATTTCCAATACCCGAGCTGTATGTAGGATCATGGAGTGAGTGGAGCAGGAGAGAGGGAAAAGAAATAGCAAAAGAAAATTAAAAATAAATCCTAATGTCAGGGTTTTTAATTATACAAAAAAGGATGTCTGGTGATGACATCCTTTTTATATGAGTATACTATTGAACAATAGTATTTTACTTTTTACTTAAGTAAAGTAATGAGATAATTATAAATCCTATTCCTGTAATAAATGGAGGTTGGGCTTTCATCTGAGTACCTAAATAAAGCATATAAACTCCGAGAAAAGCAAGCAGTATTGCTCCAATTTTTCTTACCATGGTTTTAGAATTATGATTGTAAAGTAATTTTCATGCTTAAAAAATGTCTGAATTTTATAACATTCCAAGCTCAAACTTAGCTTCTTCACTCATCATATCTTTATTCCAGCTCGGTTCGAAAGTAAGTTCTAAATCTACACTCTTTACATTCTCTACTTCAGCTACTTTATCCTTTACTTCCTGAGGAAGAGTTTCTGCCACGGGGCAGTTGGGAGTAGTAAGTGTCATTATAATTTTTACGTCAGCATCATCGGAGATCTGTACATCATAAATAAGCCCTAATTCGTAAATGTCTACCGGAATTTCGGGGTCATATACGGTTTTTAGCATGCTGATGATTTCCTCACCAATGTCAGCAATTTGATCGTCTGTAAATTTCATTTTTTAATCTAGATTGATATTCCTTTTCAACAAATCTTCCTGACGCATACGTCGGAAAATATTTGCCAAAGTTAAGACATCTTTTTCACAATAGTCAACAATTCGCTGCAAGTCTTTTTCTATGTAGTAAATTGATGAAACCATTGAGCCGTCGATATCATCCTTTGGAGTAGGAATACCAAAGACATGAGCCAATAATTCTAATGATACAAAACTTTTATAATCCCCGAACTTCCACAATTCCATTGTATCTATATGAGGAACCTCCCAAGGTTTTTTTCCAAACATTTGGAACGGTGCGGGAGGCAGCATTCCATTGATGAGGTATCTTCTGGCAATCCATGGGAAGTCAAATTCTTTTCCATTGTGTGCACAGAGAATTACATTATGAAGCCTCGGGCTATTGAAGATTTCTCCAAATTCCTGTAGCATCTTTTTTTCATCATGCCCTGAAAAGCTTTTAATCTTCAAAGTTTCATTCTTTTCAAGCATTCCGATGGTGATGCAGATGATTTTTCCAAATTCAGCCATAATTCCGGCCCTGTCATAGAATTCTTCTGCAGAAACTTCTTCCTTTCTCTGAAATTTTGTTTTTTTGTCCCAGAGATATTGCTCTGTTTCTGATAATTCCTCCCAGGATCCCGCCTGTGGAACGGTCTCTATATCAAGGAATAAGATTCTTTCTAATGGTATGTTCTGTATCATGTGTGTTTTTTATTTGCTATCCTACCTGCATTCCGTTTTTTGTGGGTAATGAGGGACTTAAAAGGGTGACATCTTTTTTGTCTTCTCCATATAATCCTAAGACTAAGCATTCACTAAAAAAGTTGGCAATCTGCTTCTTAGGAAAATTGACAACTGCTAGGATTTGTTTTCCCACCAGTTCTTCTTTTTCATAAAGAGAAGTAATCTGAGCGGCGGATTTTCTGATTCCAAGATCTCCGAAGTCTATTTCCAGCTGATAAGACGGATTTCTTGCCTTTTCAAAATCATTTACTGAAAGGATAGTTCCACATCTGATGTCTATTTTTTCAAAATCTGCCCAAGTGATGTCTGGTTTTGCTGTCATGGTAATGCGTTAATTAAATGTTCTACTTCTGTTTTCTGTTCTTCATATTTTTGCTGTAAGACTGAGTTTTCACCCATTCTTTTATAATACTCCAAAGCTTTGTTTCCAAAGAATTTTTTATGAAAATCTGAAACCTCAGGGACCTGTGGGAAAACCTTATGAAAAAGCATCTCGTAATAGGCCTGAAATTCCCGTTCATTTTTGTCTTCTATTACATGTCCGGGAGCCTTTTGTCTTACATGGAGCATTTCGTGGGCCACCATATTCAGGACAAGATTTAGGTCAAAATCAAATAAATTTTTCGGAATCATCACTGTTTGTGGTCCTCCCAATTCTCCCTCTGCCGTAAGAAGCATTGAGGTAGGAGAAAGCTCTTCCCTGAATCCAAATCCTGCAAAATTCTCATGCTCCAGATTAAAAGAATGGATTAGATACTTTGCGGCATCCAAAATCTGGTTATGTTCCTTGTAGGCATCAAGGTGTAGATTAACCTGTTCGAAATTCATTTGAAGTATGTTTTATAACAAATGTATTAAAATATTGAGAATATTAGTAATGTTTATAAAGGGGGCAAATAGAGAACGATTAAATAATTTTTAAATCCTACAATTGTATCCATCCAAATAAAAAAATCTGTGTCTGTACTTATTCATGCTATCTTCCGAAATTTACTTAAGATAAAATCATAATAACAGACGCATGAAAATCACAGTAGTAGGCTATAAAAAAGAAGAAAGACTTTCGCAGGGAGTGGTTAATGATGAAGATACAGAACTCATTAATTTTTTAATTAACAAAGGATTAGACGTTGTTCCCACAATCTGGAATGACGAAAATGTAAACTGGAGCGGTTTTGATGTTGCAATTATTAAATCTCCGTGGGACTATCATAACCATTTGGAAGAGTTTTTGAACTGGTTGGAACGTATTGAGGATGTAGGTGTTAGTATTTTAAACCCCGCAGAAATCATTAAGTGGAACAGTGATAAACATTATCTAAAGGACATTGCTGAAAAAGGTCTTCCTGTAATTCCTGCAGAATATCTGGAAAAAAACTCATCTTTTGATAATCATTTTTTCGATCTTTTTAAAACTGAGAAATTGGTGGTAAAACCTTGCGTAAGCGCAGGAGCACAAAATACAGTCACCGTTAGCAAAAGTAATTTTGATGAACGATCCAGAGAAATTGAACAGCTTCTGAAAGAGCAGGATTATATGGTACAGCCTTTTGTAGAAGAAATTAAAAATGGAGAATGGTCATTCCTGTTTTTCAATGGAAAATATAGCCACTGCTCATTAAAAACTCCTAAACAGGGTGATTTCAGAGTGCAGCATTATCATGGCGGAAGCATTAGCTATCCAACTCCGGAGCCATTGCATATAGAACAGGCAGGAGCTTATTTAAAAAGCTTACCACAATCTACGCTGTATGCAAGAGTAGATGGTGTTTTAATCAATAATTCATTTTACCTGATGGAGCTGGAATTAATTGAACCCTATCTATTTCTGAACGGGGACAAGAACTTATTGGATAACTATTATCAGGCTTTAATAGCTATGATTTCTTAACTTTAATAGGTTGACTCTGCAAAAAATATGACCGGAAAATATTTTCCGGCCATATTAAACAAGATTAAGTGTAAAATTTAGCCTTTAAAGGCAAAAGGATAATTCAAAAGTGTACAGATTTTTATTGATTCTTAATCTATGTTTAAAGGAATTGATAATAAAGGCACTTTATTTTTGTACGCCATGATGGCTGTTTTACTGCGGTGAAAAAGAGATTCTACAAGGTTGTATTTGTAGGGAATCATCGTCAGCAGATCTGCATTGGTAAGCTTAACTTCTTCTTCAATAGCCTTGATGATTTCCATAGACTGGATCATTTTAAAGCTGTATTTGATATCATCCATGTTATATCCCGAATTTAAGTCGATGTCTTCAATGACTTCAGTAAAATCCTCCAGACTTTCACTTACATTGAATACCTCTATCTCAGAACTGAATTCACTGATGAAATAATAAATATCATTCATGGCAGACCAGGTCATGGACTTGTGGTTATCATAAGCAAAAAGAATTTTTCGGATGCCCGTGTATTCTATATGCCCGGGAACAATCAATATAGGGCTTTTGATCCTGTGGATGGCTTTCGTGACCGTATTTCCCAAGAGCCTTTGCTCAAGCGTTTTTTCTGCCATCCCCATGACAATAAAATCACCTTTGGTGGTTTGTATACAATTATTAAGCTCTTCAATAAAGTTTCCTGAAGCCAGATAATATTCCGTTTCTATATTATATAATGTACTGATTGTTTTTGCTTTATCAGTAAGTTTTATTTGATTCTTAAGGGTTTGTTCATAAAAAAAATCAGCAGAAACCTGGGCATTTAGAGCATGGATGGAAATGCTCTGTAAGTTGAACAGGACGACCTTATATTGGTTTTCCTTAGCCATGGAGGCCGCATAATGAGTGGCATTTTCAGCTTCCTGAGAAAAATCTGTGCAGACAATTATAGTTTTCATTGTACCGGATTTGATAGTGCAAAACTAAGGGAGTGGGCTTTTTCATCTTATTAAAAATATGGTGACATTGCATAAAGTGATGATGAAATGTCTTTTTCAGGTGATGAAACGTTAGTTTCCATTTGAACCTTTCTATTTTACGCTTCAGGTACTGTTTTGGCGGTCTCGTCCAAAATAGGTCAGACTCTTCTAAAATCTATTTCTATATTTACACTCACAAAGTCCCGGATATGAGTAGGGTTTCGACCATTAGAAAAAATATAGTACGGAGTAAAAAGATCCTTTCTGCAATGAAAAGGAGGCTGGTGATCTGGGCTGTAGCCGTCATTGCTTTTTGTGGCTTTTCTTATCTGATTGATCCTTTTGATCCGGTTTGGCAAGGATACTTAGAGACTCCGCTGCAAATGGTAATTGAAGATGCTCTTTGGGTGCTTCTTTTTTCTGTAATCATCTCAGAGGTTAGTATATTTATAGATTTGACTCTTAATAAGTTACTTCCTTGGAAAGATCGTACGATAAAACGATTGCTTATCCAGGGGTTTCTTCAGATTGTGGGAAGTGTTCTGATCGTTATGATCATTAATGCTGTTGTCGATTGTACTTCAGATAACTTACCGGAAATAGATTCCAGAAAAGAATATACATTATTAGGACAATGGGTGGCTACCAATATTGTGATATCTCTTATCATCAGTGGATTTAACACGGTAGATTATTTACTCCAAAACTGGAAAAAAACAGCCGTAGAAGCTGCCCAGCACAAAATTAGGGCTTCCAAGCATAAGCAGGCTGCAATGGCCGCAGAACTTCAGGCACTTAAGTTGCAAATAGATCCCCATTTTATCTTTAATAATCTCAGTGTTTTGTCAGAACTTATTCTGGAAGACCAGCAATTGGGCTATGAATATTCAGAAAAATTTGCAAGAGTATATCGATATCTTCTGGTGAATTCCAAAAAAGATATCATTGCTGTAGAAGAGGAACTGAAGTTTTTAGATTCTTATATTTTCCTGATTGAAAAAAGAATAGGAGAAGGTGTAATATTTAAAATTGACATTCAGGATAAGTACAGATCCATGTACACCCTTCCACTATCCCTGCAGTTATTGGTTGAAAATGCCATAAAACATAACCAAACCTCAAAGGCAAATCCGTTGGAGATTCATGTATATACAAATTCTATCGGCGAACTGGTTGTTTCCAATACTTTCTTACCACTGATTAATAAGCCGGATTCCTCAGGAGTTGGGCTTACCAATATCATCACAAGATATGAGATTCTTGGGTATACAAAACCAATAATAGAGAAAACTGAAGATAAATTTATTGTAAAACTTCCATTGATATGAAGATTAATAAAATTTTAATAGTCGAGGATGAAAGACCCAATGCAGATAGGCTGAAAAGACTATTGCTAAAGCTGAGACCCCATATTGAAATATTGTCCGTAGAAGATTCAATTACATCTACGGTAAACTGGCTGGAAAACAATGTGGTACCGGATATCATTATGATGGATGTTCGTCTGGCAGATGGGCTAAGCTTTGAGATCTTTAATAAGCATGAAATTAAAAGTGCCGTGATATTCACAACAGCCTATGATGAATATGCTGTACAGGCTTTTAAATATAACAGTATAGATTATCTTTTAAAACCGATAGATGAAGAAGAACTGGATGCCGCTCTCAAGCGCTACGAAACCTTTATGGAATCTGTTCCCGTAGTAGGCTCAGCAATAGAGGGTTTACTCAATTATATCCAGCCGAAAGATTACAGGAAACGTTTTCTCATTACACATCGTGATGGCTATAAAACTGTTTTAGCAGAAGATATTTTATACTTTTATACAGAATTAGGAATGAGTAGGGCGATGCTAAATACAGGTGTTGTAGAGAATATCCCGCAAACGCTGGAAGAGCTTGAAAAACAACTGGATCCGAAATTTTTTTTCAGAGCCAATAGACAATTTATCATCCATATAGATTCTGTAAAACAGATTTTCAATCACTTCAATGGTAAGCTTAAACTGGAACTCAGAAAACAACCGGAAATAGAAGTCATTGTTAGTAGAGAAAAGGCGTCCATATTCAAATCCTGGATGGACTATTAGTTAGAAAATAAACATACATTATATAAAAAGCTGTCTTATTAAGGCAGCTTTTATTCTTTCAATACGTAAGTAGAAAGCACTTTTTTATGGTTCTGAATAGAGTGAAAAGCTCCCTTTCCTTTCATTTTTGGTATCATACGCTTCACCTGCGATTAATTACGCTTCACCAGATTTTTAGATGAATATCCCTATTATATGAATTTATTTTGCTGTTGTAAAATTTAAAATCAAATGTTATGAATTACAGAAAAGGATATCTGGCACTTTCACTTACAGCTGCAGCAATATTGTACTCCTGCGGTTCTGGGAACGGTCAGGAAAATGCCCAGCAGCAGCCGGCACTTCCTACCGACTTTATCCACGTGAAATCCGGAGATGCAGATGTTTCTACGGGATACCCCGGAAGTATAGAGGGACAGGATAATGTAGACATTAAGGCTCAGGTAACGGGATACCTGGAAGCAGTATATATAAAAGAAGGACAATACGTGAGCAAGGGGCAGACATTATTTAGAATTAACCCATCCGTATACAATGAACAGGTTAATACCAATGAAGCAGCAGTAAAGGCCGCTTTAGCTTCTCAGGAAACAGCAAGACTGGAAGTTGAAAAATTAAGACCTCTGGTAGAAGGAAAAGTAGTTTCTGATATGCAGCTGAAAACGGCGCAGGCAAGTCTTAAGGCAGCATCAGCACAAGTGGCACAGGCACAATCTTCATTGGGTTCCTCAAAGATCAACGCGAACTTTACCTATATCAAGGCACCAGTGAGTGGATACATAGGAAGAATCCCAAACAGGGTAGGAAACCTCATCAGCCCGTCTGATCCATCTCCATTAACGACGCTTTCAAACATCAGCAGCGTGAATGTTTACTTCTCAATGAACGAAGCAGACTTTATTGCCCATAGCAGAGCTGCAGCTTCGGGCAGAAGTGTAGACAATGTAGAACTTATTCTAGCAGACGGATCCACCTACTCATTCAAAGGAAAGCTGGAAAATGCCAGTGGAAACTTTGATAAAAATACAGGAAGTATTCAGATGAAAGCCGTTTTCCAAAATCCGGATAAGTTGCTAAGATCAGGAGGAACTGCCAGAGTAATGCTTCACAATGCATTGGATGGGGTTGTTAAGCTTCCGAAGACTTCTGTAAAAGATATTCAGGATAAATTCTTTGTCTATAAACTTGAAGGTAAAGATAAAGTGAAGATGACCCAGATTGAAGTATCAGGAAGCACATCTCAGGATTACTTTGTGAAAAATGGAGTGAATGCAGGAGATAAAATTGCAATCAACAGAATAGATGCCCTTACAGATGGAGCTCCGGTTGCAGCTAAAGTGATTCCTTCAAAATAATTTTATAATCATTCTTAGAAAATTCGAAAATGTTAAAAAAGATAATAGATCGTCCAGTACTGGCGACAGTAATATCCCTTATTATTGTCATTTTGGGGATCATAGGGCTGAACCAGCTGGCAGTTACCAGATTTCCGGATATTTCTCCGCCTACCATTACGGTTTCCGGTTCGTATCCGGGAGGAAACAGTGAAACGGTCATTCGTTCCGTGGTAACTCCTCTGGAAGAGCAAATCAATGGAGTGGAAGACATGAGCTACATGAAATCCACAGCAAGTAATGACGGAACATTTACAATCTCTGTTATATTCAAGCAAGGAGTCAATGCCGATCAGGCAGCAGTAAATGTACAGAACAGAGTACAGCAGGCTACTCCGATACTGCCTCAGGAAGTGGTAAGGATGGGATTAACAACCTCCAAGCAGCAGAACAGTATGGTATTGATCTTCAATATTTATACTGAAGACAATAAGCAGTATGACGAAACCTTTCTTCAGAACTATGCCAATATCAACCTTATCCCACAGATCAAGAGGGTAAAAGGAGTAGGGCAGGCGCAGATCTTCGGAGTTAAGGATTATTCCATGAGAATCTGGCTTAATCCACAGAAAATGTCCTCTTACGGACTTGAACCTTCGGATGTTTCCAATGCTATTGCAGATCATAGTTTAGAATCTGCTCCTGGTAAATTGGGTGAAGAATCTAATGCAGCTTTAGAATATGTCATCAGATATAAAGGGAAAAAGAATAAGCCGGAACAATATGAAAATATCGTTGTTAAAAATGACGGAACCAATGTAATCAGGCTTAAAGATGTGGCCCGTGTAGAGTTTGGGTCCATCAATAACAGTGGAGATAACCTTTCCAATGGTAAAAATGCGGTTACGGTGGCCATTATGCAGACTACAGGATCCAATGCCAATGAAATTGAAATAGGCGTAAATAAAGCGATTGACCAACTGGCAAAATCATTTCCTCCCGGGATAAAATATACCAAGGTAATGAGTACCAAGGAAAGACTGGATGAAGCAACAGGACAAGTAAAATCTACCCTGATAGAAGCATTTATCCTTGTGTTTATTGTGGTATTTATCTTTTTACAGGATTTCAGGTCTACCATTATTCCTGCAATTGCAGTGCCTGTAGCCATTATTGGTACATTCTTCTTCCTTTTGGTATTAGGATTCACCATTAATGTATTGACATTGTTTGCCCTTGTACTGGCCATTGGTATTGTCGTCGATGATGCCATTGTAGTAGTGGAAGCCGTTCACAGTAACATGGAAGGAACAGATCTTTCAGGAAGAGATGCCACTCACAAGGCGATGAGTGAAATTACAGGCGCTGTTATTTCAATTACGCTGGTAATGTCTGCGGTATTCATTCCTATCGGGTTTATGTCAGGCTCAGCAGGGTTATTCTATAAGCAGTTTGCTTATACATTAGCCATTGCCATTATTATTTCAGCAGTGAACGCCCTTACTTTAACACCTGCTTTATGTGCTGTATTCTTGAAAAATCACCATGCAGAAGAGGGTGGGAAGCCGAAAGGATTTGGACAAAGATTTGCCGTTGCATTTAATGCAGGGTTTAGTAACATGACAGACCGTTATGCAAAAGGGGTACGGTTTTTAATTGGACGTAAATGGATTGCAGCGGGCTTGGTAGCAGGGATTATTGGGCTGTCAGCATGGCTTATGACAAGTACAACCAAGAGTTTTGTTCCAATGGAAGATGACGGATTCTTTATCTATTCATTAAGTATGCCGCCAGGAACAGGATTGACAAAAACAACCGAAGTTTCCAATAAGATCAATGCCATTTTAAAAACGGTAGACGCTGTTGAGGAAAATACATCCATTACAGGATTCAACCTGTTGAGTAACAGTGCGGGACCAGCCTATGCCATGGGGTTTGTAAAATTAAAACCTAAAAAGGAAAGAGGAGCCGTTCAGGATATTGACGAAATCATGAATATCGTTAATGGAAAGTTGTCTGTAATCAAAGAGGGAAGCGTTATGAGTTTCAGAATGCCTCCGGTAGAAGGATATGGGGTGACAAATGATGCTGAAATTGTTCTTCAGGACCGTATGGGTAGAGATCCACAGGTTCTTAAGGCAAAAGCAGATGATGTAATTGGACAGTTAATGCAGGTTCCGGAAGTTGCCTACGCCTATACCATGTTTAGAGCAGACTATCCTCAGTTGGAGCTTGAAGTAAATGAAGATAAAGCGAAGCAGCTAGGAGTAAGCATTGCTAATTTATTGGGAACAGTACAGACCTATTTCTCAGGAGATCAGTCTCAAAACTTCTCAAGATTCGGAAAGTTTTATAGAGTAAATATAAAGGCTGACGGTGTTTTCAGAATGGATGAACAGGCGTTCAATGATATTTTTGTCAAGAATAATAAAGGCGAAATGGTTCCTGCCAATACCTTAATCACTTTGAAAAAAGTATATGGTCCGGAGTCCGTTCAGCGATATAATCTTTACAATTCTCTTAATATCAACGTAGTGCCGAAACCGGGAATCAGTAATGGAGCCTTGATGGATAAAATTGAACCAACGTTGAATAAACTTCCATCCGACTACAGTTATGAATGGACAGGATTAAGTTTGGAAGAGAAATCAGCAGGAAGTCAGACCGTTGTCATCCTGGGATTATGTCTACTTTTCGTTTATCTGCTTCTTGCAGCCCAATACGAAAGTTATATTCTTCCGTTAGCAGTAATGCTTTCCATCCCAACAGGAATTGTAGGAGCTTTCCTTGGAATAAAAGCGATAGGACTGGATAATAACATCTATGTGCAGGTAGGATTAATCATGCTTATTGGTCTATTGGCAAAAAATGCAATCCTTATTGTAGAATTTGCAGTCCAAAGAAGAAAATCAGGACTTTCCATTCTGGATTCAGCATTGGAAGGAGCAAAGGCAAGGCTGCGTCCCATTATTATGACCTCATTGGCCTTTATTGTAGGGATGATTCCATTGATGATTTCTACTGGAGGAATGGCCTCAGGAAATAAATCCATCAGTGTAAGTGCTGCAATAGGAATGTTGAGTGGAGTAGTTCTGGGAGTATTTGTAATTCCTGTACTGTATATGTTCTTCCAATATCTAGATGAAAAATTTTCATCCAAGAAGAAATATAACACAGTAGAAGCCCCTGTAGTTCAAAAATAATCCGATACCGGAGAGTACATAAAAAATCGGAAAAAATAAATTGACAAATGAGAATATTTAATATAAAAAATTTCCTTATTTCAGGCGCAATGGCATCAGTACTGGTGTCCTGCGCCGTAGGGAAATCCTATACAAGAACAGACCTTAAGGTACCGGAAACCTATAAAGAATCTGTACAGGTAACGGGAGATACAGTCGTACTTCCATGGAAGACTTTCTTTAAGGATCCCAAACTTATGGGATTAATAGATAGAGCTTTAACCCGAAACAACGAAGTGAATGTTGCCCTGAAAAATATAGAACAACTGGATCTTGTCTACAAACAGGCCAAGTTATCTCTAATGCCTACTTTAGACCTTACTGCAGGAGCCAACCGTAGCTGGGCATCTACAAATACCCTTAATGGATCGTTGAACGAGCAGTTTGTAGGAACCAAGTATATGGATGACTTTAGTGCGGCTCTAAGACTTTCATGGGAAATTGATATCTGGGGGAAAGCCAAAATGCAGAAAGAATCAGCTGCTGCAGAATATTTTGCTCAAAAGGAAAACCTAAATGCTGTAAAAAGCAGGATTATTGTTCAGGTAGCACAGGCTTATTATAACCTGATAAGCTTAGATGAGCAGTTGAAAATTGCAGAACAGAATATTGAATTAAGTAATAGCACTCTTAAAATGATGGATCTTCAGTTTAAGGCGGGGCAGATCAACTCATTGGCGGTACAGCAATCTGAGGCGCAGAAAAAAACTGCTGAACTCTTGATTCCGCTAGCCAAACAGAATATTTCCGTTCAGGAAAATGCCCTGAGCATCCTTTGTGGAGAATATCCCTCTAAAATCGAAAGAGAAGGAAACCTGAAAATGATGATTCCTGAAAATAAACTTTCACAGGGACTTCCTGCCCAGTTGTTAAGTCGAAGACCAGATCTAAAAGTAGCAGAATTTAATGTCATCAGCCTGAATGCAAAAACAGGACTGGCAAAAGCGGCGATGTACCCAAGTATCAGTCTGAGCCCACAGATTGGAGTGAATTCCAATAAATTTAGCTCATGGTTTGATATTCCGGGATCTATTACCAAGGCAGTTGCCGCAAACCTTGCCGCCCCTATTTTCCAGAAAAAACAGTTGAAAACAGCTTATGAAACGGCTTTAATTGAACAGGAAAAAGCGGCAATTAATTTTAAACAATCAGTAATGACTGCTGTTGGAGAAGTTTCTGATGCCATGGCAAAGTCTCAGGGTTCATCGGAAAGACTACATCTTTTAGATCAGAGAACGGCTATTTTAGACAAAGGCATCAATGATGCACTAAAGCTGTATAAAAGCGGAATGGCGACCTATCTGGAAGTTATCACAGCCCAGAACAATAAGCTTCAGAATGATCTGGAAGCCATTAATGTTACCCTTGAAAGATTAAATGCTGAGGTTGACCTTTACAGGGCGCTCGGCGGTGGAGTAGAATAATACTTAAATAATAAATTATAAAAGGAAGTTGTATCATGCAGCTTCCTTTTTTCATTAAATCAAACTTTAAAATATAATATTGAGAAGAATTTTTGTTTTTTAATTGAAAAATTTTATTTGAAAGTAATTTTTTACATTCATTGAATCAGGTAGTTATGAAAAATATTGCTTTTTTTTGAAAAATATGTGCAAGATTTTTAAAAAAGAGGGTTTATATCAATGAGTACTCGAAATAATTAATGTTTAATGAAAAAAATAATGTAATGAAGAAATTTACAGTATCTCAATTCTTGATAGCTATTTTACTTGTATTCACAGGTTTCACTTTCTACTCATGTAATAATGACGGCCCGGAGATTCCGCCGGTAAAGCTTGATGATGTTAAAGGAAATTATAAAGGTAGACTGATTACCATACAAGGAAATGTAAAAACAGAAAAAATAAAGGATTTTAAAGTAAAGAAAGATACCATAGCGTTTGCAGAATTTCCGGTAGATGAAATTGTGAAAACAGTAGTAAAGGATCCGGTAAAGGCAGAAGCTGCAATCAAGGCAATAGGAAAAGTGAAGTATGATCTTAAATATACAGCTTCAGTAAATACTTCCAGTAATGCAGTAGAATTGCTTTTCGCACCCAAAGTAATGGAAATTCGTATTCCTGTGGATGGCGTGACCAAAAAGACAGAAGTTACGTTGGTGGCAAAGCAGAAAGGATTTTATGTAGGTCTGGACGGATCGTTGAGGTTTGCTCTGATAGCAGATAAGATTACCGTAGATGGTACAGTACTAGCCCCTTATGAAGCTATTAATTATAATTTCCCGTTCTGCGTGAAGATTTAATGAATAGTTACTACTATAAATGGATTGCATTTATAAGATGCAATCTATTTTTGCTTTAAAATTTTAATCAATATATCGGATACTGGAGCAGTACATGGAAGAAAGTAAAGAACAGATTTTGGTAAAGCGCCTTCTGAAAAAGGAGGAAGCCGCCTGGAAAGAGCTTTTTGGAGCTTTTTCCGGTAATCTGACCTATGTATGTTCCCGATATGTGTCTGAAAGAGAAGATGTGCATGATGTGCTTCAAAACAGTTTTATCAAAATGTTCCGCTCTATAGAATCATTTGAATACAGAGGAGCTGGCTCTTTGAAAGCCTGGATCACCCGTATTACGGTAAATGAATCCCTAAAGTACATCAAGCAGAAAGGAGACTTTAAATCAACTGTTGAGGTAGATGATCTTCCCGACCTTCCCAATGAAGAGGAACCAGATTTTGAGGAAATTCCAAAGGCTGATATTATGGAAATCATCCGGTCACTTCCGGATGGATACCGAACGGTCTTTAATCTGTATGTGTTTGAACAGAAGAGTCATAAGGAAATTGCATTGTTGTTGGGAATTGCAGAAAATTCTTCTGCCTCACAGTTTCATCGTGCAAAAGGGCTGCTTGTTCAGAAAATAAAAGAGTTTAAAATGTCAAAAAAAGCACAATATGAATAACGAATGGCTCAATACCCTGCGAAGCAGAATGGAAGACCATGAAGAGGGTGTTCCGGAGGGGTTGTGGGATGACATTAGAGATGAATTGTTCTCGGAAGAAGAGAGCAAGATCATAGCTGGTGTTACTCCGGTAGTCAATGATGATGTGGAAAAAGAAAATGGAAAAGGAGGTGAAAAAGTAGGATATAAGTCCTTGTTTTATCGTATTGGAGGGATCGCAGCGGCGGCAGCTTTGGTTTTTATGATCGTGAAGATATTGCCACAAGATGATAATAATAAGACTTTTTCAAAAAATCATTTAGATTTAAATAAGGGTGCCAATAGAAATTCAGTGTTAAAAGGTTCAGAAGATCAGGAAGATAAAAATGTTGAGGGAAAGCCCATCATGAGTACTCCTCTTGTTCAAAATAATTTTAATGGAGTAAGATCAGAGAAAAGCATACATACCATAAATCTTGAAGATATAGAGAGAAAGAAAACAGGAAATAATGAAGATTTTCAGGTAATTACACACAATACTGATAGCGTAGAACCGTTCCGGCAGGAGGATAAAACTTTATCTGCTTTGCCTTTGGCGAATGAAACGAGAAAGGCTCAGATTGATGAAAAGGAAACAGATGAAAGTCTTTTTAAAAAGGAAAAAATAGAAGAAAAATATGCTGATCATAAGAAAGATAAGGCATTAAAATCTCATAAAGATAAATCCTGGATGCTGAGCATGCTTACAGGAAATGCTTCTTCCAATTCTGCGGAACAACAGTTCCCGGGATATGCCTCTATGGATGGAAAGCCCATGAATATTGAAGCGGTATGGAGCGCCTCCGAGTATGTGGATGATCCTTTGACGGAAATATTACTAGCGAACCAAAGTAAGCCAGTAGAAGCAAGAATACGACATAAGGTTCCTGTAACATTTGGATTATCCGTTTATTATAATTTGGGCAAAAGATGGGGGATAGGAACGGGGCTGAACTACACAAAACTAGCTTCTGAGCTTCATTCAGGAACCAGTGCTAACTATATTAAAGGAAACCAGACTGTTCATTATATAGGAATTCCGGTTCAGGTTAATTATAACGTGATTCAGAAAGGAAAATTTACAGGATATGTAACAGGAGGTACTTTGGTGGAGAAACAGGTGGCAGGAAGCATTGCAACCACCTATGTTGTGGATGATGAAGTAAAAGAGACTTCTAAGGAAAGTATTGATCACAAGCCTCTTCAGTTTTCGGTGAATACGGCTGTGGGACTTCAGCTAAAAGTCATCAACCGATTGGGAATCTATGCAGAACCGGGAATAGGATATCATTTTAAGGATGACAATTCTCCCAATACAATCTATAAGGAAAAACCTCTGCATTTTAATGTGAAATTTGGGATTAGATTATTGATTGATTAGAAAGGAAGTGAATGGGGGTTTACAAAGGACATCAAACTTAAATGTCAACATATGAAAACAAAACTAATTTTTTTAACGTTTTTACTGTTCAGCTTTCTGAATATAAAAGCCCAATGTAATCCTACCATTACCAGTCCCAGACTTGGCGCCATATTTTCAGAGAAGATTCTTTTCTGTGAGGGAGAAGATGAAGTACTTTCTACACAAGCCTTTGGCACTTACCAATGGTACAAGCAGGAATGGACGTGGCAGACTCCCAATAATAACCCATGGGTTGCCATTCCAGGAGCTACCTCACAACAATTAACCATTAATGGAGGAGATCAGCTTTTTTACTTTAAGGTAAAAGTTACCGATGGTGATTGTGCTGCCGAAAGTCCGGAAGTGATGGCAGATGGCTATATGTATGGTCTTCCGGCTATGATTTCTACATTTATCCCCGGAACTTATGAAATTACAGATACAGGAGAAGCTAATATCTGTGACGGAGCTTCTGTGACATTTGAGAATGTATTTCCTGTAGTGTACGGAACCCATACCTGGTTTAAATGCGTTCCCACTACATCTGCTCCCTTTACTGGAGATTCATGTGTTATTCCTGGTGCAACAGGAGATACTTATAAGGCTGAAAAGAGTGGTAAATACGGCTTTTATGCCTGTACAGAATATTGCCCTAATCAATGCCAAATGTTAGATCCGTTTTCATTTGTACAGCTGAACTTTGGTAATTGGCCTTTCTGTGGAGATCTGGGAACAGGAGAGACCAAAATGAAAAGCAATACACTTAATATATATCCAAATCCTACAGCACAGTTCCTTTATATTGGTAAAGAATCAGAGGTATATAAGGAGATTGCCATCATAGATATGTCCGGAAAGCTGGTTCTGAAGAAAAATGATCACCAATATAAACAACCTGTTGATGTGAGTCATTTGGTTCCGGGAAATTACATCATCGTTTCCAAAAGTAAAAATGGAGAAGTCTATAGAAATAAATTTATAAAAAAATAGGATTAAATAATCTTTTCGTTAGTTTTTAATAATGGTTTGAACGGCACATAATTTTGTGCCGTTTTTTTTGTGATGATAATAGCTTTTTCATTCTATATATTTTTAAGTTATTGATAACACGTCAAGTTTTGGCGTGCCACAGGAATATATTTGTAAAACCTTAATTATTAAATATTAAAAAATGAATTGTATAGAATTAAATGATCCGTTCACAGGAGAGTGGATCTCTTTTTTAGAAACAACAGTAACATATAATGGTAATCCAATTACAGATATTATGTGTGAGAAGAACGGTGAAATGTATAAGAAAATCAATAACAAATACTACCGTAGGATAATTCACGATGGAAAAATTAATGTGAAATGGTTTGGGGCTTTAGGAAATGGAATCAATGATGAAGCCATTTATTTTAATAAAGCATTGGAATTTATCGCTGATATTGGTGGTGGAACCCTATTTGTCCCTGCCGGAAAATACAAATTGAGCCATGTAGATTGTTTAACTAAAAAATATTCAAATATTACCATATTAGCATATGACGCTGAGTTTATTCAACTTTTGGGCACTCAAATTCAATTTCCTCACCCTACTCCAAAGGATCCAAATGGTATACTTAAGACATACGGAAGATATAGAGCAGCAGATGGGATGTTTGTGTTTGATGCTCAGGTCTCTAACCAAACCGATGATTCTAACTCCATTAAGAATATTAAGTTTATAGGAGCTAAGTTTAGTGGTAATGTTAATGAAAAAGGGTTTGATGAATTACTTCATCTGGTTTGTATGCATGGTGTTTCTAATGTGACTTTTGAATATTGTTCTTTTGTAGGATTTATGGGAGATGGAGTGGCTGTTTGTAGAGGACTAAAGGAAGAAGAGGAAGGTGTTATCATCAGAGATGCTTATAATAGAGATGTTAATTTTTACAAATGTAATTTTGACGGAGTAAATAATGATAACAGACAGGGTATCTCTTTATACTACTGTGATGGATTCAGTATTGATTTCTGCAATTTTGAAAATATTTGCAGACCCGATATGATAGGCGCTGTTGATATAGAACCCGATACAGATAATACCATTTCAAGAAGAGGAGTAATTTCAAACTGTAGTTTTAGAAACATTGGAGGAGCTAACGGAGCGGTTACTTTATTTTTGAGAAATTATAAAGGGACAGCAGAAAAAATTTCTCATTTAGGATATATTATTGATAATTGTGATTTTCAAGATGTGCTAGCTCCTTTGTCTGTAATAGGGAATGATAATTTTATGACGAAGACTTCAAACTATGGAGTGATATTCAAAAATAATAGAATCCTTAATACAGAGGGTGTTGGAGATTTAAGAAAAGCATATGGTGTACTCTTCTATAACAATTTCTTCAAAAATGTGACTTCAGAAACCATGACGGTAATACGTGCTGATGGAGGTAAAAATATAACTTTTGAGAAAAACACTTTTGATAATTTCAAAAATCCGGATGGACTGGCATTTGTTGGAACGACTAAAAACATCAATCTCATTGAAAATCAATTTTATAACTTCTCAGGTACATTTATTACGATTAACGATCCCCAAGGAATTGGAAAAATTGTAGAAAATGAATTTATATCTTCAGCAATCAATGTTCAATTTCCATTGATTACTTCTTCTTCAGCAACTCCTGAAAAGCTTATCACCAGCATGGTAAAAGACAATGTTTATGGTCCCAATATTCCGTCTGTAAACTTGTATTATTTCGTAAATGGAAATAATAACCCTACACTCGAAAACATTACGCCTAACAAGGTAATGTATGGCGAAAGTCAATCTCAGATGACAGGAAATATGCCAACAGGTTTTGTGGGAGACCCAACTGCCATAGTAAAAATGTCTCGTGAGAATATAGCTGACAATTACTACCCTCATGTGTATCAGACGCTATATCCGTCTCCTAATAATAATGGTAAAATTTGGAGAAGACAGGCGATCAATCAAACAACCTGGGGAAATTTTATTGAAATTTCATAACCAGAAAAAGAAAAGTTTCATATAGATAGTATATAAATCTTTCGGATTAATTTCCGGAAGATTTTTTTATTGTTTGTTCTTTAATGATTCTGATTATTAGAATATTATCAATTTAAATATGTGTTTTTTTAAAATAGAAAATTAATTACATTTACTTCAAAAACACACCGTGCTGATCAAAATTTATGGCAGCGCCATTCCTGGAGTTGCCGCACAGACGATAACCATAGAAAATTTGGAGCAAAATTTTGATAAAACAATAAGAGGGATGATTTTATCATCCCTCTTATAAGCTTTAAATAAGACGTTTTAGTCTAAAGCCAGTCTATCTCAAGTGCCATTTCTAATATTCTATATTCCAAGCAAACTTTGCTAGTCCTGTTCCCGGAGCTGAGTCTACAAAAATGGAGAATTTTCCTTCTGAACTCTGATCAATCCACCATTTTTTTGCTTGCCCTAAATTATTTGTAGGAGAAACATTTATACAATCTAATGGGATGGTAAAAGGAAGTCCATGATTTACAATAACTTTATTTTCTGTAGCTATAATGTCTGCTGTTCCTTTTGCTTTATATGGAATATTGGGAACGTTTTCATTAGGTGATAATCGGCCTTCATTCACTACGATCCAGTCAATTTCGGCAGTAGATCCTATGGGTGCATTGACATCAAAAACCAACCCAATCTGGGTTAAATTATTATTGTCTATTCTTTTTGAAACACTTATAATTTCATAATCCTGGGTGTGATTGGGAGTACCATGTAGGAAAGATACATCAGAGTTTACAATGACAGGAAACACCTTATAACTTGATTTAACTTTCATAGTAACAGTTACATATTTTCCAAAATACTTTGAAGGTTCCAATAAATTAACATAAAACTTTCCAAACTGTGAAGTTTGCGTTACTTTAACTCCATTACTGGTTCTCTCAAAACTACAGTTTTGTCCGATATAGTTTTCTATCCTATTAAAGTTATTATCTAAAATATTAGAAATAAATGATTTTCCGTATCTGATAGGTGCGAATTTGTTGTCAAATTCTGTAAGTGAATGTGCCCTTTTAACTATATTCAAATTGAAATAATGGTCAACCATCTTAGTTTCATCCTTAATGAGCCCTTCTACACCTCCTCCAATAAAAGAATTATTATAACTTCTGATATCGGTTGCAGATAAATCAAGCCAGTAGAAAGTACCGGTTTTAGAGTCATTAAAAATTTGAAGATTGGAAAAAACATTGGCCATTCCGGACAATTTGATTCCTGTTTTTTCAATATTACCTTCTACCAGATCTACAATCCTTAAATCAGAAATTATATTGTTAATGATAGACGTTGAGCCTCCTTCCTGAATAGAAAAAGCAGTTCCTGTAAATTGTTTTATATAACATCCATAGAAAAGATTATGAGTTACCCAGGCATCGGCTGTAGCCGCTTCCATGACGATACCATTTTTACAATTTTCAATATTTACATTGATATTATTATTATGCACCCCACTTGTCTCAGAAACAAGTCTTACTCCGGTAAATTTACCTTGTGGAAGTAGGGTATTACCTACAGCATCAATAATCTCAGGAACCGGAGTGATTGTACATGAAATGGTATTATTAATGCACTCACCAAGTCCATTCCCTGTAATTTTGAAAATATCCTTTTCATTGTTTTTATCAACTATTATTTTTACCCCTTTAATAGTAAACCGTTGAGTTCCCTGTAAATCAAAGGGATTAATGTTACCCACTACTTTTATAACTGAC
The DNA here is from genome assembly GCF_002899895.1 of Chryseobacterium oncorhynchi. GTDB lineage: Bacteria > Bacteroidota > Bacteroidia > Flavobacteriales > Weeksellaceae > Chryseobacterium > Chryseobacterium oncorhynchi. The sequence goes on from NZ_PPEI02000003.1 coordinate 248,570, forward strand.
AGATCGCCTATTCCTAGGATTGTGGCATCATATAACAACTCTCTGGAAAGTGTACTGGTTAGAGTCACGGTTTCCACATCAATTGTTACTACTTTACTTAAACTTAATGCTAGGGCTAGATCCCCGTTTACGTCGCTAACTTTCATATTTATTTAATTTGTTTGTTATTGCAAAACTACTGTGCGACAACGACAGAACTCGACGTATTTAAAATTTCTATTTTATACAATAATTTTTATCATTGTTAATCCATAACCTCAATAAATGTTTGACAGATGTGTGAAACCAATGCAGTCAATTTCGATGTCTGTTTTTATTAATATATTTTTCCAATATCTATTTTGGGGTATAATATTATTCATGTAAGCGTCATGTTTTCAAAATGATATATTAATTACATTTACTTCAAAAACACACCATGCTGATCAAAATTTATGGCAGCGCCATTCATGGAGTTGCTGCACAAACGATAACTATTGAAGTAAATGTGGATACCGGAGGAGTTGGGTACCATTTGGTTGGGCTTCCCGATAATGCTATCAAGGAAAGCAGTTATCGGATTTCTGCTGCATTGAAAAATGTGGGTTACAAAATTCCCGGAAAGAAAATCACCATTAATATGGCTCCGGCTGATCTTAGAAAAGAAGGATCTGCCTATGACCTCAGTATCGCGATTGGTATTCTGGCGGCATCAGATCAAATCTTGGCTGAAGAAATTCAGAATTACATTATTATGGGAGAGCTTTCTCTGGATGGAAGCCTGCAGCCTATAAAAGGAGTTTTACCTATTGCCATACAGGCTAGAGAAGAAGGATTTAAAGGAATTATTCTTCCCATACAAAATGCTAGGGAGGCTGCCATTGTCAATGATCTGGATGTATATGGTGCAGAAAATATTAAGGAGGTCATTGATTTTTTTAATGAAGGAAAACCCATTGAAAAAATTATTCTGGATACAAGAAAAGAATTTCATGAAAAGATTAATGATTTCCCATTTGATTTTTCTGAAGTTAAAGGACAGGAAACTGCTAAAAGGGCAATGGAGGTGGCTGCTGCCGGCGGACACAATATCATTTTGATTGGTCCTCCGGGAAGTGGTAAAACAATGCTGGCCAAAAGGGTTCCCAGCATCTTACCTGCATTAACACTGAAAGAAGCCTTAGAAACCACGAAAATACATTCAGTGGCGGGAAAAATAGGCACGGAAGCATCATTAATGACTGTTCGCCCCTATAGATCACCTCATCATACAATTTCTGACGTGGCCCTTGTGGGAGGTGGTAGTTATCCTCAACCAGGAGAAATTTCTCTCGCTCATAACGGGGTATTGTTTCTTGATGAAATGCCGGAATTTAAACGGACGGTACTGGAAGTAATGAGACAACCCCTAGAGGATAGGGAAGTCACCATTTCAAGAGCCCGATTTACGGTAAATTATCCAGCAAGTTTTATGCTTGTGGCCTCCATGAACCCCAGTCCAAGTGGCTTCTTTCCGGATGATCCTAACAATACATCTTCTGTTTACGAAATGCAGCGCTACATGAATAAGCTTTCCGGGCCATTGTTGGATAGGATAGACATTCATATTGAAGTTCAGAAAGTAGAATTTGAACAGCTTTCCGAGAAGAGAAAAGGCGAAAAAAGTAAGGATATAAGAGAAAGAGTCCAGAAAGCGAGAGAAATTCAAAATGAGAGATATAAAAATCTTACGATCAGTAGTAATGCCCAGATCGGACCTAAAGAAATTGAAGTATTTTGTGATTTGGATGAAACATCTTTCAGCCTTATAAAACTGGCGATGGAAAAACTGAATCTTTCTGCCAGAGCATATGATAGAATTTTAAAAGTATCCCGTACCATTGCGGATCTTGAAGAATCTGAGAAAATCCTTTCTCATCACGTTTCCGAAGCCATACAATACAGAAGCCTAGACCGAGAGTTTTGGAATGCTTAGTAAAAACAATGGTTATAAAAAAACCAGACAAAAATTCGTCTGGTTTTTTTTATTTCTATTACAAATTTAATTTACTGTCACTTTAATCACGTTTTGTACAGGAGGAATAGGATATTGAGTTCCAACCTTTGAAATAATCATCTTTTCACTTTGTGGAGTTCCTCCGAATAAAGCCTGACGGTTTCCTGCACCTGGATATTGATCTACTCCTGTGCCGGAATCAAATAAAGTTGTTTTTGAACTAAGATCACCTTTCACAGTAGCATCAATACTTACCTCATTAGAATAAAACCAATCATTGGAAAAACCAAACATGGTAACATAAGCAATTTTATCACCCGGATCTGCCTTGAAATTAGTCATGATCTTACTGCCCGGTGAAACAGGAGCATTTCCGGCAACGTAAATTCCTTTAATGCCCGGGAAGGATTGTAAGCTGTTTTGAAGTTTGCTGACATTTCCAAATTGTGCAATTTCTTTTAACCCCATTCCATTATCCATTTTTCCTAATTCATAGATTGGATTTTTATCACCGCGATAAATTACCACCAAAGCAGGTGATAATCCTGTCATAATTCCTGTATTCGTGGTAAGCTTTACTTTCATCTTCTCAATATTTCCCATTTGAGCTATATCTGTAATTTCAGGATTGGATAAAGAATTGGGAGTAAAGAACGGAGCGCTATTCAGCAGTTGAGAGCCATTGTAATTGGAAACAGCCCAAACACCGGGAGAGAAAGGCGTTTCATTTGCTGTCCCGCCAGAAGTATTGGTAATGGTTAAAGTAAACTCAGACGTTATCTCATTGTAATTAAGGTTAAGTTTCATCAGCTGTGAGGCATTGATATTAGGAACTTGGGCGATAGGCTTGCTTTCGGTTTGTCCTGTTACATTATCTTTCGTTCCGTTATCCCACAGCAATACACTTGAAGAAACATCTCCGGTGATGGCTTTTCCATTGGCATCAAACAACTTTATTCCCGGTTGCTGAGAGGCAAAGAACCAATCTTTGGAAAGTCCGTACATGGTAGCAAACATCAAAGATTGAGCTTTTCCTGCACTGAAATTAATGGATACTGACTGGCCTGGCATAATGACGGGAGCGGTTCCTGTTCCCTGAAAACTTCCGCTTTCTACAAAATCTTTAGGAGTAACAACATTTTCAAAACTGATGGTTCTTTGGGAAGACATGTCCATCATGTTATTATCCGAATCATTGCAGGATAAAAGAGTAAATGCTGTCATAATTCCAGCTGCACATACTGTCATTTTAAAAAAGGTCTTTTTCATAAAAATAATTTTTTATAGTTGAAAGTATAGTCGCACGCTTTTAAAAATCCTGACAAAAAAGATTAAATACTTTTTAAAATAATGAAACCCAGATTGTTCAAGGAGGTTTTATTTTGTAAATAATACGTCGAGTTTTGTCGTCGTATCGAGAGATATTTGCTTCAGAATAAAAAAGAGATAAGTCATTTTTTATTAAATCAATAATCGGAATATTAAATGAATGATTTTATTGTATTAGCAAAGGATTTTGTGGCTAATGAAAGTGCAGTGGTAGACATTAAACCATTTGGGTTTGGAAGTAAGTTAGTCTTTCAAAATAAAACAGGGCAACTGGCAAAGTTCCTCTGGCAATCTAACGATGTAGAAAAGAAAGGTTATTTTAAAGAAGTAATGAATGATCTTGGAGTAAAAATAGCCCACTACGACGGATTCATAACCGTTACAAATGGTGGAGGTGGACAATATTTAGAAGCTGAATTTTTAATATAATAATGATGAATAAAAGATTAAATTCCTTTTTTTCCATCCAAAATCATCTGAATCATTTTAATTTTTCGGGCTTCCCTGGTTTCGATTTTTTTTGCCTCCTCAATCCATCGGATATATTCCTTTTTGTGGGTATAGCTCATTTTATCGAATAATTCTTTTGCTTGGGGATTTTCATTAAAGATTAAGGTAATATCACTGGCTATTTCAACCACACGCTCTTCTTTATCTTCAATAAGGGAAACAGAAACCTCATCTCCAAAAGTTTTTCCGAGTTGCTTTCTGACTTCCTGCGTTAGTCCCAGAATATGGAAATCAGACTTCATTTTGACCAAACTTCCACGGTATTCAATCTTATTGTCAAATGTAGCCTTAATCTTTACTTGTCCCTTTGTATGAAATAGTTCTTCCGTAGAGAAAGGAAATTCTACAAATGCAGCATTCATTTCTCCATTTTGCTTAATAACAGCAGTGAATTTTATAGGTGAATTCATGATCAATATTTTGCTATAAAAATAAAAAAACCGTGAAATTTACTTTCACGGTTTTAAAAATATATCTAAGGAGATTATTTTTTCTTTGTTTTCTTAGGTGTTGCTGTAGTACCTGAGTTTTTAGTTTTTGTATCAGCCGGAGTATTTTCATCTCTTACAAGCTTCAATTCATCAACTAATCTTCTTGCACCCGCGTATTTGTCAATTGTCCAAAGAACAAAACGAACATCCACGTTGATTGTTTTCTGCCACTCAGGCTCGAATACGATATCTCCGCTTAATGCTTCGCTGTTTCCGTCAAATGCAATACCGATAAGGTTTCCATCTCCATCAATTACCGGAGAACCAGAGTTTCCACCTGTAATATCATTGTTAGAAAGGAAATTTACAGGCATATAACCTTTAGCATCAGCATATTGTCCGAAATCTTTAAGGTTGTAAAGGTCAATCACTCTTTGAGGAAGATCGAACTCTTCGTCACCTTTCTTGTATTTTCCAACAAGACCAGACATATCAGTATAATAGTTATCAGTAACTCCGAAGTAGTTTCTATCAGTTCTGATAGGAAGTTTATCTACAGTACCATAAGTTAATCTCATAGTAGAGTTAGCATCCGGATAGAATTTCTTTTCAGGCATAGCTTTCACTAGACCCGCTAAGAATAGACGGCTATTTTTAGCAAAATTATCATCTACTTTAACGAATCTTTCATTGCTCATTTTCTGGTCTGCTGCAATACCGTTAGCCGCTTTCCAAAGTGGATCAGCGTCAAGCTTTAATGCATCAGGATTCAATAAAAAGTTAGTAGCAGAAGTCTTATTAGCAAAAATTGAAGAATAAGCAAGGTTAGAAACAGTTTTTGCATCTAAACCTAAAATAGTAGCAGAAGCCACATCTTTGTTTACTCTTGCCTGATAAAGGCTGGTCATTGCAGCAAGCATTTCTCCCTCTAAAGATGGGCTGAAAGTTTCGTAAGCAGCTTTAATAGCAGCTTCTGTTTTTGCTTTCATGGCCAATCTTCCCTGCAGATCCTGAGCAGCATAAGCCTTAAGCACAGAACCTACATTTAGAGCTAGAGAAGTATACTTTGCATTTCTTGAGAATTGAGAAGCATAGTTTTTTTCTACATTTCTGTCAGAAGTTTGCTTGTAGTAAGCTCCAATTTCTTCTAAAACACCATCATACATAGTGTTTTCTGGCATTGCTGCCCATGCTTTGAAGGTTTCCTCTATTTTTTTCTTATCAGTAATTGTTCCGTTTTTATCTACGGCATCAATCGTTCCTTGTCTGTTTTTCCAATAGTTAGCTACAGAAGCATATTGAGAAGCATAGTTAAGTTGAGTTGCCTTATCCTTATCCATATATTTCTTCATAACATCCATAGCAGTCTTAGAAGCCTCAACCCAAGCCGGGTAGTCCTTGTTTACCATTTGCTGAATTCCGTAAGAAGTCAGGTAACGGTTTGTTCTACCAGGATATCCTAAGATCATTGAGAAATCACCAGGCTTAATTCCTTTAAGAGAAACCGGCAGGAAGTGCTTAGGCTTCAAAGGAGTGTTGCTAGGAGAATATTCCGCCGGGTTTCCTGCAGCGTCAGCATATACTCTGAATACTGTGAAATCTGCAGTATGTCTTGGCCATTCCCAGTTATCGGTATCACCACCGAATTTTCCTAAAGAGGAAGGTGGAGCACCTACTAATCTGATATCTTTGTAGTCTTGGTATACGAAATAATAAAACTCGTTTCCGTTAAAGAAATCTTTTACAACTACAGTGTATTTTCCGTTCTCAGAGTTTTCTTTTTGAATTGCACTTGTTTCAGCATCAATAATAGCTTTTCTCTCTGCTCCCGTCATATTGTTGTTTAGCTTGGAAGAGATTCTTTGAGTAGCATCATCCATTCTCACTAAAAATCTTACATAAAGATCTTTTGCGTTGAATTCGTCTTTCTGTTTCGTTGCCCAGAAACCATTTTTTAAATAGTCTTTCTCTGGAGTAGAAGCAGCAGCAACTGCACCATAACCGCAGTGGTGGTTCGTGAATAAAAGTCCTTTATCAGAAACAATTTCACCCGTACAGAAACCACCGAAGCTTACGATAGCATCCTTTAAGCTAGAATTATTTACTGAATAAATTTCCTCAGGCGTTAGGTGTAGACCCTCTTTTTGCATATCAACACCGTTAAGTCTTTTGATGAGCATTAGCAGCCACATCCCCTCATCCGCCCTCATTTGAGCAAAGCCCAATAAGAAAGTGAATAGTAGAAATAGTCTTTTCATTTTATAAAAAAATTTTTGTGTCGCTAATTTACTAATTTTTACGAGATTCTGTCTCAGATTGGTATGAAAATGGGATGATAATCCGCATGAAAAAGATACTATTATCCCTTTTTGCAGTTTTATTTTTAGGGCTTGCTTTAAATTGTTCCGCAGTACCCGATAAAAATCCTTATCTCCAAAGACAATGGATGATGATTTCTTTCGACGGATTTTCCAAAGAACAATTAGTTGCCAATAGAGCTGAAATTAATTTGACTGCTAAGATGGAAAACGGTAAAATTCAAGGAAGCGCTTCTATGGGATGTAACCAAATGTCATTTACTTCCGAATTTAAAAAAGCCGGAAAAGTAAAAATTTCTCAAGGAGCAAGCACCATGAAAGCCTGTCAGGATATGAGTCTGGAAACCTCTTTTCAGAAGAAATTTGAAACCATGACAAAATATACAATTGAAGGACATCTTCTCACCCTGTCTGATGATAGCGGAAACTCCATGAAGTTTGTTGCCGCAGATTGGGACTAATGTTCCGAGATCGAAATATAAAAGTCCGCTGTGTAGCGGACTTCTTTTTGGTTTGAAAAATCTGGTTTGGTTATCAGCTTTTTGGGCTATTAGTTTTTGAGGGGTCATTAGTTTTTGGGAATTGTTTTTTTTATTTCCTCGAGGGTTGCTGTATTGGGTAACCCAATCATTGTATTATTTGTGTTCCTAGAATTTTTTATACTATGATTTGCCTGTCTATTGGGAATAGTTTTTTTTATGTCTTCAAGACTAGCTGTATTGGGAAGCAGCTGACCTGAGTTACTATTAGCTGTAGTTTTAGACTTTGAAGCCTGCTCTTTCACCTCCAGTCCATGATCAGAAACAAGTCCTGTCTGAGTGGTTTTTTTCTCTACATTTTCCTGAGTTTCTTTCAGGCTTTTTGCTTCCTGTTCTTTAATTTGTTTTACAGCCAGGGTCTGATCTTCCACCGGAGTTGCCTTTTTGCTTTCCTGAGCATAGATAATGGTGCTTAAAAACAATAATGGGATGATATATGCTATTTTCATGACGGTTTATTTTATGTTGACTAATACTTGAATTTTTCCACTCTCTTTTTGGTCATAATCCTGAAGTGCTTTTCCGATAACCTGTCCTATTCTTACCTTTTTGAGATCAGCTTTCATCGCAATCCCGGATTTAGATGAAGTTACCAAAAGATCTCCTCGTTTTATTTTACCGTTTTCCAAACATACTTTGGTAGGTATAACGCCAATTACCCCCATGGGTACTTTGCCAGAAAGATCCGTGTCAATATGTTCCTCAGTAAGAAGTACTCCCGGTTTGGTAGCATATACTCCTGCAACTAGATTAGAATAGGGTTTGGAGGATTTTTCTACTGTTCTGTCAGAACTGGTGGATATCACAAGGATATCACCGGATTCATATTCGGAAATAGATCCCTCTACATCAAATGCTTCAGCAACGTCTGCTCCGCTATTCTGAGTTCCTCCGTTAAAGAATCCTCTTCCGGTATTGTCTATACGCGCAACATTTGCAGTACTGGGATTTCCGGATTTGAACAAAGCTAAAGATCCTGTACTATGGGTTTCTACAGTAAGAGCGGGATTGGTATTAGCCGTATTAAAATTGATAAATCTTGCCGCACGTCCGTTACTGAAATTAGGTACCCAGGCAAAGATGGCTGTTCCTGTTCCGTCTACAGTAGTTTCAACACCATCGCCTCCATTTGAAGCATTAGCAGTGATCCCATTTCCATTTCCGTCTGCAATAGCAACCACTGCAGGACCGTTTCCGGAAGGGTTGCTGGCATGAAATAAACCTGCAAATCCTCCTGTTCCAGATGATACACCATAAATACCCGCTGTTCCGAAATTAGCAAAGATTGAATTAACTTCACCCTTTACAGCAGCAGAGGTTCCCTGAGTTTTATCTACTTTAAAATTTCCTGCAATACCATTTCCTACAGTTGTTACTGTTATAGCATCACTTGTATTGTCTTCGTTGAAAATATTAAATCTTCCTGCACGTCCGGTTGAAAAAGTAGGAACCCATGCATAAAGGGCATTTCCGTTGCCATCAATATTGGTTTCAACACCATTTCCGTCTTTACCTGCATTGGCTGTTATTGCATTCCCATTTCCATCAGTTAAAGCTATTAATGAAGCCCCGTTTCCGGATGGATTTGATGCATAGAACAAACCTGCGCGTCCTCCTGTTCCGGAAGAAACCCCGAAAATAGCAGCGGCACCAAAGTTTCCGAAAATAGTATTTACTTCTCCTCTTACTGCTGCTCCAACGCTGTTGGTATTATCAACAAGAAAAGAGGCTGCATTACCTTGAGTATTGTCGGGGATATTTCCATTCCCATTGGTTTCTACCTCCAAAATATTTGCGACAGTATTGGTTTGATTAGAATTTTCAAATCTTCCTGCACGTCCTGTACTACTATTTAATCCAACTTGTCCAAAAACGCCGATACCTGTTCCGGATGTATTGGTTGAAATGAATCCTCTCACACCATATCCGCCACCATCATTACGTCCTACTACAGCTCCGGCAATATCACTGGTTGTTAATCCTACTACGGCTTCTCCGTTTCCTGTATTGCTACCCAGAACCCCAGCAGAGGATTGAGCAGTGGTTGTTCCACGAAGGGCAATACCTGCTCCTGTTGAACTTGCTACTCCATTTCCGCTTCCAGAAGTCGTAACGTTTACAACAACTCCATTTCCTACAGTAGAAGCATTAAGAACATTGTTAGCATTGGCATTATTCAAAATAGAAATACTGGCAGGAATTCCATTGTTACTGGTTGCTGTAAGACCGGTACCTGTGTTACTGTTGGCATAAACTCCGGTTCCACTGGCGCTGGAGTTTCCATATACTCCTAATCCGTTGGGGGTTACACCGTAAACTCCCCATCCGCTTCCGTTCTGGCTTCCCCAGACTCCTATACCAAGTCCACCGGTTCCGTTATTGATCCCACGTACCCCAGAAGAAAATCCACCGGGAGCCGTGCTGGTAACAACACCTCTTACGGCTGCAATACTTGAAGTTGCTGAATTATTATTTCCCTCTAAAGATGTTCCATCACCATCATTGGTTAATGAAAATAAAGTAGAGGCATTATTTACTGTATTTGCGTAGGGGATTGTAAAGGTTCCACCGCTACTTCCTGCAGATTTTGCATACATGGCATAAGGCACACTCAATAATTGAGAGGTTCCTGTTATAGTGTAAGTGGTTCCTCCGGAAGGGTCAGTTTCTGTTTTTAAATAATAGTTTCCTGAAGGCCAGTCGATGGTAGAAAATGTACCTGAAAGAACTGTTCCTGTTCCTATTTCCAAAGTAACAAGCCCATTGGCATTGGTGTTTCCTGTAAGTCTTTCAGAATAAACAGAGGGTCCGGCTGCTGATCCTTGTAATATGCTTAATCTTATAGCAATAGCCTGATTGCTTAATATCTGTCCGGAACCATTTCTTACAACGGCCTGATAGCTCATTTTTTCTGGAGCTTGTGAAAGTCCCATAAAGAGACCAGACAAGATTCCAAACAATAATAATATTTTTTTCATGGTGTTTATTTTTTGATGATTTTAAATGTTTTGAGGTTTCCTCCATGCTGAGTAATCCTAATGATATACATGGCAGAGGGTAGGGAAGAGAAGTTAAGTTCAGATTTCGACTGTACAATCACATCCTTTTTGATGAGTTTGCCTTGGGCATCAAATAGTTGATATTCGGCGTCTTTATAGTTACCGGTGGTAAAATCCAGATACAAAAAGTCTTTGAAAGGGTTAGGGTAAATTAAGATACCCTCCAAATTTGATGATGTTTCACGGGTGTTAAGTGCAATGATTTCGTAAGGCTGTTGTACGCCTTCCAGAACTTGGTCTCCGGCTCCTTTATAAAGATAAGCTATCTGGCCTACGCTGTAAGAAGTTGAACCATTTCCGCCTGAAGCATCCATTCCGGTTGCCAATACTGCTGACTGAGCCTGCAGAAAAGAGAGGGAAAAGAGAGGCAGGGTGAGACAATAAATAAATATTTTTTTCATGGATAACAGTTTTTAAATTATTAATTGGAAGTCATTTTCCATGTTGAATTTGGGAAGACTAAATTACTCCCTATCATGATCGAATAATAGAAAAATAGACCAACGACAGAAATAATCGACCAATGTCGATTTGTGAATTATTATAGAAATTCAGTGGGATGTTAAGGCTTAAAAAAAGAGAGATTGTCCTTATAGGCTCTGCCGATAGGAAGCTTGATCTGGTGTGTCAATTCTATTTCATGACAATTTTTTCCACGGATGAGGTGCCGAGGTACAGCGTAGCTTCTATGTATTCTCACAAAAGAATCAAAAAAGCTTTTATGAAGAAGATTACCTAAAGAGTCGAGAATACAGTGTTTTTTTTCAAGGGTAATGATTCGGGTATAATCCTTTAGTGCTTCCAGATAGAGGATATCTGTCTTTCTGACCTGAAAAATATTTCCGCTTTCCTTTAGATTAATGAAATCCTGTCCAAGAATGGCATCATAACATTCACATTTTTCTTTAACTTTAAAAAAATCAAAAAGCTTTTCCATGGAATAATGAAACCGTTCCGTGGTTAAGGGTTTTGTAATAAAATCAAGAGTATTCATTTCAAAAACACAGGCTGCCAGTTCGGGATGTGAGCTTACGAAGATGCAAGCGGGTATTTTATGGGCTAGTTTTCTGAGTTCCAAGCCATTCATTCCTTTTAAATTGGTTTCAGTGATAAGAAGATCAATGGGGAGTTCAAGATAGGGTATTGCTTTTTCGGCCGAATCGAAAGATGCGACAATTTCTATGTTCTCGTACTGTTTGATATAACGCTGAAGAACCAGTCTGTCCAGTTCATCATCATCAATAATCATACATCTAATATGGGTAATCATGATCTTCTGGATATTAATTTAAATATTTAAAAATCAGAAAATTGCTATATAAAGTTATTGATTTTTATACAATAATAAAGAGGTAATCTTAAATTTATATTAAAAAGTGTTATTAAATAAAAATTGATTTTGTTTTTTTTCTGAAAAATATTATCTTGTAAAAATCATAAACATAGACAGAACTTAATGTTAGAAAAGAAAGAACATAATTATGAGAAAGCAGTCTTGGTGGGTATTATTACCCAAAATCAAGACGAAGAAAAACTGGTTGAGTACATGGATGAACTGGAATTTTTGGCTTTCACTGCTGGAGCAACTGTAGAAAAACGCTTCACTCAAAAATTAACACAGCCTGATTCCAAAACCTTTATTGGGAGCGGAAAAGCACTCGAAATAAAAGAATATGTAAAAGAAAATGAAATAGGAACGGTAATTTTTGATGATGAGCTTTCTCCTTCACAGCTTAAAAACCTGGAAAGAGAAATGGAAGTTAAAATTTTGGACCGTACCAATCTTATTCTTGATATTTTTGCACAGAGAGCACAAACTTCTTATGCAAGAACTCAGGTAGAATTGGCTCAATATCAATATCTTTTGCCTCGACTGACCAGAATGTGGACTCACTTGGAGCGTCAAAAAGGAGGTATTGGAATGAGAGGTCCCGGGGAAACAGAAATTGAAACTGACCGTCGTATTATTCGTGACAGAATCACTTTATTGAAAGATAAATTAAAGACTATTGACAAGCAAATGGCCACTCAGCGTAACAATCGCGGAAAGGTTGTTCGTGCGGCTTTGGTAGGGTATACCAATGTTGGAAAATCTACTTTGATGAATTCTCTTTCAAAATCTGAGGTTTTTGCAGAAAATAAATTATTTGCAACACTGGATACGACTGTACGAAAAGTGGTGATTGGAAACCTACCGTTTCTGCTTACCGATACTGTAGGATTCATCAGAAAATTACCTACTCAGTTGGTAGAGTCATTTAAATCTACATTGGATGAGGTTCGTGAAGCAGATCTTCTTATTCATGTGGTAGATATTTCCCATGAAAGTTTTGAAGACCACATTGCTTCTGTTAATCAGATTTTAATGGATATCAACGCTCATCAGAAACCGATGATCATGGTGTTCAATAAAATTGACGATTTCAGCTATGAGAAGAAAGATGAAGATGATTTGACCCCAAGTTCAAAGAAAAATATTTCTCTTGAAGAATGGAAAAAAACATGGATGGCAAAATCCAAGTATCCAACGGTTTTCATCTCTGCACTTACAAAGGAGAACTTTCCGGAAATGAAAAAGATGATCTATGATGAGGTCATGAAAATCCATATTTCAAGATTTCCTTACAATGATTTCCTTTTCGAGTATTTTGATAACGAAGAGGAAGAAGAAAACAACAATTAATGAAATATTACTTTTTCCTTTTATTCATTATGTTTTCGGTTTTTGGGTTCAGCCAGAAATCAAAAGTGGATTTTAAAGCTATTGAGAAAAGTTTCAAAAATTCTGATTCTCCATACAAGTATGAGAAGCTTCTTTTTAAATATAAAGGTTATCCAAAGTCTCTGGATAGTATAGAATCTCAATATCTTTATTATGGAAGAAATTTCAGAAATGATAAGGTAACTACCTCAGATGAAGCTTTCAAGAGTCTGGCGGAAGCCTTTAAGCAAAATAATTTCGAAGAATGTATCAAGCAGGGAAAGGCTTTGTATGATAAAGACCCTACCAATCTGGATCTCCTGCTGATTCTTCTCAGAGCATATGATTCTGTAAAGGATGGAAGTAATTTTATGCACCATCTGAGTCAGTTTCGATCACTTGCTGACGGCATGAAGAGTTCGGGAGACGGGAAATCTGAAAAGACAGCCTATTTGGTTAATTCTGTAGGAGATGAATATATCTTGCTGAATATTCTGAATATAGGAAAGGATTATACAAGAGGATCAAAACCATCTAAAGACGGAATGTTTGATGTTTGGGAAAAGGAGGGGCAGAAAATCTATATTAAGGTCCTTTATTTAGATATTTAGAACTACAAATTAATTAAAAAAACACTTAGTGGAATTATATTATTCATTTTCAGCATTAATCGTATTAGCATCCATATTTGCCTATCTTAATTACAGATTCTTAAAACTTCCCAGTACCATCGGAATTATGGTGATTGCCATTGTGGTTTCCATCTTCCTGGTTATGTTTGGAGAAGCGGTACTTCCAAGAACATTCGGACATCTTAATAATCTGATGGAAAGTATTGATTTCACAGAGATTCTGATGGGGGCCATGTTGAACTTCCTTCTCTTTGCAGGAGGAATTCATATTAATATTAATGACCTTAAAGAACAGTTTAGACCGGTACTGATATTTTCCACTGTAGGAGTTGTAATTTCCACATTTGTGGTAGGTTTTGGGATGTTTTATTTGCTGCCTTATTTAGGAGTGAATCTTCCTTTTATCTACTGTTTGGTCTTTGGAGCCTTAATTTCGCCTACTGATCCGGTGGCGGTATTAAGTGTACTGAAGCAGGCTAAGGTATCTAAATCCTTGGAAACAAAGGTTGCCGGAGAATCTCTTTTCAATGATGGTATGGCAGTTGTGGTCTTTACAGTTGTTCTTCAATTGGCAGTAGGAAAAGAAGTGGATCTGGGTGTTGAAAGTATTGGATTACTTTTACTTAAAGAAGCTGGTGGAGGTATTCTACTAGGAGTTTTACTGGGTTGGGTTACTTCAAGGCTTATGCGTGAAGTGGATGATTATATTATCTCTGTGTTAGTTACACTTTCTGTTGTGATGGGTGGTTACCTTATTGCAAGACAGATGCATATTTCTGGGCCACTAACGATGGTGGCGGCAGGACTATTCATGGGGAATTTCAATAGAAGCTTCAAAATGAAGTCTGTAACCCAAGATTATCTGATTAAATTCTGGGAACTGATTGACGAAATTCTGAATGCTGTGTTATTCCTGTTTATAGGATTTGAACTTTTGATGATTAAAGATCTGAAACACTTTATGATTCCTGGAGTATTAGCCATTGCTGTAGTTCTATTTGCAAGGTTTATTTCAATCTGGGGACCTACGAAGTTTACATCCTTAAGAAGAAGTTTTAGCCCACAAACTGTAAAAGTACTGGTTTGGGGAGGAATTCGTGGAGGTGTTTCCATAGCACTGGCTATGTCTATTCCTAAGAGTGAGTACAGTGAAATTATTCTAAGTATTACTTATTGTGTAGTTGTATTCTCAATCATTGTTCAGGGGCTTACCATTGCTAAGGTGGCAAACCCCAATAAAATTGCCAAGGAAGAGGAGGAGCAGGAAAGCATTGCTCTGGAAGAAAAGGCATAATGTTGATAATAGAAAATTAACAATAATTCAAAATGAGCAGCATTGTTAAAGAAATAAAGGAAGCATTAGCCGTTTTATCCATTCCTGAAAAAGCAGAATTCTTTCCGAGATTTTTCAAAACAGGAAAAGGAGAATACGGTGAGGGAGACTTGTTTCTGGGAGTGAAAGTTCCTGATCAGAGATCCGTAGCCAAAGAATACTACTCAAGGCTCAATTTAGAAGAATTGAGCGAACTGCTTTCTTCAAAATACCATGAACATAGGCTGACGGCTCTTTTCATGCTCATCTCGAAGTTTGAGAAAACAAAAGACAATGCTATAAAAGATGAAGTTGTAAAATTTTATCTTAATCACCTTAAATATGTTAACAATTGGGATTTAGTAGATTCCAGCTGCTATAAAATTTTAGGGAGATATGCCTTTGAAAATAAGAAAGAAAGTCTTTTGAGAGAACTTTCAGAAGCAGAAGAGATGTGGTATAAAAGAATTGCTGTGGTAGGAACAATGCATTACGTAAAAAAGGGATCTTATGATCTTACCAAAGAATTTGTAACCAGAAATCTAAAGCATTCCCACGATCTGATGCATAAAGCCAATGGCTGGTTGCTTCGGGAAATGGGAAACAAAAATGAAAAAGAATTAATTGGTTATCTGAATACATATTATAAAGAAATGCCGAGAACCTGCCTGCGATATGCTATCGAAAAGCTGGATGAAGAAGTAAGGCAGGATTATTTAAAAGGGCGTATTTAAAAATAAAAGCCACAGTAGTATCATTTCACTTCTTGAAAAACTACCTGAAAACAGCTATTTATATCCAAAAAATCAAAGATTGTAAAGGTTTAAGACCGAAATTGAGTAATTTTGCTGCCTTAAGCCCAATCATGAAAAATATTCTTAAGTTATGCCTTCTGTTTCTACCCTTACTATTGCTGACAAGCTGTTTTGATATTCTGGACAAGATTAATCTAAAAGCTGACGGAACGGGAGAATATACTGTTATTCTTAATGCGAGTAAAAGCAAAACAAGACTCGCTTCAATTTCTAAAATGGAAACCATTAATGGAAAAAAGGTTCCTAAGAAGTCAGAAATTGAAAATAAAATCAATGAAGCCTCTAAAATTTTCAAAGGAACACCTGGAATCAGTAATGTTAAAACCTCTATGGACTTTGATAATTATATCATCAAGCTGAGCTGTAACTTTAAGAAACTTGAAAATATCAATGCCGGACTAGAGAAGCTGAAAGCCCAAAATATACTGGGTAAAATGATTCCTACACAGATCTACAGTCAGAATCTTGAAAAAAAGGTATTAACAAGAAATAAGGTGAGTACATTCAAAACAGATTACGATAAGATGAGTAAGGCCGACAAAGAGGTTTTTAATGGGGCCACATATACTTCTGTAATGCAGTTTGAAAATGTTGTAAAATCTCAGACTAATAATGCCTATCAGCTTTCTCCAAATAAAAAAGCTGTAAAAATGGACGCTGACATTTTAGATGTAATTCTTCAGAAAAAACAATTACAAAACACAATTCTTTTCCAATAAATTTCTAACAATCAACCATGAAATCTATATTTTTAAAAACACAAAAAATTATTGTATTACTCTTTGGCTTTACCATCGCTTTAGCTCAAAATAGTATGAAAGTTCCCAATGATGCTATATTTTATATGGAAGTCAATGGGAAACAGATTAATAACAAAATAGATTGGAATAAACTTAACCCTTTGTTGCATGAACTAACTAAAAAGAGCAAAGAAAAACTTTCATGGACTGATTATTCTAAAACGGGAATTAAATATGATGCTGTCCAGTATCATTACGCCAGTTTTAATGATTCCATAAAGAATTATAATACTCATTTTATCATCGATAATAAAGAGAAGTTTCAGGAATTCATTAATTCCGTAAAGAAAGAGGGACAGGAAACTTCCAGAAAGAATAACTATTCTTACGTTGATATAGATGATGATACTTTTGTTGCATGGAATGGAAGCCGTGCAGTTCTTAGCCTGATAAGTTATACGAAGACTTATAAAGACCTTTGGAAAGATGAAGCTGCAACGGTTGCAGACAGTACTGCTATGGTGGTTGATACTGTTGCTGTTGACGAAGCATATGCCGAAGCATTGGAAAAACCGTTTGATTATAAAGATGAAATAAAGAGTCTGAAAGAAGATATTCAATACTTGAAAGAAAGCATCAAAGATAACAATCGGGAGATCGCAAGAATTCAGAAAGATATCAAATACCTGCAGAAACATCATAAATATCCTAAAGAAAAGGAAAATGTTTTAACTCCGGAAGAAGAGGGAGAGGAGAACTATGGCTCTGAATATGATGACGCCGAATCAGAAAAAGCTTATCAAAAAGAGCAGGATTCTATTCGCAAAGAGAACTTCAAGATTGTAAAAAAATATGCTGAAGATCACTTTGACAGATATTTCAGTTCTAATCTCGAAGTGGAAGCCTCTAAAGAAATGCTGACTTTCAGAGATGCGAATTCTGACGTTTTCATTTATACAGATTATGGAAGAATCGTTAATGACGGAATCTACGGTAAAATGATCAATCGCTACGATTTTGGACAGGTTTTCCAGAACATGTACAATTCAAATTCTGCATATAACCTGTATTTTGATAAAGACAAAGTAAAGCTGATCAATAATTATCAGCACAAGAATACCGAGATTCAGAAAAATATCGCTTCAATTTACAAAGGCAAGAAAAATAAAAAGCTGCTGGAACTCATCAATGAAAAAAGCGTTGGTTACTATGCAGTCAATGTAAGTGGAGGGAAGTGTTTTGATTTGATGTACAGTCTTCTTCAGGATTCAGGAGAGAGTGACAGTAAGTACAAAAAAGAGATGGAACTGATCATGGAGACCATGAAAATTATTCTGGATGAAGAAGCTATTGCTAAAATTGCACCCGGAAACGGAATCTTTGTTTTAAATGAGCTGAAATCCAAAAAAGTAGAATATACGGATTACGAATACGATGAGGATTATAATGAAAAAGAAGTAAAGAAAATCAAAGATGTAGCGGTTCCTAACTTTACGTTCGCTTTTGCAACGGAGAATGAAGGCTACTGGAAACGTATTTTTAATCTATTGATAACAAATAAAAAGCTGGCTAAGAAATTTACAAAAACAGGAGAGTTTTATTCTTTTAAAGACAATGAAAAGGCAGCAGGATACCTTGATCAATTGTTCTTTACAATAAAAGACGGTATTGTATATGTAATGAGCTCTACAGAAAATATTCTTCCTACAACTCAATCTGATATTTCTAAAAAATGGGCAAAAGATTCATCCAAATATCCTTTATCCGGAAGATTGGATCTACAGAAACTTTTAATCGGTTTAGATAAAGAGTTCAAAAGTCCTTCGGAAAGAAAAACATTGGATCTGTTTAGAAAAAATGTAGGTGAACTGTATTATAAAACTGAAGTAAAAGGAGAGAGCATACAAACAGAAATGAATTACAATATTAAAAATTCTTCTGAAAACAGTCTGATGTATTTCTTTGATCTGTTTAATGAGATTTTTAAAATAAAAGATTCGGAAAAAAAACCACAGATATTGTAGATGAATAAAAAGAAAGTTATTGCCTCGTTAATTCTGTTACTGGCTGTTATGGCTTATTTTGTGCTTTTTTATAAAGATAAGAAGCTTAGATTCATTCCTGAAAGTGCTGATACAGTTGTTTTAATAGACGTGAAGAATCTGACGAGGCAATATATTTTCGGCCTGATCACCAACCCTTCACAATGGGGTAGTAAAACAAAAGGGAAAAATGCGGTTTCCCTGAGGGAATCGGGAATTATAATCCCGGATTTTTTACAGGTTTTCCACCTTAAAGGGACGGGGGCTTCAGAATGGTACAGCGCCATAGAACTTAAAGATCCTCAGAGATTTATTGCATTTTTAAAACAGCAAAAGTTTACCGATAAAGGGAAGAATCTTTTTCAAAAGGATCATGTTTTTCTTAGTATAGTAGGTGATAAATGTATTGTAGGGACTTCCGATTCGGGTTTTAAAGTCATAAACAAAGAGATTTTTCAAGGTTCCCCAAAAAATATTTTAAATGCAGATCAGTTTATTCAAAGCACGACAGGGAGTATTTCTTTTCTTTCCGGGCAGAAAATCCAAAATTTTTCTATTGAGTTAAAAGATGATGAAATTGAAATAAAAAACAACTCAAACCTGCAATTTTTAAATACGATTGCTTCAAAACTTCAAAAAGGAAATCAATTTCTGGAGCTGGAACTAGACAAGGAAAACATCAGGAACTTTACTCGTTTTTTCAATAAAAATATTGAGGACTCCTTACAATCCACTTCCTTAATGGTTACCTCAAATCTCGAGCAAGTCAATGACACCATTATCAGCTATGAATATGATGATAATTTCAATGAAGTTGAAAAAAAGAGCTTTCAAAAAATTACTCAACCGAATTACACCATTGATATCAAAAGTGATGATCCCAATAAAATATGGGAATATTTCCAGTCTAAAAAATGGATCAATGAAGAAAATCAATTCACGGCAATTCCTTTCTTGCCAAACGAAATCCGCCGAAACAGCAAAGGGATTATCATAAAATCAACCCGAAAACCCGTATCACTATCTCCCCAGCTAAAAGAAAACTACATCCTCATCAGAAATAGTACTTTGTTGTATTCTTCTTTGAAAACACTGAGTAACACCGAGAAAAAGATCATTTCGGACATCGATTACGTGCTGTATGGGAATAAATCAAAAGATTATTGGGTGAAAATAAAAGCAAAAAATGGAGAATTACCCTTAATTTTACGATGGTAAGTTTAAAAACCGAATAAAATTATTGTTAATGGCTCCATCAGACATCGCATTGCTCAAAACCTTTACTCATTATTTTTTACATCTTGTTTTTCCTGTCTTTATTGCATTGATTTTTTATCGTAAGAATTGGAAAAAGGCATATTTCATTCTTCTTGCCACAATGCTGGTAGATCTGGACCATCTTTTTGCCAATCCGATCTTTGATCCATCAAGAGGAAGTATAGGTTTTCATTTTTTACATTCCTATTATGCCATTGCGGTGTATTTTTTGCTGCTGTTCTTTAAAGGAAATATAAGAATTATAGGAATTGGGCTTTTGTTTCATATGTTCACAGATTATCAGGACTTTAACTTCTGGCCTCATTAAAATATTATTAATATTTTCTTTTAATATTTCAAAAGTTATAGATTTTTTGTATTTTGTAGTCACTTTATGAGACTTAGAGAACTTTTACATTACACCTATATTTTTCCTGTCCTTGCGGTAGGTTACTACTTTTCCGGACTGATGGGAAGCGACGTTATTCATGACGTTGTTGCTGGGATTTTACTTATTGGAAGCGTTTTATCGGCAGTGCATCATGCAGAAGTCGTTGCTCATAAAGTAGGGGAGCCTTTCGGTACAATTATTTTAGCCCTTTGTATCACCATTATTGAAGTAGCGCTTATCATCTCACTGATGGTGGCTGGCGGAGATCAGGCGATCACGCTGGCCAGAGATACCGTTTTTGCAGCCGTCATGCTTATTCTTAACGGAATCTTGGGAATCTGTATTCTGGTAGGTGGCGTTAAATATCATGAGCAGTTCTTTGCAAGAACCTCTGCTACAACTTATCTGGTGAGTATTGTTTCAATTCTGATTCTTACTCTGGTCCTTCCTAATTTTACATCAAGCGTTAATGGACCTTTTTATAATGAGGCTCAGCTTATTTTTATATCCATTGCCTGTCTTGTAATCTATGGTGTTTTCCTGATGGTACAAACACTGCGTCACAGAAGTTACTTTATAGTTCCTGACGAGCATCCTGAAGAACATTATATCCCATCATTAACAAAAACCCTTATAAGCTTTGCTTTCTTGGTGGTTTGTTTGGTTATTGTCGTTCTTATGGCAAAAAGTTTATCTGGAACAATTGAAAATATGGTTAGAAGCCTTGGGGCACCAAAATCCTTGGTAGGAGTTATTATTGCTGCTGTAGTTCTTCTTCCGGAGGGAGTTGCAGCCATTAGAGCAGCAAGAAGTAATCAAATTCAGTCTAGCTTAAATCTGGCACTAGGATCAGCGCTTGCAAGTATTGGACTTACCATTCCTGCAGTATCTACCGTTTGCATCATGTATGATATTCCTTTGGTTTTAGGATTAGATAAAAAAGATGTAATTCTGCTTTCCTTATCTGTATTTATTGTAATGCTTTCCTTGAGCCGTGGAAAAACCAATATCCTTTACGGTACAGTTTTATTGGTGAACTTAGCTGCCTATATATTTACAGTGATTGTTCCTTAAAAACTGATTTCACAAAGAATTTAAAGTCTAAGGGTAATGCTATTTAATACTGCTTTATCGCACTTTTCAGATGTTTAAGTAACAAAAAAAGACCTACAATCTTTATTCCGATTGTAAGCCCCTTTTTTATTGACTGTATATCACTATTAATCTTGTATTTCCCAAAGTTCTCCTTCTCCCTGATAGCCATTTTGTAACCACATTTTATCAAATGCATGGCTAAGTGTTTTACCTACTTCTTTACCATAGCAGTTAAAAGAAACTTTATTCGGGCTGTGTACTTTCATTTCCCATTCTTCTCCTTCTCCCTGGATGCCTTTCTGAAGCCATAATTTATCAAAAGCATGGCTTAAGTATAATCCACTTTCCTTACTAATGCATCGTAGAGCAACTCTATTATTTGATAATTCTTCAAGAATAAAGACTTCTCCTAATCCCTGAATGCCGTTTTGAAGGAATACATTTCCATTCCCATGACTTAAGAATTTTCCTTTTTCTTTTCCTTGAGCTTGTAATAATACTACTGTAGCTGTTTTTACGTTTTCTTTGATAAGTTCCATGATTTCTGAGTTTTTTAGTTTCCTACTCTAATTGCTTTTCGGATACCGCAATCAAAATGTTGTTTTAAGACGTCTGTAATAATTTTGATAAGGTAAAGGTAGAGATTAAAAACAGCTCTCGCATCAGTAGAAATACTTAAAAATCAGCTACTTATAAAATTAACGAAATGGTGAAATATTTTATTTTTTTTGATTATTGATGGCCTTTTCCAACTTTTAATTAAAAATGAGCCTGTGTTTAGTAATCAAAAAAAGCTTCAAAATTAAAAATGAAGAGATGAATAAATTTGATTTTCAAATAAACTTAAGGGATAATTCTTTGAAAAGGAGATATTAATGAATGTAATAGAGATTATAATAGAAAACCTGTTTGTATCTCCAAATAGTATAATTTCTGCTAAAGTCTTCTCGCTAATTCCATTTTAAAAGCCATCAGTTTAGCAATATTTTCAGATTTATAGATTGCCATGTCTGCATTTTCACCTACAAAATTCTCTTCAATGGTAGTTCTCCATAGGTCCAGCCATCTGTCGAAGTGCTTTTGCTCCATCGCCTGAATTTCATTGATTGGAAAATGAACGCCCATAGGATTGCCTTTATAACTCATCTGGCCAAAAAGAATAGACTCCCAAAAAGAATACATTTTGGGAAGATGTTTGTCCCAATCTACCTTGGCTACATCATTAAAAAAGAAACCAATGGTTTCATCCTTTACTACCTTTTTATAAAATGAATTGACAAGATGTTCAATGTCCTCTCTTGATTCCAGCTTTTTCATAATTCAAATGTACAGCAAAATCAAATTGAATAAGTAATGATTCAATTGATAAAATTCATGAAAACAATATTTTATCTTTGCATTTGAGAATAGAAAAAAAATCGATGACAAAATAATCTGTTCTGATTAAACGATTAAAAAACAAATGATATAAAGATGGCAAGAGGATTCAGAAAAAAAATCCGTCAGAAAAATACTGAGAACAGCGGGTTTGGAAGCAATGCCTCAGGAAGATTCATCAATAAAGATGGGCTGCCGAATGTGAGGAGAACAGGAGTTAATGTTTTCAACAGGTTGAGTTGGTATCATACCATGTTGAATTTGTCTTCATTTCGCTTTATTTCTTATCTAGTAGTGGCTTATATCCTGATTAATCTTGTATTTGCAATGATCTATTACCTGATCGGGGTAGAGCATCTTACAGGAATAGACAAGAGTGATCCGCTAAATGAATTTATTGATGTATTCTTTTTCAGTTCTCAGACCTTTACTACAGTTGGATACGGAAGAATTGCCCCAGTTGGTTTCATGGCTAGTCTGGTTGCTACTTTTGAGGCTTTTTTAGGATTGCTTACCTTTGCCATTGCAACGGGTCTTTTCTATGGGAGATTTTCAAGGCCAAGGGCTTATTTAAGGTTTTCTGATATCGCGGTGATAGCCCCTTTTCAGGATTCTACAGCTTTAATGTTCAGATTAGCTCCTTATAAAAATAATGCACTTACGGACGCCGATGTCATTGTGTCTACAGCTATTGAAGTGATTGAAAATGATGTTCCCAAGAGTAATTTTTACAGACTGGATACTCATTTGAGTAAAATAAATACCCTGGCTCTGAACTGGACAGTTGTTCATAAAATTGATGAAAACTCACCGTTTTATGGATTTTCAGAGAATGATTTTAATAACATTGATATTGAAATTATTGTACAGATACGTGCATTTGATGAAGTTTTTTCAAATACGGTAGTTCAAAGATCATCCTATGTTACGGGTGAGATTATTTATGGAGCAAAATTTGTCCCGATGTATTATCCTAATAAAGGTAATCTTGCCACAATTTTAGATTTGGATAAGATCAACGAACATCAGAAAGCAGAACTTCCTGTTCAGGCAGGAAATAAAGAATAAATGAATTTAGATTTTTATAAAAAGCAGGCTTTACAAAAGCAGAAAGAACATAAAAAGTTTTTGGATGGATTAAAGAAAAAACCACCCAAGAATCTTGATTATGTGGTGCAGGAGACCCATGACGAAGTTTTTGAAGAAATAGACTGCTTGCAGTGTGCGAATTGCTGTAAAACAACAGGTCCTCTTTATACGGAAAAGGATATTGAACGAATCTCCAAGCATCTTCGTATGAAGTCCGCTGATTTTGAAGCTAAGTTTTTAAGGGTAGATGAAGATGATGACAAAGTATTGCAGAACCTTCCCTGTTTTTTCCTGAATAATGACAATACCTGTTCTATCTATGAAGTAAGACCAAAGGCTTGCAGAGAATATCCGCATACAGATCGTAAAAAGATTTATCAGATCAATCATTTGATGCTGAAGAATACAGTAATCTGTCCGGCTGCCTTTGTATTTGTAGAGAAAATGATGAAAAATATAGCCAAATAAAGGTCTATTAATTGTGTTTTGATAGGATATGTTTTTACACTTAGTAGTAAAATCCAGGACTCAATATTGTTTTGCAAAATCCTCTTAAATAATTATAAAGTCCGTTAAATAAAATACTTACACATAATTTTATAAATGATGACCCGTTTACTTTAAACAATCATTTAAATATTACATTATGAAAAAGTTATTTTTAACGGCGGCATTTACATTAGTCGGAGTAATCGCAGTATCAGCCCAAACAGACACGAAAAAGCCTACTGAAACCACGACTAATACCCAAACAACAACCCAAAATCCACCTCAGAAAGCTGAAGCCACAACAGAATGGAATACATCTTCTACTACGAGTGGGCAAAATACAACAACGGGATCTTCCACAGCAAGTCCGGTAGCTGAAGCCACTACAAGCACAGGAACAGCAACGGAACCAACTACACCTGCAGAAGCTACAAAACAAGAAAAGAAATCTAAAAAGAAAAAGTGATCGTACTTTAGTAAACTCTAGTTGGAATCCTGAAATCTTGTATTTCAGGATTTTTTTTGCATGATTTCCCCCTTTCTGAATTCTACAATTTTATTAACAAGATCCAGTGGAATATTTTCACCGATAGGAAACTGTACAGCACCTTTCGAGAATTTGTAGTTTTTTTCCTTAAAATCCTTTTCAAAATTTCTGATTCCCTCGGCTCCGGGATAGAAGCCAATATGTTTTTTATACCCTGCAAAATAGACCAGAGGTCTTCCCATATATTTGAAAGCAGGCATTTGATATCCAATATATTCCTCAAGATCTGATACCTGAGCGTGAATGGCCTTTCTCAGTTCAAGAAGTTTTTCCTGAACATCTATCGGGAACATAAGGATATATTCGTCAATGTTTTTAAAGGTGTTTTTCATTATTATAAAAATAAAAAAAGTGCTGCATATAGCAGCACTTTCTCCTTTCACTTTTTACTTTTTTCCCATTATCCCGGGAACAGGCTGTATCAAAAAAGGTCGGGAGTTTATCCCAACCTTTGTTTTTTTTCGTGTTATACAACTCCCTGAGCTAACATTGCCTCTGCTACTTTTACGAAGCCAGCGATATTCGCACCTTTTACGTAGTTTACATAACCGTCTTCATCTTTTCCGTAGTCTCTACAAGCTTTGTGGATACCGATCATGATTTCCTTTAATCTTGCATCAACCTCTTCAGAAGTCCAGTTAAGACGGATAGAGTTTTGCGTCATCTCTAAACCTGATGTTGCAACACCTCCAGCATTGGAAGCCTTACCAGGAGAGAATAATACTTTATTATCTAAGAAATAGTTGATAGCGTCTAGTGTAGAAGGCATATTAGCAGCTTCAGTTACACAAACACATCCGTTTTCAACTAATTTTCTTGCGTCATCTAAATCTAATTCGTTTTGAGTCGCAGATGGGAATGCTACATCACATTTCACTTCCCAAGGACGTTTTCCAGCGTGGAATTCAGCAGATGGATATTTTTTAGCATAGTCCTCAGCTCTGTTGTTTCCAGAAGCTCTAAGTTCTAATAAATAATCAATCTTTTCTCCGCTGATACCATCTTTATCATAGATATATCCATCAGGACCAGAAAGAGTTACAACTTTAGCTCCAAGCTCAGTTGCCTTTTTGATAACTCCCCAAGCTACGTTTCCGAAACCTGATACTGTTACTGTTTTCCCTTGGAAATTCTCTCCGATTGTTTTAAGCATTTGCTCAGCGAAGTATACTACTCCGTATCCTGTAGCTTCAGGACGGATTAATGAACCTCCGTAAGCAAGACCTTTTCCTGTAAGAACTCCGGTAAATTCATTTCTGATTTTCTTGTACTGTCCGAATAAATATCCGATTTCTCTTGCTCCTACACCGATATCTCCTGCAGGTACGTCTGTTTCAGGACCGATGTGCTTACATAATTCTGTCATGAAAGCCTGGCAGAAACGCATTACTTCCATATCAGATTTTCCTTGTGGATCGAAATCTGAACCTCCTTTACCACCACCCATTGGAAGAGTAGTTAAAGAGTTTTTAAACACTTGTTCGAAAGCTAAGAACTTAAGAACTGACAAGTTTACCGTAGGATGGAAACGGATTCCTCCTTTGTATGGACCAATAGCAGAGTTCATTTGAATTCTGAAACCTCTGTTAACCTGAATCTCACCTTTATCATCAACCCATGGAACTCTGAAAATAATAATTCTTTCAGCTTCAGCCATTCTTTCAAGCAGCTTCATTCCTGTATATTCTTTTCTCGTAGCAATGAATGGAATTACAGTTACGGCAACTTCTTTTACTGCCTGTAAGAACTCCGGTTCATTAGGATTTTTTGCTTCAATTTTTGCAATAAACTCTTGGATTTTCTGGTCAATATTATATTGTTCCATATATTAAGGTTGAATATTATTGTCAACAAATTTAATTTTTTTTTCAAGATTCACAACACTCTATTTCAACATTGTTAAAAATTAAATAATAATGTTTCGGAATATTATTAAATTGATAATTTATGATCAAATTTTATTAAAAATGAAATGTTATGTATGAAATAATGCAATATTAAGAAATCGTTAATTCTTAAATTGCAATAAATTGCCTCCCGGAAAATGATTTTACTTTCCCCAAAAGTTCCAATTCCAAAATTATTGGTAAAATTTTATGAGAAGGAATGTCGATTTTCTGTACCAAATCATCCAAAGTAATCTGTGGATTCTCTTTAATACTTTGATAAATAAAATTTTGATTTTCAGTTAATTGTATTAAAGTCTCGCTGTAGGGAAACAACTCTTCAATTTTTTCCTGAGGATTATTAAGATCAAGCATATTGATTAGATCTTTTACTGTTGAAATGGCTGTCGCTTTGTTATGGAAAATCAATTGATTACAACCTTGGCTGCAGACATCAGTAATTTTTCCCGGAAGAGCAAAAACATCTCTGTTGTAATCATTGGCAAAGGCTGCAGTACTCACGGATCCTCCTCCAAAACCAGTCTCTACAACAATAGTAGACAGGGAAAGTCCTGCCACAATTCTGTTTCTCTGTATAAAGTTTTCCCGGTCTGGCTTTCTGGATGAACTGAATTCTGTTAATAAAGAACCTCCTTCCTGTACTATTTTTTCAGAAAGTTTTCTGTTTTTTGCTGGATATAAAAAATGAAACCCATGGGCCAGAACTGCGATGGTTGGCTTTTGGTAACGAATAGACAGCTCATGAACTTCCTTGTCTATCCCTAAAGTTAAACCACTTACAGATACATATTTTGAGGATTGAGTAGCCCCGAAAAAATCTTCGATAAACTGCTGGCCATAAGTTGTCATATTCCGTGTGCCTACAATACTTAATCTTCGAAGTGAATCATTGATGTTTCCTTTTTGATATAAGATAGCCGGAGCATCTATACATTCATTAAGAAGAGTAGGAGTTTCGCCAAGATGTTTTAGTTTTATCTGAATGGTATTCTTTTCGCAGAATTTCAATTCTCTTTCTGCAAACTTCAGATGTTCTTCATTGCCAATATCAGAAACAGTTTTAAGGCCCATTCCATCCAGTTTTTTATACTCTTTCTTACCTCTTTTCCATGCTTCCTGAGCACTTCCAAAGTTTCGAATAAGTTTATGGAAATTGATATCACCAATTTGGCTGCATTCGCGTAGGGCGATTGCGTAAAAATGTTCTTCGGAAATCATGTGTGTTTTTTATCAAATGTAAT
Organism: Chryseobacterium oncorhynchi; assembly: GCF_002899895.1. GTDB lineage: Bacteria > Bacteroidota > Bacteroidia > Flavobacteriales > Weeksellaceae > Chryseobacterium > Chryseobacterium oncorhynchi. The sequence continues at coordinate 276,366 of NZ_PPEI02000003.1, forward strand.
GAATTAAGTTCTATTTTCTCCTTAATTCATCCAAATGATCCCAAATATCATCTCTTTTTTTATAGGGTAATTCTAGAAAATCGTCGGGATGATTTTCCTTGTATTCCTGCCATAGTTTATCGTCTTTTTCACTATAATAATTAGGAAATTCCCAAATAAATTTCTTCTTTTTTTCACCCACATTCTTGAAAATAAAAGCGATAATACTTCCTACTAATGCTCCGGAAAGGTGAGCTTGCCATGAAATTTTACTTGGCTCCTGCATATTGTAGAAAAGCTCTTCAGGAAGCATTCCCCAAACCAAACTACCATAATACAATACAACAAGCATTGAAATGGTGAGCAGCTTCGTATTCCACTTAAATACACCACTAAAAAAAAGAAAGAAAGCAAGAACGTAAACTACACCGCTGGCTCCAATGGTGCAGGTGTACATATACTGTCCAGTCATGATGTCAATAGGAGGAAGAAGCCATACCAAAAACCCTGTTGCGATCCATCCGGTAATGAAAACCTTATTAGCCACCAATGGATAGAATTGATACAAGAGAAACATCAGAACAGCAATTGGAATGGAGTTTCCAATGATATGATCAATATTACCATGCAATAGGGGGGATGTAAATATCCCAAGAAGCCCTTCGGGAACGAGGGGAATAATGGCTCCGAAGCAACTTCCAAAAAAGCCTTGCATTTGTAAAAAATATCCGAACCACATTGCAGAAAGCATCAGCAAAGGGTATATAATTGCTTTTTTGGAAATTACATTTTTAAACATGAGAGTTGTACGTCAAATCAAAAGCCAACGATAAATTTCGGAAAATTTGTCGATGAATAGGTTTCTACCTCCCTGATTTTAAGACAAAAGGTATCAATTTTAACTTTTAAGCTTATTATTTGGCATCAATTTTATTGAAATATCTTATTGTTATCAGATTATTTAATGAAATTAGATACTTTAAGGCTGAATTTGTCTTTTAAAAAAAATTATATTAATATTTTTGCATTGAAAATTATTTAGAGTAATGAAGAAGTTTTTACTGATTCTTTCCTCTTTTATGGGGATTTATGCGAGTGCGCAAGAAGAATTAAAAAAAGATTCCGTGAAAGTAGACACGGTAAAATACTGGTCGGTATTAGGGAAAAATACCTTAATGATAAACCAGGCTGCCTTTTCGAATTGGGTAGGTGGTGGAGCCAATAATGTAGGTTGGCTTGCCGGTATCAATTACAATATTACTTATGAGAAAGATAATGATCTTTGGGAAAACATTATTCTTCTTGGATATGGTCAAAATGATACCAAAGGCCTGGGGATAAGAAAAACCCAGGACGTTATTAATGTTTCTACCAATTACGGGAGAAAATTTTCCAAAAGTTGGTATTTGTCTTTAGGTGCGGGATTACAGTCTCAGTTTGCAGCAGGATATGAAGACGGAAATAATCCGGAAGCAAAGAAAATTTCAAACTTTATGGCCCCCGGTTACGTTAACGTCGGTCTGGGTATCACTTATAGGCCTAATGATGATTTGACGGTGACTCTTCGCCCTACCAACGCCAGATGGACTTTTGTAATGGATAAGGGGCTTCAATTTGCAGGAAGCTATGGTCTGAAAAATGATGGAGATTCGTCATTACTACAGTTCGGTTTTTTGGGAACGGCAATGTATAAGCTGAAAATAATGGAAGATATTCATTTGACAAATACAGCTTCGGTCTTTTCAAATTATCTGGATCGTCCGGACAGGCTGGTTCTTGCCTATGGAGCTATTTTGAATTTAAAAGTGAATAAGTATATTTCTTCTAATATCACGTTGGATCTGCTATATGATCATAATCAAATTGCAAAAACCCAGTTAAAGCAAACATTAGGAATTGGTTTTGCTTATACCCTGGACAATGGTGTAAAGCGGTCTGAGCGAAAAGACAGCCAATGGTGGATAAAAAAATAAATAAGGTTACAAATACTATATTTAACTAAAAAAGTGCTTCACTAATGGGGCACTTTTTATTTTTATTTTAAGTTGGTTTAAGTTTGGAGGTGAAAAACCCCCTTTTTAAACGGCTAAATTTCATTGTGTTATAAAGAATATTTTTCTATTATTAAATTCATTTTAAAGTGAATTTTCATCAGGCATAAATTATTATTTATACATTTGTAGGAAATCGTTAATTATGAAAAAAGTTTTATTGATCGCTTCCATTTCTTTTGGAGCTTTTGCAATGGCTCAAGAGACTAAAACTGATGCTCCCGCAACAGATACCGTTAAAGCTTGGTCTATTCAAGGACAAAACACATTAATGCTTAATCAGGCGGCTTTTTCCAATTGGGTAGGAGGTGGAGCCAACAACGTAGGATGGCTTGCCGGTGTTAATTATAACCTGACTTATGAAAAGAATAAGGATCTTTGGGAAAATATCATTATTCTAGGGTATGGGCAAAACAACACACAAGGAACAGGAGTAAGAAAAACGCAGGATGTAATTAATCTTTCTACAAACTATGGTAGAGAATTTGCTAAAAACTGGTATCTCTCTGGAGGAGTAGGTTTTCAAACCCAGTTTGCTCCGGGATATGAAGATGGTAATAATCCTGATGCGAAGAAAATCTCAAACTTTATGGCTCCGGGATATCTAAATGTAGGGGTAGGGGTTACTTATCGTCCAAATGATAATTTTACAGTGACTATGCGTCCTGCAAATGCCAGATGGACTTTTGTTTTGGATAAGGATCTTCAGAAAGCAGGGACTTATGGACTTAAAAATGATGGTGATTCTTCTCTTTTCCAGTTCGGTTTCTTGGGAACAGCCATGTATAAGTTGAAGATCATGGAGAATATCAGCCTACTTAATACTGCTTCTGTCTTCTCAAACTATCTGGATCATCCTGATAGATTGGTTCTTGGATATAGCGGAGTTTTAAGCATGAAGATCAATAAATATATTTCTACGAATGTAACTCTGGATTTGCTATACGATCACAACCAGATCTGGAAAACACAGTTGAAACAAACGCTGGGAGTAGGTTTGGCTTATAACTTTGATAACGGAAAGAAACGTTCCGAGAATAAGGATAACCAAAGCTGGTTAAAAAAATAAATTGAATATCATAAAAATAAAAAAGCACTTCATTTTGAAGTGCTTTTGTGTATCAATATATATAATTTTTAAAACTCTATATCTACTTCTAATTTCTCAGCTAATAGCTTCGAAATTTTTTCTTTTAAAGGCTCAATGTCGATATTCTGCATCGCGTCATTAGCAAATGCATATAAAAGCAATGCCTGAGCTTTTTTCTTAGAAATTCCTCTAGCTCTCAGATAGAACAAAGCATCTTCATTCAGTTGCCCTACGGTACATCCATGAGAACACTTTACATCATCAGCAAAAATCTCCAATTGAGGTTTTGTATCAATGCTTGCCCCTTCACTTAGTAAAACGTTGTTATTCTGCTGATATGCGTTCGTTTTTTGAGCAATTTTATCAACAAAAACTTTTCCGTTGAATACACCATGTGCATTTCCGTCAAAGATTCCTTTATAGTTTTGGTAACTTTCACAGTTCGGGAAGTTGTGGTGAACAGCTGTATGATGGTCAACCAACTGATCTTTTCCGATAATGGTAATACCATTCATAAATGAATTGATATTTGATCCATTATGAATGAAATCCAGATTGTTTCTTACCAGTTTACCTCCGAAAGAGAATGTATTTACAGTGGCTAAGCTGTCTTTCTCCTGTCTTGCAAAAGTACTGTCGATAAGATATGATGTATTGTTATCATTCTGAAGCTTATGCCAGTCAGCCTTTGCATTAGGATAAGTGAAGATCTCCGTTACAGAGTTTGTCAACACATACGTACTGTCAAAGTTATGGTGGCTTTCAATCACTTCTACTTTTGCTCCTTCCTCTACGATTAATAAATTTCTCGTGTTGTAGAACGTATTTTCCTCTTGATTTTGAGAAATATAGAAAACATGGATTGGCTTTTCAATCACCACATTTTTAGGAACTTTCAAGAAGAAACCATATTTGCAATATGCAAGGTTTAAATTAGTGAAAGCTTGTTCTTTGGAAGCAATTGTATTGAAATATTTTTCAAAAACTTCTTTATGCTTATCATCATTCAATGCATAATTGAATGAAAGGAATTCTACATTTTCAATAGAAACCTTTGAAAGTTCTTTGTGAAGCTTGCCGTTTACAAAAACAATCCAATCGAAATTTTCCTCACCTAGGTGCAATTGATCGAACTGCTCTTTGGTGATGTTATGGTGCTCATTCGGAAAGAAATTATAGTTTTTCTCCGTGATCTCCTTTAGATTGGTATATTTATATTCTTCGTCTTTCTTTGTCGGAAAACCAAGATTCTCAAATTTTTGAAGAGCAGTTTTTCTATCATCATCCAGAAATCTGTGACGAAGACTCTCCAAAAACTCATTATGGTTTTCTATAATTTGTTCTTTTAATGCCATTACTGGTATATCTGTGGTTTGCACCATTTTTTCTTTTTATTTGAACTAAAATATTGTCATTCCAAGGAACAAGGAATCCAAATTTTTAATAATAGAGATTCTTCATTTTCCCCCGCTTCACTCAGAATGACAGCGAAAAATTTTTGATCTCCGAAATAATCGATTTCCTTCTTAGTTAAGAAGCCAGTCGTACCCTTTTTCTTCAAGCTCTAATGCTAAAGATTTATCACCTGTTTTGATGATTTTTCCGTTGGCAAGAACGTGAACGAAGTCAGGCTGGATATAGTTAAGCAATCTTTGATAGTGGGTAATCAAAAGAACTGCATTTCCTTCATTTTTAAAGTGGTTTACCCCATCTGCAACAATTCTTAAAGCGTCAATATCTAATCCTGAATCTGTTTCATCAAGGATCGCCAATTTAGGATTAAGCATCATCATCTGGAAGATCTCATTTCTTTTCTTTTCACCTCCTGAGAATCCCTCGTTCAATGATCTTGAAAGGAAATCTTTTTTGATTCCTAGTTTTTCAGACTTCTCACGGATTAATGCAAGCATTTCTTTTGCGGGCATTTCTGCTAATCCGTTTGCTTTTCTTGTTTCGTTTAAAGCAGCTTTAATAAAGTTCGTTACAGAAACTCCCGGAATTTCCACTGGATACTGGAAAGAAAGGAAGATTCCTTTGTGTGCTCTGTCTTCTGGAGCATCTTCGCTGATGTCTTTTCCTTCGAAAAGGATCTCCCCATCAGTCACTTCGTAATCTTCTTTTCCTGCGATAACAGAAGAAAGAGTGGATTTTCCTGCTCCGTTCGGCCCCATGATAGCATGAACTTCGCCTGGCTTTATTTCAAGATTAATACCCTTTAATATTTCTGCGCCATCTTCAATTTTGGCGTGAAGGTTTTTAATTTCTAACATTTTATTTGCTTAAACAAATTATTTTTGAATTCTATATACTAAACTTTCAGGTTGACCAGGAACATCATCAAGTGTCCCAATTTGTGTCATGCCTGCCTTTTCCAAAACTTTAACAGAAGCTATATTGCTGGGACGGACAATGGCGAATATTTCATCTTTATTGTCTTCATTAAACCCAAAATCTATAGTTTTCTTTGTGAATTCTGTGGCGTATCCTTTCCCCCATGCCTGGGAAGCAAAACGGTAGCCTAAATTCAATTTTTCTTCTTCTCCGTAGAATTTATAGCTCACTCCTCCAAAACCTATTATATTTTCTGGACTGTTCTTTTCAGCAATTGCCCAGCTTCCAAAATTATGCTTTTTCCAATGATCAAGCATTCTTGCAAATGTGCTTTCTGCTTTTTCAAAACTCATTGGTCCGCCTGGATTATGAATATTGGTTTGAGGGTCATGATTAATTTCAAAGAATCTTTCAAAATCTTCTTTTGTAGGTTTCCTTAAAATTAGTCTTTCCGTAGCTATCATATTGTCTTACCCTACTGAGCCTTCTAATGAAATTTCCAATAGTTTTTGTGCTTCAATAGCAAATTCCATCGGAAGTTTATTTAAAACTTCTTTACTGAAACCATTTACGATCAAAGCAATTGCTCTTTCCGTATCGATACCTCTTTGGTTACAGTAGAAAATCTGATCTTCTCCAATTTTTGAAGTAGTTGCTTCATGTTCTAATTGTGCAGTAGGATCTTTGATTTCAATGTACGGGAATGTGTGTGCACCACACTCGTTACCCATCAATAAAGAGTCACACTGGGAGAAGTTTCTGGCTCCTTTTGCAGAAGGCATTACTTTTACCAGTCCTCTGTATGAGTTTTGTGATTTTCCTGCAGAAATACCTTTTGAAATGATCGTTGACTTGGTGTTTTTTCCAATGTGAATCATTTTAGTACCTGTATCTGCATATTGATGATTGTTGGTTACTGCGATAGAGTAGAACTCTCCGATAGCTCCGTCACCTTTAAGGATACAAGATGGATATTTCCATGTTACTGCAGAACCTGTTTCAACCTGAGTCCATGAGATTTTTGCATTTTTTTCGCAAAGGCCTCTTTTCGTCACAAAGTTGAATACACCTCCTTTTCCTTCTTCATTACCCGGGTACCAGTTCTGTACAGTTGAATATTTAATTTCTGCATTATCCATAGCAATCAGTTCCACCACTGCTGCGTGAAGCTGGTTTTCATCTCTTGATGGTGCTGTACATCCTTCAAGATAAGAAACATAACTTCCCTCATCTGCAATTACAAGAGTTCTTTCAAACTGTCCAGTTCCTGCTTGGTTGATACGGAAGTAAGTAGAAAGTTCCATTGGGCATTTTACCCCTTTTGGAATATAGCAGAAGCTTCCGTCAGAAAATACTGCGGAATTCAATGCTGCATAGAAATTGTCTCCTCTTGGAACTACTTTTCCAAGATGTTTTCTTACTAAATCTGGGTGATTCTTAATAGCTTCAGAGATTGAACAGAAAATAATTCCTTTTTCTGCCAATGTATCCTGGAAAGTTGTTTTCACAGAAACTGAGTCTATTACGATATCTACCGCTACCCCTGAAAGTCTTTTTTGTTCCTCAATATTAATCCCTAGCTTTTCGAAAGTTTTCAATAATTCCGGATCTACCTGATCTAGGCTTTCTAATTCAGGTTTTGACTTTGGTGCTGCGTAGTAACGGATAGCTTGAAAATCTGGTTTTTCATACTTGATATTTGCCCAATTAGGCTCAACCATCTTTAACCAGATTTTGAAAGATTCCAAACGCCATTCAGTCATCCATTCCGGCTCTTCTTTTTTAGCAGAGATGGCACGGACGATATCCTCATTTAAACCAATTGGAAAATCTTCGTAATCAATCTTAGTTTCCCAACCGAATTCATATTTTTTATTTTCTAGATCGACTCTTAAATCGTCTTCAGTATATTTACTCATTATTATTTTTTAGATTTCAGATTTTAGATTTCAAGGCTCAGAAATAAGTCTGAATCCAGGAATCTGGTATCTTATGTCTTTTCTCTAAAGACTAAATGACTCTCCACATCCACATGTTCTAGATGCGTTCGGGTTGTTGAAAATAAACCCTTTTCCGTTCAATCCTCCTGAGTATTCAAGAGTAGTTCCAGCTAAATAGAGGATGGATTTTTTATCTATAATAATTTTAATGTTATTATCTTCAAAAATCTGATCTGTGTCTGTTTTTTGGTTATCAAACTTTAAAACATACTCTAAACCAGAGCATCCGCCGCTTTTTACCCCAACTCTTATATAATCTTCAGCAGGGTTAAAACCATCTTCCGTCATAAGTTGGATGGCTTTCTCCTTTGCATAGTCTGATACTTTTATCATTGTATTTATTTAGAATGATTTAATGATGCAAAAATACGAACAAAAATCAGGATATAAAAATCAGCATTTTTATTTTATCGATTTTTATCATTGATGAGTTTAACCTTGGTAATGTTTTGAAATCCAAAACATAAATAGACTTAGAATGAAAAAATTAAGTATTATCGCACTGGCGCTCTTTATACAGCATGTTTCGGCACAGACGAACAGATTTGTATATCAGGTAACAATGAAGCCGGATGCTGAAAATAAAACTGATATTAAAACAGAAAATACATATCTTGATATTTCTCAGGAGAAATCAATTTTTTACTCTGAAAACAGAATTAAGCGTGATTCTATTATGCAGAAAGCCTTTCAAGGTGGTGGTGGAAGAGGAAATATCAACAGGGATCAGATGGAAAGTTTAAGAACCAACATCAATTATTCTGTGGAAAAAGATAAGACGAATCAAAAGACTTATTTTAAAGATAGAATAGGACGTGACATCTATTCTTATGAAGAGGATAGACCATTGGCGTGGAAAATTTCCTCAGAAACAACTAAAATAGGAGAGTACAAGGTTCAAAAAGCTGAAACGGATTTTGCAGGAAGAAAATGGACGGCCTGGTTTACTACAGACCTGCCTTATCAGGATGGACCTTATAAATTTGGAGGATTGCCGGGTTTAATTGTAAAAGTGGAAGATGATAAAGGAGATTATTCTTTTGATCTAATGAAGAATTACAAGATTGCGGAGCTTCCAACATTAAATCAGTTTGGAAATACTTTGAAAGTAAAAAGAACAGATTTTGTTAAGCAACAGCAAAAATTTAAAACTGATCCAATGTCATTTATGAATCAAAGCGGTGGTGGGCCTGGTGGAATGGCTGCTATTACAAGAATTGGTGGAGGAAGAGGTCAAGGAGGAGGAAATCAAGATCCTGCTGAGATGAGAAAACGAATGGAGGAGAGGGTGAAAGAAGAGGCTAAGAAGAATACGAATCCAATTGAATTACAATAAATAAAAATAGGCTGTCTCACTTTTGAGACAGCCAATTTTTTGTATTTGTAAAGATTTTTAAGACTAATTATTTTAAAAGCTGGTTGAAAGTATCACCTTGTCTGATATCTCCGGTATTATATCCTTTCATGAACCATTCCTTACGTTGTGCTGAAGATCCATGGGTAAAGCTTTCCTGATTAACATATCCCTGTGCTCTTTTTTGAATATTGTCGTCTCCTACAGCTTCTGCTGCGTCTATTGCAGACTGAATATCTCCGGGTTCAAGAATCTGTTTGGAATCATTTGTACGTCTGGCCCAAACTCCGGCATAAAAATCTGCCTGTAATTCTGTAGCAACAGATACTTTGTTCATTTCTGCTTCAGAATATCTTCCGCTTCTTCTAAGGCCATCTACCTTTTGCGTAGTCCCCAGGAGGGTCTGCACATGGTGTCCTATTTCATGAGCAAGGACATAGGCTACTGTAAATTCAGTGACTTTGGCTCCGAATCTCTGTTGAAGTTCATTGAAGAAGCTCATATCCATATAAACTTTCTGGTCAGCAGGGCAATAAAAAGGTCCCATTGCAGACTGAGCAGTTCCACAAGCTGATTGTGTAGTCTCTTCAAAAAGGACTACAGCGGGCCTTGTATAAGTCATGCCATTTTCCTTAAAGACTTGGTTCCAGGTTTGGTCATTCCATGTGGTCATCATGTCTACCATATCACCGATCTTTTTCTCATCGGCAGTAAGTTCTCTTTTTTCACCAGAGCCTCCTGAGGTTTGTATGCTGCCGGAATTCAATATACCGGAGGGATCACCTCCCAAAAAGAAAACAATTGCAGCTATAATTAAAGTTCCGAGACCACCGCCTACAATCATACCGCCACCTCCGCCTCCGGAGCCTCTGCGATCTTCAACGTTTCCGCCTCTGTCGTCTGTCCATCTCATAGTAATATCTTTTTTTGTGAATTTAAATATTTTAAGTTAATCTGTAAAAATTATTAGAGTAAAATATCTAGATTTTTATCGGTTAAGTTGTTTGGTTTTCAGCCAATAAGATGTAGATTGATATGCTGAAATGGCATCATCTACCAGCTTTTGATCTGTATTTTTTAATAGCTTTTCGTCATAATAAAGCTTAAATTCAGGAGCCAGAGTGCTTTTTTCCAGCTCTAGAGAGTATTGTTTTGCCTTTTTTACTGGTGAAATGATTGTTAATCGACCATCCTTTACAAATCCTAAATCCTGATAAGTAGCAATATAAGCCTTAGGCTGGAATTCTTTTTTGAAAACATCCTGACCTAAGAATTTAGACTGATAATTGAAGTTCAATAATCCAAAAAGAGTAGGCATTACATCAATCTGTGACATCAATGCATCAAACTTTTGAGGCTGGATAAATCCTTCCGAAAAGATCATAGCAGGGATTCTATATTTATCCATTGGAAGCTCTGTTTTTCCTGCACTGGATGCACAATGGTCTGCAATGATTACAAAGACTGTGTTTTTATACCAATCCTGCTTTTTTGCCATGTCAAAAAACAGTTTTAGAGAGTAGTCTGTATACTTTACACCTCCTTCACGGGATTTTGCGGTTCCCGGGATATCAATTCTTCCATCCGGATAGGTGAAAGGTCTGTGATTGGAAACAGTCATCCAGTGGTTAAAGAACGGTTTGCCGGATTTTGCTTCAGCATTCATCACCTGAATTGCTTTTCTGGCCATATCTTCATCAGCAACTCCCCAAACGTTGGCGAAAGTGATTTCCTCCGGCTTAAAGTTATTTCTGTCTACAATTCCATAGCCATTTCCTCCGAAGAAGTCCTGCATATTATCGAAATAACTGTATCCACCATACAGGAATTTAACATCATATCCTTTTGATTTGAATACATTTCCTGTTGTGAATTTATTTTTATTATCATTTCTTTTAATGATGCTTTCTCCCGCTGTAGGAGGAATACAAAGCGTTAAGGCTTCTAGTCCGCGCACGGTTCTATTTCCTGTTGCATAAAGATTGGTAAACATTAATGATTTTTCAGCAAGACTGTCCAGAAAAGGAGTGATCTTCTGAGTATTTCCGTAATGCTCCATAAAATCAGCAGAAAGGCTTTCGATAGAAATCAGAACAACATTTTTCTTTGCTTCAGGCTGTTCAGCTACAATATTCCTAGATAATGTCTGCTGTGGATATTGGCTTAGAAGATTCTTTTCAGCCTGTTGCTGATTAAGTTGTGAATAAAACTGGAAATAATCCAGTTCATTATGAGTAAAAGCCCAGTAGAACTTAGGAAGTCCGTTGGCTTCAATTTCATCGGCAAAAACATTGTCAGATTTGATCTGCATTAGTGATGGAAGAGCCAATAAGCTTACTCCACAAAGTACAATAAACGAACCCAGTAGAATCATTTTTTGCTTAAAGTTGGGTAGCTCTAACAATTCATCCTTTGTTTTTTTATAAATAAACCAGGTAATGGTAAGAGTTACAATAAGTATAGCAGAGAATAATGGAACTACAGGATAGCTTTCCATGATATTTCCAATAACCTCGTTGGTGTAGATCAGATAATCTACTGCAATGAAGTTGTAACGAACTCCAAATTCATTGTAGAAAAAGTATTCACTTACTCCATTGAAAATGATTAGCAGAACGTATAAAAGTAACGTAGTGAAATATAAAATATTACGTATTTTAATTCTCTGAGTAGGCAGGAAAAGCATTAATCCGAATAAAAATGTTTTTATTCCAACAAAGGCTAATGCTACTTCTGTTACAGAACCTCCATATTGCTTGAAGATATTGTTCGGAACAAGCCAGATATATAAAAAGAATAAGACTAATGCCCCAAATATTGCATACCCATAAGGCTTTTTATATTTTGAATTGGAAAGAAACAAGAAGTAGAGCGCAAGAATTGCACTGGCCAGAATGAATACAAAAATATCATTCACCAGACCTACTAAAAGCACTTTGACAATTTCGAAAAATCCAAAACTAGCGGTAGTAATAGGATGAAAAAAGAATACGGTTCTTATTATCAATGAAATAATAAGATAAAAAACTCCTAAATATAGGAACGGTTTTACTTTTTTTAAAAACATGTATTGACTGTCTATATTAGTTTTCACAAAGATAGTTTTTGTGTAGAACTTTTAATATAAAAAAATCAAAACATACCTTTTATTAATAAGATTTATAAGTTTTTTTAATCAGAATGAGGTCGTCAATTGAGATGAATGGCCGTTGTTAAATAGTCCAACAAAAAAGGACTATTAAAAAATAGTCCTTGTGTATTGTTAAGGTGTGCAAAGGTTAAGAGTGTCCAAAACCAATATTTCCTTTTTTATCAGATAATTTCTTTTTGAAATCAATCATTCTTAATGCTGTTACTGCTGCTTCAACACCTTTGTTTCCAAGATCACCACCGCTTCTTGCGATAGATTGCTCTTTTGTATCATCTGTAAGTACACAGAAAATAGTAGGAGTGTCTGTCATAATGTTACAATCCTTAATTCCTTGTGCTACTGCAGAGCATACATAGTCAAAGTGAGGGGTTTCTCCACGGATTACACATCCGATAGAGATTACAGCGTCATATTTTCTTTCTTTGCAAAGCTGCATGCTTGCATAGTTTAATTCAAAAGCTCCGGGAACAGGGAAAAGTTTAATATTTTCAGGTTTTACCCCTTCTTTCTCAAGGATTTCCAAAGCTGCATCACGAAGATTGTACGTTACAAAATCATTCCACTCAGAAAAAACAATGCCGATAGAAAAATCTTCGGCATTAGTTATATGAAGTGGCTTGTAATCGGAAAGATTAACTGTTGCCATTTTTTAATAATATTTAGTCATTTCAATATAAGAATCAGACATTCCGTTGTCGTAGTCCTGATATTTCTCGTCAATTACAGAGAAGTATTTTTTAGCTTCTGCATTTTTCTTTAATCCTAATGCTACAATACCTGCTTTTCTTGTGAAGAAGTAAGTCGTATACGGATCATCAGATGCTGTAGATGCTTTGTCTAATAATGATAAAGCTTCATCATTTTTGTTCAATCCTGACTTCGCGTCTGCCATAGCACCATATTTCATTGCTACTAAGGTTTTGTTGTCAGAAGAGAATTTATCTAAAAGATCATAAGCTTCCTGGAATTTTCCTTCTTTGAACTTCAATAGGCCGGCATTGTAAGATGAAAGCTGACCAATGCTTGTTCCTGAATATTCGTTATATGTACCTACAAAACCTGGGTTTGCAGCAGATTTCCCTCCTAAAGCCTCTTTTTCTTTACCGTCTGTAAGGTTTTTCTGAGCAGCAAGGAAACTTTTCACAGCTTCAGCGTTTTTAGGAGCAACTACAAATTGTTTGTAGGCGAAGAATCCTAAAACTCCTAAAATCAAAGCTCCAAATACAATGCCTAGTGGCTTTGAGTATTTTTCAACAAATCTTTCAGTGTTTAAAGCTTCTCTGTCAAGGTCTTTAAAGAACTCAACCGTTTCTTTACCTTCTTGCTCGTTTTGAGCACTCTTTCCCAATTTTGCCATAAGTTTTTAAAAATTGAAATGCAAATTTAATTGTTTCTGAGAGATTTACAAAATACTTTGTTGGTATTATTATATAAATGTTGTGAAATTACCTTAAAAAAGCTTCGGCTCTGCTCAGGCTGACATTTCTAAAACGATTTGTTTTGTAACGATTGTCATGCTAAGCAGAGCCGAAGCGTATATTTTTTAAATCTTAATATTCCAGGATATGGTAAATGTCTGCACCAAATTTCTTTAGTTTTTCATCTCCATTCAAGCCTGTCAGGCCAATCAGAAAACTGAATTGAGAAACGATTGCTCCTTGTTTTTCTACTAATTTAGCAGCGGCTTCTGTTGTTCCCCCAGTTGCTAAAAGATCATCGTGAATAAGGATTCTTTGTCCTTTTTTGATTTGACCTTCACGGGTTTCTATCTCAGCGCTTCCATATTCCAAATCATATTTTTCGGAAATGATAGGTGGAGGGAGCTTTCCTGCTTTTCTAATTAAGATAAAAGGAACCTCCAAAGCGACTGCAATAGCAATTCCGAATAGGTAACCACGACTTTCTATTCCGCAAACTGCATCTACTTTACCTTTACTGAAAGCGACAAGGTCTGCAATAACGTCTTCGTAAAGTTTTGGATCTAAAAAGATGGGCGAAATATCCTTGAATTGTATTCCGGGAATCGGAAAGTCTGGGATATTTTCAATTGTTTCTTCTAGTTTTTTGATCAGTTCTGCTGAAGCCATTTATGGGTTTATTTTATAGCTGGAAATTTTCCAGTCTCCGTTTACATTTTTAAGTCCGAAAGTTACTTTTAAGGATGTTGTTTTTCCATTCTTATCGGTAACGTCATAGGTAGCATTTACACTGGCACCATTAGGGTTGGACGCGCTTGTAGTGATATTTTTTACGCTTACATTTTTTACAGCCCCAAAACCAGAGTTTGGATTAGAGAAAGACTCATAACTTCCCCAACTTGGGTTACTGGATGTTTCGTAGGCAGCTTTTAGATTTTGAGAGCTTACGCTGTTCAAGAATTTGCTTACTGTATTTTTAGGATCTGCAGCTGGCTGTTTTGGAGTTGCTGGAGCTGCGGGAGCCGTTGTAGTACCTGGTTCTGTTGTTGTAGGAACTGTAGCAGAAGGATTATTTGGATCCACTACTGCGCTTGGCTGCTGTGATACGGCTGCTGTGTCAGTTTTAGGAACTGCAGGAACTCTCAAGGCTGCAGCATTTACATCCAATCCAATCTTAGACATTTTGAATGTCTTTGCAGTAGTTTTGACTGAAACAGTGATATCAATTTTATTATCTACAACTTTTGAAGCCGGAATAGAAGAGAACTTAAGGTTGAATCCCTTAAAGTTATTATCCTGCATCAGGTTTTTGGCAGTAGAAAGTCTTACTCCATTGCTGAATACCTCTAATGTTGCTTCCAAACCAGCACCAGTGAATGATACAGGGTTTCCTGCAGCATCTACAAGTCTAGGTACAATTTGGATTGCTGTAGGTGCACCGCTTCCGTCATCTCCGGTTGGTCTTGTAATAATGCTTAGTGCTCCTGCTTTTACATCATTAGGATCACTTTCCTTAGCTTTATCATCTCCGAAGATGTTCATTTCTCCAAGAGATGGTGGATCTGTACTTACCCATTCAATTCCATTTTTCTGTGCAACTTCGTCAGCTAGGGTCATGATGTCTGGAACTTTCTTCCCGTTGATCAGTTTTCCAAGAGCTTTTAACTCATTTACATCTCCATCTGCTTCTACGCCGAATGTTTTAAGGATATAAAGAGCCTCATTAAACTTAATCTGCTTAATGGTAGGTAGGCTGGAAGTCATATCATTGATACTTGACTGCAGTGTTTTAGTATTCGTAGCATCTACATGATCTTTCTTACATGCTGTAAAAAGCAACAGACTGAAAACAAGTAGAAAAGAAAACTTTTTCATTTTTATTTGGTTTGTTGCAAATTTAGTAAAACCTTTATTAATAGTAGATTTTATTTTTTGTTTTGTTTTTCCTGCAAATCACCCTTGAAAAAGCTACTAAATATGGTCTGCATATTCGGAAATGACGGTTCTTGCCAATAGGGTGTTTTATAGTTACTGGATTCTGTATTGAATTTTACTTTTTCAATATTATTTTCATTGCTAAAACTGATTTCTTTGGTGTAAAAGTTTTCATAAGAAATAATTTGATTATAGTTTTCCTCTGTTTTATGTTTTAGCTTTATGAAATGTATTTCATTAAATTCCAAAAGGTCTTTAAGTGTTTTTGGTGAATCTTTTTCAAATGCAATATTCTGAATTCCTTTGAAATCAAAAAACCTAAAACCAAATAAGGCAAATTCTTTTTGCTGTAGGTATTCTCCGGTTATCTCTATTTCATCTTTGTAAGTTCCTTTAAGTTCTTTGATTTTGATATCTTTCTTTTTATATTCTTCAAGGTTTCCTACTTTTTTCATTTTTGGAAGATCCAGAGAGTTTCCGTAATCCCAGCTTGCTGTTTGTTTTTTTTCCTGCTTTGGATCTATCAACCTATAAATTCTGTATTGTTCAACGTTTGTGCTTTTTAATTTTTTTGTTTTATTATCAAAAATATAAGTGACAATTCCATCGGCATAGCCATTCAATTTATTGTTGACATTGACATAGGAGTTAAAATTTCCTTTTATCAAAATGTATTTTGCAGGTTTATTATTCTTGATAACGATGGTTTCAATTTCTTTTACTTGATCATTAATTTTGATAATGGGCTGGTTAAAGTCTGAATAGGATAGGGTAGCAACAGGAAAGCTATTATAAACCAGTTGAAATTTTTCCTGCGAAGGAATTAATGATTGTTTATCAATTTTTCCATCAATATCAGAATAAGCGAGTATGTTTCCATCTTTCCCAAAAACAGAAACCTTAGGAAGGGGCTTATTATTTTTTTCGGAAATGAAAGTGATAGTCTGTGCATTGGTAAAAATGGAGACGAAGCAGAACATAAGATAAAACAGATAAACTCTTTTCATAGTAGTATTGGTTGATGTTAGCCTTGTTTATTTATAGATAAGGAAAGATGTAAATTAAATGTTTTGAATATGCTGCACTTCCACTTTATTCCATAAAAAAAGACTGATTGTTTAACAATCAGTCTTTTATCATATTATTTTGTTACAAGTCCTTAGAAAGGATACTCATAAATTTCAGATTCGTGTAAGTAAGGGTTTCCTGTAGGGATCAGCTTCAATTTAGATAAAGCAGAAAGTACAGTAAACATAAACAATCCAACTACGAATAGAAGAGCTCCTAGGATTAATATAAATACTTCAGGAGTTTTCCAGTATGGTCCTACCGTTCCAGGCATTACCATGTTGAAGTAATCTAAGATGTGTCCTAAAATAACTACTACAGCCATTACTGTTACTACCTTGTAGTTTCTCTTGATGCTGCTACTTACTAATACCAATAGTGGTAATAAGAAGTTTACAATCAGCATTGGTAAGAATGTAGTACCATAGTGTTGGAATCTTCCAAAGAAGTAGTTAACCTCTTCCGGAACGTTTGCATACCAATAAAGCATGAACTGAGCAAACCATGTATATGTCCAAAGCATACTTGTAGCGAAAAGGAATACTCCTAAATCGTGTAAGTGGTTGTCATTGAACTGTGGTAAATAACCGTTTTTCTTAAGATAAACACTTAATAAAATGATTACAGCAATACCACTTGAAAGGCAGCTAACCATTGAATACCAGATATACATTGTAGAATACCAGTGAGGGTCAATAGACATCAACCAGTCCCAAGCCCAAGCAGCAGAAGCAAATCCGAAGAATGCAATATATCCTACTGCCCATCTGTAAAGCATTTGATACTCAACTTTAGATTTAGTATCGTCTACTTTTTTAGACTGAGCTTTAAGTTTCCATGCGAAGAAAGAAGCACCTACTACATAAATGATCGTTCTGATAGCATAGAAAGGTATGTTTAAGAATCTTTTCTTTTCGAATAAAATTACGTCAAAGTGTGCAGATTCAGGATTCGTTAATTCCGGATCCATCCAGTGGAATAGGTGGCCATTGTGAGTGATATTTAAGATCATCATAATAACCAGAATAGCACCCCCATAAGGAATATAAGAAGCAATAGCTTCCATTACTCTTGTAATAATAATTGGCCAACCAGCGTGGGCAGCATGCTGAATACAGTAAAAAAACAATACAGCACAACTTAATCCAAAGAAGAACACAGCTACAAAGTGTAGCGATGCTAAAGGCTGGTTGTGGATCTGCAAAGTAGCGTGCTCTAGGTGAGCAGCATGGTCCTGCGGTCCAACCATTTCACTTGAGTGTGTAGGAGCATCATGTCCAGAAGCATGAACAGCTTCCATCATGTGTTCTATTTGCTCAGTAGAAAGTCCTTTGTTCATAAAGAAACCAATACCAAACAGAACTAAACCTACAACAAGAAGTATGATAGAAGTTGATTTTAATTTTGGTGAAAAACTATACATTTCTTTTCTTATTTTTTAGTTTCGGTAGTCGTTTCAGTTGCTGGTGCCGCCGCTGTAGCTGCTGCCGGTGCTGCTGCTCCTTTTTTGAAAGCACTCATCACATACATAGCCACTCTCCATCTATCTCCTGCGTTCAATTGTCCCGCATAAGATCCCATTGCATTTCTACCGTTTGTTAATACATAATGAACAGACCCTACTGTAAGCTCTCTGTCAGCATAGTTAGGTACTCCCGAGAATGCTCCAGTTTGTACAATTG
Organism: Chryseobacterium oncorhynchi; assembly: GCF_002899895.1. Lineage (GTDB taxonomy): Bacteria > Bacteroidota > Bacteroidia > Flavobacteriales > Weeksellaceae > Chryseobacterium > Chryseobacterium oncorhynchi. The sequence continues at coordinate 294,425 of NZ_PPEI02000003.1, forward strand.
GTCCTTGTCCATCACCTCCTGTTCCGTGACATGCAGCACAAGTGTGGTCAAACAATACTTTTCCTCTTTCAAGATCCTTAGCTGCGTTAGCCGGGTTAAGAGGAGAAGCTGTCAGTTTTTTAGAAGCTTCATACCCTGCATTGTACTCGTCAACATTCTTTGGTAATAAGCTTTCTTCAAAAACTCCATCTTTATTTTGAGGAACAGATCCTTCTACTGGAGTAAGACCTGTTGCACCATTATTTTTAACAAAAGCAGGAATTTCGTTTTCATGATCTGAATAAGCGTCCTGAGCTTTCATCAATGGATCATAAGCTACCGGAAAATACATATCCGGGAAATATACCAAAGGAGTGTTCTCCTTTGGTCCGCAAGAGTTAAGTAAAACTGTTGTTAAACCTAAAACTGCTGTAATTCTTAATACGTTCTTTTTCATTTTAAGCGTCTTTAACAGTTATTTCTTCAACTCCAGTTTCAATTAGCAACTGCTTTACAGATTCTACATCTTCAGTTACGAATTCCATCATGAATTTATCATCAGTAGTTCTTGGATCAGGATTCTGAGCCGGAGCTCCTGGATACATTTTGTTTCTAACTAAGAAAGTTAAAGACATCATGTGAGCTGCACAGAATACCATTAATTCAAACATTGGAACTACGAATGCAGGCATATTGTGTGCCCAGTCAAAAGCTGGTTTACCACCAATATTCTGCGGCCAGTCATGATTCATTACATACCAAGTTACAGTAGCACCAATAGTAACACCATAAAGAGCATATAAGAATGCGGCATCAGAAATTCTAGTTTTCTTTAACCCTAAAGCTTTGTCTAGTCCGTGAACCGGAAACGGAGTGTAAACCTCGTTTATTGCGATTCCTTTATCGTTGAATGCCTTAACGCCGTTCATTAAATCGTCGTCGTCAGCATAAAGTCCGTATACAATTTTAGTGGTGCTCATCTCCTTCTTTTGCTTTATAAGTTTCACCTGAGATTTTCAAAATCGATTTTAATTCAGCCTGTGCAATTACAGGGAATGTTCTTGCATATAATAAGAATAATACAGAGAAGAATCCGATAGTTCCTAAGTATACACCCACATCAATGATCGTTGGCTTAAACATTGTCCATGATCCTGGTAAATAGTCTCTAGAAAGGTTGATAACGATGATATCAAAACGCTCAAACCACATACCGATGTTAATGATCAATGCAACAATGAATGTCCAGATAATGTTCGTTCTAGCTTTTTTGAACCAGAAAGAAGCAGGAATCACAAGGTTACAGATGATCAATGACCAGAATGCCCACCAGTAAGGTCCTACTGCAGCACCTGGAGAAAGGTAAGTAAAGTCTTCAAATCTTGATCCGGAGTACCATCCGATGAAATATTCAGTAGCATAAGCTACAGTTACCATACCACCTGTAAGAACGATTACGATGTTCATAATTTCGATATGATACATTGTGATGTATTCTTCTAAGTGACAAACTTTTCTAGCAATCAACAATAGTGTTTGTACCATTGCGAATCCTGAGAAGATCGCACCAGCTACGAAGTAAGGAGGGTAGATTGTAGAGTGCCATCCTTTAATAACTGAAGTTGCGAAGTCAAAAGATACCGTTGTGTGTACCGAGAATACAAGTGGAGTTGCTAAACCTGCAAGAACCAAAGAAAGTTCTTCGAATCTCTGCCAGTGTTTTGCTTTACCACCCCATCCGAATGCTAGGAATGTATAGATTTTCTTCGTCCAAGGAGTCTTAGCTCTATCTCTGATCATTGCAAAGTCAGGGATTAGTCCCATGAACCAGAATACAGTTGATACTGAGAAATACGTAGAGATCGCAAATACGTCCCAAAGTAGAGGAGAGTTAAAGTTCCCCCAAAGAGAACCGAACTGGTTTGGTAAAGGGAATACCCAATATCCAACCCAAACTCTACCCATGTGGATTACAGGGAAGATTGCTGCCTGTACAACCGCAAAGATCGTCATCGCCTCTGCAGATCTGTTTACAGACATTCTCCATCTCTGTCTAAATAATAATAATACTGCGGAGATTAGGGTCCCGGCGTGACCGATACCTACCCACCATACGAAGTTGGTAATATCCCAACCCCAGTTAATAGTTCTGTTAAGCCCCCATGCTCCAATACCTGTCCCGATAGTATAAGCGATACAGCCAAATCCGTAGATGAATAGAACTAAGGCTGCATATAATGAGATCCACCATAATTTACCTGCTCTTTCTTCGATAGGTCGTGCAATATCTTCTGTGATATCGTGATAAGTTTTGTGACCAATAATTAGAGGTTCCCTTATCGGAGCTTCGTAATGTCCTGACATTTTTTACCTATTTATTATTTAAACTTTATTTTTCTACTCTGTTTCTTACTTTAGTGTGATAGAACACGTTTGGTTTTGTTCCGATCTCCTCTAGTAAATAATATCTTCTGTTAGATGCATATTGCTTTCTAACTTCAGACTCTTTATCATTCATGTCTCCGAAAGTCATTGCTCCAGTAGAACAAGCAGCTGCACAAGCACAAGAGTTCTTGAACTCAGCATCTGTTACTTTTCTGTTGTCTCTCTTAGCTGCTAAAATAGTAGCCTGAGTTTCTTGGATACACATTGAACATTTCTCCATTACCCCTCTAGTTCTTACAACTACGTCTGGGTTAAGTACCATTCTTCCTAAATCGTTGTTCATGTTGAAGTCGAACTTGTCATTTAGGTTATAAGTAAACCAGTTGAAACGTCTTACTTTGTATGGACAGTTGTTTGCACAATATCTAGTACCGATACATCTGTTGTAAGCCATATGGTTTTGACCTTGCTTACCGTGTGAAGTAGCCGCTACCGGACATACAGTTTCACAAGGAGCGTGGTTACAGTGCTGACACATTACTGGTTGGAAGATTACATCCGGATTATCTGCAGGGTGGTTTAACGCACCTCCGTCTCCAAATGCTGTTCCGTACAATTCTGGTACAGCCATTCCTTCTTTCAATCCTTCGTATACTTCTACTTTCTGTCTTGAAGAATAGTAACGGTCAATTCTTAACCAGTACATATCTCTAGACATTCTTACCTCTTCTTTACCTACTACAGGAACGTTGTTTTCAGCTTGACAAGCAATTACACATGCTCCACAACCTGTACAAGAGTTCAAGTCAATAGATAAGTTGAAGTGAGGTCCGTCTGTATCATCAAAAGCATCCCAAAGGTCGATTTTTCTCGCTGGAAGTGCTCCACTGATTGTATGATATTCCAAAGGCTTGTTCCATCCTTTATGTTCATCATCGAAAGGTACGTTGATAAATTCAGCTAAAGGAACTTCTTTAGCAATTTCGTAACGTCCCATTAGAGTATTCTGAAGCTGGATACCTGCAAATTCATGATCTTCTCCTGTTTTCTCGATTTTTACCCCTGAAAGAACAAGGTTAGAACCATCGAATAAAGGATAAGCATTTACACCTGTATCAGCTGTAGCTCCTGAGTTTTTCTTACCATAACCAAGTGCAAGACCTACAGATCCTTCTGCCTGACCAGGTTGAATAAATACAGGGACATCTTTTATTGTTACTCCGTTCACAGTAAGGTTTACGATAGAACCATCTAACTGCATTCTTGCATTAAGATCATTCTCAATCGCAAATTTCTCTGCATCTTTAGGAGAAATTGTCAAGTAGTTATCCCAAGACATTCTTGTCAATGGATCTGGTAATTCCTGCAACCAAGGGTTGTTTGCCTGAGTTCCGTCTCCCATTGAAGTCTTAGTATATAATACCAATTCTAATTCAGAAGCTTTGAAGTTTCCTAGTTCAGCAACAGCCTGTGCAGCGTTTCCACCTGCATAAGATAAAGTTGTTGAGTTAGTAGAAGCATTGATACCATTATATAATGCTTTGTTGAAAGAAGTACCACCTAAGATAGAAGCTGAATTAGCTTTTAAATAATCGTAGTAGTTATTAGCAGCATTATTTTTACCATTCTTCCAAACCAATAGAGATTCTTCAATCTGTCTTGATTTGTAGATTTTCTGGATCGTAGGCTGCATTAATGAATATACACCAGTCTGTGGTTCGATATCTCCCCAAGACTCTAGCCAGTTAGCAACCGGAATTACAGCTTTCGCTGCCTTGTACATTTCATTTTTCTTATCAGCTACAGCAATTACGTAAGGAACTTTTGATAAAGATTTTTTGAAATCTTCTCCTTTCGGATGAGAGTAGATAGGGTCTACATTGTTAGTGATTAATACACCAACCTGACCTCCATTTACCCATCCTAAGAATTCCTGGTATCTTGCTTTATCAAATTCTTTTAAGAAGTTTGCTTTACCTGTGAAAGCAACTGATCCTAATTTTTGGTTGATTAAGTGTGCTAAAACCTGTGCTCCTTTAGAACCGTCAGCTAAAACAACAGCTTTGCTGCCTTTTGCTTTCAATTCGTTAGCAATTTCAGTAGCAATCTTATCAGAAGTACCACCACCTACAATTGCATTGTAAACTTCAACTAAAGTTTTGTTTACAGCACTTGGCTTTAATCTATATCTTGAGTCAGAGTTAGCACCAGTTAATGACATGTTAGATTCCACTTGGATGTGTCTCAACATGTTTGCTCCTGGCTTTCTAGCTTCTGCAAAAGATGTTTCTAAACTTGAAGCATTATAATCTCCTAAGAAATCAGCTTGGAAAGAAACTACCAATTCAGAACCTTTAAGGTCATAGATTGGTAATGCTCTTTGTCCGAATACTTCCTGAGCTGCATCTAAAGCTGCGGAGTAAGGGAAAGCATCATAAGTTACTAATTCTGCTGTAGGATATTTAGCTTTAAATTCAGCAAATAATTTTTTGAAAGTTGGTGAAGCAAAAGAGTGTGATAAAACCACAATCTTTTTACCTGACGCTTTAGCTTCTTCTAAACCTTTAAGAACGAAGCTGTCTACTTTATCGAAAGTTTCGTCTTTACCATCTAGTTTAGGCTGTTTTACTTTATCATTATCATAAAGAGAAAGTACACTTGCCTGAGCTCTTGCGTTAGTTTTACCTAAATCACCAGCAACTGGGTTTGGATCAATTTTGATTGGTCTTCCTTCACGAGTTTTTACTAAAACGCTAGCGAAATCGAAACCATCAAAATATGTTGAAGCGTAATAATTTGGAACCCCTGGAATAATATCGTGTGGTTTTACTACGTAAGGAATCGTTTTAATTACCGGAGCTTCACAGGCAGCAAGAGTTACTGCTGCTGTAGAGAATCCTAGTAATTTTAAGAAATCTCTTCTTGAAGTACTAGAACCATTCTGTTCAGCATCTCCAAGGAAATCTTCTACCGGAATTTCTTCCTGGAACTCTTTAAGAGCCAGCTTACCATTTAAAGCTGGATCTTTAAGTTCATGAATACTTCTGAATTGTATTTTGTTTGAAGCCATTTATACTTCTAATTTTTTAGTTATTAATAATGACATTTACCACACTCAAGACCTCCAATCGCATCTACAGTGATCTTACCTCCATCTTGTGGATATTGTTTTTTCAACTTGTCGTGTAGATTCTTGAAGTACTCTTTATTATAACCGTTGTTCATATCGATTTCTGTCGTTCTGTGACATTCGATACACCATCCCATTGTAAAGTCATTAGCCATTTGAACAACATTCATTGTATCAATTTTTCCGTGACAAGCCTTACATACAACATCAATTTTGTTGTTAGGATTCTTTTTGTTGAAAGAATTGATAATCGCTTGCTCACCTGCTACTACGTGTTGAGAGTGGTTGAAGTAAACGAAGTCTGGCATGTTGTGGATTCTTGTCCATTCAACCGGTTGTGTTTTTCCTGTATACTGCTGTTTAGCAGGATCCCAACCTGTTGCCGCGTAGATCTTCTGGATTTCTCCATCATAGAATGCCTTGTCTTTTCCTGGCTCCATGTAGTGATCTGCGTTGTATTCAGAAATTGTTCTGTGACAGTTCATACAAACGTTCATAGAAGGAATCTCAGATACTTTTCCGTATTTAGCACTAGAGTGACATAATTGACAGTCAATTTTTTGTTCTCCAGCGTGGATTTTGTGAGAGAAGTAGATAGGCTGCTCAGGTTTGTATCCTTTGTAAACCCCGATCCACATTAACCAGTTCCATACTCCGTAAGCAGCAAGAATAGCAAGAATAGCTATTAATCCTTTTCCTACATAGTGGAACTTCTCATACATTTCCTTGAACGAACGAACTCTCGTTTCGTTAAGCCCGGATAGCTCATCAGATTGACCTAGCTTCACTAATTGTCTTAGTTTCACCAAAATCCAAACTAATAAACCAGCGATGGCTAAAAGGGAAATGATTACAATGTTTGTTGTGCTTTTGTCTGCAGGTGCTGCCGCCTCAGCGCCAGGTGCAGGAGTTGCTTCCGTCTTTTTCTCTTCCGGAGCTGGTGGATTAGTTGTGAAAGCTAAAATGTCGTCTATATCCTTATCTGTAAGATTTGGAAAGACCTGCATTTCAGTCTTGTTAAACTTTTCAAAAATCTCATTGGCGTATTTATCCCCCGAAGCTCTAAGAGCTTTGTTGTCTTTGATCCACTTGTGAAGCCAATCTTTGTCTACACCACCCTCTGTCTTTACTCGTTCTACAACCCCTTTTAATGGAGGTCCTATAACTTGTTTGTCCAGTGCGTGACATGCAGTACAATTCGCTTTGAAAAGTTTCTCTCCGTTTTTAGGATCGCCGTCTTGCCCGTAAAATGAAGCACTGGTTGATAGCAATAAGCCTATTGCGATCAACGTTTTTTTATAATGCTTTCTCCAACTAATCATTTAAATTATCTTATGTTAGTAAATTATTGAACATATCAATTCCGCAAAAATAATATTTTTAACAGAAATTTAACGGCATATAGAAAGGGGAAAATATCATTTACGTTTAATTTGTATTGATTCTAAATAACTGGTTTGGTATAGTTTTTTAATTTGTATAAATTTGCGCAAACAAGTTTAAATGAGAAATTTGATTAAAATATTTTCGATATTATCATTATTTGGTTTTTATAGTATTGAAGCACAGCAGGTTGTTAAAAAAGATACGCTTTCGGGAACGGAGCTTGTCATCACCATGGATTCCAAAATAAATGCTGCCTTGGAAGGAATTGAAGGCAAATGTTCAAAAGTTGCCGTCAATAATCCGACTAAGGATTATAACAATAATGATGGTAATATTTCTACAAGCATAAATACGAAACCTCCAAAGATCTATGTACCGAATAGGGAATTGACGAATGCTGAGATTTGTAAGAAAAATCCTCGAATTTTAGGTTATAAAATTCAGATTACGACGGTGAAAAGTAATGAAGAGGCTAATGAGGTTAAGTCTTATTTTAGAAAGAGATTTCCTAACCTGAAAGTGGAAACGGATGCTTCTTTAAGGCCTAACTATAAGATTTTAGCTGGAAGTTACTTTACAAAACAAAGTGCTGCCGGTGATCTTTCAAAAATTAGAGAATACTTCAAATCTGCCGTTGCTGTACAGTATAGAATTTTCTGTTCAGAAGCTAAATAGAACTTTAAAATGTAAACATAAAAAAGCTGAGAATTTTCTCAGCTTTTTTTATTTGTAATAGGTTTCCAAAAACCAAAAAAATTCTGACATTCTGAACCAATTATTGATGATAAGATAAGTGAATAATATGCTAATTGTAAGGGTTAAAAATGCGGTCGTTTTAGGTGATGATTTGTAAGCATAAAATAACCAGCCAATAAGCAGTGGGTAGGCGTAAACAAAGTGTCCGCCGTAGATGTATGAGGTGTGAAGACCAAACCTCATTATACAGTGTATGAGGATGTCGAAGAGAAATGAAAGACCAATTATTTGTACCCATTTATTTTTGAAATTCTTAAGATAACTCCAACTTATCAGTACTAATAATACAGCGATAAAAACATAAGAAAATGGAGATGAATAAAGATCCATATACAGCGCTTTAAAATCAAAGCCTTTCATGTTATGTTTGTCTGAAATTGTAAAGCTTGGGAACAAAATATTTCCTCCGAAAAAGAAAGACATGATCATATCCCAAGTGGGCATAGATTCCACATTGGAGAACTTTTCATACTGTTGATTAGTCTTTGAAAAAATGTTTTGGTACTTAAAATCAATCCTGTTTAGATAAAGCAAAATGTAAATAGCCATAGCAATTGTTCCTCTTACAATAGCATTTCCTAATTTTTTCCAATCCCTGAAAAGATTTTTTTCAAAAAAAACAGGAATAAAAACCTTTACAATGTTAGTAATAGTAAGTCCACCTATGGTAATTGCGGACAATGATAGTGCTGCTGCCGGTGTTTTTTCTTCTTTTTTAAGTTTTATAGCTGCGTAATAATTATAAAGGGAAAGTAAAAATAGGGTATAGGTGAAGTTTTCCGGTGTAAATGATAAAATGATATTTGTAGAAAATACTCCAAAGAACAATGTGATCAAAAGACTAAGCACTAGCGGTAAACTGATGATGTTTTTCAGATATTTAAAAATCTGAACCACATTCAAGGTAATGATGATATTGCTGAGCCAGGCAAGGGTAAGCCTGAAAGTCATGTCCATTTTTCCGCCTGAAACAAATAGTGCAAATTCCCTAATCCAGTTGAAGAAATAATAGGATAGGGGATGTCTTTCAAAACTGCCCCCTGTCATCAGTATGGATTTATTGTCAAAACTGAAGTAGGCATCCCACGGAATTCTACTGTCGAAAATGATTCTGTAGTGGATTGCAATATATGAGCCCAGAATTCCATAGCAGGTAATAAAGAATAGAAAAACTGCGAGTTCAGTATATGAGGATGGAAAAACCAGCCTTAGAAAATGGATAAATTTTGTTTTGATAATAGACACGGGTCATATTTTTTGCAAAAGTAAAATAAAAAACCACCAAAGCTGGTGGTTTTATAAATATTGTTTTTTGACTAAGAACTACAGGAAAGAGTAGAGCATCCTGTTGTATCATCATAACCGGATGGTCTTTTGGCGGAAAACTCAGGGAATATTTCCTCATAAGGATTTTCAAGGGCCTTGGTAAGTTTTTGCAGCATTTCTGTTTTACCGTGGTTAATTTCTTCAATGCATTCATAGAGCAAATAATTCCTAAGTGTGAATTTTGGATTAGATTTTTCCATCATTTTTAAAGAATCTTCTCTTGAAATTGAGTTGAATTTTAATCTGGACTCATAATTTTTAATAAAATTTCTAAGTTTTCCAAGCTTTTCTTCATTCAAAAAGGTGTAGGAAACCTTGTTAAAGTGTTCTTTTAGATCTGTACCTGCTGTTATTTTTTCCAGTTGATTAAAAAATAAGGTGTAATCAAGCTCAAGTTCCTGCATTAATCCTTGCCAATTGGTGAAAAACTCTTCATCCTCTTTTTTAAGTTCATCAAACCCGAACTTTCTGCAAAGCATTGTGTCATGGGCCTCCCAGAAATAGGTGCCATATTTGTTTAAGGTATCTTCTAAAAACTTTTCATCCTTTATTAATGGGTGCAATGCATTGGCAAGTTGCCAAAGGTTCCATTGTGAAATCTGTCCTTGTTTTCCAAAAGCATACCTTCTTCCAGGTAAATCGGTCGTATTTGGAGTGAAATTCAGATCATATTCATCCATCATGGAATAAGGCCCATAATCGATGGTTAGTCCTAAAATCGACATATTGTCTGTATTCATCACACCATGTACAAATCCAACACGGAACCATTCAACCATAAGATTTGCTGTACGGGTACAGATATTTTCAAAAAACTCTTTATATTTTTGATTGTCAGAAGATTTGATCTCAGGAAAATAATTTTCGATAGTAAAATCTAAAAGATCTTGCAGTGTTTTGTATTCCTGCTGAGCAGACATTAGCTCAAAATGACCAAAACGGAGGAAACTTTCGGCAGTTCTTATGACAACGGCTCCTTTTTCCAGTTGTGGATTTCCATTATACATCATATCACGAACAACATCTTCTCCGGTGAATGCTAAACTTAATGCCCTTGTTGTAGGAGCTCCCAAATGATGCATTGCTTCACTCATCAGGTATTCTCGTACAGAAGATCTCAACACTGCTCTTCCGTCTGCATGTCTTGAGTAGGGTGTGGCACCAGCTCCTTTCCATTGGATTTCTGTTTTTTTTCCGCTATCATTAATAATTTCACCTGCAAGAATGGCTCTTCCGTCTCCAAGTTGTCCGGCCCAGTTTCCAAACTGATGTCCTGCATAGGCTGTGGCATAGGTTTGAACATTTTCAGGGAGGTTATTTCCAACCAGAAAATTCAGGTCTTTCTCTTCAAAGTTTCCTAATCCTATTTCTTCTGAAAGTATATTATTAAAAGCAATCAATTGAGGTTGATCAAATCCGGCTGGGTGAATGGTTGAAAACAGAACCTTAGGAGTGTTTCTCTGCATGGTGTTGTTAGAGAAATCTCCTGGGAATTTCTTGATAAAAGGCTGTCTGATACGTTCGATATTCATACTCCAAAGGTATTAATTATAAAAGAAAAGACCTTCCAAATTATTGAAAGGTCTTATGTATTTCTAAAAGAGAATTTATTTATTAAAATCTACCTCATCGTTAGAGTGGAGATTCTCATTTATATTTTCTTCTTTCTTTTCTGTAGGTTTCTTAGGAGTGGGATCTGCTGGTCTCGGATTCTTGATCTCGTCAATAGTCTGAAGACTTCCGTCATCTCCGTATCCTCCACTTAGTCCTTTAAGGTTAGAGCATCCGTCTTTCCAGTCTGATGGCTTGATGAATTTATCATCAGGGGTAACACCTAAACTCTTATCCGCCCATACTTTCTTCATGAAGATGGCCCAGATTGGTAATGCCATTTTTGCACCCTGACCTTCTCCTGTTCCAAAGAAGTGGGTTGCTCTGTCTTCCCATCCAACCCAAGCTCCGGTTGCTAATTTTGGTGTAATTCCCATAAACCAACCATCGGAGTTGTTCTGTGTGGTACCTGTTTTAGCTGCAATTTCAACTGCTTTTGAGATTCCTCTTCTTCCAAGTTCTCCTGATGCAGTACCATATTGTGCAACACCTTTCATCAATTCGATCATTGTGTATGCATATAATGGATTCATTACTTCTTTAGGTTCTACATTTACTTCCTTGATTACTCTACCATTGGCGTCTTCAATTCTCCAGATCATTTCCGGCTTATTGTGGTTACCATAGTTTGCAAAAGTACTGTAGGCACCTAGCATCTCATAGATGGTAATATCTGATGAACCTAGGGCAATAGTATTGTTTCTAGGAATGTCTTCTGTAACTCCCAGATCTCTGGCTGTTTGAATAACTGCGTCTACTCCTGTCATTTCGATAAGTCTTGCTGCAATCGGGTTTTGAGAGTGTGCTAAACCATCTTTTAAAGTAAGCATTCCTCCTCTTCCAGGTACATGCCATCCGTTATGATCATAAGTTCCGTTAGAAACAGTTGAACAAGGAGTCATTCCAAGTTTCATAATAGCAGTTGCATATACGAAAGGTTTGAACGTGGATCCTACCTGTCTCTTACCTTGCTTGATGTGGTCATACTGGAAGTGTTGCCAATCAATACCACCTACCCACGCTTTGATCTCTCCGGTTCCTGGAACCATAGACATTAGCCCGGCTTGTGCTATTTGCTTGTGATATCTGATAGAATCCCAAGGTGACATTTCTACTTCTTCCTCGCCGCTCCATGTAAATCTTGAAGTTTTGATTGGTTTTTTGAACTCCATCATGATTGAATCCTCAGGCATTCCATCTGCTTTTAACAGCTTATATCTTCCGGTTCTTTTCATAGCCTGAAGCATCACATCCTTAATTTGTTTATCATTAAGGTAGTAGAAAGGTCTGTTCTTTCTTCCTCTTTGCTCTGCATCAAATCTTTTCTGAAGATCAGTTAAGTGTTCTTTGATAGCCTCTTCTGCATACTTTTGCATTTTAGAATCAAGGGTAACATAGATTTTTAATCCGTCTTTATAAAGATTTAGTTTCTTTCCTGTTTCTTTTTCGTGACTTTCAAGATATTTATCAATCTCTTTTCTCAGATAGAACTTATAATAGGCAGAATATCCGTCTGTAATACTTTTAATAGGGTGGAAATCTACTTCTACAGGAGTGTTGATCGCCTTTTGGTAGGTTTCTTCATTAATGTATCCTGTTTTCTGCATTTGATCCAATACAACATTTCTTCTTTCCTTTGCTTTTTCAGGATATCTGTAAGGATTGTTTTTCCTTGGGTTTTCAAGCATTGCTACAAAAGTAGCAGCCTCAGGCAATGTAAGCTCTGAAGTTTTCTTATTGAAATATACTCTTGAAGCCATTTCAACACCATTAGCATTGAAAAGGAAGTCAAATTTGTTAAAGTAAAGTGTAATAATCTCTTCCTTGGTGTATCTCTTTTCAAGACTTACTGCTACCACCCACTCCTTTAATTTTTGGAAAGCTCTTTCAAACTTATTTTGAGAAGCATTTCCTGTGAAAAGAAGCTTAGCTAGCTGTTGAGTGATGGTGGAACCTCCTCCACGACCTCCTCCGTAAGCAACGGCTCTGGCAATAGAGTACAGGTCAATTCCTGAGTGTTCTTTGAAACGCTCATCCTCTTTGGCTTGTAATGCATAGATAAGATAAGGAGGAAGATCCTTATAAACAATAGGTTGAGTTTTTTCTTTTTCAAACTTACCTAGGGTTACCCCATCTGAGGAAATAATTTCAGAAGCGACAAAGATGTCTGGGTTTTCAAGCTCTTTTACATCTGGCATCTCTCCAAGGAAACCTTGGGAAACAGCAAAGAAAAGTCCTGAAATTCCTAAAACTACCGCAATGAGTCCAATCCAAATAAATGAGACCCATTTTTTCCAAGAGGTATCTTTCTTTTTTTTAGGAGGCAGAGGAAAAGTTTTTCCTCTATTTCCTGCATTTTTATTGTTTTCTTCCATTTATGGTTACGGTTTAGCCGTTTCTATTTTTATCCCAATGTCCTCAATTCCCTGAAGGTTGTCATTTCTCATTGCCTGTGTAAGGCCAATTTGATATTTTCCCTTTCCTGGAAACTTGTAATTTAATTTATACTGAAACAATGTTTCCTTTGTGTCACCAAAGCCTGTACCAAGCCATTCTCCGTTTGGTTTTGCAAGAACATAATTTAAGGTATCTGTTTCCTTTTTCTTGTTCTGTAGATTGGTGAAATTCACAATAAACCTTATATTACTGTAAGGGTAATTGTTGTTATTTCTTACGACAAATATAATATTTTTAGGATTCTGCGGATCTGAAATTTCAAGATTAAATTTTTGCTCACTTTTCTTATTCCATTTGTTGTCAACGGAGTTCATGATAGTATCTTCTCCCGAAGAAGAGTTACAGCTAAAGAAAAGGATAAGGGAAAATAATCCTAAAATTTTACGCATCTTTATCTTTTTTTGGAGGATATTTCTTTTTAAATTTTTTCTTGTTTGGATTGCTTTGCGGGTTTTGCTCAGCATTAGGATCAACCTCAGTTTTTATCTTTTCCACTGGAGCCTTTTGTTGAGGCTGCGGTCTTTGTTGTCTGGGTTGGTTTCCGGAATTTGCATTAGGATTTTCGGTTCTTTCAGGTTTGTCAGTTCTTTCAGGCCTTTCTTGTCTCTCAGGTCTGCTTTTCTTCTGTCCTTGTTGTCCTTGTCCTTGATTGTTGTTTGGCTTATTCGGATTATTCCTATTGTTTCTATTGTTTCTGTTTTTCTTTTCGAAACGGTCTACGCTGTTTTCCTGAATCAAATCAATAGTTTGAACTGATGTTTCAGGCTGTTTCAAATCTTCTAAAGGAAGGGTTTTTTCACCTCTTTTATTTTTGGAAATCAGCTTTTTAACAAGATCGATGTCAAAATCATACCATGCAATAGAATGATCCACATAAGCAAACCACATTTTCTTTTTGAAAACATCTATTTTAATACAGAAAGCTCTTCCTTTTTCCGTATCCAAGATTGTTGAAGAAGACGGGAAGTTGCTTAATGCGTCTAAATAGCTGTCAAGTTCATAGTTCAAACAGCATTTTAGCTTACCACATTGCCCCGCAAGTTTCTGAGGGTTAATGCTTAGCTGTTGGTATCTGGCTACATTGGTGTTTACAGATCTGAAGTCTGTAAGCCATGTTGAACAGCAAAGTTCACGTCCGCAAGAACCAATTCCACCTACTTTTGCAGCTTCCTGTCTGAAGCCGATCTGCTTCATATCAATTTTGGTTCTGAAAGATCCAGCATAATCTTTAATTAGCTGTCTGAAATCTATTCTGTTGTCTGCAGTATAATAAAATGTGATTTTTGATGAATCACCCTGATATTCTACATCAGTTACTTTCATTTCAAGGCCAAGTCTTTGAGCTATTTTTCTTGCCTCAAGCTTTACACCTTCTTCTTTTTTTCTTGCTTCCTGCCACACCTCAAGATCCTTTTGGTTGGCCTGTCTGTATATTTTAAGTGCCAATTCTTCAGAAAACTTTTTCTTTTTCATCTGAATTTTTACTAATTCTCCCGTAAGGCTTACTACGCCTACATCGTGTCCCGGACTAGATTCTACTGTAACTACGCTACCTATATGTAAAGGAATATTATTTACATTTTTATAAAACGATTTCCTGTCATTTTTAAACCTAACTTCCACAAAATCACACCTATTTGATGTAGGATTGTTGATGTTAGAAAGCCAGTCAAAAACACTTAATTTATAACTATTCCCGCAGGTATTTACACTTTCACAACCAGTTGCGGTTTTTTTAGGGCCGCAAGAATGTGCAGAATCGCCGGATGTTTTGCATCCACAACTCATATTACTATTATTTATAATCTTGCAAATTTATGTTTTTTTATCTTTATGTAATTCTAAAATACTTAAATAACCTGAATTCGGATAAAACATTTCTGTATTTTAACAAGGAAAGGAAGCTGAGAGCTGAGAGAACAAAGGTATAGGGAGTTCAGGTAAGTAGCAGTTTTTTTAATGGTTTTGAAAATTAAATAACTTTTATTAATAAATGAACGGTTAAAATTTCCATTCCCAAGAGTTGTGTTTCATTTTTCTGTCCTTGTTTTATCTGGTCTTTAATTTTTCTTTTGTTAAACAAACGTTTAATATTAAACACTTTTATATATTCATCTTTATACTTTTATTAAACTCTTATAAACTATAGCTTTGTGGCTTGTTATGTCTAGAATGTTATTTTAAACATAGTTTTCTTTTGATGTATTGTTTAAAATATTGGGAAATGTTAACAGTTGTATTCAAAATAATTTTATATTTGAATTATATAATAATAGTCTATGAAAAAAATATTAGTATCAACTGCTTTATTGGCGGGCGTTCTATCTTACGCAGGAGGCTTTAGAGTTTCTTTGCAAGGGGTAAAACAATTGGCAATGGCGCATACTAGTGCTCATGCCGAAGATGCGAGTGTGACATTTTTTAACCCAGCGGGTATGTCATTTATCCCTTCTAAACTGAGTGTTGTGGCAGGAGGGTTTGGTGCAAGTAACAAAGTTACTTTTCAAAACTTCAATACTTTACAAAGTGCAGAGACAGATAACCCTATAGGGACTCCTTTCTACGCGGCGATTACTTATAGACCAATAGAGAAACTT
Organism: Chryseobacterium oncorhynchi; assembly: GCF_002899895.1. Lineage (GTDB taxonomy): Bacteria > Bacteroidota > Bacteroidia > Flavobacteriales > Weeksellaceae > Chryseobacterium > Chryseobacterium oncorhynchi. Next base: position 310,052 of record NZ_PPEI02000003.1, read on the forward strand.
ACCGTAGGTCTTAGTGTAACAACTCCCTTTGGAAGTACAATCAAATGGCCTGAAAACTGGGAAGGTAAAGAATTGGTACAGAAAATGGAACTGAAAAGTTTCTATTTCCAGCCAATGGTCTCTGTGAAACTTGCTCCTTGGGTATCTTTTGGTGCCAGCTATATCTATGCAAGAGGAAAAGTAGATTGGGACAAAGCGGTAACGCAATTTGATGGTAAGGTTAATATTAATGATGAAAACGCAAGCGGACACGGATATGGATTTGGGTTCTATTTCAGACCCGATCCGAAATTAGACGTGAGTATTGCTTATCGTTCAGCAATAGATATGAAAGCTAAAAAAGGAACAGCTACGTTCCAGTTCCCATCACAGTCTGTTTATACACAGTTGAAACTTAATGGAGCAGGACAGGATGGCTTCTCTGCAGTTCTTCCATTGGTGGAAGAATATACAATCGGTTTAACTTATAAACTGACGCCGAAATGGTTGGTTTCTGCAGACTTTAACTATCATGGATGGGAAAGATACAGTAAGCTTACTTTAGATTTCGACAATGCTCCTATTGGGAATAATCCATCGGATGCAACTATTCTTACAAATCCTAAGAACTTCAAAAATTCCAAAACATTCAGATTGGGAACTCAATATGCGTTCACAAATATGATTTACGGACGTTTGGGAGCTTATTATGATGAAGCGCCTTATACTACAGATAACTTTATTCCAGAAACACCTTCGTATGATACATATGTGATTACAGGAGGGGTAGGTTTCAAACTGAAGCAGTTCGGAATCGATGTTGCTGGAGGATATGCAATGCCTCAGTACAGAAAGGTAAACAATGTTAACATAGGGCTTAACGGACAGTCAAAAGCAACAGCTTTCTACTTTGGTCTAGGTTTCTCTTATAATCCATTTTAATTTTAGAAGACTATGAAAAAAATTATAATATCGACAATTGCAGTTTCTGCACTTCTTTTTACAGTAACAAGCTGTAATACAGATTTCGATACGGATGTGAAAGATATCCAGGTAACAAAAGGTGATGCAGACTTTACTAAATATATTTCTTTAGGAAACTCATTGACTGCTGGTTATAGAGACGGTGCGCTTTATAGTAGTGGACAGAATGAGTCTTATCCAAGTATGATTGCGGGACAAATGCAGTTCGCTGGTGGAGGAGTTTTTAAACAACCTATGATGCCTAATGATACCGGAGGTTTTACCAACTTGTTTAACCCAGTGACGGGAGATTTTGCAGGTAAATACGTGCTAAGTGTTGTGAGTGGTGCTTTAACTCCAGGTCCAACAGCTCCTGGTGCTGCATTAGATAATGTGTCTGCAGGAGGTCCTTACCAGAATATGGGAGTTCCGGGTGCAAGAGTGGCTCATTTAATCGCTCCGGGATATGGAAATCCTGCTGGTTTGGGAACTACGCCTGCTACAGCTAATCCATATTTCGTAAGATTCGCATCATCAACAACAACTTCAGTAGTAGAAGATGCATTGAAGCAGAATCCTACTTTTGTCTCTTTATGGATAGGAAACAATGATGTTTTATTATATGCAACTTCAGGAGGTGCTGATCCAAATGTTCCGATTACACCGGTAGAAGGTGCTGTAGGAGTAGGATTTAGTAATACCTATGCTTATTTAGTAGATAAATTATTCCCGGCTGGAACCACAAGAAAAGGAGTTATTGCTAACATTCCAACAGTTACTAATGTTCCTTACTTTACAAGAGTTCCTGCTATGCCTCTTACAGGTTTGACGGATGCTCAAGTAACTCAGCTGAATTCAGGATATGCACAATATAATGCAGGATTACTTCAGGCTAAGACTCTGGGAGCTATCAACGATGCAGAATATCAGAAAAGATTAATTAAATTCACTGCAGGTGCAGCAGTTAATGGAGCTGTAATTGTAGACAAAGACCTGGTAGCAGTTCCTGGACTTCCAAAATACAGACAAACTACAACTAGAGATTTAATTCTTTTACCAGCAAGTAAAGTTCTTACTCCACAGGCTGGAGGGGGTACTTCAGTACCATTAGAAGATAAACTTGTACTTACTGAAGCTGAGACTGCAAAAGTGCTTACTGCTACTGCAGGTTATAATGCTGCTATTAAAAAGGCTGCAGCAGACAAAGGTCTTGCTTTTGTAGATATGGATGCTAAAATGATGGAGTTGAATTCTAAATCAGGAATTGTTTGGGATGGTGTGAAATATACTGCAACTTTCGTTACAGGAGGAGCTTTCTCTCTTGATGGAGTTCACCTTACAGGTAGAGGATATGCTATTGTAGCCAACGAATTTATCAAAACAATTAATGGTAAATATAAGTCAACATTACCACAGGTAGATCCGAACAAATATTCAGGAGTTAAATTCCCTTAATAATTGATAAAATAAAAACTTAGAAACCACAGGAGTAATTCTTGTGGTTTTTTTTTAAATTTGCAGAATCTTTTAAAAAGTAAAAATGGCCGATCAGTTAAGTTATCTATTTTGTACAAGAACCAGCAGGGACTTGGCAGAGAAAATTGCCCAGAGTTATGGGAAAGAATTAGGGAAAATCAACTTTCAGGAGTTCAGCGACGGGGAATTTGAGCCTGTTTTGGACGAATCTGTAAGAGGGGGCAGAGTTTTCCTAATTGGATCTACGTTCCCGCCTGCAGACAATCTTTTAGAACTTCTTCTAATGATTGATGCAGCAAAAAGAGCTTCTGCAAAGAGCATTACCGTTGTAATCCCTTACTTCGGGCTTGCCAGACAGGACAGAAAAGACAAACCAAGAGCGCCGATCGGTGCTAAGTTAGTTGCTAACCTTCTTACAGCAGCGGGAGCAACAAGAGTGATGACAATGGATCTGCACGCAGATCAGATTCAAGGATTTTTTGAAATTCCGGTAGATCATCTTTATGCTTCTTCGATTTTTGTTGATTATATCAAATCCTTAAATCTTGACAACCTTACTATTGCTTCTCCGGATATGGGGGGTGCAAAAAGAGCAAAAAACTATGCAGGTCACCTAGGTGCAGAAGTAGTAATTGCTTATAAGGAAAGAAAAAAGGCAAACGTTGTAGAAGAGATGTTCCTTATCGGGGATGTAACAGGTAAAAATGTAATCCTTATTGATGACATGATTGATACTGCAGGAACGCTTTGCAAGGCGGCAGATATCTTGATGGAGAAAGGAGCAAAAACAGTGAGAGCAATGGCTACTCACGGAGTACTTTCAGGAAAAGCTTACGAGAATATTGAGAACTCAAAACTTTTGGAAGTTATTGTAACTGACTCAATTCCTGTTAAAAATAATTTGTCATCTAAAATAAAAGTGCTATCTTGCGCCCCGTTATTTGCCGATGTTATGACAATGGTTCATGAGCATAGATCAATTAGCAGCAAGTTTGTTATTTAATTGATTTTTAGCGAATTACAAAACAAAATTAGAACAATTTTTTAAATTTTTTATAAATGAAATCTATTACAATTCAAGGTACAAAAAGAGAAAGCGTGGGCAAAAAGTCTACAAAAGCTTTACGTGATGCTGAATTAGTTCCTTGTGTTGTTTATGGAGGTGGTGCACCATTGAACTTCTCTGCTGAAGAGAGAGCTTTCAAAGGGTTAGTATACACTCCTGAAGCACACACGGTATCTATTGAAGTTGATGGTCAAACAATTCCAGCAGTTCTTCAAGATATTCAGTTCCACCCAATTACGGACAAAATTCTTCACGCAGACTTCTATCAATTATCTGACGATAAGCCAGTTGTTATGGAAGTTCCTGTAAGAATCACTGGACGTTCTAAAGGTGTTGTAGCTGGTGGTGTTTTACGTCAGTCTTTCAGAAAACTAAAAGTAAAAGCTATTCCTGCTAACTTGCCAGATGAGATCGTTGTAGATGTTACTCCATTAAGAATCGGTAACAAACTTTACATCGGTGGTATCAAAACAACAGGATATACTTTCGTTCACCCAGACAATGCAGTAGTAGTTGCTGTTAAGATGTCTAGAAATGCAATGAAAGGTGGTGCTGCTGCAATGGATGAAGAAGATGAAGAAGAAGCTGAAGAAGTTGCTACTCAATCTCCTGATGTTCCAACAACAGAAGAAAAATCTGCAGAATAAGACTTACTTATTGAAACAATATAAAACCTGTCAATTTATTGGCAGGTTTTTTTTTGTTGTGTAAAAGAGAAAAAAGATAAGCGATATAATCAAATTTAGGCTATCGCTTTACAGCTTTATCTATTTTCTTTGTCTCCAATCATCGAGTATTTCTATGAGCTGACAAGTATCAGTACCCATCCTGATACCTCCTTTAAGAAAAAAAGCCGTAAATTTGAAGAGTTCTAAATAAGAACGTTTTAATTTAAAAAATAAATAAATGTTTGACATTCAGGAAATAAGAAGCCAGTTTTCTATATTGGACAGAGAAGTGAATGGTAAGCCGTTGGTTTATCTAGACAATGCAGCTACATCTCAAAAGCCAAATTCGGTTTTAGAATTCTGTCACGCATATTATACAGAACTTAATGCTAATGTTCACAGAGGAATTCATACGTTAAGCCAATTGGCAACAGAAGAAATGGAGCTTTCCAGAAGAAAGATTCAGAAATTCATCAATGCTGAACATGATTTTGAAGTAATCTTTACAAAAGGAACAACAGAAGGGTTGAACCTCATCGCTTATATTTTAACACAAAAATTACAAAAAGACGATGAGATCATTATTTCATATCTGGAACATCACTCCAATATTGTTCCTTGGCAAATGCTTTGTGAAAGAACAGGAGCAAAACTTCGTGTAATTCCTATTGATGAAAATGGAATTCTGCAGTTGGATTATCTTGATCAATTCTTAAGTGAGAAAACAAAGGTTGTTTCTGTAAATCAGGTTTCCAATGCATTAGGAATTGTAAACCCTATTGAAGAAATTATTGCAAGAACGAGAAAGAATACAGATGCTTATATTGTTATTGATGGTGCTCAGTCTGCTCCGCATTTCAATATTGATGTTCAGAAGCTGGATTGTGATTTCTTTGTTTTTTCAGGACATAAAATGTATGCTCCAATGGGAACGGGTATTTTATACGGAAAACGTGAAATATTAGAAGCTTTACCGCCATTCCACGGAGGAGGAGAGATGATTGCAACATGTTCTTTTGATGGAACAACCTATGCGGGCCTTCCATTTAAGTATGAAGCGGGAACTCCTAATGTAGGCGGAAATATCGCTTTAGGAGCAGCAGTTGATTTTATGGAAAGAATTGGACGTCAGAATATCCAGAATCATGAAAATGCTTTGCTGGAATATGCTCAAAGACAGCTATTAGAATTAGAGGGTATTAAAATCTATGGTGAAAAGGCTCATAGAACAGGAGTTGTATCCTTTAATCTTGAGGGAGTTGGGATTTCGTCTGATGTGGGAATGATTTTGGATAAAATGGGTATTGCTGTAAGAACAGGGCACCACTGTACACAGCCAATCATGGACTTTTTTAATATTGCAGGAACGGTAAGAGCGAGTTTTGCAGTATATAATACCTTTGAAGAAATTGATATTTTAGTTGAGGGAGTTAAAAAAGCACAACGAATGCTGAGCTAGTAATTAACAAATAAATAAAATATAAAAAGCCCTGTCAGTAATGATAGGGCTTTATTATGATCTTAAACTTTCAAGGTGAAAGTTAATTTTGTTTTTAAAGATTGGGCTTCCAATCAACAACTGCTCTGATGAATGCTTCAGCATTTTCAACAGGAACATTTGGTAGGATTCCGTGTCCAAGGTTTGCAATATACCTGTCCTTTCCGAAACGATTAATCATTTCATTTACCATTTTTTTGATGGTTTCAGGTGTTGAATGTAATCTCGCAGGATCAAAGTTACCTTGTAAAGTCATGGTGTGGTTAGTCAAAGTTCTGGCAAGTTCTGGCTTAATAGTCCAGTCAACACCAAGAGCAGAAACCTTAGACATTGTCATCTCTTCCAATGCAAACCAACATCCTTTTCCAAATACTACAACATGAGTAAGAGGGCTTAGTGCTTCAACGATCTGATTGATGTACTGCCAAGAGAACTCCTGATAATCAGTTGGAGAAAGCATTCCTCCCCAAGAATCAAATATCTGTACGGCAGAAACTCCTTTTTCTACTTTTCTCTTTAAATAAGCAATAGTAGTATCTGTAATCTTTTGAAGTAGTAAATGAGCTGCTTCAGGCTGCTGGAAACAGAATGACTTTGCAATATCAAAAGCCTTGCTTCCTTTTCCTTCTACACAATAGCACAGAATCGTCCAAGGAGAACCTGCGAAACCGATCAATGGAATGTCATTGTCTAATTTAAGAAGAGTGAGTTCAATAGCATCAAAAACGTATCCTAAAGTGTCATTCACATCCGGAGTTTCAATATTTTGAACCTGTTCCATTGTTCTGATTGGAGTATCCAACCACGGTCCAACAGATTCTTTCATTTTGAAATCAATCCCCATTGCCTGTGGAACTACCAAAATATCTGAAAACAGAATCGCAGCATCCAAAGGAAATCTGCGGATAGGCTGCATAGTAATCTCAGCAGCAAGTTCAGGGGTCTGACATCTTGTAAAGAAATCATACTTATCTCTTAAGGCAATGAATTCCGGCAGATATCTTCCAGCCTGCCTCATCATCCAGACAGGAGGTCTTTCAACGGTTTCTCCGCGAAGTGCTTTTAAATATAGGTCGTTTTTTATCATAATCTATTTAAACTAATATTACCTTCCAATTCGGTAACAAATATTTTAAAATTTCTCTCCCATTTCGTTCCTGATCAACTCAAAAATTGAGGTCAGTGTATTTTCTTCGGAAGTAAAAATTCTTTCTTGAGTGTAATTCCTCAATTCCCCGGATGTAGTTTCTCCAATCGAAAACAGTTTCATATCCTTTAGGGAATTTTGCTTTGCAAAACTACGAACTCCGCTTGGACTAAAAAATACTGCAGCATGATATTTTTCAGGTATTAACGGATTGGTTTCCTCCGTGTTGTAGATCGTAATTTTTTTATACTTAATATTTTGTAGAGGAAGATCGTTGTCTAAAACATTAATGGCAAGATTGCCACAGAAATGAAGAAACTGTTCATGCTGGCAGTTCCCGATAATAAATCTGGATAACATTTCAGCATTTTTCAATACTTTGAACGTTCCAAATCCATTTTTCCTTAAAGCCCTCTTGGTTTTTTCACCAACGCAGTAAATCTTATTGTAATTTTTTGCCGTAAAATCTTCATTGGGCTTAAAGCGATTTTTGAAAAACGCAGCCACACCATTCACACTGGTAAAAATCAGGGAATAGTTTTTAAGATCAAAAGGACTAATTATAATAGGTTTGGTCTTGATTACCTCAACACAATCAACCGAAATATCCCCTCCTAATTCTTTGGATATAATCAATTGGTCTATATTTTTGGTAAATAAGATTTTCATATTTCTGCTAAGTAAAGATGAATGGGACGCTAAAGGAAGTTTAAAATAATCTTTAGATCTGGCTTTTAATTTCTGCCATTAATTCTTTTCCACCGTTTTCCAGGACAACTTTTGCAAATTTTTCACCAAAGTTCTCTGATGAATTGTATTCAAAATTCTCATCAATGGCGATGCAATTTTTACCATCCAGAGAACATAATGCTGCCGTAAAACGGATCTGATCCCCGATGATTTCTGCAAATGCCCCAATAGGTGCTGTACAACCTCCTTCTAATGTACTTAGAAAATTTCTTTCCATTTCTACACAGATTTGAGTAGGCTCATGGTTGATTTGTCTTAGAATTTCATTGATCTCCGGCTTGTCGGAATGTCCTGCAACAGCAATCACACCCTGCGATGGAGCTGGGATCATTATCGGAAGCATTTCGTAATCAATTTCCATTTTCATCCTTTTGATTCCTGCCAAAGATAGAATGGTAGCATCAAAATTTCCATCTTCAAGCTTTTGAAGACGGGTTTGAATATTTCCACGAATGTCTGAGAACTCCGTGGTAGGGTAATGTCTTAACCAGAATGCTCTTCTTCTCAAGCTGCTGGTTGCCAGTTTCAGCTCATGAAACTCTTTATTTCTTGCAGACTCCTTTCTGATTAGGATGTCCTGAGGAAAATCTCTTTCCAGATAAGCAATCATCTCAATGTTCTGAGGTAACTGAGTAGGGACGTCTTTTAAAGAATGAACGGCAATGTCTATTTCGTCGTTGAGTAATGCAACATCAAGATCTCTTGTGAAAACACCGGTGATTCCCAGTGAATACAGTGGCTGATTAAGGTTCTTATCGCCAGAAGAAACGATAGGAACAATCTCCGTTAAAAAATTATTGTTCTGAAGGTGCCTCGCAACCTCTCTTGCCTGCCAAAGTGCAAGTGCGGAATTTCTTGTTCCGATTCTAATGCTTTTCATGGAATTCGTTGTTTGGTTGTTCAACTAATATTTCGTGCATTAATTTACTAATTTCTTCGGCTTTTAAAGGATTGTCGATGATATATTTTGCAAAACGGTTGGTGATCTTCTGGATCATTTTATCCGAAAGCTCCATATCCGTAATGTCTATATATTTATTCTTCTTATAGAAATTATGCATCTCATTGCGTTCCATGTTCTTTAAAACAGCCTTGAAATGATGAATATTAGGTGCCAGTTTTCTCTTTTTTTCCCACTCAATGAAGTCTTTCATCAATTCCTTGATGATCTTTTCAGCTTTTGGAATTTCTTTTTCCCGCTGTTGGATCGTTTCTTGGATTTGTTTTGAAAGTTCATCAACATCAATTAAGGTTACATTTTCATTTTCCGTTACATTTTTTTCAACGTTATGCGGAATGGAAAGGTCAATAACTAATGTCTCCTTTCCATTAGGGAAATGAGATTGGTTGATAATCGGGTGTTTGGCCCCGGTTGCCACGATGAGGATATCAGTATTTTTTAATTCCTTGTCAAAATCAGAATAATCAACATGAGGAATATTATATTTCTGGGAAATCTTTTCAGCTTTCTCCTGAGTTCTGTTTGCTATTTTAATTTTAGGTTGGAAGACATGTTTTACCAGATTCTCAACGGTATTTTGTCCAATTTCACCTACTCCTAAAAGAAGAATGTTCTTTTCAGCAATTCTCTTTTGGCTATTTAAAATATAATGTACTGCTGCATAGGAAACAGAAGCAGCACCATTAGAAATGCCGGTTTCATTTTTAATTCTTTTCGAAATCTGAATAGCTGCATTAATTGCTCTCTCCAGGTACGGATTAGAATTTTGTCTCTCTTTTTTGAAACGGCTGTATGCTTTTTTTATCTGACCGATAATTTCAAAATCTCCGATAATCTGGCTTTCAAGACCAGCAGCTACTCTGAAAAGGTGTATTAATGCCTCTTCTTTAGTGAGAATATTAGCAAACTGAAGAAAATCCGTGATGTTAACTCCGATGGTTTTGCAATATTCTTCTGCCACTAAAAGATAATTGGGAGAAGTAGTGTAAATTTCAGTCCTGTTACATGTGGAGACCACAAATGCATCCCCAAGATCTTCCTGATGGACCCGGGAAACGAAGTTCTTGATGTTTTCATCAAAGAATGCAAACTTTCCTCTCGTTTCTACATCGGCCTTTTCATAGCTGATGGAAAGCACGGCAAAATTCGATGTTCGATGGATGTTGGAATACTGTAACATAAGCAGTCGCAAATTTACGATTTTTTTAATTAATTAGCCCCTGATAGTGTATATGATAATTATCGTAAAAAACTATAAGAGGTTTAGAGAAAAAAGGCAATAGGATAGAATGGTAAAAAGCAAATAGGATGTGCAGTTTTTCACGGTTATAGGCTTTTTTATCATGTTAATCTCAGATTTCCAACCTTACACAGAATTTTGATTCCTTTGTTTGCTTATTTTTCAGGCATCCTTTTTGATATTTTAATAGTTTAGCATTTAACCTTTTTAGCTTTCAATTTCCCTCATTAATTTTAGTTTAACTCAAACTCTGTAATTATCTAGACAGAAAGTTAATAAAGAATTATAAATTTTAATAAAATTTTAACCAAATAATGTTGGTGGGAAATTTCTTTAGTAGTGTTAAATTTATATCTTTGTAATCTTAAAATCAGAAGAAAAATATGAGTTTATTTGATATGTTTACGCAAGAAATTGCGATAGACCTAGGAACAGCTAATACCCTTATCATCCATAATAATAAAATTGTTATAGATCAACCGTCAATTGTCGCAATTGAACGTTCTACGGGTAAACCCATTGCTGTAGGTGAACAGGCTAAGCATATGCAAGGTAAAACTCACGAGGATATTAAGACAATTCGTCCATTGAAAGATGGGGTTATTGCAGATTTCCACGCTTCTGAACACATGATTAAAGAATTTATCAAAAAAATTCCTGGAATTAAGGGTAAATTTATACAGCCTGCATTAAGAATTGTAATCTGTATTCCTTCCGGTATCACTGAAGTTGAAAAAAGAGCGGTAAGAGATTCTGCTCAGAAAGTAAATGCAAAAGAAGTGAGATTGATCTATGAACCAATGGCAGCTGCTATAGGAGTCGGGATTGATGTACAAAAACCTGAAGGTAACATGATCATCGATATAGGTGGAGGTACTACGGAAATTGCTGTAGTAGCTTTAGGAGGTATCGTATGTGATAAATCTGTAAAAATTGCAGGAGATGTATTTACAAATGATATTGCTTATTACTTAAGAACTCACCATAACCTTTATATTGGGGAAAGAACTGCTGAAAGAATCAAAATTGAAGTAGGTTCTGCAGTGGAAGATCTTGATGTAGACATCGAAGATATCCCAGTACAAGGTAGAGACCTTATTACAGGTAAGCCTAAAGAAATTATGGTAGGATACAAAGAAATTGCACGTGCATTAGACAAGTCTATCATAAGAATTGAAGATGCTGTAATGGAAACTCTTTCTCTTACTCCACCGGAATTGGCAGCTGATATCTATAAAACGGGAATTTATCTTGCTGGAGGAGGAGCGTTGCTAAGAGGCCTTGCGGACAGAATTCACAAGAAGACAGGTCTTCCTGTATTTGTAGCTGAAGATCCGTTGAGAGCTGTAGTTCGTGGAACAGGTATTGCTCTTAAGAATATGGATAAATTCAACTTCTTAATTAAATAATTTTAACTTTTTACGACTTTATATCTGAATGGGATTTTTGCTGAGACTATTTTCGAAGAACACACTTTTTGTCTTCTTTATATTCCTGCAAATTATTGCTCTGGTTTTGATATTCACTAGAAATGCCATGCAGAAATCCTGGATAGCGGGCCAAACGGCTGCTTTTAATTCATGGGTTTCCGGATATATTGATGAAGGAGTTTCTTATCTGAAGTTAAAACAGATCAATGAAGATCTTGTAGTTCAGAATAAAGCCCTTATGACCGAACTTTACGGAAAAGACGGAGCAAAAAATCCTGTCTTCAGAAAAGTTCATGATACCATTGGTGGTGGGCAGATTTATACTTTTGTTGATGGAGAAATTGTTTTTAACAGTATCAACAGAAGAAATAATTACTTTACAATCAATCGTGGTAAAAGAGATGGTGTCTTTCCTCAAATGGGAATAATGGGACCTAGAGGAATTGCCGGGATTGTGATTAATTCTACAGATAGTTATGCATTGGTTCAATCTGTATTGAGTGTCAATAAGATCAGAATTAATGCAGCACTCAAAAATTCAGGATACTTCGGTACTTTAACATGGAACGGAGATAATTCCAGGGTGATGCATCTTGCAGATATTCCAAAATATGTTGCATTAAAAATAGGAGACACCGTTGTTACAGACGGAAAGTCAGCAATCTTCCCGAAAGGGGTTACTATTGGTACTATTGCCGGTTATTCTGTGGATAATAAAACGGGATTCTGGGATATCTCAGTTGAACTGAGTGAAAAAATGGGAGCGTTGAATAAAGTGTATGTAGTAAAGAATCTTAAAAAAGCCGATGTGCAAAAGATTCAAGATACTATGCAAGCTGTAATAAAGAAAGAAAATGATTAGCAGGACTTTATTTACCGACATATTGATCATGATTTTTCTTGTTGCTTTACAGGTATTTGTATTGAACAGGATTACTCTTTTCGGGAAATATACTCCGGTATTGTATCCTGTATTTGTCATGTTCTATCCTTTCTTTAGAAACAAATTTCAGTTCCTGGCATTAAGTTTTTTAATGGGGCTGGCTATTGATGGTTTCCTTTATTCATGGGGGATCAATGCTTTTGCAACAACGTTGATTGCTTATTTTAGAACATTGATATTCAGGACTTCCACGGATACTTCCACAGACTTTTTTTCTTTTCAGTCCCTTCAATGGGCGCAGTTTTTGCTGTTTTTATTTTCAAGTATTTTTCTGCATCAGCTTCTAGTACAGTATATTGAGTTCTTTAAGTTTAGCAGATTTTTTGAAATATTATTTAATGTGTTGGTAACAAGTGTTATTTCATTTATCTTTATCGTCATCTACGCATTAATATTTAAAATCAAACAAAAAGTTTGAACACACGTTATTTAAAAATTTTTTCCATCCTTGTTGTAATCGCTCTTATTTTTGTGGCGAGGCTTGCTTATTTGCAGTTGTTTACAGACCGTTATGCATTGAATGCAGCCAATACCTCTATTAAAACTGAATATGTTATTCCGCAACGAGGAGTCATTTTTGACAGAAACGGTAAAATAATGGTAGGGAATCAGCCTGCCTATGAAATTTCTTTTACTCAGGCTTTAATGAAACCGGATTTTGATACATTAGGCTTTTGTAGCTTAATGAAGATCAGTAAAGCTGATTTTATCAAAAAAATTGAATTTATTAAAAAGGAAAAATATTATTCTAAGCTGACTCCAATGACTTTCATTAAGGACCTTAGCAGAGAAGATATAGCAAGAGTTCAGGAAATTATTTTTAAGTACCCTGCTTTTAATATTGTTTCAAGACCTCAGCGTCAATATGAAGTCTCCACCTCCGGAAATCTTTTGGGGTATACAAGTGAGGTGAACGAAAAAGATATTAAAAAAGATTCCATATACTATTTACCAGGAGATTTTATCGGAAAAACGGGGGTTGAAAAATCCTACGAAAAAGAACTTAGAGGAGTAAAAGGTGTGAAATACATCCAAAAAGATATCAGGCTCCGAAATATTGGTTCTTATAAAAACGGATCTTTAGATAAAGATGTGATTACAGGTAAAGACATTACCTTAACGATTGATTATGACCTTCAGAGAACGGCTGAAGAAATGCTGGTAAATAAGCACGGTGCAATTGTTGCTTTAGACCCTAATAACGGGGAAGTATTAGTAGCGGCTACGGGACCGGATATTGATCCGAACCTTTTCACCGGACCTTATAAATCAAAAAATTTATATGCTCTGTCAAAAGATACGCTTTACGAGAATAAACCTACTTTTGACCGTTCTTTACAAGCTGGATATCCTCCTGGGTCAACTTTCAAATTGTTGACAGCTCTAGCTGCAATGCAGATGGGAGTAATGGATGAAAAAACTATTTTCCCTTGTGGTGGTGGATTTTTCTATAAAGGCAAAAGAATTAAAGGTCATGGGGGAGCTGAGCCACTAATTCCTTCAATTCAGGTATCCAGTAACTGTTTTTTCACCTATGCGTTTATTGCAATAATCAAAAAATATCCAGGAAATCCTTCAAAAGGTGTTGATGAATGGAAAGAAATCATGAGCAGTTTTGGAGTTGGAGAGTTTTTAAATAATGATTTTGCTGTGGGTGCAAAAGGAAGAATACCTTCAGGAGATTTTTATGAGAAAAGGTTTAAAGCGATCATGAAAGCAAGTGGTTCCCAGAGAACTGATTTTAAAAACTGGGATGAGATGTCAACCGGAGCTATTTATAATGGAATGGGGCAGGGAGACGTTTTGGTAACTCCTATTCAACTTGCGAATTATGTAGCTGCTATTGCTAACAAAGGTTGGTATTATACCCCTCATATCGTAAAAGGAATTGACGGAAAAGCAAATCCTGATCCAAGATTTAAGGTTAAGCATAAAACTTTGGTTGATCCAAAACATTTTGAACCTGTTTTAAAAGGTATGGAAGCCGTAGTTTTGAGAGGAACAGCAAGAGGGTTAAAATCTAATGACTTTACACAATTAGCCAAGACAGGTACTGCACAGGTTCCACAAGGAAAGGATAATTCTATCTTTGTGTTGATTGCTCCGGCTGATAAACCAAAAATTGTTGTGGTTGCAGTAATGGAGCATGCCGGATTTGGAGCTACATGGGCAGGTCCAGCTTGTACAGTGATTGCTGAAAAATATATTACTGGTGATTTGAAAAGAGAAAATCTGTATAAAAAAATGATTACTTCGAGTTTCATGCCAGAATATAAAAGACAATGGATTGCAGATTTGAAGCGTAAAGGACTTTATAAAGATCCTAAACCTGATTCAATTAAACAAAAAAGAATAAAGGATAGCCTGGATTTGATTAAGCAACAAAAAGCCAAGCTTCAGAAGAAGATAGAAGAAGAAACTAAAAATAATAACGCTGCTAAAAAACCTGCTAAGTAATGAAATGGACTGAAGGAATAGATAAACTGGGCCTTGGACTGTATTTCCTGCTTTGCATTTTTGCTATTGCAAATATTTACAGTGTTGACCAGAAACTAGGTGAAAAGCAGTTGGCTTTTTTCTGTATATCTGTATTTGTAGGCCTTATCATATTTTTAGGAAGAAGTAAGTTCTTCGAGAATATGTCAGGGATTATTTACATTGGTGGTGTCCTCTTATTGATAGGTCTTTTTCCTTTTGGAAAGGAAATATTGGGACAGAAAAACTGGTATAAGTTTGGAAGTTTTACTATGCAGCCTGTGGAATTTGCAAAAATAGGAACGGCTTTGATGCTTGCCAATTATGTTTCCGGACCTGATTTTAATCTGAAAAACAGGAAGTCCTTATTAACAGCTTTGGCGGTTATTGGTATTCCGGCAGTAGTTGTATTGGCTATTCCTGATGTTGGGTCTATGCTTGTATTCATAGCGTTTTTCATTGCCTTATACAGAGAAGGACTTAGCGGAATGTTGTTTGGTGTAGGCTTTATCTTTGCTGGGGTCTTCCTTATATCATTGGCGATTCCTCCGGTTTATGTGGCTGTAGCCATTTTGGTAATAGCCGGGGTTTTGATTGCCATGAACTACCATAGAATGTCATGGGATGTGATTTCTATTTCAGGAATTACGGGATCTATTCTTTTGCTTTGTGGTTTAGCATTTGGTTCACCTTTTATCTTGGAGAAACTTCCTAAGCACCAGAGAGAAAGAATTGAGGTTCTTTATAAAGGAGAAAAAGCATTTAGAGATACTTCAGGATACAACTTATTATATTCCAAGACAGCAATTGGTTCCGGTGGGATTTGGGGAAAAGGATATCGTGAAGGATCTGTTACCCAAGGGAAGTTTGTTCCTGAGCAGGAAACCGATTATATATTCTGTACAGTAGGAGAGGAATGGGGATTCATGGGAAGTGCTATTCTTGTTTTGTGCTACATGGTCTATATTGGCCGAATCTATTATCTGGCAGAAAAACAGAAGTCCACCTTTAATCGTGTATTTGGATATTGCTTTGCTTCGATCCTGCTGATGCACTTTTCAATCAATTTAGGGATGGTTATGGGGCTTTTCCCAACAGTAGGGATTCCTCTTCCGTATTTCAGTTATGGAGGTAGTTCCTTATTGGCATTCTCAATGATGACCTTTATTTTCTTTAAACTTAATTATTCAGACAAAAATAGCTTAGTATAGATATTCTCTTTAAGCAAATAATAAAGCTGTAAAGAGGAAAGATCTATTCTTATTTTAAATCTGCTCAATGTGCAGACAGTGAAGTTATACCCATAAATCATTATATTTTTATGAAAGAAGCCTATGTTTTAGATCAAAACTTTGAAAATGTAGACTGTTCTCAATTAGAAAAAGGAGAATACGAAAATTGTGCTTTTAGAAATTGTAGTTTTGAATACATTAATCTATCAGGATTTAGTTTTACCGACTGTGAGTTTATAGAATGCAATCTTAGTATGGCAAAACTTGTAGGCACAGCCTTTCGGGGTGTGATTTTTAAAGAATGTAAAATGTTTGGGCTTGAGTTCAGTAATTGCAATGAATTTGGAATGTCATTTACATTTGATGGGTGCTCCCTGAACAATTCCATATTTTATCAAACTTCAATTAAGAAAACCATTTTCAAAAACTCCAGATTGATTGAAGTTGATTTCACTGAATGTGATGTATCAAATGCAATCATTAGTAACTGCGATTTGTCTGGTGCTGTTTTCGATAACACAAACCTTGAAAAAGCAGATTTGAGGACATCGTTCAACTATTCAATAGATCCGGCTATAAACAGGCTTAAAAAGGCCAAATTTTCACTCTCTGAAGTGTATGGTCTATTATATAAGCTCGATATAGAAATAGATAGGAATAGCTAAAGTAAAGAATCTGATGTCAGAGCTTAGATTTTAGAAGTGATATACTTTAAAAAATTTGGGCTTATTTACTCCGATATTTAGATAGACTGCATAAAAAAGCCATCAGGATCTGATGGCTTCATTATTTAAATCAATTATTTATAAAATTAAAAATTTGCTGGTGTAGCTGGAGCAGTAGACGCTAGGTTATTATAAGCTTCTCCTTCTTCGTTGATTACTCTTTTTGCGAATCTGTATTTAGGTCCCCAATAAGAGTCATTCAGTGAAGAGATCATTACTCCCTTTGATGTTGCTGCGTGGATGAATTTTACTTCCCCTTCTTCAGTAACACTTTCTACAATACCTACGTGAGAAATTCTTCTTCCATGAGAAAAGAAAATTAAGTCTCCTTTCTGTAGGCTTTCCTTTTCAATTCTTTCTCCCTCCTGAGCCTGAGATGCTGCTACTCTTGGTAAGCTAAGACCTGCTGCAGCTCCGAATACAGAAAGAACAAAAGCTGAACAATCTATACCTCTTCTTGTAGTTCCTCCATATCTGTAAGGAGTTCCAAGGTACGTTTCAGCTTCAGTAAGGATACCGTCAATGGTTTTATTATATCTGACTGCTTTTGCAATCTCAGAATTCTTAATGGCTTTTTTAGCGCTAGCTATAGATGCGGCCTTTTCTGCAAGAAAAGAATTGATAAGTTTTTGCTTATCCAGCTCCATTTTTTTGTTATCAATAGAAGCTAGTTTGGCATCTGTTTTGTATTCTTTAGCGTAAGTTGCTGGTTTTGAAACTACATAATTAGTAGCACACGATTGCAATGATACTGTAGTAACTATAGCAACTAAATAAGACAAAACTCTTTTCTTCATATATATTTGATTAACCGTGTTAAAAGGAATATTTATTTCCAAAAGCAATACAAAAGTAGAGATTCCGAGCAAAAGACCCCTGATATGATAATTGTCAGGATCTTATTTTAACACTATTTAACATATTATTTGCTTATGTTAAAGAAAAATAAACCGCAACAGCCTATTTTTGGTGAGTTTGCGGTTTTTTTTATTAAGATTCTTTAACAAACGATATCGATTTTCTTCTATAAATCGGCATTTGAGATTTAAAACTCCAATTTTTCAGGTTGTTAACAAAACAAAAAAATTCCCCGGAAAACCGAGGAATTTAAACTAATATGGAACTTTACAGGTGTTATTTTGTGAACAACATTTCTCTGTATTTTGTCAACGGCCAAAGCTCATCGTCTACCATCATCTCAAGTGCATCAGAAGCTTCTCTGATTCCGTCGAATAAAGGTTTTACATTGTTACAATAGCTTTCTGCCTGTTTTTGGCTGTCTGATATGCTTTTTGTTGTTTCTCTAGCTTTAAGAAGATCTTCAACGCCAAGTTTGATTTTAGAAACATTTTCAGAAATGCTTGTGATTAAACTCATTTGCTCTTTTGCCAATGGTTTAAATTCTTTATCTCCGAAGATCTCTTTAAGACCTTTTACGTTTTCAATTAATCTGTTCTGATAATTTAAAGCAGAAGGAATGATGTGGTTTCTTGCGATATCACTTAATACTCTCGCCTCAATATCAATAACAGTAGAGTATTTCTCTAATTTAATTTCGTTTCTTGCTTCAACTTCTCTGTGGTTGAAAATTCCCATCTCTTCATATAGATCTAAGAATTTCTTATCCATTTCCTGTTTAAGAGCTTCAGGGGTTGTTTTAAGGTTATTCAATCCTCTTTTCTCAGCTTCTTTTGCCCAGTCATCAGAGTATCCATCACCTTCAAACATGATGTTTTTACACTGCTTGATGTATTCTCTTAATATATTAAAGATCGCTTCATCTTTCTTAAGGCCGGTTTCAATTAAAGCGTCAACTTCTTTTTTGAAATCATTTAATTGTTTTGCGGCGATGGTATTCATTACGGTCATAGACTCTGCACAGTTTGCAGAAGATCCTACCGCTCTGATTTCAAATTTATTTCCTGTAAATGCAAAAGGAGAAGTTCTGTTTCTATCCGTGTTATCCAATAGGATTTCAGGGATTTTTCCAACTACATTTAGTTTTAATTCTGTTTTTTCTTCCGGAGATAATTTCCCGTTAGTTACTTTTTCAAGTTCTTCCAAAACGCTGAACAACTGGGTTCCGATGAATACGGAGATAATTGCAGGTGGAGCTTCGTTGGCACCTAGTCTGTGATCGTTACTCGCGGAAGCAATACTTGCTCTTAAAAGGTCAGCATATTCGTGAACAGCTTTAATTGTATTCACGAAGAATGTTAAGAACTGTAAGTTTTTCTTTGGATTCTTTCCTGGGCTTAAAAGGTTTTCTCCTGTATCTGTAGCTAAAGACCAGTTATTGTGCTTTCCGCTTCCGTTTACTCCTGCGAATGGCTTTTCGTGGAATAGGATGTGGAAGTGGTGTTTGTGAGCTACTCTTGCCATGATGTCCATCAATAAAGAGTTGTGGTCTACAGCAACGTTTACTTCTTCAAACATTGGGGCAAGCTCAAATTGGTTAGGTGCTACCTCGTTATGTCTTGTTGTTGCAGGGATACCCAATTTCATACATTCGATTTCCAACTCCTTCATAAAGTTCATTACTCTTGTAGGGATAGATCCGAAGTAGTGGTCGTCTAGCTGCTGTCCTTTTGCAGGAGAATGCCCTAATAATGTTTTACCTGTTAAAACAAGATCCGGACGTGATTGGTATAATGCTGAATCAACAAGAAAATATTCTTGTTCCCAACCTAGGGTAGGGGTTACCTTTGTTACGTTTTTATCAAAATACTGCATTACGCTGGTTGCAGCTTCATCTACAGCATTCAAAGCTCTTAATAAAGGTGCCTTGTAGTCCAAAGTTTCACCAGTATAAGAAATGAAGATGGAAGGAATACATAATGTAGTTCCCATGATGAAAGCAGGGGATGTAGGGTCCCAAGCTGTATAACCTCTTGCTTCGAATGTATTTCTGATTCCTCCGTTAGGGAAAGATGATGCATCTGGCTCCTGTTGGATTAGCATGTTTCCACTGAATCTTTCAATAGCTCTACCTCCTTCAATAGGTGTAAAGAAAGAATCGTGCTTTTCTGCAGTTGTCCCTGTCAAAGGCTGAAACCAGTGAGTGTAGTGAGTTACTCCTTTGCTCATAGCCCAGTCTTTCATCGCCACAGCTACCTGGTCTGCGATATGTCTTTGGATCTTAGTGCCTTTTTTAATGGCATCCATGATAGAACCGAACGCTTCTTTTGTTAAATATTCTCTCATCGTTTCTTCCGAGAAAACATTTTTACAGAATAGTTCCGATAATTTTGCAGGGATTTCAACAGAGTTATCTTTTCTGAAATCCTTAAATGGTAGGGTTTCTAATGCTTTGAATCTTAAGGTTGACATATTTGGGTGATTTTTTACAGGGCAAATTTACAAAAAAAATGAATCGAAAATATTTTACCCCTGTTTTTTTTAGGGGTATTTTGAATTTTAACTAAAATTTAAACAATGGTTTTACTTTTTTGAGAGGGGTGGTTTGAGATTTAGACTTATTGTTACGAAAAGTTAAAATAGAAAATAGCATTGAACAGTGGAGGAAATACAGTGTTGGAGGTTTTCTATGTAGTTATGATATGTTTTCTAAAAATAACCATATTAATTATAATTGTTATTACTAGACATATTATAGTTATAGCATTTGAGCCATACCCCTCATTACAAAACTGCATAAAAATAGGATAAGTGAGAGCTAATGATAAAATATAACTAATGTAGAACTTCTGAAAGTACAGATTGATCAGATACATTGTTATCATTGATATAATAACTAATCCCCCGATTCCGTCCAATATCCCAAATAATCCTATTATAGTGCTCCTCAATAGCAATAAGAGGATGTTGTTATGAAAAATACCATCATCAGCCTTGCCCTCTTTTATGATTAGAAATATAATCAGCAGTAAAAAATAAATTAAGATATGACATATCCATACTTTCCAAAAAAGGGAAATATTATTTAATCTGCCTTTCATCAGGGTAAATGCTTTTGATATTGTCATATTGCTGTCTGAATTGAATTTATTTTTTAACCTCAGCCATAAAACTTTATGCTTGTATAAATATAAGATTAAAACCGTAATATTCATTTCATATTAAAATAAAGAAGAAGATCATTATATCTTAAAATAATACTGTCTATTTATGGGTTTTAAACAACTTAATTAAAAGATAGTTAAAATAAGTTGAGCGGAGATTTTGTATATTTGTGTGAAATTTATTTTATGACAAATTCTAGAGCAAGAGAAACTACAGAGGCTATTGAAAGGTTATACATCTCTATGAGACATTTATTTTATAGAGGATTTTTCAAGCCAGGAGGGGTTTCAGGAGAAAGTATCAGAAGTTTGTTGAAGACGATCAATCCGGAAATTTATGGTACCATGAATATTCCAAACAAATTGGAACTGGACGGGTTGATGTATGTTTTAGACAGGCTTCCTGAGGGGATTGAGGAATGTGCTTTTATTCATCTTACATCAGATGAGGGGTTTGATAAAGGAAGTTTCGAACCTATTGTTCCAAAGAAAAGAAGAAGAAACTGCTATAGGATAGACGAACACCAGATGAATATTGAGGTTCTTTTGGGCCGTTCCGAAATTTATGACATTCTTACCCACCTTACATTCTTATTTATAGAAGCGGACAAAATCCGTAATCTAGCTTTCATTCAGGATGAAAACTGGAAGCCGATCCGTGCCTTTAAAATTATTGAAGAGGTGGTGAAAGGAGAGAAAAAATTCAGCAGAAAAGAGAAAGAAGTGGCACTTATTCATCTTTCTTCTTTAATAGGAAGATCCTTTGATGAAACACTAAGAGCTTACAATACTTTTGGAGATGATGATAATCCTGACCGTTTATTTAAGATCATTTACAACCTAGGAAAGGTAAGTCTTGAAGATGCGAAAGGGGCAAGAGAAAGAGAAATTCATTTCAGTGCTATATTAAAGGAAAGAGTAGGACATCACTATTTTGGTGAAAAATGGGCGAACAAAGTGAAAGAGGTTTTATTTGAAAATAATCTTCACATGCGTCCGTTACATATTATTTCTGCCAATATGCACTCAGTAAAAAATATGTTGTATGCAAATGAAGCTCTTAAAAAGAAGCATAATAATGAGGTAGACTATAAGCTGTATGAAGAAATTTCAAATAAGAAAGAACTTCGTGACAAGGTGTTAAAATATGCCATGGACGAGGGGATGATTCATATTGCTGATAAAAGCGGAAGTAATATTGATGTTCAAATCATTGATCTTAGTAAGACAAATCTGAAGAACACTCCATTTGCTGACTGCAAGTTCTCTGGAGATGATGTGGTGATGGTATTCGACTATGCATTCGGAGAGCAGGCTTTCGAGGTAATGGATGAGCTATTGAAGCCTTTTGAACATAAAGGAGAAATACACATGATGCATGTGAAATCTGTTTCTATTATGGGGAAAGCAGGAATTCTTACCGGTGCAAAAGGAGATATTATGATCCCGACTTCTCATATTTTTGAAGGAACTGCTGACAACTATCCTTTTGAGAATGCATTAAAGCTTGATGATTTCAATGACGATGAACTAAAGGCTTTTGAAGGTCCGATGATCACTGTTTTAGGAACATCCCTTCAGAATAAGGATATTCTTTCTTACTTTATGAATACTTCATGGAAAGCCATTGGTCTTGAAATGGAAGGAGCGCATTACCAGAAAGCTATTCAGGTAGCATCCAAGATCAGACACCACATTTCACCGGATCTGTTCGTTTGCTATGCTTACTATGCTTCGGATAATCCTCTGGAAACAGGAAGTACATTATCTTCAGGAGGTTTAGGTCTTACAGGAGTGAAACCAACATACCTGATCACATTGAGAATCCTTGAAAAAATCCTTAGAAGTGCAAAAAAAGAAGCTTCTGCTAAAAAATAATTGTAGTTTTAAATTACAAAATCAGCCTCAGGTGTATCTGCATCTGAGGTTTTTTGTGTTTAAGAAATTCACTCTATTGATGTTCAAAAATTTCTTTTAACAATTGAAATAAAAATCAATCTAAAACCATATTCAACAGAATAAAACCTCCGGATAACTCCTGTTTGAGGTTTTTATTTAAAATAACTACCTTTAGAAAAAATAAAATTTTAAATGAGAAAATCGGCTGCAATCATTTTTGCGTTTATCATTTCACAATTTCATGCTCAGCAAGGAGCTTATTATCAGCAGGCTGCGAAATACAAGATGGATATTGATGTTAACGCTGAAAAATTTACCTATCAGGGAAAACAAACCTTAGAATACACCAACAATTCTCCGGATGAGCTGAATGTGGTTTATTTCCACTTATATTGGAATGCTTTTAAGCGTAATTCGATGATGGATCAAAGGGTGGCTTCCCAAGGGAAAAATGGTGACTCAAGATTGCAAAAGGACGGGATCTCAAGATTGTCTTCTATTCCAAAAGATCAGGAGGGCGCTCAAAATATTCACTGGATCAAGCAAAATGGCAAGGATCTGAAGTTTGAAGTTCAGGAAACCATCATGAAAGTGTATCTGGCAGAGCCTATCAAGCCAAATTCTACAACAACTTTTACAATGGATTGGGATGCTGTAATTCCTGAGCAGATTAGAAGAAGCGGAAGAAATAACAGAGAAGGTGTAGATATGACCATGACGCAATGGTACCCAAAAATTGCTGAATATGATTATGATGGCTGGGCAACCTTTGATTATATGGGAAGAGAATTCCATGCACCGTTTTCAGATTTTGATGTCAATATTAAGATCAATAAAGATTATGTAGTAGGAGCAGGAGGAATTCTTGAAAACCCAGCTGATGTAAAAGGATATGAGGCTAATGCAAAAATAAAGGCTGAGAAAGATAAAAAAGTTACCTGGAAATGGACCGCAAAGAACATTCTTGACTTTGCATGGAGTGCAGACAGGGATTATTCTGTAGAAAGCTTTAACGTTCCGGAGGGACCGAAAGTATATTTAGTATATCAAAAAAATGATAAGACTAAAGCGTGGAGTGAGGCGCCTTCTTATATCACAAAGTATTTCCAGATCATGAATTCTCATTTCGGAAAATATGTATATCCTACCTATGCGTTTATTCAAGGAGGTGATGGTGGAATGGAGTATGGAATGTGTACGATGATTCTTGGAGAGGCTAAAAATATTAAAGATTTAATGGGTCTTATGGCTCATGAAGGAGCGCACTCATGGTATCAGCAGATGCTTGCAACCAATGAATCTGTACGTCCATGGATGGATGAGGGCTTTACAAGCTACGCAGAGGGGTATACAATGCACCAGCTATTTCCTGAAGAACTTCCAAATCCTTTTGCTAAAACCATAGAAGCCTACAGAAACTTCATTAAAAAAGGAATTGAAGAACCTGCAGTTTGGTTAGGAGACCACCATGACAACGGAACGGCTTATACTTATTCTACCTATGTGAAAGGAGAATTGTATCTGGTACAGTTAGGATACATTATGGGGGAGCAAAACCTTGCAGAAACCCTAAAGCAATATTATGATCAATGGAGTATGAAGCATCCTTCAGATAGAGATTTTCTTCATATTGCCCAAAAGGTTTCCGGTATGGATCTGAAGTGGTTTCACAATTACTGGATCAATACTACCAAAACAATTGATTATGGAATTAAGGATGTAAAGTATGATGAAAAATCTACTACAATTACCCTTGTTAACAATGGTCAGGTTCCAATGCCAATTGATTTCAGTGTAATGACAACGGATAAAAAGATTGTTACTTACCAGATTCCATTAAACATGACGCATACATGGAAAGAGAAAGACATTTATGGTGATTTTAAAACAATGCCATATTGGCCTTGGACACAGAAAGAATATACCATTACTATTCCTTATGCAAAATCTCAATTATCTGTGTTGGGAATTGATTTCAGCCAAAGAATTGCAGATGTAAACATGGCGGATAATTTTGTAGAAGTAAAATAAAAAGATAAACATATAGATAAAAGGAGTATTTGCAAATACTCCTTTTATTTTTTATAAATTTGAAGCTCAAATTTTTTCAAATCATAGCCTGTTAAAATATAAATGAATTCAATTGTAATAAATGTAGGGAACAGCAATATCAGATTCGGCCTTTTTAATGGTGATAATTGTGATATTTCCTGGGTGATCAATACGAAACCTTACAGGACAGCTGATGAGCTGTATGTACAAATGCTGATGCTTTATCAGACCTATAAAATTGATCCAAAAGAAATAAATAAAGTGATCATAGGATCGGTAGTTCCTCAGCTTACCAAAGTGATGAGTTCAGGGATTAAAAAGATTCATGGAGTAACTCCGGTAATTGTTGACAGGGCAACTCCATCAGGAGTACAAGCAAAATCAAAGCAGATGGGAACGGATATTTATGCCAATCTTGTCGCCGCTCACAATTTGTACCCAGACAGAAAAAAAATTGTTATCGACTTCGGAACGGCTCTTACCGCAAGCTGTGTAACGGAAACAGGAGAAACACTTGGAGTGATTATCGCTCCGGGAATTGTAACTTCCTTAAACTCTCTGATTAATCAAACAGCCCAGCTTCCTGATATAGAACTTAAAAAACCAAAAACTGTTTTAGGACTGGATACCGTAACTTGTATGCAAAGTGGAATGGTGTATGGATTTTTGGGAATGGTAGAGGGTTTTATTGATCGTATTAATGAAGAGGTGAATGATGACTGTTTCGTGGTAGCAACAGGAGGCGTTTCTCATGTTTATAAGCCTTTAACGAATAAGATCCATGTGATGGATAGACTGCATACCTTAAAAGGACTTTATTTTCTAGGAAAAGACCTGTAAATTTATATTAAGGCCCAACCTTAGTTTTAATCTTGAGTAAAATGAAAGAATTAAATACATTTCCAATAATAGAAACCGAAAGGCTTATTCTCTCACAGTTGGAAGAGGCAGATGTCCCTTTTATTGTAGAGCTTCTTCAGCATAGAATTTATTCAGATCTTACTTCTAATATCCCTTACCCCTATACAGAAAATGATGCTAAGCTTTGGTTAAAGATGTCTAAGGATGCCCTTGAAAATAATAGCGGTTATACCTTTGGGATCCGTAACAAGGAAAAGCTGCTTATTGGAGCCATCGGACTGCATGACAGAGATGATGATAAAGCTGAGTTGGGATATTGGATAGGAATTCCTTATTGGAATAAAGGATATGTCACCGAGGCTGCGAGAGCTATTGTAAATTTTGGTTTTAAGGAACTGAATTTCAATAAAATATTTGCTACTCACTTTCTTCATAATCCGGCATCCGGCAAGATTATGGAAAAGATAGGAATGGAGAAAGAAGCTCTTTTGAAACAACATATGAAAAAAGATGGTGAATATTTTGATATTGCGATGTATTCTATTTTCAAAAAATAAAGGATTCTCATTACCTCTTAAAAATATAAAAATAGCCTTTAAGGCTGTTTTTTTGCTTCATATAGCTTGTATTTTTATTAAAGTAAAATTATCTTTTACTTTTGAAAAAGGACTTAACAATGGATGAACATTCGTTTTCCATGATGCCTGTAATAATTTCTGTTTTGGGATGTAGAGAAAGATGTTTATTGATAAAGCCCCTCTGTTCATCTCTGGCACCAATAACTACTTTTGAGATCTGTGACCAGGAGAGTGCACCAGAGCACATTACACAAGGTTCCATTGTTACATACAGGGTACAGTCTTTTAAGTATTTGCCTCCTAAGAAGTTTGCGGCTGAGGTTATTGCCTGCATTTCAGCGTGAGCGGTAACATCATTTAATGTTTCTGTAAGATTGTGAGCTCTTGCAATA
Source organism: Chryseobacterium oncorhynchi (assembly GCF_002899895.1). Classification (GTDB taxonomy): domain Bacteria; phylum Bacteroidota; class Bacteroidia; order Flavobacteriales; family Weeksellaceae; genus Chryseobacterium; species Chryseobacterium oncorhynchi. Next base: position 336,409 of record NZ_PPEI02000003.1, read on the forward strand.
ATCCGGTTATTGGAAACTACGACACATCCTATAGGAACCTCATCTTTCTCCAAAGCCGTTTCTGCTTCCTGTAAAGCCATTTTCATGTAATATTCGTCAGTAAACATTGTAATCGAAATTTAAAATAAAAAATAAAAACAAAGAAGAATACGTCTTCATTAATCTGAAATAGTTAAGGTTAAAGGAATTCTGAAACGAAATCTTTCCGGATCACCTTTAAAAAGGGCAGGAGAAAATTTTTCAGTAATAGAATACAATGCAATTTCAGCCTGTCTGTTGAACGTGAAATTATCGCCTTGGGCGTGAACATTGCTGACACTTCCGTCTTTTTCCACAATAAAAACAACATCTGTTTTTACGGTTTTAGCATCAGAATTAACACCATCAACGTAAAGTAGGTTGGCTACTTCTTGCCTCAAAATATTCATCCCTCCTGGATAATCAGCAATCTTTTCTACATTGGCTGGTTTATCAGTAAGATTTTGAGAGATTCCACCTATTGTTTTCAGTGTCTGAAGATCTTCTATATTTCTTACCTTTAGCAAAGCCCCGATTAAAGCGGTATTCTCAATACTGTCCATTTTTTTCATGAAAAAAAGAAAGTCTCCTTTGATTGCTTCCTTTTTAAAAGTATTGCTTTCTGCGTCAAATTTTTTCTTGAACTCCTTATTCAGCATGCCTCTGTGCTGGTTGTAGTAGTTTTTCACAAGCCGAAATTCTTCTTTCTGCTGTGATAAGCAAAATGAAGAAATAATACAGCAAATGCAAATGAATAAAGTTCTCAATAAGGGTATATTTATGTAAATATAATCAAAAAATATGAGAATTATTTATGATCTGTTAGCTCTCAAGATATCGGTTTAATGATTCCTGAAGGTGGTTGCGAATGTCATCAACTAAACATTTAGGTTCCAGCACCGTTACCTCCTTTCCATAAGAAAGAATTTCTTGCATAAAGTCATAGGTAGGGTGGAGAAAGAATTCAAAATAGATTTCTTCCGGAGTTTCTTTGGTTTCTTTTTGTGATTGGTGAAGCGGAAAACTTCTGATATATTCTCCCTGATGGCGGCTGCATTTTAATACAATATTCTGAGGCTTTTGTTCTGCCAGATTCATCACTCCGAAAGCATTTTTAAAATGCTCCTTGAAATTATATTTGTATTTTTCTCTGAATTGGTTCTTTGCTACATCCAGATAATTGATTCTATCCAGTCCAAATGATTTTAAAGTTTTATCCTTGGTATCAATGGCGATGAGGTACCATCTGTCTTTAGATTCTTTTAAAGCCAGCGGATGTACCTTTCTGGAAGTCATTAGTTTGTTTTTGTAATTGTAGTGTTCAAAAGATACTACTCTTTTATTACGAATAGCAAAGAACAGATCATAAAAATGCTCTACACCGGTTGGTTTTCTACTTTCAAAGAAAATAAAGTCGGAAAAGTTGGGATGAAGATTCAGGGCATTGCTTACCTGAAAAGATTCCAATAGCTTTTGATTGTATTCATCCACTTCCATGATAGGGCGGCTCTCAATATAATAACGGTTGTCCCCCTTTTTTTTGTTGTGAATAGAAAGGTTAAAAAGATCCGAAATTTCACGAATATCCCTCTGCAAGGTTCGAATAGAGTAGCTCTTGATCCCCGCATCCTGGAATTCAAAGGAGTTTAAAAGATAGTCCTCCAGCTGCGAATAAGTAGCTGGAGAGCTTTCTAGTCTTTTAATGATTAAGGCATATCTTGTCAGATAAAAATCTTTTTTCATTCGGATATATTTATGTTTACAGTGTTACTTACAGTTATTAATAGGGTATGAAACACATATGTTTCATGGTAAAGTTTTGTAAAACAAATATATGCTCTTAATGCGACAAAACTTGTCGTGTTTTATTTTTTCGAAGAAGAAATATTGAAAATTAATATCATTGTATCTTCTACAATTTGAAGTATTTTATAATTCATCATCATCTTCCCATTCCTCAGCATAGCCATGTTTTGTTGAAGTAAAAAGGACTTCTCCTTTTTCAGCATCTACAATAACAAATTGAGGAATGGGTTCCGGGTATCCTTCAATCTTATAACTGACAACAAAAACATTCCGTTTAGTATCCTCATATTTTCCATATCCGATAACTTTATTTTCCATGTATATTTTGTCAATTTCTGCAATGGATACATATTCTCTTTTTCGATCTTGTAAGTATTGTTTGACAATTTCTAATGCTTTTTCTTTTGTTATCATTATTTTAGATTTATAATTTTATTTATATTTACTCTTTGCCTTTTTTTAGGAATATCATTTAGATTGAAAGGTAAGACTTCTACGATTGGATTACCAACTTTATCAGTTACTCTTGCTTCCTTGAGATGAAAGTTAATATAATCCTCAGCGTGCTTTAATTCTCTCCTATTTACATATTGTTTATATTCGATAATCTTCTCATATACATATTTTTCTCTTTCTACTAAAGCTTTTTTATAAAAGGCTTCTTTTCCAATTTTCATACAGTCTCTAAAGTGCATTAATTCATGTAAAACTTCATATGTTGTGGCATTCTCCCTTATAACAAATTTCATACTTATCCCATCTGTAATAAACATGGCAGCTTCATTGGGTTTCAATATAACAACATTTCTTGATGAATAAAAAAGGCAGAGTAAAAAACTCTGCCTCATGAATTGTGATTCACAGAATTTATTGAAGTGCTTTCTTTAAATCAGATAAAGGAAGTGAAGCAATAACTTCTTTAGGATTATCATCTGTAGTTAGTTCAAGGAATCCGTTGTTCAGTTGAATCTTGTCAACAAACTTATCATCTCCCGAGTTGAGCTGAGCATCAATAATTGAGAATTCAGTTTCTGTAACAACATCTGAAGGAACTTCAAATTCTTCAGGATTTTCTTTCGTAAAAGGGAGTGCTGTAAGTGTTTTTAATCCAGCAGAATCTTCCTGTAGAATGTTTAATGAAGTTGGTAGAGTTGTGATCCAGGCTTTTCCTTGTTTCAAACCTACAGGCTCACGCATTTCATCCACAATACTCAGATATAATGGATCTCCGATTACAGGAACTTCACCGCCGTTCCAGATTCTTCCTGTCGACATAAAGAATTGTACAGCATCTTCAAATCCAGGATTTACGGTTACAATTACTCTTGCCATACCTGCCTGTAGAAAGTTTCTGAATAATGGATCTGTACTGTTTGATAAGTACATTTTTTGCCATTCTTCACGGTTTGCCCAATAATAAGGATAGAAAGTATAATCCATAATACTCCATTCAAAAGCCTGTTCCATAAATTTGGCTAAAGCAGTATATTGATCAAGATTATCATCCAAAATAATGCTGAAATCCTGCATTGTTTTTGCACTATTTGTAAGGTTTTTACCTAAAGCTCCATAGTCTTGTAGCAGATAAGCAATACAATTGTGCTTCAAAATAACAGATTCCATACTACGGTAGAAGTTATTAGAATTAAGATTTTCCTTATTCTTCTCTTGCTCTTCTTTGGTTTTCTTTTCTAATTCTTTTTGCTTTTCTAAAAAGGCATCATAAGCAGATTGATAAGCTTTAATGATAGCATCAAAATTTTCCTGTTTCCATACGTCCATGTATTCATCAGAAAGTTTGCAGGTAACTTCAAAATTGAAATTAATAGAGTCTATATTGTGACCTTGATATACAAAATCATAAGCCCCTTTAACATTTTGAGGAGTATATTCTGCAATACGATCATCATTATTTGAATACGTTTCGATTAGCTGGGGCATTCCGCCCGCAAAATCACTTGAAAAAATTCTTGCAATTCCTTTTACATCTTTTTCAAATCCATACCACATTTTGACATGGCTTGCCTGATAATTAACCGGAATATCAATTGTGATATGTTGATATTGGTTATTTCCATCTAACTTGTTCCAATTAACTCCGGTGGTAAACTTCTTTGTACTTTCAATCAGTTCGGTTAATTTTACATTGTAATAACTTGCCCATTCTTGCAATTGACCTACCGTTGCTGATTTTGAATCTGCCATTGTTCTTGGTGAAGGTGCAATTCTTGGATCAATAGGAGCTGTGAGGCTTTCTGTAACTGTAGCTGCCATTGCCAAACGGTGAAGCTGTGCCGGCTCAGGGACCATAAACTCAAACATGGTACGTTTTCCATAGTTATAAATCTGATTTTTCATCTTTTTATCAACCCATCTGTAAACGCCAACTACATGCTTATTTCCATTTCTGTTATCAAAGCCGTGAGCATTGTTTTCTTCAAATTCTTCAATGATCTTTTCAATCCTTTCTTCTGCTACTTTAGTAAGAATCCTTTCTGTAGCTTTTTCAGTGATTTCCTGAGATTTTGTTACAGCTTGTCTTGTACTGTCGTGCTGTGCGGTATTGTTTGCATAGCTACCACCTACTTCAAGTGTCCATCTTCCTCCTTCTGCCGTGAATCTTGTATGGGCTTCAATGCTTTGCTGCTTGTCCAGTTCCTTTGCAACTTCAGATTGCATGTCGTTTCTTGTAGTGCTTGTTGTATCACTTAGAGTTTCTCTTTCGGTAGATTTTGAGAGAGTAGTTTGAACCTCACTTCTTCTTAATCGTCGTGTAGATTTTTGTTTAAACTCTTTTGCCATGACATTTTCAATGTGGGTAACTTCACCTGGAACATACGCATGGGTACTTTGTACAACTTTAAGATAATCTGCAATACCTAACCTTTTCACCCCAAAATGTTTAGGAGAAAATGTTCCCGGTTTAGGGGTTTGATTTCCGTCTTCAGAGTTTTTAGAGTCTTTTGTTATGGATTCTTCGGAATATAAAATCCCTGTATAAGGTTGGTCAACCTGAAGGTCTGTATATTTTACAGTGGCCCGCTTTCCATTATTGAAGAAAATTTGAATATCTAATGATTTAATCAATTTTCCAAATTGATCAACCAGAATAGGAGGGAAAGTAACCTTGTTGTCTACAATTCCAATATTTGAATAAGTTTCTTCAAAGGTTCCTAAATCTGTAATAGCGGTCACTTGTGCTGAGCCTAATCCCCAAGAATTACTTTCCGCCTGATAATAGAAAGTAAGTGATGCAGGAGTTCTTGCAGCAATCGCATCATAGCTAGCTTTTAAATAATAGGTTTTGGAAATAATTTGAGAAAGATTACTTCTTGAATTACTGACAGGCACTAGAACATTTCCAAGATTGAGATACTTTTGTTCCTGAAGAGGCGATTTTTGGAATAATTGCTGTGTGTTTTCAGTTAGCTCTTCGTTCAATTTTTCAAACACTTCAGTATAGGTGTCATAGAAATCAATCATTTCAACAACAGCGTCTCCTAATTTTAATTTTCTGTCTGATAATACGGTAATACTTGAGAAATCAAATCCATCTGCAGGAAGTTCTCCACTTTCAAGTTCTGCGAAAATATTAATAAATAACTTTAAAGATTCTAATGAAAGTTTTGATTTAAAGTCTTCAAAATTAAGCTGATCTTTGTAGATAAACTCAAAAGGAGGAATTTCCAATGGAAGAAGTGCTTGATACAATGCATCAATTTGCTCTTTCGTCATTCCTTCTTTAATCTGACTTTTGATTTCCTTGAGCTGTGCATTGTAGGCATCAGTTTCTTTTTTGTATTGTTCTTTGTAGGCTGCATATGCAGTATCGTAAGTCTTATTCTTAGATTTTACATAAAGAGTCTGGATCTTTTCCAAGTCAGATTTTAGCTTTGTAAGGCCCTGCTCTTCAAAATTAAGTTGTGTTAATTCTGAAATTTTATCCCCTTCGGCTTTCAGCTGATGTTGAATAGATAAAGGAATATCAGTCCCATTAATTACTCCATCCCCAATTTTAGAAACATTTACCTGAAATGCATTCCCGGTAGGATTTTGGGGTATATTTTCACCCTCATATCCGTCTCCAAAAAATTTCATTGGTAAGACGACTTTAGCCGCTAAGGCTTTGGCTTTTAAATTATCACCATTAATTTTAATGAGCTCTGGTGTAATGGGTAAGTCACAAACATATCCGAAGTGAATTGCCTTTAAAATATGTACTAAAGCTTCTTTAACATAAAAATTATTTTGAGTAACAGTCTGATAAATTAAATTATCCCATACCTGTCCCATTTTACTCTGAATAGAGCTGCTATTATAAAGGCTTTTGGCTATAATTTCATCAGAAACAGAGATTGTTTCCTTTTTAGCAATTTTTCGTCCGATTTTAAGAATTTCCGAAAGAGGGCCTGTTTCAATTTCCTTTTCGCTTTGATAACCTGCAGTATTGAATGATTTAGCTGCGTCTTCCAAAGCTTTAAACTTTTTTAAGGCTGTGTCTTTTGGATTAACAGCAGCGTCAAAAGCACTAGCCAATTCAGAAGCTTTGTGGATAAATCCTAAGTTGACTGTTTTTGTTTCTGTTAATTGTGGGTTTCTTAAGCTTACAAATCTGAAAAGTGTTTGTGATGCATTATTTGTTGTATCGTTTGTTGCCATTTTTTATATTTTGTTATTGTAGTATTTGGTTCAATAAAGAACATTATTACACAGGTAAGTCTCCTTTTTTAGTGTATTCAAGGGTTAGAGTGAAGTTGTCAATTGCAGAATAATCATAATTAGGATTATCTGTAAGCTGAAATTGTACAAACTCTTTTTGCAATGAGATAAAAGCCTTACCTCTTAATTGATTACCTGCAAAACCTGCTTTCATATCATACCACTCTGTAAACATCTGATTGGAAACAATAACTTCCATACCTTCGAAGATGTTATCTATCTGAATAATACCGTTATCTGGGATTTGAGAGAAAAAAACAGTTTTTCTATAGATGGGTTTATTGTCAATCCATAATCCGCCGGTTCTGACCTCCTCTCTTGTGTAGGAGTGTTGTTTATCTGCGTATTTCTTCTGGATATAATCAAGATCTTTTATGTTGGGAGTATAGTCAGATGCTCCTGAAAGTCCTCTTACATCAGCTCCACCACAACTAATCACATAAGTAGGCTCAATTGTAGTAATTCCCTTTTTTGTAATTTCAGCTACAGGACCATCAAATTGTTCAAGGAATGTAAATGTAGAATGGCCCATAAGAGTTCCATTTTGATTTTTATCTGAACAGAAAACGGCACCTTTAGAAAGTCTGGTAAAGCTATTGTTAGTCATGTCCTTGATGACAATATCTCCCGTTACCGGCTTATTAGACATTGTTCCGGCTAATGGAACTGACTCGGAAGTGGCTTTGTCTTCCCATCCGAATGTTCCATCAGGTCTTGCAACGATATTTTTAGTATAACCTGCATCTGCTGTTGGAATCTGATTGGGTGTAATTGATAATTTACCATTCAGATTTACATATCGATCTACGAAGTTTCCTGAGATTAAAGCATCAGATAATGTTACAGAATTTCCTCTGTTAATATTGTGAATATATAAGCTATCTTGTAATTGAACATTATTGAAATTAGAGTTGCTTCCAATAATTACGTTGTTTTTAGAGTCTGTCCCAAGGTAGTTCCCGGCACTAGTTCCGATAATAATATTTTGAAACTTTCTATCTCCTCCTACATTGCCAGCATAAGCTCCCAATATAGTATTTCCTTGTGCACCACTACCATTGCTAAAACATGAGTATCCTACAATTGTATTTTCATTGGAATTAAGACCAATTCCCATGCTGAAGTTACCAATGACAGTATTTCCTTGAGTGCCATTATCTGTAGACGCAGAGTTGTGACCAACTACAACATGATCATTACCAAGAGGATTAGAACCTTTACCAACTGATACTATATAATTTGCTTGGTTGCTCAAATCATTTGATTCTTGACCAATCACAATGTTACTCAATTGGGCAGATCCACCATATCCTATCCCCTGTACTTTAATTAAGTTGGTAGTTTCGTTTCCTCTATCAGTTACGGATTGCAAGGTTCCAAGTTCACCCTGGGTAATGTCAATATATCTTGCTCCTGTCCATCGGTAAAGTTTATTGTTGTCTTTGATGACATAAATCTTTCCGGATTCCCCTGATTTAGGAAGATTAGAAAAGGTATCAAATTCTAAGACATCATCTACATAGCTTGGAAGTTGTGAAGCGGGAACTAGTCCGCCTACAAGGTCTGCTTTTTGAGAAAAATCATATGCTAATTTGTCTAATGGAATTTTTTCTTCTTTATGCCAGTACGAGTCCTGCCAATCCCAAAATTCTTCCTGTTTGGGAATGTCTCCATTTTCGAAATAAAGTTTTAATTCTTGTTTTGTTTTCATTTTTGATATTTATCTGTATGTGATGGTTGCGGTTGATGGGATGCCTGCATTACTAAGGTCTAATCCTGTTGGTGCGGAAACGGTTTGTAATGAAGGAATATTGAAAGCATTTTGCCCTACGGATTTAACCGATTTCGGGATGTATAATTCAGTAAGAGCAGTACTGCTGGAAAGTTGGAAGGCACTACTACCAATCGTTTCTATACCATTTTCCAGAATTAATTCAGAAATATTGGCATATCCACTTAAAAAGGCACTGCCCTCAATTGTTTTGCAGGTTCCAGGAATTTTTAAAGACCCTTTTAAAAACTGATGAGCAAAAGCAAGAGATTTCAATTTTTCTAATGTTTTAGGTAATTGAACCTCTATAATTGTGTTTTTTGCTGCTCCACTATATATAAATCCGCCCACTGTTTTTATCCCTTCCGGAATAATAACTCTCTTTCCTACTCCTGTAATTTCTTTACTGTCTGTAGGAGAAAATATGAATTCTTCATAAGTTGGTAGTTCAAAAGAACTGCTGGGTAATTTTTCATCTTTATGCCAGTATGAGTCCTGCCATGCCCAGAAATCTTCCTGCCTTGGGATATCTCCATTTTCGAAATAAAGTTTTAGTTCTTCTTTTGTTTTCATAAAAAATTGTGATTTAATTAATAGATTAATACTTGAAGCCTCTATTGGATGGCTTCAAGGTATTATAGCCTTGTTTTTGGAGTGGTTATAGGCTGTTTTCCACTTTTGGGGAATATTTTAGTGTTTTTGTGATCATTTTAAACACAGTTCCGGCTGTTCAGCATCTTGTGATGGTGATTCAAAGGATTCGAGAATAATAGTAATGAGACTGTTGGTGTGTAGTATAGAAAATGACTGAACAGCAGCAGAACGTGTTGTGTTTAAAAGTATATATTAAAGTGTGTCTTCTTCCAGAGCATCATCTTCAAAGTCTGTTCTGAAGAAGTTTTCAATGTCATTGAGATAGTTTTCATAGTCCATCTCTGCATTTTCGATGTCGCTCCACTCTATGGTGTAGAGATCTTCATCGAAGATTGTATCTGTGTTGTGAGTTGGCGTTTCCATGTTTTTTGTGATAAGGTATTGGTTGTATTTTGAACATATTTTGGGCTGTTCAGCATTGATGAATGTTGAAATCAAAGGCGTTTAAAGTTTTTATTGATTGTTATTTTGTGGCTTTGTTTATACTCCAAAAGTAGTGGTGGGAAGCGACAAAACTTGACGTGTTAAAAAAATATTTTTCAATGTAATGATATAATCTTTTTAGCTTATATTGAATACTTATAAGCTGAAAGGCTTATATTTTGTTTTTGATGAGCTTCTGAACAATTTGATTCAATGTTTCTCTGTTATCATCAATATAGCTTAATCCTGCCTGTATCAGATTTTCAATATTAGAGCGTCTTACATTATCCATTGCCGGAGAAGCATTTTTCAAGGATGGATTGAGGCGGTAATAGTTTTTCTGGTTTCTCAATCCTAAGGTCTGAAACATCTGACCAAGCTGATAATCTACTGTTTCTGCATTGGCAGACATTAAGATATCAATGATAGGATTTACCCAACCTATTTTTCCAGCCTTTTCCAGTCTTTTAAAAGAATAAGGCCTGGCTTCAATTCCTGTTCCGATAGATATGATAATCATATCATTAACTCCCGGATGGTTGGCTTTTTGATGGTTTTTTAAAACCTCTGCAAAAGGGATTTTTCTAGCCTCTGCATAGGCACAAAGAGCAGGATTGTTTGCAAACATACCACCATCAATCAGACTAAAGATTTGTCCATACATAGATTTGATCTGTACAGGGCTGAAATAGGTTGGTGCAGCTGATGTGGCTCTGCAAACATCTTTTACGTAAAAATTATCTGTGCTGAGGTGAGCTTCCCAAGAATTGAAAAGCTTAGCACGTCTGTTTTCTATATCATAACTTGTTATTAAACACGGTTTTATTAATTCCTTTAGTTCTAAATTTCCAAAAAAGTCATTCAGGTTTTTTTGAAGTGCTTCCTGGGAAATCCTCTCATTCAACAATCCAAATGGATTAACCAGCTTTTCCCAAAAGGAAACCTGGAAGATATCACCGCCCTTCTCAGCATACAACTCCAAGCCTTTCTGAATGGAATACTTTGCTTTACGAACTTCATCAGGACAAAGAATAATGGATGCAATCAGACCTCCTGTGCTGCTGCCTGCTACCAAATCAAAATAATCCCCAAGCTTGGCACTTGGTTTATCATAATACTGGAGCTGTTCTTCTATGTAGCGTAGAATAATACAGGTAATAATTCCTCTTATTCCGCCTCCGTCCAAAGAAAGAATGGTTGTCTTTTTCATGTGATATTTTTATTTGTTTTTTTAAAGAATACGAACAATCTTAAATCCGGAACTTAGCTTTTTATCATATGGATGATTGTGCTAGATGTATGAATTTCATTGCCTTTTTAGTTGTTTTCTTGTAAATCAAAGATAGGACGGAGAAGCGACAGAACTTGTCGTGTTTTAATTAATTTCAATTAAAAAATGATATAATTTTGATGATCTCTAGGCATTTTTAACAGCTTCCTCCAGCTGATTTTTATAAGCCCTTTTTTCGATGAAATGGTCTTTTTTTCAAAGTGGGGAAGATCTTTGAATGTTTTCCAGTTTCCACCCCAATCCCAGCCGTGTCTGGCAAAAATCTTTACACATTCATACCAGTCGGCAACCTTATCATTGTCCCAATCCTTTACGGTGTCCCAGCTTGCGGTTTTCCCGTCAATCATTAGGCAAATGTCTACGGCAAGACCATAATTGTGAATGCTTTGTCCGGCTTTGGCATTGGTCACCTTTTTTCCCGAAGTAATTCTTCCGATGGCATAGAGTTTTTCTTGTTCCTCAAAGGACCTTAACCCTTGAGTGATCCGTATCTTGGCTCTTCCGGTGAGTGCTTCATCACATTCCTTGATAATTTGTTTCACTTCGTCTCTTACCAATGGGTGAAGTTTCTGAATTCGTTCTAAGGTTACTTTGTCCATATTTCTTATTGTTATGATACAAAAGTATAGCACAGAAGCGACGAAACTTGACGTGTTTTTATTTAAAATTCTATAATATTCAATGTGAGATAAAAAGGTAATATGAAAATAGATTTATGGCATCAAATTAATCTGCATGCATAAAAAACAAGAAAAAAATTGCTTTTAAATTTTTAAAAATCAAATAGAAGTAGTAAATATGATGGACAAAAAACACAATATCAAATGCATACCATCTTACCTTTTTTACTGGCTATGGTAGCAGCTATCGTACTGCTAAACATGTGGGCTACCAGATTAAAAATTGCTTATCCTATTTTACTTGTTGTATTCGGACTTTTCGTTTCTTTTATACCTGGTTTGCCAGTCGTAAAGATCAATCCGGATCTTATCTTTTTTATTTTTTTACCTCCTTTATTATTTGAAGCAGCATGGTCTATTTCCTTTAAAGAGATGAAAAGATGGTGGCGTATTATTGGAAGCTTTGCCTTTCTGGTCGTTTTTTTTACAGCGCTGGCAGTGGCGGTAGCCGCTAATTATTTTATTCCAGGATTTACTATTGCCTTAGGGTTTTTGCTAGGAGGAATAGTGTCTCCTCCTGATGCGGTAAGTACAGGAGCTATTATGAAGTTTGTAAAAATACCAACTACTACATCTGCTATTCTGGAGGGAGAAAGTTTACTGAATGATGCTTCCTCACTTATTATATTCCGTTTTGCTTTGATTGCTGTAGGAACCGGACAATTTGTATGGCAGGAAGCTTCTTTAGACTTTTTTTGGATGATTATCGGAGGGGCTGGAATTGGCTTGCTACTCGCCTGGATTTTTGTACAAGCTCATAAGCGTCTTCCTACAGAACCCTCATCAGATATTGCATTGACTCTCATTGAACCTTATCTTATGTATTGGGTGGCAGAGCAGTTTCATTGTTCTGGAGTTTTAGCGGTAGTTTGTGGCGGTTTGTATATGTCTGCTAAAAGGATGATATTTTTAAACAGCAGCAGTCGTATAAGAGGTTACAGTGTATGGGAAAGCTTTGTATTTATTCTGAATGGGATCGTATTTTTAATTATTGGGCTTGAGCTTCCCGAAATTGTTGGCGGATTGCGTTCAGAAGGAGTTCCTCTGAGAATTGCCATCCAGTATGGAGTTTTGATAACGGGTATTCTCATTGCCGCCAGAATAATAAGTGCATACGCTGCTATGCTGGCTACTTTGATTTTTCGGCCAAGTGTAGCACCGCGTGCATCTTCTGCGAGGAGGCGTTTGCTGATGCCAATTATTCTTGGATGGACGGGGATGAGAGGTGTTGTTTCATTGGCTGCTGCATTGGCTATTCCGATCACCCTTGAAAACGGACTTCCTTTTCCCAACAGAAACCTAATCCTGTTCATTACTTTTGTTGTGATCTTACTTACATTGCTGGTGCAGGGACTTACGCTGCCCTATATTATCAGATACGGACATGTATTTGATGATTTTACAGATGAAGAGAAAGACAAGCAGGCCAGAGAAGAAATAAAACAAAAACTCAAGCAGCATGTTTATCATTTTCTTAAAAATAAGCATGAAAGCGAACTGAGCAGCCATGCCGGAATAGAGCGAATGTTGAAACATTGGGAAGAAAAAATACAGTCCGATGGCACAGAATGGATGAATGAAAAAACAAAAGATGTCTTTTTTGAGATGTTAGAAAGCCAGAGACAGTTTCTTGCAGAACTCAATAAAGATGTTTCTATTGATGAAAGTATTATTCGTCATCAGCTTTATCAGATTGACCTCGAGGAAGAGCGGTTAAAAATGATTTAATCTACAGAATAGTTATTAAATAATAATGTTTTTGAAAACAAAAATATAATGATAATGCGACAAAACATGTCGTATTTAAAAATATTATTCATTTGTTTTTCAATGTGTTAAATCTAATGTTAATTCCAGCCTAAAAGATTATTTTATTCTTTAAAAACAATAATTTTGCATAGATAATTTACGATACATTATGTATGCGCTGGTAGATTGTAACAATTTTTTTGTTTCCTGTGAAAGGACTCTGGATCCTACACTTGAGGGCAAACCCGTTGTGGTTCTTTCCAACAACGACGGGTGTGTTGTGTCCCGAAGTAAGGAGGCCAAAGATCTGGGTATTCCTATGGCTGCACCGGCTTTCAAATACAAAGAACTTTTCAAGCAATATGATGTAAAAAGCTTTTCAGCGAAGTTTGAGCTTTATAATTACAAAAGTCAGCAAGTTATCAATATTGCCAGTTCTTATGTTCTGGATTATGAGGTGTATAGTATTGATGAACTTTTTCTCGATTTGACCGGATTCAAATACATTGATATTTATGATTATTGTTTTAAAATTAAGGAAGAAATTGATGAAAAAGAAAACATTCCTGTAAGTATAGGAGTTGCACCTAGTAAAACCTTGTGTAAGGTTGCCAATAGAATTGTAAAGGATTTTCCGGAACAATTTAATGGGGTCTATATCATGGATACTCCCGAGAAAATTGAAAAGGCTTTGAAGTGGCTTAATATAGGTGATGTATGGGGAATAGGCAGAAAATTAGCTGTAAAAATGAATGACAGTGGGGTTTATAAGGCATGGGATCTTCTTCAGAAGCCGGAAGCATGGGTTAGAAAAGTGATGGGAATTCACGGAATAAGAATGATCAATGAGCTGAAAGGAATTCGTCAGCTGGAACTAGATGCTCCTTCACCCAAAAAGTCGATTGCCGTTACCCGAAGCTTTATGCAAATGCTTACAAATAAGGAAGAGGTCCGGGAGCGGGTAGAAACCTTTGGAATGTATTGCTCAGAAAGACTGCGCAAGCAAAATACCTGTTGCAAGATGATAACGGTGTTCGTACAAACCAACAGATTTAGAAAAGATCTTCCAGAATATAGAAATGCAATGACCCAAATTCTTCCCAATCCTACCAATTCCTCCATTTTAATAGGAAGAGTTGTAAATGAACTGTTTGAAGCCATCTACAGGGATGGATTTCATTATAAAAGAGCTGGAGTTATGGTGAATGACTTTGTTCCTGAAGATCAAAGACAGATCAGCCTTTTCGAAGAAGATACCCAAAATCAACATCTTCCTGTGATGAAGGCGATGGATGCTATGAACAGAAAATATGGGAAAGATAAGGTGCGTCTGGGAAGTATGAGCGGCGAGAATACTTTTGGCCGTACACAGCTGTCTCCTGAATATGAAGCTTTTTTAAAAAATAATACTTTACCTGAAGCTAACTTTAGGTTCCATTAGATGCTCAAGATTTGTATTGAGAAATTATCATTTCAAAAATTCTGAAAAAAACTAGAAGAAATTAAAGCTTTATTTCTTTAAATATATTAAAATACCGAATTTTGATATTGTAAAATGTCGCATTAACCATCTGTATATCAGTTGATTTTGTTATTTGTTGCTTGTGGGGCTATTGTGTAAGAAATCCTTTTGGGTTTATCTTTGACCAGAAATTTGAACACATTTTAAAACCACAAATTACATGAAAAATTTAAATTATCTGATAAAAGGGATTCTTGTCACAGGATGTCTTTCTTTTAATTTTACAAACGCACAGGTAGGAATTAATACATCCAATCCTCAGGCGATGTTCCATGTGGATGGAGGGAAAGATAACCCTGCCTCTGGAAATATAGCCTCTATACAGGCTGCCAATGATATGGTAATTACTTCTTCCGGTGAGCTGGGAATAGGAACTTTGTCTCCGGTAGTAAAAATAGATGCACGATCCACTGATAATACGGATAATTCGATTGGTATTGGCGAGACTTCCCAAGCTGCTTCTGTAGCAGGAGGCGGGGCTGTAAGGTATAATCCGTTAAATGGTGGAAAAATGCAATATTCAGATGGAGTGGTGTGGCAGGACCTTATTTCTACCCCTACCAAGGCTGTTGTAGTAGCTAATATAGAGGCTGCCAGTTTTGCTATTAAAATTCCTTATCAAGTTTCTACCAGCATCCTGGGATGGAACGAAATTACAGATCCTACAGGCGACTTCACTCCAGCAACAGGAACTTTTACAGCACCAAGAACAGGAGTTTATCTGGTTTCCTTTACGTATGATTTTGTGAGAATCCCTATTGAATCCGGATATTTTTCTGAAGCGAGATATGTAGTGAATGGAAATACTACTGTTAAAAAGTGTGTAAAATCATTTTCAAATATTTCAAAACAGGCTCAGGTAGCGGGTTCATGCGTTGCAGGAGTACAACTGAATAAAGGAGATACGCTTCAACCACAGATCTATCAGTCAGTGTACAACGGAAGTTTGAGTTTACGAACCAATACTTCGTCTTCAAGTAACGACTATGGTTTTGTAAATGTTTCGATATTAGAACAATAACACATTTGATATGATAAAAAAATTAATACCAGCCCTAATCATTTTCGGAAGTTTAGGGGTTAATGCTCAAGTGGGTATCAATATGTCTGCGCCTGAAAGAGTACTTCATGTAGATGGGCAAAAAAATACTTCTGTTTCAGTGCCAACCACTTATTATGATGATGTAGTGGTAACTTCTACCGGTAATATGGGAGTAGGAACAAAATCTCCTAAAACAAGACTGGACTTAAGATCACAAGAAAATGTAAATGCAATTGGTATTGGAGGAACCTCCCAGACGGCAGCCGCAGCAAAATCAGGAGCGCTGAGGTATAATTCTGGAACACAAGATTTAAGCTATTCTAATGGTACATCTTGGGTTACCCTGGCTCACAAGGCTTCAAATGACTTTGTAGATGCTGAAAACGCCTCTGGACAAAGTTTTAGCAATAGCACGCAGGCTACTATTACTGGCTGGACGAAGAAAACTGATGTGAACAGCAGTTTTAATGCCGGAACAGGAACGTTTATCGCTTCAAAAACAGGAGTTTATGTGGTTTCTTTTACATTCTCACTCACTTCGGGAGGTGTTGCAAACGACTCACGGTATGAAACTCTGATTCAGACAAATTCTACTTCTACTGCTACTAATACGGTTTTTAAATGTGTAGGAACTTACCCCGGAAATAATACCATTGGGAATCGTATTGCCGGAAACTGTTCAGGAATCTTTAACCTAATCAAAGGAGACAATATTACGGTAAGCCTGAATCAAAAACTAGGCAGCTCAAAAACTCTGGATGCAGATGCAACCCTTACTTCTTTAAGTATTTTCGGATTATAAAAAAATTAATGATGAAAAAAAACTGTTTACTGATTTTGATGACTTTAGGTTTCAACTGTGCATTTTCACAGGTTGGAATCAATACAGCCAACCCACAAGGCATTTTGCACATTGATGGAAAGGCAGATAATCCGGTGTCGGGAACATTATTTACTCCTGTTCAACAAAGTAATGATATTCTGATTAATAGTACCGGAAGAGTAGGAGTGGGCACCCATAGTCCTGCTGTAAAAGTAGATGCCAGAAACTCCGGAAATGGTGCTGTTGGCTTTGGAACGTCTTCACTGACTGCAGCAGCTGCAGACGAGGGAGCAGTCCGTTATAATAACGGAATGGAATATTCTAACGGAAAAGAGTGGTTGCCATTACTTACAGCACAACCGGCAAATAATAAGATCATTGTGATTGCAGCAAAGACCAATAATAATGTAAAACTGGGTACTCCCGCCATACCTACAGTAAATGCAGGTTTACAAAACAGAGCCAGTAATTATCTGGTAGATTGGGCAAAGACCTTTGAAAGTAATTCCGGGACAAACTTTAATGCATCTACAGGAGTTTTTACAGCACCTAGAAATGGAGTTTATGTAGCTTCTTTCACTACAGATCTTGCACCGCTTGCCATTAATTATACTACGGATGTTTTAAATCCGATCCAGATAGAGGCGATCTGGCAACTGTATGATAATACAACAGGATTGCTAGTCACCAATATTGTAAATACGGTAAAATGTGTCAATACAATGTCTTCGAATAGTTTAACCAATATTGATGCAGGAAGCAACTGTACAGCATCATTCTATATGACGACAGGGCAACGACTAATGCCCTATATCTGGTTTAACTTAAATAATTCAAATACTGCCAATTTTTCATTAAACAATACGGGCGGGTATAACAACCTTACCATTGCAGAACAGTAATTTATGTAACCTCTCCAAGGGTTTTGATAAAGGCTGATGGGTGTAATCCTGTGATTCTTTTAAACTCTATGGAAAAGGCACTGTGAGAAGAATAACCCGTAATTTCAGCAAGGTGGTTGATCTTGTATTTTCGATATTGCGGGTCATTTTTTAGTTGGTTTACAATGTGGTTGATCCTAAGATGATTGATGTACTGATTGAAGTTGAGATTCTTATGTTTTCTTATGACCGCCGAAAGATACTTTGTGTTTATGTTCAGGGTATTGGCAAGGTTGTAACGTGAAATGTTCTTGCTGTTAAAGTGAAGACTATCTTCAAAGCTTTTTAATCCTGTTAAAATATTTTCCTCTGCTTCCGGGGAAATTTTTACCTCTGCCGGAGTATTGCTGTGTTGAGGTTGGATTTCCTCGGCAACATCACTGGAATCCTCTTCATAGGAAGGAAGAGCAATCCCTTCTCGATATATTCTGGCAACTGTTTCCTTATGTTTTTTTCTAAGGCGAAAGATGTTAAAAATAACAGCACCCAATATCAGAATCATGACAAAGCAAACAATAAGTAAACCTTTTGAAAATCTATGACTTTTATTAAGTTCATTGTCAAAGTTTTCTTCTTTTTTTGAAAGTGTTTTATTGATCGCCATTGCTTTGTTGTAGGAGATACTGTCTTTCAGTTTGAGGTTTTCAACTTTATATTTCTGAATATTGGATGAGTCGTGAAGCTGAGTATAGGCCGTTTCAAGATTTTTTGTGACTTCTATTTTCTTTTCATTAAAACCATACTTATTGACAATAGCCAATGCCTGTTGATAATACAAAACGGCACTGTCAGGTTTATTTTGTTTAAAGAATGAAAACCCGATATCATTAAGAATGTTGGATTTAAGATAATGGTTATTACCGTCTATCAGCGTGAGAGCCTGTATAAAGTAAGATTTTGCTTCCTTGAATTTTTTTACCTCAGATAAACTGTACCCCATATTGGTATAGGCTGAGATCAATAGTTCGTTTCGTCGGGGTATATTTTTGATCTTTGTGAATTCCTGAACAGCATTTTTGGAGTAAAGTTCTTTTTCCTTGTACTGATTTTCATTGAGGAGAACCAGAAAAGAATTATAAATCATCCCTTTCAGTTCATGCCCCTCATCCGTATTATTATTTTTTACTTCGGCCAGAGCTTTCTGTAAATTTCTAGAAGACTCTTCTAAAAGTCCCAATTTTGCATATTGTGTGCCCTGCATTCTGTAGGCAAGGGCCTTTCCTATAGCATAATTATTTTGTGTGGAAATCTTCAGTGCTTTTTCTGAAAAATCAAGGCTGCTCTTTGCGTCTGATTTTAAATAGCTGTTGTATGACTTTAAATAATAAGCCTTGGCAAGGTATTCCGGTAAGTTTCTTCTTTGCGCAGAGTCTATAATTGTTTTGAGAACAATTTCTGAACTGTCCGGATTTTTTGAAGAAAGTCCTCGTGCATATTTATAATGTCTCTCAAAATCAAATGCTTGAGAAAACGCATATGTCGAAATAATGAGGAAGAAAAAGAACGTAATTTTTTTCTTCATTGTGTGTTGTGTTTATTTTTTTTCGTACTTCCAATTTCTGCCTTTGCCCTCTTCAATCCACTCCAAAGCCTGTTCCATTCTTTTATTTCTGGTAGCTTCTGTTTTGGCTTCAGTGAGCCATGTGATGTATTCCTTTCTGTAAGAGGGAGATGCTTTTTCAAAGAAACCCAATGCTTTTGGTTTATCGTTTAAAGCAGTCTGAAAATAATCAGGAATCTCCATTTCTGTTTTGGACGGGGCTGCTTTCTTCAGAGTTACTCCCATATCCGTAAGTTCCATAGCTTCCAGGATCGCTTTTTTAAGCTGAGGTTTTGAGGGAAGATCTTCAGTTTTTGTAATTTTTCCCAGACTGAACATGGAGTTCTTTTCAATATCATGGGTGATTTCCTGCATAGTTTTCATCTCTTTCTCCAGCCAGAACCCAAAGGTGCAATGTTGTTTAAAAGAGGCCATTGCACAGAGGTTTTTTCCTTTGTAGATAAAATGAGGAAAACTCCATTTCATCATTTCCTCTGCATCTGGGCAATATTCATGAACGGTTTCTCGGATGTAATGAAGAATAGGTTTTGCAAAATCCTGTGATTTTTCAATATAAGAATCTATTTTTGAGCTGTACTTTTCCATGTTTTTTATTGAAATAGCTGTACGGTTTCATTAACAAGGAATTTCACCTGATCTGGTCTTCCTCTGTCATTTTTAGGATTATTAGCATAGCTTCCGGTCTTTACAATAACCATATTGTGCTCAGGGACCATAATGATATACTGCCCTTGAAGCCCCAAAAAATAATAATGTTTGATAGGGTTATCGTGATTAATCCAAAGCCCCATTCCATAGATGTTTTCAGATTTTTCTGTAGGGGTTCTCATCTGCTCAATAAAATCAGAATTAAGGATCTGTTGATCACCTACCTTACCATCATCCAGAAATAATTGGCCCAGTTTTGCAAAGTCCCTTGCATTAGAATGAATACAGCAATATGTTTTTTCCATTCCATGATTGTCTGTACTCCATTTTGCATTTTGTTCCATTCCCAGCGGAATCCAGAACTTTTCAGATAAATAGGTTGCCAAGGGTTGTTTTAAAGCCTTTTTTAGAGCAAAGCCAAGAAGTTGCGTTGCTCCGCTTTGATATTCAAACCTTGTTCCCGGAACTTCCTTGAATTTTCTTGAAAATACTGCTTTTATAAGGCTTTTTCCATAGTAGGCTTTGGCGTTAGGAAGAAACGGACTGTTATAGTTTTCATCCCAGTCAAGACCGGCTTCCATTTGAGCTAGATTTTTGAGTGTGACTGTGTTTCCAAATGCTTTTTCCTTAAATTCTGCATAAAAGTCAGAAACCTTTTCGTCAATATTATGAATGATCCTTTCTTCCAGTGCTTTCCCTAAAAGCATAACGGTAACAGCTTTGGCCATGGAAAAGGAATTGGTTTGCGAAAGTTGATTATAGCCCTCCCAATATTGTTCATGAAGAATTTTCCCATTTTTTATCACCACAAAAGCGGCTGCTTTAGAATGTTTTAAATCTTCGACTAAATGTTTAGGTAGTTCTTTTTTATTGTAATCGGAATCTTCTTCCCATAGTCTAGGCTCTTCTGTAGCAATAGGATTGCTTGGAAACAGGTTTCCATCATCAATATACGCACTTGATTTTCCCTTAAGGTAGGTCTTGGAAATGCCACTAAATAAATAATCATATCCCAAAAAGTAAGCTGCAGCCGCTCCGGCTACTGCCCCGCCTATCATGTACTTTAATATTCTCATATTTCGTCAATCGGTCTCTAACAAATTTAAACAATTTGAAACTTAAAAATAATAAAATAAGATAGAAGTACTGAAAATAAAAAAGCCCTGATTTCTCAAGGCTTTTATTCTATAGTTTAGAAAGTAAATTTCTGAAGTTGGTCTTCTCATCAATGATTCTTCTCAACTCTGAAACCGGAACTCTTTCCTGCTTCATTGTATCTCTGTCTCTTATTGTTACCGTATGATCCGTTAAAGAGTCGTGGTCAATGGTAATACAGTAAGGAGTACCGATGGCATCCTGTCTTCTGTAACGTTTTCCGATAGCATCTTTCTCTTCGTAGAATAAGTTGAAATCATATTTCAGGTCATTGAAGATTGTTTCTGCATACTCAGCAAGTCCATCTTTCTTCATCAATGGAAGGATGGCTGCTTTAATTGGAGCAATAGCAGGAGGTAAAGATAATACTGTTCTTTCTGAACCGTCTTCCAATACTTCATCTCTTAAACAATGAGAGAAGATAGAAAGGAATAGTCTGTCTAAACCTACTGAAGTTTCCACTACATAAGGAACATAGTTTTCGTTTCTTTCAGGATCGAAGAACTGAAGCTTTCTTCCTGAGAACTCCTCGTGAGCCTTTAAGTCGAAATCCGTTCTTGAGTGAATTCCTTCCAATTCTTTAAATCCGAATGGGAAATTGAATTCAATATCTGCTGCTGCATTCGCATAGTGAGCCAGTTTTTCATGGTCATGGAATCTGTAGTTGTCATTTCCTAAACCTAAAGCTAAGTGCCAGTTCAGACGTTTTTGCTTCCATTGCTCGTAGAATTCTAGTTCCGTTCCCGGAGCAACGAAGAACTGCATTTCCATCTGTTCAAATTCACGCATTCTGAAGATAAACTGTCTTGCAACAATCTCATTTCTGAAGGCCTTACCAATCTGTGCAATACCGAAAGGAAGCTTATGACGTGAAGTTTTCTGTACATTCAGGAAGTTAACAAAAATACCTTGTGCTGTTTCAGGTCTTAGGTAAAGATCCATTGCAGAATCAGCAGAAGCTCCTAATTTTGTTCCGAACATCAGGTTGAACTGTCTTACTTCTGTCCAGTTTTTAGAACCTGTATCAGGATCAGCAATTTCTAATTCTTCAATTAAAGATTTTACATCAGCAAGATCTTCATTTTCCAATGATTTTGCCAATCTTGAAAGAATAGCCTCTCTTTTTGCTCTGTATTCCAAAATTTTTGGGTTGGTAGCAACAAACTGATCTTTATCGAAAGACTCACCGAATCTCTTCGCTGCTTTTTCAATCTCTTTATTCTCTTTATCTTCAATCTTAGCACAATAATCTTCCACCAAAACGTCTGCTCTGAAACGTTTCTTAGAATCTTTATTATCAATCAATGGATCGTTGAAAGCGTCTACGTGGCCTGATGCTTTCCATGTTGTTGGGTGCATAAGGATCGCCGAGTCAATGCCTACAATATTTTCGTTAAGCTGTACCATAGCTTTCCACCAATATTGTTTGATATTGTTTTTTAATTCGGCACCATTCTGTCCATAATCATAAACAGCGGATAAACCATCATAGATCTCACTTGATGGGAAAATAAACCCATATTCTTTAGCGTGAGAAATTACTTTCTTGAAAACATCTTCTTGCTTTGCCATAATTTTTTTAACGTCTGATGTGCAAAAATATGAATTTGGATTCCAAAATCATGAAATTCCATAAAAAAAGCAGTAAATAAAAGTTCAAAAATTTGCATTTTTATTTTCAAGAGCCGGGAACCTGCTTTCCGCTGTATCTTTTTCGCTTTGCTTAGGTCGCAACAAAAAAGGATGTCGCTGCAATCAGGGCTAGATCGGTTGAAAATTTCTATTTTTGCCCCATGTTAGAAATTCTTTATCGGGACGAACATCTTATTGCCATCAATAAACCGAGCGGATTATTGGTTCATAAATCTTACTATGCAGGAGAGGCAGATACTTACGCCATTCAGGAATTGAGAGATCAGATCGGGCAGTATGTTTATCCTGCGCATCGTTTAGACCGAAAAACTTCTGGTGTTCTGTTATTCACTTTAGATAAAGATTCATTAAGAATAATGAACGATCAATTTGCGACACGAAAAGTTGAGAAAAAATATTTAGTCATTGTTCGTGGCTGGACGAAAGAGGAAGAAACAATTGATTATGATTTGATTAATGAGGACGAAATTCAGCAGAATGCCATTACCTATTATCATCGTTTACAGACTTCAGAAATAGATTTAGCTTTCGGAAAACATCAGACTTCACGTTATTGCCTGGTAGAAGCTATTCCGGAAACAGGTAGGATGCATCAGCTGAGAAAACATTTTAAACATATTTTACACCCCATTTTGGGCTGTCGTCCTTATGGATGTAATAAACAGAATAAACTGTGGCTGGAAACTTTCAATATGAGCAAAATGATGCTTCACGCTCATCAATTAATCTTCGATCATCCTATTACCAACGAAAGAATAACACTGAATGCTAAGGTAAACGAAGAATTCAAGAGAGTAGGAGACATTTTGAACCTCGATTTAAGCTCATATTCTTGATGCTTATTGGATAGATGTACTTTATAGATAGTATTTATAAAACATTTTGATAAAATATCATAGGTAAATCGATGGTTAATTTTAAAATGAGTAATTTTGTAAAACTTTTTTTCAATGTACAAAAGCATCATCAGACCTATTCTTTTCAAATTTGACCCGGAAGATGTTCATCACTTTACTTTTTCGGTGCTCAAGAATTTTGGATTTCTCACTAAATTATTTTTCCCTAAACCCATTGAGGACAAGCGCCTGGAAAGAGAAGTTTTCGGATTAAAATTTAAAAATCCTGTAGGATTGGCTGCTGGTTTCGATAAAAATGCAGTATTATTTAATGAATTGGGTGACCTAGGTTTCGGATTTGTAGAAATAGGAACGGTAACCCCAAAAGCTCAGGCAGGAAATCCTAGGAAAAGATTGTTCCGTTTAATAGAAGATGGCGGAATTATCAACAGAATGGGGTTCAATAATGATGGTCTTGAAGCTGCTATTGAAAAGCTGAAATCAAACAAAGGAAAAATAATCATCGGGGGGAACATAGGAAAAAACACCAATACAAGTCCTGAAAACTATACCCAAGATTACCTAGATTGCTTTGACGGTCTTCATCCTCATGTAGATTACTTTGTATTGAATGTAAGCTGCCCGAATGTGGGAAGCCACGCTAAACTTGAAGATGTAGAGTACCTGCGTGAACTGATCACGGAAGTGAAGAAAATCAACCAATCAAAAACGGTACAGAAACCCATATTACTAAAAATTGCTCCGGATCTTAATAACAATCAATTAGATGAAATTGTTGAGCTTATTGCAGAAACAAAAATTGATGGAGTGATTGCTTCCAATACATCTGTAAACAGAGAAGGCTTAAAAACGTCATCAGAAGTTTTGGAACAAATAGGAAATGGTGGTTTAAGTGGAAAACCTATTCGTGAAAGAAGTACAAAAATCATCAAATACCTTTCGGATAAAAGTAACAGAGCATTCCCAATTATTGGAGTAGGAGGGATTCACTCTGCAAAGGATGCTATTGAAAAATTAGATGCAGGAGCAAGTCTAGTTCAGTTGTATACCGGATTTATTTACGAAGGCCCGGAATTGATTAACGAAATTAATCAGGAGCTTTTGAAAAGAGCAAGCAGATTACCAAGATAAGATAAAGTAAAAGAGTTCATTTTTGAGCTCTTTTTTTATTTTGATTTTATAACGAGAGCATTTTTTACATCAACAGTAAGGGTGTGGGCTGGTAAAGAATCTGATTTACCCACTTTAAGCTGTATCATTTTTCCATCTTTTGATTTTGTTTCAACCGTATCATATATATTCTCCAGACAGCTTTCGGTAAGGAACTCTTCATAACGTTTATAATTCCAGTCTTTGGTAAAGTACAGAATCCTGTATCCTTTTTCCCCTTCACTGGCTCCGCATCTCCCACAGGCATTAAAATTTGAAGAATGTTCAAAATACAAAAGAACCCGATTCCCTTTCTCTCCGGACACATATGATATCAATTCATTTCCACCATATTGATTGATGAAATCAAAAGTGTTGATCTTTTTGTTATTGGGCAGGATCAGATAATTGTTATATCGGTAGATCATATCATTACCGGTGAATAATTGGGCTGGTAGTACTTTACTTCCTAGATAAAATTTTCCTGAAATAGGATTTTCTTTAGTTTGTTGATCTTCTGCAAATATGATGGACTCCTTTGGACGGAGGTTTTGTGCAATTTCAGCGATCTTTTCCACTTTCTGTGGGGACGTAATATCTTCTTTAAGCTTGGCCGAATTTTGTTTATGCTTTGTTCCGAAATTGTATAAAGCCAGTTTGCCATAATCATAAATTCCGGTAAGGGGAAGTTTCTTCTGATATTTATCGTAATAATACCAACCCTCTACAAAATACTGATACAGGCTGCAATCTGCAATACCGGCATAATGAAGCTGCATGGTGATAGGAACGCCTGCAATTTCTCCCTTGAAGAGTTGTGAAGAATCTGTAACCTTTTTTAATTCAATCTTTTGACAGAAAAGAATAGTAAAGGAGAGGGATAATAATAACGTAAGGATTTTTTTCATGGTTAAGGTGTCACATTTTTAAAGGAAGAAGTTGGCGATGGTATAGATAATTAACCCTACCAGACCTCCTACCAATGTACCGTTTACACGGATAAACTGAAGATCTTTTCCTACTTCCAGCTCTAGCTTTTCACTTAACTCCTTACCCTGCCAGTTTCCTACGGTATTACTGATAAGGCTTCCAAATTGATGGGTGTTTTTCAGAATGTATTTGTAGGCTGTTACACGAACCCAATGATCAATCTTGTTTTGAAGATTTTCATCTGTTTTTAGGTTTTGTGAAAACTCGTTGAGGTTATTCAACAGATAGTTTTTCAATGCCGAATGATCTTCCTGTAATTCTTTCATCAATGTTTTTTTGATGGAAACCCAAATGTCATTGGAATATTCATCAAGTTTATCACTCTTCAGAAGACCGTTTTTGATTGTTTTGAACTCTTCATCCCATTTTGGATCTTCTTTAAGATCAGTAGAAAATTCATGAATCTTTTGAGTGATTAATGTTCTTACTTCGTGTTCCTGATTTTCTTCAATTTCCCTGAAGAACTCAGACAGGCCATCTGTAATCTTGTCTGCAATTTTATTATCAACAAAGGATGGAATGAACGAGTAACTGCCTTTCTTTACACGATCCTGGATCATTTCATCGTTTTCAATAATATATTCTTTGATCTGTTTAG
Source organism: Chryseobacterium oncorhynchi (assembly GCF_002899895.1). GTDB lineage: Bacteria > Bacteroidota > Bacteroidia > Flavobacteriales > Weeksellaceae > Chryseobacterium > Chryseobacterium oncorhynchi. The sequence goes on from NZ_PPEI02000003.1 coordinate 362,459, forward strand.
ACAGGTTGGTAATAATTCTCTGGTGATCATTCTTTTCCAAAATATAATGGATTCCGTTTCCTACCACCTTATTGAGCTTAATATCATCAGTCATATCAGATACTTTTTTACTGATAAACTGGCTTACTGTAGAGTCATCAAGTTTATTGAGGATGTCAAGAACAATATCTGCGAGATTTTTGACAAGAATATTTTGATTTTTTTCCTTTCCAAGCCACTCGCCTACAAAGTTGGAAATCTTTATCTTTTGAATGTAGGGACGTATATTCTGAGGCGAAAGAAAATTGCTAACGACAAAGCTTCCCAGATTATCTCCCAATCTTTGTTTACTATTTTCAATCAGATTAGTGTGAGGAATGGGTAAACCTAAAGGATGGCGGAACAGAGCTGTTACAGCAAACCAATCGGCTAGGGCGCCTACCATGGCGGCTTCGGCAAAAGCGCGTACGTAACCAACCCAATGAGAGGGATTGGACTTCTGTAATATAGTTGTAACAATGAAAATAAGGGCCATCAGAACAAATAGACCTGTGGCAAAAGCCTTATATTTTCTAAGCTGTTTTCTTTTTGCTTCGTCATTCATATTCTCAAATTTACTAAATTTGGTTATGAAACTGTTTAATCTTTATAAAAGCTTTAAACACTTTAGGTAACTTAAATGTTTTTAAATCTTGCAGTTCAACTTTAAGAGTTAAAATTTACAATGAAATTCTTAGTTTCAATTATCATATTAATTTTTCTGCAGGGATGTACGCAGAAACAACAACCCATTAAAACCACTTCTATGGAAAATACAGAAGCAAAAAACAATCCATACTATTCAAGAACCGATACTGCAAAGCTGAATATCTCCAATGATGAATGGAAGAAAATTCTAGCTCCCGATCTTTATGCTATTGCGAGAGAAGCTGCCACAGAAAGAGCATTTACAGGAAAGTACAATGAATTCGATGAGGTAGGAGATTACTATTGTGCCGTTTGTGGAAATCATTTATTCCGTTCCACTTCAAAATTTGCAAGCAGCTGTGGCTGGCCAAGTTTCTTTGAAGCTGATAAGGAAGGGGTATATTATAAAAGAGATCAGGCCTACGGAATGGAGAGGGTAGAAGTTCTTTGTAAAAGATGTGATTCTCATTTGGGACATGTTTTTGATGATGGTCCGAAGCCTACCGGATTAAGATATTGCATGAATTCCGTAAGTCTGGAATTTGTTTCGGATTCACAAAAATAAAATCATTTTATCTACTTACTATGGGAGAGGAGAGTCTGGAAAATAGAAAACAAATCTGGATCGCTCTGTCAGAACTATATCTTGATACAGAGCTTCAGGAGTCAGATTTCAAATATGTGGCAAAAGTTCTCTTTGAAAGCCCTTTTACTTTTGAAGAAATAAAAAGGATTGACGAATATGAAGTTTTTCCGGTCCTCTTTTCAAATCTACTAAGTCCGGCAGGAGAATGGGCAGGATTTAATGAGCTAATATTGGTTAAAAATATTATGAAATGGATCGAATCAAGAAGTAAGCTGGATATTTTCGCTGTCAAATGTATTTACCTTTTCTATGGTAAGATAAATAGGAGTTATTGGAAAAGAATAGAAGAGATTTATAATCAGATAGATGGAGGAGGTCACCGTTAAAGTTTCTTAAATTGAGTTAAACTTTTTGGAGTTATAACTGGCTGGTAATTATGTTTTTATAATTTTGCCCCACTAATTTGGAATTAATATATTATTGAATGAATGGATTTTATGGCGTATTAGGCCTTATTTACATGGTGACAACCTCATTCTATCTTTCTCCAAGAACGGCGGTAAAGAATGAAAATGTCATCACGACAAAAACTGAAAGAGTAACTGACACGAAATCTGAGAAGAGTACAGCTGTTGTATCTTCGTCAGAAGCATTATACAATTCAATTGCATTTGAATCTGAACACGAACTGAACTACGAAGTATTCTCTAAAGCATTAACAGGATTTGAAAACTTAAAGAAAGCCGGATTGCTTACTCAGGACTCGCATTTATTGACTATCTGCGATTTTTCTATGTCCTCCAATATGAAAAGACTTTGGGTGATAGATCTTGATGACAAAAAAGTAGTATTCAACTCATTGGTTGCCCACGGAAAAAATACAGGCGAAGAATTTGCTACGAATTTTTCTAACACGGAAAGTTCGCGGCAGAGCAGCATGGGATTTTATATCACAGATGCAACTTATCAGGGTGACAACGGATATTCACTGAAGTTACTGGGAATGGATAAAGGTTTCAATGACGCTGCATACAGAAGAGCAATTGTAATGCATGGTGCAGATTATGTAAGCGATCAATTTGCTGCTACACACAAAAGAATCGGAAGAAGCTGGGGATGTCCGGCAATACCAAGGGAACTGACACAATCTATGATCAATACAATAAAAGGAAGAAATTTATTATTCATTTATTATCCTGATCAGAATTATCTTTCCTCTTCGGAATGGTTAAAATCATAAAAATAAAAAGCAGTCAGATTAGACTGCTTTTTTATTTTTTGGAGGGAAATACTACCGTAAATATACTTCCTTTCGAAACTTCAGAATCTATAGTCAATCGACCTTCATGAATTTCTACAATTCTTTTTACAATAGAAAGACCGATTCCGTTTCCCTTTTCAAAATTTTTGTTAGAACCCCGGTAAAAAAGGTCATAAATTTTTAAAAGATCATTTTCTGAAATACCAATACCGTGGTCTATGAAATGGATTTTTATATATTCTGAATGGGTTTCTATTTCTATATGACAACTTTTGTCTTCGGAATACTTACAGGCATTTTCCATCAGGTTTGAGAAAGCAACTTGCAAAAGGTAAGGATTGCCATAAAAATCATAATTGTTTTCATCATCATCAGAGGCGTTACTCATATAGTTGATTCCGATTTTGTAATGGATATTTTTCTGGAGCAATGCAAGTTTGGCTTCTGCTAGGATCTCATCCAGACGGAGCGTGGTAAGACTGATTTGTGATACATCATAACTGGCTCTGGCGAAATCCAGAAGAGCCGAAGATAGCTCTGAGGCATCATTAGCATCTTGCAGAGCATTGTCAATAGAAAGTTTATAGTCCTCCAATGTCACATTAAGTTCCTTCGCAAGTTCAAGTTCTGCAATTAAGATAGAAAGAGGAGTTCGGAACTCATGGGAGATGGTGGTAACAAATTGCTTATGATTGTTAAAGGATTTTTCCAGCCTATTGAATGTAGAATTAAAAGTTTCAGTCAGCTCATAAATTTCATCTTTTGCCTTAGGAACATTCAGCCGTTTATTCAGATTGTGCTCAGAGATATCGCGGATCTGAAGAATAATATCTTTTAAAGGCTTTAAAGTGTAATACGAAAAAAGGAATCCGACAATGAAAATAATCGCAATAGAGCTAAGATAAATGATGATGATATCTTTCTTAAATTCTGAGATATGAGCTTTTCCGGTGATGTCTACTGCACTTCCAATGATATAATATTTTTCTTTGTTTGAATCAAATTGAATAGCGATATACTGACGATCACCCTGCTGCCAGAATATTCTGTTTTTATTGGATCGGATAATTTTATCCAGATATTTTTCATTGCTTTTTAATGGAGGAATATCTGTAAATGTAAGCTCTTTTTTACTGTTATAAACACTGATATCTGCTTCATTCAATAGTTTTTGGTTACGTTGGTGAAGTTCACGGATTTTTTCATTAGTGATTTTCACATCAAAGATAAATTCAGACCGCCAGATAACTTTGTAGCCCAAACGATCATTAAACTCATCTTCCCTGTTTTTTTCGGAAACGAAATAAAGAACATAGGCAAACAAAAAGAGAATGCCTGCCGTAAGGATGGAGTATATGAGTGCTGTTCTGGTTGCTATTTTCATAGTTGTGAGGCAAAAATAAATCCTACACCTGGTTTGGTATGAATAAGTTTATGGTCAAAATTTTTATCAATCTTTTTCCGCAGATAAGCAATATAAACATCAATATAATTCGTTCCGGTATCAAAATGATTTCCCCATACATTGTCTGCAATTTCTTCACGGGTAAGAATTCTTTCGGCATTGCTTACCAGAAACACAAGCAGTTTAAACTCTTTGGGAGTGAGTTCAATTTCTTTTCCGTTTCTGAAGACTCTGTTGATTTTTTTATCAATCTTAAGGTCATGATATTCCAGATCCGTTACATAAGCTTCTTTATTTCTATTTGATTTTCTTTGCAGAATAGCCTTTATCCTCACATAAAGTTCTCTGATTTCAAATGGTTTTACCATATAGTCATCCGCTCCTGCATCAAATCCCTCAATCTTTTCATCAATAGTCCCCAACGCAGTAAGCATGATAATGGGCAGATCAGGATATTTCTGTTTAATCAGCTTACACAGGTCAATGCCACTCATTTTTGGGAGCATAATATCTGTAATCGCAAGATCAAATGTTATTTTATTCAATAGGACAATAGCATCTTCTGCATCTTCCGAAATATACACCTGATAGTCCTGGCTTTCCAGTCCTCTCTTCAAAAGGCTTGAAACGCGTGAATTATCTTCTATAATTAAAACTTTCATAAGGAAATAATATGAGCCTAAAGGGTTGGTTTTTTCATCAAGTTTTAGATTTCAAAATATTGATTTTCAGTTGTCCTAAAAGCCTATACAAAGGTATTTTATATTTTTCTTTTATCAGAAAAGATTAACCTTTTTAATAGTTTTCTATAAGGTTTCTAATAGTTTTCTAATAACTGAAGCAGCATTCCCGATCTAATTTTGTCCCGTTGAAATCAACAAAAAGATAAGAATAGAAAAATATGAAGACTACCTCTTTCAGAACCGGAATTGCTTTGCTTTCCCTATTGGGATTCATGGGAAAATTAGAAGCTCAGAAAAAAAACGATTTTAATAATCCCGGGCTAACGCATTATTTCAATGATGAACATTCACGATATATTTCCCTTAGCGGTTATGCGGAACTATGGGCCAGATATACACAGCTTAATCCGGGAAGTCTTGTTAATAATGAGGCAAAATCAGATCTGTCTGACCTTTCTCTTCGTAGAGTTCGTGTGAAAATGACTTATAAGCCCACTGAAAAACTAATGTTTGTGTTACAGGGAGGAACCACCAATGTTAATGTCAATGCAAAAGGGAGTAATTATTTTGATCTTTTGGATGCTTATGCTGAATATGCTTTCAATGATAAAATTGCTTTTGGTGCAGGGCGTTCTACTTGGCGTGGTCTTTCAAGATTTACTACAGGCCCTTTGAATACTTTATTATATGATTTGCCGGCTTATGCTACATCCAATGCCGGAGCTACAGATTATACCGTAAGAGAGCTGAGTGCTTATATTAAAGGGCAGCTTGGAAAATTTGATTACCGCCTGGTTGTAGCTGACCCTTATACAATGGCGACTTCGGATCCGAAACTGAATGTAGCTTCTTTCAGCAAGAATTCTCCGGGAAAAGACTTCTCCGGATATTTCAGATATGCTTTTTTAGATAAAGAAAATATTTCTACTCCTTTCAATTCCGGGACGTATGTAGGGAAGAAAAATGTGCTGAGCCTTGGAGCTGGGTTTGATTATATCCACAATGCATTATGGCATCTGGACGCTGGTAAAAATACAGTAAATGATGATATGAAGAGCTTTGCCGTAGACTTATTTTATGATGCGCCACTTAACAAAGCAAAAGGAACTTCCATAAGTGCATATGGAATGGCAATGCATAACGATTACGGTCCCAATTATATTCGATATGTAGGAACCAACAATCCGGCAACCTCTGTAGATGTTACACAAGCCAGCCTGAACGGAGCGGGAAATGCTATGCCCGTTATTGGAACAGGAAATACGTATTATGTACAATTAGGAGGGACTCTTCCTTATTTGAATAAAGAAAAGAAAAATCTTCAGCTTCAGCCTGCTGTGGGAATGCAGCTGTCAGACCTTAAAGGACTTCATGATAATGCAGTTATTTATGATGCTGGAATTTCCTTGTTGATGAACGGAATGTCTTCGCGATTAACTTTTGATGCACAAAACAGACCTGTTTACGCTAATGATCCTTCAAACAATGCCGTAGTTTCTGAGAGAAAATGGCAGTTTGTCCTTAAATATAGAATAGATTTTAATTAAAATAAATGACGATGGAAAGAAGAAAATTTTTATTCCAGTCAGTTAAGGCTTCTGCATTTCTCTTGATTTCAGGAAATCTGTTGGCCAACCATTTACCCATGTTTAACCCAATAAAAAAGAAAAAAATGTACTTCCATTATTTACTGTTTTGGCTCAGAAAAGATCTTTCCGAGCATGAAGTAAAAGAATTTGAAAATTTTTTTGAAGGTCTTAAAAAACTTCCTTATCAAAAGAATCTCCGTTACGGAAAACCTGCAGACTCCAGCCCAAGAAGTGTTTTAGACAGCAGTTTTACCTACAATGCTTCTATGGAATTTGATAGCCTGGAAGAGCTTGAAGCCTATGGAAAACTTCCTGAGCATCTGGCTTTAGTTCAACAATATAAACCATTCTTTGACAGAATGCTGGTTTATGATACTGTGTATAATTAAAAATAAAAAATTAAATTTATAATGAAAAATTTCATTAAAGGCTTCAGCCTTGTTTTAGCATTAAGTACTGTAGGACTTATGAACGGACAACATAAAAACCACAAAAATGTAAGTGTAACTCCGGAAGCTTCTTCCGAGTTTATTCCTGCTATAAGATTAATTAATAATCCCGATGGATCATGTACTTTTGAGAAAGGAAAAATACCGACTCTTAAACACATGAACACCACGACTTTCTGGATGAGTAATAAAACGGAAGAATGGGAAAAAAATGCCCATCCGGCACCCAGAAGACAATATGTTATTACAATTAAGGGAAATATAAGATTTAAAGTAACAGATGGATCTACCTTTATAATTAAACCGGGAGTCGTTCTTTTAGCGGAAGACCTTCAAGGAACAGGACATAGTTGGGATATGGTGAAAAGTAAAGAATGGGAGAGGCTGTATGTTCCGATTTCAGAAAACTCGGATGACTTTTTTATCCCGGACGCTAAGTAATCTTTGATAAAAATCTCTTTTTGAGAGAGTATATATATTCGTTATGTTTTGAAGCAGTCAGTTTTGGCTGCTTTTTTGAAATCATAGTGGGTAAAAAATCCCTGCATGACTATCATGCAGGGATTTCTTATTATTATTTTTAATTCAGATTATCTGAACTTCTTGAATACTAAAGTTGCATTATGCCCTCCAAAACCAAAGGCATTGCTCAGTGCAAAATTGATATCTTTTTCTTTTGCTTTCCCAAAAACAATATTAATATCTTTCGGAATGTTCTCGTCAATATGATGAAGGTTAATGGTAGGAGGAATAATTCCATTTTGAATAGCCTTAATGGAAAGAATAGCTTCAACGGCTCCGGCAGCACCCAATAAATGCCCTGTCATGGATTTAGTAGCACTTATATCAAGGTTTTTACTTCCTTTAAAAGCATTGTTAATTGCTTTTAATTCAACTAAATCTCCCAGTGGTGTTGAAGTGGCGTGTGGATTAATATAATCTATATCTTCCATGTTCACACCAGCTTCTTTTACAGCGATTTGCATGGCTTTGATAGCTCCAATACCGTCAGGATGAGGTGCTGTCATGTGATAAGCATCTGCCGTCATAGCCGCTCCTGCCAATTCAGCATAGATTTTTGCCCCTCTTGCTTTGGCGTGTTCATACTCTTCCAGAATTAAAGCTCCGGCTCCTTCACCCATTACAAATCCGTCTCTCTCTGCATCATAAGGACGACTGGCGGAGGTAATATCATCATTTCTTGTAGACATTGCCTTCATAATAGAGAATCCTCCAATAGATGCAGGAGTAATAGCAGCTTCAGAACCACCACTTACGATTACTTTCGCCTTTCCGAGACGGATATAATTGAAAGCGTCCATTATTGCTGTATTTCCTGTTGCACAAGCAGAAACCGTTGTATAATTGATTCCCTGAAGTCCATATTTCATGGAAATCATTCCGGAAGCCATGTTGGCAATAAATTTAGGGACAAAAAATGGATTAAAACGTGGTGTTCCATCACCTTGCGCGAAATCCATTACCTCCTTTTCAAAAGTCCACATTCCGCCTTGCCCTGTTCCCCAGATCACACCTGTATCAAAAGGATCCATATTTTCAAGCTCAAGACCGGAATCTTTTAATGCCTCCGCAGAAGCGTACATTGCATATTGTGTAAAAAGATCACTTCTTTTAATTTCATTGTGGGTAAGGTGTACCTTTGGGTCAAAACCCTTTACCTCACAAGCAAAGTGTACCTTAAACTTTTCTGAATCGAAATGAGTGATTAACCCTGCTCCGCTAGCTCCGTTAATACTGTTTTGCCAAAAATCTTCGACATTATTTCCCAGGGGAGTCAATGCTCCCAAGCCTGTAATGACAACTCTTTTCATATTTAGTTATTAATTTTAAACAGATTAGATTTTCATGTGGTAAATCCGATTTACCCATGCTTCATTTTCACTTCTTTCTTTTATCATTTGGGTTTTCATTTGCAATATTATCATTTTTCTTTCGCTACAGACGAATAATTAGACATATTATTTATAGCATAACGAAATAATTTTAGATAAAAGAGAGTACTTTTATTATTGTAAACTACTTTTCTATGATCATGGTTACTCCCTGACCTCGAGCAGCACAGATCGAAATAAATCCTTTGCCACTGCCTTTTTCATTCAGAAGTTTGGCTAATGTTGCGATGATTCTTCCACCCGTTGCAGCAAAAGGATGAGCCGCAGCAAGGCTTCCCCCTTTTACATTCAGTTTATTTCTGTCAATTTTTCCAAGAGCTTTCTCCAACCCGAATTGCTTTGCCAGATCATCATTTTCCCAGATTTTGATGGTGGCTAAGACCTGTGCCGCAAAGGCTTCATGGATTTCGTAGTAATCAAAGTCTCCCAGATTCATATTGGCTTTCTTCAACATTCTTTCAGCAGCAAAAACAGGGGCTAACAGCAGATTTTGCTGATTCTCCACATATTCTATTCCTGCCAGTTCTGAGAATGTAATATAAGCCAAAATAGGTAAGTTATTTGCTTTTGCCCAATCTTCACTTGCCAACAAAACCGCAGAAGCCCCATCGGTAAATGGAGTGGAGTTTCCGGCAGTTAAAGTTCCGTTCTGCTTATCAAAGGCAGGTTTTAATTGAGATAGCTTTTCAAGGCTGGTATCACGGCGTAGATTATTATCTTTCTCTAAACCAAATGCAGGCGTGATCATATCATCAAAAAATCCTTCATCATACGCTTTTGCCATGTTTTGGTGACTATTAAAAGCAAGTTTATCCTGATCTTCTCTTGAAATTTTATAATATTTAGCCGTAATCTCAGTATGCCCTCCCATTACCAAACCTGTCTTAGGCTCCTGTCCTTTGTAAGGAATAGGCATCCAGTCTTTCAGTCTTGGACTTAGTAGATGTTTCAATTTTCCAAATGCAGATTTTTCTTTGTTCGCATTCAAAAGAGCTTTTCTTAATCGAGGAGACGATTCAAAAGGAATATTGCTCATCGCTTCTACACCACAGGCGATTCCGCTTTCTATCTGCCCCAACGCAATTTTGTTTCCAATGTAAATAGCCGCCTCAATACCCGTATCACAGGCTTGCTGAAGATCACAAGCTGGTGTGGCAGGATCTAGTGAGGTATTCATTACCGTTTCTCTGATGAGGTTACTCTCAGAAATATGTTTGATAACTGCTCCGCCTGCAACTTCGCCAAGTAATTTTCCTTTGAGCTGGTGACGGTCTATCAAGCCATTAAGGGCTACGAGCAAGAGATCCTGATTCCCTTTTTCTGAATAGGCTGTATTCATTCTGGCAAATGGGATTCTATTGTATCCTACAATTGCCACTTTTTTTGTTTCCATATTTTGAAATTTATGATGGAAGAATAGTTAATTCATGATCGATCATTCTTTTGATCTTATCCAAAGCTTGATTCAGGTATTTTTCATCATCCATAGTCTTGGAGAGTAAAATTCCTCCCTCGATCAGCATAACAAATAGAGATGCATATTCTTCTGCATTCATCAATGTATTCAATTCTCCATTTTTTTGTCCCTGAATAATCACCTTTGTAATTTTTTCTGTCCATAAGGAGAAAGATTTCTGGACATGTTTTTTCAGAGCCGGAAATGAATCATCTGCTTCTGTTGCAGCATTCATCAGCGGGCATCCGCCGTTTGAGAAGACTGAGTTCCAGTTTTTCCTGTAAAAATCGACAAAGGCATGAAGTTTTTCCTTTGAAGTTGAATATTGATCTCCAAGGGAATGATTCATTATTTTACTTAACAGACCGGCATTGTACTTATACACCTCAATGGCCACCTGATCCTTATTCTCAAAATTTCCATAAATACTACCCTTGGTAAGTCCTGTTGCCTGAGTGATATCCGACAATGATGTAGATATATAACCTTTTGTATTGAATAAAGTTGCGGTTTTCTCGATGATAAATTGCTTTGTCTTTTCTGCCTTTGACATTTTAAGTATCTAATTTTAATGCAAATATACAAAAATATACCACTTGGTATATTTTGTTTTAAAAATTAAGTCTGAATGCTTATCAGGATTCAGACTTACTGTATTGTTTGTATTGAATGTTTAGACTAAAGTAGCATTCAAAGTAATTTCAAAATTGAAAGCAGCACTTACTGGGCATCCTTCTTCTGCTATTTTAGCATACTTTTGAAATTCCTCCTCTGAAATTCCAGAAACCTTTGCCGTTAAAGTTAGCTCAGATTTTGTGATTTTCCCAATGTTTGGATCAAGAGTAATGACAGAAGTGGTTTTCAGTTCTTCCGGATTGTAGCCTGCCTGTGATAATTCTGCATCCAACTTCATGGTGAAGCATCCTGCATGGGCTGCAGCAAGTAATTCTTCAGGATTAGTTCCCACTCCCTCTGCAAAACGACTGTTGAAAGAATACTGAGTTTGGTTTAAAGTTGTACTTTGGGTAGTGATATGTCCTTTACCTTCTTTAATGGTACCGTTCCAAACGGCTGTTGCGTTACGTCTCATAATGTTTGTTTTGGTTTAATATTGTTTGATTTTGATGTTACAAAGATAGGTCGGTTAGTGGGTTGGATTCAATAGATAAAAAGACTTAAATATTGTACTTTTTTCCCGACGAGTAATTTTTTTTAAAATTTGCTGGTGTACTTCCTGTTTTATGAGTAAAAAGTCGGTTGAAATAGGCCGGATCTTCATATCCCAGATCATAAGCAATTTCCTTAACGGGTTTATCTGTGTAAAAAAGTAACCTCTTTGCTTCTAATAATATTCTGTTGATAATAAACTGATTGGGAGATTCCAGATTTAAGCTTTTAAATTTATGAGTTAAAGTTTTAGGCGCAATGTGAAGAAGTTCGGCATAATCCGAAACATGATGCTTTTTTCTGAAATGGATTTCCAGATGCCTGCTAAAATCTCTGAAAATATCAAGCTCACTGCCTTGTATTTTTATCGTATCATTATCTAGATTTTGTTTTTTCCATTTTCTGGTAGCTCTGATGATGATCTGTTTTACATAGGTTCTGATCATCTCTTCTGCAGAAGAATCTTTCCATTCAAGTTCATCTTTAATGTTTTGGAATAATCCTTTTATCATTATTGCTTCAGACGGATCAAGCTCAACGAAAGGGATTTCAAATATATTATGAAAGAGGAGACCATCGCAGGCCACTTCTTTATCATGAATCTGAATGCAATAAAAATCACGGTTATAGTGGAGAAGCATAGATTCTTCTTTTCCTTTTTCTATGTTTAGACGTTGACTGGTGAGAAAGAATAAAGACGGTTTTTTGGTTTTATACCGGTTAAAGTCTACGGTAAGCTCATACCCCAATGGAATGAAGAATACTTTGATGTCTGATCTGAACAGATTTCCGTTGAAGTTCCCCAAATTTTCTTCAGAAAATATTTCCAGCCCAAGTCTTTTATAATGATCTTCAAAAATAAGTGGTTGCAACATACTTTAACTTTAGTCTAAAGATACAAAAAAGCATGATCTTGAACATATTAAATTACAGATACCCTTGTTTTGTGAGCAGAATATTGAATCGGAACGAAAAAAAATAGAAATATGTTTTTAGATTGGTATTATTTTATCAATTTTACAAGAACTTGTATCGCGATTTATAGTATTAACCTTTTTTCAAAACGGCCTGCATGAGTGAATTAGAAAATATTCTGAGAGAAATAACTCCACTATCTCCTGAGGACAGTTTTCTGGTGTTTGACAGGATCAAGGCCTCATTTGATTTTCCTTACCACTATCATCCGGAAATTGAAATTAACTTTGTATACAAAGGAAAAGGCTACCGCAGGATGATTGGAGATCACACGGGCGAAATCGGAAATATAGAATTGGTATTGGTAGGACCTAATTTACCGCATTGCTGGGCCAATTACAAGTGCAAAAACAGAAAAACTCACGAGATTACTATTCAGTTCAATCAGGATTTTTTTAATCAGTCGATGATGCAGAAAAATATCCTGAAACCAATTAATAATCTGATGAAAGATTCGATCAGAGGAATTCTTTTTTCAACTGAAACTGCAGAAAAACTAAAAGATTCGTTTCTTAATCTCTCCAAGATGAACAGTTTTGAATCTTTCATAGAAATTATGAAGATCCTTAATGAACTGGCTGTTGCAGAAGATAAAATACTGCTGTCGTCTTACAGTATAGAGCTTGAAACTTTTGGTGATAATGATAAAATGAAGATTGTTCATGATTTTGTTCATAAGAATTTTGAGAATAAAATAACCTTGGATAATGTAGCTTCTCTGATCAATATGAGTAATGTGACGTTCAACCGTTTTATTAAAAAGAGAACGGGGAAAACATTTATCAATTATCTTAATGAAATACGGATCAGCTATGCAGCACGTTGGCTGATGGAAAAGAATCTTACTGTCTTTGAAATCGCTTTTGAGGCTGGTTTTAATAACATTGCCAATTTCAACAAGGTCTTCAAATCTATCAAAAAAACAACGCCTACAGAATTTAAAGAACAGTTTAAAGGCGTTAAAAAAATTGAATAATTTTATGTTAAAATTTGCTACCTCAGTGGTATCAGTTTTTTTGTTTTTTTAAGACATTCAACAGAATATTTCGTTTCTTTTTAACAAAATATGAAGATAAATCCTCTTTTTTTGATTGACAGGATGGTGTTTTATTTTACTGATAATAAGGGTGTTATTTGCTTTTTTCTAAAGGTTCTGAAAAAATAATATCGTTTTATGATAAAATAGTATTATATCAGACTGGCTACAAAATTTAGATTTGTCAATGTGAATTAAATCTTAACAAAACTTTAAATTATTTAATGCATAAGCGGCAAAAAATTGTCAAAAGAATAATAATTTTTTCTGTATTGAAATATAAAGTAATGTCATTGATTCTCAATTAAATCTAACTAATCTAAACCTTATGAGAAAAGCAGTTATACCGGTTCTATTTGTTTTTTCCCTTTCTGCAACTGCACAGGAAAGAAAAGCGGCCGACACTACTAAGACAACCGATATTCAGGAGGTCGTAGTCACCTCTTTGGGGATAAAAAGGCAGGCCCGCTCTCTTACCTACTCCAGTCAGCAGATTGGTGGTGATGAGCTTACAGAAGTGAAAACGCCCAATCTTTTAAATGCCATCAACGGAAAAGTTTCCAATGTACAGATCAATAGGACCAATGGTGTAGGAAGCTCCGTAAGGGTGATTATGAGGGGTAATAAATCTGTATCCAATAGCCAGCCATTGTATGTGATAGATGGAATTCCTATTATTAATGGAACAGGAAAATCAGCAGATATTGGACAGTATTCCAATATGCCGGATCCAGGAGATGTGCTGAGTTCAATTAATCCTGATGATATTGAAAGCATCAACTTTCTAAAAGGAGCGTCTGCTTCGGCATTATATGGATCTGCGGGAGGAAACGGGGCAATATTGATTACTACTAAAAAAGGACGTGCAGGGAAGAGTATGATTACTTTCAGCAGCAGTCTTACAATGGATAGAGCCTACAGTCTTCCAAAGTTGCAATACAGTTATCTGTCTTATGACCCTTCTGTACCTGGTCAGGCTCCGGGAGATAATGAATACAGTTGGGGAGCAAAAGGAGCATCCAAGGATTATCTTAAAGATTTTCTGCAAAACGGAACAACATGGGTAAACAGTCTTTCTTTCCAGTCTGGAAATGAAAAATCCACTAATTATTTCTCCATTGGGAATACAACCAATAAAGGAGTGATTCCACTGTCATATTTTGATCAGTATAATATCTCTTTCAGGAATTCAAGTAAGTTTTTGGACGATAAATTGACATTGGATGCCAATTTCATAGGTTCCTTGCAGGAGAGTAAAAATAGACAGACTCCGGGAGCTTCTTTTTCACCTTTGACCAGCTTATACTGGCTGCCAAGAGGAGTAGATTTTGATCAATATGGACCAAACAATTATACTTATTTAAATAAAGAAAGATTATTGCCCGCACAAAACTGGTGGGAAATAAAACCTGATGGAACTTTCAAAAGGAACCCTGAAACTCAGAATCCTTATTGGATCTTAAACAGAAATCCTGTTACAGTAAGCAACAGAAATGCATATGGTGCAGTTTCACTGGCTTATCAAATTAATCCATGGTTATCAGCAAGGGTGAGAGGAAATTACAGCTGGAATACTTCTGACAGCCAACGCGATATTGCCGCCTTTTCAGCACCTAGTTTAAGAGCTGATGGGAATAATGGACGAATTCTAAAAAATATATATGAAAATTCCTCTACTTACGGAGATGTTTTACTAATCGGTAGCCCAAAACTAAGTGAATCAATCTCGTTAGATTTTACAGTAGGAGGAAGTATAAATACGACAAGAAACAAAATAACACAGATCGATAATGCTTATCTGGCAGCTCCTAATTTGTTTACATCGAATAACTTACAATGGAATGTGAACAGAAAACCCGGAGATGGATATCACAATATCTATACAAATATGAAGAAGCAGGTACAGTCTGTATTTGCAAGTGCCTCAGTAGGGTACAAAAATATGTTCTATGTAGATATGACATTTAGAAATGACTGGGATTCTACATTGTCTTTAACAGGAAGAACCGGATTCGATTATGAGTCAATAGGAGCCAATGCTATACTGTCTTCGGTATTCAAACTTCCGGAAGTCCTTAATTTCTGGAAAGTCAGAGCATCTTATGCTACTGTCGGATTGGGATTGCCTGCTAATATCTCCAATGCAATGCTCGAATATAGTAAGGGATACTCTTATGGAGTAGATGCAGGAACCATTGTATATCCTAAGAGTTCGTTTGTTACAGACCCTCGATATAAAGAGTTGTTTCCAAAGCCAGAATTGAATAAGACCTTTGAAGCCGGAACTGAATTAAGAATGCTGAATAACAAACTAAGTTTTGATATTACTTATTATAATTCAAATGCTAGTAACCAGTTGCTGGAAACTAAAATATCTTCAAATTTAGGAGGAATTCCTACAGGATCATATTACATCAATGCCGGTAAAATAAAGAATACAGGTTTTGAATCTTCATTATCCTATAAAATCTTTGATTCGGAAAAATTCGGATGGACTGCTATGGTGAATGCATCAGCAAACAAAAATAAGATTGTTGAATTATTCCCGCCAAGTTTAAGTATTCCACAAGATCAGTTATTTACTCTGACTGGAGGAGGAGATTATACAAGGCTTAAGTTAGGCGGCTCTTTTGGAGATATTTATGGGATAAAATTCAAAAGAGATGATCAGGGACGTGTTTTAGTGAATGCGCAAGGTGTTCCAATAGCAGAAAGTACCCCTTCTTATTTAGGAAACCCAAATCCTAAGTTTATTCTAGGGTTCAATAATACATTCAATATTGGTAAACTTGGAATTTCTTTCCTTGTTGATGGTAAGTTTGGAGGACAGGTTCTTTCCCTTACTGAAAAAGCGAATGACTTCTATGGAGTAAGTAAGGCTTCTGCGGATGCCAGAGATGCCGGAGGTATTTCTATTCCAAATGCGGTATATGCACCAGGAACTCCAAATGCAGGGCAGGCTTATACTGGATTGACAGACCCGAGAGAATATTATAAAACAGTAGGAACTACAGAAGGATATGGAAAAGGAATTGATGAAGCCTATATATACAGTGCTACAACGATACGTTTACGTCAGGCTTCTATTTCATACACCTTTGATATCAATTCAAAATATATGAAAAATACCACAGTAAGCCTGGTGGGAACCAACCTGTTTTTCTTCTATAAAAAAGCACCTTTTGATCCTGAACAAGTATCTGGAAATACACCAGGCGGAGTAGGAGTAGACTCATTTGGACTACCGGTTACCCGATCTATCGGATTATCATTAAAAGCTAACTTCTAACTTTCACAATTACAAAAATGAAAATCAATAATATTAAAATATTAGTATTTGGAACGGTAATGTTGCTTTCTGCTTCAGGATGTACCAATGACTTTGAACAGTATAATCAAGAGAAACTAGGCGGGCCTGAAAATTTTTATGCAGATTTTATTGCAATTGTTGATCCTATGAAATCCATGCAAAGAGAGCTGCAGGCAGATTACCAGCGATACCCAAACCTTAGTGCAGATATGTACAGTGGAATGTTCAGTACAGCAACCGCGTTTAATGGTGGAGTTAATAATCTTACCTACTCTATGGTAGAAGATTGGAATAATAAAATAGTTAATAAACAACAGGATATTTTCAATCTTTCTCTCATCATTGATGATGCTGCTAAAAAGATCTATCCGGGAATAGATTTTACGGCAATGTTTGCCGTTAAAAAAATTCTGAAAGTAGTTACTGCGGCAAGAGTTTCGGATAATCATGGTCCGGTAGTATATAGCAAATATGCAACACCTAATGCTAATGGAACTACAGATTTTGATTCTCAGGAAGATGCTTACAATTACTTTATTGCGGACCTTACTTCTGCAATAAATGATTTACAAAAAGTAATAGCTACTCCTGCAACAGAAAGTGTAGAAGATAAATCTGCACTGAAAAAAGCAGACCTGGTATATGGTGGAAATATGTCTCAATGGGTAAAACTGGCAAACTCTCTTAAATTGAGGCTAGCCATGAGAATGAGTTATGCAAATCCTACAAAATCAAAACAATATGCTGAAGAAGCTTTGTCTTCATCTGCAGGATTGATTACAGAAAATACAGATAATGCCTTAATAAGTGTAGGACAGTCTGAATTAAGTTTCATTATCTATTCTTGGGGAGACTGTTTGATAGGAGCTCCATTGATGGCTTATATGAATGGATATAATGATCCAAGACTTTCTGCATATGCAATTCCAGCCACAGATAATGCTGTTACTGGAAAATATATTGGTATACGTCAGGGAATTGATTTATTAAATGGGAAATCTACCTACGGCGGGTTCTCACAGCCACAGGCAAAATCAGCCAATGGAGATTATTTTTCAGCAACAGATGGTAAAATGAAATTATTTACAGCTGCAGAAATCTGGTTCCTGAAAGCCGAAGCCGCCCTGAGAGGATATGCCGGCGCCGGCGATATTAAAGCCAATTATACGGCCGGAGTTCAGCAATCCTTTGGTGAGTGGGGTAAAAGTGCAAGTGTTGGAGATTATCTTGCCAATACAACAGCTACTGAAGCTCCTTATGTTGATCCAAAAAATATATCCAATAACATAGATGCAGGAAATCCGCAGTTAAGTACCATTACTATCGCATGGAATGACGGTGATTCTAATGAAAGAAAACTGGAAAGAATTATTACCCAAAAATGGTTGTCTCTTTATCCGAATGGGCCTGAAGCCTGGGCTGAGCAAAGAAGAACAGGATACCCTATTCTTTTCAAAGTAAGACAGAATGATAGTGGTGGACTGATTAGTACTGAAGCAATGATCCGAAGAATTCCTTTCACCATCAGTACCAAAACCTCACTTTTTAATTACCAGCAGGCAGCCCAAATGCTTAATGGACCAGATACTGGCGGAACCAAGTTATGGTGGGATAAAAAATAAAAAATTAATCAACATCACTCAACAATACAGAGACATCTCAGAAGTCAGATTTATCTGATCTATTTATTCTGGCAGGAGGGTACAAACTCCGAAAAATTTATAGTTTCGTTTCAATCCGGGATAAATTTTTGAGATGCTCTCTTTTTCTTTAGAATCTTATTTTTTAATATGGGAAAAAACAACTCCGGAACCCGTCGGATTCAACCGATTCTTTGGATATCCACATTATATTTTGCAATGGGCGTTCCCTTTGTAACCATTAATGCGGTTTCAGGAATTATGTATAAAGATATGGGCATTTCAGATTCAAAAATTACATTCTGGACGGCTCTTATTATGTTTTCATGGACGTTGAAGCCTCTTTGGAGCCCTTTTTTGGAGATTTACAAAACCAAAAAATTCTTTGTTGTTGCTGCCCAGTTTGCTATAGGAATTCTGTTTGCCCTGATTGCATTAAGCTTGCCACTACCTGATTTTTTCAAATACAGTATTGCCCTTTTTGCCGTCATTGCATTTTGTGGAGCAACCCATGATGTAGTGGCAGACGGAACGTATATTGGTTTCCTTACCAATAAAGAACAGGCAAAATATATTGGTTGGCAGGGTGCTTTCTATAATCTGGCTAAAATTATCAGCAGTGGAGCATTGGTCTACTTTGCCGGATTTTTAGAGAAAACAAAAGGAGTTACCCGTGCATGGATGATCATTATGGTGATCTATGCGTTGCTATTTTTTGTATTGGCGATTTATCATTATTTGATTCTCCCAAAAGAGGAGAAGCAAGCGCATCAGAAAGATGAAAAAACAGCCGGAAATGTCCGTAAAGAATTGCTGAAAGTTATTACTTCATTCTTTACCAAAAAAAGCATTTTGTGGTCTGTGTTGTTCATTATCCTGTATCGCTTTGCAGAGGGATTTGCCATTAAGATAGCGCCTTTGTTTTTTAAGGCACCAAGAACTTCAGGCGGATTAGGATTATCTACCTCAGACATTGGACTTATATATGGAACTTATGGTTCAGCAGCATTCATTTTAGGATCAGTCCTTGCCGGATATTTTATTTCAGCTCGCGGATTGAAGAAATCTTTGATATGGCTGTGTTGTGCATTCAATATCCCATTTGTAGTATATGCACTACTGGCTTATTATCAGCCGATAGATCTTTTCCCCGTAGGAATTGCGGTAGTAGTAGAATACTTTGGCTATGGGTTTGGGTTTGTAGGGTTGATGCTGTATATGATGCAGCAGATTGCTCCGGGAAAACATAAAACTGCCCATTATGCCTTTGCAACAGGGATCATGAACCTTGGAGTGATGATTCCGGGAATGTTTAGTGGAATGATTAGTGACTGGATCGGATATAAGATGTTCTTTATCTGGGTGTTGTTTGCTACAATTCCGGCATTTCTTGTGACCTTATGGGTACCTTTTCCTTATTCAGAAAATCAGAAAGAAGAATAAATCAATTAGTAAACAAATTTAAATATAAAAGTAAAAAATACTTTATGACAGCTCAATCAGTAATGATCCCTTGGCAGGATCGCCCGGAAGGTTGCAATGATATCATGTGGAGGTTTTCCGAAAACCCGATCATTAACAGATATGCAATACCAACATCTAATAGTATATTCAATAGTGCAGTGATTCCTTTTGAGGATGGATTTGCAGGGGTGTTCCGTTGTGATAACAAAGCGGTACAGATGAATATTTTTGCTGGTTTCAGTAAAGATGGAATCAATTGGGATATCAATCATGATCCTATCGAAATGCAGGCAGGAAATACCGACATGATTGAATCCGATTACAAATATGATCCCCGCGTTACTTTTATAGAAGATCGTTATTGGATTACATGGTGCAATGGGTATAACGGACCTACCATCGGTATTGGATATACGTTTGACTTTAAAGAGTTTTTCCAGTGCGAAAATGCATTTCTTCCATTCAATAGAAACGGAGTGCTTTTCCCGGAAAAAATCAATGGTAAATATGCCATGTTGAGCCGTCCGAGCGACAATGGGCATACACCTTTTGGAGATATTTACATCAGCTATAGTCCTGATATGAAATATTGGGGAGAACACCGTTGTGTAATGAAAGTAACTCCTTTTGAAGACAGTGCATGGCAATGTACAAAGATTGGAGGTGGACCGGTTCCCATTAAGACAGAAGAAGGATGGTTGCTTTTTTACCATGGAGTGATCAATACATGTAGAGGTTTCAGGTATTCGATGGGGGCAGCTTTGCTTGATCTTGAAGACCCAACAAAAGTATTATACAGAACTAAGCCTTATTTATTGGCTCCGGCAGAAGTATATGAGCTGACAGGAGATGTTCCTAATGTAGTTTTCCCTTGTGCGGCGTTAACGGAAGGTGACAAGGTAACGGTATATTACGGTGCTGCAGATACTGTAGTAGCGATTGCCTTTGGATATATTTCAGAAATTATTGATTTTATGAAAAAGAATTCAATCTAAATAATATAAAAAATTTAAAAATATGTTAAACAGTTTAATTTCTCTCCTTTTTGGGATTTTTATTATGGTTTTCATATTTTTAAACCAACTTTTAAATTAAAAAAATTCCGACCTCTCTTATCATGAAAAAAGAATTGTTTATCTGTCTTTTTACAGCCCTGATTTCTACAGCCAATGCCCAGCAAAATAAAAATGATGTTTTATCCTGGGTAGATCCTTTCATTGGAACAGGAGGGCATGGCCATACATTTCCGGGAGCGACCACACCGTTTGGAATGATTCAGCTAAGCCCGGATCAGAATACCAAAAGCGGAGATTGGGATTGGTGTTCAGGGTACCATTACAGCAGTAAAACCATTATGGGATTCAGTCATAATCACCTTAGTGGAACAGGATGGGCAGATCTTGGAGACATTTTGGTGATGCCTACGGTGGGACAGATAAAAATGGTTCCGGGATCAGAAGATAAGCCTGAAACGGGTTATCGTTCAACTTTCAGCCATGATAAGGAAACTGCAGCGCCTGGATATTATTCAGTAATGCTTGATAGCTATGGAGTTAAAGCGGAACTTACTGCCTCTCCAAGAGTAGGGTTTCATAAATATACATTCCCCAAAAGTGAGGAAGCCAATATCATTATCGATCCTACCAATAAAATCTTCGGTAATATCTATCATACACTGGTAAGCATTGAGGGGAACAATAAAATAAAGGGATATTGCTACAGTAACGGATGGGGTGGTAAACGATTTGCCTATTTCGTGATGGAGTTCTCCAAACCGTTCAAATCTTACGGTGTTTATGCTGAAGGAAAAGTAAAAAATAATGAAAAAATAGCCCTTGCTAAAGATGCCAAAGCTTTTGTAAGATTCTCTACAGAAGATAGCGAAAGCATTGAAGTAAAAGTTTCTTTATCTCCGGTAAGCACAGAAAATGCACAAGAGAACTTTGATACAGAAGCAAAGAATGTAGATTTTGCAATGGCAAAGGAAACCGCTCAAAAAACATGGAGAGATTTGATCGGTAGATTTCAGGTAACAGGAGGTACGGATAGTCAGAGAAAAATCTTCTACACAGGAGTTTATCATACATTCATTGCGCCCAATCTTTATATGGATGTTAATGGAGATTATGTAGCTGCTCAGGAAAATATGAATACCAAGTGGTTTACCAACTACAGTACCTATTCATATTGGGACGGGTTTAGGGCAACGCATCCATTGCTTACCATTATGGATCAAAAACATACTAAAGAATTCGCCAATTCTTTAATTAGCAGATACACAGATCGTAAAGACCACATGCCAATCTGGGAATTGTGTGGATATGATAACTTTTGCATGTTGGGCTATCACAGTACATCGGTAATTTGGGATGCTATCTCTAAGGGAGTACCCGGTATTGATGCTGAAAAAGCCTTTGCAGCTATGAAAGATGCTTCTCTTACAGATAAAATGAGCAGTAGTGATGGTGGAGGCGGGCTTAATGATTATATCAAGCTTGGCTACTCCCCTTCAGAAAACGGAGCTTCTGTTTCTGCAACATTAGAGTATTCCTATGATGACTGGTGTATTCAGCAACTGGCAGAAAAACTGGGCAAAAAAGATGAAGCTGAGGTGTACAGAAAACGTTCCATGAACTTCCTGAATACATTCAATAAAGAAAATAATCATTTCTGGCCAAGACAAAAAGACGGGAAATTCTTAGCAAATTTTGCTTTGAACGACTGGAAGAAGCTTCAACCACACTGGGTTTCCGGAAATATCTGGGCCTATGATTTCTTTGTTCCGCATCAGATTGATGAAATGATGAATCTGTACGGAGGTAAAAAAGGTTTTGAAGAAAAACTGGATAAAACATTTACAGAAGCACTTAACATGGAGGGCGAGCAACATGTTGATATTTCCGGATTCATTGGGTCTTTAGGATTTGGAGATGAGCCGGGACATCATGTTCCTTATTTGTATAACTATGCAGGAAGCCCGTACAAGACGCAGAAAATGGTAAAATACATCCGTGACAATATGTATGCAGCTAAGCCGGACGGAATCGTCAATAACGAAGATTGTGGACAAATGTCAGCCTGGTATATTTTCTCATCATTAGGATTTTATCCTGTAACGCCCGGGAAACCGGTCTATGCAATCGGTGCTCCTCAGTTTCCGAAAGCTTCTTTACAATTGGAAAATGGGAAGACATTTACAGTGATTGCAGATAAAATATCAGACAAAAATATCTATGTACAGAAAATGTTCCTTAACGGGAAAGAGTACAAAAGCTGGGAACTGAACCATACTGACATCATGAATGGTGGCGAACTTAGATTTGTAATGGGAAGTAAACCTGTAAAATAAGACTAATAAAAATAAACGAAACAAAAGTATCAATGGAAAGGAGAGATTTTATTAAAACAAGTGCATTGGCAGGAGCCGGATTGCTGTTTACTCAAAATGTTTTTGCAAAAAACCTGGTCATAGAGGATTTTCCTATTGTCCGTGTTCCTAAAGCTAAAAGACATTTTACCAGTGAATCCGTAGAAAATGCCATCGCAGCCTTTAAAAAGAAAGTTAAAAATAAAGAACTAAGCTGGCTCTTTGAAAACTGCTTTCCTAATACATTAGATACTACTGTTTTTTACACTGAAACCAATGGTGTTCCAGATACCTACGTGATTACGGGAGATATTGATGCCATGTGGCTTCGTGATAGTTCTGCTCAGGTTTTTCCTTATTTACAGTTCTCTAAAAAGGATGAAAAGCTTCATAAGCTTATCTCCGGAGTAATCCATAAGCAGACAACATTCATACTGAAAGATCCTTATGCCAACGCATTCTATAATGATGATCAAAAAATAAGCAAATGGAAAGAGTATGATCACACAGATATGAAGCCAGGAACTCATGAAAGAAAATGGGAGATCGACTCATTGTGTTATCCTATCCGTTTGGCTTATCATTTCTGGAAGACAACAGGAGATACAAAACCTTTTGATGACAATTGGCTGCAGGGGATCAAACTTACTTTGCAGACTTTTATAGAACAGCAGAGAAAAAAAGATTTAGGTCCTTACAAATTTGAACGTACAACATCTTGGGCTACGGATGGAGTTCCTATGGGTGGGTATGGCTATCCGACAAAGCCGGTAGGTCTTATCAGTTCCATGTTCCGTCCAAGTGATGATGCTACAATCTATGGGTTTTTGATTCCGTCCAATTTATTTGCAGTAGTAAGCTTACGTCAGGCTGCAGAAATGGTTTCCCAGATAAAAAATGATAAAACATTGGCTCAGCAACTGACCAGCCTTGCTGATGAGGTAGATGCAGCCATTAAAAAATACGGAATTTACAATCATCCTGAATATGGGAAAATATATGCTTTTGAAGTCAATGGTTTTGGGAGCTATAACCTGATGGATGATGCGAATTGCCCAAGCTTGCTAGGTTTGCCTTATCTGGATGCTGTGAAATCTGATGATCCGGTGTATTTGAATACAAGAAAATTCGTTTGGTCAGAAAATAACCCGTTCTTTTTCAAAGGGAAGTTAGCCGAGGGAATAGGTGGCCCACACATTGGGCTTGATATGATCTGGCCAATGAGTATCATTATGAAAGCGCTCACTACAAAAGACAAAGGTGAGATCAGGTGGTGTATAGATACTTTGCAGAAAACTCATGGAGGAACAGGCTTTATGCATGAATCCTTCCATAAAGACAATGACAAGAAATTTACCAGAGAATGGTTTGCTTGGTCAAATACATTATTTGGAGAATTGCTATGGAAAACCTTTAATGAAAACCCAGAATTACTAGCATAATTTTCTGTTTCATATCGCTCTTATTTTGAGGTGTTTTTCTTTAAAAAGAAGAATGCTGAGGGAATTCCATATCAAAATTTAACACAAAACATCACCAAAATTTATAGTAATGAAAAAAAAATCCATCTTTACCGCACTCGCTGCTGTCATGCTTCAGTGTGGTTCCCAGCTTAATGCACAACAGCTTAATCCTACAGGAATATGCTATGTGGAAGTGAACAATAATAACCTCCTGAATGCAGGAGCATACAAATTGCAAACATCGAACAGCTATCTGTTCAATGTGGTAAATATTTTCGCAGCCAATATTAATTATGATACCAGCCGTGGCAGAGCCTATCTCTATTCTAATAATAATGTAACCAAGGTTCTTACCAATGCCGATACCTACATCAAACCGCTCCAGCAGAAAGGAATGAAAGTGGTATTGACCATTTTGGGAAACCATCAGGGAGCGGGGATTTGTAATTTTCCTACCCGTGAGGCTGCAAAAGATTTTGCATTACAGCTTGCCAACACAGTTAATACTTACGGTCTGGATGGAATTGATTTTGATGATGAATATTCCGAGTATGGGCAAAACGGAACAGGACAGCCCAATGATAGTTCCTTTATAATGCTTGTTCAGGAATTAAAAGCATTGCTTCCTGATAAAATAATTTCATTCTATTATTACGGACCTGCGGCTTCAAAACTTTCATGGAACGGTGCCAGAGTGGGAGACTACGTCAACTACAGCTGGAATGCGATGTACGGAACATTTTCTGCTCCCAACGTACCTCCGCTTACCAAAGCACAGATTTCTCCCGCAGCAGTATGGATGGGGAATACTTCCAATTCCACAACCACCAGTCTGGCAACTCAGACTAAAAATGGCGGTTACGGAGTATTCATGTGGTATGATCTTCACGGAACTAATGAAACAGCACAGCTTTCAGCAGGAACGCAGACCTTATATGGACAGCCAACTGTGTTAAGCGGTACTTTACAATCCTGGACACAAGGTGTAAATTGTGATGCTCCCATTGGGCTATATACGAGTAACCCTACAGGTACAAGCGCAAAGTTGAATTGGTCTTCCGTAGGTACCAATACTTATGATATCGATTATAAACCGGCTTCCTCCACAACTTGGACGAATGCAGCATCAGCTCTTAGCTCTACTTCCATAACGATTTCAGGATTAACGGCCAATACCGAATATGACTGGAGAATAAGAACCAACTGTAGTGTGAAAAGTGCTTATATGTTTGCGCCAAGATTTAACAGTGGATCAGGGACAACAACTCCTACAGGATCTTATGCTCTTTCTCTGGATGGAAGCTCTGAATCAGGGGCTGCCGGAAACCTTACTCTGAGTGGTTCGGCGTTATCTTTTGAGGGCTGGATTAAACCTTCATCTTTCAAATCCGCATCTCCATATATTTCTTCAATTATGGGAACGGAAGTAAGCGACAGTAATTCTGCATTCTTACGATTAGGAGACGCTGGTCTAGCCAATAATAAACTTCAGTTTGTTGTAAGTATTAACAATGTACAGCAAAAACTAGCCTCAGCTACAGCTTTGAATGCCAATACCTGGTATCATGTTGCGGCAACCTACGATGGGGCTGCGATGAAACTTTACATCAATGGTGTCTTGGATGCAAGCAAAGCACAAACCGGAAGTGTGAATTCAAACGGAGCATTCAATGTAGGATATTTATACAATACTTCTCGAAACTTTAACGGTAAAGTAGATGAGGTTAGAGTTTGGAAACGAGCATTAAGCCAAACGGAGATCAGTCAGAATATGTGTAATGTATCAGTTCCGGCTTCCTCTCTTTCTGCATACTGGAAATTTAATGAAGGAAGTGGTTCTACGGTTCAGGATAGTTCAGGAAACGGAGCGAGCTTAACATTAACCGGAGTGGATTCTTCCAACTGGGGAACAGATCTGCCTTGTACAACAGGGACTTCAAAATTAGCAAGAAATGCAGGAGAACTCAATGTAAAGAATCAGATAAAGCTATACCCGAATCCGGTAAGCAAATCTTCATCCCTTACAGTTACTGTACCTGATGAATACAGCAGAGGAAAATTAACGATTTATAATTTTAACGGAAAAGCCGTAGATACAAAATCACTGAATGCAGGTGATAACTTATATGAACTGACGAGACTTGGGGAAGGAAATTATATTCTTCAGTTTGAGTCTAAGGATGGAAGTCTGAAACAGACAGAACAATTAATGGTAAAATAAAAAAACGGGTCATTGGGCTTAGTCCCAATGACTTTTTCTACTATAAAATTAATATACTATGAGAAAAAAATCCTTTTTTATCCCTTTAATGGCCCTGATGCTTCAATCGGCTCCATTGCTCAAAGCACAGCAGCTTAATCCCTTAGGAGTCTGCTATGTAGAAGTAAATAACAATAACATGCTGAATGCAGGTTCCTATACTTTGCAGAATTCAAACAAACAGCTTTTTGATGTCGCTATTATCTTTGCTGCCAATATCAATTATGATGTTTCCAAAAGTAGAGCGTACATCTCGAACAACAACAACGTTACCAAGGTGTTGAACGATGTGAATACCTATGTAAAACCTTTACAACAAAAGGGGATCAAGGTATTATTAGATATTTTAGGAAACCATCAGGGTGCCGGTATTTCCAATTTTCCAAACCGTGAAGCAGCAAAAGACTTTGCTTTACAAGTAGCAAATACGGTGTATACCTATGGGCTGGATGGTGTGGATCTGGATGATGAATACGCAGGATACGGAAATAATGGAACAGGACAGCCTAATAGCAGTTCTTTTGTCATGCTGTTACAGGAACTTAAGGCTGCGATGCCAGATAAGCTGATCACATTTTATTATTATGGTCCTGCCACATCAAGACAAAGTTATAACGGAGATCAGGCAGGAAACTACATCAATTATAGCTGGAATGCAATGTATGGTAACTATATCGTTCCGAATGTTCCACCTCTTGACAAAACTAAGCTTTCTCCGGCAGCAATCTGGGTACAGAATTCAAACCCTGGTTCCACATCTGCTTCTACACTTGCAAGTTTAGCAACCAGTACAAAAACAGATGGCTATGGAGTTTTCATGTGGTATGATCTGGGATCAGCCGATGTTGCCAATTATCTGAGTACAGGCTCCAATATTCTTTATAACGAAAATACGCAGTTAAGCGGACAGCTATATCCCTGGGCACAAGGACAAGCCTGTGATCCGCCATTAGGATTGGAAGTTACCAATGTAACAGGTGCTTCTGCTAAATTAAACTGGACATCCAATGGGACTCAAACATATAATATCGATTATAAACCCGCGAGTTCAACAGTCTGGACCAATGCTGCTACTAACTACTCAGGAAGTAATGTAATAATCAATAGCCTGAATCTGAATACGGATTATGACTGGAGAATACAATCCAACTGTTCTCCAACATTAACAAGCACCTATCTGTTTGCTCCAAGATTCAATTCCGGAAACGGATGTACAACTCCTTCAGGGCTGGTATCAGGAAGTTATCTTGGAAATACTACACAATTGTCATGGAGTGCAGGAACAGCATCTTCTTATACCCTGCAATACAAACCAGCAGCAGGATCAATATGGACTGTAGTACAGAATATTACAACCAATAATTATTCATTGCAAAACCTGACTCCCAACACAAGCTATGTATGGAAAGTACAGGCCGTATGTGATGGAGGAACTACAAGCACCTATTCAGGAGACGGAACATTCAACAGTGGGTTAGCACCTATTGCAAGTCCTGGCCCGAGATCACTTTCCTTTAATGGAAGTACAAATTATCTGAATGCGGGGCAATTTAACCTGAATGGAAATGCCTTAACATTTGAGGGATGGGTAAAAGTAAATTCATTTAAAACAGCTTTCCCTTATATTTCGTCCGTAATGGGTATTGAAGTGGGAGACAGCAACTCTGCTATGCTAAGATTTGGTGATGGAAACCTGCCAAGTAACAAGCTTCAGTTCATATTAAGTTTTGGGTCTTCTCAGATAAAACTGAATAGCAACGCCACATTTAATACAAATACCTGGTATCACATTGCTGCAACGTATGACGGTGCTTCCATGAAGATGTACATCAATGGTACCTTGGATTCAAGTGTAGCAGCAACAGGTAATTTTACAGCAAACGGTATTCTTTATCTGGGTAGAAATTATGATAACTCACGTGCCATTAATGGTTCTCTTGATGAATTTAGAGTTTGGAAAAAAGCACTGACGGCCCAAGAAATATTGGATAATAAATGTAATGTTGCTTCGAACTCTGCAAGTCTGGAAGCCAACTGGAAAATGGATGAAGGAAGTGGGGCGGCGGCCTTAGATTCTACCCCAAATACTCATTTTGCAACACTGGTGAATATGTCAGATACCAACTGGAAAACAGATGTACCTTGTGATCCGCTTCTATCTGTGAGAGATCTTGATGTGGTGAAAGAAAACGGTGTCTATCCAAATCCTGTGAAAAAAGGGAATGACATTCATTTCACAATCAATGGCAATTCTAATGCTGAGGTTTTGTTGTATGATTCTACAGGAAGAGTGGCCAAAAAACAAAATATTAATCAAAATAATAATACAGTGAATACGCAGGATTTAATTAGTGGTACTTATATTTACAAAATTACATCCTCAAACAATAAAGTCTTATCATCAGGTAAAATAATCATAAAGTAAATTTAAGATATTCAGATTGTTATCTGTAAGTAAGATAAAGCTGTAAACAGACAGACAAGTTGTATATTCTTGTTTGTCTGTTTTTTCAGTAAAAGAGAATTACTAGAAGTTAAAATTAAAAATAATGCAGAATATAGTAGGAATCGATATTGGAGGGTCACATATTACGCTGGCTCAGGTAAATCCTGAAAAACGTGAAATTATTGCTTCAACTTATGTAAGGGAACATGTTAATTCCTTTGATGATAAAGAAGTTATTTTTTCTGCGTGGGTTTCGGCCATTGAAAAAGGCGCTCATGATCTGGCTAAAGACAGTCTTTTGATAGGCATTGCAATGCCCGGACCTTTTGATTACGAAAAAGGAACCTCCCTGATGCAGCAAGGAAAATTCATCGATATATATCAGGTAAATATCAAAGAAGAACTGGCAAAAAGACTATCCATTTCACAGAATCAGATTCATTTTGTAAATGATGCGGCAGCCTTTATGGAGGGTGAAGTGTTTGGGGGTTGTGTACAGGATTTTAAAAGAATTTTTGGAGTAACTCTCGGTACAGGACTGGGAACCACTTTTTACAACGGAGAAATAGCGACCGATGAAGATTTGTGGGATTCCCCTTTTAAAGATTCTATCTGCGAAGACTATCTGGCAACACGTTGGTTTGTCAACTACTATGCAGAATTAACTGGTGAACAAATCTCCGGGACTAAGGATTTATTGGATAAGCCAATAGAAATACGCACCAAAATATTTGATGAATATGCGGACTCCTTTTCCGGATTCATTGTAAACTACGTAGATCAATATAAACCGGAAGTTTTAGTTATAGGAGGAAATATTGCAAAAGCTTACCCTTATTTTGAGGAAAGATTTCTTCAGAATTTAAAAAAGAATAATATTAATTTGCAGGTTAGAATCTCAGCTATTTTTGAAGATGCAGCCATTCTGGGAGCTGCCAGCTATGCATTAAAAAAGAGTATATAAATTAATAAACGAAATGATACAATGAAGTCTATATTTTCTACTTTCTTTCTCGTAGTACAGGCTTGGGCTTTCGGTCAGAATCTATCTCCTGTAGATTATGTAAATCCATTGATGGGAACCCAGTCTAAACCGTCTTTATCCAACGGAAATACTTATCCGGCGGTCGGACTTCCGTGGGGAATGAATATCTGGACCCCTCAAACCGGTAAAATGGGTGATGGATGGGCTTATAGCTACGATGCAGATAAAATAAATGGATTCAAACAAACCCATCAGCCCTCTCCCTGGAT
Organism: Chryseobacterium oncorhynchi; assembly: GCF_002899895.1. Lineage (GTDB taxonomy): Bacteria > Bacteroidota > Bacteroidia > Flavobacteriales > Weeksellaceae > Chryseobacterium > Chryseobacterium oncorhynchi. The sequence continues at coordinate 392,849 of NZ_PPEI02000003.1, forward strand.
GAATGATTACGGGGCATTTGCCATAATGCCGGGTGTGGGTAAACCGAAATTCAAAGAAGAAGACAGAGCGAGCTGGTTCAGTCATAAAGCTGAAGTTACAACTCCTTATTTCTATAGTGTCTACTTAGCAGATATCAATGTAACTGCTGAGTTTACCCCAACAGAAAGAGCTTCTTACTTCAAATTTGATTTTCCAAAAACAGACAGCGCCTATGTAGTCATTGATGCACTAAACAAAGGCTCATACATTAAAATTTTGCCTAAGGAAAGAAAAATTCTGGGATATACAACCCGATATTCTACCGGGAAGTATGATAATTTTAAAAACTATTTTGTAGTTCAGTTTGATAAAGACTTTGAACTGACAAAAACCTGGAAAGATGATAAATTCATCAATGATCAGTTGGAAATCACCAGCGATCATACAGGAGCAGTAGTAGGTTTTAAACTGAAAAATAAAGAAGCTGTGTATGCAAAAGTGGCCTCTTCATTCATAAGCTTCGAGCAGGCAGAACTCAATCTTAAAAGAGAAATCGGAGGCAGAAACTTTGATCAGGTAAAAACAGATGCCAAAAATATCTGGAATAAAACATTAGGAAAAATAGAGGTAAAAGGAGGTACAGATCAACAAATGAGAACCTTTTATTCCTCCTTGTACAGAACATTATTTTTTCCACAAAAACTATATGAAATTGATGTCCAGAACAAAGTAAAGCACTGGAGTCCTTACAACGGTAAAATAACAGATGGAAAAATGTTTGCAGGAACAGGTTTCTGGGATACTTTCAGAGCTTTATACCCTTTCCTGAACTTGGTATACCCAAGCATCAATGTAGAAATGCAGGAAGGATTGGCTAATGCTTATAAAGAGGGTGGATTTCTACCAGAATGGAGCAGCCCGGGATATTCAAATATCATGATTGGAAATAATTCTGCATCCGTAGTAGCAGATGCCTATATAAAGGGACTTCGTGGATATGATGTGGAAACCCTTTGGCAGGCTGTAAAGCATGGAGCTAACAACGAAGGACCTATAGAAGCAGTTGGCCGTGCAGGAGTAGAGTACTACAATACATTAGGCTATGTTCCTTATGACGTAAAAATCAATGAGAATGCAGCCAGAACATTGGAATATGCTTACGATGACTTTTCTATTTATCAATTAGGTAAAGCATTGGGAAAACCCGCTTCAGAAATTGATATTTACAAAAAAAGAGCGTATAATTACAAAAATGTGTTTGATAAGGAAACTGGCCTGATGCGTGGTAAAAATAAAGATGGAAACTTCCAGAAACCTTTCAACCCTTTCAAATGGGGTGATGCTTTCACAGAAGGAAACAGCTGGCACTATACTTGGTCTGTTTTTCAGGATATTGACGGGCTGGCAACGCTGATGGGAGGTAAGAAGAAATTTGAAGCCAAACTGGATGAGGTGTTTTCACTGCCACCGGTTTTCGATGATAGCTATTATGGAGGTGTGATCCACGAGATCAGAGAAATGCAAATCATGAATATGGGACAGTATGCCCACGGAAATCAGCCGATTCAGCATATGATTTATCTTTACAATTACGCAGGAGCACCTTATAAAACACAATATTGGACAAGGCAGGTTATGAATAAGTTATATCACGCCACTCCGGATGGGTATTGTGGGGATGAAGATAACGGACAGACTTCTGCATGGTACATTTTCTCAGCACTGGGCTTTTATCCTGTGACACCGGCAACGGATCAGTATGTACTGGGAGCACCATTATTTAAAGAAGCTACCATCCATCTGGAAAACGGTAAGAAAATTGAAATAAAAGCTCCGGAAAATAATGCAGAAAATCTATATGTAAAGTCATTGAACATTAATCAGCAGCCTTATTCCAAAAATTGGATTAGCCATAAAGAACTGATGAAAGGAACGGTTTTAGACTTTAAAATGGATAGTAAGCCGAATAAAGACAGAGGATCACAGGAAAAAGACTTCCCATATTCCATGTCAAAAGAAGAATCAAGTAAATAAATTTTTAATTTAGAAATACAAGCTGTATGAGTACAGAAAAAAAAGAAATATTCGATAGAGTAGAAGAAATGTTGCAGACACAAGGTTTTAATATTGCAGCAAAAGATGACACAAGGCCATGGGGCGGGTTTTTCGTTATTGATGAAACGCAGGCACAGGATTTTGCCAATCAATATTTTGATGGAATTGATGTGGAAAATCTAAGAATAGGAGGGAAGCTAAGCCCAAAAATTCTTATTGTGGCTCCGGAAGCAAGACTAAGCTGGCAGTATCATCACAGAAGAGCAGAGATCTGGCAGGTTGTGGAAGGAACAGTAGGAATTAAACGCAGTATGACAGATGAAGAAGGAGAAGTTGCAGAATACAACCCGAAAGATCAGGTAAAACTTCAAAAAGGAGAAAGACACAGATTGATCGGTCTGAAAGGTTGGGGAGTAGTAGCAGAAATCTGGCAGCATACCGATGCATCTAATCCCTCAGATGAAGATGATATTGTAAGAGTACAGGATGACTTTGGAAGATAAGTAGATATAAAAAAACAGCATCAATTTGATGCTGTTTTTTTATTTTTCTCCGAGAAAAATAAGTTTGTAGTATTTTGTTAATTTTAGAACGTTACATCCAGTCCTACATAGAAATTTGCTTTCATAATTGGAGCATATACCATTCCGCCATCAAAATAATTTCCGAAAGGATTTTTAAAATCAATGATCGCATTTTTCTGATAATAAGAAGTCAGGTTTTCTCCCCCTACATACGCTCTAAGCTTCTTGTTGAAGTTCTTTGAGATCTGTGCATTAAGTACAGCATAGGAACTAGAATAAGCCGGCAGCTGAAACTCTGTAGGATTGCTAGACATATCAGGAAGTCTTTGCTTTCCTACCCAGTTTAAAGTCGTATCAAAGCTCCAGAATCCGCCCTTATCATTTTTATTGGTGGAATAGGCCAGATTTACAAAACCTCTGTGCTTCGCCATAAAAGGAACCTCTCTTCTTCCGTCAATATAATCCGCCTGTACATCATAATATTTATAAGCCAATCTTACATCAAAGTTCTTGAAAGGTGTAAAATCCCACTGCGTCTGGAACGAGTTGGCAAAAGATTTTCCGTCAAGATTATAGAACGTTAATTGCTGAGGAGATCTGTCCAGGTCTACCAATACCTGATCCTGGAAATCGGTTCTGAAAAAGTCTGCAATAATGGTTGATTTTCTTCCGAAAAGCTTAAATTCCTGCTGTAGACTCGCTCCGTAGTTCCATGCAATCTCAGGCTTTAATCCGTAGATATTTCCGCCGTTTGGTAAGATATTAATTGTTCTGTTGGATGCAAAATATTGCTGGCTTTCCGCAAATACATTCGCTGTTCTGAATCCTCTTCCCGCAGAAAGTCTCAAAATAGTCTGTGGTGTAAAATCATACTTAAAGTTAACTCTCGGTGTAAACTGAGTTCCTGCCAGATTATGGAAGTCAACTCTGGTTCCTGCTACTAAAGTATATTTTAATCCTGTTAAAGTATATTCAGCGAAGATTCCGGGAACAATTTCATTTCTTTTAATGTCATCCATTAAGTAATTTTCCTCATACCCGTCATATAAAAAGCTTGCCCCTGCTTTATATTTATGGTTAGTATTTCCAAGGATACTTTCAAAGATTAAATTGGAATAATAAGTATGTTGTTTCCCCGCATAATTTCTCAATCCAAAGAAGCTGTCCTGCTGATGATATACATATTGGTTCATCCAGCCAATACTTTGGTAAGGTTTTCCCTTGAAAACATATCCTGTTTTATTCCAAACCTGAAATCTTGAAATGTCAATTCCAACACCATAGGCAGGCTGCTTATCCTGAGCCAGTTTTTTATCAAAATTAGTTTGCCCTGCAGTTCTCTCATCTCTGATGAAGTTGATTCCAAAGTGAGAGCCAAATCCCGACTTTTCCAAATCATTGTAATTAAGGAGATACGCTGCATTAATTTGAGTTCCCTTTGGTCTGTCAAGAAAACCATCGTGATTCATATCCGTATTTCCAAAAGTTCCATTTCCGTGAAGAAGGAAAGTTTGTGACCATTTATCGTTGATAGGAGACACACTGGTGATATTAGCTTCCGCTCTTCCATTAAAATCAGAAAAAAGATTCAGTGATGTTTCCGGAGTCTTTGCATTTTTCAAAAGTTCAGTATTGATCTGTCCTGTAATGCTTTCATAACCATTGGTAACCGTGCTTCCACCTTTGGTTAACTGGATGCTTTCAATCCATCTTCCGGGAATGAAATTCAACCCATAAGCTGAAGCCAGTCCTCTAATCTCAGGCAGCTGTTCCTTGGTTAAGCTGGTGTACTTTTGATCCAGACCAAGCATTTTCAATTGTTTTGTCCCCGTTACAGCATTACTGAACGAGACATCTACAGTGGCATTGGTTTCAAAGCTTTCAGATAAGTTACAACAAGCAGCTTTTAATAGCTCTTTTCTATCAATATTAAAGACAAGGCCGGCTTCTTTCTTACTTAAAGATGTTGCAGCCTTGGAACCTGTAACAACGACACCGTCAATATTCTTCTCCTGTTTGTTGTGAGACTCATTATCAGACGGAGTAGAGTGATCTTTATGATCTTCGTGTTTTACTTCTTCCTCATAATGTACCTTTGGATTAGCCTCTCCAAATGTGAAATCCCTGTCATACAGGCAACATCCCGGAAGACCATTGTAAGTGGTATCAGAAGTCTTGTATTTTTCATTATCATGCCCTGCATCGGCAATTGCCTTTAATACTTTATCCGATGAGGTTTTAGAAGGATCAAAATTTAAAGTGACGGTCTGCTTTTCTGCGCTCCAGTCTGCTGCGTCTGCTCCTGCTCCTTTAGCTGCTTTTTCAATTCTGGCCTTGCATGAAGCACAGTTTCCTCTCACATAGAACTCATTGTCTTTCTTAGCATGATGCTCATGAGCTTCTGCTGTAGAGGGCTGAAGATCTCTTTCATAAAGACAACATCCCGGAAGACTTTCATACGTTTCGTTGGAAGCTTTAAATTTTTCATTGTCGTGGCCTGCTTCTGCAACCTTTTTTAAGATTTCATCTGCTGAAACTTGGCCCGTTTCTAATGTTAATGTTTGAAGATCAATAGAGTATACTGCAGTTTTTGCTCCAGCTTTTTTGGCTGCTCCTTCAATTCTTGTTTTGCACATTTCACAGTTCCCTTTTACCTTGAACTGATTTTTTGAAAGATTTTGAGCGGATATAAATTGAGTAAATAAGAATAATGCACCAAGTATAAACCTGGAAATATATAATTTCATTTTGTTTAAAGTTTAGATTAAGTAAAAACGGTTCATTATATCATATAACGAACACATAATGTTTTAATTAACCTATTTTGGGCGGTTGCCAGATCTCCTTTAAACGGTCCGAAAGGTATGGATCTGAATACTGGAACTGTGGATTCTTATTCGCTTTGTAATAAGAAAGTTCCAGACGTAGATTTTTTGAAAATGGAGTCTCAATAAAGGTACAACAAACAACGCATGATGAACAGCAGTCATCACTACATGATTTTTTAGAATCATTTTTGCCGTCTTTTTTTGAGGAATGATTTTTACAGCAGTCACTCTTTTTAGATTCTGCCTTACAGCAGGTATCCTGCATAGATTGAGCGTAGAAGCTATCCTTAGGAACCAAGAAAATTCCCAAACAAAATACTATTGCAAGTAGATGAAACAGCTTCATATCTGCAAAAATACGAAATTTATGGCAATGGATCACCAACTTTTAGAGAACAACTGTGCCAAGGTTCACCATGAGCAGGGTTTATCTTTGGTTTTTCTCCCATAGCAATATTTTGCGATGCCGGAGCTGGAGTAGGGGTAGTTTGTACAACATTTTGAACAGGCTGTGGAGCCGGAGCTGCCTTACTATTCAAAGGCTGTCCTACAGCGATGTCACATCTATGGCCTGGTTGCCCATGCGGAGGATTCATTCCGGGTGCGGTTTTAATCTGTTTTCCGCTATTATTATCAATTGTTACTTTTCCCGGAGACATTGAGTTTGGATCAATCTGAATGGTATTGCTATTTCCAGTATTCACAGTTTGTGCAACAGGAGTAGCCGCCGGTTGTCCACTCAAAGGTTGTCCTACAGGGATATCGCAACGGTGTCCCGGTTGTCCGTGAGCAGGATTCATTCCTGCAGCAGTTGCTATAGGAGCTGGGTTAGAGACGGACTGAATTCCAGCCTGATCCATCAGTGAAGCCTTAGGGGTATTGTTGATTGCTACAGAAGATTGCTGAGAACCTGCTTCTTCTTTTAAATAAGTTGCTTTCTCATCCTTTTTACAAGAGACAGCTAATATTGATACAGAGATCAAACCTAAAAACGTATTCTTCATATCCTAGATTGGGTATGAAACAAAATTAGCAAAACATTTTTAATTGTTTTGCTAATTTTATATTTATAATCCGATTTTTAGATTAATTTTTTACAAGAAGTCTAAATCCTTCACCGTGAACGTTGATAATTTCCAATCCTTCGTCGTCTTTTAATAACTTACGAAGCTTGGCAATATAAACGTCCATACTTCTTGCCGTAAAGTAATTTTCCTTTTTCCAGATCTTTCTTAGAGCAAGATCTCTAGGCATGAAGTCGTTTCTGTGGATGCAAAGAAGCTTTAGTAATTCATTTTCTTTTGGAGAAAGTTTGTATTCTTTATCACCCACTTTCAGTTGTCTCAACATAGAATCGAAGAAGATATTACTAATCTTAAATTGCTCCTGTTCTTCATTTTCCAACGTAGAGCTTCTTTGAAGAATAGCCTTGATCTTGTATAAAAGAAGTTCAGTATCAAAAGGTTTTGTGATATAATCATCAGCTCCCAGTTGATAACCTTTCAGAATATCCTCTCTCATATTTCTTGCTGTAAGGAATATGATCGGTGTATTTTTATCAATCTTTTTTACATCTTCTGCCAATGAAAATCCGTCTTTCTTAGGCATCATCACGTCAAATATGCAGATATCGAATTCGTTTTCTGTAAATTCCTTAAGTCCTTGCTCTCCATCTGTTGCCAGGGTAACTTCAAAATTATTGATTGTTAAATAATCTTTAAGCACCGCTCCGAAACTCTGATCGTCCTCTACTAATAATATTCTGTTGCTCATAATTTTAATAATTAATAATTAACAATTAAGAATGAACTTTCTCACTCTCTCTTCCTATATTTTGTTTTTTGGTTTTATTTTACAATTAATCAATGATGTAAAGCATTCTATTTTATTACCATTGATCCTTTTTTTTTAGCTCATTGGAAGCTTTATAGTAAATGTGCTTCCTTGTCCTTTATTAGAATCTACTATAACCTGACCCTTATGGAGTTCTACAATTTTTTTAACGTAGGAAAGCCCTAAGCCTTGTCCTTTTACATTATGAATGTTTCCTGTTTCTTCCCTGAAGAATTTCTCAAATATTTTTGTCTTATTCTGAGTGTCCATTCCCATTCCCTTGTCCGAGATCTCAATGATGTACCAATGTCCTTCGTTTCTTGTTTCTACATGAATTTCAGGTGCCTCGGGAGAATACTTGTTGGCATTATCCAATAGGTTCACCAGCATATTTGAGATGTGGAATTCGTCAATCTTAAAATTATAATGAGTCGCATTAAATTCTTGGGTTAAAGAACCATTTCTCTGTTGTACAATAAGGTTAAAAGATTCCGTTGTTCTCTTAATCAATTCCCTTACATTGGTTTCTCTTAGGAATAATTCTACCTCATTTCTTTCAAGCTTGGACATGTTCAGAACATTTTCTACCTGCTTTTTCATTCTTAGGTTTTCCTGCTTGATCAATTCTGAATAATATTTTACTTTATCCGGATTGGTTGCAATTTTATCATTAGCCAGGGAATCCGTTGCTACAGAAATGGTTGCCAATGGCGTCTTGAATTCATGAGACATATTATTGATGAAATCCGTCTTCACTTCTGCAAGCTTTTTCTGTCTCATCATATAATTGATGGAAATGATATAAATTCCAAGAATGGTAAGTAAGGAAAGGAAAGTCCCCAATAACATGGGCCAGTTGTTCATTGCCAAAGAATATTCCTTTTTAGGGAATACCAATGCAAGACTGTATAATGTGTTTTTCTTGTCTGTAAAAAGAGGAAAGCTATACGTATTACTATCTTTTTTCTCTTTATAGGCTTTATTAACAATGCTTGTTAATTTGCTATTTCTATCAAGGACTCCGTATCCGAATTTTGCGGTAATCCCTCTTATTCTCAGTTCCTTGGTGATGACAGAATCAAGAACAGTAGCGTCAACTCTTTTGGTGATGGGAAGATTGTTTCCATAAACCTTTACAAACTCTTTCATAGAATAATCACCCGTTTCTATATCCTGGTTGATATCCGTAGTAAGAAGTTCACGGTTTGTGGTATCTCTCTTTATTTTATAGGCAGCTTCGTCCGTATATAAAGTCGTCAGTTTTATAGAATCTCCTTTCTTAGAGATAGGAAGCTGTGTTTTTTCAATAATGTTCTTGGAGTAAATAATCTGTCTTTGGGTTCCAGAGTCTTCAACCTGCTGGATGGTAGTTAAAGAAGGCTGTTTACTGTTGGCAAGAATATTATTTCTGAAATTTTTATAATCCTGATTTAAATATTTTTCAGCCTCAATTTCTTCAATACTTTTTGAAGTACTTTCCAAAACAGCATACACTTTATTTGAAAAATCCTGTTCCAGTACACCGTAATAGCCTTTCAGCCAATAAAATTGGAGCGTCACAAAGACAATCAGTGAAATTGTCATAAACACCGAAATTATTGGGATGAATTTGTTATTCATTATTTAATTATATATGTTTTGGAAAAATGAATGTTAAAATTAATTGTTTTAAGACTAGGTAAACAAAAAACGAGCCAAAAAATTATGTTTTTTTTCTTAAAAGAGTGTTTTTTAACAATTATTTATGAATTATTGTTTACTTGTCATATGAAAAGTCCTTTCTGTAAATAAAGACTTAACTTTATTAAAAATAATTAGTTATGGAATCTAGTATCATTTTCAACAAAGATTTTGACTCGAATAGCGTCTATGTAATGAAAGTTTATAATGCTGATGTTTCAGCCGTATGGAACTATTTTACCCAATCCGAATTATTGGATCAATGGTGGGGACCGAAGCCATGGAGATGTGAAACTTTAAATCAGGATTTTAAAGAAGGCGGTATTTGGCTCTATTCAATGGTTGGGCCGAACGGAGAAAAAGCCTATGCTCAATTCAAATATGGTGAGATTATGGAGCATAGAAGTGTGGATTGGACAAGTGCTTTTTGTGATGAAAAAGGAAAGGTGAATGAAGAGTTCTCAGGATCAAAATGGCTGATTGGTTTTACAGGCGTAGAAGAGGGAACAAAAATAACAATCAATATTCATTACCAATCCCAGGAAATAATGAAAAAGATGTTGGAGATGGGGTTTGAAGAAGGTCTTAAAATGGGTCTGAATCAATTGGAGGAAATTTTAGATCATCATTAGAAAATAGTAAGATAATTTTGTACTAATAAAATAGAGTGCTCCAATTGGAACACTCTATTTATTAAAAATATGGAATAAAAATGTTTTGCTATTTCTTCTTTCAACATCAGTTTATAGCTTTTCTATGCTGATGAAAGTTCCGTCTGTAGGAACTATTTTATAAACATCGGCAACGGTAAGAATTGAAATACCTCCTGAAACCTGAACTTTAAGCTGATCTCCTTTGTCAAACATTGCCAGAAACTCCATGGTTCCGACCCTGTTGGCTCCAGCAGTAATTAAAATGGCTTCATTCAAGGATACATCATTTCTGGCAAGTACACTGCCATTCTTTAATGCCCTGAATGAAATGACAGGCGGACTTACATGGATTCCCGAAGTTTTTACCTTTAAACTGATCAGAATCTTGTAAAATCCCGACTCTTTGAATGTAAAGTTATTGAAGTTGCTGTTCACAGTGCCTTGTGGATCAATAATACCTAGCTTATCTCCATCCAACACATTGTTGTAAAAACCAAAAGGAACGTCTTTTTCCCCGCATCCAATAAGTATACAGGCTACAGAAGGAAAATTATTTTCCGGTGTTGCGGGGTTCATGCTGGCGCGGGTTGCTCTTCCTCCATTTTCATAAAAAGTAGGCTTCCATTTTTCACCATCATAAACAACCACTCTTTGAATGTCTTTTCTATACATGATCATTCCCTGCATCGTAGGATCATTGCTAAAGTGGTCGGGGTCATTGCTATTATATAAAGGCAATTCTGCTTCATTGTTTACTGTGGGGATCATCATTCCCTTGGATTTGGCTGAATTGTCCTCATTATTTACAACACTAAATATGGAGTTGGAGCTTGGGTTGGTAGCGCTGCCAAGAGTGATCTGTGAGAAAGCTGTACTGGCCCAAATCATAAGTGCTGTGATGTATATTTTTTTCATCGTTTTAATTCAATTTTTCGATATATAAATAGGTGTCCTTGTCGCTCATTTTAAATGTCACGCCCGTTCCCACGTTTAGTCCTGTGTCTGCCTGAATACCTGCTCTCAAACGGATTTGATCTCCTGCATGCAGATATTTGGTGGTAGAAAAGCTGTTTATTGAATTTGAACTTCCCCCAGTTACCAGCAGCCCATATAATAAAAAGCTGTTTTCATGAATTTTCTGCCATCCTTCTCCTACAGCATTTACATAAAGAGCCTGAAGAGAGACAATAGTGGCCGCATTTCCCACGGAAAGACCTCCCGCGCTGCTTGTTTTAACGGATGGGTTAATTCTGTAGAATCCACTTACGGGAATGGTGATTTCTCCATTAGCATTGACAGCTAAACCTAAATTATTTATGTTGTTTCGGTCAAAATCATTTAAAATATTAAACTGTAAGGTAGGTCGTCCTGTAATTCCTAATACATTAGCAACCGTCTGGTCAGATGAGTTTGATCCTAGGATACTCAGATTTTTATAATTTTTAATACTTCTTTCTGTGGCTGCGATCCATCTGTAGCCATCATATTTTACAGCATCTTTTATTTCTTTGTTGTAAAATATCAATCCATTATCTGTAGGATTGTTCTCGTATAAATCCGGATGCGCAGCATTGTAATTGGGTAGTTCGGTATGGTTTTCTACAACCGGAAGCATAATTCCCTTGGTGTTGTGCTCTATCTGTAAAGCTGCTCGAGGATGAACAACTTCAGGCCTGTTGCCTATTTTTACCTGAGCATATCCAAGATATCCCATGGTTGTTAACATAAAAACGTTGAGTGTAATAACTTTTTTAATCATTTTAATCACTTACTTTGGTGAACATTATTTCTCTTGGATAGTATTGGGCAATACTTGTACTGGCTGCTGCGGTTAGAGTAACTACTACAGACACTGTTGCCAGAGGAGAATGTATTCTGGATACAATATAATCTCCTGGATTTAAACGAATTCGGGTTGTGGTAAACGCCGCTGTATTGGTATCGCCGCCTATTCCAAGAATACCATAATAATCTGGGAAGAAAGTAGTCAATTTAACTTCACTATGGCTTCCGTCATTTTGCTTAAGATATGCTCTTAGTTGGTATTGTGGCCCGCTTGTTAATGAAACGGCTCCTCCGGTTTTGGAGGGTACATTTAAATAAATATCATAAACACCAGCTTCATTCACGACAAACTTAGCATTGTCAAAGCTTTTATTACCATAGATTCCTCCTCCGGGTACTACCGCGGTCTCTCTTGCGATATTGAGGTTATTATAAGATTGCTGCCCATCTACCGGAGCACTAAATCCAATTCCCACATGTCGCCCGCATCCGAGAAGAACACAAACTACGCTGGTTTCTTCGCCTGCAGTAGATAAAAATCTGGATTGCTTCATTTTGAAGTCCGCAGCTGTAGGTTCATTATTCCATTGAGATCCATCATAAGAGTAAAAAGTAGCATGTGTTTTTTCGAACATCATCATTCCTGTCATTTCAGGATCTGAAGTAGATGGAACATACAATGGAAGATTTTCCGGTGCAGATACTTCAGGAAGCATCATACCGAAGTTTTTCCTTTCATATTTTCCGTCTACTTGTAGAATGGCTTTGTTGTGAATTTCAACAGTTGGGTTTTTTGAAATTCCTACTTGTGAAAAGCCCAAGTTAACAAGAAGCAACATCAAAGAAGTGCTGATTTTTTTCATGGTTTTTTTGATTTCTATTTTAATTTTAATCTGTTTTATCCAGAAGAATTTTTATCGAAATAGATAGTTTTTTCAGTTTTTAGTTTTTTTGTGGTTTTTATTCAAAATTTTATCTCTCCAGGTTCGGGTCTGAACTGGATTTATCATTTGTTGTCGTTTTTTTCAAGCTGATGATTAAAAAAGCATGAAGAAATTGACCATAATATTCTGAGGGAAATTGATCATAGTACTTGATCAAAAGAACGTGGTATGGGCCTGACTAAAGTACAAATCTAATGGGGTATCAACCTATCAAATTGTGAAATATTATAGGTGAGACATTTAATCTTTAGTGAATAAAATGGTAATGATTTGGAAATGAATTGATTTAAATTTTTAATTATAATTTATTTTTTAGATAATATTTTTAATTAATCATTTAATTTTGTTTAAAAAAAATAGAGATAAGTTTTGGCTTATCTCTATTGTATCAATAAAATAGGTTTATTTGGTTTGATTTTGATAATTATTATGTTGTTTTATTATCAAATATTTAAATTATCGCTTTTTTAGCTTAAATTAATTCCTCTTCCTGAAAATATTGAATAATCGCCTTTTTCATAAGCAAGCTCTGCTCGTTGGGCCTTAATTCAGGAAGTTCTTCTAGTTTTTCGAACTGTGGCCACCCATCTTCATAGTGAGTGAATTTATAATACCCGAAAGGTTCAAGTAGTCTGCATACCGCAATGTGAATCAGATTTACCTTGTCTTCCTTTGTGTATTTTTGTTGTCCGCTTCCCAATTCCTGTAATCCTATTAGAAACAAAAGAGTTTCAATAGGTGGATTCTTCTCTGTCTGAAAGTTGTCTTCGAAGAACTGTTCTATTTTTTTCCAATATTCAGATTCGTTCATATGATGATATCTGCCATTTTATAATGACAATATATTTTTATAAATTATTATTTTCTTTTTATTTTCCTCATTTTTAGAGTTTAATGAGAGAAAAACACAAAATTATTGCTTATCAATTTTCAGTAGAAATGCATATTCTAATGCATCTTCTTTTAATGATTCAAACCTTCCGCTTGCGCCTCCGTGTCCTGAGCTCATGTCTGTTTTGAAGACTAAAATATTATGATCTGTTTTTACCTCTCTCAATTTGGCGGTCCATTTTGCCGGTTCCCAATATTGTACCTGAGAATCGTGGAATCCTGTAGTAATTAGCATATGCGGATACTCTTTAGCTTCTACATTATCATAAGGTGAATAGTCTTTCATGTAATGATAATATTCCTTATCATTTGGATTTCCCCATTCATCATATTCTCCGGTTGTTAATGGGATTGTGTCATCCAGCATAGTGGAAACAACGTCTACAAAAGGTACCTGTGCTACAATTCCGTTGAATAATTGTGGTTCGTAATTCACAACAGCTCCTACCAATAGACCTCCTGCACTTCCACCCATTGCGTACAAGTGTTTTGAAGAAGTGTAGTTCTCCTTTATTAAGTGTTTTCCTGCATCAATAAAGTCGAAGAATGTATTTTTCTTGAACAACATTTTTCCATCCTCATACCATTCTCTGCCCAGATATTCTCCTCCTCGGATGTGAGCAATGGCGTAGATGAATCCACGATCAAGAATTGATAATCTTACATTAGAAAAACTAGCATCTACAGTATGTCCGTAACTTCCATATCCGTATAAAAGAAGCGGTGTGTCAGCAGATTTCTTTGTGTCCTTATGATAAACAAGAGAAATGGGAACCTTTGTTTTTCCGTCTCTGGAATCTGCCCATATTCTTTCTGAAATATAGTTTTCAGGAATGAAGTTTCCACCTAAAACTTCCTGTTGCTTAAGAAGTTCTGTCGTGTTGTCTTTCATATTGTACTCATAAGTGGAACTTGGCTGTGTTAATGAGGTGTAACCGTAACGTAAAACCTCTGTATCAAATTCCAAATTGATTCCAATATAACTGGTGTAAGTAGGATCAGAGAATGGTAAATAGTGAGATTCCTGCGTTTTTTCATCAATAATTTTGATTTGTAACAATCCCTTTTCTCTTTCCTCAAGAACTAAATAATCTCTAAAGATTTCAAAGCCTTCCAATAGAACTTCAGCACGATGAGGAATTACATCCACCCAGTTTTCCATGCCGCAGTTTTCAATCTTTGTTTTTACGATTTTAAAATTCGTGGCATCATCAGCATTGGTAATGATATAGAATTCATCTTCATAATGTTCTACTGAATATTCAAGGTCATCTATTCTTGGCTGAATAACTTTCCAGTCTGCAAATACATTGTCAGATGGGATGAAGTGATGCTCGTCAGAGATTGTGCTTGAACTTGCAATGAAAATATATTGTAATGATTTTGTCTTAAAGACGTTTACGTCGAATGTCTCATCTTTCTCATGGAAGATCAGAACATCCTCAGACGAATCTGTTCCCAATTGGTGTCTGTAAACCTGGAACGCACGAAGACTTTTATCCTTTCTGATATAAAAAACATGTTGGTTGTCATTAGCCCAAACTGCTTTTCCTGTTGTATTCTCTATTTTGTCCTGAAGAATTTCACCGGTTTTTAAATTCTTGAAGTTTAAAGTATAAATTCTTCTGCCTACATTATCTGAAGAAAAAGAGGCCAATTCATTATTGGGGCTTACTGCTACACTGCCAACCTCAAAGAATTCCTCACCCTCAGCTAAGAGGTTTACATCAAGTACAATTTCTTCCGGGTTATCTAGGCTTTTATATTTTCTGCAGAAGATCGGATATTCCTTACCCTCTTCGTAGCGTACAATGTACCAGTATTCATTAAAGATATAAGGAATAGATTCGTCATCTTTTTTGTAACGAGCTTTCATTTCCTCAAAAAGTTGTTCCTGAAGTTCTTCCGTGTCTTTCATAATGAATTCTTCGTAAGCATTTTCTTCTTCAAGATATTTGATGACTTCGGGATTTTCTCTTTCATTAAGCCAGAAGTAGTTGTCTATTCTTCTGTCGTTGTGAGTTTCTAGTATTTTTTCTATTTTTTTTGCCTGTGGAGCTTTCATCCGGATATTTTAATTTTTTAATGTCTTACGCAATTTTCTTTTTTTGAAAATGTGTTTTCATAGACATTTTATTCAATGTTAAATCTTGTTCAAATTTAGGTAAAAAAAAACCATCTTTCCTTTATTGAAAAGATGGTTGAGTTTATTTTTGTATTAAAGACTACTTGTGTAGCGCTTTAATATACTTTTCCAGTGCCATTGTCATGGATGGTGTTTCTTTTGTAGGAGCCATTAGATCTACCTTTAGTCCTGCTTCTTCAGCAGCAGCCAGAGTAGTGTTTCCGAAAACTCCGATCTTTGTTTCCTCTTGCTTAAATTCAGGGAAATTCTGCTGTAGAGACTTAATTCCTTGCGGGCTGAAGAAAATCAACATGTCATAATCTTTAATGGTGATATCCGTCAGATCACTGCATACAGTACGGTACATGATTGCTCTTGTCCATTCTACATTTGCAGAATCTAAAGTTTTTACAATATCCGGACTTAAAACATCTGAAGATGGCAACAGATATTTTTCAGTTGGAAACTTTTTGAAAAGAGGAAGCAGGTCTGAGAAGTTTTTCTCCCCAAAGCTGATTTTTCTTTTTCTGTACACAATATGCTTTTGAAGGTAGTTGGCTATTGCTTCCGACTGACAGATATATCTCATTGTATCCGGAACTGCAAAGCGCAGTTCTTCTGCTAGTCTGAAGTAATGGTCAATCGCATTTTTACTGGTAAAAATGATTCCAGTATATTGCGTCAGATCTATTTTCTGTGTTCTGAGCTCTTTATTGTCAACCCCTTCGACGTGGATAAATGGACGGAAATCAATCTTTATTTTTTCCTTCTTTGCTATATCCAAATATGGAGAAGACTCACTAGGCGCTGGTTGAGAAACCAATATAGACTTTATTCTCATCATTGACATTTATTAAAAAAATAACAACTTCCAAAGCAGTAATAATGGTGCAATTTGGAGCGTGCAAATATACAAAAATTTATAATACCATTTCTCAGGAAGAATCTTGTTCTTGTGAAATAAATAGAAAAAAACTTTGAAAATGAATACAAAAGAAAAGAAGAAGAAATAGTATGGGAATATTTTATATCTGTCTATAGGGAAGTAATAATGGGTGATACACAAAATTATCAACAAGAAAGACAGGATAAAATAAAACTTTGTGGAGGTAAAATAAAAAATAGTCCATTTTTTTCCATCTCCTATACTTTGATAAAATAAAAACCCTAATGCAGATCTCATCACATAAAAAAAGATCACTACCAGCAGGGTATATCCAAATTTATTAAGCTGATACCCCAAAATCTGAAGGTCTGCAATATATTTTGGTACTATGGGAATGTATTGAGAGATGAGTACAGACAGGGTAAGGGTAATCACACACGAGGTGATAATCCAGCTAGGCAGGTTATTACTGGCATCAAAATATTTTTGAAGCAAAAAATCCTTAAGGCTTGCATCTCTTTCTATAATGTTCATCATAAAAACATATAAAAATATACAGCCTATTAATATAAAGACCACCCAGTCATTATTCTCAGGGATCCTTACGTGATTGATGAAGTTTTGTGATGATGGCAAATCTTAAGTTTTTTTATTTTTTATTTAACGATCAATAACACAACTTGGCATGGATTTTCTTTATTGCTTCATCCGTGGTATTTATGTTAAAGTATACTTCTTTATTGATTATATATGTTATGCAGAACTGTTTTATAAAGTCTTAGCATCATCATATAATCTGTGAGAAATATTTTTGCAAAATTATAGATTATTTTGTATAAAATAAAAAGGTTAAATAAACTATCTTTGCAAACTTAAATGAAAAAACTCGTCATTATCCCAACGTATAACGAAAAGGAAAATATTGAAAATATTATTTCCGCGGTTTTTGCATTGGAGGATGACTTTCATATTTTAGTAGTGGATGATTCTTCTCCGGATGGAACAGCGGAAGTTGTAAAAGAATTACAGAAGAAACACCCTCACTATCTTCATCTGTCAATAAGACACATTAAAGATGGTTTGGGAAAGGCATATATTCATGGGTTTAAATGGGCCATAGAAAATAAATATGACTACATTTTTGAAATGGATGCCGATTTTTCACACAATCCAAATGACTTACCTAAACTTTTTGAAGCCTGCAAGAATGCAGATATGGCTATCGGTTCCCGTTATTCAAAAGGAGTGAATGTGGTAAACTGGCCAATGGGGAGAGTATTGCTTTCCTATTTTGCTTCAAAATATGTGAGATTTGTTTTGGGACTTCCTATTCATGATACTACAGCCGGTTTTGTATGCTTTTCAAGAAAAGTATTAGAGGAGATCGGATTAGACAATGTAAGATTGAAAGGATATGGATTTCAGATAGAAATGAAATTCAGAGCCTACAAAAAAAGTTTCAAAATTGTAGAAGTTCCTATTATATTTACCAATAGAATTTTAGGAGAAAGCAAAATGAATGGCGGAATTATACATGAAGCTGTTTTTGGGGTGTTAAACTTAAAATGGAAATCAATCATCAATAGATTATGAAACAAAGCATGACCATGATGAAACCACTGATCCTTATTTTTGTTCTATTGGGGCTGTCCTCATGCAGTGATTATATCGATAAGCCTAAAAACCTTATTGATAAGGATGTGATGACAGATATTCTCGTTGATCTTACCATCAATGATCAGGCAATATTTATGTATCAGGATAAAAACATGGAAGCGGGAACAAGATTCGTCTTGAAAGCGCACAATGTAAAACCTGATGATTTCACGGAAAGCTTTAAATACTATGTAATTAAAGAAGAAATGGAGGGAATAGCGAATGATGCTCAGGAAATTTTGTTAAAGAAAGATCCCAAAGCAAAAAAATATATAGAGGACAAGAAAAAGCAGAACGGGGGATTAATTACCCCTTTTGTAAAATAAATAATGATGAAGCGGGTTCTTCCCGAAGAATGATTAACCGCTTCTGGCGGGGAATTTTAAAAATATACAGATGAAATTTTTTAATATAGAAAAAACCTCTGAAGGAAAAGCAAGGGCAGGGGAGCTTACTACGGATCACGGAAAGATTCAAACTCCTATTTTTATGCCAGTGGGAACTGTTGCAAGTGTAAAAACAGTTCATCAGAGAGAATTAAAAGAAGACATTAAGGCCCAGATTATTTTGGGTAATACCTATCACCTTTACCTTCGTCCCGGTATGGAAACCATGCAGGATGCAGGAGGTCTGCATAAGTTTATGAATTGGGACCTTCCAATTCTTACAGACTCAGGAGGTTTTCAGGTTTTTTCATTGGCAAGTAACAGAAAAATGACAGAGGAGGGGGCTAGATTCAAGTCTCATATTGACGGAAGTTACCATATGTTTTCTCCGGAAAGATCTATGGAAATCCAAAGACAGATTGGGGCAGATATCTTTATGGCTTTTGATGAATGTACACCTTATCCTTGTGAATATAACCAGGCTAAATCATCAATGGAGCTTACACACCGTTGGTTGAAAAGATGTATCGACTGGACTAATGAAAATCCGGAATTATACGGACATAAACAAAGACTTTTCCCTATTGTACAGGGATCTACTTATTCTGATCTAAGAAAAATTTCGGCAGAGGTAATTTCTGAAGCTGGAGCTGAAGGAAATGCCATTGGAGGACTTTCCGTAGGTGAGCCGGAAGAAGAAATGTACAGAATTACTGATGAAGTAACCGATATTCTTCCAAAAGAAAAACCAAGATATCTGATGGGTGTAGGAACTCCATGGAATATTTTGGAATCCATTGGATTGGGAATCGATATGATGGATTGCGTAATGCCTACAAGAAATGCGAGAAATGCAATGCTTTTCACTTGGCAGGGGGTGATGAACCTTAAAAATGAAAAATGGAAGCGCGATTTTTCGCCTCTTGATGAATTTGGAACCAGCTTTGTAGACCGAGAATATTCAAAAGCGTATCTTCGTCACTTATTTGTATCCAAAGAATATCTGGCAAAACAGATTGCTTCAATTCATAACCTTGCATTTTATCTTGACTTGGTTAAGGTTGCAAGAGAGCACATCCTAGCCGGAGACTTCTACGAATGGAAAAACTCTGTAGTACCGGTTCTTAGACAAAGACTGTAAGAGAATTATGCTTAAAATTGTAGACAGATATATCATTAAAAAATACCTTGGAACTTTTAGTTTCATGCTGGTGCTATTGTCTATAGTGGTGCTTGTCATCGATGTACAACAAAAGATCCCAAGGATAGAAAATGCTAAGGCACTTGATCCAAAGCTTGATCTGGTGTATTTCCTGATTCATTTTTACCCTTTCTGGATTGTTAACCTTGTTGTGACATTCCTTTCCATTCTGGTATTTATTACCGTTATTTACTTCACCTCCAGAATGGCCAATAATACGGAAATTGTAGCCATTATTAGTAGTGGAGCTAGTTTCCATAGGTTTTCAAAGCCTTATCTTTATACTTCAATCCTGATTGCTCTAGTGGCAATGGTGGTATATCATATGGTCCTTCCTTGGGCTAATATCAAGAAAAACGAGTTAGAGGCTTACACCTATAATGCTGCCAATAAAGAAAAGATTCTGGGGACAGCTCCCGCTTCTTCACAGCTTAGCAAAACAGAATACATCTTCGTAGATTCCTGGAATAAAAGAGAAAAAAGAGGATCCAGCTTTGTTTATCAGAAGTTCGATAAAGACAGAAGAATGATGTATGAGCTGAAAGCTGGTGATGTATATTGGGATAATACTAAAAAGCAGTTTGTTTTAAATAACTATCTCGAAAAAACCATCAATAAAGACAATACCGAAAAGTTAAATAGTGGAATAGAGCTTAGGAAAAACTATGGGCACTCACCAGAAGAACTTTTTCCAAACGAGCTTTTAGGACAGAATAAAACTACTCCTGAGCTGTTGAAATTTATTGAAAGAGAAAAAGCAAGAGGAAATAGTAACCTTAACTCTTATCTGAATGAGCTTCACCAAAGAACCTCAATGCCTGTTTCTATCATCATCCTTACCTTTTTAGCATTATCGCTTTCTTCCCAAAAGAAAAGAGGAGGATTGGGGGTTAATCTTGCAATAGGAATTTCACTGGCCTTTCTCTTCGTGTTCTCATTTGAAGCTCTGAAAGTAGTGTCCGAGAATAAAAGTTTATCTCCGGCATTGGCAATGTGGTTGCCGAATTTGGTATTTCTTCCACTTACCCTTTACCTTTATATCAAAAGAGCGAATCAGTAGAGAAGCTTTACTTCTTTATGGTAGAAAGAGCGCATTCCGTCTTCCATTTCTATCCAAAGTTCACCTTTGTCATCTGCATGTCGGATGATGCCATTTTGGCGTTCTTTTTCAATTTCAAAAACAGAGATGATGTCTTTTCTGAAAAGGTTCTTGTTGAAACTTTCTAAAATTTCCTGATCAGATGGAGTGTTTTTCAGTTTTTCACACAGGAATTCATGAAAATTTAATGTAAGATCTTCAAGGTCAAATTGCTGTCCTGTTTGTGTTAGAAGCGATCCTGCATTGGATATTGCTTCAAACTCATCCTGAAGAACGTTGATGCCGGTTCCAATGATGAAATAATTATTTTGATTAATTTTTTTCTTTTCAATCAAAATCCCGACGATTTTTTTACCTTTAAGGATAATATCATTCGGCCACTTGATCTTTACGTCATAATCAGCCAAATTGGCCAGGTAATCCCTGACAATAATTGCGGTATAATAATTGAATATAAAGTCGGAGCACAGAATGTTGTGAGTACTCACTGCCAGCGTATACGCCAGGTTTTTTCCGGCAGTTTGAGTCCATACATTTCCATACTGCCCACGGCCTTTTGTTTGATTGAAAGTATGAAGTCCAATAAAATCTGAATTTTCATAAAGTAAAAACTTTGATATTTCGTCATTAGTAGAAGAACATTCTTTTAGGTAGAATAGTTGACTCATTTAAGAAAACTTTAAGACATTAAGGGGGTAAAAGTAAGGTTAAAGTAAAGAAAAAACAATAAATTTGCAGATTATAGTATATTTTTAATGAATAAAACAGCAGAAAAACAAGCACTAATAGATAAAATCGTTGAAGCTCTTCAAGATATAAAGGCAGAAGATATTATGATCTTCGATCTTTCTAAAATTGAAAACTCAGTAGCGGAAACGTTCGTAATATGTAGCGGAAACTCGAATACACAAGTGGCAGCATTGGCAGGAGGTGTAGAGAAGAAAGTAAGAAATGACTTGAAAGATAGACCTTGGCATGTAGAGGGAACAGAAAATGCAATGTGGGTACTAATGGATTATGTTTCAGTAGTCGTTCATATATTTCAAAAAGATGTACGTGAGTACTACGATATAGAAGAGCTTTGGAATGACGCAGTCATTACCAAAATTGAAAATGAATTTTAAAATCTTAAAAAGTATAAATGAATAATAAAGGATTCAACTGGTTCTTTCCTATTGCAATCATAGCTCTTTTGCTATTCTTTGGCTCCAATTTTCTAGGAGGAGATACTGCAAAATCTATTGATGAAGATGGTTTCTTTAGAGAAATGCAGACGGGGAAAGTCCAAAATATAATTATATACAAAGACATAGAAAAAGCTGATGTTTTTCTTACCAAAGAAGCAAAATCAGCTATGGTTTCTAAAACCGCAAAGGAAAACAACCCGCTTTCAGCATTTGAAATGGCTCCTAAAGCAGATTATTCTGTGAAATATGGAGATCTTCAGCTTTTCCTTCAAAAATTTGAACAGATTAAAGCGACTAATCCAGCTATTAAAACAGCCAAGGACTATGGAACAGGTAAAAGCCCGTTCGCAGATATTCTTGTGTCTGCATTAATTTGGATTGCTATTTTAGGACTGTTCTATTTCCTTCTTTTCAGAAAGATGGGAGGTGGCGGAGGTCCTGGTGGACAAATCTTCTCAATCGGAAAATCAAAGGCTAAGCTTTTTGATGAAAAAGAAAGAATTCAGGTAACATTTAAAGATGTTGCAGGATTAGAAGGAGCTAAAGAAGAAGTTCAGGAAGTTGTAGATTTCTTGAAGAACTCTGAAAAATATACAAAACTGGGAGGTAAAATTCCTAAAGGTGTACTTTTAGTTGGGCCTCCGGGAACAGGTAAAACCTTATTAGCAAAAGCCGTTGCAGGTGAAGCTAAGGTTCCTTTCTTCTCCCTTTCAGGATCTGATTTTGTGGAAATGTTCGTTGGAGTAGGTGCTTCAAGAGTTAGAGACCTTTTTGCTCAGGCAAAAGCAAAATCTCCAGCTATTATCTTTATCGATGAGATTGATGCTATCGGACGTGCAAGAGGAAAAAATAATTTCTCTGGCGGAAATGACGAAAGAGAAAATACATTGAACCAGCTTCTTACTGAAATGGATGGTTTCGGAACAGATGTAAATGTAATTGTAATGGCTGCAACCAACAGAGCGGATATCCTTGATAAAGCTTTAATGAGAGCAGGACGTTTCGACCGTTCAATTTATGTGGACCTTCCGGAATTGCATGAAAGAAAAGATATCTTTGATGTTCATTTAAAGAAAATCAAGCTTGATGATAATGTTGACAGAGACTTCTTAGCAAAACAAACTCCAGGATTTAGTGGGGCAGATATTGCTAACGTTTGTAATGAAGCAGCATTAATCGCAGCAAGATATAATCATACCTCTGTTACAAAGCAGGATTTCCTTGACGCTGTAGACAGAATCATCGGAGGTCTTGAAAAGAAGAACATGGCAATTAAGCCGTCTGAGAAAAGAAGAGTGGCTTATCATGAAGCTGGTCACGCTACAATCTCTTGGTTGGTAGAACATGCTTCTCCACTTCTAAAAGTAACAATTGTTCCAAGAGGACGTTCTCTGGGTGCTGCATGGTATCTTCCGGAAGAAAGACAGCTTACCACTACAGAACAGATGTTGGATGAAATGTGTGCGACCTTAGGAGGTAGAGCAGCAGAGCAAGTGATCTTCAACAATATTTCAACAGGAGCACTTTCTGATTTGGAAACTGTAACGAAGAGAGCTCAGGCAATGGTCACCATCTACGGATTAAGCCCTAATATCGGTAATATTTCTTACTATGATAGCTCAGGTCAATCTGAATATAATTTTGGGAAACCTTATTCTGAAGAAACAGCTACGAAAATTGATGTAGAGATTAAAGCAATCATTGAAAATCAATATGAGAGAGCAGTAAAAATTCTTACAGAAAACAAGGATAAACTTGATGCTTTAGCCAATAAGCTTTTAGAAAAAGAAGTTATCTTCCGTGAAGATTTAGAAGATATTTTCGGAAAGAGAGCTTGGGATCCTGAATTAACAGAGAAACCGGTTACTAATACTATTCCTGAAAAAGCGGAACCTGTAGTATTAGATATACCTCCAATAAAAGAGAAAGAGGAAGAAAGTGAAATACAGGCTCCAGAAAGCCCAACACAGCTTTAATACTCTAAAAATAGAATAATTTAAAACCTGACAACTTCAAAATTGTCAGGTTTTTTCACATTTAAGGAGATATTTTGGAATCTATTGTAATTAATTTTCTATTTTTGTATAAAGTTGACTAAAAATAGATTAAGTTGAATTTATTCAAGAGGATTGTAAGCAAACTTACCAACCAGCCTGAAGAAGAGGATAAACAGAGCCTGGAGAAGCTTGGGGATTCGCTGAAAAATGCGGATCTTGACTATAAGTTTGCGCAATTATTTACGCATTCGGGGGGATTTTTTAATTATTGTGCAGATGAAGCGGAGGCTCTACAAACTTTAAATCAAATTATTAAGATAGAAGGTATTGGCAACCTTTTTTGTTGGGATAAGGAACTTCAAAACTTCTTGAATGTTGTGAAGACATCCTATACCTCAGAATTGCAGACATCCAATGATGCCGCATTCATCACTTGTGAATATCTGATTGCATATGACGGAAGAATTATGCTTTCTCACAATAATATTCTTCATTATCATTCCTCAAGGCTGCCAGATAAGATTATTATCATGGCTAATGTTTCGCAGATTGTAAACAACCTGAATGATGCCATGGGGAAAATAAAAAGAAACGGAAACATCAAGAACCTTACTTCCATCAGCGGCAGCCAGTCGAAAATGGATAGTTCTTCAAATTCCAATACAAAATTGTTTTTACTGCTGCTTGAAGATTAAGCACCCACCTCTAAATTTTAAATTTTGGACAAAAATCTCATTCAAAGAACCATTTCAGGTCTCGTTTATGTAGCCGTCATTATTCTTTGCTCGACGCCGCTTGGGGCACAACTCATCAATAACATTTTTCCTGGTCTTATCCAGCAACAATATCTTTATTATGGCTTGATAAGCCTTTTGCTGGTTGTAGGTAGCTGGGAATGTGTGAAAATCATGAAATTTGGAAAGGGATATGAAAAATGGGTAGTGTATCCATTGGTTATTTTTATCTTTTACGTCTTTTCTAAAAGATATTTTCATCACGATTTCTTTTTTGATTTTAGATTAAGTGAAATATTGGCACTCGCACTCATTGCTATTGCTGTAGTTACTTTATTTAAATTTCCTAACGAATTATACTACGACAGCGGGAAGTTGATTTTTACGGTCATTTATGTGGCTCTTCCGTTTAGTTTTGCATTAGGACTACCAAAGTTCTCTAGCTATAATGATACTTTCACTCTGGAGGTTCTTTTCCTATTTGTGCTAATCTGGAGTAGTGATACTTTTGCATATCTCGTTGGAAAATTCTTTGGGAAACATAAAATGGCACCTAAAATTTCACCTAAAAAAACTTGGGAGGGATATATAGGAGGTGTGGTTTTAACATTGGTTTTATCATACTTTATAGAACATTATCAGCCGGAACTTCGCGGAAACTGGATGGTAGTGGGGTTTTTAGTAGCAGCTTTTGCTCCGCTAGGGGATTTAGTAGAGAGCCAACTGAAGAGAACCTTTGGCGTAAAAGACAGTGGAAACATCATTCCAGGGCATGGTGGAGTTTTAGATAGGCTGGATAGTTTCATAATCTGTGTTCCTGTCGTATATTTGTACTTTATTTTAGAAAAATTTATATAGTCTCATGAAATTACATAGAGAATCAAAAGGAACAATTACTGTAGCAACCCTACTTTTTATTGTATTGGGAGCTTTAGCAATCTATTTCCTTAAAATATGGTCCTTGTTGATCATCGTACCTTTGTTGGTTATTTACTGTCTGGTATTCTGGTTTTTCAGAGTTCCAAATCGTTCTATTCTTGACCACAAGGAAAACGTAATAGCTCCGGTTGACGGAAAAGTGGTAATGATCAAGGAAGTAGAAGAAAATGAATTCGTAAAAGAAAAAGCGATTCAGGTTTCTATCTTCATGTCTCCACTGAACGTACATATTTGTAGATATCCGGTAACCGGAAAAGTAGTTTACAAAAAATACCACCCGGGAAAATATCTGGTAGCATGGCATGAAAAGTCTTCTACAGAGAATGAAAGAACTACGGTAGCTATTGAAACCCTAACAAACCATAAAGTTGTTTTCAGACAGATTGCAGGATATGTAGCAAGAAGAATTGTATTCTATTGTAATGAAGGCGATCAGGCAAAAGCCGGACATGAGTTTGGATTTATTAAATTCGGTTCAAGAATGGATGTTTTCCTGCCTTTGGATACTGAAATCACATGTAAGATCGGCGATATAACAAAAGGAGGTCTGGATGTTATTGCAAAGTTGAAACAGAACTAGTTTATTCTAATAAATAATAAAAGGAGAAAATCTTAAATGGTTTTCTCCTTTTTTTGTTTATAATCTTCTTTATGTTGCACTGTAAATTAAGTAGAATAACCAAGCACATGAGTTTTACTACTCGTGAGTGGTATTGCGTAGTATGTTACGCATGGCTTATGTAGTCTTCTTGATACTTTTGTCCCATTAAAATAAAATACTTTTCAGAAGACTTATGTGTCCTCTAAAAGGTTTCAACACAAATGACTATTGAAAATGAACTTAAAGCAGATACATATTGGTGAGTTTATTTACCATCGTATGGAAGAACTTCAAATTTCTTCGGAAAGAGTAACAAAATTTTTAAAATGTACTGAAGCTGATATTGAAAAAATGTATCAGCAAAGTAGCCTTGATACGAATCTTTTACTCAGATGGAGCAAGCTTTTAGAATATGATTTTTTCAGACTTTATACAGGACATTTAATTCTTTATGCTCCTTCAAAAAATGCAGCCAGCCCTGTTTTTCAAAAAAATGATTTTCCGGTTTTTAGAAAAAATATATATACTGAAGAAGTTAAAAGCTTTATTCTCAATAAAATTTCTACAAAAAAGATGAGCCCACAAGAAGTGATTCTTAAATATAGAATACCGAAAACTACTTTATTTAAATGGATGAAAAAAGAATTATGAAGAATATAAGCCCGGATTACAGACAAATATATACTGATATTATTGATGAAGTTTACCCTGAAAAGAAAGGCAATATGCAGATCAATAATAAGATGGAATGCATTGAAACGGTGATGGATATTCTTACTCTTAATACACTTATTTTTGGCTCATCTGAGCAAATAACTGAATCTAAAAGCCGTAAACTTCGTTCTTATGATCAAAATTCTATTTTAAAGATTCTTGAGTATCAAAGAAAGAATAAACTTAATAATATAACTACTGCTATTCACTTTAAAATAAGTAGAAATACACTCACAAAATGGCATAGGATTTTTAAAGATAAATTTTAAACTCCTTATTATTGATCATTACAATGTGTTCTTTACTATTTTCTATAAAATCCCTTTATTCGATAAAAATCTACTATTCTCTTTAATGATGAATTGCTTTTTTTTATAAATTTAAAGTACCAAACCCTAATTGGGCGCCTCTGTGAAAATTCCTTATTCAGCCTTAAATAAAAATTTTAGAATATGATAAATAAAGTATTTTCTAAAATAATTACTTGCAGTTTTGAGCCATCTGCTAATGATTTTGAGTACCAGTATTTAGCTCTTATACAGCGCTATCTTCAGTTTTTGTTTTTAGTATTTTTATTTTATTCAATATTTATCATTTTCTTCTTTGGAGATATGGTAAGTTCTACTTTTTTAATCATTATTACTTTCTTTTGGCTGTTTTTAATTGGCATCAAAGGAAAAATAAGTCGATTCAAAAAAATTTTGAAAACAGCAATTACTTCTGTTTTTATCATCCTTACCTTTATTGTTAGTTTTTTCTATATATATACCTGGAAAAATGCAGGAGTAGAATATTTTTATTTTTCGCTTCTGTTTGCTATTCCTTTCTTTTTCAATTATAAAGAAGATTATTATTTTATATTACTGGTTGTGTTAATTATCACGATCAATTTTATCGGATGTTTGTATTTTGACTTAGGGTTTATCTCTAGAAGTAAGTTTATAAAAAGGGAAGATTTTAAACTTATTGAACTTCTTAATATCATTTTTGCCATCAGTACTTTCTTAATTGATATGTTTTTTGTTTCACAAAAGGATAAATTAATTTATGGCCTTCTTAAGGAAACAGAGCTTAAGGATTCTACTATTGGAGATCTTTTGAAAGTCAATAATGAACTGATGAGACAGCGAATCATCATCAATAATTTAACAGAAGACAATGTTACAGAGATTATCAAGCTTGCAGAAAATGATTCTCCGATTTTTTTTGAACGGTTTCAATTGTTTTTTCCTGAGTTCATTCCTAATATTTTAAAAATTAATCCGGGGCTTATTTATTCTGAACTGCATATTTGTGCTTTAATGAGATTAAACTTCGATACCAAAAAAATAGCGCTATGTACAAATAATAGTGTAAGGGCAGTTGAAAGTAGGAAATACAGGATTCGAAAAAAAATGGGCCTCGGTTCTGATGTTAATATTAACAATTTTATACTCAAGATTTAAATTTTATACCCTCTGAATGAGTATTAATACGCATGAGTAGTATTGCGTAGTGATATTTTTAATTAAATCCCAAATGCATTATAGTTTTGTGACGCTAAACCAAATGTTTGCAATTTGAGAGAATAATTAACAATTAATGCAAAAAAACAATGATGGATGTAAAATTTACAAAAACAAGAATCAGGACGCTGTTTTTGGTCCTCTTTATGATCTTCGGAAAGTTTTATTCACAGGTAAACAATGGAGCCGTTGGTATCAATACCTCTTCTCCCAACCCCAATTCTGTTTTGGATGTTGTTTCCGGGAATAATAATAAAGGAATACTTGTTCCCCGTCTTACAGAGGCTCAAAGAAATGCAATAACAATAAACGCAACCAGAGATGATGGTCTCACGATCTTTAACACGACTGAAGACTGTTACAATTATTGGAGTCTCTCAGATAATGAATGGAAAAGTGTCTGTGGACAAATTGGAAAATCTGTTTTTACTATCGACTGTTCCAATACAAAGGCAATGGGTGCGTATGTTCAGACCAAAGAGCTTACGGCTTCTAATTATCTTAGTGTAACTGTTAATGTTACTAAAATTGGAAACTATACGATTACAGGAACTACAACTAATGGATATAATTTCTACGGAACAGGGGTATTTCTTAACACAGGAGTACAAAAAATCCAGATTCCGGGACAAGGAGTACCAGCGACAATTCAGGTAGATACTGTAGAGCTTTCTGCAAATGGAGCAGATGTTACGTGTACACCTCCTGTTACAGTGAATGTTCTTAGTCCTGCAGGAACTTATACAATGAGTTGTGGTAGCGCTACTGTAAATGGAGTCTATAAAGTGGGAACAGCTTTGGCAGCTTCGAATACAATTACTCTTCCTGTAAATGTTACAGCCTTGGGGAGTTATACAATTACTACCAATACGGTAGATGGAATCTCATTTAGTGGTTCAGGGACGTTT
Organism: Chryseobacterium oncorhynchi; assembly: GCF_002899895.1. Classification (GTDB taxonomy): domain Bacteria; phylum Bacteroidota; class Bacteroidia; order Flavobacteriales; family Weeksellaceae; genus Chryseobacterium; species Chryseobacterium oncorhynchi. Next base: position 421,960 of record NZ_PPEI02000003.1, read on the forward strand.
ACCGCTACAGGTAATCAGAATGTTACCCTTCAAGGTACAGGATCACCTAGCTCTACTACTGTGAAAAAAATGACGATTACTTCAGACAGTGGCGGTGGAGTTTCTACTACATGTAATGTAAATGTGATTGTAGTTATTCCTGCAAAAAAATTACTGGCTATAGGATTGGGAAATACATATGGATATAACTTAAGTAACTCGGGAAGACCGTCAAATGCTTTAATAACAACGAATACTAATTACGGAACATTGGCAACAAGTACAGTAAAGTACGAAGGATGGTCTCAGGTTATTGATGGAAGCAACTCTCCAAGTACAGCGCAATTGAATACATGGCTGCTGGGTTCGGCTCCGGTTGATATTGTAGTAATAGGATACAGCTATGGAATGAGCACTAGTGATGCTGCGGTATTTTTACAATACTTACAAAAAGGAGGAGTGATTCTGTCATTCTGTGAAGATACTAGCGGAAATCAGAACTTTTTCAGGACCATTTTTAATGATCCAAGTTTGAGCCAGTCTACAACAGGAGGCTCAGGAGATGGAAGAACCTATACATTACCTATTACAAGTGATGAAATTACCAACGGACCGTTTGGAGATATCAGAGGGAAGCTTTGGGGAGATGATGCAACGGATGTTGTCTATTTTACAGGATTACCATCTGGTGAAATTTCTTCATACTCTAATGCAACCAATGCTAATAATAATACAGGTACTGTAGCCGGATCTGTTACCGCTTTTAAACATAAAAATTTTAATTTAATATGGGTCGGAGAAGGTGGCTTTAATTCACAAAGTGGAAATAGTGGAGATCAAGCTTCCAGCACAATATGTCCTTTTATACTGGATGTAAATAAGAAGCCCGTCCCTAAAACTACTTATGGAACATCAGGCACACTCATCTATAATTCTACTTTTACAGCCAATGCGTTTGCATGGGCACTCACTCAAGCAGAATTTAAAGGGATAAATACTAAATAAAACTATTCTTCCTCCGATTCGATTTTAAAAACACGAAATATAAGTTTATAAAGATGGGAACACTGATGCTATAGAAATATAACATTGGTGTTTCTTTTTTCGTATCACAAAATATCATATTATGAAACATCTGAAATATTTTTTTGATCTGAGTTTCATGGGCTTCTTGCAGTATTTCTTTTTAGCGGGATTTTGTTATTGGATTTGTTACTTTTTATTTAAGAAAGCCCTTTATAACGCAAAAATTCAACAGCAAGAAGTTAAAAAGTCAGATATTGCAAGGGAAGTATTTCACTCCGCTGCCTCTTCATTAATCATGGCGTTCATGGTTTTTTTAGTAATCTACACTCCATTAAATCAGTTTACTAAAATCTACAAAAATGTTGATGATTATTCTGTATATTGGTTTGTGGGAAGTATTTTTATAGGGCTAGTTATCCATGATACCTACTTTTATTGGATGCACAGACTTTTGCATTATAGGAAAATTTTTAAGCATGTACATCTTATCCATCATAAATCAACCAACCCAAGTCCTTTTGCAGCATACTCTTTTCATTTTTTCGAGGCTGTAGCAGAGGGATTGATTGTACCGCTTTTACTTTTCATTATTCCTTTACATCCACTCAGTATTTCTATATTCGTAGTGAGTTCTTTGATTATCAATGTATATGGGCATTTAGGATATGAAGTAGCTCCAAAGTGGATAAGGAAATCAATGATATTTAAAATATTAAATACATCAGTACATCATAATCTCCATCACAATAAATTTAAAGGGAATTATGGTCTGTATTTTCGATTCTGGGATCAGATCATGAAAACCGAAAACCCCGATTACGTAAAGACCTATGATAAAATACAAGAAAAGAGATTTGGAAATGAACAATAAAATTACCCTTTAATATATTGCTTTATCTCCTCCAGCAAACTCAATATAAACTCCACGGGAAGGTCCTCTTCAATATCAATTAACAGAATCTTAAACTTTTTTCTTCCGTCTTGGGTCAGCTCAGGGTAGTCCAGTTTATCACCATGATAAAAACTGATGTAATGCTTTTTATATTTTTTGCTGTAATAAAAATAACACAGCATTTTCTTTTTGTACTTTATAAAGGGAAGTCCGAAGCTTAATGTTTCAGTAATGTGTTCTGTATCAGATGCCAGAATTTTTTCACGCAAAAATAAAAGAGTACTTCTTTCAGGTTCTTGAATTCTGTAGAAATACTCTTGTATGGGGTTCATTTTAAAATGATTTAAAAGATTGTTTTAGTCGAAATTCTGAAGCTCCACAAGCTTGTTATACATTCCTTTTTTAGCAATAAGATCATGGTGGGTTCCTTGTTCTACAATGGTTCCTTTTTCCATTACTACAATCCAGTCTGCTTTTTGAATGGTTGAAAGTCGGTGGGCAATAACAAGGGACGTTCTGTTTTCCATCATTTTTTCCAGAGCATCCTGTACAAATCTTTCAGATTCTGTATCCAAAGCTGAAGTAGCTTCATCCAAAATCATAATTGGAGGATTCTTTAATACGGCTCTTGCAATGGAAACCCTTTGTTTCTGACCTCCGGAAAGCTTATTTCCATCATCCCCGATATTGGTATCATATCCCTCAGAAAGACCTGAAATGAAATCGTCTGCATTGGCTATTTTAGCAGCGGCAATTACTTCCTCCTTGGTAGCATCAGGTTTACCCATCAGGATGTTGTTATACACAGAATCATTGAATAATACAGATTCCTGTGTCACCATTCCCAGAAGTTGGCGGTATTCTTTTAATTTTAAATGCTTGATATCTGTACCGTCAATTAGGATTTCTCCCTCAGAGACGTCATAGAATCTTGCTAAAAGGTTAGCAATCGTTGTTTTTCCACTTCCACTTTGTCCTACCAATGCCACGGTTTTCCCTTTTGGAATCGTTAGGTTAAAGTTTTTAAGAATCAGATTGGCTTTATCATAATAGAATCCAATATTCTTGAATTCAATATTATTCTGAAGAGTAGAGATCGAAACAGGTTCTGCAATCTCATCTATTTTTACATCAGCATCCAGAATATCTAATACTCTTTTCAGAGAAGCTTCTCCTTTCTGTACGTTAGAAATAGAAGATGATAAGGTTTTTGCAGGAGGTAGGATCTGAAAGAACATTCCTAAGAATACCAAGAATCCTGCAGGTGATAAACTTTGGTCAACGATAATTTGTTTTCCACCATACCATGCAATGATTAAAAAGGTAATAGAACCTAGAAATTCACTCATTGGCGATGCTAATTCTTTCTTTCTTCCCAGACTCATTGAGCTTGAAATCCATTTGTTCATAGACTGCATAAAGCGGTTATCCATGATCTTTTCAGCATTAAATATCTTAATTACTTTTGAAGATTTTAAGGTCTCATCTACAATAGAAAAAATTGTTCCCAATTCGTGCTGGGCTTCATGAGAATCCTTTTTAAGGCTTTTTCCAATCAAAGCAATCATAGTTCCCATTACAGGCAGTACCAATAAAGAGAAAAGCGTCATTTCTGGACTTACAATAAATAAAGAGATCAAGGTACTGATCAACATAAAAGGCGCGTTAATTAATTCAACTAAGCTGCCCAGAATACTTCCTTCAACTTCTCCCACGTCATTGGACATACGTGACATCATATCTCCCTTTCTGCTTTCGGTAAAAAAGGAAACAGGTAATGACAATATTTTTCTGTACATCGCACCACGTAGATCTTTAGTTACACCGACACGGTAATTGATTAAAAGTAAGGATCCTAAATACCTGAAAATATTTCTTAAAAGGAACATAAAGGCTGTAATAATACACAACCATGCAAGAACTTTTAAAGAACCATACTCAGCAATTAAAGATTGTATATAATAAGTGGAATATTCTTTTGCATATGAGAAGAAGTCTATGACTTTACCGGAATAAACTGGTTCATAATCAGGTCTTTCTGATTTTATAGTGCCGAAAAGCATTGCTAAAACTGGTAAAATAGTTCCCAGGGAAGCAATTTGAAATACGGAGTAAAGGATATTGAAAAATAAACTTCCGTAAATATATTTTTGATGGGGCTTCGCGAACCTCAGAATTTTTTTATACTCGTTCATTCAATGAAAAAATTGGATAGCAAAATTACGTAAAATTAAAAGATAAGACGTTCTTAATCCTATTTTACTTTAATTAATATGTTTCTCGAAAACTCTCTTTGTTACAATAGAAATGTATTACATATGATTTTATATGTTAAATTTTAGGAAAGACAAGTCTTAAGAAGGAGATCATAAAAAATAAAAACCGCTATTAAAGCGGTTTTAGGAGGTAATTTATTTGAATTAAAATTTCACCTGATCATTATACTTTGGAGCGAAATTTTTAGGATTTAACTTATCCAGTGTTTTTCCAAAATTATTGATGATCTGAGTCATGTTACCCACATCCACAATGCTCATGTCATCCTTTTCTTGATGATAATGAGTGGCTTTAGACATATCAACAGTCGAAAATGAGTGGGCAATGATTTTCTTTTTCACAAAACTTACATTATCTGAACGATAAAATAATTGTTGTTCAGAATAAGGATCAGCATTAATTTTCAATCCGTTCACTGCATTTTTATTAAACAGCTCATCAAGGTCTGAAAACCCGTCTCCTGTCATATATAAAGCATTTTTTCCCCACTGAGATTCTGTAGCTACCATTTCAAAATTGAAAAGGGCTGTCATATTATTATAAATCTTATCAAGGTTTTTGTCTTTAGAAATAGCTCTTGATCCAAGCATTCCTTTCTCTTCGCCATTGAAAGCCATAAAAACCATTGAAAACTCTGGAGTTTTATTTTTAAAATAATCTGAAATACCCGCTAGAGCTGTAATTCCGCTGGCGTCATCATCAGCACCATTATAAATATTGTCTTCACTGCTATTGCTGGTTCCAATGTGATCAAAATGTCCTGAAAAAGCTAAGTTTTTCTCTGACTTTCCTTTTTTTATACCGCATACATTGTAGGCTGTTTTTCCTTTATAGTCAAAAGGAATCAAATAAGAATTTCCGGTACAATACTCAAGATTATTTTCCTTGAAAATTGATGCTATATAATTGGCTGCATTGTCATTTTCAGGAGTTCCGATTTCACGGCCTTTCATTTCATCAGATGCAAGAGTTGAAATTATGGTTTTTACTCTTTCCTGTGATACTTCCTGTGCAAAAGTACAGATGGAGAAAAGTGATAGAGTGAGATAAGTAATTTTTTTCATTGCTTTACAGTTAATTATATGATCTGTCGTGTACTTTATAGAAAAGTTGCATGAATATATAAATAAATTAAATAATTCTTTGAAGCTTTTGCCAACCTTGATGAATAAGCAAAAAAAAACAGCTCCAAAAAGGAACTGTTCTTACTCAAAAAATCGTTGTAAGGCTATCGAAGTCTGTCTACAGATTTTACGAGCCTCTCATCTTTGCGGATATATACGTTTGCAATAAGCAGACATATTACCGCAATCAATGGGAAAATCGGCTCAATACCCTTCTCAGGAAATTGAATTCCTCCGGATAAGTTTAGTAACCAGTACGCCAATACACCAATCAACAAAGCGTTTATAATGATGCTGATAGTATTCAGCAAAATTTGTCTTTTTCGGTTTTTGAAGCTAAAAACACTTAATGCCCCAATAATCACAAGGACTATGCATCCTATATTTAATACGGGAATACTGTCAGAAATGACCGCATCCTGTCCTGTTATAAAAAGGAACACAGCAGATAAAACTGCTAGTAAAGTCCATATGGTTTGTATTCTCTGTAGCATTGAATATTAAATTCTTGGCAAAAATAACATAAATTTTGCACAATTCAAAAATAAGTGTAGATTTGCATTATACAATGTACTTGAAAACAAAAGTCGCCGGACTTACTTTTCTTACTCACAATTAATTACATTTTTACATTAAATATGTTTAACATAGAAACGTTAAGGTCAAAATCCGTAACGGAACTGACTAAAATCTTAAAGGATTTAGGCGTTAAAGTCGCAAGAAACAGCAACGAAAATGATAAAATCTTTGCAATTCTTGACTTTCAGGCTTCCAACCCTAAAGTGTCAAAAGATTATTTCAATGCCACGGAAACTAGCACCAATACTGAAGAAGCTCCTGCAGAAAAAACTGTAAAGGCTCCGGTAAAAAAAGCTGCCCCAAAGAAAGCTCCAGCAAAACCGAGAGTGACTGCAAAAGCACCGACAGAAACAATAGAAGAGGAAAAAGTAGAAGACAAAACGCCGGTTGCTGAAGAAATAAAAACTGAAGAGCCTAAAGCGGAAACAGTTCTGGCAACAGAAGAAGCGTCTTCCGCAACAAATTCAGCTAAAAAGAAAAGAAAGAGAGTTCCTCCTACCAATACAGGTAACGTAGAAATCTCTCAGGAGAAACCAGAAGCTCCTAAAAACACAGAATCTCAAGAGCCTGCTCAGGCGGAAGAAAAGCCAAACAACCCTCAACAACAACAGGCTAACAGGTCTCAAAAAGGACACAATCACCCGCAGAACAGCGGAAACCAACATAAAAATCAACATCAACACCAAAATCCTAATCAAAATCAGAACAGACATTCTGAAAAGACTGAGGAGCATGCTGACCATAAAAAAGAATTTAGTTTCGATGGAATGGTAAGTATTGAAGGGGTGCTTGAAATATTGCCTGATAACTATGGATTCTTACGTTCTTCAGATTTTAGCTATATCTCTTCTCCAGACGACGTGTATGTTTCTACAGCACAAATCAGAAACTTTGGTTTAAAAACCGGAGATACAGTTAAAGGAATTGTAAGATTACCTAAAGAAGGTGAAAAATATTTTTCATTACTAAAACCTACGGAAGTTAACGGACGTGATCTTGCGTTTATTAAGGACCGTGTTGCATTTGAATATCTTACGCCACTTTTCCCGGAAGAAAAATTCAACCTTGCAGGAAGTGAATCTACGGTTTCTACAAGAATAGTAGATTTATTTGCTCCAATTGGTAAGGGACAAAGAGCAATGATTGTTGCACAGCCTAAAACAGGTAAGACAATGTTGCTTAAAGATATTGCTAATTCTATTGCAGCTAACCACCCGGAAGTATACATGATGGTTCTTTTGATCGATGAACGTCCGGAAGAGGTTACTGATATGGAAAGAAGTGTAAATGCAGAGGTTATTGCCTCTACATTTGACGAAGCAGCAGAAAAGCACGTGAAAGTAGCCAACCTTGTTCTTGCAAAAGCACAGAGAATGGTTGAATGTGGACATGATGTTGTCATTCTATTAGACTCTATCACGAGATTAGCAAGAGCTTACAATACAGTAACTCCGGCATCTGGTAAGGTTCTTTCTGGTGGGGTAGATGCAAACGCACTTCACAAACCAAAGAGATTCTTTGGAGCAGCAAGAAAAATTGAGGGCGGAGGTTCCCTTACAATTATAGCAACAGCCCTTATTGATACAGGTTCTAAAATGGACGAAGTAATCTTTGAAGAATTCAAAGGTACAGGTAACATGGAACTTCAATTAGACAGAAAAATTGCCAACAGAAGAATTTATCCTGCTATTGATCTGGTTACATCCAGTACACGTAGAGATGATCTTCTTCTTGATGAGTTGACTTCTAAGAGAATGTGGATTCTGAGAAAATATCTTTCTGAAATGAATCCTGTAGAAGCAATGGAATTTGTAGATAAGAACATCAGAGGAACTCTTAATAATGAGGAATTCCTGATGTCCATGAATAAATAAATTTAATTATTGTTAAAAAAGTAGAAAGCGCGGATCTCTGGATTCGTGCTTTTTATTTTGAAAGCTTAAATATTTGAGAATAAAAAATATTTAAAATTTAATTCATTCTAAATCAATGTGTCAATGTTAAAGATTTATTAAAGTAATCCCCAATCTTTGATAATAGCTTAAATATTGGCTAATTTTGGGTTATAACATTAAAAATAAAGATTATGTCATTTGAATTACCAAAACTAGGATATGCATATGATGCATTAGAACCAACTATCGATGCGAAAACTATGGAGATCCACTATACAAAGCATCACCAAGCGTATATTGACAATTTAAATAAAGCAATAGAGGGAACTGACTTAGCAGGGAAAACAATCGAGGAGATCTGCCAGACAGGAACTGATAAGCCAGCTGTAAGAAACAATGGTGGAGGACACTTCAATCACTCTTTATTCTGGGTAATTTTGACTCCAGGAGGAAGCAAAGAGCCAGTAGGAAACGTAAAAGCTGCTATTGAAAACTATGGTGGTCTTGAAAAATTCAAAACTGATTTTTCTGATGCTGCTAAAACAAGATTCGGTTCAGGATGGGCTTGGTTAGTAAAGAATGCTGACGGTTCAGTATCTGTTTCTTCTACTCCAAACCAGGATAACCCATTAATGCCTGTAGCAGACGTTAAAGGAACTCCGGTTTTAGGACTAGACGTTTGGGAGCATGCTTATTACTTAAACTACCAAAACAGAAGACCTGATTATGTTTCTGCATTCTTTGATGTAGTAAACTGGGATAAGGTTGAAGAATTATTCAACAAATAATTTTCAACTATTATAAAAATAAAAGGTTCAGAATTTTCTGAACCTTTTTTCGTATTAATACTTTTAAAATTTATCTTTTAATTACTTTCTGTGTAAAGACTTCATTTCCTGAACTTACTTTTACAATATATGTATTAGATGGGAGTGAATGAATATTAACAGCCACTTCCTTTTCATTACTGAATGACTTTTCAAAAACAATCTTACCATTGATGTCATTAACCTGTACTGATCCTGAACGTACTTTATCAAGCGATACTACAAAAACACCATTACTCGGGTTCGGTGAAACCTGAATGTTTTTCTGCTGAATTTGTTCTTTAAGCATAGATTTCGTGTTGTTAGGATCTGCATTAAGATCAATACGGTAATATTTATCTGAAGGTTTGATCATTTTAGCAGGGATAGCAACCGGAGGAGTATCTATCTTTAAGTTCCCGGTACAGTACATAAAGTCATATGGTAAATAACTAAGATTGTTTTCAGCATGAATTCCCTCATTATTCCCTCCTAAAGAGTAAACCATCTCAACGATGAATTTATACTGCCCTGAAGGTGGGTTGGTTAAGTCTGACTGATTGATTGTAAACTCAAACTCATTAGGATTAGGGAAATTAACTGCCGCAGATGTTGGGTACACTGTGCTTGTTGCTATATCTAAAAGAGATATCTCAAAGTTGACGATATTTGCGCCCATAGGGATAGCATAGTTTCCATTTACCTGTAACGGGAAGCTTGTTACTTCTTTGCAAGAACGTACTTGGTAAGTAAACTCAAGGCTTCCTGTGTTCATTTTGCATATACTATTACTTAAATCAGTTATTTCAGTATTGGTTAAAGTGAAATTGGTCTTATTCAAATAAAATCTAGGAAGTAGATTGTGATCCGGATCATCATTGTATTGTTCAATAGGTCCATTATATGAACCTCCGCGGCTCGCGATGTTGGCAGCAGCTTCTATATAGGGTGAATAGTCACTTACATGCACTACAATAAACTTTGCATTTCTGTCCATTTTAAATTTTGTAAAGGCTGCAAAAGCATTATCCTCATGCAGTCCGTTTGGAGGATTGAAGTTAACCAAATAAGAACCACTGCTCAGATTACCATTGGCTCTTTCACCATCAGAAAACAAGACGATTACTAATGGTCTCTCACGATGTTTGTCCAATGTTTTTTGAGGACTTACAATATCAGGATGAGGGTAGTGATCAAGAGCAGATCCTATTAAACTCACTGCATCATGGAAATGATCGCCGTTTTTTAATCTTCTTGAGAACGTTTGAGCTGTTGCTAAATCATTGGTGAAATTAGATTCTATATAAATTCGTGGAAGAGAGGGAGTCATGTCCTTATAGTCGGTTCCATAATGTACTACAGAAACCCGATTGTCGCGATTGCACTTTAAAACCTGCTCCATAAGTTTCATGGTGGAAACGGTCATTTGGTTGAAAGCTACATCAGTGATAGAGCCACTATTGTCTAGACAGAAAATAATATCACTTCCTGATTGTGAGTAGAGAGGTTTCCAGGATAGTAAAATTGAAAATAAGATAAGCTTAAATGTATTTTTCATAATTTACAGATTTTAATAATGTTAATTAATGAATTGATTTAAAGCTTTATCCGGTATTTGGATTTTTAGAATAGTAGAAAGTGAAGGCATGGGTAAAAAGCACGCCATAAGTAATGAGTGTTTCATGGTTTTAATTTTTGTTATTAGGTTATTATTCACTGAAAAATCATAATTCAGTGATATACAAATATAATTAAAACCCAGCCTAATATTTAAATTATTTTTAATTATTAGCTTATTTTAAAATTTATATCTCTATTTATTGTGCTTTTTATTAATAAATATTATGAGGTTGATTTTTGATAGATTATCAACTTAGTAGTAATATTAAAATAAAAAAGCACTCTGATTAGAGTGCTTTTCTGTATTTATTTTTTTATGTATTCTTTCTGAATTACAGAAACCGCGGGGAAGTGGTCACTGTATCCACCAGTAAATCGGTCTCCGTCCCAAGAACGTAACGGGTATCCTTTCCATTGCCCTTCCTTGTTTACCAAATAAGCAGGAGCATAGATCTCAGCTTTATATATACTATAGGTAGGGGTTATTTTTTCTGGAGAATAAAGGTTTCTTGAAACAATGATTTGGTCAAATAAGTTCGGAGCATCTCTATAAGCTAAAGAAGCTACACCTGCCTTATATAATTTATACATTAAGTTATAATAAGGAGTCTTGTCAGACAGTTCACTTGGATCCCCCACTGCAGCTAAGTGTTTCTTTAAGCTTGGGCTTACCGGATCATCATTGTAGTCACCCATTGAGAATAATTTGATTCCCGGGTTTTCAGCAGTTACCTTGTCCATTTCACTTTTTAGGACAGTAGCGGCAGTATTTCTTTTTGCAAGGGAAATAGCTTCTCCACCTCTTCTGGATGGCCAGTGGTTCATAAAGATTCCTACTTTTTCTCCATCCAATAAACCTATTGCGATTACAATATCTCTGGTATATTCTCTTTTCCCATTTTCATCATAAATTTTGATTTCCTTTTTGTAAGAATCCAAAACTGAAAATCTTCCTTTCTGATAAATAATGGCTACATCAATTCCTCTTGAATCATAAGAATTGAAATGTACAATTCCATAATTACTTCTTGCCAATGCCGGCTGCTTGATAAGATCTTCGATAACCTGTCTGTTTTCTACCTCAATCAATCCGCAGATAGCAGGATTGTCATTAGTATACTGTCTTCCAAGTTCTGATATAACCTTAGCTTCATTTGCTAATTTTTGGTTATAGTACTTTGAACCCCATCTTTTAGGGCTGTTGACTGTAAAGTCCTCAGATAAGAATTGTTTTCTGATTACTTTTTTTCCAATCAATAGATCATCACTCCATTCTCCTTTATAATCTTCTGTTGTTTCAAGATATTTCAGGGAATCCACGGGTACACTTCTGTGAAATTTAGGATTGGAACGAGGTAGTGTTCCATCAATATAATCTGCAGAAGGAATTGTATCCCAAAGGTTTTCTACGTTTAGGAATGCGACAGCTGCTCTTTTTACCTGCTTCTGCTGTGAGAAAGCGGAGCCAAAGCAAAACAAAGCGGCAATGATTAAATATTTTTTCATATTCTTAGTATATTCAAAAAATTGAGGGGGTAAAATTACTAATTTTATATAAGAATAAAGATTAAAATGATCTGAGTTTAGTTTAAGAAAAGGTTAAGAATGAGTTGAAATGCCCAATAAGAGGTGCTGGAGGGTGTTGTTTAGTTATAGATTGGATTTTATTTGCTATTAAGAAATGAGCTGTTTCCTATGAGATTCATAATTTCTATCATGATTGTTTTGTTGCTTTCGTAAGATGATCTTTCATTTTTTGTGATTGATTAAAAATTGCACTTTTTTTTAGGATAATGATGGTAGGTTAAGAAAATTTAATAGAATAAATAACTAAAAATGTTTTAGTTAATGAAAATAGTCCTAAATTTGTTGCCCCTTAAATAAAGAAGGAGTTAAAAATAAGTTTATTATGATTAAAAAACTATCCCTAATCTCTTTGTTTACGTTAATGCCTGCTTCTTTTTACTTTGCGCAAACTACTGTTTACGCGTATGTTAAAGATCAGGATGGTAAGCCTTTAGAGAAAGCAGAAGTAGATCTAGCACAGTCCGGGAACGATGCAGCCGCGGATAAAATTGGGTACTTCCAGTTTGTGGATTTAAAACCTGGCCATTATCTTATCACGGTAACAAAACCAAACTTTGAGTCAAAGATCCTAGAGTTTGATGTAGCTGCGGATGAGAAGAGAAAAGATTTAGGTGTTATTACACTTAATTACAATTTAGGATCAGACGCAGGAGTAATAGTTATTGATGACTCAGCAAATGATACTGAAGATGGAGGCTCATCTATGCAGCCTACTGTAGGACTTTTAAGCTCAGGAAGAGATGCTTTCCAAAATGTTTCCGCGTTTGAACTAGGTGCTTACTGGTTCAGACCAAGAGGAGTAGACAACAGATTTGAGGATGTAATGTTTAATGGTGTTTCCATGTCTAAAAATGATGATGGAAAAGTAGACTTTAATAACTGGGGTGGTCTTAATGATGTAACAAGATACCCTTACGAAAATGTAGATAACATCACTCCTTCAGAATATACCTTTGGTAATTTAGGAGGTGCTGTTTATTATAATACAAGAGCTTCCAGCTATAGAAAGCAGACTTCACTAGCTTATTCATTTACGAACAGAAGTTACCTGCACAGAGCCATTGCTACTTATTCTTCAGGTCTTACTAAGAATGGTTGGGCATTTACGTTCTCTGCAAGTAGAAGATGGGGAGATAGAGCAATCCTTGACGGAGTTTATCAGGATGCTTACGCTTATTTTGCGTCTATCGAGAAGAAATTCAGTGACAGACACTCTATTAACTTAACGGCCTTTGGATCTCCTACTTACAGAGCTTCCAATTCACCCAATACCCAAGAGGTGTATGACATCATGGGGAAAAACTATAACTCATACTGGGGATGGCAGGATGGAGAAAAAAGAAACTCCAGAATCAGAAATGTGTATGAGCCGGTATTTATGTTGACAGATTACCTGAAAATTGGTAAAAACTCAAACTGGATCAATACGGTTTCCTATCAGTTTGGTAGCGATGCAAGAAGTAGATTAGACTGGTTCCACGCTGCAGATCCAAACCCTACATATTACAGAAAATTACCAAGTTTTGGTCTTTTGACTGCTGATGAATTCAGAGCACAGGCACAGATCAACTGGAATGATCTATACAATACCAATCGTCTTAACCTAACCAATATGGATGGAACTGCAAGAGGAGCTTCCTACACATTGGTGGATGATGTAAATAAAGATAAAACTTTAAATATTGCATCACACTTTGATACAAGACTTAAAGACAACTGGAAATTGAATATTAACTTCAATTATCAGAACTTAAAATCAGATAACTTTAGAAGAATTAATGATTTATTAGGGGCTAACTACGCCAATAACCTTAATGCTTTTAATAATGATACTCAATACAATGTTGATGATCCCAACACACAGGTTAGAGTGGGAGACAGAACTCAATATTCTTATGAATTAACAAGAAACCATTATTCATTAAATGTTTCTTCCGAAGTTGATTTCAACAAGTGGAATGTGGTAGCTTCCATCTTCTCTTCATATTCTGAAGCTTACAGAGACGGGAAATTCAGAAATGCAATATTTTTGGATAACTCAAAAGGAAAGAGTGCTATTTATAATGCATTGGATGCGGGACTTAAAGGTAAGATTACTTACAAAATCAACGGAAAGAACTTTATTGTTTATAACGGAGCATTATTTAGCTTGGCACCAACCCTTAATGAGATCTTCATTAACCCAAGAATGGGAGATTTCTTAACTCCAGGAGTTAAAAATCAGGTGATCAACTCTAATGACATCAGCTATATCATGAGAGGTCAGATTCTAAAGCTTAGAATATCCGGATACTATACTACAATTAGTAACTCAACAGAGATTTCAAGATATTACTTAGCAGTTTCTTCCAATAATACAGGATCATACAACACACTGGTTAATGAGGCTATGAGTGGTGCAGACAAGAGATATCTTGGTGCAGAACTAGGATTTGATCTAAAGGTTACACCTACGCTTAACGCAGTTGGGGTAGCAAGTGTTGGTCAATATAAATTTACAAATACTCCTCAGGTATATACATTTGATGACCTTAACGGATTCAGAAGCTATGGTTCTGCTAATATTAAGGACTATAAAGTAGCGGGAACACCACAAAAGGCATTCTCTTTAGGATTGAAGTATAACTCTCCTAAATACTGGTGGGTAGGAGCATCTGCAAACTACCTGATGGATCAGTATCTTGATTTCTCAGCAATCAATAAAACAGCTGCAATGTACACGGTTCCGGGTACAGGAGGTCTTCTTTATGATGGTGTTACACCAGAGCTTATTCAAGAGCTTACAGCACAGAAGAAATTTGATGATCAATTTATGTTGAATGCTAACGCAGGGAAGTCTTTCCAATTCGGAAAGTACAGAATAGGTGTTAGCGTTTCAGTAAATAACATTTTAAATAACAGAAATTACGTAACAGGTGGATTCGAACAAGGAAGATATTCAAACTTCCCGGATGCACTTGCAGAATACCAAAGAGGTACTCCTTACTTCGGACCAAAACTTTGGTATGACAGAGGAAGAACTTTCTTTACTAATGTTTATTTAAGATTCTAATAACGACGACTATAATGAAAAAATATAATTCAGTTTTAAAATATATTTTTATCGCAGCAGCTTCTCTATTGGTAACAGTAGGATGTGTGCATGATGATAAATATGACCAACCTAACCTAGACGGGTATGACTGTGCAGACAAGCAAGGAATTGCAATGCCATTTGCTGATGTAAAGGCAAAATTCCAAAATAATACAGTGTATACTTTCCCTAAAGATGATACTCCTAACAATGAAGCAGATGATCTTTATATGGTAGGATATGTTTCTTCTACGGATGAAACGGGTAACGTTTACAAAACAATCTATATCCAGGATGCATTAGCAAACCCTACGCATGGTTTTACCATTAGTGTAGACATGGTAAGTAGCTATACTAAGTTCCCTCAGGGATCTAAGATATATGTAAAGCTTAATGGCCTTTCAATAGGAACTTACGGTGGAGTTGTACAATTAGGAGTGAAAACAGGAGCTGAATCAGCTGCTAATGGAGTATCCAGAATCCCGGAAAAATCAGTTCCAGGTATTATCTTCAGATCATGTACAACAAGAGGTGAAATTATTCCAAAAGTTTTAACTCTTGCTGAGCTGAAAAATAACGAAAACCTAATCGGTTGTCTTGTTCAGTTGAATGAGGTAGAATTTGATAGTAAAGCTCTATGTTCAAACTTTGCTCCTAACGGTCAAACTGTAGACAGAGGAATTGGACAAGGATGGAATGAATCAAGTAGTACATACGTTAATACAGCAGTAGTAAGAAACAGTGGATTTGCTTCATTTGCAAACCAGACTCTTCCTGCAGGAAAAGGAACACTTAAAGGAATTTACAGTAAGTTCCAGTCAGGTTCTACTACAACTTATCAATTCTATATCAATAAGGTATCTGACCTTGATATGGAAGGTGGTGCACTAGATGCTAATGGAAAAGACAAACACTTCCCTCGTTTAGATAAACTACAGGAAAATCCTTGTAGATTCAGTGCTACAAACCTTACAGCGAAAACAGTATCAGATATTAAGCAGCTTGCAGGATCATTAGCACCAAACGGATTGGTACAGATTACAGGAGATTTCTACCTGAAAGCTCAGATCACTGCTAATGATGAAACAGGAAACTTATTTAAGTATCTATATGTAGAAGATGCAACAGGAGGAATCAAGGTAAATATCAACAAAGCTGATTTATTCCTTGATGGTAGATTCAAAGTAGGAAAAGATCTGAATATTAAATTAAAAGGTTTATATATCAGAAACGTTGCAGGAGAGCTTCAGATTGGATCTAATGATTCAAGTTCTGCTATTGGTTACAGAATTAAAGAAGAAGATGTATACAAATCTCTATTTGATTCAAATGCACCGGCAAGAACAGTTGTAGCTACCGAAAGATCAATCTCTCAAATAACAACTGCTGATGTAGGAAGATGGATTAAAATTAAAGATCTTGAATTCATTAATGGTGATTTAGGAAAAACATATGCAGACGGATCAGCTCTTTCAAACAGAACGTTAGAAGACTGTTCAGGAAAAACAATTACACTGAGAACCAGCGGACGTGCTATCTTTGGGATCAAAGCAGCAAGTGCTATTGAGGTTGCAGGTGGAAAAGGAGATGTGTATGCTATCCTAAGTGTATTTAATGGTACTTACCAATTATGGATTACACAGCTTACAGATCTTAATTTGAATAACCCTAGATGTGATGGAAGCGTTTATACTCCTCTTCCGCTTCTTTACAGTGATGATTTCGCTGCAGGAGGTTTCGGTTCAGATTGGACAGTTGTGAACAAGGTTGGACCAAACCAATTCTGGGGAACATCTAACCAAGGAAACGGAACAAACTACTACGCAATGATGAATGGTAATGCAGGAGGTGCGGGTAATAACTTTGCGAACGAAGACTGGTTAATCTCTAAAGCAGTAAGCTTAGTTGGAAAATCTAAAGGAATTGTAACCTTTACTACTGACGTAAGATACGCAGGAAATACATTACAGGTATTTGCTACAGATAACTATACAGGGGACGTAGCAACAACCAATTGGACTGCACTTCCGGCAAATCTGGATACCAATTCAAATGCATTTGGAGACTGGGTAAGTTCTGGAAATGTTGACTTAAGTGCTTTCTTAGGTAAAAATGTAAGAATTGCATTCAAATATACCTCTACAACATCTGCTGCCGCAACATGGGAGATAGATGACTTTAAAATCAAAGGACAATAATTATTGTTTTTATAAAATTAAAACCGGTTCGTAAGAGCCGGTTTTTTTATTTGCTTAATGCAAGCTATTAAAGGAGAACCTTTAGAAAAAATGAACCAATATAGAAGTTGTGTAGACTATTTTTTAGCTAGGATTTCAACTTTATATATTGAACATTGCATGCATAAGAATGAAGAGTACATAAAATAATTGCGAATGCTGAAAATGTTGAACGTCTTTATCCTTAAACATGTAGAGATTGGTTCTTTGTGTATTGAAAAATAATACTATCCTGTTGGTTTTAGAATTCTTAAAGAATAAATATAAGACCTACCTATAAACAAAAAACCACCGCATCAGCAGTGGTTTTATATTTTAAAAATTATTCTTTTAAAAAGATACCTCATTTACCTCTTTTCCCCTTTGGAAGTTCATCGTTTTCTGACTGCCTTTGTAGGCAATGTTTACGAGGTTAATCTGCTTAGGAAAAGCACTTAAGAGGATCGTGTTTTTAATTTTTAAGGTATTGATATCTGAAACTCCTCCGGTTTCAAAATATACCCATACAGTTTCTCCGCTTATCTGACTTCCGGTGAAAGTAATTGTTTTGGGAGCACCATTGACAAATACATCAAAATTATTGTTCACATATTTTTTCACTTCTGCTTCAAATCCGGCTGTATTCGGGTTGATCTTAATAGCATCAGAGATATGGCTTGTATTCATTTTTGTGGTAAACTTCAATGTCTTGCTTCCATCAATATAATCCACCTTGGTCATTGAAGAGAAAAAGTCTACATACATAAAACTCATTAACACAAAACATGTTAAAATTCCTGATATATATAAAAGTTTTTTCATCTTAATTAATAGATTTACAATCATACTTGCTAGTTATAGTTCACAAATAATATGCCAATTAGAAATTTACATTCACAGAATACTTATCATAAAAAGCCTTAATGTGTGCTACTGCCTCATCAGCAGTGTCTACCACTCTGTAAAGATCCAAATCATCTTCTGCAATCATGCTTTCTTTTAAGAGCGTTGCTTTGAACCAATCCAGTAATCCACCCCAAAATTCACTTCCTACCAATACAATCGGAAACTTACCAATCTTGTTGGTTTGAATCAATGTCATTGCTTCCGTTAGCTCATCTAAAGTTCCAAAACCTCCGGGCATAACCACGAAACCTTGGGAATACTTTACAAACATTACCTTTCTCACGAAAAAGTAATCGAAATTCATAGAATAAGACTTGTTGATGTAAGGATTGAAATGCTGCTCAAAAGGAAGATCAATATTAAGTCCAATTGATTTTCCGTTGGCATTGAAAGCCCCTTTATTTCCTGCTTCCATGATTCCTGGACCACCTCCGGTAATAATTCCGAAGCCTAGCTTTGTAATCTTTTCAGCAATTTCTACGGCCATTTCATAGTATTTATTATCAGGTTTCAGACGTGCTGAACCGAATATAGAAACACATGGGCCAATTTTTGCCAGCTTTTCATAGCCATCCACAAACTCAGCCATGATCTTGAAGACCATCCAGCTGTCCTTGGTAACGGTTTCGTCCCAAGTTTTTTGTCTGAAACTGTCGTGTAGCTTTATTTCGTTCATATCAAATTCCGGATTTACTAAACTTTCATCCCTCGTTCCATCAATTCCCATTACAAAATTTATTTAAAATGTTTTTCGGCTTCTATTACAGATTCTGGTCTTCCGACATCTATAAGAAGACTGTCATGTACAAAACCGTGGATATGTTCGGTCTGCATCAGATCCAGATATTCTTCCATAACAGAAAATTTGCCTTTTCTTTTTATTTTTTCAAAGATGGTAGGGTTGATACAATGAACACCACTGAAAGCAAGAGCCTTAAATCCTTTGTTGAATTCTGCAAGTCTCTGCTCTCCTGTCTGTACATTCAGCCAACCTCTTAAAACCATGTCATCATTGAAAAGAAGTTTTCTCGAACTTTCACGGTCCGAAACTGCTAAAGTAGCAAAATCTTTTATCTTTTTATGATATTCTACCAAAGCATTGATGTTTATATTGGTTAAAATATCAGCATTCATGATTAGAAAATCTTCTCCATGATCAAGAAATTTTCTAGCAAAAATTAAGCCGCCTCCGGTTTCCAGCAATTCGTTGGTTTCATCCGAGATTTCAATGTTACATCCGAAGTTATCATTTTTATTCAAAAAATCAACAATCTGATCTCCGAAATGATGGATGTTAATTACAAAATCTTGTATACCAAAACCTTTCAGGTACTTGATGTTTCTCTCCAAAAGTGGAATATCATTCACCTTTGCCAGTGCTTTAGGGTGATGATCTGTAAACGGTTTAAGTCTGGTGCCTTTTCCTGCGGCGAAAATTAAAGCTTTCATATAGTATGAGTAATGCGTGATAAGTAGTGAGTCGTTAAAATAAATAAGTAAATATTACTTATTGCTCATTACTAATTACTAATGTTGAGTTGTGGCTGTTCATCGTGGTGGATGGTTACTTCTGTTCCGTTCGGGTATTTTTCTCTGATGAATTCAGCAATTTTTATTGCAGAATATACAGATCTGTGCTGTCCGCCTGTGCATCCGAAATTGATTTGTAAATTTTCAAAACCTCTTTCAAGATAATCATCAATATTGATGGACACGAGAGACTTTATTAGCTCTAAAAATTTAGGCATTTCAGTTTTTGTTTCAAGATACTCCTGAACACCAATGTCATTTCCGGTTTGGATCTTGTATTCTTCAATTCTTCCTGGGTTTAGGATTCCTCTGCAGTCAAAGGCAAAACCGCCTCCATTTCCTGAATCATCTTTTGGAATTCCTCCTTTCTTGTACGAAAAACTGTGTATATCGATGTGTAGCATTTTCTTTATTATTTTTTTACTTTAAAATAGTATCAATTTTTTGTTTTACTTTATCTGTAGCTAGTTGCTGGATCACTTTAAAAAGTTCAGGATAGTTATCCATTTCTTCCCAGCAAGAAGCAAACTGAGTGATATTTTGAATTCCTTTTTCCAGACTTGCCATAAAATGTTGTTTCCTCTGGATCAAGCCTCTGAAACCATAAGCTCCCAATACCTGAAGAAATCTCATCATTTGAATGGGTTTAACCGATCTTCTTAGTTGAATTTTAATTTCTTGGTTATCAAATAATTGAATGTAAAAATCTAGCATTTCATTTTTAAAGTCTTCAGGGAAATCTGCCTTGGCCTGAAAAAGAAAAGAAATGACATCATACATTAAAGGGCCTTTCATTGCTGATTGATAATCGATGAATGAAACTTCATTTTTCCCATTCACCATGATATTTCTTGCCTGAAAATCACGGATCATAATTCCCTTAGGTTCCAGATTTTCTACAAGTGAAGCAATTTTCTTGAATTCCTTTAGTAGGGTAGATTTGTTATATTCCAGCTCCAGAACGTCTGCTACAAAATTTTTGAAGTAGTAAAGATCATGAATGATTGGCAGTTCATCATAACTTTCATATTCAAATGTCTTTGTGAAATCAATTTTCCCTTGGGTTTTTATCTGCAGTTGGAAAAGTTTTTCCAGGGTTTGCTGTACCAATGACTTTACCTCCTGTGAAACATGTTCTTTTGTAATTACTTCCGAAAGGGTTTTTTCTCCTAAAAATTGCTGGATGTACATTTTTCTGTCATCCGAAATAGATAGGATAGCAGGCGTATTAAGGCTTAATTCTGAGAATACCTGAGAATAATACAGGAAGCTTTCATTTTCCGGAATATTTTCATTGTAGGTGATGATATATTTTTCAGTAGGGGTTATGGCCAGAAAATTTACCCTCGCAGAACCGCTTTGAGCTAGTGTGATGAATTCAGTGGATTTTTTACCAAGATGGTTTTCAAAAAATCTTTTTGCGTTTTCAGAAGTCATAATATTGAAACAAATATACTAATTTAACATGAGTTGGAAATAAAGGATATAGATAGTTTTAAGATCGCCTTGAAAAGAAGCAAAAGATAAATTACGATTATCTGAACTGATTTGTATTTCAGAAATTTCTAAGAATTTTTTTTATAATTTATCACTCAATAGTGGATTTTATTCTACTGTAACTGGCTTTCTATCTTATGTTTGAAGTTTCTTACTTTGGACTCAGATTATTACAGTCTAATTTTTATCTTTGTAGCATGCTAAAGGACTTTAAGCCAGTGTTAGGTATTTTACTTCGCTTCATCATTATTTATCTGGTGTTGCTTTTTGCTTATCAATTTTATCTGAACGCTAATAAGGATTTCGGTTTGGATCCTTTTTCTAGAATAATTGCCGATCAGGTGAGTGCTGTACAGAATGTTATAGCGTACCCGACAAAGCTTTATGATGATGGTAAAAATGAACAGGTTTGGTTCTATGTAAAGAATCAATATGTAACAAGGATGGTAGAGGGATGCAATGCTGTTTCTGTTATTATCTTGTTTGTGTCTTTTATTTTTGCATTTTATAAAGGTGTAAAGACATTTGTTTTTGTAGGAGTGAGTCTGGTCTTGCTTTATATTATGAATCTTTTACGGATCGTAGGGTTGAACATTGTAATGGTGGATCATAAAGAGTATGGAAAAATGTTTCATGACTTTGTTTTTCCTGCTATTATCTATGGAAGTGTGGTTGTGCTTTGGCTTGTTTGGATTAAATTCTTTGCTTTAAAACATGAAAATTCTTAATTGGCTTTTAGTTATCTCCGGGATCTGTGGTCTGATAGGAATAAGGGTGTTAGAAGAAAAACTTTTCTATGATCCTTTTCTGGGATATTTTCATGAAGCCAATAAAAATATTGAGTTTCCCATATTTGAATGGGGAAAATTAATTTTGGGGCATTTATTTCGGTTTCTTCTTAACCTGTTGTTTTCCTGTTTGATTATTCAAGGATTATTTAAAAACAGGCAATGGACAATACAGGGGGCCATTATGATGATCATTATTTTTGTAATTTCCCTATCCATATATCTGTATTGTATTCATAATCATTTTGAAATAGGATATCTTTTTTCATTCTATATGAGAAGATTTGTGATACAACCTTTGATTATATTATTGATCATTCCAATATTTTATTATAGAAAGCAGATGATGGAAAAAGTGTCTGGAAACAAGGAAAGCTGAAAAAGCAAGTAATGTTGACATTTAATCTACATTTTTGCTTTCTCAGCCCTCTTTATTTTCTTTGTCTTTAGATTACTCTACTGTATGTTTATCTATACTGGTTACATTCTCAGGAGTCCATTCTACACGTTTCACGAAGTCCTTTTCCCGTACGGGGCAGTTTTTGATCTGACAAACGGAGCATGATATTGGTTTACAATCATCCATATGAAAGTTGAACTCAATACTACGCTTAATGTTTTTTGCCAGAAGAAGAATGACTTTTTCCATTTCATTATGCGCATCACGCAGGCTGTAATACCAGGGAAGGGTAATGTGGGCATCAATATGTAGAGAAGCTCCGAATTGCTGAATTTTCATGTTGTGTACATCAATCCATTCTGTTTTTCTGTTTTCTTCAAGGACTCTGATGATCTGGTTTAATATTTCCGGATCCTGTTCATCCATAATACCGCTTAACGATTTACGAACGATTTTATAGCCTACAAAGATGATGTAAAGCCCAAAGATTAATGCTACGGCAGAGTCCAGCCAATAAATCTTTGTAAAATATACAATTACTAAGCTTATGACTACACCTAGGGTTGTAATAGTATCTGATTGTAGATGCTTTCCGGAAGAAATAAGGACCAGAGAATTTTCTCTTTCTCCTTTTTTTATGGAAATATAGCCCAAAAGGTAGTTGATAACAGCGGTAGCCGCAATAATCCATATTCCTAAATCGATCTTGCTGAGTGTCTTCCCTACAATGAGACTGTGGATTCCCTCATAAATGATCATGAGGCCTGCTATGGCTATCAAGGCTCCCTCGATACCGGAAGTTACAAATTCTACTTTACCATGACCGTAAGGGTGATCATCATCCTTAGGTTTTGCTGCAAGGTGAAGAGAATAAAGTCCCATGAATGCACTGATGACATTCACGATACTTTCCATGGCATCGGAGAACACAGCATCGGAATTGGTTAATTTCCAAGCGATGATTTTTCCGATAAAAAGGATTACGCCAAATGCCGCAATGATCTTTTGAAATCCTATTTTGTCTTTATGGGTGTTTTTCGGGGTATTCATAAAGTGTTTGATAAAAAAAAGAATCTCAATTTTGAGACTCTTTTTTATTTTGTTAGTTTATACTAAGTTGTTTGCTACAAGGTATTCTGCAATTTGTACAGCGTTTGTTGCGGCTCCTTTCCTTAGGTTATCTGCTACGATCCAAAGGTTGAGCGTTTTGGGCTGCGAGAGATCTCGTCTTATTCTTCCTACGAAGACCTCGTCTTTTCCTTCCAGATAGAAAGGCATCGGGTAGTGGTTGTTTTTAACGTCATCCATCACCACAACTCCTGGGGTTTCAGATAAGATCTTTCTTACTTCATCCAGCTCAAATTCGTTTTCAAATTCGATGTTTACACTTTCTGAGTGACCTCCCTGAACAGGAACTCTTACTGCTGTTGCAGTCAAATTGAATGTATCATCACCTAAAATTTTCTTAGGCTCTTTCATCAACTTGATTTCTTCTTTAGTATAATCATCATCTGCAAATACATCACAGTGAGGTAATGCATTCTTAAAGATTTGATATGGATAAACCTTAGCGATAGAATCATCGCCATTGATCTCTCCGTTTAATTGATCTACTGCCGCTTTACCTGTTCCTGTTACAGACTGGTAAGTGGAAACGACCACTCTTTTTAAATCATATTTTTTGTTCAAAGGTCCTAAAACCATAACCAATTGAATGGTAGAACAATTCGGATTTGCAATAATTTTGTCTTCTTTGGTCAACACATCAGCATTGATTTCCGGAACAACCAATTTTTTGTCAGGATCCATTCTCCAAGCTGAAGAATTATCAATAACAGTTGTTCCTGCTTCTGCAAACAAAGGAGCAAACTCAAGGGAAGTAGAACCTCCTGCAGAGAAGATCGCAATATCCGGTTTGGCAGCTATAGCGTCCTTCATGCTTACAATAGTAAATTCCTTCTGTTTATACTTCACCTTCTTACCTACAGATTTTTCAGATGCTACTGGAATTAATTCTGTTATAGGGAAGTTTCTCTCCTCCAAAACTTTAAGCATAACTTGTCCAACCATTCCTGTTGAACCGACTACAGCTACTTTCATTGATTTAATTAAAAATTTAAGATTAAACTATTTATAAATTATAACACATATAATTTCTTTATTTTTTTAAGCCCCAAAGACTTTTACCCAAGGGAATGCAAATGCAAATAATCCTACTGCAATTAATCCCATAATGGTAATTCCAAGGGAAATTGTATCGTTTGATTTTACTTTTTTGTTGATGATGGTCATTAATACTGCTGCGATAAGCATAGAGAATGGGTGCTCAACAAATGTTTGTCTGCTGTAAGCATCTTTCATTAATGTTCCGGAATCTAAAGCAGCTTTAAAACCTGGAGAAAATATGAATAACAAGCATATTCCTAATAAAAACTGAACGTGGAAGAAAATCATCGTGAAGAGAGTAGTCTTCTTTAAAAATTTGTTCACTTTTCCACTGAAGCCGAACATAGTAGCTAAAAGTGCAATGATAAATAATGCAACTAAAAGAAGTTCTAAATATCCGAATCCTTTGTGTGCACTAAGAAAAATCTTGTAAAAATCCATAATCCTATTTTTTTGTACACAAAGATAACAAAAATCCCGGCTCAAAGCCGGGATTCATATTTATAAAATCTAATATTGTGATAATTAGAAGTTGAATGATAGAGTTGCAGTCCAAGTTCTACCGAATCCGAAGAATACCTGGTTAGAAGTATCTAATCCTTTGTAGAAGTTTTTAGGATTGTTGATATAAGCATCATATTGTTGCTGAGCCGTAGCTGTAGGCGTAGCTGTGAAATCACCTACCGTTTTAATATGGTTACTTGTATTAGATTCTGCAATGTAAGTTGTATCAAACAAGTTATATACATTTCCTCTAATTGTAAAGAATTGCTTACTGTTTAGGTTAATTTTATAAGAAAGACCTAAATCAAATAAGTTAAAGCTTGGTAATTTTAGAGTTCCTCTGTCAGCAGCAGCTTGAGATCTAAAGTTGAAAGCATCTAAGCTTGCATATAGATTGTTAGTATTTCTCCATGTAGCATCAAAGCTTAGGTTTTTAACAGGTCTTACTGTAACACCTAATGAAGCTGTCATTTGAGCGGCATCACCTACTTTTACTTTATCTAAGTATAGAGTAGTTTCGTTGCTTGTGCTTCCAGGGAAGTTAAGAGGTAAGTTTGTGCTGTCTTCAAAAAGAGCTGCAGTTGCATTTCCTTTGTAGTACCAATCTCCAACAGAGAACATACCATTAACTGTTAATAGTTTGTTCAGGTTATAGCTAGCATCTACTTCTAGACCCATGTGAACTTCGTTTAGTCCGTTCATCTCTACATAACCAGTTTTTCCAGCTATAACATCTCTTACCCCGCTTCTTCGAAGGTATCTGTCATCCCAAGAAGTTCTGTATAGGTTAACGTTAGCATTGAACCTTGATGATCTGAATCCGTATCCGATTTCTGCACCAAAGATTTTTTCATTTTTAAGATCTGGAGAAACAATGTTTTCATTACTTCTGTATACTGCGCTGAAGAATGGTTGTTTTTCATAGTATCCAATATTTCCGAAAACGTTATGCTGTTCGTTGATGTTATAGTTAACACCTGCTTTAATGTTATATCCAAAAAGGTTTTTGAATCCTGTTTTAGTATTCATGATTTCTCCTTTTTTAGACTTAGAAACCCCATCAATAATGAAGTTGTCAATTCTTTGGAAACCTTGGTTGGAAACTGATCCCTGAATGAATGCAGAAACCTTATCATTTGTATATTCGAATTGTCCGAAAGCTCCATACCAAAGTACTTCACCGTCGTTACTATAACCAATTCTGTTGTTCATGTCATCAACCTTACCTCCAAATGGATTCCAGCTTGATTCTGGTTTAGATACAGCTGTTACCAAGTTAGGCGGGATATTTTTGTTGTTCTTGTCAAGATATCCGCTTCCTCCTAGTAGGTCAGTAACTACCTGATAGTGGTAACCATAGTAATATCTTGCATCAATACCTGCAGAGAACTTAAATTTATCGTTGATTGTATGGTTGAAGCTAGAAATTACACCAAACCAGTTGTGTGAGTTGATAGAAGCATTTCTAATAAGAATACCTTTATCCGGAGTTGAAGCCTGGTTAGCTGCATAAAGATCTCCAAGGTTGTATAAACCTGTTGTTTGATCTCTGAAACTGTTTAAGCTCTTCCCGTTAGCAGAACCTGTTGTGTTTGTTCCACCACCTCTACCAAAAGATGCATAGAATACAGTGTTAAGCTTTGATTTTTCACTCATTGACCAGTCCCAGTTCAATGACATTACCGGCTTGTGATAGTAATTAACTCTTGTTGCATATTCTTTTCCATCCAGGTATCCCCAATCTGAGTTGTATCTTCTGTTTGGAGTTCCATCATTATCAGGATTGAATTTTATATAATCTCCAATAGTAATTGCGTATGATCTTTGGTTGTGCCATTGTGGAGCTCCAGTAATTGTAAATTGAAACTCATGATTACCTCCTGGTTTTTTATATCCTACAGCGAAATAGTAGTTGTACCCTTCGAACTTAGTTCCATCAGCGTACATAGATCCTGCAGTTCTGGACATTAAGAAAGAAGATGCCCATCCTTTTTCAGATCTTCCTGTATTGTAAGCGAAAAGAGATTTTACATAGTCATTGTTCCCTACTGCTAAAGATACAATACCACCTTGTTTTTTATCAGCTGCTCTTGTAAGAATGTTTACAGTTCCTCCTACAGATGCGATAGCTAATTTAGAAGAACCAAGACCTCTCTGTACTTGCATAGCAGAAGTTACATCAGATAATCCTGCCCAGTTTGACCAGTAAACAGATCCTCCTTCCATATCGTTTACAGGCATACCGTTTACCATTACGGCAATATTGTTTTGGTTAAATCCTCTAATATTTAATTTAGAGTCTCCAAAACCACCACCACCTTTAGTAGCATAAACTGATGGTGTTGTATTCAAGATCTCAGGGAATTCCTGATTTCCTAATCTTTCAACAATTTGTGCTTCCTTAATTGTTGAAACTGCTACTGGCGTCTTTCTATCTTTAGCGATATCGGCAACACCAGTTATTACAACTTGTTCAATGTCAGTAGACTTTGATTTTACTGTGTCCTGAACCTGTTGAGCATAATAGACGCTAGCTGTAGATAATGTGATTACTGCAGATAACATCGATTTGTTGATTAATTTCATAATCGTTAGTAATAATTAGATTTAATTTTCTGCAAAATTCGCGAAATTAATTTTAACTATTATTAACTCAATGTTAATTTTTAATCAGTCTTAATAATGTTAATCGTTTGATTATCAGTAAAATGAGCAAAAAACAACATTTTACATGAAAAAAGTCATGTTATTGAATTTCTAACAAAGTGGGGGTGTTTTTATTAAAAATTCAACGCTATTTCACTGCTTTGAGACTCAAATCGATATTCTCAGCCGAGTGTGTAAGGGCGCCCACAGAGATAAACGTAACTCCTGTAGAAGCAATTTCTTTAAGCATATCACGGGTAATTCCACCTGAAGCTTCAGACTCGCAAGAACCATTAATCATCTTTACAGCTTGTCTCATGGTCTTTACATCCATATTATCAAGCATGATTCTGTCAACTTTTGCATTGATGGCTTCCTGAACTTCTTCAAGATTTCTTGTCTCAACTTCAATTTTTAACTTTTTCTTGCTTTTTTTAACATAATCTTTTGCCATTTTTACGGCATTAGTAATGCTTCCGTTATAGTCGATGTGATTATCTTTAAGCATAATCATATCATAAAGACCATATCTGTGGTTGGTACCACCACCAATAGCAACGGCCCATTTTTCACAAATTCTGAAATTCGGAGTGGTTTTTCTGGTGTCTAAAAGCTTTGTTTTTGTACCAATTAATCTGGTGTCCCATTCATGAGTAAGTGTTGCAATTCCGCTCATTCTCTGCATACAGTTAAGAACAAGTCTTTCTGTGGAAAGTATTGATCTTGCACTTCCGGTTACAATAAGAGCTATGTCTCCCACTTTTGCTGTATCACCGTCCTTAAGGAAGGTTTCAATTTTTAAATTTTTGTCAAAAGTTGTGAATATAATTTCTGCAAGCTCTACGCCTGCCAAAATACAATCCTGTTTTACCAAAAGCTTTGCACTTTGCTCCAGATCCTTTGGAATGGTGGAAAGGGTAGAGTGATCTCCATCCTGAATGTCTTCTTCTAAGGCGCTGTTTATAAAAGTTTTTAATGCTTTATCGGTAACGTAGCTTGGTTTTTTCATTATTGTATTTTTTTTAGACTAGGTCTTTATTATAAAATGCTCCCTTATTCTCTGTCATTTCCATAGATTGGGTAATGATGAGGTAAGCAACGGTGGTTAGGTTTCTTAATTCTGATAACTGTGGAGAAAGGATAGAGTAGTGGTAAATTTCATCAACGGCAGCAGCAATTTCCTGATGCTTTTGCAGGGCCATATTCAGACGGCGGTTGCTTCTTACGATACCTACAAGATCACTCATCATTTCCTGAAGCTGTTTTCTAAGGTAGCTAACAATAACCATTTCATCCATGATTTTCATTCCTTCTTCGTTCCATTCCGGAACGGCTTTCAGATCATCAAAGTTGAATTTATTTTCATTTAATAAGGACATAGTTTTCATGGCAGCATTATGTCCGAACACCAATCCTTCAAGTAAAGAGTTTGAAGCAAGTCTGTTGGCACCATGTAATCCCGAGTTAGTGCATTCTCCTACAGCAAATAGATTTCTGATGGAGGATTGCCCGTCTCTGTCTACTTCAATTCCTCCCATTAAATAGTGGCAGGCCGGTACGACAGGTATCAATTGAGTGAATGGATCAATTCCTTCATCTTTGCACTTCTTGTAAATATTAGGAAAGTGTTCTAAGAATTTTTCGTGATTCATTTCCTTACAATCTAAGCCGACAAATTCGTCTCCGGTAATTTTCATTTCGGCATCGATAGCTCTTGCAACTATATCTCTAGATGCTAATTCTTCACGCTCGTCATATTTATGCATGAATTTTTCGCCTCTTTTTGTTCTTAATTTTGCTCCGTCTCCGCGTACTGCTTCTGAGATTAAGAACAACATTCCATCCATTTTGCTATACAAAGCTGTTGGGTGAAACTGATAATACTGCATATTGGAAACCTTTCCTTTAGCACGGGCTACGAAAGCAATTCCGTCTCCTGTAGCAATGGTAGGATTGGTTGTGTTTTTATAAACATGTCCGGCGCCTCCTGTGGCAACCAGTGTTATTTTAGAAGTAATTTTTTTGATCGTTTTGGATTTTTCATCCAATATATAAGCACCGTAGCAGTGAATGTCTCCTTCGTTAAGTTCTTTTCCGGGAACATGGTGCTGGGTAATGATATCAATTACATAATGATGATCAAGGATTTCAATGTTAGGGCTGCTTTTGGCTGTTTCCAATAAAGCTCTTTCAATTTCAAATCCGGTGATGTCTTTATGGTGAACAATTCTGTTTTCGGTATGGCCTCCTTCTCTTCCCAGTGCAAATTTTCCGTTCTTCATATCGAACTGGGCACCCCACTCTACAATTTCATTGAATCTTGCTGGGGCTTCCCTTACTACCATTTCTACAACATCGCGTTTATTTTCTCCGTCACCGGCACGCATCGTATCATCAATATGTTTTTGAAAATTGTCATTCTGAAAGTCTGTCACTACGGCTAGTCCGCCCTGTGCATATTTCGTATTGCTTTCGTCTTCGTCAGATTTTGTTACGATGATGATTTTGGCATCAGGGAGTTGTTCAGAAACTTTAATGGCATAGGAAAGTCCGGAAATACCGGAACCGATTACTAATACATCCGCTTTTATCATATGCTTGCTTTAGGTACAATCGTTTAATATTAAATAAATTTAAACAATTTTTCGTTTGGTTTTCTTACTTTTTTCATGTGCTGAAAATGGTCTTCCTCAGAACGGTAGCCTAAAGCGAGGGTAACGGTTACTTTTTCTGTCTCGGAGTGTACATTCAGAATTTCTTCTATCAAGTCCTGTCGAAAGCCTTCCATAGGGCAAGAATCTATATTCTCTATAGCAGCGGCATACATAAGATTGGCCAATACTATATAAGACTGTTTTTCTGCCCAGTTGAAAATTTCATCCTGTGTTTTTTGATTGATATGTTGATTGATACTGTTTTTGAACGGATCAAGAGTTTCCAAAGGAGTTTCCCTTACTTCAGAAATGTGATTAAAATACCCATGGATATAATTCTCTTCTATTGTTTTCTTTGAAATAATGACCACAAGATGAGAGCAAGTGGAAATCTGAGATGGGTTATAAAAAGCAGGAATTAACTTCTGCTTCATTTCTTCACTTTCAACAACAATAATTTTATAGGGTTGAAGTCCCAATGAGCTGGCAGATAGTTTTCCCGACTCAAGAATGTTATGAAGAGTTTCCTGAGGAATGATTTGATTATTAAATTTTTTCACAGAATATCTTCTGCTTAAAGCTTCCAAATAATTCATAGCACAAATTTAAGGATTGAATATGAATAAAGAGTCTTTTAAATGAAATATATCCTTTTAATTAATACAAAAAAATCACCCCGAATATCGGAGTGATCTGGTTAATATAAATAAGAAAGTGATTATTCTCTATTTTTTACAACAATCCAACCGGAGAATTTCACTGGTGTGATCTGTTTGTTGTTTTCATTCCATGAAACAGAATACCAATAATTTCCAGTAGGAACTCTTCTTCCGTTAGCTGTTCCGTTCCATTTGTACCCGTTGGCTTTATCTGCTCTGAAAAGCTGTACTCCATATCGGTCATAGATATTGACTTCCAGATTTTGCTTCACTGCCAAAGCGGAATAATCAATAATATCATTAATACCATCATCGTTAGGAGTAATTACATTGATTAGATTAGGAACTGTAATGCTGATTTCAATAGGTTCGCAATTGTAGCTGTCCTTTACGAATACCTTTGCCTCGCCTCTCACAACATTGGAGAATACATTGGAGTCCTGCCAGTGAACATTATCCATAGAATACTGATAAGGTGGTGTTCCTCCATTTACATATACCGTGACTGTTCCTCCTGAAATATCAATATTAGAAACTACAGGATGTTCAGATGGGTAAATATTTACTGTTTGCGTAGCAACACATTCCCCGGTTTTAAGTTTTACCCAGTAAGTGCCCACTCCGATATTTTTGATTATCTGTGTTGTTGCTCCTGTACTCCATAGATAGCTATTGAATCCAGGTCCTGCATCTAATGTGGTTTTGCCTGTCATACAAATGGTTTGATTTTGTAAAACTTTTGATAAAACAGGAGCTAATACAGTTAGTTTAACTTTAGCTATTGCATAACAGCCGTTTGAGTTAAATACTTTTACATAAACAACACCGCTAGGTGCAATGTAGTTAGCAGCATTGGTTATTTCATTGGTGTTGTTAACAGCATCCGTTAAAGATGGATAATATTTTTTTGTTATTCCTACAGGGGTAGGTGTAACGGCTGCAGATGTAAGATCAAAAGAAGCTGTTGAAGGATTGCTTTCAATGAAGCATGATCTTATTTCTCTCTCATTCACAGTAACAACAGGGTGAATGTTTAGGGTAATCTTGGAAGTACTTACACATCCCTGTGAGGTGGTTACCCTTACATATATGGTAGCAGGTCCTGATGCATAAGCATTAGGGTTGGTAATTTGATTGGTTCCTGCGTTAAGGTCATATAAGGTTGGGTAAAACTCCTTGGTTACTCCGGTCAGGGTAGTTACTGCTGCGGTATTAAGGTCAAATGTGGCTGTTCCGGCATTATTGTTATTACATCCGGTAAGGCTTGCATCACTGGCCGCAAATGGAGTTGGGTTAAGTTGTATAACGCCGTCACCATTGTCGCAAAGAGTTGAAGTAGGATCCTTAATAACCACTTTAATGGTAGTGTTTCCTGAATATTGAAAGCTGGTTGGGTTAGCAATAGGCGTAGCAATACCTAATATATAATAAGTGAAAAGATAGTTTCCGGGATTATTTACAAATTGAGAATTATAGGAGGTGAGATCCACTGTACCATTTCCTGTAGTAGGGTTGGTGCACACAAAAGGAGTAATGGTGTTATTTAAAATAGGAACTTTATCTACAAATACCTTAGCGTTTTTGATAGAGTGTCTAGCGCTGGCACCTCCTGTTGCTGCAGAAAACCCAAAATATCCTTGTGTCATTCCAACTGCATTTCCGGATGGCGCAAATGATTGATCCACAATAAGTACACCGTCTATTCTGATTTTAATGATCCAGTTGGTAGGATTGCTGAGGTCTGTTTCACCATTTACCTCTACGTGCTTATAAGTATCTCCTACGAATGGCTGAGTAGAATAAAGATCCGGAGAATGGAATGAGCTTCCTGGGGTATTATTGTATTCGATATTGTTACCCGCTGTATTATTGGTGCCGTATAAAAGGTGTACCTTACTCATTTGGCCTTCTGTAGTATTGTTGAAAATATCAAAGCCGACCATTAGCCCGGAGGCATTCGATGGAATTCCTAATCCACCTCCAGATACGAATCCTGTGGGAGGGTTGGCGAGGTACCAGAAAGTAAATCCGTCTCCTCGTCCGAATTGAGTAGTTCCGTTCCCGTCAATTCTAAAGTCGAATTCTACTTTCCATTTATCACAATAGCTAAGGGTGATGGGTGTGGAGAGCTTAATAGCTCCATATCGGCTGGTTTGGTCTGTGGTAAGTCTAATGAAATCTCCGCTTACAGCAGCATCTGAAACAAGATCCCATCCTGTGGTGTTTACAGGATTTCCGGCAAGCTGATACGTTTGCGAAAGTAATTTTCCAGGGAGGCATGATAAGGCTGCCAACAAAAAAAAGAGTATATTTTTTTTCATAGTGGAAAGATTGTGAAGTTGTTATTTGTATTAAAATGTTAAAATATAATCATTGAGCTTTTTTCTTTTATAAATGATGTATTCCTGAGATTATTTATTCTCTGTTTTTTACCAATACCCAACCGGAATATTTAGTTTCAGTATTGTTTTTATTGTCTTCATTCCAGAAAATGGTATACCAATAAGTTCCTGTCGGAACTCTTTTTCCGTAAGCCATTCCGTCCCATGTGAAATTTCTTATTTTGCCGGCTTCATGAATTTTATTTCCATATCTGTCATACACTACAAACAGTAAATTCCTTTTGTAAGCTAATGCAGAATAATCTATTTGATCATTGATGTTATCTCCGTTTGGCGTAATCACGTTGATGAGGTTGGGTACTGTAATTTGTACTTCAACAGGAGCGCAGTTGTAGAAATCTTTCACGAAAACCTTTACTTCTCCTCTGGCTAAACCGGTGAAAGTATTTGAAACTTGCCAGTTTGTTCCGTTTAGAGAATACTGATAAGGGGCTGTTCCACCAGCTACATTTATTGTAATTGTATTATTATGGATATCAATACTTGAAATAACAGGATTAGGAGCTGGTAATACCTTTACAACTTGAGTTGTAATACAGTTCCCTGTTTTAAGCTTTACCCAATAGGTTCCTACAATTACATCCTTGATAGATGATGTTGTAGCTCCTGTGCTCCATAGGTATTCACTAAAACCATGACCTGCGTCCAGATCTGTTTTCTCTTCAATGCAAATGGTTTTGTCTTTTAGAATGGCAGATTTAACAGGAGGAAGTACAACGAGATTAATTTTAGCAATGGCAAAGCATCCATTAGTATCTGTTACCTTGGCGTATACTATGGTACTTGTTGAGGTATATTGAAGAGTATTGGAAATCTCATTGGTTCCGTTAAGAGCATTTTCTATAGAAGTATAATACTTTTTACTTACACCGGTAGTTAATGAAGTTATGTCTGCCGTGGTTAAATTGAATATGGCATTTGAAATATTATCTTCAATAAAGCAGGATTGTAAAGTTGCATCTTTTACTGGAGTATCAGGATAAAAGGCAAGGTTGATTTTTGCTGTACCTGTACATCCTTGTGGGGTGGTTACTTTTACATAAACGCTTCCGGGAGCAGAAAGATAATTATCAGGGTACAGGATTTCGTTTGTTCCTGTATTCAAATCGTTAAGCGTTTTGTAATATTTTTTAGTAACACCCGGTACGCTTGTTACGTTGGCTGAGGTTAGGTTGAAAGTGGCAGTTCCTGCCTTGTTGTTATTGCATTCGGTAAGAGTTTTATCTTCTGCTTTGAATGCCGCCAGTACAAGCTGAATCTTTCCATCGGGATTATCACAAAGTATTCCGGCGTTATCTTTAATAACGACAGTAACGGTTGCATTGGCATTAAATTGATAGCTGGCAGGGCTGCTAATGGGAGTAGAGCTGCCTAAAGGATAATAAGTGAATGTATAATTTCCAGGGTTGCTTACAAACTGAGAATTAAAGCTTGTTAAATTCACATTTCCATATCCTGTAGTAGGATTGGGGCAAAATGATTGAGTTGTTGAGTTTTGTAAAATAGGAACCTTGTCAGTATATATTTTTACATTTTTAATAGAGTTTCTCGCTGAGGCTCCTCCTGTAGATGCTGAAAATCCAAAATATCCCTGCGTCATAGTTACGGCTCCTCCTGATGGCGCAAATGATTGAGAAGTAATTGTATTACCATCTATTTTTACCGTTATAATCCAATTGGTAGGCGTAGCGGGATCAATTTGTCCTGTTACTTCTACATGTTTATAAGTATCTCCTATAAAAGATTGTGTAGCGTTAAGATCCGGTGAGTGGAATGAGCTCCCTACAGTGTTGAAAAACTCAATGTTGTTCGTATCTGTCGTATTGGGAACTACGCCATAAGCAATATGTACCTTGCTCATTTGAGCACTTGTGGTATTGTTGTAAATGTCAAAACCTACCATGAGACCTATGGCATTTTGTGGGATTCCCAGTCCAGATCCCTGTTGGCTGGTAATAGGAGGGTTGGCTAGGTACCAAAAAGCAAAACCGTCTCCTTTTCCAAATCCGGGTATGCCGTTTCCGTTGATTCTAAAATCAAATTCTACTTTCCATTTGTCACAATACTTTAAATTGATCGGATCATTTAACTTTATTGCTCCCGAACTGTTTCCTACATCATCAGTCAGCATGACAAAATCTCCGCTTGTTGTGGCGGTAGGTACTACAGTCCATCCTGTAGTGTTAATAGGTGTTCCGGTCAGTTGATAGGTCTGTGCGAAAAAATTTTCGGATAGGCAGAATAAAAGAATTGAAAAATAAAACAATAAATTTTTATTCATTTAACTGGGATTTAGGATGAAGTAAAGATATTAAATCCTAGTTAAAAAATATGTATTTAATGTTAATTTTGTTAAAAAAATTAATTATTATTCATCAAACAGTATTTCTTGTGATGAAATAATGAATGTTATATGGTAAATTTTTGAATTGTGTTAATCGATTAAAAGAGAGAATTGTTTTCTAATCCTTCAAAATAAGTGTCAATATCAAGATCAGGAGAATTGGCTGCAGCAACGGCTAGTTTATCACAAAGCTCATTTTCAAAATGTCCTGCATGTCCCTTTACCCAATGCATTGTAGGGGTATGTTTATTGTAGAGTTCAATGAATTTTTTCCAGAGATCTGGGTTTTTTACATTTTTCCAACCTCTTTTAATCCATCCTGCAATCCAGTTTTGGTTGACGGCATCTGCAACATATTTACTATCTGTGTACACATGAATGTCATTTTCTGCAGACTTTAGTTTCTCCATTGCTGTAATCACTGCAAGGAGTTCCATTCTGTTATTGGTCGTTTTTCTAAAACCCTTGGAAAATGTTTTTTGGTAGTTTTTTTCGGGAACACGCATGAGAATTCCATATCCGCCTTTTCCCGGATTTCCACTACAAGCACCATCGGTGTAAATTTCGATTCTCAAACTTAATTATATAAAAATTGAATTATTTTTAATAGAGCCACAAGACTACAAATGTCCTAATGCTGATTATAATGTCCTAATTTTTAAATCTTAAAATGGGAAATCATCATCATCATCGAAATCATTCATAGATGATCCAGAAAGTTTTGAGCTGTCCGGAAGATCAAATGCTGCTCCTGGCTGGATGGTTGTTTTAATCTTGTCAAAACCACTTGGCTCACCAAAGTTGGATGGGTAGCCGCCTCCCGCTTTACTGTCAAAGGCTGCTTCAATATCGCCAAATTTTGCAAAATGCTTTAAGAAAGATAATCTGACGTCTGCTGTTGCACCATTCCTGTGTTTTGCAATAATCAGTTCTGCCTGGTTTTCTGTAGAAGTTTCTTGTCCTTCATCATCATTATCCCAAACGGTGATTTTATAATATTCCGGTCTAAAGATAAAGGATACAATATCGGCATCCTGCTCAATTGCTCCGGATTCCCTTAGATCTGAAAGCTGAGGTCTTTTCCCGGGGCGGGTTTCCACACTACGAGATAGCTGGGAAAGTGCAATTACCGGTACGTTAAGTTCTTTTGCAATTGCTTTTAATGAACGTGAAATCATGGAGATCTCCTGTTCACGGTTACCAACTCCTTTTCCACTGCTTCCTGCTGTCATCAGCTGGAGATAATCGACCATGATAAGTCTTACGCCGTGCTGCATTACCAGTCTTCGGCACTTTGCACGGAAGTCAAAGATGGAAAGAGATGGGGTTTCGTCAATATATAAGGGAGCATTTTCCAACTCGGATACATTGGAGAAAAGTCTTTGCCATTCTTCATCATCCAGAGTTCCTTTACGAAGTTTTTCAGATGAAATCTTTGTTTCGGAGGCAATCATCCTTGTGATAAGCTGTACAGATGCCATCTCGAGCGAGAACAAAGCCATAGGAATTTGATGTCCCACTGCAATATTTCTTGCCATAGACAGAAGGAATGCTGTTTTTCCCATCGCCGGACGTGCTGCAATAATGATAAGGTCAGAATTCTGCCATCCTCCGGTTTCTTTGTCTATATCTCTGAATCCTGATGGAACCCCTGAAATTCCCTCTTTGTCTTTTAGAGATTTGATGGTGTCGATGGCTTGCTTTACCAAAGAGTTCGCTGTATCAAAACCTTTCTTAATGGTTCCGTTAGTGATCTCAAAAAAAGATTGCTCGGCCTTGTCCAGA
Source organism: Chryseobacterium oncorhynchi (assembly GCF_002899895.1). Classification (GTDB taxonomy): domain Bacteria; phylum Bacteroidota; class Bacteroidia; order Flavobacteriales; family Weeksellaceae; genus Chryseobacterium; species Chryseobacterium oncorhynchi. Next base: position 459,315 of record NZ_PPEI02000003.1, read on the forward strand.
AGTTCAAAAACGTCTGTTGATTCTTTATAGGAAGAGTCAATTACATTCGCAGAAACATTAATAAGACTTCTTAAAATATATTTTTCAAGAATTACACGTACATGGTATTCAATATGGGCAGATGAGCTTACTCCCATGGTGAGGTCAATGATATAATGATCACTACCTGCCTGACTTAGTTTATCATCTTTTTTTAAATTCTGAATGACAGTCATTAAGTCTACCGGATGGTTGCCTTCATAAAGCTTTAATATTGTAGAGAAAATGACCTGGTGTCTGGGATCATAAAATACTTCCGGGGTAAGAAGATCGATGGAATGGTCAAGCCCTTTTTTGTCAATCAAAAAAGTTCCGATAACAAGCCTTTCAAAATCCACTGCATTAGGAGGCATTTTTCCATCCGCAATAGACAGCTCTTTTGCAAAGTTTCCGTGGGTAAGGGATGATAATGTTTCTTTCTGCGCCATGGTGCAAAGATAGTTTATTTAAAAAATAATAAAAAAATAGTATTCAACAAATTATTGGTAGTTATTTGGAAAATACGGTAAATAGGAGGTTGATAATGTTGATAAAAAAAATCACCCCGTTTGAGGTGATTTTTTATTAGATGAGTGAAAGCTTACTCTTTATTTTTTACCAATACCCATCCTGAGTATTTGGTCTCGGTATTATTCTTGTCATTTTCATTCCATGAAATTGTATACCAGTAAGTTCCTGTTGATATTTTTTTGCCGGATGCTGTTCCGTCCCAAGTGTAATTTCTTATCTTATTGGCTTCATAAAGCTTGTTTCCATATCTATCGTAAACAATAAATATAAGGTTTTTCTTATAAGATAGAGCCGAATAGTCAATTACATCATTAATGTTATCTCCGTTTGGAGTAATGGCATTAATTAAATTAGGAACCGTAACAGTCACCTGAATAGGCGTACAGTTATAAGAATCTTTTACATACGCTGTATTTTCTCCTCTAGGTAGTCCTTTAAAAGAATTTGAATCCTGCCAGTTTATCCCGTCTATAGAATATTTGTAAGGAGGTACACCGCCTGTGGCAGTAACTGTGAAGCTATTATTACTGATTTCAATATTGGAAATAACAGGTTGTAGACTAGGACGTACTTTTACTTCCTGAGTTGTGAAACATCTTCCTGTCTGAAGTTTTACCCAATATGTACCTACAGCAACATTACTGATTGACTGTGACGTTTCTCCGGTGCTCCATTCATAGCTGCTAAATCCAGGTCCTGCATCCAGTATTGTTTTGCTTTCTGGACAAATAGTTTTATCCTTTAAAACAGTAGATTTTACTGGTGCTAAAACTTTTAGCGTGATTTGAGCAATTGAATAACATTGTTGTGCATTGTTAACTCTTACATACACTACAGTACTTTCTGAAAGGTAAGTAGTTGCATTTGAAATTGGATTGGTTTCGTCTTTTGCGTCCGCTATTGTTTTGTAGTATTTTATTACTGTTCCTGTTGGTTCCGGATTCGGTACGCCTATAGATGCTTTTGTAAGGTTAAATGTAGAACGGGTGATATCATTATCAATATAACAGTTCTCAATTTGTGCATCCTTTAGAATAACCGTTGGATGGAATTTTAATAGGATGGTAGTTGTTGCAGTACATCCAAATGAAGAAATTACTTTCACATATACCGTTTTTTCCGTAGAAATATAATTGGTAGGAGTTGTAATCTCATTGGTATCTGCATTCAAATCAGCTTGAGTAGGGTAGTATTTAATAGTGGCTCCTGTGCCTGTAAATACATTGGCTGTTGTAAGGTCAAATGCAGCAGTACCTGCATAGTTATTATTACATGAAAACAAAGTAGAGGCTGCATTAGCTTTAATGCTGACATCTACAAACTTAAATTTCCCTGTAATGAAACATCCGTTTGCCGGATTATTGGCGTTGTTCGGATCGTGATATACTACTCTGTAATAGTATGTTTTAACTGCGTCTACAGTTTCAATCGTAAGAGGATTGTCTCCTGTAAGAACGTCATTAGTGTCTTTATGGTAAGTTACTTTAAAGTCAGAACTGTTTCCGTTGATGATTCCTGCAGTAAGAGTTGAAAAGTTAAATTGTGTAGGAAGAGCACACACCATTACTTTACTTGGGTCAGCTACATCAGCTGCAGGAACTCCAGGAGTAATGAATGGGAACGGAGCTAAAACAGGATCATTAAATGCTGAACTTAAACTAGCAGTACCTGTCCAGATCATGGAAAATCCATTAGGGGATTTATCCCAGTTGTCAATGATCAAATAATAGGTTTCACCAGGTAAAACATTCAGGTAAGGACACCATTTACCAGAATTCATACTGTTAGTAGCGCCTGGAGGAAAGGTAGGGAACACTGCAGGCGGGGCAATAGCAATATCCAGTCCTGTATCTCCTTTAGCACCGTCATAGTTACATCTTATTGGTTGTACAAAAACATGGTTGGCATCCTGTAAAGAAGCGCATCCATTGGCGGTTGGTCCATATATCGCAAAGTCATAATCGTCTCCGGCGAAATTGGGTTTAATGGTGAATGCAAGTGTTCCTGGCGTTGAAACGGTGAAAGTATACCAAACGGAATACTTTTCATTACTTCCCAGGCATCCGCCATTGTCTTTAAGGATTTCTACAATATTTCCGACTCCGGATGGGGTGTAGGAAATGTCAGAATTTCCACATATAGGAATTGCTGAAACACAGTCTGATTGTGAATAAATGGCCTGTGTTATGAGTAAAATAAAAAAGAGTAATATTTTCTTCATTGTTTAAATGATTTTTGTGAAACAAAGTTAAGAGGAATATAGTTTTTTTTGTAGATAAAAAGCCGCCAAAAGCGGCTTTTCGGTGTATTTTTAATGAGTTATTCTCTGTTTTTTACAATAATCCATCCTGAAAACTTGAAAGGAGTGTTCTTTTTGTCATTCTCATTCCATGTTAAAGAGTACCAGTAAGTACCGGTAGGTATCTTTTTACCGGCAATAGTTCCATCCCATTTGTATCCGTTGGATTTGTCAGCTTGGTGAATTTTCACTCCATATCTGTCAAAAATGTTGAATACCAGATTTTGTTTGTCAGCAATTGCAGAATAATCTAATACATCATTTACTCCGTCTCCGTTTGGTGTAATAATGTTGATTAAATTAGGAACCAGTACTGAAACTACAATAGGATCACAATCATAAGCGTCTTTTACATATACTTTGTAGCTGCCTCTTGCAATATTGTTGAATACATTAGAATCCTGCCATATAATATTATCTATGGAATATTTGTAATCGGGAGCACCTCCAATAACATTTACAGTTAATGTAGTGTTTGATACATCAATACTCGTTATTACTGGTTGCTCAGAAGGATAAATTTTTACAGTTTGAGTTGTAATACATTCTCCGGTTTTAAGTTTTACCCAGTAAGTTCCCACTCCAACGTCTTTGATTATCTGAGTAGTAGCACCAGTGCTCCATTCATAACCTTTGAATCCAGGTCCTGCATCCAGAGTCGTTTTGTCTTCTACACAAATGATTTTATCTTTCAATACAGTAGATTTTACAGGAGGAATTACCGTTAGATTAATCTTAACAACGGTATAGCATCCTCTGCTATCGCCAACTCTCACATATACAACACCAGTTGGTGCAATGTAAGTTGTAGGGTTTAAAATTTCATTAGTAATATCTACAGCATCAATTAATGATGGGAAGTATCTTTTTGTAGTACCAGCCGTTGGTGTTACAACCGCAGCGTTTTCTAAGTTAAACAGAGCTGTAGAGGGGTTTGTTTCTATGAAACATTCCCTCATGGAGGCGTCTTTTGCAATAACTATCGGGTGAAATTTAAGAGTGATTTCAGCAGTATCTACACATCCATATTGAGAAGTTACTTTTACAAATATTTTTCCTTCTGCCGAAACAAACTGATAAATTGAAGTAATCTCATTTGTTCCCGCATTCAGGTCATACATTGTAGGGTAATATTTTTTTGTAGCAGTAGGGTCTGCAAAAACATCTGCTGTAGTAAGGTCAAAAACAGCTGTTCCTGCATTGTTGTTGTTACACATGGTTAATGTAGCGTCCTTTGCTACAATGGTTCCATCCTTGAACTTAAACTTACTAGTTTGTCTACATTTATTTATTGGATTATTGGCATCCACAGGATCTGTGTAGCTGATGCTGTAATAATATTCCGTTGTTATACCTACGCTAAGAGGAGTAGTGATAGGATTATTTGCTGTTAAAGCATCGTTTTGATTATGGTGATAAGTAACCGTGAAGTTAGGGTTTCCATTGATGATTCCTGGTGATAAAGATGAAAAGTCAAAAAGTGCAGGATTACTACAGATAGGAACTTCTCTCGGGTCTGCAGGGGTTGCTCCTGCAACTCCAGGAGGAATGAATGGGTAAGGCTGTATGTTTGGATCTGTAAATGGAGATGCTAAAGTAGCAGTTCCGCCCCATTTCATGATGAAACCATTAGCTGATTCACTATGGTTGTTTACGATTAGATAATAAGTCTCTCCAGGTAATACGTCCATATATTTTGCCCATCTGTCTCCACCTACAGGGTCGCACAAGTCAGTAGCAGTCATATTAAGGCCGGTGATTCCACTTGTTACGGCATAAGACCCACGGATAGGAGTACCTCGGGTAGCGCATGATTTATTGGGACCAAATACTCCAAAGTCATAGTCATTGCCCAGGTCATTGGGAACAATTTCAAAAGTAAGAGTTCCTCCTGTAGCAATGGTAAAGGAATACCATACTGAGAATTTTTCATCACTAAGACATCCGCCAATGGTTTCCAGGGTGCCGCCATGGCCATTTGGGGTGTATGAAATAGTTGTGTTTCCACATACTGCCATTGCCGTAGAACAATCTGATTGAGCATATGCAATATGTGAAAATATTATTAAGAAAATGAGTAGTATTTTTTTCATAGGAGAATGTTTAAAACAAATATTAAAACTATGATTGTTAAAAGAGTGGCGTTCTATTTTTTAATCCTGAAGAGATATTTTATTTACTATTGAAGAAATAAAATATTATTCTTCTAATCAAAAAATCCTGCACTCTATTGAGTTTATTGCTCTATTAGCTGCTTGCCCCAGTTTGGAGAGTTGGCAGAAAGGTTTTTAAACTCGCTTGCTGCAGTTTGGTGCAGTTTTATAGCTTCAGTTTTGTTGTTGGAAAGTTCAGCTATTTCAGCTTTTAAATGAGTAAGTCTTGGGTTGTTCTTTAGTTGAGAGTTTGCTTTCGTCATATATCCGATAGCTGTTTTCAAATCTTTTTGAGGCTCTGTAGAGGCTACTATTCTGATTTTTTGTATATGAATAAGTCCCAGAAGAGTATTAATTTCTCCATTATTTTTTTCGGAAGCGAGTGCCTGTGTTGCAAACTTTCTTGCCAATTCATTTGATTCAGCTATAGGTCTGTTGGGTGTATTTTGTAACAAAAATTGAGCTTTGGAATACATTGCCACTGCGGCGTAGTAATTGGCTTTCCATTTTTCTGAAGTTTTAGCTTCGGAAAATGTATTAAAGAGAGTATCATAGTCACCGTCTGTCTTAGCATCATTGAGTTGCTGGGCAGACTGCTGTAAAGCTTGATCTGAAAAAGTCTGAGCACTTACCCAGAAACCAGTCACGAAAAAGCCTAAAATAAATAAAAGTTTATTCATAAAGGGGATATTTGTAGCAAATATAAAAAATTATTAACGTTAAATTAAAGATTTTGAGATATATTTAATGAATGTGCCATGTTGTTTTTTGATATTGTATTTCTTGTTTGTTGTTGAATTATATGGAGATCGTAATAATAATAACGCTTTGATTTTAAATTGCGTATAAATGAAGTGAAATATTTTTAATAAATAGGTATAAATATAAAATGAGAATAGAAAAACATTCTATTCTCATTTTAAGTATATCGAATTAAGGCGGTTGTGTTGGTGTTTTTGTATTTATTTGATAGCTAGATTGTTAGTATTGCATTTTTCTTAGCTTAGAATTGGTGGCTCCAACTGCAAGAGCAATAAGAACAGTCATACATCCTCCAAATACTACAGAACGTACCACACCCAATAGTTTGGCCATAACTCCACTCTCAAACTGTCCCATTTCATTACTGGACATAATGAAAATTGAGTTCACACTCAGGACCCGTCCTCTTATGTGATCCGGTGTTTTTAACTGTACAATAGTTCCTCTGATTACCACAGAAATTCCGTCCAGCATTCCACTTATTACAAGGAACATAAAGGAAAGCCAATAAAGCTTGGATAGTCCAAACCCAATAATGCAAATTCCAAATCCTGTAACCACGGCAAGGAGTATTTTTCCCTGATTCTTTCGTAAAGGGACGATGGATAAAAGGGTAATGATACACATAGAACCTATATCAGAAGCGGCATTCAATAGGCCAAAGCCTTCGGCTCCTGATTTTAAGATATCAGTGGCAAATACAGGAATCATGGCTACTGCACCACCAAAGAGTACAGCAAACATATCCAGACATAAAGCACCCAGGATTTCTTTCGTTTTAAAAATATAGGAAATCCCCTCACGCATACTCTCCACAACATTTACATCTTCCTTTTTATGTTCAGAATACTGCTTGTTTAGCTGCCAGAAAAATAGAGAAGCTACAAATATGAGAGATAAAATAACCACCAATGTCCATTGTACTCCAAAATATCCAATCAAAATTCCTCCTATAGCATGTCCGCAAACAGAAGAGATCAGGAAAGTAGCCTGGTTTAAGGTAACAGCATTAGGTAGGTTTTCTTTCTTTACAATCTTTGGAATCATGGAAGGAACGATAGGGCCGATAAAGGCTCTGGCAATTCCGGTGAAAAATATCACACCATAAATAAAATATGTAATCTGATGACCTGTGAAATGCATTTCTACATCCAGAAAAGCCGGAATAAGCAAAAGCCCGATTAGAAAAATGTAAACATAGTTACAGATCAGCAACAGTCGCTTTTTTTCATTCATATCAATAACATGTCCTGCATACAAAGCACAGCTTACTGCAGGGATTACCTCTGAAAGCCCGATAAGGCCTATAGAAAAGGGATCCTTTGTTAATTGATATACCCACCATCCTAATAACGTGGCAAGCATTCGGAAAGCTAAAACAATAAAAAATCTTCCGGTTAGAAGATTTCTGAATTCAATATTTTGTAATGTTTTTAGGGGGGTAAAGGAAATCATGAACAAAAATAGCCCTAAAAATTCATTTAGGGCTATTTATATATGGTTTTTTAAAAGATATAGTAAATACCTTCTGAAAGATAATATCTATTTTAGTCTGCTCTTGAAGAACTGATCACAATGGCTGCAACGCCTGCTGCTCCAATGATGGTAGCTCCTGTTGCAATTCTTGCTTTTCTCTGGTCTTTTACAGCGGCTACTTTTGCCTTAGGGATAGTTACTACTGTACTGTCTTTTTTTCCGGCTGTACCTACAAGATTATCACCAACAATGTTTCTGAATAATATTTTCTGTTTAGGAGACCCGTCTCTCATAGTAACCTTATACACTTTACCGGCTTCCAAATTAGAATAGTTGTTTTTTGAAATATCATCGCTATATTTTGTAGTAGCACAAGATGTAATAACAAATAAAGACGTTAATAAAGACGATTTCAACAGTACAGATGCTTTCATTATTTTCGTTTAGTTTTTCAAATTTATAATTTTTTTCGAATATACGTTTTTGGAATTGAAAAAATATCTTTAAAATTTGTAAATTTCTAAGATATTTGCAACATTTCTATCATTGGCCAATCTTGGAGTCTTATTTTGACCGCCCAATTTCCCTTGGGATTTTGCATACTCATGGAATGCGTTTTTCTTAAGCCTTGTGATCTGAAGTTTCTGTAAAATATTGCCAGAGATTAGATCGTCATAATACGTATTTCTGTTTCTAAGCTGAAGATCCAGTTCATCTCGGAATGCTTCCAGATTTTCAGGATCTTTTTCAAACTCTATCAACCATTCATGATAAGGAAGCCCATCACCTGGATTTACCTGTGGAGCAAGATGAAACTCTGCAATCTGTGCCGGATATTTTTCAAGAGTTGCTTTCATCGCTTCCTCCACTTCAAAAGCAATTACATGTTCCCCAAATGCTGAGGTAAAGTGCTTTGTTCTGCCACTTACCAATACCCTGTGCGGATTTTTATCAATAAATCGGACAACATCACCAATGGAATAGGCCCATAATCCTGAATTCGTCGTAAGAATCAATGCGTAGTCCTTATTAAGTTCAATGTCCTTTAGGGTCAATCTTCTTGCACCAGGTTTTCCGTACTCTTCCAATGGAATAAATTCATAAAAAATACCATGATTGGTTAATAGTAAAAGCCCCTCTTTTGTATAGTCATCCTGAAAAGCAAAAAAACCTTCAGAAGCTGGAAAAGTTTGAATAATATCTACGCTACCTCCAAGTAAATCCTCCATCTTATCACGGTAAGGTTCATAGTTAACCCCTCCGGTAACAAGAAGCTGTAGGTTAGGGAACAATTGTTTGATCTTTTTCCCATGTTTCTCAGTAAGCTTTTCAAAATACATAATAAGCCATGGTGGAATTCCTGAAATCAGCGTCATGTTTTCGTGTTCCGTTTCCTCAATTATTTTGTCTACTTTGGCTTCCCAGTCTTCCATAACGTTGGTTTCCCAGCTTGGCAAACGATTTTTTTGCAGATAATTAGGAATATGGTGGGCTACAATACCAGATAATCTTCCTGTTTTTATCCCGAAAACTTCTTCTAGTTCAGGACTTCCCTGTAGAAAAATCATTTTTCCGTTAACAAAGTCCGCATTGTTTTTCTTGCTGATATAGTGAAAAAGTGCACTTTGAGCTCCTGCAATTTGAAAGGGCATCCCTTCCTTAGAGATAGGAATGTACTTGGCCCCCGAGGTAGTTCCTGAGGTTTTAGCAAAATATTCCGGTGTTTCTATCCAGAGAATATTGGCTTGTCCTTTTTTTACTCTTTCAATGTAAGGTTTCAGAACTTCATAATCTGCAACGGGAACTCTGTCCTGAAATTCTTTTACAGAATGAATGTTTTCAAAATCATGCTCACGTCCAAAAAGTGTTTTTTGAGCTGTGGATACAAGAGAAATCAACAAATCCTCCTGGTTTTTTTCTGCATTTTTTTTGAATTCCTCTGTCTTTTGGACATGTTTTTTTGCCCAAATAAGCGCTGCATTTTTCTTGAAGAAGTTTAACATGGGTCAAATTTATAAATAAGTATAGAATTTGGCGTTATTTTTACAAAACATGACATAAAAAAACCGATGAACTTGTTCATCGGTTTCTCGAAATTTGATTATGAAAATAACAACTATATGTTAATGTTATGCTTATTTGTTGGCTTTATATCTTTTATCTGGTGTACCGTCTTTTTTCAGATGTTTATTGTCTTTATATCTCTTGTCCGGTGTACCGTCTTTTTTCATTTTGGCAGCAGGTTGTGCGGGCTTAGCCGGTTTTGCTTCTGCAGGTTTTACCGTCTTCATTTCAGCTGGCTTTGCAGCTTTTGCCTCAACTGGTTTTGCCGGTTTCATTACTTTTGCCGGTTGATGAGCCGTAGTGCTTGTAGCGGGAGCAGTCTGCTGGGCAGTAGCAAGTCCTAATCCTAAGATTAATGACATTGCAGATAATAATTTTTTCATAAGAATTACGATTTGTTTTTGTTGAATAAAGATATACAAAAAGCAGGCTAGAAAATCTGGAATTTTAAACTTAACTAAAGTTTATTACAGCTTAAAAAAAAATTAAAGAACCATCCGAAATATAAAAAAAGCCTGCTTTCACTTCTGAAAACAGGCCTTTGTGTATTAAATAGGTTGTTTAGCGGGTACAGTTGGCTGTCCAGGTTTTACCATCCTTAATATATAAAATCTTCAATGTATTATTGTCAATTCTAATGTAAGAAGTTGCTGTAGAACCGATCATCACAAGAGTGTTATCTCCCTTTTGTTCAAATTCAACTCCATTCAGGTCAGGAATGCTGTTTGAAAATGCAAAATTATACTTGGTACCACTGGCGATTTTTGTTACGAAAACACTCCCGTTATCAGTACTGATGTTGGTAGAGCCTCCATCGTTGTAAGAAACACTTCCTTTGTAGGTTCCTGCGAAGAAGTCGTTGTTGGTAGGATCATCATCCCTGCTGCACGACGAAAACGATGATGCTGTGAAAATCAACAGCATGAAAATTCCTAAGATTTTAATTGCTTTTTTCATAATACTATTCTCTTTAATGTTTGGTAGGCTTAAAAATCCCAAACACTATGCCATGAGAAAATATTCGAGTTATTTTAACAGGTAATTAAATAAATTAGCAGAAAATTAAGATTTAAAACAACCTAAGTTATTCATTTTAAATTTGAAAGTCATTCCATTTATATTGAAAGAAAAAAATATTCTTACCTTTGTCATAGCATAAACGGTTTCGGAAAACTCCCGAAATCGCTTTTGTCGTTTTATACCATTACAATTTATGCAGTTAAAATCCATCAACGAAAAGTTTCTTCCTGATCTATTGCAAAAAGAATTTGGAAAAGAGATTTTTAGCCAGTTAGAAAATAATCAGCATATTGCTGTGAAAGGAAGTGCCGGATCTTCAGTCTCCGTCTTTGTAGCTGAACTTTTTTTGGTTCAAAAAAAACATATTCTTTATTTGGTAGATGATAAGGAAGATGCATTATACGCCAATACGGAAATGGAAGATCTGCTTGGAAAAGACAAGGTGCTTTATTTCCCGGCAACTCATCTTGAGCCCTATCAGGTAGAGAAAACACAGAATGCCAATTTGGTATTAAGGACTGAGGTTTTAAATAAAATCAATTCCGGGAGATCTCCAAAGGTTATTGTAGCTTATGCCGGAGCCTTATCTGAAAAGGTGTTGAAAAAAGAAGACTTTAAGGCGATTTCTCATCATATAAAGGTAGGTGACCAGCTGGATTTTGATTTTGTAGATGAATTGCTCAATCATTATCACTTTCAGCAGGCTGATTTTGTTTCTGAACCTGGTGAATTCTCTGTGAGAGGAGGAATTGTGGATGTGTTTTCTTATTCCTACGAAAAACCATACAGGATTACTTTCTTTGGTAATGAGGTGGAAAATATTAAAACATTTGATATTGAAACCCAACTTTCAGTAGATAAGGTTAAGGATTTTCAATTGGTTTCTAACATGAATTTTTCTGTGACCGGAAGTAGAGTGTCATTATTGCAGCTATTGCCTAAGGAAAGCTATGTCATTTCCAAAAATGGAATGGTAGGTATGCAGAAGATTAAAACATTCTACGAAAAATCCCTTGAGAAATATGATACTTTAAATAAGGATATTGCACATAGAGCACCACAAGAACTTTTTATTTCCGATCAAGAATTTTTGTTTGATTATAAGAAATTTAAAACAATTGATTTCGGAAGTGCATCCATTGAAGGTTTAAAGGATATTTCAGAGGTTAAAATGGAGCAGCTTCCACAGCCATCTTTCCATAAAAACTTTGAACTCCTCATTGAAGATATTGAAGAGAAACAAAATGAAGGGTTTGATACCTGGATTTCCTTTTCAACAGAGAAACAGAAAGAAAGGCTGGAATCTATTTTTGAAGAGCTTGAACATGAACTTCCTTTTAAAAGTTTCAAATCTGAGCTGCATGAGGGGTTTGTAGATAATGGACATAAGCTTTTGGTATATACAGATCACCAAATTTTTGACCGTTATCAAAGGTATAAGGCCAAAAATACTTTTGCAAAGTCGGAACAGCTCACCCTAAAGGATTTGATGTCTTTAAAGATCGGTGATTATATTGCCCATATTGATCATGGGATCGGTAAGTTTATGGGGTTGGTGAAAGTAAATAATGATGGCAAAATTCAGGAATGTTTTAAGCTAACCTATAAAAATGGAGACTTATTATATGTAAGTATTCATTCCCTGCATAAGATTTCCAAATATAATGGCCCTGACGGACGAGAAATCGTATTGAGTAAATTAGGTTCTCCAACATGGAAGACCTTAAAACAAAAAACAAAAGCTAAGGTAAAGCAAATTGCATTTGACCTTATCAGATTATACGCTGAAAGGAAAACAGCCAAAGGTTTTGCTTATACACCAGATTCATATTTACAGAATGAACTGGAAGCAAGCTTTATTTATGAAGATACCCCTGACCAGGAAAAAGCAACCATTGATGTAAAAAAAGATATGGAAGCTGATACCGTAATGGACAGATTAGTTTGTGGTGACGTAGGTTTTGGTAAAACTGAAGTTGCAATTCGTGCTGCTTTTAAAGCTGCTACAGACGGAAAACAGGTTGCTGTACTGGTGCCGACAACTATTCTGGCATTTCAACATTATAGAAGTTTTAAAGAAAGGCTTAAGGATTTTCCTGTAAATGTTTCTTATGTCAATAGATTCAGAACAGCCAAGCAAAAATCTGAAACCCTGAATGACCTGAAGAACGGAAAACTAGACATTATTATCGGAACCCATCAGTTGGCAAGCAGTTCGGTTAAGTTTAAAGACCTCGGATTGTTAATTATTGATGAAGAACATAAGTTCGGAGTTTCTGTAAAAGATAAACTGAAGACCCTTAAAAATAATGTAGATACCCTTACATTAACAGCAACGCCAATTCCCAGAACACTACAGTTCTCATTAATGGCTGCAAGAGATTTGTCTGTAATAAAGACGCCTCCGCCAAACAGGCAGCCGGTAGACACCCAATTGATAGGATTCAGTGAAGAAATTCTTCGTGATGCTGTTTCTTATGAGCTTCAAAGAGATGGACAGGTTTATTTTATCAATAACAGGATTGAAAACCTGAAAGATATTGCAGGGCTTATTCAGCGTTTGGTGCCGGATGCAAGGGTAATTACAGGACACGGGCAGATGGAAGGAAAGCAATTGGAGAAGAATGTGTTGGATTTTATGGAAGGAAAGTATGATGTTCTTGTTTCTACCACTATTGTAGAGAGTGGAGTAGATGTCCCGAATGCCAATACCATTTTTATCAATGATGCTCAAAGATTCGGAATGGCGGACCTGCACCAGATGAGAGGAAGAGTAGGACGAAGTAATAGAAAAGCTTTCTGTTTCCTTATTACGCCTCCTTATGATATGATGACTTCTGATGCCAGAAAACGTTTAGAGGCGATAGAGCAGTTTTCTGATTTGGGAAGCGGTTTTCAGATTGCAATGAAAGATCTTGAGATTCGTGGTGCCGGAGATTTATTGGGAGCAGAACAGAGTGGATTTATCAATGAAATGGGTTTTGAAACATATCAAAAACTAATGCAGGAAGCACTTGAAGAACTGAAAGACGATGCTGATTTTGAAAGTTTGTTTGAAAATGAGGAAGACAGACAGAAGCTTTTCAAATCGGTGAAAGATGTCAATATTGATACAGATTTAGAATTGATGTTGCCGGATTTCTATATTTCCAATACTGAAGAAAGGTTATTGTTGTATCAGAAACTTGCTGAAATTAATAATGAAAATGATTTGCATAAGTTTGAATTTGAATTGATTGACCGTTTTGGTGCATTGCCTAAGGAAGCTGTAAACCTATTAAAGAGTGTTTCCTTGAAATGGCTTGCTGCAGACATTGGTTTTGAGAAAATTGTTATGAAAAATGGAGTATTTCTAGGGTATTTTCCGGGTAATCCTCAGGATAAGTTTTATCAGACAGATCGATTTAGACATATCATTAATTATTTAACCAGAAACCCTGCAGAAGCTCAGCTTAAGGAGAAATCTGGGAAAGAGGGAAACCAGCTTATGATGAGAAAAGAAAAGGTGAAAAATGTAGATGAAGTCAATATTTTATTAAAAGCTATAATTGAACATAATTAAAATATAATTTTCAAAAATTAATTAGTTTACCGAAAACGATAAAAAACATATAAAAATTTAAGTTTTTATATGTTTTTTTGTGATTGTTATCAGTTTTTTGTTTAAAAATACTCATTCTTAAGAGAATTAAACCTCTTTTAACAGGGTGAAAATCACCTTTTAATGATTAAAAAAAGTTCTTAAAACGCGGTACAGTAAGGGTTTGGGATGTTTTGTTGTTTGAAAAGGAGATTGAAAATAGAGTTATGTAGAAATAATTCTACTTTTGCGTGTGATTAATTCTATGTTGTAATGTGTTTATTTCTATGGGTTTAAGTAGGTGTAACTGGAATTTTATGGACTTCAATTTGTACCTTTGCAGTCCTTATTATGAAAAAAATTATATTTTGTTGCGCGGCTGGACTTCTATCTTTCTATGCTAACGCACAGGTGGGAATCGGTACTGATAAACCAAAATCAATGCTCGATGTAAATGGTAAAACCACCTTAAGAAAAGAACTTAGAGTAGGCGGGTCTTCAACTCAGGCAGGAAGTGCAGGATTGAATGGCCAGGTTTTGGTTTCCCAAGGAGAGGGACAAGCTCCTGTTTGGAAATCATTGAATGTATCCTTTATGGAAGAGGGACAGTATAAATTGACTAATTCATATCTGTCGTCAGATCAAACGGGTATTGGATCTCTTTCTAATGGCGTTGCGGGTGATGGTATCTACACAAATAATGTTGGAGATGATATCACAGATACCGGCAAAGGAAAATGGGCTAAAATTACAGGTCTTGAAAATAGTTTTACCATCAAGAATGGAAAAAACAGACTTACTTATCAGTTTCAGACTGGGATTGAAATGAAAGCACCTGTATCTACAACTTCACAAAACATAAGATTTGCCTGTGGCGTTTTCAGAAATGGTAAGCTGGTTGCGGTACGTCCGGACAGAGTAGCTTCCAATAATAACAATGCAAAAGGCGGTCTTCAGGATTATATTTTCACTCTTAATTATACAGAACTTGATGTTCCGGTAGGATTACACAAAATTGAAATTGGATGTAGAAAGATTACTACTTCAAGCTCTCTTTCTCAATTTGCAATTGGACGTGATGTTCAGTCTTCCAATGGTGCATCCAATGCATTTACTCTGGAATCTACCATGAAGATGGATGTCATTGAATATGTAAGTTATAAAACCAATAATTAAGTGATGAAAAAAATATTATCGACCTTATTTCTTGCCTCGGGCTTACTATTGTCAGCTCAGGTTGGAATCAATACAGATTCTCCGAAAGCGAAAATTGACGTAAACGGAGATCTGAACCTAAGACAAAAAATTGTTGTACTCAATACTACTGATAATAGCCTTTCCCAAGGAAATAATGATCAGTTACTGGTTTCTCAGGGTGAAGGTTTTGCTCCAATATGGAAAACACTTCGTATTCCTGAATATGAAACCAATAAATTTTATTTGATATTCAATAACTCCTTTTCAGACAAGGTGGGAATTACATTTGCATCCAGTGATGAGGTCAGTTCAACGACTTCTAAGGCTGCTACATTTGTGAAAGGAGCTGATCTTAGCAGTTTGAAAGGATTTAAAAAAATTGCGGGATTGTCACAGGATATTACTGTTTTCAGTACAGAGAGTAAAGCTTATTTCCAGTTTGAAACTGTGGTACAGGCAGATTTTTCTACCCTTGCTACCAATGCTGACGATACTTCAATAGATTATGCATGCGGTATTTTTGTAGACAATAAATTGATTAATCTTAGACAGAGAAACTTAAAGGCAATCAACTCTTCTTTTCCTTTCCTTACCCATAATCAAATTGGTATTGTAGAGAATCTTCCCAAGGGAAATCATAAAGTAGATGTAGCTTGCTCAAGACTGGCTTCCTATGGGGAAAGCTTTAGAAAACTATCCGTCGGAACAAATACCAGTACAAATATCAATGATTTCATTGCACAGTCATCTTTAAAGGTAGATGTATATGAGGTTCCAGAAGTATTTAACCCGATAATAGTAAATTAAAAACCAATTATGAAAAAAATATTTTTTATTCAATTTTTATTGTTTATCGGATTTGCAGGCGCTCAGGTGGGTATTAATACAGCCAGTCCTGTTAATATGCTTGATGTGAATGGAGATATCAATGTCAGAAAAGAGTTAAGGACCGGAGGTACTAATAATTTAAAAGGATCATCGGGGCTAGCCGGAGATATTTTTCACAATAATACTGATTTGCCGGCCAATGATTGGAAGGCTGTCAAAATTGCTGATGGGATGGGAAGTATGTCTTTATTTTCTATCAATACCGTTGCGGATAAGACAGGAGTTTCTTTCTCAGGAAATAACGGGCAATCTGTTCCTTATTATGAAGGGAATTCCATAAATGGATGGACTGTAATTCCTTCGGCTTCAGATACTTTTTCTGTTACCAATGGTAATAATAAAGTGACATTCTCATTTCAGACAACAGTGCAAAAAACAGGAAATAATTCTGCAAGTTTTGCATGCGGAGTTTTTGTAGATGATGCGCTTAAAGCAGTAAGAACGGAGGTATTATTGGGAGAAAGTGGAGCTTATAAAATTTTTAACCTTAATGCTACATTAGCTAATCTTACTCCTAAAAATCAATATAAAGTAAAAGTTGCCTGCATAAAAAGAGCAATTTCGGGTAATACACTTGGTATCGGAAGAGCTGTGGACGCAACATTCCTAAACAGTGATATGTCACAGTCTGTATTAACAACATCTGTACTTCAGCCGTATTAATTTTCGGACTTATATAATAAATTAGAATCTAAAAACGTTATGTTTTTAGATTTTTTCGTTTATTAACTCTGTTCTTTGTGAATTTGTAAGGATAAAGTACTACTTTTTGTTGAAAATTGAATTATATTTGAGCAAGTTAAAATTTTTTTATGGTAAAAAACTATTTTCTTAGAATGTTTGCCGGTATTGCTCTTTTTGGTTTGCTGGCTTCATGTAATACAACACAGGACCCTACTGAGTCCGTACCGAATCCTGATGAAGGCCCTGTAGTGCCAAAAATTCTTACAAAGGTTATGATGGATACCAACCTTTATGAAGAATATATCTCAACCAATAAAGGTGTTCTGCAGCAAAATTTATTTAAAGATGAAAAAGCTGTTAATACCTATTATACAGGTACATTAACGTATACCGATGATCCTGGAGATAATACGAAAAAAAACATCACTAAAGTTAAATTTGTAAGCCCAGCTACTGGTAGCCTTAGTTATAGTTTTGATATTGTACCGGGTGAAAAGGGAAAAATCTCTTCAGTATCATGTACCGCAACAGGAGCAACTCCTGCACTTTCTCATTTAAGTGATTATGCTTTCACCTATGATGCAACAGATAAGCTTACTAAGATTCTTGAAAAAAGAAAAGAAGGCGGAATATCTGCCTATAATAAGTTCATCGAATATACCTTTGTCTACTCCGGAGATAATATTTCTCAGACAGTTTGCAAAAAAGGAATATTGGATATCACTGGTGCCCCTGAAATGACAACTGCAGTGAAGACAACCTATAGTTTTCAAAATTATGATTCAAAGAAAAGTGCATTTTCTTTACTTCCTAAGAACTATTTTATAGTAAGAAGTTTAGTGGATCCTACCAATTTCTATAAGATGTCTCCGAATAATCCTACATCAATGTATTTTGATATGCCACCTCCAACACCGTCTGTGAATACGGGTCAGAGTTATTCATATGATAATCAAGGGTATCCTATGGCAGAAAAAAATCAGAAATTTACATTTACTTATAAAAACTTATAGGATAGATATAATTATTAATCTTATCAGAATATAAATAATAATATAATTTTTATGCAAAAAAAAATTATATTTGTCAAAAAAATAATCAATTACCTGAAAATGAAACAAATTTTCTATTTTATCTTATTAATTGCAGGCTTTTCTTCAATACATTCCTGCAAAAATTTATTGGATGAAGACGGGAATCCTTTATTGGATCTGAATAATACAGGAGGTCTGAATGGGCCTAGAGCATTATATAGAGAAATTACAGCTAAGGACACTCTTGCAGAATATCATTATAGTGGGCTTCTTGTTACCAAAGTAATTACAGACAGTGCATCTATTACAGATATTATGTATAGTGGTGATAAAATAAGCCAGATTACCTTTAATGGTTTCCTGGATCTGGATGGAAACGGAAAAATTGATAAGGATAGTGTATCGTATAGTCAATTGTTCAATTATGGAAACAACAGTAAGTTACAAACGATCTCTGAGAACCGTTCTATCTTCAGAAGAACACCGGCTGTTCCGCCAGCAACAGCACCTGGACCTCAGACATTATTAAGTAAAGAAAAATCTCTTTACACAATAGTATACAACCCTGTAACTGCAAAACTGGATTCTATCAATATGAAGAATGGGGTGGAGGTTACTGGAACTCAGTTCGCATTTACAAATTACTCAAAAACAGCTTATTCTTATGTTGGGGATAATGTATCTAAAGTTATAAGACATTATGGACTTATCAATAATGCACCTACTAAAAAATACAGCTATGAGTATTATGCGTATGACGATCAGATCAGCCCATTCACATTATTACCACAGGCCTATAAGATTTCGAGATTATTATCTACTATAATCAACGATAAAGAAAGTCTTATTCTATCTCCAAATAACCCGAAAAGATGGTCAGTTACTGATTTGACAGTGCCTATTCCTGTTCCGGTTGTAAAGAGTACTAATTATGCATATGATCTACAGACCTATATGACAAAAGGATATGGTGTTAACTACATCTATAAACCACAATAGAATAGTTTTTTAACAATATTTAAACTCAATCTTCCTAAGGTTGAGTTTTTTATTTTTTATCCCTTAATTTTGCAAAAAATTTCTGATGAAATATTTAATAGTTGGGCTGGGGAATAAAGGCTCAGAATATGAAAATACACGACACAATATAGGATTTAAAGTTGCAGAGAAAATAGCTGAAGCACTTGAAGTATCATTTAATACAGCTAACTTCGGTTGGATGGCAGAAGGAAAGTACAAGGGTAGAAAAGTTTTTGTCCTTAAACCTGATACCTATATGAATCTTTCAGGAAATGCCGTAAGATACTGGATGCAGAAAGAAAATATTCCCTTGGAGAATGTATTGATCGTGACAGATGACTTGGCTCTTCCTTTTGGAACATTAAGAATGAAAGGTAAAGGCTCTGATGCAGGGCATAACGGATTGAAAAATATCAATGAAGTACTCCAGACTCAAAATTATGCAAGACTTCGCTTTGGAATCTCTGCAGATTTTTCTACAGGCCGACAAGTAGATTATGTGCTGGGAACCTGGAACGAAGAAGAAACTGAGAAACTTTCCGAGAGAATTGAGACTTTTTCAAAAGCCAGTCTTTCCTTTGTATTTGCGGGAATAAGCAATACAATGTCAGCTTTCAATGGTAAGTAAAGCGTAAGCTTGTTTTTATCCGGAACAGATATTTTTATAGAAAATAATTGAATTTCAATTGGAATACATAAAAAGGCCATCGGATTCCCGATGGCCTTCTGACGTGCTTTAAAAATTAATTTCCAATCAATTTATCTGAGCGATGCTCTATTTTGTCTATTATTTTTTTGTAACTAGCTGAAATGAAATGATGTTATAACCAGCTTACAGCGCCTGTCTCAACATCGTAATTAGCTCCAACGATTTTAATTTTACCGTCTTCTTCAAGCTTTCTAAGTGTTGAACTCTCTCTACGGATGTCTTCAATTGCATTTTTTACATTCTGCTGATTAAGTCTTTCCAAAAGTGAGCTGTTTTTTGATGAACGTTCTTCATTTTCTTCAATCACTTCTTTGATGATTGGATCAAAATGATTGATCAGGTGGTTTAGGTTATCCATTCCCAGTCCTTCAATTTGTGCAGCATCAAGACCTCCTTTTAAAGCACCACATTTTGTGTGCCCTAAAACTACGATCAGTTTAGAACCTGCAACGTTACATCCGAATTCCATTGAACCAAGAATATCCTGATTAACAAAATTACCGGCAATTCTGATACTGAAAACATCTCCCAGCCCTTGATCAAAAATAAGTTCTGCAGAAGTACGGCTGTCTATACAGCTTAAAACTACAGCAAATGGCCACTGTCCTTCACGGGTAGCATTTACCTGCTCCAGAAGATCTCTGTTTGCTTTAAGATTGTTTACAAACCTTTGGTTTCCTTCTTTCAAAAAATCTAATGCTTTTTCAGGGGTAATTGATGACTGGGTTTCGTATGTATGTGCTTTCATATAATTTAATTGTTTTTCGAATTTTAAAATTTAAAATAGTTGATGATAAGTGAGCTTACATAGCTCTTTTGTGGGTGATTAAGATGTGAGAATCTTCACTTCTTTCATAATCTCTGTATGAAGTTTTAAAGCCTAAGAGCTCTACATTGATATCCTCTTCCTTTGCACGGATATTGGCAAAATCCTGAATCATTTCCAATACATCTGTTGCAATATATGAGGTTTCTCTTGCGTCGATGATCACATTGGAATTAGGTTTAATGTTCTTCAATGTTTTTTTGATAGCAGCCTTGTTTAAGAAAGAAACTTCTTCAGCCAGCTTGATCTTGATTCCATCGGCATCATCTAGCTTTTCTCTGCTTAAATAATAAGCTCTTTTCATATTTCCCTGAAGAATGTAGAAAATAGAGATGGCAAGACCAATTCCAACTCCTTTTAACAAGTCTGTTGCTACAACTGCAACAACGGTAGCTACAAATGGTACAAACTGGAATTTTCCAAGATGCCAGAAATGCTTGAACGTAGCAGGTTTAGCTAGTTTATATCCTACAAGGATCAATACTGCTGCTAGAGTTGCAAGCGGTATAAGGTTTAGGATGAAAGGGATGGTAAGTACACATACCAATAGAAGAACTCCGTGGATCATGGCTGATGTTTTGGATGTAGCACCTGCATTGGCGTTAGCAGAACTTCTTACCACTACGGATGTCATAGGAAGCCCTCCAATGAATGAGCTTATAAGGTTTCCTATTCCCTGAGCTTTAAGTTCTAAGTTGGTATCTGTAATTCTTCTTTGTTGATCTAATCTGTCTGATGCTTCAATACAAAGTAAGGTTTCAATAGAAGCTACAATGGCAATAGTTGCTCCCACGATCCATACTTTAGGATTGGTAAATCCTCCAAAGTCAGGCATTACGATCAAATTTTTGAAATCCTCTAAAGATTTTGGAACAGGTAAAGAGACTAAATGCTCTGTACCAATAGCCAATGCACTTCCTGACAATTTGAATGCTTCATTTAAAAGTATTCCTGCAACTACGGCAACCAGTGCACCCGGTAACATCTTTAGTTTTCTAAGACCTGGTATCTTGTCCCATAGAATAAGGATACCTACAGATACTGCAGTTACAATAATTGCACCCAGATGAACAGCTCCAAACAGCTCTGTGAAATAATTAAAATTAATTCCATTGCTGAAAAGAGACTGGTTTCCTTCATAATCTTTATCAAACCCTAGTGCATGGGGAATTTGCTTTAGAATAATGATGATCCCAATAGCGGCAAGCATTCCCTCAATAACGTTATTTGGGAAATAATTGGAAATACTACCTGCTCTGACAAATCCTAGGATCAATTGAATTAATCCTGCTATGATTCCGGCACAAAGAAACAGTTCAAATGCTCCAAGGTCGGTAATTGCGGTAAGAACAATAGCAGTAAGACCTGCCGCCGGTCCTGAAACCGAAATATTTGAATTACTAAGAAATCCTACTACAAGACCTCCTACAATTCCGGAAATAACTCCGGATAAAGGGGGTGCTCCCGAAGCTAAGGCGATTCCTAAGCACAGGGGAAGCGCTACTAAGAATACAACGAGCCCGGAAGGGAAATTCTCCTTGATTCCTCCTAATAATGATGTTTTTTTCATGATATTTTTGAAAATATTATAACCGATCGACTTATTTCTAAATAATCAATTATAAAAGATTGGAAAATTAATTTTAAAGCACGTACATGATGTTCAGTGCCAGAAAATGGCATGAACGGAGTGTACAAAATAATCTAATTATACTTAAAAATTAAGCTTCCGGAGGCGGAGAAAATATAGTGAGTAAAGGTGATAGATGAAAAGAATCATCTACCAGTATAAAAGACATCCCCTGAAGATCAGGTTCAGAAAATTTCAGATAATCGAAGACATCCAAAGGCTTTGGAAGGGTCTTTTCATAAACAATAAATGAGGATGGGTGAGAATGTGGTTCTTCTTCATTGATTATTATATTCGTTCTCAGAATATCCCAGCCTGCCACCGCAGCAATGCTTGGCAGCGCTGTAAAATTCAGAAAAAACGTTAATACAATAATGCTCCAGAATTTCATTTTACATTCTTTTTTTGAAAAACTATTTAGTCTTTCTGCTCATTACCCAATCAGAACTTGTAAGGTTGTAGATCTTTTGAATGTCTTTTAAGATTTTCTCAAAATCAATTTCCAGATCAATAATTTTACCTGTTCTAAGGTCAAATACCCAGCCGTGTACAATAGGTTGCTCTTCTAAGATATACCTTTCCTGTACGCAGGCCATTTTAATTACGTTGATGCACTGCTCCTGAACGTTAAGTTCTACAAGTCTGTCATAACGCTTATCTTCATCTTCAATAGAATCAAGCTCAGCTTGGTGCAATCTATAAACATCACGAATATTTCTCAGCCATGGATTTAATAATCCTAAATCCTGAGGAGTCATCGCTGCTTTTACGCCACCGCAGTTGTAGTGCCCACATACAATAATGTGCTTTACTTTAAGATGTTCTACAGCATATTGAATAACCGCCGTGGAACTCATGTCTAAAGTATTGACAACATTAGCAATATTTCTGTGAACAAAAACCTCTCCCGGTTTTGCACCCATCAATTCTTCTGCTGTTGCTCTACTGTCTGAACATCCTATATAAAGATAGTCAGGATGCTGAGTTTTTGCTAGCTCATGGAAGAAATGTGGATCTTCTGAAACTTTAGATTCTACCCATTTTCTATTGTTTTCAAAAATAACTTCGTACGATTGTGACATAATTTTAAAAATTTAAAAAGGTTTATAATTATTTATTTCGTTTAAATTATTTTCAAAATCAATAGACTAAATCAATAATTGTGCAAAAATATACTTTTTGCAGAAAAATCACTTACTTTTAACAAAGTTTAATATTAAAATATGCTTAAAATCATATCTAATATTCCGATATACTTTGCCTTAGAGTAAATGGTAGCTATTCGATAATCCAAACGTTTAAAATCTAAGATAAAATTACGAAGTATAAATTATAATTCGAGATTTGAACATTAAAATTTTTTTAAATTTTGATGTTGCTCTAAAAAACGGCAGATCATGATATTCAAAATAAATCATTATTTACTGTAGAAAAATGAATAAATTAAGGCATTGATTTTAATCCTATAGTTTCAATGGAAGATTTCGATCTGGGGATATTTTACTTGGCAGGAATTTTTATTGCCTGTTTTTCATCTTTTCTGATTTTGGGAAAGCAACAAAAGAGAACATCAGATTTTCTTTTGGCGGTTTGGTTTCTGATTATAGGGGCTCATCTTGTTTTTTTTGTATTGTTTCGCTCAGAAGGCTATCTGAAATATCCTTATCTTATTGGATTTGAACTTCCTTTTCCTTTCATGCATGGCCCGATGCTGTATCTGTATATTTTGAGTCTGACGGGCAGAAAGCTGAATTGGAAGATCTGGTTGCTGCATTGTATGCCTGTTTTAATGATTTATATAGTTTTACTTCAATTTTTGATGTTGTCGCCTCAGGAGAGGCTGTTGGTTTATCAGAATAGGGGTAAAGGATATGAGGTATTGAGCGATGTTCTCAAATTTTTAATGATCTTGTCCGGAATAGTCTATGTTGGTTTAAGTCTCCTTGCGGTCAGGAAATACAAGAAAGAAATTTCCAACCAGTACTCTAATACTGAAAAAATTAACCTGAATTGGTCATATTATCTGATTACAGGAATTGCGTTCATATGGATTGCAGTTATCATAAGGAACAATATTCTTATTTTTTCCATGGTTGTGTTGTTTATTCTGGTCGCAGCTTACTTTGGAATCAGCCGAGTGGGTATTTTGGGCTTACCTATTGTAGATGAGGTGTCCGATGAAAAAGAATCTGATAATGAGGTGATAAAGTATCAGAAGAACTCTCCGGGGGATGATGTTATACAAGCCATCTATGAAAGACTTGTTTATAAGATGAATTATGAAAAGCTGTATAAAGATTCGGATTTGAATCTGAATCATGTTGCGCAGCTGCTGGATGTTCATCCGAACATATTATCCCAGACCATTAATTCGGTGGAAAACAAAAACTTTTATGATTACATTAACCGACAACGAATTGAAGAGTTCAAAAAAATAGCAACACTTCCTGAAAATCAAAAATACACGATTTTATCATTAGCTTTTGAAAGTGGGTTCAATTCCAAGACTTCATTTAACCGGAATTTTAAAAAATATATGAACTGTTCACCAAGAGAGTTTCTAAAAAGTCAAAATCTTACTTTAGAAGAGTAAGTGTCAGATAATAAGTGATATAATATTTGTTTCATCTTTCATTTTGGAACAGTTGAGCCTTTCTTTATGCTCATTTTTGCTGGAAAATTAATCAACTGTCATGAAGAAACTTCTATTTGTCATCATCTGTATTTTTGCATTGCTTATCGGTGCGTATCCTTTAATTTATGTTTTTGTTGAACATAAATATACTTTTTTAGGCTCTAAATCTCCTGAGATACTTCATAATCTGATCTGGAGAATTGCTTTTTTTGCTCATATCATTTTTGGCGGAATTTCTCTCTTTATAGGCTGGCGCCAGTTTGGGAGTAAGTTCAGGAATAAATACATCAGAATACACAGAAGTATTGGGAAGTTCTATGTAATGTCAGTGCTGATAAGTTCTGTTTCTGCTATCTACATGGGATTTTATGCCAATGGAGGCATAGTATCCTGTGGTGGGTTTATTTTCCTAGGGACTATCTGGTTGATTACGACTATGGTAGCGGTAGTGCAAATCAGGAAAGGGAATGTGGTAAAGCACCAGCAATTCATGATTTACAGTTATGCCTGTACGTTTGCTGCGGTGACATTAAGAATCTGGCTTCCCGTTTTAAAGAGTATCACTGACGATCCGGATAATTCCTACATTATTGTAGCTTGGTTATCCTGGATTCCTAATATATTGGTGGCTTATTTTATTAATAGAAATTTGAAAGTTAGTGTTTAGAAGTTTTTACATAAAAAAAACGGTCCCAATCGGGACCGCTTAAATTTAGAATAATAAATATTACTCTTTAATAATTTTAACCAGTGTTTCAGAATTATTAATTCTTACTAAATAAGCTCCGGATATTAAAGAAGAAAGATCTGTCTTCTCATTTTCAAACTTACCAGACTTGATAAGCTGTCCAGACATATTGTAAATCTGATAATAATATTCTTTAACCTCATTAGGCTTGATGTACAGAATGTTTTTTACCGGATTCGGGAAAACAGTTAGTTTGTCCTTTACAATCATTTCTGTAACCTTGGCTTGTTCAAAAGTACTAGATGCTTTTCTAAAGGCATCCTTAGGTACAGGAACAGCATTAGGATCATATCTAGCTATTTCATTACCCAAGCCATCATACTGTATTTTTGCACAACGGCAAGACATTCCTGCCTGTGGAGAAAAAGCAAAAGATGGGTTAAGGAAATATAGCTTATCATTAGCTCCGGTTGTAATTTCTGCATTGAAATACATTCCTGCGGCTTGTCCTCCAGTTCCTATCGGTGCAGAAGTCCAGATGCCAGATCTTCTAAGTTGGGCTGTTACATCTGGTGTTACGATGTCGTCAAGTGTTTTTCCTCCTGCAAAACCTCGGATACCATTATTGGCAAAAGTTCCAATGTTATATTCAGGTCTGTTTAGAATATATCCATATCGTATAGGTAATTTGCTGGTAGGTATTACCCTTACATATCCACCTAGATAAGTCATTTTATTAACATTATAAGACTCATTACTTACATAGGCATTTACATCTGATGGATCTATTCCATAGAAGTTCTTATAAACTCCTGACTGCAGGATACTGAACTTAGCATTGTAAAACCAAGGTGAGTTACCTTTGGCATAGGCTAAATATCCATCAAATATATTGACTCCCTCTGCAGATGTACCCTGCAAGTCTGGTATTCTCCATCCTTCAGGACAAGGGTCATACGGAGATTTTTCCGTAGCGTGACCCCAACGATTTGGAAGAAGTCCATTCTCATCAGATAACCAGTCTTTAACTGTACTCGTGGAGTTACTATACATAAAGATAAACGGATTGTTTACAGAATATTTTATGATTTTTTTAATCCTGTCTGATGTTGCATCATTTGCACTGATTATATTTGAATATGTAGAATATTCTTTAGTATAATTTGCTTCGTAATTTGTATTGTTAATTGCTGCAGAATATATTGGGGTAGTACCGCTTATGCCTGTCTGTTTAAAAATAGTATACACATTGAATGAGCGATAGGTATTGTAGAAGCCTCCAGGATTGTAGAATACCGGTATTGGATCTTTTCTTCCCCATTGGAAGTGCATACCACCACTGTTTTTTATCTGCAATACCCTTAAACTATTTTCAGCCGTTGGATTAGCCGGATTGTAAGATAGAGGATCGGTGGTTGATTCTGCAGGTAACGCCATGTGTGTATCAATAAAAGGCATTTGTGCTCCTAAATCTCTATCCATTAAAATAGTTTTTAAAGGAACTCCATAATAACTGTTGGCAGGATTAACAAACTGGTTGCTTGAATCAGATTTAAGACCCCCATTGGCAACCGTTTCTGTAGTGAATTCAGCTTGTTGCTGTACAATAGACTGTGGAACCCATATATGCCAGCTCCAAATAATCGGGTCATTGTTGTTATTGTTTACCCACTGTCCTGAATTTCCCAAATGAAATGCAACTACGGCATTACCAGCTTTGTTTTCATTCAGTGTTACTCTTAATTTGGCATCTTCAATAGATCCATCTATAATCTCAATTTTTGAAATTAAAGTTTTGTCAGTTGCCCAAACAATGGATGTTGACTTGGCACTTCCCGTAGGAAAATCATTATTCTCAGATAAGTATAGTTTGTACATTGCATAGGCCTTTCTTAAAGGAATATCAATTATTCTATCCTTATCAGCCGGAGTGGTTGTTGCTAATGTTGAATTTGTATACTCAATATAGCTATTAGGTTCTTTTGTCCATCCTTTAAGGGTTTCCAATGAATATTGTACAGGAGATGAGGCAATATATTCTGCTTCAAATTCTGCGGGCATATAAGCATTATTCGGATCCTTTATACAACGTACAGCTCTTGTTTCATAAGTGTTTCCTTCTAAAACTCGGTTGTATGCGATATTATGCCATCCCAGATTTGAGTGGTTAGGTACGTTTCCTGCATCTGATATAAGGAAAAGTCCTCTTGTTCCTGTAACGGGAGCTTCTCCTGGGCTGATGGAAGAGAAAAAGGTGGAGGCATGCAATGCTCCGTCACTGTGCTGATCTTGAAAACCTATGAATGGTTGTTTGTATAATTTGTTACCATCCCTTAAGGCATCAATCTGCGCACTGGTACGGTTAGCCAAGGTCATCGGTTGAGGATAATATTCATAATTTCCAGTGATTGGCAATATTCCTAAGTTTCGGTCTGAAACATTGCTTAAATCAAATCCATATCCGGGATATACCTTTATTCCAGGGTATTGAACACTTGGAGTATTAGGAACAATATCTACATTACCTAAACCTCCGGTTTTACCCCATGGACTGGATTTAGGAGAAGCATCTACTGATGAGTAGAAAGACGGAACTCTCCATCCGCAAGGGCATGGGTCAAAAGATGATTTCAAGGCATATTGCTTACTTTCTTTGGCAACAGTTGCGTCGGAAGTATTCATATTTACCCATTTTCCACCACGAGTATCTCCCCATAGGTCCCAGGTTTCATTTTCGTAATGGTTATTTTTATTGAAAAATTTATATTTATTTTTAGAGAACCAGGTGGTTTGTTCTTTCCTTTCCCAATCAGATGTATTAGGTCCCTGTTTCAGATAATTTTCACCATTATCCACTAATGTTTCTCCAATTTTATACACATAGACAGGAGGAATAATCAGATTGATTGGATTATTAATAGAATATCTAATGTTTCCGTTAGGAGAGTCAAAACCAGTATTGTCCGCTGCTGCATATAGATTTCCTCTGTATTTTGAGGGAACAGAACCTTTTAATGTTCCTACTTCCCCTTTGATGGTATATACAGAGAGATCCTTGTAATTTGATGGGAACGGGTCTTTTCTTCCCCATTGATACTGCAATCCTCCAGATTTGTGGAAATCATGACCTACAAGCTTAGCATTGGTTGCACCTAGGTTTCTGTCCATCCATCTCCAGTCTGTCACCTGTTGGTTCTCTTTATCAGCTTCAAATCCTTGATGATAAGTACTTCCATTTGTTGGGTCATCAGTAACCCAAACATGCCATGTCCAATATACTTTATCATTGATGCGATAAGAAACTACGGCGTTTCCTTCTTTAAGCTTATTAACAAGTACTTTGATTTTAGCATTTTCTCCATTTCCTTCAAGTGCAACTGATTTTATCAATCCCACTTCATCTTCCCAATATAATCCGGCTTTAGCAATTCCTCCGTCTGGAATTTTAGTATAATTGTTCAGTTCATCTTTCATTAAATCGCCTCCTTTTGCCCACATCTCATATGCTTTTTTAACGGGGATGTAAAGGCCATCTACGGCATTGCCATTCTTGTCTTTTCCTGTAAAAATATAGCTGTTAGGAGCCTTGGTCCAGTCTGTAGCATTGTTGTCAGGAAGGGCTCCCGAATTTACTGTGAAGCATGAGTTGACACATTCTCCAACATTATAAGGAACATTGAAGATTCCTACATAGTTAATGAATTTTGATACTTCCGATTCAATATCTTGTAAAGATCTTACAGGCTGATAGAAGTTGGTCACGTCATTTCTTAGGGCTCCCATGCCATATAAAGTCATTTCAGGAGTATGAGAAATGATAAGGTCTTCAGAACCTGGCCCTCTGCGGGCATTTCCTTCATTATTAGTATAACCGAAATGAGGTGCTCCGTAATTACTGTGAGCGGTCAGATTGGTAATATTGATATAGGAGCCATTGCTTTTATATACCCTGAATCCTGTAATATAACTGGATACAATCACTATAGGTTCCTGATCAGTCATGAAATCAGATAGTTTTTCATGGATTGTATTGTACATGTTAAAGTATCTGCTTTCCAGACTGTTTGGATTCTTGAAGTTATGGTAACCTGGCCCGTTAGGTTCTCCCGGCCATTGGCTGAACTTCATCATCAATCCGTGGATGGAAAATTTTCCTGCAAACATATATACCGGGTCATTATAGCTATATAAATACGGTATGGGATGTCCAGGCATTGCATGATAGATAAACTCAGGAGTAGCTCCCAATGTATCACTTATGGCTCCTGTATTTATTAGTTTTATAGATTTGCCCCCATTGGAATCTGTGATGAGGCTTGAAGGATTTGTTGGAGCAAATACGACATCATCCTTTTTATTGTTCATGATGACATTGCCAAGCTTGTTCCATGCATGAGCCGATGTTACCCTGTCTTTAATACCAGTCACCTTTCCTGCATTGTCTAAGATCAATGTGGCTTCTTTTTTAGGAGTTAGGAGGATGGTATATTCATTTTCATCAAGGTCACAGCTGGTAGCTGTATAATCCCCTTGTTTGTAATGATTTACCGACTTGTTCCAAACTACACTGTTGAAGTTACTGAGATTAGAATTCGAGCTGAGTTCAATTTTCAGATTATGAGTTGCTGAGGTAGAGATTGGTAATTCAAAAGCAGCTTTAAGGTTTTCATTGTATTGGTTGTAAGAATACAAGATTTTGCACCAAGCGGTTACCCAGTTACCTTGTTGGGTTTGGTACTTGATTTCCATTCGGATATCATCACTGGTGAAAGGTTTTGTAAGTTTACCTTCAACAACGGTTAGTCCTTTTTGGTTAACATTCTGCTGAATGGTAAAACCAGGATCCAAATCATAGAGATAGGGTGGAGCATAGCGGCTCGACCTTGAAAATTCTTCTTTTCCATAACTGTACTCTCCCAGGACGGGTGAGACTCTCGAAAAAGCATGGGCAGGTACTATATAAAATAGTACGGCAAGAGCCCTGAGCATAGATTTTTTTTTCATAATGTTCCGAGGAATTGTTAAGTGTTGTGTTTTGAATGAATATGAAGATTAATATTAGAATTATATTGTTCTTTTCATTGACGGATAATGAAAATACAAAGACGGTAAACATATGATTGTCTACAGTTTTCTAATTTTAAACTGTTGCTATTTTTTGAAATAAAAAAGAATAAGGAAATGACAGTTTTCAAACTGCCTTGTGTGAATTTGAGTATTTTTTTTCATGGTATGTGTTTTTAGTTTTATGAAAAATAAGTGAAAGCATAGCTCTCTTTATTTTTTTGTAAAAGTAAATAAAAATAATAAATCCCACAATATTGATGTGGGATTTATTATTGATTATTAATGTGTTATGTTAAGTTGTGTTGATGTAAGTTCATTAAGAAAGAATTTATTTGAGCTAAGCCTAGATGTATACTTTGTTATTAATATAGCCATTCGTTGCCTCTGCAGTAGGGTAGATCTTTCCGGGATTTCCCATGACCATAGAATCATTAGGAACATCAAAATTCACATAGGCGTTTGGTGCGATTAATACATTGTTGCCAATCTTTATATTTCCAACAATAACAGCGTTGGGACCTATCCATACTTCATCACCTATAACCGGGAATCCCTCATTTTTCCCGCGGTTCTGCTGGCCTATGGTAACTCCTTGGGCAATATTGCAGTTCTTTCCGATTTTAGTCTTAGGGTTGATCACAAGTGCGCCCCAATGTCCAAGGTAAAACCCTTCTCCAATTTCAGTTTCAGGGTAAATCTGGAAACCGTATTTAATTTGATAATGCCTTAAAATTAACCGCCAGAATAGTCCAGAGATAGATTTTTTCTGATATTTCTGTGCTTTTCTAAAAATATAAATATAATGAAGATTGGGATTAATGCATTTTTTCCAAATTCCAAATGTGGAAAGCCACTGGCCTTTTTCCCTGTAAAAATCTTTCTGTATTATCGTGTAATCCGGCATGGCAAATATTTTATACTTTATCTATAATTTCCTGAAGGTGTGCTACCGATTTCTCCAATACAAATGGGAGATCTGCATGGGAAACTTCCTTTTCGTATTGAGTGGAAAGTTCCGGATTGGTAAGGAATTGTTTCATTCCTTCATAGATTCCGTCTTCTGAATTTGGAGTAATAATACCCAGTTTTCCATCCTGCAACAAGTCTCTGATCCCTGAAACGTCCGTAGAAACTACAGGCTTATTCAGAATAAGGGCTTCAGCAATAATGGTAGGAAACCCCTCGTGTCGGGAAGACATGACATAAAAGTCTGATTTTTTAAGATATGGATAAGGATTGCTTCGGAATCCCAGCATTTTTACAGTTTCCTGAAGTCCCAATTGATTCAATTTTCCGTGAATATTTTCAAAATCATACCCATCACCAATAATAATGATCTGATGTTTCAAGCCTTCATCCATTAATTTTTTATGGACGTCAAGAAGTCTGTCGTAGCCTTTCTGCGGATATACCGTTCCAATGGTAACAAAGGTTGGAAGTTCTTTAGAAAAAGGAAAATCATTGATCTCCATGTCTGCCTTTTGTAAGGTATCTTCTTTATCTATAGGATTAAAGATCTTAATGACGGCTTGTTTTTCTTTTTCGCTGTGAGCGAGCTTTTGCATTTCTTCCTTTAGCTTATTGGAAATAACGAGGATCTTGTCAAACTTGAAAAGTTGTTGGATTACATCTGGAGTATATTCCTTAAGGTTGAAAATATCATTCTGAATCCAGATGATTTTCTTAGAATCTTTTTGCGGGCTGGATAGAAGCTCTCTGTACATCCCATGGATGGCGGCTATTTCTACATCATATTTTTTGTTCTTTAAAACAAACTTGTAGAGAAGAGACGGAAATAAAAGAAACATTTTTTGGTAAAGTACCCTGAATGCCTTTACGGGAATTTCATGAGGCCTGTTGGTGGTAATCATTTCTCCTTTCAGAAGGTAATGTAGATTAACCCATGACGGAACTTCCTTAATGTACATTCCTGTATAGAGATTAATTAACAGATCAACTTCATATTTGTCTTCAGGAAGGTTTTTAAGAAAATTGATTAAAACCTTTTCTGCACCTCCATGGCGCAGGGAACCAATACGTATAAGAATTTTTTTCTTCATTCAGGAGAATCTTTATATTTAGTGAAAAATATTTACTGCTTACTATAAACGGATAATATAGGTTATTGCAGGAGTGTGTCCCATTCCTCTAATATAGCTTCTTTTCTCCATTTTTTTGATTCTTCAAAAGAGGATCTCATAAGATTAGCTAGCCGTTCATCATCATGAATTAACAATTCAAGTTTTTCAGCAAACATTTTTCTATCATGTAAAGGTATTAAAAAACCATTTTGGTCATTAATAATATCTGCCGGCCCAAACTCGCAATCATAGGAGATAATAGCATTACTGCAGAACATAGCTTCTACAAGAACCAGTCCGAATGCCTCACTTAATGAACTAAAGACAAATATCTTTGATTTTTTTAATAATTCGGATACCTCTTCAGGTGCTTTAGGTCCTAATAATAAAACATGTTTCTCCAGATTGTTCTCTTTAATATAGGCTGCGATATGATCTCTTTCTGACCCTTCACCAATGATCTGTAGTTTCCAATCAGATGGTTTAGGCGTGTCTTTGAAAATCTTAACCAGTTCTATTGCATTTTTAGTTTTATCCAGTCTGCCAGCAAAACTGATGATGTTCTCTTTTTCATGATTCGGAGTAAATGTAAGATCTTCATACATTTCGTCCGAAAGATTGGGAATGAAAAAAGTAGTGTTCAGCTTTTCATAATACTCCACAGACGGTTTATTGATGCTAACAATAGATTTTAACTTCCGATAATTCTTTCTAAGCATTTTATCATAGAGGATTCCACCTACCCGGAATGAAGAGTGCTCCCAGGCAATAGTTTTTTTGCTGACTTCCTTATCAAAAGAAAGCATGGTGGCCAGTTTATACCAACATGTAACAATAGTAGAGTAATTGTGGTGGTTTTTCTTGATCCAATCCCGGAATACCCTATAAGAACCCCAGTCATAAAGATAGGAATAGGCTGTATGTATTTTAGGAACAGAACTATATTTTTCTCTGATATGTATCGCAAACTGTGAATACTTGTCTGCAAATGAATCTATATAATGTTTTTTGATTTTGGGATTGACGGTATAAAAATCGTCATGGGGAGCCATTAGAAAAAGAATCTCGACAGCATATCCCCGGTCTGCTAAATTAGAAGTAATATTAGTCAGAACTTTTGCTACACCACCAATTTTAATATTCTGATAGTATACAAATAAAATTTTTTTATTCATTTGTGGTTTTTAATTCATCGTTATGTTTGACACAAAAGTATAAAAAATAAAGTTTCTGTTCTGAAATAGTGTGATTTTTTTAATAAACAAAAAGAGTCTCAAAAAACGAATATATTATTAGAGTCCTATATATTTATTTTATTCTTCTTGCTTTTTTGTATTTGTGTGGAAGATTGGCTTTAATGTATTCATCCAGTTTTTTGCGGTCTTTTTCTAGTTCTCTCGGGTAATCTGGGTTGTTTTTTAAAACAATGTCTCCATAATCTTCAATGGTACAGAGGAATTGGGCTGGATTGCCAATAAATACAGTATTATCCGGCATAGACTGCGATAAAACTGAATTGGCTCCCAGTATACAATTGTTTCCAATCTGTACATCCTGGGTAATAACGCAATTAATCCCGATTGTACAGTTGTTACCAATTTTAATTCTTCCGAGAATCCTAGCATCTTCATACCCGGGAAGCTTTCTCAGTAGAGTGGTGGTTCCACCATGGTTAACAAATCTTACACCTGCAGCAATATTAACATCATCACCAATTTCAATAAGATAAGGTTCCGTGCCAAAATAGATTTTGTCCGGCATATTGAAATTTTTCCCTACTTTCATACCATGATATTTTGCGGCCTCTAAACTGGCTTTGTTTAAAAAGGTATGATAGACGGAATGTATTTTAAGTACTATTCGGTATATGAATATCATTATTGTAAATTTGTTTTTTACTTTTGCAAAGAAAAAGAATTTATATGATAAAAGTTTCCAAAATAGAATATTATTTGCCGGAGCTGGTTCTTACCAACGAGGATTTGGAAAAAGAGTTCCCCGAATGGAGTTCCGAAAGGATCCAGGAAAAAGTAGGCATCTCACAACGCCACATCTCAGCAGAAAATGAAACGGTATTAGACCTTGCCGTAAAATCATCAGAAAAACTTTTCGAGAGTTATGACAGAGAAAAAGTAGACTTTATTCTCTTTTGTACCCAAAGTCCAGACTATTTTCTTCCCACTACGGCTTGTATTTTGCAAGATAAACTTGGGCTGAGAAAAAATATAGGTGCCATGGATTTTAATTTGGGATGTTCCGGATTTGTCTATGGACTGGCATTTGCCAAAGGTCTGATTGCAGGAGGAATTGCCAAAAGTATTCTGCTGATCACTTCAGAAACCTATACAAAACACATCAATCCAAAAGATAAAGGAAACCGAAGTATATTCGGGGATGCATCTGCTTCAGCTATTATAGAAAAAGCCGAAAATGGAAAAGATTATAAGTTCTGTCTGGGAACGGATGGAAGCGGTGCTGAAAATCTTATTGTAAAAAAAGGAGCTTTCAGAACAGATTTTGAACTGAATCCTGAGAATGAGTTTGAGCCGGAAAACTTATACATGAACGGTCCGGAGATTTTTAATTTTACAATTGAAAATATTCCCGGTCTGGTAAAAGAAACCATGGAAGTGAATGGGCTGACAATGGATGATATAGATCATTTTGTTTTTCACCAGGCTAACTCTTTTATGTTGAATTATCTAAGAAAGAAAACAAAAATACCGGCAGAAAAGTTCTATATTGATATGGAAAAAACAGGAAATACCGTTTCTGCAACCATTCCAATTGCATTGAAAAATATGATGGATAAAGGAATGTTAAAAGAAGGCGATAAGATTCTGGTAGCAGGATTTGGCGTTGGATATTCCTGGGGCGCCACAATATTGGAAATTTAATTATAAACATCATAAAATAAAAAATATATGAAGACATCCGTTTTTTTAGAAAAATTACAAGAAGAATTAGAAGAAGATCAAGCTCTTACATTAGATACAAACCTTAAGGAATTAGAAAGCTATGACTCCATCAGTTTACTTTCTATTATTGCTTTTGTAGATGAAAATTTTAATAAAAAGATTGATACAAAACATTTTAAAGATGTTCAGACTGTGGCAGATCTTGTAAACATTATTGGTAAAGAAAACTTTGAAGATTAATGAATCAGTTTTCATTAAAAGATAAAAATATTCTTATTACAGGGGCTTCTTCCGGAATCGGGAGAAGCTGTTCTGTAGAATGCAGCAAGAGTGGAGCAAGCCTTATTTTGATTGCAAGGAATGAAGACGAGCTTCAGAAAACAGTCTCCATGCTGGCTCCGGAAACCAAGGTTGAAACCATTATTGCAGATATTGCACAATGTGAAAACCTTGAGGAGCTGATTGCTCAAAAAGTTTCAGAAATGGGAAAGATCTCCGGATTTATCCACTGTGCTGGAGTAGAAAAAACGCTTCCATTAAAGAAACATACCCCACAACTTTATCATGATATCTTTGCCGTTAATGTGATTGCCGGTTTTGAAATAGCCAAGATTTTATCCCTTAAAAAATATAAAACCGAAACTTCTAGTTTTGTCTTTATTTCCTCTGTAGCAGGAATGGTGGGTGAAATTGGGAAAGCTGCTTACTCAGCCAGTAAAGGAGCTGTTATTTCCGGGGCACGTTCTATGGCCATGGAGCTTTCGAGAAGTAATGTTCGCGTCAACAGTATCAGCCCAGCTATGGTGAATACACCTATTTTGGAAAAGATGTTTGAAAATATTGGCGAAGAAGCTGCCGAGGAAATTCTTAAAAAGCATCCTCTGGGAATTGGAAAACCTGAAGATGTAGCCAATGCTTGTATTTTCTTACTTTCTGATGCAGCAAGATGGATTACGGGTTCAAATCTGGTGGTAGATGGTGGATATTCGGCGCAGTAGTTATTTTTTGTAAAGCCCTTCTATAATTCTTTCTACAGTATTGAAAATTTTCTGATTATCAAACTGATCTTCTATCGTTTCAAGGTTTTTTCTGATCTTGGAAATAAGCTCTTGGTCCGTTAGAAAAGCTTTCATTGCTTCATACATTTCATGGGTATCATAATTGATGAGGTATCCTGTTTCTTTGTCTTTTACCATGACACTTACATCACCGGTATCAGTAGCAATAATCGGGGTTTGAAGAATCAATGCTTCAGCAACTACAAGAGGCCATGCTTCTGATTCTGAGGATAAAATGAAATAATCTGCTTTTTTAATATAAGGGTAGGGATTCATCCTGTTACCCGTTAAAATAAAGGTATCCTGAACATTATTGGTACGAATCTGCTCCGTAAGGTTTTTCATTTCCTCTCCATTGCCTACAACAACAACGCTGTGATGAAATCCTTCGTCAATCAGTTTTTTGTGAGCATCAATGAGTTTATGATAACCTTTTCTGGTATGAAGACGCCCTACGGAAACAAAAACAGGTCCTTGAGGAAGATCGTTTATCTTTTCTTCAGCTTTCTTTTTAATTTCTTCAATAGGGATCGCATTAATGACGACACTTTCTGCAGGATATGGTAAATCAGGATACGACTGATGCATAATATCTTTAATCTTTTGAGAACAGTAGATCATATGATCAAATTGCGGAAAGTTTTTAAGAATATCCGGAACCAGTGGCTGCATACCCGGAACATTAATTTCAGAGTGGAACCATCCAATTTTTTTTGAAGCTCCATTGCTGGAATTGATCACAGATGAGAAAGCAGCATAGGTGGGAGCAATCTCAATATCAAATTTTTTATTTCCAAGGATACGGTCAGATACCTTGTGGTCTTTTAAGGCTCGTGAAAGCTTCATTCTTCGGCGGATAAGCTGAAGTTTATGAATAAGTGAATTTTGTGAGAAACTTTCCTTTCCTTCAGCTAAATATACTTTTTTGATATGTTTTGGAAATTCATCCCGTAGTTCTCCCTGATTAAGGTTCAGGCAAACGGTAATGTCAAACTTTTCAGGATTGAGGTTGTTGAGCATACTCAATATGACTTTTTCCACACCTCCCATTTCCATCGAGCGGTGCCTGAAAAGAACCTGTATTTTCTTATTTTCTGACATTATCTGAACAATTTTTGTAAAGCAATAATTATTTTTTTCTTAATCCTATAGCCAATACCATGCTGATATTCCAAAAGGGAGAAAATTTCCTGATGACTGGTATACTTTTCCGGGATTTTTTTTCCATTGATGCTTGTAAGGTTTCTTCTTTTCATTGTGGTGAAGACTACCTGAGCAAAGTAATCATAGGACTTTCCCTTATTGTCATTCTGAGAAATTCCTCCGGAATGTGCCCTGTAAAGATAATTGGTGTCATCAATGAAATAAACATCCCCTTTTTCGTACATCTTTAGATATAAATCCTGATCCTCAGCGATTCTTAATTCCGGATTCATTTTTTCTGTCTGTTCATAAACATCTTTTCTGAATGTTGTAAAATGACCAATCTGAATAGGATAATTGAAGAAGTATGGATCATTGTTTCTTACCTGCATTGCCGACTTGTAGGGGGCAATTGGTTTAAGATCCTTATCACAACCCATAAAACGGGAATAGGTGAGTACCACATTTTTTTTGTGTTCAAAAACCTGCATCGCCTTTTCGATGGCGGTAGGAAGAATAGCGTCATCAGGATCTACAAATCCACAAACCTCTCCTGTAGCCAGTTCTATAAGTCTACTTTTAGTAACTCCTACGCCACTATTTTTTTCGTTTTCAAAAAACCTGAATCTCTCATCTCCTGCAATAATGGCTTTCACCTGATCTCTTTCAGCTTCTGAAGAGGCATCATCTACAATAACGGCTTCCCAGTTCTGGTAGGTCTGCTGAAGCAGTGAGCTGTAGCAATCCCTGAACAGTATCGCGTTGTTGTAGTGGGCTATAAGTACAGAAAACTTCATATTAATTTAAAAGAGTGTTGAGGGTTAATTTCTGATTGTAAAGTTCAATATTTTTATCAATTGATACATCAATGATTACTGATGGATGTCTCAGAAAGTATGTTGGAAGAAAATTGTTCATTGAAAATGGGATCTTGATGGTAAAATGGCCCTTTTCATAAAGAGGATATGGCCTTATTTTTTTTCACTTGAGTTACACAAATATAATCTGTTTTTATATTAAATGAAAAAAAAATCTTTATTTTTGCTCTATTAAAGGCAACACAGTGAGTGAAATAACAAGAGTTCTCAAAACATTTATCGGGTATCTGAAAAGACCCGACCTTTATCCGGAACTGGGTAGAAAAATTATTAAAAATACAGTTAACAGAGGCAACGCATTCAAAGGAAAGGAAAAAACCAATTCTTGGGCGGGTGGAAGAGCCGTATCACAGAAAGAAGCAGTTTCAAAACTTTTTGGAATTGATATAGATGCTTTTCGTAGTAATTATCAAGAGATTTTAGCAACAGCAACACAAAAGGAAAAGGACTGTCCCGTAAAAATGGGTGGCCCTGGTGCTTTGGAACTAATTTACTATGCCTGTGAATTTACGAACGCTAAACATGTCGTAGAAACAGGAGTTGCTTATGGATGGTCTTCATTAGCTATGCTTTTATCATTAGTAAAAAGAAACGGAACGTTATACAGTTCAGATATGCCTTACCTTGCACAGGATGGCGATCAGTATGTAGGATATGTAGTTCCTGAAATCCTTAAGACAGGTTGGAAGCTATTCCGTTTTGCGGATAAGGAATCACTACCGAAGATATTTTCAGAGAACGCTACGTTCGATGTTCTTCACTATGATTCTGATAAGAGTTATAACGGAAGAATGTGGGCTTATGATGAGCTTTACAAGCATCTGAGAAAAGGAGGTATTTTCATTAGTGATGATATCGGAGATAACTCTGCCTATCAGGATTTCTGTGAAAAAAATAATATAGAAACCACAGTTGTAGAATACGAAGGAAAATATATTGGTGTCTTTATTAAGTAGCTTTTAAAACAGGATAATTATTTCTCTTTTTATAATATCTGCTTAATTAAAATATTGATAGGCTTTCCTATAGTTGAAGATTTCTGGATGAAAAAATGTTTAAATAAAAACTTATAATACGACTGTTTAGCAGTTTATATGAAGATAAGCCAGATTACATTTACCAGGTTTCTTGCCGCTATGGCAATTGTCATTTCCCATTTCAACAAAGATCTGTTTTTATATAACATTGATTATATTTCAAATATCTTTCTGAGAGCCAATGTTGGAGTAAGTTACTTCTTCATTCTTTCAGGGTTTATTATGATTGTAGCCTATCACAAAAAAGATAGGATTGGATATTTTGAATATTATAAAAACAGATTTGCAAGGATCTATCCGCTATATGTATTGGGACTTCTGCTTTATCTGGTTACAAGATATTACAACTTTAGTATTTACAAAGGATTTTTATATCTGTTTGGGCTTCAGAGCTGGGTTCCGGGTGAAGCCATGATCCTTAATTTTCCTGGGTGGTCTATTTCTGTGGAGTTTTTGTTTTATCTGATATTTCCTTTGCTGTACAATTATTTTTATTCTAAGGGAAATAAGAGTATTTGGATCGTAACAATTAGCATTTGGATTATTACTCAGGTTTTTTGCAATCTTTATGCTGATTCATCCTACTATCAAGGACCTCATACCGAAAGTCATGAGCTGTTGTATTATTTTCCTCTGATGCATATTAATGAGTTTTTAGTAGGAAATCTTGCAGGATTATATTTTGTGAGAAATTCGGGACAGAAGAATTATGATATTCCGGTGATTATCATTTTTGCTGCCATTTTAATATCCTTAATTTTTGTTCCTCTTTTTTATCATAATGGATTGATGGCAATTCTTTTTATACCGCT
The DNA here is from genome assembly GCF_002899895.1 of Chryseobacterium oncorhynchi. Classification (GTDB taxonomy): domain Bacteria; phylum Bacteroidota; class Bacteroidia; order Flavobacteriales; family Weeksellaceae; genus Chryseobacterium; species Chryseobacterium oncorhynchi. The sequence continues at coordinate 499,523 of NZ_PPEI02000003.1, forward strand.
TATTATTCTAATATCCCGGAATAACGGAATGTTGACGAAACTGTTTTCATTGAAGCCATTGGAGTACTTGGGAGAGGCAAGTTATGCTGTATATATTACCCATATTCCTATTTTATATATCCTTAGAGAAATATTGAAAGAATATTATCTTGATATCAACACTATATTTGGAATTTATATCATTGTTCTTATTATGACTTCCATTTTATTTTATCAATTTATAGAAAAACCATTGAGAGATTATCTGAAAAAGCTGAATATCAGATAAAAATCTTTACTTTTGTAATAAAGCAACACAATTTTAGAAATGAAAAGAGTTTCCCACACCTACGTGTCGAGTGAAAATTCGATATACCTTATCTATAAAGAGAATAATAAAAAAAAACTGACTGTATCTGTAGATCGTACATCTATATTTTAATTTATTAAAATATAGTTATGTACAATGCAATTCAAAACCAATGGCTTAGCAGTTGAGACAACAACGCTCTATTCAGTTTAATCTGAGAACAACGCTGCATTGGGATTGAAACTTTAGAGCCGTACGGAAGTATAAGGCTATTAACAAATTCTAAAGACACAGTATGTTATTCAATTCAATAGGATTTCTCATTTTTTTACCAATAGTATTTTGTCTCTATTGGTTTGTTTTCAATAAAAAATTCCAACAACAGAACAGATTGTTACTGTTTGCTAGTTTTTATTTTTATGCCTGTTGGGACTGGAGGTTTCTCTTTTTACTCATGTTTTCCATAGGACTGGATTATTTATCAGGTATTAAAATTGAGAATAGTCGTAATAATCGGGAAGCCAAATTTTGGCTCACCCTAAGTATTGTAATCAATCTTGGCTTTTTAGGCTTTTTCAAATATTATAATTTCTTTGTTGACAGTTTTGCAGAGCTTTTGAGCGGTTTTGGCTTCAAGGTGAATGTTTGGCTTATCAGCATTATTCTTCCGGTAGGTATTTCTTTCTATACATTCCATGGGCTATCCTATGTGATTGACGTTTATAAAAAAAGAATAAAGGCGGAAAGAAACTTTACAGACTATGCAGTCTTCGTAAGTTATTTTCCTCTCCTTGTAGCGGGTCCCATAGAAAGGGCTACCCATCTCTTACCCCAAATACAAAGAAAAAGAGCCTTTAATTATGAGCAGGCTGTAGACGGGATGCGTCAGATTCTTTGGGGATTTTTCAAGAAAATGGTGATTGCTGATACCTGCGCTCCTCTGGTGAATGTGATCTTTTCCAATTACCAAACAGAAAGTCCCGGAAATCTTGCAATAGGAGCTGTTTTATTTGCCTTTCAGATCTATGGTGATTTTTCAGGATATTCTGATATAGCATTGGGGGTTTCAAGATTGTTTGGAATTGAACTGCTAAAGAACTTCGCTTTTCCCTATTTCTCGAGAGATATTGCAGAATTTTGGAGAAGATGGCATATTTCACTTTCCTCATGGTTTAGAGATTACCTGTATATTCCCTTGGGAGGGAGTAAAGGAGGGCTTCTGATGAAGATCAGGAATACATTTATTATTTTCCTTGTTTCAGGATTCTGGCATGGTGCCAATTGGACATTTATTATCTGGGGCGGACTGAATGCTTTATATTTTATGCCACTGCTGATTATGAATAAAAACCGTCAGAACATGGAGGTTGCTGCGCAGGGAAAAATATTACCATCATTTAGAGAATGTTTTCAGATTCTAATCACGTTTTTAGTGACCTGTATCGCCTGGATTTTTTTCAGAGCCGAATCTGTCTCACAGGCTTGTCACTATATAGGCAGAATTTTCAGCCGGGAGTTCTTTTCCATGCCTGAGACTTTGCCAATCAAGGCACTGGCGTTGATTGGATTTATGCTCATTATAGAATGGATCAACAGAGAAAGATTTCATGGCTTGGAAATTAAAAGATTCCATCCATGGATAAGACGTATTTTTTATCTTATAGTTATTTACATTATTCTCCGATATGCCAATTTCGGAAATAATGAATTCATTTATTTTCAGTTTTAGCATGAAAAAGTTTTTAATTAAAATAGTCCCTTATTTTGTTGCAGTACTTATTGTATTGGCCATACTCGGATCTTATGCAGATGGAAATACAGATGATAACTATATGCACTTTGCTGTTAAAAAGCCGCAGAACATTATTTTAGGTGACTCCCGTGGCTCTCAGGCAATTGTATCCGGTGTTTTAAAAAATAAACTGTCTACAGATTTTGATAATTTTTCCCTGAATATTGTGCAATCTCCCTATGGACAGGTTTATTTTAAAGCTTTAAAAAGAAAACTAGATCCGGAAACTAAGAATGGTATTTTTATTTTAACGGTAAACCCATGGAGTGTATCCTTGAGTAAGAGTATTAAGAAAGAAAAAGATTTCCCTGAAGAGCTTTCTCCGCTAAATGATATGCACTTTTATGACTGGTCTCCCAATTATGAATATTTATTGAAGCACTATACAAGAAGCTGGTTTAAAATTTATACAGAGAGAGCTGAAGTAGGAAGATCAAATACTTTTCTTCACAATGATGGCTGGCTGGAAGTAAATATAGACATGAATGCAGATTCTGTGGCAATGAGGACCCATCAAAAAACAATGTTTTATAATGATCTGGCAAATGTTGTAGAACTGTCACCAGAACGTCTAGAAGTTTTTAATGAAATCATTAATTATTTGAGAACAAAAGGTTCTGTTTATATTGTCCGAATTCCGGCGTCTAAAAGTCTTACAGTTATTGAAAGTAAAAAATATCCCCATTTTAGTAAACTGCTGCAGGATATTGCACGTAAACAAAATGTAAAGGTTTTTGACTTTTCGAAAAATTATGCAGATTATGATTATACAGATGGAAACCATATGTATAAAGAGTCTGGAAAGAGACTTACTTCCCAGATTGCGGACTCGATCATAGCCACAAGGAAAAAATAAAATAGTTCAATGATGATGGGCCTATTTCAGTTTCCAAAACCTATTGATATTAAGGTTAGAATAAGTTACCTCTGAAATTAATATTATAAATCCCGGATCGTATACTTCTATAGTCTTTTAAAAAATATTTTAAGATCATTTTCCACTTTTTCGAAGTTGTGGAGTTGGCAATCTGAAAGCTTCTGTACATTCTCATGATGTGGAGCCTTACATTCTCCGGAATACTAGCTTCACTCTCTGCCCAATCATTTACTTCTTTCCATAAAAGAACACGTGTAGTTGCGGGGTTTATTTTTTTAGAATCCACCTGTGTAATTCTATTATCTTCATGTACTCCTCTTATAGCCACGGCATTATCCAAAATTCCGGGATAAAGATTAAGATAATAAGAAAGCCTGAATAAAAACTCTGTATCCTGATGAAGCCTTAAGCTAGCCTTGAATAGGATATCCATTTTTTTCATCAGAGAGTCCTTACGTATTGTTAGTGCATCAATACTAAAAAGCCCAAAGCTTCCTAACATGTAAATTTGTCCAAGAAAAACGTCCTTGGGATCATGTCTTTTATAGACCGTAGTTAGTCTATCTCCAAATAACGGATAATATTGTTTCTTTGCTTTTTCAGTATAATAATGAACTCCAAGGGCTCCGTAAACGCCCTCTACTTCCGGTCTTTGGAAGAGCTCTTTTTCGGCATCAAATCTATTGGGAAGATAATAATCATCAGCATCTAAAAAAGAAATGAAATCTCCTGTAGATTTTTCTATTCCCAAATTTCTGGTAGGGCCAGCACCGTGGTTTCCTTTGTCGGGATGTTGATAAAGCTTTACCCTGTCGTATTCTTCGGCAAGTTGTTCACATACCCGTAGTGCTTGGTCGGGAGATTTATCCTCTACTAAAATAACTTCGTATACTTCCTCAAACTGAAGTGCTGATTTCACAGCTTGGGATACGAACTTTTCAGCGTTATAAACGGGAATAATTACTGAGATTCTCATGTTTTTATCAACTTAATTTTTTAAATCATTTGTGCGTGTAAGAGTACTGCAAGATAGTTAATTATAAAGAATTATATCAGGATTTTTTTACATAAAAAAGTAGATATATAGATAAATAGAATTTATGTACCAAAAATCGGCTGAATAGGAAATATTCAGCCGATTTTTGAAGAAAAACTCATGAAATTCTGTTTTTTTTAACTTACAAAATTATGATGTGATCTATTTTTTATGAGATTAATGAATGTCTGAAATTGATATTATATAATCCAGATCTTATACTTTTATAATCTGTGAACAGATATTTAATAATCATTCCCCATTTTTTTAATAGGGGAGCTTTGGCAATTTCAAAACTACGGTGCATTCTTCTGATATGGATTCTGATGTCATCAGAGATATCATTTTCGGTTCGCGACCAAATGTCTACTTCATTCCAAAGTAGTGCACGGGAGACTGCCGGATCTATGACACGAAGATCCACTTTTGTTATTCTGTTGTTTTCATGTACTCCTCTTATAGCAATAGCCTTATCTAAAATTCCTGGATAAAGATCCAGATAATAAGAAAGGCGGAACAAAAACTCTGTGTCTTCATGAAGCCTTAAGTGTGGTTTGAATAAAGGATTCATTTTTTTTACTAAAGACTCCCTACGAACCGTTAAAGTATCGATGCTAAAAAGTCCAAAACTTCCCAGCATATGTAACTGTCCGGGAAAAACATCTTTAGGGTCATATTTTTTATAGACAGTGGTTAATCTGTCTCCAAATAGCTGATAATACTGTTGTTTTGCTTTTTCAGAATAATATTGTACTCCAAGAGCACCATAAACGCCCTCTACGTTGGGGGTTTTAAATAGTTCTTTTTCAGCATCGAACCTATTGGGTAGGAAATAGTCGTCTGCGTCTAAAAAAGCAATAAAGTCACCTGTTGACTTTTCTATGCCTAAATTTCTACTTGGGCTTGCTCCGTGATTTTTTTTATCAGGATGTTGGTAAAGTTTTACTTTTTCATGTTTTTCAGCAAGTTGCTGGCATACCGCTAATGCATTATCTGGGGAATTATCTTCAATTAGAATAATTTCGTACACGTCCTCCAACTGAAGAGCTGAGTCTACTGCCTGGGAAACATATTTTTCTGCATTATAAACGGGAATAACTACTGAGATTCTCATTTTCATTTCTCCTTTTTACAATAAATTTAGAATTACAATTGCGTTTTATTTAGTACCTTATTGAATTACGAAATTTAAGCTTTTAATTTTATTTTTACATACTAAGTATAGTTTTTTTCCATAAAATAGCATACAAACATTACTGGAGTAATTACAATGTTGATTTTAAGTGTAAATTATTTTTTTTGAAGATGAAAAAATACTATAAAATCTCACTATGGGGAAAAATATACTATTGATTTGTCCCCTAAAATAAATGTTTTAAGGAGGTAGGTTGTAAAAATTAATAAAATTAATATCTATGTGTGGGAATAAGTGAATCTATATTTTGTTCTTAATATGTTTGGATTTTTAAGAATGGTAACAAATAAATCTATGGCTTTTGAAAATCCTTTTTTTGTCGAAAGTTCAAATGCTTTTTTCTGAAGATAAATGTGCTGTGCAGAATCTTTTTCCAGAGTTAAAGTCCTGGACCATTCGTAGAGAGAATTCCAGAAGAGGAATTGTCGCTGATTATATTGTGGAGAATATTTTACAATTTTTGTAATCCTGTTATCATCATGCATTCCTCTCATAGCAACCGGCTGATCTATGATTCCTGATTTCAGATGGCAATGATGGGAAAGTTTCATGATAAAATCAGAATCCTGATGGAGACGTAGCGCTTCATTGAACATTAATTTACTGGATTCAAGAGAAGATCTGCGAACAGTAAGAGCATCCAGTGTAAAAAAAGAACCGAATATTTTAGGTGTAAGACCTAGTAAACCTCTAAAGACGTCATTTCCTTCTGCAGGGTAATTAACGGTCAATAGGTAACTGTCATTGATGTTGGTAAGAAATTCTTCCTTTCCCTTTTCAGTCAGATATTCAGTGCCAATGGCATTGAAGATACCGTCTATCTTTGGGTTTTCGAATAACTCTTTTTCAGCTGTGAACCTATTAGGGAGAAAATAATCATCAGCATCCAGAAAGGCAATAAAATCTCCGGTCACTTTTTCTATTCCCAGATTCCTGCTGGCACCGGCTCCATGGTTTTCCTGATCAGGGTGTTGAAAAAGTTTTACCCGATCATGCTTTTGAGTAAGCTCTTGGCAAATCTGAAGAGCATTGTCCGGCGATTTATCTTCTACCAGAATAACTTCATATACTTCATCAAGTTGTAAGGCGGATTCTACAGCTTTTGCTACATATTTTTCTGCATTGTAAACAGGAATAATTACTGAAATCTTCATTTTCATTTATTGTAATAAGTGAAACGATACTTGGTCTTTAATATTTCTGGGTTTTTTAGAACTTCACCCAAAATATTACAATATTTGACAAATCCTTTTTTTAAGGAAAGATCAAATGATTTATAAATTAAATAGATCCTTTTTCTTGGCTCAGATGGAATTTGATTATCGGAGGCCCAGCTATTCAGGGAACTCCATAAAAGAAATTGCCTTTGATTGTATTGAGGAGAGTATTTTATAATCTTGGTGATCCTGTTATTGTCATGAACACCTCTTATAGCAACAGCCTTATCTATACAACCCGTCTTTAAATGACAATGGTAAGCTAGTTTGATAATGAATTCCGTATCCTGATGTACCCGAAGATCCTTATTGAATCGAATGTGATGAGGTTTCAAAGATTCTTTTCTTATGGTAAGGGAATTGAGGTGAAAAGATGTACCGAAATTTTTAGTTGTTAAGCCTAGAATGCCTTTGAATACTTCTTCTCCCTCTGCAGGATAATTAACAGTGCTGAGCGATGTCTCTTTAAATTTGGATTCAAATTCTTCTTTTCCTTTTTCTGTTAAGTACTCTGTACCAATGGCATTAAAAACACCATCTATTTTTGAGTCTTTGAAGAGTTCCTTTTCAGCATCAAATCTATTGGGAAGATAATAATCATCTGCATCAAGAAATGCAATGAAATTACTTGTTGCTTTTTCAATACCCAGATTTCTTGCTGCTCCTGCGCCATGGTTTCCCTGGTCAGGATGTTGAAATAATTTTACCTTGGAGTTTTCATTACTCAGTCGTTGAGAAATTTCCAGTGAATTATCTGTAGATTTATCTTCAATTAAGATGACTTCCTTTACTTCTTCAAATTGTATAGCAGACTGCACAGCCTTTTCCAGAAACTCAGCGGCGTTGTATACAGGAATGATAACAGAGATCTCAAGCATTATAATACAGATTTGTTATTATCAGCCCATAATGCAAGCTGTAAAAGATTCCAGTGTTTTTCATCCTTATCAAGGAAATTTTGAGCAGCCTTAAAGTCAATATAATTGAAAACTTTATGATTTGGATCTTTTAATAAGTCATTTGAAAAGTTCATCAGATTATCTTCAGAAAACCAGCTTTTTACTCCAAGTCCAAACCCTTGTTTATGTCTCGTTCTGATTGTATCAGTCCAGTAAGATCCCATTGCCTCACGAAGAATGATTTTGTCATTGGTATCGTTCAGTTTCAATTGATCTGGCAGCTGAATACAAAACTCTGCAAAGTCAAGATCAAGGAATGGAGTTCTTACTTCCAGAGAGTTGGCCATAGCCATTCTGTCGGATTTTACCATCATATTGGCTGGGACATAGTTTTCAAGATCTACTCTCATAATATCATTAAGAGAATCAGGGTTGGGCGTAAAACTATAGGTTTGAAGATAATCGGAAGATATTCCCAGAAGATTACGTTCCTTTTTGTTGAATGCATTTCTTACATCATTCAAGTGAAAATCCATAATGGATGAAAACTCCATGTTTTTCTGCGTAAGGAATGAGGTTGGCTTAAGCTGTTGATATAGTTTTAGACCAAACTGAGCAATCATATTTTTATAACTGAAATGCTTCTTTAATTTATTTTCAACGGTATAGAAGTGATAACCTCCAAACAGTTCATCTCCTACATCTCCTGATAATACTACGGTAAGATTTTTTTTGGCTGCCCTGCAGATTTCATAATGTGGGATAAATGAGGCATCTGCGAAAGGTTCGTCAAAGAATGGCGATATTTTTAAAAGAGAGGAGACAAGATCAGATTTCTGCTCATGAACCTCTATATGATTGGTTTTGTATTTATCTGCAATTTCCTTTGCATATTTGAGTTCGTTGTCCTTGTGGTCATACCCAAAACTGATAGTAGTCTGATGGGGTAGAAATTCATCTACCAATGCTACAACGGAAGAGGAATCTAATCCTCCGCTCAGAAAACTTCCTACTTCTACGTCGGCAATAAGCTGTTTCTTAACTGCATTTTTCAACAGATACAAAAATTCTTCCTTAGCATCGGAAAGGCCAATCACTCTGTCTTTTGCAGGTAGGCTGTAATAACGGGATATTGTAAATTTACCATCTTTCCAGATCAGTTGATGTGCTGGTGGAAGAGTGAAAATGTTGCTGTAAATACTTTGATTTGAACTTACATACCCATATTGAAGATAATGGGAGAGGGCCTCGGAACTTACTTTAGGCTGAATAAGCCCGGAAGCCAGAATAGCCTTAATTTCTGATGCGAAAATAAATTCATTGTTTTTACCAATAGCATAGTAAAAAGGCTTTTCTCCAAAACGATCTCTGGCGCAGAACAGTTGTTGCTTCTGATTATCCCAGATAGCAAATGCAAACATACCCGGCAGATCATGAATGAGGTTTTCCTGTTTTCTCTGGTACATGGCAAGAATAACTTCAGTATCGGAAGTTCCATGGTAAGGATATTCGCCATAATGTTTTTTTATATCCTGATAGCCGTAGATTTCACCGTTGAGAACAATACATTCATTTTTAGTGTTTGAGAACATAGGTTGCTTTCCATTTTCAGATAAATCTATAATGGAAAGTCTACGATGGCCTAATGCAGCATTATCATAAAACTCATGGTGTGAAGAATCTGGTCCGCGGTGGATCAGTGAGTCCGTCATTTTCTGAATCTCTTCCTGATAATTTCTGGCATTACTGCCTATAATTCCCGCTATTCCACACATAATATTTTATTTTTCATCATTAATTTTCAAATTTTGTATGAGCTAATTTACGACAGATTCAGAAAAGTAGGGCCTGCCTGAATTAATTGATTTCGTAAACTGCTTAATTTTTCACTATCTCTTGTGATTTTTTTATATTTCAAAGACAATTCCTTGTATTTTCCAATGTTTCCTGTGATCAGGTTTTTAAACATACTTTGTTTTAATGACTTCTTTTCCAGTTGTAAACCGTTAGGGAAATTCGGGTTTAGGGTATTGATTTCAATACGAACATCTTCGTATTTATTGAAGTCTATTTTATGGAGAAGCTGCACTCCGTCATGTACCACTTTACTGCCGGGAACGAGAAGTACTTTCTTTTGATGAAAATGAACCCTGTTTACATATTCGTCATCTTCACCATAATGGAAAAAGTAAGGATTGAAACCTCCAATTGTTTCTATTGTTTTCTTGGGCAAAAGCCAGTGAGCAGCATTTACAAAATGAATTTCGTAATAAGGTTTCAGGGTCTGAAAGTACAGATCTGAGATCATTCTTGTTTTTTCGTAATTCTTTGCAATATATTGATCCAGGAAAATGTCGAGGTATTTTTCTGTACCATCCACATGAACGGGGCTTATAATTCCAATTTCATCCTTGCTGGGGTGGTTATTATAAACTTCAAGCATTTTCTCCATGCTGTTTTCATATAGCCATGCGTCCTGATTCATCAAATAAAAAAAATCGGCGCCGTCTTTATATGCTTTTTCAATTCCAATATTATTGGCCTTTCCAAAACCAAGATTGGACTCGGATTGGGTAAAATCTACTTCAGGAAAATGAGTTTGAACATACTCCTGAGTGCCATCTGTAGATCCGTTATCTATAACGAAACATTTTACAGGAACAGAAGATTTCCTTAGACTGCTAAAGCATCTTTCTGCCCATTTCATGGCATTGTAGGTAACAATAATAATATGAATCTTCGACATTTTTTATCTTAATATTTTCATTGGGAAATAAAGTTGGCCATAATTTTAAAGCAAATTAGTGATTCTAAAATAGAAAAAATAGTATACGCGTTTAAGAAAGCCATCAAATTCCGGAAAGACTAAAAATCCTTGTGTCATAAGCATCATTTTCCAGGAAAGGTTAAACAATATTACTAGCCCTGCTATAATTTCCTGTTTCTTGGTAAGTACTAATTTTTGCTCTGTAGCTATAAATAGGGTTAGCAGAGAGAAAAAGATATTAGTCCATCTTCCCCAATCTACGGCCATATAAAATAATGGAACAAGAAAAAGGATTTGTATTACCAGAAATATTGTACTGATTTTAACCTTATTGAACCTGCTGTAAATGTAAAATGTTAATGCTCCAAGCAAGATGCTTATGCCATAGGTTTGATAATCATATAAATGAGATTTATAATGGTTCAAGACATTATAATTGGGATCGTAATCAAAAATTCCCATCTCATTAAGGATCAATCCATGAGCTTTAAAGAATGATATAGTATTTTCTGTCCTTAAGTTAATTCCAAACTTATAAAGAAGAAGCATGATAACAACTGATGGGAGAAACTGGTAGAGTAGTATTCTCTTTATTTTATCAAGTGGCAAACCATTATTTTTCATAAAGTAAGCCATACCTACAAAAGGTAAATAAAAAAATGCAGCTTCATGGGTGAGAAGAGCAATGATGATAAAAAAGGTGATGCTAAGGTCCTTAATAATAACTTTAGAACGAAGACATAGGATATATATCAGGTAAAGTAGAAAGAATAATATCTCTTTTCTTGTAGCAATGTTAGGATCTTTAAACATCATTCCAAAGCCCACCGGAAGTAATATAAGGGCAATAGTAAGCAGGTTGTTTCTTTCCTTTCGGAAGAGCTGTATCAACAGGAAGAAAAGAACCGTGTATAAGAGAAATACAAATGCAAATACAATGTATTCAAGCTGAATATTGGTAAGCTCATTGATCCATATGAATAGAGTTCCGAAAAGTCCTCTACGCTTAAAACCTCCATCCTGATAATTGATAATCCATTCTCCAAAACACCATCCTCCCTTTTGCGTTACAATCAGAAAGTATGAAGTTTTGATACTTATACAATAATAAATAATTAATATTAAGCTAATTATGTAATTGATTATTTTTGTTTTCATACTTATTATCCAAGCCTGAGCTGAGTATTTATATATCCTTTAAAAAATTTTGAAATAGAAAAAATAATAAAGCTTTTTAATGAAAGCGTCAAGTGCCGGAAAAGTCATAAAGCCAGCCGTAAAGAGCAGCATCGTCCATAATGAATTGAATATGATTAAAGCAATAGCAATCATATTTTCTTTTGCCGTACTAATCAATTGTCTTTCACCTGCTATGAAGATGGTTAATAGAGTAAAGAAAATATTAATCCATCTTCCCCAGTCATAAGCAATGTAAAATAAGGGAATCAGGAAAATAAACTGAATCATCAGAAATTTTTTACTGATACTTATCTTGTTAAATTTACAATATATGAAAAAGGTAAGAGAGGCAAAAAACAAACTTATGAGGTAGGTTTGATAGCCGTATAAGTGGGACTTGTAAAAATTCAGGACATTATATTGAGGATCATAGCCGTAAATACCTTTAAGAACTAGTTCCAGTCCGTGATTTTTTAGAAACAACAAAGAGTTTTCTGTACTTATGCTATACCCAAATTTATAAAGCAGTAACATGACAACCACTGCAGGAGCAATATGGTAAAGCAATATTTTCTTTAATTTGATGGAAGTTGTTGAGCCATCTTTTACAAAGTAGGTGAAACTCACAAAAGGAATATAGAAAAATGCAGCTTCATGATTAAGAATCGCAGCAATAATAAAAAATGTGACGACAAGATCTTTTACCACCTTTTTTGATTCAAGGCATAAAAAATAAATCAGATACAAAACAAAAATGAAGATTTCCTTTTTTGCAATGATCGTAGGATCTTTTAATATCATCCCCAATCCTGCCGGAAGCAAAAGAATACTTATGGTAATCAGTGTATTTTTTTTCTGAACAAAAAGCTGTATCAGAAGAGAAAAAAACAAGGCATACAGGATAGATACAAATGCAAATACAATAAATTGAAGCGGGATTCTGGTAAGTTCATTAATAAAGATGAACAGCGTACCGAAAAGCCCTCTGCGCTTGAACCCTCCATCCTGATAATTAATCAGCCATTCACCAAGGTACCAGCCATTTTTGTAGAAGACAATCTGAAGATAGCTGCTTTGAATACAGATCCAATAGTAAATGATAAATATTGAACCAATTATGTAATTGATTATTTTTGTTTTCATATACCTCTTGATTGGTTATTAAGTTGGATTTTTAATATTTACTTTAATCAATAAATACCTTTTTAAAAGTATCCATTACAGGATGAGGAAGAAACTTTTCATATAATTCCTTTGCAGACAAAGTGAGATCTGAATCCAGAATAATATCCTGAAGTTCTTTACCATCCTGATAGTAGTAAGCCTGATCTTTCATATGGCTGATATGGGCTTTCTCAGGAGGGTTAGCAAAAGCAATTACAGGTTTTCCCATAATGGCAAATTCTGCAACAGTAATTCCGAATGTTTCTCCTCTTTCTCGGGCATGAAGTAAAGCGTCACAAGTATTGATAAACTTCTGTTTCATGATAATATCCGAGCTCGGAGGTAGAAATATAATATTGGATGGAGCAGATTTCCACCATTTATTTTTGATAAAAGGATCCACCCCCATGAAGATAAAATAGATATCTTTATACTTAGAAGCTATTTTTTCAATGGTCTTTTGGGCAAAAACAATATTAAAGCTAATGTGTCCGCCATAATATCCAAATACTTTTGCTTTTGGGGGAATATTTAGTTCTGCTCTCAGATCCTGATTGGTTTGAGATTCAAAATTAACCATGTGGGGAACGTAGGGATATTTTGAACCGGTCATTGCTTCACTCAGCCACTCAGAAACATAAGCATAAACATCACCATGAGGTTCAAAATGCGTGAAAACACTATGTATACCGGTTTTACATTCCTTAGAATCTATTCCGTCTACATATCCATTTTTAATAGCATAAAAAAGGTCTACATTATTTTCACGAATGAGCTGGTCTACTTCCTTGAAGTCGGAGTAGCCATGCACACGAAAGCGTTTTTCAAACTTTTCAATTCCCAATGGATGATTGGTCTTTGAGTTTTTATTGTAAACAATTATAGATTCATTTCCCAGATATCTTTCATTGAAATCTGCATAATCATATACTGCGATGGAAGTCCCTCTGTAGTTGAGTTCATCCTCATGGAAAAGAATTTTCATCTTAGTTGTGTTATTTAAATTTATTTTTCAGTCTTCCTACTATTTTCTGAACGATGGTTTTCTTCGGATATTTGGTAAGATCATTGTGCATAAAAAGACCTTCTCCCTGTGCTATTCTGAAGTTTTGTTTTACCCACCAGGCTGCAATATTTCTTTCCAGAGAAGCTGTTTCCCCTGAAAACGGGATAATGGTTCCCAGCAGGAATTTCTTTCCGACAAGATAAGGATTATTGGTCCAGTTAGCCCAACGTGAGGTAGTGATAAAAAATTCTCCCTGCTTTTGTATCTTATCAGGAAATTCTGCCGAAGGATCCAGCCAATGTAAAGATTCTAAAAGATGTGGTGAGGTACATTCGTGCCAGTCATCATAATAGTTCAGCTCATTTCCTTTGTGTCTGATGGATATCAGGGGATATCCCGGATTTTCTCTGCTTCGGTAACGGATTACATCAAATCCGTTGTTAAGCATTTCCAGTCCGCTTTTAAGTTGTGTAAATACGGTCTTTTGGTCTTCAATAAGCTCCCAGTCATGTTCCAGAAAGAGAATATTGTCACAAACTGCATTTTCTGCAAGCATTTTCATTCCTTTTCCGATTCCAATATTATCTTGTAGCCCAATGTATCTGATTTTATACTGATCCGCTAGTTTTTTATCCTCTTCACTTACTTCCTGAAAAAGAATAACAATATCTTCGGTCATCTCCAAAAGACCGAATTTACTGTAGGATTTAAGCGTGTTTTTCAGCGTTTTTCCTGTTTTCCAGGAAAGGATGCAGATACTTATGGGTAATTTTTCCATATTCATGTGTCTTAAAGATTCAGGAATGGGTGCTGAGCATTCATAGATGTTTTTCTGGCAGCTTCTATTTCTTTAAATTTTTTAGAAAAATACTGATACTGTTCCATATAAAACTTATACTCACTTATATTTCCTTTAGCTCCCATTTTAAGGGCGAAAGAGAGAAGCGCTGTCTTTTCCCTTTTGGTATCATAACCATAGTTGAGGTCAAGGTATTTTGTTTCCCTTTGCATGATCATGGACAGCCTTTTATTCTTTAATAGTTCGGCCTTATCATTAGGCTCTTTTTTGTAAAACGATTGTACAGTATCATGTACAACCTTACTTTGGGTACACACCACTGTTTTCAGCCCAAAATAAATGATTCGGTTTACATATTCGTAATCTTCGGCACCATGAAAGAAGTAAGGATTGAAACCTCCTATTTTTTCAATGATATTCCTTGGGATACACCAGTGCGCAGCATTCACAAAGCTTATTTCGTAGTATTCTTTTGCTTCTCCAAAATAAATATCAGAAAGCATTCTGTTATTTCTCAGGTCCTTGGCCAAATAATTTTCAAAGTGAAGATCCAGTTTTTTTTCACTTCCGTCAAGGTGCATAGGGCTTAGGATCCCAATTGTATTGTTGTCCGGATGATTGCTGTATACCTCCAATAGCTTTTGAAAACTGTCGGAGTAAATCCATGCATCCTGATTCATCAAATAAAAGAAATCTGCTCCTGCTTTATAAGCTTTTTCAATTCCAAGATTATTGGCTTTCCCAAAACCTAGATTTTCCGGTGCCTGAATGAAGTCTACTTCAGGGAAATGGGTTTTTATATATTCCTGTGTACCATCTGTAGAACCGTTGTCTATGGTAATACATTTAACAGGAAGAGAAGAGTTTCTTAAACTGGTAAAACATTTCTCTGCCCATTTCATGGCATTGTAAGTCACAATAATAACGTAGATAGTAGCCATTTTAGATATACTTTTGGGTTAGATTTTCCAAATAATCCTCAGGACTTATTTTGGAGAAAAATGTAATGATATCTTCATCAAAATCTACTTTATAGAAATCCCCCTCATCAGCTTCTGAATAAAGTCCTTTCTTATTGGCCTTTTTTTCAATGGAACTAATTATTTCCTTTAAATCATAATAATAAGGATAAGAGATATTGATCACTTTATTGCCTGCCTCCAAGCCATACGAATCTATGAACTTTGAAATGTCTTCAATATCCAGAAGCAATCTTCTGGCTTTAAGATGTAACGTAAATTGATTGTCGTTGGTAATCTGTGTTTTGAGAAAATTAAAAAGTGTATTCGGATTTCCTCCTTGCCCAACAATGTTTCCAATCCTTAGAATCAGATAATGATCAACATTGTTTTCTATATACTGTTCAATTTCTTTTTTATGAATTACATAGGGACTGTTTTGTTTGGATTGATCGAGTATACTGAGTGTCGAAAAATAGACTAATTTCTTTTTTCTATTTTCTGCACATGTAGTCTTTAAAAGAGAAAACTCTCTTTCAAATTCTGAAGCTCGTGTCTCTAACGAATTTGAAACTCCGGAAGCGAAGAAAAGAATCTCTTTTGAATCTGCAGTTTTTAATGAATTAGCGACAAGTCCTGTGCCTATAATCATAATGTTTTTAAGTGTTTTTTGTTTTGCTATAAATTTATTATAAATGGTAAGAATAAGAATTTTGGTTGGGAACAATTTCTTTGTTAGTATTACCTTTTATATTTTTTCCAGACTGAAGATAGTTTTTTATGAATCTTTAATCCTAATTGTCTGTTGGTCTGTTTAAGCTCTTCACTAACTTTATTGGTTTCTGTAAACCAATGCTCAAACAACTGAATTTTATTGTGAATGATCTTTTTTGATGATTGCTTTTTCTCAATACAATTCAGAATTGCTATTTCAAATGCCAGAGAAGCTTCTTCCCAATTGTACCATTCTTTAGCAGTTTGTAATGCATTTTTCTTTAGCGTTTCCAGTTTCTGTGGATTGTCTTTTAAAATATTAATGTATTCAAGAATTTTTGTATCATCATTCATCTCGGCAATAAGCGAATTAAATTCATGCCTCATATATTCTTCATGTCCTGTTACATTATATGTGATGGCGGTACCTCCACAATGGAACATTTCCAAAGGAGGACCAAACATACCTTCCACGGTACTGAGTTTTACTAATACATCACAAGAACGATAAATTTTCTGTGTTTCATGCGTTGGGATGTTAGAGAATACTCTATCTACCCCTTCATAATTCTGAATAGGTGAATTGGTCAAAAGCCAAATTTCATCTGCTTTGGACTTTTTACAAATCTCAATAGTTTTTGGGACATTCTTAAAACTACTCTGAATATTTCCTTCAATTAAGACTCTCAATTTTCCGTTTTCCTTAGGTGCATGAGAATCTCCAACTGCAGAATAGTTTTCTTTGCGAATTCCGTTAAGGACAAGCTCTGAATCTATATCGTAGTTATTTTTAATGTACTTTTGAATCCAGCTGGCCTCTGTAATTACACTGAGTCCTAAAAGATAAGTGGATTCTGCAGCATTTTGATTATTAAAATCACTGTCGGGGTAGAATTTAGATTCTACAGACTGATTAAAATAAAGATAATGATCTGCATTTAGATGTAGAAGTCCGTAGCAGGTACGCCAGAATGTTGCAATAAGTACATCAAAATGAGTCTTTTCAGCTTCTTTTAAAGTGAGTCTGGGTATTTTTTGGATTCCATCAAACCAGAAGAGTTCCTCATCCTTAACAATGGTGTCAAAAATAAGTACCAGTTCAAAAGTTCCTCTTTTATAGATATGAGAAAGATGTTCAAAAATAACATTATTACCTCCTGAAAGGGAGGGGGAAGCAAGGATTCCTATTTTTAATTTTTTTTTCATCATATTCTCGTTTTTTGTTCTGATCCTTAGTGGAAAAGATTAGAACATTTTATTTGCTATTTTGTAGAGGAAAGGAGGGACGTTATTTTGAATACTAAAAATAAGTCTTTTTAAGTGAAATGGATAAGCTTGATATGCGGTGAAAAATTCTTCCGGGAGTTTTTTTCTTTCCAGATAATATTTTTGGGCAATGCTATTTACACTCCCTTTTGAAATTCCTTTTTTATCAAACATCATCTGAAGCAAAGCGGCCTCTCTTTCAATTCTTTCTGCTTTTAATTTGGAAATATTTTCATCATGCAGTCGATAATACGCTAGTTTTTCAGGGATATAGGTAATTAAATACTTTTCACTGATTTTTAGCCAACGGTAATAATCTTCTATGATAAATTGAGTGTCATATTTACCCGTTTCTCTGATTACCTCTGTCTTTGCCAGTACAGTTAAAGCAGCAATTCTATTCCCTTTTAATAGCTCATCCCCAAAGATCCTTGGATCTTTTTTTCCCATGGCATCATAATCTGCAATATCCTGAATGATCTGGCTGTCATTATTTATAGCATAGGTATCTGAAAAAGACATTCCATATTCATTTCCCAGACCCTCAAGGGCAGAGACTGATTTTTCAATGGATTCCGGATGTAGAAAATCATCAGCAGCAATAATCTTTATATATTTTCCCTTGGTAAGTTCAACACACTCGTTAAGCATTGTAGGCAATCCTGTATTTTGAGTGTGAAAGTTTTTTTCTGCAGGGTAATTGTTTTCTTTTAACCACTCTTCAAAAACCTCTACCGAATGATCAGGAGAAGCATCATCACCCACAATTAATTGGATGTTTTTATAAGTTTGATTTTTTATACTGTCCAGATTTTCTTTTATAAACCTGGAGTGATTATAGGAAACTACGACAATAGTTACTAATGGTTGTTCCATTTAAAAGTTGTTTACCGTTTTAATGATCATTTGTATTTCTTCTTCTTCTAAAACAGAGGAAATAGGAAGACTTAAAACTTCTGCATGAATTTTTTCACTTATAGGGAAAGAAAGTTCATTCCATTCCTTATATGCCTCTTGCTGGTGAGGAGGAATAGGATAGTGGATAATGGTTTGTATCCCTTGTTCTGTAAGGTAAGCCTGAAGCTCATCTCTTTTTGCTGTTCTGATAACGAAGACATGCCATACATGTTCCGCTTCATTTTCAGGATTTTCAGGAAGGACGATATTAGGGTTTTTGATTTCTTCAATAAACCTTTTAGCTATGATTCTTCTTGTATTGTTCTCCTCGTCAATATGTTTAAGCTTAACATCTAAAACAGCTGCCTGTAACTCATCTAATCTAGAGTTTAAGCCTTTATAAATGTTTACATATTTTTGGTTAGATCCGTAGTTAGCCAAAGCTCTGATCGTTTTTGCCAAATCATCATCGTTGGTAGTTACAGCGCCGCCATCACCTAATGCACCCAGATTTTTTCCGGGATAAAAGCTGAATCCGGCAGCATCTCCCAGATTTCCTGATTTTATATCATTCCATTCTGCTCCGATAGCCTGAGCATTATCTTCTATGATTTTTAAACTATGTTTTTCTGCAATTTCTTTAAGCTGATCGGAAAAAACAACTCTTCCCTGAAGATGAACAATGAGAATACCTTTTGTTTTTGAAGTAATTTTTTCTTCAATTTTAGAAATATCGATATTGTAGGTATTAATTTCTGGCTCTACCAATACCGGTACTAAACCGTTGTCCGAAACTGCTAATATAGATGCGATATACGTATTGGAAGGAACAATGATTTCGTCCCCAGCTTTCATTACACCGAGTTCTATGTAGGCACGAAGAATAAGACGCAGCGCATCTAGTCCGTTAGCTACACCAATGGCGTGTTTTGTTCCTATATATTGGGCTAAATTGGTTTCAAAACCTTTATTTCTTTCCCCTTGAAGATACCATCCGGATCTGAATGTCTGTAATAAGGCTTCTTCTATTTCTTGTTGATAATTAAGGTTTACTTTTTGTAAATCAAGAAATTTTATCATGTTGATTTTTCTTTAAAAATTTAGCTGGGTTTCCTACCCATATTTCATTTTCCGGGATATCTTTAGTTACAACACTTCCTGCACCTATGAGGGCATTTTCCCCAATGGTAATTCCTGCAAGGATCGTGGCATTGGCTCCAATAGAAGCTCCTTTTTTTACTAATGTTTTTTCCAGTTTAAAATCCTTATTTTTAGATTTTGGGAAAAGATCATTGGTAAACGTTACATTAGGTCCAATGAATACGTCGTCTTCAAGATTAACGCCGTCCCAAATTTGAACCCCAGGTTTTATAGTGACATTATTTCCAATGGTAACATCATTTTCTATAAGCACCTGACAATTGATATTGCATCCATTTCCAATTTTTGCCCCTTTTAAAATGACACAGAATTGCCATACTAAAGTTCCCTCACCTATATTTTGAGACTGTACGTCGGCTAAAGGATGTATCATTTTAATAATTTTTAAATTCTTCAAAATCTCTGAAATAGTCTTTTTCATCATACAATTCTGAAGCCAGGCAAAGCAAAACTGCATTATGAGAAAATTGAATATCTCTCCAAATTAATTCGGGTATATATAATCCTTTGGTAGGATGATCTAAAACAAAAGTTTCCTTTTTTCCTTCTTTATCTTCAGTATTAAAGGTTATTATTCCTGATACAGCAAATATTACCTGTTGAAGTTTTTTATGAGCGTGTCCCCCACGGGTCACATCCTGTGGTGTGTAATAAGTCCAGTAAACACGTTGTATATCAAAAGGGACGTTCTTTTGTGCCTCGGCTATTGTGATATAGCCTAATTCTGAAGAACCTATTTTATCAAAAATAACAATATTTGGTTTGCTTGTTTCCATTAACATATTTTAAAAAAGTGTTCAACAATATTTTATGCTGTAAAAATCGTTAAATTTAGGGTTGTTCTAAAGATTAAATCGGTTTCAATGAAATTTTAGAACCAGCAACATTATATTTAATATGGGGTAGTTATATTGTTAAACGATTATGAAGATAATAAAATTATAGAATTATCTTATTTTATAATCAAATTCAGGTCTAATAATACCAGGAAGTACACTAATGTTATCACCTAATTTGACATTCTCAACCTCAAAACCAACAATTTCATTAGCAATAAAAAGTGGTATTTTCTGATCCTGCCCGAACATGAGCTTGAAATAATAATTGCCTGTATTGAGTAAATGAGCTGGTATTTCAAATTCTACTTCATATTCTTTTCTTTGAGAACTATTGTTTTTTGCAATAAAGGCTCCTGTATGGAAGACAACGGCCTCTTCATAGGTTCTTAGTTCAAAAGTAGTATCTAGATTAATATTTTCTTTATAATTATAAAATCTTAAACGGATTTTTACTCCGGATTCAATATCTAGGAAGTCGCCTTGAGCCGGAGTGGCAGAGAACTCTAAAATTCGGATATTTTCATTTCCTATTGCTGTTTCTAAAGAACCATTATGAATGTAGCTACTTTGTCTTTCAGAATTTTTCTGATATTCAATGATTGTATTTTGAATGCCACCATTGTAAATCAGTTCCCCTTGATTAAGGAGAATACCTTTTTGGCAAAGTTCTTTTATTGCGGTCATGTTATGACTTACAAAAAGAATAGTTCTTCCTTGTCCTTTGGTAACATCATCCATTTTACCAAGGCATTTTTTCTGAAAATCAGCATCTCCTACTGCAAGAACTTCATCTACAATAAGAATTTCAGATTCCAGATGGGCAGCAACAGCAAAAGCAAGACGGACATACATTCCAGAGGAGTATCTTTTTACAGGAGTATCAATATATCTTTCAACACCTGAAAAATCTACAATTTCATCAAATTTACGCTTGATCTCCTTTCTGGTCATTCCAAGAATGGCTCCATTTAGAAATACATTTTCGCGTCCTGTCATTTCAGGATGAAAGCCTGTTCCCACCTCTAAAAGAGAGGCAATTCTTCCGTTGGTATATATTTTCCCTGTTGTAGGCTTAGTTACTTTACTTAAAAGCTTTAGTAATGTTGATTTCCCAGCTCCATTTCTACCTATAATTCCTACTGCATCACCTTGCTCTATTTCAAAATTAATATCCCGAAGTGACCACACATAATCGGAATTTCCCTTAGAAGCCCTGTCATTGGCTTCACCGATTTTTAAATAGGGATCTTCTTTGCCTCTTACTTTATACCAAAGCCTGTTGAGGTCATGAGACAGGGTTCCTGTTCCAACCTCACCCAAACGATACTGTTTTGATATGTTTTCTGCTTTTAAAGCTAGCATGTTTTTACTGTTTTAAATTTTTTATTCAAGTGTTTTATGTCAAACTATACAGTGTCCATAAATGTTTTCTCCACTTTGTTAAAGGTAACAACTCCAATGAAAAGCAGGATTAGAATAATAATGGTACTTACAACCAGCATTACAGGAGAAAAATCTCCTACTCCCAACCAGCCATACTTGAAGCATTCAAAAATACCTGTTAATGGATTAAATTTTGCCAGTTTTTTGAAATATCCCGGAAGCATAGATACGGGATAAATAACAGGAGTAGCATACATATATAAGGTTATCCCGAATGCTAATAGCATACTTAGATCTTTATATTTTGTAGTAAGAGCAGAAAATATCATCCCAACTCCTAATGCAAACAAGGCCATAAGAATTAACAGCAGGGGGGTAGCTAAAATCCACCAGTTTGGAGAAATTTCGTTATTAAAGAAATAATAGGCCCAAACAATAAAAAATAAGATGAACTGAACACTTAAACGCATCAGATTTGAGATCACAATTGAAAGTGGGGTAACTAATCTTGGGAAATATACTTTACCAAAGATATTGGCATTACCAGTAAATGTAGCTGTTGTACCAAGCAGTGCACCAGAGAAATAATTCCACAAAGTTACTCCTGAAAGATAAAATACGATACCGGGAGCTCCATCTGTAGATAGTTTGGCAAACTTTCCGAAAATAATCAGATAGGTAATGGTTGTAAAGATAGGATTAATAAAAAACCAAATCGGCCCTAAAATGGTTTGCTTGAAACTAGATATAAAATCTCTCTTTACAAACATGTAAATAAGATCCTTATATCTCCAGACCTCCTTGAGTTTTAAATCAAATAAAGAATGATCTGCTTCAATCGTTTCTGTCCACTTTTGTTGTGGTTCATTCATCTGTGTAAGTTTTTTGCAAATTTATAATAATTAATTCTTACCGGATTTTTTAGTTTGTAAATAAACATTCATATAAAACTAAAAAATAACAACTAATATATTGATATTTGTTGTTATGTACAAAAACTATTGGCCATAAAGCCAATAGTTTGTAAGATCTATAAATTGTACGGTTATTTGCCTACGAGTTGTTTCAGGTATTCTCCATAGCCGCTTTTTCCATACTTTGCGGCAGTTTCTAATAGTTTTTCCTCGTTGATGAATTTATTTCTGAAAGCAATTTCTTCAATACATCCAATTTTGAAACCTTGTCTTTTTTCAATCACGCTCACAAATTCAGAAGCGTCATGAAGAGAATCAAAAGTTCCGGTATCCAGCCATGCAGTTCCTCTGTCTAAAACGCCTACTTCAAGTTTTCCGTTCTTTAGATAAACATTGTTAATGTCAGTGATTTCAAGCTCGCCTCTTGCCGATGGTTGTATGTTTTTTGCAATCTCCACAACATCATTATCATAAAAATATAATCCTGGAACCGCGTAGTTTGATTTAGGTTTCAAAGGTTTTTCCTCAATAGAAACAGCTTTGAAATTCTCGTCAAATTCTACTACACCATATCTTTCTGGATCTGCCACGTGGTAAGCGAAAACTACACCTCCGTTTGGATTGGTTTTATTTTTTAGTAAGTTCCCCATTTCAGAACCATAGAAGATGTTATCTCCTAAAACAAGTGCTGCAGGATCATTGCCAATAAATTGATCACCCAGGATAAAGGCTTGTGCTAAACCATCTGGGCTGGGCTGTACAATGTATTCTATATTACAGCCAATTTGAGATCCGTCACCCAAAAGTTTGATGAATCCGGCTTGGTCGTGTGGGGTAGTAATGATCAGGATATCCTTAATTCCAGCCAAAAGCAATGTAGAAAGCGGATAGTAAATCATAGGTTTGTCATAAACAGGCATCAGCTGCTTGCTTACGGCAATCGTTAGAGGGTAAAGTCTTGTTCCGGATCCTCCGGCTAATATTATTCCTTTCATCTTTTTATTATTTTATATTCTCTATTGCATAGTCCATCTGATTTTTAATATTCAAATCAATGGTGGGAGTCATTAATAGGGCAGAGTTGCCTCTTGATAATTTGCCTCCTATACTTTTGTGAAACTTAATCAACTCTTTTAGATTTTTTTCTGATATAAAAGAGAATGAACTATATAATGAAATTTTAAAATCATCAAAATTAAAGTTATTGATGATTGAATTGGCTTGTTTATTTGTAAGCAGTTCCTTTGGTGGATCTACATTATAATCAAACATTTTGAGTTCGAGATACTCTTTAGCATAATTGATCAATGCTTCTTTGTAATGAGAGGCTTCTATAAATTCATCAATCAACTTTTGTTGAGACAAATTTGACATTGCCGGAGGTGGAGGGGGAAACTCCTGAGCCACGGCTAATGAAGAGAATACTACAAAAAACAATGAAACAATATACTTCATTATGTTATTTTAGTTGTATTGGTTTTCGTAATACTTCTGATAATCTCCACTGGTCACATTCTCTAACCATTCTTTGTTTTCAAGATACCAATCGATGGTTTTTCCCAATCCCTCTTCAAAAGTTACTGATGGTTTCCATCCTAAATCTTTATTTAGTTTAGTAGCGTCAATAGCATAACGCTTGTCATGGCCCGGTCTGTCCTTTACAAAAGTGATTAGCTTTTCAGAATGCCCTTCAGGTTTACCAAGCTTAGCATCCATTTGTTTGATAAGTTCTTTTACCAAATCGATATTCTGCCATTCATTGAACCCTCCGATATTATAAGTCTCACCAGTTTTTGCATCATTGAAGATTTGATGAATCGCTCTAGCGTGATCAATTACAAATAACCAGTCTCTCGTATATTTTCCGTCACCATAGATAGGTAAAGGTCTTTCGTTGATAATATTGGAAATACAAAGTGGAATTAATTTTTCCGGAAAGTGATTGGGACCATAATTGTTTGAACAGTTTGAAACAATGAATGGCATCCCATATGTATTTCCATATGCTCTTACCAAATGGTCAGATGCTGCTTTAGATGCAGAATATGGAGATTGTGGATCATAAGATGTAGTTTCAAGGAAAAAACCAGTTTCTCCTAGACTTCCATATACTTCATCCGTAGAAACATGATAGAATAAGTTTGTTCTTTTCTCATCCGGGAATCTTCCGTGGGTATGGTTAGGATTTAATGTCCAAAATTCCTTACATAAATTAAGAAGGTTGGCTGTTCCGTTTACATTGGTATTGATGAAAGCCATTGGATCTGTAATGCTCCTGTCAACATGGCTTTCTGCTGCCAAATGAATAACAGCGTCCGGGTTATATTTTTCAAAAACCTTTCTTAATTCTTCAGGTTTTGTAATGTCAGCTTTTTCGAAAACATAATTAGGCTCATTTTCAATGTCTTTCAGGTTTTCAAGATTTCCGGCGTAGGTTAATGCATCAAGGTTGATGATTGTCATGTCCGGATTGTTTTTTACAAATTCTCTTACAACATGAGACCCGATAAATCCGGCTCCCCCTGTAATGATTACATTATTCATTTTTTGTACTTTTATAATTGTGAGTGTGTAATTTAATGATTGTTTTTAGTCTGTCTATGCTAAAAATACTTCCTTTCGAAACGATATTAACGTCATCATATAGCTCTGCCGTATCTTTATCCTGTAATATATTTTTATTCAAAAGTACGGATTCAAAAAGTCCTATTTGTTTTAAATGATCAATATTTACAAAATAATGCCCAGGTCTTTCTCCTTTGCTTCCATAATTCTTTATATAATAAGTTATAAAAGGGCTGGCCAAACCAACCGGATCTATGAAATAGGTATTTTGACTCTCAGGCAGTAATGGTGTATGAAGCATTTGTACGCTGTTGCTAATGGATGTTATCTCTTTTACTGGTTTATTATAGATGAAGTTTATATTTGAAAACTTCCTTGTATAATATTCCCTTTCGTTTGTTAAAAGAAAACTTCCTTTTGCGTATTTATCTGCATATAGCTTTACTACCGGAGGAAAGAAAAATATAATGGCAAATAAGATCAATGAAAGTGCAGATACTTTGATGAAGTTTTTTTTATAAACCAGGATTTCTTTTGTTGAAGCAAATTCTATAATTGAGATGATGGAAATAGGTACTAAAATAGTAAACAGTCTTCCAAACATATAATCACGTACCAGGAATATATAAGCTAAATAAAATATAATCCCGAGAAATATTTTTTTATTAGTAAAATATGAAGTGTATAATCCCAAAGCTATTAGCAGAAACATGGGTTTACTTTCGAATAAGTTTTCCTTATAATAAAATAGAGATTGATAAAAATTAAAATTATTGGTTTTAAGATAAAAGCTATTAGGGAATATGCTCCCAAAATAAAAAAAAGAAAATACAAACCAGCTCAATATTATAATGCACATTGCCATAAATCCTTTTGTGAACTTATGCTTGTAGAAATAATACAGTATCGTGGGGCAAACTATTAGAAAAAAATCATATCGGGTAAGGAAAACTAAAGCAACAGCAATAGGAAGTAGGAATACCGATTTTGGGTTCTCCTCATTCATGCTTAGTATCGTAAACCATGCTATAACCGAATAGGATAATGAATTTTCTAGGCCGCTGGTACTGAAATCAATATAAAACTTTGAAGCTAATAATAAACCAAAACTAAATAGCAATATAAAGATTTTTTCAGGCTTAATTGTTGTGGTTTTTAAATATAAATATCTCAATATCATTGTAATTGATGTTATTGAGAATATCATATTAATAATAATAGGAATGTTAAATATCTTATTGTCTGAAATATGAAATACATTGAATAATACATCAAAAATGTAGGTGAGGGGAATAGAGACGATAGTAAAAAGAGGAGATGTTGAAACATATGTTCTTTCTCCTAAATTCCAGACTAACCCTAATCCATTCAAAACATTGTATGATTGGTATGTAACTGAAAGTCCATCTGAGGAAACCCATTTGGAATAATATATCAAACTAAAATAAATCAGTCCTAAGCCAGCAATAAGCCAAAACTTGAAATCTTTTACAATTGGCATAATTTAGGAAATCGTTTTTCTACCTATACTCTTATAATAAAAACCATTTTGTTCCAGAGTTTCTAGCGGATACATATTTCTTCCGTCAAAAATTACTTTATTTTTCATTTTCTTAGCGATGAGTTCAAAATTAGGATTTTTAAACTCGGGCCATTCAGTAGATATAAATAAAGCGTCTGCATCTTCCAGTGCATCATACATGCCTTTAGCATATTGTATTTTATCACCAAGAAGTTTTTTTACATTATTTTCTGCAACAGCATCATATGCTACAATTTCTGCGCCTTTCTCTAATAAGATGGCAATATTGTCTAAAGAAGAAGCCTCTCTGATATCATCTGTATTGGCTTTGAATGCAAGTCCCCACATGGCAATCTTCTTTCCTTTAATGTCTCCTCCGAAGTATTTTTCAATTTCTGCAACAAGAATTACTTTCTGTGCAGTATTTACATTTTCTGTAGCTTCAAGGATCTGGAAATTAAAATCTTCCTGTTTTCCGGATTTAATAAGTGCCTTTACATCCTTAGGGAAACAACTTCCACCGTATCCAATTCCCGGAAATAGGAATCTGTGCCCAATTCTGTCATCACTTCCCATTCCTAATCTTACCTTGTCTACATCAGCCCCTACTTTTTCACAGTAATTCGCAATTTCATTCATAAAGGTAATTTTTACAGCTAAGAATGAATTGGCGGCATATTTCGTAAGCTCAGATGATTTCTCATCCATAAAAATAATAGGAATTCCTATATTGGTAAATGGCTGATAAATTTTAGCCATGATATCTTTTGCTTTTTCAGAGCTAGCCCCAACAACTACTCTTGAGGGATTCATAGAGTCTTCAACAGCAAAACCTTCTCTTAAAAATTCGGGATTTGAAACAACATCAAAAGGGATGTCTGTTTTAGAGGATATCGCTTCTCTTACCCTGTCTGCAGTTCCTACGGGTACAGTGCTTTTATTCACAATGACCTTATATTCGGTCATCATCTCACCTATATTATTGGAAACCTGAAGCACATACGACAAATCCGCAGATCCATCCTCTCCGGGAGGAGTAGGTAATGCTAAATAAATCACCTCACTTTTGTCCAGGGCTTCTTTAAGGTTGGTGGTAAAGAATAGTCTTTCAGATTGGATGTTTCTAAGGAACATCTCTTCAAGGTTCGGCTCATAGATGGGAACAACGCCGTTTTTCATACCTTCTACTTTTTTTTCATCAATATCAACACAGTATACTGAATTGCCAAGTTCTGCCAGAGTAGTTCCTGTAACTAACCCTACATAACCTGTTCCTACAATCGTTATATTCAAAATGTTTGTTTTTTTAAATTCAAAGGCAAAAATAATAAAAATACTTTCACTTGCTCTTTTAATTTATCGTAAATGAAATACACGCTATTTACTTGATAATAAGATAATTTTGCATTTTTAGAAAAAAGGCGTATATTTGCATTGGATTTACGGGAAAAATGGGAAGGCTTCGGAAGAAAGCCTTTTTTCGTACTGGTAAATCAAGATAAAAATTTATGGAGTTTAGAAAAAGAATTGAAGAATTATTAAATGAATTCCTTGAGACCAGAGAAGATCTGTTTCTTATTGATCTTAAGTTCTCTGCAGGGGATGACATTACAGTGATTTTAGATGGTGATAACGGTGTTTCTTTACAGGATTGCCTGGATGCAAGCCGTGCAGTAGAATTCAATATGGATCGTGAAGAACATGACTTTAGCCTTCAGGTGATGTCTGCAGGATTAAGTGAGCCATTGTCTACTCCAAGACAGTTTAGAAAAAATTTAGGAAGAGAGATTGAAGTGATGCTGGAAGATGCTTCTAAAATTGAAGGAGAGCTGTCAAAGGCAGATGAAGATAAGATCACACTTGTTTTACGTTACCGCAAACCGAAAGAAGTCGGAAAAGGGAAAGTAGATGTGGAGGAGGAAAAAGAAATTCCTTACTCTGAGATCAAAAAAGCATTAGTAGTAATTAAATTTTAAAAAGAAAAAAGAATAGATGGATAATATAGCGTTGATTGAATCCTTTGGTGATTTTAAAGACGAAAAGGGGATCAGTAAGATTGATCTTATGGCAATTATTGAGGATTCACTGAAGACACTTTTGAGAAAAAGATTTGATTCAGATGACCATTTTGACGTGATTGTAAACCCGGATAAAGGAGATTTTCAGATATTTTTAAATAAAACTATTGTTGAGGACGAAATGTCTGAAGACGATGACCTGGAAATTGAAATTTCTGAAGCAAAGAAAATTGATCCTACATTCGAAGTAGGTGAAGACTTTACGATGGAAATTCCTGTTGCTCAGTTAGGAAGAAGAAATATTCTTACCTTGAAGCAGATCTTGGCTACAAAACTTCAGGAGCATAACAATGCAATGCTGTATGAGCAATTTAGAGATAAAATTGGGGAAATTGTTGTTGGGGAAATCCACCATATCCGTCACAAGCATGTGATTTTGTTGGATGATGAAGGAAACGAATTTATTTTACCAAAAGAAAACCAGATCCCATCCGATTTCTTTAAAAAGGGTGAGAATATCAGAGCTATTGTTGAGACAGTAGACTTTAAAGGTTCAAAACCACAGATTATTATTTCCAGAACTGCACCTAAATTCCTTGAGAAGTTATTAGAGCTGGAGATTCCTGAGATTCAGGACGGAACCATTATGTTGAAAAAGGTAGTGAGAATTCCTGGAGAAAAGGCGAAGATCGCAGTAGATGCTTATGATGACAGAATTGATCCTGTAGGAGCTTGTGTAGGAGTGAAAGGATCCAGAATTCATGGGGTTGTAAGAGAGTTGAGAAATGAAAACATCGATGTTATTCAGTGGTCTAAAAACCCTGAAATTTTGGTGAAGAGAGCTTTAGGAAATGTTACAGTCAATAAAATTGACATCAATGAGGAGCAAAATTATGCGCTAGTATATACTCCTGTTGAAGAGATTTCTAAAGTAATTGGAAAGCAAGGACAAAATATTAGACTGGCTTCTTGGTTGTCAGGATATGAAATTGATGTATACAGAGAGTCCAGCGAGGATGACGATGTTGAATTGAGAGAATTTAATGACGATATCGAGCAGTGGATTTTGGATGAGTTTAAGAAAGTAGGACTTACAACTGCAAAATCAGTATTGGATAAAGAAACTGAAAGTCTTCTTAATATGGTTGACCTTGAAGAGGAAACTATCGAGGATGTTAAACGTATTCTAAGAGAAGAATTTGAAGATTAAGATGTAAAATAAATCTTAATAAAACAGTAAAAAGGAAATACTTTAATTTTAAAAATTAAAAAACAGTAAATAATATAGATGCCAAAAATTAGATTAAATAAAGCGGTTAAGGAATTCAACATTTCGATGTCCAGATTAGTAGAGTTTTTACAGTCTAGAGGTTTCGTGGTTGAAAGCAATCCTAACGCTCAATTGGAAGAATCGGCATATTCTGCATTGGAAGCTGAGTTTGCTAAAGATGGCGAACAAAGAAAAGCTTCCCATGAGGTGGTGATCACTAAAGTTCCGGAAGAAAAACTGGAAATTGAAGAGAAGAAAACCCCTGAAGTGATAAGAGCTAAAGCAAACAAACCAGAAACTAAAATTTTAGGTAAGATAGATCTAGAACCTACCAAGCCCGAAGTTGAAGAGGCACCTGCAGCTCCTGTGGCTCCTGTAGCTCCTGTAGCGAAACCGGTTGAAGAAAAGAAAGAAGAAATAGTGAAAGAAGAACCGGAAGTGAAGGCGGCCCCTGAAAAACAAGAATTTAAAGTTTTAGATAAAATTGATTTGTCTCAAATAGAATCTAGAAATAGACCTGTAAAAAAAGACAAACCAAAAGTAGAGGAGAAAAAAGAAGAAATAAAATCTGTGGAACCAGTGAAAGAAACTCCCAAACCTGTCGTTGCTGAAGAGAAAAAAGTTGAAGCTCCTAAAGTGGAAGCTGCACCTGAATCTCAGGAACCACAGAAAATAGAGACAGTTTATCAAAAACTTGACGGTCCTAAGATTGTCGGAGAAAAGATTGACTTAACTCAGTTTGCACCAAAACCAGGTTCTGGAGCAAAAAAGAAAAGAAAAAGAATTGAAAAACCTGGAGGCCCTAATAATAACCAACAAGGCCAAGGTAATAATCAAAATTCCGGAAATAACAACCAAGGAGGTGGTCAAGGTGGAAACCGTCCACACAACAATGGTGGTCAAGGTGGCCAAGGAAACCGTCCACCAGGACAAGGTGGGCAAGGAAATCGCCCACAAGGTCAAGGTGGTCAGGGTGGAAACCGTTTCGGAAACAATAACCAAAACCGTCCAGGCGGTCAAGGTGGTGGATTTAAGAAAGGTGGTCAAAACAACAGACCTGGTCAAAGAGTTATGCCAGTTGAATTAACTGACGAACAAGTTAAAAACCAGATCAAGGAAACACTAGAAAAGCTTACCAATAAAGGAGGTAAATCTAAATCTGCAAAACACAGAAAAGATAAGAGAACGTACCGTAGAGAACAAGATGAGCGTCAGCAAGAGCTTGAAGCACAAGACAGAACTCTAAAGGTTACAGAATTTATTACAGTAGGTGAATTAGCGAGCTTAATGAACGTTTCACCAACAGAAGTAATTTCTGCATGTTTCTCACTTGGGGTAATGGTTACCATGAACCAAAGATTAGAAGCTGATACCTTGTTATTAGTAGCAGATGAATTTGGTTATAAAATTGAATTCTCCGATGCTGACCTTGAAGAAAGTGATAGCGAAGAAGAAATCGATAATGAAGAGGATCTTGTATCAAGAGCTCCAATTGTAACTGTAATGGGTCACGTTGACCACGGTAAAACGTCATTGCTTGACTACGTTAGAAAAACAAATGTAATTGCAGGTGAATCTGGAGGAATTACACAGCATATTGGTGCTTACAACGTGAAGCTTGAAAACGGACAGAGAATTACTTTCTTAGATACTCCTGGTCACGAAGCGTTTACAGCGATGAGAGCCAGAGGTGCTCAAATCACGGATATTGCAATTATTGTGATTGCTGCCGATGATGATGTGATGCCACAAACTAGAGAAGCAATCTCCCACGCACAGGCTGCAGGTGTACCAATGATTATTGCTTTAAACAAAGTAGATAGACCAACTGCAAATCCTGATAATATCCGTCAGCAACTTTCAGGGATGAATATCCTGGTAGAAGAATGGGGTGGAAATGTTCAGGCGCAGGAAATTTCTGCGAAATTTGGTAACAATATGGATGTTCTATTGGAGAAAGTATTACTTCAGGCAGAAATGCTTGATTTAAAAGCTAATCCTGATAGAAATGCTCAAGGAGTTGTTATTGAAGCTTCACTAGATAAAGGAAGAGGATATGTTGCTACAATGTTGGTACAAACAGGTACTCTAAGAGTAGGGGATTATGTAGTTGCTGGTAAGAACCACGGTAAGGTAAAAGCAATGCTTGATGAAAGAGGAAGAAACCTTACAGAAGCAGGTCCATCTATTCCTGTAACTATTTTAGGGTTAGACGGAGCTCCTACAGCTGGTGATAAGTTTAAAGTATATGAAGATGAGAGTGAGGCTAAAACTATTGCTAATAAGAGAGAGCAACTTCAGAGAGAACTTTCAATCAGAACTAAGAAGCATACTACGCTTGAAGAATTAGGTAGAAGAATTGCTTTAGGTGATTTCAAAGAATTGAATATTATCTTGAAAGGTGACGTGGATGGTTCTGTTGAAGCATTATCTGACCAGTTACAAAGATTGTCTACTGCAGAAATTAATGTAAATATTCTTCATAAAGGAGTAGGTCAAATTACTGAATCTGATGTTAACCTAGCTGCTGCTTCAGATGCAATTATTATTGGATTTAACGTAAGAGCAGGTGGTAACGCTAAAGACCTTGCTGATAGAGAAGAAATTGAAATCAGAAACTATTCTGTAATCTATGCTGCTATCGAAGAAGTGAAAGAAGCTATGGAGGGAATGCTTTCTCCTGAAATTAAAGAACAAGTAATCGGTAATGTCGAGATCAGAGAGGTATTTAAAATCTCTAAAGTCGGAACAATTGCAGGATGTATGGTTCTTTCAGGAAAAGTGGCTAGAAACTCTAAAGTAAGAGTATTGAGAGATGGTATTGTTAAATTTGACGGAGAGCTTGAAAGCTTGAAGCGTTTCAAAGATGATGTAAAAGAAGTAACTAAAGGTTACGAATGTGGTCTGAACTTGAAAGGTTATAACGATATTGAAACCGGAGATATTCTTGAAGTTTACGAAGAAGTAGCTGTTAAGAAAAAGCTGAAATAATATAATTCAGATAAATAATAAAAAGCCGTCCCATTGGGACGGCTTTTTTTG
Organism: Chryseobacterium oncorhynchi; assembly: GCF_002899895.1. Taxonomy (GTDB): domain Bacteria; phylum Bacteroidota; class Bacteroidia; order Flavobacteriales; family Weeksellaceae; genus Chryseobacterium; species Chryseobacterium oncorhynchi. The sequence continues at coordinate 532,293 of NZ_PPEI02000003.1, forward strand.
TGTATAATTTCTGCTAAAAATGACCTTTCTTATTCAGTCGTTACTCGTTAGGTTTTAGTGGCTTAAAAAAGCTATTAAGTCTTTTTTAGATAAATTTATTTTGTTTCCTATTATTATATAAGGGGCGATCTTTGATAAGTTTTTAAAATAATATTGAATTTCATTATTCCCTTTTAAGGGAATGGGTATCGTATCTAAAATTGGCGTTTCAAGAGGCTTTTTAGGTTTATGAAAAAGAGACTTGTTAAAATTTGGGTATATATTGATAAGTAATTTTGAGAATAGGGTTGATATTTTACTTGGATATAGTTAGTTCGTTGAAAATTAGCACTATTATAATTTAGATTTGTTATAAATAATTTTTTTTTAACTGATTATTAAGTGTTAAAATAAGTGTTTTTTCGAGACGATTTTAAATTTTGTTAAATTTAAATCATTGAAAATTGTGAATTCTTCTATATATAGGGCTTTTGGCTTATCGGATTGTGAATGAAACTACCGAATGTGTAGGTGAAAAATTTGCTAGTGTTAATATTTATTAACATATTTGCCTCTAAAATATATTAAAATTTGTTAATATGAATGTTAAACTACGTGTACTATCTGCAGGAGTTTTGTTCTTTATGGGAGGACAGACGTTGCTGGCACAAAAAAAAACTAATGATACAATTTCTGAAACAAAGGAGATTGATGAAGTAGTAGTTGTTGCTTTCGGAACTCAAAAGAAGCAGTCTATTGCTGGGTCTGTTGCAAAGATTGATGCAAAAGAACTTGCCAACGTTCAATCGAGTAACATGATCACTTCACTATCCGGTAAAGTGGGTGGGGTACAGATTACTACGAATTCAGGACAACCTGGGGATCCACCACAGGTTAGATTTAGAGGTCTAGGATCTTTATCTTCTTCAAATAACCCTCTTTATGTAGTGGATGGTATGCCTTTTAATGGGAATATCAGTGCATTAAATAATAATGATATTGAAAGTATCACTTTCTTAAAGGATGCATCTGCTAACGCATTGTACGGTAGTAGAGGAGCAAACGGGGTTGTAATGATTACAACTAAGAAAGGGAAAAAAGGAAAAATGAATGTTACTTTTGATACAAAATTCGGGGTTAACTCGAGAGCTGTAAAAGAGTATGATTTAATAACGGATCCAGGAGAGTTTTATCAGGTTTATTTTGAGAGACTTAGAATAACCAATATGGCTCAGGGGATGAACTATGCAGATGCATCTGCTGCTGCTGCTGCTGATCTTATTGATGGAGATGAGGGGCTACGTTATAATGCTTATAATGTACCTGGCGAACAGTTAATTGACCCTGTAACAGGAAAGCTTAACCCTAATGCTAAACTTTTATATCAAGATGATTGGCAAAAAGAAATGTTTAAGCCAAACACTAGACAGGAATATAACGTAAGTCTTCAGGCAGGATCTGAGAAACTTAACACTTATTTCTCAATGGGATATCTAAATGATCAAGGTTTCTTATTGAATTCAGGATTTAAGAGATTTACAGGACGTTCAAAGGTTGATTATCAGATTACAGATAAATTAAAATTAAGTACTTCATTCAACTATACTAGAGCTGACCAAACTGCTCCAAACTCTCAGTCAGGAAACTCTCAGTATTCCAACCTAATTGGATGGGGAAGAAATATTGCTCCTATCTATCCAATCTGGGCTAGAAATGCTGATGGTAGTTTAAAATATACGAGAGAGGGGGATGTAATGTACGATTTTGGTCATACAGGTAACCCTAATGGTATGGGCTTAATGAGACCTTATGGAGCTGGATTGAATGCTTATGCTAAGGCTCAGTTAGACCAAGTTAGAAATATTGAAGATAATATTAATGGTAGAGCTAGTTTATCTTGGGACTTCTTTGATGGATTCAACTTTACTTATAACTTCGGTGTAGATATCTTAAATGGTAACTATAGTGGTTACGGTAACCCTCTAGGTGGTGACTATTATGGATATAATGGACAGGTGAGATCTTCCACTTCATTCGAACAAACATTTAATAACCAACAGTTATTGTCTTGGAAAAAGAACTTCGGGAAGCATAATCTTGATATCATGATTGGTCATGAAAACAATGATTATACTGCAAAGTACCTTTCCGGAACAAGAACTAACTTGGTAATCCCTGGTTTGAATAACGTAAGTAACGGTTCAAGATTCTCGGATCTAAATGGATATAATGACTACTATAATGTTGAAGGTTTCTTATCTAGAGTGAATTATGGTTATGACAATAAATATTTTGTTAATGCCAGCTTCAGAAGAGATGGATCTTCAGTATTCAGCCCTGAAAACAGATGGGGTAACTTCTTCGGATTAGGAGGTGCATGGATGGTATCTAATGAAGACTTCTTAAAAGGTAACAAAGCTATTACAAGTTTAAAACTTAAAGCAAGTTACGGAGAGCAAGGGAATGATGCTTTGTTCTATCCAGCTTCAGCAACAATCAACCACAGAAGTTATTTTGGATACGCAAGAAACTATAAAGCATACCAATCTCAATGGGAGAATATCCCTGATGCAGGTGGTAATACTTCTATTGTAGAGGTATACGTTGGAAATGATAATATCAAATGGGAAACTTCTAAGAACTTTAACACAGGGTTTGAGCTAGAATTATTCAATAGAGTTAATATTGATGTTGAATACTTCCAAAGAAAAGTTAAGGATCTTCTATTTAACTTCCCACTACAAGGATCTACAGGTAAAGAATTCCAATCAAGAAATGTTGGAGATATGCAGAACACTGGGGTTGAATTGAACATTTCAGCTGATATCATCAAAGGGGAAGACTTTAACTGGTCAGTTTTTGGAAACGGTACTTACTATAAAAATAAAGTTACTTACCTACCAAGTTCATTCGTTTCAGGATTATTCAAATTTGACGAAGGTAAAGAAGCGTATACTTACTATATGAGAAAATTTGCAGGAGTAAATGCTGCTAATGGAAATGGTATATGGTATGTGGATACAAAAGATGCAAATGGTAATGTTACAGGACAAACAACGACTGAGAACTATGCTGCCGCTTCTTTTTATTCACTAGATAAATCTGCTAACCCTAAATATTACGGAGGATTTGGAACTAAAGTAGGATACAAAGGAATTAACCTTTCTGTGAATTTCGGATACCAATTCGGAGGGTACATGTATGATGCTACTTATGCAGGTATGCTACAGTCTAGATCATCAGGTGATGTTACTAATTTCCACAAGGATATCTATAATACGTGGACACCTAACAATACCAATGCTTCAATGCCAGCTGTTGATAGAGCTAGACAAAATAACATGGGGGCTTCTGATCTATTCTTGATTAAATCTGATTATATAAGTTTGGAGGATGCTTCCATCACTTATGATCTTAGCAAGAATCTATTGCCAGAAGGAGTTTCAGGAGTTACTTTTGGAGTATTCGGTACTAACCTGGCGCTTTGGTCAAAAAGAAAAGGAATGGATCCACGTTTGACAAACTTAGGTAGCCCGTTGGCGACGAATGGTACGTCTCTGAACAAATATGGAGCTCAAAGAACAATCTCTTTTGGTTTAACAGTTAAATTTTAATTAAAATGAAAAAAATATTCGGAATACTATTTTGTTCCACTATCATATTAACAGGGTGTAGCAAAGATTATTTGGAAACTGATTTGAAATCAACGATTAATCAGGGGCAAATTGATTCATCGCCAGCAGCTTTACAAGGGCTTGTGAATGGTGTTTATACCAGTCTACATACCCAGGGTTTATCAGAACAACTTACTCACGAAGCTTGGGGACATAAAGCGGTACTTTCTGCTATGGATATGATGTCCAATGATATGTTGAATAATAGAGGAAGTTGGTTCAATAATTTCTATAACTATACGGCAAGAATTCAAACCAGTGTTAGAACAACAATGATTTGGAATACGTATTATCAGCAAATTAGAGCTGTTAATACTGTAATTGCTTCGATTGAAAAGACTGGGGTTACTTCTGACAACAAAGCAATCTACGGTCAGGCATTAGCCCTAAGAGGATATATGCACTTCATGTTGGCTCGTGTTTTTGGACCAACATATGTAGGACATTTAAATGCAGATTGTATTCCTGTTTATACTGAAGTTACTTTAGTTGGGAAAACTCGTTCTAATGTAGATACTGTATACAAGCAAATCGTTAAGGATCTAACAGATTCATTACCTTATTTAGTTGGATATACTAGAGATAACAAGGAGAAAGTTGATTCTCGTGTAGCGAAGGCATTTCTTGCAGAGATTTACCTAGAAATGGGGAATTATGCTGGTGCTGCTACAATGGCTCATGATGCTAGAACAGGTATTACTCAGCCAACAGAAGAACAATGGTTGGATGGTTTCTATGATCTTCAAGCGAGTCCAGATGCAATTTGGGGAGGAATTATCTCAGAAGCTACAACTTCTTTCGTAGCAAGTTTCTTTGGACACTTTGATAATACTGATCCAAACGGATATGCTGTTGCTTTCAATAAGTTGATTGATAGAAGATTGTATGATGCAATGCCTGCGACTGACTATAGAAAAAAAGCTTTCCAGTCTGCTAATAATGCAGCTCCTTATAATGGAGTGGATGGTGTAAGTTTACCTAAATATGCTAACATTAAATTTATTGATAAGTCAATAGGTCAAGGAGGTGATTACATTTACATGAGAGCATCAGAAATGTATTATATTGAGGCTGAAGGTTTGGCGAAATCAGGTAATGAGGCAGGAGCAAAAGCTGTTTTAGCTGAAATTACTCAATTGAGAAACCCAGCTTATGCTGTAACAGCAGCAGGTCCTGCATTAATTGATGAGATTATTCTACAAAAGAGAATCGAGTTATGGGGCGAAGGATATGCTTGGACTGATATGAAGAGATTAGGAGTAGGTCTATTAAGAGACTACCCAGGAACTAACCATAATCTTGCTGCAGGTAGAATAAACATTCCGGCTGGAGATTTAAGGTTTACTTTCCAAATTCCTCAAGCTGAAATTTTAGCTAATCCAAATGTTACACAAAACCCTTAATCGGTTAGTTTAATATTCATAATACTAAATAGGCTGTCTCACTTTCGAGACAGCCTATTTTATTTACTATTATTTCTTATTTTTGCTGTACAATAATGAATAATGAAGTATATCCTTTTCATAATCACTCTCTTTAGCTTTACTGCCAAGGCACAAGTTGTAAATACAGCAGATCCAAATAAGTCTAAGCCATCAGAAGATACCATAGTCATAGATTCAGGTAAGAAAGATTCCTTAAAAATCTTTAAACCTACCATCAACGACTATCAATTTCAAACCCAGTTTTCAGAAAAGAAAGTTTTTGATACGGTGATGACTTTTGATAAAACCCTTATCTTTTCACAATACAATAATACCGATAACTTTGGAAGAGTACAGCCTGCTAATATAGGTGCAGGATTCAATCCATTGGTTTTTGAAGTAAATGCTGAACAGAATCTTTCCTTGTTACCATCCAATAAATCTTATATGATTCTTGGAGCCAATGATGTAAAGTATTATGATGTAAAAACTCCTACTGCAGCATTTATCTATCATAATGCTATGAGAAATGGAGCCGCTTTACAATCTACCTACACTCAAAATATTGGAAAAAGGTTCAACTTTGCACTTGAATACGTGGGACTTCGTTCACAGGGGTTGTATAGAAATTCATTATCAGCAAATAACAATACCTTATTCTCGGGACATTATATTTCTAAAAGTGGTGACTATGAACTTTTCGCCCATTACCTTCATCAAAATGTAAATAATCAGGAAAGTGGTGGTATTACTGAAGATAACTTGTTTCAAGATGGAGATAGTAATTACAAAAATAGACAGAACGCTCAGGTAAATTTAGCATCAAGTAGTTCACAATATGCTTATAGAAGATACTATTTGAGCCACCAGTTTACTCCATTTAATGCAGAGAAATTTCCTTTTAGCATCAGACATACAATGTCTCACCAAGGAAATAAGTATTACTATAATCAGGGAGCCTTAGAAACTTATTGGTATGACCTGCCTACGGAATTAGTCAACGGTTTTCCATTGACTACAAAAAAATATTCTAGTAACTTTAGCAATACAGTAAGCTTGGTTTTTAACAATGAAAAATTCAAGCTGGATGCCGGAGTTCGTTACCAGACCATTAAGTTGGGGATAAGAGATGTTGTTTCCTTTAACGGGATTCCTTTTCCTGAAGAGCTTAAGGAAAGCAGAATTGGAGCTGTAGGGAATCTACAGGTAAAATTGTGGGATAAAGTTCAGTTGAATTCATTTTTAGAATTTTCAAACGGAAGCCAGTTTAAGAGTTTCCTTAAAACAACAAACAACCTGAAATTTGAACCCATAAAAGATTACTTTGTTAATGCAAAAGTGAATTTCCAAAGTGCTTATCCCTCATTCAACTACTTATTAAATACTTCAGTTTACAACAATTTCAATTATTATCTTGAAAATGCAAAAAATCAATCTGTGATGGAAATTGGAGGAAGTGTCAATCTGAAATGGTTCAAGACACAAATCTTTGCCAACTACTTCAGAATCGATAATTATACTTACCTTGATAACGATGTAAAGCCAGGATTTGGAGCCACACCAAAGCAGAGTGAAAGCTCAGTGAATATCTCTCAGATTGGAGGAGATGCAACATTCAGCTATGGTAAATTTCATTTGAATACAAGATTGCATTTTCAAAATGTAATGACTAATAAAAATTTGTTACCATTGCCAAGCTTTATTGGAAGAGCCAATTTCTTCTACCAAACGCAGGCTTTCAAAAAGGCAGCTGAAATTCAGGCAGGACTTAAGGTATATTACTTCTCTAAATTTGCTTCAAGAGACTATTCACCGATCCTTAATGAATATATTCTTCCCAATGCAGATTCGTTCTCAATCGGAGGGCAACCAATTATTGATTTATATATCAATATGAAAGTTAAAAAGATGTTTTTTTTCATAGAGGGTCAACAAATGGGAACCTTTATTTCTAATAACAAAGCATATGCGTTTCCACATTATCCGGTGTATGATTTCAGATTGAATATTGGAATTGTGTGGTATATGTTCAACTAAAAACGATACAAGTTGAAAACAATTAATAAAATATCATTTAACGATATAGAAAGCATACCTCAATTGGTAAAAGATTTTTTGAATCAAAAAATTGAGGGTTTTGAAGAAAATACATTCTCTTTAGATAATTTTAAAAAACAAATTCATTTAAAGCAAAATTCTTTCACTCCAAGTAAAAGAAATGTTTTGTCAAGTACCTTTGAGAGGCAGCTTGCAGATCTTGACCTTTCTTCGAGGCAAAAGGAAAATATAGAAAATCTAAGGCAGGTCAATACATTTACGATTACAACAGGGCATCAGTTGAATCTTTTTTCAGGACCTGTTTTCTTTGTCTACAAAATTTTGCAGACCATTAAAACATGTACCTATCTGAAAGAAAATTTTCCTGATTTCAACTTTGTGCCGGTTTATTGGATGGCATCCGAGGATCACGATTTTGTGGAAATTAACCATTTCAAGACCGAAAATAATTATTACGAAACTAATGAGACATCAGGTGGTCCAGTAGGTAGAATTCAAATTAATGACACCTATTTTATTTCAGAGTTTGAAAAAGAGTTCAAGGATTCTATTTTTGGGACTGAATTGATTTTAATGCTGAAAGAAGCTTATAAAGTTGGAAATACTTTAACGCAAGCGATTAAAATATTGGTCAATCGTCTTTTTTCTGAGTTTGGACTTTTGATATTAGATGGAGATTCAAGAGAGCTTAAAGAACAGATCAAAGATGTTTTTAAGGATGAATTACTTCACTTCAGTTTGCAAAAAGCTTCAAAAGATAAAGTAGATTTCCTTACAGAAAAATATGGAAAGGTTCAGGTGAATCCTCGTGATATCAATCTTTTTTATCTTTCTGAAACAAGAGACAGAATTGATTTTAACGGACAGAAATATATTGTTGTAGATACCAATATCCAGTTTACAGAAGAAGAGATCATCACAGAACTGGAAAATCATCCTGAAAGATTCAGTCCGAATGCTTTAATGCGTCCGGTGTATCAGGAGGAAGTATTACCCAATCTAGCCTATATTGGAGGAAATGCAGAAATTATGTACTGGCTGGAACTGAAAGATTATTTTTCAAAAATTAATATTCCGTTTCCAATCCTGATCCCAAGAAACTCTATGCTTTTCCTAAAAGAAAAAACAGTAGGGAAAATTGAGAAGCTTGATCTTAAAATTGAAGATTTTTTCCAGAATTTCACAGTGATTACCAATCATAAAATTTTAAAGGATAATCCTATTTTAAAATCACTGGAAGAAAAAGAAGAGCTTTTAATCAACAATTTTGCTCAGCTGAAAGTTTCTGCAGAATCCACTGAAAAATCCTTTGGAAATATGGTGAAAGCAGAAGAAGTAAGACAATTGAAATCTTTTAAAAGAATGAAAAAGCGTCTGCTTCATGCTGAAAAAATAAAACAAAATGAATTGCTGGAAAGACTTGAAAATTTATTTTTAGATGTACATCCATCTAAAACCTGGCAAGAAAGAGTCTATAACTTTAGTGTATTCTTTTCGGATTATGGCTATTCGTGGCTTGAAAATTGTTTGGAAGAGATGGTGGTTCAAGATTCCAAATTAATAATTGTTGCCATTTAATTTTAAAGAAGTATTTTTGTAAATTATAATTATCGAATATGATAAAGAGGTTTTTTATTCTATCCAGTTTATTTATGGTTTTGGGAGTTTCAGCCCAGAAATCACATACAGTTGTACAAGGTGATAACCCTTACAACATTGCAAAAAAGTATGGAATAACAGTAGATGAATTGCTGAAGCTAAACCCGAAGCATAAAGATGGCAAACTTGCTATTGGAGATGTTTTAACTATAAACTCTGAGAAAACAACTCCGGTTGTTACCAAAGCAATTGTTGCCGAAAAAGTAAGTCATACTGGAGGTACAACAGTTGGTAAGATTATTTTACAGCCTAAGCAAACAATTTACGGGATTACAAAACAATACCGAATCTCCGAAACCGATTTAAGAAAGCTGAATCCTGAATTAGATTCTCACATGAAGATTGGTGATGAAATTACATTACCTCTTGCAAGCATAAAAAAATATGGTGGGGATCAGCAAGCTGTAGTTACCACAAAGCCTGTAGAAACTCCTGTTGAAAAAACAGTAACAGCTACACCAATTGCTGCTGCTGAGGGAGAAGCTTATGTGATTCAGGCTAAGGATAATTATTACAGAATTACAAAACAATTTGGTATCAGTCAACAGGATCTTTTTGCTCTAAACCCAGGATTGGAAGAGAAAGGATTAAAACCTGGTGATGCCATTAAAATAAAAAAATCAAATACCAATACAACTACCGTTACTGAACCCGCTGCTAATCCAAAGGAAAAAATGGATTCAGGAAACGATAAATCACCAACTGCTTCCAATGTAGTTGTAGGAGATGATTATGTAACCTATACTGTTCAACAGGGTGATACTGTATTCTCTATTGTAAATAAATTTGGAGTTTCAATCGATGAATTGATTGCGCTAAACCCAGATCTTTCACATGGACTGAAAGCTGGAATGGTTTTAAAAATCAAAAAGCAGGATGCTGCATATGTTAAGAAAAACGGTGATGTACTGAGCGTAGTATTGATGCTTCCTTTCGGATACAGTACAAATGAAACGCAATACAGAGGAATGGCTCTTGACTTTTTGACGGGTGCCAAGCTAGCTATTGAGAGAAATGCAAAAGGAGGACAGAAACTGGATGTTAAAATTGTAGATTCAGGAAATGAAGCCTCTTTCAAAAATTCTCTAACGCAGATCAATCCGGAGAATACAGACCTTATTATTGGTCCATTCTTCAAGTCAAACGTAATTGACGTTCTAGATTTTACTAAAAATCAAAAAATTCCAGTAGTAGCACCATTTGCTAATACACCGGAATTGTATAATTATAGCAACCTGATTATCGTTGAAACGAATAATCAGACTTATGCAGACAAAATTGTAGAAGAAGTAAAAGCAGTATATTCAGATCAAAAAATATATGTAGTGGCAGACGCTAAAAAAGATAATGCCAATTACATTAAGTCTGGTCTTGAAAAAGCGGTAAAGAATCCTAATATTGTTATTGTTAATTCTCCGGCAGATATTCAGTTAGATCAGAATATGATGACAGGTCAATCTGCTCCGGTTATTGCTATTTTGGCAAATGATGATATGGGAGATGCTTTTGCAAACAAAATCACAGCTCTATCAAAAGAAGTACAGGGAGTAAAGGCTTTCAGTATGTTCTATTCTCCGATTTTCGAAAAGAAAGTGGATGAATTAAGCCAGGCAAGTTTGGTATATCTGATGGATAGAAAAATCAATACAGATGGTAATTTTGAAAAGGAAATTTTAGCAGCTTATAAAAGTAAATACTGCAAAACACCTCCAAAATATGCCATTGTAGGTTTTGACGTTGTGAATGATATGTTGACAAGAGAAAATAAAAAAGGAGAAATCTTTAAACAAATGAATAAGGTTCAGACTCAATTGGCAACAAAATTTGAGTTTGTAAAATCAAAAGCTAATGGAGCTTATGTAAACACTGGTTACAGAGTAATCAGGTTGGTTCCTTAAATGATATACTTCATAAAAAGGAATATTGTTAACATTATAGTTATATTTGCATAATATTTAATTCAATACATGAAAGCACTTGTATTTCCAGGTCAAGGTTCTCAGTTCATAGGAATGGGAAAAGAATTGTATGATTCCAGAAAAGATATTAAAGATCTGATGGAATCTGCCAATGAAATTTTAGGTTTCGACATTCTTTCCATTATGTTTAACGGAACGGATGCGGATCTAAAGAAAACAGAGGTTACTCAGCCTTCAATTTTTATACATTCAGTAGCAGCATTAAAAGCAGTAAACGGCCTTGGAGCTGAAATGGTAGCAGGACATTCCCTAGGAGAGTTCTCTGCATTGGTAGCCAATGGTGTTTTATCTTTTGATGATGGTTTGAAGTTAGTATCCGAAAGAGCTAAGGCTATGCAGGCTGCTTGTGATGCGAATCCAAGTTCTATGGCAGCTATTTTAGGGTTGGAAGACGCTAAGGTTGAAGAAATCTGTGCTCAGATCAGTGGAATAGTGGTTCCTGCAAATTATAACTGTCCTGGACAATTGGTAATCTCTGGTGAAACTGCTGCTGTAGAAGAAGCTTGCGCTAAACTAAAAGAAGCTGGAGCAAAAAGAGCCTTATTATTACCAGTAAATGGAGCTTTCCATTCACCATTGATGCAGCCTGCACAAGAAAGATTGGCAGCCGCTATCGAAAAAACAAAATTCAGAAAAGCAACAATTCCTGTATATCAGAATATTACAACTACTGCCATCACAAATCCTGAAGAAATCAAGCAAAATCTTATTGCTCAGCTTACAGGTCCTGTGAAATGGACGCAGTCTGTTCAGAATATGATCAAAGATGGTGCATCTAACTTTGTAGAAGTTGGACCAGGAAAAACCCTTCAAGGATTAATTAAGAAAATTGATGGCTCAGTAGATGCTGCTTCTGCTATCTAATTAAAAAAAATATGAACGCGATATTTTCACCGGGAAAGCTTATGCTTACTTCAGAATATTTCGCAATCGATGGAGCTCTTGTCTTAGCGGTACCTACCAAGCTGGGACAAGAGTTTTTTTTTGAGGAAAAAGATGATGAAAGATCTCTTATTTTTTGGGAAGCTTTCCATCAAGACAAACATTGGTTAACTGCTGTTATAGATTATAAAAACTGGCAGATTCTGGAAACCAACATTCCATCAAGCGCTGAATTTATTTTAAAAACATTAAAGAATGTCCAGCTGCTTTCTACTACTAAATTCAAAAATACCTTTACTTATCATTTAAAGACAAATCTCCAGTTTCCTGCTGATTTTGGACTTGGAAGCAGTTCTACCTTAATGAACAACCTTTCAGAATGGGCTCAGATAGATCCTTTTCATTTAAATACAATTAGCCTAGGAGGTAGTGGATATGATATTGCCGTTGCAAAGGAGAAATCTGCCATTCTTTTTCAAAGCAAACCCAAGATTAAGATTGAAAGAGTAGATTTTAATCCTTCTTTTAAAAATGAATTGATTTTTATCCATTTAAATCAAAAGCAGGATAGCAGAGAAGGAATCAATCTTTATAAGTCCAAAAATAAGTCTCAGGAACTTGTTAATGAATTTTCAGATATCACAAAGAAAATTTTATTATGCAATGAATTGGAAAAGTTTTCCGAATTAATGATGATTCATGAGCGTAAAATTGCCGATTTTATTGAAATTCCCACAGTTAAGGAAAAAATATTCTCAGACTGCCCTTCTTTTGTCAAAAGTTTAGGCGCTTGGGGTGGAGATTTTGTGATGAGTGCCAAATTTGGGGGCTTTAAAGACTATTTTTGGGAGAAAGGTTTTACCACCATTTTTGAATGGTCAAATATAATTGATTTATAATCAATATTTTACAGCACTCTTTTTTTATTTGCCATTCTGACTTATATCAGTATATTTAAACCACCTTTAACAAATAATTAATATTATTTTTGTTGAATTCAATAAAGAAATAGAAAATATAAGTAAAATGAAAAACACTAAAATCATCCAGGATTTAGAGAAATTAGGGATTAAAGGAAACTATGAAGTAGTGTATAATCCTTCGTACGAAGAATTGTATCAAGCTGAAGTTTCTCCTGAAAATCAGGGGTTTGAGAAAGCTGAACTTACAGAATCTGGCGCGGTATCCGTAAAAACAGGAATTTTCACAGGTCGTTCACCTAAAGACAGATATATTGTTCAGGATGATGTTACAAGAGATACAATTTTCTGGGATGGTAAAGTAAACTTGCCAACTACTACAGAAATTTTTGCGTCTTGTAAAGAACTAGTGCTGGACCAACTTGCTGAAGCAAAGAAAATTTATGTTGTAGATGCTTTCTGTGGTACAAATGCAGATACAAGACTTAAAGTAAGATTTATCGTTGAAGTAGCATGGCAGGCGCATTTTGTTACTAATATGTTTATCCGTCCTTCTCATTATGAGTTGGAAAGCTTTGGAGAACCTGATTTCACTGTAATCAATGGTTCTAAAACAACAAACCCGAACTGGGAAGCGCAAGGATTGAACTCTGAAAACTTCGTTATGTTCAACCTTACTGAAAAACTACAAATCATCGGAGGTACTTGGTATGGAGGTGAAATGAAGAAAGGAATGTTTGCAATGATGAACTATTACCTTCCATTAAAAGGTATGGCTTCAATGCACTGTTCTGCAAACGTGGGAGAAAAAGGTGATGTTGCTTTATTCTTTGGTCTTTCTGGTACTGGTAAAACTACTTTATCTGCAGATCCAAAAAGATACCTTATCGGTGATGATGAGCATGGATGGGATAATAACGGAGTATTCAACTATGAGGGAGGATGCTACGCTAAAGTTATTGACCTTTCAGAAGAAAAAGAACCGGATATCTTTAGAGCAATCAAAAGAGATGCACTTCTTGAAAACGTTGTCATCAACAATGGAGTAGCAGATTATACAGACGGATCTATTACTGAAAATACAAGAGTTTCTTATCCAATCTATCATATCAATAAAATTGTATTACCATCTAAGGCTGGTCACGCTAAGAAGATTGTTTATCTTTCAGCAGATGCATTCGGAGTACTTCCTCCAGTTTCCATCTTGGACGAAGATCAGGCACAATACCACTTCCTTTGCGGTTATACATCTAAATTAGCCGGAACTGAAAGAGGAATTACAGAACCTCAACCATCTTTCTCACCTGCATTTGGTGAAGCGTTCCTTACCTTACACCCAACAATGTACTCTAAAACTTTGATTGGTAAGATGAAAGAGCACGGAGCTAAAGCTTACTTAGTGAATACAGGTTGGAATGGTACAGGAAAGAGAATTTCTTTAAAAGATACAAGAGCAATCATTGATGCAATCATTGACGGATCTATTGATAATGCTCCTAAAACTCAGGTTCCAATCATGAATCTTGAGATTCCTACTGAACTTCCAAACGTTTCTGCAGGTATCCTAGATCCAAGAGAAACTTATGTAAATGCTTCTGAATGGGAAGAGAAAGCAAAAGATCTTGCTTCAAGATATATCAAGAACTTTGAACAGTATTGTGATACTGAAGAGGGTAAAAGATTAATCCCTTCAGGACCTCAACTACAGGAACAAACAATCTAATAGTATTGTTTACATAAATAAAAAGCCTCATCATTGATGAGGCTTTTTATTTTTAATATTTACGGCAATTTTCAATTAATTCATTCAGTGCATCCATTTGGTGAATTGTGGATTGTATTAAATCTTTATTTAGGTTTTTAACGATAACAAAGTTTTTTGAATAAAAATGAGGTTCTAATTTTAGTATTTCCTCTAAATATTTTGGTGTTGAGAAAGTTAGCCAGTATTTATCGCTGTTTGAAAACTCAATTGTTACTTCTATAGCATCACATTTTGAATCATTAATTTCATCATCTATATGAATTGAAATGATTTCAGGTTCATTGTGCAAACTGAAATAAAATTTTGAATACCATTTAAGTTTGCTTTCATCATTGCAAATTCTCACATTTTCAGAATTTACTTCCTCAATAGTATAAGACTTTCTTTTTGTTAATTGATTAAAATATACCCCAACATTATTACAGTAAACATTGTCTTTTATTTTCATAAAAAAGAGTATTATATTCTTAGTGAGACATATGTATTTATATATTTGGACTTACTTTAAACTTAATAAAGCCAATCTATATCCATCCATTCCAAATCCGGACAAAACCGCGTCAGTATTAGCTGCTGTTACAGATTTTTGTCTGAATTCTTCTCTTTTGTAGATATTGCTGATGTGAACCTCAACCTTAGGTTTACGAATGTTCTTTAAACAATCGGCTATCGCATAAGAATAATGAGTAAAGGCTCCGGGATTGATTACTACAGCATCAAAATCATCCTCCTGAAGTCTATTGATGATTTCTCCTTCAATATTAGACTGATAATATTTTAATTCGTGAGAATGAAACTCGGATTTTAAATTTTCCAAATAAGTTTCCATGGAAATTGTTCCATAGATTTCAGGTTCTCTTGTGCCTAGAAGATTTAAATTAGGCCCGTTTATAATTAAAACTTTCATTCTATAAAATTAAAAAGTTTTTTTAATTAAAGCTTAAAAATTCTTCAAGTCTTTGATTTTTACCAATTGAATTATATTTAATGATATTTGTCATGTTTGAAAAATTGATAATTGCTGCAACTCCTTATTTTAATGGCTTTTAATATAATCTTATGTTAATTTTTGAAAATTTATCATGAAAAAATAATAAGTCTACTTGTTTTGTAGACTAAAAGTTTATAGCTTTGCATTCATATTTCGATCGGCTTATAAAGAAAGATGGAGGGAACTGACCCAATGAAATCTTAACAACCTGCTTCGCGTAAGGTGTTACATTCAGCCTTTAAAGGAAAAATAAGCATTTGGTTTATCGTATTTATCGATGCCCTTTGTTGACTTTTCTGCAAAGGGCAAAATTTTAATATATGATAAATAAAATTGATTATGATTAGTAAAAATTTAATTAATTCTAAAGTTTGGATTCCACCGGTTGCTGCATTTTTCTTGGGAATTGTCAGTGTAAGTGGGCAGAATTCCAAGCCGAAAAAAGATACACTTAAAGAAAAGGAGATTGATGAAGTAGTAGTGGTAGCCTATGGAAAAGCTAAAAGAAGTAGCTATACCGGTTCTGTGGCAACTCTTTCTGGGGATAAGATCAATAACAGGCCTATCACCAATATTACAAAGGCATTGGATGGGCAGATAGCCGGAGTTCAGACTACAGGAGCTTCAGGGCAACCGGGAGCGTTGTCTACTATTCGAATCAGAGGAATTGGTTCGGTAAGTGCTTCCAGTGATCCTTTATTTGTTGTTGACGGAATTCCTTTTGACGGAAATATAAATGCAATAAGCCCTAATGACATAGAATCCATTAGTGTTTTGAAAGATGCTACGGCAAGTGCTTTGTATGGTTCAAGAGGTGCGAACGGGATTATCATCATTACAACAAAATCTGGAAAAAAAGGAGAATCAAAAGTTAATCTTAATATTAGCCAGGGATTTTCGGGAAGAGCTGTAAAAGATTACGAGCAGGTGAGTACAGACCAGTATTTTCAATTATACTGGGAAGCCATGAGAAACGGATATCAGTCCGATAAAGTGAATGCACAGCAGGCAGGGCAGATGGCAACGGATAATATTGTTTCGGCGCTGGGAATTAACCCGTATGGAGTTAATTATTCAAAGCCTGTAGGAACAGATGGGAAACTATTGCCAGGAGCAACTCCTCTATGGAATGATGATTGGAGGGATATTTTGCAAAGAGTAGCTTCCAGAAATCAGGTGGATCTGGATATTAGTGGTGGAAGTGAAAAAAGCAATTATTTCTTTTCATTGGGGTATCTTGATGATAAAGGGATGGCTATTGAATCTGGGTTTAAAAGATATAATACCAGATTAAAGATCAATTCTGAGGTGAAAAAATGGTTGAATGTTGGTGTGAATTTAAGTTATACAAACAGTCTTCAGCAAGCTCCAACCTCTTCAGATTCCAAAGCGAGTAACATTATTAATGCTGCGAGATTTGTTCCATCATTTTATCCTTATTATGAAAGAAATGCAGACGGATCTTACGTGCTGGATGCAGAAGGAAATAAAATTTATGATTTCGGAAAATACAGACCTACTGTAGCTCTGCAGAATCAAAATGCTGCGGCAAGTCTCCCTTTAGATAAAAATGAAAATAAAGAAGATAACTTTTCAGGGAAAGGGTTCATGGAGTTTACATTCCTTCCGGAATTGAAGTTCAAAACCAGCTTTTCTGTTGATTTAGTTAACTATAACGGACATTATTATACCAATCCGCTTGTTGGACAAGGAATTGATATTGGAGGTTCGGTAACAAAATCCAATACAAGAACTCTATCCTATACAACAAGTAATATTCTGACTTACGATAAGAAATTTGGAAAACACCACATTAATGTTTTAGCAGGGCAAGAATTTTATAAATATGATTATCAGACTATTTCCGGGACAAGAAACCGTTTTGGTCTGCCTTATTACTATGAGCCGGATGCCGCTTCTTTATTGGTAGATTTTGGTGGAAACAGTGACAAATTAAGTCTGTTAAGTTACCTTGGAAAAGTTGAATATGATTTTAATAATACATATTTCCTATCGGCTTCAGGTAGAGCAGATGGCTCTTCGAGATTCAGTAAAGATAACAGATGGGGAAGATTCTGGTCTGTAGGAGCTTCATGGAAAATTTCGAATGAAGAGTTTATTAAAAACCTGAATTTCTTCAATCAGTTAACGCTACGTGCAAGTTATGGTGGACAAGGGAATGATAAATTATTGAGACCCAATGGGCAGCCGCTTTATTATGCTTATCAGGAATTATATAAAACCTTTAATTTGGGTGGAGAGTCTGGTACAACATTGGAGAAAGCGGGTACACCGGATCTAAAATGGGAAACCAATCTCAACTTAAACGTAGGATTAGAGTTTGCCATTTTGAATAACAGGATTAAAGGAAATATCGAATATTTTAAAAGAGAAAGCCAAGATCTTCTGTTCAATGTACCGGTTGCTCCGTCTATAGGAATCAGTGATTATCCTGCGAATATCGGAACAATACAGAATACAGGTTTTGAACTTTCATTATTCACCACACCTGTTAGAACAGATAATTTCCAGTGGAATGTAGATGTTAACCTGAGTACTTTAAATAATAAAATAACCAAATTACCAAAAGGGCCTCTTGTTGTAGGACAAACCAAAATGCTGAGAGAAAGAGGTTCTGTATATGATTTCTATATTCAGGAATGGGCAGGAGTAGATCCAAGTAACGGAAGCCCATTATGGAAAACAATTTCTCAAGATGCTAATGGAAACACAGTTGAGGGAACAACTTCTGAATATGCAAAGGCAACAAAAATATTACAAGGGTCTGCATTACCTAAGCTAACGGGAGGGGTTAATACAAGCATTACTTATAAGAACTTTGACTTTTCGGCATTGTTAACGTTTAAAATCGGAGGGAAAATTTTAGATACAGATTACACTTCTGTTCTGCATAACGGAAGCTCCGGAGGACGTGCATGGGGTGTTGAAATGTTGAATAGATGGACCCCTGAAAATACCAACACAGATGTTCCTGCCTTAAGCACAAGAACAAATAACTGGACTTCAAACTCTTCAAGATTTTTATATTCTGGAACTTATGCTAGGCTTAAAAATGTGAGTTTAGGATATACGCTTCCATCAGATTATTTTGAAAAAATAGGGCTTAAGAAATTCAGGATTTATGTTCAGGCAGAGAATCTTCTGACATTCTATAAGCACAAGGGGATGGATCCTGAGCAGGCATTAGATGGTACAACCTACTATAGATATCCTGCCATGAGAACAATTACATTTGGTCTTCAGGCAACTCTTTAATCTTTAAAATTGAAACAATGAAAAAAATAAAATATGTATCTCTTGCTCTAATAGGATTATGGTCGCTAACAAGCTGTGAAAGTGAATTGGATACAGCTCCAACTGATCAGTCTAATAGTGTAGAGGTTTTTAAAACAGCAGAAAATGCTGAAACAGTTATCAACGGAACCTGGGCAAAGTTTAATAATGACGGGACCACTTTTGCGAATATTGGATATTCAACTGTTTTAAGGGCTAGTGATGCTATGGGAAGTGATGTTGCTGTACTTTCCAATAAATATGGGTTCGCTTCTACCTATGGCTTTACGGAAATGGTCAACAATACAGTAGGTCGTCCGTTGTTTATTTGGACTATGCTTTATTCCACTATCAATAATATGAATAATGTTATTGCAAGAATAGACGGAACGGAGGGTAGTCAGGAAAAAAAGGATCAAGTGAAAGGCCAGGCGAAGGCATTACGTGCTTTTTGTTATCTCAATATTGCCAGCTTTTACCAGTTCAGTTATCTTAAGGATAAAACGGCTTTAACGGCTCCAATTTATACAGAACCTTCTTCTACAAGTACAGGAGGAAAGAAAAAATCTAGTCTGGAAGATATTTATGCTTTAATTAAAAGTGATCTTACAGATGCAGATAATTTATTGAAAAACTATACGAGAAATAATAAGGATAAAATCAACCGAAACGTAGTAAACGGAATTTTAGCAAGGGTTTATCTGAATACGGGAGAATGGAGCAAAGCCTCTGCTGCTGCAAAAATTGCAAAAGAAGGATTTACTTTAATGGCTCCGGAAAAGTATAAGGATGGCTTCAATGATATTAACAATGTAGAGTGGATCTGGGGGCATACACAAACTCAGGAACAGTCAGACGCCAGTTATGCATTCCACTACTTGGATGTATCTTCATCAGGAAGTTATTATTACAGTTTTATGGCGGATCCTTTCTTTAAAAATTTGTTTGATACCAATGATATCAGATCCCAGTTATTCTCATGGGATGGTCTTCCGGCGAGAGAGGGGTTGCTGAGATATGCTAAGTTTAAATTTAAACCTAATCTTATTGCAGATATTGTCTATATGAGAGCTGCTGAGATGTACCTGATTGAAGCAGAATCAGAAGCTCGCAACGGAAATCCGGCACAGGCAGTAGCAATTTTAAATCAATTGAGATCAGCAAGAAATGCTAATGTATATAGCGGCCCACTGGCACAGAATGATGTCGTGAATGAAATTTTGATCGAGAGAAGAAAAGAATTATTTGGAGAAGGGTTCTCTCTTTCAGATATTATTAGAACCCAAGGTTCCGTGGTAAGAAAGCCATTTGTAGATGCTGACGGAAAACCTATTAAAGTTCAGATAACCACACCAAATGGAACTGTGAAAACAGTTGATGGTAGAGGTCATTCTATCTTTGATCTTCCTAATAAGAAAGCATTTACTCCGAACAGTAGTTATTATTTATTCAGTATTCCACAGAAAGAAATTGAGAATAATCCCAATTTATAATTACAGTCCATAATTAGATTTGATTTTTAAAACCACCGCTTTTGCGGTGGTTTTTTTGTTGTTGAAAAAGAATTAATCTATTTTAATAGAAAAAACCTGCCCCACTAGTGGGACAGGTCTTATTAAATAACAATTGTTTCGCAAACTTTGAAAATAGTAGTTGTTCAAAAAGCTATTTTCTACTCGACCATATTTTATATCTTAATTTCAACATAGCTTGCCGGTGAGAATATAAAATTATTGCTTATTGTTTTCTTCTGGTATAAAACGTGAAACTTTAACATCTGCATCTAATTCATTGTATTGAGCTCCATATGGTCTCAAAATATCATATACTTTGATGTTGAATATGGTAACTAAAGCCCATTGTTCATAAATTCCTTTTGCCTGGTAATATGCCCATCCTTGTGGTTTAGGAGTATGTCCATTATTATAGTCTTCTTGACCTACATATTGCTGAAGGACGTGTCCGAATTCATGTCCAAATAGTTCTGGTGAACCATTCTTGTGTGGCATTGTTACATTGTTTCCAATTGTAATGGCATTTTTTGATATAACTAAACTGAGGATTCCTCCATGTCTCCAAGCTATATTTTCATAAGGAACATTGGATTCTTCAGACATTTCTTTTACGTATTTTAATTGCTTCTCATCAGGTGTAAATGTAGGCCCCATGAAAATAATTTTCCCAAAAGCTTGGCCTGCTCCATTATATGCCCCATTTTCAAAACCTTTTTTGAAGCCATCCCATATATTATTTCCTCTGAATATAGCGGAGAATCCTCCAGTAACAGCTCCAGTAATTCCATATTTTGTGGAACTATGTAATAATTCTCCTACAGCATTTTTAGCCCATGCTCCTAAGCCGTTTCCTCCAAGTGATTTCCATCCAGGTAACTTATTTCCGACAATTGAGCCAATTATTGCTGTAGCAAATGTGGTAGCATCTATTTTGCCATCTATCATTAATTGTGTGACTGTATTAGAAAGGAGATTCCAAGTTCCGGTATTGAGTATTGAACTGGCCGGGGTAAATAAGGAAGTTCCCAAAGCATTGAGTCCTCCTGCTATTCCACCTGCTATGGCTCCTCCTAATACTGATTTACCAAAGCCTTCCCAATTTTTAGTTATTAAACCTTTTATAGTATAGGCAAGTATCCCAACACCTGCTCCTACTATAGCACCGTATAGCGCTCCTACGGCCACTTTTACGAGTATTGGAATTAAAAAGAATACTTCTCCACTTGGGTCGTTGTAAATTAAAGGATTATTAAGTACATATCCATATTTATTATAATTCTGTGTATTATAGGGAGATTGGATATTCTCATCAGGATTTAAGAATCTTCTCAACAGCGGATCATATAATCTTCCGTTCATATGGATGATTCCTACTTCAGCAAAATGTTCATGTGAAGTGTATCCTCTTTCCAGTAATAATCCTCCTGTGGTTAGTATCTCTTGGATTTTGCTTTGGTCTGTTATAACTTGTCCATTACCTATTTGAAGATGAGTTAAATTACCCCATGCATCAAAGTGTCTCTGTTCAAGCTTATTTCCAGCCTCATCACTTATGGCTAAGATACTTCCTAGATAATCCTTATGTAAGAATTTATAAGAACCGTTGGTTTCATCATAATTTTTTACATATACAATATTGCTTTCATAAGGTGAGCCTCCAATATAAATAATATGTTTTTCTTTTCCTGTTGTATTATCTTTCAATATTTCAAAATTTCCGTCTTCACTATAGAATTTAGTGAATCGTCCTTCTCCGTCAGCACTGAAGTTTCCACCATAGGTAACTCTTTGCCTCATATTGGTAATTCCGTATTGGAAAGCAACATCACCTTTCATCCCATCAATAAATACAGGATCATTATTTTCATTATAAAGAATATTTTGAATCAAATCATTGCTGTAATTTTGAGTTCCAGCAGCGTTCAAGGACATTCCTGTAGGTTGATAAACCTTTGAAGAATTGCCAAATTTTATGGTTCCTACTTGGTCATTCTCAAGTATCCTACCTTTATTATCATAAACATTAAGAACTGCCATTTCTGTCTTAGTTCCTGTCACTGGATTTGTCCAGTTGATTAATCGGTTATTATTGTCATAATCAAACGATTCATTAATGTAAAAATCACCTCCTGTGGTTCTTGCTTCTACTTCATTTTTAAGGGGGTTGAAATTGTATGAAAGTAGTAATATATGTTTTTTAATGGCTGAACCGTGATTTACTTGACTTAAAGTACCATCCGGTTCGTATGTTTGATTAATCTCTGAAGCTCCCAGCTGTGCCTTTAGAATTTGCCCTTTATGATTCGTTTCTTTAAGCTCCCAAAGGATTTTTCCTGAGTTTTTATCCCTGACCTTATACAAGTCTCCATTCCAGGCATTGTATATATTTTCTATCTGTACTTTAGTTAATATTCCAGCAGAAAAAAGTTGTTTTTCGTAAGATGTAATTCTGGCTTTGTCATCATACGTCATCCCTTTCTGGATAAAATATTTGCCATTACTGCTTTCTGATGATGAAAGGACTCTGCCTTGGGGGTCAAACGTTATATTGGTGTTATAACTCTGTCCTTTTGATGTCCCTGATTTGGAAATATTCCTTCCTTTATCATCGTACACGTAGGATATTGTTTTATTTGTAGTCTTGCCTCCGTCTATTGTAGAAATTTCTTTTTGAGAGATAAGTTGGCCAAGATTATTATAAATATATTCTTTGATCCCTTTAGGGCTAATAACTTTTCTAGCCTGTCCTAATCCATCATATTCAAATTTGTAAGTTCCATTGGAAGGGTCATTGAATTCTGATTTTCTTCCCCAGGTGTCAAACTTTGTTGTAACAATGTTTTCACCATACTGAGCCTTGATTTGTTCTCCTGCAGCATTATAAGAAAAATTAATAGTTCCCCCTTTATCTGTACTATGAATGATACTCCCAAGAGCATCTTTGGTTTTAGAAGTTGATCTTCCATAGCCATTCATTTCTTTCTCTGTAGTTGTATTTCCTGAAACTGTTGTTTCGATCTGTTTACCATTAAAGGCTGTAACTGTTATTTTAACAGGGTAAACTGAATCATCATATATTATAGAGTTCCATTGTGATGGACTTCCTCCTTCAGAATAAGGTTCACTTTCACCTATTTTTCTTCCTAATGCATCATACTGAAAGTCTTTAGAAAAGTATTCTCCTTGTGCAAAAGCCTTAGTTGATGTTTTGTAATCTAACCCCCATTTATTAACATGCTTTTTAGAAATATTTCCATTAGGATCATTTTGAGTAATGATAATATTATAATCCTTATCTTTTTTATATTGAAAAGTGGTAATACCTCCTAGATTTGATTTAGCAGTAAGAAGCTTGCCCCAAGCATCATAAGTATTACTAAGAATATTACCTAATGGATCACTTTGGGTTAGTATTTGCCCCCAATCATTATAAGTGATATTGGTTTCCAGCCCCAGATTATCTGTTTTCTTAACAATAAATCTCCCTTTTGCTTCATACTGAGATTTGATGTTGCGGCTTTGAGAATCAACGCTGTTTATTGTTGTTGTTTGAATTATATTTCCAAATCCGTCATGATCATATGTTTCTTGTAGCCAGCCAGTATTATCGCGGTTCCAAGTTTTCATTGTTTTTAGAAGATTGTTTTCATACAAAAACTCTTTCTTCGTAGATTTAGTATCACCATAGGCTGATGTGATCTCTGTTTTAGATTGAGGGCGACCAATATAGTATTCAGATCCTATTCCAGATGGGTTATGGAAATAGTTATATGCTGAAGCGGTAACCGCATAACCATTATTAATTTTAGAAATGTTTTGTGACGGAAGATAATAGTTTCCATAAGTAATTGAATTTTCCGTAATAGTCCCGGTTAAAAAGTCCTTGGTCTTGGTAATAGTTGGTACAATTACAGTGACAATTTTTGATTTATCAATATCAGTAATAGAAGCAGCTACTTGGTTATTGATCAGTTTGTCCGTTTTATAGACTGTAGATTTAAAGGTTAATAATTCTGAATTATTTTCAGAAATATCTGCTGGAAAAACTTTTGCTTCATTTCTTGTTCGGATTGACCATTCTTTAATAGGCAGGCTTTCATTCAATGGATCTATTTCAATACCATTCCATACTTTATTGCTTTCTAAGCCGTCTGCATACCATGATGAGCGTGCCGTTTGACGGAATCCTATCATTCCACGTCCTTGAAGATGAACTAATAGCCCTCTATAAAGGAAATCCTGTTTTTTACCGGATTGCTCAAGCTGGGAAACAGCAAATGACTGTAGAGCATTTTTGAGTTCCATATAAGGATATTTCTCTTTTTTAACCGTCTGATAGAAGTTAGGAGAAATATTTGGATCAAGTTCTTTGTAACGAATAACAGTTTTAATACCTGATTGGGAAATAGAGTTGATACGGGCCTCTTTAGAAACATCATAAAAATCAATTCTCTTTACCCTATCTCCTGAAACTCCCCTAATAGTACTTGGGCTAACAAGAATGATCTGATGAATAGATTGATTGATTTTAAAACTGCCTAAAAGCTCCTGAAGATCATATTTTGTTCTTTCATTAAGATATGTTTGTCCTCCATCCATTGGACTTCTATCTCCCAATGGACCTTCACTAAATGCATATCGAATATCATTGTTGAACTTTTTTTCTCCCGTTGAGATTTTGATATCAACGGTATTATGATAATAGATATTAAAAATTGTTTGAGAGCTACCAAGCTTAACTCTCTCTTTTCGATAGTTGAAAGTAACGAAATCACTCTTTCCATCTCTGTCAAGATCATATGCTTGGTGACTTGTTCTTTCTACATTTGCTGTACCATCTTTATTGGAGTTTACAAGTTGGTCTTTGCGGAATAATGCAAAATTAGGTTTAAATTCTTCATCAAAATATTTGCCTGTCGATTGGTATAAATACCAGTCTGTAGTTGTGTCCGATGCAGGAATTAATAAATCACTTTTTCCATCTCCATTAAAATCACCTATAACGGCTCTTTGGGTTATCCCTTTAGTTCTCTCATCGTTTAAATAGAAACCATTTTCAATAACTGAATAAAGATTATTAGGTCCTTTCTGAAACTGAACAATAAATGCCCTATTCCCACTATCAAATCTTAGAAAATCAGTTTTTCCATCTCCATCAAAATCTCCCATCTTGTAAGTTTCTAGTATGTCAGTATTGTAGGGATAAAAAGACATTTGAGAGTAAGACTGTGATATGCTGACAGCATTATCCATGTTGGCTACAATATATCGTTTCCAATCCTGAAAAGTTTCGTCAAATTCTGGAAGACCTATTGGAGCATTGGGATCCTGAGGTTTTTGAGATTTTGTATGTACAGCATCATTAAAACCCATTATTAACTCAGAAATACCATCCCCATCAAGATCTAATTCCATAAGTTTTAATGGTGTAGTTTTGAAACGGGTACCACTTTCCATTGGGGCAATTTCAGGAGTTGTAAGGTCGTAGACCGATTTAGGAAGAATCTTTGTATACTGATGCTCCAATTGATTTGCCTGATTAATGGAATAAATAAATAGCTGGATATCTCTAGTGTCATTAGCAACTTTATAAAAAGCAAATCCTTGTTGGTTTTCCATAATTCCTGAAAGAGTCTTAAAAGAGATAGGTATTGCTTTCTTAAATTCATCTTTTGTGATATCTATAGAACCAACAAATGTTATTTCTCCTTGCCCCTGCGGTTGATCTAAAGCTTTTTTTGTTAAGTAGAAACCTGCCGGTTTATTTATTGGATTAATACATATTGGATTAAAGCCAGTACCCCCAATATTCTCACAGACTCTGAAAGGTTGGTCTCTATATTCTAAAGCGTCTATTTTACCATCCCCATCAAAATCCCCTAATAATCCTGATTCAAGCGAGTGGCTTATTGACTGGGTCCAGTCGGTTCCTCTTGCGGAATTTTCATATTCAAAGGTTACTGGATTGGCCGCTTTATTCGCAGAGTTGTACTCAGTGACCTTATCTAGAAATTGATAATTGGTTCCATTGCTGTCTTTCTTATATTCGAGACGGTATGTTTTGAAAGGTTGTGAATGAGTTTTTACTAAAATTTCCGAGAGGATTTTGTATTGTTTATGTTCTAATCCTTGTACATAAGATATTTCTTTTAGATCTCTGTCTCTGTATATAAATTCAATCAAATTAAAATGAGGCTTATTCAGCTTCTCATTTCCTCCCCATTCTATTGAAGATATTCGCATAACACGGTTTGAAGTTCTAAAACCTCCGGTATCAGAATCAGATGCATAGTTGTAGGAAATGTAATTACCTTGTATATCTTTCCACTTTACAATATTATATTCTAGAGGGGTTGTTACTGTGGGTTTGCCATTAACATTTGCACCATATGAACCGTACCAAGCTTGTGATCCGTCTTCAAATGTGACCTCAAAATATTCAGGCCCGACATCTTTTCCATTTACTGGATAATTTCCTACAGATTTAATTTTTATGTTAGAATATTTCTCTGTAACATATTCTGCTCCGTCTTTTCCGTATTCCCCAGATTTTAATATTAATCTTTGCCCGTTGAAGCTATAATCGTCGGAATAATCAATTTGTACAGGCTTAATTTCTTCATATGCTTCAAGTGTTTTACCAATCCTTGAAATAGAAGTGATTCCTGAAAGATTCCAACTATATCCTGCAATACCGTTCCCGGTACCACTGAGGTATACGAGGTTGACCTGTGGGGCTACATCTTTTATTCCAGGAGGTAGAGCAACAGGTAATGTAAATTGTATCTGACCTGTGCCTGTAACTTCGATATTTCCCTTTGTATCGTGGAATTTTATACTATCTTCTATTGTTCCTGAGGGATTATTAGCTCCTGCATTAGAATCTATTGGTCCTCCACCTGGACTCTCTGTAGCAGAACCTATTTTTGCCACAAACGTATTTGAGATATTCGATTTAGCATGAAATCCTTGTGTCATAACTACTGTCTGCGGGTCCTGAACCGTCCGTGAGGTAGTCTCTGCCTGATAGAGGATAGTCTGGGACAACCCCCATACAGAACACAAGGATAATATCAATGATGAAAAAAATTTCATTGTTATATTAGTTATTTTATAAATGATTACTGATATATAAAAATATTATAGAGAACACTGATTAATCTTTAAGTTTTTTCAATGCCATCATTCTCATTTTATCTTTTGGTGACATTTCTGCTGAAGACTCTTCCATCTTTCAACGTAAAACGTAGAATATAAACACCCCAGTCATATCCAATCATGTTGATTTTAATCTGACGGTTTAGTCCGGGATTATTCTGTTGTTGAAATTTCCAATGCACAGTACTATGCTGGTAAAGTGAAACAGATTCGATAAGACTGTCCACTTCTTCAGTCCAGTCGATGGTAAGGTAGTCATTCACAGGAACTGGATACAATCTGATTTGTTTCCAGAATGCTTTTTCATCAATAGCAGGTTCCTGTTTTGTAATAGCTGCTGCTTTTACTATTTTTTCAGAAGCCTCTTTTCCTGCCTCGTTAATACCTCTATACCTTTGGTTTCCTGCTTCGTCATATTGGAAATAAACTTCAGTTTGTGAAAAACCTAGAAATCCAATGGACAGAGAAAATAAAGAAAGTATTTTTCTTTTCATCAGTTATTTATTTTTTTGTAGAAAGTAATTGCTGTACTTGTTCTTTTAGTTCTTTAATCTCCTTAGACTGGGATTTTAATTGCTTATTTTGCTCAATAGAATAAAGGGTTAATTCCTCTATCTTTTCTAAAAGCTTAGCATCCATTTCACCTAAATTAATTCCATCTTTTTCTACTTCTTTTGCAGATGGAATATTGGGTAAATGCCCCTTTTCTGAAATATGTTTCTCTACATCTTCTAGCGTGCGAAGTTGATATCCTTTTTTAAATACATAATCTGCCCAACCATTAGCAGCCGGATTTTCAACTTTGATCTGCTCTGCCTTTATTCCTTTTTTTACGTAAAAAATAAAATTAGGATCATTGTCGTATTGATCTGTTCCTACAGTTACTTTTCCTGTATTAAATATGATTAGATTGCTTTTGTGTGCTCCATCAGTAAATTTTATTCTGGTAACATAGGGAGAGTTGGGAGTGCTGGTATCTGTATTAGGGTCTATAGCATTATCATTTGGCATATTAAATTCCATATTTCTTCCACCAAAGTTTCTTAGAACAAAATCTCCAGGAGTTGTCCAGGGAGAAAGACACCCAGGGCATAGAGCTGCGGCTGCTTCTAGCCTACCACCTTTTGTTGTACCCTCTGCTGTTTGATCACCTATAACAATACCATTGTGGTATGGACTGGCAAAGACTCTTAATCTTTCTTGATTGTTTGTTTTAATGATAAGATCTTGATTATCATTTGTCCCGAGAAAGTTGTTTGACGGGTTTGTTCCTGAATTTCCTGTTATGTTCCAGCTTTGTGCAAAAATGCTAGATGCAGAAATGGTAAAAACGAATAGTAATGTACGTTTCATATATTAATGTATAAATTAGTTTTTAAATTGAAAGAAATGTAAATATTTCTAAGTAGTAGTGAATAGAATCGTCTATGAGTAGAGGTTATTTAAGTTTTTACAAAGATAATAAACGATCATGGTAATCTATATTAAATCCTCTATTTGTGGGTGTTTTGCAAAGGTTTTGTGATTAGTTTGTTATTATGGTAAATAAATTAAAAAGAGAGGTGCTTTTTTAATAATAAATAACGATCTGGTGAAAAATTGTGAATTTTTAAAAATGTATTAAATGAAAAAAAAATTGATTTTTATCATGTATTTAAAATTGAAACTTTACCCATTTTAGAAAAAAACTTTACCTTTGTCACAATGAACTTGTTAAGATGGATATTGGCAATTTATTTCATGGCGTTATCATTGATGCCCTGTGAAGACGTGTCTCATCTTTCATCAGATTCAGGAGATACAAAGTTTTCATTAAATATTCAGGGAGTTCATTCAACAGAAAAAGGTGATATTTGTTCGCCTCTTTGTGCTTGCAGCTGTTGCCAAATTACGGTTTCAGCATTTAAGATGGACCCTTTGTTAGAAATTCCAGAGCAGATTCCTGCTTATTTTTCTAAGAAAATCTTATTCCATAAAAACGACTTTGCCTACCAGGTGTATGATCACGTCTGGCAACCTCCTAAAATTTAATTTTATTGATTTTTAGAAAGTTCTCTTTCTAAACGTGTTTGAAACTTTGCAATACCATTGCAGAGGTTTTCAGGATATTTTTGCTGCAGTATTAAGCTGTACGCAATGTATTTTCAATAAAAATTAAATATAAATCGTGTTAGATAAAATCATAAAATTTAGTATCAAAAACAAAGTTGTTATTGGTATTATGACCCTGATACTGATCATTTGGGGAACGTGGAGTGCCACAAAATTGCCCATAGATGCAGTGCCAGATATTACAAACAATCAGGTGCAAATCATTACCGCTTGTCCTACATTGGCAGGGCAGGAAGTAGAGCAATTGGTCACCTTTCCCATTGAGCAAAGTATCGCAAATGTTCCGGATATTCAGGAAACAAGAAGTATTTCAAGATTCGGACTTTCTGTAATTACAGTGGTTTTCAAGGAAGATGTAAACATTTACTTTGCCAGACAGCTTATCAGTGAACAATTAAAAAATGCAGTAGAGGAAATTCCGAAAGGAGTGGGTACTCCTGAATTAGCTCCCGTAAGTACAGGGCTTGGAGAAGTATATCAGTATATTCTTCACCCGAAAAAAGGAAGCGAAAAGAAATACAATGCCAAAGAATTAAGAACCATGCAGGACTGGATTGTCCGCAGACAGCTTAACGGAACCCCGGGAGTAGCGGAAATCAACAGTTTTGGAGGAGAATTAAAACAATATGAAGTAGCTATTGATCCCAATCGTTTAAAGGCGATGGGAACCAGTATTACTGAGATATTTACAGCTCTTGAAAAGAATAATCAAAATACGGGTGGAGCTTATATTGATAAAAAACCCAATGCTTATTTTATCCGAGGAATAGGACTTGTAACTTCTCTGGAAGATATCAGGAATATTGCCGTTAAAAATGAAACAGGAAGCGTTCCTATTTTTATAAAAGATGTTGCCGATGTTCGTTTAGGAAGTGCTGTACGCTATGGAGCGTTAACCTATGACGGAAAAGTGGATGCCGTGGGTGGAGTAGTGATGATGCTAAAAGGCGCCAATAGTAATGAAGTTGTTGGTAACATCAAGGAGAAGATTCCTAACATTCAGAAATCGCTTCCGGATGATATAGTGATAGAACCATTCTTAGATAGAACCGATTTAGTAGATAGAGCTATTAGTACCGTTCAGAAAAACCTGATCGAGGGAGCGTTAATCGTTATCTTCGTTCTTGTTGTTTTTCTCGGAAATCTTAGAGCAGGGCTTATTGTTGCCTCTGCCATTCCACTTTCCTTATTATTTGCATTGGGAATGATGAATGTCTTCGGAGTGAGTGCCAATCTGATGAGCCTTGGGGCAATAGATTTCGGGTTGATTGTGGACGGAGCGGTTATTATCGTAGAAGCAACCTTGCACCATCTTGGACTAAGGAAATCAATGAGGACGTTAACCCAGTCTGAAATGGACGAAGAAGTTTTCTTGTCTGCCTCAAAGATCAGAAGCAGTGCCGCATTCGGGGAAATTATTATCCTGATTGTATATATTCCGATTCTTACCTTAGTCGGAATAGAGGGGAAAATGTTCACTCCAATGGCAAAAACAGTAGGATTTGCAATCTTGGGAGCTTTGATCCTGTCATTAACTTACATTCCGATGATGAGTGCTTTGTTCTTATCCAAAAAAATATCACACAAGGAAACTTTTTCAGATAAAATGATGAATCGTCTTCAGAAGATTTATCAGCCATTATTACAGAAAGCTATTAAAGTAAAATATATTGTCGTTTCAGCAACAATAGCGGTTTTTGTGATCTCAGTATTTACCTTTAAAAATATGGGTGGTGAGTTTATACCACAATTACAGGAAGGAGATTTTGCATTCCATTGTATTTTACCACAAGGAAGTTCCTTGAGCCAGAGTATAGAAACCTCCATGCAGGCTTCCAGAATCATCAAGCAGTTTGATGAGGTGAAAATGGTAGTCGGGAAAACAGGATCTGCTGAGGTGCCTACAGACCCGATGCCACCCGAAGCAACCGATATGATTGTTGTATTAAAACCACAAAGCGAATGGAAAACTAAAAAATCCTACAACGAATTGGCCGATGAGATCAGTGAAAAACTGGAAACAATTCCTGGGGTATTCTTCGAGAAAAACCAACCTATTCAGATGCGTTTTAATGAACTGATGACAGGGATCAGACAGGATGTTGCCGTGAAAATCTTTGGAGAAAATCTTGATTCATTGGCTGTGTATGCTGATAAAGTTGGAAAGATTATTCAGACTGTGGATGGGGCTACAGCTCCTCAGATTGAAAGAGTAAGTGGTCTTCCGCAGATCAATGTACAGTACGACAGAACAAGAATTGCCAATTACGGATTAAATATAGAAGATGTGAACAATGCGGTAAGTACTGCCTTTGCAGGAAAGGCTGCCGGACAGGTTTTTGAAAATGAAAGACGTTTTGATTTGGTAGTACGTCTGGACAGTCTTCACAGAACAGATATTTCAGATGTAAATAACCTGATGATTACCTCAAGCACTGGAGCGCAGATTCCATTGTCGCAGGTTGCTAATGTGAGTTATAAGCTTGGTCCTGCCCAAATCAGCCGTGAACAAGGAAAACGTAGAATTGTAATAGGATTTAATGTGAAAGGCAGAGATGTGGAAAGTGTAGTAAAGGATATTCAGGCAAAACTGGATAAGGTAAAATTACCATCCGGATACTACTTTACCTATGGCGGGCAGTTTGAAAATTTACAGGAAGCAAGCAAACGTCTGATGATTGCAGTTCCGGTATCGTTGCTTCTTATTTTTATGTTATTGTATTTTACATTCCGTTCATTCAAGCAGGCTGGACTAATCTTTACGGCCATTCCAATGAGTGCCATAGGAGGTGTTTTTGCCTTGATTATAAGAGATATGCCATTCAGTATCAGTGCGGGAATCGGATTTATTGCTCTTTTTGGAGTAGCGGTTCTTAATGGAATTGTATTGATAGGAACATTTAATCAATTAGAAAAAGATGGTGAGACAGATATTTTAAAACGTGTTTTTGAAGGAACAAAAACCAGATTAAGACCCGTTTTGATGACTGCTACCGTAGCATCATTGGGATTCTTACCGATGGCGATTTCTACAGGAGCAGGAGCAGAAGTACAAAAACCTCTGGCAACAGTAGTTATTGGAGGATTGGTATCGGCAACATTCCTTACATTATTCGTTCTACCCATGCTGTACATTATTTTTAATACAAAGATTTTGAAAAGAAAAAATAACCAGACGGGATCATTTACAATCATTCTTCTTTTAGGATTAATGATGATGGGGCAGACCTTTAAAGCTCAAACCCGACCGATATCCGTGGAAGAGGCTGTACAAATGGCGATGAATAATAATTTAACGTTACAGTCAAAGGACTTAAGCATAAAATCTGCAGAAGCTTTAAGACCTACGGCAAAGGAACTTCCCAAATTAAGCTTTGATGCTCAGCTGGGACAATACAACAGTCCGAAATTCGACCAGTCTTTTGCTATTTCACAAAGCATTCCTTTTCCCACATTGTTTAAGGCAAGAAAGGAACTCATTAATGAAAATATTAAGAGTAAACAGATTGATAAAGAGGTTACAACCAACGAGCTTGTTAAAGACGTTCGGACCTATTATTACCAGATTGAATATCTTCAATATAATAAAGAAAAACTGACCAGTCTGGCTGGTTTTTATGAAGAATTTATCAGAATTGCAACAGTAAGATTTAAAGCTGGTGACATCAAAAAGATCGAAATCAATACAGCAGAAACTCAAAAAGGAGAAATCGATCTGCTACTGAGACAGAATGAAGTGTTTCTTAATAATGCCTATAAAAATTTAAAAACACTCCTGAATACTTCAGAAAACCTGGAAGTGCCATTCAAAACAGATTATGAACCTTTAAAGGCAGAAAATGTATTGGATAGTGCAGTGGTAGCCAATAACCCTACAGTCAAAGCTTTTTATCATGAAATGGAAATTGCAGAGAAAAATAAAAAAGTAGAAAAAGCTCTGGGGTTACCGGATTTTAGTTTGGGATATACAAACCAGTCATTAATAGGATTCCATACCATAAACGGACAGGAAAATTTCTATGATTCCGGGAAGCGCTTTCAATCAGCAACAGTAGGAGTGGCAATACCTTTGACATTTGGTGCTACAAAGGCAAGAATGCAGGCTTTAGAATATGATAAACAGGTGGCAGAAACTAATGCGAGAATGCAGAAAAAACAACTTTCTGCCCAGTTGGAAAACGCCTTTAGCCAATATCAGCAGGATAGGCAGCAGTATGATTACTACACCAATCAGGCGCTGCCTAATGCAGAGAAAATTGTAAAGGCAGCTCAACTAGGATATAAAACAGGGGAAATTTCCTATGTAGAATATCTTTTTGCCTTACAGACAGCTACCAATATTCAATTAAAATATCTGGAATCCATCCAGCAGGTGAATCAATCTGTGGTTACCATTAATTCAATCATTAACAAATAATATGAAGTCGCTATTAACAGAAAATTCCCCAATGAAGATGATGGCATACGATTTTAGAAAAAATAAATATTCGCATATGAAACTCAAATATAATATCATATCTCTTGTACTAATCTCTCTGTTTGTAATAAGCTGTGGAAAAAAAGAATCTACAGAAGAAAAAGCTCCGGAAAAGACAGAACAGAAAGAAACAACCCATGAAGAAGCTCCGGAAACTATCGCCTCATTAACTGAAGAGCAGATGAAATCAGTAGGAGTGGCTTTGGGATCGGTAGAAATGAAGGAACTTACCTCCACCATCAAAGCAAATGGTCTTTTAAGCGTACCGAACAGTAATAAGGCAACCATTACATCTCTATATGGCGGAATTATTAAAACAATAAATATCCAGGTAGGAAGTATTGTAAAAAAAGGACAGGTCATAGCCACTATTGCTAACCCTGAATACATCCAGCTTCAGGAAGATTATCTGACTACCAATAGCAGAATTACCTACGCTGAACAGGAATTCAGAAGACAAAGAGAGCTTTTTGATAATGATGCAGGGGCCAAGAAAAATCTTCAAAATGCAGATGCCGAATTGAAAACCTTAAGAACCAAAAGAGCCTCTCTTTTGAAACAACTTCAAATGATGGGAATAAATCCAGGAAGTGTAAACAATGGTAACATGAAATCCGGTTTGGTTATTACAGCTCCAATCAGTGGGACAATCAGTGGTATCACAGCGCAGATAGGAAGTTATGTAGATATTTCCTCTCCTGTTGCGACAGTGATTGATAATGGCTCCATCCATCTGGATCTTCAAGTGTTTGAAAAAGATCTTCCAAAAATGAGGGTAGGGCAGATTGTTCATTTTAAACTGACCAATAATCCCGAAACGGAATATGATGCGAAAATTTATAGCATTGGATCTTCTTTTGAAAACGAAAGCAAGACCATCTCCATGCACTGTGAGGTGATAGGAAATAAATCAGGACTGATTGATGGGATGAACATTACAGGACTGGTAAGTCTGGATAAAAGTACAACACCTGCAGTTCCTACCGAAGCCATTGTAGAAGCAGACGGAAAATACTATGTCTTTGTACAAACTGATAAAAAGGTAGAAGAAGAGCATGACGAAAAAGGAAAACCACATCCGAAGACCCTGAATTTTGAAAAAATGGAAGTAGTAAAAGGAACCTCAGATATGGGATACACTGCCATTACTTCTATTGGACAAATTCCGGATAATGCCAAAATTGTTGTAAAAGGAGCCTTTTTTGTAAATGCTAAGCTCGTGAATTCAGGAGAGCACGAACATTAATGAAAGTGTTTAAAACCAATAAAATGTCGATTTTTATACTTAAATTAGAGCTGTTTACGGAATAATTTTTATTGAAGTAAAAACGACTGAGGGAAAGCAAAGAGTATCTTATAAAATTTAATACATGCCCAACTATGCTATTAAACAAAAAAATATCAGTCTGGTATTTCATCCGTGAAATAAAATCTCAAATTCTGTTTATCGGAATATTCGCTGTAGTCATTGGACTTTTGGATATGCTGCCGTGGTTTCGTAAAATTTCACTTCCTCTGAACATTCCTGCGCTTTTAGGAACTGCAGTTTCGTTATTGCTGGCGTTCAGAACGTCCCAATCCTATGAACGATGGTGGGAAGCCAGAACGGTTTGGGGAGCCATTGTGAATGATTCCAGAACATTGGTGAGATTGGCCAGTCAATTTTTACCCGAGGGAGATAAAAACATCAGAGCCATTGCAGAAAGGCAGATCATCTGGACTTATGCCTTGGGAGAATCTTTGAGAAAACTGCCCTTTTCGGATAAAGTTCAAAAATATTTGGATGAAAATAAAATCAGTGCGGTTAATATTCCCAATGCACTTCTAGATGCCCACTCCAAACAGTTTAAGGAAATTGCTGCTTCCAAAGGGCTTACAGATTTCCAGCAGATGCAACTGAATGATATGGTCACAAGACTTTGTGACAGTATGGGAAAATGTGAAAGATTAAAAAATACCGTTTTTCCAAGGTCTTACAGTGTTTTAGTGCATATCCTGATCTATGTGTTTGCTGCTATATTGCCCTTTGGGTTGGATGATTCACAACTGACGATAGAGATTATGGTTACTTTTCTGATTCCGATCGTGTTTATTATGATAGAAAAAACATCTATCATTATGCAGGATCCATTCGAAAATGGACCGGTGGATACTCCCATGACTTCTCTTGCGCAGACTATAGAAATCAATATCAGACAAATGATTGGGGAGCAAAATGTTCCTTTAAAAAAAGAAAATACATCCTATTATGAAATGTAATTAATCCAGTAGCTATGGAAACCAAAACACAAACACAACTTCCCTCTGCAGGGAGCAGACATAAAAAAAACCTCCTGATTGTACTATGCCTTAGCGGTACCTATCTCATTGCTGAGGTGATAGGAGGGCTTGTTACCAATAGTCTTGCCTTATTAGCCGATGCAGCACATATGCTGACGGATGTTGTAGGATTATTGTTGGCATTTATTGCCATAAAAATAGGAGAGAAAAAAGCGGACCCCTCCAGAACCTACGGATATTACCGTACAGAAATACTGGCAGCAGTTATTAATGCAGTGGTTCTGTTAGGAATTTCAATATATGTTCTATTTGAAGCATATCGACGTTTTCAGGACCCACCGGAAGTACAGAGTAAATCTATGCTGATTGTGGCAGGGATAGGACTGTTGGTAAACATTGTCGGAATGATGATCCTAAGAAAAGACTCAGAAGGAAGTTTGAACATGAAAGGAGCCTACTTTGAAGTTCTTTCAGATATGTTAACTTCCGTAGGAGTCATGATTGCCGGAATTATTATGCTGACAACAGGCTGGTATTATGCCGATCCGCTGATTTCTGCAGCCATTGGATTATTAATATTTCCAAGGACGTGGAGACTCTTGAAAGAAGCAATCAACGTATTATTAGAGGGAACCCCAAATGATGTAGACATCCATGAGCTACGCAAATCACTGGAGCAGACGCAGGGGGTGAAAAACGTTCATGATCTTCACGTATGGTCTTTAACATCAAGTGTCAATGCGATGAGTGCACACATTGTGAAAGAAGAAACATATCCCCAGAATCAATTATTGAAAACATTAACAGACCAAACGGTAGAGAACTTTAAAATAAACCATACTACTTTTCAGATAGAAGATGATGGTTATGAAGAAAATGAAGTCCATCTGTAAATTTTAAATTGTTGAAAATGAAAAAAGATATAGAAAATAAGCTCATTGATAAAAATACCAAACCCACCAGTATGAGGATTCTGGTATACGATTTTCTAAGCTCACAGGACGCAGCAATGTCTCTCTCTGAGATAGAAAATCACTTTGATAATGCAGACCGAATTACCATTTACAGAACATTAAAAACCTTTGAAGAAAAAGGAATTGTTCACAGCATACAGGAAAATACAACCACAAAATACAAGTTATGCGATGACGATTGTGATGAGAAAACCCATAAGGACTGGCATCTTCATTTCTATTGCAAAATATGCAAGCAAACGACATGTAAAGAGGATATTTCCTTTCCCGAAAATATTCAGACCAATTTTAGGATTGATGAAATAAGGCTTTTTGCCAAAGGAATATGTGAAAATTGTCTTGAAAGTTTGCAATAGCATTGCATCCGTCTCACCATTAAATTTGTATAAAAATATCAGTTATGGAAAAGTGCTGTAGTACAACCCCAGAAAAAATAGAAAAAAAAGGACACAATCATAATCATTCAGAGGGAGATGGACATGACCATGACGGCCATGATCATTCACATGATTCCGGAGATCAGACGATGTTTCAGATGTTTCTTCCGGCCATTATATCCTTTGTGATCTTATTGTTAGGAATCGCTTTTGATAATTATATAAAACCAGCATGGTTTGCAGGTTGGGTAAGGTTGGTGTGGTTCTTGGCAGCCTATATTCCAGTAGGATTTCCGGTATTAAAAGATGCTTATAAAAGTATTATTAAAGGAGATGTATTTTCAGAATTTTTTCTGATGAGTATCGCTACCATTGGTGCTTTTGCTATTGGAGAATATCCTGAAGGAGTTGCAGTAATGCTTTTTTATGCCGTAGGAGAGGTTTTCCAATCTATGGCGGTAACCAGAGCAAAAGGAAATATAAAAGCCTTATTGGATCAACGTCCCGATGAGGTAACGATTATGGAAAGTAATCAGCCTAAAACCATTAAAGCCAAAGAAACCAAAGTAGGGAATATTATCCAGTTGAAGCCTGGAGAAAAACTGGCATTGGACGGGGAATTACTTTCAGATTCCGCATCATTCAATACAGCTGCGCTAACGGGAGAAAGCAAACCGGATACTAAAAATAAAGGTGAAGTTGTATTGGCAGGGATGATCAATATGAACAGTATAGCCCTTGTTAAGGTAACTACAGCTTATGAAGACAGTAAATTAAGTAAAATATTAGAGCTGGTTCAGAATGCAACTGCTCAAAAGGCGCCTACAGAACTATTCATTAGAAAATTTGCTAAAGTGTATACGCCAATTGTAGTGCTTCTTGCCATAGGAATCTGTTTCTTGCCCTATTTCATTGTAAATGATTATCAGTTCAGAGATTGGTTATACAGAGCATTAATCTTCCTTGTAATTTCTTGCCCTTGTGCCTTGGTAATTTCCATTCCGTTGGGATATTTCGGAGGAATTGGAGCAGCAAGCAGAAACGGAATTTTATTTAAAGGAAGTAACTTCCTGGACAGCATTGCGGAGATTCAAAATGTAGTGATGGATAAAACCGGAACGATGACTGAGGGAGTCTTCAAAGTTCAGGAAGTAAGCATAACTTCCGAATTTAATAAAGATGAAATTCTTCAATTAGTCAATGTACTGGAAAGCAAAAGTACACACCCTGTGGCAACGGCCATTCACAACTATGTAGGAGATATTAATTACTCCATTCCGATGGAAAATGTAGAGGAAATTGCAGGACATGGATTAAAAGCTACAGTTAATGGAAAAGAACTTTTGGTAGGAAACTTCAAGTTAATGGATAAGTTCAATATCCAATACGATATTAACCATGCTAATATTGTATACACCCTTATCGCGGTAGCTTATGATAAAAAATTTGCGGGATACATCACTATTGCCGACAGTATAAAAGAAGATGCAAAAGAAACGGTTGATAATCTTCACAAAATGGGAGTAAAAGCCACGATGTTGAGTGGTGATAAAGGAACCGTTGTAAAATATGTTGCAGATCAGCTTGGTATCGATAACGCCTTTGGAGACCTTTTACCGGAAGACAAAGTAAATAAGGTTAAAGAAATTAAGGCAAAAAATCAAACAGTGGCCTTTGTGGGAGATGGTGTAAATGATGCACCTGTAGTTGCTTTAAGTGATGTAGGAATAGCCATGGGTGGCTTAGGAAGTGACGCCACCATTGAAACGGCAGATGTAGTTATTCAGGATGATAAACCAAGCAAGATTCCAATGGCTATCAATATTGGAAAGCAAACGAAAAAGATCGTTTGGCAGAATATTATTCTGGCCTTTGCAGTAAAAGCAGTGGTTTTAGTACTTGGAGCCGGAGGTCTTGCAACCATGTGGGAAGCTGTATTTGCAGATGTTGGAGTAGCATTGTTAGCTATTTTAAATGCGGTAAGAATTCAGAGAATGAAGTTCTAGAAAGTAAATAATAAACACAACTAAATTATATTAATAAAGGCTCTGCTGTTTTCAGCAGGGCTTTATATTTGTAACCATCAAACATACAGTATTCAATTGTATCTCGAGTATCCAAAGAAAAGCCCCACTGAAAACCATCAGCAGAGCTTTAACAAGATTAAACTTTTATAAAGAACTAAATGTTTTTTTTTGATAATACAAGGAAGTCAAATGTTTGTTTCCTATTCTGAATTAAATTCAGAAGCCTTATATTCAAAGTTCGTGATAATATTGACTTGATGACAGACACAGTTTTGTCAATTTTATAGGTAACAGCTCGCTAATTGAATTGTACAAAACTTTGGGGAAATTCTTTCATCTCAATAGCGGTCAGCATTAAAAACCCTTACAAATTCCGGCCTAAAAATATATGCTTGATCACCAAAATCTGCGAGAGATAAAAATTGCAAAACAATAAAAACCATCAATGACATTCATCATAAATAGGGCATAAAACAATTTCGAAATAGTATATTTGTAACACAAAACTGAAGAGTTGAAGTTATTTATTTCCATATTTATCATTTTTACGGTTGCAATACGTCCTGTTTTGCCGCTGGTAAACTACGTGGTAAACTATGATTATATTGTAAATAACCTTTGTGAAAACAGAGAAATTCCTCAGTCTACCTGTAAAGGAAAATGCTATGTGGAAAAAGAACTGGCTAAAACAGAAAAGCAATCCAATAGTTCACAAACTATAAAGATTGCAGGGCTGGATGTTTTTCTTTCTAATGATATCCTTTCATTTTCGGATAAAAAAGACCTTGAACAGCTGGTGGAGACTCCAGATTCAGAGTGTCTTGACTTCCATTCTTCAGATTATTTTTTCAGGATATTCCATCCTCCACTCATTTAATTTCAAATTAAACTAAGTTTTTAGTTTTTTTTTAACTAACAATGTATTAATCATTTAAATAGGCAGGATAATTTTAAGCTTACTGAATCTGATTGAAGTAATTTTAAATAAAATCATTGTGTCTTTTTATGATGTAATCTAATGGACTTCAACAATGATTTTGTTAAAGTTTGGATTTTTTTCATGATGCATTGCTTAGTGTTATACCTTTATTCAATAATATTAATTTCAATTTAACATTAAAATGAAATCTCCAATTATTTTGGCGGCATTGCTGTCAATATCATTGCTATCCTGTGCAAAAGAACCTCAGGTGAAGCATAAAAACAATATGAGTTCTTCCAAGGAAAATATAAAAAATGTACAGGTAGTGAACGAAGAGGATCCTATATGTCATATGAAAACGGCTGAATTTTTGAAAGATACTGCAGTATATAAAAATAAGACATACGGTTTCTGCAGTTCTTATTGTAAAGATGAATTCAAGAAAAATCCTGAAAGTTATGCCCAAAAATAAACAGACTAATAACAAGAGTAAGGTCATTATTCCAATTGCAGTTATTGCCTTATTGTTTCTGGGAATAGGAGTAGGAATGGGATATTTTAAAAAGAATCTGTATACGGTAATGCCGGTTCCTGGTTTTGAACTTACAGACCAAAACAGTAAAAAAATTACGAATAAGGATATGCTTGGAAAAGTATATCTGGTAGAGTTTTTCTTTAGCAAATGTCCTACCATATGTCCTGTGATGAATAGCAATATGAAAGCTATTCAAAACCAGATCAGTGATCCTAATTTTGGAATTATTTCCATTAGTATTGATCCGGAAAATGATACTCCGGAAGCCTTAAAAGAACATGCTCAAAGAATTGGAGCGAAATCTCCGAACTGGCATTTCCTGACAGGTGACAGAACCTATATCGGTAATCTTGCAGATAAATTCAATATTTATGTGGGAGATAAAGAGGATGAAAGCGAAAGTTTAAATCATAGCGGAATGATTGCCTTGGTAGATCAGGAGGGAAATATCCGTTGTAGATACAACAAGGACAATATGCCAATCCTGTATTATTCAGGATTAAATTATGAAGATCCGGAGGGGAAGACACCGAAACTAACCGGTAAGTATCACCCCGACAGAGAAATTTTGATAGAAGATATCAAGAAGCTTTTAAAGTAAGTAGCGGAAGCATAGGGCTTCCATTTAATAAGAATATATTGTTTAACCATACAACAAAATGTTATGAAGATTTTGAAAATTGCTGCTTTAGGAGCAGTATTTGCGGCCCAGTTTACAATGGCCCAATTTAAGCAGACACCTCTGCCATATGCTTACAATGCATTGGAGGGGTCTATAGATGCCCAAACAATGGAGATCCATTATTCTAAACATGGAGCAGCTTATGCCGCTAACCTGAATAAAGCCATTACAGGAACACCACAGGAAAAACAAACCTTGATTCAGATTCTTTCTGAAACATCCAAGTTAAGCCCTGCGGTAAGAAATAATGCAGGCGGACATTATAACCATGAGCTTTTCTGGACCATCCTTACACCAGAGAAAAATAGCCAGCCATCAGCAAAATTGACAAAGGCAATTAATGAAACCTTTGGAAGCATGGATGCCTTTAAGGAAAAAATGAGTAAAGCCGGAGCAGATCGTTTCGGGTCAGGATGGGCTTGGCTTTCTGTGGATAAAACAGGGAAGCTGTTTGTTTCTTCAACGCCAAATCAGGATAATCCTTTAATGGATATTGTAGAAGAGAAAGGAACTCCAATTTTAGGAATTGATGTTTGGGAACATGCTTACTACCTGAAGTATCAGAACAAAAGAGCAGACTATCTTTCCGCAATCTGGAATGTATTGAACTGGAAAGAAGTGAGCAAAAGATATGAAGAAGCTTTAAGCAAAAAATAACTTCATGAAAATATTTTACGGCATACTTTTTACCCTTTACATGGTGTTCAGACCTCTGATGCCACTGGTAGAGTATGCTGTAAATTATAATTATATTGTTGATACCTTGTGTATTAACAAAAGCAAGCCGGAAGTTCACTGTAACGGAAAATGTTACTTGAGTAAGGAGCTGGCAAAAGCCAATGATAATGCAGAGTCTACACCATTCAGTAAGGTGAAGAATTCAGGACAGAAAATTCTTGATATTTATATTCTTCCTGATATTACAGAGGTCACTATCACAGAAAAAATCCCATTTTTCAATTTCAATTTTATCTATAAAACAGAGTATTCTTTTCTGTTTCTTAAACACATTTTCAGACCCCCGGTTTTTTAAGTTAAACTATCACTATTCAACCACAAAAGTCACAAAAGCTTATTTAAATTAAAAATCAAAGATTTTTAAAAAAGCTTAAGTGTTCTTATGATGCATAAAGCGTATCACTTAAAATAACTTAAGTGTTAGTATTCTTTTGTGCCTTTTGTGGTAAAAAAAGAATGTTTTTACATTCAAAAATTATAATTCAACTTAAAAAATCAACAATGAAAATTTATAAATTTTTATCACTATTCTTTATTGCTATTACTTTATTTTCTTTTTCATCATGCAGCAGCAGGGATGATGATAATCCGCAGGATACAACCCCCGGAACTCTTCAGATCAAATTTGAAAACGGATTTAATAATCTTGGGGATATTGTGCTAAACCAAACCGTACAAACCTCTTCTCAGGGACAAAAACATAATTTTTCAACCTTAAAATACGTCATCAGTAATATTATTCTGATCGATGAAAATGGAAATGAATTCAAATACAACGAAAATAATCCTGATAAAGGAGCATTTATCATTGATCAGGCAGATGCCGTAGCAGGAATTATTTATTTAAATCTTAATGACATCCCGAAAAATAATTATAAGAAAATAAAATTTGGATTGGGAATCAGTCAAAATGCATATCTATTAGGAATGGACGGTCAGGCTGAATTCTGGAACAGAGCCAAGCAAAAAGGGATGTCATGGTCATGGGCTGCAGGTTATGTCTTTGTAAAATTAGAAGGGAAATACGGAGTAGGTTCGGCAACCACCGAATTTATGAATCATACAGGAAATATGGGGAAAGTCGCGGAGAACAACACTCCTGATCTGTACAGAGAAATTACATTGAATCTTCCTACAACAGCAAGAGTAAATGGTAAAATAAGACCATCCATTCATATTTTGGCAGATTTAAACCAGTTTCTAAGTGGAGATAAGCCTCTTAGCCTTACAGAAGCTAATGCAATGTTGATGGGCTCAAGCCAGCATTTGGTGGATGTTACCAACAATCTTACAAAAATGTTTAAGGTAGATCACGTACACAATGACTAAATTTTTCATAAAAACAGTACTGGCTCTGGGGATTATTCTCCTGAGCTGTACTTCTTGTTCAGATGAGGTGATGCAGCCGCTTGATAAAAATGAAGCATATGATCTGAGATTTCCCTCTTATTTTCCGGAAATGACTTTTGATAAATCTGCCAATCCGGTTACCAAAAATGGAGTAGAACTGGGTAGAAAATTGTTCTATGAGGGAAGGCTTTCCAGAAATAATACAATTTCCTGTGGCTTTTGTCATATTCAGGAAAATGCCTTTACCCATCACGGACATACGGTAAGCCACGGTGTTGATGATAGGATAGGAATCAGAAATGCACCTCCTATTCAGAATATGGCATTTCTCAAAAGGTATATGTGGGATGGGGTGATTCATAATTTAAATGAACAACCCATTATCCCGATGACGGATGTGAATGAAATGGATAGCTCTATGCCGGAAGCTATT
Organism: Chryseobacterium oncorhynchi; assembly: GCF_002899895.1. Classification (GTDB taxonomy): domain Bacteria; phylum Bacteroidota; class Bacteroidia; order Flavobacteriales; family Weeksellaceae; genus Chryseobacterium; species Chryseobacterium oncorhynchi. Next base: position 576,497 of record NZ_PPEI02000003.1, read on the forward strand.
TCTAAAATAAAAGATGATCCAAAGTATAAAAAACTATTCAGTGCAGCCTATGGAGATGAAAATGTAACAGGTGAAAGGATTTTAAAGGCATTATCCCAGTTTATGGCATCAATGATTTCTGCCGATTCCAAGTATGACAGATTCAAGCAAGGAAAAGAAAGTCTGACTTCTGAAGAATCTCAGGGAATGGCTTTATTCAACCAGAAATGCTCGTCTTGCCATAGCGGAGGATTGTTTACTGACGAAAGTTTTAGAAATACAGGAATGTACTACAATAATCAATTTAAAGATGCAGGTCTTCATCGCGTAACACTGAATCAGAGTGACTGGATGAAATTCCGAGTGCCAAGCTTGAGAAATGTGGAATATACAGCACCCTACATGCATGACGGAAGATTTTATACGTTGGAAGCAGTCCTTAATTTTTACTCAGACAATGTAGAAGATAATCCTAATCTGGATCCTCAGCTGAAGCAGAACAATCACATCGGAATTGCGATGAACAGTCAGGAGAAGCAATTGATTATTACTTTTCTGAAAACCTTATCCGATAAAGGTTTTATCACCAATCCAAAATTTGCAGAATAATTTAAATACAGACATGAAGAAGATCATTTTAATCATAAGTATGGTTCTATTTACAGTGAGCCAGGCAAAAACAATCAGGGACAGCGCTGATATTTCACAGAATAATTTTAGGACAATAGATTTTGATGACGATTGTGACGCCTGCGGTTGTGCTGCAGGAAACGGTTCATCCGGTTTTGAATCCTTATTGAATCCACAATTTATAGGAATTAAATATTTTGCACAGCATTACAAAGCAAAGGAAAATTTATTTGTAAAAGATTTGACACAGGATCAGTATTTCAATACATTACAGCTTTGGGGAAAGATACCATTAACCCAAAAACTGAGTGTATATGCAAGCTTGCCATTCCATTTTCATGAGAAGAAAACAGCGCAGGGTGATATCAGAATTAATGGGATCGGAGATCTGAATCTGATGGGAATTTATAAGCTTTTTAATTCTAAGGATAGTTTTCATCAGCTAAGTGGAGGATTAGGAGTAAAGATTCCTTTGGGGAAATTTGATGAAAAAGGAATCTCAGGGGTTAACCCAAGTTTTCAGTTGGGAACCGGAAGCTGGGATTATCAGGCAGCGCTGAACTATAAATTTCAAAAGAATAAAATCGCAGTATTGATCAATACAGATTATACCATAAAAACGGAAAATAAAAAGAACTATCGTTTCGGAAACCAATGGAACTATGCTGCTACAGGGTTTTATCAGATTGCAGGAAATAAAAAGACTATTTTTTCTGCAAAAGCAGGAATTCAGGGAGAAGTATATGCTCAAAACAAACAGTTTGATGAAGCTTTACCCAATACAGCAGGAAGTGCTTTATATGGAAAACTGGGATTTGAAGCTTCTTATAAAAAATTCAGTCTGGGAAGTGAAATCATGCTACCGGCCTATACACATCTTGCCGGAGGAGATATTGAAGCGAAATCTCGTTTCAGTGTTTTTGTAAACATTGGAATATAATTTCTACTGAAAGCAAAGTTTAATTTTTAGAATCTATCATCCTTAAGGTTGAGGTCCTCTAAAAATTAAACTTTGTATTTTAAAAAATCAACATTAAAAATTTCACTAAGCTCCAGGACGGCTTTAATAATCTTATATCTAAAACCAAATTTTAAAGTCATCCTGTTTATGATATTGTAAATCATTTTGTTATTTAGGGCTATATATTAATAATTGTTTATCTTTGCCGAAATTTGGTGAGCCCTAAAAAGCTCTTAAAAGGGAATCCGGTGAAAATCCGGAACAGACCCGCTGCTGTAAGCTCCACACCAAAGTTTTTGAAGAATATATCCACTGTTTTTTAATGGGAAGGATTTCAAAAATGGAGTAAGTCAGAAGACCTGCCAGAAAATATAAACGTTTGACGCTTTCGTGGAATAAAGCTTAGGACTACAATGATTCTGTGCAGTAACAGCTGTGCCTTGTCGTTGCTTTCTTATATCCATTGGCGTTATCATTATTCCTGAATGAGCTAATGGTGCCAAAACCGACTACATCTCAATTTCATAAGGTTGTTTTCACAGTATTTGTGTTAACATCTCAATTCTTGTTTTCCCAAACGAAGAAAAAAGACAGCATTAAGGAAGAAACCATTAAGGTTGTCAATATTTATAAAAAGAACTATAAAGAAATACTTCCTGCTCAGATCTTACAGGGTGAAGAGCTTGAAAGGCTGAACAGCCACTCTGTGGCAGATGCTTTGCGGTATTTCTCCGGAGTTCAGATCAAAGACTATGGAGGAATGGGTGGTTTGAAGACCGTTAATATCCGAAGTATGGGAAGCCAGCACGTAGGGGTTTTCTATGATGGAATTCAATTGGGGAACGCTCAAAATGGAGTCGTAGATTTAGGAAGATATTCTTTGGATGATCTGGAGGAAATTTCATTATACAACGGACAAAAGAGTGAGATTTTCCAGCCCGCAAAGGATTTTGGATCATCGGGATCTATTTATTTACAGCCCAAAACACCCGTATTCACAGGAAACAGAAAAACTAATCTCACGATAAGGGCAAAAAGTGCTTCCATTGATTTATTTAACCCCTCTTTCCGTTTAGAACAAAAGATTTCAAAAAGAATTTCTGCAAGCGTTAGTGCCGAGTTTCTGCAAAGTGATGGACTTTACAAATTTCGTTATACCAGAAAATATCCTAATGGGGAAACTGCTACCGATACAATTGCTAAAAGATATGATTCTGATATTAAGGCAAAACGTTTTGAAACATCAGTTAATGGTACTTTAAATAATGGAAGCTGGAATGTACGTGGCTACGGTTATATTTCAGATCGTGGTATTCCGGCGCCTATTGTAAAATACCGTTTTAAGGCAAGAGGAGCGAGAATGCTTGATGAAAATTATTTTGTACAGGCAAATTTTAGGAAAAAACTATTTCCAAAGTTTGAAACCCAATTAAAGGCAAAATTCGCCTACGATTATACTCATTTCAACGATACGGTATTGGCTCAGACTGTTAAAAGTTCAATAAATACTTATATTCAAAAGGAAGTATATCTTTCTTCTTCCAATTTATATTCTATTAATTCCAATTGGGATGTCAGTTTAAATGGTGACTTTCAGTACAATAATCTGAATGCAGATTTAACAAACTTTACCTATCCTACCCGTTATACGACGCTTGTAGCATTGGCTACCACCTATCAATGGAACAGATTCAAGTTTCTGGGAAGCCTATTGGGGACCTTTACCTTTGAGGAAGTAAGAAGAAATAAAAGACCTGATGACAGGAGAGAATGGACACCGGCTCTATTTATGAGCTATCAGCCTGCTGCCATTCCGGAGCTTACCCTTAGAGCTTTCTATAAAAAGATTTTCAGGCTGCCAACTTTTAATGACCTGTATTACACCAATATCGGAAGTACCTATCTGGAACCCGAATTTACCTTTCAGCATGATATCGGATTTACCTATCAAAAAAAATATGATAATTCTTTATTAAAGTCATTTTATGTGAAAGTAGACGGATATTATAACAGAGTGAAAGATAAGATTGTTGCAGTACCTACTGTGAATATGTTCCGCTGGATGATGGTCAACCTTGGAAGAGTTGAAATTATTGGAGCAGACGTAAATGTTCAGGCAGAAATGATGCTAGGAAAAGTAAAGCTCAGGCCATTACTATCCTATACTTATCAAAGTGCAAAAGATAAGACCGATAAAGGATGGGGAATTATTCCCGGAGATACTTTTTATGGGCAGCAAATTCCTTATACCCCTTGGCATAGCGGATCTTTTACCATGATGGCTGACTATAAGGATTGGGGATTCAATTATAGTATGATCTACGTAGGAAAGCGTTATGACGGTCAGATGGATAATATTCAGTACAATTTTGTTCAGCCGTGGTATACCCATGATCTTTCCGTTCAAAAAAAATTGAGTTTGGCCGGGCACCCATTTAAGATTAACCTTGAAATGAATAATGTTTTTAATCAATATTATGATGTTGTACAGAATTATCCTATGCCGGGAAGAAACTTTAGACTCACTTTAAACTTCACCTTATGAGAAAACTGAATATCTTTTTTTTACTTTTTGCATTGGTTTCTCTTGTGGCCTGCCGTACGGACGAAATCGTGATTCCTATGGAGGTGGTAGATGGTCTTGCTCCTGCTGAAAATACAGCCATAAAAGGGTTTTATGTATTGAATGAAGGGAATATGGGAAGTAACAAATGTACATTGGATTTTTTTGATTATACCAAAGGAACCTACTACAGGAATATCTATGCAGAAATTAATCCAAATGTTTTAAAAGAATTGGGAGATGTGGGAAATGACATTAAAATCTATGGTGGTAAGTTATACATTGTGGTGAATGTTTCCAACACCATTGAAGTTCTTGATGCCAAGACTGCCAAGCGCATAAAATCAATTCATTTGCAGAACTGCAGATACTTAGCATTCAATAATGGAAAAGCTTATGCCAGCAGCTATGTGGGTCCTGTAGACATCAATCCCAATGCGCCTAAGGGAAAAGTAGTGGAAATTGATACTGCATCTCTTGCCATCCAACGAGAAGTAACTGTAGGATATCAGCCTGAGGAAATGGAAATCGTAGGCAATAAGCTGTTTGTAGCTAATTCCGGAGGATATATGGTTCCGAATTATGACAGAACAGTTTCCGTTATAGATTTAAATAATTTTACAGAAACCCAAAAGATTGATGTTGCTATTAATCTTCATCGTCTTAAAAAAGATAACTATGGAGACTTGTATGTAAGCTCAAGAGGAGATTACTATGATGTTCCCTCAAATTTATATTTGATAGATGCTGCTACAGGAGCAATAAAAAAAGACTTTCACCTTGCAGTCAATGAAATGACAATCGTCAATGACAAGCTCTATTTCTACGGAAACGAATTCAATTACAATACCCATACCTACAAGAAAACATTCGGAATCATTGATGTAAAGACCGAGCAGATTATTGCCAACAGAATTGTTGATCCGGAATATGAAGCCATCATTAAGACTCCTTACGGAATTGCAGTAAATCCAATCACAGAAGATATTTATATAACTGATGCCAGGAATTATGTATCAATGGGATATGTGTATTGTTTTGATAAAAACGGACATTTTAAATGGAAAACAGAGGGTGGAAATATCCCTGCCCATTTCGCTTTTCTATATAAATAATAAAACTGAAAGACATGAATAAAAGAACTGCTAATTATGTAAAAACCGGAGCTTTATCACTTCTTTTTGTAGGAATGATAGCTTCCTGTAAACATGATGATAATGAATTTTCCTTTAACGGATTAGATGATTCTTACACCATTGAGCGCTTTAAAGTACTGAATATTCCAACCAATATTTCAGGAAACTTTACATGGAGTATTAATGACTCTATTATTTCCAATAACTCAGAATTGGAATTCATCAGTGCAAAAGCAGACGCTTTTCCTTTAACATTAAAAATTGGACATAATGGTGAGGAAAAAGTGTATCATTCTAAAATTGTTGTGACCAAAGAAACAGGAACCTTAAGTAAATACATCGCCAAGGTACTTGATTTTCGTCCAGCTGTAGGGCAGTTCATGAATGAAATTCCTGAATATGTTCAAGGAAACACGGCTGCAGATATGCTTCAGAAAGCCAACGGATCTCTAGTGGGTTCCAATTCTACAATGCTAAGTCTTGGAGGCTTCGGAGGATATGTAGTATTTGGATTTGATCATACCATACCCAATTTAAACGGAAGAGATTTTAAGATTCTGGGAAATGCGTTCTTTGGAAATGCCTCCAATGATCCCCGCTCAGGAAGCTGTGAGCCGGGAATTATTATGGTTGCCTACGACAGAAACAAAAACGGAAAACCCGATGACAATGAATGGTATGAAATTGCGGGTAGCGAATATTTTAAAAATACAACAACAAAGGACTACAGCATAACTTATTTCAAACCCAATGAAAATAAAGTTCCTGTTCCTGGAAATGATGGCTGGCAGACCGATATCGAATACATCAAATGGCAGGATAATCTTGGGAATAGCGGATTTAAAACTAAGAATACATTCCACGCACAAAGCTACTATCCTTTGTGGTTTTCAGACGCTTCCTACGGATTTACAGGAACCAGACTTAAAGACAATTTTTATGACCAAAGCGGGACTGGGACGTATTGGGTAGGGAAGTCATATGATTTTGGATATGCTGATAATGCTCCCAATACGGATGAAGCTTCCAATATTGATATTTCGTGGGCTGTTGACCGTAACGGAAGATATGTGAAACTCCCGGGAATTGATTTTGTAAGAGTGCACACAGGAATCAATCAGGAAGCCGGATGGCTTGGTGAAGTTTCCACGGAAGTTGCCGGAGCCTACGATCTACATTATAAAAAATAATTCAACGAAATAATTTAAATTAATAAAAAATGAAAAAGTTTTACATTTTTACCATGCTTTTTCTGTTTGCATTGTTCACAAATGCTCAGATGAAAGTACAGGGTGTACCCCGAAATGATCTTTCAGGGAATACTCAGTTAAATATCATTAATAATACAACGACTACGATCAGTTTTTCTGATGTGCAGTATTGGGTAGGAACAGGTTCCAATCAGGCTGCATTTGTTGTACAGTGGAATGACAGTAAAAACCCTGATGCATTGGTATGGGGATTTAAATGGGACGGAAATGCTACCGGAGAAGATATGCTTAAGGCTATTGCAAAGGCAGATCATAGATTTTATACATTATTATATCAGGGAACTCAGTTTGGAACCGCAATAGGAGGGATTGGCTTTGACCTGAACGGACAGAACAGCAGAGCGCTTATTAAAGGTGGAAATGCTACCTATCCGTTATATCCGTTAGATGGTATTGTAAACACTACAGCCTATGATTTTGATGAGTATGTAGCTCAGGATACTAATGATCATTGGAATGCGGGATGGTATAACGGGTTCTGGTCATATTGGGTGAAAGATCCTACAGATGCAGACTTTGGTTTTTCAGGAGTAGGAGCTACTTCTCGTGTGCTTCAAAATGGTTCATGGGATGTATGGAATTATAGTCCTATGTCAGGATCATTCCCAATTTCTTCTACAATGACACCTGTTTCTCCTTACGTAAGTTCTACAAACTTTACCAACGGATTCTTTATGGTGAATGAAGATTGGTACGGACATACAAACGGTTCTGTTAACTTCATTGATAATAACGGACAGATCACTAACCGTGTTTATAGCAATGCGAATAACAATCATGCTTTTGGAGCCACTACACAATTCGGAACAATCTATGGAGATAAATTCTATTTTGTATCTAAGCAGGCTGCTGATGCGGGAGATGCACAATATACACCCGGTGGTAGATTAGTCATTGCAAATGCACAAACCATGCAGAAAATTGCAGGATTCAATGATATTGGAGGTGGAGATGGAAGATCTTTCCTGGGAGTGAACGAACACAAAGGATATATTGGTGCTTCCAATGGTATTTTTTTATTTAATATTGATAATCTGCAGGTTGGAAGCCTCATAACCGGAACAGGCGGAGGAAGTCAGTATGCAGGACAGATTGGGAATATGATCCGTACATCAAAATATGTTTTTGCAGTGAAGCAGGGTGCAGGTATTTTAGTGATCGATCCTAATACAGATACTGTAGTAAATACAATTGCTGGACCTTTTATTTCTATTGCTCAGGCAAAAGATGGAAGCGTTTGGGCAATTCAGAAGCAGAAATTAGCCAATATAGACCCAGCAACTCTTGCACCACAATATTATAATATTCCTACTACAACATACTCAGATTCATGGGGAGCATGGAATGCAGGAAGCTTTACAGCAAGTAATACAGAAAATACTTTATATTGGATTAAAGGCGGAAGCGGATTTGTTGCAGGAAATCAAATTGTTAAGTTTGACGTTACCACAAAAGGATTTAACGAGACATTTATTACACTTCCCGGACAAACAGGGAGCTTTAAGCAGATTCCTTATGGAGCAGCATTGCGTGTAAATCCATCCACCGGAAATCTTATCCTGAATACCACAGAAAGTGGATTTGGTGCTCATTTTCAAAAGAACTGGATTCATACATTTAATGCTACCGGTAGCCTGATTAATACCAGAACACTGGATGATTATTATTGGTTCCCATCATTAGCAGTATTCCCGGATAATACAGCCCCAACTGTAAGCAATACTTTCCCGACACAGTTAACAGCCTCAAGTGCGACTTCCATTGATTTGAAAACAATGGTTTCTGACGATGATAGCTTTGGGTCATCTATTATTAAATCTGTGAAATCAAACAGTAATCCTACTGTGGTCTCTGCAGAAATTAATGCCAATGAAGAACTGGTAATTACACCAATAACTTCTGGAACCGCTAATATTGTAATTAGTTTCAATTCTAATGGTAAGGTTGTTGACAAAACACTTACAGTAAACAGTTCTGGAGCTACTTTAGCAACTGCTGAGGTGAAGAAACTTGAATTTGGTATTTATCCGAATCCGGTTACAGACATCCTTTATATCAAAACACAGGAAAAAGTAATCAATGTAGCAATATATGACGCTTCTGGTAAATTAGTTAACACACAGTTCAGCAATGGACAAGTAAATGTAAGCATGTTACCAAAAGGAATGTATATTCTGAAAGCAGTAACTGACAAAGCAGTATATCAACAAAAACTGATTAAAAATTAATTTAGCATAGCTAATTTTGTTTCATTTAGCCCCGGCCAATTATTGGCCGGGGCTTTTTTATAAAATAACAATTAATCAACAATATGATGGAGAGTAATCTTATTTAATCAATGGTAATTTATATAACAATGCTTAATTATTATATACCTTTTAATCAGTACAAGTAAAGAACTATTGAGAAGTAAATTACCATTAAGCCTGTCTGATGTAGGTATAAAATAAAAACGGCTGACTTAAAAAAGCCAGCCGTTTCTAGGGTTTAAAAATTTTATTTAATCAAGATCTTCTTAGAATAAGTTTCTCCTTTCTTAGTCTGAACGGTCATGATGTAGACACCTTCAGGCTGGTTGGTTTGAAAAGTATTTGAATTCAGCTTAGTACGGAATACTTCTTTTCCTGAAGTATTAACAAGGGTAACCTCTGAACCTTCCAACGGTAGATTTTTATCAAGAGTAACCTGTCCGTTTTGGCTGTGAGCAAGTAAACTTATAAACGGATCCTTATATTGGTATCCATAGTATACTCTAAGCTCACCACCTAAATTAAGTAAACCTGAATTCACATTTATTTTAATTCGGTCATAAGGATTGTTCATCGTAAGCTCAATCTCACCCTTGCTTGGATCTGTATCTCCTAGCTTAAGAATGGTATTGCTTAGATTTTGGTAGTCATTATTTGAAACATCTCCATTAAATGTTTCAATAGATACACCTCCCAATACTTGTGCTGATAAAGGAGTTCCGTTCGATCCGATTCCTATCACCAACTTATTGGTATAAGTACTATTCGGGAAAATTAATGTTTGTTCAGTACGCGCTAGCAAGCCTATTGAAACCTGTAGAACAGAATAATCATTCTCATTACTTCCTACAGCATTTTGAGGATTCACTACTCCGCAGCCTATGCAGATACCAAAAACTTGATTCGTCTGGCTGCTCGCATAATACTTCACAATCTGTGCAAAAGACATGGAGTTCATTAAGAACAAAAATAGGGCTGACATCGCAGCCTTTATGGCATGCTGTCTCACTAATAAATTGGTTTTCATATGTTGATATTTTAGGATTTTAGTTTTTGTAAATTTACATATAAATTGATTATGTTGATTATTTTATTTCTTTTTTTTGTTATTTATTAATATTTGGTTTTTATAACTATAATTTTTTGAATTAGAAATAATGTGATTTAATATTTCATTTTCCCTGAGTTTAAACATATAAAAAACGGCAACCTTACAAAGATTGCCGTTTCTGTTTCCTGAGAATTATTTAATAATAATTTTTTTAGAATATGTTTTTCCTTCCTTAGTCTGAACGGTCATAAAGTAAACCCCTTCAGGCTGATTTGATTCAAAAGTTTTGGATCTTAGTTTAGAACGATGTACTTCTTTTCCTGAAGTATTGGTTAAAGCTATTTCTGCTCCGTCTAATGAGAGATTAGCATCAAGAGTAACCTGTCCGTTTTGGCTATGAGCCATTATACTGATCAATGGATCCTGGTAAGCATAATAAATTCTAAATCCGCCACCAAGGCTTAGTACACCTCCTGTTAGACCTATTCTTATCCCATCATAGGGTTTTGCCGGCTTGAATTCTACTGTGCCTCTGTTTGGAGTTGCTCCCAGCTTTAGCAGGCTTATGTCTATGGTTCTACGGTCTTCATTAGAAGTGCCTCCATTCATTGTTTCAAGAGTAACACCACTTAGAAGCTGTACAGATAATGGAATATTGTCTGTTCCGATACCTACAACCAATCTCGTATCCGATCTAAGATCCGGAAAAATTAAAGTCTGCTGAATTCCTCCTAGTAAAGCCGTTCCCAGTACCATTGTAGCGTAATCATCTTCATTACCTCCAATTGCATTAAGCGGGTTGTCTACACGGCATCCCAGGCAAGCTACTCCAAATACACCCGAGCTTTGAGCATGAGCATAAATTCTGTCTTGTCCAAACAATAGAGCTTGCGTTGAAAACAAAAATAAAGTGACTAGTGCAGCTTTAAAAGAGACATGATTTCCCAAAAGTAAATTAAATTTCATGTTATTTATTTTTTAATGAATAGTTTTAGTCAAATTTAAGCATTTAATGGATTAGTAAAAAATAATATTTCCATTTGTGGTGATTTTTAAGGTGAAATTAATATTGCTGAATAATATGAGTTGAAATCTCGAACTGAAGTTAAAAGATGATTACAGAGAATGGTAGGTTTAATGATCACGGGCTTGCTATTCTTAAGAGAAAGAATTAATACAAATGCTATTAAGATATTGAACGAACTGAAAGTGATTCCGGCTTTGCTCTTGGATGATCATTAACCTGGAGGTATTTAATTGTTAAGAAGAATGCATGAGTATTGATATATCAAACTAAGAAAGAGCGTAGATAAAGAAAGGATAAGAATAGTGATGTATATCAAAAAGATAAATAGGAGAGGTATAGAAACAAAAAAAAGGATTTTCGAAAAAATCCTTTTTTGTAGCCGAACCCGAACAAATCTCGAAACATTTTTTGGAAGATTTGGAACGGTTAAACTCGTTAAGTCACGAAGCTACTGCCTAAAAGCATTAAGTAGAACCCTAATGAAAAAATATATTTGTTGATACTGTTTTATAATGTTAAAGTATATGTTGGTACATTTTTTTGACTAAATTTATAACCTATTTAAGCCACGAAACCGAATTATCAAGCATTATAATAGTTATCTTTTCGTAATTTGTTACCTTTGTAATGTAAAGAAGTAGTATGAAAACTATACAAAAGTTGAGAGTATTATCACAAATTTTCTCCCCGCCTATGTTCCAAAAGATAGTACGGGAAGACGATTATGTGCTTTTTCAAAAACAAATAGATAAATACTTCAACACTACCTCATACGAAACCAACTTAGACATAATCAAGTCTTTATATAAGTCCTTACAAAAGCAATATAGATGTGAATACATCTATAAGAATAATTTGATTATTGATATTATAAAAACTCATAGCTTAAAATCAACATTAACACTTAATGAACTAAAAATTGGTGCTTCAAAAGCTGACTTGGTTATGTTGAACGGTGCTGTAAGAGTCTATGAGATTAAAACGGAACTTGACGGATTAGAAAAATTGGCAAAACAAATAAATGACTACCAAAAATTTGCCAATGAGGTACATATTGTTACAGATGAAAAATATGCTAAAAAGCTCCAAGTTGAATACGAAAATACAAGCATTGGTATTATCGCATTAAATGCCAAAAATAAATTGGAAACAATAAAAGAGGCAGATGCAAATAAATCTTTCTTCGACTTTGAAACTATTTTTAAAATATTGAGAAAGCAAGAGTATCTTGATTTAGTTGCTGTTAATTTTGGTTCTGTCCCTGATGTTCCTAATACAAAGATTTTTAGAGCTTGTTACGAACTACTTGCCACAATTGATATAGTTGATTTTCAAAAGCAGGTATTAAATAAACTAAAAGAGAGAAAACTATTGAACCCCGACTTGCTGAAATCATCTAAAACCCCAAGAGAACTAAAGCACATTTGTAATTCTTTGGATTTTAATGAGCAGGAATATCAAAGATTGTATAATTTTTTAGCAACCAAAAGCGTATGTATCAACCGTATATAAGAGGAAAGCAGTTTGAGTTGATAGGAATAAGAGAATTAACTAAACCTGTTCTTTTGCCAAATAAAGAAAAAGTATCTCCTATTATTGAACCTGTCAAGGATTCTTCTACTTTAAAGACTACGATAAAAGAATTAGCAAGTAATGATATCAACTTTACAGTTGTTGTTAATCCACAAGTAGGAACATTCAAAGATACCAATGCAATCTTTAATGCTATTAGCAGTTCAGTTGGAGATTATACAAATTATCAGATAGGTGTTATTTTCCATAATAGGATAGACCATTCAAAAGCTATTGGCATTTTACAACAATATGCAAAAGTTATTCCTGCTCTAAGTATTATTCATAATGCCGTGTTTGATAACATTTCAGATGTTCTTAAATCATATCAAGAACATTTTGCCATTCGATATAATGTAATCAATCTATCATCGACAAGTAGAAGATATTTTAGAAATTTTGAAAGAAATACCTTAATTGAACTTGATGATTATTTCAATGCTCAAACAAAGAATGCGGATTATTTGCAAGTAGATGAAAGCAATTTTTCAGAAGAACATATCTATTACAAAGAAGAAGGGTTTGAAGGTTTTTCGGACTATCTTTCTATTGGAGAGGAATATTCGGAAACAGGGTTTCTTCCCTATGCTGTTGCGATACATTTATCTTATGCGGAAGCACAGACAAATAGAATAAAAGTTAAACATTTTGTTTCTGACTCAAATGATGACACATCAGATATTGCAGGAAAGTTTGCTGAGGCGTTAGATAAACTTATTGCTTGGTGTGACCAAACAGGCTATGACTCTATTGCTATATCTGAATTTAGACGATTTCACGAAAACGGACACTTTCCAGGATTAGGGACATTGAAGAAACTTTCCTTAATGAACCATATAGATTTAGTATTGAAATTGATTTAGTATGAATTGTTGCACAAATTGTTTTGAGAGCAGTTATATAAATGCTATCATTTTGGGTAACAAGATAACAGATAATTGTGATTATTGCCTGTCCGAAAATGTGAGTGTCTATGAGGCTTCCGAATTAAACCCTTTCTTTCTTGGGATTATTGACTTGTATGAAGTTGATACCGTCAATGGAAAACCATTAGAAAGTCAAATCATTACGGATTTTCATAAAAAGGTATTTACCCAAAAACTAATTGATACAAATAATATAAAACAGCTCATTGCTGAGATTATTAAAGATGACATTGCCAATTATCAAAATGTTTTAGACAACCCTGTAAGATTAAGGTTTCATAATACAGGAGCAGAGGAAGACGTTACTCAACCGCTTTTCCTTTCTTGGGATAAGTTTTCCGAAGAAATAAAAACCGTAAATAGATTTCATTTTGTAAATGCTTTGGATTTACAAAAATTAAAATCCTTATTCAAACATTTTCAGAAAGATTACAAAAAGGGAAAGAAATTTTATCGAGCAAGAATTAGTAATAATCCACAGGGGTATCCTTTCGAACAAATGGGTAATCCTCCTAATGAATTAGCTAAAAGCGGAAGAGCCAATCCAAATGGTATTTCTTATCTCTATATTGCTAATGACATAACAACAACTTTATATGAAGCAAGAGCAAGTTTATTTGATTACGTTTCTGTCGGTACATTTAAACTTGAAGAAGACATAAGAGTAGTTAATTTAAGTCGCTCCACATACGATGTATTCAGGCTTGCAGAATTAGAGTCTTTAGAAGAAGTTATGTTACACGGTTCTTTCATTGATAAATTAGAAGAAGAACTTTCAAAGCCAAGAAGAAAGAATGACAGCGAATTGGATTATCTGCCAACACAGTATCTTTCAGAACTGATAAAATCAATGGGATTTGACGGTATAGAATTTAGAAGTTCATTATATTCGCAGGGTTATAACGTTGCAATATTTTATCCTGAAAAATTCAAGTGCATTGAAACTAATGTCTATGACATTGAAAATATAAATCTTGAATACACCCAATTAAATACTAAATAAACCCTACCTCCCGTCCTGTTTATCCATATATTCTTCCAAAGAAGATTTCAGTTGGTCTAAAAACGAGGTGCGGGAACCGGCACGGTATTTCATTCGATGGAAAGAGTTATGCAGATCTCCTAAAGTAATCCGGAATAGTTTTTCTAAAACCAAACTGATTTTTCGTATTCCTACTTTACCGTATGAAAGAGAGCCATTCGCATACAGAGCATAAATCAGTTCTATCAAGGCATTTTTACTGTCCGTCCAAAGAATACCATCGGATGAAATATCCCTTGCAGAAAGAGAGCCTGCTATTTCATCATTATTGATTTTTTGGAGTATGTAGGTATAGAGTAGCTCATTTGCTATTATCCGAGCCACTTTGTAATCATAGTAGGTTGAAAACAGAGGGTCAATTTCAAAGACGAAGCTATTCAGTCCATCGTGGAAATTAATGTTGCCCAACCTAAAGTAAGTTTCATCACGGTCTGTTCTTCCTGAACGGTAATATCTGTAAAAATCGGAATTATAGATATGCTCCCTGTATTCCTGTTTTAATTCCCTTAATTGTTCTGAAAAATAACTTGCGTACATCTTTCCTCCATCAACAGGACAAGCTGTCTGTATGCGAAATATTTTATTGTGGTAAATGAGTTTGGAGAGAATGTATGGCTTAATGTTGCGAAAGAAATTGATTTCCTCCCAATGGTTTTTAAAGCCCTGCTGGGTAATATCCTCTCTTATTGACCATAAGTATTCTTGCAGGTATATCGTCGTTTGATATGCTTCATCAATTTCATTAGATGCAGACAGCGAAATAGCATTTTCTTTTCGCTGTATCTCCGAGATGATATGATTTAATGAAGATACCATTTCGTATTTAGTTTACAATATTTCCTTTTATAAAAGAAAATTGCGTAGTATGATTATTAAAAAACACCAAAAGATGTTATTCAAAGAACACATTGATATTAGCTTCAATCTCTAAACCGTTGATTTGGAAATACATAATACCCTATTTGTTCATTCTTTTGTTATTTGTTGTATGTTGCGTTATTCCATCAATAATTTTATTCCAATCTTCGAAATGTAGTTCGTGTCCGGTTCCATCAAGCGTTATTAGTTTTGAGCCGTTTATCTTTTCAAGTAAAACTGCTGAATTCTTAAAATGCCATATTTTATCGTCCGTTCCGTGTACAATTAAGGTTGGTTGATTGATTTCGCTCAATCTGTTCCAGTATTCTTCACCACCTTGCAGTGCCGCATGATTGAACATACTTATATAGTTATTAGCTCTTTTAAATTCGGCTCTAATCAGTTTTTCACTTCTTTGTTTGTCAAATTGTTTCCTGCCGCTCATCAATTCAGCACCTTGAATTAAATAATTTGCCACACTGTCTTCATTTGTCCAATCTACGGTTTCAGCTTTTCCGTGAAAATCTAAAATACGCGTATCCATTTCAGGAATTGTGGGGTCTGAGTCGCCCCAAGGACCTGATGAGATTAGTGTTATTGAACTTACCCTGTCGGCATATTTTATTGATGCTATTTGAGAAATCAGTCCGCCCAGTGAAATTCCCACAAAATTGGCTTTGACTATTTTATAGCCGTCCAAAATTGAAATAGCATCATGGGTTAAGTCAACAATATCATAGGGGGTTGAACCCGGTTCGTAATTAGTAGATTTTCCTACGTCCCTATTGTCGTAGCGAATAACAAAAAATCCCTTTTCAGATAGTTTCTGGCAAAATTCAGCATCCCAATACAACATGGATACCGTTGCTCCCGCAATCAAGAGTATTGCCGGATCTTTTTCACATCCAAAACTTTCGGTAAAAAGTCTTATTCCGTTTTTTTTAACTATTTTCTCTTTCATTTCCTCGCCTTTCTGTTTTATAGATTCATTAGTTTTTGGAAAGAAAAGTCGAGGCTGAACATTTCCGTTTCGTTTATTATTGATTCTGCCTGTGCTTCTCTTCCATAAGCAAACATTTGCTGTTCATAATTTTCAATAGCCTCTTCAATGCTGTTAAATTTCCCATTGGTCAGATTATCCGACAATATCAAGGCATCCATCAACCCACTGTTTACGCCTTGTCCTGCAAAAGGAGGCATCAAATGAGCAGCATCTCCAATCATCGTTATGGGTAATGGACGCTTACTTTTCCAAGACTTATCTAAGGGAAATATTCGTGTCGCTAACCCTACAAAAGATGATGTCAAACGAATCAGTTCTTTGTAGCGTTCGTCCCAATCGGAAAATTTTTTCAGGAGAAAATCAACGACACTATTTCTGTCTTGAAAATCTACCCGCGTTTTGCTTTTCCATTCATCAGGTGTTTTAAAACTTATTCCAAAATGCAATGCACCATTATTATTAGGATTCGCAAATAATAAATTACCTTGATGAGCAGCCATTAGCCGGTTTCCATTGCAAAGCTGAAAAAATCCAGGACAGTTCACCTCCGGTTGATGAATATCCGCTTGTATATTGAAAGTACCTGTTTCTTCAACTTCCGTGTCGGTAACAAATTTTCTTACTTTAGACATTCCACCATTGGCAATAATAACCAGATCTGCTGTTTCACTCGATTTATCCTCAAAAGTTAGTATCCACTTCTCCTTATCAGGTTCAAGGGTAACAAGTTTTCTATCCCAAATGACGGTATCATTTTGTAAACTATTTAATAGGATAGTCCTTAAGTCATTTCTGTTTATTTCAGGATTGTCAAAACGATTTTCGGGTCTTACATTTTTTGTGGTTAAAATATTGCCCTTTTCATCAACAATATTTACACCCATTGGTAAAGCTAAGTCATAATAAGTTTGTAACAATCCCGCTCTTTTCATTGCTTCCTGTCCCGAATCCCTGTGCAGATCAAGTGTCCCACCAAAAATCCTTGCATCTTGGTCTTTGTCTCTCTCGTAAACTGTAATGTCCACGCCGTTTTGCTGTAACAATCTCGCCATTGTTAATCCAACAGGCCCGGCACCAATTATTGTAATTTTTTTATGTTTTAATAAAGTCATATTCTTGTTCGCTGGTTTTAATGTCAACTAATGTCTGTCAATTTAATCACTTTGTTTTTTTTAAATTCAAACACGGATTTTCCTGATAACTTTAGCTTTTGCCCTTTTTTTAAGCCGTTCGGAAAGTCAATTGCTAAAATTGCTGTATAATCAATTTCTATTTCAGTGCTGTTGTCAAAATGCCTAAACGATTTAACTGTCTGTGTTCTCTTTGCAAAGTATGTTTTTGCTGTTTCTGCCTGTTGTTTAAACGCTGTTAACCCTTTCAGCGATAACCTTATATCATTATTTTGAATGTTTTCAAAAACAATATTATCGTCAAGGTCTGCAACCATTTTTTTGATATCAAATTGGTTGTATCCATCGATGTAGTTATTGATGATGTTTACTCTGTCGGTCATATTTTGTAATTATTTATCGGTTACATATTGGTGTTGTCTGTAGGTTGTTCTACGATAATTGCCAACTTTTAACTTCTATACGAAGGAACATGTTGGGATACTTGAACTTTCGATTTAGCGCCAACACGAGCAAACCGAAGTTAGCACCTACTCTCTATTCAGCATATTTTTTAAAAATACTTGTGGCAATGTGTCCGCCAAAACCAAAAGTATTACTCATTGCGTAATTCACTTGCCGTTGTTGTGATTGGTGTAACGTCAAGTTAAATATATCCCTATATTCAGGTTCAATATCTACCGAATTGATTGTTGGCGGAACAATGTTATTCTGAACAGCTTTAATACAAGCGATTGCTTCGATAGCCCCCGCAGCACCTAACAGATGTCCTGTCATTGATTTTGTCGCACTAATATTTAATTTGCCTTGTCTGCCGAAAAGTCTTGCTATTGCTTTTAATTCGCTCATATCGCCTTGTGGTGTTGATGTAGCGTGTGTGTTCAGATAATCTATTTCATTGGCGGAAATATTTGCGTCTTCCAATGCTAAAACCATACCTAAATATGCCCCTTCTCCCTCTGGGTGCGTACCAGTTAAATGATATGCGTCTGAAGCCATGCCACCGCCAGCAATCTCGGCAATAATCGGAGCATTTCGTTTTATAGCGTGTTCATAGTTTTCCAAAATAATTGCACCTGCTCCCTCGCCCATAACAAAACCGTCTCTGTTGATGTCAAAAGGACGTGATGCCATTTGCGGATTTTCATTTAAGGTTGACAATGCTTTTGACGCGTTGAAACCACCAACGGCACTTTCGTTAATAGGCGCTTCCGAACCGCCTGTTATTATCACGTATAGGAAGAATAAACGCCCTTTTCACCCAAGTCCAACAGCTTTGGACCGCAGTTGACTCTTTCGACACCCCTGCGATGCAACCCAATCCGGCTGACGGGGAGCCAGCAACGCTGAAAATTTACCCTCCTCTTTCCCACTAGCGGCTCCTTTTCCGACAACCAGCACGGCGGATCCCTGCCGCGGCGCTGTGAACGCAGCATTTTGATTGGTATCGTTGGCCTTCAGGCTCGTCAGTCAAACAGACCCAGGAGCAGCTCAGCCGGTGGCGCCCGGCTTTCGGGTAACGCCCTGGTCCCGCTGGTTTCGGCTTTGTGCTTCAGGTGATCAAGGATCTGCTTGATCACTATAGGGTCTTCAATGCAGGCGATGACTTTCATGGCGCCGCCGCAGCCGCTGCAGGTCTCGATGTCGATATTGAAAACACGCTTGAGCCGTTGCGCCCATGTCATCGACGCTCGCCGTTGTGCTGGTGTTGCCGGTTCATCAGCCACCCTGACCTTGTTGCCCCTGCCCCGTTTTGCCGGCGTGACCAACGCCCGGTGCCGACTGTTGGGTGCGAACACCCCGTGGAAGCGGGTTAGGTTGACTCTGGGCTTCGGTACCAGGGCGGCCAGCCTTGCAATGAAATCCAATGGTTCGAAAATGACGTGCGTGGTGCCGTCCCGGTACGGCGTCTTGAGCTGGTAGCGCACGTTGCCGCCTCGTGTTAACGACAGCCGCTTCTCGGATACCGCCGGGCGGCTGATGTACCGGCACAGCCGTTCGAGCTTCTTGCGTTCATCGGCCCTGGCCGCCACGCCGGCGTGCAGGCTGGACCCGGCTACCTTGCCAATCCCGTCACCGAACGGATCACCACTGGTCGGCAGAGTTTGCAAAGTGAACACCTTTCGCCCCGCCTGTGAACCGACAGCGATACGGTAAGTGATCGAGTGCCCCAGCAGGGGTGTCATCGGGTCGTCATCCACCGCATCCGAGGCCAGATAGCTGTTTTCGACATCCCGTTCCAGCAGGCCTTGCCGTTCCAGATAGCGACCCACCCGGTGGGCGATGGTGTGCGTCAGCTGGGTGAGCTCTGGGCTGGTCGGCGCCTTGACCCAGCGGAAACGCGCTGAGCCGTGGGATTGCTCGACATACACACCGTCGAGAAACAGCATGTGGAAGTGAACATTCAGATTGAGCGCCGATCCAAAACGCTGGATCAGGGTGACCGCGCCCGTCTTGGCCACTTGGTGGGTATGGCCCGCTTTCTTGACCAGGTGCGTGGCAATGACGCGGTAAACGATGCCCAGCACCCACCCCATGATCTCGGGCCGGCTGGCAAACAGGAAACGCAGCTGAAACGGGAAGCTCAACACCCACTGACGCATGGGTTGTTCAGGCAGTACTTCATCAACCAGCAAGGCGGCACTTTCGGCCATCCGCCGCGCCCCACAGCTCGGGCAGAAACCGCGACGCTTACAGCTGAAAGCGACCAGGTGCTCGGCGTGGCAAGACTCGCAGCGAACCCGTAGAAAGCCATGCTCCAGCCGCCCGCATTGGAGAAATTCTTCAAATTCCCGTTGCACATAGCCCGGCAATTCCTTTCCCTGCTCTGCCATAAGCGCAGCGAATGCCGGGTAATACTCGTCAACGATCTGATAGAGAAGGGTTTGCTCGGGTCGGTGGCTCTGGTAACGACCAGTATCCCGATCCCGGCTGGCCGTCCTGGCCGCCACATGAGGCATGTTCCGCGTCCTTGCAATACTGTGTTTACATACAGTCTATCGCTTAGCGGAAAGTTCTTTTACCCTCAGCCGAAATGCCTGCCGTTGCTAGACATTGCCAGCCAGTGCCCGTCACTCCGCGGTCTTCACTGCGTGATCGAGTTGATCGACACCCGCCGTGACACGCTCCATGAAGTGCCTGCCTGCGTCTGTTAGCCGAACGCCCCGCGCATGGCGCTCAAATAGCAGGACACCAAGGTTATCCTCCAGCGCTTTCACACGCGCGCTGACGCTCGACTGGCTGATACCAAGTGCCTTGGCCGCATGCCGAAAATTCAGATGCTCGGCGACGGCGATGAACTGAACAAGGGAAATGAGCGGTATCCTGCCAGACAGGATACCGACATTCACGAGGTTTCGATGGTTAGTGCGCCGCATCGGAGCGGGCCTGCTACCAGTCGTCGGTTAGACGACTGGCGACTTCTCGGTGGCAGCCCCACGGAGCCGAAGGAGCACCAGCCCCAACGAAACCAGTACCGCCATCGCCGTGGCGTAACAGATCACGGGCCACGCTGTGTCACCGTTTAAAAGTGCCACCGCCAATGTCCCGACAATGCTGACTATCAGGCTTTGAACGCAGAAGTAGAACGCGACCGCTGATCCCGCGATGTCGTCGAACTCTGCCAAAGCGCCGTTCGCGGTAACGGACACCGTGAAGACAATACCGACCGCGACAACCCACATCGGTAGGATGAAGGTGAGGAATGACGGCGAGCCGTAAAGTTCGCCGATCCCCAACAGGACCGCTCCGCAAACAAGCAACGCCATCCCACGCGCCACGCATCCTGCGATGCCCCATCTGGCGACAAAGGACTTCGCGAAACGGGTTGTCACGATCATTACAAGCCCGACAGTGGCGAAGGCAAAGCTGAATCCGATCTCGGAATATTCCGCTTGGCCTATGAGCACACGGGGAGCCGTCGAGAAGAAGACGAAGAAGGTGCCCATACCGGCGCTAAAGCCGACAGTGTAAACCCAAAAAGCCGGACTCGCGAAGATCGGCAAGACAGATCGGCGCGTCTTGACTTGATCCAGAGGGCGGGTTTCGTGCCACCTGAAACCCGCATTTAGGAGTGCGAGCATCGCCAGTATAGCCAAAGTAATGAATATCGCCTGCCATCCCAAGAACTCGCCGATCAATGCTCCGGCGATAGGGCCGAGCGCAGGCACGAACGCCAGCATCGAACTGAAAAGGCCGTAGATGACGACACCCTCAGGACGGTTGGCATAAACGTCGCGAACCGTCGCGAACGTCGCCACCAGCATGGCCGACGCGCCCACTGCTTGAAGTAGACGGAAAGCGACAAAGGCCGGTGCAGTTGAAGACCAAGCTGCTCCCAGAGACGCAATGACGAAAGCCGTTGCGCCCGCAAGTAGAATTGGCCGTCGCCCGATTCTGTCTGAGAGCGGACCAAAAATCA
The DNA here is from genome assembly GCF_002899895.1 of Chryseobacterium oncorhynchi. Lineage (GTDB taxonomy): Bacteria > Bacteroidota > Bacteroidia > Flavobacteriales > Weeksellaceae > Chryseobacterium > Chryseobacterium oncorhynchi. Next base: position 598,315 of record NZ_PPEI02000003.1, read on the forward strand.
CCTGGCCCACGCCGAGCATCACCATATAGAGGCTCAACGTGAGTTGGATCATAGCGGGCGTCGTGTTCAGGATGCCGGGCATCGCTGGAACGACAGGGAGATAAATATCCATCGCCAGTGAAGCGAGGATGTCGAAAGGAGCCATCAGCAGCAGTGCTGCCGGCAACGTATAGGCCCACGCGGGGCGTGTGGTGGTCATTTCTTTTGTTTCCATAAAGCAAAGATATAAATTTCTATCTACTAATAGGTAGATAATCTTAAAAATTTTGCTCGTACTTCTCTCTTTTTGATTTTTGTAATGATTTCTTTATTCAAATACTCCTTTTCAAATTCTACATTAAAAAAAGCCTTTCAGCAATAAAACTGAAAGGCTTTTCGCAGTTGTTACATATAAGTCAAAAACAATACGGGAAATCTCTCTTTTCGATTTTTACAACTTGGTTGTAAAAATCGAAAAGAGACTGTATGTTGCCTGAACAAATTAAAGGTATCGCTTCGGTCAATATGTCTTCATCCCAATCCCACCACTTGATATCTAACAGGATCTGAATCTCTTCGTCCGAAAACCTTTTTTTAATCGGTTTTGCAGGGTTTCCGCCGACAATAGTGTAAGGGGCAACATCTTTGGTGACTAATGACCTACTACCGATTACCGCCCCGTCACCGATCTTCACTCCCGGCATAATCATTGCCTCGCTCCCTATCCAAACATCATTACCGACAACTGTATCGCCCGCGTTTTCAAATCCGTTAATTGCTTTATTGAATGCTTCAATCTCCGGCATATAAAAAAAGGGAAAACTGGATATCCAATTATGTCGATGCCCTTGATTGCCCGCCATTATAAAACTTGCACCGCTACCTATGGAACAGAATGAACCTATGACCAATTTATCAACGTCATCTCTATCTGGAAATAAATAGCGAGCGCAGTCATCAAAAGAATGTCCATGATAATAACCGGAATAGTAGGAATATTTCCCAGCCGTGATATTGGGGTTGGTAATATGGTCTCTAATTATTTTGCCCTTAAATGGGCTATCGAAAAAATTCATCTTTTTAGCATTTATTATTAAATAATTCAATAGAATGTCAGGGCAACATCTATTGCCTTGACAGAGATTATATGTTCCTAAAAATATGCTAATCTGATTTTTTCATACAACAAAGGTAAGTAATTTTAAAACTTGTTTTGAAAATAAGGACAATCTCTATTATTTTTTTTGTCTTGTTTTCTTCTTTTTCTTCATTCTATTGGCAAAATCCTGTTCCTCGTAATCTTCGCCCTGTGCTTGGGGCAACAGGCTGAACAATCCCAAATCAGAACTGTGCGAATGTTCCTGCGTGATAAACTCGAAAAGGTCTTTGGTCGGTTGGTGGTCTATCGTGTTCGTATCGGAAACAGGGCTGTCCTGTGCTTTCAATGCGGGTTTGTTTCCGTTGTTCCACCAATCGTTAAACAGATTTGCCGACAGGTTTCTGTCCAACTGCGAGCCATTCCAAACAGTACGGCTACCATTGTCAATAAAAGTAATACCATAAATCCGTCCGCTGTCGTTTCTGCGGACAACGGTGTGAATGTCCTGTTCGGCAAGTTGCTTTTTAAATTCCTTTTCGCTGTTTGTGGTGTGAATGGCAAGTTCCACCGAATTTTTGAGAACAGACTTCGCAGGGTTGGTTTTCATCTTCTCTTTGGATTGTTCAAAGTGCCGTTGTAATCCGTTTACTCCTGCGTGCTTGCCTTTTCTCCCTTGTCGTTCAAAGCAAAATATACCAATCCGTGTACAGGCTCTCCGTTGCGTTCGCCTTTTATTTCCTCTGCCGTAATATTCAAAAACGAAAGCAAAGCGTTGTATGTCCCAATGCTTGTATATTGGTAATACTTCGGCAGGTGTCGCACTACCGAAGCTATTTGGCTTTTTATATCGCCTTTCTGCTGTTCTACCTTTTTGAAATTTCTGCTGTCGTGTTTCTGTTCCTGCTCGGTAGCTTTGTGCAGATTGTATTTCGTTTCCAAATCCCGACAGATAGCCATTGAGCGAGGGTGGTCGTAATCATCGGGGATTTTCCTGCCGTCAATGCCCACGCAGGTCGAAACGATGTGTATATGCGTGCGGTCAATGTCCGTATGTTTGAATACGATATACGGCTGATTGCCGTAACCCATACGCTCCATATATTCCTGTGCCATTTCGGTAAACTGTTCATCGCTTACCGTGTCTTTCGGGTCGGGGTTCAATGAAATGTGCCGTACCGTCTTTTCCGTTCGGATATTGGCAGACAGATACGGCTCAAAACACTTGTTGAAGTACGCAACGGAATACCTACCGTCCATTGTGTCGGGTATCTTATTCAGCAACAGAACCGCTCCGTTTTCCGTTTCCACTTTCTGCTGATTGTACAAAATAGCTCCGTACATATTGCTTCCCTTTCCGATTTTTGCAACCATTTCTTTACTCTTTGTTTAGGTATTTCTTTTCAAATTCTGCGGTAAGGATTAAAACTTTGAGCAATAATTCTTTCATTGCTGCGGTCTGTTTTTCCAATTTGTAGAGGTATGCCAATGCCTTTTTCTCCGAAAAGTGTGTGTTCAACAGCTTTACAATCTGATTGTAATTGGTTGCTATTCCTCTGAACTGTCCGAAAAACTTGGTCAATCCTGCGTGGTATTCTACCGCATTCATATCAATTTTTACGGTTTTTACCGTCTTTTGAAAGATACAAGCCGTAATGAAATGTGCCTTTATGTTCATTCCCGATTGGTCGAAAAGGGCAAGGAACTTGGCGTTTTCCTCTGCGTTCAGACTGATGGAATACCGATGTACCGCAGGGTCGTTCTTCGGTTTTCTTCCTGTCTTTTTAATCTGTTTTCTGTTCACTTCTTCCATAATCAAATCATTTTAATGTTAAACCAAAACTGCGACTTCGGAGCGGTTTTCAGCCACCTGCAAGGGCAAGTGCTTTTGAGATGCGGAATTTATTCCGAGTAGCTCAAAAGATAACTTGCTCTGAACAGGGGTTCAGAAAATCCGTTCTGCGGAACGGATTGGAGTTAGCCGAAAAAACCAACCGCTTCCATTTGCAAAGTTCGGCAAGACTGTTTGAAAAACAGCTGTTTACAGTCACGACAATGAACGCCAAATAGTGCCACTGACTGCCACTTTTATTTGGGTTGGGGGTTATCTTGACGATGCGTTGCTCCCCCTTAAAATTATTTTCCAAAAGAAAAAAACAGAAAAAAAAGAAAGCCATTTTAACAAGGCGGACAAGCGGAAAAACCAAAAGGAAACGGAATAAGTCCCGAAGGGTGGCGAAGCCATTATGCCGTAGTCTTTTGGTGGGCGGTGCGGTGGCTGTCCGCCTTATCTTTGCTACCTTTTTATTCTTTTTTGAATATGATTTTAACTTCTTTCATAATAATATTTGGCAACTGAACGCCAAATGCTACCTCTCACTGCAACATTGGAAGCCCGACTTGTTTACCTGATTAATTTAGTCAGTACAAAACGAGTTAGGCGATGCAGGAGAGAAAAGAAATAGAAAAAATACCTATCGAGGAAGCAATGGAGCTTCTCCGTGAGGTCGGTATTGACGTGGAACAGGAAACAGCCGAACTGATTATGGAGTTTTTGTACAACCTCACAATGATAATTATCCGTGAATGCTTTGACACCGAATGATTTATTTTGTAATTTAGCTAATCCCACACAAAGTCAATACCCACTTAAAAATGATTAGCTATGAAAAGAGCCGATTTATACATACGTGTTTCCACCGATGAACAAGCGGACAAGGGATATTCACAGCGTGACCAAGAGGAACGCCTGAAAAGATACTGTGCAACCAATAAGATTGCTGTTGGGCAGGTTATTTATGAAGACCATTCCGCCAAGACCTTTAACCGTCCCGAATGGACAAGATTATTGAACAGCCTTAAAAAGAGAAGTTCAAAAACTGACCTTATCCTGTTTACCAAATGGGACAGGTTCAGCCGTAATGCTGGCGATGCTTATCAAATGATTAGCACACTCAACAAACTTGGTATAGAGCCACAGGCGGTAGAACAGCCGTTAGACCTCTCCATTCCCGAAAACAAGATGATGCTTGCCATATATCTTTCTGCTCCCGAAGTAGAGAATGACCGCAGAGCATTGAATACGTTCTACGGTATGCGTAGGGCAAGGAAAGAGGGGCGTTTGATGGGTAGAGCACCTTTTGGATATATCAATAGAAGCAAAGAGGACGGACGAAAATACATTGCTCCGAAAGAACCTGAAGCAACAGCTATGCTGTGGGCTTTCAACGAAATAGCCAAAGGCGTGTTTGCCTGTGACCAAGTACGGCAAAAAATGAATAAGTTGCACAAGACAACTATAAGCCGAAGTGCATTTCACGTTGCCGTACGCAATCCGCTGTACTACGGTAAGATATTCATTGCCAAATTCAAGGACGAAGAAGCACATTTGGTGCAGGGTCAGCACGAACCACTTATATCCAAAGACCTCTTTGATAGGGTACAACTGATATTGGACGGAAACAAAAGGGTAGAACGTCCCAATACCAAAATACTTTCAGACGAGAACTTGCCCCTACGTGGTTTCTTGGTATGTCCCGAATGCGGTCGCAACCTAACGGGAAGTGCTTCCAAAGGAAGAACAAGCCGTTATTACTACTATCATTGTGTTTCCTCTTGTGGCTTTCGTCAAAAAGCCGAATTAGCCAACGATATTTTTGAAAAGAGTATGCGACAGTTTGCGTTGAACGGTACTTCTCAAATAGTAAAAAGACTTCTGTTGGACAACTACAAGAAATTCGCAAAAAATCCGTTTGACGAAAAGAAACAGATTGCACAGGAAATAGATAAACTGAATGCAAGGTTATCAGTAGCACGCAACAAACTGCTGTCTGAAATTATTGATGACGAGGAATATCTCGAAATCAAAGATGAGTGTAGGAAACGGATTGAGAGTTTGGAAGAACAGTTGAGCAAGGACGGTTCTGATACCAAGAAAATCAACGTAGAAAAGTCTTTGGACAGGGCTTTGAAATACATAGAAAGCATTCCTAAAATGTACAGCGAGGGCGAAATCAGAACAAGACGGGATATAATTGGTTCGATATTCCCCGAAAAATTGGAGTTTGACGGAAAAACTTATCGAACCGCTCGAATGAATGTAATCGCAAACTATATCTTTCAGATAACCAACGGATTACTCCAAAAAAAGAACAGGACAAACGAAAGTAAATTTCATTTGTCCTGTTTAGTAGCCCGTAGGGGAATCGAACCCCTCTTACCAGAATGAAAATCTGAGGTCCTAACCGATAGACGAACGGGCCCTCTATCTTCCATTACCTAAGTAATGTGTTAGTTTTTTGTTTTTATAAGTATCAACTCTTAATCTTGTAGCCCGTAGGGGAATCGAACCCCTCTTACCAGAATGAAAATCTGAGGTCCTAACCGATAGACGAACGGGCCGGTTAGATTTTGTTGTAAATAATAGCTTTTCTACTTTTTCTTTAAAAAACCACTGATGTTATACAGTGGTTTTTTAAGATTTAAGTAGCCCGTAGGGGAATCGAACCCCTCTTACCAGAATGAAAATCTGAGGTCCTAACCGATAGACGAACGGGCCAGCTATATTTTTACGCTAATTTATTAACGTGCTTTGTTAATTTGCTTTTCAAGTTAGCTGCTTTGTTTTTGTGGATAATATTTTTCTTAGCTAATTTATCCAATAAAGCGATAACCTTTGGCAGTTGTTCTGTAGCTGCAGCTTTGTTTTCCTCATTTCTTAAGGTTTTCAACGCTGTTCTAGCAGTCTTGTGATAATATCTGTTACGAAGTCTTCTATTTTCGTTTTGTCTAATTCTTTTTAGAGCTGATTTATGATTTGCCATATCGTTTAAATGTGAGTGCAAAACTATAAACTTTTTCTTTAACTACCAAATTTATTTTGAAAATTTTTAATTTTCTTCTGAAAGGTACTTTCTAAGCTTATCTATTGCTTGTTCTATTTTTAAATTTTCCTGTTCTTTTTCTATTTTTTTGATCGTATTTCCAAGCATGATCAGTGCATTGTTCCATTCCCCAGTTGTATTGGTGAAAGTAAGCTCGTCTATTGTTACTTCAAAAGCAACCCTTTCTCCAGTCCTATAAAGTCTGAAACTTATTTTATCATCCCTGCCTGTAATCCCTTCTTCATTGATTTGTAAATCGTAACTTTTTGGGTTAGAGTGGACTTTTTTAAAAAGCAATTTTGCTTCTTGTATTTTTAAATCCGGCATGATATCAAATTTGGTAGCCTATAGGGGAATCGAACCCCTGTTGCAAGAATGAAAATCTTGAGTCCTTACCACTAGACGAATAGGCCAAATTTTGAGGTTGCAAAAATAACAATTAACTTTTAAACCTCAAAATTATTTTTTTAAATTATTTATAAACTTTTTGTATCACCGTGTTTTTGATACCTTTAGCTTCAACCTCTTTCTGAAGCTTTACAGCATCTTCCAACGTATATACTTTTCCATAGGTGTAATAAAAAACACCACTGTCTTTTTCTCTTTCCACATCTTTCAGGTTTTGAAGGATGTATGAATTCCCGTTTAATTTTTCACCGGTGTACACTTCAAGGGTATAATAACCCATGTTTATTCTCTGGTTTGGCATAAACCCTACCGCAAAGGCATTTCTAAATCCTGCGTCTTTAGCGCTTTTCAGATTGATGTCTTTTACAGAAGCCATATTGGTTACTGCGTAGTAATATTTGTACTGTCCGTTTTCTTTAAGAGTCAGGATATAGCTTAATCCTTTCAACGCCGGATCATTCTCATTATATTTCGTAGGAGAACTCATCAATAATATTCTGAAATCATTTTTCAGCGGAGTTTCAGCCGGTTTTTCAGGTTCTTGCTTTCTGGTGGTAAAAGATCCTCCGGATTTTCTGTCAACCGCTTTTTTATAATCAATGATAGCATTATAGATACTTTCTGATATTTCATTCTGCCCTTTTTCTGAGGCAATGTAGTGGCTTTCCTCCGGATGATTGATAAAACCTGTTTCTATCAATACAGAAGGCATGGCATTCATACGCAGAACGTGAAGGTTTTTCTGAAATACCCCTCTTGAAGATCTCTTGTCTTTATTCACAAAATTATCTTCTACCAATCCTCCCAAAAGAAGACTGGACTCAAGATACTTGCTTTGTTGAAGTTTTAACGCAATGAGAGACTCCGGAGATTCCGGATTGTAGGATCCGAAAGTCTGCTTATCCTTTTCATCCAGAAAGATCACGTCATTTTCTCTCTTTGCAACCTCAAGGTTTTCATTGTTTTGGTTAGGCCCCTGTACATAAGTTTCTGTTCCATAAGCTGTAGGTCTTGCTGAAGAGTTACAGTGAATAGAAACAAATAAATCAGCCTTACTCCTGTTGGCAAGGTTGGTTCTGTCAGAGAGAGAAGGGTATTCATCTATCTTACGGGTATAGATAACCTTGAAATCTCTGTTTTTTTCAAGCATTGCCCCAACCTTTAGGGTAATGGCAAGCGTAATGTCTTTTTCTGCGACTCTTCCAATGTCCGAATAGGACCTGTTAGCCCCATGATCACTTCCTCCGTGTCCTGCATCCAAAACGATTGTAAATTTCTTTTGAGAGAAAAAAAAGTTACTCATTAAGATGAGGAGAAATGATAAAATTATTTTAAAATTTTGTTTGTGCATCTTACAGTTATAAAAATTATATTAATTTTGGGCCTTAATTATATATAATAAAATTGGCCAAAACCGTCCTCAAAAATATATTACAAATTTTAATTATCCTAATTTTTAACAATTTTTTAGCACAAAAAACGTCTGAGAAATTGCCTAAAAATGCGGTTAATGATACTATTTCCAAAAAGGATACCATAGTTGTAAAAAAAGAAGCTTTAGATGATATACTTCATACAAAAGCAGATGATCAACGAAGAGATATCCCCAAGAAGATGACATTCCTTAACAAGAATGCCCAGGTAAAATACCAGGATATGCAGATTGATGCAGATTATATTTCCATTGATGATAATAAAAATCTGATCTATGCCAGGGGGAAACAAGACTCTTTAGGAAAAATAATAGAACCTGTAATCACTACACAGGCAGGGAAAAAATACGAAACCAACGAGTTTAGTTATAATACAAAAACTAAACAGGCTATTGCTTTCAATGCCAGAACGGAAGAAAGCGAAGGGGTGATTATAGCCCAAAAAACAAAAAAATATAATGACTCTGTGTTTGCAATGCGAAAAGCAGATTATACCACAGATGAATATTTTCTTAAGAAAAAAGATACGGCTGCGGATTATTTTATGAGGGCTTACAATATCAAGCTTATCAAAACAAAAAATAAATCTCAGATCGTTACCGGACCTATTCAAATGTTTATAGAACAGGTTCCTACACCTCTATATCTGCCGTTTGCTATCTTGCCATTTTCTGATAAAAGAGCAGCCGGTATTCTGATCCCAAGTTTCGGGGAAAGAGAAGATGTAGGTTTCTTCCTGAATGGAATAGGGTATTACCAACCGATTGGAGAACATTTTGACCTAAAAGTCCTTGCTGATATTTATACCAAAGGAAGCTGGAACCTTCGTCCTCAGGTGAACTACCAGAAGAAATACCGTTATTCAGGAACCTTTAATGCGGATGTTGGAACAATGGTAAGAGGAATCAAGGGACTGGATGATTATAATAAAAACAGTACCTATAGAATCAACTGGAGTCACGCACAGGATGTTAAAGCGAACCCTTTCCTTACGTTTAGTGCGCAGGTGGATATCGTAAGTACGAAGTTTTATAACAACACACTTAACAACAGTAATATTTTCAACCAAAATGTCCTGAATACTCAGCAAAACTCTACGGTAACTCTTACCAAGAGATTTCTGAAGCTTCCGGTAACTATTACAGGAACTGCATCTTATTCTCAGAATTTTGCAACAGGTTCTTCCGATCTTCGTTTACCACAAATGAACGTAGCGGTTAATCAGTTTTATCTGTTTAAATCAAAAACAGGAGTGAGACAGGGACTTCTTGAAAATATTACGGTAAATACTGGTTTTAACCTTACCAACTTTGTAAGCACTCAGGAAAATGAATTGTTTAAAAAGGAAATGTGGGATAAAATGCAGACGGGTCTTAAGAACAATATTGCGTTGGCTACCAATACTACATTGGCGAAGTATTTTACTTTCAGTTTAAGTGCCAATATTGACAATGGTTTAACGACAAAAACACTTAACAGATATTATGATCCTATAAAGAATGTTACAGTGGATGAGATCAATAAAAATTTCACAGGATATTCTACTTTCTCTACAACAGCCAGTCTTCAGACAACGCTTTACGGGATGATGAAGTTCAAAAAAGGATCAGCTGTAGAGGCAATAAGACATATGATGATTCCAAGTATAGGATTTACGTATGCTCCGGATTTTTCAAGTCCTAACTTCGGATATTATAGAAATTATTATAATGCAACAGGTGCTATTACTCCATATTCCATTTTTGAAAAAGGGATCATAGGAAGCCCGTCAAGTGGTATGGTAGGAGCTTTAGGCTTTAGTATCGGGAATAATATAGAAATGAAAGTAAAGTCTAAGAGTGACTCAACTGGTGTGAAGAAGATCAAGATCTTTGAATCCCTAAACCTTACAGGAAGCTATAACTTTGCTGCAAAAACTCACCCATGGTCTATTTTCACCATCAATGGGCAGTCTTCTTTCTTTAATAACAAACTTACAGTAAATACAAGTCTTTCCCTTGAACCTTATAAAATTGAGTTTTTACCAGGACAGGATACAGGAATCAGAACTGAACAATTTGGACATTTCGGAGTACAGGGATTCAATGTTCAGTTATCTTATCCTTTAAGCAGCGAACTTTTTGGAGAAAAGAAAGATTATGCTAAAAAGTATTCCATGAAAGGAGAGGTTCGAAATGAAAATTATTATTTTGATGATGATCATTATGCTCATTTCGATCAAGCTTGGACCTTGAATGTTAATGCAAATTATGCTTATTCAAAAGGTCTTAGCCGATTTGGTAGCAAAATTGCATCCATTGGTCTTGACGGAAGCATTAAGCTTACCCCATATTGGAACATCAATGGAAGTACTCACTATGACTTGGTGACCAAAGAATTGGCATATACAAGGATTGGTTTTTCAAGAGATCAGCGAAGCTTTACCATTAATTTTAACTGGGTGCCATTCGGGCAATATAAAGTGTATGACTTCTTTATTGGGATCAAAGCCAATATCTTAAGCGATGCATTGAAGTATAAAGACCGAAGCTTTACACAGCCAAATTCACCTTTCTAATATCAGATTGGCATTTGTGAATATAAATTTTATATTTGCAAGCAAAATAAAATCTAATGAAATCGGCTGGAAAGGAAAAAATGAAGAGGACGATTCCATATGGCCATTAAAAAAATAAATATCCACATATGAAACAAATAATCAACACAGTTAATGCACCTGCAGCAATCGGGCCTTATTCACAAGCTAATATGGCAAATGGAGTGTTATACATCTCCGGACAGATTCCTGTAGATCCTGCAACTGGTAAATTGGTAGAGGGAATTGAAAAAGAAACGCATCAGGTAATGAAAAACCTTGAAGCAATTCTTACTGAGGCTGGAATGACTTTCAAAAATGTTGTAAAGGCAACAATTTTCCTTAAAAGTATGGATGATTTTGCTGTAATGAATGATATTTATGCTTCTTATTTAGATGCTGAAAGCTACCCTGCTCGTGAAACAGTACAGGTTTCTTGTTTGCCTAAAAATGTGGATATCGAAATTTCTATGATTGCACATCAAGATTAATGAATTTTATAAGAAATACAATTGCGGTGTTGGTAGGTCTTGGTATTGCAGGGCTTATTATTACTCTTGGTATAAGGGTTTTTCCGCAATGGGTTACTTTTGAGGCCTTTGCTCCATTTGAGCATTGGCAAAGGTTTCTTTTCAGTATGAAAGATGATAAAGCCTTTTTTGGCTTCCTTTTGTTTATTTCTGGATTAGGAACTACAATTGGAGGTGTAGCAACGGCAATTATCGTTAAATATGCCAAAGTAGCCTACGCAATTCTGATCGGTTTTATTATGCTTTTCATTGCGATGTTGGATGTGATTATATTTCCTTATCATCCTACATTCTATAAGATTTCTATTTTCCTTACCTTTTTCCCGTTTTCCTGGATTGGTGGTAAGATTGTAGAAGTTATTTATGAACGAAATAAGAAGAAAAGAATCGCTGAAAAAATGAATAAACCCAAATAAAAATAATAAAAAACGCTGCAAATATTTGCAGCGTTTTTTGTTGATATGAAAATAACTATTGTTTAGTTTTGATTAAGGCATTTTAAATCCTTTAGTATAAATTCTTCCGTAGTCATCTACAAATTTCACTTGTACATTTCCTTGGTATTTATCCAGAATCTTTTCTACATCTTTCTGTGAATTCACAGGCTTACCATTCACCTCAATGATGATATAGTTGTCTACAATTCCGATTTTTGCCATTTCACTACCTTCTGATACATTCTTGGCAACTACACCGCTGTTCAGTCCGTATTCTGTTTTGAATCTTTCGGTAAGAGGATCAAACTCTGCTCCAATTTTTTCCGTAATGCTAAGATCTGCCTTTGTTCTGGTAGAAGTACCTCCTTTCTGGTCTCTAAGAGTTACACTTGTTGTAGATTCTTTACCATTTCTGGAATAAGTTACCTGTACCTTGTCACCAGGACGCTTGCTTCCGATAGACATTGACAAGTCAGCAAAATCTGTAATATCATAGCTGTCTATTTTAGTAATGATATCACCTTTTTTAAGGCCTGCATCTTCTGCACCACTATTATCTCCAAATCCGGTAACATATACTCCTGAACCAGACTTAAGATTAGTCTTGTATTGTTTATTGTATGCTGCTACTAGCTGATCATTGGAAAGATCTAGAGATTGAACTCCAAGGAATCCTCTTTGTACAATACCAAACTTCTTGATATCCTCAACGATTTTTCTTGCTAAGTTAGCTGGAACGGCAAATCCGTATCCTTGATAATATCCTGTAGTAGATTGGATGGCTGAGTTGATTCCGATTAGTTCACCATTAGTATTTACCAATGCACCACCAGAGTTACCCGGGTTGATTGCGGCATCTGTTTGGATGAAGCTTTCAATTGGATTAGCTGCTTTCCCTTGGCTTCCTAAGATTCCAATACCTCTTCCTTTAGCAGAAACAATCCCTGCCGTTACTGTAGAGTTTAACCCCAATGGGTTTCCTACTGCTAGTACCCATTGTCCTACGTCGATATTGTCTGAGTTCGCAAAGTTTAGGTAAGGCAGCCCTTTTTCCTCAATCTTTAATAAAGAAATATCAGTATTAGGGTCAGTACCAACTAAGGTTGCTATATATGATTTTTTGTTGCTCAGGACAACTTCAAGTTTATTAGCACCTGCTACAACGTGGTTATTCGAGATGATATAACCATCAGGAGAGATGATAACACCGGAACCCATCCCTGAAGGCATGTTGTCCGGAGCCTGCTGTTGTTTTTGCCTTTGTTGGCCTCTTCCCCCAAACGGGTCTCCGAAGAAATAATCGAAGAGATCCTGCTCAGATGCTCTGTTTGCTGTTCTGCTTTGATAATTTTTAATCGTAACTACAGCAGGAACGGTTGTCTTTGCTGCTTTTACAAAGTCATCACCTACCGCTCCGGTATTCATTCCGGCAAAAGTTGCCGTAGGGGCGGATGTTGTGAAAAAAGATTGATCTCCGTTGTTGGAGGTATGTCCGAAATATTGTATGGCTCCAACGGTAGTAGCTCCAGAAATTACTCCGACTACTGCAAATGGTAATAGTTTTTTTAAAGTATTCTTCATTGTATATCTTTCTTGTTTATTAATTAATTCTGATTTTGAGTAAACAAATTTAATGTTAAATAAGTAAGCAATTAGTATGCTATGTTTCAATTTTAACTAAAATTTAACGGGTATTATGTCATTTTATGCATTATGTCATAATTGTTAACGCGATAGTTAACAAAAATTAAAAAATTATTAAAGAAAATGGTACGCTGTCATATGACATAATAGTGCAATGTAAAAGAGTATAGTATAGAAAAATCAATGCCATTGTGGTGTTTTCGTAATCAATTATTACTCATTGAGCAAAGCATTGTTAATCGAGCTTTTTGGATTGTGATTCTGCCTGAGAAATGTAATTAATTGAAAAATTACTATCTTTGCAAAAATATTTTTCTCACTTAAACCGTTTATAGCATGCAACTGTATAACACCTTAAGCGCAGAAGAAAGAGCTCAACTTATTGATGAAGCTGGTAAGGACCGCCTTACTTTGTCTTTCTATGCGTATGCCAAAATTGAAGATCCCAAAAAATTTCGCGACGAATTATTTATAGCCTGGAATGCCCTTGATGCCCTGGGTCGTATTTATGTTGCACATGAAGGAATAAATGCTCAGATGAGTGTTCCTGCAGATCAATTTGAGGCTTTTCGCGATACGCTGGAAGTTTATGACTTCATGAAAGGAATTCGTTTAAATGTAGCAGTAGATCAAGACAACCATTCTTTTTTAAAGTTAACCATAAAAGTTAGAAATAAAATTGTTGCTGATGGTTTGAATGACGAAACTTTTGATGTTACCAATAAAGGAATTCACTTAAAAGCTCAGGAGTTTAATAATATGCTTGACGATCCCAACACCATTGTAGTTGATTTTAGAAATCACTACGAAAGTGAAGTAGGGCACTTTGAGGGCGCTATAACTCCTGATGTGGAAAATTTTAGAGAAAGTTTACCCATTATTAATGATCAACTGCAAGATTTTAAAGAAGATAAAAACCTGTTAATGTATTGTACCGGTGGAATTCGTTGTGAAAAGGCCAGTGCTTACTTTAAACACCAAGGTTTTAAGAACGTTTTCCAGTTAGAAGGTGGAATCATTGAATATACCCGTCAAATTAAAGAAGAAGGGATCGAAAGTAAATTTATCGGTAAAAATTTCGTATTTGATCACCGTTTAGGAGAAAGAATTACAGACGATATTATTTCCCAATGTCATCAATGTGGAAAGCCTTGTGATAACCATACCAATTGCGCTAATGATGCTTGTCATTTATTGTTTATTCAATGTGATGAATGCAAAGCCGCGATGGAAAACACTTGTTCTACTGAATGTTTGGAGACAATACACTTATCATTAGAAGAGCAGGTTCAATTAAGAAAAGGATTGCAGGTTGGGAATAAAGTATTCAGAAAAGGAAAGTCTGATGCTCTGAAATTTAAAAATTCAGGAGATTTATCAACTCAACCTTTAGGAAAGGCTACAAAAGCTGAAACTAAGGATATTCGCCAGAAAATAAAAGTTAAAAAAACATTAATTGGAAAGGCAGAACATTATTATTCAAAATCAAAAATTGCACAGTTCTTAATTGAAAACAAAGAACTTTCTATAGGTGATAAAGTCTTGATTTCAGGACCTACTACAGGAGAGCAGGAGATTACAATTACTCAGATTTATGCAAACGGAGGCCCTTGTGAAATAGCAAACGTAGGAGATCAGATTACTTTTGAACTTCCGTTCAGAGTTCGTTTGTCTGACAAATTATATAAAATTGCGCAAGCTGAAAATGCATAAGATTATGCTAAAAGCAGAACTTAGAAAAAAATATATACAAAAAAGAAAAGCCTTGTCTCCTGATGAGGCTTTCTTGTTATCTGAAAAAAATTTTGAAAACTTCATTCATTATTTCAATCCAAAAGAGTCAGAGAAAGTACATGTTTTTATCCCGATTTTATCCCGAAAGGAAATTGATACCCAAATCTTCATTCAGTATTTTTTATCACATAATATCCGTGTATTTGTACCTAAAATTGTAGGAGATAAGCTTATCAATATAGAAATTTTTGAAGATACATTATTTGAAACGAATAGTTGGGGGATTTCAGAACCTGTTTCCAATGAGGATTCTCATGAAAATGATTATCATTATGTGATTACCCCTCTTTTATATTGTGATAAAAAAGGAAATAGAGTAGGATATGGAAAAGGATTCTACGATGGCCTTTTTCAGGGGATATCCTCCGAAACAAAAAAAATCGGAGTCAATTATTTTGACCCCGATGAATATGTCGATGATGTCTGGGAAAATGATATTCCTCTAGACTATTTGGTTACTCCCACAGAAGTGCTGTCTTTCTTAATCGGTTTGGAATAAAAATCTAAAAAGTAAAACTTAAATTCTTTTTTTAGCTTAGATGTTGATAATAATATATACTGAGCATTTTTCTCAAAATTTCCTAACGACTTATTCTTACCATCAAAATATTCTACATTGAACCTTGCGTAATCAAGAGTGTCTTTCTTATAGAATTCCTTGTAGACATTCAAATTATTGACTTTCACAGATTTCACTTTCATACTGTCTAATTCTGAAAATAACCTTTTAAAGGTTAATGAATCAGGTTTATGAAAGTAGCTTTCCATTTGTGAATAAATAACAGTATCTATTTCCGTATTTCTGTTTCCGGATAAATATAAGGTAGAAAGATCAAGAAGTTCCTGAACTTTTTGTTGAGTGATGGAGTTAATGGCCTGCATGCTGTCCATTTGTACAGCAGGATAGCTTTTTGCATTATTGCTGTTTCTTAGCTTGTCCAGGTCGCTTACCTCTGTTTTTTTATTATTACAGGCAACAAATAAAGTCAGAAGTACCGCGAAAATTAAAAAGTTATTTATTCTTTTCATCTGTGGTGGTAATTTTAAATTTAATGGATACAATCTTACCATTGTTATCCTTTTTCATTTCTATTACATTCAGGTTTTTCAATGAAGTAGTAGGCGTGGTTACAAGGGTGATGTACTTTTGTTTGTCAAGTCTTTCAATTCCATAAGTGTTATTATCGTATACCTGATATATAATGGCGTTACTGCTAATCAGGTTTTCCAGCTGATTTCTTTTCTGTTTAATAAGGGCTACCTGCTCTTCAGGGTTTCCACCTTTAATGTCTTTTATAGAGAAATAATAGACAGCCATCTTGTAATCATCCGGTTTCAGTTCTATCTTTTCTTCTTCAGGAGCATTTTCCAGATTTCTATTAACTTCCAAAGGTTCATAGAAAGGAGCGCTGATACGCATTTTTAGAATTTTATCCTTAGTTGAATAAGAAAAACAGTCACCCGGCTTTATTTTATACATCAATGGGGATTCATTTTCCTTAACAACCATTATTTCTAATGTATTGATTACAGAAACTCCTCTGTCCTTATCAATAAAGCAATAGGTATAACTTTTTGAAAAAAGTACATCTTTAAATCCAAGCAAACCAGTTATGGTAATTAAAACGGAAGTAATAAGTGCCCAAGCATTCTTTTTGAAGAAATTTTTCTTGGGAGAAATCGTTGAAATTTCAGTTTCGTTATTTTTTGTAACGTTTGTATTAACTTGTTGATTTTCAGTTGTTGATTTTTGTAAATCGACGTTTTCGGGGGTTTGAAATTCTGTTTTTTTAGGTTGAAACTCATTTTTTGGGAGTTCAGGAGCTAAAGCCACTGTTTTTTCCAATTCATCAGTTTCATCTTCATCTAGATTTTCATTTTCCAGTAATAATTCTCCAGCAAAAAGATGTTGTTTCTTGAATTCATACCAAGAGTCATAACCCGCATAAATACTCAGTAAATTGAGCATATCTATCCTTGGTAATTTTGTGACTGGTGAGTTTTTGAAATAGGTGTAAAATGACTTTTCACTGATGTTACCTTTTGCCTTTTTGCGTAGGTCTTCCTGGAAATATATGATATCTATACCCTTCCACTTAGATATGTCATCCTGTGAAGGGGTATATTCTTTTAAATATTGACCCTGAACGTCCTTTTTTAGTTGTTCAAAGTGTAATAAATCTAAATCTGTCAATTTTTTTTTAAATAATTAAATTGTTGATTATCATCTATGTTTTTTTGTAAAACTATTTTACAAAGGTATTACAATTATTTTTCATAAACAAATTTTCTAACTGCTCTACCTTTGTCTTGTTCAAATAACAGAACAGAAGAAAATTTTATAAAACAATATTAACAAAATTAAATTTAATTTATTATGAAAAAGTCATTATTCGTAGCTGCTATCGCTGCAATCTCTCTAGTTGCTTGTAAAAAAACTGACGCTACTGCTACTGAAGGTACAACTGATTCTGCTGCTGCTAACGTAGCTGATTCTGCTGCTGTAGTTTCTGATTCTGCTGCTAAAGTTGTTGATTCTGCTGCAACTACTGCTGTAGAAGCTACTAAAGATGCTGCTGCTGCTACTACTGCTGCTGGAACTGAAGTTGCTAAAGATGCTGCTAAAGGAGCTGCTGACGCTGCTAAAGGAGCTGCTGATGCTGCTAAAGGAGCTGCTGACGCTGCTAAAGATGCTGCAAAAGACGCTGCTAAGAAATAATTTTAGCCTAGCTTAAAAATAAAAGAACCGTTTCACTCAGTGAGACGGTTTTTTTATGCTTTAATATCATAAACAAAAAGATGACACCTAAATACTTTTAAAGTCAGATATCATCTTAATGGATCTGTATTCTCTATCCTTTCTTCTGTCTTAAGGATTCATAGCAAGTAATAGCCACAGCATTACTCAGATTTAGAGAGTCAATACTTCCTGCCATAGGAATCAACGTATTTTTACCTTTCCCAATCCAGAAATCACTTAACCCGGAATGTTCAGTACCAAATAATACAGCAGAACGTAGTGTAAAATCTCTTTTATAAAGATCTTCAGCACTTTCGTCCATCAATGTTGTGTAAATATTGAAATTGTTTTTTTGCAGAAATTCTAATGTCTCATTATTTTCCGCCTGATAAACCTCCATTCCAAAAAGACAGCCCACACTGGATCTGATCACATTGGGGTTGTAGAAATCGGTTTTGCCATCTGCAACAATCAGTGCATCAATACCAAAAGCCTCACAGCTTCTTAAAATAGCACCAAGATTACCTGGTTTTTCAACGCCTTCAACAATAATAACTGTTGAATTATCCTTGGGAATGTATGATGAAAGAGGAGTTTCTTTGGCTTGATATATTCCGATAATTCCCTCAGAGCTTCCTCTGTATGCTATTTTTTCATAAACTTTGTCGCTTACGTAATGAATTTTTCCATCAGGAATGGCTCCCTTGAAGATATTTTCACAGATAAAGAATTCCAACGGTTCAAAGTTATATTGTACAGCTCTTTCATTCTCTTGCTGTCCTTCTACGACAAAAACCTTTGATTTTTTACGGAACCTGTTGTCAGTAAGAAGCTTAGTGACATTTTTTATTTTTTCGTTTTGAAAACTTTCTATCAACATTTCGCAAAATTATGCAAAATTTATGATTGAAGTTCTGTGCTTTTTATAAAAAGAGTTCTCCATGTGATTTGAAAAGGGATTTTATTTTTCCTTTTATGATAGATAATGATGCCTATGATTAGAAATATGGATAGGAATTTATAGAGATTTCCATAAAGGTTTCCGGAAACATTTTCTGAAACATTAAAGATCTCCCAATAGAAGTTCATGAGAGAATGTAGAAATATGGCACACCATAGATTAAAGTCTTGTTCAAAATATACCCATGCGAAAAATACTGATCCCAGAAATGTAATGGCAAATATCTCGATAAGTTCTATGGTATTTTGACTTTGGTATAAATGAACCTGCGCAAATAGTAATGATCCCAGTAATACAGATGATAAAAATCCGAGTTTTGTGAATCGGAATAATGTTCCAATGAGAAATGCTCTGAAAATTATTTCTTCAAAAAATGCAGAGGAAATAGTATTGATGAACAAAGATTCAGTGTTTATTGTACTGTTTATTTTAAAATGTATGCAATATCCAATCAGCATGGGTAATGTCCCTAAAAAAGCCAATGCAAAGCCTTTAATGATGGATTTATCCAAAGAAAATAAGTTAAGAATATTCATTTTAGGAAACAAAACCTTTAATGTTATTACCAATGGAATTAAGGTCACTGCATAAGCAATAATATGGGCAGCAGCCTTGCTGTGAAAAAGGTTCTTTGAGAATTGCTGTATGCTTTTAAAACAAAATAAATCAAAGAAATAATAGATGGTGAATCCCAAAATAAAGATTAAAAAGAAGCGAATGTTTTTACTCATGTCAGTTATTTTTGAGCAAAAATGTTGCTTTCCATAAAGCGAATCAAATGAATGTGATGAGTGTCAAGGAATAGTGACGAACAACAAGTCTTTAACTTTTAGATTGTTGTAATTGAGGAATAATATCTGAGATAAAGCTTCTTGAAACTGGAATCTCAAAGTCGATTTCCGAAAGAATTAATTTATAGCCCTGAGCATTTCCTTTAAGGTTTTTTACTTTTTCAAGATTAACAATATAAGAGCGGTGACATTTTTTAATGGAATCTGTTTCCACTTGTGATAAAAGATTGGATATGCTTATTCGGAGCAAAAGTTTTTTTATTGTATTATTTTCTATAAAATATAAAGTGCAGTAGTTCTCCATGGATTGAGCACACAGGAAATCTTCTTCAGCAATTGCCAACTCAATATTATTACTGGTAATTGTCAGAATTTTTTCTTTGAAATTTTCAATGTTTCCTATGGGTTGAGGAACAATATCTCGTGCAATATTTTCATGAATATTTTTTAAATAAATATATCTTGACAATATATAGATAGTGGAAATGGGAATGCCTACTGCTAAAGAGTAGAGAAACATATAGCCATAATTTTCAAGGCTAAGTTCTACATGACTTATAAATAATGTATTGTAAAGGTAGGAAAAGATGGACCCAAGCAATAAGATGACAAATATTTTCAAGAGTTCAGAGCCGATATTCCAATCTTTGAATCGGAAAACAAAGAGGCTTGAAATAAAAAAGGCTGCTCCAAAAATAAGAGTGTACGGAAAAAGAATAAAGTATTTATAAGGATGATGATAGTTCTCTGTACCAAAAGGCTGAAAAATAATCAGGAAAAGATAAACCATAATTCCTGCTGCCATGGAGGAAATCAGTATCTCTTTTACCGATTTTGATTTAGGATATGAATAAGGTACAAGGGAAAACATATCAGTTATTTTATCAAATTTTAATTTCCTTTACACTGGATTTCAGCAGAATCTTATTATTTATTCTATTAAATTAGTATTGTCGATAAGGCTTTGAGGCAAGTCTTTTTTGTTTTTAATTCCCAATGATTTCAGTTTTTGAGTCTGAATGACAAGATTGTCATTTCCAGTGTAAAGCTGTTTGTAGGCATCATTGTAAACATTTTTAGCGAGATCAATATTTCTTCCCACTTTTTCAAGGTTATCCACAAATCCCACAAATTTATCATACAGTTTAGCGCCGCGCTCTGCAATTTCCAAAGCATTTTTGTTTTGATATTCACGCTTCCAAAGATCCGCGATCAGTTTTAGGGAAGTGATCAGGTTACTTGGATTCAAGAGAAGAATTCTTCTGTCGTAGGCATAGTTCCAAAGGTTTTGGTCTGCCTGCATAGCTGCAATATAAGCGGGTTCACTTGGGATAAACATCATGACAAAGTCCAGAGATTTTCCATAATCGTCATATGCTTTTTGGCTAAGCTGCATGATATGGTTTTTGATAGAGCCTAAATGCTGATTAAGCTTCATCATATAAACATCCTGATCTGTTTCATCTACCAGTTCAGTGAATGCAGTAAGGGAAACCTTGGAATCAATGATGACATTTCTTTCATCCGGATATTTTACAACGGCATCCGGACGCATTTTTTTTCCTGAGAATTCAGAAAATAGAGCTTTGTTGTCTTCATCGCGAAGTTCGTGTTCCAGAAAATATTCTCTTCCTTTTACCAACCCTGATTTTTCGAGGATACTTTCTAAAATCATTTCGCCCCAGTTTCCTTGGGTTTTGCTTTCACCTTTTAAAGCTCTGGTTAATTTTTTTGCATCTTCAGAAATTTGTTGGTTCAGTTCTGCAAGTTCTTTTACTTTTTCAGCAAGGGAGAAGCGTTCCTTGTTCTCCTTTTCATAGGCTTCATTAACCCTATTTTTTAAGTCAGTAATTTTTTCCTGAAATGGATCAAGGATATTTTTTAGATTATTTTGATTTAAAGTAGTGAATTTCTCAGCCTTTTCCTCAAGGATTTTATTCGCCAGATTTTCAAACTGAAGTTTGGACTCCTCTTGTATTTTTGTGATTTCTTCTTTTTGGGTAGAAAGAGATTTCTGGAGGCTTTCATTTTGTGCAGAAAGCTCAGCATTTTTAGCAAAGAATTCCTGTTTCTCGGCGATAAGCGTTTCTATTTGAAAATCCTGTTTTAAGTTCAATTGTTTCTGCTCCTGAAACTGTGTATTCAGAGATGAATGTTGAGCAGAGATCTTGGCAAATTCATTTTTCAGATCGTTCAAAAGATCCTGTTGTTGTATATTTAATTCCTTTTCCTTGGTAAGATTTTGATTCAGTTCCTGAACTTTCAAGCCTGAGTTTTCAAGATCCGACTTGTTTTTAATGTGTAAAGTGTTCAGCTCATCATAAGAACTTCTTGAAACCGTAGACGATTTCAAGGCAAAATATAAAATAATGGCTCCCAATAATCCGCCGGCAATACATCCAATAATTAAATATGTCATCTCCATTTCTCAAAATTATGAAAAAAGGCTGGAAGTTGTTATTGATTAATTTTCAAATGAGATTGTAGTTATTATTTTAATGATTAGAAAAACTTTCGCTTCTTGTTTCTGGCTTCCTTTCTTCAACCAGAATCCCTATATTTATGGGAAATTTCAGAAACATTATGAATATCTTATTGGTAGAGGACGATCAAAGAATTAGCAGTTTCCTGTTGAAAGGACTTTCTGAAGCCGGCCATAATATGACACTTGCTGATTCCGGAGAAAAAGCCAGAGAAATTCTTCATACCTATGATTTTGATATTATACTGATGGATATAATGCTTCCGGGATTGGATGGAATGCAGCTTACTCAGATTATCAGGTTTAAGGGAAATTATACTCCAATTTTAGTGTTAAGTGCCTTGAACAGTCCGGATGATAAAATTAAGATGCTGGATTTGGGAGCGGATGACTATTTATCCAAGCCTTTTCATTTTGAAGAGCTGATCTCAAGGATTAAAGCTTTAACAAGACGTAATAAATTAAGTTATCAAAAAGAAGATCAATATTTATCATGCGGTACGATTATAATTGATACGGATCTTCACAAGGTAACCCAAAATGAGAAAGAAATTGAATTTTCTCCTACAGAATATAAGCTTTTTACTTTTTTGATGGAAAATAAAAATAAGGTGTTGAGCAGAACCCAGATTTTACACAATGTCTGGGGAATAGATTTTGACAGTACTACGAATGTGGTGGATGTATACATTTCCTATGTTCGTAATAAAATTGATGAAACAGAACAGAAGATTATTCATACCGTAAAGGGAACAGGATATTTAATTAAAGACTGAAATGACTCTTAGAAACAGGTTTACGCTTATTTCCAGCCTTTCGTTTGGCATTGTTTCTATCATCACATCTGCGGTGATATTTTTTGCCTATTATGACAGTACCAAGATTTTTTATTTTGAAAAGCTTAGGAATACAGCACTTATTTCAGCCATTTATTATCTTGAAAAGGATGAGCTTCCCAAGAACAGGCATGCCCAGATTAAGCAAGAATACAATCATCTTATTCAGAATAACAGGGTAGCGGTTTATAACCAGAATAATCAGGTTACATTTGGGCACAATCTGAATGACAAGAATATTAAGCCTATTCATCTACAAGCCGCCAGAAACAATAAGGGAACACAGTTTATGGCTGGTAATGAGTTCTACTATGGTATTTTTTACCCGGATAATCAGGGAGACTTTGTTGTTTTTGTAAAATCGCCTAATGATTCATTTCAATCACAGATCTGGAGGCTTGCCATTATTATGATTTCTGTGCTTATTATCGGGCTGCTTGCCATTTATTTTTTAAGCAGGTACCTTTCAAAGGTTGTATATAAACCTATTTCCAATGTGGTAGAGCGGATTAACAAAGTGGATTATAATAATATTTCTACAGCTATTACCTCTACCAATACCAATGATGAAATTGAAGACCTGATTAAATCTTACAATAAATTATTAGGCCGTATTTCTGAAAATGTACTGTTACAACAGAACTTTATCAATTATGTGTCTCATGAATTTAAAACTCCTTTAGCTGCAATCTCAGGAAATCTGGAAGTATTTGCCCAAAAGGACCGAACTCCGGAAGAGTATAAAAAAGTAGCCAAAGAATCACTGGAGAATGTTTTTGAAATTGAAAATATTCTCAATAACCTTCTTCTGATGTCCGGAATGACGAAGCTTGAAGCCTCTCATAAGCAGGTAAGAGTAGATGAGCTGATCTGGAAAATCTATGAAAAACTAGAACCTAAGGCAAAAGAAAAACAATCCACCCTTAAAATAGAGCTTAAGGTCACAAAACCAACCTTGCTTGAGTTTCCAGGAAACGAGACTCTTTTATATTTGGCGCTATATAATATTGTAGAAAATGCGATTAAGTATTCTCAGGATCACCCTGTGATTATTACTTTGTCAGAAAAAGAAAATCAGTTGAATATTGAGGTAAGGGATCGGGGTAAAGGTATTCATTCTGATGACCTCTTGAAGATTACAGAAACTTTTTATAGGGGACAAAATGTTGAGAATGTGAAAGGAAGTGGGATTGGATTGTCATTATCCAAAAGCATTTTTGATCACCATCATATCCTGATGGAGATTGATTCTACTGTAAATATTGGAACAAGTGTTTTGCTAGTGTTCCCTTCTAATGTCTAAGAATTCCATCCATCACAAATAAAAATAAAATACTTACTTCTAAGTTTGTGCTAAAGCCAATGGGTGATATTTAAAAATCTGCTCAATCGGTATAATCTGCGGGAAACTTAAAAATAAATTCTATCCCTATCTGTTCTAATCAAACTCTAATGTTGAACTAATTGAATTTTAATTTCACTCGAAATTGCCTCTAATGTTAGAAAAATAATTTTGTGGTCTTAAATAAGAGACCTTGAAGAAAATTTTTTTTACACTATTTTATATTCATTGTTTCAGTTTCTTTTCGGCCCAGATTTCAGATACTCTGAAAATTGACAGAAAGGAAGCTGAAACGATTTTTCTTGCCCATAACCTTGATCTTATTGCTCAGAAACTTGAAATTTCCCAGGCTGAAGCAAGGGCTGTTCAGGCTAAATATTGGCCTAATCCTAAATTAAGCATTAGTGAAGTTAACCTATGGAGAACTTATGATATTGAAGAACAGCCTGCGTTGATAGGAAACTGGGGAAGAAATACACAGATCTCTGCAGAAATAGAGCAGGTAATTCAGACGGCAGGAAAGAGAAGAAAAAATATTGAATTACAGAAAATTGAAGTTGAGGGAGAAAAATATGAATTGCAGGAAGTATTGCGTGAACTCAAAAAAACGTTGAGGAATACAATTACTGAGATTTTATTCAATCAGGAACAACAAAAGATCTATCAGGGCCAGATTGCATCCATTGAGAAATTAACAAAGTCTTATCACAACCAGTTAAATCTGGGAAATATCAGCAAGGCAGAATATGTTCGTTTAAAAGCCCAGGAAATCGAATTCAAGAAAAAGCTTGTTTCATTGAAGCAGGAAATTGAAGATCAACAAGTGGAGCTGAAATCTCTACTAATGATTTCATCCCATTCTTACCTTGTGATTTCAGATTCATTTACAATGCCGGAAAAACAACTTTCGGAAATAGAATTGACCCAGTGGCTGGAAAAGGCAAAGGAAAATCGTCCGGATATCTTGATTTCGAAAAATAAAGAAAAGCATGCTTCCAAGAATCTGGAAATTCAAAATGCTATGAAGACTCCTGATGTAGCTGTTTCCATAGGCTATGACCGAGGGGGAAATATTATGAAAGACTTTATTGGGCTGGGCGTTTCGGTTGATCTTCCAATTTTCGACAGAAATAAAGGGAATATCCAGGAAGCTAGGCTGGAAATAGAAAAAAGCAAGAATGAAACCCGAAAAAATATGCTGAAGTCTGAGAATGAAATTGTCTCCGTTTTCAGAAACTATATCCGTACTCAGGAAGTTTCCGAGGAAATTGATGATGCTTATGAAGCTACATTAGATGGTTTGCTGGTGAGCCATGAGAAAAACTTTAGGCTAAGAAATATAAGTATGTTGGAATACATGGATTTTCTGGATACCTACATCGGAAATAAAATGATCATACTGGATACTAAAAAAGAACTTAATCAATACTACGAAAACCTGCAATATGTTGTGGGACAAGATTTATAAGATGTAAAGCTGTTATTGAAGCATCCCATCAAATAAGGATATCAGCGGCAATTATCCACTACCTTATAAAAATACAAACATCTACTTATGAAAATGAATACTACCCAATACATAGCAGTAATATATCTGTCTGCCCTGGTTACGCTTACAGGCTGTAAAGATCAAAAGCAGGAGAAGGAAGCAGAGAAAACATATTGCATCAGCAAGGAACTAAAAAAAGATATTAAACTGGCTAAGGCAGAAATGCTTCCCATAGAAGAAAGTATTACCCTTACCGGAGAAGTGGAGAGCAATTCTGATAAAACAGTTCCCTTTGTAAGCCTTGTAGATGGAGTGGTGATCGATACCTATTTTTCTTTTGGTGACTACGTGAAAAAAGGACAAACTCTGGCTAGTGTAAAAAGTACAGCTGTTAACGAAATGCAGGATGATACTCAAACATTACATGCACAATTGGCTGTGGCTAAAAGAAAATTGGCATCTGTAGAAGCTATGTATAAAGACGATATCGCTTCCCAAAAAGATCTTCAGGAAGCCAGAGCTGAAGTAACCATATTGCAGTCCAACATTTCTAAGACTCAAAAAAATATGCAGTTGTATTCTGCGGGGGGAAGTACAATTCAGATAAAAGCTCCTGCAGACGGATATGTTATTAACAAAAATATTTCCAAAGGAATGCCTGTTACAGCCGGTGGAGATCAGCTTTTCACTATTTCTAATTTGGATAAGGTTTGGGTAATGGCGAATGTATATGCGACCAATATGAGACACGTGTATGTAGACCAGCCTGTAGTGGTAAAGACATTGGCTTATCCAGATGATAATTTTTCAGGAAAAATCAACAATATCTCACAGGTATTTAATGAAAATGAAAGGGTATTGAAAGCCAAGATTATTATGGATAATAATGGGATGAAGCTGAGACCGGGGATGTCTGCAGATGTTGTTCTGCCTGTTAATGCTCAAAATAAAAGTGCATTGGCTATTCCTGCGAAGGCATTGATCTTTGACAATAACCAAAGTTATGTAGTGGTGTATAAAAAGGACTGTGAGTTGGAAATCAGGCCTGTAACGGAAGTCGCTTCCAACAGTCAGTATATTTATGTAGAAGGAAACTTAAAGCAGGGAGAAGATGTAATTGCCTCTAACGGGTTACTGATTTATGAAAACCTGAAAAATCAATTAAATAAGTCTACCAAGTAATGCGAAAATTTGTACAGAATATAGTTTCCTTTTCGTTAAAAAACTCACTGATTGTTCTTTTAGGGACTTTTCTTTTGCTGGCCGGAGGTATTTATTCCTATATACATACTCCTATTGAGGCATTTCCGGATGTTACCAATACAAGGGTAAGAGTAATTACCCAATGGCCGGGAAGAAGTGCAGAAGAAATAGAAAAATTTGTTACACTTCCGATTTCCAAAGAGATGAATGCTATTCCGAATAAAACCTCGGTACGTTCTATTTCTTTATTTGGATTATCTGTAGTTACAGTGATTTTTGATGACCATGTCAATGATTTTTATGCTCAACAATATGCTTCCAATAAATTAGGAAATGTAAATCTCCCCGGTGGTGCAGAATATAGTATTGAGCCTCCATCAGGAGCCACCGGTGAAATTTACCGGTATATTATCAAAAGTAAATTACCCATTAAAGAAGTTACGGCCATTCAGGATTGGGTGGTAGAAAGAGAACTATTGGCAGTTCCTGGAGTAGCTGATGTGGTAAGTTTCGGTGGAGAAGAAAAAACATATGAAATAAAAATTAACCCTACAGAATTACACAATTACGACCTTTCCCCCCTAGATGTGTATGAAGCAGTTTCGAAGAGTAATATTAATGTAGGCGGAGATGTAGTGGCAAAAGGAGATCAGGCTTATGTAGTGCGGGGGATTGGTCTTTTAGAGAAAAAAGAGGATATTGAAAATATTCAGATTGAGGTAAAAGGTTCTACCCCTATTCTGGTAAAGCACGTTGCTGAAGTAAAGGTTTCTGCAAAACCAAGACTGGGGCAGGTAGGATACAACAAAGAAAATGATGTTGTAGAAGGAATTGTGATTATGCTTCGTGGCGAAAACCCAAGTGAAGTGATTGCAAGGCTTAAAGACAGAATAGAACAACTGAATGGCGGAGAATTACCCGGAGATGTTCAGATTGTTCCCATTATTGATCGTACAGAACTGGTAAATACAACCGTTCATACCGTTTCCAAAAACCTGATTGAGGGAGTGATTCTGGTATCTATTATCGTATTCATATTCCTGTATAACTGGAGAACAACGTTTATTGTTGCCTCTGTAATTCCATTGGCTTTCCTTTTTGCAATTATTATGTTGAAGATTCAGG
This sequence comes from Chryseobacterium oncorhynchi, assembly GCF_002899895.1. Lineage (GTDB taxonomy): Bacteria > Bacteroidota > Bacteroidia > Flavobacteriales > Weeksellaceae > Chryseobacterium > Chryseobacterium oncorhynchi. Next base: position 626,063 of record NZ_PPEI02000003.1, read on the forward strand.
GGTTGCCGGCAAATTTGATTTCCATGGGAGCGCTTGATTTTGGATTATTGCTGGAGGGAACTTTAGTCATCGTAGAACATGTATTTGTTGCCCTCGAGTTAAAAGCCAAAAAGATTGGATTAAAGAGATTTAATAAAATGTCCAAACTGGGGATCATCAAGAAGAGTGCAGGAAGCGTGGCAAGTTATATTTTCTTTGCCCTATTGATCCTGATTGTAGCCCTGATGCCAATCTTCTCATTCCAGAAAGTGGAAGGCAAAATGTTCTCTCCTCTGGCATTTACACTTGGTTATGCTTTGTTGGGATCATTGATTTTGAGCTTGACGTATGTTCCGGCAATGTGTAAGCTTTTATTAACCAAAAATATTGAAGAAAAAGAAAACTTTATTTCAAGGTTTTTCAGAGTAAATATTTACAGAATCTACGAGTTCAGTATTCACCATAAAAAAGGATTTATCATTGGTTTTATGGCGTTAATTGCAATTTGTGGATGGAAGTTTTCAAACTACGGGTCAGAATTTTTACCAAAACTGAATGAAGGAGCAATCTATGTGCGTGCAACACTTCCCAACAGTGTAAATCTTGATGAGTCTGTACGATTGACCAAAGAGATGAAAGAGATTTTGATGAAGTACGATGAAGTGAAATTTGTGATGACCCAAACCGGTCGCCCCAATGACGGAACGGATCCCACAGGATTTTTTAATATTGAATTTAATATCCAGCTTAAACCTGAAAAAGAGTGGAAGAAAAAAATATCCAAGGAAAAGCTTCTCGAGGAGATGAGAGTTTCCCTTGAAAAATATCCGGGAATCAATTTCGGTTTCAGTCAACCAATTCAGGATAATGTGGAAGAATATGTTGCCGGAGTAAAAGCTCCGTTGGTTATTAAAATATTTGGAAATGATTTATTCGAACTTGAGAATTATGCCAATCAGGTAGCCAATTCTATCAGAACTGTTCCGGGAATTTCGGATGTAAATGTCTTTAAAAATATAGGACTTCCGGAACTGAGAATACAGCTTCATGATTCTAAAATGGCAAAGTATGGCGTTTCTACAGCAGACGCACAGGCCGTGATTGAAATGACGATTGGAGGACAGGCTGCAACCAAGTTCTATGAAGAAGAAAGAATGTTTGACGTGATGCTTAGGTTTGAAAAAGAATACCGCGATACTCCGGAAAAAATGGGAAATATTTTAATTCCTACTCAGGATAATAAAAAAGTACCGTTGAAAGAAATTGCTACCATAGATTATCATACCGGTCCATCCTTTATTTACCGTGAAGGAAACAGCAGATATATTGGTGTAGGATTCAATATTGAAGGACGAGATTTGGGAAGTACAATTGAAGAAGCCAAAATTAAAGTGGATAAAGAGGTGAAGCTTCCAAAGAATCATAAAATGACCTGGGCCGGAGAGTTTGAAAGTAAAGAAAGAGCTGCAAAACAGTTGGCAATGGTAGTTCCGATTTCCCTTGTTCTTATTCTCATGCTTTTGTATTTCAACTTTGGAAACCTAAAAGATACACTGATCTCTTCCATTACCTTGGCCTTTGCATTTATTGGTGGATTTTTATCCCTGTGGTTTACAGGCACCATTTTTGGAATTTCGGCAGGAATTGGTTTCATTATCCTTTTCGGGGTGGCTACCATTGACGGGATTGTCCTGATTGGAGTAATGAAAGAAAATCTGCAAAACAGAATGTCCCTTAAAGAATCAATTTCAGAGGGGGTTAAAAGTAGAATTCGTCCTGTAGTGATGATTGCATTAATGGGATCAATGGGACTTCTCCCTGCGGCAATGTCCAACGGAATGGGATCCGAAATTCAAAAACCTTTAGCCATTATGATTGTAGGTGGGCTTATCATCTGTATGCTGTTGTCATTTACAATATTACCGATTGTATTTCATTATGCCTATCGTAAAAAGCATAAGGAAACCATATAGTTTCTTTTTTATTTGTTCATTATTTGGTCGGGATCCGTGAGGAAGATCCCGACCTTTTTATTTTGATTTAAACCGTTTTTGTTGATTCCAATATTTCGATATTTTTTATCACATCACCACTTTCACACTTTTTAAGTTCCTTGATGAGAGTAGGAGTGAGGATTCTAGGGCTTACAATTTGAGTGGCAATCTTTGCTGCTGCATAATCTACAATATTGATAACCGATTCTCTGAGGAAATTTGGAGTGCTTGACGCAATTACCGCCGTTGCCCATGAGGTTTCTCTTGTTCTGGAGATAGCAAAATCCAATATGGCATTATCTTTTCCATTAGAAAGCTGATCAACAAGATCCACCGGATAGCATATTTTACTCAAAGAATCCTGAACTTTCTGGTTGATGGATGCAATAACATTATTAATGTTCTCAAAGTCCCTTTTTAAAGGATTTATTTTTCGGTAAGGCATAATGGAGGCTGCTGAAATTCCTAAATCAAGATTGATGTGGGCATTCATCCCAAGGAAGATATGCTGTAGAATTAACAGGTCTTTATTTTTGGTTGCTTCAAAGGCCAGATACCATGAATTTGTACATTTTTTGCCCTTGCTGTAATTTTCCCATGCTTCAAGATATCTTTGTGCGAAAGCAATATCAAGCATTGTCATTCTTGGGTTGTCCTCAAATTTTTTCTGCTGAATTCCTTTTAAAACCTGTGCTGTCATAATGCGGTAAGTACAGGCGAAATATCCTGCCGGACTTTTATTTTCCTTGCACCAGATAATAATAGCATCCAGTTTTTGTAAAACTTCCTCAATGGTTTTCATGGTGGTTTTTGTTTACTTAAAGATAATAAAAAAGTGAGCCGGATTGACTCACTGTATAGACTAAAGATTAAGGTATAAAAATAGGACCTGGGTCAATAGGCCCAATAGGTTCAAGAACCAATGGTTTGCACATTGCGGCCGGTTGGCATGTTCCCCCCATGCATATAAAATTAGTCATTGTTGTTGAGCCGTCAGGGCATCTGATCATGCCTTCACCATGGCATCCTCCGGGACATTCTGGCAGATGTAAATACCCGCCGAATACATCTTTCAGCTCTGTTCTTGAAAGTTTTGATACATTAATTTTTTTCATGGAATTAATTTTTAATTATGGTATTGTTGGCAAACTACTCACAATTAGATTGATAAGTGGAATTGCTAATAAGCTAAAATAATTAAATTAATTCATTAAAACAAGAAATATGCGTTAATATTTTTGCATTATTTATATATAATTGTTTGGAATGTAGTTGATTAAAAAAGAAATTGTATATTTATTTCCATATAAAGAGAGATAATAAAGACGAATCCGAAAATCTTTAAGAGTAGGAAATTAAACTAAACAAAATTAATCATGAAAAATTTAAAAAGCTTAAACAGAAAAGAGTTGAAAACCGTTTTGGGAGGCGCAGCATTAGCTTGTGAAACTCCTGTAGATGGAGGTTGTCCTGCAGGATACACATTCTGTAGTAATCCTTATTGCTGTTATCCACCAAGAAAACCGTATATCTGTTTTGATTAATAAAAAAATCCCTCAGCTGAGGGATTTGTTATTTCTTAAGGATTTTCTTTTGAAATTTCCTCATGGTGCTTAAGGTATAAAGGCAATGCAGCCGATCCATACCAAGGGAAGATCTCATAGCTGAAAACTCCAGCCTGAACAGCAGGATCAGTTTTTACCCATTGCTCAGCTTCTTCTTTAGATTTTGTATTGAAAATAAACATTCCACGGTAGTTTTCCTTATTCTTTTCCAGAAAAGGTCCCGCCACGATAATCTTACCCTCATCTGCTAGTTTACCAATGTTGGCCATATGTCCTTTCATCAAAGTACTCATTTGAGCTTTGTCTTCAATTTTTGTAGAACCTGTGGTAAGCATTACAATAGTGTAAGCTTTCATGCCATATTGATCTGCACCAAGAGAAGTGGCTAGTTCTTGATTGAATTTAGCCTTTTCGGTTTTCTTTTCCTGTGCAAAGTAAAGTGTTGAGGCGAGGAGGGATGCGATAAGTAATGTTTTTGATATCATATTGCTTTGTTTTGATAAATATAATAAAACCTTATAAATTTCTGAAACCTGAATTTAAAATGATGTTATGATACAAAAAAACCTCGATGGTTACGAGGTTATATTTAATAGTCTTAATGAGGTTACATTAATCTTTTATTCTTAAAAATTCTTTAGCCAGTTCAATCATTTTTGGATCACCGGTGTATTTTCCATGTTCATCAGAAAGTTTTACTGTAGGAATCCATTCTTTATTAGGAGCCTGAACTCCGATAAGCTTCATCACGATGTTCATTGGTTTTAATCCTACATCATTAGTAAGGTTGGTTCCTATTCCAAAAGAAATTCCGATTTTCCCTTTGCAATAATTGGTGATTTCCTCTACCTTTTCCAGATTCAGAGCATCAGAGAAAATGATGTATTTAAACATTGGATTGATGCCATTTCTTTGATAATGAGCGATGGTTTTATCTGCAAACTCTAGTGCATCACCACTGTCATGGCGTACTCCGTCAAAAAGCTTGGCAAATTTCTTATCAAACTGCTGGAAGAAAACATCGGTAGTATACGTATCTGAAAGTGCTACACCGAGATCTCCTCTGTAAACATCTACCCAGTGCTCCAAAGCCATTTCATTGGCCATTTTGAAGCCATATTCTGCTGCATGGAACATAAACCATTCATGAGCATGAGTTCCAATAGGCTTTACACCATATTTCATGGCAAAGTGTACGTTTGAACTTCCGATAAATGTAGATTCTTTTTTCTGTGTCAAAGCCTCCATCACAAGGTTTTGTACTTTATAGGAATGTCTTCTTCTGGTTCCGAATTCTGCAAAGGTAACTCCAAGTCTACCTAGAGAATCTGCCTTTTCAATGGTTTTGCTCATAACAACTTCATTAGAATCTCTTTCCATATGGTTCATTTCATAATGAAGCTCGCTGATGAGTGCCAATAAAGGAACTTCCCAAAGAATAGTTCTGTACCAAAGCCCTTCAACGGTTACAGACAGGTCACCGCCTTCCTGATGAATTTTTACTTCAGATGGGTCATAATGATAGCCCTCCAGAAAATCCAGATAAGGGAGATCAATATAAGGGCAGGTTCTTGCCATGAATTTCTTCTCTTCCTTGGTTAATTTCAGCTCAGCCATTTTATTGACAGCTTCTTTTAATGCTGCATCAAAACCATCTGGAAAGTGATGTTTCCCTCTGTTGATGAATTCATACTTTACAATAGAGCTAGGGAATAATTTTACCACGGCATTTTGCATGGTTATTTTATAGAAATCGTTATCTAGAATAGAGTTGAGTCTTACGTTGTTCATGATATGTGTAATTTTAACGCAAATATAAAAATAAAAAATAAAATCGCCTAAATGTAAGGCGATTTTTTTGAAATATTTCGATGATCTTTATCGGTTATTTTCCTAAATAGGAGTTGTACATCCAAACTTCTTTCTCTTGCTCTGTGATATAGTCGCTCATCTGAGAGTTGGTACCCTCGTCACCTGCTTCATCAGTGATATCTAAAAGCTCTCTCTGAAGATCAAGTACAACCTTGAATGAATTTAAGATTTGCTCAACACTTTTGTTTCCATCACTTACTTCTTTGCTTTCCTGAATGGTTGCTACTTTTAAATAATCCGAGTAGTTGTGTGCAGGAGTAGCTCCTAAAGTAAGTATTCTTTCAGCAATCTCGTCAATTTTTAGAACAAGACTATTGTACAATTCTTCAAACTTCGGGTGAAGCGTAAAGAACTGAGCTCCTTTGATGTTCCAGTGTGAACCTCTTGTATTCTGATAAAATACAGAGTAGTTAGCTAACAGTACATTTAACTTTTCTGCTATTTTCTTGCAGTCGGCTTCTTTAAGGCCAATAATACTAGCGTTTTTCATATGTATATATTTATTTTTAAGGTTATGTCCTAATTGCTTTCTTCATTCCTGTGGTTGGATGTGAAGTTATGATAATAGCAATTTTATAGGTTTATTATTTATTTATCTCAAATTTACGAAATATCGTGCCGAACTCCCTTGCTTATTGATAGATGATAACTATAAGAAAATTTTTTAAAATAGTTTGGAAGTATTAATATTGCAAATAATGAAAAGCTTCCTAACAACTACTGTATTATTTTTTGGAATGTGTATGATATACATACTCTTAATGCTTTCGGAAACTGAGAATTACTTTACCTATATATTGGATGATGCCTATATTCATCTTGCAATAGCAAAAAACCTTGCCTTTCATGGAGTATGGGGGGTGACGAAGTATGCCTTTTCTTCTACCTCGTCTTCACCTGTTTTCACAGTGGTTTTAAGTGGGCTAATCTATATATTGGGAGATCATGAGCTTATTCCTTTAGTTTTTAATGTCGTATGTGCCTTTTTTACCATATATTTTCTGAATAAATATTATGCTGATTACTTCAGTAAGTCTAAATTCATCGTATTGAGCAGTCTTTTCACATTGCTTTTTACTTCTGTTACTCTGCTTATTTTCTCGGGAATGGAGCATGTGATGCAGGTATTAGTAGTAGTTGTAAATGTTCTATGCTTTGAAAGATGGCTGAGGTCTGAGTGCAAAGATTCTTATTATTTGGGTTGGTTTTATGGCACTCTTGCTTTGCTTGGGCTGATTAGGTTTGACAGTATGTTCTATTTTCTGTCAATTGCCTTTATTTTTCTATTGCTGAAAAGATGGAAGCAGATGATCTGCGTATTGGCATTTGGTTTTATCCCTATTTTGATTTTTGGATACTTTAATTCTCAGGAAACAGGATATTTCTTTCCTAATTCAGTTGTTGTAAAGGGGGCCAAGTTTGACTTTTCCGGTAATTATTTCAAACAGGTAGCAAGTATATTGTTTAATAAATTTTTTAATAATAGGTATTTTTACTTTGCAGGTTTACTACCATTATTAATTTCTGCATTTTTAATTGTAAAGGATGTTAGAAAGGGCTTGAGTTTTCAAAAAGTTATAGCACAAAATTTTCTTCTTATCGTTTGGTGTATCACATTATTTCTGCATGTGACTTTCAGTCAGTTGACTAAAATATACAGATATGAGGTTTATATATTGATAGGCTTTGCCATGGCTATTATTCCAAGGCTTAGGTCTATTTTTGAACAGCGGAATTTTCTATTAAAGGAAAATAGGGTTATTTCTTCATTGGTTTTATTATCATGCTTAACTTTACTTTTGAAAATAGGAATCGTTAGTTATCTGATTGTGGTTGGAAGTAGAAATATTTATGAACAACAGATGCAATCAGCAAGATTTCTAAAGAAATATTATAATGAGTCTAAAGTGGTGGCTAACGATATTGGGGCCATCTGTTATTTTACCGATATCCATCTATTGGATTTTGAAGGATTAGGATCAAAGGAAGTAATGCCTTTTAGAAAAAGAATAATAGGAATAGATAATCAATTTGAAAAATTCTTAACCGAATATACCATTAAAAATAACTTCCAGCTTGCAATAGCCTATGAAGAATGGTTGGAGGGACATACCCCAAAAAATTGGAAAAAAGTTGCTATTTTAAAAATCAGTGGAAGCGGAGCCATGCTGGGGAGAGATCATTTATATATTTACTCCATCAATCCTAAAATTCATAATACCTTAAAAGAACAGGTGAGAAACTTTAACTGGAACAAAAATGTATCGGTTAAGTTAATTAACTAATTTCTTGACAAATATATCATGTTCAGTTTGCTTTCTTGAAGTGAACATATTTTATTAGATTTTTTAAAATAGTTTGGAAGTAGTAATATTGCAAATAATGAAAAGCTTTTTAATAACAGTATCTATATTTTTCGGAATATGTTTGATGTATATTCTGATTATGCTGTCTACTACAGAGAACTACTTTACTTATATATTGGATGATGCTTATATTCATTTGGCATTAGCCAAAAATTTTGCATTGCATGGAGTTTGGGGAGTAACAAAATATGCCTTTTCATCCTCTTCATCATCTCCCATTTTTACATTTATTATAAGTGCTTTCATTTCAGTCTTTGGGAATCATGCAATCATCCCTTTGGCTTTTAATATAATTGCTGCTTTTATGCTTATTATAGTTCTGAATAAATATTATTCAAATTATTTTAACCAATCCAGGTATATTGTTATTGCATCCCTGTTCACTCTTTTCTTTGCAGTATTGCATGTGCAGATTGTATCTGGAATGGAACATGTTCTGCAAGTGCTTGTAATAGCGGCGAACATTTACTGTTTTCAAAAGTGGATTAAAGATAGCTTTAAGAAAGGCATATATGCTTATTGGTTTTATTTTACCATTCTGTTATTGGGATTAATAAGATTTGAAAGCATGTTTTATTTTGCTGCACTTTCCTTTGTTTTCTTATTGATCAAGAAATTTAAGAATGCAGTACTTGTGCTTATCATTGGTTTTGTTCCGATTCTTTTCTTTGGATATTTCAATTATCCCAGAAGTGGATATTTCTTTCCCAATTCTGTCGTAGTAAAAGGAACTTTGCTGGATCTTTCCGGGAATGTCTTTTCTCAGGCGCTAGAAATTATTTTAAGAAAACTAATCTTAAATATTACTTTTTATAAAATAGGAATATTCCCATTGTTGATAGGTGTAATTTTGATATATCGGGATTATAAGAGCAAGTTGAATTTTCAAAACATTGTATTGAAAAATTTCATGTTCTTGGTTTGGAGTTTAGTTCTTATTTTACATTGCTTGTTTGGGGAGGTCAAAAGTATTTTTAGATATGAAGCTTACTTATTGGTAGCCTTTGCAATGATCCTTATTCCGAAGTTAGTTTCTTTTTTTACAAAACCATTACTAACTTTTAAAACAGAGAAAATAATAGGAACGTTTGTATTGGTAAACATGGCCTTACTTATCTATAAGTTTGGGTACGCACATACATTGATTACCAATGGAAGTGCCAATATTTATCAGCAACAGGTGGAGTCCGCCAGGTTCTTACATACATATTATAATGATTCTAAAGTGGTAGCCAATGATATTGGAGCAGTCACTTACTTTACAGATATTCATCTGCTTGATTTTATGGGATTAGGGTCCATGGAAATGGTTAAATTTAAAATTGAGAAGAAGTTTTTTGATGATGAGGTGGAAGACTTCCTTACAAAATATACTCGCGATAATAATTATCAGCTCGCAATAGCCTATGAAGAGTGGCTTGATGGTCATACCCCAAAAAACTGGAAGAAAGTGGCTGTTTTAAAGACTAGTGGAAGCTGTGCTGTACTTGGAGAGGATCATCTATATATTTACTCCATCAATCCTAAAATTCATAATACCTTAAAAGAACAGGTGAGAAACTTTAACTGGAACAAAAAAGTCACCCTTACTATTATTGAATAATGCATTACCAAAAGTCTTCAGTTAAAAGAACTTCTTATTTCATCATTGGATGACTTGAACTTAAATTGTTAAGGAATAGATAACAATTTATTAATAAACTCTGAGTACCCGTTTTCTAGCTTTGCACTTTAAATCTATAAAAAGTAAAAAAAGCTATGAAGAAGATCTTCTTGTATTTCAGTTTGTTGTTTTCAATACTTTCATGCAGTAGTAATGATACAGAAGCACAAACAAAAACCGAGGAAAAATATCAAACTAAAAATGTAGTTCTGTTAGTTGTTGACGGTCCTCGTATTTCAGAAACATGGGAAGCGGCCAATAAAGAGAATATACCAAACAGAGTGGGTTTATTGAGTCAAGGTGTTTTTATCAGTAATTTCAGAAATAACGGAACCACCAATACCAACCCCGGTCATAGTGCCATGTGTTCAGGGGTATACGAAAACATTAAAAATAATGGTACTGAGTTACCCGGGTTTCCATCTGTAATGCAACAATGGTTAAAGTATACCGGAGCAGATAAGACAAAAGCTTGGGTTATTGCTTCCAAGGATAAGTTAGAAGTCTTGAACAATTGTAAACTTGAAGAATGGAACGGAAAATTTCAACCGAGTGTTGATTGTGGAGTGAGCGGTAATGGCTCTGGATACCGTGCTGATGCTGTAACAATGGCAAACACAAAGGAAGTAATGAAAAAATATAGCCCGAATGTTATGGTTATTAATCTTAAAGATGTAGACTCTTATGGACATGCTAATAACTGGAGCGAATATATTAAGGCTATAAAAACTACAGATGCTTCCATTAAGGAGATCTGGGATTATATCCAGTCGCTTCCTGCCTATAAAGATAAAACAACGCTGATTGTTTCTAACGATCATGGAAGACATTTGGATGCTAATGGAGGGTTTGCAGAACATGGAGATGATTGTGCAGGTTGCAGACATATTGAATTCTTTGCAATGGGTCCGGACTTTAAAAAGAATACAACCATCAGCACTGGGAATTACGAACAGATTGATATTGCCAGTACAATGGCTGAGCTTTTAGGAATGCCTAAACAATACATGAAAGGAAAAGTAATAAAAGATGCTTTTAAATAATTTTTATTTTTTTGTTGTCAGTTTTCATAATCTAAAAATGATTGAATAATATAAAATTCATCGTGGTTTCAGCTTGTTATAGAAAACAACTAAGAAAAAAGAGAAGAAATAAAATACCATAACTGCTTGTCAATTAAAAAAATATTATTATTTTTGCACCCTAAAATAAAAAGCAATTAAATGCCTACTATTCAACAATTAGTAAGAAAAGGAAGAGCCACGCTTGCCAAGAAGAGCAAATCGGCTGCCCTTGATTCTTGTCCACAAAGACGTGGTGTATGTACGAGAGTATATACTACTACACCGAAGAAACCTAACTCTGCACTTAGAAAAGTTGCAAGGGTAAGACTTTCTAACGGTAAAGAAGTTAACGCCTATATCCCGGGCGAAGGACATAATCTTCAAGAGCACTCGATAGTATTGGTTAGAGGCGGAAGGGTGAAAGACCTACCGGGAGTACGTTACCACATCGTAAGAGGTGCTTTAGACACAGCTGGTGTAAATGGAAGAACTCAGAGAAGATCTAAGTACGGAGCTAAGAGACCTAAACCAGGACAAGCAGCTGCTGCTCCTGCAAAAGGAAAGAAAAAATAATCATTAAATAAGGTACAAAAGCAATGAGAAAGACAAAAGCGAAAAAAAGACCGTTGTTACCAGATCCGAAATTTAATGATCAATTGGTAACAAGATTCGTAAACAACTTAATGCTTGACGGTAAGAAGTCAATCGCATTCAAAATTTTCTATGATGCATTAGAAATCGTAGAAACTAAAAAAGGAGAAACTGAAAAAACTGCACTAGAAATCTGGAAAGATGCACTTACAAATGTAATGCCTCACGTAGAAGTACGTTCTAGAAGAGTAGGTGGAGCTAACTTCCAGATTCCTATGCCAATCAGAGCTGATAGAAAAATTTCTATGGCAATGAAATGGTTAATTAGCTACTCTAAAAAGAGAAATGATAAGTCTATGGCTTTGAAATTAGCTAATGAAGTTGTAGCTGCTTCAAGAGAAGAAGGTGCTGCTTTCAAAAAGAAATCTGATACTCACAAAATGGCGGAAGCTAACAAAGCTTTCTCACACTTCAAATTCTAATCTGAAATGGGAAGAGATCTTAAATTCACAAGAAATATTGGTATTGCCGCTCACATTGATGCTGGTAAAACTACCACTACAGAAAGGATTTTATTCTATACAGGTGTTAACCACAAGATTGGTGAAGTTCACGATGGTGCTTCTACAATGGACTGGATGGAGCAGGAAGCAGAAAGAGGTATTACCATTACTTCTGCTGCAACTACTTGTTCTTGGAACTTTCCAACTGATCAAGGAAAACCTCTTGCAGATACTAAACCTTACCACTTCAACATTATCGATACACCAGGACACGTTGACTTCACTGTAGAAGTAAACAGATCTTTAAGAGTATTGGATGGATTGGTATTCTTATTCTCAGCAGTAGATGGAGTAGAGCCTCAGTCTGAAACAAACTGGAGACTTGCTGACAACTACAAAGTTGCTAGAATGGGATTCGTAAACAAAATGGACAGACAAGGTGCTGACTTCCTTAACGTGGTAAACCAGGTTAAAGATATGTTAGGATCTAATGCAGTTCCAATCGTTTTACCAATCGGTGCTGAAGAAGATTTCAAAGGTGTTGTTGACTTAATTAAAAACAGAGCGATCATCTGGGATGAAGCAGGACAAGGAGCTACTTTCGAAGTAGTGCCAATTCCTGAAGACATGAAAGATGAAGTGCTTGAATATAGAGAGAAACTAGTAGAAGCTGTTGCTGACTACGATGATACTTTGATGGAGAAATTCTTCGAAGATCCAGATTCAATCTCTGAAGAAGAAATCAACGAAGCTCTAAGAAAAGCTACTATTGATTTATCTATTATCCCAATGACTTGTGGTTCTTCATTCAAGAATAAAGGAGTACAGTTTATGTTGGATGCAGTATGTAAATACTTGCCTTCTCCATTGGATAAAGATGATATCAAAGGTACTGACCCTAGAACTGACGCTGAAATTACAAGAAAACCAGACGTAAACGAGCCGTTCGCTGCTTTAGCATTTAAGATTGCTACTGACCCATTCGTGGGAAGATTAGCATTCTTCAGAGCATACTCTGGAAGACTAGATGCAGGTTCTTATATCTTGAACACTCGTTCAGGAGATAAAGAAAGAATCTCTAGAATCTATCAGATGCACGCTAACAAGCAAAACCCAGTAGAATATATTGAAGCTGGTGATATTGGTGCAGCGGTAGGATTCAAATCTATCAAAACTGGTGATACTATGTGTGACGAGAAAAACCCAATCGTTCTAGAATCGATGGTTTTCCCTGATCCAGTAATTGGTATCGCTGTTGAGCCTAAAACTAAAGCTGACCAGGATAAAATGGGTAACGCTTTAGCTAAATTGGCTGAAGAAGATCCTACGTTTACTGTTAGAACTGACGAAGCTTCTGGACAAACGATTATCTCTGGTATGGGTGAGCTTCACTTAGATATCATTGTTGACCGTATGAGAAGAGAGTTCAAAGTTGAAGTAAACCAAGGACAACCTCAGGTAGAGTACAAAGAAAACTTAACAAGAGTTGCTAACCACAGAGAAGTTTACAAAAAACAATCTGGAGGTAAAGGTAAATTTGCTGATATTGTATTTGAACTAGGACCTGCAGACGAAGGTAAAATTGGTTTAGAATTCATCAATGAGATCAAAGGTGGTAACGTTCCTAGAGAATTTGTTCCTGCAATTGAAAAAGGCTTTAAAGCTGCAATGAAAAACGGTCCTTTGGCTGGTTTCGAAGTTGAAGGTATTAAAGTTGTTCTTAAAGACGGATCTTTCCACGCGGTGGATTCTGATGCTCTTTCCTTTGAAATGGCTGCTAAGTTAGGATTTAAAGAAGCGGGACGTGCTGCTAAGCCAGTAATTATGGAGCCTATTATGAAACTGGAAGTTGTAACTCCAGAAGAATATATGGGTAACATCATTGGTGACCTTAACAAAAGAAGAGGTACAATCAGTGGTCAGGAAGAGAAAAATGGAGCTGTTGTAATCAAAGGTTCTGTTCCACTTTCTGAAATGTTTGGATATGTAACTACTCTAAGAACACTTTCATCAGGAAGAGCTACTTCTTCTATGGAATTAGAGAAGTATCAAGCTACTCCACAAAACGTTGCTGAAGATATCATAGCTAAAGCAAAAGGTTAATTTTTAAATTAAAGAAATGTCACAAAGAATCAGAATAAAACTAAAATCTTACGATTACAACTTGGTAGACAAGTCTGCTGAGAAAATCGTAAAAACGGTAAAGGCTACTGGTGCTGTTGTAAACGGTCCAATTCCATTGCCAACGAACAAGAGAATCTTCACAGTGTTGAGATCTCCGCACGTAAACAAGAAAGCAAGAGAGCAGTTCCAATTATCAGCTCACAAGAGACTAATGGATATCTACTCTTCTTCTTCTAAAACTGTTGATGCTCTAATGAAATTAGAGTTACCAAGCGGTGTTGACGTTGAAATTAAAGTGTGATAATTGCATACTTTGCAATAATTATAGAATCCGTTCCTTTTTAGGAACGGATTTTTTATTTTTAAAAACTAATACCGTATTTTTAGTAACTCAAGTATTTTTTGAGATTTTTGAATTAAACTAATACCATGAAAATATTAATAACATTACTATTCCCCTTAATACTTAGTGCGCAGACCCATCGTTTTGTATATCAAATGGAATATAAAACAGATTCACTAGCACAGGAATTTACTAAAGACAATATGATTTTGGATATCAATCCTGATGATGTCAAATTTTATCCTTATTCTTATGCTGAGACAGACTCTTTAAACATTATTCGCGGGCAGACAAGAGCGAGATGGGATGATAATCTTCCTGCTGTTATCAGAAAAAAGAACTCTTTTGAAAATACTTCATTGATTTTATTGAATGATCTTTTCTCTTTACAGTCAACCGACAAAATGAATTGGAAGCTTCTGAATGATACAAAACTTGAAGGAGGATATACATTGCAGAAAGCAACTACAACTTTTGGCGGAAGAAATTGGATTGCGTGGTTTTCAAGAGATGTGAATTTGAGCGAGGGACCATACAAATTTCGTGGGCTTCCCGGATTGATTTTCGAGATTGAAGATGATAAGAAAAACTATATTTTTAAGCTCTTAAAAAGTACAAAGTTTCCTAAAACTTATAAGGCTGAATTTCTTAATAGTTTCATCGGGAAAAAGCCAATTCCTGTCACTGAAAAAATCATAGTAAAAAAACAGTTAGAACTTTACAGCAATCCTTTGCAGGAGATCGTAGAATCATTTAAATCTAATACCAATCCTGAAAACACGTTTTATGTTTCTGGTATACAGATAAAAAGCTTAGAACAGCTAAAAGGAATGTCTGATGAGCGTCGGAAAACAATATTAAAAGAAAATAACCCTATTGAGATTGATAAAGCTGTAAAATATCCTTTGAAATAAAGAAAAGATCTACATTTTAAGCCACCCTTCTTTTTCCTGATTTTTTTTATGTTGAAATCAAATTTAGAAAAGAAGAATGTCGGGGGAATTATTTTTTATACCAAAGAAACAGCTATTTCATGCTGTTTTTTTTATTATAAATTTTTGATTCATAACTCGTATTTGATTTGTTTACCTTATTGATGTGTATAGTAGGGTGAGCTATATTTATTATTATATAGAATAGTTTTGTAATCTGATAATAGCAGTTCAGTCTTAGGTGACATATGTCAGCTTGATTTGTTTATTTAGAATTATTAAAAATAATAATTTTGCAAAAAAATTATCAGATGAATAAAGTAGTATCCTTTTCTCTGCTATTATTGGGTGGGGTTCTTGCCAATGCACAGAAGACAAACGATTCAATCAAGCATAAAAAAATTGAAGAAGTAGAACTTTTTGGTGAAAGAAAAAAACAACCAGAAGGTCTTGAAGCTATTACAAGACTCCCATTGAAACCCAGAGACCAGATCCAAAGTATCTCAGTAATTTCTTATAAAGTAATTGAAGATTTGGGAGGACTAACTGTAACAGACGTTGCTAAAAATGTTCCAGGAGTTACTCAGTTTGGTAGTTACGGAGGTATCAGAGAAAGTATGTCTATTAGAGGATACAGAGGGGTTCCTGTTTTAAAGAATGGAGTTCAGATGGATTCCGACTTCCGTACAGGAGCAATGCTTACCGATATGCAGGGGGTAGAAAGTATTCAGGTGATAAAAGGGTCTGCTGCCGTTACACAAGGTATCGGTGATGGTCTTGGTTCTGCAGGAGGGGTAATAAATGTAGTGACAAAGGTTCCTAAATTTATTAACCAGACAAATGTAGGTTTCAGATATGGAAGCTGGGACTTCTATAGACCAACAGTTGACTTCCAGAGAGTATTAGATTCTCAAGGAAAAGTAGCAGTAAGATTAAATGCTGCTTATCAAAGTAATAATAGTTTCAGAAGATTTGTTAATACAGATCGTATCTATGTAAATCCATCCATTGCAATCCGTCCGGATGATAAAACTGAAATTGTTGTGGAGATGGATTATATGCACAATAACACTACTCCAGACAGAGGAACAATAAACCTAGCAAAAGGAGATGTTGAGGCAATTTATAAAATGCCGGGAAGAAAATTCCTTGGTTTTTCTACAGATAATGCAAAAATTGAAACATTTAATTTCTCAACAACAGCTACAAGAAAGCTTACTGAGAAGTTGAAATTAAGAGCTGCTTTTATGAGCTCTTCTTACCAGTCTGAAATCGTTGGAGCAGCATTAGCTCCTTTAAAGAGAGATAACCCAACAGAATTCCGTAACAGAACATTAACAAGATCTGATAGAGAGGATTTGAATAAAGTATTTCAATTTGACTTCATCGGAGCAGATGTGATGACAGGATTTATGAAACATACTTTCCAGGTAGGTTTCGATTGGAAAGAATCTAATGTTACAACAACTTCATATAAAGCAGAAAATGTTGATCAGATCAATGTTTTAAATGAAGTTAATAATATTCTTCCTACTGGAGTTGGGATAAATACAGCTACAGCTAGCTCTGTTAATGCAATAGCGCCAACTATGGGATTAATGGCACAAGATGTTATTACTTTCAATAAATACTTAAAAGCTCATTTAGGACTTCGTTATAGCAGACTGATTGGTTCTGATAAAGAAAAAGACTTTGCTTGGAATCCATCATTTGGAATTATGGTTTCTCCAATTGAAAACATGAATATTTTTGGTTCCTATACAAGCACTACTGCTTTAAGAAATTCTAACAACCAGTTAGCTACAGGAGGTACCGTTGGTGCATCTACTACTAAACAGTGGGAAGCAGGGATCAAATCAGACTGGCTTAATGAAAGATTAAGATTTAATGTTACTTACTTTAATATTTACACAGATAACCTTTCATACGAACTTTTGGGAACTAATGGTCAGGGGATAGGAAAATATGCTTTTGCCGGAGAACTGAAAAGACAAGGAGTAGAGGTTGAATTAATCGGTAAAATACTACCTAATCTTCAGGTTATGACAGGATGGGCGTATGTAGATGCACAATATCAGGACAGCCCTTCATTTGTAAATGGTTCAGCGCCGATAAATACGCCGAAGCATACTGCAAATGCTTGGTTAAATTATAAATTTAATACAGGAGTTTTAACTGGATTTGATATAGGAGCCGGAGTTTATTATGTAGGAAACAGACCTGTTGATGATTATAAACTTGATGTAATATTAGATAATGGTCACGTGAACGGAACACAACCTGGCGAAAGACCATTTAACATGCCTGACTATACTACTGTTGATGCTCAGATAGGATATACATTCAAAAATGGAGTAGGATTAAGAGGGTTCTTCAATAATATCTTTGATTCTGTAGGGTATAACTCTTACTTCAGAGGTGGATATATTGACCAAATTCAGCCTAGAAACTTTGCTGTACAGGTAAACTATAAATTCTAATCAACAAAATCATTTATTATGAAAAGTATAAAAACAGTATTGTTAGCATTAGTTCTTGGAGCATTTACCTTATCATGTTCAGGAGACAAGAAGAAAGGAGTAGATTATAATCAATTCAAAACAGAAGTAAAACTTACTCCTGAGCAGGAAAAAAGCTTTGACGAGATTACAACAAAATACCAGCAATTACAAGAACAAAACTTCCAGGCTGCAAAAGCTCAGGGTGGAAATATGGACCGTGTTGCTTTGGGAATTAAAGGTGAAGAACTGAGAGCGCAACAGGCTATCGAAATGGCTAAAGTATTGGATGCTCCACAAATGGAAAAATTCAACAAATTTGTTGATGAAAATTCTAGAAAAAGACCAAGATATGACAATGCTTTATTAGAAAAAATAAAAGCAGAAGCTCAACTTTCTGAAGATGAATTCAAGATGGTGAACGCTGCGAATGATGCCTTTGAAAAAGCATTCAATGATGCTCACGATGTATATCATGGGAATAATGATTTGGCTAAGGAATACTGGGAAAAATTTGATGCTCAGAGAAAAGCAGCCATCCAAAAAGCATTGACTCCGGAACACTTTACAAAATTTGAGGAGATTGTAAAAGAGGTTCAATTTAAAGGAAGAAAATAACCGATATTGATACTGGTTTAGGCTGGAAGTAAGGAAAAAGAAGAGGAAGTATTTTGGAAATCAATAACTTTTATCATCTGTTCCGGATTCCTTGCTAGAATTCGTATTAACTTTTTAATTTATTCATATCAATTTAAAAACATTAAGACGGCAAAACTGTCTTAATGTTTTTGCTATTATAACAAAAATGAAAACATTGTTTAAAAGCCTTTACAGGAAAAGACGGAAGAATGAATCGGTCATTAAATATGTAATGTGGATCATCCATCTTTGGTTGGGACTTTTATCAAGTATTATTGTTTTTGTGGTATGTCTTACAGGCTGTCTTTATGCCTTTAAAAACCAGATCACTGATTTTAGTAACAGAGATAAGGTGTATATCAGTTCGCCGTCTAAGCAGGTTAAAAGCCCTGACCAGATTCAGGCTGAACTGCGAAAAGACAATAAGGAATTAACCTCTTTACTGATGCCTGATGATGCGGGAAGAAGTTACGTGGTGGGTTATCGTGAGAATCAATTGGATAAAGCCACATATTATAATCAATATACAGGTAAAATCCTTGGGCAGGCAGATGTGGGATCAAGCCGTTTCTTTGAAATTGTTCTTGATATTCACAGAAACCTGATGATGGGAAATGTAGGACGTCAGATATTGGGAGCTGGGATATTGATGTTTTGTGTACTGCTGATTTCAGGGTTAATACTTTGGTTACCTAAAAAACTAAAGTTCCTGAAGCAGGGACTAACTGTCATGTTCAAGGCAAAATTCCAACGATTGAACTATGATTTACACAACACTCTTGGTTTTTATACTTTCCTGATATTATTCTTCATTGCCGTTACCGGTTTATACATAACCTATCCCTGGGTGAAAAATGGTCTTATTGTAAGCTTGGGAGGATCATCCATTGATAATATTTCGAAAGATAAAGACAGTGGAGATGATGCTTTCGGAGGTCTTTTAGAAGATATGCTTCAAAAGCAGGATGAAAAGAAAAACCTTAAAAACTCAGAATCGGCATCCATTGATAAGATTTTAAAATTAGCAGACCACCAGTTGCCTTACTCCGCTACCATCAGTATTGAGCTTCCTAACAAGGAAAATCCAAGATATGTAGTGATAAAAACCAATAGGCAAAACTTTTTGGGAATGATGCTGCCTGATGAAGTGACCTTTGATAAAACCGGAGTTTTTAAAACAAAGGAGCTGTTTTCTGATAAACCGTTAAACAAGCAATTCACGGCATTGGCTAAACCTCTGCATACAGGAGAAATTATGGGACTGCCAAGTATTATTCTGTATTTCATAGTTTCATTTATCGGCTGCTCTTTACCTATTACGGGTTTGCTGATTTGGTGGCATAGATTTAGAAAAATGAAATAGAAGATTAAGCAACCTCTATTTGAGTTGACATCCTTATTTTTAATATTTCTTTCATGGGCTCAGGTTAATTTTATACATTTATTAGATAAAATAAACCTTATTATGGACCATCAAAATAAAAATCATTTTGAAAAATTTTCAAACTGGGCCGTCAAATTTACTGGAAGCCCAAGTGCGTTTTTAGGAGCGATGGCGATTGTAGTAATTTGGGCTGTGTCCGGACCTCTTTTTGATTATTCGGAAACATGGCAGCTTGTTATCAACACCGGAACTACAATCATTACCTTTCTAATGGTTTTTCTTATTCAGAAAGCGCAGAATAAAGACTCAAAAGCCATACAAATTAAACTGAATGAACTCATTGCTGCCCATGAAAAAGCCAGCAACAGAATTGTAGATATTGAAGATCTTACAGAAAGAGAATTGGATCAGCTTCACCTTTATTACGAGAACCTGTCTCAGTTTGCTAAGAAAGATGCGGATATTCATATGTCCCATTCTATTGATGCTGCAAAGAGAAATCAGGATTATAAGCATGATTTTTTCAGAGAGAAGCATGAAGAATGGCTACAGAGGCAAGAACAAAAAAAGGAATCTAAATGATTCCTTTTTTATTTGATATATAATAAGCTTGTCTTGAATTTTACCTAAAATTTAAGGTCAAATTCCCTACATTATCTTTTCATAAAGTAGCTAAAATAACTACAGCTTCCCATTAGGTTTTTAGCTGCTTCAGTATCGGAATACTGAGTTTTTAACTGTGCAAAGTAAGTTCTGTATTTCTGATTTTTAAGATTGTCCATTTCCTTCTGGCGGTTATCTTCTTTCTCAGACCACTTTGGATCAGAATAATCGAAGTCTTTCTGAGATTTTGCTTCGTACTGATAGTATTTACCCTGCTCAGCACTTGCCATCTGGAATAAGATTCTTGCCTTTTCTTCCTTATTATTTGAAAGCTTAAGTGCCTTTTGATAATAATTGATAGCCAAATCGAAGTTATCAGGTTCTATATAAGAAGTATCAAGGAAGTTTTTGTAATAATACTTGTACGGGTTACCGCTATCTGTATTCCAGAAGTAGTATTTTCCGCCGTTGCTGTTGTCAATATCCATCACAAATAACTGTCGGTAATATCCTAAAATAGAAGTATTATACAATAGGTTCCCGATAAGCTGATTAGCTTTTGCTGCCTTTTCATCATTTCCGGTTCCTATTTTCTTAAGCTGGATAAGGACATTCGTAAGTTCAAGCTTATTCATGTTATTCTTAATGAAAGGGAAGTCAGTGTAATTTTCTGCTTTCATACTTTCAGCGTCTGCACTTTGGAAGCTTTCCCATACATTATGCCCAAAAACCAGATTGGAAATATTATTAAAACCATTGTATTCAGCAGGTGTATATTGTTTCTGAGTAATGGTTTGTCCCTTGTTTTCAGTCCAGTCATAATTTACTCGTGGAATTCCCGCAAATTTCTGAGCTTTTTCATAGTACGATTTAGCCTTGTCGAAGTCAGCAAGTCTCATAGCCCTGTCACCATAAATGGTATTGAAGAAAGCATCAATATTTCCTACGCTGTCCATGTTTTTGGAGATAATCTGCTGTTCAAACTGAGACTTATTTGGTTTTCTGTAGAATTCCTCAACGCTTTTTACCAGACTAGAATTAGGGTTGTATTGAAGATCAGAAAGCTTATTGTTCATCAGGAATGATTTTCCGTCCTCACCCTGAAGAAAGTAACGGTTGGCCATCACATCCTTAAGGAAATCTGCGGTAGAAGGAACATCACCATAATAATCATACTCATTAACATTGGCAGTGTCCTTTTTTACTTCTTTTTCCACAAAATATTCAGCATAGTCTTTCATTAAATGATCTTCGTAGGCTGCATCTACTTTAGGCTGGGAAACAATATCATTAAGAACCTTCATCCTTTTGATTTCCTCCAGATATTCAGGATTGGTAGTTTTGATGTCGTTAAGAATCTCAGTACTTTCCTTATAGTCTTTCTTTAAAAACTTCAGGTATGCATCTGCAATCTGCCAATATTCATCCTTGGATTTTTCTTTGGTTTTCGCGGTGAATTTTTCCAGATCATCCAGATAGTCTTTGGTCGTTTGGTCATAACCTTCATATCCGGTTGTATAAAAAGGAATTCTATTTGGGTTGTTTAGCAATTCATCATCACTTTGATCAGCTTTCTTTCCATCACCTGTTTTATCAGAAGATGATCCTCCAAAAAGATTTTTAAAGAATCGAACAATCTTCTGCCAGAAAGATATTTTTTCCTCTTTTACTTCTGCTGTAGCTTTATTATCGGCAGGAGCATCTTTTGAGGTTTTGGTTTCAGTATTTCCTGTGTGTACAGATACCTTTCCCAAAGAGGATGACGTATAGTAATAAGTAGGAAGATAACTTCTCTCCAGTTCATTAATGCTTCTTACAGCCATTACTTTCAGAATCTCAGAATCAGGATTAATGTCAAACATCTTTTCCATGATAGGAATCGGGTTATTGAAGTCTTCATATCCTAAAAGGAAATATGCCATATTCTTTTCCTCATTCGTATTTGCTCTTTTCATGATATTACTGAAAGAGGCTGTATCCGAAAGCTTCATAGAAATAAATGCAGATTCCTTACGATCCTTACTGTTCATAAATACCTGAAAGAAGTTCCAGTTGGCATCACCGTTCATTTCCAGTCCCCTTTGAGCGCCGGCCAGCTGGTCCAGTGCCATAAAGTAAACCGTACCTTTTAGTTTAATGGGTTCTATATAGGTTTTGAAAGCCTGTACCGCAGAATCGTAGTTTCTTGTATAATGATTCAAACGTACAAGTTGGTATGCGTAACGTTGCTTGATCTCAGGATTTCTGGCAGCATTGTACAAAGATGTAAGAGCTGCGATTGTTTTATTGTAATCAAGAGAAGTTGCATCTTTCTTGCTTTCATTTCTGCTATAAGAATAGAAAGAGTTTTCGGTTTCAACATAATTGATGCTCATGTAAGGCTCCAGATACTTAGCTTCAATTAGATAATCAATCCCTTCTTTATATTTCTGATAAAACCCTGTTCCCAATTTTTGTAAAAGGGGTTGGGTAAGGGTGCCGTTCTTTAAAGCATTCAGATCATTCATGCTTAGTTTATACACGAGATTCTGCGTCTCTGCATAAGTAAGCTGATTGTTGAAGAATTTTTTCCAGGCTTCAACATTGTCATCAGGAATCAGAGACGGGTTGTATCCACCAAAGAATCTGCTGGAGTAGGTATGCAGAAAAGGCAGGTAAGATTTATCCTTGATAATACTTTGTGTAAAAAGATTGAAGTATTCATAATCAGGATCCGACCATGCACAGGCATCAGAATTCGTATAGAAAAGAGATACAACCGCAAGTGAAAGAATGTATTTTTTCATAGGGTGTGTAGTGTTTTTATAATTTTATATAGTTGTTTGTAATGTTGGTGCCGACAGAAAATAAGTTGGCTTAATGAAGCTTTCGTAGTCTGTCTTAATCTGTAAAAGATTTAAAATTTTCGATCTAACACAAATTTACTATCTAATTGATAATAAATAATATTAAAATGTGGTATTTTTTTCTCGAGGAAATTCGTGACATCTTCCAGTTGTTCCTTGGAAATTTCTTCCACCTTTATTTTAAAACCTTTATTAAGATAGTTTCCGAAATAAAAGCCGTCTTTCATTATTTCAACCTCATGATTAGAGATTTTCTTAAAATTAGGGTTCTCAAGATCCTTTTTAGATAAAGCATTGATCAGTCTGTGCTTGTCAAGATGATTGGTAACAATCCCCCATGAATAAATAGGCAGTGCTACCTCAATTTTTTTGATGGGATAATCTTCCATTTTTGAAAGATAGCTTTTTAGAATATTTACATCCAGAATTGAATTTTTATCAGACTTTTCCAATGGTGAAG
The DNA here is from genome assembly GCF_002899895.1 of Chryseobacterium oncorhynchi. Lineage (GTDB taxonomy): Bacteria > Bacteroidota > Bacteroidia > Flavobacteriales > Weeksellaceae > Chryseobacterium > Chryseobacterium oncorhynchi. Next base: position 649,489 of record NZ_PPEI02000003.1, read on the forward strand.
AAGTAGAGTAGCACATCAGGTACACTTTTTCTACCGGTGGAATTCCTGTTTTCTTTTTATCCTTAACCTGATGAAGACGTAACGTACAAGTAATTTCTTTTCCGGATACCTTTTTAAGTTCTTTTAAAAATTTAAAATAATCATCTCGTGTTCCCGCGGTCCAGTCACAGTCAATTTGAATTTCATTATTGATTTTCAAATGATATTCTTGAGACTTTTTTTGAACTAATTGATGAATGCTTTCTGCGAGAAATTTAATTTCCTCCGAGGAAATACCCAGTAAAGTCTGATTGGTAATGAAAACTGTCGGTACAATCTGTTTATGGGTTTCAAAACTGGGGTCTTTGGTGATGGCAGCAACAGGCTGAAACTTGCCTCCAATTTTGTCAACATCAAAAAATCGGGTATACAAATAAGGAACAGAAGCCTGATCCAATGTTTTTTTCTCCTCCCGATCCAATTTCAAATTGGTCTTCCAGTAATAAAACGTGTAAGGATGATTTTCTTTCTTGCTGCATGAAGCCATCAGAAAGAATAGCAGTAAAATTCTTAAAATTTTCATTGATATAAAATACTCTTGCAGTCACAATTCGGTTTGGCCCAGTGTCAGATTGTTATTGATACAGCTCACTTTCACAAGTGCAGGTTTCTTTGTCTATGCTTTCGCTGGAAGAACAGCAGCCCTCAAGGTTTTGAATGTTTCCTTTTTCATCCGTAAGGTAAATTTTATCTTTATCAAGCTTTACAAAAAAAGTTTCGTTAAACTTTTTGAACACGACTTTCATTACCTTATTGGGAGCATATTTGCCGGCATTTATCTCTTCTTTGGTTTCCTTTCCGCTGGCCTGATTCACCTGTACGTATCCAAAATGTACATCACCGTTTTTTTTCACATCCAAATAATAATGAGGAGTGCCGGTACCGCTATATCCTTTTAGAATATCAAAACTTCTGTGTCCGGTAAAAGGAGTTTTTATCTGTGCTAACGCGAACATACTGATGCACAAGATGACTAAACTGAAAATCTTTTTCATAGTTTTTTTTCAAAATTAGGAATATTTACCAAACCAGTACGCCGTAAAAACCCTGATATTAACTTTTAATAATAACAAAAACCGCCCCAAAAGGAGCGGTCTTTATATAATTTAGTTAAAGCTAGATTAAAAAACTGTTGCGGCAAGTTGAATTCTTGCATATTTATTAGACGGATTCCACATCGCCATCATAGAAACGGGAAGACTATAATGATCTGTGATCTTTAATACTTTTCCTGCTTTTACTCCTACATTGACAATATCAAAATTGTTTTTTCCATTTCCATACAAGAAGGTGTTTCCATTGAGTGAAAATCCGGCTCCTACAAAAGCGTCCAGATTTACTTTCTGTCCGCTTATTACAGGGTAACTTGCCTGAATGTAAGTGGAATATCTGTTCTTTTTATAGCTTCCATCAGCTTCCAGAATAACTTCTCCTGCATTGGCGCCACCATAAAGCATAATGTCTGCCTCAATGTTGATCGGGAATGAAGGTCCGAATGTGTAATTGGTTCTTAAATCAATAATATGGGCCGTTCTCCTTTGTGAATAACTAAAGATGTCATCGGCAGCAACGGCTGTATTGATGTTTCTTGAGTTGTAAAGATCCCATAATCCAATATAAAAACGTCCGTTAGAATATTGAACATAATAATTAATCTCTTTGTAATGGGTGTTGTCTTTGTCATCTGCCAAGGCAGAAGCTCCCCAAATACCCACTTTCCATTTCTTTTCCGCATCTAAAGCGTACGAAAGATTACCCATTACAACGGGTTTGTCTGTAATGATCAAACCTCTCCATAAATGGTTGTTTTGAATATTGGCTGTGAAATCAAGTCTGCTTTCTTTCGTTTCTTTAGAATCACCGCTTTCTTGTGAAAATAACTTTCCTGTCCCTAGAAGTAGGAGGAAGATTCCTTTTAGTATTCTCATCATTTGTAATTTTTATTTTAAAATTATGAATAGTAAAGCAGCAATTACAGCACCTATTACAGGGCCTATTACAGGGATCCATGCGTAGCTCCAGTCACTGCTTCCTTTTATCGGAAGAATGGCGTGCATAATTCTTGGGGCAAGATCTCTGGCGGGGTTGATGGCATATCCTGTAGTTCCTCCTAAGGAAAGTCCTATCACCCAAACAAGAAATGTGACGGGAATAGCTCCTACAGTACCAAGTCCAACTTTTGCATTAGGATCCGCCTGTAAAGCTATACTCGGATCTGAGAAGTGGAAAATAACAAATACCAGTACAAATGTTCCGATAATTTCACTGATAAGGTTAGATGATACCTTTCTGATAGCAGGGCCTGTACTGAAACAAGCCAGCTTTGCTCCCTCATCCTCCGTAATGGCAAAGTGATCTTTATGGAATAACCATACTAAAAATGCACCCAGCATTCCGCCAATCATTTGAGCAGCGATATAAGAGGGCACTAAATCCCAGGAAAACTTTCCTGCAGCAGCTAAACCAATGGTTACAGCCGGATTTAAATGAGCTCCACTTACAGGACCTGCAACGGTTACCCCGACAAAAACGGCTAATGCCCAAGCAGTGGTAATAACAATCCATCCGGAATTATTTCCTTTGGTATCTTTCAAGACAACATTGGCTACAACACCGTTGCCTAACAATATAAGAAGCATCGTTCCGATCACTTCTGCGATAAATGGAGTCATATGTGAGTTTTTAAGGTCAGCGAATTAATCTTCTATCCAGCTTTGAGCACGAGATACCGCTTTAGTCCAAAAGTGAATCATGGTATCTACTTTTTCCTTTTCCAATTGAGGGTGGAAATCTTTATCTACAATCCATTGTTCCTGGATTTCATCAATATTTTTCCAAAACCCTACAGCAAGACCAGCAAGGTATGCGGCTCCTAAAGCAGTTGTTTCCAGTGTTTTGGGTCTTGTGATTTTAAATCCGAAAAGGTCAGATTGTATCTGCATCAATAGGTTGCTTGCCGAAGCCCCGCCATCTACTCTTAGTTCAAGGCTTGCTCTTCCGGAATCAGCTTCCATAGATTTTACGATATCATATACCTGAAATGCAATTCCTTCAAGGGTGGCTCTTGCGATATGTCCGTCAGTAGTTCCACGGGTAATTCCTACAATAGTTCCACGTGCATACTGATCCCAATGAGGAGCACCTAAACCGGTAAGGGCAGGAACGAAGTAAACTCCGCCATTATCTTCAACGGATGCTGCCAGATCATTTACTTCTTCAGAAGAATGAATAAGTTTAAGCCCATCTCTCAGCCATTGAATAGCTGCACCCCCTACAAATACACTTCCTTCCAGAGCGTAGTTAACTTCTCCATTGATCTTCCATGCAACGGTTGTCAAAAGGTTATTCTTTGAGGCAACAGCTTCTTTTCCGGTGTTCATTAGTAAGAAGCATCCTGTTCCGTATGTATTTTTAACCATTCCCGGAGAAGTACACATTTGTCCAAACAAAGCTGCTTGTTGGTCACCTGCAATACCTGCAATCGGAATTTTTGTAGAAAATAGAGTAGTGGCTGTTTCTCCGTATACCTCACTACTTTGTTTTACCTCAGGAAGAATGGCTCTAGGAATGTTGAATAGCTCCAATAAATCATTGTCCCATTCTAAGGTATGAATATTCAGAAGCATTGTTCTGCTGGCATTGGAAACATCAGTGATGAACATTTTCCCACGGGTTAGCTTCCATACAAGCCATGTGTCAACAGTTCCAAAACATAATTTTCCGGCTTCAGCTTTTTCTCTGGCACCATCTACATTATCAAGGATCCATTTCAGCTTAGTTGCGGAGAAGTAAGCATCCAGAATAAGTCCTGTTTTTTCTTTTATAATTTCTGCATGGCCTTGTTCTTTCAGCTCATCACAGTATTTTGAAGTTCTTCGATCTTGCCAAACAATGGCATTATAAATAGGTTCTCCGGATTCTTTATCCCAAACAATAGTTGTTTCACGTTGGTTGGTAATACCAATTGCGGCTACTTCCAATCCAGAAATGCCAGCCTTGGCTATGCTTTCTGCAGCTACAGAGATTTGCGAAGACCATATTTCGTTCGGGTCATGCTCTACCCAACCCGGAGTTGGGAATATTTGTCTGAAATCTTTTTGAGATACATATTTTATTTCTCCGCTGTGGTTGAATAGAATCGCTCTGGAGGAAGTAGTTCCCTGATCTAAAGCGAGTATTAATTTTTCATTCATATTATGATTAATTAAGGTTGATGACTTTAGGTGAATAAGGTGTTAATAAATATCCTTTTGCTAATTCGATGAATTCTTTTTCCTGTTGCGCAGCCCAATCTTCAGAATATCCTTTTTCTTCTGCAATAATTCTTGCAACGTTATGTGCGCTGTCTATGGCTGCTCTGGCATCAAGGAATAGTAAACGTGCTCTTCTTGCTAAAACGTCTTCAATCGTTTCGGCCATTTCATTTCTTACAGCCCATACTACCTCTGCAACTGTGAAAGGATGATCAGGGTGTATTTTTTGTAAAAAGCGGGGATTACTTTCCTGTAAAGCTTTTATAGCAGGAATGTCAGATCCGTATACATATAAATGATTGGTTCTGTCTACCTGTTCAGGTTTTACATTTCCATGGATGGACATGTGTTCTGTTTTAGATGTAGTATTTCCCAGTTTATGTACTTGCATTGCTTTGTCAATAGTATCTTCTGCCATTTTACGGTAAGTAGTCCACTTTCCTCCAATGATGGAAATTAATCCGGTTTCAGACGCAATAACTTTGTGGCTTCGGGAAACCTCTTTCGTACTTTTGCTACCATCTTTAGGAGCAGCAAGAGGGCGAAGTCCGGCAAAGATGGATTTTACATCTTCGCGAGTCGGTTTTTTAGACAAATATTGTCTTGCTGTATTTAATACAAAGTTGATCTCTTCTTCTAAGGCACGCGGCTCAAAGCTTTCATCCTTTAGAAGCGTATCAGTAGTTCCTACTAAAGCTCTGTCATGCCAAGGCACAACAAATAAAACTCTTCCATCTGATGTTTTCGGTATCATAATGGCATCATCACTTTTCAGGAATGATTTATCCAGCACCAGGTGAATTCCCTGGCTTGGTACCACAAGTTTACCATGCTTAGGATTGTTCATGTTAAGAATGTCATTCGTAAATACACCTGTAGCATTAATGACAACCTTTGCGTGAATCTGATATTGCTGTTTTGAGAATTGGTCTTCTGCAACCACACCGATAATTTTGTCAGCATCGTTTTTTAGAAGATTAACAACCTTTACATAGTTCACTGCACTTCCGCCTTTCTCTATAATAGTTTGGGTTAAATTAACTGCAAGTCTGGCGTCGTCAAACTGTCCGTCCTGGTAAACAACACCACTTACTAAATGGTTTTGTTCAATAGTTGGTAGCTTTTCAACGGTTTTAGACTTACCGATATATTTCGTTTTACCCAAACTTAGTTTTCCTGCAAGGAAATCATAAACAGAGAGACCTATTTTATAATAGATTCCTCCCCACCAGGTGTAATTAGGAATAATGAAAGATTGGTTTTTTACAATATGTGCTGCATTTTTTGCCAATAGACCTCTTTCTTTTAGAGCCTCTTTCACTAATCCGACATCTCCCTGTGCCAAATATCTTACTCCACCATGTACTAACTTGGTGCTTCTGCTTGAAGTTGCTTTCGCAAAATCATGAGATTCAAGCAATAAGGTTTTAAATCCTCTGCTTACTGCATCTAATGCTGAGCCTAAACCACTGGCTCCCCCTCCGATGACAATAAAGTCCCATTCTTTTACATTGGTTAACTTACTAAGTTCTTCGTTTCGTTTCATAAATGTTTCGTTTATGTTTCGTTTTCAAATATATAAATTAAATATGAAAGCAAAAAGAAAATAAATGAAATTTTAAGATGTGAAAAAAAAGCGGTATTTTTGATCAAACGAATAAAATGGAGAAGCTAATCCCCAGGCATGATGAAATACTAAAAGAACTTGATGAAAAAGGGAATGTTCTTGTTCAGGATCTATGTGAAAAACTAAATGTTTCTTCAGTTACGATCCGAAAGGATCTGAACTTTCTTGAAAGTATAGGGCTTCTTTTCAGAAATCACGGAGGTGCCAGTAAACAGATAAGGTATGCCTATGAAAAAAATGTGGTTGAAAAGGAAAGTATTAATGTTGAAGCGAAGCAGGCTATTGCAAAGGCTGCGCTTTCTTTAATTCAGGAAAATGACTGTATTATATTGGCTTCCGGAACCACAATGCATTATCTTGCCAGGATGTTAGTGAATTTTGGCCCGCTTACAGTGTTGACTTCTTCGCTGAGGGTAGCTATTGAGCTTTGCAATAATCCTAATATTAATATTATCCAGCTGGGTGGAGAGGTTAGAAAAAGTTCTACTTCAATAGTAGGCTCAATATCAGAGGGAATCCTTAGGCAGTTTTCTTGCAATAAACTCTTTCTGGGAGTAGACGGAATTGATGTAGAATTTGGAATCAGTACTTCCAATGCGGCAGAAGCGCATTTGAATCAGGTGATGATGGAATGTGCAGATCAGACAATTATTCTGGCAGATTCTTCAAAATTAAATAAGAAAGGATTCGGTAAAATTTCATTATTAGATCAGGTGGATTATCTGATCACAGATGATGGTATTTCTACTGAAGAACATTCAAAATTGGAAGAAGTTGGAGTTAATGTTATCAAATAACCATTAATATTGGAATTGAATAATGTTTGCTATAAATAAATATTTACATTTTATGTTAAATAGTTATTTATTTTTCATTAATTGGTGATTTTTTTTGTTGAAAATTTGGCTATTTGTCTTTTTTTTAATTACTTAGTGAAACTAAAACAAAAAATATTACCATGAAAAAATTATTCTTAATAGCAACAATTATGGTTGCTGGTTCAATGAGTGCAAACACTATTTCATCTGAAACTGAAATCTTAGAAGAAAACACAACTGTAGTTAAAGCTGAAGCTGCTGCTGCGTATGGCTGTGTACCTACAACTCTTTCTTGTGGAATCACAGGAATGGCTTGCGGAGAAACGCTTGCTGATGTAATTGATATCGCTATTATAGCAGATGATATACTGTGTGGAAATTAATAAATATTAATCAATACAAACTATAAAAGAGGATATCATATCCTCTTTTATAGTTTACTATAGATACTTTTTTATGCAAAAACAATTTGTAGCGTCGATGCTGTTCTTCTTTTTATGTACGATGGGTAGTGGGCTTTATGGCCAAAAGAATGTTGATATAGATGTAGTGAAATCTCAATATGTTTATTTATTGACCAATCAACGGGACTCCTTGGATGTTGAAAACAAAAGTGAGGAATACTTTATATTGCAGAGGGGGAAAGATAAGTCACAATTCATGAGTTTAAATTCTTATAAAAGGGATTCTGTGGCTGCGGGGTTGGTTAATACTAGTGTGAGAACATCAACACTGGATTTAACAAATATTCCAAAGACTAATTTTACATATAGAATCATTAAGGATCCTATCAAAAACAAAATTGACTATTACGATAAAATAATCAGAATGGATTTTTCCTATGAAGAAACCCCTGGATTTAATTGGAAAGTGACCAGTGAAAAAAAGAATATTGGAAATCTAAAATGTCAAGCTGCCCTTCTTAGTTATGCCGGGCGTAATTATAAAGCTTGGTTTACAAATGATATTCCTGTATCAGACGGTCCGTATAAGTTTTATGGATTGCCAGGATTAATTGTAGAAATGGAAGATGATAAAAAACATTATAAATTTGAATTATTGAGCTATAAAAATTTTGCTGATGAAAAGCCATTGTGGATTTCAGAGAAAAGGATGGGTGGAAAAAAGATTTCTAAGGCAGATTTTTATAAAGGATTAAAAAATAGTCAGGAGAATCTGGTTCAGGAAATGGCTAAAAGTGGATTTAAGCTGGATGCAGGTGTGGAAAGTTTAGTAAAAGATAAATTGAAAAAAAGAAATAACCCTATAGAGTTAGTTCCTTAATATAATGGTGTCGCAAATACAAAGCTTTATGGTTTCATAAGGCTTTTGCTTTTTTAAATATAGAGTAAGGTTTAATGTTGCTGCTGCAAGATATATTTTTGAGACTTCTGTTGTTTCTTGATGAGTTTGGTTTGTTTTTAGAAATGAGCGGTATTTTTTTTAAAAAGTGTAAATGGTTAAAAATCAAAATATTTTAGTCAAAATATTTGTCAGTAATAAAATTATTCGTAGATTTGCACACTCATTTTACGGGCGTAGTATGCCTATATCAAAAGTAGAAATTACTTCAGACTCGGAAAAATGATAATGAATAAAGGATAAATTTTATTATAATATAAACAATGTCAGGTATTATTGGAAAAAAAATCGGGATGACATCTCTGTTTGACGAGAACGGCAAAAACATGCCTTGTACCGTTATTCAAGCAGGTCCATGCTCGATTTTACAGGTCAGAACCTTGGAAAAGGACGGCTATACAGCTGTTCAATTGGGTTTCGATGACAAGAGTGAGAAGAACGTTGGTAAAGCGTTAGCTGGCCATTTTAAAAAGGCTGGTTCTGCTCCTAAAGCTAAATTGGTAGAATTCAACCACGGATTCGCTGATGTAAAAGTAGGAGAAGAAGTAAAAGTTGATTTATTCATCGAAGGTGAATATGTTGACGTAACAGGAACTTCAAAAGGTAAAGGCTTCCAGGGTGTTGTTAAAAGACACGGATTTGGAGGTGTAATGCAGGCAACTCATGGTCAGCACAACAGACTTAGAGCTCCAGGTTCTATCGGTGCTGGTTCAGACCCTTCAAGAGTATTCAAAGGGATGAGAATGGCTGGAAGAATGGGAGGTGAGCAGGTAACTGTTCAAAACCTTCAAGTGTTAAAAGTTGATCAAGAACAAAATCTTTTAGTAGTAAAAGGTGCTGTTCCGGGAGCTAAAAATTCTTATGTAATTATCAGAAAATGGAACTAGTAGTATTAAATACATCAGGAAAAGAGACCGGAAGAAAAGTAACTCTAGACGAAACAGTATTCGGAATTGAGCCAAATCAACACGCGGTTTACTTAGAAGTTAAACAGTACCTTGCTGCACAAAGACAAGGGACTCATAAATCAAAAGAAAGAAGCGAAATTACTGCTTCTACTAAAAAGCTTAAGAAGCAAAAAGGATCAGGATCTGCTAGATATGGTGATATTAAATCTCCAACTTTCAGAGGTGGAGGTAGAGTATTCGGGCCAAAACCAAGAGACTACAGATTCAAATTGAACAAAGCTCTTAAGAGATTAGCTAAGAAATCTGTTTTATCTCAGAAAATGAGAGACAACAGCATTAAAGTTTTAGAAGATTTGAGCTTTGGTGCTCCTAAGACTAAAGATTTCATCAATGTATTAAATGCATTGGAACTTAACGGTAAAAAATCTTTATTCGTTCTTCCTGAAGCTAACAAGAATGTGTATTTATCTTCAAGAAACTTACCTAAAACTAAAGTAATGAACTTCAACGAGATTAGTTCTTACGATCTAGTAAACGCAGGTGAGATTATTTTCTTCGAAGGTGCAGTTGAAAAATTCCAGGAAAATTTAAAGAAATAAGTCATGTCTATTATTATTAAACCAGTTATTTCAGAAAAGGCTAATTACCTTACAGATTTAAGAGGTTCTTATTCTTTCTTAGTTGAACCTAAGGCGAATAAAATCCAGATTAAAAAAGCTGTTGAAGCAGCTTACGGTGTAAAAGTAGCAGACGTTAACACAATGATTTATGCTCCGAAGGTTTCTTCAAAGTACACTAAAAAAGGTCTTCAAGTAGGAAAGACAAATAAATTGAAAAAAGCGGTAATCAAACTTGCTGAAGGTGAGGTTATCGATATTTTTGCTGTAAATTAATTATTAATTATAAATAATAGTAATGTCTGTTAGAAAATTAAAACCTATCACCCCAGGACAGAGATTCAGAATTGTAAACAATTTTGAGGAAATTACTACCAACAAACCAGAGAAGTCTCTAACAGTTGGTATTAGTAAGTCAGGTGGACGTAACCAAACTGGTAAAATGACCATGCGTTACACCGGAGGTGGACACAAAAAGAAATACAGAATTATCGATTTCAAAAGAAATAAGCCAAATGTAGAGGCAACGGTAAAAACTGTAGAATATGATCCAAACAGAACTGCATTTATTGCTTTATTAGAATATGCCGATGGAGAGAAGAGATATATCATCGCTCCAAGTGGTATCAAAGTAGATCAGAAAGTAGTTTCAGGAGATGTAGTAGAACCGAATATCGGTAATGCAATGAAATTGAAAAATATTCCATTGGGTACTGTTATCTCTTGTGTTGAAATGAAACCTGGTCAAGGTGCTATTTTAGCAAGAAGTGCTGGTTCTTCAGCTCAACTTACTTCAAGAGACGGAAAATATGCAATCATCAAATTGCCTTCAGGAGAATCTAGAATGATCCTTACTGAGTGTTATGCAATGATTGGATCTGTTTCTAACTCTGATCATCAGTTAACTGTATCAGGTAAGGCTGGTAGAAGCAGATGGTTAGGTAGAAGACCAAGAACTAGACCGGTAGTAATGAACCCTGTAGATCACCCAATGGGAGGTGGTGAAGGTCGTTCTTCTGGAGGTCACCCAAGATCTAGAAACGGTATGCCTGCTAAAGGTTACAAAACCAGAAAGAAAAATAAAGCGTCTAACCGTCATATCATATCTAAACGTAAATAATTATGGCAAGATCACTTAAAAAAGGACCATTCATTCATCATACTTTAGATAAGAAGGTTCAGACAAATATAGAGTCTGGTAAGAAGACAGTTATCAAAACTTGGTCTAGAGCATCAATGATCTCTCCGGACTTCGTAGGACAAACTATTGCAGTACACAACGGGAAATCTTTTATCCCTGTTTATGTTACAGAAAACATGGTTGGTCACAAGCTAGGCGAATTTTCTCCAACAAGATCTTTCAGAGGTCATGGTGGTAACAAAAACAAAGGAAGCAGATAATCATGGGATCAAGAAAAAGAGAAAGTGCATTAGCACGTAAATTGACAAACCAAGATGTAGTAAAAGCATTACACAATGATTGCCCATCTTCTCCAAGAAAAATGAGATTAGTAGCTGATATCATTAGAGGAGTAGAAGTAGACAAAGCTTTATACATTCTAAAATATTCTAAAAAAGACGCATCTAACAAGTTAGAAAAAGTATTGCTTTCAGCAATGGCTAACTGGCAGACTAAAAACGAAGGTGCTGATATTGAAGAAGCAAATCTTATCGTTAAAGAAATTTTTGTAGACAGTGCAAGACAATTGAAGAGACTGAGACCAGCTCCACAAGGTAGAGGGTACAGAATCAGAAAAAGATCAAACCACATTACATTAATCTTAGGTAAAAAAGAAAATTAATCAAGGTATGGGACAGAAGACAAATCCAATTGGTAATAGATTAGGTATCATCAGAGGATGGGATTCTAACTGGTTTGGTGGAAACGATTATGGTGACAGAATCGCTGAAGACTACAAAATCAGAAGATACCTTGAGGCTAGATTATCTAAAGGTGGTATTTCAAAAATTTATATTGAAAGAACATTAAAATTAGTAACAGTTACAATCACTACTGCTAGACCGGGACTTATCATCGGTAAAGGAGGTCAGGAAGTTGATAAATTGAAAGAAGAATTGAAGAAACTTACAGGTAAGGATATTCAAATCAATATTTTCGAAATCAAAAGACCTGAATTAGATGCTGTACTAGTTGCTGATAGTATTTCTAAGCAAATTGAAAACAGAATTTCTTACAGAAGAGCTGTTAAGATGGCAATTGCAAGTACTATGAGAATGGGTGCTGAAGGGATCAAAGTTCAAATCTCTGGTAGATTGAACGGAGCTGAAATGGCAAGATCAGAATCTTTCAAAGACGGAAGAATTCCATTGTCTACTTTCAGAGCTGATATTGATTACCACTGGGCAGAAGCTCACACTACTTACGGTAGATTAGGTGTAAAAGTTTGGATTATGAAAGGTGAAGTTTATGGTAAAAGAGAACTTTCCCCATTAGTAGGACAACAGAAAAAAGGAGGTCAGTCAGATAGAGGAAACAGAGGAGGAGACAGAGACAACAGAAGACCTAGAAAAAACAACAACAATAACAATAATAATTAAAATTTTAGATTAGAAATTTTGAATTTTAAATTACCGTTACTTTTTTAAAATTAAAAAAAATCTAAAATCTAAAATCTAAAATCTAAAATTTAGAAATTATGTTACAACCAAAAAGAACCAAATTCCGTAGAGTTCACAAGATGAAGATGAAGGGGAATGCCCAAAGAGGTAGTCAACTTGCTTACGGAACTTTTGGGATCAAAGCTACGGAAGGAGCTTGGATCACTGCAAGACAAATTGAAGCAGCTCGTATTGCTGCGACAAGATATATGAAGAGAGAAGGTCAACTATGGATCAAAATCTTCCCAGATAAGCCAATTACTAAGAAACCAGCCGAAGTAAGGATGGGTAAAGGTAAGGGTGCTGTTGAATACTGGGTAGCTGTAGTAAAACCAGGTAAAATTATGTTCGAAATCGGAGGTGTACCTTACGAAATCGCTAAGGAAGCTTTAAGACTTGCTGCACAAAAATTACCAGTAGTTACTAAATTCATCGTTGCTAACGATTTTGTTAAACCTCTATAATCTTTGAATACAATGAAAAATGCTGATATTAAAAATTTAAGCGCGGGTGATATTCAAGCTCAATTAACTGAAGCAAAAGCTCAATATTCTAAATTGAAATTGGCTCATGCAATCAGCCCAATTGAAAACCCGATTCAAATCAAAGATTTGAGAAGAACAATCGCAAGACTAAACACTGAGTTAACTAACAAACAATAATTTCATTTTACAATGGATAGAAATTTAAGAAAAGAAAGAATCGGAGTGGTTTCCAGCAATAAAATGGAAAAAACTATTGTTGTTAGTGAAACTACAAGAGTAAAGCACCCGATGTACGGTAAATTCGTTTTGAAAACGAAAAAATATACTGCACACGACGAGAACAACGAATGCACAGAAGGTGATACAGTTCTTATCCAAGAAACTAGACCTATGAGCAAGAGCAAGAGATGGAGATTAGTAAGAATCATTGAAAAAGCTAAGTAATAATGTTACAAACAGAATCAAGATTAAAAGTTGCTGATAACACAGGTGCAAAAGAAGTACTAGTTATCAGAGTTCTGGGAGGAACCAGAAGAAGATATGCTTCAGTTGGTGATAAAATCGTTGTTACTATCAAGGATTCTACACCATCAGGAAACGCTAAAAAAGGTCAGGTATCTAAAGCTGTAGTAGTAAGAACTAAAAAAGCAGTAAGAAGAAAAGATGGTTCATACATCAAATTCGACGACAATGCTTGTGTATTACTAAACGCAGCGGGAGAAATGAGAGGAACTCGTGTTTTCGGACCAGTTGCTCGTGAGTTGAGAGATAAAGAATATATGAAAATCATTTCATTAGCTCCTGAAGTACTTTAATTTTTAAAATTTTTAAAAGAAATGTCAAAGTTAAAAATAAAAAGAGGAGATAACGTAATCATTACTACTGGTAAGAAAGATATCAAAGGTAAGACTGGTGAAGTTATTGAAGTGATTAAGAAAGAAGGGAAAGACCCTAGAGTAATTGTTGCAGGACTTAACATCATTAAGAAACACGTTAAGCCTTCAGCTTCAAATCCTCAAGGAGGAATTACTGAAAAGGAAGCTTCTATTCATATCTCAAACGTAGCTTTAGTTGGTAAAGACGGAAAAGCTATCAAAATCGGTTACAAAATCGAAGGAGATACGAAAGTAAGAATCAACAAAAAAACGGGTGAAACTTTATAATTTGAATTAACACATGGAATTTATAGCAAGACCCAAAAAAATATACAAAGAGCAAATTGTTCCTGCAATGATGGAAGAATTTGGGTACAAGTCAATCATGCAAGTACCTAGATTAGAGAAAATCGTTATTTCGCAAGGTTTAGGAGATGCTACTGCAGATAAGAAAATTATTGATTATGCTGTAGAAGAATTGACAAACATTACAGGTCAGAAAGCAGTAGGTACAATCTCTAAGAAAGATGAAGCTGCATTCAAACTTAGAAAAGGAATGCCTGTAGGAGCAAAAGTAACATTGAGAGCTCAGAGAATGTATGAGTTCTTAGACAGACTTACTTCTTCTGCTTTACCACGTATCAGAGATTTCTCTGGTATCAAAGCAGATGGTTTCGATGGTAGAGGTAACTACAACTTAGGTATTACTGAGCAAATTATCTTCCCTGAAATCGTAATTGACAAAGTGAAAAAAATCCAAGGGATGGACATCACTTTCGTTACAACTGCGAAGACAGATAAAGAAGCTAAAGCATTATTAACTCACTTCGGTTTACCATTTAAAAAGAACTAAGAAATGGCTAAAGAATCAATGAAAGCGCGTGAGCGCAAAAGAGAAGCACTTGTTGCTAAATACGCTGACAAAAGAAAAGCTTTAAAAGAAGCAGGTGATTACGAAGGACTTCAAAAATTACCTAAAAATGCTTCTCCTGTAAGATTACACAACAGATGTAAACTAACAGGTAGACCAAGAGGATACATGAGAACGTTTGGACTTTCCAGAGTAACTTTCAGAGAAATGGCAAACAACGGTCTTATCCCAGGTGTAAGAAAAGCTAGTTGGTAACAATTACAAATTAATCCGGACGATTAAGTTGTTCAGATACTAAAGATAAAAATATCAGACCTAAGAATTTCTGAAGTCTGATATTTTATTCTTCAAGTCTTTACAAAACTAGTTGTCTATAACCAATAATTTTATAAAAGAAAAATGGTAACAGATCCAATTTCAGATTTCCTAACAAGAGTAAGGAACGCACAAAGCGCAGGCCACAAAGTGGTGGAAATTCCTGCATCGAAAATCAAAAAGGAGATTACTAAGATCTTATTTGATCAAGGGTATATCTTAAACTACAAGTTTGAAGATAACGCTGTTCAAGGAGTGATCAAAATCGCTTTAAAGTACGACAAGCAAACTAGCAAACCTGCTATCAAGTCTATTCAAAGAGCTTCTAGACCAGGTTTGAGACAGTACAAAGGTTCTACTGAACTTCCAAGAGTACTAAACGGTTTGGGTATTTCTATCATCTCTACTTCTAAAGGAGTAATGACTGACAAGAAAGCTAGAGAAGAGAAAGTAGGCGGTGAAGTAATCTGCTATGTTTATTAATTTTTAATCAGAGGAAAATGTCAAGAATTGGTAAAGCAATTATAACAATTCCAGCTGGAGTTACAGTCACTGAAAATAACGGTGTAGTAACAGTAAAAGGAGCTAAAGGAGAACTTTCTCAGGAGCTTACAGCAGGAATTACTTTAGAACAGAAAGATGGTGAACTTAACGTAAACAGACCATCTGATTCTAAACAACACAAAGCGCTTCACGGTTTATACAGAGCGTTGATCGCCAACATGATCGTAGGTGTATCAGAAGGTTTCGAAAAGAAACTAGAACTAGTAGGGGTAGGATACAGAGCTTCTCACACAGGTCAAAAACTTGAGTTAGCTTTAGGATTCTCTCACGGTATCGTATTAGAACTTCCAGGTGAAGTGAAAATTGATACATTGACTGAAAAAGGTAAAAACCCAATTATTACTTTAGCGTCTCACGACAAGCAACTTCTAGGAATGGTTACTGCAAAGATCCGTTCTTTCAGAAAGCCTGAGCCATACAAAGGAAAAGGTGTAAGATTCGTAGGAGAAATTGTTAGACGTAAAGCTGGTAAATCTGCTTAATAAATTATAAGTATTATGGCATTAAGTAAATTAGAAAAAAGAATAAGAATCAAAAGAAGAGTAAGAGGGAAAATCTCTGGATCTTCTGAATTGCCAAGATTATCTGTATACAAAAGTAATAAGGAAATTTACGCTCAGTTAATCGATGATAAAAATGGTAAAACTTTAGCATCAGCTTCTTCTAGAGAGAAAGGTGTAGACGCTAAAGGTACTAAGACTGAAATTTCTGCTGCTGTTGGTAAAGCTATTGCTGCTAAAGCTATCGCTGCAGGAATCGGAAGTATTGTATTTGACAGAAACGGTTTCGTTTACCACGGTAGAGTAAAAGCTCTAGCTGATGGTGCGAGAGAAGGTGGACTTAAATTCTAATCATTAAATTTCGGAAAATATGTTAGGACTAGATAATATAGAAAGAGTAAAACCGGGAGGATTAGAATTAAAAGATCGTCTCGTAGCTGTTAACAGAGTAACAAAAGTAACTAAAGGGGGTAGAGCTTTCGGATTTTCTGCTATTGTTGTAGTAGGTAATGAAGAAGGTATTATTGGTTTCGGTTTAGGAAAATCTAAAGAAGTTGCTTCTGCAATTGCTAAAGCAGTTGAAGACGCTAAGAAAAACCTTGTGAAAGTTCCTGTAATGAACCACACTATTCCTCACCAAACTACTGCTAGATACGGTGGTGCAGATATCTTCTTAAGACCTGCTTCTCACGGTACAGGACTTATCGCCGGTGGTGCGGTAAGAGCAGTATTGGAATCAGCTGGTATTCACGATATCCTTTCAAAATCTAAAGGATCTTCTAACCCTCACAACGTGGTGAAAGCTACTTTCAAAGCGTTATTGGATATCAGAAGACCTGAAGAGATCGCTAGAATGAGAGGAGTTTCTCTAAGTAAAGTGTTTAACGGTTAATAATAAAACAATGGCAACAATTAAAGTAAAACAAGTAAGAAGCGCTATTGGTAGAACAAAAACCCAAAAGAGAACGCTTGAAGCATTAGGATTAAAAAAACTTCACCAAGTTGTAGAACATGAAGCGACTCCTTCTATCTTAGGAATGATCGCTGCAGTAAGCCACTTACTTGAAGTTCAAAAATAATTTTATAAAAGAGAAATTAAAATGAATTTAAATAATATACAACCTGCTGCAGGATCTACTTTCAACTCAAAGAGAATTGGTAGAGGTCAAGGTAGCGGAAAAGGAGGTACTTCAACAAAAGGACACAAAGGTCAGAAAGCTAGAGCTGGTTATTCTCAGAAAATCGGTTTCGAAGGTGGACAGATGCCTTTACAAAGAAGATTACCTAAATTCGGATTCAAAAACGTAAACAGAAAAGAGTTTAGAGGAGTTAACCTTGATACTATTCAAACTTTAATCGAGAACAAATCCATCACTGGAGAGATCACGAAAGAAGTTTTAGTAGCGAACGGGATAGTTTCTAAAAACGAATTAGTGAAAATTATGGGTAGAGGAGAATTGAAATCTGCGGTTTCAATCTCTGCTGACAAGTTCACTAAATCTGCTGAAGAGCTTATTGCTAAGGCAGGTGGAAAAGCAATTACCTTATAATACTTACTAATGAAAGAATTTATACAAACACTTAAAAATATATGGAGCCTAAAGGAGTTAAGAGATAAAATTCTCTTTACGTTAGGTATTATCCTTGTGTATAGATTCGCATCTTATATCTCACTTCCCGCAATTAATCTTGCAGAGGTGGGAGATCTCTTAGAGCATTATAAAAATCAAGGCGGTAACAAGCAAGGAGCAGGTCTCCTTGGCTTGCTTTCGTCGTTTACGGGGGGAGCTTTCAGCCACGCTTCCGTAATGGCGTTGGGTATCATGCCTTATATTTCTGCTTCTATTATTGTTCAGTTGATGGGGATGGCTATTCCTTATCTTCAGAAGCTTCAGAAAGATGGAGAGTCAGGTAGAAATACATTGAACCAAATTACAAGATGGTTAACGATTGGAGTTTGTCTGGTACAGGCACCTTCTTACTTAACTTCTATTACTCAATTATTCTTACCGTATGCTCAGTTCCAATCTGCATATTTTGTAGAACCAAATTCAATCATGTTCTGGTTACCAAGTATTGTTATCTTGGTAGGTGGTTCAGTATTCGCAATGTGGTTAGGTGAAAAGATTACCGATAAGGGAATCGGAAATGGTATCTCTATCCTTATTATGGTGGGGATCCTTTCAAGATTACCTGAGGCATTCGTACAGGAGATGGCCGTGCAGAACGGAAAAGGAGGAATGGGATCTATCATGATCCTTATTGAAGTATTATTCTGGATGTTAGTTGTTCTTTTAGCCGTGATTTTATCAGTGGCTGTTAGAAAAATTCCAATTCAGTATGTAAGCAGAGCTCAAGCAAGAGGAGGTGTAAACAAAAATCTTATGCAGGGAGCAAGACAATGGATTCCATTGAAAGTAAATGCTGCTGGTGTAATGCCGATTATCTTTGCTCAGGCATTGATGTTCGTACCAGGATTATTAACAAAATTCGATGAATCTAATACCTTTCTTGCAGGTTTCAAAAATGTTTTTAGCTGGCAATACAATGTATTGTTTGCGCTATTAATTATTATCTTCTCATTTTTCTATACTGCAATTACAATTCCGGTAAACCAAATGGCTGATGACTTGAAGAGAAATGGAGGTTTAGTACCAAAAGTAAGACCCGGAAAAGAGACCGCTGATTATTTAGATGATATTTTATCAAAAATTACCTTGCCAGGTGCAATTTTTTTATCTATCTTTGCAGTCCTTCCTGCAATTGTGCATGGAAGCTTTGTTCAGACAGATGCGTTTGCCTTGTTTTTCGGGGGAACGTCGCTATTAATCATGGTGGGTGTAATTTTAGATACAGTTCAACAGATTAATACATATCTGCTGAACCATCATTATGATGGCTTAATGCAGTCTAAATTATCAAGAACGACTGGATATTAATTTATGGCGAAACAAAAACATATCGAACAAGACGGCGTTATCACGGAAGCACTTTCGAACGCCCAGTTCCGTGTAGAGCTGGAGAATGGGCATATACTTATCGCTCATATTTCCGGTAAAATGAGAATGCATTATATTAAACTTTTACCTGGTGATAAGGTGAAATTAGAAATGTCTCCCTATGATTTAACAAAAGGGAGAATCACATTTAGATACTAAACAATTAGCCAAATGGAATGCACATTCCATTTGGCATTTGTTAAAAAATAAATACTATCAAAATGAAAGTAAGAGCATCAATTAAAAAAAGAAGCGCTGATTGCAAAATTGTACGCAGAAAAGGTGTACTGTTCGTAATCAACAAGAAGAACCCAAAATTTAAACAAAGACAAGGTTAACATTAAATTATGGCGAGAATTGCAGGTATTGATTTACCAAAAAACAAAAGAGGTGTTATCGGTTTAACTTACATCTATGGAGTAGGAAGAAATACTTCTTCTGAAATCCTTAAAGCTGCCGGTATCAGCGAAGACAAGAAAGTCAACGAATGGAATGACGATGAATTGGCTGCAATCAGAACATATATCTCTGAAAACGTAAAAGTAGAAGGAGAATTAAGATCTGAAGTGCAATTGAACATCAAGAGATTGATGGACATAGGATGCCAACGAGGAATACGTCACAGACTAGGATTACCTTTAAGAGGCCAGAGAACGAAAAACAACTCTAGAACCCGAAAAGGAAAGAGAAAAACTGTTGCTAACAAGAAAAAAGCTAGTAAATAATCGTTAGGAATTATGGCAAAACAAACTAAAGTAGTTAAAAAAAGAAAAGTAAAAGTTGAAGCTATTGGTGAAGCACATATTCAAGCTTCTTTCAATAACATCATCATTTCTTTAACAAATAAAAACGGAGAGGTTATCTCTTGGGCTTCTGCCGGTAAAATGGGTTTCAGAGGTTCTAAAAAGAATACTCCATTTGCTGCTCAAATGGCAGCTGAAAATTGCTCTGCTGTAGCTCACGAAGCTGGTTTAAGAAGAGTAAAGGTGTTTGTAAAAGGTCCAGGTGCAGGTAGAGAATCTGCTATCAGATCTATTCACAATTCAGGTATTGAAGTAAGTGAAATCGTTGATGTGACTCCTATGCCACACAACGGATGTAGACCACCAAAAAGAAGAAGAGTTTAATTTTTAGAATTTACCCATTATGGCAAGATATATTGGACCTAAAACTAAGATTGCTAGAAAGTTTGGTGCTGCAATCTACGGAGATGATAAAAACTTCGAAAAGAGAAAAAACCAACCGCCAGGACAACACGGTCCTAACAAGAGAAGAGGTGCTAAAAAATCAGAATATGCAGTTCAGTTAGCTGAAAAACAAAAAGCTAAATATACTTATGGTATTTTAGAAAGACAGTTTGCTAACTTATTTGAAAAAGCACACAGAAGTAAAGGGGTAACAGGGGAAGTTCTATTACAACTTTGTGAATCAAGATTGGATAACGTTGTATATAGATTAGGTTTTGCTAAAACTAGATCTGGTGCAAGACAATTGGTTTCTCACAGACACATCACTGTGAACGGAGAAATCCTTAACATCCCTTCTTATTTGGTAAAAGCTGGTGATATAATCACTGTAAGAGAAAAGTCTAAGTCTCTTGAGGTTGTTACCAACGCATTGGCTTCTAAGTCAAACTATGAGTGGTTACAATTCAACGATGAGAAGAAAGAAGGTACTTTCATTTCTGCTCCTGAAAGAATCCAAATTCCGGAGGACATTAAGGAGAACCTTATCGTCGAACTTTACTCTAAATAATTTTTTAATCAAATTTTTGCTCAACCCAATAATATGGCAATTTTACAATTCATAAAACCCGATAAAGTAATTTTACTTAACTCTGATGAATTTAAAGGTCAATTCGAATTCAGACCTTTAGAACCAGGTTTCGGGCTTACAATCGGTAATGCTTTGAGAAGAGTGTTGCTTTCTTCTCTGGAAGGATACGCTATTTCATCTATCAAAATAGAAGGTGTAGAGCACGAATTTTCAACTATTCCAGGAGTAATCGAAGACGTTACCGAAATTATTCTTAACCTTAAGCAGGTTAGATTAAAAGCTTCAGCAGAAGGCCAGGCTAACGAGCAGGTTGTTGCTAAAGTTTCAGGTCAAACGATTATTACTGCTGGTGATTTAGGAAAATCGATCAACGGATTTGAGGTCTTAAACCCGGATTTAGTGATTTGTAACCTAAATAGTGATGTAACTTTCGAAATTACTTTCAATATTGAAAAAGGTAGAGGGTATGTTCCTTCGGAACAAAATAAGTCTAACAATGCACCTGTAGGTACTATTGCTATTGACTCTATTTTTACGCCGATCAAGAAAGTACAATACAGCATTGAAAATTATCGTGTAGAGCAAAAAACAGACTACGAAAAACTTGTATTAGATATAGAAACTGATGGGTCTATTAGCCCTCAGAACGCTTTAACAGAAGCTTCTAAGATATTAATTTATCACTTCATGTTATTCTCTGATGAGAGAATAACGCTTGAAACTGAAGCTGTAAAAGCATCTATCCAATACGATGAAGAGACACTTCACACAAGACAACTTCTTAAGTCTAAATTAGCAGATATGGATCTTTCAGTAAGAGCCCTTAACTGTCTAAAAGCAGCTGAAGTAGAAACTCTTGGAGAACTTGTTTCTTACAGTAAGTCTGATTTGATGAAATTCAGAAATTTTGGTAAAAAATCTTTGACAGAACTAGAAGAATTAGTGCATTCAAAAGGTCTTAACTTCGGTTTCGACGTTGCAAAATATAAGTTAGACGCTGATAAATAATTAATAATGAGACACGGTAAAAAATTCAATCACTTAGGAAGAACAGCTTCTCACAGAAGTGCTTTACTTTCTAATATGGCTTGTTCTCTAATTGAGCATAAAAGAATCAACACTACTGTAGCTAAAGCAAAAGCTTTAAGAGTATATGTTGAGCCTCTATTAACAAAAGCAAAAGAAGATACTACACATAACAGAAGAGTAGTATTCTCTTACCTTCAAAATAAATTTGCGGTTGCTGAATTATTCAGAACTGTAGCTCCAAAAATCGCTGAAAGAAACGGTGGTTATACAAGAATCATTAAGACAGGTTTCAGACCAGGTGATGCTGCTGATATGGCTCTTATCGAATTGGTAGATTTCAACGAGCTTTACAACCCTAATGCTGAAGAGAAAAAAGTTACAAGAAGAAGCAGAAGATCTACGCCAGCTAAAGCAACAGTTGTTGCTGATGCTCCAGCAGTAGAAGAAAAAGTAGAAGAAGCTAAAGCTGACACTACTGAAGAAAAAACTGAAGAATAATATTCATTCAGATATAAAATGAAAACCATCCAGAATCTGGATGGTTTTTTGTTTTTAGAGATAACCAGTTTTTTATATTTTCGTTCTTTTCAGTTCAATAATATTACTTCCTTGCTCAAGATGAAGGCTGTCTCCTTTTACCCTTACGGTCATATCATCTTTCTTATAGATGGTTTCCTCCCCTTTAGTTTCAGTTTTAGGAAGAGTAAATGTTTTTTTGTTGCTGGTAATAGCTACTGTACTTTCCTTTGGGTCATTCTTAAATATAACCTTTACCAAGGTTCCGTCCGTAGCTTTATAAACAAAATCTGTTTTTTCAATTTTCTTTCCGTTTACATCTAGTGTTGATGAGCTTTGTGTTACAGAATCAATTTTTCCATTGTTATCAGTAACCAATGTTTCCGAGCTATCTGTTTTAATTACACTTTTGTTTCCGCTTTCACTTTTTTTGCAGCTTGTAAGTAGTAGGGCAGAAGCTGAAACTGCTATTAAAAGTCCTTTTTTCATAATGGTTATTTTTTATGTATCGAATATTGGTTTTTATTCCTATAATGAAGAATTTAATTATTTTAATGAAATCAAAAAGTAAACCAACAACGTTAATTTTACATTTAAAAATTACATGAAAACGAAAGGATACCTGTAATTTTTTATATTGAATCTTTACGCAATTGGAATTTACAAAATTAACGAAAATTTAACTCTGAATTTGTCCTAAAAGATCGATGCGAAATGCCCCTTTAAAGTTTATTTTTGATTAAATTTGTGTAAACTAAAAAAATAAAAAATGAGTGCAATTTCTTACATAGAAGCAAGACAAATTTTAGATTCCAGAGGTAATCCTACCATTGAAGTAGATGTATTTACAGAAAGTGGAGCAATGGGGCGTGCAGCTGTACCTTCAGGAGCATCTACCGGAGAACACGAAGCTGTGGAACTACGTGACGGTGGTTCAGAATATCAAGGAAAAGGAGTTCTGAAAGCTGTTGAAAATGTAAAAGAAATAATTGCTGAAAATTTAGTTGGACAGCCGGTTTTTGAACAAAACTATATCGATCAGATCATGATTGATCTTGATGGGACGGCTAACAAGGGTAATCTTGGTGCTAATGCAATTCTTGGTGTTTCTTTAGCAGTAGCAAAAGCTGCAGCTGCAGAATTAGGAATGCCTTTATATAAATATGTAGGTGGTGTAAATGCAAATACACTTCCTGTTCCTATGATGAATGTAATTAATGGAGGTTCTCACTCTGACGCGCCTATTGCATTCCAGGAATTTATGATCATGCCGGTAAAAGCAGATTCTTTTTCTCATGCTTTGAGAAAAGGGACTGAGATTTTCCACAACCTAAAGTCAATCCTTAAAGGAAGAGGTCTTTCTACTGCTGTAGGAGATGAGGGAGGTTTTGCTCCAACATTCAATGGAACTGAAGATGCTTTGGATACTTTACTTCAGGCTATTGAAAAGGCGGGTTATAAGCCAGGTGATGATATCATGTTGGCATTAGATTGTGCTGCTTCAGAATTCTATAAAGATGGAACTTATGATTACAGAAAATTTGAGGGTGATAAAGGAGCTCACAGATCAAGAGAAGAGCAGGTTTCTTACCTTGCAGAACTAGCTGCTAAATATCCTATCATCTCTATTGAAGATGGTATGCAGGAAGATGACTGGGAAGGTTGGAAAATGTTAACTGATAAAATCGGTGACAGAGTACAATTGGTAGGTGACGATTTATTCGTAACTAATGTTGACAGATTATCAAGAGGAGTAAAAGAAGGTATTGCTAATTCAATCCTTGTAAAAGTAAACCAAATTGGTTCTCTTTCTGAAACAATGGCAGCAGTACAAATGGCTCAGAACAATAAATTCACTTCAGTAATGTCTCACAGATCAGGAGAAACTGAAGATGCTACAATTGCTGATTTAGCAGTAGCTATGAACTGTGGACAGATCAAAACAGGTTCGGCTTCAAGATCAGACAGAATGGCGAAATACAACCAGTTGTTGAGAATTGAAGAAGCACTAGGTGAAACTGCAATTTTCCCAGGTTTAGAAGCATTTAAAATTAAAAGATAATTGAATTTATAAATAACGGCAAGCGATAATTTTTGTTTGCCGTATTTTATGGAAAGTAGTATATTTAAAAAAAAATAAATAATGTCAGACAACAAAGTAATATTGAATTACGACGGTAATTCATATGAATATCCTATCGTGGATAGTACTATCGGAGACAGAGGGATTGATATTTCAAAATTAAGAGACCAGACAGGTTTAATCACTCTGGATTTAGGTTACAAAAATACTGGAGCTACTATTAGCGACATCACTTACTTAGACGGAGATAAAGGAGAATTATTC
Organism: Chryseobacterium oncorhynchi; assembly: GCF_002899895.1. Classification (GTDB taxonomy): domain Bacteria; phylum Bacteroidota; class Bacteroidia; order Flavobacteriales; family Weeksellaceae; genus Chryseobacterium; species Chryseobacterium oncorhynchi. The sequence continues at coordinate 674,009 of NZ_PPEI02000003.1, forward strand.
TACAGAGGTTATCCAATCGAGCAGATTGCTGAGAAATCTAACTTCACAGAAGTAATGTATCTTTTATTACATGGAGAATTGCCTACTCAGGATCAATTTACTTCTTTCGACAACAACATTAAAAAATATAACTTCATCGCAGATGAGATGAAAAAGATCATTGATGTTTTTCCTCGTTCTGCTCACCCTATGGGAGTTTTATCTTCTATGACTTCTGCTTTGACAGCTTTCAACCCGAAAGCAGTTAATGTAAACTCTAAAGAAGAAATGGATCATGCTGCTGAGCTAATGATCGCTAAGTTCTCTCACCTTTGTGCTTGGACTTACAGAAAAACTCAAGGTTTACCATTAAACCATGGAGATAACAACCTAAACTACGTAGAGAACTTCTACAAAATGGCATTCAGATTACCAAATGCTGATTTTGAAATAGATCCAATTGTTGTAGGTGCTTTAGATAAATTATTAATCCTTCACGCTGACCACGAGCAAAACTGTTCTACTTCTACAGTAAGAATGGTAGGTTCTGCACATACAGGTCTTTTTGCTTCTGTTTCTGCTGGGGTATCTGCACTTTGGGGACCTCTTCACGGTGGAGCTAACCAAGCAGTAATCGAAATGCTTGAGCTAATCGAAAAAGATGGTGGTGATGTATCTAAATATGTTGCTAAAGCTAAAGATAAAAACGATAGCTTCCGTCTAATGGGATTCGGACACAGAGTTTACAAAAACTTCGACCCAAGAGCAAAAATCATCAAAAAAGCTGCTGACGATATCCTTACTGCATTAGGTATTCAGGATAAAGCTCTTGACATTGCAATGCAGTTAGAAAGAGTAGCACTTGAGGATGAGTACTTCATTGAAAGAAAACTATATCCAAACGTAGACTTCTATTCAGGTATCATCTACAGAGCATTAGGAATTCCTACAGAAATGTTCACTGTAATGTTTGCATTAGGAAGACTTCCGGGATGGATTTCTCAGTGGAAAGAAATGAGATTGAAAGGAGACCCAATCGGAAGACCAAGACAGGTTTACCAAGGTGCTCAAGAAAGAAACTACATCAATATTACAAACAGATAATTTCGGTTTCTATAATAAAAAAATCCCAAAGCTTGCTTTGGGATTTTTTTATTGATGTTGATGACAAAATTTTATTTTTGATGAAATGTATATATGTCTGATATTAAATAAATTATTAAATTTACTTTTGCAAAATATAGGTTTCAAATAAAGCCAGATGATGGATGTTTATTGATGAAGTGGTTTAAAGGTCATTGTTATTGATCAGGCACTAGTGTAGTTTTTGAAGCCATTTGAGCAACTTTTTGTTTAATATAAAAAATAATAGGTAATGACTTTCGGGCAACAGATGCTATTTTTCTTCAGTGCGGTGGGAGCTTTCAATGGGCTTTTGCTTGGGATTTATCTGTTATTTATTAGGAAACTGAAAAACATTCCAGATTTTTTTCTGGGGATTCTTCTCCTTATGCTAAGCTTACGAGTAGGAATTTCTGTGTGTATTTATTTTTATCCGGATTTACCCAGGATTATCCAGCACTTGGGAATGCCTGCATTATTTTTTACAGGACCTGCATTATACTATTACGTTAAATCTTCCTTTCAGAATAATCAGTTTGATTTGAAGAACTGCCGGAAAATATTAGGAATACTAACTCTTATTTTGGGCGTTGTCGGATTACTGTATTTATTCTTTCCTATTACTTGGGATCATTATTTTGGGAGTTTTATTTATATTTCTTGGTCGATATTTGTATTTCTTACCGTATATCAATACTACATTTTTTCAAAACAGAATATTAAAAGCTCCAATAAATTTGTTCTTCCGGTTCTCGTGAGCAATATTATTATATTTTTAACCTACCAGCTGATTGCTACAGGTTGGGTACAGATTTATTGTGCCGGAGGAAGTTTGGTATTTTCATTCGTTCTATATGCTAATTTTTTAATTTTCTTCAATAAAAAGCATCAGGAAATATCAGCAAAAGATGTTCACAAATATTCTAATAAAAAGATTTCAGAAAAGCAGGCTGATAGTTTTGTAACTAAGCTTGAAAAGTTAATGCATTCCGAAGAAATTTATAAAAATCCAAATTTGAAATTGAACGATCTTGCTTTTAAAATGAATATCTCTGCTCATCAGCTTTCCCAACTTCTGAATGATAATTTGGGGAAAAGCTTTTCCATTTATATTAATGAATATAGAATACAGGAAGCATGCGAAAAAATAGATAATGGTTCCTATTTAAAGATTGAAGAGATAGGATATGAGGTAGGATTTAATTCTAAGTCTACATTTTTCTCAACATTTAAAAAAATTAAAAATACAACCCCACTTTTGTACAGACAGTCACAAACATCGACTGAACCTAGTTTTTTGAGTTCTAATTTATAATTTCGTACTGCGGAATTTGAACTTCAAAACCTATTTTATTTGGTAAGCTAATACTTTTGGTTTCATAAAATATAAAATTTATGATCACCAAACTATGGCTACTTCTGTTGCTATTATTTATCTCATCTTTTGGAAATGCTCAGAATGTTGTAAAAGAAAAAACATCAGATTCTTTGATTGTGCGAAAGGCTATAACTACAAATATTTCAGAAGTCGTGATTCAGGCTGCACCAAGGAACTTGAAATTGAATGACGGAAATATGGTGATGGCTGTCTCTGGCAATAAAGATTTCAAAACTTCAACCAACCTTCTCGAAGTCCTTAGAAGAACTCCCGGGGTTACCATAGATCAGGAAGACGGAATCTTTATTGGTGGAAGAATAGCTCCTGCGATATTTATTGATGGAAAACCTATTGTGATGAGCACGCAGGAACTACAGGCATATTTACGGTCGTTGCCACCTGAAATGGTAGAGTCAATAGAGGTCAATACCAATCCATCTTCAAAATATGATGCAGAATTTAAAGGAATTATTGATATTAAGCTAAAAAAAAATACCAATCTTGGCTGGAGAGGAAACTATAATGGAAATCTGTATGTAAACAAGTTCAGCTCGAGAGAAAATTCTTTAAATCTAACATATAATACAGGAAAAGTTGCTTATACTTTACAGGCAGGATATAATGATGGAATTTCAACATATCGCTATAATGCATTACAACGATTAGCGAATACCAATGTCATGCGAACCACTACTCACCAGAAAGATCATGGAACTGTTTTTAGTATTCAGGGAGGAGCAGATATCAGACTGAATGATAAGAATCGGGTAGGATTAAATCTAAGAGGTAATTTCAGGGAAAATAACCGTTTGCGCTCAGGGTCATTATATACTACGGATAAAAATGAAACCCAACTTATTTTTAATACAGAAAGCGAAAACCCAATAGATTATTCCCAGAACAACTATGGTATTACGGGGGACTATTCTTTTCAAAATAAAAATTTTAAAGTGAGCTTTTTAGGAAATTATCTTTCCGTGAAAAATAAGCAACAAGATGATTTCATTAATAAGGATAAATTTTCTTCTAAATTATTGTCCTACTGGAAATCTGATATGTTTAACAAAATTGATATTTACACAGGGCAGATAGACGCCTCTCAGAAGATAGGAAATGCAGATATAGAAGCAGGCTTTAAATATAGTCATTCAGTTACCAACAATAATATCAGATATGATACCTTATCTGTGGACAACCAGTTTATATTTGATGCTACACGAAGTAATATTTTCACTTACAATGAAAAAATCATGGCGGGTTATCTGGCTTACAGACAAAAATTTGAAAAGCTTCAGATCAATGCAGGGATAAGAGTTGAAAATACACAGAGTATTTCAGACGCAGTGAGTTCTGTTGTTTCAAGAAATTATCTTGAATGGCTGCCATCTTTTAGTGCTAGCTATTCTTTTAATAAATCTAATGAATTGTCTTTTTCTTATAGCAGAAAAATAACTAGACCTGTTTTCTCACAACTTAATCCTTTTCGGTTTTATTTCAGTCCATTGAATTACTGGATAGGAAATCCGTATTTGTTGCCCTCTTTTACCACTCAGATCAAGACCGCCTACCGCTATAAAAACTGGATTACCAGCTTTACTATTGGAAAAGAAAAAGATGTTATGACCCGCTATCCTCTGTACAATCCTGAAACCAATGTCCTTGAATATCTTGGGACAAATCTTCCTTATCGAAATTTTGCTTCCCTTGAGACAAGTTTCCCTTTAAAAGTAACAAAATGGTGGAGTATCACCAGCCAGTTTGCAGGGTATTACAACTATGAGTTCAGACCTTATCTTGACGAAGTTTTTGCATTGAAAATTTATAATTATGAAATAAGAGTAAACCAGGTCTTTACTTTACCCAAAGGATATACTATTAATCTATTTACAAATTATGAATCTAAAACAGGCAACAGTCTTTATATTATCAAGCCGCGTTACACTGTAGATCTGTCTGTTCAGAAGTCATGGTTTGATAATAAACTGAATACTAAGCTTGGGTATAGTAATATTCTTAATTCTTATGATCAGCGTTTAGAATTCAGACATAAACAGATTATGGACAACAGGCTTACACATTGGTGGGACAGTAGCCGATTCTTTTTCTCATTAAGCTATAATTTTGGTAGCTCAAGATATCAGGTGAAAGAAATTCAGAAGACAGAAGAAGAGAACAGAGCCAGATAAAAAAACCTGCTTAAAAAAGCAGGTTATTTCATTTTATGGGCACATACATCTGTCACATGTCCAGATGAAACATTTTCCTGTTACCTCATCCCATTCGCAGCATCTTCTGCCAGGTATTGCTCCTCCCATTACGGATTTTTGTTGCTCTCTTCCTAGTTTTTGTGCATTTTTCAGCACTGGATTGTTCTTGTTCATGACTTTGTTTTTTGATGTTAATAGTTAAGTTTTAATACGTATAATTTCGCGAGAATTATATCACTAATATAGGAAATTAAATAATATGATTATCTGTTTTTTTGTCCTTATGTAGATGGAAAATAGTAAGTTGTAGATGTTTTTGGAGCTATTCACTACAGTTGGCTAAACAGACAAGAAAATTTTGTTGAAGGGTACTGATTTTGGAAATCAAATTTAATGCATAAAATAATCCAAAAGTTTTCTAGGTAGAGACCTTTACCTATATTTGTAGTATTGCATAAATCTTTATGAGACTAAACATTAAAAACGAAACGGGTAGGCTGAAGTCAGTAGTTCTAGGCCAGCCTAATTCATTGGGACCAGTTCCCACGCTAGAGGAAAGTTATGACGCCAAGTCATATTACTCAATCGAACACAATATATATCCTAAAGAACAGGATATCATCAATGAAATGAACGCTTTTGAAGCGGTCTTAAAAAAGTATGACGTAGAAGTACTGCGTCCAAGCATCATTGAAGACTACAATCAGGTTTTTTCAAGAGATGTAGCCTTTGTTATTGATGACAAGATGATTATTTCTAATGTAATTGCAGATAGAGCAGATGAGCAGGAAGCCTATAAAAGCGTTTTTGAAAAAGTAGCTTGGAGAAAAATCATTAACCTTCCGGAAACGGCACATATTGAGGGTGGGGACGTCATTGTATGGAATGATTTTCTCTTCATCGGAACTTGCTTCAGTGAGGATTACAGAAACTATAAAACGGCAAGAACTAATGAGTATGCCATTGAAATCTTAAAAGAATACTTTCCTAAGAAAAGAATCATTGATCTTGAATTAAAGAAAAATGATAAAATTCCGTTCGAAGGAATCCTACACCTGGATTGTACTTTCAACCCAATTGGAGAAGATAAATGTATCATTTATAAAAACGGATTTGTTGACGAAAGTGATTACCGTTTAATCATCGATATTTTCGGCGAAGAAAACTGCTTCCATATCAATGATGAGGAAATGTTTGAAATGTTCCCTAATATCTTTTCTATTTCTCCGGAAATAGTTGTTTCGGACAAAACATTTACAAGAATGAACAATCATTTAAGAAATGAATGGGGAATGACTGTAGAAGAGATCCCTTACAGAGAAATTTCTAAAATGGGAGGTTTGTTGAGATGTTCTACAATGCCGCTTGTGAGAGAATAATTAAGTTGTAGAGTAAAAGAATAGACGTTTTCTAATCTTAAATCTTTTAATTTTTAAATCAAAAAAATGCAGACAACAGATACCGTATTAATGATAGAACCGATTGCATTCGGTTACAACGCAGAAACTGCGAAAAATAATTATTTCCAGGTAGAACAAACAGGTTCTGATATTCAGTCAAAAGCATTGGCTGAGTTCAATACTTTTGTTGGAAAACTTAGAGGTAAAGGAATTAATGTAATTACTATAAAAGATACACTAGATCCACATACACCGGATTCTATTTTTCCAAATAACTGGGTAAGCTTTCATAAAGATGGAAAAGTAGTTTTATATCCTATGTTCGCGTCCAACAGAAGAGTTGAAAGAAGAGATGATATTATTGAAAGTATCAAGGCGCAGGGGTTCGAGGTTGCTGAAATTGATGATTGGTCGTTTTCTGAAACACAAGGACATTTCCTGGAAGGAACAGGAAGTATGATTTTCGACCACGACAAGAAAATTGCCTATGGTTCTGTTTCTTTGAGATTAGATGAAAATCTGTTCAGAGAATTCTGCGAAAAATATGGTTTTACACCAATCGTTTTCCATTCCTATCAAACAGTGGGTACAGAAAGACTTCCTATCTATCATACCAATGTAATGATGTGTGTGGCAGATCAATTTGTTGTCATCTGTCTTGATTGTATTGATGATGAGCTGGAAAGAGAAAAGGTAATTGAAACCATTAAAAATTCCGGAAAAGAAATCATTGAAATTTCAGAAGAGCAGATGCAGCAGTTTGCAGGAAATATGCTTCAGGTTCAGAACAAAGACGGTGAAAGATTTCTGGTGATGAGCCAGACCGCTTACCAGTCTCTAACTCATGAACAGGTTGCCGCTATTGAAAAATACTGTGAGATCATTTACTCAGATCTTAATACCATAGAGGTAAATGGAGGCGGAAGTGCAAGATGTATGCTTGCCGAGGTTTTTCTTCCAAAAAAATAATATATTTACGAAAAAATTAATTGAACCCATTATCAAATAAAGGTTTACATATTCTTCTGACTTTGGAAACAGAGTCAGAAGATTTGTTATTAGACAGCAAGGGATTTCTTGCATTCACAGAAGAAATTCTGAAAAAAAAAGAAGTAGAAATAGTAGGGATTACCAACCATATTTTTGAGAATCAAAGCTTCACTTCGGCAGTTTGTCTTAAAGAGTCACATCTTTGTATTCATACTTGGCCGGAGTTTAAGCAACTTACTTTTGATGTATTCTTATGTAATTATACACAGGACAATACAGAAAAGGTAGAACAGATTGCTGATGAAGTGGTTCAATATTTTAAAGCTAATACCATTCAAAAACACAAAATTTACAGATAAAAATGGATCACATTTGTCCCATTTGCCGAACCAATAATAATGATATGGCAATTGAGTTTGCCATTGAAGAATTTATCTGCAGTCATTGTAATACCCTTGTTGGAGTAAAAAATATTACCCAAAAGAAGAATATTAAAAAGCCTGTAGAGAACGTTGTTTTGGAAGTAGGGCGTAAAGGTACGCTCTATGGTACAGACTATTGGGTGATTAATATTGTCATCAAAAAATACGGGTCGAATACCTTTTGGCGAGAATATGCACTGAAAGATCAAGCCGGTAATAATGCTTATCTGAGTGAAAGCGATGGGCATTGGGTTTTTCTTCGTCAATTGGAAGTTGCATTTAAAGAATCTAAGTTCCATGCTGAATTGGACGGACGTAAATACAGATGGTACGAAACCACACCATGTACAACATATGCTGCTGCTGGGTATTTTGAAGACAAACTGAATTTTGGTCTGGCCAATTATAAAGAATATGTAAATGGTACAGAAATGATCTCTCGGGAGCAGTACGGAAATTCATCACAGTTCTTTAAGGGAAATCATATTTCAAGATCCGAAATAAAAAAAGCATTTGGAGTAAAAGATATGCCCTATAAATCCGGAATAGGGATTGTTCAGCCTTTTCCTTATAATGTAAGACAATGTACCAATATTATGGCGGTTACAGCATTGCTGATATGTCTGCTGCAATTGTATGTGGTAACTTCAAGAAGCAATCAGAACGTTTTTGAACAGAATATAAACTTTGCAGATGTAAATGATAAAGAACTGGTGAGTAAAAGCTTTAGCTTTTCAGGCGGTTCTGCACCCTTAAAAATACATCTTTTTTCAGATGTGAATAACTCTTGGGCGAATGTAGGAATAGGTCTTGTTAACGAGAAAACCAATGAAGTGATCTATGCTACCAAGGATATCGAACAATATTCTGGCTTTGAAGGAGGAGAAAGCTGGAGTGAGGGAAGCCAAACAGAAGATTTCAATATGTGCGGTATTCCTCAGGGAACATACCATTTTTTGATCTCAGCGGAAAAAGAGGGTGGAATAGTAGATCCGTTCAAATCAGGTTACCGACCGGAGAATGGGGATTTCTCGATTATTCAAAATGAAACCGGAGCTTTCTTTATGCAAAATGATAAAGATAAAAGCATTAGTACTTATACAGACAGAGTAGCACTTGAAAATGACATCATATTAAAAACCGGTCTTCAAAACAATTTAAAAGAGCTTGGTAAGCTAGATTCTATCCTTGTTAATATAGTTCCGAATTATGGCTACCCAGGCAATAGTGAACAAAATGCGAACGTAAAGATCAAGGCCACCTGGCTGCCTGTTTCTTTCTGGAACTTCGGGATTGTACTTTTTTGCCTATTGCTATTTGCAGGATTGAGCTATTTGGCCCGACGTATCTTTGAGGGAAGCAAATGGAGTAACAGTTCCAATTCACCCTACCCAATAAATTAAGCATGGAAAGAATAATCAATTATATCAGAAATAATTGGCAATTGTTTGCCATCGGAAGCCTATTCCTGGGTTGGTTCGTTTATATGACTTTTACAGGAAATCAGTTTTGTGACTGTGCCAAAACAGAAAACTACCGCGACGGAACCACAAGAAGCCATTCCAGAGCAGGATTTTACAGATATTATCACAAATAAAAATATATAACTATGGACAACATTAATGTATTACCTATATTCAATTCAATTCTTTATTCATTCTTAGGAATTGCTATTTTACTGTTATGCTATTTCATCATCGAGAAATTAACTCCCGAGAAAACATGGCATGAGATCGCTCAAAATAAAAATATAGCACTGGCTATCGTTTTTGGGGCCTTTATTATCGGTATTTCAATGATTATAAGCGCTGCAATTCATGGATAAGAAGAGGATTCCTCTTGAGCTGCTTTTATTGTTTTCAGTATTTGTCATTGCTACATGTGGATTGATTTATGAATTGGTGGCCGGAGCCCTGGCGAGCTATCTTTTAGGAGACTCTGTAAAGCAGTTTTCTTTCATCATCGGAGTGTATCTATTTTCAATGGGAGTAGGTTCCTATTTTGCAAAATTTATCAAAGGAAACTTGATTGATAAGTTTGTGGAAATTGAAATTTTGGTAGGAATTGTGGGGGGAATAAGTTCCGTAGTATTATTCATACTTTTTAATACGCTGGCCCATTTTGAAGCTGTTCTGTATCTCTTTGTCTTTTTTACAGGATCTTTGGTAGGAGTGGAAATTCCGCTTTTAATGAATATTTTAAAAGACAGGGTTCAGTTTAAAGATTTAGTATCCAATGTTTTTGCTTTTGATTATATAGGAGCTTTACTGGCATCCATTCTTTTTCCTTTGGTGTTAATTCCCAACCTTGGAATTGTAAAAACTCCATTATTCTTTGGGCTAATTAATATCTCCATTGCAATATTCCTGTGTTTTTATCTCACAAAAGAACTTTCAAAACCCATTTCCCTAAAGGTAAAATCAATTGGAGCCTTTGTATTTCTTTTGGGTCTTTTCATTTTTTCAGATAAGATTTTATCATACTCAGAAGAAAAGCTGTATGGTGAAAATATTGTCTACACAAAAAGTTCTCCCTATCAAAGGATTGTTTTAACAAGAAATAACCGGGAGTTCAGGCTCTATTTAAATAACAACTTGCAGTTCTCTTCCACAGATGAATACCGTTATCATGAAGCACTCGTTCATCCGGCAATGTCTATGGCCAAAAACATTGATAACGTTCTGATTTTAGGTGGAGGTGATGGTTTTGCTGTTCGTGAAGTACTGAAATATAAGGAGGTGAAGAAAGTTACCCTTGTAGATCTTGATGGTGAAATGACACAGTTTTTCAAGACCAATGAGACCATGCGAAAACTGAACCAAAATTCCTTATCCAGCTCTAAAGTACAAGTCATTAACAAGGATGCTTACATTTGGGTAAAGGAGAATAAAAAGAAATTTGATGTCATTATCATAGACTTTCCGGATCCATCCAATTATAGTTTAGGGAAACTCTATTCTCTGCAGTTTTATAAAGAACTTGAAAGATTAACCACTCCGGATACAAAGATTGTAGTACAGACCACTTCTCCTTATTTTGCGCCAAAGTCTTTCTGGTGTATAGAGAAGACAATCAATCAGATTTTTCCCTTTACATCGGCATATCACACCTATGTCCCGTCGTTTGGAGAATGGGGATTTTCAATGGCTTCATTTGAGCCGGTCAATAATAAGATTTATAGACAGATTCCCAATTTAAGATATTACGATTATGATTTTTCACAAATATCCTACTTTAACAAGGATATGAAAGTAAAAGATGTAGAAATTAACCGTCTGGATAACCAGATACTAGTCCGTTATTTTGATGAAGAGTGGGGAAAAGTTCAGTAGAAAGGATTTTCTAAAGACAGTAATGTTAGGCAGTATGATACTTCCTTTTCTGCAATATTGTGGGAAGAAAGTAAAAACTCTCTTGCTGAAGATTACGGGAACTAATCATATTCTTGGCCATAGATTATGGGCCAAGGATTTTCCACAATCTACAGAAGTTATCCACACCCAATATCTTATTGTGGGTGGTGGAGTCTCGGGGCTTTCTGCATGCAGGTTTTTTAGTCAAAATAATGAACATGATTATCTTCTTCTGGAAATGGAGGATCATTTGGGAGGAAACTCTTCCAACGGACAGAACTCATTTTCCAAGTTCCCATTGGGAGCACATTATCTGCCTTTACCAAATAAGGAAAACTCTGAAATTATCGAATTTCTGACAGAGTGCGGAATCTGCCAGGGAATAGAAGAAAATGGAGAACCTATTTTGGACGAATATCAGATGACTTTTCCCCAGCAGGAAAGATTGTTCTATAAAAACTCGTGGCAGAATGATGTTGTTCCACAAAAAGGAATATCAGTAGAAATACAAAATGAGCTGAACCATTTCTTTAGAATGATGAACGATTTCCGTCAAAAAAAAGACACTCTTGGAAATTATTGGTTTGCCATTCCTGTTCATGATTCCAGTAGGGAAAATGAGGCTATGAAGCTTGAAAAAACTCTTTTTAAAGATTGGCTTCAGGAACATCATTTTCAGTCAGAAGAACTTCTGTGGTTATTGGATTATTCTTGCAGAGATGATTACGGCTTGGGCATAGACTATGTTTCGGCTTGGGCAGGAATTCATTATTTTGCGGGAAGAAAAAATAACTGGAGTACAAAATATAAGGATCAAGTATTTACCTGGCCGGAGGGTAATGCAAGGCTCACTCAGCATTTTTCAAAATATATTAAAGAAAAATCTTTAACTAAGCATTTAGTTTTTGATGTTAAAATAAATGATAAGGTTGAGGTACAGTGTTTTGATAATGCTCAGAAGAAAACAAAGACAATTATTGCAGAAAAGGTTTTGTTTGCCACACCTCAATTTGTCAACGAAAGAATTTTAAATAATAGGAACGCAAAATCATTTCAATATGTTCCGTGGCTTTTGACAACCATTATCTTGAAGAACGAATTTGGAGGAGATGAGGAACTTGCATGGGATAATGTGATTTATGGCTCGTCCGGGCTAGGATATATTTATGATCAGCATCAGAATATCAATCAGGTTTTGGGAGAAAAGGTGATTACTTATTACAAAAGCTTCTCTACAAATGATTGTAAAAAGGCCAGAAAGAAGCTGTATTCAATGAAAGAAGCTGAACTTAAAACTTTAGTTTTAGAAGATTTAAAGAAAGCACATCCGCTTATAGAGGACTTTATTCTTGAAATGCAGTTTCATAAAATAGGACATGCGATGATTGCTCCGGTTCCCAATCAAATTTTTGGTGAAGACACCAGACTTGCAAAGGAATCTTTGGATGGAAAGATCTTCTTTGCCCATTCTGATCTTTCAGGAATATCTATTTTTGAAGAAGCCTTTTATCAGGGAATAAGAACTGCAAAGCAAATGCTATGAAACAACCTTGGATCCATAATGCAAAAACAGATTGGTGGTTTATTCTATCTCCACCTTTTTTGGTATTGTTGATTATTCTTCTTTTTCAGAAACAAGTTCAGGGATTAGAAAATAATTATTCCTTTTACACATGGCTTCTTTTGATTGTTTTTGTAGATGTTGCCCATGTATATTCCACTTTGTTTAAGACTTATTTTGTAAAAGATGAGGTTCAGAAAAGGAAATTGCTGTATTTCGGGATTCCCGTTATTAGCTGGTGCCTGGGAATTACTTTATTCCAGTTTGGAAGCCTCACATTCTGGTCGGTACTGGCTTTGATTGCCGTCTTTCATTTTATCCGCCAGCAATACGGGTTTATGAGAATCTATGCCCGCTTTGAGCCTAATAACTGGCAGAAGAAAATAGATGAGGTGGCTGTATATGCTGCTACAATTTTCCCAATGTTGTACTGGTTCAAAACACCACGTGCATTTACCTGGTTTGTTAATAATGAATTTGATTGGCTTAAAAACTTGCCTGATTATATTGGTTTTATCACCGTTCTGTATGTAGGGATATTAATAATCTGGCTTGTAAAAACCATTTTTGAAGCCATAAAAACAAGGAGCATCAACATTCCTAAAACAGCTCTTATTACCGGAACGTACCTTTCCTGGTATTTTGGAATTGTATATTTTAACAATGACCTTGTCTTTACTTTCCTGAATGTTGTATCCCACGGGATCCCTTATATTGCTCTCATCTATATTCGTGAAATAAAGCAAAAGGATAATCATCAACTGAACTGGATGTTAATTTTTAAATCTGCTTCGGGAATATTTTTATTTGTAGGAGTGATTTTAGGATTTGCCTTTCTTGAGGAATTTCTGTGGGAAACCTTAGTTTGGAATGAGCATTTCTCACTGGAATTTAATATCCCAGAAAATGTACTCCAGTTTTTAGTTCCATTGCTCGTGGTTCCACAGCTTACTCATTATCTTCTGGATGGCTTTATTTGGAGAAAACCAAAAAAAGTTAGCTAACTTTGTTGGAATCTTTAAAATCTAAAAATGAGACAATATATTCTGTCATTAGCAATTTTTCTTGGAATGATTGTAGGAGCTCAGCAGAAAACATTTTGTAATCCGATCAACATAGATTATGGTTATACTCCTTTTGAAGTTTTTTCAAAACAAGGGAAACACCGAGCCACAGCAGATCCGGTGATTGTTAATTTTAAAAATAAGCTGTTTCTTTTTTCTACAAACCAGGAAGGATATTGGTACAGTGATGATATGTTGGACTGGAAGTTTGTAAAAAGGAAATTTCTCAGAGATAATAAATATATTCATGATCTTAATGCTCCGGCTGTCTGGGCTATGAAAGATACTCTATATGTTTATGGTTCTACATGGGAACAGGATTTTCCAATCTGGAAAAGTACCAATCCAACTAAAGATGACTGGAAGATTGCAGTAGATACTTTAAAAGTAGGCGCATGGGATCCGGCATTCCACTATGATGAAGATAAGAATAAGCTATATCTATATTGGGGTTCAAGTAATGAATGGCCTTTGCTGGGAACAGAAGTGAAAGTGAAAAATCTTCAGTCTGAAGGTTTTGTAAAACCCATTCTAAAACTAAAACCTGAAGACCATGGATGGGAGCGTTTCGGAGAATACAATGATAATGTTTTTCTTCAGCCTTTTGTAGAGGGAGCGTGGATGACAAAACATAACGGGAAATACTACATGCAGTATGGTGCTCCGGCAACAGAATTCAGTGGATATTCCGATGGAGTATACGTAAGCAAAAGTCCTTTGGACGGTTTCGAATATCAGCAGCATAATCCATTCTCTTATAAACCGGGAGGTTTTGCAAGGGGAGCTGGGCATGGAGCAACTTTTGAAGACAATTATAAAAACTGGTGGCACGTTTCCACTATATTTATTTCTACCAAAAATAATTTTGAAAGAAGGCTGGGTATCTGGCCGGCAGGTTTTGATAAAGATGATGTGATGTACTGTAATACGGCTTATGGTGATTATCCTACATACCTTCCGCAGTATGCACAAGGGAAAGACTTTACAAAAGGTCTTTTTGCCGGATGGATGTTATTGAATTATAATAAACCGGTTCAGGTTTCATCTACTTTAGGTGGTTATCAGCCCAATTATGCTGTAGATGAAGATATCAAGTCTTATTGGAGTGCTAAAACAGGAAATTCCGGAGAATGGTTCCAAACGGATTTGGGTGAAGTTTCAACAATCAATGCCGTTCAGATCAATTATGCAGATCAGGATGCTGAGTTCATGGGGAAAACCTTAGGGAAAATGCACCAATATAAAATCTATGGCTCTAATGATGGCAAGAAGTGGAATGTGATTGTGGATAAAAGCAAGAATACAAAAGATGTCCCTCACGATTATGTTGAGCTTGAGCAGCCTGCAAAAGCCCGTTTCCTTAAAATGGAAAACCTTAAAATGCCCACAGGAAAATTTGCATTAAGTGGCTTCAGAGTGTTTGGAAAAGGAGCCGGAAAACAACCTGGTAAAGTAGAAGGTTTTGTGCCTTTAAGAGCTGATCCAAAAAAGTATGGAGAAAGAAGAAGTGTCTGGATGAAGTGGCAGCAGAATCCTGAGGCAGATGGCTATGTAATCTACTGGGGCAAATCTCCTGATAAAATGTACGGAAGCATTATGGTATACGGAAAGAATGAATATTTCTTTACAGGTGCAGACAGAACAGATTCTTACTACTTTCAGATTGAAGCTTTCAACTCCAATGGTGTCTCAGAAAGAACAGCAGTCGCAAAATCAGAGTAAATCAAATTAAAAGATAAAAAATAACACGTTTTGAAAAATCAGAACGTGTTATTTTTTATCTGTCCTTTTAAGAAAAGCTTCAATCTTATCAATAAGAAAAGTATGGTTTGGTGATTTATCCCAATCCAGATGTCCACCATTGAATTCATAGGACTCATTGATGATATTATTTTTATTTAAAGCAGAATCCAGAATTGTTTTTTGGGTTATAGGAATGACACGGTCTGTTTTTCCATAATAGGAAAGAGTAGGGGCAGATGTATTCTTTATCCAATAAACTGGACTGGCAAAATGAACCGCTGAGGTACCTTTTGTAAGTATCTTGGGATCTACCAAGTGTTGTTCTACAAAAGAATATTCCTGATACGTCTTAAAACCTGGATCAGATAGATCGGTTGGCCCTACGATGTTAATCACAGCTTTTACATCTTTATCGGAATCAAATTTGTAAGCATACAACATGGATAAGTGCCCACCGGCACTGTTTCCCATTAGAATGATCTTTGGACTATCTTTCAGCTTTCTTTTTAAAAAAGTAATTACGCTTTTAATATCATCGGTTTGGTTGGGGATGCCATATTGTGTTTGAGAAGCGTTTCGATAATTAATATTGGCAAAAATATAATCAGGAAACCTTTGCATCATCGAGAGGGTAAAAAAAGTAAGTTGAGACTTGTTTCCACTACGCCATCCGCCTCCATGGATGATAATAAAAGCATCTCTTTTTCTCACAGATTTTTTATGAGGAATATAAAGATCCATGACTTGCTCAGAATCATTCCCATAATGAATGTTTTCCTCTTTATCAAAGGTGATGCTATTCCCTATTGTAATCTTTTTTTCCTTGCAACTGGCCAATAGAAAGTATAAGCAAAGACTTAAAAGAATAAAGGCTGACTTTCTTTTCATACCCATAAAGATAGAAAACCTGTTGAAAGATCAACAGGTTTCCTTGGAATATAATTGAGTTGAATATGAAGAAAGATAATTTTATTTTGTTCTACTCTTAATAGAATCGGAAGCACCCTCAATATCTCTTACTTTTTTCAGTTTTTTGTTTCCGAAATTATAAGTAAGGCTTACCGTTAAGCTTCTCGGGTATTGATTCTGGTGAATATAATTTTTGTTTCCATTGTCTTGGATATCATCAATGACTACAATATTGGTTCTTAAAACATCATTTACATTTACAGCAAAAGTCCAATCGTTCCAATTTTTCTTGATACTAAGGTCTAAACTTGATAAACTTCGTAGCATACCCAGTTCTATCTGTTGCTTGTCTATATAGAAAAAGTTAACCCCAAAGAACCATGTTTTTGCTTTATCAAGACGGATCGTATTGTTCGTTTGGATCAAAATACTGGTAGAGTTAGTCTTATTAATATAGGTCACATATTCGCCTTTCTCATTTTTGAAACGGTCTCCTGTAGTGGGATCCATATCCAGGCTTCCATTGTTTCTGTTATGTTGAACTCCAATACTGAAATTCGTAGTCCAGTATTGTTTGAAAAATGATTTCTGGATACCTACCATGGCAGACATTTCCTGCTTATCTCCAAAATTGGTTCTGATATATCTTAAGGCAAGATTTTCTCCTAGCTCCTTATTAGGTTTCTCGGGATACCCCTGTAACGGAACCTGAGTGATGGCATCTTTAATATAAGAATGGTTTAAAACTACAAAATAGGAGTTTTTATACATATAAGTCAGTTCCTGATTATAAGTAGAAGAAGCTTTTACGAAAGGGTTGTTTTGAGTATAATTATCATCAGTAAGTTTATTTACTACCGGATTTATTTCCCAGAAGCTAGGTCTTCTCATTCTGCTTGAAAAGGAATAGGAGATATTGTTTTTATCATTGATAGCATAGTTAAGACTCATATAAGGAAGAAAGTTATTATAGTTTCTTTCAATTTTTTTCAGAGTTTCTGTTGGCGGATTGTCTGAAGTTCCTAAGCTATTGGTGATCTCATATCTTGTCCCGATTTTCCCTGAAAATTTATCTGAAAACTTCTTTTCGGCAGTTACATAAAATCCGTATATATTTTCATCATAAATAAAGTGGTTAGGCGCTAATTTTGGGTCTTTTTCAGGATCAATAAAATAAGTGTCACTTTTAGTATCATTATCCGTTTTGGTTTTGTTATAATTTCCACCTACAGAAATAGTAAGGTCATTTTTAAATTTCTGGATGTAATCTACCATTCCGGAGAAATTATTAATGATCTGCGGAAGGTCCTGAAACATCTGTATAGATTTTGCTCCTAAATTTCTGTTGATATCAGATTTATAAGTGATATTGTCTGTAACTTGAAATCTTTTATAATTTAGATAAGCTGCATTTACATTTAGTTTACTTCCTAGAGAATCTGTTTTTAATTCATAGTTTAAATTAAGAGAGTTATTATAGCTTCTCGAATCCTCTTTGTTTTTAGACCATGTATAATTAGTCCCATCTTTATTAACAATTGTATTGAAAAGGCTTACTGTAGAATTATAACTTTTATTGGCCCAAGTATTCCAGGATAAAGCTAAGTTGCTGTTGTCATTCAACTGATAATCAATGTTCAGATAACCACCAATATTTTTGTTTGGATCGTTGATATCACCGGTTGATTCATTCGAAGCGCTATCACTGCTGTTTCTTAAAGTATAGGTTTGCGCCTGGATATTTTCCCCGCCGCTGAGGTTAGCACTAATTCCCAGCTTATCTTTTCTGTAGTTGGCAGAGAAACTTGCCTGGCTGGCATTATATTTACTTTGAGTATTGGAGAACCTCATGTTCCCGTTAAGGCCATCACTCATTTTTTTCTTTAAAACAATATTGATGATTCCGTCAGAAGATTCCACTTGAAACTCACTTCCCGGAACTGTAATTACCTCAATTTTCTGAATATTCTCTGCCGGAGTATTTTTCAGGAATTGTGCCAGTGATTCAGCATCCATATTGGATTTTCTTCCGTTGATGTAGATTAATACATTGTTTTTCCCTGCAATTTTTAATGTTTTATCATCAGTGGAAGATAATAGTGGCGTTTGTTTCAAAAGATCAAAAGTAGTGTTTCCTTTTGCTACAGGAGAAGCCGCAACATCATATACAAAACGATCACTTTGCTTTTTAAATACTTGTTTGGTGATGGTAACACCTTCTATATTTTTAGTTTTTGCCGTGTCTGATTTCTTTTCCTGAGCAAAGGCACAGGTACCGAATATGATAGCTATTGACAAAAGTATACGTTTCATGTTTGTTTTTTTTTAAGAGTGGTTAAGTGAGATAAGTTTTTATAGATTAGGTTCTTGATTTTACAGCATCATTAGCTGATTTCATTTCCCTTGCTTTTTTCAGTTTCTGATTTCCAAAATTATACGTAACCCCAATGCTAAATAATCTTGGATAATTGAAATTGGTTATATTATTATAGGTTCCGTTAGGCTGCACACCTTTAACTCTGTAAAAGCTTTGATTGAATAAGTCACTAACTTCAGCTACAATCGTCCAGTCACCTACAATTTTCTTTACATTGAAATCAAAACTCTGTCTTGCCCCTATCATACCTCCTTCCATAGCGGTCTGGCTTGCAAAAAAGTAATTAACTCCTAAAAACCAGTCTTTTTTAGAAGAAAGTCTGATGATATTATTGAAGGTAACAGACATATTGTAGTTTTTTACATCAATGATATAAGGATCAAGTGACTCGGTTTCGTACTGGCCTAGCTGAGACGTTGGATCTTCCCATACCCCGCCTTTATAGGTAACATAGCCCAAGTTGACAGAATAATTAGTTGCCCATATGTCTTTGAACCATGATTTGTTCATTCCCAGTGTAAGAGCAAGTTCTCTGTTCTTACCGTAATTGGTTCTTATATATCTTAGGAATCTTGTTGTGTCCATTAGCATGTTACCATCAGGACCATAGAGTATATTTCCATTTTCATCCCTTTTTGGGGTTGTTAAAGTTCCCTGTAGCGGAAGCATGTCAGAAGCAGATGCATCTTCTACCATATTAAAGCTAAGATTGGCATAGAATGCATTTTTGTACATATAGTTCAGCTCCTGATTATAAAATTTTGAAGCAAGAACAAACGGATTGTTCTGTGTATAATTCGTAGGAGTGAAATACGTCCTTGATGGGTTGAGCTCCCAGAATCTTGGTCTTCGGATTCTGCTCGAGAAAGTATAGCTCAGGTTGTGATCAGAATTGATGGCGTAATTTAAATTCAGATAAGGTAAAAGATTGCTGTAATTTCTTTCGAAACCTGTTTTTTCCAGAATCTCTCCGGTACTTCTGGTCATTTCATATCGAGCTCCTATCTTTCCTGAAACTTTTTCACTAAGCTTTCTTTCATAGTTCAGGTAAATACCTAAAATATTTTCTTTATAAATGAAGTGATTGGTTTGTTTAGGATCTATCACAAAATCACCACCTATTAATTTGTCTTGTTTGGTATCATTATCAGTATTCGTATGATTGTAGCTGATTCCCATTAACCACGTTGCTCCTTTAGCCGTTTTTTTTAGATAATCGATGTTGGCTGCATAGTTGTTGATAATCTGCGGTACAGACTGATGAAGTGCCGAATATTTATTAATAGTATCATTCGTTAAAGGAAAACTTTCATTGAAACTTTCTTTATTTCTGTTGAACCATAGATAAGAAACATTCGATGTAAGTTTGCTTCCCAGAGAGTCCGTTTTCATTTCATAATTTAAATTGAAAGAATGATTTCTGGTTTGTGCATCTTCATTATTGACAGTTCTGTTATTTAAAACTCCGTTTTGCCAGTTGGTAATATCCAGTACAGAATTGAAGCTTTTATTATATCTCATGTTGTATGAGAATCCAATATTATGTTTTTTATTGATTTCATAATCAACATTGAAACCTCCTCCGTAATTTTTATTGGGATCATCATTGAAACCTGAAGATTCATTTCTGAAAGTAGAATCTCCGTTGGACAATGTATATTTTTGTCTGTCTGTCCAGCTTCCCATTCTGAAATTAGAATTCCCGGACCATTTACCTTGTCTGAAATTAAAAGAAGCTCCTGCATTTGGGTTGTTGTAATAACCCTGCTCATTCTGCATCTTCAACGTCCCGTTATAACCATTATTTTTGTTTTTCTTCATTACAATATTGATTACTCCTTCCTTGGATTCAACCTGGAATTCACTTCCCGGAACAGTAATCACCTCAATTTTCTGAATATCTTCTGATGGAGTAGACTTTAGCATTTCAATCAATGCCTCAGAATCCATATTGGTTTTTTTATTGTTGATGTAGATTACTGCATCATTTTTGCCCAAAATCTTCAACGTTTTCCCATCCACACTAGAGATCATTGGAGTTTGCTTCAGGAGAGTAAATGTATTAGTTCCTTTAGCAATAGGAGAGGAGGCCACATCATACACCAAACGGTCACCTTGTTTTTTGAAAACCTGCTTCTTGATATTTACTGCATCAATAGCATTTACTTTCACACTGTCTTTTTTCTGCTGAGCAGTAACAAATCCACTGAAAAATAGGGCTGCAATAAGAATTTGAGTTTTCATGATTATTATTTTTTAATTGTTAATAGCTTGTATGGTTTGTTATTTTACATTACAAAGATATGTAATAAATTTAGTATCATGCAATACAAAGTACTTAAAAATGTTTTTAAATTATTATAACTTATTGATTGTCAGTTCTTAAAATTTTAAATTAAATTATTGATTGTTTGACCTTTCTGTATAATAAGACAACTGTAACAATAAATTTGTTACAGCAAAGCATGAAATTTTATGAAAAATAAATTTATTCTCTGTCGAACTTAGCCAGTTTTTTATCAACCCAAATGGTTGCAAATGGGAAAAACGCAGCTAATAGAGCAAAAACAAAATCTTCATCATCCCAATCATAAATTTTTCTTGCAGGAAGGCAAAGCAGAAGATAAAGGGTGAAAAATAATCCGTGTAAACTACCAATAACGCTAATGAAGATAATAGAATATAAATTTTCATCATATCGAATCCAGATCATCGCAACGCAGTACAGCAAAAGACATGAAATGGCTTCTGCAAGACATATCTGCTTAAACCATTTGATAACTTTTTCCTGAGAATATTTTGAGAAAAATTTTTCGATGAAGTCCATTTCTTGTAGGGATAAGTGAAGAGATAAAAGTGAAGAGTCTTTCTCTACTTTCTGCTTTTAGTTTCTAATTCTAGTTTGTAAAATTACTTATAAAAATTACTTCCATCCAAATATTCAAAAACCTCAGGTGGAAGCATAGGTCTTATATTTTTGCCATCTTTAATCATATTACGGATTTCAGTAGCGGAAAGCTCTATAACAGGAGCTTTTATCAGAGAGATATTCTCATGCTGAAGATATTCAGAGTCTTTCTTCTCTCCATCAAATACTCTTGGATAAACAATAATATGGTGGTTCTTGATAAGTGTATCAGAGTTTTTCCATTTGTGAAGACTTTCCAGATTATCCTCACCCATAATAAGGCTAAAGGAATAATCAGGATGTTTTTCATGAAGATAAGTAAGGGTATCGATTGTATAACTTGGCTGTGGAAGAGAAAACTCAACATTAGAAGCACGCATATTCGGATAATTTTTTACAGCAAGCTGTACCATATCCAGTCTGTTATGGTCTTTCAATAAAGATTTCTTGTCCTTAAACGGATTTTGTGGACTTACTACAAACCACAGCTCATCCATATCAGAATTCTCAAGAATATAATTGGCCAAAATAAGATGCCCAATGTGTATTGGGTTAAAAGATCCGAAGAATAGACCGATTTTTTTCATGTAATGTAGGTAACAGATGATAAATTATGAGCAGTAGTAAACTAGTCTCTAAACTTCACATCCTTTATATTAAGATAATGAGTTACATTGCCTTTCCAGTGGTTCTCTTCCAGAGTAAAAGCAATATCAAAACTTCTATTTTTAAAATCCTCCACAAACTGTCCTAGCTTAAAGCCGACACATTCAATATTTCGTCCCGTAGATTCCTGCTTGATATAAAACTTCATATGGTTGTTGTCTTTTCCCATAGTTTTTACATATCCTGATAATCTTTGATCAGTTAATGTAAAGATAGGCTTCATATTATGAGGTCCAAAAGGAGCAAGTTTCCTATGGAAATTAATAAACTCTCTGTTGATTTCATCAATTTTAATTTCAGAATCAATCGTGATGGATGGCTCCCTTTGGTGTTCCTTGATCTTCTCAGAAACAATTTTTTCAAATTTTTCCTTGAATGCCTCAAACTTATCCTTTTCCATAGAAAGTCCTGCAGCAGCATGATGTCCACCGAATTTAAGAAAATATTCTGAGCACATATCAAGAGCTTCATGAACGTCAAAGTCTGAAACTGATCTTGCAGAAGCCACCATTTCGCCATTATTACCATCCGTAAAGACCAGTGTAGGCTTGTAATAAGTTTCAATAAGTCTTGAAGCTACAATACCAATGACCCCTTTATTCCATTCAGGATGATAAACAATAGTGGAGTGCTTTGTTTCCTGCTGAGATTCCATAATTTGGTTCAAAGCAGAAAGCGTGGAGTTCATATCCAATTCACGCCTTTCATCGTTGAGGTTCATGATGTCATGAACAATTTGGTGGGCGTGCTTCAGATTATCAGAAACCATAAGTTCCACAGCGGCTTTACCATGTGAAATTCTTCCGGCAGCGTTTATTTTAGGAGCAATTTCAAATACAATATTTGAAATTTCAAAATGAGAAAGCTTATCCTCAGGAATCAATAGCCTTAATCCAAGATTTCTTGTTTTTCTAAGAGTTTTCAGTCCCATTTTAGCAAGAACCCTGTTTTCACCAGTCATCGAAACAATATCTGCAGCAATGGATATTGCCAAAAGATCCGTCAGCTCAAATAATTCAGCATCCGGAAGTTTATAAATAGTATTCAATCCCTGACAAAGCTTAAAGCCGACACCACATCCGGAAAGTTCCTTAAATGGATATCTACAATCACTTCTCTTAGGATCAAGCACAGCCGCAGCATTAGGAATCTCGTCACCTGGAAGGTGGTGATCACAAATGATAAAGTCAATATCCAGACTGGAGGCATAATTAATCATATCAAGAGCCTTGATACCACAGTCAAGAGCAATAATTAATGAAAAGCCATTCTCTTTGGCAAAATCAATCCCTTCAGTGGAAATACCATATCCCTCAGAATTTCTGTCCGGAATATAATAATCCAAGTATTTTTTCTCAACAATTTTGCTGAGGTAAAGGTACATTAAGGCAACTGCTGTAGTTCCGTCTACATCATAATCACCATATACCAATATTTTTTCGCCATTTTCAATTGCAGTGGCAATACGCTCTACAGCTTTTTGCATGTCTGCCATTAAAAACGGACTGTGTATATCGTTAAGGTTTGGTTTGAAAAATTCTCTCGCCTTTTGATAATTGTCAATTCCTCTTAGAACGAGAATTTTAGATTCAAAAGTACCAAAACCAAGTGACGAACTTAGTCCGTCCACAATTTCCTCATCGGGTTCGGGCTTATAAATCCATTTTTGACTCATTTCACAAAAATAGGGAAAAAAGTTCTAAAAGCCTCTTTAAAAATCAGCAAATTAGATTTAAAAAAACAGCAGGAATAAGTCTAATAAAACTCGTACTTATTTGTGAAAATGACGGTTGAATCTATTTTTCCATTCTTTTCTAAAATCATCTTTACAGGGATATTATATTCATCCAAATCATATTTTTCAAATGTCTTTTCATTGTTATCCTGAGTAAAGCTATCATCAAAAACCAGTGCTTTTCCAAAGTATTTTCTTTTCTGATCAAATTTATATTCAGTATTAACCGTTTCTATAAGAGTAAGTTTATTCTCAGGATATTCCGTTGTGATTTGCTTTAAATTCTTTTCTTCATCATATTCTTTTGTGATCTTTTTATCATCTTTATAATCAATGAAATAAGAATTGTCATAATAGATTTTACCTTGATCTGAAACAGTCTTTGACATTAACTGATTTGAGTCATTAAATTGATACACAGCATGGAAATCATGATTTGAAGGTTGTTCCTTAGGGAATGCTTTTACTAGTTTTTTATTAAAATCATATTCAAAAACATAAGAACTTTTATCCTTTTTATTATTCAGCTTCAGAATATTTTTATCCTTGTCAAAATCCTCGGTTTTTAGTAAGTCTTCAATGTATTTCCAGGCATTTTCGTTGTCTCCGGTTATTGGAATTCCTGTGCTATTTACAAGGATTATATTTCCTACAGCGTCATAATGATATTCATTTGAACTGGCTCCTGTATTAGAATGTAGCATAAGGGTTTTGACCGGCTGGTTTTTTTCATTGTAAATATTTCTTTCAATAATGGTCAGATATTTTCCGCTCCAGTTTTCACTTACATATTGTCGATAATATTTATAAATCAAATTTCCATTTTTATCATACTCTAAAATATTAAGGTATTCTCCATTGCTTTTCTGTTCAAGTCTTTTTAAATTTTTGGGGTAGGTGGATGATGTGAAGTTGACATTAAAAGGTAGATTATAAGTATTGGAGGTCATCATTACATCTTCATAATCGGGCATGTTGTATTTTATTTTTTCCTGCCCTTCGAATAAAGAAAAGAAGAATAGAGTAAACAGGTAAATGGCTTTCATTTTTTCCTTTAAAATTAAAAAAATAGAGTTTACGCTTTTAAGTTTATTATTGTTGAAAAATGGTTATCTTCGTCGTCCAAATTTAAATGACTATGAAAAAAATTATCGTGTGCCTTTCTCTTTTAGGGGCAATGAATTCAATCAGTGCACAAAAAATTAATCTTGGTAAAGCTGCCGGAATAGTTTCAAATGGTGCTAAAGCCTTAACTTTTACCAACGAGGATGCTGTTAAATTATCCAAAGAATCAGTAGATTGGATGGATAAAAACAATGCAGTAGCGGGGCCAAAAGATCCGTATACTGTAAGACTGAACAAACTGTTTGGAAAACACAAATCTCAAGACGGTCTGAACTTAAACTATAAAGTTTATAAAGTGAAAGATATCAATGCTTTTGCTTGTGCAGATGGAAGTGTGCGTGTATTTTCATCCTTAATGGATATCATGACGGATAATGAGTTGTTAGCTGTAATCGGTCACGAAATTGGCCACGTAAAAAATGAAGATACAAAAGATGCTATGAAATCTGCTTATTTAAAAGCAGCAGCATTAGATGCGGCTTCATCGGCTTCCAACGCAGTAGCTACTCTTAATGATAGCCAGGTGGGTAAGATGGCTAATGCATTTTTAGATGCTTCTCACAGTAAAAAACAAGAGTCTGAAGCGGATACTTATTCATATGACTTCATGAAAGCCAATAAATATGATGTAGTAGGAGCTTATACAGCTTTCAAAAAACTAGCTTTGCTTTCACAAGGAAGTACACAAACAGGTTTTGAAAAAATGTTTAACTCTCACCCTGATAGTGAGAAAAGAGCACAGGCAATCAAGAAAAGAGCAGAAAAAGATGGATTATGGAAAGATCCGGGAACTGTAGCTCTTCCAACAGCAAAACTTACAAAATAATTATTTTATTTATTGTTTAAAAGAAAAACCTCAAAGCAATGCTTTGAGGTTTCTTTATTTGATTCTGTATTCAGATCAGATTAAGAATACATTTTTTCTCTTAATTCTTTTACCTTTTTATCTCCAAGGTATTCGTCATAAGTCATTTCTCTATCGATGATTCCGCTAGGAGTCAATTCGATGATTCTGTTACAGACAGTTGAAAGCATTTCGTGGTCATGAGATGCCAATAAAAGATTTCCTTTGAAGTTAGACAATGAGTTGTTCAAAGTCGTAATACTTTCAAGATCCAAGTGGTTGGTAGGTTCGTCTAATAAAAGAACGTTAGCTTTCTGAAGCATCATTCTACTGAACATACATCTCATTTTTTCACCTCCGGAAAGTACCGTACAAGATTTCAACGCTTCATCACCTGAGAAAAGCATTCTTCCTAAGAATCCTCTTACGAATTCTTCGTGACGCTCTTCATCATTCTTAGTGAATTGTCTCAACCAATCAACCAAGCTTTGATCTTCCTGGAAGAATTTTGTGTTGTCTAAAGGCATGTGAGACTGGTTTGTAGTAACTCCCCAAGCAACATTTCCTTTGTCTGCTTCAACATTCCCAGCTAAAATTTCGAAAAATTCTGTGATAGCTAAAGAGTTTTTAGAAAGTACAGCTACTTTATCTCCTTTTTTAAGGTTTAGATCTATATTAGAAAATAATAGTTCACCGTCTTTTGTTTTTTCAAGACCTTTTACATCCAAGATTTGATCTCCTGCTTCTCTTTCCATTTCGAAAATAATAGCCGGATATCTTCTTGAAGACGGTTTAATATCGTCAATGTTTAATTTGTCGATCATCTTCTTTCTTGCAGTAGCTTGTTTTGCCTTAGCAACGTTAGAGCTAAATCTAGCAATGAAGTCCTGAAGCTCTTTTTTCTTCTCTTCAGCTTTCTTGTTGGCCTGAGCTCTTTGTCTTGTAGCTAGCTGAGAAGCCTGATACCAGAAAGAGTAGTTACCTGTATAAAGGTTAAGTTTAGCATAATCTAAATCTCCGATGTGAGTACAAACTGTATCTAAGAAGTGACGGTCGTGAGATACCACAATTACAGTATTTTCATAATCAGCAAGGAAATCTTCTAACCAAGAAATTGTATCAATGTCAAGGTCGTTGGTAGGTTCATCCAGAATCAATACATCAGGGTTTCCGAAAAGTGCCTGAGCCAAAAGAACTTTTACTTTGTCTTTGTTCTCAAGTTCACTCATCATTTGCCAATGCATGTCATCTTTAACTCCTACATTTGAAAGCATAGTTTGTGCATCCGGTTCAGCAGTCCATCCACCCATTTCATCATAGATTACACCTAGTTCACCTGCTTTAATTCCGTCTTCATCAGAGAAATCTTCTTTTGCGTATAACGCATCCATTTCCTCCTTTATCTCAAATAATTTTTTGTTCCCTCTTAAAACAGCTTCAAGAACAGTATACTGATCAAAAGCAAAGTGATCCTGCTCCAATACAGACATTCTTTTTCCTGGTTCCAAAGATATGTGTCCTGTTGTTGGATCCTGCTTTCCTGTTAATATTTTAAGGAATGTAGACTTTCCTGCACCGTTTGCTCCGATAATCCCGTAGCAGTTTCCTTTGGTAAACATAATATTTACCTCGTCAAAAAGAACTCTTTTCCCGAATTGTAAAGATAAGTTAGATACTGTTAACATATAGTTTTGTAAATTTGGCGCAAAATTACGAAAAGAATTTGGGTATTTTGTAATATTATAATAGTCAAGTTTTTAAATGTATCGTATTTTTTATATATTTCATTAACGAAATTTTAAAATGATGAAGATTGAAAAAACAGTTAGTATATTAAATAAAAGAGCCCGCTTTGAATATGAGATTCTTGAAGAATACGAAGCCGGAATGGTTTTGACGGGTACAGAAATAAAATCTTTGCGCTCCTCCAAAGCATCTATTACAGAATCGTTCTGTCAGTTTATTGATGGGGAATTATACATTATAAATATGATGATTGATGAGTATAAATTAGGAACTTTTTACAACCATAAGACAAAAAGGGAACGGAAATTGCTCTTGCACAAAAAAGAATTACAGAAACTTGAAAAAAAGTTAAAGGATGCAGGGAACACTATCATAGCCTTAAAGTTATATATCACTGATCGAGGTAAAGCAAAAGTGCTGATAGCACTTGGTAGAGGGAAAAAACTTTTCGATAAAAGGGAGGCGATAAAAGATAGAGAAAATAAACGGAACCTGGACAGAATATTAAAGAAAAGTTAAAAATCATCTGAAAAACTTTGTATATAAAGAAAAATTATATTTATTTTGCATTATCAATTATTTAATCATTTAATTCTATGAAAAATCTAAAATTAGGAATTTCAGCATTGGCGCTTACTGTTGCCTCTACTGTCTTTGCCCAGACTACCAACAATCCGTGGTTAATCGGAGTTGGTGCTCATGCGGAAAATCACAAGGCAGCACAGACGGGATTCAGTAACACGTTCTCTGCTAATAATTTAACGAAGAGAATGTTCAATTTGAACAACTTCTCTATTACACCTCCGTTATCTAAGTTAACAGTTGCTAGAAACATTGGTAAAGGTTTAGTTATTGACTGGCAAACTTCTGTTGGTAATGTTGAAAACAAAAGATTCAACATGGGGAAAGAATTTTTCCTAATGACAGGTATTGGTTTCCAGGCGAAAGCTGCAGGTCTTTTATGGAACGAGGAGTCTTGGTTTGATCCTTACTTAAGAGTTGGTGCCAACTATTTAAGACATGATTACACTAGTCTTGCTTTCCCAAGAAATGACTTCAAAGGAGAATCTGTTCCAAACGGAAAAGATGGTAACGAGAATGGTAAAGCAAATCACTTTGCTTTAGCTACAGGTGCTGGTGCTAACTTCTGGGTAACTAAAAACTTCGGACTTGGTATCCAAGGTGACTATGTATCAACTCCAGGTGATAAATCTTCAGTTGCTAACTTCTGGCAAGCTTCTGCATCTATCTTATTTAGATTCGGAAACAGAGATAGAGATAAGGATGGTATCCTAGATAAAGATGACCTTTGTCCAGATACACCAGGTTTACCAGAATTCCAAGGATGTCCTGATACTGACGGAGATGGAGTTCCAGATAAAGACGATCAGTGTCCAGATGTAGCTGGTCCAGTTGAAAACAACGGTTGTCCTTGGCCAGATACAGATGGTGACGGTGTTATCGATAAAGATGATGCTTGTCCTACAGTAGCAGGTCCTGCTGAAAACAATGGTTGTCCTTGGCCAGACACAGACGGTGACGGTATCTTAGATAAAGATGATGCTTGTCCTACTGTTCCAGGTCTTCCAGAATACAACGGATGTCCTAAGCCTAAGACTAAAACTGCTGAAGAAGTTGAAACTACATTCAAGAGTGTATTCTTTGACTTCAACAAAGCTTCAATCAAAGCTGAGTCTAAAGGAGCATTAGATAGAGCTGCTGAAATCATTAAGAAAGATGGAGGTCACTATCTATTAGAAGGTAGAACTGATGCTAAAGGTGCTGCTGCTTACAACTTGAAATTATCTAGAGAAAGAGCTGCTTCTGTAGTTGCTGCTTTAGATGCAAGAGGTGTAGATGCTAACGCTCTTAAATCAGTAGGTGTAGGTGCTACTAAAGCTACTATTCCTGCTAAAGCTACAGATGCTGAAAGACAAGTTGACAGAAAAGTAGTTGTAAAAGCTATCGAAAACGAATCAGAGTGGAGTGCAATCGCTAAGAAAGATTATGCTGATGCTCCAGTTAAGAAAGCTGCTGTTAAAAAAGCAACTAAAAAAGCTCCAGCTAAGAAAAAAGCTGCTGCTAAAAAGAAAAAATAATTAATTTTTCTAAATAATGAATACCTCCAATCTATTGGAGGTATTTTTTTTTTGTGGACTTTTAAGTAATTTTGTTGAAAATTTTAAAAATAAAATGGGAAGAGCATTTGAATATAGAAAAGCTTCTAAAATGGCCAGATGGGATAAAATGGCCAAAACATTCTCTAAAATAGGTAAGGATATTGCATTAGCAGTAAAAGCAGGTGGAGTAGATCCTGAAGCTAATCCGGCATTGAGAAGATGTATCCAGAACGCGAAAGGGGCTAATATGCCTAAGGATAACGTTGAAAGAGCAATTAAAAAAGCCAGCGGCGCTGATGCTGAAAACTATGAAGAAGTTACTTATGAAGGATACGGACAGGGTGGTGTTGCTTTTTTTGTAGAATGTACTACAAATAATACAACAAGAACTGTAGCAAACGTAAGAGCTATTTTTAACAAGTTTGACGGTAACCTTGGAAAGAATGGAGAACTAGCATTTATTTTCGACAGAAAAGGTATTTTCACAATTGATTTGGCTCAAATTAAAATGGATTGGGATGACTTCGAAATGGAAATGATTGATGGTGGTGCAGAAGATGTAGAAAAAGATGAGGAAGAAGTAATGATTACAACTGCTTTTGAAGATTTCGGTTCGTTATCTCATAAGTTAGATGAACTTGGTGTTGAGGCAAAAAGTGCAGAATTACAAAGAATTCCAAACAATACAAAAGAGGTAAACGAAGAACAGTTTAAAGCAAATATGAAAATGCTTGAGCGTTTTGAAGATGACGATGATGTTCAGAACGTTTATCATAACATGGAAATCACAGAAGAGCTGATGAACTCTTTATAAGAAATAATATAGCATTCATATACAGTTAACTTTCAATTAGTTTCTTTGTATAAAACTATGAAATGCCTTAAAGTACTTTTTATATATAATAAGGAGCATTGGGGCGTTTCATTCGGCAAAATAAAAAAGCTGAAAATATACGGATGAAAAGAAACGTTGAATTAGTTGTCATATCGGATGTTCATTTGGGAACTTATGGATGTAAGGCTAAAGAATTACTGAGGTACCTCAATTCTATCCAGCCAAAAACTTTGGTTTTGAATGGCGATATTATCGATATCTGGCAGTTCAAAAAGTCTTACTTCCCTAAACCTCATTTGAAAGTGATCAGAAAGATTCTTTCATTTGCTACCAAGAATACAGACGTTTACTATATTACGGGGAACCACGATGAGATGTTCCGTAAGTTTACCGATTTTGAACTCGGGAAGCTTAAGGTTTGTAATAAAATTTGTCTGACTATTGATCAGAAGAAAACCTGGATCTTTCATGGTGATGTTTTTGATGCTTCAGTTCAACATTCCAAATGGATTGCCAAGCTTGGTGGAAAGGGATATGATCTTTTAATCATCATCAATAATGTTGTGAACTGGTTTTTGGAAAAAATGGGTAAGGAAAAATATTCATTTTCAAAAAAAATTAAAAACAATGTGAAGAAAGCGGTAAAGTATATTGGAGACTTTGAATTAACTGCTTCTGAACTCGCTATAGACAATCATTATGATTATGTTGTTTGTGGACATATTCACCAGCCACAGATTAGGGAGGTTGTTAATAAAAAAGGATCTTGTACTTATCTGAATTCCGGAGATTGGATTGAAAATCTGTCTGCACTGGAATACAATGATAAGGAATGGAAGATCTTTTACTATGATGAACATAAACATTTACTGAAAGATGATGAAACAGAGGAAATTCAGGAGATGGACAATTCTGCACTTTTAAAAATAGTAACTAATTTTACCTAAATGAAGATCTTGTATGCATTTCAAGGTACTGGAAACGGTCATGTAGCCAGAGCACAGGAAATTATTCCAATTCTCAAAAAATATGCTTCGGTAGATACATTGATCAGTGGGCATCAGTCGCAATTAAAGGCTGATTTCGACATTAATTTCCAACATAGAGGTATTTCTCTTCTTTATAACAAAACAGGCGGTTTATCCTATCGCAAAACATTTACTGATAATAAATTTATTGAAGCTGCAAAAACAATAAGGGATCTGGAACTTTCAAAATATGATCTCATTATTAATGATTATGAACCTTTAACCGGTTGGGCTTCTAAATTGAAAAAGCTTCCGATGATAGAACTGAGTCATCAGGCATCAATGAGTTTTTCTGAAACTCCAAAACCTAAAAAGAAAGATTTTCTGGGAGAACTGATTTTGAAATATTATGTTCCCAGCGAAAGAAAAATAGGTTTTCACTTTGAAAATTATCATCCACAGATCAAGAAGCCTGTAATCCGTAAAAAGATCAGGAATCTCAATCCTTATAAACAAGGGTATTATCTTGTTTATCTTCCGAGTTTTGCGGACGAAAATATTATTAAGATTCTAAGGAAAATTCCTGTGGAATGGAAAGTTTTTTCCAAATACAGTAAAGTGCAGGTTAAAGTGAAAAATGTTGAAGTATTTCCTATTGATGAAATGCAGTACCTAAAATATTTTGAAGGCTGCGAGGGTATTTTATGTAATGCAGGTTTTGAGGCTCCAGCTGAAGCCCTTTTTATGAATAAAAAACTGTTTGTAATTCCTATCCATAATCAATATGAACAGGAATGTAATGCTTGTGCGCTAGACAAAATGGGAATTCCCAATTCTAAGGTTTTAAATTTACAGGAGATTATGGAGTGGGTAGCTTCTGATCATCATCTGGAGGTAGATTATCCAAATGACATTGAAGATATCCTACTGAATGAAGTTTTAATTCTTTAAAAAAATATCTTCTACATCACTCATTCTTGTCATAACGGATCTTGCGTAAGAACAATGAGGGTATACTTTCCAGTTGTTTTCTCTTGCAAATCTGATGGCTTCTTCCACTAAGTATTTTCCCATTCCCTTGCCCTCAAACTCAGGGTGGACAAGTACAAACGAAATGATAAACTTGTGATCTTCCGGGAAAATAGTATAGGTTAATCTTCCAACTTCTTTTACTTCGTTATTAAGGGTAAGAAATCCGCCGTTTCCGGATCTGTTGTTTTCAAAATTCATAACTTAAGGCTTTACTGTTAATAAATATACGAAATTGTGAGTAATAAGCGGTGGTTATTTTATTGTCTTATTTAATAAGTAAAATTGACCATTGACAGTTTTATATTCACTAATTATCTTTCCCAGTGTAATAGTTGTAATCTTTAATAATGACATTAATAAACTGTTTCTCTGTCATTTTTGTAGGATCTATTTCCAGTTTCAGAATACTTTTAATTTTATCCGAAAGTTTACGGATAATTTGGCGGTCATCTATTTTTAAAGCCTTGGTATAGTTATCCTTGATTATTCTCATGTCATTATCACTCAAGGCAATAACCTGTGGGAATGAGGGAATATAATTTTCATGAATATTTTCCAAAATGGTATGGGAAATATTGATGTTATTCTTAAGTGAAATGACAGCAGTTCCTGAAGCGATGTCTCCCAAACGTTGGTTATCTTTGGAAATAATCATTGAAATTAGACCTACAACTCCGGCAAAAGATACATCTACCAGTCTGAATACCCAACGGATCATATAATCTCCAAAGCTAGCCTGATAGCCATCAATTTTCACTACTCTTATCTTCATGAGTTTTTTACCCGGAGTCTGTCCTTCCATTAGGCTCTCTAAAACAACGGGATAAATGTAGGTAGGGAATGTAAGAATAATATATACAGCCATAACGGACCATTGATCAAGGCCGTTTAGCAGATATCCCAAATCAAAAACATTGAAGAAAAGATAGAGTACTATAATCACATAGGCAACCCTTATCAGAAGGTCAATAATGAAAGCGAGCATCCTTTCTCCTACACTGGCAATGTTAAAGTTAATATTTACATTTTGTGAGGTATTTATCGCAATTTGAGACATAATTTTTATTATTTTAGCCTTACAATTATGAGAGAAGTTTATTTCATTAAACAAAATAAAGAAAAATGGTTGGGAATAGAACAGGTTATTGATGGGAAAATTAAAAAAAATCCTGATGACCTGTCTTCGTTGTATATTAACCTGATCAATGATCTTTCTTTTGCACAGACTTACTATCCCAAAAGTAATACCACTGTTTATCTGAATCACTTATCCTCCCAGATCTTTCAAAAAATCTATAAAACGAAAAGAGTAGAGGAGAACAGACTGGTTTATTTCTTTAAAACTGAAGTTCCGTTGTTGGTATATCAGTACAGAAGATATTTACTGTATGCTTTTCTGTTTTTTATTCTTTTTACTTCGATAGGAGTACTTTCTGCCATCTATGATAAGGACTTTGTTAATATCATTCTTGGAGAAAGTTATGTAAACGAAACCATTGAAAATATTAAGAATAATAATGCGGTAGGTGTTTACCAGAGTGGAACTACATGGGGAACTACAATAGGAATTATTTTTAATAATATTAAAGTAGGAGCCAAACTATATATGTATGGAGTTGCCGGAGGTGTGGGAACTCTATTCGCTTTGCTCTCCAATAGTGTAATGTTGGGGTCCTTTCAATACTTTTTCTATGATTATGGAGCATTGAAAGACAGCGCAAGAGGAATCTGGCTTCATGGGGTATTTGAGATCTTTGCCATGGTGGTAGAAGCGATGTGCGGATTGATTCTTGGAGCTTCTATTTTATTTCCGAAAACTTTGTCAAGATTTAACTCCTTTAAAAAAGGATTTAAAGATTCTTTCAAAATATTTTTAAGCACCATTCCATTCACGATCTGTGCAGGAATCATTGAGGGGTATGTTACAAGACATGCATTAAAGATGCCCTTGATTTTAAACCTGATGATTATTTTCGGCTCACTGGCCATTGTAATATTTTACTATCTTGTGTATCCGTCTATTGTGAATAAAAAAACTAATAAACACACCAATGATACAATTTTATAAAAAAAGAGATTTTGGAACTTTCATTAGTGACAGCTTCAACTTTTTCAAGGTATATGGAAAGAATTATTTTAAAAATTATCTTTTGATCAATGGATTGCTGTTGATCTTAATGGTTACTGTTTTTATTTTTGGTTATAGAGAACTTTTTTCACAGATTTTCGGATCAAATTTAGATGGGGATTCTTATTATTTTGAACGATATTTCTCTAATAATGCAGGAATGCTGATTGGGGTAGGAATATTAACGTTTTTGCTTTGTATGATTCTGGCAATTGTTAATTACTTATATCCTGTTTTCTATCTGAAAAGAATTGCACAGGGAGCTGAAAAAATAAAAACTGATGAAATATTAGACGATTTTAAGAAAAACTTAGGCAGAATTGCTAAACTATGTCTCGGGATGACTTTTATTGTAATTCCATTGGCATTATTTATTGTAGCTTTTTCCTATATCCTGATATTTATTATTATTGGGTTTTTCCTAATAGTACTTGTTTATCCTACCTTATTTAACGTGATTACATTTCTGATGTATGATTATTTTAATTCAGGGAGAGGTTTTTGGGAAAGCCTGAGTTATTCCATACGATCACAGTTTTCTTATCCTAATGGGAGTGAAAAGTCACCCTATTGGAAGTATTGGGCTGGTGCATTTATTATGTTTATCATGATATCCATTGCCAGTTCTATTTTCACCTACGTTCCTATGATTTTTGTTTATGGATCAGTTCTTACCTCTGCTCCGGATGGAAATTTTGAACAAAATCCTTTTACCGGTACTGTAGGAATTATCTTTTTTGTATTCTATGGAATTTCAATGCTGCTTTCATTCTTGCTTTCGAATCTGTTGTATGTGAATGCCGGATTCATGTATTATGACAGCAGAACAGATCTTCACCAGAAAGTTGAACTTGAAGAAATAGACACGATTGGTATCAATGAATAGGTTTTTAATTTTTATACTGCTTTTCTTTTCACTGGGCCTTGTTAAAGCTCAGGATGATGGCTCTGAAGATGATTATCTGGGTGATTCTCTGTACACAACAGGTCACTACCATAATATGCTTCGTGCAGATTCTGTATTGATGAAACAACCGATTACAGAAAATACAGCGTATCCCAAAGAATTTAAGAAGAATATTCCGTCAAGATATAAAGGAAATGAGTTTGATTATTCAGTATCAAAGCCAAGAGAATCTTTCTGGCAAAAGCTATTGAGAAAAATCGACCGTATTTTACAAGGTATTTTTGGGGAGAAAGTTTTTGCTAAATCTTCCGAGTTTACAATGGCACTTGTTCGTCTTTTTGCCATCCTTTTGGTTGGGTTTCTACTTTATTTTATTATTAAGTATGTTCTTGGTAAAGATGGAAACTTTATTTTCGGTAAAAAGAATAAAAAGCTGAATCTGAATGTGGAGGAACTGCATGAAAACATCCATGAAATTAATTTCCCTGAAAGTATTGCAAATTTTGAACGTGCAGGAGACTATCGTTCAGCAGTTCGTTATCAATTTCTATTCGCTCTCAAAAAATTAAGTGATAAGAAACTAATCAACTGGAATCCTGAGAAAACCAACAAGGATTATGTGGCAGAATTAAAAGCTCCGAATCTTAAAAATGAATTTTCAGATTTATCTTACATCTTTGATTATGTCTGGTATGGAGAATTCAATATTGAAGAACAGAGCTATCAGAAATTTAAAAATCAGTATCAGGCATTTAAACCATAACTCAACTCACCATGAATAAGACTTTCAGAATATATGCTGTAATCTTCATCGTTGTGATGGTTATTTTGGCATTGCTTGAAGTTAATAAAAAAGAAACCACCAACTGGCGTAAAAATTTTGACATCAATGAGAAGTCTCCTTTTGGCCTGTTTGTTTTTAATAATGAAGCCAAGGATCTTTTTAAGAACAATCTGAAAAAGATTGATCAGGCTCCTTATGAATACTACAGTCAGCACAAAAAAAACAACCACAATATTGTTGTTATTGAAAATGATATTGATGGTGAATCCTGGAAGAAAATTCTGGATCAGGTATCAGGAGGCTCAGATGCATTATTGATTGTGAGCCGGATGCCTAAGGAAATTTCAGATAGCATCGGATTTTATGATTCGGAGATTTCTTTTGAAGAGCAGAATGTCTTGAAACTTACCGATACAAAATATCAGAATGATTTTATTAAATTGGATAAATTTCCGTCTGGTAGAGGGTTTTCATTCATTAAACCTAATGTTGAAGTACTCGGGAAAACAGTAGAGGACAAGAATACAGATCAGGCCAACTTTATTAAAGTGAAGTTTGGGAAAGGGAATATATATGTTCACAGCGAACCTCTTTTTCTTACCAATTATTATCTGTTGAAACCTGGAAGTGTAAAGTATGCACAGGATGTATTCTCTTATCTTCAGGACAGGGAGACCCTTTGGTTTGTGGAAGGTAGCACCAAGGCCTCAAGTTTCTTTATGAGATTTATATTGGGAAATCCAGCGTTGAAGTATGCCTGGTGGGTATTTCTGGGTGGATTGATCCTTTTCATCTTCTTTAATGCCAAGAGAAAACAGAGAATTGTCCCCGTCATAGAACCATTGCGAAATACATCATTAGATTTTGTAAAAAGCATTGGAAATCTTTATCTTCAGGAAAGAGATTTTCATGATATGATGGCCAAAAAAGCCCAATATTTCCTGAATAAGGTAAGAATGGATTTTCTTATTGATACCCAGAATTTAGATGATGAATTTGCCAAAAAGCTACAATTAAAGACCGGAAAAACAATGGAAATGATTAATGAAGCAATTCATCTTATCAAAAAAGGACAGGATCCCTATTCCAGTGTGATGAAAGAAGATCTGGTAAGAATGAATAAGCTCCTTGATGAAATATTAAAATAAGAGAATCCTAATAGGATGATTTAATAAAAGATAGAATGAGTTCTATCGAAAAACCAAAGATAAAAATTATGGAAAACTTTGATAACGAAAATATAGAAAATCAAACTTCTATAAACCTTAATAAAAACGAAGATCAGTTTCAGTCCCGTATTGATATGATTGAGCTTCGTGCAAGTCTGGATAAAGTAAAAGCCGAAATAGGCAAGGTGATTGTAGGACAGGAGAGCATGATAGAACATCTGTTAGCAGCATTGCTTTCTAATGGCCATGTACTAATTGAAGGAGTTCCCGGAGTTGCCAAAACAATTACAGCTAAGCTATTGGCAAAGACCATTGACGTAGGTTTCAGCAGAATTCAGTTTACACCGGATTTGATGCCTTCCGATATCCTGGGAACTTCAATATTCAATGTGAAAAACTCTGAATTTGAGTTTAAAAAAGGACCTATTTTCTCCAATTTTATATTGATTGATGAGATCAACAGATCGCCGGCGAAAACACAGGCTGCATTGTTTGAAGTAATGGAAGAAAGACAGATCACGATGGATGGTACCCGTTACATTATGGATGAACCTTTCCTTGTGGTGGCTACACAAAACCCTATAGAGCATGAAGGAACATACAGGCTTCCTGAAGCTCAGCTTGACCGTTTTCTATTCAAAATTAATGTAGGGTATCCTAATCTTGAACAGGAAATTACCATTATTAAGAATCAGCACGAAAGCAAGAAAGAAGATAAAACAGAGGGTGTAAACAAAGTGATTACTGCAGAGCAACTGAAAGGATATCAGCATTTGGTAAAAGAAATCATTGTAGAGGCTCAGTTGATGGAATATATTGCTAAAATCATTATTAATACCAGAGAAAATCAATTCTTATATCTGGGGGCTTCACCAAGAGCATCCTTGGCACTTCTTACGGCTTCCAAAGCTTTTGCAGCATTAAGAGGAAGAGATTTTGTAACTCCGGAAGATATTAAGGAAGCAAGCTATGCTGTGTTAAGACATAGAGTAATCGTTTCTCCGGAAAGAGAAATGGAAGGCCTTACTGCCGATGAAATTATCCGTCAAATTTTAGAAGGAATAGAAATTCCTAGATAGGAGAGTAGATTGTAACCTATAATCTGCTACCCGCCACCTAAACAATGAAAAACTTATACATTAATACACGTTTCTTCTTTACACTCATCGGAGTGGGGGTACTGTATGTTCTTGCATTTTTCTTTCCGGGGTTGATGTGGGTTGCCCATATTGTATTGTTACTCTGTTTTCTTGCCGCCATGGTAGACTATTTGCTGATTTTTAATCAAAAAAATGCTTTGCAGGCACAGAGGATATTACCCGAAAAGTTGTCCAATGGTGATGAAAATTTTGTGAAGATTGACATTAAAAATAATTACAGCTTTAAGATCACTGCTAAAATTATTGATGAAATTCCGTTTCAATTTCAGAAAAGAGATTTCCTGATTGAAAAACAGATTAACCCCGGAGCAAATACTTTCTTTCAATATACTTTAGAACCTAAGGAAAGAGGAGAATATCAATTTGGAAGTCTGAACATTTATGCTTCATCGCCGCTAGGATTTGTTTCAAAAAGATTTAATTTTCAGAAAGATGCGACGCTAGCGTCTTATCCATCCTTTGTTCATCTCAGAAAATATGAGCTGATGGCTTTACAGAGTGAATTTTTATTAGGAGGAATCAAGAAAGTGAGAAAACTGGGACATACCATGGAGTTTGAACAAATCAAGGAATATGTTCCCGGAGATGACATCAGAACAATTAACTGGAAAGCTACATCTAAGGCTAATCGATTAATGGTTAATCAGTTTCAGGATGAAAAATCACAACGTATTTTTATGCTGATTGATAAGGGACGAACAATGAAAATGCCTTTTAATGGATTAAGTTTGCTGGATTATTCCATCAATGCTACCATGGCACTGTCCCATATTATTTTAAGAAAAGGAGACAGAGCTGGGATGATGACATTCTCAAAAAAGGCTGAAAATAAAATTGCAGCCGAGAATAAATCCGGACAGCTGAAAAAAATATCAGAGGCACTTTATAATATTAAAACAGATTTCTTTGAAAGTGATTTCAACCGATTGTATCAGGATGTGAAATACTCCCTCAATCAGAGAAGTCTAATTTTGCTGTTTACCAATTTTGAAACGTTGGACGGATTGAACCGACAATTGAAATATCTTCGTGGAATTGCAAAGAATCACTTGTTGGTAGTCGTGTTTTTCAAGAACTCAGAACTACAGACCATGATTAACAAGAATCCTGAAAATATGCAGGAAATCTATGATGAAATTGTAGCCGAAAAATTTGAATTTGAAAAGAAACTCATCATTCAGGAGCTTCGTAAGTATGGAATCTATACCGTATATACCCTTCCGGAAAATTTGAATATCGATGTTATCAATAAGTATTTGGAGATAAAAGCGAGAGGAATTTTATAAAATATTTTAAATTACAAATCAAAAAATAAAATGGAACTAAAAGAAAAGGCAGGTGCACTTTTGAAAATAGCTGCATTAAATGAAGGGGCAAAAGAATATATTCTTAACAATCCTGAGCTCTTTAAACTCTTACTGAAAGCAGCTAAAAGATATATAGGAGGAGAAAAAATGGAAGAAGCTATTGTTACTGCTAAAAGAATTAATGCTAAAGGACTTCCAACTTCACTAGAGTTTATGGGGGAAAGTACCCGTTCTGTGGAAGAATCAGAATTGGTAACTCAACATTTCACTAATTTGATTAATAAAGTGAAAGAAGAGAATATTAATTCTATCATTTCTTTGGATTTATCTCATATAGGTCTTGCAATTGATAAGGATCTCGCTTATAATAATTTAGTGTTATTAGCAGAATCAGCTTATAAAAAAAATATTGAAATAGTGATTAGCGCAGAGGGAATTGATAGAACTGATAATATTATTAATACCTTTTGTAAAATATCGCCTGATTTTCCCAATGTAGGAATTACCCTTCAGGCTTATTTAAACCGTACTCCAAAAGACCTTGAACGAATATTGAATGAAACACAAGGGAAAATAAGAATTGTAAAAGGGGCTTTTGCCGTTCCTTCAGGACATGCTGTAGAGAGAGGAAAACATTTAGACGATCTATACATTAAATATATTGAAACACTTTTCCTTAAAAACAGAAGGTGTTCTATTGCTACCCATCATAATATAGTTCAAAATAGAGTTAAAGAGCTCATTGAACAATATGATATTCCAAAATCTAAGTATGAATTTGAAATGCTACTGGGAATACAGGAAGATCTGTTGAATGAAACGTATAAAGAAGGTTACCCATGCAGACAGTATATAGTGTATGGTGATGAATGGTATTTGTACATGTGTAACCGAATTGCAGAAAATCCAGATAATCTTTTTCAGGCTATGGTTGATATCATGTCTTAGCCCAAGGTTTAATCCACAAAGTTTTTTATATTTGAATAAGAATATAAAAAAATCCTGAAATATAAATCCGTACAATGAAAATTACACTTAACAGAATAAACGACGACTTTTTATTTGAATGTACAAACGCTCAAGGAAATTCTATTCTTTTAGATAATACTTCCCAGCCGGGAGCTAAAGGAGTTTCTCCAATGGAGAGTGTACTAATGGCAGTAGCAGGATGCAGCGGAAT
This sequence comes from Chryseobacterium oncorhynchi, assembly GCF_002899895.1. Taxonomy (GTDB): domain Bacteria; phylum Bacteroidota; class Bacteroidia; order Flavobacteriales; family Weeksellaceae; genus Chryseobacterium; species Chryseobacterium oncorhynchi. The sequence continues at coordinate 715,128 of NZ_PPEI02000003.1, forward strand.
AGATGTAGTTTCTATTTTAAAGAAGCAACGTCAGGAAATTAAAAGTTTTCAGGCAGAAGTAGAAGGAGAAAGAGTTCAGGTAGATGATGCCAAGCCTTTTAAGTCAATCAACGTGAAATTTCTTTTAGAAGGAAAAATTGATCCTAAAAAAGCTCAAAAGGCAGCAGAACTATCTTTTGAAAAATACTGTTCTGTATCAAAAACTTTAGAGCCTAATGTCGAAATAGGATACGAAGTCTTCGTTAACGGAGAAAAAATTTAATCTCTGACATAAAAATAGAAAAAGCCGGATAATTTATCCGGCTTTTTTATTACCCATTATTCATTGTTTATTAAAAGGTAAGTCTGGGTTTTATCAACTTTGCTACGGTGGCAGTCCATCCTGTTTGGTGGGAAGCTCCAACACCACGTCCGTTATCTCCATGGAAATATTCGAAGAATGTAATATAATCCTTAAAATGTTCATCATAATTGAACTTTGGATTTCCTCCATTAAAAGCACGTTGCCCATGTTCATCTTTTAAGAAGATAGAACAAAGTCTTTTACTGATGTTTTGGGCCACTTCATCAAGATTTTTCTTTTCACCACTTCCGGTTGGAAGTTCCACTTTCAGACTATTTCCATAATAATAATGGAAGCGTTGTAAACTTTCTACAATCAGAAAATTAATAGGAAACCAGATCGGTCCGCGCCAGTTGCTGTTTCCTCCAAACATTCTGCTGTCGCTTTCTGCAGGGGTATAGTAAACCATATTTTCATTCCCATGTACAGAAAATACAAACGGATTTTCCTCATATACCTTAGACATGGCACGGATTCCGTAGGAACTTAAAAATTCCTTTTCATCAAGCATTCTGGTTAAAACCTTTGTTAGTCTATTTTTACGAAGAATACTCATCAGGTGTTTTCTTCCCTGTCCTTCCTCATCCCAGTGGGAGACAAGTTTGGTGAGTTCAGGTTTGTTTTTCAAGATCCATTCCATTCTGGTTTTGAAATTGGGCATCTTTTCAAGCAATCGGTGGTCAACAATTTCTACTGCAAACAATGGAATTAATCCCACAATGCTTCTCAATCTTAAAGAAACACTATTTCCGTTTCCAAGCTGAAGAACATCATAGAAGAAACCATCTTCCTCATTCCATAGCCCTTTTGTTCCTTCACCCAGATTTTCCATTGCCTCAGCGATATAAAGATAGTGCTCAAAGAATTTGATGGCCATGTCTTCATACACCTGATAATACTGGGCCAGTTCCATGGCAATTCGCATCATGTTCAGTGCATACATGGCCATCCAGCTCGTTCCATCTGCTTGTTCAAGATGCTGACCATCCTGTAAAACCATATTTCTATCAAAAGCTCCAATATTATCCAGCCCAAGGAAACCACCACCGAAAATATTATTTCCGTTTTTATCTTTTCTGTTCACCCACCATGTAAAGTTCAGAAGAAGTTTTTGAAATACTTTCTCCAAAAACAACAAATCGGGTTTGCCGTTATTTTTCTCATCAATCTTAAAAACCCTGAAGCAGGACCATGCATGTACAGGAGGATTCACATCACTCATATTCCATTCATAGGCAGGAAGCTGTCCGTTGGGGTGCATATACCATTCCTTGGTAAGAAGTAAAAGTTGTCCTTTCGCAAATTCCGCATCAATGATGGAGAAAGGAACGCAATGGAATGCCAGATCCCATGTTGCATACCAAGGATATTCCCACTTATCGGGCATGGAAATAATATCTTTATTGTGAAGATGGTTCCATTCCGTATTTCTTACATACTCATTAAAATTTCTGGGAGCTTCAAAATTAGGATCACCTTTCAGCCACTTCCCGATATTGTAGTGATAAAACTGTTTATTCCAAAGAAGTCCTGCAAAAGCCTGTCTCTGAACATTCTTTTCATCCTCATTGGTTGTGTCATTTTGAACTTCGCTATAAAACTCCTCAGCTTCAGCTATTCTCGAACTGAAGATTTCATCAAAATTTTCAAAAGGTTCATCACTTTCATTAGGACATAATCTGAATTCAAAAACCTTGGATTGCCCACCTCCAATAAATTCATCAATCAGAAAAGAAGCTTTGCTCCCTCTTTTTTCAGGATTTACTGTATTACTTTGATGAATAATAAAATCATTGATCCCATCTTTAAAGTAAGAGTTTTCTGCTTGGGGCGTTCCATATAACTTTGGAGTATTGGTTTCATTCTCACAAAATACACTTTGAGCATTTGAGTTTCTTGAATACAACTTCTTGATAGAAATACTATCATGGCTAATATCAATACTTCCGTCATGAGAAGCATTCATGTGTGCCTTATAAGTATTGTAACCCCATTTCCAGTTATTTCTGAACCATGCAGTGGGTACCACTACAATGGGAGCATCATGCTGGCTTCGGTTGAAAATAGTAACTCTGGCAAGAATATCATTGTGATCGGCCTTGCAGTATTCAATGAAGATGTCAAAATAATCATCATGATCAAAGATTCCTGTATCGAAGATCTCATATTCCGGTTCCTGTTTACTGCGTCTGCCATTTTCGGCAACAAGATCATCATAGGGAAATTCATTAATAGGATATTTGTAAACCATCTTCATATAGCTATGAGTAGGGGTATTATCCAGATAATAGAAAATTTCTTTGATATCTTCACCGTGATTTCCCTGTGGATTGCTCAATCCAAAGAAGCGCTCCTTTACGATTTTATCTCTTTTATTCCAGAATGAAAAAGCAAAACAAAATAATTGTTTTACATCGGAAATTCCGGCAATGCCTTCCTCTCCCCAACGGTATGTATAGCTTTCAGCATTATCATGATTGGTATAGTTCCATGCATTTCCATTAGTACTATAGTCTTCACGCACATTTCCCCATTGCCGGTTGCTTACATAAGGTCCCCAGTTTTTCCATTTGGTATCTTGTAATCTTTCTTTTTCGGCGATCATATATCATCATTTTCCATACGAAGTTAGTTTTTTTGCAAAATAATTCCAATTCTTTCCATCTGAATAATTATTAATATGGTATTGAAAGACTTGTGTTTAAGGGGTTTTTTAAATATTAAATTAATTTTTTTTTGATTTTAAAAGAAAAGAACTACCTTTGCATCATTCGTTCATTCAAATATTGAAAATGTTATCAAGAAAGGTTGAGGGATTAGACCCTATGAAACCTTAGCAACCCTTTGCGCAAGCAAAGAAGGTGCTACGTTCTACCAAAATTATTTTGGACAGATAACTTACTGAAGTTCTTTTCAGCCATTTCTTGTGGCATTTTCAATTGTATTAAAATAATAATATAATAGAATTGAAAACAGAACTAAACTATATTAATCTTTCGTATCAAACCTATTCTCAAAAGGAATACAATATCTCGTTAAGCTATGAGCTTTTCGGGAAAGACCTGTTTACAGCACCTATTATTTTAATTAACCATGCCTTAACCGGGAATTCAAATGTATCCGGAGAGAAAGGCTGGTGGAAGCAACTGGTAGGCGAAAATCAGATTGTTGATACGAATAAATACACTGTTCTGTGTTTCAATATCCCCGGAAACGGATATGATCATTTTTTAATTGAAGATTATGAAAACTTCACCCCATCAGATATAGCCAATCTATTTCTGAAAGGGCTTGAAGCTTTACATATCAAAAAACTATATGCCATTATTGGTGGCTCTCTTGGTGGAGGAATTGCATGGGAAATGCTTGCAAAGAAGCCTAAACTTGCGGAAATTTTCATTCCTATAGCCTGCGATTACAGAACTCACGATTGGCTTCATGCACAATGTTTGGTTCAAAAATTTTTATTGAATGATAAAGATGAACCATTACAAAAAGCAAGAATTCATGCCATGCTGTGTTATAGAACTCCAGAATCTCTTAACGATAGATTTCAAAATAAATACAATAAGGAAAAGCAACGCTTAGAATCAGAAGACTGGTTGGTTTATCATGGTAATGCATTAAACGAAAGATTTAGTTTACAAGCATACAAGCTGATGAACCATTTGCTGATGAATATTAATGCTGATGAAGCTGCACTGGAGAAAATAGAAGCACGAATGCACATGATCTCCGTAGATACAGACTTATTCTTTCCTGCTTCTGAAATCCGAATGTGTTTTGAGAACTTAAAAAAGAAAAAAGAGAATATTTCTTATCACGAGATCCAATCTATGCACGGGCACGATGCCTTCCTAATGGAATATCAACAATTAAATAATATCATAAAAAATATTTTATAGAGTAATGAAAAAAGCTAACGAAATAAAGTTTTTAAAGAACAGGTCAATCGTCAAATTTGAAGGAGAAGATTTCTTAGGAGAAATCGGGATTGACGGACGAATTTTTAAGGCGCTTACTTTAGCGCGTATTAGTGTAGGAGTAATCTCTCAGCAAGCTATAGAAAACGGAATCTCTATTTTGGTTCAGGAAAATGATGCAGAAAAAGCAGTCGCTTGCCTTATAGATGAATTTGAAGCAGAAAGAAAATCAGGAAAAGTTTCACAAATCTATAGTATTAATAATGTTTCTGTTATTGGTTTTGTAGCAGAAGACTTCAATAAAGTTTTTGCTGAACTGGCCAGAAACAACGTTTTCCCATTACTTTTAAATCAGGTAGCAGGAGAAAACAGAGTGAATATTGTGGTGACTTCTTCACAGGACGAAAAAACAAAAAACATCATAGAATCTGAAATCTTCAAAAAGCCAAAGCCCGTTCATCTGGCAATTATTGGTCATGGTAATGTAGGGAAAACTTTGATAGAACAGGTTCTGGAATCTTCAGAAGAAATTAAAAGACGTAAAAAAATAGACCTAAAGGTTGTTGCAGTAGCTAATTCAAAGAAGATTGCTTTCAACAAAAAAGGTTTTGATGCCAACTGGGCAGATGAGGTTTTAACTGCAGAACACTCATCAAGCGTTCAGGAATTGATTAATTTTTCTAATGAAAATCAATTGGAAAATCTGATTGTTGTGGATAACACAGCAAGTAAGGACTTTGTTAAGAACTATCATGCTTTGGCTGAAAACGGATTTGATTTAGTCTCTTCCAACAAAATTTTCAACACACTTCCTATCGAAGAATATAGAAAACTAAGATATACGTTAAGCAAAAATAACAGACGTTATCTGTATGAAACCAATGTAGGAGCAGGACTTCCGTTAATTGATACCATCAAATTATTACACCTTTCAGGAGAAAATATAACAAGAATTAAAGGAGTATTCTCCGGAACATTGAGCTATGTTTTCAATAATTTTTCTTTGAGAAATGACAAATTCTCAACGATCATTAATGAAGCTTTAGAAAAAGGGTATACAGAACCGGATCCAAGAGAAGACCTATCTGGAAATGATGTGGCAAGAAAATTATTGATTTTGGCAAGAGAGCTGGATCTAATCAATGAATTTGACGATATCAATATTCAAAATCTGGTTCCGGAAAGTTTACTTTCAGTTTCAAAACCAGAATTCCTTTCCAGACTTGAAGAATTGGATGAAGAATACCAAAAAATTAAAGAAAATCAGGAGCCTGGTCATGTATTGAGATATGTTGGTGATTTACATGGTGATCTACAGAAAGACAAAGGTGAGTTGGATGTAAAACTGATTTCTGTACCTGCTACTTCAGCTTTAGGACAGTTGAAAGGTTCCGATTCCATCTTTGAGATTTATACAGAAAGCTATGGGGAAAACCCAATTGTAATTATGGGAGCCGGAGCTGGAGCACAGGTAACTGCAAGAGGAGTGTTCGGAGATATTTTAAGAGTAAGTGAAACAAAATAAACTAATGTAACAATCTAATAATAATGGTTGTGGCTATTCTGAGCGTAGCGAAGAATCTCATTGTTACACTGTTAGATTGTTACATTGACAAATTAAAACTATATGGAAAATTTTGAAACATCAGCAATAAGAACCCAAACTGAAAGATCTCAGTTTGACGAGCACTCTACACCATTATATCTTACATCCAGTTTTATTTTTCAGGATGCTGAGGATATGAGAGCAAGCTTTGCTGAAGAAAAACCTAAGAACTTATACAGCCGATTTTCCAATCCTAATGTAACTGAGTTTACAGATAAGATTGCAAAAATGGAAGGCGCAGAAGCAGGATATGCATTCGCTACAGGAATGGCTGCCATCTATTCAACGTTTGCAGCTTTATTGAATGCAGGAGATCATATCGTAAGCTGCCAGTCAGTTTTTGGATCTACACACACTTTATTTACCAAGTATTTCCCAAAATGGAATATTGAAACTACCTATTTCAAAGCTGGAGATGCAGAGAATGTTGAGAAATATATTAAGCCTAATACAAAGATCTTATATCTTGAAACTCCTACCAATCCGGCTATAGAAATTCTTGATTTAGAGTTTTTCGGGCAGATTGCTAAAAAGCATAATTTGATATTTATTGTAGATAACTGTTTTGCAACACCTTATCTTCAGCAGCCTATTAAATATGGTGCAGATGTTGTTGTGCACTCTGCAACAAAGCTGATTGACGGACAGGGAAGAGTGTTGGGAGGAATAGCAGTAGGTAGAGAAGACCTGATTAGAGAAATCTATCTTTTCGCGAGAAATACAGGACCTGCGTTGTCTCCTTTTAATGCATGGGTATTATCAAAAAGCTTGGAAACATTGGCTATCCGTGTAGAAAAACACTGTGAAAATGCCTTGAAAGTTGCTGAGTTTTTAGAAAGCCATCCCAACGTAGAATTGGTAAAATATCCATTCCTGAAATCTCACCCAAGCTATGAAGTAGCCAAGAAACAAATGAAGCTTGGTGGAAATATTGTTGCCTTTGAAATTAAAGGAGGAATAGAAGGTGGAAGAAACTTCCTGGATAAGATACAAATGTGTTCACTTTCGGCCAACCTTGGTGATACAAGAACGATCGTTACACATCCGGCATCCACCACGCACTCCAAATTGTCAGATGAAGAAAGAAACGAGGTAGGAATTACAGCAGGATTGGTTCGTTGCTCTGTAGGATTAGAAAATGTAGAAGATATCATTGCAGATTTAAAACAGGCTTTAGACTAGTTGAAAGATTATAGTTGACAATTGATACATAGATGATGAGTAGAGACTGTAAAGAACTAGAAGCTTGGATGGAAGGGAAAAAGCTGGTAAGCCTGGCTTATATTTTGACCACAAGCTTTCCTAAGAAAGAATTATCAGGTTTAACCAATCAGGTAAGAAGAATTGCGACTTCAGTTCCATTAAATATAGCTGAAGGATACGAAAGAAGAACTTCTAAGGACGATGCATTACAATTTCTGCATACTGCTCAAGAATCTCTCTATGAATTGGAAACTAAATTTTGTATCGCCTTAGATCAGGAATATGTTTCTAATGTGAATTTTGAAATGATCAGTAAAAAAATTCTCTTATCTAAAAAATTGATTAGCGGATTTATAAATTATTACAAAAAGACAGAAAATGAAAAATTCAGAACAATTATATAAAGCCTTATCCGAAAGAATTTTAATTCTCGATGGGGCAATGGGAACAATGCTTCAGAGGTATAAGTTCGAGGAAGAAGATTACCGTGGTGAGCGTTTCAAAGACTGGGAACATCCGGTAAAGGGAAATAATGACTTACTTTCCCTTACACAGCCTCACGCCATTGAAGAAGTTCACAAAAAGTATCTGGAAGCAGATGCAGATATCATTGAAACCAATACATTCTCCGGAACTACAATTGCCATGGCAGATTATCACATGGAAGAACTGGTATATGAACTGAACTATGAGTCTGCTAGGATTGCCAGAAAAGCCTGTGATGAATATACAGCCAAAAATCCTGATAAACCAAGATTCGTAGCTGGATCTATTGGGCCTACAAACAGAACGGCGAGCTTAAGCCCGGATGTGAACGATCCTGGATATAGAGCTATCACTTTTGAAGAACTGAGAGTTGCCTACAGACAGCAATGTGAAGCATTATTAGATGGAGGTTCGGATATCCTGTTAGTAGAAACCATCTTTGATACATTGAATGCCAAGGCAGCTTTGTTCGCCATTGATGAATTGCAGGAAGAAAGAGGAATTAAAATTCCAATCATGGTTTCAGGAACCATTACCGATGCTTCAGGAAGAACATTGAGCGGCCAGACAGCAGATGCTTTCCTGATCTCAGTTTCTCACTTGAATTTATTAAGCGTTGGATTCAACTGTGCACTGGGAGCAGATCAGTTAACACCTTATCTGGAAACATTGGCCCATAATTCAGAATTTTATATTTCAGCGTATCCAAATGCCGGTTTACCCAATGCTTTCGGAAAATATGATGAAACTCCGGAAGACATGGCCAGACAGATCAAGGAATATGTGGAAAAAGGATTAATCAATATTATCGGAGGCTGTTGTGGTACCACACCGGAACACATCAAGGCAATTGCTGATCTTGTGAAAACTTATCCACCAAGAAAATTGAAAGAATTTGTATGATTTGATAGATTTTTTTAATTAAAATCAATAATGTGGGCTGAATTATAAATATTAACTTTAAATAAATCATAAAGTCTATTATAATGGAAAAGCCGATTTATTTAAAAGATTCAGATGATATAAAACTCTTTAATGAATTAAGAAAGAAAGTGAACCAACGAATAGAAGCAATTCCTAAAAACAGGGATCTCTATATTCAGATAAAAGCGGTGATTTTACCCTTGATGTATGTAGGTTTATATTTTGTAGCGATTCTTAATGCAGGCAAGCCTTGGGTTTATATATTGAGTTTTGTATTCATGGGAATTTCTTTGGTTTTGATTTATTTAAACTTAATTCATGAAGCAGCCCATAATAATATCTATAAAAGCAAAAAGCTGAACGGATTGGTATTGCACTTTTTTGATTTTATAGGAGCCAATTCCTATATCTGGAAAAAAAGACATATCGCAAGCCACCATGCTTATCCTAATGTAGATGGATGGGATACAGATATTGAGCAGAGTGGTTTACTTTTAATAGTACCATGGATAAAGGCAAAAGGAGTTCAGAAGTATCAGCATAGGTTTTTCTTTTTAGTATATCCGCTGTATTTATTCAACTGGATGTTCATAAGAGATTTTAGAGACTTCTTCGACAAGGAAAGAGTGATTTTAAAAACCCAGGGAAGAATACCTGTTGCAGAAAAAATAAAGATGGTTACTTATAAACTGTTTTACTTTTTTTATCAGATTATTATTCCTGTGTTGTTCTTTAAAGTATCAATTGGTTTGGCTTTAGGAGCTTGGTTTTTACAGGTAATTGCAGCAAGCATCTTTGCATTGTTTGTTTTATTACCTCTGCATCCGCTTCCTGATAATGCTTTTCCAAAATTGAATAAAGATAATGGACTTCCATTTAGCTGGCTTCGTCATCAATTTGAAGTGACAAATGATTTAAAAGAAAATAACTGGATTGTAAGAAATGTATTAGGGAACTTTAATTTTCATGTAGCTCATCATCTCTTTCCTAACTACAGTTATATGTATTACAATGAGATCACAGAAGAAATAGAAGAATTTGCTAAAGAACACCACTTGGCATACAAAAGATTTCCGCTCTTAACCGCTTTAGGTAAGCACAGGGATTTATTGAGGCAGAATGCAAACAATGCCTACTATATTTTAGAAGAATAAAATAGATGAAGTATTTAAGATTATCAGGCCTTGAGCCTCTTATCATAACACCGGAGAGTAATTTCATCAATGTTGGTGAAAGAACTAACGTTGCCGGTTCCAAAAAGTTTTTAAGACTAATTAAAGAGGAGAAATTCTCTGAAGCATTAGATATTGCCCGCCATCAGGTAGAAGGAGGGGCACAGATTCTTGATGTCAATTTTGATGATGGATTGATTGATGGAAAAGCATCCATGGTTAAATTCCTGAACTTAATTGCTTCAGAACCGGATATCGCAAGGATTCCTATTATGGTAGATTCTTCCAAATGGGAAATTTTGGAGGCAGGTCTTCAGGTTGCCCAAGGGAAATGCGTGGTAAACTCCATCAGTTTAAAAGAAGGAGAAGAAGAATTTATCAAGCATGCAAAAGCAATCAAAAGATATGGTGCTGCCGTTATTGTAATGGCATTTGATGAGGTAGGGCAGGCTGACAATCTTGAACGAAGAATCGAAATCTCAAAACGTTCTTATAATATTTTGGTCAACCAAATCGGTTTTCCCGCAGAAGATATCATTTTTGATTTAAATATCTTCCCGGTTGCAACAGGTATGGATGAGCATAGACGAAATGCCATCGAATTTATAGAAGCAACCCGATGGGTAAGACAGAACCTACCTTATGTCTCTGTGAGTGGTGGAGTAAGTAACGTTTCTTTCTCATTCCGTGGAAATGATACGGTAAGAGAAGCTATGCACTCGGTATTCCTTTACCATGCCATTCAGGCCGGGATGAATATCGGTATTGTAAACCCTGCGATGCTGGAAGTTTATGATGAAATTAATAAAGAGCTTTTAGCACTTGTAGAAGATGTAATTCTTGATAAAAGAGAAGATGCTACAGAAAGGCTTCTCGATTATTCTGAAAAACATAAATCAGTTAAAAAAGAAAAGACTGAAGATCTGGAATGGAGAAACAATCCATTGCAGGAAAGAATTACCTATGCCTTGGTAAAAGGTATTGACCGTTTTATCGAAGAAGATGTGGAAGAAGCCAGACAATCAGCTGTACGACCGCTTCATGTCATAGAAATTAATCTGATGACCGGAATGGGAGTGGTAGGAGATTTATTTGGAAGCGGAAAAATGTTTTTACCACAGGTGGTGAAGTCTGCAAGGGTAATGAAAAAAGCAGTGGCTTATTTACAGCCTTACATTGAAGCCGAAAAAGACGGAACAAGGCCTGCAAATGGGAAAATCTTAATGGCTACTGTAAAAGGAGACGTTCATGATATAGGTAAAAATATTGTGAGCGTTGTTTTGGGTTGTAACAATTATGAAATTGTTGACCTTGGAGTAATGGTACCTGCGGAAAAGATTATTCAGACAGCCATTGCAGAAAAAGTAGACGTGATAGGATTAAGCGGATTGATTACGCCAAGTCTGGATGAAATGGTGTACATCGCATCAGAATTAGAAAGACAAAATTTAAATTTTCCTTTATTAATCGGTGGTGCAACAACTTCAAAAGCACATACCGCGGTGAAAATTGATTTAAAATATAAAAATGCAGTCGTTCACGTGAATGATGCCTCCAGAGCCGTAAACGTGGTAAGTTCATTGCTAGGGGACAGAAATAAAGAATATGTTTCCGACTTAAAGAACGATTATTCGGATTTTAGAGAGAAATTTCTGAACAGACAGGTGGATAAAGATTATGTTTCCATTCAGGAAGCAAGAGAAAATCATTTTAAAATTGATTGGGAAAACGAAGATATTTTCACACCAAATAATTTGGGAATAACAGTAGTTGAAAATCAGGATTTGAATGAACTTCTTCCTTTCATCGACTGGTCACCGTTTTTCAGAAGCTGGGATCTCCACGGGAAATATCCAAATATTTTAGAAGATGAGGTCGTAGGAGTGCAGGCAAAAGAACTTTTCAAAGATGCTCAGGTTATTTTAAAGAGAATTTTAGATGAAAAACTCTTAACAGCAAAAGCCATCTTCGGAATTTTTAAAGCCAATGCCAATGAAACGGATGATATCCTAATTTTTGATGAAAATAATAATGAACAGGCCAAATTTTTAACCTTAAGACAGCAGGCTCAAAGATCAAAAGGAAAAGATTATCTTGCATTAAGTGATTTCATTGCACCACAAAGCTCCGGAAAAACAGATTATGTAGGAGCGTTTTGTGTAACCACAGGTTTTGGAACAGATGAGCTGTCTGCTGAATATGAAAAAGCCAATGATGATTATAACTCCATCATGGTAAAAGCTTTGGCTGACCGTTTTGCAGAAGCCTATGCCGAATTTTTACACAAAAAGGTAAGAACAGAATATTGGGGGTATGCAAATCAGGAAAGTTTAAGCAATGAAGAGTTAATTGCTGAAAAATATAAAGGAGTTCGTCCTGCACCAGGTTATCCGGCTTGCCCGGACCACTTAGAAAAGCAAACGATCTGGGACCTTTTAAAAGTAGAAGAAAATATTGGAGTATATCTTACCGAGAGCTTAGCGATGTTCCCGACTGCGGCTGTTTCCGGATATTATTTCGGAAGCCCCCATGCAAAGTATTTCGGTTTAGGAAAAATTACAGAAGATCAGCTTAAGGATTATGCAGAAAGAAGAGGTTGTAGCATTCAGGAAGCGAGAAAATGGTTGTCACCAAATTTAGCAGATTAAAATTGACATGAAGATAACAACTAAACTATTGCCTATAATTCTCAATATTCTCAGTATTTGTGTCCTGTTTGTATTACTTTTTCAGAATGCGACTTTTCTATTGAGCCCTTCTTTTGATAAATTTGTTTTTAATTCAGATTATTTTATCAACTATACTTCTGGGTTTATAAAAAGAGGGTTAGATGGGCAACTTATTTATACCATTACAGCATGTACTGGTTTTTCTCCTATCAATATTCTGCGTGTACTCTATCTTATATTTTTTGTATCACTGTCAGGTATTGTTATTAATATTTTGTACAGATCTAAAATATCTTTATTTTATATTTTTTCTCCATTTTTGTTCTTATTCCCTTTTGTTTATTTCCAGCTATATCATATTTCAAAAGATGTTGAGGTGCTCCTAATAGCCTATATAGTGCTGTATCTTTTTATAAATGGTAAATCAAAATGGTTATTGAATATTGCCCTGTCTTTAGGGATTCTGGCGCATGAATCCATATTCATTTTCTTGTTTTTCCCGCTTTTACTCATTCAATTATTTTATATTGGTAAAGGGAGCGTGGTACAGAAACTTTTAAATTTTGGTATATCCTTGGCGCCTTCCATTATCATATTTTTGCTGATATTTCTGAAATTTAACGGCTTATCAAATAATATCCAGATTATTTATGATTCATGGAAGCCTTATAGTACCTATTTACAAGATGTACGTTTCAATTCAGGATTGTTTGACGGAAGGCCAAGACTGATCTCAGACATAATTAAAGAATCCTATAATATGATTGGTTTAGGACTACTTATTGGGATCAACTTTGTATTCATAACAGCAGGAGCTTATCTCTATTCCCGTCAGAATTTTCTCGTATTGCTGGGGATTGCATTACTTCAGATCATTCCGGTTGTCATCCTTTGTGCTATAGCTTCTGATTTTGGAAGATGGTTCTTTTTGTCTAACTCTATTTTGTTATTTTCTATGTTCTTACTTCAAGGAAAAGCGTCGTCAGTGAATTTCTCCTGGGGGAGTGGTCATTTTCTTATGCGAGTCTATGAGGCGATCTCATTTCCGATGGTTTGTATCCTTTTTGTATTGGGAGGGATGCCTTATTTAGGCTTTAATATCTATAGATATTTCTATTCAAACCCAATTAGAATAATTCTTGACTGGCTTTAGTATTTAATTGAAGCATAGAAAATTAAAATTTTAAAATTTAATAAATGAAAATTACAGATCATATAAAAAATGCAAATGGAAAAACTTTATTCTCCTTAGAAGTGGTTCCGCCACAAAAGGGGATAGGTATTGAAGATCTCTATACAAACATAGATCCTTTGATGGAGTTCAAACCACCATTCATTGATGTAACCACTTCAAGAGAAGAATACATCTATCTAGACAAAGGAAATGGTTTGATGGAGCGCCGTATCACAAGAATGCGCCCCGGAACACTGGGGATTTGTGCCGCCATTCAACATAAATATAATGTAGATACAGTTCCACACTTACTTTGTGGAGGTTTTACCAAAGAAGAAACAGAATATCTTCTGGTAGACTGTATGTATCTTGGAATTGATAATGTAATGGCCTTGAGAGGAGATGCCATGAAAGGACATCAGTATTTTGAGCCTACACAGGGCGGTCATGCCAGTGCAATGGATCTTGTTAACCAGATTAATAATTTAGGAAGAGGAAAATATCTCCACAATGAAGAGCAGGTTTGTGATGAACTTAATAAATTCTGCATTGGAGTAGCAGGGTATCCCGAGAAACATATGGAAGCTCCATCCATGAACTATGATCTAAAATGGCTGAAACAAAAAGTAGATGCCGGAGCAGATTATATTGTGACCCAAATGTTTTTTGACAATAAAAAGTATATTGAATTCGTTCAGAAAGCAAGAGAAATGGGAATTACAGTTCCAATCATTCCGGGAATTAAACCGATTGCCACCAAAAAGCATTTGAAAATTCTTCCTCAGGTATTCAAGATAGATCTTCCGGAAGAACTGATTACTGAAGTGGAAAATGCTAAAAACAATGAAGCCGTAAAGCAGATTGGAATAGAGTGGTCCATTGCCCAGTGCAAAGAACTTCTGGATTTTGGAGTTCCTGTTTTACACTTTTACTCTATGGGAAAGAGTGATAACATTAAAAAAGTAGCCGGAGAGCTATTCTAATAAAAGTACCAAAAATGAAGGAGACCCTGTGAATTTTCACAGGGTTTTATTTTTTTATTGATTTAAAAAGTTGACCAATTTAATCAGATCTTCTTCTTTATTCAGTTTAATAGAGTTCGATGTAAAGAATGCCTCTATAGCTTCTTTTTTTTCAGGGAAGAATAACAGAATATCTTTCTCCTTTTTAGTTTTTCTAATGAGCCCTTTTGTTGTTTTAATATAATAAACAGGATCCAGTGTTCTAAAGAAAGCTGCTTTCTCCGATGCGTAGGAATTGGCTGCAGGAACAACATCGTTAAACTTAGTTTTTACTTTTTTATAAAGGGTATTGCTTCCATGAACAAGTTCAAAAAAATAACCGCTTAGTTCATCATTGGTATCTAATAATACAATGGTACTTTTAGGTGAAGCAATTTCAATTCTGGAAAACTTTTCCTCCTTAGGAAGTACAAGCGGTTTTCCGTCTTTCTGAAACTCCACTTCATCCAAATAACTGTTATATCTTACGGCCGCTTTTTCATAGTTGTCTGAAATTTTAGCAAGCTGAAATTCGGTGTTGTAATAAGGAGAACCAATAATCTCATCATATTTTAATGATCTCCCTGAGTTTTCAGACTTTACTCCAAATACAGCATGATCTCCTCCAAGGCTATTGACCGAAAGAGTACTTGAATAACCAGATTTATAACCGCTTGGGGTAAAGTTTTGTGAATAAGTGATACTAAAAGATATTAATAAAATACTAATAATAACTTTTTTCATTTTTATATAGTTTATTTTAATTTTTTTCAAAAAATACAAGTCCTATTCTTCCATTGGTGAAAGAATGAGATATTCAGAACAAAGAATAGCTGAATTATAAATAGGGATGTCTTTCAAACGTTTTATTTCTGTCAAACAAATACCGGTAAGTAGCCAGTTTTCTAGTTACGGTTGTATCAAGAGTTTCTGCAATCTTGATCATTTTTGGGTTGAAATCACCAATCCATTGAAGCTCAGTCATCTTAAAGTCTGTATGCTTTCTCAAATGTTGTGTGCCTTCCCAGATCATATAGCCGTCAATTCCTTTTCTTTGCCATTCAGGAACCACTCCGAAGACAAGGCCTACCATTTTTTCATTCTTTTTAAATTGCTTCAAAAAGAGCAGCTTAAGCTTTTCAAAAATTCCAAACTTTCCGTTGAGGTATTTAAACCATTGATTCAGATCCGGAATATTGATCCACATGGCAATAGGTGTTTCATTTTCATAAACAAACCAGGAGATATGTTCATTAATAATAGGCTTCATCGTATTGAACATTTTCAGGACCTTGGCTTCTTCTAGTTGCTTTCCTTCTCCATGAGAAGCCCATGCTTTATTATAAACTTCTGTAAAGTCTTTTGCAAACTTTTCAAGGTTATTCTTTTTCATTGGTTGCGCAGAAATAGCAGGATTTCTCCTGTTTCTTTCATAGGCAATGGTAAAAACCCTTGAAACTTCAGCAAAAATGGGTCTTGTAAAGCAAAGCTGTTCAAAATAAACTTGTAGACCATAATTCTCAAAAAGGTCCTTGTAGTAAGGGAAGTTGTAGTTCATTCCAAACAAAGGCTCTTCGAAGCCTTCAATCAAAAGCCCCCAGAATTTATCCCGTTCCCCAAAGTTAATGGGGCCATCCATGGCTTCCATTCCTCTTTCCTGAAGCCAGTTTTTGCAATGATCAAAAATGAAATTAGCAGTGGACTGATCATTGATACAGTCAAAAAAACCGAATCCTCCCGTTGGTTGATCCTGTTCATAGCATTTATTGATAAAAACAGCTACTTTACCCACTGTTTTATGATCTTTTTTAAACAAAAATCTTTTACACTCTCCACCCTTGAAGAATTTGTTCTTTTCAGGGTTGAAAATCTCCTCAATGTGGTTGTCTAAAGGCCGTATATAATTTTTGTCGTGTTGATAAAGTTGTGTCGGGAATACTAGAAATTCCTTTTTCTGGTGTTGGTTTTGTACTTCTTCGACAATAATCATATGTTTTCTAATCAGAGTAGGTTATAAAAGATAACGTTTTTCATCCAATTGAAATCGATGAAACAATATTATCCGTATTTTTGCTGCAAATTAAATAAAAATGGTTGATTTTACTGATAACGACGATGATATTTTCACTGGAAAAGAACATACGCCTATAAGGAAAGATGCTTTTGATAAATCGCCACAGGAAAAAATAGAAAAAATTACTGAGCTTTTTGGAGAGATAATGGAAACATTAGGGTTAGATATGACTGATGACTCTCTAAAAGACTCTCCGAAGCGTGTTGCCAAAATGTATGTGAATGAGATTTTCGGAGGACTTCTTCCTGAAAATAAACCGGGAATTTCTACATTTTCAAACAAATATAAATACCGTCAGATGTTGGTGGAAAAAGATATCACCGTATATTCTTTTTGTGAACACCACTTTTTACCAATTATAGGAAGAGCACACGTTGCTTATATCTCAAACGGAGAAGTGATTGGTCTTTCAAAGATCAACAGAATTGTGGATTATTATGCAAAAAGACCACAAGTTCAGGAAAGACTGACAATGCAGATTGTAGATGCCTTGAAAGAAGCGTTGGGAACAAAAGACGTTGCCTGTATCATTGATGCAAAACATCTTTGTGTAAATTGCAGAGGAATTAAAGATACTGCAAGTTCTACCATTACAGCAGAGTTGAGTGGTATATTCAGAACAAACCCAATTACAAGGCAGGAATTCTTACATTATGTAGGAAGCCATGCTAAACTAGATTATTAGTAATGAACTATCAGATCCTTAAGAATATTGTAGATACTGAATTTCAGAGATTTCAAACAATTTCTGAAGAAGAGTGGGCATATAAGGCTTCACCAGAGAAATGGTCTAAAAAAGAAATTATAGGCCATCTTTGTGATAGTGCTTTTACAAATATCCGTAGATTTGTAGTAACTCAATATAAAGAGAACGAGAATATTGTATATGATCAGAATGCTTGGGTAAAAGCTCAGAACTATCAAAAGGTTCCAACATCAGAGCTGATTACCCTTTGGAAATCTTTGAATTATCAGATTGTTCATGTAGTAGAAAATATTCCTGATGAAGCTTTACAGAAGACTTGTGATACAACCAAAACAGAACCTCAGGTCTTTACACTGAAATTCATCATTAAGGATTACATAGATCATTTGCAGCATCACTTAGAAACTATTTAATTATGATACAATTTAAAAAAGTTTCAGATAAAATTTTTATTGCAACAATTATTTGTTGTAGTCAAATTATTTTGACTAATTTTTAAAACTTAATTATTTGAATCTTTGAACTAAAAAAAATGCAATTAAAAATCTATAACTCGCTTACAGCGGAAAAAGAAATATTCAAACCTATTTTAGACGGAAATGTTGGAATGTATGTCTGCGGACCTACAGTGTATAGTAATGTACACTTAGGAAACGTAAGAACTTTCCTTTCATTCGATTTTATCTACCGTACCTTAATACATTTAGGGTATAAAGTGAGATATGTAAGAAATATTACCGATGCAGGACACCTTACCGATGATGGAAATGTTGATAACGACAGATTCGTAAAACAAACCCGACTTGAAAAGTTGGAACCAATGGAAATTGTACAAAAATATACTGTTGATTTTCATAAAGTTTTAGATATGTTCAACCTGCTTCCTCCAAACATTGAACCTACTGCAACAGGTCATATCGTAGAACAGATCGAGCTTACACAAAAATTAATAGAAAGAGGCTTTGCCTATGAAAGCAACGGTTCAGTATACTTCGATGTATTAGAATACAACAAAAGAGGATTGAACTATGGTGAACTTTCAAAACGTAATATAGAAGAACTTTTCGCAAATACCCGTGACCTTGACGGACAAGGAGAAAAGAAAAATCCTCAGGACTTTGCCCTTTGGAAAAAAGCCTCTCCAGCCCACATTATGAGATGGAATTCCCCTTGGGGAGAAGGTTTCCCTGGATGGCATCTTGAGTGTACAGCAATGAGCACTAAATATTTAGGTGAAACTTTTGATATTCACGGAGGAGGAATGGATTTGAAATTCCCACACCATGAATGTGAGATCGCACAAGGGAAAGCTTGCAATGATGCAGCTCCGGTAAACTATTGGATGCATGCTAACATGCTGACAATGAACTCTCAACGTATGAGTAAGTCTACAGGAAATTACATTCTTCCAATGCAATTGGTTACAGGAGATAATGATTTCTTTGAAAAACCTTTCCATCCGTCCATCGTTCGTTTCTGTTTCTTACAGGCACATTATAGAAGTGTTTTAGATATTTCCAATGATGCCATGATTGCCAGTGAGAAAGGATTTATCAGATTAATGGAAGCTGTGAAAGTATTGAATTCAATCACTCCTAATGATGAAAAGCCGTCAGGTTTTAACCTCGCAGACTGGAAGAATAAATGTTATGAAGCTTTAACAGACGATTTCAATTCTCCAATCTTAATTGCTCACCTATTTGAAGCAGTGAAATACATCTTTGCTTTAAACGATGACAAAGAGACCATCTCAACAGAAGATCTGGAAGATTTAAAATCAACCTTAAATGCCTTTATCTTTGATGTGTTGGGGTTACAGAATGTAGAAGAAAATAACAATGAAAAGCTAGACCAGACATTGAAAGTTTTGATCGAACTTAGAAATCAGGCAAGAAAATCCAAGAACTTTGACCTTTCAGACCAGATCAGAGACAAGCTACTAGCTGAAGGTATTGAATTAAAAGACGGAAGAGACGGAACATCTTATGTTCTGAGCTAAAAATATAAACTTTGGTTTTATCATGATTCCGTAAGGATTCCCTATTTAGGATTCTTACGGAATTTTTTTATTTACCATATATAGTACAACAGCTCCGACTTTCTGTGCTAAGGTATTTTCCAGTAATTATATCTATTAGGAGCTTTTTCCTGCTCTCCACTTCTACTCCTCGCGCGAATGCTTTCCAAAACCAAGGGCCACTGCCTCTCCAAGACAAGCTGTGGGGTAACCGTTTCTATCAGGGCTAGGGAAGAGGTCATACAAAAATACATCTCTTATACGCCCATCCTAATATAAAGCCCCGACCATTCAGCTTTAGCTACACCTTACATATTAAAGATGATATCCTGATAAAGTAGGAGAGAGGTTATTACCACCCTCCTTATATATTATATAGATATATCTTCCATTCCCGATCCTTTATATAATGACTGCAAACATCCCCATTTATCCTCCCCATCCCCATTCCTTACTCCAGCGTTCTGTTCCCCCAAACATTTGTTTAAAATTTTTCTCTCTGCGTTCCAGTGTCTTAAGGTAAAATATGAACTGGATATGAATTTTATGTTAAATAAGTTTGCGAGTTGTGGTATAAGTTTCTATCTTTGCCCCACTGAAAACGAGAGTACATTCAGTAGCGCAGAAAGCCTTTAGATAGGCGTAAACATAATAGACTACGAAAGAAC
>NZ_PPEI02000030.1 GCF_002899895.1 Chryseobacterium oncorhynchi
GTATCACTTAGCACCGCACAAGTCGACAGAGTTCCGCGAGAGCGAGTTGTTTTGTGTAGCCGGCGCCTACCAGGCTGTGTGGTACATTGCCGCGCGGTCGGTGGTGCGCGTTCTCCTGGTGTACGTACCAAAGTTGGCCGGACCACCACCAGCACAGGCTGGGTTCAGCACAGGTATTAACATCTTCAACACAGTCCATCTTATTTCCTCACCTTTGCGAGGCATAGGCTCTTAGTGTCCTTATCTCTGATGCTGTAGCAGGACGAAGCATTACCTCTAACCTCGGCCAAACATAACTTCTCAGTTTCTTTGTTCTTGATGCTGTAACACTTCGAAGTGTTACCACTGGTTACCGCCAGGCAATAGCTTTCCGAGTCTTTATCCTTGATTCGGTAGCAATCGTTTGATCCCGCTAAAACCAATCCAGGGCTCATGCACATCAATAAAGCCAGAAGCTTCATACTGCTTGTTCTCTTG
>NZ_PPEI02000031.1 GCF_002899895.1 Chryseobacterium oncorhynchi
GCCAGGTGGTGCGGATCATCACCCCCGGCACGGTGAGCGACGAGGCGCTGCTCGACGAACGCCGCGACAACCTGCTGGCGGCGATCCTCGGCGACGAGCGCCTGTTCGGCCTCGCCGTGCTGGACATCACCAGCGGCCGCTTCAGCGTCCAGGAGATAAAAGGCTGGGAAACCCTGCTGGCCGAACTGGAGCGCCTCAACCCGGCCGAGCTGCTGATTCCCGACGACTGGCCACAGGGCCTGCCGGCGGAGAAGGGCCGGGGCGGACGTCGCCGCGGGCCATGGGACTTCGATCGCGACTCGGCGCACAAGAGCCTCTGCCAGCAATTCGGCACCCAGGACCTGAAAGGCTTCGGCTGCCAGAACCTGACCCTGGCCATCGGCGCCGCCGGCTGCCTGCTCGCCTACGCCAAGGAAACCCAGCGTACCGCCCTGCCGCACCTGCGCAGCCTGCGCCACGACCGCCTCGATGACACGG
>NZ_PPEI02000032.1 GCF_002899895.1 Chryseobacterium oncorhynchi
ATGGTGTAGGCCCGCTTGAAGTCGCCGAAGGCGAGGGCATTCGCGTCTGCCGCGATATCCGGCATGTCCTCGTTCTCGGTAATGCCGTAGCCGAGCAGGCTGGACGGCTGGCCGACTTCAAGGCCAGGGCGCCACAGGTAGTTCCCCTCGCTGTCCTTGAGCTTGCGGACGTAGGCAACCGTCAGGTTGTTCATCATCCAGGTGCCAGCACGGCGATAGCCCGCCTTGACCGCTTGCACCAAGTCGATGAGGTTGTCTCCGCTGAAGGCGGCGGCGTTGCCACTTACCAGGCGCTGCAGAGTGCCGTAAGGACGGGTCTTGTCGCCAGCCGCGGCGAAGGGATAAGCCAACAGGCCCTTGGGCTTGTTGACGCCATCGCCCAGCAGGAATGCGGCGCCCTCCTTCTCGGAGAATTCCCGGCCGACTTCGCTGTTCAACCAGCCCTCAACATCGAAGAACATATCGTCG
>NZ_PPEI02000033.1 GCF_002899895.1 Chryseobacterium oncorhynchi
GACTACAGGGGTATCTAATCCCGTTCGCTCCCCTGGCTTTCGCATCTCAGCGTCAGACACAGTCCAGAAAGGCGCCTTCGCCACTGGTGTTCCTCCCAATATCTACGCATTTCACCGCTACACTGGGAATTCCCCTTTCCTCTCCTGCACTCAAGCCCACCAGTATCGGGCGCCATACGGGGTTGAGCCCCGCATTTTCACGCCCGACTTAATAGGCCGCCTACATGCTCTTTACGCCCAATAATTCCGGACAACGCTTGCCACCTACGTATTACCGCGGCTGCTGGCACGTAGTTAGCCGTGGCTTCCTCGTACACTACCGTCATTACCAGCCATTATTCACAACCGGCACATTCGTCATGTACAACAGAGCTTTACAATCCGAAGACCTTCTTCACTCACGCGGCGTTGCTCCGTCAGGCTTTCGCCCATTGCGGAAGATTCCCCACTGCTGCCTCCCGTAGG
>NZ_PPEI02000034.1 GCF_002899895.1 Chryseobacterium oncorhynchi
GACTACACGGGTATCTAATCCTATTTGCTCCCCACGCTTTCGGGACTGAGCGTCAGTTATGCGCCAGATCGTCGCCTTCGCCACTGGTGTTCCTCCATATATCTACGCATTTCACCGCTACACATGGAATTCCACGATCCTCTCACACACTCTAGCTCTACGGTTTCCATGGCTTACCGAAGTTAAGCTTCGATCTTTCACCACAGACCCTTAGTGCCGCCTGATCCCTCTTTACGCCCAATAATTCCGGATAACGCTCGCCACCTACGTATTACCGCGGCTGCTGGCACGTAGTTAGCCGTGGCTTTCTTATAGAGTACCGTCACTTGGATATCATTCCCTATATCCACCGTTCTTCCTCTATGACAGAAGTTTACATAACGAATTACTTCTTCCTTCACGCGGCGTTGCTCGGTCAGGGTTTCCCCCATTGCCGAAAATTCCCTACTGCTGCCTCCCGTAGG
>NZ_PPEI02000035.1 GCF_002899895.1 Chryseobacterium oncorhynchi
GACTACTCGGGTATCTAATCCTGTTTGATAACCACACTTTCGAGCATGAACGTCAGTTACAGTTTAGCAAGCTGCCTTCGCAATCGGGGTTCTTCGTGATATCTAAGCATTTCACCGCTACACCACGAATTCCGCCTGCCTCAACTGCACTCAAGGAAACCAGTATCAACTGCAATTTTACGGTTGAGCCGCAAACTTTCACAACTGACTTAATCTCCCGTCTGCGCTCCCTTTAAACCCAATAAATCCGGATAACGCTCGCATCCTCCGTATTACCGCGGCTGCTGGCACGGAGTTAGCCGATGCTTATTCATACGGTACATACAAAATCCTACACGTAGGAAACTTTATTCCCGTATAAAAGAAGTTTACAATCCGTAGGACCTTCATCCTTCACGCTACTTGGCTGGTTCAGGCTCTCGCCCATTGACCAATATTCCTCACTGCTGCCGCCCGTAGG
>NZ_PPEI02000036.1 GCF_002899895.1 Chryseobacterium oncorhynchi
AATTACAACTGGCGGTTCAGGATTCGGCGAGGCATCCGCCACTTGCTCCGTCGCTGATACTGCCCCCAGGGCCCGTCCATTGCCAACGTTCAGATCATCAATGCGCACTCAGACTGGGGTTGCAGTTAGAGCAAGCTTCCAGTGGATGGCCCAGGTTGCGCTACTTCTGATTCCGGGACCGCATCAGAACCCATAGAGGTGGTGTTGGGCATTGAACGCTGCGGGCCCGCGGACTGTCACTTGGGTTTCCTCATCGCTTACATCGCTTGTTCAGTTCAAATCCTCCGGGCGACCGAGACTCAAATGGGTGAGGCTGCATCGTCAACGAGGTGCTTGATCAGAGAGTCCATCGCGTCGAAGTGCACGGCATTCAGCGACCCATCGTTGGCAAGGCCCCAATACGTGTACCCATCACTGTCTCTTCGTGTCAGCTCTTCGTCATACTTGCCCTCGGATACAA
>NZ_PPEI02000037.1 GCF_002899895.1 Chryseobacterium oncorhynchi
GTACATGTGCAATCCGGCCGACGACGACGTGGCCTTCCTGGAGTACGACCTGATTGCCTCCGCGGAATACCCGCAGACCGCTAACTGGCAGCAGCCCGAGGGCGGCCGACTGTTCGCAGGCGTCGACATTGGGCGTAAGAAAGACCTGACCGTCCTGTGGATCTTGGAGCTGCTCGGCGATGTGCTCTATACGCGCCACGTCGAGCGTCTGCAGAACATGCGCAAGTCCGCCCAGGAAGCGATCCTCTGGCCCTGGTTCCAGCGCTGTGAGCGCATCTGCATCGACGCCACCGGCCTGGGTATCGGCTGGGCGGACGACGCTCAGGACCAGTTCGGCGAGCACCGTGTCGAGGCTGTGACCTTCACCCCGCGAGTAAAGGAGGCTCTGGCCTACCCAATCCGCGGCGCCATGGAGGACCACAAGGTCCGTATCCCCTATGACCCGAAGATC
>NZ_PPEI02000004.1 GCF_002899895.1 Chryseobacterium oncorhynchi
ATAGAGGGCTTCCCACCACCCGTATGACAGATTATCTGGATGGATTTCAGTATTCCTATCTAGAAGATGGAAGCACATGTTCTACATGTAGAACAGAATCTGCATATGAAATACAGGCCTACTCGAAAGCTATTGGTCCAATAATTTCAAAACCTAAGTGGAACCTGGATTTTGTACCTACTTCGGAAGGGTTTTACAGTTTCACGGAAAACCGTTATATTTACCAGTATAAGGACCACTTGGGTAATGCAAGGGTGAGCTTTGCCAAAAACAGCGTAGGTGCTCTTGAAGTTACTGACACCAATAATTATTATCCGTTTGGATTAAACCATATTGGAGGATCTTCTTCTTCAAAAATTGGAAGTCATTACAACTATAAGTACAACGGCAAGGAGCTTCAGGAAAGTGGGATGTATGACTATGGGGCAAGGATGTATATGCCCGATATTGGAAGATGGGGTGTGATAGATCCACTGGCGGAAAAGATGACGAGGCATAGCCCATATAATTATACGTTTAATAATCCAATAATGTTTATTGATCCGGATGGTAGAGAAGCATACAAGCCAACTCCTAAGGAAGCCGCAGCATTGGCTGCCCACGTTTATGGGGATAAAAAAGACAACATCCTTACAGGTGGTTGGCAAATTTCTCAAAGAAATTTTGGAGCAAATGTTAATTTAAATGATCAAAGTTCAGGTTTAAAATCGCAAGTTTATGAGAGAGTGGTTGATGGAAAGGTTACTGAATATTCTTATGTTACAGCAGGAACAGAAGATCTTAAAGATGGAATAGCAGATGTTAAACAACCATTGGGAGCGTCAAAACAATATTCTCAGTCTACTGAAAATGCAGAAGCTATATCTAAGCAATTAGGGGGTGCCGAGCTTACTTTTGTAGGTCATTCTTTAGGAGGAGGATTAGCCGCTATGAATGCCTTAGTGACGGATCGAAGCGCTATGACATTTAATGCAGCAGGTGTAGGTGATATGACCAAACTTGTTGATGGAGGGATAAAAACACTTTTTAAATCCGAATCTAAAATAGACTCTTATATTATGACAACAGATCCATTAAATAAAATGCAAAATGGGCATACTAATCTAGGACAATTGTCACCTGATGTTAATGGAAATCGTCATTATCTTAAACAAACTAAAACCCCTGTTACAGCGGTTGGAGGGCATAGTATAGATACGGTATTACATGAATATGGTATAAATGCAGCACAATATAAAAGAAAATAGAATGAGAAAAATAATATTGTATATTTTATTATTTGCTTTGGTATGCTGTAATAAAATTGATAAGGATAAAAAAGTAGATAAGAATAAGCTTTTGGGGGATGATTATAGATTATTTCAAGATACCCCTGCTTGGGTTCTTGCAAAGGCAGTCTGGAATGATGATGTTGATAAAATAGATGAAGAAGTAAAAAAGAACCCTCAAATTCTCAATTATCAGGAAAGTAAATATGGAAATACATTATTGCATTTAAGTATTTTCAATGATAATTACAACAGCTTTAAAGAATTGTTAAAATTGGGAGCGAATCCTAATATTGCAGATTCTTTTCATTGTACAACCCCATTAATTGAAGCTTGTGAAAGTTTTGATAATAGAACTAGGTATGTTGAAGAACTTATTAAATACAAAGCTGATATCAATTATATTGAATGTAATAAAGGAAAGGAAAAACAGAAAACGAATAGAACGGCATTAGTTGCTGCCTCTGGTAGAGGACATTTAAAAATAGTAAAACTCTTGGTTGAAAATGGAGCGGAAATAGACTATAAAAAAGGCACTAACGGTTCTGCATTAAGTTCTGCTGTTTTAGGGGAAGATTATGATGTTGTTTTATACTTGTTAGAACAAGGTGCTGATTGTAGGCAGATTTTATATCAAAAAGGCGGAGCCGATGATTTACACCCTGTGTATATGAGAACATTGGAAAAAGAAGATACAAAATTTAAGTCTTCTTCAGAATATTCCGAAATAAAAGAACTCCTTAAAAAGAAAGGATGTTTATAATAAAAGAGACTGATCTTTTGGGTTAGTCTCTTTAAATTATAAGTACAATGGAAAGGAGCTTCAGGAGACTGGTATGTATTCCTATAAATTCAGGCAGCTAATGATTGATCTTGCACAATGGACAACTTCAGATCCGTTGGCAGAGATATATCCGGGACAGAGTCCCTATGCCTTTGTTGGTAATAATCCAATAAATAGAATAGACCCTTTAGGTTTAACAGATTATAAAGTAAATGGAGAAATTCGAACAATTAATGACGGACATACAAATGTAACAATGAATGTAACAGAGCGTCAATTTAATCGTCTACAGAAAAGGTTCAATAAAGGAGGTTCTAGCTATGAAAGATTAATGAACCGATTATCTGATCGCAACGGTTACACCACTTTCTCTGCAAATGGAAGTGGCGTTGGTGATGGCTTCACAATCACAAAGCATAAACCAGGTGAGGACAGTTATGGCCAATGGTCAATCCAGAATAATCATCAGACTTACGGAACAGTTGAACATATAGCAAGAGTTACGGACTCTAGTTTAGGATCTGTGACAGGTCAATTTGGAAATATTAATGTTGGGAGTAACAATAAGCTTTACTTTAGACAAAACACTGGAAGAATCTTTAATGGTAACCAGTATGTAAGAACTGTTTCTGCTGCATCAAAATATAGCAAATTAGCGAAAGGAGCTAAATGGGGAGGCCTTGCTACAGGTGTTGCATTAGGAGGATATGAAATATATCAAGAAGTTCAGCAAGATGGGGGCACTTATGGATATAATGCACAAGTACAAACAGGTGGCGCAGTTGGTGGTTTGGCAGGAGGATTAGCTGGCGCGGAAGCTGGTGCTGCAGCAGGAGCTGCTATTGGCACTTTTTTCGGAGGTGTAGGAGCTGTCCCCGGAGGAATAATTGGAGGATTGATAGGTGGTGCTGCAGGAGCTTGGGGCGGAGACTATTATGGAGAAAAGGCAGCTAAGGCAATTATTGAATAAACTATAACTTATTATGAAAGATATTCTATTGCTATGGCAAAAAATGCATTATAATATATATAGATTTAATGTGTTTACAAGTATATACGTATTTGGATTGCCTATCATGCTGCTACTAAAAAATAAATATATTCTTGAAGTCTATAAAAAAAGAGGTATTAGTAATCCTGAAAAATTAATTAGACGTACTATATCAAATCCTAAAGTAGGAACAATCAATTGGTTAACTGATGGATTTATGATATTATTTATAGCGTTAGTTTGTTTTTCTATTTTAAATTTCATTACGATAACATCGGGATATGTAATTTGGAAAGACTGGTCCCCTTTAGTTTTTATTTTGTTAATTGGTATTCCAGCAATAGTAATTAATTATTTTGCTCTATGGCAAAATGACAAATACCTAACATATTTTAAAGAATTTGAAAAAGAAACAAGAAAGATGAAACGTAAGTGGGCTTTGATAAGTTTTAGTTTGGTTCTTGGAATTTTTGGATTATCAATTTTCAGTTTTTACTGTATTAATAACACATCTAGAAGTAAAACTTCAACTCCTCAAGCTAAAGAGAAAATAATAAATTCTTTTTTGAATAAAGCTGAAGATAGTTTATACCAAGGTATTGATAAAGACTCGATTGATGCTAATATAGAGACTCGATTAGAAAAAATAGAAGATAGCTTATATAGAAATATAAATTGAGCTAGTCAATAATCTAAATCTCCCGCTGCTGCATGAATCCTTTCATGTGGAAGGTAAATAAAAACCCACCGCAATTGCGGTGGATTTTTATTTAAAAGATATTTACACAAGTAATTCATTATATATTTCGACACTCCTATTTCAATTCCCAATATTTTCATAAGTTTACCTCATAAAATAATACACCATCGGATTTTATGGAAGATAATTTTAATATAGAAATTGATAAATCCAGTAAAAAAACCATTATACTATTTATAGCTTTTTTTTTGTGCATTTTTTTATTTACTCTTATATATCTAATAATTAATTCAAATTCTGAAAGAGAACAAAAATTATTAAATGTAGAAAGACATACCAGAGTTGTTGAAATTTATTTGAACAAAAATCAACACAATTTTAGCTATGTTAAATATTCTAATGGAATTAATGAGTTGTTAGAATATCCATATAAAATAGGAGATTCAATATCAAAGAAAAAAGGAGATTCTATAGAATATATTTTTAGAAAAGACAGTATAATAAAGAATAATTATTTTGAAGAAGCGAGGAAAAATGGAATATTAAAATAAAAAATAAGAGGCTGCGATAACTGCAGCCTCTTTATATTGTTTTAAATCATTTTCATTAAACCAGATCAAATCTATCCAGATTCATCACCTTTGTCCAAGATGTAACAAAATCATTGATAAATTTACCTTGGGCATCGGCACTTCCATAAACTTCTGCAATCGCTCTCAGTTCTGAGTTTGATCCGAAAACCAGATCAGCCCTTGTGGCTGTCCATTTTGGTTGGCCCGTTGAACGGTCTGTTCCCATATACACTTCATTGTCACCCGACATAGCTTTCCATTGCGTTCCCATATCCAGAAGATTTACAAAGAAATCATTGGTAAGAACTCCCGGACGGTTGGTAAATACCCCATTCTTAGAGTCATCGAAGTTAGTATCCAAAGCACGCATTCCGCCAATCAATACCGTTAATTCAGGAGAGGTAAGCGTTAATAACTGAGCTTTATCAATTAACAAAGACTCTGTAGAAACTGTGAATTTTCTTTTCAGATAATTTCGGAATCCGTCAGCTGCAGGCTCCAAATATCCCATAGATTCTATATCAGTCTGTTCTTGAGAAGCATCCATTCTTCCCGGTGAAAAAGGCACTTTAACCTCATGTCCTGCATTTTTTGCAGCAGCTTCTACCCCAGCATTACCTGCTAAAACAATGATATCAGCCAGTGATATTCTCTTGCCTCCACTTTGAGAATCATTGAATTCTTTTTGAATACTTTCCAATGTACCCAATACTTTCTGTAATTGTGCAGGATTATTTACTTCCCAGTTTCTTTGAGGCTCCAGTCTTATTCTGGCACCGTTCGCTCCACCACGTTTATCGCTTCCTCTAAATGTGGATGCAGACGCCCATGCTGTTGAAACCAATTCAGAAATGCTTAATCCCGAAGCTAAAATTTTAGAAGTAAGAGATTGAACATCCGCATCATTGACCAGTTCATGATTGACCTGAGGAATAGGATCCTGCCAGATCAGTTCTTCCTGAGGTACATCCGGTCCCAAATAACGGGCACGAGGTCCCATATCTCTGTGAGTAAGCTTGAACCATGCTCTTGCAAACGCATCTGCAAACGCATCAGGATTTTCATAAAAATGTCTTGAAATTTTTTCGTAAACAGGATCCAGTCTTAAAGAAAGATCCGTTGTAAGCATGGTAGGTTTATGCTTTTTAGAAGAATCAAATGCATCAGGAATGATTTCAGCCCCATCTTTTGCTACCCATTGATGAGCACCTGCAGGGCTTTTCGTTAATTCCCATTCGTTTTCAAACAAGTTTTTAAAGAAATAATTACTCCATTGGGTTGGTGTTTCAGTCCATGTTACTTCCAGTCCACTGGAAATAGCATCTCTCCCACTTCCTGATTTATAGCTGCTTGCCCATCCTAATCCCTGTAATTCAATACCTGCGCCTTCAGGTTCTTTACCAACATGATCTGCCGGACCGGCACCATGGGTTTTTCCAAAAGTGTGTCCACCGGCAATCAAGGCTACAGTTTCTTCATCATCCATCGCCATACGTCCAAAAGTATCTCGGATATCTTTAGCGGCAGCAATCGGATCAGGGTTTCCGTCCGGACCTTCAGGATTTACATAGATTAATCCCATTTGTACAGCAGCCAAAGGATTTTCAAGATTTCTGGAGTGTATATCTCCATCTGCTTTTTCATCGGTAGGAAGAACAGCACCTTTCTCTACGACTCCTTCAGAGCCATGTGCATAACGAACGTCTCCTCCCAGCCATGTTTTTTCTGATCCCCAATATACATCTGCATCTGGTTCCCATACATCCTCACGTCCGCCGGCAAATCCAAAGGTTTTGAATCCCATAGATTCAAGGGCCATATTTCCTGTAAGAATTAAAAGGTCTGCCCATGATATATTTCTTCCGTATTTCTGCTTAATAGGCCATAACAATCTTCTTGCCTTATCTAGGCTAACATTATCCGGCCAGCTGTTCAAAGGGGCAAAACGCTGCTGTCCTGCTCCTGCTCCACCTCTACCGTCACCTACACGATAAGTTCCGGCACTGTGCCAGGCCATACGGATAAACAAAGGTCCATAATGACCAAAATCTGCCGGCCACCAATCTTGTGAATCCGTCATTAATGCATGAAGATCTTTTTTTACAGCTTCAAGATCAAGGTTCTTAAACGCTTCAGCATAGTCAAAGTCTTTATCCATAGGATTGGATAGTGATGAATGCTGACGTAGAAGATCTACTCTAAGCTGGTCAGGCCACCAATCTTGATTTTGAGTACCTCCACCTGCTACATTATTCTTCTTCATGGTTCCGTTGTGAAACGGGCATTTACTGATGTCATTCAAATCGTTTTCCATTGTCGTTTATTTATTTTTTTTATATTGATTAATACAGTTTAAGTAACTTTCTCTGTTGTAAGAACATGACAAACTTACAACGTCTTTTCAATAAATACAATCTATTAATAATTATTTCAACGATAGTTAAAAACTATAAAGAAACATTTCCGACAGCATCTGAACCAAAGACACAATTGTGGTATTAAGTTAGTAAAATTTTAAATTCACCTTAGTAAAAAAAAGCCGTACTCTACCCAATTTAGAATAACTCAATATAACAATCAATAGAAAAAGGAATATATCTATTGGAAGAAAATTGCATATTTCGTTATAAATAAAAACCATCTCATAAAACTGTGTAACAAGCATTTAATCTGCTAATTTCAATTCAGACTAAAAATTATTTAGCTATCTTTATCATTCACCAACATGAATTCGATATGAAAAAAATAGTTGTCATTTTTCTTGTAGCTTTCGTTATCATTCAGTTTTTTCCTATTGATAAAACCAATCCGCGCCCAACACCCGGTATGGATTTTTTGAAAATAAAAAACACCCCTGAAAAAGTAGCCAAGGTCATCAGAACTTCATGCTATGACTGTCATTCCAATGAAACGGTTTATCCATGGTATTCCAGTATCTCACCGGTTTCATGGTTTGTAAAAAATCATATTGATGAAGGCCGAAAGCATCTTAATTTTTCTACCTTTGCAGTATACGAACCTCAAAGACAGCTTCGTAAACTGA
Organism: Chryseobacterium oncorhynchi; assembly: GCF_002899895.1. GTDB lineage: Bacteria > Bacteroidota > Bacteroidia > Flavobacteriales > Weeksellaceae > Chryseobacterium > Chryseobacterium oncorhynchi. The sequence continues at coordinate 7,359 of NZ_PPEI02000004.1, forward strand.
AAGAAAGCATGGAGATGGTTGAGAAAAAAGAAATGCCGCTTGAGTCTTATTACGTAGGACATCAAAATGCTAAGTTAACAGATGATCAGCGGGCAGATCTCATAAAATACTTCAAGCAGGTAAAGGAAGACACAGAAAGAAGAATCATGTTTAATAAATAACATCGTGGAAAACTGGGAAAACAAACATATTGTATTTTTTGATGGCGACTGTGGAGTGTGTAACTTCTGGGTCCAATGGATTTTGGAAAGAGACAAAAAGGACAAATTCATGTTTGCCTCACTGCAGTCTGACTTCGGACAGGAATTTTTATCTGAAAGAGGCCTGAAAACCACAGAGTTCAACACCATGTATCTTTGGAAACCCAAACAATATTATCTGATCAAATCAAGAGCAGTACTTCAAATTGCCAGCTTATTAGGCGGAATTTACAAAGTATCAGCCATTGGTAAACTAATGCCCTCATTCCTGAGTGATAAAATGTATGATGTTATATCCAGAAACAGAATGAAACTGGCTAATCAAAAATGCTATCTGCCGGATCAGCATCAAAAGAAAAAATTCATTCAGGTTTAATATGATCTCCTACAGATTTCACAGATTTGCACAACTATTTATACTATAAAAAATCTGCGTTATCAGCAAAATCTGCGAGAGATTCTATATTATTTTTATTTTTCAAGCTCAGACCTCATTACTCATAAATTAAGCGACCATACTGAATAACTATTGGGTGGGCACTGAATTTTCACCCATTTATCACCCTGCGTTGTCGGATACCAGCTTGAACTTCCTGTAAAATCCTTAATCTGCTGATTACTCCAATTGGTTTCAATCCAGCGTTCCTGCCAGCTTGATGATGTATTGATATACACTACCAACCCCGGATTTCCGTTATACCCATTACGTCTTGCAATGTATTCATCATTGTCTGTGTATAAAATGGAAGTTGTTCCCGTAGCCTTGTTATTGTGAATCCAGATTAAATTATTTAGCTTGTCCTTATTCAGCCATTCTTCATAATCTCTGTAGAAAATGGTTGGATATCCCTCATGGGTTAAAATATAGGCATAGGCTGGCATTTTATTATAAATGATGTCTGTATCATGATTCGCTACAAAAGTTACGGCCTTGTACGGGTTTCTTTTCCACATCATATCATCATTTAAAACATTCAGGTTCCCATTATCAAAGGCTTCATCCATTTTATAGTAAGCTGCAAAATCAAATACAGAACTGTTTGCATTATTTGCCCACGACTCCAGAGTATTGACGTTAGAATCCCATAATTCTCCTACAGAAAATCCACCCACCTTTGAATTCCAGTTATTAACGACCCAAGGTCCAAATCCTTTAACATAATCAAATCTCCAACCATCAAACTTCATCACATTTTTGTAATATTTCCCTACAGAATCGTCTCTACCCCACAGCCAGTCCTGCACATGAGGATTAGCATGACAAAGATCCGGAAAACCACCAAAAGAGCCTTCATCATTATTTCCGAATGAATTTTTATAAAAATCATTGTAACTTCTCTGAAACTTTCCAGAAGCTACTCCTGAAAAATTAGTCCAGGTATTCGTTCCGGTATAAGGATTAGCCTCAGATTGCCCACCGCTGTTATGGTTAATGACAATATCAGCATATACCTGCATATTTTCAGTGTGAGCCTTTGTAATCAAGGCCTCCAGTTCAGTTCTTGATCCAAAGCGGGTTTCTACACTTCCATTTTGATTAAAATCTCCAAAATCATAATAATCTGTAGGATCATACCCCATTGAATAGGCTCCGTTTTGTGCTTTTGAAGCTGGAGGAAGCCATACCGCTCCAATTCCTGCATTAGACCATGCGGTTAATTTATCTTTAACCGTGTTCCACCAGTTACCACCTTCCGGAACATCCCAATAAAATCCCTGCATCAAAACGCTGCCTCCCGGACCTGCCACAAATTTACCCTGTACAGATCCAGATCCCTTTCCGGTACTGAAAGGCCTGCCATCATGATGGGTTACATTTACAATTTTATCATGTACTTCATCTTTTTGAGAAGGCTCTTTGATAAATTCATCATTGTTCTGGCATGAGCTGGCTAGTGCCAATGCCAGTAAGGAAAGTAAAAATTGTACTTTTTTCATCGAAATATTTAATTATTAATCTATTAAACAATTTACAATTTTCTTAAAACCAAATTCAATTTAACGTGAAATATTTTTACTTTTCATAATAAATCAATAAGATAGCTTGCATGAAGTTTCATTAAAAAATCATAAATTTTTAAGATTCTCCAAACAATTTTTCTTTTAATCCATATATTTGCATACTATGGAATACAATACCCAAAAAACTCAGCTTCATATGCCAGAATATGGCAGAATTATACAACAGTTGGTTGAGCGCTGCAAAGAACTTCCTACCAAAGAGGAAAGGAATGAAATGGCTATGGCAATCATCGATTTTATGGGTCAAAGAAACCCACAACTTCGCGACGAGGAAAATTATAAACATAAACTTTGGGACCATCTTTTTATTCTTGCTAACCATGATTTGGATGTAGACTCTCCTTATCCGTTTCCTACCATGGAACAATTGGCAGAAAAACCTAAAAGAATGGAATATCCAAAACTTCAAGGTGACTTTAAGTTTTACGGAAAAAGTATTCTTCAATTGATAGAAAAAGCAATAGAACTAGAACAGGGTGATGAAAAAGAAGCCCTTATTGAGGTAATTGCCAACAATATGAAGAAATCTTATAATGTCTATAATAAAGAACATGTGACGGATGATGTTATTTTCCGCCACCTGAAAGAACTGTCTGAAAACAGGTTGGATCTTACTGGAATTGATTCTCTTGAAAAGAGTAAGATTTATTATACCAATAATAACAACCGAAACAACAACGGTAACAACAACCGAAACAATAGTAACAGCAATAATAACAACAATAATAAAAATCAACCTAACAAAAGAAGGCATAATAACAATCATAAAAACAGAAAATAATGAGTGGAACATTTCAAATAAGAGGAGGAAAGAGACTGCAGGGTGAGATCACTCCACAAGGAGCCAAAAATGAGGCTCTACAAATTTTATGTGCGGTTCTGTTAACCGATGAAGAAGTTAGGATCAAAAATATTCCGGACATCCATGATGTCAACAGATTGATTGAAATTCTGGGTGATTTTGGTGTAAAAGTTACTAAAAACGCTCACGGAGATTACACTTTCAAAGCTGATAAAGTTAATTTTGACTATATAAAGTCTAATGAGTTTAAAAAAGATGGAGCTAAACTACGTGGTTCTATCATGCTTATGGGCCCAATGTTAGCACGTTATGGAGAGGCTTATATGCCAACTCCGGGTGGTGACAAAATCGGAAGAAGAAGATTGGATACTCACTTCCAGGGATTAGTAGAACTTGGTGCAGAATTTCATTATGATGAAGAAGAGTATTTCTATTCTTTAAAAGCCAAAGAACTTAATGGTAAATTTATTTTACTGGAAGAAGCTTCTGTAACAGGAACAGCCAATATCGTGATGGCTGCTGTATTGGCAAAAGGAAAAACAAGAATTTACAATGCTGCATGTGAACCTTATCTTCAGCAGCTATGTAAAATGTTGAACAGAATGGGGGCTAACATCTCAGGAATTGGTTCAAACTTATTGACGATTGAAGGAGTAGATTACTTAAGGGGTACTGAACACACAATGCTTCCGGACATGGTAGAAATTGGATCATGGATTGGTCTTGCGGCCATGACAAAATCTGAAATTACTATTAAAAATGTAAACTGGAACCAATTAGGTGTTATTCCAAATACATTCAGAAAACTGGGAATTCAGCTTGAACAAAGCGGTGATGATATTTATATTCCTGCTCAGGAACATTATAAAATTCAGAAATTTATTGACGGATCTATCCTTACTATTTCGGATGCTCCATGGCCGGGATTCACTCCGGATTTATTATCCATTATTTTGGTGGTAGCTACTCAGGCTAAAGGAAGTATCCTTGTTCACCAGAAAATGTTTGAATCCAGATTATTCTTTGTGGATAAATTAATCGACATGGGTGCTCAGATTATTTTATGTGATCCGCACAGAGCTACGGTAATAGGATTAAACCAGGAAGCTCCGTTAAGAGGAACTACAATGGTTTCTCCAGATATCAGAGCCGGAAATGCACTTCTTATTGCAGCATTATCTGCTGAAGGGAAATCTATTATCCACAATATCGAGCAAATCGACAGAGGATACGAAAATATCGATGGAAGGCTAAAAGCAATTGGTGCTGATATCGAAAGAATTTAAAAACTTATTTTTATTACAATAAAGCGTTCAGAGTAATCTGGACGTTTTTTTTGTTGGTTGATGTAAAATAAAAATTTCTATAAAAAAAGTGCCCGATAAAAAAATCGGACACTTTGAGTAATTAAAACTATATGAATCTCCCCTAAGAATATTTTCGGCAGAGATACTCCACCGTTGTATTCAAAAGTTTATTTTTATTCAGATAGACCTCAAGCTGATGATAGTCTTCTGAATTAACATTAATGTATAACTGTACTGAACCAAAACTGTATCCGTTCACATATTCCACATTGGCAGATAACACTCTATGACAAATCCCAAATTGATTATAGATGGTATTCATTAAATGTTCAAATTTCATTTTGCCATTCAATTCTATTTCCAATAACAATTCTTTTTTAGGTAGGTTCAGTTTATTTTGCAGAACCTGTAGGCTAGGATTAGGTGTAATCATCACTAAACATTTTTTGGTTAAACACTTTCAGATCATATTGCTCTTTGCATTTAAATCTGTGACAAAAATATAAAAAAATATTAGTCCACCAAATTAGTAGACTAATATTTTTTAAATTTTAACTAAAAAAGAAGCCTTTACAGCTTCTCTTAATATTTTAAAGTTCCTTTATCCGTTCCAGTTTTTCTGATCCGGCCAGGCCGTTGGGATTACAGCCAGGCTCTCCCTCAGGGACTTTCAGGTTTTTTTTACCATAAAATTCTTCCCAAAATGTATTGATCTTTCCAGTGTTGGGATCAATAAACGTCATGGCCTCTAATTTGAAAATTTGATCATTTCTAAAAGCTCTTTCTATAAAATCTGAACAGTAATATGAATTTTCATCTAAAATATAATTGAAATTATAGGGTTTCCCTAACATTGAATGCGCTTTTTCAATGGCTACCGGAATCGATTTTTGATATTCAGGCTTCAAACGGTACACCACTACATTCTGGCCATCATCTTTCTGATCTTTAATAAAATCTTTTAAATCCTGTTGCTGAGACCCTCCTTTTGGTGCAGCATGGAGAACATACATTTTTCCAGCTACTTTTTCTAAAATACCAATATGATCGAAAGAAGCAACCTTTTGCTTTTGAGTAACATTATTTATAGCACCGGAAAGCCCCGTTTCTTTAGCGGTAACGAAAAGAAGATCTCCATTCTTAAGATCCGTTGTATCCTTATGGGAAGCACATTGCATCAACACGATCATTAAAAAGGGCAAAAATCCTGCAACAGATATTTCTTTAAGCCTTTTATGTAAAAACATTTTAATTCCTGACATTTGATTATTATTTCGGGGTCAAAATTACAAAATAGAATTCATTACATTTGTGGTGAATATTGAGCTAGTTTTAATTCCAATAAAAACACTTTACACATTCTTATGCCTCATATTTTACTAGTAGAAGACGACAAAAGAATTTCACGGCTTATCGGCAGAGGACTTCTGGAGCAGGATATGGACGTAAGCTTTGCCTATGACGGCGAAAAGGCATTGGAATTGGCCTCATCTCAGGATTTCGACCTCATCATTACAGATATTATTGTTCCATTGAAGAATGGTCTGGATTTTTGTAGGGAAATAAAAAGTTCAAAGCCCCATATTCCCGTCATTATGCTTACTGCATTGGGAACTACCGATGATAAATTGGAAGGGTTTGATTCCGGAGCGGATGATTATCTTACCAAACCGTTTGAAATGCGTGAACTCATTGCCAGAGTTAAGGTTCTGATGAAAAGATTTTCTCTGCACTCCCCTACAGAGCAGCTATTAAAGTATGAAAATATTGAAATGGATCTCAAATTGAAGTCTGTAAGCAGAAACGGAATCTCCATAAAACTTACTCCTAAGGAATTTAATCTGATGAAATACATGCTGGAAAACCCGGAAAGGGTTCTCTCTCGTTCTGAAATTGCGGAAAATGTATGGGAAACTCATTTTGATACCGGCACCAATTTTATTGATGTCTACATCAACTACATCCGAAAGAAAATTGACAAGGATTTTGAAAGTAAACTAATCCATACCAAAGCAGGAATGGGATTCATTTTAAAAAAAGGATACGAAGAAAACCACCAATAGTACGTTAAAGCATGAAAGTCAGAACCCGGCTTACTCTACTTTTTACTTTTGTCACAGCAATGCTGATGATATTCTATGGTATTGCCGTCTATTATTCTTCTAGTGAGGCAAGGGAAACCTCATTTTACGCTCAGCTCAGAAATGAAGGAGTTGCCAAAGCTAATCTTTTTTTTCAGAGTACATTGTCTGAAAAGGAAATGCATCGTCTTTATAAAAACAATACAAAAACCATTAATGAAGTTCAGGTAGCCATCTATGATCCGGAATTCAACCTCATCTATCATGATGACTCAAAGGTGGATTATGTAAAAGAAGATCCGAAAATGCTTTCCAGAATTTCAAAAAATAAGGAAATCAGTTTTTTCATCAATGATCTTCAAGCTATTGGAATTGTTTATTCTCATAATGGAAAAGAATATTTAGTAACAGCAGCCGGATATGATCAATATGGTTATAACTCGATCAATAATTTACTGACTATCAGTATCATTTCTTTTATCAGTATTCTTATTCTGATTTATCTGGCAGGAATTTTTCTTTCTAAAAAAGCGTTGAATCCACTTAGTGAAATGGTGGAACAAATCAAAAGGATTACAGCCGGAAAATTACAACTGCGTTTGAAAACCACCAAAGAGAAAGATGAGCTGAATGAGCTTGCCCAAAATTTCAATGGGATGTTGGAAAGACTTGAGAATTCCTTTGACGCTCAAAAGCATTTCGTATCCAATATTTCGCATGAACTTCGTACACCTTTATCAGCCATTATTACAGAGCTGGAACTGGCTTCTGAAAAAGAACACACCAAGGAAGAATATCAGGAGACGATTCGGTTTGCATTGGATGATGCCCGTAATATGGTCAAATTATCCAACAGCTTAATGGATCTCGCCAAGGCCAGCTATGACCCTAATGAGATCAGTTTTTCTGAAGTACGTCTTGACGAAATTCTTCTTGAATCTTATTCTAAAATTATAAAGGAAAATTCGGAATACAAAGTTTCACTGAATATAGACAATGAGGTGGAAGAACCTCAGCTCACCCTGCAAGGAAATGAGTATCTGCTACAGGTAGCATTCAACAATCTTATTGATAATGCCTGCAAATATTCTCCTGAACATACATGTTCCATAGATGTCAAAACCAATGCAAGTTCATTGATCATCAGTTTTACCAATACAGGAGTTATCATTTCACAGGAAGATCTTCAGCATATTTTTGAGCCATTTTACAGAAGTGAAAATTCCAAAGAAGAAAAAGGGTACGGCATTGGGCTTTTCCTGACCGAGAAAATCATCCATCTTCATCATGCTATGATTAAAGTAACATCAGAAAACAATAAAACAGTTTTTATGGTGATCTTTGATTTTTAATATGAATTTAAAATTCTTTTCTTTTTTAGAGTCTACTCATGAGAAATCCTGCTGAAAATTGTAGTACCAATACTGGCTGCTATGACACAGGCAATAGATATCCATTGTAAAAAAGTTAACTCTTCCGCCAAAAACACCAATCCCGAAAGGGCTGCAAAAGCCGGCTCAAGACTCATAAGAATACTGAAAGTCTTTGCCGGAAGTTTTTTAAGCGCCATCATTTCTAATGAAAATGGTAATGCACTTGACAGAATTGCAACTCCTAGCCCTTTCATAAAAATTGTAGGTGTAAGATTGAATACTGCACCATCCCATATGGTAAAAGGAATAATCACAAGACTTGCAAACAACATCCCCGTGGTAACAGCATCTTTACCATCCATTATTTTGGAAACCTTCCCCCCCATCACAATATAAAGAGCCCAAAATATTCCTGCAAGAAAAGCAAGCCCAAGTCCCACTAAATCGATATGATCACTTTTCCAGGGAACAATAAGCAATATCCCTACACAAGCCAACAAGGCCCATATCACATCCAATAATTTACGGGAAAGTGCTAAGGCCAAGAATAAAGGTCCTGCAAACTCAACAGTAACTGCTAACCCTAAGGGAATTCGCTGAATAGCCATATAAAAAATAAGATTCATAGCGGCCAGTCCTATCCCGTACATTGCACAATATTTCCATTTCTGGCTGGTAAACTGCAAAAACTTTGGACGGTTAATTAGTGTCAGTAAAACTGCAGAAAGAACAATCCTTAAAGTAACGGTTCCAATAGCTCCTATCGCTGGAAAAAGCTGCTTGGCAATAGATGCTCCGCCTTGTACACAGACAATAGCTAAAAGCGTAGCGGGAATCGCTAGATTTGATTTTTTCATTTCTACAATTTAATTTATAAAGACAACTTTTGGGTATGAAACCGGGAGATAAAAACAAGCTTTATTCTACAAAATTAATAATAGTATAGTACAAAACTGAATTTTTGCCAAATGTATTGAATTATTATCTTAAACAATGGTTACAGATTAGTACTTTAATTCTAAATCTGTAACCATTAATAAACCTTTGCATAGTATCAAATGATACGATCAATTATATATTTCATCTAAAAAAGTACTATCCATACTTTCTCTAATAAAATTCTAATAGCATTCTAAAGCCTTTCTAACTGTAAAAAAGCAACTTCATTTCTACTTTTGCACAGTAAAAAATAAAGCATATGGACTCAGATCCTTACAGTAATTATCAATCTTAAAAGCTTTAGTTGTACTCACTTTTCCCGTACAGCCTAAAAGCTTTATAAAAACAGGAAAAGTTATGAATACATTTGAATTTACCCTTCGTTTATTGACTGCATTCTGCTTAGGAGCCGGTATAGGTTTCGAAAGACAGTGGCGCAGAAAAAATGCGGGCCTGCGTACCAATACTCTGGTTTGTATAGGCTCTGCAGCATTCGTATTAATTGCCATCAGAATTGGTGGCGATGCAGCCGGAAGAATTACCTCTTATATTGTCAGTGGCATTGGTTTCCTTGGTGGTGGTGTTATCATGAAAGATGGCCTTACCGTAAGAGGATTAAATACTGCCGCTACTTTATGGTGTTCCGCTGCAATAGGAGCATTATGTGCATTAGGCTATCCCAAGGAAGCACTTATCACAGTTCTCTTCATTGTTTCCACAAATATATTTCTACGACCCACTTTGTCTACCCAAAAGGAAGCACGAAGTAAAAATATCGTCATTAAAAAGAAAAAGAACGATACAAAAGCAAAAATCAGCAACAGTACCCAATTTTATTAAGATCATGAAAAGAATAATCTTAAGCATTATTACCCTCTTTGCAATTTCCTGCAAAGACAATGCCCCTCAGCAAAACAAGGAAGAGGAAATTACCCTCAAAAAGGATCAGGTCATTATTCCGGAAAGCAGTCCTGTTTTAAAAAAAATAAAAACCATCACCGTTAGCGATCAGGAATACAACCATGATATTACCTCTGTAGGAACTATAGAAACCATTCCCAATAACTACGCCGAAATAGCAAGTCCATTTTCCGGAAGAATTACAAGAGCTTTTGTTAATATCGGCCAAAAGGTAAGTGCAGGAAGCCCCCTTTTTGAGGTTCTTTCTTCGGGTTATCTGGATGTACAGAAAGAATATTCTGATGCTTTGAATGAAGCCGGCCTTGCTGAAAAGAAGTACAAACGCCAGCAGGACCTTGTAAAACACGGGGTGGGAATACAGAAAGAATTGGAGGAGTCAGAAACCGAATTTAAAAACAAAAAGATCTCTTTAACCAATGCTTCTACAGCACTAAAGATCTACAACAGCCAGAGCAAAGGTTCCGGAGGGCTAATCGTAAGAGCACCCATCGCAGGAGAAGTTATTTCTAACAAAATTGTTACCGGACAATACCTTCGTGAAGATGCCGAACCTGTAATGATTGTTGCTGAACTCTCAAAAGTCTGGATTTCCGGAGAAGTTAAGGAGAAAGACCTTCGATTTATCAAAAATGGAGATCAGGTATCTGTAAAAGTTAATACTTATCCGGACAGAGCCATCACCGGAAAGGTTTATCACATCAATGACTGGGTAGATGAAGCAACACGAAGCATTAAGGTATTAATACAGTGTGAAAATCCCGATAGAACATTGAAACCGGGCATGTTTGCCACCATTACGTATTCTACCGATTCTGAAAACACAATTATTATCCCAAACTCTGCATTGATGCAGAAAGACGACAACCAATATGTATGGATTAAAACAGGGAGAAATCAATTCATGAAAAGAAATGTCACTACCGCAGAAGCCTCTGAAAAAACAGTAAAGATTACCTCAGGACTTAAATCCGGAGATGAAATCATGACTACTGGCGGAATCTATTTGCTGGATGTAAAATAAATGTCGAATGCGGAAGCTGAAGTTTCCCATTAAAGTTAGCATATGAAAAAGTTATTAACAATTTCCATACAGAAAAAATGGCTAATACTGGCCCTATTCATATTATTAGGAGTTTTTGGATATTATTCCTGGACTAAACTTTCCGTTGAAGCCTATCCTGATATTGCCGATACCACTTCACAGGTTGTAACCCAGGTACAAGGCCTGGCTGCCGAAGAAGTAGAACAGCAGATTACGATTCCTTTGGAAAGAGCTCTCAATGGGATTCCCGGAATGCATGTGATGAGAAGCAAGAGTACGTTTGGCCTTTCCATGATTACCATCGTATTTGATGATGGCATTGATGATTATTGGGCAAGACAACGTATTCAGGAAAGACTGGCTGATGTTTCCCTACCCTATGGCGCACAGCCGGGGCTGGATCCTTTAACCTCTCCCGTAGGAGAAATTTACCGCTACGTTATTGAAAGTGATAACCATAGCTTAAGAGAACTTACAGATCTGCAGAACTTCGTTATTATTCCCAGAATAAAACAGGTTTCCGGGATTGCTGATGTCACTAATTTTGGGGGAATTACCACGCAGTTTCAGATAGAGCTTGATCCCAATAAGCTGGAACAATATGGTCTTTCTTTAGCTGAAGTTATTGAAACCATCAGTAAAAACAATGCCAGTGCAGGTGGAAGCATGCTTCCCCGCGGAGACCTTGCGTATGTAGTTCGTGGAATCGGATTAATCAAAAACCTTGATGATCTGGGAAAAACCGTTGTCAAAACAGAAAAAGGAGTTCCTGTTTTCCTGAACGACATCGGAACATTGAAATACGGAAACCTTGAACGTAAGGGAATTCTGGGCTTTACAGACCGTAACCGAAATTACAATGAAAGCGTAGGCGGGATCGTTCTTTTGCTAAAAGGTCAAAATCCGTCACAGGTTTTAACAGGAGTACATGAAGCAGTAGAGGAACTCAACAAAAATATTCTTCCGGCAGGGGTGAAAATCCATACTTATCTGGATAGAACTGATCTGGTAAAAACAACCCTTAATACAGTTTCCCATACCTTAACGGAAGGAATTGTACTGGTGATTATTATATTGATCATATTCCTTGGAAGCTGGCGAGGAGCACTTCTTACCGCGATTACTATTCCTTTTTCACTTCTTATTGCATTCATCTTAATGCATTTCACCAATATTCCTGCCAACCTCCTGTCATTGGGAGCCATAGATTTCGGAATTATTGTAGATGGTTCTATTGTAATGCTGGAAGCTATTTTGAAGAAAAGAGAAGATCATCCCGATGAAGAGCTGGAAGAAAAAACAATCATCCAGAAAGCCACTGAGATTGCAAAACCTATTTTCTTTTCAGGCATTATTATCATTACAGCTTATTTACCTCTATTTGCCTTTGAAAGAGTAGAAAAAAAACTCTTTACCCCAATGGCCTTTACGGTAGGATATGCATTACTGGGAGCATTGGCTGTTGCTTTACTTTTGATTCCCGGGCTGGCTTTTATGATCTATAAAAAACCCAGAAAAATTTATCACAATAAATGGCTTGAAAAAATAAGTAATGCCTACGGAAGAGGAATAGATAAAATAATGGCTGCTCCCAAAAACATATTCATCCCTGCCGGAATTGTACTGGTAGGTGCCGGCATACTTTCATACAATGTAGGTAAAGACTTCTTACCAGAGCTTGATGAAGGTTCCATCTGGCTGCAGGTACAACTTCCTCCGGGCATTTCATTGAAAAAGGCTCAGGAAATGAGTGATTCGCTTCGTCTCAGAACAATGAAGCACTCAGAAGTCACTTACATTATGGTACAAGCGGGACGAAACGATGATGGAACGGATCCATGGACTGCTTCTCACTTTGAAGTATCGGTAGGAATAAAACCTTACAAAGAATGGCCGTCAGGAAAAACAAAAGCCGATCTGATTAAAGAGCTGGCAGAAGATTACAAAGGAATGCCCGGCTTTACCGTAGGGTTTTCACAGCCGATGATTGATGGTGTAATGGATAAAATCTCTGGAGCACATAGCGAATTGGTGGTCAAAATATATGGTGATGATTTCGCAGGAACAAGACAGGTTGCAGACAATGTACTTTCACTTTTAAAGAAAATTCCAGGATCAGCTGACCTTGCCATTGATCAGGAGCCTCCACTTCCTCAATTACAGATCGTCGCCGACAGAAATAAGATTGCTCAATATGGTCTGAATGTTTCCGACGTAACCGACCTCATCGAGACCGCTCTTGGTGGAAAAGCCGTTTCACAAATTTTTATTGGAAACAAAGTATATGATATTTCCTGCCGATATGTGGAAAACAGCCGTAATACTCCAGAAAAAATAGGAAACCTGATGCTAGCCTCTTCATCCGGAGCTAAAATTCCGCTTTCGCAAATTGCAAGTGTAACATTAAGTACCGGAGAAAGTACCATAACACGGGAAATGAATAAGAGACACCTTACCGTAAAGCTGAACCTACGCGGAAGAGATCTTACTTCATTCCTCAACGAAGCTCAGAAAAGCATTGAAAATAACATTCGCTACGATCATGAAAAATACCAGATCAAATGGGGTGGACAGTTTGAAAATAAAAACAGAGCCTATTCAAGACTGGCCGTTATTGTACCTCTGGCATTGGCTCTTATGTTCCTGTTGCTTTATGGTGCATTTGGAACTTTCAGACAAGCACTTATATTGATGAGTATCATTCCACTCGCTTTATTTGGGGGAATGCTTGCCCTGAATATCAGAGGAATGTCCTTGAATGTTTCTTCTGCAGTAGGTTTCATTGCTTTATTCGGGGTAGCCATCCAAAATGGAGTGATTATGGTTTCTCATATCAATACCCTCAGAAAAAATGGAATTAATCTCAGAACATCAGTCATTCAGGGAGCTAAGGATCGTTTCAGACCGGTATTAATGACTGCCTCAGTGGCTATCATTGGATTATTACCTGCTTCACTGGCAACAGGAATTGGTTCCGATGTACAAAGACCGCTGGCAACAGTAATTGTGTATGGACTTATGTTCTCCACATTTCTTACCCTGTTTGTACTTCCTGCCATTTATTATTTAGCTGAACTTCGTTTTGACAAACAAAATGTAACATCCCATGAAATTTAATTTTTTAATCATATTGTGCTGTACCGTTACAGGTATTTTCATCAATGCACAGACAGTAAAAGAGCCTCTTTACTTCAATGAATATCTGGCTTATGTTAAAGATAAAAACCTAGGCCTTGCCGCACAGAAATATAATGTCGGCATGGCAGAAGCATCTATTCTCACAGCAGGCATTTTTCCTGATCCACAAATAGAAATGGAAACCTCAAACAACGGGGTTTCCAAAGATATGGGACATACCATAGAAGGAGCCATCAGCTGGACTCTTGAACTGGGAGGAAAAAGAAAAGCAAGAATTGAAACGGCAAAAAATGAGGCAGAATACTCCAAGTTGCAGCTGCAGGACTATCTAAGAAACCTGCTTGCTGATGCCACTTTGGGATATATTGAAGCTTTAAAATCCAAAGCCTTACTGAATGTTCAGAAAGAATCTTATCAAAGTATGTTGAAACTGGCAAAATCTGACAGTATCCGGTACAAATTGGGTGATATTTCCAAAGTAACTTCTCAGCAAAGCAAACTTGAAGCTTCTTCTTTATTGAATGAGGTATACCATCTGGAGGGAACCCAGCAGCAATCCGTTACTGCGCTTTCTGATTTTATTGGCAGCGACAGTACAGAAAAGGATGTAACCGGAGATTTAAACTCTTTCAACAGAAACTATAATCTGAATGACCTCATCACACAGGCTGTTAACGAAAGGTCTGATCTTTTGGCATCCAAGCAGAACATCAATACTGCTGCAAGTCGTATTAAACTTGAAAAAGCCAATCGTATCATAGATCTTGGACTAAGTGCCGGTGCGGGCCACAACACGGTTGCCAATAATGAAATTGCTCCCTCGCCTGCTGTAAACACTGTAAAATTGGGAATCAGTGTTCCTCTGAAATTTTCCAATCGAAGAAATGCTGATCTGAAAATTGCAGAAATGAGTTATTCACAAGCTGAAACAGAATACAGACAGATTGAAAATAACATCCGAATGGAGGTTACTCAGGCTTATCAACAATATAGTTCTGCTCAAAAACAGTTACAACAGTTTGACAATGGCATGCTGAAAGAAGCAGAAAATATTCTGAAAGGAATTACCTACAGCTATCAACGTGGTGAAAGCTCCATTTTGGAAGTCCTCAATGCACAGAGAACCTATAATGAACTTCGTCAAAATTATTTCCAGCTTCTGGCAGAAAATGCAGCTGCTTTAATTGATCTTGAGCGTAAGGCAGGAATCTGGGATATTGATTTCTAAGAAGAAGTTGATTGTTTTTAACCACAAAAGTCACAAAAACTTTTTTAACACTTAAGTAAGAATAAGTTATTATAGATACGGTTGAAAAGAACACTTAAGTTTCTATGAAAATCTATGATTCTCATCTTATGTGAACTAAAGTATTTTTAAAGAAAACTTTTGTGGTTTAACCTAATCTGCGGTTCAATTTAAAAACAAATTAAAACTACTTCTTGTACTGTGACTCGTAAATAGCAATCCATTCCTCTACCGTCATTTTCTGGCTCAGCTCAGCAATTAATTCAAAAGGGATATCTTCCGGTTTCTTGAAACGGACACAGGATTTACCCATATCCAGTTTTTTCTTTGAATGTTTAGGATATTCTGCAACAAACCAGTCAAGAAGCTCCGGCTTGGAATACAATCCCATATGATAAAGTGCTATAAAATTCTTTTGTGAAGCCAGATTGATAAACGGCAAAGGAGTATTGGCAGTACAATGATAACCTGCAGGATACGTTTCCATAGGGACTACCCAGTCAATCATTCCGTAATTGGAGGTATCTTCAAAACCCTTTGGCAGATTGGAATTGATGGTATCAAAAAGCTTTTTAAAGACCTCCTGTCTTTCTTCCGGGATCTTTGAAATATAGTCTTCTATCGATTGGGATGAGATTTGCATTTTCAGTTAGTTTTAAGCTTTGAAGTTAATAAAAAAATCATTTGATATAAAAAGGCGGCAGCACAAAAATGTACTGCCGCCTAACTTTATTTACGTTAAAAAAATTATTTTTTAATTGCTTTTACGGTGGACTTAGATCCGTCCTTAAAGTAAAGCGTAACAAAATACAACCCAGAGTTCAGTCTGCTAAGATCTAATTCTTTTACAGCTCCCTCAACCGTTTTTACAATTCTTCCCGATACATCTGCAACGCTCGCAGATTTCACTTCCCTCGTGTCTGAGATATACAGAATATCTTTAAACGGATTTGGATGAACTGCTGCTTTTTTGGTCTGGCTGCTTACTTCAGAAGTGCCTAACTGCTCTTTTTCAACTGTGAAATTATCAACATAAAAATTATAATCAAGATCATCATCTACCGGTCCGGTATCTCCATAAAAGGCAAATACCGTATTGGCATTTGTAAAATTTGCCAAACTAAAAGTATACTCAGTTGAGGTATTAGATGGGCTATTATTAGCATTCCATGTTTGCAATATTGTCCACGTACTTCCGCCATCATTAGAAGCTAAGAAGTGAACTACATCATCGCTATCCATTGCTGAAGAAGCTGTTCCGCTATATTCAGTTACTCCATAATCAAACTTCACTTTATATCCTCCTGCTGAAAGATTAAAAGGCAGTGTCTTAAGCCATCCTGTTTTTGAAGTACCATATAAATTCATACTTGCAGATCCGTTAGATGGTCCGTTTAAGAAACTACGCTGATTCCAATAAGGAGTAGTACCTGTAGGCCCGGTATCCGGAGTTCCGCCAGAAAGTGAATTAGACCAGCAATTCCCGGGATAACTTGTAAAATTATTGGTATATGATGGAACTACTGCTCCACACAATGTTGTAAATGATTTTGAGAATGACCAAGCACTTTTACTTGCTGCACCACTACAATTTGTTCTTACCCAATAATAGTAGTTTGTACTTGGCGACAAGCTTCCCAAGGTATAAGATGTTCCGGTAACAGCTGAATGAATTGGAACCGTACTCGCTGTAGGGGTTGTAGAACTTGTACTATAATAAATATCATGACTGACGGCCTGATTACTTGCTGGAACCGTCCATGAAATCTGAGCAGAATTTGAAGTTACTGCCGACGCAGCTTCTGTTGTTGGCGCAAGACAGTCTGTATAGGCATCTGCTGAAAAAGCAAAGACATTCACTACACCTGTACTGTTTGTTTTTGTTACAGTAACGCTTTGAATGGGTTTTGCCTGATTAGCAGCATCAATAGTTAAAACATTTTGATATAATCTTGGATTGGTAGAATTAGGTTCCAACGAATTTGAGGTCCTTAGAATTCTTCCAATTCCCTGAATGGCAAAATTACTTCCGCTATACCAGTCTGAAATACTTTGCCCTGTAAAAACCTGAGTAGTACTATCTGTAAAGTTAACCGTTATGGTAACTGTAGAACTTCCACTTCCACTGGTAGAAAGCATGTATAATTTAAAAGCGGCCACCGGATTACTAAATACAAGTGTTCCGGAGTTACTTCCTGCAGTATTCGTATTGATTCTTAAGGAATTATTACTGGACAAATCTCCAAGCTGGAAACTTAAACCCGGTGTTGAAGCCACTACCGAATTAATAGTCCCATTAGTAGGAATACCATAAGTGATAGGTGTGCTTGTTGAAGTCAGCTGAAAATCCCTTGCTACAAAATTATAGGAAACTCCATCTACATCGGTTGTAGTAGAAATCAAAGAAGAACCTATTCCATTAGCAATAACATCAGCGGTATACCCTGAACTAACAGGCATTGTTTGAAAATTTTGCCCCATCATAGCAGATGCAGAGAGAAGAGCAATAGCCGGAAAAGCTTTAAAAAATAAATTTATTGTCATTTTATTCACATTTGAGTGGAAAATTAAGAAAAATATTAATATAAAGATTATATTTTTAACAAATATTTAATAATTTATTTAAATCTATCTAATATCAGTATTAGAATAATTTGAGTTATTTATTATGAAAAAGGATTTAGAGGAATAATGGGCCCTTATCTTCTTACTTTGAATTTTATTATTGAGAAATTAAATCCTATTTTTGTCATACAAATTTTTTGAACAATGCCAAATATTTCAAACAGAGCACTGCATATGCCGGCATCACCGGTAAGAAAACTGGTTCCCTTTGCATTACAAGCAAAACAGAAAGGAATAAAAGTATATCACCTTAATATCGGACAGCCTGATATTGAAACTCCGGAAACAGCTTTAAATGCTTTAAAAAACATCGATTTAAAAGTATTGGAATATGCACTTTCTGAGGGTAATATTGAGTACAGAAAAGCCCTTACTGAATATTATCATTCATTAGGTTTTTCAGATCTTACTCCGGATAACTTTATTGTTACCAATGGTGGTTCTGAAGCCCTAAACTTTGCTATTTCAACTTTATGCGATAATGGAGATGAGGTGATCATCCCTGAACCTTATTATGCAAACTACAACGGTTTCACCAGCACATTTAATGTGAATGTAGTGGCTGTTCCATCTACCATTGATACTGGTTTTGCTTTACCTCCGGTTGAGGAATTTGAGAAAAAAATTACAGAAAAAACAAGAGCAATCATCATCTGTAACCCAGGAAACCCTACAGGATACCTATATACACGTGAAGAGCTACAAAAGCTTGCTGAAATTGCTTTAAAATATGATATCGTCATCATTTCAGACGAAGTATACAGAGAATATGTATATGACGGAAAACAGCAGATTTCAATGCTTGATTTCCCGGAATTGAGTGAAAACTGTATTATTATTGATTCAGAATCCAAGCGTTATTCTATGTGTGGAGTAAGAATCGGATGTATGGTTACCCGTTCTCAAAAAATTCGTAATGCGGCGATACTTTTTGCACAAGCAAGATTAAGCCCTGTTCTATTGGGACAGATTGCAGCAACAGCGGCACACCAGAATGACGGTGCTTACATCAGAGCGGTAAGAGAAGAATATACCCACAGAAGAAACATTTTAGTAGACCTTCTAAATGCTATTCCGGGAGTAATCTGCCCTAAACCAAGAGGAGCATTCTACTGTGTTGCAGAACTTCCGGTAGATGATACTGAAAAATTTGCACAATGGTTATTGGAGAAATACTCTTATAACAACGAAACCATTATGGTAGCTCCTGCAGGTGGATTCTACAGCAACCCTGAACTAGGAAAAAAACAGGTAAGAATTGCCTACGTTTTAAAAGAAGAGGATTTAAAGAAAAGTGCTGAAATTCTTAAGGAAGCCTTAAAGAAGTACAGAGAAGAATTTAGCCTATAAAATTATATCATGCCGACAACAAGAAATATCCATTTGAAAATACTCTTTTCGATTCTTTTGCTGTCGGCATTTTTTTCCTGTGACAAACAGAAGTCATCTGTTGCTTCTAAAAATACCAATGAAATAACTTCTATCAGATTATCTCATATTGGAGGAACAATGGGTGAATACAGGATCATCAAAGTCACAAAAGATTCTGTCTTTGCAGAAAAAGGTGCTACAGCCAATAAAACTCATCAAGAATGGTCTTCGCCCATCAACATTGATACATGGAAGCGACTTAGATCCTCAATCAACGTTAAGGATCTTGATAATATAAAAAGTTCTCCAAGCCAACAGTCGGTAGATGGAATTGATGAAACTTTTCAGATACGGACTTCTAAAAAGATTCATATCTATGTCAATTCTTTTGCAGATACTGAGCATTATAAACAACTCCAACAGTTTAAAGAACAATTAGACCTAATTCTCCCACAAGAATACAAGTAAAACATGCAAGAAAATTTTTCATTAAAGCCTTACAACACATTTGGCGTTGATGCCAAGTCAAAATATTTCATTGAAATTAACAGCATTGAAGAATTAAAAGATGCCCTGAGTTTTTCAAAGGCACAAGCTCTTCCTCTTTTATTGTTGGGAGGTGGTAGTAATATTCTGCTTACAAAGGACTTTGACGGACTTGCCATTAAGCTTAATTTAAAAGGTATTTCTGAAGAAAAATTTAATGAAAATGAAGTTCTTGTAACAGCAAAAGCAGGTGAAAACTGGCATGAATTTGTTCTAGATTGTCTTGGAAAGAATTATGGCGGACTGGAAAATCTTTCTTTAATTCCGGGAAATGTAGGAACTTCTCCAATGCAGAATATCGGTGCCTATGGAACGGAAATCAAGGATGTATTTGTAAGCTGTAAAGTACTGGATCTGGAAAACCTTGAACTGAAGACTTTCAACCTTGAAGAATGCAGATTTGGTTACAGAGATTCTATTTTCAAACAGGAAGGGAAAGGCAGATATATCATTCTGGAAGTTACCTTTAAGCTTACCCAAAAAGATCACCATATCAAGACAGAATACGGAGCTATTACTGCTGAACTGAAAAACATGGGAATTGAACAACCTACGATTCAGGATGTTTCTAAGGCCGTGATCAGCATCAGACAAAGTAAATTACCGAATCCTAAGGAGATTGGAAATGCCGGAAGCTTTTTTAAGAACCCCACTATTCCTTTGGCACAATTTGAAGCTCTTCAACAAAAGTTTGAAAACATTCAAGGGTATCCTAATGGAGATAAAGTAAAGGTTCCTGCAGGATGGCTCATTGAACAATGTGGATGGAAAGGTAAGCAGATTGGAAATGTAGCCTCACACAAGCTTCAGTCATTAGTTATCATCAACGCAACCGGAATTGCAACCGGAAAAGAGATCTTTGATTTCTCTACTGAAATCATCAATTCTGTAAAGGAAAAATTCGGGATAGAGCTTGAGCGAGAAGTGAATATTATATAAATTCCGCATTATATTATATAACATTCTCAGGATTATTTTCCTGACATTTGTCTATTATTTTAATTTATTCTAAATAACTATTGGTCTGCATTATTATATTTTATAATTTTGCCGTCTGCTTATTTAGAATAAATAAAAATGACTAGATCTTTATTTCTTGTTTTCTTTTTCATTTTCAGTATACAGCGTATATATGCTCAGGATGAAAAATCACAATTGAACATCACCGTTTTTGACGAAAACAATAAAGAATTAGGAGGTGCTTCTGTTACTATCAATCAGACCTCTTTAACTACTGATAAGAATGGAAATACCGGTATTTCCATATCTAATGGTAAATATCTTTTAAAAGTTCTTCATCCTAGTTATCAGGAAAAGGAACTGAGCATCAGTCATTCTTCTCCACAAAATATCACGATCAAGCTTCAGCCGATCAATAAACTGGAGGAAATTGTTGTATTTTCTAAGGAAAGTAAAGGCTTAACAACCAAGTCTGTTATTGACAGACAAGCCATGCAACATCTACAGCCCTCAAGTTTTACCGACTTAATGGAGCTACTTCCCGGGGGGCTTTCCAAGGTACCGATATTAAACTCAGTGAACAAAGCTACCCTTCGAGAAAATACAGGAATATATACAGGTAATCAATATAACACCTCATCACTGGGTATACAGTTTATGATTGATGACAATATCATCAATTCTAATGCAGACATGCAGGTTTCGTTGGACGAAAGACAGTTTTTAGAAGCTCCGAAATACAGGGAAACCTCATCTTCAGGAGTTGATATGCGAACTATTTCCACCAATGATATTGAAAAGGTAGAGATCATTCGTGGTATTCCGTCTGCAGCCTATGGAGACTTAACTTCCGGATTAATTAAGATTGAAAGAAAGATAAAGGCTTCTCCTTTACAGGCAAGATTCAAGGCGGATGGATTCAGTAAGCAATATTACGTAAGTAAAGGTTTTAAATTAACTGATAAATGGCAATTGAGTGCCAGTGCAGATTTCCTGGATTCAAAATCAAATCCTACTGATGATTTTGAAAACTACCAGCGTATTACGGCTTCTATCCGTTCAAAAAAGATTTCTACCCTGTGGTCAAGACCATTGGAATGGAGATCAAACATTGATTTCTCTACGAATATTGACAATAAAAAATATGACCCAGACAATGGATACCCGTCTATTGATAAGTATACATCCAACAATAAAAGAATCAGCTTCACGAATAACTTCATCTACCAACTTGATAAAAACTCATTTTTTAATAAACTGGTTTTAAATACCGCCATCCGCCAGGGATTTGAAAAGATTGAACAAGTGAAATTGATACAATTATCAGGTCCCCGCTCTTTTTCACTGGCAACTGAACAGGGAGAAAATGTAGGATACTTTCCGGATCTTCGTTATGTTGCTGAATTTTCTACAGAAGGAAAGCCATTGGATATTACTACTTTCCTACAAGCAACCGGTACAAAAAAAACAATGGGAATTACGCATCAGTATGAAGCGGGTCTCGACTGGAGGTACTCTAAAAACAATGGAAGAGGACTTCAATATGACATGAAAACTCCGCCATCTGCTAGTACAGGTATTACAAGACCTAGAGCTTACAATGCCATTCCTGCTTCCAGTTTGTTCGCTGCTTTTGTAGGAGATCAAATGAGTTATGCTATCGACCAGCATAAATTCACATTATATGCAGGTTTAAGATTTTCTAAAAATCTGGGGATAGATAATTCTTACGCCATCAGTAAAAAGGTATTCACAGAACCTAGATTGAATTTCCAATACAGCCTGCCTCATATCATGATCAATAATTATCCTTTAAAAACGGATGTAACATTAGGATATGGTCTTTTCTACAAGCAGCCTACTCTATTGATGCTTTACCCAAATAATGAATACTGGGATTATACGCAGCTGAATTACTACCATAATGATGCACAATATAGATATGTGAACTTCATGACGTATGTACAGCAAAGAGAAAATAAGGATCTTCAGGCAGCAAAAAGTATAAAAAAGGAAATCCGTTTGGATCTTTCCTACAGAAATCATGAGTTCTTTATGACTTATTTCAAAGAAAATATGAACAATGGCTTCCGTACTATGGATCAGACAGCCGTGCATAATTATAAGCAATATGATGCTACAAAGGTAGATATAACTCAATGGACTCCTAACGGACCAAACTTAACGAATGTCCCTTACGAAGTAAAAAATATTTTTGGAGTCTATTCTACTACAGAAAATGGAAGTGAGACTTTAAAACAAGGTATCGAATTTGGTTATACTTCTCCTAGAATCAAGGCTATCAATACAAGATTTACCTTCACAGGAGCATGGTTCAAGTCACAATATAGGAATTCTGCACCTATTATTTCTAAACCCACGGCAACTATTGGTTCAGAGATCTTCCCTTATTATGGGATCTACAAAAGCGATAATGGATACATTAATTCAAATTTAAATTACAACTTTCTTGTAGATACTTATATCCCAAGCCTGGATCTGATTGTTTCAACATCATTTCAGGGTAGTTTATATGATCACTCGAGAAATGACAGAAGAATTGCCGAGCCTATTTCTTATTATGGAATGGATGGTGTAATACATCCTTACACAGAAGCCGACAAAACAGATACCTATAAGCAATGGCTGGTAAGAAATGTTTCCGTTTCTGATAACCTGGACAGGCTTACCACTTTTACAATCACAGGAAATATAAAGATCACAAAAAGCATTTATAAGGCATTGCGTACTTCATTATTTGTTAACAGACTTTTCAATTATAGTGCGCCTTACACATTCAACAATGTAACGGTGTACAGAAAAAGGATGAATACCCCTTACTTCGGAATGGAATTAAACTACAATTTTTAAAATATACTAAAAGGAAATAGCATGAAAAAAACAGTTTTACTATTAAGCTTTGTAGCCATGATGGGAGCTGCATTTACAGTAACCTCATGTACAGATGATGAATTCGGAGTACAGGCCGCACAAATTGGTGTCTTAACTTTATCTTTTACCGGCGAGAATATTAATTCTTACGAAAATCTGGATATTGAACTTCGAGAAGTGAATACCGGAGCGATTATCACCAAAAAAACTCAAAAAGTAACTGCAACCTCCATTGAAGTTCCTTATGGTTCTTATAAAATTATTGTGAATGGTAAAGTAGTTACCACTCAGTTGACAACTACTGATGCCGCTGGTACCGCAGTTGCTGATATTACCACAATGGCGACCAATATTACGGTTCCTTTATATTTTAAAACATTCCATGAAGATTTTATCATTGAAGAAGTATTCTTTACAGGGGTTAAAACTCCGGATGGTAAAAACTATAATTCTAGCCGTTATTTTAAAATCGTAAATAATACGGACAAAGTTTTATATGCAGATAACCTGATCATTGGCCAGTCTCAATTTATGACGACTGAAGATGATAACCCTACTCCTTATGATGTAAACCAATATTTTCCGGTAAAAGGAGTCTTGATTTTACCTACAAACGAAGTAGATCCTACCGTAAAAAAATACCCTGTGCAACCAGGTGACTTCATCGTTGTAGCAGATAATGCAATTAACCACAAAGCGCAGACAAGTACCGCTTTTGATCTTCATAATGCAGACTTTGAATTCCCATCAACAGCTCCGGCTCTGGGACAGGTTGACAATCCGGCTGTACCTAATGTAGATGTTGCCTTTACTACAGCAAAGAATATGTTTATCATGCACAACAGAGGGTTTGAAAGCTACGTTATAGCACGTTTCCCGGCTGGAGAATCAAAAGACACATTCCTTCAAAACCATAAATACGATTTTAGCTACATTAATTCTGCCGGAACCGTTACCAAAAGAAATGTTTATTCAATTCCGAATACATGGATCATAGATGGAGTTAATAATAGTGTCCCTACTAAGTTTTTCCACACATTAACATCTCCTAGCATTGATGCAGGATGGACTTCTGCAGGATCAGTAGACAGTGACCCTACCCGTTTCGGAAAATCTGTAAGACGTAAGATTACAGGAAAGATGATGGGGAATAAAAATCTTTACATGGACACCAACAATTCTTCGAATGACTTCGTTAAGGATTCCGAAGCTAGTTTAAAAGACGGTATTGTTCATTAAAATATCGATTTACACTTTCAATACATTATGCTTAATACAAAAACATCTTTCTTCCTGTTATTGGTCAGTATGTGTTTTCTCTCCGTGAAAGCACAGGACAGTATCAGTCTTTTTAAGACGATCAACAATCAATACGATACAGAAAGAAATTTTAAAGATAATTTTTTCAATAACCCGGCTTCTATGTCGGGTTATAGTCCTTCTTCATTTTCGGAGTTCAGTGTTGGCTATCATAACAATGATAAGAAAATTTATCGTCAGCAACTTGGAAACGGAGATAAAGGATTAACCGTGGAAGCAAAATCATTTCAAAAATTAAAACCTAACCGTTATGTTTGGGGAAATGCAAGCTATCAGAACCTTAAAACAGGACTGCTCCAATGGAACGAATCATTAGATTATGACCGTGTAGCACCTTACATCACTGCAGATTCTGCCGGAGGAAAGTTAAACCTCGAACGTTATCAGTTTGCCGGAGGATATTTACAGAAATTTAACCGATGGACTATTGCAGGGCAAGTAAGCTATCTTGCGCAAATGGGATTCCGTGCCAAGGATCCACGACTAAAAAGTACTACTTCTGATCTGCGTATAAAAGCTGGTTTGAACTATAATTTTTTCAGAGAATATGAAGTAGGAGTATTTGGTGAATTCAGCAAGTACACCCAAAATAGTTCCATTACATTCCAGAGTTTATTGGGTAGACCTTTTACGTACCAGATGTCAGGTTTTGGATTTTCAAATTACTTGTTCAACGGAAGTGCCAATCCCAATGTTTCTTTTGAAGAATTCGCCTATAAAGGAGGGTTGCAGATCGCCAATAAACAGGGTAAAGATTTTTATCTTCAGGCAGCTTGGGGAAAATCCAACAACATTAAAAGTTATGTGAACAGCCCATCTTCCAACTTATTTTATGATCTTTCCGATTTGGAAAATAAAACCATTGAAGTGGAAGGAGCAAAATTCTTCAGCATCAACGAAAAAAATCGAATCGGACTTCTAGCCAATTTTATGTCTTCTGTAAAAACAGGCTATGAGTATGGGTACTCACTGAATACAGCAAGCTTACAACAAATTTATAAAAGAAAATCATATCGTAAGGAAGATTACATCACTGTAGTAAAAGGGTTTTACCAATATAATCAGGAAAACTTCTCTATTACAGCAACTCCGTTTTTTGCATATGAAGAAATCAAAGAAAGAAGACTTTATCCTACTGCAGGGCAAAAATTTACGTATAGCTATTTCGGAATTAATATAGATTATAAGCAGCAGATTAAAGAAAATCAGGTATTGACAGTACAGCCTTATTTCTCGCAAAGAATGGTTGGCAAAAATTTCAATGCATTAACTACTACAGGAAATGCAGCTGTAAACGAATGGATTCTTCAGGATTATATGTATCAGGCAAGTGATATGACCAATTTGGGAGCCTCAGTAAGATATGACTTTAAACTGCAAAAACTTCCTGCTTTCTTTGTAGGCGCACAGTATCAATCCCAGAAAATTCAGAAAAAAAATAATAATTTTGTAGGTGCTAGTATCGGGATAACGTTTTAGACATGAAAAAAATAATCTATTGGGGATTAGGCGGAGCTGTAATGATTTTACTAAGCTTTACTCCTAAGGTAAATGAGGACCTTCTGAATTTTCAGGATCCTACCATTGAAGACATTGTTAAAAGTTATAAGAAAGCAATATCCGAATGGCCAAAACCAACTATTGACTATGGTGTAAAATGGAATGAGTTCTCATCCATTAAATCTGACTCCGCATTTTTTGCAGAGCAGGACAAGCCCAATGTTATCCTTGGGAAAACGCTATTTTTTGATCCAAAATTATCCCAATCCAACCAGATCTCATGCAGCTCATGTCATGATCCTGAAATGGGATGGTCAGACCGAAGACATGTAGCCTTAGGAAACGATCACCTCCAAGGAAACAGAAATACAATATCGCTTTATAATATTGCGGAAAGGCAGTTGTTTTTCTGGGATGGAAGAGCAAAAACCCTTGAAGAGCAGGCAGCAGGTCCTTTGGGTGCTCATCATGAAATGGCCATGGATGTAAAAACATTACCTGCAAAAATCCAGGCACTAAAAGGATATAAGCCACTTTTCAAAAATGCCTATGGGGATGAAAAGGTAACCTATGAGAGAATTGTAAGAGCCATTGCAGACTTCCAGAAAACCATCAAAAGCCAGCCAAGCCGTTTTGATAAGTTTTTAGAAGGAAAATATACCGCGCTATCTGACGAAGAGATCTATGGGATGCATATTTTCCGAACCAAGGCAAGATGTATGAACTGCCACAGCGGCCAGTACCTTACAGACGAATCTTTTCATAATATCGGGTTAACCTATTATAAAAGAAAATACGAGGATCTTGGATTGTATAATATTACCAAGAATGCTGAAGACGTAGGCAAGTTCAAAACTCCTCAACTAAGAGATCTGATGCTTACCCAGCCATGGATGCACAACGGGCTCTTCAATGAACTTGAAGGCGTTGTGAATATGTACAACAGTGGAATGCATATGATAGATCCGTCTCCTGAAGCGAAGCAAAAAGACCCGCTTTATCCTGTGACTGATCCTTTATTGAAGCCTTTAAAGCTGACAAAAGAAGAACGAAAAGCCCTGGTTTCTTTCCTTGAAGCTCTTTCGGGAACAAAGTATAAAATGAGAAGACCGGAATTCCCCGTGGAATAAGAAATGGTTTAAATCAAAAAAAAATAAAGTCTGGTATAATACCGGACTTTTTTGTTGAATAATAGGACGATAACTTCAGGCTTTATCCTGAACAGCCTTTTCTGTCACAATAAAAAACATTATTTTCGTTAAAAAATAACGCACAATATGAAAATAGCTATTTTAGGAGCCGGAAATATGGGGTTATCCTTTTCAAAATCATTTCTGAAGTATGAACTGATTAAGCCCGAAAATCTTCATCTTATCATTCGAAGTTCATCAAAAATTTCCAAAATAGCGGAAGAGTTTCCCAAGTCAAAAATTTCTACTTTTGATGAGGTGAAAGATCTGGATGCAGACCTTATCATTATTGCTGTAAAGCCACAGGATTTCCAAACTGTTGCTCAGAATATTCAATTTACCTTAAAAGAAAACCAGATGGTTCTGTCCATCATGGCCGGAATTAATATTGAGAAAATTCAAAAGTCATTGAACCATCCATTGGTGGTAAGAGCGATGCCCAACTCTCCTACTCTTTTAGGAATGGGAATTACAGGTTATACCGCTGCAGACGGCATCTCATTCAGCCAGCTTATCAATATCGAAAGACTATTGAATAGTACGGGAAGATCTGTTTATCTGGAGAATGAAGACCTTTTGGATGGTGTTACCGCACTTTCAGGAAGTGGGCCGGCCTACTTTTATTATATTATTGATGCCATGATCAAAGCAGGAGTGGAAATGGGAATTGAAGAAAACCTTTCCAAACTTTTTGTAAAGCAAACCATGCTGGGCGCTTATCATTTAATCAATAACTCTGAAAAAAACCTTGAAGAACTTATTAAGGATGTTGCCTCCAAGGGTGGAACTACGGAAGCAGCCCTAAAGACATTTGAAGAAAACAATTTTAAAGGAATTTTAAAACAAGGAATTTTAAATGCTGAAAAGCGGGCTAAAGAACTAAATAACTAAATCTTTTTTCAATAAACCGACAAAGCCGCCAGCCTAAATACACTCCAAAAGTATTCAGGATAATATCGTCTACCTCAAATATTCCCATTCTTGTAAAGTATTGGAGTGCTTCCACAATCACAATGGCTGAAACAAAAGTGAAAATCAATGTTTTCAGTTTCCTTAACTCGGGAAAGCTCCATCCCAGAAAACCAAAAGGAATAAACATTACAATATTTCCGACAACAATCACTACAATATCTTTCCAGGACATTGCCCCTTGGATAAACTTGATGGTAGAAAACACGGGCTCCACTGTGATCAGGTTATCATCATACTGAAACCTGCCCATTCCCAGAAACATCAGGTAGAGTAAAAACAGCGAATAAGGAATAATAATGATTTTATAAATTTTCTTTAACATGCGATGCTAATATATTCATTTCAAAAACATTATCAATATCCTTTAGTACAGATTTTAAAAATTTGTATACAAAAGAAAGAGAGCAGTATTAGCTCTCTTTTTAAATTATATTATGACTTCCTTTTCATCGGGATTTGTAGGTTTGTAGGTCGGTTTAATTCTGTATCAAAACCTCTACCATCAATGTTTCTTGCTCCCCAGAACATCATATCATTGAAAATATATATTAAGTCGTACTCCTTAAAAATTTGCCCCTCGCTCAAACCAAATGGTAAAAACCTTTTTCTTAATATGTTTTGAGTTTTCCCTGTCTCCCAGATTTCAAAATTCTCTTTTGCTGAAGCATTTAAAACATCTGTAAAATTTTGAATTAAAGGAATTACTTCATAAGCATGATCAGCTATAAAATCTACTTTTTGTGCGCCTTTTGCAATGGGATGATCTCCCTGCCATTCCACATGCCCCTTAAGAATAATTTTAGCCAAAGGTATTTCTCCATAAGCATCAGCATAATTAATAATTTCCAGTTTAAATTGATCTTCAGGAAGAAATGAAAATGATCTTTTCAAATAAAAGGGCTTCAGACTTCCATCTTCATTTTTTAATGAACTTGGCCTTATTTCTATTGAAATACTTTCCCATTCTCCCAATGCTTTTTTTCTTGTTTCTTCAATCATACTGCTGTTATTTTTCTTAATCTAATGATATAGGAAACATTGCATTTCCATTAGCTGAATTCTCTACTGTCACCTCCTCCTGCATTACATCCCAGTGTTCCGCTATTTTTCCTTTATCTATCCTAAAAATATCTACAGCAATCATATTTTTCCCTTGCCAGTTTTTATATCGTCCGTGGATCATTACAATATTTCCATTTTCAGTAATAACTCCAGGCTCGTATCCAAAATCTTCCGGCAAAGTGGGTACAAATTGCTTCAACACCTCAGTGCCGTTAGGGATTCCGGGATTATGCTGAATGTAATGATCTCCAAAATATTTATCAAATGCTGTAATATCTCTATCAATAAAAACAGCTGTAATTGCATTTAACACTAATTCTTTATTGTTCATACTTTGTAATTTTTTATAGATACGAAGGTATTATCTTTGTATTAATTATTAATACTAGTCTTGATTATTATCTATAGTAAACTTTTTTAGACCAATGGAAAATAAAAGAAAAAATAAAGATTTCAATCCTAACAATTGTCCAGTGACTCATTTTTACAATAAAGTAGGTGGTAAATGGAAAACCGTAATTATGTATGGGATAAGTATGAATGTCAACCGTTTCAGCATGCTTCAAAAAGCAATCCCTATGATCAGTAAGCAAATGCTTGTGAACCAACTCAGAGAAATGGAAGAAGATCATATTATTGAAAGAACAATCTATGCCGAAATCCCTCCCAGAGTAGAATATAAGCTTACGGAATATGGTAAAACCTTTATGCCTATACTTATGACCATTCAGGATTGGGGAGTTAAAGATATGGCTTTAAAAAATTAATTTTTTAATAGTCTCTTTTAACTTTGAGTTTCTTTTTACAAGTCTTACTTTTGCATTATATTTTATCTCAATGAAATACGTTCTACTTACCCTTATTTCAGCAATGCTGCTGTCGGTCTCATGGCCAACTTATGGAGTTCCGTTTTTTATATTTTTTGCTCTTGTTCCTCTTTTGATGATGGAACATGGAATTTCAAAATTCTCAGACTATAAAAGAAAAGGCTGGATGATCTTCGGACTGTCCTATCTTTGCTTTATCATCTGGAATGTTGTGACCACAGGATGGTTATACGGTTCTAAAAACCCGGATGGAAGCCACTCTATGATGGCTGTGGTATTTCCGGTTCTTGTTAATTCTCTTTTATACTCCTTGGTTTTCCAGTGTTATCATTGGTACAAGAATGCACAGGGAACATATTGGGGACTTGGATTCTTTATTGCCATCTGGATGAGTTTTGAAAAATTCCACCTAGGATGGGAACTTACCTGGCCTTGGCTGAACTTAGGCAATGTATTTTCAGATTATCCAAAACTAATTCAATGGTATGACACCTTAGGAGCAACCGGCGGAAGCTTCTGGATTCTTCTCATCAATGTCTTAATTTTCTATACTATAAGAACATGGGAAGCAGGAAGAAAAACAAAGGATTTAATTAGAAATACATCCATTGTAGCAGGCTTAATTGCTATTCCGATGATTATTTCAATCATTAAGTACAATAACTTTAACGAAAAGCCATCCGGACAGGTCAATGTCCTGATGCTGCAGCCTGATCTTGATCCTTATGCTGAAAAATACTCTAAGGACAGTTTAACAATTGAACAGGATCTTCTTAATCTTGCGGAAAAAAACTCGACCACAAAAATTGATTACTATATAGCTCCGGAAACAGCGCTTCCGGGCAGAGGTTCTATTTCTGAAACTGCTTTTGAAAAGAGTTTACTTTTAAATAATATCAAAGACTTTTTAACAAAACATCCGGGATCTGTTTTTGCAACAGGGATTTCTTCACATCGTTTTTATTTTGATCCTGCCAAAATACCTAATGAGGCTTATCAAATAAATCCAGGGGTATGGGTGGCGAGCTACAATACATCTATTCAGCTTGCTCCTCAGCAAAAAGTACAGGTATACCACAAAGGTAAGCTTGTTCCGGGGGTTGAAATTTTTCCTTATATGAGTGTTCTTAAACCTATTCTGGGCGATGCAATGCTCAATCTTGGTGGAACTGTAGCTTCTTTGGGAACAGATAAAGAAAGAGTTGCTTTTGCCAATCCTTACAACAAAGGGAAAATTGCTCCTATTATCTGCTATGAAAGCATTTACGGTGAATTTGTAACTGACTATGTAAAAAAGGGGGCCAACTTTTTAGGAATTATGACCAATGACTCATGGTGGGGAGTCACCGAAGGACACAAGCAGCTTTTATCTTATGCTAAATTGAGAGCCATCGAAACCCGAAGAGAAATTGCTCGTGCTGCGAACAGCGGAATTTCAGCGCATATCAATGCAAAAGGTGAAATAGTGGCTGATACATTCTATGGTGACCAAACCACTCTGTTTGCTAAGGTAAACCTTTATGATACCATGACGTTCTATTCGAGGGCAGGAGATCTTCTTTCAAGATTTTCAATATTTGCCTTAGGATTTCTTTTGTTTTATTTTCTGATTAAATGGTTTCAGGCTAAAATGAAGAAAGCATAGGATTTAAATATTAATTACACTTGCTTTAAAACTTACAATACAAGAATCTGCGTTATCCGCAAGACCTGCAATAGAAACATAAATTCTTGCAGACTTTGCAGATAACGCAGATTTTTTTCATTTAAATATCAAAAGATTCACCCTATAAAAAAAAGAAAAGCCAGCTGGACGTCTGGCTTTTCTCATGATAGAATGATTCAGTTATTTAATTGTAAGTTTTTTCGTGGTTATTTCGTTTTTTATTTTCAGTTTTAATAGATATACTCCTTTTGGTAAATGAGAAACATTAATAGATTGGTCCCCATTTAAAATAACATTCAGCTTTCGTCCCTCCATTGAATAAACTTCAGCTTCTGAAACTTTTTCTCCTTTAATATAAATCTTATCAGAGGTAGGGTTTGGATAGATTACAAGTTGTTTTTCTTTATTGATATTATTTTCTTTAGTTCCCAGTGTACCTACTGTAGAAACATCTGAATATGCCTTTGAAGCATCAATGGTTCTTACGCTCCAGTATACATTTTGAACAGACGGATCTAAATCCAGAAACCAAGAAGGGGTTGTTACAATATATTTAGCAATATCCTGCGCTCCCTGAGTTGATCCTACCTTAATTTCATAACGTAAGGCATTAACAGGAGTCTTATCATCAGTTGCACCACTCCACGTAAAATTAAACCTGTTTCCGCTTCTTGTCAAATTAAGATGGGTAGGAGCTGTTGGTTTTGCATTCATAGCTGTGGAATTATTTTTAAAAACTTTCGTTAGCGATGGCAATTCTGAATCCGACCAATCAAATCCACCTAATACAACATCTAAGTGGTTATCATTATTAAAATCAAACAATTGCACCATTCCCGGGCCACCCAAGTTATATATACCGTTTGTTGTTCCTTCAGTAAATGTCTGACTGGATGCATTGTATAAATAAGTCTTTACAACAGCATTGTAGTTTATATTACCAGAAATGATAAAATCATAATATCCATCATTATTCAGGTCTCCTACGCTTAATGACGCGTCTTCAATTTCAGCAGGGCTGATCTGTTGGGTAACCAATGTACCTGTTCCATCATTCATTAAAACTGCAAAATAAGGATCATCATTAGCATCCTTACCAGCAACTACAACATCCTGAAAACCATCCGCATTAAAATCTGCAATCTCAAGTTTACCGGATGTCAAAGAATCAAGAGATTGCGAATCAACCAATGTTCCTCCCTGATTTATATATACCTTGGATACAGGATCTCCGTTGATATCAGATCCAATAACAATGAGATCCAAAAGATGATCATTGTTTAAATCCACTACCTTAAAACTCCCGTTTTGAGTTCCATTAACCCAATTTTCAGTCATTTCAAAACCAGATCCTGTATTTCGGTAAAAATCTAATGTATTATTAAACTCCCCACTACCATGGGCAAATTGAGTTCCGTTGATTGCATAATCTTGCTTTCCGTCATGGTTAAAATCAAAAATTTCCATGGAGCCATAAATTTTCCCGGCAAGTTCTTCCTGTCTTACAAAACCTACTCCTGTATTTTTAAACCGATAATGTTTATAGTTCACAATATCCATATAGCTAAGCCCAGTGGAAATCATATCCATCAACCCGTCATTATCAAAGTCAATGAATTTTACATCTCCCAAATGCGTCACATCTCCGCCAAGATCTGTATAAGGCTGGAATGTTGTCCCATTATTCTGATAAACTTCATTATAAGTAGCATCAGGCTGCCCGTCTCCATCGGAATCTATTGCTCCAGTAACTACAATATCCAAGGTGCCATTATTGTCGATATCAGCAATATCAGAAGCTGAAAAATAAAAATTATTCATCCCGGTCTGTATCTCACTAAAGCTTTGCGCTGCCAAGCCTACAGGAAACATAGACAATAGAAAGTAAATTCTCTTCATGTTATTCTTATTTAGATTAATTAAAAACAAAGATAGAATATTAAATTTCCTCTTTAGAAAAAAGCCTGTATGAAATATATCAGCAGCGATTTTCGGCTATATCCCAGAAATTCGGCTATTTTAAAAAATCAATATTATTAATCAGCCACTTATTTATAAATATTTTCCAAAAGATTTGTCTATCTAAAAAATTCTTCGTTATTTTGCACTCTCAAATATTATACAAATAAGAACATCGAGATATGTCAAGAATTTGCCAAATAACAGGAAAGCGTGCAATGGTTGGTAACAACGTTTCTCACGCTAATAACAAAACGAAGCGTCGTTTTGAAATTAACTTATTAGAGAAGAAGTTTTACCTTCCGGAGCAAGATAAGCACGTTACACTGAAAGTATCAGCTCATGGATTGAGAGTGATTAACAAGATTGGAATCGAAGAAGCTATTGAAAGAGCTACTAGAAACGGATTGATTAAAAAGAATTAATAAATCATGGCAAAAAAAGGAAATAGAGTTCAAGTAATCCTTGAATGTACAGAGCACAAAGAAAGTGGTATGCCAGGAATGTCTAGATACATTTCTACAAAAAACAAAAAGAACACTACAGAGAGATTGGAATTGAAAAAATACAATCCTGTTCTTAAGAGATCTACCCTTCACAAAGAAATCAAGTAATTTATAAATAATAATTTACCATGGCAAAGAAAGTAGTAGCAACCCTACAAAGCGGTCAATCTAAAAAGATGACTAAAGTGGTGAAAATGATTAAGTCTTCTAAATCAGGAGCTTACGTTTTCGAAGAAAAAGTAATGAACGCTGATGAAGTAGATGGTTATTTGAAAAAATAATTAATACTTTATTTACAATATAAAAAACTACTCATATTTTGGGTAGTTTTTTTGTTATCTTTGTTCACCAGATTATTAATCAATGAAATATGAAAAAAATTCTAATTCTGGCTTGTACAGTAATTTTTCTATTTTCATATAGTCAGGAAACAATGAATACTATAGAATATAAAAGTTCGTCAAAAGTTTTCAACATCCCGGGATTATCACAATCAGTAAGTATTGATTGTGGAAGTTCTAAAATGATTTTATTATCTGGACAGGTCCCCTTAGATTCAGCGGGTAACCTGGTGGGGAATAATGTAGAAGAGCAGACACAACAGATTTTCAATAACATTGAAAATATTCTGAAAGAATACGGAGGAACAGGAAAAGATATTGTAAAACTGGGAATTTTCATCACAGACATATCAAAAACCCCTGATTTTAGAAAAACAAGGGACAAACATGTTAATCTTCAAAACCCTCCTGTAAGCAGCCTTGTAGAGGTAAGCAAGCTTTTCAGAGATGATGTATTGATAGAGGTAGAAGCCACAGCAGTGATTAAAAACAAAAAATAAGAATAAACTAAAACTATGAGTTGGTTTAAAAATATTTTCAAAAAAGAAGAAAAAGAAACCTTAGATAAAGGATTGGAAAAATCCAGCCAGGGATTCTTTGAAAAAATGACGAAGGCCGTTGTCGGTAAAAGCAAGGTAGATGACGAGGTACTTGATAACCTTGAAGAAATCCTGATTGCATCCGATGTAGGCGCCTCTACCACCATCAAGATCATAGAAAGAATTGAAGAACGTGTTTCCCGTGACAAATATGTAGGGGTAAGCGAACTGGATACAATTCTTCGCGATGAAATTGCAGGTCTTTTGCTTGAAAATCCTCATGCAGGAACAGGAAATATAGACACTTCCAAGAAGCCATATGTGATTATGGTAGTAGGTGTAAACGGAGTTGGAAAAACAACAACCATTGGAAAACTGGCTCACCAGTTTAAATCCGAAGGTAAAAAAGTAGTTTTAGGAGCGGCTGATACCTTTAGAGCTGCTGCCGTTGATCAGCTTACCATCTGGAGTGAAAGAGTGGGTGTTCCTATCGTAAAACAAGGAATGGGCTCTGACCCTGCTTCTGTAGCTTTTGATACAGTACAAAGTGCGGTTTCACAAAATGCTGATGTGGTGATCATCGATACTGCGGGAAGACTTCATAATAAGGTTAACCTGATGAACGAACTTTCCAAAATCAAAAGAGTAATGCAGAAAGTAATTCCTGATGCACCTCATGAGATCCTATTGGTTCTTGATGGTTCTACAGGACAAAATGCATTTGAACAAGCAAAGCAGTTTACAGCCGCTACTGAAGTAAACGCATTGGCAGTAACAAAATTGGACGGAACAGCAAAAGGAGGTGTTGTTATTGGTATTTCAGACCAATTCCAAATTCCGGTAAAATATATAGGTGTAGGCGAAAAAATGCAGGATCTACAGCTTTTTAATGGTACGGAATTTGTAGACTCATTCTTCAAGAAAAGATGATTTATATCATGTTTTCCCTTATATTAGCAACAAATCATTTTTAAATATTAACAATTAAAATCTTAAGACTATGGGAATTTTAACTTGGATCATATTTGGTCTTATTGCGGGAGCCATTGCTAAATTAATAATGCCTGGTACTCAAGGAGGCGGATGGCTAATAACAATTATCCTGGGAATTATAGGAGCTTTTGTTGGGGGATTTATAGGAAATTTTCTTGGCTGGGGAACAGTTGACAGTTTTGATTTCAGAAGTATGCTACTTGCCATAGGAGGATCTCTGATTGTCCTCTGGATTTACGGAATGGCTACAAAGAAAAGCTAATCGATATTAATAAAAAATAAAATCCCGGATCTGAAATTCAGATCCGGGATTTTCTGTAAAATATAATTTAGTTAGTTGTTGATTCTAATCTGGTAAGGCATTTCCATTTTCACTTCAGACTGCAGCTTCTTGTCTGTAATCTGCTGTAAAATCTCATAGTTGGATTTTCCTATTTTACTCTTGATGATTCTCGCCGAAACATCCTCTTCATTAAGGTCCTTAAAGATCTGCTCAAAAGGAGACATTTTTTTAGGGAAAGTCTCAACATGGTAAGTGGACTTTAATCCTGCTTTCTGCGCTGCAAACTTTACCGCATCATTCAGCGTTCCCAATTCATCCACTAATCCAATTTGCTTGGCACGAACACCACTCCATACTCTACCGCCACCTACATTATCGATCTCCTCAAAAGTTTTCTTTCTGTTTTGAGTAACAAAATGTACAAATCTCTTGTAAGTACCTTCTACACTCTTTGTCATCATATTTACACCATAAGGTGTTACTCCATTCAATCCTGAATAATACATAGAGTTTGCATTAGTAGAAACAACATCTGCACGAATTCCGTTCTTGCTGGCAATATCCTTATAATAAGGTAGCACTCCGAAAACCCCGATAGAACCAGTAAGCGTATTAGGCTCAGAATAAATTTTATCAGCAGCCATTGCTACATAATATCCTCCTGAAGCAGCGTAATCACCAAATGAAACTACCAGTGGCTTTTTCTTTTTCAGCTGTTGTAGTTCAAACAAGATTTCATCTGAAGCATTAGCACTTCCTCCCGGAGAATTAATTCTAAGAACAACAGCTTTCACCTTATCATCTTCCTGAAGTTTCTGAATATATTTCACATATTTATCAGAATGGATGTCGTTATACTGATCTCCATTATTGATAGATCCTGAAGCATATAGTACAGCTACCTTTTCACCAGATTTATCCTCATCAGCATAAGAGCTAATATAATTAGCCAAAGAAACTTTGTTCAGCTTTTCCTTATCTGTTAAGCTTAATTTAGATTTAAGCAAATTTTCATATTCTGTCTTTTGAATAAGTTTATCCGCAAGCTTATATTTCAAACTTTGTTCAGGAATCATTCCATATAAACTATCAACAATCGTTCTGAACTGAACTGTATCAATCTTTCTGGATGTTGCCATTTTATAGGAAGTATTTTTCCATAGGTCATTCAAGAGAGTACTTAGCTGTTCTTTATTTTCAGGGGAAATATCATTTCTTAAAAATGGTTCCACTGCAGATTTAAATTTACCGTGACGAATCACTTCAATCCCGATTCCATATTTATCAGCGAAATCCTTAAAGAATGTAACTTCAGTAGCTAGACCTTTTAATTCTATTCCTCCTGCCGGATGAAGATAATATTTCTCAGCTACCGATCCTAAATAATAAGCCGATTGAGAAACTCCGTTACCATAAGCATATACAAATTTTCCACTTTTCTTAAAATCCTCAATGGCATTTCTAAGATCATCAATCTGTGTTAACCCTGCATTCAGCTCATCAGCTTCAATACTGATTCCTTTGATATTATCATCGGTTTTAGCCTTATTAATAGCTTCCAGTGCGTCATATAAAAGAACACTCTTGTTCTGATTACTGATACCAAATAGTCCCATTTCTTCTTCAGTAGGGCTATCTATTATGTTTGTCTTTAAATTAATCGTAAGAACCGAGTTCTTTTTCACCGCAACAGCCTTATCACTTCCCATAGAACTGAACACAATCAACATAATGAAAAAGATGAAAAATACAGCGCAAAGTATAACTATTGCTACTATATTTGCCAAAACATTTTTAAAGAAACTTCTCATAAATCAATAAATTTTCCAATATGTCGCAGCAAAAGGTAGTTTTGTTACTAGGAAGTAACCTTGGAGAGCAAAAAAAAAATATAGAGCTGGCTTTACAGAAAATAAGTGATGCAGGAAATAACATTTCACAAACCAGCGAATTTTTAATGTCTGATCCTGTAGAATTTGTTAGTTCCAATATTTTTTGTAATATTGCAGCAGTAATATTCACGCATCTTTCACCAATTCAACTGCTTGATTGTATTAAGGAAATTGAAATTGAAATGGGAAGAATTAATGATTCAAAAATATCAGGAGGCTACACAGATAGAGTTATAGATATTGATATCATTAAGTATAATGAATTAAATTTTAAGTCAGAAAGATTAGAAATCCCTCATAAAAAACATCTTTTTGAAAGGGATTTTTCCAGAATATTATTAAAAGATTTTATTTAAAACATAAA
Organism: Chryseobacterium oncorhynchi; assembly: GCF_002899895.1. Classification (GTDB taxonomy): domain Bacteria; phylum Bacteroidota; class Bacteroidia; order Flavobacteriales; family Weeksellaceae; genus Chryseobacterium; species Chryseobacterium oncorhynchi. The sequence goes on from NZ_PPEI02000004.1 coordinate 46,238, forward strand.
ACATATTGTATGAAATTAGGTTTATTATTATTGGCTACCACATTGCCAATTGCAGCTTTCGCACAGAATAGCAGTACTACAGTAAACTCTTCTACTGAGTATCCTAATACTTTTTCCTCAGGTTCCGCTAATGTAAAACCTTTCGATAACAAAGCCAGACGTTTCAGAGACTGGTCTATTTCAGTTGGTGGAGGTCCGGCATTTATGGTTCACTCTGATCTTAAATCTCTTCGCAAGGATAAGACCAACTGGGGTTATAATGCTTACGTAAGTATTGACAAGCAAATTTCACATACTTTTGGTCTAAGCTTAATGTATACAAGAGGAGAAACAAAACAAACAGGTCAACTTCCTGGTACAGCCGGTCAACTTGCCGGAGTAGCTACTGCAACAACTCAATTTGACCAGATTGCTCTAATGGGAGATATTAATTTCTCTAATCTATTAAGAAGGGTTGACAATCACTCTCCTTATAGATGGGCTTTCCATGGATATATGGGAGTCGGTGTTCAAGGGTTCAGAACGTCATTACATGACAATAATGAAAACAGATGGAGCACTAATCCAAAAAGAATTCCTTTATTTATTAAACAAGATATAGACATCAACTCCATATTCTATCAAGGAGGTTTGGGTGTAAAGTATAATGTTTCAAAACTTATTGACGTTGAAGCAAGAACCATGTACATTATCAGTGGTGATGATGAATTCGATGGTGGTGGATGGGCTGGTCCTGGTGAATATGACCCAGCTTCAGTAAGTTATAATAAGCTTAATCCAAGAAGATCTGACAATGCATGGACTGTAAGTTTAGGAGTATCTTTCAAATTAGGAAAACACCTATCTCACTTAGCATGGCATGATCCGCTTCAGGAAGCATACTACAGAACCAGCGTTCTAGAAAATGCAACGACAGATCTTGTAGTTTGTGAAAAAGGAGATGCAGATAATGACGGAGTATGTGATGATTGGGACAGACAATTGGACACTCCTGCTGGAGCAAGAGTAGATGGTGCTGGTGTTGCCCTTGATATGGACCTGGATGGAGTTATTGACCTTTATGACAAGTGTGTAACTGTTCCTGGACCTGTTGAAAACAACGGATGCCCAATTAAATAATAAAAAGAAGCTAAAAACTGCTTTTCAAAAATCAAAATAAATAATACACGATGAAATTAAGTTTAGCAATTGCTGCACTGGCTTTGGCGATGCCTGCTATCAGCTATGCACAAGACTCTGCAGCAACTACAAACGAAAAGTATCCAAATACTTTTTCTTCTGGTTCTGCGAATGTTTCCCCTTTCACCCAACAATCAAAAAGGTTTAATGACTGGTCTATTTCAGTTGGAGCAGGTGTTCCATTGATGCAATCAGCAGATTTAACTTCCATAAAGAATGGTAACGGTAAAAACCTTTTTGGATACTCTGCTTATGTAAGTATCGACAAGGCGATTACCCACGCTTTTGGAATTAACTTACAATATGACAGAGGTGAAACCAGACAAGGATGGTTCAATACCAAGGATGCTGCCCCTGATGCAACTGCTGTAGGTGCAAGAACACAATATGATGCAATTTCAATCTTGGGAGATGTTAACTTTTCTAACCTTTTGAGAAGAGTTGATAATCATTCACCTTACAGATGGGCTCTTCACGGATATGCAGGTATCGGTACGATTGCCTACAGAGCTTACCAAAAAGACAGTAAGGGACAAAATCTAGTGACTGAAATCAAACCTTTCCAACTTGGATCTATGTTTATGCAAACGGGTGCTGGTTTGAAGTTTAAGGTAAATAGAAGAATTGACATTGAAGGTAGATTAATGTATGTGATTACTGGTGATGATGAGTTCGATGGTGGTGGTGATAAATACAGTGCTGTCAATAGACGTGAAGAACAGGTTTCTGATAACTTCTTCAATGCAACACTAGGTCTTTCTTTCAAATTAGGAAAACATGAATCTCACCTAATGTGGCATGATCCACTTCAGGAAATTTATTACAAACTTGATGTACTGGCGAATAAAAATCAAGACGTTGAAGTATGCAAGAAAGGAGATGGTGATAATGATGGGGTATGTGATGATTGGGACAGACAGCTTGACACTCCTGCTGGAGCAAGAGTAGATGGTGCCGGTGTTGCCCTTGATACTGACCTTGATGGTGTAATCGACCTTTACGACAAGTGTGTAACAGTTCCTGGACCTGTTGAAAACAATGGATGCCCAGTAAAAAAAGACAATAAAGAGACTGCAGTAGAAGTAGAAAAAACACTTAAGGATATCTACTTTAACTTTAATAAAGCAACAATAAGACCTGAATCTAATCCTAAACTTGATTTAGCTGCTTCAATTATTAAAGAAAACGGAGGTAATTATCTGTTAACAGGACATACCGATATTAAAGGTAATGCTGCATACAACCTAAGATTATCTAAAGAAAGAGCTGCTGCTGTAGTTGGAGCTTTAGAAACTAGAGGAATAAACGATAATGTATTAAAATCTAGAGGTGTGGGTTCTGCAGAAGCAACAATACCCGCCTCAGCTTCAGACGCTGAAAGATTAGCTGACAGAAAAGTTACAGTAAGATTTATAGAAAGTTCTGAATGGAATTCTATTCAAAAGAAAGATTATGAAGATGCTCCTGTAAAAAAAGCTACTAAAAAAGCTCCTGTTAAAAAAAAGAAAAAGTAATTTCTTATTAAATACATAAACCGAAAAGAATTGTTCTTTTCGGTTTATTTTTTTCTACTACGAAATATTTTACATACCTTTATATCATTTTCAAGGCAATAGGTGCCAAATAAACAGGGTATCAGTATAGTTGTATTGAAAAAAAATAACACAAAATCACTTTTTTACGTAAAAAATCATTTAATATAACTTAACTTAAAAAAATAACACTATGAAATTAAGTTTAGCAATTGTTACCTTAGCATTGGCCATTCCTACCGCCAGCTATGCGCAACAAGACTCAACGGCAGTTTCAAATGGAAAGTACCCAAATACTTTTTCTTCTGGGTCTGCTAATGTTTCCCCTTTCACCCAACAATCAAAAAGGTTTAATGACTGGTCAATCTCAGCTGGGGTTGGAGTTCCATTGATGCAATCAGCAGATTTAACTTCCATCAAAAATGGTAACGGTAAAAATCTTTTTGGATACTCTGCTTATGTAAGTATTGATAAAGCGATTACTCATGCTTTTGGAATTAACCTACAATATGACAGAGGTGAAACCAGACAAGGATGGTTCAATACCAAAGATGCTGCCCCTGATGCAACTGCTGTAGGTGCAAGAACACAGTATGATGCAATCTCAATCTTGGGAGATGTTAACTTCTCTAATCTTTTGAGAAGAGTTGACAATCATTCTCCTTACAGATGGGCTCTTCACGGATACGCAGGTATCGGTACGATTGCCTACAGAGCTTACCAGAAAGACAGTAAAGGACAAAATTTAATGACTGAGATCAAACCTTTCCAACTTGGATCTATGTTTATGCAAACGGGTGCTGGTTTGAAGTTTAAGGTAAACAGAAGGATTGACATTGAAGGTAGATTAATGTATGTGGTTACTGGTGATGATGAATTTGATGGTGGTGGTGATAAATACAGTGCTGTTAATAGACGTGAAGAACAGGTTTCTGATAACTTCTTCAATGCAACACTAGGTCTTTCCTTAAAACTAGGTAAACATGAGTCTCACCTAATGTGGCATGATCCACTTCAGGAAATTTATTACAAACTTGATGTATTGGCGAATAAAAACCAAGATATTGAAGTATGTAAGAAAGGTGACGCAGATAATGACGGGGTATGTGATGATTGGGACAGACAACTTGACACTCCTGCTGGAGCAAGAGTAGATGGTGCTGGTGTTGCCCTTGATACTGACCTTGATGGTGTAATTGATCTTTACGACAAGTGTGTAACGGTTCCTGGACCTGTTGAAAACAATGGATGTCCTACAACCACTACTGGACCTGTAGTAGAAACAGAAACTAAATTGGAAGGAATTGAGTTTGATTTAAATTCTGACAGAATTTTACCTTCAAATACTCCTATTCTAAACAATGCTGTAAATTATATCAATTCTTCCAATGGTTCTTATAGTGTAATAGGTGCTACTGATACAAGAGGTACTGATGCTTACAACAAAAAACTATCTGAAAGAAGAGCAAACAACGTTAAGAGTTATTTGATCAAAAACGGAGTTCAATCTGGCAAACTAAGCGCAGTAGGTAAAGGTGAAAAAGACCTTAAATACCCTGAGTGTGAACCAGCAACTAAGTGCCCTGAATGGAAAAACAGAGCAAACAGAAGAGTATACTTCGAAGCTAAATAATAAACTTATTAATTTATTATACAAAAGTCACGCATTGCGTGGCTTTTTTTGTCATAATTCTTTGCTTATTTTTACAACATGATTTCTCCGCAGGATTTTCAAAAGCTAAAATATGATACTCTTAAGTATTTCTGGGGTCACAGTGATTTCAGAGATTCTCAGGAAGAGATTATCAATGCTGTTATTAATGAAAAAGATACACTGGTACTTCTTCCCACAGGTGCCGGAAAATCATTATGTTATCAGCTTCCGGCCTTGCTTAAGGAAGGAACCTGTCTGGTAATATCACCTTTGCTTGCATTAATGAAAGATCAGGTGAATCAACTTAAGTTTAGAGGCATAGAAGCTGAATATTTATCCTCAGAACTTGATGAGTATGATGCAGAAACCATTTATAACCGTTGTAAGGAAGGACTTACAAAGCTTCTTTACATTTCTCCTGAAAGATTGACCAATACTCAGTTTCTTCAAAATATTGAGGAAATTGAATTATCATTCATCGCAGTAGATGAAGCTCACTGTATTTCAGAATGGGGGCAGGATTTTCGTCCAAGCTATCAAAACATTAAAGGATTTAGAAGCAATAATCCCGAAATTCCTTGTTTAGCTCTAACAGCCACGGCAACTCCAAAGGTTCTAAAAGAGATTAAAAGTAAACTTGAACTTAGGAACCCGGCTGTCTTTCAAAAAAGTTTTAAAAGAGATAATATCAAAATCTTTACAGAAGAGGTTTCAGATAAGTTTCAACGTGTACTTGATATTTTAAAGTATAATAACGATTCTGGAATTGTATACGTAAGAACGAGAAAAGAGGCAGAGCTTTTAGCAGAATTTCTGAAAAAAAATCACCTGAAGAATGTTGATTATTTTCATGCAGGTTTAACAACAAAGGAAAAAAATACAAAGCAAAACACCTGGAATAATAGCGACAACCAAGTCTTAATTTCAACCAATGCCTTTGGAATGGGTATTGACAAGGACAATGTACGATTTGTTCTTCATTACTCTCCTGCTCCATCCCTGGAAAACTTCTATCAGGAGATTGGGAGATCAGGACGAGACGGAAAGGAAAGTTTTGCTTTCATGCTTTGGAACAAACAAGAACTTCTGAATTTTGATCAGATCTTAAAAAACCAAATTCCCAACAAAGCAGAATTTTTGAAGATCATTAGCTACCTCTACTCTATCTTTCAGGTAGCAGAATTTGAATTACCGGAAAAAACATTTCAGCTGAATACAGTCGGAATACAAAACTTCACAAGATTATCCAAAGCAAAGATCAACAATGTACTCAACTTCCTGCACAATCAGGAAATCATTTATTATAATGCTAACAAGAGTTTATCATCCTTAGAACTTTTCATCAAGGCGGATGAAATAGATCAATTACCACAAAAAGATGCTTATTTCTTAGAGCTTCTTTTCCGCACGATGTCCGGAATTACAACTCATAAGGTATTGTTCAGTGAGCAGCAGGTAAGTAATAAGATTGGGGTGAGTGTCCCGTTAATCAAAGAACGTTTGAAAGAGCTTCAGCAAAAAAATTATCTGGAATATATAGATGGAGCATTATCTAGTATAAAGTTTTTAAAACCCCGAGATGAAAGGGTTATTCATAATGCTTATTGGAAACTTTTTGAACATATTCAAAGAAATAAGATCCAGAAATGGGAAGAAATGAAGTTTTATGTGGAGGACAATGATTATTGTAAAATGAAACTCATCCTTGCTTATTTTGGTGAAAAAAACTCAAAGAACTGTGGGCATTGTTCTGTCTGTGAAAAAAATAAACAGTCTATTTTCGGAAAAAATATATCTCAGCAAATCATCAATCTATTGGCCAAAAAATCTTCGACCATAGAAGAGCTTTCTGTACAACTAAGCTATCATTCTAAAGAAAGTATTTTGGAAAGCCTGATCTTTCTACTAGATTCCGGAAAGGTAAGAATGTTGAATTTCAGAACATATGCACTGAATCACGGGTAATAATATTTTAAAAACTAGATTCCTCTTCAACTATGCATTTCGTTCATCGAACTTGTAACTTCGTTTAGTATATCATATACTCTCTCCTACTCAATTTTCAACTAAAAACTTATCTTTGTAGTATGAAATCATTGAAAGTCGTTTTTTTAGGAACTCCTGAGTTTGCAAAAACTTCATTGGAGGCTATTCATCAATCTCATCATAACGTAGTAGGTGTTGTAACTGTAGCTGATAAAGCAAGTGGTCGTGGACAAAAGATTAATCAATCAGCCGTAAAAGTTTACGCTGCAGAAAATAACATTCCTGTTTTTCAACCTGAAAAATTAAGAAATCCTGAATTCTTGGAAGAACTTAGAAAACTCGATGCAGATGTTTTTGTAGTTGTGGCTTTCAGAATGATGCCTAAAGTCCTTTTTGAAATGCCGAAAATGGGAACTTTCAATCTTCATGCATCTTTATTGCCTGATTACCGAGGTGCTGCTCCTATTAACTATGCGGTGATTAACGGTGAGGAAAAAACCGGAGCAACAACTTTCTTTATTAATGAAAAAATTGATGAAGGAAATATCCTTCTTCAGAATGAACTGGAAATCCTTCTTGATGAAAACGCAGGAAGTCTTCACGACAGATTGATGGAAATGGGTTCAGAATTAGTTGTAAAAACTTTGGATGGGTTAGCTGAGAACGCTATTGAGGAAAGACCTCAACCACAAGTAGAACATCCGAAAAACGCTTATAAAATCTTTAAAGAAGACACCAAAATCAATTGGGATGCCCCATCAAAAACAGTTCATCAGTTTATCCTTGGAATGTCACCTTATCCTGCGGCTTTTACCACTTTAAAAATTGGAGAGGAACAAAAAGGGTTAAAAATATTCGACGGTAAATTTGAAATTTCAAACCACGGGAAGCATTCAGGGACCTTAGAGATTTCGAAAAACGAATTTAAAATCTATACCGAAGACGGAATTTATTATCCACAGGAACTTCAATTAGAGGGTAAAAAAAGAATGAATGTGAAAGATTTTCTGAACGGCTTCAGAAACTTTGATGAAATTACTCTACAAGATTAAATATATACTTATTTAGATCTCAAAATCAAGAAAATATTCAACCACTTTAGCTATTGTAAGGAACAAACTTTAGACCTATTAAAGTAAGCTTACGATAACTAAAGTAGTTTTTTTGAATCAATTTTTATTGACTATTTTTCTACGGATTCTGCTGATAAACTCAGGTGTTACTCCCAAATAAGCTGCAATCTGAATATTGGTAAGACGATGGGCCGTTTTTGAGTAATCCTTTAAAAACCCGACATACCGTTCTTCTGAAGATTTGCTTAAGTTATCAATAATTCTGCGTTGCAATGCTATAATTGACATTTGAAACTTAAGTCTCATCAGTCTTTCTATTTCTGGCATTTCCTGATATAATTTTTCTTTATTCTCCTTTGAAATAAGAAGAATTTCGCTATCCTCAAGAGCCTGAATATTCAGCTTAGATGGAATACCGTTGATAAAGCTATCGATGTCTGAAATCCACCAATTTTCAATACCAAAGTATAATATCTGTTCAGAAGCATTTCGATCGGTGTGAGAAACCTTAAAACAGCCATTAACTATAAACCCCTCGAATTCACAGATATCTCCCTCCTTCAAAAGAAAATCTTTCTTTTTAATTTTTCTAAGAATAAAGGCATTACAATATCTTTCCAATTTTTCATCTGAAATGTCAACATATTCTCGAATGTGTGTTTTTAAAGATTCCATCATAATTTAAAAATAAAAAAAGGTTTAGAAAAATCCTAAACCTTTTATTCTATATTATAAACAATCAGTTACAGTGAACTCAGTTCACAACTGATCATCTATGTATTATAATTGTACCAACTCAGTAACCTCTACATCATATCCTCCAACCTGAGGCTTAATATTAGGGTTTTGAGTGATTACTTTAAACTTATTAATTCCTAAGTTCTTTAAAATCTGCGTTCCAATACCATAATCTCTATAGTTGTACGCTAAAGTAGGATGCTGCTCCTGCCCGTCCTGATAGTTTAGGAACTGCTGAAGTTTTCTTAGTGTATTTTCAGAATTTGAAACGTTGTTGATGAAAATAATTGCTCCTTTACCAGCTTCGTTTACCATACCGGTTACTTTTTCCAATAAAGGTTTTTCACCGTTATTCAATCTTGTTAATACATCAAAATAAGAATCTGAAGACTGAACTCTTACCAAAACCGGCTCATCTACCGTCCAAGCTCCTTTTGTCAATGCAAAGTGGATTTGGTCATTAGAAGTCTCTCTGAATGCATAAAAGTCAAAATCACCGTAGTGGGTCTTTACTTTTTTCTCTTCAAGTCTTTCAACAAGGTTTCCTTTTTTAAGCTGATAGTGAATCAAATCTTCAATAGAAACAATCTTCATATCGTGCTTTTGAGCAAAAGCATGAAGTTCAGGTAAACGAGACATTGTTCCATCTTCATTCATGATCTCACAGATCACTCCTCCTTCTTTTAATCCTGCTAAATGAGTAAGATCAATGGCAGCCTCTGTATGTCCTGCTCTTTTTAATACTCCTCCTTTTCTTGCACGAAGCGGGAAAATGTGACCAGGTCTCATAAAGTCTGTAGGCTTGGACTTCTCATCCATCAAAGCTAAAATAGTTTTTGCTCTGTCACCTGCAGAAATACCAGTGGAAGTTCCGTTACCTAAAAGGTCAACAGATACTGTAAAAGCAGTTTCCTTAGGATCGCTGCTTCTGCTTACCATCACCTCAAGTCCTAGTTCATCACATCTTTTTTCAGGAAGTGGCATACAGATTAGCCCTCTTCCGTAAAGTGCCATGAAGTTAATAATTTCAGGTGTTGTCAGTTCTGCTGCACAAAGAAAATCTCCTTCATTCTCTCTGTCTTCATCATCTACTACTATGATTATTTTACCATTTTTAAGGTCTTCAATAGCCTCTGGAATAGTATTTAATTTAATATCAGACATTTTTACTTTTTATTTTTGCAAAGATACTCATAAAAATAAGCATCTGCCAATTAATATGAATGGTTTATTACGCTTTGAATAAAGAGTTCACAGCATCTCTGAAAATCTCGTAGGATCTTAATCTTTTCTGATGACCGTAAATATGTGAATTGATCATGAGCTCATCTACATTGAATTTTTCCTGAAAATCCTTAAGCTTTTCCTGAACTTCCACCTGATCCCCTATAAAAGTATATCTCAGCTTCTGTAAAACCATAGATTTTTCCATTGGTGACCAGATTTCATCCATATCATCTACAGGCGGCGCAAAAGGCTTTCTGTCATTTCTTACAATATTGATGAATGCCTGAAATAAAGTAGTCGAAATTAGATGTGCTTCTTCCGTAGTCTCCGCTGCTACTCCGTTTACACAGGCAATGATATAAGGTTGAGCCAGATGTTTTGAAGGTTGAAAATGTTCTCTGTAAATTTTAAAAGCCATTTCCATCTGTTCCGGAGCAAAATGTCCGGCAAAAGCATATGGCAGACCAAACTCAGCCGCCAACCAGGCACTATCCGTACTTGATCCTAAAATATAAATAGGAATATCTAATCCCTCTCCAGGAATAGCACGAACCATTGCATCAGAATTTTCCTTGGAAAAATACCTTTGAAGTTCCAGAATCTGTCTAGGAAACTGTTCATTAATGATTGCTGGATTTCTACCTAATGCCTGAGCTGTTAAACCATCAGTTCCCGGCGCTCTCCCTACCCCAAGATCAATTCTTCCGGGAAAAAGAGACTCCAATGTGCCGAATTGTTCGGCAATAATTAGGGAACTGTGATTTGGAAGCATTATTCCTCCTGAACCTACTCTTATTTTTTTTGTTCCATTGGCAATGAAACCAATTAAAACTGAGGTTGCAGAACTGGCAATGCTTTCCATATTGTGGTGCTCAGCCAGCCAAAATCTTTTATAATCTAAGTTTTCAGTGTGATTGGCCAAGGACAAACTGTCCTGAAAAGTATCATGAATGCTCTTATCTTGCTTTACTGGTGCAAGATCTAAAACAGAAATTTCAAAATTTTTCATATTGAAAGGCTAATTTTCTAAAGGTGATATGAAATCTCCTTTGTTGATTTCATAATTCTAAATTGGGTTTTTAAAAACAAACAAATTTAAAACATAAAAACTGCATTAGTTACTTTTTGTAATTGATAGGATTGATCGCTTAGTTCAGGGAAAAACTATTGAAATTCAATTTTTATTTAATCGATTTTACTTATACATTTTTGAGCCTATCGTTTTTAATTCATTTTGTATATTTGGAGCCTATAGGAAAAATTAAAAACTGTCAAATCAATTGAAGAAAACCATGACAAATTCAGAATCCAGAATTGATTTTATCATGAAAGAGTTGGAGGCTTCAATGGATGGCAGAAAAGCAATTCACAATAAGAATACAAGAAAGAATAAAATCAAGCTAACAAAATCTCAATATGAAGAAACCTTTATATTGTGGAGATTATCGCGATTTCTGAAAATGGAAGAATATAACGGGATTGATTTTCAGCATAAATCTTCAAGCTTTCAATTGTCTAATGGATTATCGTATGAGCCCATCCTATCCTTACTCAATTCAAAAGCTGTATTTGAAAATTATCAACCTAAAGAAAATGATTCTTTATTGATATGGATAGAGTATAAACATGCTGAGATTAATAAAAAAACCAGGCCTTATATTGGGAGTTATATATCTTTTATCTATTCCCATGAATGGGCATTGAATAATGGGCATGATTCTATGTATTGTGATTACGAAACCTTGTGCGAGGGAGAAATAAAAATTTTCTAACCATTATCTTTATTATATTTGAAAAACTAATAGTATATAAACTTATGAAAGGAGAAGTAAAATTCAAAAGAAGAATATTCAACATCGACAATCAACCTTTTGAATTATGGATCAATAAAAGTATAATCGACGATACCCAAAAAAGTGACTTTAGCTGGTGCTGGCGAATTGATTTGAAAAAATTTGATGATATTGAAAATGATGAAGAGAATCTACAACAATTGATGGTCATCATCATCCAAAGAATTATGAAAGTGGCTACCATTAAGATCACAGGAATCACTCTTCACAAAAATATATATGAAATCATCTTTTATGCAAAAGAAGATGACACCACAAAAATCGCTACAGAGTTCGTTGAGCTTCCTCATGAAATTGAAGACAGGGAAAAAAGATTCATCGGATACCATTCTAAAAGGGATCAAAACTGGGAATATGTGAAGATGTATTTTGAAGCAATGTCTAAAAAGTAATTGTGATTTTCTTTCATGAAAATAAAAGAGATTTTGGCCACTGTCAAAATCTCTTTTTTATTACTTATTCTTCTTCTCTCGATTATCCATTAAAGTAATGTACAGTAAGGGAATTCTTTATGATTCCATATTTCTCCCGTAGTACACAAGAAATTAATAATCATTAAAAAACAAAACATTTTAACATATATAAATCATCAATAAGAGAAATAAATTATTATATTAGTATTTGAAAATTAAACAGATAACATTTTGAAACCATTTTAAAAATATTGATATGAACAAACAACTTAATGACTTATTTTCTCCGAAGATGTTGACTAAAAGAACAATCTTCATGAGTTTTATTGTTGCAGCTACATTCATTTCTTGTAGTAAAAATAATGAAGAGATTGCAACAGAGGCACAAACAACAGCCTCCAATATGGAAAACGTTATAAAGGGCCAACTGAATGGTCAGGAGATTACTTATGAGAAAAAAGATGGAATGAATTTCTTTCAGGGAGATATCGTTCTTACAGACCAGCAGTTAACGGAAGAGCGTTCATCCCATAAAGGAGGTGCCAGTTTCTCAAGATGGCCCGGAGGTAAAATTTATTATACTATTGCAGGCAATATGGGCTCTATCAACGTAAATAAAATCAATACGGCTGTTAGTGAATATAACTCCAAAACAAATACCCAATGGATTCCTCGTACCAATCAGAGTAATTATGTAGAATTTATTTTTGGAAGCTCATCTGGAGCAGATGGATGGGCACATATCGGTTATCAGGGTGGAAAGCAGACTGTTTCTTTGGATCAGTACATTTCTGTAGGATCAGTCATTCATGAAATGGGACATACAGTGGGACTTTATCACGAACATTCCCGTAAAGACAGAGATCAGTATCTTAGTATTCAGTGGGGTAACATTCAGGATGGACAGGCTTATAATTTCAATATTTACAATTCAGGAACAGATATAGGTCCTTTCAATATTAATTCGGTGATGATGTATTGGCCAAATTCTTACTCTAAAAATGGACAACCCACCATTAAAAGAGCGAATAATACAACCTTTACATATAATAGAACAGGATTTACAACCGGAGATATCAATACGATCAATACGATGTATCCATAATATTCAATATAAAAGGCTTAAAGCAGGAAAAGAATTCTTTACGAATTCTTTTCCTTTTTATAATTATAATGATTGATCAAAATTCTGATCTCATTAAACTCAAAATTGCTTGGCAATGCATTCTTCCATTCGGTTAAGGTTTCATGTGGATTTTTGTAAAACTCTGTCTCAAAAGCCTTGATTTTATCCGAAACAATTACTCTTGAAATATCCAGTAATCCCTGTTCTGCAAACTTGGCAAGATGCCCGATGACGGTTTCTTTTACCAATCCTCTTTCCAAGGCAATTTCCCCAATGGTTTTACCTTGTTCAAATAATTGAAAAGTTAAAACCTGTGATGGAACTTTAGCTATTTTCAGACTGACTTCTTTATCATTTTTTTCATCTAAAAGTTTTGTATCAAGAAGATGAATTTCTTTCAGACTATTCAGATATTCTTCAGTATCCTCAAGCCAGCCTTTGAATTCTTCGTTGTATTGCTTCAGACCTTTTGCTCCTTTTATTTCAGCATAGAACTCTTTCAACGGATCAAAGATTTTATTTCTGGTTTCAGTAAAAAAGAAATTAACGGCTCCTTTCGACTTACTTTCAATCTCCGTCCATTCTTCTTTTTGTTCAATGAAATTATTAACTTTCTGAAAGATTACCCTTTCTAACTTTTCAAAGATTTTTCCGAGATTAGTTGCTTCATGTTTTAATTGAAGATACAATTGATTGGTCTTTACGTGATCAATATTTTTAGTCACAATGGAAAGTTTATTCCAATCCTCAACTTCTTTTAAAAACCACTGGCAATCCACAGTACGAAGTACTTTTCTGATGCTGTAATCATATTTTTCCTGATTCAAAATAGATTCTACGTGATCATTTGCCACTGTATCGGTATGGAAATGTAAAATTCTATTATCCTTAAAGATCACTTCTGGAGTAATTTTAGATTTTAAAACAATTCCCTCCAGTGTTCTACAACGTGATAAGGCAACATATACCTGACCAGCCGTAAAACTTTTCCCTGCGTCAATAATTACTTTATCAAATGTTAATCCCTGACTTTTATGGATGGTAACGGCCCAGGCTAATTTAATCGGGAATTGTTCAAAGCTTCCCAAAACCTCTTCCTTAATGGTTTTATCCGTATCTAGAAAATATTTTTTCTGTTCCCAGGTTTCTCTTTTTACTGTAATCTCTCTTTCATTTCCATCAAGAACTACACGGATTTCATTTTCATCAAGACCAATGATTTCCCCCAATTTACCATTGAAATATTTCTTTTCTCCGGAAATATCATTTCTGATGAACATCACCTGAGCACCAATTTTTAATTCTAAAAACTGTTCATTGGGAAATTGATTTTCCTTAAAGTCTCCTACCAATTTTGCTTCGTAGGTTTGAGCATCAACTTTTATTTCCGTTAATTTTTCCTGATTGATCTCATCCGCCATTTTATTGTGTGAACATAGATAGACATAGGATTCTTTCCCCATATCAAAATCAGGATCATATCTTTTGTTGAGATGATCAAAATCTATATTGGCAACATCACCATCACGAATAGCATTCAAAATCTCCAAAAATTCTTCATCAGATTGCCTGTAAACCTTTGTCAGTTCGATCGTAACAATCGGAATATCTTTAATGGCATGGCTATCGAAAAAGAATGGCGAATTGTAATACATTTTCAGAATATGCTCATCTCTTACCACTGGTGGAAGCTGAAATAAATCCCCGATGAATAACATTTGTACTCCACCAAACCTTTGATTATTTCTTCTGATAAATCTTAAGGAAAAATCCATCATGTCCAGAACATCAGCCCTCAACATGGAAACCTCATCAATGATGATGATCTCAACCTCTCTTAAAAGCTTGAGCTTATCTTTTCTATATTTGAAATGAGGCATCAGATCAGCAATATTATTAGCCAAACTGGTATCTATTCTTTCTGTTGTAGGCAAAAAGGTTCTTAATGGTAGTCCAAACATGGAGTGAATAGTCACTCCTCCTGCATTAATGGCAGCAATTCCTGTAGGAGCAATTACAATATGCTTCTTCTTGGTTCGTCTTACAAAATCATTAAGAAACGTTGTTTTCCCCGTTCCCGCTTTCCCGGTAAGGAAAACACTTCTATTGGTATACTCTATTAAGTCAAAAAAATGATTGTTCATCGTCGTCAAAAATACGGAAATGAATTTGAATTTCTTACCTTGGCATAAGTTTTGAAAATTCTTAAAAAGAAAAAAGTCTATTGTGAAAAAAAATTTACTCTATATTTCAGCAGTAGTATTCTGTACTACAATAGCTCTGGTTTCCTGTAATTCGTCGAAGAATCTTAATACCAATCTTCCTGTAGATATTGCAAACCGACCTGCTGATGAAGACAGTCAGAAATATGATCAGGCCCAACTGGATAAGTTAAAAGCCTCCATCGAATCTGAAGCAACAGGAGAAAAATGTACGGATGCCAGTGAGTGGACATTTGCTCCCATGGGAGTAAAAGCCTGTGGTGGACCTCAGCAATATATCGCCTATTCTAAAAAGATAGAGTCCAGTATTCTACCTAGGATTAATGAATATACAGATAAGGTAAGGATTTTTAATGAAAAATATAATATTACCTCTGATTGTATGGTGATTACACCTCCAACTTCTCTAAAGTGCATCCACGGGAAAGTAAGACTTATCACTCCTGATGATAATTAAAAATAAAGCAAAGGTTCTATAATCAAATCAACAAAAATCCCGTTCCTAAGAACGGGATTTTTACTTATATCTGAAAAGTAAGACTCTAGAGATGAAGATAAGGGGGCAATATTTAGCACGTAAGCTTTAAATCTTGAACCTTACCCTCTAAACCCGAATTCTACAACTCGTAATCTTTTACATTTTCTTTATACCAAGACGAATACTTCACATAGTTATCTGCAATTCTGTTGACTTCGCCTTCCAGTAACTGAGCATTGATGTCTTTAATTTTTTTAGCAGGAACACCTCCCCAAACTTCTCCGGATTTGATGTGAGTTCCCTGTGTTACCACTGAACCCGCTCCTACAATTGAATTTTCCTCAACCAGACAATCATCCATAACAATAGCTCCCATTCCAATCAATACATTATCATGAATAGTACATCCGTGAACAATTGCATTGTGTCCGATGGAAACATTATTCCCGATATTCAGAGGATGTTTCTGATAGGTACAGTGCAGCATTGCATTATCCTGAACATTCACCTTGTTTCCCATTTTAATATAATGAACATCTCCACGGATCACAGCATTGTACCAAACGCTACAATCTTTTCCCATGGTAACATCTCCGATAATAGTAGCCGTTTCAGCTAAAAAAGTGTTCTCTCCGATCTGTGGGCTTTTCCCTAAAAGTTCTTTTATTAGTGCCATAGTTTTAATTTGAAATTTGAAAATAAGCCTGTTTGAAAATTATGATTTACTATGTTTTAATTTTTAGTATCTAACTTCTAAATTAAAGCGATAGCAAAAATCTAACTCTCAATTTTCAGCTTCTGACTTCTAATGCGTATTTTTGTATCTCAAATTTAACGAAAAAATGCGTACCGTACTTATAGAACCAACCGAAAACCCAAAAGTGATGAAATTTGTTGCAGATTACAACTTGATTCCCGGGTCTTTAGAATTGGACAGAACTTCAGATGTTTCAGAAATTCCTTTGGCACAGGAGCTTTTCAATTATCCGTTTGTGGAAAGAATTTTCATTACGGCTAATTTTGTAGCAGTAGCTAAGCAGGATACCATAGAATGGGAACATGTAGCTGAAAGTCTGAAAAATGTAATTGAAGATGAGTTATTGGCTAATCCTAGACTTTATCTTCAGAAGAAAAAAGAAATGTATCAGATCTATTCAGAAATGACACCTAACCCAAATGTAATGAAATTTGTTTCCAGCAAATTGCTTATGGAGGGGTTTGTAGAGGTAAAATCAAGAGAAGCAGCAACCGAAGTTCCTTTGGCAGCAGCTATCTTCAATGAGTTTGACTTTGCAACAGAGGTTTTTATTTCAGATAACTTTGTGGCAGTTACGAAAAATCATTCTGTAGAATGGCATGAAGTAATGAGTACTGTTCGTGCTCTTATCTCTGATTATCTTCAAAATGGAGGTGAAATTTCTAATGTTGAACCTCAAAAACACGAAAATCCTGTTGAGAAAATCATCAACAGAGATTATACGGATGATGAGCAGAAAATTTCTGATATCTTAAATGAATATGTGGCTCCTGCTGTGGAAAATGATGGTGGAAAAATTTCTTTAATGGAATATGATGAATCTACCAAGACGGCAAGAATGCTTTTACAGGGAGCTTGCTCAGGATGTCCTAGTTCTACTGCTACTTTAAAGAATGGTATTGAGAATATCTTGAAACAATTTGTTCCGGATCTTGTAGAAAGAGTGGAAGCTGTAAACGGATAACATATACTTCATGATCTCCCGAAAGAAAATTCTGATAATTGTTGGAAGTGCTACAAAAGACTCCAGCAATCAGAAACTGATGGAACAGGTATTGGAAAAGAATCCCAATATTAATTTCCTGATGTGTGATGATCTATCTATTCTTCCTCATTTTGATACATCCTTAACGGATGTTGATACCCCTGAGGAAGTTGTGAAAATCAGGGAGAGCATTAATCATTCGGCGGGAGTACTATTTTCTACTCCGGAATATATTTTCAGTATTCCGAGCAGACTAAAGAACTTACTGGAATGGTGTGTTTCCACCAATGTTTTCTCGGACAAACCTGTTGCTTTTATTACAGGTTCTGCTAGTGGTGAAAAAGGTCATGAAGAATTATTATTGCTTTTAAAGACTCTTGGAGCAAAAACTAATGATAAACATCAGCTTTTGATAAAGGGGATAAAAGGTAAGTTCAGTAATGATGGCATGGTTGAAAGTAATACCTTTGCTAAAGTATCAAAATTAGTAACAGATTTCAACGATTCTGTTTCATAATTAAAATTAAAAACATTGAATAAAAAAGGAATTTTACTAGTCAATCTCGGATCTCCGAGATCTACTGAAGTAAACGATGTAAAAGAATATCTTGACGAATTTTTAATGGATGAAAGAGTAATCGATTACCGTTGGATTTTCCGTGCTCTTCTTGTTCAGGGTGTTATCCTGAAAACAAGACCTGCCAAGTCTGCTGAAGCTTATAAAACGGTATGGACAGATGAGGGTTCACCATTGATCTTTATTACTGAAAGGATTCAGAAAAAACTTCAGAAATTAGTAGATGTTCCTGTGGAAATCGGGATGAGATATGCAGAACCAAGTATTGAAACCGGAATTCAAAAACTGGTGGATCAGGGTATTTCTGAAATTGTTCTTTTTCCTTTGTATCCTCAATATGCAATGAGTACCACGGAAACTGTTATTGAAAAAGCAGAGGAAGTGAGAAAGAAAAAATTCCCAAAGGTGAAGATTAATTATATTCAGCCTTTTTACAATAGGGATATTTATATTAATTGTCTTGCAGAAAGTATTAAGGAAAAGCTTCCTGAAAATTTTGATGCTCTACAGTTTTCTTACCATGGAGTTCCTGAAAGACATCTTTACAAAACAGATCCGTCTAACACTTGTAAAATTGATGATGCCAATTGCATCAACAGTCAGGTAGATACTCACAATGCTTATTGCTACAGACACCAATGTTATAAAACCACTGAGGCTGTGATTGCCAAAATGGGACTTCCAAAAGAAAAAACCATCGTTTCTTTCCAATCAAGATTAGGAAAAGATAAATGGATTGAACCTTACACGGATGAAACTCTGGAAACTATTCCTAAAAAAGGTGTGAAAAATCTAGCCATTGTTTGTCCTGCATTTGTTTCAGACTGTCTTGAAACCCTTGAGGAAATTTCTGTGGAAGGGAAAGAGCAGTTCATGCATGGAGGTGGAGAAACGTTCCAATATATTCCTTGTTTAAATGATGAAGACCGATGGATAGAAGTAGTAAAGACACTTTGTGAAGAAAAACTGAATGATTTTTATTTGGTATAATTCATTCACCCAAAATATACAAAAAGGCCGCAGAATATTTCTACGGCCTTTTCTTTGGAATATATTAAAGTTTATTTTTTGATAAGATTTCCTGCAGTTTGTCCGTTCACTGTTACAACATAAACTCCTGGAAGCATATTGGTAGGAAGCTGTATATTAATTTTGTTTGCTCCATCAGTAAGGATAACTCTTTCGGAGATCTCCTTTTTCCCTGTTAAGCTTACCAATTCTACAGTTCCTTTACCAGCTTTTCCATCAAATGCAACTGTAAATCTGTCTGTTGCCGGATTTGGACTAATGGTATAACGTGATTCTTTTGCTGCTGTTGCTACTAATCCTGCCGGAGAGGTACCACCACCAACACCTACTGCATTCCATGCATTGGTAACCTGTGTTACTTCATTACTACCTGCTCCGTATAAATCTGCAGCTGACTGAAGAGAATACGTTCTTGCATTAGCATAAGTAGATGAGGAAGTAAGATAAGTAGTTAAAGTTCTGTAAGCAATTGCTCCTGCTTTATCTAACCCGATTCCGGAAACATTATAAGCAAAACCTTTATCATTGGTTCCTGTTCCTCCTGTTACCAATAAGTAGTACCAAAAATTAAGCACTCCTGAATTGGTGTGAACTCCGCAATAATCATTAGATTGGCTAGGGCTGGCACATCCTGAAGTGGTAGTTGTTTTCCAGTAAGTTCCCATATAAGTATCCGGCTGGCTATAAGCATTAGGATTTGCCATATTTCTGATCACATAGCTGAAGTCCTCTCCCAATGTCCAGCTTGCCTGGCTTGGTCTAGCCCATTTTTCTATTGTATTTCCAAAAATATCCGAGAATCCTTCATTTAAAGCTCCAGGCTCTCTCTGATAAACAAGATTTGCTGTTTTAGAAGTCATTCCGTGGGTAATTTCATGACCGCAAACATCCAGGGCAGTTAGGGGCTTACCTCCATTAGTAGAAGAACTTCCGTCACCGTAAGTCATTCTAGATCCATCCCAAAATGCATTAAAATAATTGGTTGAATAATGAACATATGATTTTATAGCAAAGTTATTGTTGTCAATACTTTTTCTACCAAATTTTGTATAGAAATAATCCAGCGTCATTTCTGCTCCCCAATGGGCATCGGTAGCATACTGATCTTTATTGGTATTCACATTATTCCATACATTGTCAGTATCTGTAAAATCTACTGCAGAAGAATAATTGGTTCCTTTTTTCAAATTATAGGTCTCTACAGCTGTTCCTCCATTTCTACCGGTTTCTCTCAGCCTGTAACTTCCATTATAAGAATCAGCTACAATATTTCTGCTTCCACTGTATCCTGTAGTAGCCGTTCCCGGAGCATTTACATCGTGAATAATGGCATCTACTCCCAAGACTTTACCATTCTTTGCATCTACAAAAACATATTGTCTGCTTAATGGTTTTTCTGCATAAATATCAAATTTATAAGCGAGTTTAAGCTCTTTTAAGCTTTCATCTGTAGGCTCTGAATAATAGACAATCTCACCTTTAGGGGTAAAACTGGCCTTATCGTCACCAGATTCTTTTTTAATAAAATCTTCCTCTTCTTTATTTTGCCATTTGTATTTATCTGCTCCCACAAAGGAAAGTGCACTTTGTAATGCAGTACTTTCAGAAATATTGGATTTCTTCTCTATTCCCTGTGGAACATCAAGAATCCATTTTCCGGACTCTCCTACAATTTTACCGTCTTTGGTTTGTACAGCCATCATTCCGTATTCTACAGGAATTCCATTGACCGTTTGTTGAAATCTGTGGGTTTCAAAACCTAATCCATCTTTTTCTAATCCAATCTTACGGGATTCTCCGGAAGAAAGTCGCTGGGAAGCTTCATTGAATAAAACCGGACTTCCTTGAAAAGTAGGTCCATCTTTTTCAAATCTCATAAACTCTGCATGCAGTCCGCTTTTACCAGGAACTACTTTTGATGGTGTGTTTTGTCCAAAAGCAAAAGAGCAAGCTGCAACACTTGCTGCTAGGATAAATTTTGTTTTCATAATAATATTGGTTTGATGTGAAAACGAATTTATAAATTTTTCACAACAAAATGATATATAATTTAATTAAAATTCAATAGAAAATATAAATCATTAAACATAACACAATGATGATTTTAAAAAGAAGAGAAATAATTAAACATAATTTTATTATTATTTGAAATTTTCATTAATTAATTTAATAAAAATCATCTTTTTGTGAATTATTTTTTTTTCGTTATGCAAAACATTAAACTGGAAATAATTCTATCAGTCAACAATTATGTAAAAAAAAAGGCTATCTCAATGGAGACAGCCAAAAAATATTTTATACAGTTTAATTAAAAAAGGAATTATTTTCTAATTGGAGTTCTGAATTCCCCATATCCTATTAAACCATCATAGTTTCTTCCAAAAGGAGCGTAATATAGAAATGCCTGGTAAAGGTTATCTGTCTGCCAGAAATTACCGTTTACTTCACCAAAATCCAATGGGCCATTACCTTGCTTCGTTGCTAAAATATAGTTATAAAAACCTTGCTTCAGGAAAATCTTAGCCACATATTGTTTACCTGCGGCATCGTACTGCATCTGATTTTCTTTGCTAGCCTGAAAATTATTAAATCCGCCAAGAACATAAATTTCTTTATCCACCGGTTCTGATTCCAGATAAAAATATACCCAAGAATAATCGGCTTCCCTTTCTGCATCTCTTTCTCTTCCCAGATCATTTCTTCTGTAATACCAAGCTCCGTTTACATCGGGCTGATACTGATAGTTTAAAGGAAATGCCCACACCGGATGCAAATAGGTATAATTGCCATCATCCTTTACCTCTACTGCACGAACCATGTCTGCAGCGATAGTCATGTTTTTATTATCAAAATAATAGAATTCATTGTCTCCCGGAAAGGTAAGGTTCATTTGCTGGAAAAGCATTTGATTTCCTAAAACAGTACTTGGTTTCTGATTAGAAATAACCATATTCGGGTTGTTATTCTGCATCACATTTAATGATATGGAATTCACATTGGAAGAAAGATCTCCTCCTTTTGGTGAAGCTTTTACTTCTACCCTCTGGTTCAGATTGGGATTCTTTGCATCCGCAATCCTAGAAACATTTAATCCTACAGACGCAATGTCTTCTACCAAATAAAATCTTCTTTTGAAAAGAGGTTTATCTGCAGAATCCTTGTACACAATCAGCTCAAAATTCCCCGATACTTTTGGTTGTATCTTATCATTCGGGAACGTTAGTTTGTAATGAGTATAGGCCTGTAATGTATTGAAAGAGTATTGAAATTTATCCAGAAGCGCATTCATGGTTCCATTGGCGAACTCTGTGAAAAACAGGTTGTCATCATTCCAGTTTCTGTCGTAATGTTTAATGGTATATCTATAGATTTCGCTGCCATTGGTAAGGTCATCAAAGCTCAAAACCAATTGTTCACCGAACTTTATTACCGGAGTTTCATCATTCGTCTGAGGGTTGAACAACTGGATACTTTGGATATTTTGTCCGTAAACCAGCCCACCCAAGGAGAGTAAAAGTATTCGCAAAGTTTTCATTATGACGAAGATAACGAAAAATAGCCATTTTCTTAATAATATCGTATTTTTGAATAAAAAATATTCAGATTATGCTTCAGATTCAAGGTTTCGTATTCAACTTTGCCAGCGAAAATACATATATCATTTACAACGAAAACAAGAATGCCTGGTTAATTGATCCGGGAAATATGAATGCTCAGGAAACTCAGGCCATTGATAATTTTATCAAAGATCACGAGCTGAAAATTCAGAAAATTCTTTTAACCCATGCTCATATTGATCATGTTTTAGGGCTTCAGTGGGCATTTGACACTTTTAAAGTTCCTGTATCTATGCATCAGGAGGATCAGGAGGTTCTGGATATGCTTCAGGCTAGTGGAATGAGATTTGGCTTTTCTGTTGACCCTGTAAAAGTGGATGTGGAATATGTAAAGGAGGAGGATGAGTTGGATCTGGATGGTGAAAAATTCAAGATTTATCATGTTCCGGGACATTCTCCTGGAAGTGTTGTTTATCACAATGAAAATCAAAAATTTATGATTTCCGGTGATGTTCTTTTTGAGGGAAGTATCGGTAGAACAGACCTTTACAAAGGAAACTATGAACAATTGATTGATGGAATAAAAACTAAACTTTTCGTTTTAGATTCTGACACACAGGTCTTCTCGGGTCATGGAAATCCTACTTCAATAGGTTTTGAAAAACAATATAATCCGTTTTTAAAATAGCAAACAAAATTTAAAGGTTAGGAGAATATAATGTTTTCCTTTCGTTGATTTTACAGATAAAGCAGATTTCATTTTTTTGAGATATGCAAACAACAAATAGAAACCGTCAGGATGTGTTTTCCTGACGGTTTCGTGTTATAAAGAAATAGAGTTTAGAAATCTAATGTGATTGAAGCTCTGGCAGCAGCTCCCATAATTGGTCTTGCCATTCTGATATTGGTTCCTGATCCTGCCGGAGATCTAGGATCGCCCTCTGTAATTCCAATGGTATTAAAGATATTGGTACCGTCTACAGCAAAACGAATTTTTCCAAGCTGATAAGACATTCCTGCTCCAAATTCTGTGAATGATGGCAGTTTATTTTCATCGGTATTCCCTTCATCCTGGAAACGCTTTCCATAATAGTTCATACTTACATACGCTCGCCATTCTTTCGTGATATTCACCGCCGGAGAGATGTTGAAGTAAAACTTAGGAATTCTTCTTACCGTATTTCCACTGTAATCAAATGCAGTTCCGTCACCATTTCTACCCTTGAAGTCTTTGTATTTCGGACTCTGAACTGTTCCGTTAAAAGTGACTTCAAAGATATTATTGAATAATCTCGCATATCCTTCAATCTCTACCCCAAAGTTAGTGGTATTGGCAAATTTATTTTCAGATGTTCCATCTATATAAACATCTGTAAATGAAAGATTTTTAAGAGCTGAGTAAAAAGGAATCACAGCAATATCAAATGTACGCGAGTAATATTTATACCCAACTTCCAACTGATTGGTCAACACGGGTTTTATTACGCTAAGATCTGATATATTATTGTAATATGCTTCTTCATTTGGAGATCTGAAACCATGAGAGAAACGGGCATACACCGCATTTTCACGATTAATCTTATAATTGGATGCCAAGGTATAAGACACTTTATTGATATCATAATACCAATAATTAAACTGATTTCCCAGAACATTCATGTTATCATCTGCCGTAGTGGTTTCAAAACCATGAGTTCCATCCACTGTTAAACCAGAATTATTAAGGTTGGCTCTTGTCGTATTTACTTTATATCCTCTGTAATAATCTCTGCTGTAACGAATTCCTCCATTAAAACTTAATGCATCGGTTACATTATAATCTAGGTTTAAATAAAGATCATTTAAGCTTCCCTGAATTTGTGAATCTCTTACCAAAGTAGACATGTCCGTAACTCCGTTATAGGTTTTAGAATACCCCACACTGCTTGGGCTAAGAGATGGATCTACCAGGTTCAACAGCTCAGGGCGGTCTGTTGCAGTAGCCAGAATATTACTCCAGTTCCAGTATTGATGGGACTTCCAGTTTGATTTATAAAAACCTGCTGTTACATTTCCTTTATCAAATTTATAATTGAACTGAAGATCATTCACAAAGTTATTCATCTGCTTATCAATTGCCCAGAATCCTAATTTTTGTACAAACTCAGGATTAACAACTGCTCCCGTACTTACTAATGAATATTGATAATTGGCCATTTTCATATCCTTTGCGAAATCAGCACCTGTTTTGGGTGCTCCGGCTGGGAAAATACCTGTATAGTTCATATCAATATTGGTATATCGGGTTTTATTTAAAACACTGAAATTATTTCCCAGATCATATTTAAATTCTGCCCCTAGTACATCTACCTTTGGATGAATTCCGTCTTCCAGATTTCTATTGAAAAAACCACCTCCGGCCTGTGGAATATTGAGCTGGCTGATTGCTCTGTAACTATAGGTTCCATAATTAGGATCAAAACCTTGGAACCCTTTTAATTTATCTCCATCCTGCGTTAATGGAATCGGAAGGAAAAATGTATTCCTGTCATCTAATTTTTTATAGTAAACTTTAGCATAGCCTTTATCAAAGACATACTTAAGGTTCATTCTGATCTGACCTCCGTTATTGGCTTTAAATCCTGTTTTTCTGATACCATCATCAGATCTGTAAAATCCTCCGACATTGAAAAATAGTTTATCTTTCACCAAAGCTCCACCAAGATTAAGATCTGTACGTATTAATCCGTATGTACTGGTTTCAAGCTTGGCTGTTCCTTTAAAATCATTAGTTCCTTCTTTCGAAATAAAGTTGATAAGCCCTCCGGGAGAGTTATTGGCATAAATGGAACCCGAACCTCCTCTTAAAGCCTCCAGACGGCTCACTGTATTATCTACACGGAAAAAATTATCTGCATTGGCAAACTGAAGTGCCCCATCCTCAAAAACCGGAAGACCATCTTCCTGTACCTGCACAAACTCGTAAGCTCCTGCAGATGGAATCCCCCTTGCAAAAAGGTTATTTCCTACTTCACCACCTGATGTTTCCACAGCAAATCCGGGAACCCTTTGTAACAAGGCGGCTGCACTAATTGGGTTTTGTTTTTGAATTTCCTTGGCACTGAACGTTGAAATAGCAGTACTGGATTCTATTTTTTTCTTGGGATTGGAGTTACCCGTAATCACAATCTGATCGATAGAGGAAACCTTTGCGGAATCTTGCGGAGTTTCCTGAGCATAAGCATTATTAAAGTATAATGTAGCTGTTGCGGCGATTAAAAAGATTGATTTTTTTTTCATAGCCATATTTTTTATTGTTAGTTTCAGTTTTGTTGTAGTTTTAAATACACTCCATTGGTCCAACCGAATCCATCCTGATTGGGGTATTCCCCACCTCCTGCTATCGTTTCTGTATCTAATGCATTGTATTTTTCCATCAGTTTCCCTGTGTTTTTATAAACCCTTTCTACGTTAGAACACCAGTTATTTTTAATACTTTCTGCCAATTCATCAAAGCCATAGTTCTTCATTGCTTTAAAGCCAAGCCATTGATAAGGTGCCCAGGCATTCGGTAAATCCCATTGCTGACCAGATTTTTTGGTAGTAGTCACAAGCCCTCCCTGATATAAAAACTTCTCAGAGATAGCCTTAGCCATAGCTTCGGCTTGTTGCTTATCTGCAATTCCAAGGAATAAAGGGTAAAGAGCAGCAATATGTTCAGACGGTGTGTTTGTGTTTTTTATAATATGATAATCTCTGTAAATCTTAGTCTTTTCATCCCAGAAGTATTTATTGATCATATGTCTTCGGCTTGCTGCTCTTTCGGTAAAATAATTTTCTTTTTCTTTCAGATTCTGAAGTGCTGAAGATTTGGCCAGGGTTGTTTCCAAATGCCATAAAAGGCTATTTAAATCTACCTCTGCAAGGTTCAGCGTTTCGATTGTCTGTATGTGATCTCCGTCTGCAAACCATCTGCTGGAAAAATCCCAGCCGGATTCGCATGCGCTTCTTATATTTCTGTAAAATTCTTCTCCTGAAGCATTTTCATGATCTTCAATATCAATTAAATAACTTTCAGGACGCGGTTCGTTTGCTGCATCGTAATATCTGTTCAAAATATCTCCATCATTGGTTTTTACCACTCGTTGGAGACCTGAACCTCTTTCAACTTTTTCTTTCCCATCCATCCAGAAAGTATATTCTTTCTCTAAAGTATCATGATATCGGGTATAAATGGTTTCATCATTTGTAGTCTCAGCAAGAAGCTCCAGCATCAGCGAAAAGTACGGTGGCTGTGAACGACTTAAAAAATGGGTTCTGCTTGCATTGGGTACAAATCCAACATTTTGAATGAGATAAGAACAGTTGTCCACAATATTCTCCATCATTTCCACTCTACCGGAAACCTGTAATCCAAGCATGATAAAATAGCTGTCCCAATAGAAAAACTCATTAAAACGTCCACCCGGAACAATATAGGGTTTGGGTAATTTCAAAAGCGTTCCTTTTTCTTCATAAGCTGTACGGGTCAGCTCATCCCAAAGCTTTTCGATATGCTGCCCAATGGGAAGATGATCTTCTTTCCGAACAGAAACTCTTGCTCCTAAAAAATCAAAATGGGTCATCACAAAACTTCTTAGGTCAAAACCATCAGAACTTTTCTCTTGCTCATATTTTGCATTGATTTCAGCAATCGGAAACAACGGAACTGCATCTGTCATCATTTTTTGATCTTCAAAGATCTTTGACTTCTGTACCGCATCAAAAAGAGCCTGAATTTCGTTGATGTAAAGTTGATTACTCATTATTATTTTTTAGGATTAATTTTTAATTTATTCATGAAAATTGCTGACGTGATCAACAATGAAAGTGGGATCAGGGAAAGATAAAATGCTTGCTGCCCACTGAATTCCTGAAATACAAAGCCCGTAATGATTGAGCCTATCGTTCCTCCAATAGCAGAGAACACTACAATCAAACCGGACATGGCACTGTGTAAATATTTAGGAATCGAAGCCAGAATAACAGAGTTGATACTCGGATAAATAGGTGCCAATAGACCTCCCATCAAGGGAAATAAATACACAACCAGTGGGGCATTCAGCCAATTTGTATTGGTATCAATATGAATATCGTGTGTCAATGGTAAAACCAAAAGTAAGCTTATGGCAAAACCAACCACACAGAATGAAACAACATAAATCCAGCTGAATTTCTTGGAAAAGAAACCTGATAAAAATCTTCCCAAAGCAAAAGCTCCTGCCAATACGGCTCCTGCCTGGATACTCATTGAGGTCGGAACTTTTAAGATCTCTTTATAAAATGTAGGCGTCCATGTCTGAAAACTCTGTTCTACCAATACAAAAAGGAAAGCACACAGTAAAAAGCACAATACTTTTTTATAACTGAACAGGCTGGCACTGTTTCTTAAATCACCCAATAAATCTGTTTTTTCGCTTTTCGCTTCGCTTTCATTCAACTTTGAAAAGAATAAAAACAAAAACGATAATGTTGAAAGAACTCCCAGTACCCAATATACATTCAGCCAATGGGTAGATTTCGGATTATGATCATCAATATATAAGCTGAATAAAACATTTCCCGCTAATACACCAATCATGAAAAATCCCTCCAGAAATCCCATAAAGCTCGAATGCTCTTTATCTGTTTCTGTAATCAGTCCAATGGAAGTAAAAACGGATATTTTTATCAAAGCAAAAGAAACTCCTACAATAGCAAATAATAATTTAAAGACCCAGAAATCATTTGTAAATGGCATCACAAAACACATGCAGCTCACCAAAAACAAAGCAATAAGCATGGATTTTTTGATTCCGATTTTGGGAAGAAATGAAGCCAGAATGAATGAACAGATTGCAATGGGAAGATCTTTAAATCCCTCCAATATGCTGGCAGATGATTTTGAAATTCCAAAGTTCTGCTGTACCTGCAAAATAACCGTTCCCACAGAATTCAAAAGAATTGCGAAAACAAAATAGTTTAAAAACAAAACCGCCTTTATGTTGAAATTTTTCATCCAGATCATTTCTTGTCGGCTAAGATAGAAGCATTTGTGTTAACGATAATTTAACACAATAAATCAATATTTGAACAATATTAATATAATTAGTATTTTTAGTGATTAAATATGATTAATTAAATGAAAGTTACTTTTGAAAGAGTAATTCCCAATGAGAAAAGCTCTTTCCGCACGATTCATAATAACTCCCCTATTTCGGAATTCAAATGGGAATATCATTATCATCCCGAAATTGAACTTGTCTGTGTAATTTCCGGGAGCGGAACCCGTCATGTGGGCTATCATAAAAGCAATTATACCAATGGAGATCTTGTACTGATAGGTTCCAATATTCCACATTCAGGATTTGGACTAAACTCCATTGATCCGCATGAAGAAATTGTATTGCAATTCAAGGAAGAGATTCTTCAGTTTCCTCAACAGGAAGTTGAAGCCCGATCTATCAAAAACTTGCTGGAACTTTCTAAATATGGTATTCATTTCCATCATAAGGTAAAAAAAGTGATGCTTCCGAAGCTAAAGCTTATGCTCGAATCTGAAGGATATAAAAGATATCTGTTACTGCTGGAAATACTTTTTGAACTGTCAAAGTGTAAAGACTATGATCTTTTGAACAAGGAAATCATGCCTTACACCATTATTTCAAAGAATAAAACACGCCTGGAAAATATTTTCACCTATGTAGAGCATCATTATGATAGGGAAATCAATATTGAAGAAGTAGCTAAACTCGCCAATCTCACCTTGCCGGCCTTTTGTAATTTTTTTAAAAAAGCAACCCAGATTACCTTTACTGAATTTGTGAACCGTTATCGTATTAATAAGGCATGCTTACTGATGGCGCAAGATAAATCCATTTCAGAATGCAGCTATAGTTGTGGTTTTAATAATGTGACTTACTTCAATAGAATGTTTAAAAAATATACTGCGAAAACCCCCTCAGAGTTTATTAAGGATTATTCTCATAATAAGGTGAATGTGTAATGAGACCACGTTAATTCTTTTATATGGTATAAAAGTGGATGGATAAACTAAACGTTCTATTTGGCATTCTGTAGGAATCCAAATGACTTTATTTTAAATCTCACGCAAATTTCGCGAATTTCGCAGATGTTTACGTATAAAATTCCCACAGTAACAAATCTGCATAATCTCCTAAATCTGCGAGAATAATAATCCGTGAAATCAGAGCGATCTGTAGGAAATAAAAAAGCTGTTCTTTAAAAAGAACAGCTCTGTATTATACTAGTAAGAATTAGTAATAAGAAAATTATTTCCATTTAATATTACATCCCATACTTGGTCTTTGGATCTCTTCCTGTGGTTCCCCAATTAAAAGATTTTCAAAGGCAATAATTAAATCTTCTCCGGTTACATCCTTATTATTCCCAGGTCTTGAATCATCCATCTGGCCTCTGTAAACAAGGTCCAGTTTATCATCAAAGAAATAAAAATCAGGTGTACATGCTGCTTCATATGCTCTTGCTACTGCCTGGCTCTCATCAAATAAATAAGGGAAATCAAAATTTTTATCGATTTGAAACTCAATCATTTTTTCAGGAGAATCAGCCGGATATTTTTCAATATCATTAGCATTAATCGCGATGAATTCAATACCTTTTTCATTATAGTCTTCGTATAATTCATTGATCTTGTCGATCACATGAAGAACAAACGGACAGTGGTTGCACATAAAGATCACCAATGTTCCTTTTTCTCCTTTCAGTTCTTCTAAAGACTGAAGTTCATTCGTTTTTGACGGGTTTGGAAGCTCAAAAAACGGAGCTTTTGTACCTAATGCCAACATATTTGAGGGAGTATTCATATCCTTTTTTCTTTAGTTCACAAAGATAAAAATTTCTTTTATTAATAGACTATTCAGGAATTTATAAACTTTCGTTAAATGTTAAAATTAAAATAACGTTTGGAAGATAACCTTAAAAGTTTGTAGTTTTGCTAACACTGTTAGTAAACAAATATCATGGGCCTACATGAACGTCGTCAAAGAGAAAAAGAATCCATTCGTGCAAATATCTTGCAGGCTGCATTCACTTTGGCTAAAACTGAGGGCTGGGCATCACTTTCCATGCGTAAAATAGCAGACGCTATTGAATACAGCGCACCGGTGGTGTATGATTATTTTGAAAATAAGGAAGCTATTTTATTTGAAATTTCATTAGATGGCTTTCACAAGTTACATATAGAATTACTAAAAGCACAGCAGAAACACAATACTCCTGAAGAACAACTTGTTGCTATTGTGGATGCTTATTGGAGCTTTGCTTTTAAGAATAAGGAATATTACCAGCTTATGTTTGGTTTGGGAATGCAGTGCTGTGGAAAAGGACAGATGAAGAAAGAATTTTCATCATTCCAGGAGCTGATCTATGAGTGTACTGCGAGCATTATCAAAAAGAATGGATCAAATCCTGATAATGCATGTCATATGTCTCATGCGTTGTTCTCGGCGGTACACGGAATGATTTCCATTATGATGATGCGTACAGCAGATATTCTTTCTACAATGAATAAATCGGCTTTGGATGAAACTGTTTCGTCTTTTATTAAGTCTTTATAATATTTTTTTGAACTAAAATTAACACCGTTAGGAAATTTAACACTGAATTAATATACATAATTCATTTAAACCTAATAAAAAAACAAAAATCTTTTATGTAGAATCTTAATCAATTCATTTTTTAAAAGTAGTCATTTTTTCTTTTAAAATTAACACTGTTAGCAAAAATAACACACATTACAACTCACATCTTCATATACTTAAATATTTTAAAAACAATTTCAATTATGGAAAATATCGATCAGATCGGACATTAAAAATTCTGTAATTTTTTTTGAACAAATTATTAACACTGTTAGGAAAAAAAACAGCATTTATCAAAAAAGAAACATTACTTAAATCTAACACTTCATTAAAAAAATTAAACCAACAATGAAAATACCTGGAAAAACAAGGTTTATTGTACTTATATCAAGTATAATTCTTTTACAGAGCTGCACCAAGGCTGCGGAAGGATCCAATGCCGCACCTCCAGCTCCAGAACTTCCGGTTTATACCGTTATCACCTCTCCTGCTACCATTTATCAAGAATTACCAACCGCTTTGGAAGGAAAAAATAATGTGGAAATCAGATCGCAGGTAGATGGATATCTTGATAGAATTTATGTAGAGGAAGGGGCTTATGTAAGAGCCGGACAGCCTTTATTTAAGATAGATTCAAGAAGCTATGGCGAACAAATGAATATGGCGCAAGCTAATCTTCAGGCGGCTAATGCCAATATACAGAAAGCAAAAGTAGAGGTTGACAGACTTCAGCCACTGGTTGCTGCAAAAGTAGTATCTGATGTACAGCTGAAAACAGCAAAAGCTAATTATGAAGCTGCTGTTGCCGCTGCCTCACAAGCAAGAGCATCGGTAGGAAGCGCAAAAATTAATGTAGGATTTACAACAATTACAGCGCCTGTAAGTGGTTATATTGGTAGAATTCCTTATAAAAAAGGAAGCTTAATCTCCAGAACAGACCCTAGTCCATTGACTTTATTGTCAGATATCAGTGAAATTTATGCCTACTTCTCTTTAAGTGAACTTGATTTTATTGCTTTCCAGAATAAATATCCGGGAGCTACTTTAGATGAGAAATTGAAAAATATGCCGATGGTAGAACTGGTAATCGCGGACAATAGTACTTATCCTGAAAAGGGAAGATTAAGTATTGTAGACGGACAGTTTGACAAAACAACCGGATCTATAAGTGTACGTGCGGTTTTCCCTAATGCAAACGGAACTTTGAGAACCGGTAATACGGGAAGAATACGTATGCCACAGCTTATTTCAAATGCAGTGATTATTCCACAGGAATCTACTTTTGAGATTCAGGATAAAACTTATGTCTATGTAATGGGCAAAGATCAGAAAGTGACTGGGAAACCCATCAAGATCTCAGGAAAAACCGATAGCTATTACTTTATTTCTGAAGGACTTTCACCAGGAGACAAGATTGTCTTTACCGGTATTGGAAGTCTAAAGGATGGAGTCTCCATTAAACCGAAAGCAATCTCTTCTGATAGTTTATTGAGAGCAAAACCTTTGTAATAGATTTCAATATGATTATTTAAGAGCAGTTTAAACATTTTTCTTTTTAATGCTTAAGTTTTTGAAGTCATCATCATTCCGTTGATTAAGAGCATATAAGTTTTTCATTTAAGAGGATACTTACTATTCTCAAGCTTTAAAACTAAATCAACTTAAGTGTTTAAAAAGGTTTAAACAACATTAAAAAATAAACTTCTTATGTTAAAACAATTTATAGAAAGACCGGTCCTTTCAACGGTCATCTCCATAATACTCTTATTATTGGGAGCTTTGTCTCTCTTTAATTTACCGATTGCTCTCTTTCCGGACATTGCTCCGCCGAGTGTTCAGGTAACGGCCTTTTATCCGGGAGCAAATGCTGAGGTAGTAGCTCGTTCTGTAGCAACACCCATTGAGGAAGCAGTGAACGGGGTTGAAAATATGACCTACATGACTTCCAACTCAAGTAATGATGGTACCATGACACTGAGCGTTTTCTTCAAGCAGGGATCTGATCCTGATAATGCAGCCGTAAACGTACAAAACCGTGTATCAAAAGCAATGAGCCAACTTCCTCAGGAAGTAGTACAAGCGGGAATTTCTACACAGAAAGTTCAAAATAGTATGATTATGTTCATGGGATTATCCAGTGATGATCCGAAACAATATGATGAACTTTTCTTACAGAATTACCTTAAGATCAACGTGATTCCTCAGATTCAGCGTATTCCGGGGGTTGCTCAGGCTCAGGTTTTCGGAACCAGAGATTATTCCATGAGAATCTGGTTAAAACCGGATAGACTGGCTGCCAACAATCTTTCTCCACAGGAAGTTTTGAATGCCATTAAAGATCACAACCTTGAAGCTGCTCCGGGACGTCTTGGACAAGGGAGTAAAGAAACTTACGAATATATCCTTAAATATAAAGGAAAGCTGAACAAAGGTGAAGATTACGAAAGTATCGCCATTAAAGCGAATAGTGACGGATCATTCCTAAGATTAAAAGACGTTGCAAGAGTAGAATTTGGTTCTTATACCTATACTGCAACCAACAGAGTAGACGGAAAACCGGTTGCCGGATTTGCTATTCTTCAAACTGCAGGTTCAAATGCCAATGAGATCCTTACTGAAATTGAAAAGCAGGTGGATACATTCAGTACTACCCTACCTAAAGGAGTGAAGCCTATTATCATGTATAATTCTAAGGATTTCCTTGATGCTTCTATTCATCAGGTAGTAGAAACATTGGTGATTGCATTCGTTTTGGTATTTATTGTAGTATTTATTTTCCTTCAGGATTTCAGATCTACTTTAATTCCGGCCATTGCAGTTCCGGTAGCCATTATTGGTACATTCTTCTTCCTTCAATTATTTGGTTTCAGTATTAATATGCTTACGTTGTTCGCATTGGTATTGGCTATTGGTATTGTAGTGGATGATGCCATCGTAGTGGTAGAGGCTGTCCATTCCAAAATGGAACAAACGGGAATGCCTGTGGAGCAAGCCACCATCAACTCAATGAGTGAAATTTCCGGGGCCATTATTTCCATTACATTGGTGATGTGTGCGGTATTTATTCCCGTAGGCTTTATGCAGGGCCCTGCAGGGGTTTTCTACAGACAGTTTGCCTTTACACTGGCCATTGCTATTTTGATTTCAGCAGTAAATGCATTGACATTGAGTCCTGCTTTATGTGCCCTTTTCCTTAATGATCCTCAGGGAGAACATGGTGAACACGGTCACAAAAAAGGATTTGGAGCAAGATTCTTCAACGCATTTAATGTGAGCTTCAATAACATGACCAGAAAATATATTTACAGCCTTAAATTTTTAATTAAAAATAAATGGGTTGCCATCGGAGGTCTTGTTCTGATTACTGCAGTCAGCATATTTATGATTAAAAAAGCCCCTTCAGGATTTATTCCGACAGAAGATCAAGGATTCGTATTATATGCAGTGAACACTCCTCCGGGAAGCTCACTGGAAAGAACACATAATGCAACTGCACAAATTGATAAAATCATTAACGGAGAAAAAGCAACCAATCACCTTTGGGTAGCAGATGGGATGAACTTTATCAGTAATGCCAATGCTTCGCCTTATTCTGCAGGTTTCATCAAGCTTAAAGATTATGATAAACGTGGTGAAATGAAAGATCCTGATCAGATTGCAGCTGCATTAACAGGAAAAGTAAGTCAGGTAAAGGATGCCAACGCATTCTTCTTCAACTTCCCAACAATTCAGGGATTTGGTAACGTTTCCGGTTTTGAATTTATGCTTCAGGATAAAACCAACGGTTCTTTTGAGCAATTGGGAACAACAACACAACAATTCATTGGTGAATTAATGAAGCGTCCGGAAATTGCATTTGCGTTTACTACTTATGCAGCCGGAAATCCACAATACACTATTGATGTAGATACAGATAAAGCCAATCAGTTAGGAGTTTCTGTTACAGAATTAATGCAGACTATGCAGATATATTACGGAAGTAGCTTCGTTTCAGATTTCAACAGATTTGGTAAGTATTACAGGGTAATGGCACAGGCCGATATTCCTTATCGTACAGATATCAATTCTTTGGAGGGAATCTATGTGAAAAATAAATCAGGCGAAATGGTTCCTGCTAAAACATTGGTTACCTTAAAAAGAACCTTTGGACCTGAAACGGTAACCAGAAATAACCTATTCAACGCCGTAACCATCAATGGTACTCCAAAACCTGGGTACAGTACCGGAGATGCCATCAAAGCAGTAGAAGAAGTAGCCAAGCAATCACTTCCAAGAGGTTATGGCTATGAATGGACAGGAATTACCCGTGAAGAAATTAAAACAGGTGGACAAACTACATTCATCTTCCTTTTAAGTATTCTTTTTGTTTACTTTCTATTGGCTGCACAGTATGAAAGTTATATTCTTCCGTTTGCCATTATCTTAACTATTCCAACAGGGATCTTTGGGGTATTTGCCTTCACAGGGCTGGCAGGAATTGATAATAACATCTATGTACAGGTTGGATTGATCATGCTGGTCGGATTATTGGCGAAAAATGCCATCCTGATTGTAGAGTTTGCCGTTCAGAGAAGAAAAGCAGGAAGATCATTAATTGAATCTGCTCTTCAGGCTTCAAGATTACGTCTAAGACCAATTTTGATGACGTCCTTTGCCTTTATCGTAGGGATGCTTCCATTGGTATGGACACAGGGAGCTTCTGCAAAAGGGAACCACTCCATCGGTTATAGTACAGTAGGTGGAATGCTTACAGGAGTTGTATTCGGAGTTTTCATTATTCCGGTAATGTATGTAGTCTTCCAGTATCTGCATGAAAAAATGCCGAGCAGAAAAAAGAAAAGACTTCAAAGAAAATTACAGCAAGAGCAAGCTTTAACAGCTACTCATTAAAAATTATTTATAAACTGTTGAGGAATATAATAATCACAAAAAGGCTTTGAAAATTGTTCAAATATTTGCGCAAATCTCAGCAAACCGTGTTGACAACCTTATTATATTCCTCAAAATTTTGTACTCAATTAAAGTCTATTAAACAAAAACTATGAAAAGAGTAAAAAATATTATTCTAACATTTGCGCTGGCTATAGGATCTGTTTCGTGTGTGTCAAAACTGGCATACACGGAGCCGGACCTTCCGCTTCCGGAAAAGTTCCAGTACACAGCAACTGCCGATACAGCAAGCATTGCTAATCTGGAATGGAAACAATTTTTCAACGATCCTATTTTACAGGGATTGATTGAAAAGGGAATTAAAAATAATTATGACCTTCAAATTGCTTTAAAACAAGTTGCCTCTTCACAGGAAAAACTAAAACAGGCAAAATATATGCAATATCCGGACGTTGGCTTCGGAGTATCTGCACAGATTTCAAAACCATCCAAAAACAGTATGAATGGGCAGAGCTTAAATTTATTTTTAGGACAAAGCCATGTTGAAGATTACAACGCTGCATTCAACTTATCTTGGGAGGCTGATATTTGGGGAAAGATCAAAAATCAGCAGGAAGTTTCAAGAATGCAATATCTACAAACTTACGAAGGTTCAAAAGCTATCCAGACGCAGGTGATTGCAGCCATTGCCCAAGGATATTACAATCTTTTGATGCTTGATAAACAATTGGGCATTGCAAAATCCAATCTGGAATTAAGCAGTAATACCTTAATGATTACACAAAAAATGTGGGAAAGTGGTGATACAACCTCTTTGGGAGTACAACAGGCTGCCGCTCAGAAACAGGCTACTGAACTTCTGATCTCTCAATTGGAACAAAATATTGCCATTCAGGAAAATGCTTTAAGTATTTTGGTAGGCGAAACCCCTAATAAGGTCAATAGAACTATTGAAATGTCTGACACTTCCCTTCCTCAAAATATTTCAGCAGGACTTCCGGCAGCTATGGTAAGCAGAAGACCTGATGTACGTCAGCAGGAACTTGTTTTATTGGAATCCAATGCTATGGTAGGAATTGCCCAAGCCAATATGTATCCAGCATTAAAAATCACAGCAAATGGAGGGGTTAACTCATTCAAAATTGATAACTGGTTTCAAATTCCGGCATCATTATTTGGATCTGTTTTAGGAGGAATTACTCAGCCTATTTTCCAGAAAAGACAATTAAAAACGGATTTGGCAGTGGCTCAAATTCAAAGAGAAAAAAATGTATTGGCTTTCCGTCAATCGGTACTGAATGCCGTTGGTGAAGTTTCTGATGCCTTGGTTTCTAATGAAAACTTAAAAATTCAGGAACAAAAAGCTGCAGAACAGTCCACTACATTAAAAGATGGGATTAAAAGCGCACAGCTTCTTTACAGAGGAGGTTCAGCCAATTATCTGGAGGTAATTACCGCACAAGGGAATTCTCTTCAGGCTGAGTTGAATCTTGCTTCCATTAAAAGACAGAGATTAAGCAGCATTGTAGACCTATACAGAGCGCTAGGAGGCGGTTGGAAGTAGTAAATTTAATTATATTGTTTGAGTGCAGTCTTTCGGGACTGCATTTTTATTTCATTGAAGTACTTGTTCTATTAATTCTAATCTTTTAACAATGGTTTTTTTATTTAAAATACTTCCCGGAGATAGAACAGCATTCGCACCAATTTTACAGTCATCTCCCACCAATGAACCAAATTTATTGATACCCGTAGAAATTATTTGATTGTTATAGATAACTGAAATATTTTTTTCTTCTCTTTCATTAAAATGATTTGCGCAAATAGATCCGGCTTCAAAATTTACATTTTTACCAATAATACTATTTCCTATATAATTAAAATGTGCCGTGGCAGAGTAATCAAGAATGATAGATTGTTTAATTTCAGAGCCTGGACCAATATTCACAGATTTGCCAAGAAATATAGGCCCTCTCAGATAGGCATATGCTCCTACCCTACAATTTTCATTGATGATTAAGGTTCCTTTTAAAACTGCACCTTGTTCAATTTCTGCAGATTTATGGATAGCAATACCTCCGTTAATAATATAATCGTCTGATAAAGTCTTTATTTTTTCAATTAATAGTATTTCTAACTGATCTGTTATTTCCCATGGAAATTTATTTTCAGTGTTAAAAACTTCAGAATCAAAATCATTTATAAAATTCTTTATTTCAATCATACTTACTATTCTATAAGCTTTAATCTGGTTGATATATATTCAATCAATCCATCATAATCCTGTTGAGAATATCCCAATTGCAAATAATGAATATCGTCCGCTCTTCTATACCAGGTCAATTGACGTTTGGCATATCTACGGCTATTCTTTTTAATTTCTGAAACGGCAAAATCAAGATCCCATTCCCCATCAAAGTATTTGAATAGTTCTGAGTAACCAACCGTATTCAAAGCAGTAAGTCCTTTAAATTTCTCCAAACCTTTTACCTCATCCAAAAGACCTTTCTCCATCATAATATCAACCCTACGATTGATCCTGTCATACAATTCTTCTCTAGGCGCTTCAATTCCAATTCTGATGACATTAAAATCTCTGGAGTCCTGAGAAATCGCAATCTGTTCAGAATATTTTTTATTAGTTTGCCAGATTACATCAATGGCGCGCAGAAGTCTTCGGTGGTTATGAATATCTACCACCTCAGCATATTCGGGATCCAGTTCTTTTAAAATTTCCTGAAGTTTTTCAATTCCCTCCTGCTCCATAAGTTGCTGAAGTTTCTCCTGATTTTCTGCATCAGCTTCCGGCAGATCATTCAATCCTTCAATGACTGCTTTTTCATACATCATACTTCCACCGACAAGAATTACGGTGTTATGATTTTTAAAAAGTTCATTAAGTTTTTGCAGGGCATCTTCTTCGTATTGCCCAATAGAATAGT
This sequence comes from Chryseobacterium oncorhynchi, assembly GCF_002899895.1. Taxonomy (GTDB): domain Bacteria; phylum Bacteroidota; class Bacteroidia; order Flavobacteriales; family Weeksellaceae; genus Chryseobacterium; species Chryseobacterium oncorhynchi. Next base: position 85,077 of record NZ_PPEI02000004.1, read on the forward strand.
AGTCTTCTACTAAAAGATTTCCAATAAAATGATGAGGTGCTTCAGCCAGCTCCTCTTCAGAAGGAGATGCCGTTCCTATTTTCATTTCCTTAAAGAACTGCCGTGAATCACAGGAAACAATCTCAGTATTGAAATATTTTGCAAGATCAATTGCCAGTCTCGTTTTACCTATTCCGGTGGGTCCTACTACAGAAATTAGATTTTTCATCAGTTCACGTTCATTATTTTATTGGTCAGATGGAGTCTTTACAGATTTCACAGTGCTAATTTAAATGTTTATCTTTGTAGAACAATAAAAAACTATGATTTTATCAATGACTGGCTTCGGTAGAGCCGAAGGTGTTTTTGAAGGAAAAAAAATAACAATAGATATTAAATCATTGAACAGCAAGAGCTTTGATTTAAATATCAAAATTCCTTTACGTTATAAAGAAAAAGAATTTGAAATCAGAAAAATTCTTAATGATAGAATTATCCGTGGAAAGGTAGACTGCTACGTCAATCTGGAAAACCTTGAAGAATCCAATGATGTGAAAATCAATAAGAGTTTAATTGAATCTTATGTCAATGAGCTTAAAAACATTGCATCAGACGGACCTAATTTCGAATATCTGAAAATGGCCGTAAGACTTCCTGACGCCATTACATCAAGACCTGATGAGCTTACAGAGGGTGAATGGGAAGCATTAGCAAAAATCGTTAATGCTGCTGTTGATAGATTTGAAGAATTCAGAAAAACTGAAGGCAGTATTTTACACGAAGAACTGAACAGAAATATTCAAAATATTGATAAATATCTGGGTGAAGTGATTCCTTTTGAAGAAGAAAGAATCGTAAGTGTAAAAGAACGTTACCAAAAGTCTCTGAAAGAATTCGAAAATGTGGATGAGACTCGTTTTTATCAGGAAATGGCTTATTTCACAGAAAAATTAGACATTTCAGAAGAAAAGGTAAGACTTACCCAGCACTTGAAATACTATAAGGAAGTAATGGACAATGAATCTTTCAACGGAAAAAAACTGGGCTTTATTTCTCAGGAAATCGGAAGAGAGATCAATACATTAGGTTCCAAAGCCAACCATGCTGAAATCCAGAAGCTGGTGGTGATGATGAAAGATGATTTGGAAAAAATTAAAGAACAAACGTTAAACGTATTATAAATAGTTGATTGTTGATAGTAGGGATAAGCTCCTATCTATCAACCACCAACTGAGAACTCTATGGATAAGGTAATTATATTTTCAGCACCGTCTGGAAGCGGAAAAACTACATTGGTAAAACATTCTCTTGAAACATTTCCTGAACTTGAATTTTCTATTTCCTGTACTACAAGACAGCCAAGAGGAAGTGAAGTTCATGCAGTGGACTATCATTTTTTATCTCCTGATGAATTCAGACAGAAAATTTCAGAAGATGCTTTTGTAGAATATGAGGAAGTATACACTGATAAATATTACGGTACTTTAAAGTCTGAAGTAGAAAAGATCTGGAATCAGGGAAAAGTTGTTATTTTTGATGTAGATGTAAAAGGAGGAATTTCCTTAAAAAAATACTTCGGAGAAAAGGCATTGTCTATTTTTATAGAACCCCCTTCCATTGAAGAACTGGAACGAAGATTGATTACAAGGAATACAGATGATGCAGAAACCATTAAAACCCGCGTAGAAAAGGCAGAAGAAGAAATGTCTTATGCAAGCGAGTTTGATAAGATCGTGATTAATTCTGATCTGGACGAAGCTAAAAAAGAAATAGAAAGTTTAATAAAAAGTTTTATCAACAATTAATGGCTGGAAGATGGAGGTCAGAAAATGGAAGTCATATACTCCCATTCTTATCTAACTTCTAATTTCTAATCTCTAATTTCTGATAATAAAAAACATTGAGGTTGATATGAGTACCGAAACATTAGAAAAAGCTAAATCTGCAATTCCTGTAAAAGGATTTCTGGATATAAAAGATATAGCAATTCCTCAGGGAGAAGAATTGGTAAAGGCCATTCTAAAACTTAAGGAAGAAAAAAATGCTGTAATCCTTGCCCATTATTACCAACCGGGAGAAATTCAGGATATCGCTGATTTCCTTGGAGATTCCCTACAATTGGCAAGACAGGCAAAGGATACCAATGCTGACATGATTGTATTCTGCGGAGTACACTTCATGGCGGAAGCGGCCAAAATTCTGAACCCAACTAAAAAAGTAGTTCTTCCTGATACTATGGCAGGATGCTCTCTTGCAGACGGATGTTCAGGTGAAGGGTTGAGAAAAATGCGTGAACAGCATCCTAACGCCTTAATTGCAACTTACATCAACTGTAATGCTGAAACCAAGGCAGAAAGTGACATCATTGTAACAAGCTCTAACGCTGAAACAGTAATTGAAGCGCTACCAACAGACAGACCTATCATTTTTGCACCGGATAAAAACCTTGGAAGATATTTATCTAAAAAGACAGGTCGTGATATGATCCTTTGGGATGGAAGTTGTATAGTACACGAAGCATTTTCTATGGAGAGAATTGCTAAGCAGCTGGCAGACAACCCAGACGCTAAAATGATTGCACACCCGGAAAGTGAAGAAGCCGTTTTAAAACTGGCTCACTTCATTGGTTCTACTTCTGCTCTATTAAACTTTGTAGAAAAAGACGATTGCCAGAAATTCATTATTGCTACTGAAGAAGGTATTCTTCACGAAATGAGAAAACGCGCACCGCATAAGGAATTAATTCCAGCTTTAGTTTTTGACGAAAGCTGTAACTGTTCTGAGTGTTTCTACATGAAGCGTAATACCATGGAAAAATTGTACTTATGTATGAAGTATGAACTTCCTGAGATTCTTATTGACGAAGAATTGAGATTAAGAGCATTAAAGCCAATTGAGGCCATGCTTGATCTTTCTAAAAGTATAAAATAATTTTTTTGTTTTTGAATATTTATTATATTTAGCATTCAAACTAATAATAAATATGAAAAATCTTAAAAAATTAAACCGAGAAAATCTTAAAAGAGTAAACGGTGGAGCAGGAAATTTCTGCAACTTTTGTGAAATACATGAAACCTGTGGATCAGGATGCAATGGAGAATCAATTTGTATTCCAAAAGGAGAACATTTCCCTCCTAATTGTTAATAAAATTAAAGCACTGTTTTTACAGTGCTTTTTTATTTCAATTGATCTCGTCTTATTAAGAAACTCCTCCATCCATGCATTCTATACTTACAATCACACACATTTTGCAACGGAAAGGAAGCGCATTATAAGCATCACAAGGAGCATCATTAGGTCCATTTCCATAAGTAGTATTTCTCGGACATCCACTACAGCTTGCTCCAGCTGCCCCATTGAGTTGTTCAAGTTCTTTTCTGTTTAATTTCTTAAGATTTTTCATAGTTGTTTTAATTTTTTGGTATTAAATATTTGACTCTTCTTAAAAAGGAATTAGTTTGAATCTTTAATTATAAAAATCAGAATAATCCGGACCATAGCAATCTGCACTTACATCTACACAATTTCTACAGTTTGGAGATAATGCCCAATAACTGGAACAGCTATTCGTATATTCTGGGCCGTCTCCGTAGTTTCCTCCGGTTGGGCATCCGGCACATCCTGCCATTCCCTTACCCTTGATACTCTTCAGTTTTGTTCTTGATAACTTTTTCATACTATTTATTTTTATGAATTAAGCTTATTGTAAGTATCGGAATACCTACTTCATTATAATTTAGGATCATAGCAAGTTCCACCTGGCTTTAATGAACACCCCCATCTTCCACCTCCTCTGAAGCACACAAACTGTGCTCCGCCACAAGCTTCAATTTGGATATCCGTAATACCTCCATTGATGGTTTTCTTTTGTTCTCTTGATAATTTTTTAATTGTTTTCATAATGTTTTAATTTGATGTTAATGAGAAATATAGAACACTATTTTATAATGTTATTCTATGATTATAATAATTAATAAGGACCGAAACAATCCATACTTACCAGTACTCTTAGTTTACAGCATTCTGGTAAACCATTAAACTCTCCGCAAGATCTTGGTTGATCAGGGCCATAAGGACCCGGAGGACAAGACTCATTACAATGTCCTATTCCTCCTCCATTAATTGATTTTAGATTCTCTCTGTTAATCTTTTTTGAATTTTTCATGATTAATTTTAATTATAGTTTGAATATAAATGTAAGATTTTTAATCAATTACACCAAGTATTTCTCCAAAAAAGGAATTATTAATTTATTATGTTAAAAACATGTTATTCCAAAATAATTTGTACATTTGTTTCACTACAATGAATTTTTTAAGAAACATATCTGATATTTCTGCCCTGAAATTACCTATTTCAGGCATATCTTCTGTTTCTACATTCACAACTACAACGACTACCCCATAAAGGGGTAAATTTTCACATATTATTTTCGGGACCTGTACTCTTTTTTTAAAGAGTAACCTTTCTACTTTCTCTAACCTCAAATAAATAATTGATGAAAATTTTAAAATTCGGTGGTACATCAGTCGCCAATTCTCAGAATATACTTCTGGTAGAAAACATAATAAAAAAAGAATCCTTGCAAGACAGGATCATCGTTATAGTATCTGCACTACACGGCGTTACAGACAAGCTGATTAAAGCAGCAGAATATGCTTCTGTCAAGGATGAAAGCTATTTACAAATTGTAAACAACCTTGAAGAAAAACATTTAACCTTAGTCAAAGATCTTATCCCTATTTTAGATCAAAGCTCATGGTTAAGCTTCGTTAAAAAACATTTCAATGATATAGAAGACCTATATAACGGAATTTTTGTTTTGGGTGAACTTACGGACAGAATCAAGGATAAAATTGCATCATATGGGGAATTTCTATCTTCTCATATCATTGCTGCAAGACTACAATATCAGCAACTAGACTGTGTCTGGATGAATTCTGCTGATCTCATCAGAACTGACAGTAATTTTACCAATGCAAAAGTTAATTCTGAAATTACAGAAAATAACATTAAGAATTATCTTAATGATCATCCAAACCAAATCATCATAGGCCCCGGTTTCATAGCCCATGATGATAAAAACAATGCTACAACATTAGGACGAGGAGGCTCAGATTATACAGCTTCCCTTATTGCCGCTGCTGTTCATGCCGAAGAACTTCAGATCTGGACAGATGTAAGTGGTATGATGACTGCCGATCCGCGTCTGGCTTCCAATGCAAAACCCATTTCGGAAATATCCTATCATGAAGCAATGGAACTTTCCCATTTTGGGGCAAAAGTTCTTTATCCACCATCCATTCAACCTGTGATGGTGAAAAATATTGACCTGAAAATCAAAAACACTTTTGATCCGAATGCCAAAGGAACCTTGGTTTCTCACAATCTTGAAACTCTGGAGAACGAAAAACAACAGGTAGCTGTTGGGGTTTCAAATATGAGTAATATAGCCCTCCTTACTTTGGAAGGCAGCGGAATGGTTGGTATTCCCGGTATTTCAGCAAAATTATTTCAATGTCTTAGTCAGGAGAAAATCAATATCATTCTTATTACGCAAGGTTCATCGGAACATTCCATTACTCTTGCTATTCATGAAAAAGATAAATCTATTGCTGAAAGCGCCATCAATTCCTCATTTGCAGATGATATTAGCTTAAAGAGAATTGACCCAGTCAAAATTGAGATTGGACTTTCCATTGTTGCCATAGTAGGTGAAAACATGAAAAGTAAAAGTGGGGTGAGTGCAAAAATGTTCGGATGTCTGGGAAACAACGGAATCAATATAAGAACAATTGCCCAAGGTTCCTCAGAAAGAAACATCAGCGTTGTAATCTCAGAAAAAGACACAAAAAAAGCAGTGAATGTTCTTCATGAAGAATTTTTTGAATCTGAAATAAAACAAATTCACCTTTACATTTGTGGAACCGGTAATGTAGGATCAAAACTGATTCAGCAGATCTATAAACAAAATCAATATCTGAGAGAAAATTCCTTAATTAATCTAAGAATTGCAGGATTATCCAACAGCCGTAAAATGATCTTTTCAGATAAAGGAATTTCAGAAGAGGAATACCTCAACTGGAGCGAATCAGGAATAGAATCTTCACCACAAGATTTTGCTGCAGAGATCATCTCCCGAAACTTGAGAAATTCTGTTTTTGTAGATATTACAGCAAGTTCTGACGTTCCGGAAGTGTATGAAAGATTGCTAAAAAGAAGTATCAATATTGTAGCCTGTAACAAAATTGCAGCCTCATCAGATTTTGAAAAATATAAAGCTCTAAAAAATACAGCCCGAAATCATAATTGCAAATTCTATTTTGAAACCAATGTAGGCGCAGGACTTCCGGTAATAGGCACCATTAATGACCTGATTAAAAGTGGTGATAAAATAACTTCCATTGAAGCTGTACTAAGTGGAACATTAAATTTTGTATTCAATAACTATGATGGAAGCAGAACATTTTCTGAAGTGGTAGCACAAGCTCAAGAAGAAGGATATACAGAACCAGACCCAAGACTGGATTTATCGGGGACAGATGTGGCCCGTAAAACTTTAATCCTCGCCAGAGAAGCTGGTTATCCACTTCAATTGGAAGAAATTGAAAATACAGGGTTTCTTCCTGAAGCATGTATGCAGGGAAGTGTAGAACATTTCTATGAAAAACTTTCAGAATACGAACAGCATTTCAAAGCATTGCTTGCAGATGCTAAAAAAGAGGGTAAAATATTAAAGTATGTTGCCAAATTCAAGGAGGGTAAAGCAAAAGTAGGTTTACAGCATGTTGCACCAGAAAGCGATCTTTTTCATCTCTATGGAAAAGACAACATTGTTATTTTTAAAACTTTAAGATATTCTGAACAACCATTAGTCATAAAAGGAGCCGGTGCCGGTGCCGAGGTAACGGCAAGTGGAATTTTTGCAGACATTATACGTTCAATTTAAAAACATAGAAAATGAAAAAAATAAAATTAAAAATTCCGGCTACAGTAGCCAATATGGTATGTGGATTTGATATTCTGGGAATGGCTATACATGAACCTTATGACGAAATGGAGATTACGTTACTGGAAACTCCGGAAATCATCATTAAACATAAGGATCAGTTTAAACTTCCTGAGGAACCTTCTAAAAATGTAGCAGGAATAGTCCTTCTGAAAATTCAGGAACATTTGAACTTAACCCAAGGTTTTGAGGTCGTGATCCATAAACATATAAAACCAGGAAGTGGGCTTGGCTCCAGTGCAGCGAGTGCTGCCGGAGCCGCATTGGGTGCTAGTATTTTATTAGGAAATATATTTTCCAAAGATGAAATTATTCATTTCGCTATGTTTGGGGAAGAACTGGCTTCCGGAGTTCGTCATGCAGACAATATTGCGCCTTGCATTTATGGAGGCATCACATTGGTAAAATCAACCAATCCTATTGATATTATCCCATTGAATGCACCCGATTTGTTTGTAGCCGCTGTACATCCTCAAGTTGAAGTAAAAACTTCAGATTCAAGACAGATTCTGAAGAAAAATATCTCTCTAAAAAGCGCCATTGAACAATGGGGAAATATTGCAGGACTGGTTGCAGGTATTCAAAAAAATGATTTCCCATTGATTGGCAGGAGCCTTAATGATGTTATCATAGAACCTATACGAAGTATTTTAATTCCAAAATTTGATGAAATTAAAATGACAAGTCTTCAACTTGGTGCATTGGGTGGAGGAATTTCCGGATCTGGTCCTTCAATTTTCATGTTGGCTGAAGAAAAGGAAACTGCAGAAAAAATTGCATTCCAGATGAAGTCTGTTTATGACGAAATCAATATTGAAAGCTTTGTATATGTTTCAAAAATAAATCCAGGTGGGATTGAAATCATTGAAGAATCAAAACAACATTAAAAAAAACAAATGAAATATTATAATCTAAAAGACAGTCAGGAAAAAGTTGATTTCAGGACAGCAACAATAAAAGGCCAGGGAAAAGACAAAGGATTATTTTTTCCGGAAAGTATTCCGCAATTTGAAAAAGAGTTTATTCAAAATCTTCATCAATATTCTGATGAGGAAATTGCCTACCGATGCATGAAAGATTTTATTGGAGATGAAATTCCCTCAGAAATACTACGGGAAATCATCGCCGAAACGATCAGCTTTGAGATTCCTTTACAAAAGATCAGTGACAGAATTTCAATTCTTGAGCTTTTTCATGGACCTACCTTGGCATTCAAGGATATCGGAGCCAGATTTATGAGCCGTTGCCTATCCTATTTTTTGAAAGATCAAGATAGAAAAGTGACAGTTCTTGTTGCTACCTCTGGAGATACGGGCGGAGCTGTTGCCCATGGATTTTACGGTCTTCCAGACATTGATGTTGTTATTCTTTATCCTAAAAACAGGGTAAGTCCGGTTCAGGAAAAACAACTTACGGCATTGGGTGAAAATATTTTTGCCTTGGAAGTGAACGGAAGCTTCGATGATTGTCAAGGATTGGTAAAACAAACTTTCACTAATGAGGAAATCAATAAAAAATTATTTCTGACCTCCGCCAACTCTATTAATATTGCAAGATGGCTTCCACAGCAGATATATTATTTATTAGCTTTAAAACAATGGCAAAAATCAGAAAAAGAAGCTCCGGTAATTTGTGTTCCCAGTGGAAATTTCGGAAATATATGTGCAGGACTTCTCGCTCATCTTCGAGGACTTCCTGCAGAACATTTTATTGCAGCGTGTAATGCCAATGATGTAGTTCCTGAATATTTAAAAACTCAGAATTTTAAGCCTAAAAAAGCTTTGGCTACTTTATCTAATGCAATGGATGTAGGAGATCCCAGCAACTTTGTAAGGATCATGGAACTTTTTGGACAGAACTTTGGCTCATTAAAAAATAAAATATCCGGCTATTCTGTAAATGATGAAGAAACTATGAATACTATTACAGAAGTTCATAAAAAATATAAATACATTCTCGAGCCTCATAGCGCAGTAGCATTTGCATCCATGGAGCAATATCTGAGTGAAAATCCAGGGAAAAAGGGATTCATTTTAGGAACAGCTCATCCTGTAAAATTCCCTGATGCTGTGGAAAAAGCGATCAAAGTAAAAATTGAAATTCCAGAATCTTTGAATGACCTGATGAAAAAGGAGAAAAAAACTGTAGAAATAAACTCAGATTTTGAAGAATTAAGACGATTTTTGCTTGATAAAAATTAAATGCAATGAGCAAAATATATCTTGAAGATGTAAAAATATATGCCTACCACGGAGTGTTACCTGAGGAAAACATTATTGGAACGTATTATATTTTAAATGCAGAGCTTCATACCGATTTGTGGAAAGCCGCCGGATCTGATGACCTGAACGATACCATAAGTTATGCAGACCTTAATGACATTATCCATCATGAAATGAAAATAAAGTCTCAACTTTTGGAGCATGTAGCCGGAAGAATTATTTCAACAATTCATGCACGTTTTCCACAAATCGATTATATTAAGTTAAAAATAACCAAAACTGCTCCCCCAATGCAGGGAGAAATGAAAGGAGCCAGTATTGAACTGGAAAAAAGCTTTAAGCCGGAAAATTAAAATTCTTATTTTCGTTTTATAAAAAAATACAAAATTGAAACTTGTTAAAATATTATTCTTAGTAGCATTCATCAATGCTTTTGGACAATCTGGTGTAGATAATCAATTGGCAAATTATAACTTTCCAAAGATCAAGTCCAGCATTACCATGCCGGTAACTATTCCTCTTTCGGAGCTGAGTAACATGATTAATGCCTCTGTAAAGGATCTGGTATATCAGGATGATTCTTATACCGATAACAATAACGACCAGTTTAAGGTAAAAGTTTGGAAAACCAGACCTATCCGTTTGGTAGGAGGGACTACCCAAAACCTGTTGATTGAAGTTCCCCTAAAAATATGGGCAGAAAAAGGTATTGGAACATTAGGCGTTTACAGCTACCAGAATACCACCTTTGAAACAGTAATGTCCTTTAATACCACCGTTACTTTTAAAAATAACTGGACCATTACAACCTCTACAAGACCGAATGGCTTCAGATGGGTAACAAAACCTGTATTAGATTATGGTAGAATACAAATACCAATTACTCCAATTGTTGAAAAAAGCCTTAAGGAACAACAGGAGAAATTCTGTAAAACTATTGATCAGCAGATGGCTACTCAACTGAACTTCCAGCAATATGCCGTGATGGCATGGAATACTTTCTTGCAGCCATTTAATATTTCTGAGGAATACAACACATGGTTGAAGATAAGTCCGGTTGGAGTTAATATTACTCCTTTGAAATTTTACGGAAACCAGATCAATGCAACTCTTGGTATTGACATTTACTCTGAAACTTTCACAGGAAACAAACCCGTGGCTTCTCCATCCGTGGCCTCGGCTACCAACTTTAACTTCTCTCCTACCGTTGCAGATAAGTTTCTTTTACAAACCACCGCGAATATTCCCTTTACAGAAGCCAGCAACATGGCCAGAAAGACTTTCTTAAACAAGGAATTTGATATCAGAGATTCAAAGGTAAAAGTAACAGATATTAGAGTATATGGTCTAGATAACAGGGTTGTCATTGAGGCTCAGACTGATGGATATATTAAAGGAACTGCTGTTATTTCAGGAATTCCGGTGTATGACGAAACCAAAAGAAAAATTGTTTTGTCTGACACCAAGTTCAAATTAAAAACCATGAATATTCTTCAAAAAACAGCTTCTCTCCTATTTCAGGGAAAAATTGTAAAAATGATTGAAGAAGAATACGGAATCCCAACTCAGGAATTGGAAGAAACATCCAGAAAAAGTATTGAAGACGCCTTTAATAAAGAATATTATAAGGGCTTAAAGATGAGTGGAAAAGTATTTAACCTGAAGCCAAGTAAAATTCTTCTCAACAGTACGGGGATTACAGCTGTGATTGATACCAATGCTACCCTAAAATTACTGGTCAACGGATTTTAAAATAGTAAATAAAATTCAACCTAGAAAAAACTAATAACCAACCATGAAAAGAATTCTAAATGTTGTTGAATATAATAAAGCTTCATTATGGATTAGGCTTGCCAATAATTTCATAGATCTTACGGTCATATATATTGTGAATTATCTGATCTCTATTATTTTCAATTTCCTTTATAAAATAACTTCAATTGAGTTTTTCTACTTCTATAGTAATGGCCATATTTTATGGAGTTTTCTTATTGGAAATTTCAACTATTGTCTTTATTATTTTCTAATGGAAAACTATTTAGATGGGAGAACTGTCTCAAAATATATTACAGGAACTAAAGTAATCAGTACAGATGGTACCAAACCAACTACTCAACAAATTATTTACAGAAGTCTTTCCAGAATTGTTCCTTTTGATGGAATATCATTTCTTGGAGTAAACGGATGGCACGACAGCTGGAGCTATACAAGGGTAATTAATGTTAAAAATTATATTACTGAAAATCAATCAAAAAGCGAAATTGACAGTCTAGGAAAGAAAGAAATTGCATGAAAACTTTTGTTCATAAAGAAATTTTGCTATATTTGCACACCTCAAAAATGGTAAAACATGGTACTTTGGCCGAGCGGCTAGGCAGTGGTCTGCAACACCATCTACAGCGGTTCGAATCCGCTAGGTACCTCTTCAAAACCTCTAAATTTTATTTAGAGGTTTTTTTGTTTCTTAATATCCCATTTTAAATTTAAAATACAAGATTAATTTATAAAATGAAGTGGCTTTAAATCCTTTTTCATCATTAGGAAAACTCATTACTTTTCAACACATTTACATAAGGCCAGCATATCTTTGTTAGAAAAATAAAATATAGCATTACCAAGAAAAACTTAAATACTCAAGAGTATTATTAGTAATCAACTGTAATTATTTTCAGAACCCCACCAATCTTCAACTTAACATATAGAAACAAAAAAAATCCTCGGAAATTCCGAGGATAAAAACTAATAACCATGAAAACTCAAATTAAACATGAGTTGCGTTTGTATATTGAAAAATCGTGCCAAGAATTACAAATTTTGAAAAAAAAATGCATTTTATTCCCCAACCCTACTTACTCTATTTTTTACTTTTACAACCTTATTAACATACATTATAATAATTTTATTAAAACATTTAATTATATAAAATTAAAAAACACACAACAGAATAAAATTTAATAAATAATTAATAATTAAAAAAAATATGAAATTTATATAATTCATGAATTAAAAAAATAATTCACAAAGCAAAATTGGACTTAAATATATCTTTTGAAGAGCAAAATGCTTTTTACTTTAAACTAAAAAGCAAAAGACCTCCCATTCAGGAGGCCTAAAAAACACAAATGATGAAAAAAATCTATTTAGATAAATCTAAACAGAATATTGTATGATACCCACCCTATTTTTTTTCATAGAAGAATTTAAATCTCAAGGCAAGTAATTATCTATAACTTTATAATGATTAAAAAAATCCTCATTTCGAGGATTGGTAAATTTAGATAAATATTTTGTTTTTCACAAAGTTATTCTTCCCACGTAATTGGAACATATATCGTAATGTATCCATCCGCATCTACATTCGCTTCAGAAACTGTAGCAACTACCGTTCCATAACCTACCCAGCCTCCCTGGCCCTGAATTCCTGAAAAAGCATACGTTCCTGCCGGAAGATCCTCCTCAGAATACTGTGGAAGTACTGTATTATATCCATTATTACTATAGTACGTTTCCCCAGTCGCCGTATTTTCTGCAATAAAACCTCCCAAGTCAAATCCTGAACCTGAAAGAATTTTTGTTCCACTCTTTGAAAGAAGACCATAACGAATTTTAAAAGTCTGAGTTTTTGCATCTTTATGAGATACTTCTGAACGAACTTTAGTTTGAACTTCAATAACATCCGTAGAAGAAAAAGAAGTAGTAACAGCCAGTAATCCTACAACAGCTGCAACTGTAAAAATTGATTTTTTCATATTTAAAGTAATTTGATATTCAAAAATAGACAACGTAAATGAATTCAACAAGAACTAATGATTAACTATATTTTACAATTACTTATAACAAAAAAAATTCCCCGGAAATACCAGGGAACTATGATGAATCTCGTTTAGAAGATTAATTTTCAAATTCGAAAACTGAAAACATATTGACAAACTCTATGCCTAAATTTTCAACAAACCTCCAATTTCACATGAAATTTGTCAGGAATTAAAGGTTATGAATAGTACCAATACCAACTTTAACGTTTTTTAACTGAAACTTGGCTTCATAATTGAAAATAAAATAGATCTAGAGTCGTTTTGGCTTAAGCTTATTAAAATTTGAATTATGAAAAAGATAGTATTAACAGGTTTCTTATCCGTCTTTTTATTGGCGGCCTGTAAGAAAGATGACACAGTTGCTGAAAAATCACTGGAAGTACAAAAGCTTGAATTCCAGGCCAGACAGCTTGAAATAGAAAAGCAAAAACTTGCCATTGAGAAAGAAAAGCTCGTATATGAAGCTCAAAAAAAGTCAGACAGCATCTCTGAAAGCAAGAAAGCTAAGGCTACTGCTGATAATAATTCGAAACCAAAGGTGATAAGAGAAACCAGAACTGTATACCGAGACAGAAGTTCTAATTCCAATTCTGGAGGTGGAAGCAATGGAGGTTACGCAGATAACGGAAACGGAACATCACAAGGAACTACCAAGAAAAAAGGGATGAGTAAAGCTGCTAAAGGAACCATCATTGGTACTGTAGGTGGTGCAGCTGCCGGTGCCATCATTGCTAAGAAAAACAGAGGTCTTGGCGCTGTAATCGGAGGCGTAGTAGGTGGAGCTACCGGATATACAATTGGTAGATCACAAGATAGAAAAGACGGAAGAGTACAACCACGTAGATAATTTTTTTCACAATAACATATAAAGATTGCTTATTTTTAGGCAATCTTTTTTTATGATACTAATCCTGTTCTCTTCAATTTTTATTATTCCGGTCTTAATGGGACTGGGTAAGATTATGGAGAAAGCATTCGGAATTTTATTTCAGGGGGTCTCGGGTAAAATTCTTTTGGGAATAATGGGGATAAGCCTTACATGGACTATCACTTCATTTTTCTGCCCTTTAAATATTTATGTAGAAACTGTAACTGTTCTATTAGGCTTACTCTATTTTTTTAAAGAAAAACTTTATCAGGAGTTTTATCAGTTGACAAGAGAAGAGATTACTTTAGGCATAATTGTTTCTGTCATCATTCTATTATCCGGATCATACCATCCTTATATATTAGATCATTTCGGATACTATGTTCCAACAATCAAATGGCTTACAGAATATGGATTGATAAAAGGAATTTCTAATCTGGACTTCACCTTGGGACAGATGTCTGTATGGCATATTTTCCAGGCTGGCTTTTCAAATTTCTCAGATCCTTTTTTAAGATTAAACTCCATACTACTGATCGTTTATACCCTTTATAGTATTGAGCGAAAAAGCTGGATCCAGCTATGCTTTCTCCCTATTTTATTATTATTCTCGCAGTCACCAAGCCCTGATCTTCCCGTCATTATATTTTCTTTGATTGTTTTAAATGAAATGATATCCGGAAATAAAAACACTTCTCTCCTTTTTGCTTTTTCTGTTTTTGTTTTTGTCATAAAACCTACCATGATCTGGCTGCCAATATTGGTTTTCCTGAATAGTATTATTATTTTAAAATCAAACTTCAAAAAATTATTTTTTGGAGGTCTAATCTTACTTTTATTCTTTATTAAAAATATCTGGACATTTGGTTATCCCATATTTCCAGTATCAATAATTGACTTAGGTTTTAGTTGGAAGCCCAATCCTGAAGTTTTGAAAACTTCCTCACAATATGCCATTATGAAAACCTATGACATGCAGTATTCATACGAAGAAATTCAAAGGTTTTCAACATTTGATCATATTAAAAACTGGTTCTTTCTGAAAGGCATCAAATCAATGATTAATATTTTTTTCATTTTGAGCCTACTTATTTTTTCAGCATTTACATGGATGAAGAAAAAGAAACTAATCACTCTGATCTGTATTTCCCTGTTGATAAAAAGTATACTCGTTCTTGCTTTTTCAGCACAGTACAGATTTTTCATCGATGTTTTCTTTGTCATATTCCTTGTATTATTTTATGAATATTTTGATAAAAGAAAATCTTTGGTTGTTTTTTCTGGGCTCAGTCTGTTTTTTATTTCAATATTGTCCTTTCCTAGTTTTATTCAACAATCTATTCCAAGTTTTCGCTTGGGAAGCTTTATGGCAGGATTCAAAAAAGAACAACTTTATCAGCCGTCAACTTACCAATATCATCAATTCAATACTTTTAAAGTGGGAAATTTAAATTTCAATGTTTCTAAAAATTACTCCTATAATTTTGACACTCCACTTCCAGCCATCTCTAGCAGCTACATTTTTGATGATGTAAAAGCTCGAATTTTCCCTCAGCTTATTAACAAAAACGACATGAGAAAGGGATTTATCTGGAAAAAGATGACTCCCGAGGAAAAAAAGGAAGCTACAACCGTGATCAATAATATCGAAAACGTTGATAAATAGAACAAATCCAGAAACTTTATTATCTGAAGAAAAAAAGGTAATTTTGTATCATGTTCAATTCATTAGGTAATCTTCTTAGTCTTACAACATTTGGAGAAAGTCACGGAGTGGCTTACGGCGGTATCATCAATAATTTTCCGGCAGGTTTAACGGTAGATCTCGATAAGGTTCAATATGAACTGGGACGAAGAAAACCCGGCCAGTCTGCTATTGTTACTCAAAGAAAAGAAAGTGACACTGTAAAGTTTCTTTCAGGGATCTTTGACGGAAAAACAACAGGTACACCCATTGGTTTTATCATTGAAAACGAAAATCAGAAATCAAAGGATTACGACCATATTGCAGGAGCATATCGTCCGAGCCATGCTGATTTTACGTATGACCAAAAATTTGGTTTTAGGGATCACCGCGGAGGCGGAAAATCTTCTGCAAGAGAAACCATGAACTGGGTTGTGGCAGGAGCTCTTGCCAAACAACTTTTACCGGAGATTGAAATCAACGCTTACGTTTCTTCCGTAGGTGATATTTTCTGCGAAAAACCATACCAGGCTTTAGATTTTTCCAAAACGGAAAGCAATGATGTACGTTGTCCGGATGCTGAAACGGCAGAAAAAATGATTTCCAGAATCAAGGAAATCAAAAAAGAAGGCAATACCATTGGTGGAACTATTACGTGTGTCATCAAAAATGTTCCTGTAGGAATAGGTGAACCTATATTTTCAAAGCTTCAGGCAGAGCTAGCGAAAGCAATGCTGAATATCAATGCCTGCAAAGGTTTTGAATATGGAAGCGGGTTCTGTGGAGCAAAAATGACAGGAAAAGAGCATAATGATGCTTTCAATACTGATTTTTCCACAAAATCTAACTTGTCAGGAGGTATTCAGGGAGGTATTTCCAATGGAATGGATATCTACTTCCGTGTAGCCTTCAAACCTGTAGCCACTATTTTGAGACCTCAGGACAGTATAGATAAGGATGGAAATCCTGTTATTGTAGAAGGTAAGGGACGTCATGATCCATGTGTAGTACCGAGAGCTGTTCCTGTAGTGGAAAGTCTTGCTGCATTTGTATTGGCAGATCTATTTTTGATCAATAAAACAAGAAACATCAATAATTTTTAATATAAATATTTTTGGTAATGAAAAATTACTGGGATCAAGGAATTTCTTTTGAAGAGTATCTTCAAATAGCAAACAAAAGATTAGAGAATCCTGCTAACGAACAGGAGCTTGAATATAAACAATACTATGAGCTTGGGCTTCAGAGAATGGACAGAACTGTAAAAAAGTATGTCCCAGATGAAGAACAGCTAAAGGAATTGACAGCCAAGAACTTTGACGGAAAAATTTTAGTTATTTCCGAAGCTTGGTGTGGTGATGCCAGTGCAACAGTTCCCGCTTTATTCAAATTCTTTGAAGGACATAATGAAATCAGAGTGTTTCTAAGGGATAGTGATAAAAGCTTAATCAACCAGTTTTTGACCAATGGAACGGAATCCATTCCTAAGGTTCTTATACTGGATAAGGATTTTAATGTAAAAAATTCTTGGGGACCTCGTCCGAAGTATGGATATGAATTACTCATGAAATACAAAGCTGATCCGGAAAGGTATCCAAAAGAGACTTTCTATAACGATCTGCAGATATATTATGCCAAAAACAGAGGAAAAGATGCCGTTCAGGAAATCTTGGATCTGCTATAAAAACGACTTATGAAAAAGAGTATCATTTTTATTGTATTAATTGTCATCGTCGGTATCATTGCTTTTGTACCGGGAGTAAAGGATTTTCTGAAAAATCAGTTCTTTCCTATTGCTACCATTGAAAATGCAGTGCATGTGGGTGAAGAGGACTACGATGTTGACCTTAAGGGAATCAACGCACCAAGCACGAATCTTAAAAACTTTAAAGATAAGGCAGTCTTTCTGAACTTCTGGGGAACGTGGTGTCCGCCGTGTAGAAAAGAATGGCCTTCCATTCAGAAACTGTATGATTCCAGAAAAGGAAATGTAGACTTTGTTCTTATCGCTATGAATGATAAGGAGGAAGATGTAAGAAAATTTTTAAAGGAAAATAATTATACAGTTCCCGTATACATTGCCCAAAGCCCTATTTCTGAGAAAATTCTTCCTAAAGTATTCCCTACCACTTTCCTTTTGGATAAGAGCGGGAGAATCCTTATTAAAGAAGATGCATCCAAAGATTGGGACACAGAGTCTGTGCATCAATTCATTGACAATATCATAAAATAATTTTTTAACTAAATTTTATAATTAGTTGGTACAAGATTTGTGAAATTTATAGCGTTGAAAAATTTATTTAAATCCAAACACAAAATGAAATATTCAAAATTAAATCTTGCAAAAGAAGCTATCAGTCACAAGGGCTTTGTAAAAAAGATCCCTGATATTTTCAGAATGGTAAAATTATGGAGAAAAGGAGTTTATCCAATAAAATCCATTGACATTATTCTTCCTCTGTTAGGAATTCTGTATGTCATCTCTCCTATTGACCTTCTTCCTGAATTTGCCATACCGGTACTTGGAGTAATGGATGATTTGGCCGTGTTGTCACTTACCATTCCAAAACTCATTAAAGAGGTTGACAAATTTTTACTTTGGGAAGCTGAACAAAGATATAGGGGAACCCAAGTCATTGATGCTGAAATCGTAAAACAATAGTTTATTATATTTTTCAAACCATTCTGTAAGTTACAGGATGGTTTTTTATTTATCAAATGAGCGATAAATTTTTGAGCCTTATTTCAAATCCTTAAATTTGCAATATCTAATAAAAAATAATGGAAAGTAAAAAAGAATTCTTCTTAGAGTGCTACAAGCTAGGTATCATTAAATTTGGAAGGTTTACCTTGAAAAGCGGTATTGAAAGTCCGTTTTATGTAGACTTGAGACCTTTAGCTTCAGATCCTAAAATCTTGAAAAATCTTGCTAATTATTTACTGGAAATGCTTCCATTGGATAATTTTGATTTAATATGTGGAGTTCCTTATGCTGCCCTTCCTATGGCTACTGCAATGTCACTGGAAAGCTATATTCCATTAATTATTAAAAGAAAAGAAGCGAAAAGCTATGGTACAAAAAAATTAATCGAGGGAATTTATCAGAAAGGACAAAACTGTCTTTTGGTAGAAGATGTGATTACTTCAGGAAAATCTTTGTTAGAGACTATTCCCGAAATAGAACAGGAAGATCTTAAAGTTTCTGACATTGTGGTGGTGCTGGACAGAGAGCAAGGTGGAAAACAGCTGTTAGAAAGCAAAGGATATAGAGTACACACTCTTTTCAATATTTCGGAAGTATGTGACATTCTTCAGCAAACTGGTGAACTGTCTGATGAAGAAGTAAAAAGAATCCAGGACTTCCTACAAGGAAACCACATTCAGTTTGAAGAAGAAACCCGATCTTCTTACGAACAAAAACTTCAAAATGCACAACATTCTGTTTCAAAAAAATTACTGGAAACTGCTTTAGCTAAAAAATCAAACCTTATTGCTTCTGCAGATGTAACCACGACTCAAGAGCTACTTAATTTTGCTGAAAAAGTAGGGCCTCATATTGTTGCTTTAAAAACGCATATTGATATTATTTCGGATTTTGAATACGAAAAAACGATCACACCTTTAAAGGAAATTGCTGCAAGACACCAATTCTTATTAATGGAAGACCGAAAATTTGCAGACATCGGAAATACTCAGGAATTACAGTTTACAAGCGGAGTCTTTAAGATTACAAACTGGGCTGATTTTGTAACTTCTCAGGTTATCGGAGGATTCGAGTCTTTAGACTGCTTCAATAATGTGGGTGTAGTTGCTATTGTAGGGATGTCATCTAAAGGAACTTTAACGACTGCCAGCTATCGTGAAGAAGCATTAAAAGTTGCTCTATCTCACCCTAATGTAATTGGAGGAGTTTCACAGAATAAAATTCCGGAAGAACTGTTATTATTCACGCCAGGAGTAAATCTTGCAGACTCAGGAGATGGAAAAGGACAGCAATATAATACACCGGAACACGTTTTCAAAACTCTGCATACAGATTTTATTATTGTAGGAAGAGGAATCTACAAGTCTGATAATCCGGAAGCATCTGCTGTTACGTATAAAACTGAGGGTTGGAACGCTTATATTAATTCTTTGGAAAAAAAAGCAATTCAGGGTTAAAATCTTATAAAGTATATACAAAATAAGTTATATTTGAGCTTTATCACGGATATTTGAAAAAGATTAGCATTTGCCTTATTTTGTTTTGGGGAGTTATACAGGTTTCTGCACAGAAAGACAGTATTTATATTGAGGCTAAATTGTCTCCTGACAGGAAATCTTTGGAAGTCAATCAGGAAATTGTTTATTACAATCATTCCGACAAAGACCTGCAAACAGTAAAACTTCTGAATTGGGTTTCTGCCTACAACAAGCGCGGAACATCTTTAGTCTACAGAAAACTGGAAGACAGAAACAATGATTTGCATTTTGCTAAGAATGATGAATTGGGAAAACTTCTGGAGCTAAATATTAAAAATTCGGAAAATCAGGAGATCCCCATCAATACCATTTCAGATGAAAATCTTTTTCTTCCTCTGAATAAAGCATTAAAACCTGGCGAGAGCATTACCCTGCAGCTTCAATACAAGATGTTGCTACCCGATAAAAAATTTACGGGATACGGAACATCTTCTCAAAACACTGCATTAAAATATTTCTTTATTGTTCCGGATCATTTTGATCCGGACAATATTTCTCAAAATAATTACCATGACATTGAGGAGCCAGTAAGCTTCAATACTTTTTGGACTGTAAATTTTGATATTCCGGTCAATAATTTCATTGAAGGAAACCTACCTCAGGTCCAAATGAATTCTTTTAAGGGCTATCTGGATTCTGATCCTGAGTTCTTAATTTCTCAAACTGCATACCCTTCTATAACAACCAGCGTTGATGGTAGTAATACTTTAGTTAAATTTGGTTATAATCTTAAACCTGAAGAGAAGCAAAACCTTGAGTTTTACTTACCACTTCATTTAAAATTTCTGAAAGAAAAACTAGGTTTTCTCCCGGAAAGCATATTCATTTCGGATAAATTTAGAGCCAAGGAAGATTTTTTTGGGAATAATGACATTACTTTCTGGAAATTCAGATTTCAGTTATTTACTGATGCAGAAAAAACCGATCTTGATTATTTTGGAATCATTACCAAAAAAATTCTTGACGAGAATATTATTGCAGATAAGCAGAAAGATCATTGGTTTAAAAATGGTTTAAAATCATATATTGAAATCCAATACCTGAATAAATTCTATAAAGACACAAAACTTTTAGGTACATTACCCGAATCAAAGTTATTTGGCCTCAAACCTTTAAAATTATTTCATGCTTCAAAGGTTAAGCTTCTGGACCGCTATGGACTGGCCTATCAATACATCATGCTTCAAAATCTGGATCAGAAAATTGATGAAAACTTTGCAGTATTAAGTAATTTTAATGATATGGCTATCAGCAGTTTTGAGACAGGAAGCCTGTTCAATTATTCAGCTGATAAAATAGGCGACTCCACGTTCAATGATCTTGTGAAAAATTATATTTCACAAAATTCAGGGAAGAAGATCAATCCGGAAGACTTTTTGAAAGAATTGTCTAAAAAAGATAAATCTACAAATTACCTTACAGATTTTTTCAAACAAAAAAACAGGGTTAATTTCAAGTTGAAGCGCATTAAAAAAGAAAACGATTCTCTTCAGATCAAAATAGCCCGAAATACAGATCTTCCCATTCCTGTAAAACTGGAAACAGAAACCAAGGAGGGCGAAAAAAAAGAATATTGGATTGAAAACAAAGAAAACGAAAGAATTAAAGATTTTTCTCTTCCGGCGTCAGACAATATTTATAAAATCACTTTAAACAACGGATATATTTTCCCTGAGTCTAACTATAGGGATAACTTTCTGTATGCAAAAGGAATATTTTCAAATACAAAAAAGATTAAGCTTAAGCTTATAAAAGATATTCCAAATCCTGAGTACAATGAGATTTATATAAGCCCGAGGGTTCGTTTCAACAATACATATGATAAATTCCTTTTGGGAGTTAATTTAAAGAACCAATCATTTTTTGATCAAAAATTTCTGTACTCATTTACACCCATGTACAGTACAGGAACTGGAAAACTGACAGGTTCCGGAGCTGTCTCCTACTCTTTTCTACCTGCTGAAAGTATTTTCCGAAGCCTCACATTTGGAGCTTCCGGTTCTTATTTTCACTATGATTATGGATTAGCTTATAGAAAAGGATCTTTATTTTCCAATTTCAACTTTAGAAAAAATCCAAGAAGTACGGTTAGTAGAAGTGTCGGGTTTTCATATAATTATTTTGAAAGAGATTTGAGTCCTCTTATGATTGCCAATGATGACTACAAAAAATATAATCTTTGGAGCGTAGGATACGGATATAGTGACAACCAGATGATTCATGAAAAAAGTTTCAGTCTGAGTGCACAGGGAATGGAAGACTTCAATAAAATTACTGCTGAAGGATTTTACAGATGGGAATTTGCTCCTAAACAAAAATTAAGTCTTCGATTATTCGCCGGATATTTTCTAAGAAATGATACTCGAAATAACTTGTTTGATTATGGAATTTCAAGGGTTTCAAACTATACATTTTCCTATAATCTTCTGGGGGAAAGTGCCAGCAGCGGACTTCTTTCACAACAGTTTATTCTAGCCGATGGTGGGTTCAAATCATTTATTCCCGGTACTGTCAATCAATGGATCACTTCTGCTAATGTAGATTCCAGTGTTTGGAAAATCTTCCATGTTTATGCTGATGCAGGAATATATAAAAATAAGGATATGCCTGCAAAGTTCATATGGGACACCGGAGTTAAGGTAAGAATCATTCCGGATTTCCTTGAGGTTTATTTCCCGATACAATCTTCATTGGGGTTCGAACCATCATTCAAGGATTATGCAAAACGAATCAGATATACCTTGATTCTTAATCTTGGATCAATCATCAACGCAGCAAGAAGAGGATGGTATTAAAATAAAAGAACAGCTCACGTAGGCTGTTCTTTCTTTATCAAAATATATTTAAAAATTAATCTTTAATAATCTTTTGAGAAATAGGAGCATTATTAATTGTTCCTGTCACAATATAAGTTCCTTTGGGAAGCTCTGTAATATCGAGAAATGACGCAAATTTTGTAGGAGCTTTTTTAACAACCTGTCTAAATGTGTCATATAATTTCACATCCTTTACCTCCATTCCGAAGACAATTCTGCCATCTTTTATAAATGGGTTCTGTACAAAGCCTGACTTAGCTGAACCTTCAAGGGAAAAATCTATCATATTATCACTATTGCTCTCTAAATTCCTTTTGATAGCTACAGTAGGTGTTGGAGAAGGAGCCGGTCCATCCCCTTTGAATTGATCAGCGTTTGCTCCATAACCTACAAAATCCAATACATTAGAAGAAACCGGATTTGTAACCTGTACAATATTTCCTGCTAAAGCAATCTTTCCGGAGACGCTAGATATTCTGATTCCTGCAATTTTATTAGAAGTTCCATCAAAATTAGTAATGGTAGTTGCTATAAAATCGGGTGTTGGTAAATTTTCTGTTCCCCCCTCTATTTCAGCTTCCTGAATAAGATATGTTTGTTCAGGTCCCAAAGTCAAGTCTGGTAATGTATGATATTGAGTAAAAGCTCCTATTGCCGGGGCATATTGTATACTGGCACCCGTTAAGGAAACCAACGTTGTTCCTATATTTTTAAGAACAATATAATTATTCTTTAAAATAGCTCCTGAACCTGCATTGCCACCATAGATTTCATTGATCACAATCTGAGCATTTGCCGATGCTGTCATCAATAGTAATCCAACAATAGTAAAGATTTTTTTCATCATAATAATTTTAGAAGTAAGTTGTGGTAAAAACATCAAAAACAATACCACCTGATTGGGAAATTTACAAAAAAAGCGCCATAGATAAGTATACTTTCGTGAACAAAATAATCAGTTCATTATAATAAAAAAGTCCGGCCATTTCTTTGAAATGGCCGGACTGTATTTTGATCTAAAAACTTAATTAGTCTTTTAAGATTTTTTGAGATACTAATTGGTTGTTTACTGTACCAGTTACGATATAGTTTCCTTTAGCCAATTCAGAAACGCTTACAGTTTCATTTTGCTTTACAGTAGCTGTTTTCACAACTTGTCCAGCCATATTGAAAACTTTTACATCCTTAGCATCAGCTCCGAAAGTAATTCCATTGTTTTTAACCAGAGTGTTTTTAACAAAAGTTGCAGTCTTCGCTTTGTTAGTATCTGAAACAGCTAAAGATCCAGAAGCAACTGTTTTGATAACAACATTATCTAAATAAGCTCTATAAGAAGTATTTAAAGTTTCAAATGTAACTGTTGAGTTTGCCTGTCCTCCTGTGAAAGTCACTGTTTTAGACTCAGGAGTTCCACTCATTACAGCAGTATACGCCACAGTCTGATTTGCTAAATTAGTTACTTTTACAACAATAGTACCTGAAGCAGCAGTCCATCCCTTAATATCAAAAGTGATTACTACATTTCCTCCATCAGTAGATAAATCTAAAGACTTTGAAGTCATTGTTCCAATAACAGAACCTGTTCCCAACTTTACCATACCACCTGCACTGTATGCCTTTGCACCAGCAGGAAAGTTAGCTACAGGAGGAAGAGGGTTTGTAGCAGTTCCAGGATTGTAAACATCTGTTGCATCAGGAGCGTTAGTTCCTGTTGAAGTTGTATTTCCACCAGCCGTATAAGAAGCAAAATTCTCAGATAAAACAACTGTTTGTTGAGCATTTGCCATAAAAGCTACAGCTGTAATGCTTAAAATAGTAAAGATCTTTTTCATAAAATAATTTTTTTTAAAATTTATGTTGTAAAAGTACAAATAAAACGCTCCTTTAAAGCGATAGGGTTATAGATTTAACAATTTGTTAAAATTACCTTTTAATAATTCTCTCAAAAACGGCTTTACCATTAATATTTCCTGCCACAAAATAAATCCCACTTTGTAGATTTTCTACATTTACAGATCCATTTTCAAGAACAGAAGCAGTTTTTATAACTTGTCCGTTTACATTAAAAATTTTAATCTCAGATTTGGTTCCAAAATAAATTTCTTTATCTACAAAAGTATTTTTCACAAAAGTCTTTGTAGACAATTTTGTATCATGTACAGCAAGACCTCCCTCCGTAACAACTTTAATTTCGTCAATAAAGAATCGTTTTGATGTAGCGGCAGCTGAGAATTTTAATTTTGTACTTGATGTACCCCCTACTATATTTACTGAGTATTCAGAAAATGAAGAATTTACTAAAGTGAAGCTATTCGTTCCATTGATGGTTCCACCACCTGTAATGGTAACAGTAAGTCTCGTATTATCAGAACTGTATCCAGCAGCTTTGAAAGTTAAAGTTGCATTTCCAGAAAGTCCACTTAAAGTAGGAGTTGTCACCGTACCTACACTATTGGAAGATCCAGCCTTGATACATTGTGCGGCACCACCTGCTCCGGAAAATGCCCAGCCGGCAGATGAATAATTATTTAAAGAGTTTGTTCCAACATTACCTGTCCAGACATTATCGTTTCCTCCTGTACCGTTTAAATCATCAAAGTTTGCATTGAAAATAGTAGTTTGAGCAAAAGCTATGGTTGCACATAGAGCTGTTGCAAATAACGAATAAAGTTTTTTCATGGTTTTTAAATTTAATTATTAATAATTTGAACCACTAAATTACAGCTATTTTTAAGGCATTCACAATAATTGGATTAATTTTCTGTTAATAATGCTAAGCATCTTAGCATTAACATTTTTTAATTACTTTTACCAATTATTTTTCAGGAGTTGCGGAATTTTTTTATCCTACTTGTTTTATTTTTCTTAGGCATATTTTCAGGAAGTGCTCAGGTATTCTCATGGAAAAATCCTAACGTTCCTGAAGACAGTATTAAAAGAGACAGTATCCTTACAGCAAAGCTTGAGCAGGATATTTTCGCAAAAGATACTTTAGACTTTATACGAACCAATAACCGAGTTATTATTGATGAAGCTGTACTGGCTAAAAATGACAAGAAAAGATTTTTAGGGGAACTTAATTCTAAGGGGTCTATTATCCGTGGGATTACGTTTGGTAATAATCAGGGGCAATCGGTACAAAGTTCTATGGACCTTCAGATTTCCGGAAGGCTTTCTAAAGATGTCACTATTTTAGCAAGTATTTCGGATCATAATCTCCCTATTCAGGCAGATGGTTATACGCAAACTTTGGAGGAATTTGACAA
This sequence comes from Chryseobacterium oncorhynchi, assembly GCF_002899895.1. Lineage (GTDB taxonomy): Bacteria > Bacteroidota > Bacteroidia > Flavobacteriales > Weeksellaceae > Chryseobacterium > Chryseobacterium oncorhynchi. The sequence continues at coordinate 110,979 of NZ_PPEI02000004.1, forward strand.
GATCTATATGCAGCTTAACATTAAGGATAAATCTATTCTTAGAGCCGGCCATTTGGATCTTGTAGAATCTAAGAACTATTTTGCTAAATACCAGCGAAGAAGTATGGGTATTCAGTTTCAGACTGAATTTGGAAAGGAAAACAAAACGTTTGTAGATATTTCTGCAGGGGTGGCTCGAAGTGAGTTTCACAGAGTCCGTTTTCAGGGTATTGAAGGAAACCAGGGGCCTTATCGTCTGACCGGAAAAAATGGCGAACAGTTCATTACTCTTATTTCCGGTTCTGAACAGGTTTTCATTGACGGAATCTTAATGAAACGTGGTGAAAACCAAGATTATGTAATCAATTATAACACTGGTGAAGTTACCTTTACCAGTTTCCGTCCTATTTTTCAACAGAATTTTATCACCATTTCCTATAACTATGCCAATAGAAATTATTCAAGGTATTTATTTACTGGGAAATTAGAGCATCAAAGGGAAAAATTCAAGGTTGGGCTGAACTGGTTTATGGAGAATGATAACAAAAATGCCCCTCTTTCCTTAAGTTTATCAAAAGAAGATGAACAGATCCTTGCTAATGCCGGGAATGATCCTAATCTGATGTATGCACCATCTGGGGTTGTGACTGAGTATGATGTGAATAAGATTTTATACCGTTTAAGTCCTGCCGGAAATTTTTATGAATTTTCCACGGATCCTAATGAAACACTTTATCAAGTTTCTTTCACCTATTTTGGGCCCAATCAAGGAGATTATAAAACGTCACAAACTACCAATAACGGACGTGTTTTTGAATATGCAGGACCTAATGCAGGAGATTACAGAGCTGTAAGGAAGCTACCGTCCCCTCAGAAGTCTCAAGTGTTCTCACTTAATTCTGAATATTTATTGAATGAAGGTAAAATCGGAGCCGATATCTCTTTGAGTAACTATGATGTCAATTTATTCTCATCTAAGGACTCTAATCAGAATATGGGGTATGCATGGCGTATCTTCGGAAATAAAACCTTTGCAAAAAGCTCATGGAAAGGAACTCCAAGTTTTGAGTACCAATATATTGACAAACAGTTTCATATCCTTGATCGTATTAATGATGTGGAATTCTCCAGAGATTTTAACTTAGTACAGGAGTTTAACAAAAAGACGCAGAACAGATTTATATTCAGCTTCTTGAACAAATGGAACAATAAGTCTACTTTAAATTATCGTGTCAATTATTTGAATGAGCAAGATTCTTATAAAGGGCTTAAAAATGATCTGGACTTTGGTTGGATCACAGGAAAATTCTTTACAAAAGGAAATTTATCTTATCTGAATACTACTGCAACTCTTCAGGATACCAAGTTCATTCGTGGAGGAGTATCTACAGAATTTACCGGCAAAAAAGGGAGCTGGGCAATTGGTGGAAGCATGGAGCATAATGAGAAGAAATACAATGACACTCAGCTTATGGATGTCACAAGTTTCAGTTGGAAAGAGCTTTTTGTTCAGAAGAAAATTGGTGACAGTACCCGCACCAAATTGCTTGCTAAAGTATATATGAGAGATAATGACTCTGTACGTGATAACAGGCTTCAAAATATGAACAATATTTTGGGGATCATGGCAGAAAGTCAAATTATCAAGACAGAAAGAACATCTTTAAATGTCTTAATTCATTATAGAAAATTCTTTTATCAGAGTGCAGAAGCTAATGTTACCAGAAACAATGATTTTGTGGTAGGAAATATTCTTTACAACCAACAACTTTTCAGAAACGGTATGCGACTTCAGGCTTTCTATGAGCTTGGAAACGGGCAGGAAGCACAGAGAGAATTCCAATATATTAAAGTAACGGATGGACAAGGTGTCTATAAATGGACGGATTACAATGGAGACGGCATTCAGCAGCTTGACGAATTTGAAATTGCTGAATATTCTGATTTGGCTCAATATATTAGAGTTTATACCAACTCTGTCAGATATATTCCGTCTAATAAAAACAAGATACAGCTTGCTTTGTTTGTTAACCCTGCTATTGTTTTTAATTCGGAAAATGGATTTTTAAAACGCTGGAATTTCAATATTTCTTTAAATTCTCAAAATTCATTCTATAAAAAGGATAAAGTATTGGTATTGAATCCATTTGAGAAAAATAGTGACCAGATTCTTAAAAATCAAAACATTTTAGCCTCTGTACAATTCAATCCGACGGATAAATCTGGTTGGAATGGAAATTATAGATTCATCACCAACGATAACCTCATCAATGCTAATTTCAGCAATGAAGAGCGTGAACAGACCTCTCATTTCCTAAATTTAGGATATTGGTTTAATAAGGAATTCAGGGTAGATTGGGAAAATTCCGTTCATGATATCAAAAACTCTTCACAGCTATTCGCGACAAGGGATTATCGCTTAAATAATTTTGAAACCAAACCAAAAGCAACTTATAAATTCACAGATGCTCTTCAGACTGAGCTTTCTTCTGCATACCGCCAAAAGAAACGATTAGATGGAGAAGAAATATTAAAGGCATTTGATGTTACAGGAACCATTCAATGGGAGTATAGAAAGACTTCTATCCGTGGAAATTTCTCTTTTATCAACAATAACTTTAGCGGAAATAACTTCAGTATTGTCGGCAACCAGATGCTTGATGGCTTAAAGCCTGGGAAGAATCAGGTTTGGAGTGTATTCATTCAACAAGCCATCAACTCATTTATTCAATTAAACTTTAACTATGAGGGAAGAAATTCCGGAGAAAGAACCATTCATATTGGAAGCATGCAGGTAAAGGCGAGTTTCTAAAAAACCTCATTATCAAATTATTACAATTTATTTTATATTGAAATTCTATTTCTATTTCACTATCATTGTATCCATATCTTCATCATTTACACTAATAGATAATATCATATTTTTCACTATTTAGAATTTTGTAAATTTGCACCATGATAAAAATAGGCAACATAGAACTGCCGGAATTTCCGCTTTTGCTAGCTCCAATGGAAGATGTAAGTGACCCTCCATTCAGACGTTTGTGTAAAATGCACGGCGCAGATTTAATGTATTCAGAATTTATTTCTTCTGAGGGTTTAATTCGCGATGCTATCAAAAGCCGCAAAAAGCTCGACATCTTCGACTATGAAAGACCAGTTGGTATACAAATTTTTGGTGGTGATGAAGAAGCAATGGCCATGTCTGCAAGAATTGTAGAAACGGTAAATCCGGATTTGGTTGACATTAACTTTGGATGCCCTGTAAAAAAGGTTGTCTGCAAAGGAGCAGGTGCAGGAGTTTTGAAAGATATTGATCTTATGGTTCGCCTTACAAAAGCAGTAGTAAGCTCTACCCATCTTCCTGTAACTGTTAAAACCCGCTTAGGCTGGGATAGTACTTCCATCAACATTGATGAAGTAGCAGAACGTTTGCAGGAAACCGGAATCAAAGCTCTTACCATACACGCCAGAACCCGTGCACAAATGTATAAGGGTGAAGCAGATTGGGAGCATATTTCAAGAATTAAACAAAATCCTAATATTGAGATTCCTATTTTTGGAAATGGGGATATAGACTCTGCTGAAAAAGCATTAGAGTACAAACAAAAGTATGCATGTGACGGTATTATGATTGGTCGTGCAGCTATCGGTTATCCTTGGATATTTAATGAAATTAAGCATTTCTTTAATACTGGTGAACACTTACCTGCTCCAACTATTTCAGACCGATTATTGGCAGTACGTCAACATGCTGAATGGAGTGCAGAATGGAAAGGAGAAAGATTAGGACTGGTTGAAATGAGACAACACTACAGCAACTATTTCAGAGGGATTCCTCACTTCAAGGATTTTAGAAAAAAATTCCTGGAGGTTTTCACTATGGAAGAGATGAATATCTTAATTAAAGAAACTCAACAATTCTACGAAGAATATCAAGCTCAGATATAAAACAAAAAACCATCAATTTGATTGATGGTTTTTTTATTCTTGTTTTCAATATCAGTCTTAATATCCCGATGAAGATTCATTTTTAATGAGTGCCAGTGCTGAAGAGGTTCCGATTCTCTTTACCCCCATGTTAATCATTTTCTCAGCATCTTCAGGAGTTCTTACTCCTCCGGCTGCCTTTACAGGAAGTTTCCCAGCGTTGTCAAGCATGATCTTTACTCCCTCAAATGTTGCTCCATTAGGCTTTCCACCTGTTGTTTCATAGAATCCTGTTGAAGATTTTACGAAAATTTTAGACAAATCATTGTCAGAAAAGTTTTCTTCTGCCCAGTTGGAAATATCTTTGGTAAGATCAGCAATCTGTTCATCGGTTAAAGCTGCAATTTCAATAATCCATTTAGCGATTTTATGATGTTCCAAAGATAATTTGGTACATTTCACAAACTCTTCTTTTACCAATTCTGTATTCCCTTGAAGATAAGCATTGTAATTAATAACAAAATCCAATTCATCAGCATTATCTTCTATTGCTTTTGAAGCTTCTGCAAGCTTTTCATCAACAGAATACGTTCCTTCGTGAAATCCTATTACAGTACCTACTGCAACATTTGAATTTCTTTCCTTAATATATTTTTTAATCTCTGCTACATAATCCGGACGGATCATTACGGCAAAAATACCATTATCAATAGCTTCCTGAGCAAGTTTTTTATTTATTTGAAGAGTTTCTTCATGTGAGATACCTGATTGTTCGGGTGTCTTCAAATAAGTTGAATCCAAATATTGGGCTATGTTCATATCGTTATACTTTCAATTGTCTGTAAATACCTTGTTCCAAAGATATAAAAGTTTCTGTTCTTGTTACTCCTTTCAATTTTTGAAGTTTGTTAAGGATTTGCATCAAATGATCGTTATCCTTACAAAGAACCTTTAAAAATATTGTATAATTACCTGTAGTATAGTGGGCTTCCACTACTTCATTGATATCATGTAAAGATTTTACTACTTCTGGGTAGTGACTTGGCTGATCCAAGAATACACCAATGTAACAAATTACCTTATATCCAATTTTTTTAGGATTAAGAAATGAAATTGAATTTTCAATCACTCCTGCATGTTCCAGTTTCTTAATTCTTTGATGTACTGCAGTTGTAGAAATTCCTACATTTTTTGAGATGTGTGCTAAAGACGTTTTAGCATTATCCATCAGCATATAGATGATTTCCTTGTCAATTGAATCTAAATGATAGCTTGTGTTGCTCGAATTTTTCATTTTCTACTTTTTTATTATTTATGTTTTTTACTGTAAGTTTTTAAACTTCACAAAAACCGGAAAGTGATCGCTATATCCACCTAAATACCGTGTACCGGCATAAGTTCGGAAAGGTCGTCCTTCAAAATTTCTGGTTCTGCTGCTGATTTTTTCAGAATTAAATATGTGAGCATCCTGAAAAGCCAGAGTTTTATTATCAAGAAAAGATCTTGACATAATAATCTGATCATACAACAATCCAGACTTATAATGAAAAGTAGAATAATTTCTGGTAGAAAACAACTCCTGAAACGGGTTCATTAGAACCTTTTCATGATCATTGTCATAGAGAATTTGCACTAAATTTTCATCATCCGGGTTTTCGTTAAAATCACCACACAATATGACATGTTCCTTATCATCATCTACAATTTTCAAGATCCGTTGCCGGACCTCATTCAGTATAAAGGCTCTTTTGGGTTTATTGATATCTTTCTCGCGCTTAGAGGGAAGGTGAGCGATAAAGACATTAATAATTTCCCCTTTATATTTAATTTTAGAAAAAAGTACATCCCTAGTTGTATCGTAATTTCCTGTGTTTTTATTAACTATTTCAAAAAAGAAAGTAATGGTTTCAGAATCTATTACCTCTACTTTATTTTTATCATATAACATGGCTACATCTACCTTCCTTTCGTCCATAGAATTGTAATGTACAATCCCATATTCCGAATTAAAAGGTTCCATCTCCACAAGATCCTCCAAAACTTTCCTTCCGGAAACTTCAGACAATCCAATTATAAATGGCATTACACCATTATCCTCCTTCATCAATTCAAATACGTGTGAGATTTTAAAAAGTTTATTTTTATATCTCTTTTCATCCCAGTTTCTTAAACCTGATTGGGTAGGATCTAATTTATGAACAGGTTTAGGATCAGGTAAGAATAAATTTTCAACATTATAAAAAGAGAACAGTTCCATCAACACAAATTTCTATACTTTAATTAATATGTCCTTTTCTTAAAACGCAAATTTATTATTTTTTTCAAAATTCATTTGATCTATCTATAATATTGAAAAATCAATTTATAACAATAAATATTTCAAATATAATAAAAAATACCAATAAAAACATCTATATTGAATTGAATTTTCAATCATCTCTTTAATTCATTCTGTATATCGAAATCTAAATAATATACAAAAATCAAAATAATAGAAATAAAATTTCAACTTAAAAACAAAAATGCTAATATTTTACTTTTCACTTGCAATAATAACAAATATTATTCCATTTGATATATTAACAAGCGGGATCAATAAAAAAAGAGCGTTTCAATGGCTTTTTAAAGCAGATCTGGACGTTTTTCTTTTGTAATTCTTACGGCTTCATCGTGACGCCATTCTTCAATTTTACCAAGATTTCCACTTAACAAAATCTTAGGAACATCTAATCCCTTATAACTTTCGGGTCTTGTATAAATAGGAGGAGATAAAAGATCGTCTTGAAAACTGTCTGTTAGAGCACTTTGCTCATCATTCAAAACTCCGGGAAGCAGTCTTATAATAGAATCAGCAAGCACACATGCTGCTAGTTCACCTCCAGTAAGAACATAATCTCCTATTGAAATTTCCTTTGTAATATGTAGATCTCTAACTCTTTGATCAATTCCTTTGTAATGTCCACAAAGAAAAATCAGATTATTTTTAATAGAAAGAGTGTTGGCAATTTTTTGATTCAAGGTTACTCCATCAGGAGTCAGGTAGATTACCTCATCATACTCTCTTTGGGATTTAAGCTCTGAAATACATTTGTCTATTGGTTCAATCATCATCACCATTCCTGCACCACCTCCGTAAGGTTCATCATCAATTTGCCTATGCTTATTGATTGCCCAGTCTCTTAGATGATGAAAATGCACTTCCGCCAGTCCTTTATCCATTGCTCTTTTCAAAATAGAGGTATGAAACGGACTTTCCATCAATTCTGGAAGCACGCTTATTATATCAATTCTCATTGTAATGTTCCGTTTTTCTTAGTAGGTATAATAATTAATCTTAAAGAAGAATCTTTGTTGATATAGCTCCACATCCAGTTAAAGAATATGGCCAGCTTATTTCGAACGCTCAAAATTAGCATTAAATGGAGAAACATCCAGAAATACCATGCGAAAAATCCTTGAAATTTAATGAATGGTAAATCTACAACCGCTCTGTGCTTTCCAATAGTCGCCAGCGAGCCTTGGTCATCATATTCATATTCGTTCCATTCTCCTGAAGTTTTCTTTAAAAGATTTTTACCTAGATTCTTTGCTTGATTAATCGCTACGTTAGCAACCTGAGGGTGGCCTTGTGGATATTTTGGTGTCTCCATATAAGCTATATCCCCAATTGCATAAATGTTGTCGTAGCCTTTTATTTTATTGTGTCGATCTACTATATATCTGTTTCGAGCTAATTTATCTTCCGGAAAGCCGTCTATTACATTCCCTGTAACGCCTGCTGCCCAAATAACATTATTAGAGGGTATTTCTTTGCCACTTTTCAGATGTACTTTTTCTCCATCGTAATCGGTAACAATTTCTCCGCTCATAAAAGTTACACCAAGATCTTTCAGATATTTTTCTGACTTTTCCTGGGCTTCACTGCTCATTACTGCAAGAGGTTTTTCTGTAGAACTAACCAGAATAATCTTTAACTGATCGAAGTTCATGTAAGGATAATCCCTTGGAAGAATATCTTTTTTCATTTCAGCAAATGCTCCTGCAAGTTCTACACCTGTCGGGCCACTTCCTACAATAACGATATTCCAGTTTCCGTCATCGCTTCTACTCTTTTCAATAATCAATTTTTCAAAGGTCATCAAAACATGATTTCTGATACTGATTGCTTCCTGAGTATTTTTCATCCCGAAAGCTTTTCCTTCAAGTTCTTTGTTACCGAAAAAATTAGTTTTACAACCTGTTGCAATAATCAGTTTGTCATAGGTAAATTCTGCTTCATCGGTAATCACCTTATTGTTTACAGCATCAATTTCTCTGACATCTGTCATCCGGAACTGAGTGTTTCTGGATTGCTGAAAAATCTTTCGGAAAGGGAAAGAAATATTGGAGGGTTCTATCCTCCCGGAGGCTACCTGATAAAAAAGCGGTTGAAACATATGATGGTTCATCCGATCCAGAACAATGACCTTTTTGTTCTTATTATTTAATGTTTTTGCAAGCTGCAGCCCCGCAAATCCTCCTCCTATAATGATGATTTTTTCGCGTGTTTCCATAATACACAAATTTACTGATTTTATTTAGCATTTAGCAGTGAAAAAAGTTAGTTTTGCAAAACTTTATGACACCAAAAAAGTACACCAAAAAAACTGCCAAACAGATTCATAAGACCCGCCGAAAGAATTATTTTTTCCGTCGATGGGTGATATTGGCAATCTTAATAGTTGCTTTAATTGGAACCGGATTTTATCTCAAACAATCCGTAAGCTATTACTACGCCCTGTACTTCAATAAATTTACTCATAAAAAACTTCATAATAGTGAAAAGGAAGCTTCAAGGATTCAAAGGGTTTTAGCCAATAATCTTGATAAAACCTATGGCTTTGATGTTTCTCACTATCAAAACAGGGAAGACATCAAATGGGACAGCCTAAGCATTGGAAATAAAACAATTCCTTTGGAGTTTGTGGTAATGCGTGCAACCATGGGGAATCGCAGTGCTGATAAGCATTTTGATGAATTTTGGGGAATGGCTAAGAAGCACAATCTCATTCGGGGAGCTTATCATTTTTACAGAGCTGATGAGGATCCTGTAATTCAGGCCAACAATTTTTTAGCTAATGTAAAACTGGAAAGTGGTGATCTTCCACCTATTTTGGATATTGAAAAAATCCCAAAACGTAAAACCAATAAAAAACTGATTGAGGACTTAAAGGTATGGTGTAAAATTGTGGAAGAAACATATGGTGAGAAACCCATTATTTATACTTACTATCATTATTATAAAGATTTTCTGAAAGGCGAATTTGAAGGCTACCCACTATGGCTGGCCAACTATAATGATGTTCCTACCCCCTCTCCTAATGACCAGTGGGATTTCTGGCAATTTACAGAAAACGGAATCGTTCATGGGATCAATACCAAGGTAGATCTTGATATTTACAATGGAAATTCATGGTCTTTAAAAAGACTGACGTTGGATTAATAGAGAAGAACCCAAAAGATGGAAGTTATTATGACTTGAGATAGCAATACCCAACCTCCATCTTTTTGTTTTAGGCTCTAATTATTTTTTCAAGAATTTCATAATATCGGAATTTAATTCATCAGCTTTTTCAAAAGGAACCATGTGGGTAGTATCCTTATAAATTTTCAATTCTGTGTTAGGAATTTCTTTTGCGATAAATTCTGTATGCTCTGGCTTAATAACATCCTTATCTCCCACAATAACCAATACCGGACTTTTTATTTTATTCAAATCTTTTTTACTGATGTTAGGTTCAGTAAGCATAATCTTTAATAATCTACGTTCATTGAATATTTCAGGAGTATTTAATTGATTTAGCTGGTTCATTTGACTAGAGAACCGAGCAAGAAGTTTTTCGTCTACTCCTTCAGGAAAAGCGTTGGCACCGATTATGACCAGCTTATTAAGATGATCCGGATATTTCAACGCGAATTCTAATCCTGTACATCCTCCATCACTCCATCCTGCAATATTAATTTTATCAAGTTTCAAATGGTCTGCCAATGCCTTTACATCATCTGCAAACAATTTATAAGTAAAATCTTTTTTTGAGATATCCTTGCTTTTTCCCTGGCCTCTTGTATCTACTGCAATTACCTTATACTGCTTGGATAAAACCGGAATTTGTTGATAATAATCTTTTATACTTCCTGAATTACCATGAAGCAATATCAAAGGATCGCCCTCTCCATAAACCTCATAATAAAGATCAGTATGTTTCAATTTCAAATATTTCCCTACAGATTCATTTTTACCATATAGGGATAGATCTGCTTCCTGAATATATTTTGAGTTGTCAGAAATCCAATCCTGAATACTATCATCAGAATACCCAGCAGCATCCTCTTTCGTCTCTTTTCCATTTTTATCCATTTTCACATCGATATTAATAGCCGGCGCCGCGATTGACATTTTCATCCAGTCACCATAAAATTCTCTTATAAACCCTGTTCTGAATAATGCTGCACTAATTTTAATACTTCCATTAAATTCTTTTAAAAACTGAATTCCAACAAAAAACTTTCCCTGAACCCAAATATTATGATCATTAACATCCAGTGTATAGGTTCCGTCTTTTATCATGTCTTCGGTAAGTTCAACAGTAATTTCTTCATCCAGAATGTTTTTATCCGGAAAACCATTTTTTTCACTGTAAATACTGTATCGCATCAAAACAGGTTCAGTAGAAGTATAGCGGGCGATATTCAGATTAATGTTCTTAATCTTGGATCTTTTCTTTGCATTAAACTCCAGAGCTGTTTCTCCTAAAAAATCCTTTTTACTCATTGCCGGATTCACTGAATACAAAACACTTTTTGTCTTTGTATTTACACCCCAGTTTTTATCTACCAACTTTTTAGGCTTAATGGCAATTTCCTTGATATTTTTAATCTTCTCTTTTAAAAATATTTTCTGTTGATCATGCTTTTTAAAATCCTGTACCGTTTCTTCGTACAACTCATATCCTGGAACTTCAATCTTTACTATTTGTTGTAACGCTAACTTGGAAAGGTCTATTGAAAAATTTCCTTTCTCGTCAGAAATTGTTCCATTGGTATTTTTTTCGATTCCAACTTTTACATAAGGAATAGGTTGGTTTTCATTTTTAGAAATAATTGTTCCGGAAATGACTTGTGCATCAAGTGTGGAAATAGCCAAAATAAAGAATAAGGCATTACGTTTTTTCATGTTAAAAGTTTGATGCAAACTTATTTATTTTACATGACCAATCTTCATAAGACCTTATTAAATTTGGAACCCTTTTAGTTAAATTTGTTTTAAATTTCCAGTCTTTAAGGGAAATTCATCTACATCTATTTAAACGTTATCCTATTTCTACAAAATATTCATGATCTCTTCCCATGAGTTTACCCTCTTATATGTTTCATTTTCTATCAGTTCATTATGAGGCTGGGTAAAAATCAGTCTATCACCTGAAAAATGATCTAAATTTTTTGGATAATCATCAATCATTACATCTCCCGACACTACCCTTTTGCTTCCGCAAAGAACAATCTGCTCCCATGTGATGAATGGAAAATGCTCTGCCAGCCAGTCATATTTTTCTCTGAGACTGTTGGGAAACTCCATTCCTGCAGAGACAATGTAGAGTTCATATTTATTGTTTAAATACTCCATCGCTTCACGGCTGCCTTCCATTACAGGCAAGGTGCGGAAAAAACCCACCTCATTCACATGCTTTTTCCCATTAGGAAAGACCTCTAATTCAGGCTTCCCAACCATAGTACCTACTTCAAGATCTTTTCCTGTATCTCTCTTTTCAAATTGTGCCAACTGATGATATACATCTGCCATTACTCCATCCATATCAACAATTACTTTTTTCATACTTCATTATATTATTTGTTATTAATGATTATTTTTTATCAACTGCTATCAAATTTACAGAATAGTTTTCTCAGGCAGTGGACACAGTTTATTAAAAAATCGTAAATAATCATTTTTATAAAAGAAGTTCCGGAAAGTTTTATGGTTACATTTTCGTATTTTTGCCGTTCTATTCAAAATTAAAATCAAACCATTAATTTCCAATGAATTACGTTTCTGCAGAAAATCTTACCAAATCCTACGGCATCAAAGTTTTGTTTGAAAACATTTCTTTTCACATCAATGAAGGAGACAAAATTGCCATTGTTGCCAAAAACGGAAGTGGAAAATCTACCCTTCTGAAAATTCTAATGGGTAAAGAAATTGCAGACAGTGGTACTGCGATCATCAACAAAGATATTCAGGTTGTTTTATTTGACCAGGAAATCGATTATGATCCCAATCTCAACATTGAGGAATTTATGATGACATTGGATTCTAAACCTATTCTTGCCCTGAAGAACTATCACAAGTCTCTTCATTCTACCGATAATGACTTTATTGAAAAAGCATTAGCTGACATGGAAGCTCACAAAGCCTGGGATCTTGAAAATGAAATGAAGCAGATTCTTTCTCAGCTTAAGATTACTGATCTTGAAGCAAAAATGGGAACGCTTTCTGGAGGCCAGATCAAACGTGTAGCATTAGCAAAATTATTGACAGAAACCAGAGCTGAGCACAGACATACTCTACTGATTATGGATGAGCCTACCAACCACCTGGATGTGGATATGGTAGAATGGCTTGAAAATTATTTAACGAAAGCAAAAATCACCCTATTACTTGTTACCCACGACAGGTATTTTCTAGACAGTGTCTGTGATATTATCTGGGAAATGGAGGACGGAAACCTTTATTTTCACAATGGTTCATATGCTACTTATCTTGAGAACAAAATGATTCGTGAGGATAATCTCAATGCAACCATTGATAAAGCCAACAACCTTTACAGAAAGGAACTGGAATGGATGCGAAGACAGCCTAAAGCAAGAACCACAAAGTCCAAAAGCAGAATTGATTCTTTTTACGAAACTGAAAAGGTGGCTAAAACAGACACCAGAAAACAGGGTCTGGAACTGGATTTTGAAATGAAGCGTCTCGGCAATAAAGTTCTTGAGCTGAAAAACATTGATAAAAGTTTTGGCAACAAAGTATTATTAAAGGATTTCAGTTATCAATTTCAACGTGGTGAGAAAGTAGGAATCATCGGGAAAAATGGAGCGGGGAAATCTACTCTTCTTAATATCATTCAGGGTTTTGAAAAATATGATAATGGTGAGATTGAAACCGGAGAAACTATTTCTTTTGGATATTTTGCCCAAAAGGGACTTACCTATAAGGAAGATGAGCGTGTTATTGATTTTATTAAAGAAATTGCAGAATTCTATCCTTTAGCGAATGGAAAAAGTCTTTCTGCATCACAGTTTTTGAGATTATTCTTATTCGATGATCAGACGCAATACTCTCCTATTTCAAAGTTATCAGGTGGAGAAAAAAGAAGGCTGCATTTAATGTATATTCTTTATCAGAATCCTAACTTTTTAATTTTTGACGAACCTACAAATGATCTGGATCTTCCCACATTAACGGTTCTTGAAAACTTTCTTCAACAATTCCAGGGATCTTTAATTATTGTTTCTCACGACAGATATTTCATGGACAGGATTGTAGATCATGTTCTTGCTTTTGAAGGAGATGGAAAAATAAGAGATTTTGTTGGAACCTTTTCGGAATACCGAGAAGCAAAAAGCAGAGAAGATGCCCTAGAAAAAAATACAGTTGTAAAACCTGAACCTGTTAAAGAAACTGTTTCTATTCCGGAAACTCCTCAATCTTCTAATGCTCCAAAAAGGAAACTAACCTTTAAGGAACAAAGGGAATTGGAAACTATTGAAAAAGAAATGCCTGAGCTGGAAGAAAAGCGTGCAAAGATCTTGGACCAGCTTAATAATGAAAGTGATTATGAAAAAATAGCCGGTCTTTCCTCAGAACTGGAAACAATTTCCGAAAAACTGGAAAACCATGAGATGAGATGGCTTGAATTACAGGAAGCATTATAAAATTTTGAGCTAAGAATTATGAATTGGTCATTAACATATGAACCAATTCATAATTCATAGTTTATATTACAGCTTAACTATGTTTTGTTCTTTTGTACTTTTTAGTGAAGCGTCTATAATCTTCATATTCTGAATTACTTCTTTTCCCGGTGATGGTAAAGGATATCCAAATACAATATGTTCATAGATTTGCTGGTAATAATTCATATAATTTCCGGCCTCACTTGAAGTGAATGTTCTTACTGTTTCGGAATTTTCATTGAGATAGTTTAAAATTCCGTCTGCCTCTTTCAAAGGCTCCATCCAATCTTTACCATAGACAGGAATTGCTCCGGCAACTAATTCACTTTCCTGATTATCTGTTCTTTCCTGTAAAAAACTCCCTCTATCTCCATGAATGGTATAGGCATAATGAGCTTCTTTACTGAATACTGAAGATTTCAATCTTACCCTCAAATCATTTTTATAAAACAGCAAAATCTCGAAATAGTCATTAGCGAATTCCGGACCTTTCATGGAAAATACATCTGCAAAAAGCTTTTCGGGATAACCGAAATACTGTACAGCCTGATCCACAAGATGAGCACCAAGATCATGAAGTGACCCTGAGCCTGTCTGATCCGGATTTTCCTTATGTTGCTTTCCACTTGGTGTCGTACGGAAACGATCAAAACGGATTTCGGCTTCTTTGATATTCCCTAGTTTCCCATCAGCTAAAATCTTTTGTACCTGTAAGAAATCACGATCAAATCTCCTGTTCTGATATACACTTAGAAATAAGCCCTTTTCTTCAGCAAGCTTTACCAGTTCCTCGGCTTCGGCAACATTTACGGTAAATGGTTTTTCAACAATAATATTTTTCCCGGCCTGAAGTGCTTTTTTTGCATATTCATAATGTGTTTGAACCGGTGTATTAACAATCACCAGCTCGACATCTGCATTTTGAAGCATTTCGTCTACTGAGTGATAAATTGTTGCTTCAGGATATTTTTCTTTTGATTCCTCTTTACTTCTTTCTACCACAGCAGAAATAAAAAACCCCGGATGTTCTTTTAAAAAAGGGGCATGAAATACCTTGCCACTCATTCCAAAGGCGCAAAGCCCTGCTTTTACCAATTGCATACTTTATTTTTTAGACAAATATATTCATAAAAACTCTTGATTTTCCCACCCACAATAACAATAGAAATAATCCATTTATTCCACCTAAAAAAACATGACAAAAATCACAAAATTATTTTTATCTATTCTAAACAAATACTTACATTTGCGCCTTATTTAAAACTGTTCTACATAAAAATAAAATGAAAAGACAACTACTTTCTTTAGGTCTTCTATTTATCGCTGTTTCAGCAAGTTCTCAGATGAAAAATGCTGAAGCAGATACTATCAGAACCCAAACTATTGAAGATATTAATCTTCATAAAACAGGAAACCCAAACCAAGCAAGAGCATTATCTACAAAGTCAAATCTGACGGTAATGGAGAATCCTCAGCCTATTGCAATTGTTACTCACGAGATTATTGAGCAGCAACAAGCAAAACAACTGAGTGATGTTCTTCAAAATGTGAATGGAATGTACATTACTTCATCCAGAGGTAATTCTCAGGACAGTTTTGGAGGGCGTGGTTTTATCCTAGGAAATGACAATATTTTCAAGAATGGAGCAAGGATAAACAGTGGAGTTTTCCCTGAAGTAAGTGGTCTTGAAAGAGTGGAAGTATTAAAAGGAGCTAATGCAATGCTTTTTGGTAATGCCGCCGCCGGAGGTATTATTAATATGATTACTAAGAAACCAAAATTCAATTTTGGTGGAAGTATAGGATTAAATGGTGGAAGCTGGAACTCCTACAAACCAACTGTAGATTTCTATGGCCCTTTATCTAAAAATATTGCGTTTAGAATAAATGGAGCTTATGAATATGCTGAAAGTTTCAGAGATGTTGTTGAATCTGAAAAATACTATTTCAATCCTTCATTCTTATTCAATTTAAGTCCTAAATCTCAATTAATTGTTGAGGCAGATTACCTTAAAAACAATTTCACTCCTGATTTTGGTCTTGGATCTATTATCAATCCTGACGGAAGTTTCAAAATAAACGATTTGCTCCCTAAAAATGCATTCTTAGGAGCAGACTGGCAATATCAAAATGTAGAACAACTATCTACCAACGTAACTTTCAACCATCAATTTAATGACAGATGGAGTTTAAATACTGTTGCTTCATTCCAAAGTTATACTAAAGACTACTACTCAACGGAAAGAGTACAATGGTCATATGACAAGCCGAACAACAGGTATTACTGGGCAAGACCTTTAAATAAAACATTTAACGAACAAAACTATACTTCATTACAAGTTAATATTAATGGAGATTTCAATACAGGAAAAATTAATCACAAGGTTTTAATTGGTACCGATGGGGATTATGGAGTTCAAAATAACTACACTTATACCAACCCAACCGCTTATGGAACTAATGGCAATACTTCAGCTATTAATAATAACCTTTATCTAGATGATCCATCAAGTTGGGCTAGTGGAAAAATGCCTAATGCATCTCTAAAAGACAGAACTAGAATTCCTACTCAGAGATTCGGTATTTACATTCAGGATTTCATCAGCCTTACCAAACAATTTAAAGTAATTGCAGGTTTAAGATGGTCTTACCTAGAAACAATGACTAATACCAAGAATACCTTTACAAATAATCTTGGGGATGTTGATCAAAAAAATACGTCTATATCAGACAGAGCATTTTCACCTAAAGCAGGTTTAGTCTACATGCCAAATGAAAACCTTTCAGTATTTGCAACGTATACTAATTCTTTTGCCCAAAATACAGGAAAGGATATTTTTGAACAAGCATTAAAACCTACAACAATTGACCAATATGAAGTAGGAGTAAAGAAAAATCTTTGGAACAATGCTTTAGCTGTTAACCTAACAGCATATCAGATCATTTATAATAATTATTATCAAACAGCTCCTCAATTAGCAAACGGACAAGCAAATTCAGATTCTTTCTATAAAGAATTTGCAGGAAAAATGAGAAGCCGAGGAGTAGAGTTGGATATTACAGGAAATCCAACAGAAAACTTATCCATCATCGGAGGTTTCTCTTATAATAATTCGGTATATATAGATACACCGGAAGGATTCGGATATGTTGAAAAACAGAGATTGGTAAGAACACCTGCTACAACAGCAAATGCTTCCGTATTTTATAAATTCACTCGTTATGCAAAAGGCTTAAAAGTAGGTGCAGGAGCTTATTTTATTGGAGATAGATTAGCAGGATGGAATGATACAAAAAATGGTTCAACCGGACTGGGTGCAAGAAACGGAATCAGTAGATCATTTGCATTAAAAGATTATACTACTGTAATGGTATCTGTTGGCTACGAATGGAAGAAATTCTCTATCCAAGGTAAAGTGGGTAACCTGTTTAATGTCGAAAACTACAACGTTCACGAGAATTATTCAGTAAACCCTATCACGCCAAGAAATTATTATTTCACATTGACGTACAAACTTTAGAATTAATTACATAATTACTTCTTCATTAAAAGTGGAAATTGCATTTTTGCAGTTTCCACTTTTGAAATTTAAAAACAAAACAATTAGATATGGATAAGATTAAAGACACGAGAACTTTCATGAGGATTACACACCGTTATCTGGGGTATTTCCTTGCAGGGATTATGGCTGTGTATGCAGTAAGTGGAATTATTTTGGTCTACAGAGACACTGACTTTCTAAAGAGCGAAAAAAAGTATGAAAAGACTTTATCTGCAAACCTTTCTGAAAAAGAGCTTAAAAAGGAGCTAAAGATGAAAGGTCTTGAAGTGGAAAAGACTGAAGGTACAATTCTTCATTTTAAAAAAGGAACTTATGATTCAGCAACAGGAGTCGCTAAGTATTCAAAAATGGAACTTCCTTTTGTACTGGATAAAATGGTTTCTCTTCACAAATCACAGTCTAAAGATGCCATAGCGCCTCTAAGTGTATTTTTCGGAGTTGCTCTTTTCTTCTTTGTTATTTCAAGTTTCTGGATGTTCAACCCTAAAACTAAAGCTTTCAAACGTGGAATCAAGTTTACTATTGCCGGGCTTATCATCTCTATAATTCTTTTATTTATTTAAAGTAAAGAAGCCAAAAAGTAAGACAAGAAATACATAAGATCACTTATATCTGTTTTTATTTGATGTTATTCAATAGCAAAAATGGAAATAATAATTTTTAAAACTTCAACAATATTCCAATCCCAACTTATAACATCAATTATTTATCATTACAGAATCATCAGTTATATTGTTAAAAAATTGAATTATATCTTGCTCATAATCTTAACATTAATTTAGAAAAATTGTCTAAAATTAAGAGTCTGGCACATTTATTGTTTTTTCTATAATTCGTGAATAATAAACATTTAATTATTAAAATAATAAATTATGAAAAAACTTATTTTAACAGGAGTATTAGCTATAGCAGGTTTAACAGCAACTGCAAACGCTCAGATTCAGAAAGGTAATTGGATGGTAGGAAGTAGTTTAGCAACAAGTAATTTCGGATTAAATACAGGTGGTGGATACCAAATTAACCTACAACCAAAAGGAGCTTATTTCATCGAAGATAACCTAGCTGTTGGGGGATATGTAAATTTAGGTATTGGCAAATCTTCTAAAGAGTCAAGCACAAGATTTGATTATGGTGTAGGAGCTTTAGGACGTTATTATCTTTCTCCGGGAGAACAAGGTGTTAACAACTTATTACATCACGGAAGATGGTTCTTCGAGGGTAACGTAGGTGTTGGTGGATATTCTATCAGCAAAGGGGGTAACTCTACAACAGGACTTGACTTTGGTGCAGGACCAGGTTATTCTTACTTTGTGACTCCAAATATTGGGCTAGAAGGTTTAGTAAAATATGCAGGTGTTACAGGTTTCGGAAATACAGGTTTAACTTCTAACATTACTTTTAACCTTGGATTTAGTATTTATTTGCCAAGCTCTAAAGCTAAGCAAGTTATTAACGACGTTAAGTAATCACTGAAATACTTATAAAAAATTGAAAGCGCCCCGGAATTTTATTTCTGGGGCGCTTTTCGTACAAATTAAAACTAAACTATAAAAAATCAAATAAATCATATATTGGGCTGAGGAGTATATCGTAAATATGGCTTTATCTCAGTAACACCCTTGGGAAATTTCTTTCTGGCATCCTCCGTAGAAATAGCAGGAGGAATAATTACATCATCACCATTTTCCCAGTTCACAGGAGTTGCCACCTGATGAGCATCTACCAATTGCAGAGAATCTAGCACTCTCAGAATTTCATTAAAATTTCTTCCGGTAGAAGCAGGGTAAGTAATAATCAGTCTTACTTTCTTTTCAGGATCAATAATCAACAAAGATCGAACAGTAGCCGTAGCCGAGGCATTGGGGTGAATGAAGTCATACAATTCGGAAATTTGTCTGTCTTTATCAGCAATAATAGGAAACTGTACATCTGTATTTTGGGTTTCATTAATATCTTTAACCCAGTTTTGATGATCTTCTACTCCATCTACACTCAAAGCGATCACCTTGGTTCCTCTTTGGGCAAATTCTGACTTCAATTTTGAGGTATAACCAAGTTCTGTTGTGCAAACCGGTGTATAATCTGCCGGATG
Organism: Chryseobacterium oncorhynchi; assembly: GCF_002899895.1. Classification (GTDB taxonomy): domain Bacteria; phylum Bacteroidota; class Bacteroidia; order Flavobacteriales; family Weeksellaceae; genus Chryseobacterium; species Chryseobacterium oncorhynchi. Next base: position 130,536 of record NZ_PPEI02000004.1, read on the forward strand.
TGAAAATAAAATACCCCAGGAATCTCCCAGATAATCATAAAAATGAATATCACCTAAAGATGATTCTGCCTTAAAGTTGGGTGCTGTATCTCCTAGTTTGATTGACATAATATTTCGCATTTGTTAGTCTACAAATTTAATAGACTTTTTGGAACTAGCAAAATTTTTACAGAAAATTTATATCTTTAATGTAAAATTTTATTCATGGAGAAAACCGGACTCAGCTACATTGACGTTGTTTATAAGGTATTGGAAAGCTGGTATGTGACGCTTGCAGAGCTTACCCCAAAATTAATTGTGGGAATTTTAGTATTTACTTTTTTCGTTATCAGCAGTAAATATCTAAGCCAAATTTCAGTAAAACTATTTCATCGATTCTTCCCAAAAAGCCAAAAGGAAAGCTCATTGGTGACCTTAATCAGTATTTTCAAGTTCCTGATTATGTTATTTGGGACCTTTATTTCCCTTGAAATCATGGGGTTCAGTGGTTTTCTTTGGAAGTTTATCGGAAGCTTGGGAGTGGCCGGAGTTATAGCCGGGGTTGCTTTAAAAGATCTTGTTTCCAGTATCTTTTCAGGAATGCTGATTGGGATTGACAAGGCCTTTAAAGTTGGAGATTATATTACAATTGGTGCTCATTCGGGAACCGTGCAGGAAATTGGTTTTTTAACTACAAAAATATTAACCGATGATGGCAAGAAAGCTTATATACCCAATCAAGTGGTTTTCAATGCACCTTTTTATAATATTACAGCATCTCCACAGCGCAGAATTATCTTAAACTTTGAAATCCCTGCAGATGAAGATATTAGTAAGGCACAAAAGAGCATTATGGAGGTGGTTCAAAATCTTGACAATGTAGATAAGTTGGATACTGCAGAAGTAATTTTTACGGATCTGAAGCAAGGATCATTCAATCTTCAGGTAAAGTTCTGGATAAAAGTAGGAGCTAATCTGGCACAGATAAAAAGTAAGGCTTATTTAGGCATTAAAGAACGTTTTGATACAGATCATATTCAATTGGTAACGCCAACGAGTATTAGTATTACTAATGCAGACAGTGCATCACCTGAAAACCAAGATAAATAATATTTCACTTCTACAGATCCGCTAATTATGCAGATGATTGTGGATAACTTAAAATAATATAAAGCTGTTTCAAAAGTTTGAGGCAGCTTTTTTTAATAAAAAAAGGTTTTATCTGAATAAACTAAAAAATTAATTTATTTCTTATCATGCTTTTTTAAATCCTGCGCTTTATCTTTTCCAGGAATTTTCGCAATCGTATCATTTTCTACTATAACAGCCTCTCCCATAACATAATTATTATTGATTACTACTGAATCTTCTTCTTTTATATCAACCATCCCTGTTGTACTATAAACTTCTTCTTTTGGCTTTGAACAACCTATTAAAAACAATACTAAGGAAAACAAGCTTAGTATCATTTTATTATTTTGAAAACTGAAAGGAATATATTTAAAGAAATATTTTTTTATTCTCTCTGATGAATCTATATCTTCTTTTAACTGATAGTTGTAAAACCTACCACAAATCTGCTCTTCTTTTCTCTCTTCAATAATCTGTTGAATTTCCTGAGATTGCTTTTGGGTAAAGTCAATAACACATTTATTACAAACAGAACAAAACCTGCCTTTTTCCTGTGGTGACATGGATTCCCAGTTTTCAGAACATGGTTCCGGAATGAATAGATTCTTCATGGAATAGCGTTTCTTATATGCATTAAAAAACCGTTCCAAAAAATGAAACGGTTCTTTATTTTATTTAAAAATTTTAGATTACGCTAAAACTTCTTTTACTTTGTTTGCAGCTTCTTCTAAAGTAATTGCAGAGTGAACTGGAAGACCAGACTCGTCAATTAATTTTTTAGCTTCTACAGCGTTAGTTCCTTGTAATCTTACGATTAATGGAACTGGAAGGCTACCCATAGCTTTGTAAGCATCTACCACCCCTTGAGCAACTCTGTCACATCTTACGATACCTCCGAAGATGTTAATCAAAATAGCTTTTACGTTTGGATCTCTTAAGATGATTCCGAAAGCAGTTTGTACTCTTTGAGCATCTGCAGTACCACCTACGTCAAGGAAGTTAGCAGGGTTACCACCAGATAATTTGATGATATCCATAGTTGCCATTGCAAGACCAGCCCCGTTTACCATACAAGCAACGTTACCATCCAATTTTACGAAGTTAAGACCAGCTTCACCAGCTTCAACATCGATAGGATCTTCTTCTCTTGTATCTCTTAATTCTGCAAGATCTTTGTGACGGAATAATGAGTTACCATCTAAAGTTACTTTAGCATCAACAGCGATAATTTTGTTATCAGAAGTTTTTAATACAGGGTTGATTTCAAAAAGAGAAGCATCAATTCCTGTGTAAGCATTGTAAAGAGATGAAATAAATTTCACAAATTCTTTGAATGCATTTCCTTCAAGACCTAAGTTGAAAGCAATTTTTCTAGCTTGGAAACCTTGAAGACCTAAAGCAGGGTCAATAAGTTCGTTGTGGATCAAATGAGGAGTTACTTCAGCAACGTGCTCAATATCCATTCCACCTTCAGTAGAATATACGATTGTATTTTTCCCTTGAGCTCTATCTAAAAGAATAGAAACATAAAATTCTTTAGTTTCAGATTCTCCAGGATAATAAACATCTTCTGCAACCAAAACAGAGTGTACTTTTTTACCTTCAGCAGAAGTTTGTGGAGTTACCAACTGCATTCCGATGATATTTTGAGCGTTTTCTTTAAGTTTATCCATGTTTGGAGAAAACTTAACACCCCCACCTTTACCACGACCACCTGCGTGAATCTGTGCTTTTACAACCCAAGCCTGAGCTCCAGTTTCAGCAGTCAATTTTTCAGCAGCTGCTACAGCTTCTTCTACGTTGTTTGCTACGAAACCACGTTGGATAGCTACTCCATACTTTGATAAAATCTCTTTTGATTGATACTCGTGAAGATTCATATTATTTTTATTATTTTATTTTAATATTTAAAGGTTGACAAATTTACTAAAAACAGATGAAATATCAATTTTTATTTTAAAGAAACCATTGCATTAGTGGGAGATAAAAATCATATTTCTCTCATAAAAAAGCAAGAAAAGGGTGTATGCAATTATCCTTTGATTCTTTAGTTGACGATTCCCAATTTCATATTAAGTAAATCAACCATAATGATGGTAACTATTAAAAACCATTTCACATAATTCCATCTATACTATCTTCCTTTCATGAAAAAAGCTCTTCAATTAAGAAAAGCTTTTTTATTTTATTGAAAAGGAAATCATGTTATTCTTCCGAGAGTTTTTCAGACTGCGATCCGATGAAAGGAATCTTCGGGGCAAGGAAATATCCTGTCAGACTGGCAAACAATATTGGTACAAAATAAGTAAATCCTGTAAGTGTTCCTAAAATGATGGTTGTACTCATAGGTGTTCTTGTAACACATGCATTGATAGCTGCCATACAACTAACAATAGCCAAGGTTGTATCCACAGTTGGAAACAAATTGTGAATAATTAATCCCAATGTTGTTCCTACAAAGAACAAAGGAATAATAAAACCTCCTCTCCAGCCGGAAGTTACTGTAACAGCAATCGCTATTATTTTAAAGATCAGAACCAAGATTAAAAAGTTCAATCCAAAGTTCCCTCCTATCAGCTGGTTGATTTCATGGTGACCAAAGTATCTTGTAATCGGAAAATTATAAGCAATAACCCCTAAAATAACTCCTCCTACGAAAGTTTTAATATAAATCGGAAATTGTCTGTATTCAAAAACTTTTTTGAAGAATTTTACAACAAAGATAAAAATCCATCCAAATAAAGTTCCTACTATTCCAAAGGCTGTAGCATAGGCAAAATCATATACTCCGGTATAATGGTAGGCTTTCAGATCCCATGTTGCACCAATTCCCAAATGGATAATTAAAGCAAACATCAAGTAACTAAAACAACTGGCTACTAAAGCAGGAATAATGGCTTTATAATATTCAACAGCGTGCTTATGATGTAAAATTTCAAGGGAAAAAAGACTTCCTCCCAGGGGTGCTCCAAATAAGGCTGTAAACCCTGAAGCCATTCCGGCGATACTTAAAGAACGTAATTCTTCTCCTTTTAATCTGAAAATCTTTCCCAACCATGTTCCCGTAGATCCTGTGACCTGTACCAATGGTGCTTCCGGACCTAAACTTCCCCCTGATGCAACGCAAAAAAGAGAGGAAAGGATCATTGACGGGTTATTTTTGGGTTCCAGTTTTCCTTTATTGAATCTGATATTATTAACAATCAAATGGATTTCTCCGGGATCTCCGATAAAATGGATGACCAAGCCTGCCAATAAACCACAAACTGCCATTGTAGGAATTACCTGCCAACCTTGAAAATGGGCTAAAAATTCAGTAAAATGTTCGAGTACAATCCAATATCCTCCTGCAATAATACCTCCTACCAAACCTGTAATGGCCCACATGAAAAAAGTACGGCTAAATACAAACGGATTAAACCTCATCGGCTGATCCAAGAGATTAAATGTTCTTATAAGCCGTCTCCTTCTGTTAATTTTCATTTTCATTTATTTTAAATAGCAAAAGAATCTCATCATTTGTCTTTACTGATTATTACAGCTTTTACAATACGCACTTTATTTATTTGAAATTTAATACAATGGGTTGTGCAAAGCTTTGAATAATTGGCTTTTTGTTATACATCAAAGGGTTATCCAAGCCGCCAATAGCATACAGGAATAATACACTGATGATACTGAATTCCATATTAGATGATTCACTATATTTCACTTTTTTGAACTTCCCATCCACGTCAATTATAAAATTCAACTTACAACGATAGACTCCTTCGCCAAAATCCTCCATTAAATAAGCAGGAAAATTCACGGTCATCTGTTTTTTCAACTCAACAAGCTGCTGATAATTTTCAACCTCAGCAATATCAATAGACTTATTTTTCAATACTAACGGAGGGTTAACTTCTGATTGGAGTACATTATTTTCGACCTGTATTTCTTTTGTAGCCCTAAATGAAATATTTGGATCTATTTTTCCAATTATTACCTCTTTGTCAGAAATGCTGTGATACAAATCTTCGAAACCTTTTAGTTTCTCACCATAAAAACGTTTATACTTTTGAGAATATAAAACCTTATCTTTTTTGTAATCATAACGGTTAATACTATCAGAAAAACGCTTTTGTATATTTTTTATTTCTACTAAAATATTTCTGTTTAACAGTTTCTTCCCTTGTGCATTTATTTTTTGAACACTTATAAAAGAAATTACAAGAGCACTCACAAATAATAAAAAACGATGTTTCATGGTTTGAATTTTCTGTCAACAATCTACCTAATATATTGCAAATCTTTTTTATTTGCCGTAATTAAAAGATTAGATTCTATTTTTCGCAAAATAAAGAATAAGCATTCCCCAGCTTAAGATCATCAATAGTCCTCCAAGCGGAGTAATAGGACCTAAAAATTTAAGATTTGCTCCCAAATAGTCCTGCAAACTAAGAAAATAGATGCTTATTGAGAATAATAATGTTCCTGCAATCATTAAAATTGAAGTCCATTTTTCAGTGGATGTTTCAAATTTTAAAATATATCCAATGATAAGCAGAAAGAATGCTGCATACATCTGGTATCTTACTCCGGTTTCAAAACTTTCCAGTCTTTCTACGGATAATATTTTCTTTAAGGCGTGTGCTCCGAATGCGCCAAGGATTACTGAAAGCATTCCATAAACCGCTCCAAAAATAAGGGTAATTGTTTTCATTTTATAACTCTTCTAATTCTAGGGTTAAATATTTTTTTGTTTTATAATCCTGCCAGGTTCCGATAATTGTGCTGCCTTTCATTTCAGCTTCCACTAATGCTCTTGGTATCCATTGGCTTGCAGCATCATCATAACGGTCATTTTCAGTGATAGAAATATGATTTCCTTTCAACTTTCCATCCCATTTAATCAGCTTTTTGCTTTTATCATACCAATACTCTGCATTAAAGGAACTCATCCCTGAATGATCGTTATCAGGATAAAAACGCTTGATGAGAACGGTAATTGGATATTTTCCATCAATTTTTCCTTTGTACAGCTTATTTCGGAAACTCGTTTTATCTGTTTTTTCAGAACCTGAAATTAAATTCTTGGCATAAGAACTCCAATACTTATCCAGATCTTTATATGGAATTCCGATCTCATGACTATCCAAATCATCCAAAGCTCTCATCGCATGATTGGAACATCTTCCTGCTACAAATGTTATTTTATCTTTTCCAAAATGGTATCTGATATCATCCAAAGACTGTTCTGTAAAACAGCCCTCATACATCCCGATTTGCTCTTCTGTTTCTTCTGTACGCTTTTTCTGAGATTTTAATTCTTTAAGATAGTCATCCACCCTTTTCTTTACTTTTTGCTGAAGGATATTTTCAACAGTTTTCACTGAAGCCGGCTGAAACAAATCTTGAGCATTGATAAAGTTTCCTGTTCTCAGATCAAAATTTTTCCAGTCTGAAAAGCCTTCAGGATAAGCTCCGGAAGCTTCTCCATCCAAACCAATACTTAAAATATTTTTAGGTGTTTCCAGCTTTTCCCAGCTATAAAAATAAACGTAGTTGGAATAAGAAGTGGTTCCTGTAGAGACCAGCTTAAATGGATTACTTCCTGAATTCGGAACATATTCCAGCTCATCAACCTGCAAAAATGTATTTATCTTACTTTCTACCGTCGAATTTTCGACATAAGAAATTACAGGAAAAGTAGAATCCTCTGTTTTTGGCGGCAAGTTGCTAATCTTCACATTTTTCTGCTGTGAAAAGCTTAAGCCGGAAATCAACAAAAAAAACAGGATACTCTTTTTCACTATTTCGATTTTAAGTACATTAAAATAAACTTGGCAACCAATGTAGAAATTCCCAGTATGATAAACATATTGGCAAATTTCTTGGAAGTTCTGAAACCAGGTGATGTTGTTTTCTTTAAAAAGAATCCAAAGATGAGAAATATAACGGGCAGGATAATCTGTAACATTAGTTTCCTCTCATTCGGTTAAACTCATTGATTACCTCATGATGACTAACCGTCTTATCTTTGAAGTAAGTCACAAAATATTGTTTTTCCTCTTCCGTAGCGCCCAATTGATTTAAGATATTCAATAAGTGCATCTTCATATGACCTTTCTGAATACCGGTTGTTACCAATGAACGTAGCGCTCCAAAGTTTTGGGCTAATCCTGAAACAGCCAGAATACTCATTAATTCCTGAGCTGAAGGTTTTCCAAGTAAGGCTAAAGAGAATTTTACCAATGGGTGAAGATTAGTTAACCCCCCTACTACTCCTACAGAAATTGGAAGATCAATCCAGAATCTGAAAACTCCGTTATCTGTTGTACAGTGAGTTAAAGATCTGTATTGTCCGTCCCTTGCAGCGTAAGCATGAGCACAGGCTTCTGTTGCTCTAAAGTCGTTTCCGGTTGCAATAACTACCGCATCTACCCCATTCATTACTCCTTTGTTGTGTGTGGTTGCACGGTAAGGTTCAATTTCTGCTATGGTAACGGCTTGCTTGAATTTGGAAGCAAATTCTTCAGGAGAAATTCCACTATCATCCTTTAAATCTTCCATTTTGCATGAAACCTCAGCTCTTACAATACAATCAGGCGTAAAGTTGGAAAGAATGTTCATTACAATCTGCAATGAATTTTTTTCCTCCTGAATAAAGTCTTCGCTTGTTGCCACTTCCTGTCTTAACGTTTTTCCAAACTGCTCAAGACAAGAATTGATAAAGTTAGCTCCCATCGAGTCTACTGTATCAAAGCTTGCTTTCAATTGGTAATAATTAGGCATTTCTGCAGTTTTATCAACCAGACTTATATTTAGAATTCCACCGCCACGTTTTCTCATATTGGCAGTGATATCATCTGTAGTTTCAAAAAGTTTTTTCTTTAAACTGAAATTAAAGAAATGCAATAACTTGTGAGATTCTACATTGAAAATAAAATGGGTATGTCCTAATTTTTCAGTATTGATAATGGTCGTTTTAAAACCTCCTTTATCAATCCAGAATTTTGCTGCTTTAGAAGCTGCAGCCACTACAGAACTTTCCTCAACGGCCATTGGAAGTGCCACTAGTTTTCCGTCGATTAAAAAGTTCGGAGCAATTCCGTAAGGCATATAGAAATTAGAAATCGTATTTTCAGAAAATTCATCGTGAAGTTTCTGAAGATCTGCATCTTCATTCCAATATTGCTTTAATATATTTTGATATTCCTGATTTCCCTCAAGGTATTCGTTTACGAGCCAGTCGATTTTCCCCTGCTTTGGAAGCTTAGAAAAACCTTCGATTGGTTTATGATTCATGATATAAACTTTAATGAGCCGTAAATATAATGATTTTGAGGTTTTATTTTGTTGATAACTTCCATGAAAAAAGATTGACATTTATCAATTTTTAGAACTAAATTTGAACAAGTTTTGAATTTAAAATTGATACAAATAATATCCATTCATTAAAAACATGAATTTCGATCGCCTTAAAGAAAAGCTTGAAATCCTTGCTGATGCTGCGAAATATGATGTTTCCTGTTCTTCCAGCGGAGGAACAAGAAAAAATAAAAAAGGTGCTTTAGGAGATAGCTCCGTAAGTGGAATTTGTCATACATATACAGAAGATGGAAGATGTGTTTCTCTCCTGAAAGTTTTATTGACCAATCACTGTATCTATGATTGCGCCTACTGTGTATCCCGAAGTTCAAATGATATTAAAAGAGCTGCATTTACGGTAGAAGAAGTTGTAGACTTAACGATTAATTTTTACCGTAGAAATTATATTGAAGGGTTATTTCTGAGCTCCGGAATCTTCAAGAATGCCGATACCACCATGGAACGTCTTGTGAGGGTTGCTAAAAAACTTCGCCTGGAAGAAAATTTCAATGGGTATATTCACTTAAAATCTATTCCGGGAGCTAGTGACGATCTCATGCAGGAAGCAGCATTATATGCAGACAGACTTTCTGTGAATCTTGAAATTCCTACAGAAAGTGGATTAAAGCTTTTGGCTCCGGAAAAAAACAGACAGGACATGATCAGCCCAATGCGATATATTCAAAAAGGGATTATCCAATATCAGGATGAGAAAAAGATTTTAAAGAAAGTCCCTAAGTTTGCTCCGGCAGGACAATCTACTCAAATGATCGTGGGTGCTACTCAGGAAAACGACTTGCAAATCATTAAGGTTGCTGATCATTTTTACAAAAATTTTAATCTTAAAAGAGTTTATTATTCAGGATATGTTCCGGTTTTGGAAGATAAAAGACTTCCATCATTAACTACCGAGGTACCGATGCTTCGTGAAAACAGATTGTACCAGTCGGATTGGCTGATGAGATTTTACGGATTTAAGGCCGAAGAAATTTTGGATCCAAGTGTTCCATTTCTTGATCTGGAAGTAGATCCTAAGTTAAGCTGGGCACTTCGTCATCTGGACCAGTTTCCTGTGAATATCCAGACAGCGGATTATCAGATGATTTTAAGAATTCCCGGAATTGGGGTAAAATCAGCACAAAAAATAGTAAGCGCAAGACGTTTTCAGGTTTTAAATATAGACCATTTGAAAAAGTTAGGAACTGCCGTAAACCGGGCAAAATATTTTATTGATTTTAATACAGGGAACGCCTATTTGAAATATTTAACGGATAAAAACTTCAGAAAATTATTAGTAGGTGGAAGCTCTTCTAAATTTCACAATCAGTTTTCACAGCAATTAAGTTTATTTTAAAGATGAGAACAAAAAAAACTATACATTCCGGTGAGCAATGGAAGAGAGAAATTGAAAAAGAAGTTATCAAGTTTTCTCAACCTCTAATGTCTAATTCAAAATGGGTAAGACTAATTGATACATTAGTTGATAACAATGAAACTGTTCAAAAAATTTTCTTTAAAAAGATTCAGCATGAGAATATGGGAGAATTATACATAGCAGACAACCCTTCTTATGGATTTGAATACTGGCATGCAGGATTCGAGCTCAATAATTCTTTTGGAGAACCTCTACAATTCAATGAAATAGAATTTCTTTCTTTCCCTAGAGTTATTGATTCAAGTTCCTATCAGGATCTAGAAAAGATTTCCATAATTATACAAAACATTGGTGAGTTTTGTTTGGAATCAGACGAAAATGAATTGAAATTAATCTGCTATAGAAAATAGCAAAGCAACAAAATTGTTACTCTTTCAAATCAAACTATGACAACCCTACTCTACGACGGAAGTTTTGATGGTCTTTTTACTGCGATATTTGAAGTTTTTGAATACCGTTATCAGGATGTGGAAATTGTAAGCAGGGAAAAATTTCATCAGGAAAATATTTTTGCTGAGATTCATGAAGTAATTACCCAGAACAACAAATCTGAAAGGGTTTTAAATAAACTAGAGCAAAATCTTGGAAAACAAGGCATTCATAAGCTTTTAAAAGTTTTTTTATCAGAAGATCCTGAACTAGAAAAAATAATTCTATCTGCAGTAAGGCAATCTATAAAACAACCCACAGAAAATATTCTTGAAAATTTTACAGATCCAGATATTATGACGATCTCAAAAATCTGTAAATCGGTAGGCAGAGAAAGTCACCGAATGACCGCTTTCGTACGTTTTGAAAAAATGCAGGACAATGTTTTTTTCTCAAAAATTGATCCGGACTTCAATGTTCTTCCCTTGATCAGAAAGCATTTTAAAGATCGATATCAGGATCAGAAATGGATGATTTATGATTTGCGCAGAAACTACGGAATCCTGTATGATCTGGAAAACTGCGATTTCTTTTATCCAGAGGAAAAATTAGACTTAAATAGATATGAGGATAAATTCCATGATGATGAAAAAAATTACCAAACACTTTGGCAGAGGTATTTTACAAAGACCAACATTGTAGAACGGAAGAATTTGAAACTGCATATTCAGCATGTTCCCAAGAGATATTGGAAGTATTTGACTGAGAAATGGTGACAAATCAATTTGAGTTTTCATTCTCCTGCTTTCTTTTTATTTCTGATAAATTATACCAAGAATCACCCTCTATCTACTTTATAACATTCACGGAGCTTATGTAAGTACTTTAATTCATATTTCCATATTGTGGATAACTTTTTTATCCTAAAAATTAAACTAATTCTCACAAATGCCCTTTACAAGGATACTTTATAACTTACTAAATATATGATAGATATAGGAGTTATTAATCTACAATTCCATATTGTGGATAACTTTTTAGTAAAAAAACTGACTGAATTTTCACTAATATTTTCTTTTTAAAGCTTTAATAAATCTCATTTGCAGAAAAAAATTAAAGTCATATTTATCATGATAAAATTCTTGAAGTCTCAGCGGGCTGATTTAATCCATATTTTCATATTGTGGATAACTTTTTCATACCAAAAATTAAACTAATTCTCACAAATGCCTTTTACGACGATATTTTATAAGTTACTAATTTTATGAAAGATACAACAAGGATTAATCTACAATTCCATATTGTGGATAACTTTTTAGTCTAGAAATTGACTCTATTTTCACAGATATCATCTTTTTAAAAATTTAATACATCTTATTTACAAAAGAAAAATTAAAATCATATTTATCACGATGAATTTTGTAGAATCTATGCAAGAACTTTAATCCATATTTCCATATTGTGGATAACTTTTTTCACCCAAAAATTAGATTAATTTCAGCAAACATCTTTTAGAAAGTGATTCTTTAACTTATTAAATTTGTGAAAGATATAGGAGTTATTAATCTACAATTCCATATTGTGGATAACTTTTTAGTGTAAAAATTGACCAGATTTTACGATTATTATCTTTTTAAAACTTTGATAAATCTTGTCTAAAGAAGAAAAACAGAAATCATATTTACCTAAGTGAAATCACAAAAAAACTAACAAGAAGGTTCCAACTGTTTTTTTGAGTTTGTGGATAACTTTTATTTACGAATGGTACGGAGCGCTTTTTTGACAATATAATTAGTTTCTTTTGTATTGCTTTCTCTAAGCCATTCATCGCAGGTTTCTACCACGAATTCCGGTTGTGATTTACTTGCATCATTGAGCCAGTTCCCAACGCTGTCCTGTACATATCTTGAAGAGTCTGATTTCAAGGGTTCTAAGATTTCCAATGCTAATCCCGGATTTTGTTTTAATTCCAGAATATGTTCACACCATACCCCTCGTGGTCTGGTAGATTCACTTGCGAAACGTCTGATATTTTCGTCGTCATGTTGAGTCCATTCTGATAAGATTAACAGACTTTCTGTAAGATTTTTTGAAATGTCCGGACGTACCGTCATCCAACAGATTTCCCTTACCCCAAAATGATGATCAGAAGCAAAACGCTGTATCCGTTTCAGCTTATCTTTCATATCAAAAGCATCATTTCTTCCTACTGTGTAAGCAGCCCAGCATCGTACCAAATCTGCCTGATGGGTTGATAAGCTGAAGAGAAACTCTTCATCCTTATTTTTGAGTGCAAAGTCCAGAAGTCCAAGTCCAATGGCTTCATTGATTGTATTAACTGTCTGCTTTTTCAGCTGGTCTACCTTTTTCAGAATAGGTTTTAAATATTCTGTACGATTATTCCGTTGCAATAAATTGTCCAGCAAGAGTTTTTGATCTACTGCCAGCCATTCTGTAAGATTGGCGGTTTCTATTTCACCTCTATTTAATTGTATCAAAATATCACCGGGAATATCCTTGATGGAACGTCCTCCTTTTCTTTTTTCTGTCATAGCGCTTCTATTAATTCTTCTACATCTACTCTGCTCATGTAATTTACATCTAAAAATTTATAGGTAACCAGTCTATTTTCATCAATCACAAAAACAGCTGGAACTGGTAATTTGTTATCGTTATTTTTATTATAATCTGAAAGATCAATGCCCAAACCTTGATAATATGGAAGTACAAAATCTTGTAATTGAAAGACAATACCCAGTTTTTCAGCAAAAGCATTATCTGTATCTGTCAATATTTCAAATTCCAGATTATTTTTTTCAGCCAATACAAGAGAATGATCCGGACTTTGTGGCGAAATAGCCAGCAGAACTGTATTTTTATCTTTTATTCTTGAAAGATTATCCTGCAAAAATTTTAATTCCAAATTGCAGTATGGGCACCAGCTTCCTCTGTAAAATGCCAAAATTATTTTTTTATTCTTAGAAACTTCAACAGAATTTATTATTTCACCTCGTGTATTTGGCAGGGAAAATTCTGGTATTTTTTCACCAATCTGAATACTATTTTCTTCCATCTTCTTACTCTTTAAATCTTCAATAGATTGTGCAAATGCATCTAATATTTCCGATGGAAGTTGTGATGATAGTTCTCTATTTAATTGCTCTATCTGCATGGTTAAAGTAGTATTCATTATTTTTTAATTTATTATTTTTACAAAGGTCTAAAAGCCTTTAGAAATAGGCAATAACGCATATTTTTAACCCATAGGGATAAAAAAGTCAATTTTATGGAAACAAAGGAAAGAGCTGAGGAAAATAAAATCTGTCCACTGGAAGTTGCCGTTAATACCATCAGTGGAAAATGGAAAATCCCTATCGTTTGGCAGATCAATGAGGGAAAGAAACGTCCAAGTGAATTTTTACGCGGCATTGCTAAAGTAGACAGACGAGTACTTAATCAGCAACTAACCGAAATGGTAGAAGATGGTATTCTTACCAAGCAGTCCTTTAATGAACTTCCTCCCAGGGTTGAATATACTCTTACGGAACTGGGTGAAAAACTCGTTGCCATTCTTTGGCAGTTGAATGATTGGGGAAAATTGTTAATTCCGGAAGAAGAACTTAGTAAATAATTTCACCCCTGTAGATTGAGTTAATTTTCAGTTGAAAAATTTCATCTTAAAAAAATACATTTCCTATCATACGTAATAAAAAAAACCTCATATTTGTAATTGAATCAAATGAATATGAAAAAAATTATTTCCGGAGTGGTTATAGCTATTGTTCTATCAGGCTGTGTCAATGACAAGAATTCATCTGGCCATAATTCTCAGGAAACAAAAGATCTTAATCAGGAAAATTCAGTACCAATCAATAAGGATAAAAATACCATCAGAGAAAGATTTTCTCCACCTAAAGATTATGAGTGGGTAGATGAAAAATCTGACTCATTCGGGTATTTCATTGAAAATTTTAAGCTGAAACCTTATGGAAGTCAAATCTTAAAATATGATGGTTCTCCTATTGCCACACAACATCTTCACGAAGCTATTTTTGATATTGATACCGGAAATAAAGATTTACAGCAATGCGCTGATGCTGTTATTCGTTTGAGGGCTGAATATTTATATAAGATGAAGAGGTTTGATGAAATTAAGTTTCACTTTACGAGTGGTGACCTCCTGAGCTGGAATGACTACAAAAACGGAACAAGAGCCATAGTTAATGGAAATTCCGTAAGCTTCAGAAAAATGTCCGCATTTGATGATTCTTATCAGGGTTTTAGAAATTATCTGGATCTGATCTTTAATTATGCGGGAACTATTTCTCTGAACAAGGAAACTAAGCCGGTAACTCAAAATTCAGATTTAAAAACAGGAGACATTCTGATTACTCCCGGAAGTCCCGGCCATATAGTCTTCATTGCAGGAGTAGCTAAAAATAAAGAAGGAAAAAAAGTATTTTTGTTAGGTGAAGGATTTACTCCTGCTCAGTCTATTCATTTGCTTTCCAATCCTTTCAATAAAAATATTTCGCCATGGTATGATCTTGATATCAATGAAAAGGAAACCAAAACGGCGCGGTATATTTTCAAACCGACAAACTTCAGAAGCTTTTAATTATTTATATTCAAAACTATTGGAAAGTTACTACGATAATCTGAACTTGTTTTTGTAAATTTGTGTTCGAAATTTTTTACTAGATGAAAGAGAGTGCTGTAAAAAAGATTGCAGTTCTTACTTCGGGAGGAGATTCTCCGGGTATGAATGCTGCATTAAGAGCGGTGGTAAGAACCGCCAATTACTATAATATCGAATGTTACGGAGTAAGGGAAGGCTACAATGGCCTTATCAGCAATGATTTCCTTAAAATGGGAGCCCGTTCTGTAAAAAACATAATCAACCAAGGTGGAACCATTCTAAAGTCTGCCAGATCCGCTGAATTCAGAACCAAGGAAGGCCGTCAGAAAGCCTACGATAACTGCTTAAAGTTTGGTATCGATGGATTGGTCTGTATTGGTGGAGACGGAACTTTCACTGGAGCTAAGATCTTCAGTGAAGAATTTGGAATCAGGGTTATCGGTATTCCGGGAACAATCGACAATGATATTTTCGGAACGGATAATACGATAGGATATGACACTGCGTTGAATACTGCTATGGAAGCTATTGACAAAATCCGTGATACGGCAACTTCCCACAACAGAGTTTTCTTTGTAGAGGTGATGGGTCGTGATGCAGGATTTATTGCTTTAAATAGTGGATTAGCAACAGGTGCTCTGGATATTCTTATTCCTGAAAAGAAAGACAGCTTACAGGATCTTTTCTCTAACTTCAGAAAGGCTGAGAAAACAGGAAAGGCTTCCAGTATCGTAGTCGTGGCAGAAGGAGAGAAACTGGGTAGTATTTATGATATTGCCAACAGTACAAAAGAAGAGTTTCCACAATACGACATTCGTATTGCTGTATTAGGGCATATCCAAAGAGGAGGCTCTCCTAGTTGTGCAGACAGAGTATTGGCAAGCAGACTTGGATATGGTGCAGTAGTAGGATTAATGGATGGACAAACCAATGTAATGGCAGGAATGCGTTCCAACGATGTGGTATATACCCCTATTGAAGAAGCCATTAAAAAACATAACGAAATCAACAAGGATTTAATGTTGATTTCAGAAATTTTAGCAATCTAATTATTTTTATAAATCTAATAAAAACAAACTATTATGTCAACAATTAAAGTAGGTATCAACGGTTTTGGTAGAATTGGACGTCTTGTTTTCAGAGCAATGACTGAAAGAGACAACATTGAAGTTGTAGGAATCAATGACCTAATCAATGCAGAATACATGGCTTACATGTTAAAATATGACTCTGTACACGGTGTTTTCCCAGGTGAGGTTTCTGTAGAAGGAAATGATCTTGTAGTAAACGGGAAAAAAATCAGAGTAACTGCTGAAAAAGATCCTAACAACCTAAAGTGGAACGAAATTGGTGCTGATTATATCGTAGAATCTACAGGTCTTTTCTTATCTAAAGATTCTGCTCAAGCTCACATTAATGCAGGTGCTAAGAAAGTAATCCTTTCTGCTCCTTCTAAAGATGATACTCCAATGTTTGTAATGGGTGTAAACCACAAGGAACTTACTGATGATATCAAAATTTTATCAAACGCTTCTTGTACTACAAACTGTTTAGCTCCTTTAGCTAAAGTTATCCACGATAAATTTGGAATCGTAGAAGGTTTAATGACAACTGTACACGCTACAACAGCTACTCAAAAAACTGTTGATGGTCCTTCAATGAAAGACTGGAGAGGTGGTAGAGCTGCTCTAAACAACATCATCCCTTCTTCTACAGGTGCTGCTAAAGCAGTAGGAAAAGTAATTCCTTCACTAAACGGTAAATTAACAGGTATGTCTTTCAGAGTACCTACTGTAGACGTTTCTGTAGTTGACCTTACTGTAAGATTAGAAAAAGCTACTTCTTACGATGAGATCTGTGCTGCTATTAAAGAAGCTTCAGAAGGTGAATTGAAAGGTATCCTAGGATATACTGAAGATGCAGTAGTATCTCAGGACTTCGTAGGAGATAAGAGAACTTCTATCTTCGATAAAGATGCTGGTATTATGCTTTCTCCTAACTTCGTGAAACTTGTTTCTTGGTATGACAACGAAATGGGTTACTCTAACAAGTTAGTTGATATGCTTGTACACGCTGCTTCTTTATAATAAGTAACAAACAACAAGTAATATAAAACCTTCCCGTTGGGAAGGTTTTTTTTATTGAGCTTTCAATTTTTTATGCATATTCTATTTCTTCGCTTCATGATAAAATCAGAAAATCATTTACTATTGATTAGATTTTGTCATTCCTGTATTATTTGCCGCAGCTCCAAAAGAAATATTAATACCTATTCCAATCCAACCTTTTCCATTATATTTCCAATGATAATTATCCTGATCTTTTCCACTTATTTTATCAAAACCAAGAGTTAGCCCACAATTAATATTATTAGTTAAATGTACTAATACTCCACCTATCATTGTAAAGGCACTTATATTAGTTGCTTCTGTTGTATTACTATTTGATTCATCAAGTTTTATACTTGCCAAACCAAATCCCAAAATAGGCTCCAAAGCAAACCCATTTTCTGTTTTCCTATTCCATCTAATTTTAGCTCCTATGTTCGCTCCTATATTTATATTGGAATCAAAAGAAAAGCTACTTAATCTCAATTTAAAAGGAACCGTGTATGCCCCAGCTCTATATTCTACTCTATCATAAAGTGGTTTTGCATTTTTCTCAAAAGTATCTAATGGAAGTGAATAAACAGTTCGTTTAGTATTATAGCTGTTGGAAGGAACGTTCGGGAATATTCCTTTAGGATGAAGACTTTCTTCATCAAAATTTAATTGATTTATTATTGGCTCCAATGCTCCAGTTTCTCCTTTAAATTCTCCAAAAACAAAATATATTTTACCATTTTCAATCTTTGTAACATGAATATTAAAAGATGTACCATCTAGTATACTTATAATTTCATCTTTATGAGATTGAAAAGCAGTAGAACTATTTTCAATATTTGAAAGAGCACTTTGAGGTATATAATTAAAATAATAATTCCCTCCAGATTTAATATTAGTTTCTTGCCCCAAGGCTACCCCCGCCCAACCGAGCAGAAACAGCAATAAAATTTTTGTTTTCATGATTATTTGTTTTCAGGTTAAAGTTTTTTTGATTGAAATAAAGAATAGAAAGCCACAACCATAAAACAAACAGTTTAGAAATTGAGCTTCCATGGTCATTAGTTTCATATAAAGCTACAATAGTTTTGAGCCAAATGAAATACCGCAAAAGGGGTATTTTTTAACATAATTTTATTAATTTTATGAAAACATTAACCATGGATAAGAAATTTATAACCCAGGCCAAAAAGCCGCATCCCCTCACTAAAGTCTGGAATAATTATCCGGAACTTCTTCAGAATGAGAAAACAATGCTATCCGTTCCCTCCGTTGAGCGCATTATTGGGGAAGTTTTTGCTCCTGGAAAGTTTTATCATTATGTGATCAACTTTGCAGACAGTACAATTTATAATCATCATGAGGATATCCTGAAAATACATGGATTAAGCAGATATCCTGTACACCTCAAGGAAATCATAGATCTCATCCATCCCGATGACCTTGAGTTTGTGATGGAAGCTGAAAGAATGTGCATGGATAAAATGAAAGAAATTGGAGCTAATGACTATCTCCCGGAACTGAAATTCAGCTATTGTTTTCGGATGAAGACGCCTAAAGGAAACTATGAACTTTTTCATCATCAATCCTTGCATACATTCAAAGATGAGTATGGGAAAGCTCTTCAGGCGATTAACATTCATACCAATATTGAGCACATTACGCATCAAAACTCCTACACTGTTTTGATTTCGGGAATAAACGGGCGGGAAGACTTTCATCAGATGCAATGGTTGAAACATGATAAGACGACCGAACCCATACCTTTCACCTTTACCAAAAGGGAAGTTGAGATTATCACTTACATTGCAAAAGGATACTCAGCCGGAAAAGTTTCCGAACTTTTGAATATTTCAGAAGAAACGGTACGTACACACAGAAAAAATATTTTAAGGAAATCTGGATGTAAAAACTGTTCAGAACTTATAAAAATGGCTTTTGAATGGGGATATTTATAATACTCCTTTTTAAAACTGATAAATCTCACCAGAGTATTTCGGTGTAAAACTTGTATTTTTAACTGTAAAGGAATGAACAATGATACAACCTCGGTTTAAGGATTCTCCCCACTTTAGAAATTTTTGGGAAAACGGAAATGGGAAACAACTGATTGAATTTTCTGGAGCTCAAGTGAGCTTTCAAGATTTTGAAAAGTATGCTCCTTTCTTTTATCATGTGGATGAAACCGGTGATGAAGTTGTAAAAGAGGTTTATTTTACGAAAAAATTCAGTGAAGCTTCAAGGGAGATTGAACATTATATCCGAAATGGGGTTTCTGAAAATGATTCCGTTCCTGAAAGTGTAAAAAAACTTTTTGCCCAAACGCAGGAAGTCCCGGACTGGCTTGATTATAATTTATTAAAAAGCGGTGCGGAGCTCTGCATGAGAAGCAATCTGGATTCTTTAATTTCGCTAAGGGACTACTGTTTAATAGGAGGCTATGACTATGCCTACCTCAACAAGCCCCTTATTGTTACGGAAGCCTTGAAAAAAGGAGCCGTAAAGCGTCTTTCCGAAACATTGGATTTTTGGGTGAACGCTACTCGTTATGATGCTCTGGAAATTCATGCAAAGGGATATGAATTTGCTATAAAAACTCGTTTAATCCATTCCTACGCAAGGCTTTCCATTAAAAAGCATTATAAAGATTGGGATACGGAAAACTGGGGCGAGCCTATTAATTCTTGGGATATGATGGCAACCTACATTGGTTTTAGTCTTGTTTTTCTCCACAGTCTTCAGAAATTAGGAAATACTTTTTCTATTGAAGAAGAACAGGGAATTTTCCATCTATGGAAATATGTTGGATACTTACTTGGAATTCCGAAACAACTGCTACCCGATGATAAAAAGCAGGCGACAGAATATTTTTATTTATGGACTTCTCTTCAGCCACCGTCTGATAAGGATTCTGTTCTTTTGGCCCATTCTTTACTGAATGAATCATTGGAAAATCCTATTTTAAAATTTGAATTTCAAAGGAAAAATCTGAGATATCTTCATATTTGCTGTACCTGGTTTTTATTGGATGATGACGTTTGCAAAAGATTACAAATTCCGGAGGTTTCTTACAGAAAATTATTTCCGAAATCAAAAATATTTTTCAATAAAATCTATGACAGTCTTGTAAGCAGAGACTCAAGAATTAAAAGAGGAAATAAAGACCAAATGCAAGTATTAAAAGATTATCTGAACATAACCCAGAATTCAAATTTTCATTAAAAAAATTCTCTTTATTTCAGAAAAAATATATTTTCAAAAAGGTTACTGCATCTGCTTCGTTATGAATGACATCAGCTATAAAAAATTATCATTTTTTAACTTTAAAAACATATTTCAGGGATAAATAATATTAGTTTTTGATATTTAAATTATGTATTTTTGAGAAATTATTTTAATAGAGATGAGTAACATTGATGATAAGAAAAAAGCACTCGCATTAGTGCTTGACAAATTAGATAAAACATACGGAAAGGGAACGGTAATGACTTTGGGTGATAGTGCCGTAGACACTACAATAGAAGTAATCCCATCCGGATCTTTAGGACTAGACATTGCATTAGGTATAGGTGGATATCCAAAAGGTAGAATCATTGAGATATATGGCCCTGAATCTTCAGGTAAAACAACATTAACTCTTCACGCTATTGCTGAAGCTCAAAAAGCTGGTGGTATTGCCGCTTTCATTGATGCTGAGCATGCTTTTGACAGAACATACGCTTCAAAACTGGGAATTGATTTAGAAAACCTTATCATTTCTCAACCGGACAACGGTGAGCAGGCTTTAGAAATTGCGGATAACCTTATTCGTTCCGGAGCTATTGATATCGTAGTTATTGACTCCGTAGCAGCTCTTACTCCAAAAGCAGAGATTGAAGGAGAAATGGGGGATTCAAAAATGGGTCTTCACGCAAGATTGATGTCTCAGGCATTAAGAAAGCTAACAGCTACCATTTCAAGAACGAAGTGTACTGTAATTTTCATTAACCAGCTAAGAGAAAAAATCGGTGTAATGTTCGGTAACCCTGAAACGACTACCGGTGGTAATGCTCTTAAATTCTATGCGTCTGTAAGAATTGATATCAGAAAGGCAAGTGCACCTATCAAACAAGGTGATGAAGCTATCGGAAGCCGTGTGAAAGTGAAGATTGTGAAAAATAAAGTAGCTCCACCTTTCAAGCAGGCAGAATTTGACATCATGTATGGTGAAGGAGTTTCCAAAGTTGGAGAAATCCTTGACGCTGCTGTAGATATGGGAATTGTGAAGAAAAGCGGATCTTGGTTCAGTTATGAAGAAAGTAAACTAGGACAAGGACGTGATGCAGTAAAAGATGTTTTAAAAGATAACCCTGAACTTTCCGAAGAATTGGAAAACAAAATCAAGGAAGAATTGAAAAACAAATAATTCATAAAAAAACGGTCTGAATATTCAGACCGTTTTTATTTTATATACTTTGCATTATTCTGCAATTTTACCCTGCAACTGCAAAAGTCCAGCGACTTTCATTCCTTTTTCTAAGGCTTCAAATCTCATATTATCTTTATGGACAAAAACATCAATGGTGAAGAAATCATCCATTTCTTCATGAGTAATTAACTTTAGTTTTACAATATACCCCTGTACGCTTCCATCCTCAAACAATACCGTTTCTTTGAAATCAATAACCTTACCGATAAAATCAAAGCATGCATAATTAGGAAGATCTTTACTTGGCATATAAGTAGTGAATTCTTCACTCATTTTAGTTCCGTCTGGTAAATCAAAATCCTTATGAACATCTAATACAAAAGCAATCCCACTCAGATTGATATGCAGATGAGGCTGGACTAAATACTGATTTCTTTTCTCTGCATAATCTGTAGCAAAGAACCAAACACCAAAGGTATCTCTTGCAGGACCTGCTACAATAGCTTCTTCATTGGATGCATTTTCTAGTTCACTGATAACTTTAGTTTCAAAATCCAATGAAAAATCAGTCTTAATTTCCGGATATATTGTCCCAAATTCTTCGTTAAAAAGAGTTTTGAATTTCACATCCGCAAATTCCATTTTGCTTGCTTTATTCTTTTCAAAATCCTGCTCATTAGCCTTGCTTTCCTTTAAAAGAGTAATCAAATGATCAGCATAAGAAAGATTGTTCTGAAAATTATCATGTCCAAAAATACCGCTCCAGGTATTAATAAGACTAGGTACGTTCGATTTTCTTATTTTAATACCGGCTTCGTTGGTGATTTCAGGTGCCTTGATAGGCTCCATATTGGTAAAATAATTTTTCCCCTCAACCAATTGAGTATTCATGATATCATTATTTTCTTCATGAGAAAACTCTACGATCCCTTTATACGTAATGTTATCATTTTCGAAAACATAAGGTAATGCAATCTTATCTTGATCTTCATCTTTAAAATGATAAGTCATTGTAATAGCCTTAAATTCATTCTCTCTTGTTGCCAGGCTGTGATTACCATCATTGTCAAATTGTGAGTGGTACAAAATCATATAAGACTTAATTTTACCTTCTTCAAGTTCACTTTCGAACTTTGCTTCCATTCTTTCAATTACTTCCTCAGCGGAAAGAGTATACCCCTCCTCTGTCACCATGTAGGCAAACCCTTCTACTTCCCCATTTTCTTTTTCAAATGCAGAAATAGGGGCAAGATCACCTCTAAGCTGAAGAGCGATGGAATACATGATATAATCATTGTAAATCCTGATTTTTTCGTACTGCTCACTTATTTTCACCTCTTCTATTGGCTGTGCCGGAACTTCTGGTACTGTATCTACTACTTCCTCTACTCCCTTTTCAACCACTTTTTCCTCTGGTATTTCATCATACTGAACCGGAGTGCTTACATTTTCCTGTCTGTTATTCTTTTTCTTAAAAAAATCAAAGATTCCCATATTGTTATTATAATTGGCGGTAAATATAATAAAAGCGATGAATTGGCCCATCATAAAAAAAATGCCATTCTGTCAGTTTCTTCGCTGTGGTATTTTTTTTGAGAAATATTAGGAAATTAAAAAATCTAAAATATTATGACTAAAGGAAATATTAATGTATCTGTGGAAAATATTTTTCCACTTATTAAAAAATTTCTTTACAGTGACCACGAAATATTCTTAAGAGAATTAATCTCCAACGCGACAGATGCTACATTAAAATTAAAGCATCTAACAAGTATTGGAGAAGCAAAGGTTGAATACGGAAACCCAAAACTTGAGGTTAAAATTGATAAAGAGCAAAAAACGTTACGTATTATAGACCAAGGTATCGGGATGACCGGTGAAGAGGTTGAAAAATACATCAATCAGGTTGCTTTTTCCGGAGCTGAAGAGTTTCTGGAAAAATATAAGGATACAGCTAAAGATTCGGGAATTATCGGACACTTCGGACTTGGATTCTACTCTGCATTTATGGTAGCTGAGAAAGTAGAAATCATTACGAAATCTTATAAAGATGAGCCTGCGGTAAGATGGATTTGTGACGGAAGCCCTGAGTTTACTCTTGAAGAAACTACTGAGAAAACAGACAGAGGAACAGAAATCATTCTTCACATTGCAGAAGATTCTGTAGAGTTTTTAGAAGAAAACAAAATCCGTGAATTACTTTTAAAGTATAACAAATTCATGCCTGTTCCTATTAAATTCGGAACAAAAACACATACGCTTCCATTACCGGAAGGTGCTCCTGAAGATGCTGTTGCTGAAACTGAAGAAGTAGATAATATCATCAACAATCCGGTACCGGCATGGACTATTTCTCCAAGCGAACTTACAAATGAGGATTACATGAAGTTCTACCACGAGCTTTATCCAATGCAGTTTGAAGAGCCTTTATTCAATATTCACCTGAATGTAGACTATCCGTTCAATCTTACCGGAGTTTTATTCTTTCCTAAATTAAGCAACAACTTAAATATGGATAAGGATAAGATCCAGTTATACCAAAATCAGGTATTCGTAACGGATGAAGTAAAAGGTATCGTTCCTGATTTCCTAATGCTTCTAAGAGGAGTAATTGATTCTCCAGATATCCCATTGAATGTATCCCGTTCTTATCTTCAGGCAGATGGTGCTGTAAAGAAAATTTCTTCTTACATCACTAAAAAAGTTGCCGATAAAATGGCTTCCTTAATCAATGAAAACCGTGAAGATTATGAACAAAAATGGAACGACATTAAAATCGTTATTGAGTACGGAATCATTACAGAAGAAAAGTTTGCTGAAAAAGCAGATAAATTTACCCTATATCCTACAACTGACGGAAAATATTTCCTTTGGAATGAATTGATAGAAAAAATTACTCCATCACAAACAGACAAGGATAACAAATTGGTCATTTTATATGCCACCAACGCAGACGAGCAACACAGCTACATCCAATCTGCAAAAGATAAAGGATATGAGGTTCTTTTATTAGACTCTCCTATTATTCCACACGTGATTCAAAAACTGGAAACTTCAAAGGAAAACATTTCATTTGCAAGAGTAGACGCTGATCACATCAATAACCTGATCAAAAAAGATGAACCTGTCATTTCAAAATTAAATGAAACAGAAAAGGAATCTTTAAAGAAAAACGTAGAAGAAGCTATTCAGGATACTAAATTCACAGTACAACTTGAAGATCTGGATAGCAATGATGCTCCGTTTACCATTACTCAGCCTGAATTTATGAGAAGAATGAAAGAAATGCAGGCAACAGGCGGTGGCGGTATGTTTGGAATGGGAGGTTTCCCGGAAATGTACAACCTTGTGGTGAATTCTAACAGTGATCTTTCTAATCAGATCTTAAAAACAGAGAACACTGAGGAAAAAGAAAGCCTGATTAAACATGCACTGGATCTGGCTAAGCTATCTCAAAACTTACTGAAAGGAAAAGACCTGACAGATTTTATACAAAGAAGCTACAAGCAACTTGAAAAATAATACACGAAAGGCTGTTTCATCTGAGACAGCCTTTTTTTTATCATTTTAATAGATATTCTTTAACCACAAAAGTCACAAAAGATTTAAACACTTAAGTTATTTAAAGAGACAAGCTTCATACATATGAAGTACACTTAAGATTTTCTACTGACATGAACTTTTTATATCATTTTTCTGAACTTACTCCTGTGAACTAAAGGCTTTAAAAATAAAGCTTTTTGTGACTTTTGTGGTTTATAATTTGAGTATCTAAATAATGAACTTTTATTTCAGGAATAAAAGAAAATCATCAACTATTCAATTGAATAATACTCATATTATACATCTCATCTTCGTTTTCACTTAGTTCTCATCATTTTAAAGCATTTTTTTTCTATTTTTTATTGTATACATTCTACTTTTTCTCCATTTTTGTATAAAATGTCGGACATGCAAAAAGAAAAATTACGCATCATTAGAAAGCAAAAAGGCTATACGCAAAAGCAGGTAGCTGACTTTATCGCGACTGATGTATCTAACTACAGCAGAAAAGAAAGCGGTGATGTAAGAATTATACCTGAAGAATGGGATAAAATTGCTCGCTTTTTGGAAGTTCCGCTAGATGAAATTTTTGAAGAAGAGGATGCTAAAATTATAGTTAATAATGATCATCCCGTATTTAATGATAATTCAGGAACTTCTGCAGGGTTAATTAATACTCAGAGTAATTATGGAAATATTCCGGGGGAGATTATTGAGAATCTACAGGGATATATTGCTTTGTTAAAGGAAGAAAATGAAAGACTTAAGGAGGAATTAAAGAATCCAAAGGTTAAAAAATAATACAGTTTAAAACTGTCATCTTTAGAGGCCATTCATATTGTTTATCAACATGTATTGGCTTTTTTTGTACCCAAAACTAATCCCGATCTCAAAATCTCATATCCAAAGTTTATTATAACTCCTCCATTGGATCCCAAAATAGTTTTTTGAAACTTTTTATCCTCAGATTTTCCACGGTAATTCCCTCTCTTTCTAATTTTCCTTGAAATTCTGGCACAGATAACACTCCTGAACTGGAAATTACTCGATGTGCAGGAACATCTTCCGGACAGCCTCCCATTGCCTTTCCTACATGGCGTGAATGATTGGGGTAACCTACTGCTTTTGCAATGGCTCCATAGGTAGAAACTCGTCCTTTCGGAATAAGTTTTGCCACTTCATAAACCTGTTGTTTGAAAATCTCATCCATAATGTATTAATGTATAATAGGAAACCTTATTTCGTTTTTGCATCATTTTTGAGGTTATATAAACCCAATGATGTTCCATTAAAAGATAAAGATATGAAAAAATCATTTTTCCGATTGCTGAATGTAATCAATAAAAAGGTTCTTCCAAAGTTGAGTAACAAAGATCCTAATCAATTGACAAAGGTTGAAAAGGGAATTCTGGCGTATCGTTATTTTGTGCTGGTAAATTCTTTGGATTAATTTTTTGTACATATTGCGGTTTGTTGGAAATCATAAAGATGCAAGTTGACTTAAAGTATCGCCACTGTAGGACGTAAAATTTCAGCTCCGATAAAATTTAGTACTCTAAATCCTTTATGCATAATCTTTGCTGAAAATCTTTGATTTTTTTTTGTGCCTTTACGTTTATCGCATCCAATATATCTTAACGACAAAGCTAATGCTGCAAAATAAAAAAGCGCTTCAAAATAAATTGAAGCGCTGTTATTTTAGTCTCGTTTGAGATATCTTTATTTCTTAAGAATTTTCAAGAATGTAAGAGAACATCAATGGTGCACAGATAGTTGCATCACTTTCAACGATAAATTTCGGTGTAGTAATATCTAATTTACCCCAAGTAATTTTCTCATTTGGAACTGCTCCTGAATAAGAACCATAAGATGTGGTAGAATCAGAAATCTGACAGAAGTAAGACCAGAAAGGAATGTCATGCATTTCCATATCCTGATACAACATTGGTACTACACAGATAGGGAAATCTCCAGCGATACCTCCTCCAATCTGGAAGAACCCAACTCCTTTTCCAGCTGAATTTTTAGTGTACCAGTCTGCAAGGTAAGTCATATATTCAATACCTGATTTCATTGTAGTAGCTGTAAGCTCTCCTTTGATACAGTAAGAAGCGAAGATGTTACCCATTGTAGAGTCTTCCCATCCTGGAACTACGATTGGCAAGTTTGCTTCTGCAGCAGCAATCATCCATGAGTTTTCTCTAGGAATCTCATAATACTGCTCCAATACTCCTGAAAGAATCATTTTGTACATGAATTCATGTGGGAAGTATCTTTCTCCTTTAGCTTCTGCATCTTTCCAGATCTCAACAATATGCTTTTGCAATCTTCTGAATGCTTCTTCTTCAGGAATACAAGTATCGGTAACTCTGTTTAATCCTCTTTCTAATAAATCCCATTCTTGCTGAGGCGTAAGATCTCTATAATCCGGAACTCTTTCATAATGAGAGTGAGCCACAAGATTCATTAAGTCTTCCTCAAGGTTAGCTCCTGTACAAGAGATGAAGTCCACTTTTCCCTGACGGATCATTTCTGCAAGAATTTTCCCCAATTCAGCAGTAGACATTGCTCCTGCCAAAGTGATCATCATTTTCCCACCATCTTTAAGATGTGCAACATACCCTTTAGATGCATCTACCAAAGCAGCTGCATTGAAATGCAGAAAATATTTTTCTATAAATTCAGAAATTGGTTTGTTCATTTTTATAATTTTTGCAAAGATAAAACTTAAAAATGGAATGCAGCCAAAGCACTCGAAGAAAGTATCATAGAGGTTGCTTTTTTTATCATTTGTTAAATAAAAAGCGCGACCCCAAAATGAGCCACGCTTCTTTTATAATAATATTCAACAAAAGGCTATCCCTCCCAGGTTTCTACCTTTAGAATTTCAATCTTCCGTTCACCATCCCTGAAAGGCCAGTCGATAATATCCCCTACTTTATACCCAACTACAGCCAACGCTATATCGGAAAGAATGGAATGTTTATTTTTTTTCACTTTCTCCTTAGCTGAAGGAACAAAAATATATTCGTGTTCAAAATCCAGCGTATGATCTTTTAAGGTTACTTTTCTCTCGACTGTTACTACATCTGCCGGTAAGTCTCTTCTTAAAACCTGCTTGGCTTTTCTAAGTTCTTCAGTCAATTTCTTCTCTTCGGGAATGCTTACTTTTTTTCTTCTAAGGGTATCTTTTATAGCATCATAAATTCCGGTAGTTACAATAATTTGATTGGACATTTTTTCAATTTTTAAGATTAAAATGCAGGTATTCCCCGATGATCCAATGTAGAAATCAAGCATATATCAGCTCATTTCCATGGAAAACCGCAAAAACAATAAATAAAAATCTGGAATAATCCCCTGTCTTGGATCCTGACAGGGCTTAATTGATAAAGTCCTTAGAACTTTTAAGAAAAGAATCTGTATGTAGATAAAGTAATGACAGCAACAATCCTGCTCTTCGGCGCTCCGTTGATAAAAAGATTGTGGCTGTCATTATAATTATTATTTCTATTCTTACAAATATATAACTTAAAAACGGAATGTTGCTGCTGCGCTTAAGGAAACTCTTGTAAGACCTTCTTTTTGATCGTCTCCAAAATTAACCGTCGTTCCATTAAATTTCATTTTTCCTAATGTTCCCGCTGTAATTCCAAGCTTAGGTCCTATTAAAAAATTCTTAGAAAGTGCATATTGATACCCTACACCTGCATCTAATCCAAGATTGGAGCCAGTTCCTTTTACATTGGCTGTTTTTGTAGTATAAGAAATCACTCCAAGTGACACATCAAAAAATAGTTTATGTTTAGTAGCCTCATTATAATTGGAATACATTAGAGAAGGACCAAAAAATGTAATATTATCTTTAGTTGTAACAGGAACGGAAATAGGAGTTCCATTTCCAGAATATCCCAATATATAGCCATTGCTTGATGCATTGAAGTTAGAAAACTTAACCCCCAGACCAATATTTTTCAAATTATAATAGGCAGAAATATCAAAATGAACACCAGTTTTTAATCCTTTTACATAATCTTTCTCTGCTTTGGAAAGCCCAGACGGTGTTTCAGCGATTCTCCATGCATATCCTACAGATGGAATAATTGAAATCTTTTGTTGAGCAAACGAAACTAATGAACTTGAAAAAGCCCCTAAAAGAAATAGTTTTTTTATCATTGGTTAAAAAATTTGGCAAAAATAAGATTTTCCAGGAAAAGAGGTCTAAAATTTAAAACGTCTGTTTTCTTTTTTATCCGAAAGTTTCTTTTTGGTATCCAAGCGCTTCTGCTTCTGCCTTTTTGATGGTTTTGTGGCTGTTCTTTTTTTAGGAATAAACAAGGATTTATCTACTATTTCAATTATTTTTTCAATAGCCTTATTTTTATTCATTAGCTGGGTTCTGCTCTCAGAAACAGTCAGGAATAACCACCCTTCTGCATTAATCCTATTCTTCAGTTTATCCTGAATTAATGCTTTTTCATCTTCATTAAAAAAATCAGAGGCTTCAACTTTCCAAAGTACGGTAACAGCAGTCTCTACTTTATTCACATTCTGTCCTCCAGCTCCACTGCTGCGGGAGGTTTTGAAACTGAGTTCTTTTGAAAAGTCTTTCATTGTTTTAAATTTTGAGATTCAAGATGCGAGAGCCAAGATATAACTAAATATTTTCACTAACGAGTTTGGTTAATTCTATTCTGCTAACCTTTCCATTCGGTGTTCTTGGAATTGTATTGACAAAAATAACTTCCTTTGGTTTGTGAAATTTTTTCTCAAATAATATCTGTGAAATCGTTTCCCTTAATCTCCCGGATTCTTTTCCCTCAACAACCAGTACTAGCTTCTGCCCCAAACTTTCATCCGGTAAGCCTAGAAAAATAACTTCATTGGGAATTTCTTTCTTGACTAAAGTTTCAAGCGCTTCTGGAAAAATTTTCGCTCCACCAGAATTAATTACGTTGTCTATCCTTCCCAAAAATTTAAACTGTTTATCATTCTTAATTTCAACTAAATCATTAGTTTTCAATACCTCATCATTTACATTAGGTGCAAATAAGGTCAGACATCCTCTTTCATCCAAGGAAATAGAAACATTTTCAAAAACAGTAAAATATTCCTCAGATTCGGGCATTAGCTGTTTCAGACCAATGTGAGAAAGAGTTTCTGACATTCCATAAGTTTCAAAAATACGGTTGGAATTCTTTAGGTTTATCTTACGAATTTTATTTTTAAGGCTTTCAGAAACTGCAGCTCCGCCAATGATCAAATTTTTAATCAAATGTAATTGATCCAGTGAGTTTTCTACCTGAAGCGGAGTCATCGCACAAAAGTCTATTTCTTCATCCAAATGTCCTACTGGATTTAAAGATGGTTCTGTAACAATCAACTTCAGCTTTCTTTCCATGGAGCGAACTACCATCATTTTTCCTGAAATGTATTCTACAGGCAGGCACAATAAAGCTTTATCTCCTTCTTTTAATCCCAGAAAGTTACAGGTCATTACTGCAGAATTGATCATTTTCTTTTTCTCGATGTCGAAAATTTTTGGAACACCCGTTGACCCTGAAGTCTGAACTTTTACCATTTCACCATCAGAAACCCATTCTTCTAAAAAGTTTTCTACTTTTTTTTCAAATTCTGTATGGAATGATAATTTATTAATATTGAGATTATTGAAGTCTATAAGCATGATTGTGATACATAAAAAGTGATGTAAATTTAAAAAAAACTTTAAAAAATTCTTGTATCTAAACAAAAAAGCTGTAAATTTGCATCACCAAAATAAAACAGACCTATAGTGTAACGGTAGCACTCCGGTTTTTGGTACCGTCAGTCGGGGTTCGAATCCCTGTGGGTCTACAAACCATCCTTTTTAAGGATGGTTTTTGTTTTTTAAATAATCAGGTTACTATTTTTAAATTCATTCAAAATTCAACTTAAAAATCATAGTGCGAAATAGGACAAATTGATCAAATAAAAACTTCACTATGAAATTTTTCAAAAACAGTTTTTGCATATAAGGAAAAAAGTTGTAGATTTGCACCACCAAAAATAAAACAGACCTATAGTGTAACGGTAGCACTCCGGTTTTTGGTACCGTCAGTCGGGGTTCGAATCCCTGTGGGTCTACAAACCATCCTTTTTAAGGATGGTTTTTGTTTTTTAAATAATCAGAGTTACTATTTTTAAATCCTATTTTTTATAATAATATTCTTCTTCCCTAAGAATTTTAATATTGATCCCAGTTTATACAAGTCATAATCAGTCATCTCCCGTTCTTTATTCAAAACTTTCTGTAAAAATAACCAATCCTCTGTAAGGCTTCCCATTGTAAGGTCTTTAGGTTCCTCATAGGGATCATACAAATCTTTATCAAGAATATTCCAATACAGATCATCTTCAAATTCTACAACATCTGCATCATTCAATTTATTCAATTCTTCTGATAAAACATGTATAAGTCTTTTTATATCCAAAACTTTTAAAATAGTATTATTGCTTTCCATTCTCTTATAAGATACTATGATTTTTAGAGAAAATAAGATTCCTCCAAATGTTTAAGGTAGTCGTTTTTATCTCTTCTTTATTTAATGATAATGAATATTCTTACATTCCGTTCGTAACGGTTCATTTAAGCTTTTACGGTTTAATGAAAGTAATTAAATAAAAAAAAACTCTACAAGAGTTTTTTTTTATCATTTATTTTTTCAATTCATCAATTTCGTCCTGTATAGACTTAATTCTATCTCTAAGCTCTTGGCTTACTTTCCCAGGAATTTTTTTCACCTTTCTTAAATCCAAGGCCAACATAATGGAAGCTATTCCCATAAAGATAAAGGAAACACCTGTAAGTGTAACTAAGGAAATTCCCGTAAACACAGGATTAAATATCAACAATAGAGAAAAGATAATTCCTCCGACACTGGCAAGGGCTACATTTCCCCAACTCATTATTTTCATACTTCTCAGATCAAAAGCAAAACCCAATAATTGAAAGGAACGAAACAGTAAAGTGAATCCAACAACAAACGGAAGTACGGTCATTGAAATTTGTGGATAAGCTATAAGATAGGCTCCTATTGCTGTAGTTAGCAATCCACTTACTAGAAACCAGCCCCAACCTTGCAGGGATTTACTATTCTGCAGGGAAAAGAATATTTCCGTGATCCCAGAAAACAGGAATGAAACGCTAAAAAAGATGGAAAGCGTGACATAGGTTGCAAGGGGTACACTAAATACATAAAAACCGCAGATCAGGAAAAGAATTCCAAAGATCAATGGAATATACCAATGTTTTACGGTGTTGGTAAGAGTTTGAAATAAATTAGCCATAAGAGTGTTTTTTGTTTTGCCTACTTTGTGCTGCGGTGTTCGGCTTGTCCGCCGGAATTTCAAAAAACAGATTATAATTTCACCTGAGTTTGAATAATAACCTCTTACCAATTTACAAAAAATAGATTAAGTAATCAAACTTTGAGCTAATAATAGAACTACATATTCAAAAAAGGCATCATAGTAGATAAATACCACCATAATGCCTTCTATAAAACCTAAAATTCAGATTTTATTTCATTAATTTTCCTTCAGGTTGCTGCTGTGTAACACAATGCACCATTCCTCCGTTTTCATATAGATTTCTTACATCTATTCCTATTACTTTTCTGCCAGGATATTGATCCTGAATAATTTTATTGGCTATCTGATCATTTGGATCGCCATAATTAGGAACTAAAACTACCGTATTGGCTACATAATAATTCACATAAGATCCTTTTTCATCCAGTTGCTTTCCATAAGCTGTCTTCACTTTATTTTTGGTGGCAGGCAGATATACTTTTTTATATTCCTTACCATCAACATTGGAAGCGGTATACAATGTGTTGATATCCTTATCTGAAAGACCAAGCTCCAAAAGATCATCTTCATTCATTGTAATCATGGTATTATGGTTTACAAACTTCATGAAACCGTCAATGTGCATATCAGTAACATCCAATCCTGTAACGCCATCCAGCCATATTACTTTGGAGACACCGTAGTAGGTTTCAAACATTTCCTCGGCTTCTTCCTGTGTAATCCCTTTGTTTCTTGTTGCTCCTTTTTCCTGACTGATTACTGAGCTTTTACATGCCATCAGGACTCCATTACCATCTGTTTCTACAGATCCACCCTCATTCACCATTTCTTCATTAAGGTCAATTACCTTTACGCCTAAATCTTTCCCGATACTTTTTGGAATTTCATCACAGTTTTCGAAATCAAATTTTTCTCCCCAGCCATTGAATCCCCAATCTTCAATTAATACATTCCCTTTGTTATCTTTTACGAAAATAGGACCGTTATCTCTTACCCAAACATCATCTGTAGGATAAATCTTAAAGTCCACATTCTTCATGGGAACCTTATTTCCTTCTAAAAGGTTTACAATTCTCTTTTTCTCATCCTCATTATAAGCTATAATGTGAACTTTTTCTCCTGATTGCAGAGCCTTTGTCATATCAATCCAGGTTTGTTCTACTCTTTGACGATAAGTATTACCGTGCTGATAGTGGTGAGGCCATTGCAGCCAGGTTCCTTCATGACGTGAAGATTCTTCCGGAAAATGATAAGTCTGTGCCATAGTGCATATAAAGCTCAATACAAAAGTGAGCGTGAATAATTTGTTCATATAATTAAAATTTTTTTCCTATAAATAATCCAAAGTTAATATCAGTATCAAAACTGCTTCCTGTCTGAGAAATATTACTACCTATCCCCCATTGCATTTTTTTCTTGTTTTCTAGTCCAATGCGAATAACCTGACTACTGGATTGATGTTCTTTAAAACTAAAATCAGACTCTACAATAAGCATACTGTAAAAGTTAAGCTTTTCATTAATCTTAGGAGTGTATTCCAGTAAGGTGTATAACCCCAATCCAAAATTCTTTGCATCTGTAGAATAGGTAAGAGCAGGAAAAACATTAATGTTAAAAACATCATTTTCTTTTCCATAAGCCAATCCCACCGACGGCATTACATCTTCTTTTGAAATATGAACCCCTGCTGAGACACCCCAGTTTTTTCCAACTCCATAATTGATATTCTGATAGATTTCCGGGTTTACTTTTTTTGCATCATAATCATAGGATATAGTTCCCGATGCAAAATAGTTCCATTTCTGATTAAAGTCTTTACTGTAGATTCCCAGCAATTCAGCTTCTTTATTTCCTGCATAAGCCTGAACAGAAATCTGAGACTTACCATAAAAAGGAAGCAGTAAGGCTAAGAGAAATACTTTTTTTTTCATTGTTCTTTGTCTTTTTATTTTTTACATTATAAATTCCCTTTGTGGTTATTTACTGATGCAAAATTAGATTCTAATAAAAACAATACTTGTCCTAAAAGGACATTCTATCCATATAACGGAAAATAAATATGAGTAACTTCTGACTCCTCATATTCTTCAATAACATCTGAATTATCAAGTAGCAAATCTTGGTCAGAAAGCCAATAACGATAAAACGAACGATAAGTTTCCAAAATATCCTCATAAGGTCCATAATGGGTAAACTTTACATATCTTCCACCAAAAATATCTCTTTTAAGAAATCCTTTTAATCCATCATCAGATGTTACCGCAGCACCATATCTGCAATGTGAGTAACTTGTTATTAAAGGCTGGTCGCGGATAATTCCGTAGGCTGCCTCAAATATTTCAGATTCCGGTTCTATTTCTTTCCACAGTTCATCAATTTCCTGATTATTATAATCTTTAGCCTTAATGAATTTACAGAAAACAGGTACTGCATCTTTATACTTAACCTCAAGTTTTAAATCTGTATGATTATTTTCTATAAATTTTTGAAATACTCCTTGTTTTTGCTTTCTTGCTTCTGCCGGAGAAATAGAATATTGCTTTTTAAATGCTTTTGAAAAAGACTGAATGTTGAAATATCCGACCTGCCATGCAATCTCAGAAATAGTATCTTCTGTATAGATCAATTTTTTATATGAATTCTCAAGACGCAACCGTTTTTGAAATCCGGAAATAGTTTCATTAAAAATTTTGAAAAAGACCCGTTGAAAATTACGGTAAGAGTAATGAGATATAGACTCTATTTCATGAGCTGTTATTTCCCTATCAAAGTTGGCTTCAATATGGCTGACTATCTTCTGGATATCGTTAAAGTTAGACTCCATTTTATCTATTATTAAAAACAATAACTCATAAGGAAGATTCTATTTTGAGACCAATCACAAGAATTCAAAGTAGAATTTCCTGAAATTTTAATATAATCTACTACCAATTTACGGAAAAATGACCATAAAAAAGGTGAAAATCATCTATTGACTTTCACCTTTTTAAAACATATAAATATGGTTTACTATTTTTTAACTGGGTTTATACAGCTTATACATTACAAATAGAAATCCTATCCAGACCGGAATCAGAATTACCTGAATTTCCATTCCTGTAATACTCATCAGCCCTAAAATAAGAACCAAAAAGGCAATACAGATATAATTGGATATGGGATAAAATATAGATGGAAATTTCGATTGAATTCCCGAACTGTTTATTGATTTTTTGAACTTTAAATGGGTATAACATATCATCAGCCAGTTGATGATTAATGTAGATACAACAAGAGCCATTAGGTATTCAAATGCTTTTTCCGGAACCAATTTATTAATGATAATACAGATTCCTGCAAAGCAAGACGAAATAAGAATGGCATTAATTGGAACTGAATTTTTATTTAATTTCTTCAAGAACTTTGGTGCATTTCCCTGTTGCGCTAATCCGAAAAGCATTCTACTATTACTGTACACACTACTGTTGTAAACAGATAAAGCAGCAGTTAGTACAATAACGTTAAGAACATTTGCAATTAGTGAATTAAATTGAATGACTTTACCAAAAAGGCTGAATTCTAATCCATTTAAGTTTTGAAAAACCATTACAAACGGGCTTGATCCCTCTGTAATTTCTCTCCAAGGACTCAATGAAAACAAGATTACCAAAGCTCCTACATAGAAAATCAAAATTCTATAAATTACCTGATTGGTTGCCTGTGGAATTGTTTTTTCAGGATTCTTCGCCTCAGCAGCTGTAATTCCGATCAACTCCAACCCTCCAAAAGAGAACATAATCATCGCCATTGCTGCAAACAACCCGGAATATCCGGATTCAGTTTTATTGAATAATCCTTTGGGAAAGAAGCCTCCATCATTCCATAGATTGGAAACACTTGCCTTATCACCTCCTGTTCCGCTGGCTAACAAGTAGATCCCGAAGATAATCATTGCGATAATAGCAACTACTTTAATAATGGAAAACCAGAATTCTGTTTCCCCATAAACCTTTACAGAAGCAAGGTTCAAAGCATTAATTACTACAAAAAAGAATAAACTGGAAACCCAGAGAGGAATCTCAGGCCACCAGAAATGAATATAATGGCCAATGGCTGTAAGTTCAGCCATACTTACGAGAATATAGAGAATCCAGTAGTTCCACCCTGATGCAAACCCGGGGAAATTTCCCCAATATTTATAGGCAAAGTGACTAAAACTCCCCGATACCGGTTCCTGAACAACCATTTCACCAAGCTGACGCATGATAAAAAAGGCAATAATTCCGGCTAAGGCATACCCTAGAATTACTGATGGACCAGCCAATACTGCTGCAGGCCCAATTCCCAGAAACAACCCTGTTCCTATGGCACCACCAAGGGCAATTAATTGGATATGTCGGTTTGTTAATCCTCTAACTAAAGTTTCATTTTGTTCTGTTTTCTTCTCGTTGTCCATAGAATGAATTATTCGGTCGCTAAATATATAAAAACTTTTAACAGAAATTCTCATTCCATGGGGTAAATTGACAAATCAGGTGAAGCAAAAAAACAAAAAATAATTATCCTGCCTATCCTATTCATAGGGGTAACCTGGAAAATAATTATAAAAAACAAGCCCCGACTCACTGGTCAGGGCTACTCTTTTAATATGTTATTCTATATTTTCAAATATTTACTTTTTATCCTCTAAATATTCTTTCGGAATAGAGATATTATTTTTTTTCATATACTCCAAAAGATTTTGATACTTGTCTTCATACCCGTCATCTGTACCGCACTTATGTGAGATACTACAAATATCGGAAGGCTTAATGTCTAAAATATCAGATATTTTAGTCAGTATCTCCAGATTGATTTTCACCTTAGAATTTTCAATATCTGAATAGGCCTTTTGGGAAATCCCCATTTCAAAAGCCATGTACTCCTGCGTAAGATCCCTGCTCCTACGAATTTTCCTGATATTTTGTCCACATACTTTCATCGTTTTTGTTTTAGTAGTTTTCGGTATAGTTTAGAAGTTTATCTATTAGCCTCCAACAAAGTTAATAAATACCTTTGGCAAAACATTATACACGTTACATGATATTTATTTTCGGTAGAGAAAAAGGCACAAAACAGGGTCTATTTTCAGAGAAAATATCACTTCGGTAAACACTATTGGAATTTATGGAGACGCAAAAATTTAATTATGACAATAATATTGTCAGAGCATTCCTCTATGCAACTATCGTATTCGGACTCGTCGGATTTCTGCTGGGACTTACTGCTGCATTGATGCTTTTTTATCCCGAATTACCTGAATTTTTATTCGGTACAGATGATACTACTATTAAAAGTTTAGCTTCGGGTAATATTCAGGGATTAATTAACACTCAGGGAGCCATGGGCTTCGGAAGAATCAGAATGCTTCACACGAGTGCCGTAATTTTTGCCTTTGTTTGTAACTCCTTTTTCTGTGGTGCTTATTATAGCATGCAAAGACTTCTTAAAACCAGAATGTACAGTGATGCACTTTCATGGATCCACTTCTGGTCTTGGCAGCTTATGATTGTTGCTGTGGTTATTACTTTCCTTATGGGAATCAATACTTCTAAGGAATATGCTGAACATGAGTGGCCGATTGATATATTAATTACATTCTCTTGGGTGATCTTCGGAATCAATATGTTCGGAACAATTGCCAAGAGAAGAGTAAGACATTTATATGTAGCGATATGGTTCTATCTGGCAACGTGGATTGCTGTGGCAATGCTTCACATCTTCAATAACCTGGAAGTTCCGTTATCTTTCACAAGCTGGAAATCTTATTCTGTATATGCAGGTGTAAAAGATGCATTAGTACAATGGTGGTATGGGCACAATGCGGTAGCATTTGTATTAACCACCCCTGTATTAGGTCTTATGTATTACTTTATGCCAAAAGCGGCACAACGACCGGTATTCTCATACAAATTATCCATTATTCACTTCTGGTCGTTGATCTTTGTATACCTTTGGGCCGGACCTCACCACCTGCAATATACAGCATTACCAGCATGGGCGCAGGCTGTGGGAACAGGATTCTCCATCATGCTTATTGCTCCATCTTGGGGAGGTATGCTAAATGGTCTTCTTACCTTAAGAGGAGCCTGGGATAAAGTAAGAGAAAATCCAATTCTTAAATTCTTTGTGGTAGCTATTACCTGTTATGGTATGGCCACTTTCGAAGGACCTCTATTGGCAACAAAATCTTTAAATAAAATTGGACACTATACAGACTGGGTTATCGGTCACGTACACTTAGGAGCTCTTGGATGGAATGGTTTCATGGCATTCGGGGTAGTATATTATTTGGTACCAATTATGTGGAGAACGCCACTTTGGTCTAAAAAATTAGCCAACTGGCACTTCTGGCTGGGAACATTAGGAATTATTTTCTACGCCGTTCCGATGTATATTTCAGGATTTACACAGGGATTGATGTGGAAACAGTTCAACCCGGACGGAACATTATTGTGGAAAAACTGGTTAGATACCGTGACTGCAATTATTCCATACTTTAAAATGAGATTCTTAGGAGGTATCCTTTATCTTTCCGGAGCAATCTTGATGGTCATTAATGTTATCAAAACGGTTAAAGCCGGTTCATTCCAGAAAAATGTTCCTGCAGAAGCCCCTGCATTAGCCAACATTGGTGGTACCAGAAAAGAAGGAGAAGGTGTTCACCTTTGGTTAGAAAGAACGCCAACCCTGCTTTCCATATTAGCTTTTATCACGATAGCAATAGGTGGACTTGTAGAAATCGTTCCAACCTTATCACTTAAGCAAAGTGTTCCTACCATTACCGCTGTAAAGCCCTATACTCCACTAGAATTGGAAGGAAGAGATTTATATATCCGTGAAGGATGTAACTCTTGTCACTCTCAGATGATCAGACCTTTCCGTGATGAAGTATTGAGATTTGAAGGAAAAAACGGACAGTATTCCAAAGCGGGAGAGTTTATCTATGACAGACCATTCCTTTGGGGATCTAAGAGAACCGGTCCGGATCTTCATAGAGAAGGAGGCAGAAACCCAGATTCATGGCACTTTAAGCACATGTATAACCCAAGAATTACTTCTGCAGGTTCCATTATGCCACGTTTCCCTTGGTTAATTACCAATAAACTGGACCGTACACAAATGGTAGATAAGATGAAGCTGATGAAAAACTCTTTTGATGTACCATACACGAAAGCTCAGATTGACTCTGCAAATCAATGGGCAGACAACCAGTCTAAAGCCATTGTACAGAGAATTTATTCAGAAGCTACTGATGTAAAAGATCAGATGGTCAAAGAAAAAGGAGCAAAAGGAGCTGCTTATGTACCACTTGAACAAAGAGAAATTGTTGCAATGATCGCTTACCTGCAAAGATTAGGTACAGACATTAAAACAACACAGATTCAAACAGCAAGTGTAAAGTAATCACTAAAAATTGATGTAATGAAAACGAGAACCCCTATTTCAATATATATCGCAACAACGATAGGCTTAACCATTATGGCCTTTGAAATGTTCGCCAGTGATTCAGGATATTTTTCCTCTCCATTTTTCTGGGCATTGATATTGATTGCCGTTATACTTCTTATGATTATGAACTCTATTGGAGACATGATTGAAAATGAAAGTTTCAGCAGGTTATCCGAGGAAGAGAAAAAACAGTATCTGGCAGAAAAAAGTGTTCCTTATTATCAAAAACTTTGGAACTCTGCATTCAAAAAACAGTCTGTTACTGAAGAAAAAGACATTCTTATTGATCATGGTTTTGATGGAATCACAGAGCTTGATAACTCACTTCCAAAATGGTGGATTGGTTTGTTCTGGTTCGGATGTATCTTCTGTGTAGTGTATTTGATGGCCTTTTCTTTCACAGATTATGCTCACCCTGAAGCTGAATACACTAAGGAAACGAAAACCATGCTGGCTTCCATCGCAGAATATGAAAAAACAGCTCCTCAAATTAATTTGGAAACTGCTAAATACAGCGCAGACAATATTACAGAGGGTCAGGAACTTTTCAAAACCAACTGTGTAACCTGCCACGGAGATGCCGGAAAAGGAGGTATTGGTCCCAATCTTACCGATACTCATTGGATCAATATCAAAGAAAAAAGTTTATTTAAAAATGTTTTCTGGATGCTTGAAAATGGTTCTCCAAATAATCCTACTATGAGACCTTTCATTAAGGATGGAACCATTACAGGAAGAGATGCTGAGAAAATTGCAGCCTATATTTATCACATCAATCAGGAAACTGCTCCTATTACACCAGCCCAAGGTGGCGCTACTCCACAAGGAGAAGTGGCAAAATGGGAAAACGGAAACAACTAAAATTTATTATCTTCTCATATAAACCATGCCAAGCCCCCTTTAGAACAACACTAACATTTGAATTTTCATTTTTGCTAACTAACCTTTTCAACATTACAAAATGATATAAAGGGGGCTTTTTAAAAAACAAAATCCGCACCTTGGCTCGTCTTACTCAACTATTCACTTGACAACTACTACACTAAAAATTCCATAATAAGACAGCCAAGGCAGGATTTTTGCATTCGCAAAGGGTACCACAACAAAGACCAAATCAAATAGTATTACTATCTTTGTTAGAAACCACATCTCTTTTGAAACTAAAAATCAACACTACAAAACTTTTAAGGCGCACTGCCATCACCATTATTTCAATATTGGTTTTTCTTACCCTGTTGATACTAAGCCTAAGACTTCCTGCTGTTCAAAATTTCATCAAAGACAAACTTATTGTTTACCTTGAGAAAAAAATAAAGACCAAGGTAAGCCTTGAAAAAGTCTACATCGGATTTCCCAACAGTCTTGTGA
Organism: Chryseobacterium oncorhynchi; assembly: GCF_002899895.1. GTDB lineage: Bacteria > Bacteroidota > Bacteroidia > Flavobacteriales > Weeksellaceae > Chryseobacterium > Chryseobacterium oncorhynchi. The sequence continues at coordinate 171,683 of NZ_PPEI02000004.1, forward strand.
TGGAAAACCTTTACCTGAAAGGACAGGATGTAGATACTCTTTTGGCTGTAAAAAAACTGGATGTAGGTTTACACATGCTAAAGCTCATCAACTCTACGGCAGATATTACCTCTATAGAAATGGAGGGAACACGCGCCAATGTTGTAAGAAAACCGGATGGCAAATTCAATTTTGATTATATCATTGATGCCTTTGCTACCAGTGACAAGGAAGAAAGTTCTTCCAAGCCATTCATTATTTCTCTTGATAAAATTAAATTAAAGGACATAGGTGTTACATTCAACGATCAGCAGTCAAAGAATGATATTAAGCTCTATTTTAAATCTTTTGATACAAGAGTCAAAACCTTTGATCTCAGCAAAAATAAATATGCTGTCAACGATATTAACCTTGACGGATTAAAATTAAAGCTAAAACAAGGAATTTTAGAAGAGGTTTCTAAAAAGGTTGAGAAGAAAGTAGATTCACTCAACGAGAAGAAGCCTATGAGTATTGGACTGAGAGGCATCAAGCTTACTCATTTTGATATTGATTATGGTGATGAAAATACAAAAACTTTTGCCAAGGTTATATTTAAAGAATTAAGTACAAAGGTTAATAAACTTGATCTTGAAAACAATTCCTATAATGTTGCCAATGTATTCCTTTCCGGAGCAGACATTAATGCCAACCTTTATCTTCCTGCACAAAACGCTAATCCGAAAAATTCAAAAGAACCAGAACCATCAAAAGTTTCTGATCAGGGTAAAGCCATGAATCTTCTACTAGGAAAACTGGTTCTGAATGATGTAAAGGCAACCTACAACAATACAGCCGTTGCTCCGACCAAGCAGGGAATGGACTTCAATCACCTGAATTTTGCTAAAATGAATGTGGAAGTAAGAAGCTTCAAAATGGAGAATAATACTTTTGCAGGAACAGTTAATTCTGCGGAAATTAGAGAAGCAAGAGGTTTGGATATTCAAAAATTCAATACGGATTTTGTATATGCGGAAAAAGAAGCTTATCTCAAGGATCTTTATCTGCAAACTCCGAAAACAGTCCTGCGTGATGAGGTTATTTTAAACTATAACTCAATAGATCAACTTACTTCAAATCTTGGTGCTGTAAAGATTTCAGCCAATATCAAGGATTCTAAAATTGGTTTTTCAGATATTTTAAATTTGGTTCCTACTTTAAGAAATACAGTTCCATTCAATAAATATCCGAATGCGATACTCAATGTAAATGCCAATGTAAAAGGAAGTGTAAATGATCTTTTAATTCAGGATCTTAAAGTTTCAGGATTGGATCAATTGAGGGTGGCTGCATCAGGAAGAATCAAAAATGCCATGAATCCTGATCAGTTGTATTATGATGTAAGAATTGGAGAGTTTTCTTCCAATGCCAAAACTATTTTCAATCTTGTTCCAAAAAATACAATCCCATCCAATATTGCTCTTCCATCCAATTTCAGTATAAAAGGAAATGCAAAGGGAACCACTAAAATGGTTACTACTGACCTCAACCTCTACTCTACCCTTGGAAATGCCGCAATCATTGCCAATGTTGATATGCGTAGAAAAAATCATGAACTGTATGATATAAAAGCTAATCTTCAGGGAGTTCAGGTTGGAAAAATTATTCAGAATAAAGATATAGGACCTGTTACTGCTCAAATTGCAGCAAAAGGAGAAAGCTTTGATTTTAAAAATGCCAATGCAGATTTAAAAGGACATGTTGCCTCTGCAGTGTATAAAGGCTATCGTTATCAAAATATGAACTTAACAGGTAAGATCAATAAAGGTGCTTATCATGTTATTTTAAATTCAAAAGATCCGAATGCAGACTTACAATTAACTGCCTCCGGAATTTATGATGAAAAAAATCCTACCGTAAAAATAAATGGTGAAGTCATCAAACTGGATGTGAATAAACTTGGCTTCTATGAAAAACCAATGATTCTGGCGGGAAAAATTGATGGAGACTTTACAAGCCTTGATCCTAATAATCTGAATGGTTATTTAAACCTTAAGGACTTTGCATTTTCTGACACCAAGGAGGTTTACCCTGTACAGGAAGTTTATCTGAAAGCATCTTCAACGGCTGACTCTACACATATTCTTTTCAATTCTCAGATTGCAGATGTTGAGCTGAAAGGAAAATATAAACTTACACAGATCTTTGGTTCTTTAACCCAAACGATTAATCAATACTATCAGTTCCAGAAACCGGATAAAACACAGAAAATAGATCCGGGACAGCATTTCACATTGAATGCAAAGGTGAAAAATGATGATTTGATTAGAAAATTCGTTCCGGATCTGAAAAGTTTTGAAACAATTAATCTAACCGGAAATTATGATGCCGATTCTCAAAAAATTGAAATCGACGGACAAATTCCACAGTTATTATATGGTGAAAATACTATTGAAAAAGGTGTTTTAAAAGTAACCAATGAAAATCAGGCTTTACAGTACAGTCTTAACGTTGCTGCTTTAAAAAGTTCAAGCTTTTCCATAAACAAGATTGATATCAATGGAGATGTTGCAGATAATACGATCAACTATAATGTCACAACAAAGGATGATAAGGACGCTACCCGCTTCCTCATTGCAGGAAGTGCAAAATCCATGAATGACATTACAGAGGTTTCCCTGAATCCTAATGGTTTAAAACTAAACTATACGGATTGGAATATTGCAGAAAACAATAAAATTCAAATCAGTAGCAAAGGAATACTGGCAGATAACTTCACACTAACGAATGGGGCCAGCCAAATCTCTATACAATCAGAAAGCGACCGCCCAAGTAGCCCTTTAAACATAGCATTGAAGGACTTTAAAATTGAAACTATCACAGAACTGATTAAAAAAGATACGATTCTGGCAAGGGGAACCATCAACGGAACGGCTCAGCTTAGAGATGTAACAAAGGATATGACTTTCACCTCAGACTTGAATATTTCTGATCTGATTGTCTATGGAAGTGCTATTGGAAATCTGGCCATTAAAGTGAACAATTCTTCACCGAAACTTTTAAATGCTGACATTACCCTTTCCGGAAACAATAATGATGTGAGAATTCTGGGCGACTATAATACTTCTTCAAGCACTTTTGACCTGAACATGGCCATCAACCAGCTTCAAATGAAAAGTATTCAAGGTTTTTCAATGAATGCTCTTACCAATACGGAAGGGTATCTTTCAGGAAATTTAAAAATTACAGGAACCACTGATAAACCCAATGTTTTAGGAAAAGTAAAGTTCAATGATGCTGGGCTGGAAATTGCCAAAACAGGAAGTGATTTCAGAAAGCTGAATGATGAAATAGATTTTACCAGCCGTGGAATTGAATTCAATAAATTTAAAATTAACGATAAAGACGGAAATGCTTTGGTTGTAGACGGGCAGGTGCTTACACAAACCTACAGGGATTTCGCGTTTAATCTTAATGTAAATGCCAAGGATTTCAAGGTTGTCAACTCTCAAAAATCAAATGACGCTATGATGTACGGTGTTCTTGCCATTGATGCAGGACTTCGTATCCGTGGAAATCTGGATTTACCAAAGGTAGACGGAAAATTAAGTATTGCTGACAATACAGACTTCACATTTGTTCTTCCACAGTCTACTCCATCTTTACAAGAGAGAGATGGTATTGTAGAATTTGTAGATCAGGATCAGGTCGTTTTAAATAAAACAGTGAAAGCGGATTCCCTTAATGCCCAAAGCCGTATTAAAGGAATGGATGTAAGCGTCAATATTGAGGTAAGCAAGGAAGCAAAACTTTCCATTGTTATCGACAAGGCGAATGGCGATTTTGTACAGTTACAAGGAGAGGCAGAACTTACAGGAGGAATTGATCCTTCAGGAAAAACCACATTGGTAGGAGTATACCAAGTAGAGAAAGGAAGTTATGATCTTTCTGTAAGCTTCCTGAAACGTAAATTTGATATTCAGAAAGGAAGTACCATCACCTGGACAGGTGAACCTACGATGGCTATCATGGACATTACGGCTGTTTATAAAACGGAAGCAGCCCCTATTGATCTTGTAGAACAGCAGATAGGTACTGAAGGCGGAGCATCCCTGATGAATCAGTTTAAGCAGAGAATACCATTCAATGCTTTATTGAAAATGAAAGGAGAGCTCTTGAAACCTCAACTTAGCTTTGACGTTACCACAGACGAAAAAAATAATTCTGTATCTACAAATGTAAAGGATGTTGTTGATCAAAAATTGGCCCAGCTCAGAACACAGGAGTCTGAATTGAATAAACAGGTATTTGCATTACTGCTTCTGAATCGCTTTATCGGAGAAAACCCGTTTGAAAGTGGTGCCGGAATGTCTGCAGAAACCATGGCAAGACAAAGTGTGAGTAAAATTTTATCTCAACAGCTTAATAATCTTGCTTCCGGTTTAATAAAAGGGGTAGACCTTAACTTTGGTCTGGATTCTTCGGAGGATTATTCTACGGGACAAAAAAATACAAGAACCGACCTTAATGTAGATATCAGTAAAAAACTATTAAATGACCGATTGAAAGTAACGGTAGGAAGTAACTTCGGACTGGAAGGCCAAGCCCGCCAGAATGAAAACATGACCAATATTGCAGGTAACGTTTCTGTAGATTACAGTCTTTCCAAAGATGGAAGATATATGCTGCGTGCTTACCGTAAGGATGAATATCAGGTAGCTCTTCAGGGGCAGATCATAGAAACCGGAGTTGGATTTATCATTACGTTAGATTATGACAAATTCCGGGAAATCTTCCAAAAAACAAGAGAAAAGAAGCCTAAAAAGAATCAAAACAATCAAGTGGTAGAATTTAAATAATGAGTAACACATTTCATACATATTGTAAATATCTGTTAGTTTCCGGGCTGGCATCGTCTGTGGTCTCCTGCAGCAACACAAGGTTTTTGAAAGAAAATCAGATGCTCTACACCGGGGCAACCGTAAAGATTGAAAACGATACCATTTCAAAAAAAGAAAAAAAAGAACTTCAGTCTGCACTGGAAGCAAATCTTACCCCAAAACCCAATTCTACTTTCTTAGGAATGCGTCCTAAACTCTATTTCTATAATATTGCCAAGGAACCTAAAAAAGATAAAGGGTTTAATTATTGGCTTAAATATAAAATGGGTGAGAAACCTGTATTATTAGGAGATGTAGACCGTGAGTTCAACAAGGATATTATTGAGAATTATTCTGAAAACAAGGGATATTTTAATGCAAAAGCAACCTATGATACAGTTTCCAAGAACAAAAAAGCACAGGTTATCTATACGGTAAGACCTGGTGCTAGATATCTTGTTGACGGAGTAAAGTTTCAGAAAGATTCTACCCTCATTAATCAGGAAATTCAGAATTTAGCCAATAAAACTATTCTTAAAAATGGAAGACCATTTGATCTTGATGTGATTAAAGCAGAAAGAGAAAGAATTGATAATAGCTTAAAGGAAAGAGGGTTTTATTATTTTCACCCCGATAATATCATTGTGCAAGCAGACAGCACTGTGAACAAAAATCACAAAGTAGAGCTGAATGTAAAGCTTAAAGAAAATACTCCCAATTTAGCAACCCAACAGTTTAGTATTGATAAGGTTGTTGTATTTCCCAACTATAATATTCAGGATGTAAAAGATGGGAAGTACTCTATTCCTATGGACAAGGATTCCCTTGGTAAATATGCATTTGATGATATTTATGTCATTGATCCGCAGCATAAGTTCAAACCAAAGATCTTTGACAGGGCTTTATACTTTAAGAAAGGGGATCTTTACAACCGATCAAACCATAACCTTACCCTGAATCGATTGATCAGTCTGGGAGTATTTAAGTTTGTAAAAAATGAATTTGTAACATCTGATTCTTTGAGTCATAAATTTGATGCTTATTATTTATTAACCCCAAGGCAAATCCAGTCATTACGTCTGGAAGCATTAGGAAGAACAAACTCGGCAAGCTACGCAGGTAGTGAACTTAACCTAAACTGGACTCACCGAAATTTCTTTCGTGGTGCAGAACAATTTAAAGCGTCCATATACGGAGCTTTTGATTTCCAGATGGGAGGTGCTCAGGATGCCAATAATATTTTCCGGGCGGGAACGAATGTACAGCTTTCCATCCCGAGAATTGTTGCACCATTCCGTTTTCATTCTTCCAGCGAATTTGTTCCTAGAACAAATATCACTTTGGGATATGAATTCCAAAACAGAACAAAATACTATACCCTTAATAATTTTACAGGTTCATTTGGATATTTATGGAAAGAAAATGCCAGAAAAGAACATGAGCTGAAAGTAATTGACATTACATTGGTTTCTCCAGCAAAGGTTACAGCAGCATATGAAACGATGTCCGAAGGCAACCCTGCAATGAAGCGAATTGTAGAAAGGCAACTTATTTTTGGGCCTACCTACTCTTATACGTATACCAATACTATGCAGCCAAAGACCAATACCATTTATTATAAAGGGACACTTGATCTGGCAGGAAATATCACAGGATTGGCTACAGGAGCCGATGTAAAAAAAGATAAGGAAAGAAAGATTTTTGGAATCCCTTTCAGTCAGTATGTAAAGATTGAAAACGATTTCAGGTTCTATCATAAGTTTACAGAGAAATCTTCATTGGCCACAAGATTCATTGGAGGAATTGCTTATCCTTATGGGAATTCAGAATTTGTTCCTTTTTCGAAACAGTTTTTCTCAGGGGGAAGTAATAGCATTAGGGCGTTCAGAGCAAGAACGCTGGGTCCCGGAAGTTTTGATCCAAGAACAATAGATCCAGGAACTTATTTTGACCAGTCCGGAGATATTAAACTGGAATTAAATGCAGAGTACCGAGCTAACCTTTATAAGTTTTTAAATGCCGCAGTCTTTGTAGATGCCGGAAATATCTGGTTGCTTAATGATGATAAAAATAGACCCGGAGCAAAATTTACGAAAGACTTTTTGAACGAAATTGCCGTAGGTGCCGGAGTTGGCCTAAGACTTGATTTTTCTATTCTAATTTTAAGATTAGACTTAGCAATGCCTTTGAGAGTACCTTACTATGAAAAAGGAAACAGATGGGCTTTCGATAAAATTAATTTCGGAGATTCAAACTGGAGAAAAGATAATCTTGTTTTCAATATTGCCATCGGATATCCTTTTTAATATGATCAATAACATTAAATTTTTCTGGGAAGTCCTCAAGGACACCTTTACAGAATGGAACAGCTCTTCCGCGTCAAAAGATTCGGCAAGTCTGGCTTATTATGCTATATTTTCCATCCCGGGATTATTAATCATTATCATATGGGTTCTTGGAAATTTCTTTGGTGAGGAGGCTATTCGAGGCCAAATCAGTACTCAGATTAGTGGTATTATGGGACCTGATGTAGCCAAAAGTATTGAAGGAATGCTTGCCGGTGCCCTGATCGACAAACAAAATATTTTTATGAAAGCTGTTGGAGTTGGAGCCTTAGTTTTTGGTTCTACTACTCTATTCTTTCAACTTCAACATACTTTGAATTCCCTTTGGGATGTAGAGTCTGCTCCTAAAAAAGCCTTAATTAAATTTTTACTGGATAGAGCCAATTCGCTTGGTATGATCCTTATTCTTGGTTTTCTACTGATGATTACCATGATCTTATCTTCACTCATCAGCCTTTTTAACACAATCATTACCCAATACTTTGGATTTGAAACCTATCTGCTTGTTGAGGTTGTCAATTTTTCCATTGGATTTGGTCTTGTAATGCTGTTATTTGCCTTAATGTTTAAAGTTCTTCCGGATATTCAGATCACCTGGAAATCTGTTTGGAGAGGAGCCTTTCTAACCACAGCCTTATTCACCTTAGGTAAGTTTTTATTGAGTCTTTATTTCAGTCAGGTAAAACCGACTTCAGCTTTTGGAGCTGCCGGAACAGTGATTCTGATCATGATGTGGATTAATTATTCATGTATGTTGATTTTTTTCGGAGCCAAATTCACCAAAGTGTATACCTACAAGAAAGGCTATAAGGTCACTCTTTCGAAACACGCCCGATGGAGCGCTGCCAAATTGTATGCAGATAGCCTGAAGCAGACGCAAAGTGAGAATAATTAATGATGAAAGAGTTAAAATTTTAAGATTATTAACACATCTTATATTAATAAAAAAAGCCTCCTGAAAATTCAAGAGGCTTTTTTATTACATTCTGTTTACTGTTCCGATTCCCAGTAGTTCCAACGATTTTTTGATCGTTTTCGCTGTAAGGTCAGATACATTCAAACGGAATTGCTTTATGTTTTCATCATCCTGATTCAGAATTGGATTATTCTGATAGAATGAATTATATGATTTTACAAGGTCATATACATAGTTTGCTACTAAAGCAGGGCTTAATGTTTCTGCTGATTTTGCTACTATCGTTTTAAAATTAGCTAACTGCATAATCAATTCTTTTTCAAACTGATTTAAAGTTACATCTGCTGTTTCTTTATATGCAAATTCAGCCTTAGATAATAATGACTGGATACGAGCAAAAGTGTATTGAATAAATGGTCCTGTATTTCCATTAAAGTCAATACTTTCTGCAGGGTTGAAAAGCATCTTTTTCTTCGGATCAACTTTTAGCATGAAGTATTTCAATGCACCAAGCCCTACCGTTTCATAGGATACTTCTTTATCTTCATCAGAAAGAGTTTCCAGCTTTCCTAGTTCCTGAGCTTTAGATTTTGCAGTCTCATACATTTCCTGCATCAGGTCATCAGCATCTACTACAGTACCTTCACGGGATTTCATTTTTCCTTCAGGAAGCTCTACCATTCCATAAGAAAGGTGATACAATTGATCTGCCCACTCATATCCTAATTTTTTCAGGATCTTAAACAATACCTGGAAGTGATAATCCTGCTCATTTCCTACAGTATAAATCAATTTTTGGATATTATTTTGTTTAAAACGTTCTACGGCAGTTCCTAAATCCTGTGTCATATAAACAGAAGTTCCGTCAGAACGTAATAAGAGTTTTTGATCAAGTCCCTCGTCAGTTAGATCACACCAAACGGAACCGTCTTCTTTCTGATATAGAACCCCGTTTTCTAAACCTGTCTGGATAAGATCTTTTCCTAAAATATAAGTATTACTTTCATATTGAACCTGATCGAAATCAACACCTAATCTTTTATATGTTTCATTAAAACCTTTATAAACCCAAGAGTTCATTTCTGCCCAAAGATTTCTTACTGTTTCATCTCCATTCTCCCAATCTAAAAGCATTTTTTGAGCCTCCTTAATCATTGGAGCATCTTTTTTAGCCTGTTCCTCAGTAATCCCTTTGCTTACAAGATCTGCAATTTCTATCTTGTAGTTTTTATCAAATTCTACATAGTAGTTTCCTACAAACTTATCTCCTTTTGTATTTGTAGTTTCAGGAGTTTCTCCCTTTCCGAATTTCTCCCAAGCTAACATTGACTTACAGATATGAATCCCTCTGTCATTGATAATCTGTGTTTTGATCACATCATATCCGGCTTCTTTTAAAATCTGTGCTACAGAGAATCCCAACAGGTTATTTCTAATATGTCCTAAGTGAAGCGGCTTATTGGTATTGGGTGAAGAATATTCCACCATTACAGTAGCATTTTTCTTTTCTATTGTTGAGAAACCACTGTGTACAGATCTGAAATTATCTACAAATAATTGATTTTTCACTTTAACATTAAGGAAGCCTTTTACCACGTTGAAGCTTTCGAAAATATCCGTCTGCTCTGTCAAAGCCTCTCCTAATTCAACCCCAATGCTTTCAGGGTTTTTCTTTAATTGTTTAACCAACGGGAAAGTAACAATGGTAAAGTCACCCTCAAACTCGGTTTTATTTTCCTGAATTTCCAGCTTGATGTCTTTTAATTGGTATACATTTAAAATAACCTCTGAAAGCTTTTGTTCTATAATATCTTTAATATTCATGTCTCTAAGTTCTCTTTTTAGTGGTCAAGATGATATACCTTTATAGAGGTGTTTCATCTTCAATTTTGAAGTACAAATATACGGAAATAAAAAAACCGCTTTCAGGCGGTTTTTTTATGAATTTTATTCTTTTCTAAAATTAATGTCCTTTCATCATTTCCAGGCACATTATTTAAAATTGTTTTAAGGACAATCTACTGCATAACATCTTTTTTTAACAGGATCCCAGCAGCCTCCATTAATTGTACACCATTCCGGTGCAGAACCACCTTGAATATTTTTCAAATTTTGGATTGATAATTTTTTCAAATTTTTCATATTATTATTTTTTTTGTGTGATATTAAATATAATAAATAATTATGAAATAGAGATAAATTTTTAGCTCGACATATACCTAATATCTTTTTTAATATTCTGGAATAAAAACCTTTGTAAACAAAAAAACCGCCCGAAGGCGGTTTTAATTTATTATAGATAAAATATTATTTAAAGTTTATCCCAGAACACTTTTGCTCCTTGTACATCTCCATTTACAGAACCCCATTGTTTTACACATGCATTTGCTCTGTTAACACCATTTACACTTCCTTCATTAATTGGATAATAAAGTCTTGTAGGTACATCTCTCGTTTCTGGTTTTACAAATACTCTGAAATCTAATCTTCTTGAGAATTCCCATGATTCAAACCCTCTATTATGAGTTGCAATCCAAGCTTCATTTCCGATTTTCTGCTTCCATGTTCCTGGCAATGTAGCATAACTATGAGCTAAAACATAAGCATCACGATCACTAGCTGATACTCCCCAGAAATCCATTGAAGCTTTAATACCATTGGTGAAATAAGTTGCTGCTGCACCTCCAACACTATAGCCTCTTTCAGCAGCTTCAGCTAACATAAAATTAACTTCTGCAGCATCAAATAGATAAGCATAATTATCTGGCTTCAAAATTTCAGGATTAACATGTGAAAATGTTCCATATACGTTTTCAGAACCATATACCCCACCTACATATTGCCCTGACGGAGCTTTTGTAAAATAGCTAGCACGTCTTGGGTCTGATTCTGCGTTCATCGCATCTAAGTATACATCAGATGGAATAAAGTCATTTCTACCACTAGATACCATTTCTATAAAAATAGGATTAACAAATGGACCTGCGGCTGCAAATTTTAATCCGATATTTTCACCATTTGTAAGTACTACACCACTAGATACGGCACTTTCAACGGTTGATTTTGCCAAAGCATTATCTACGTCTGCTAAATTTAAGCCCAATCTCAGTTTTGTACTGTTTATAAATGCTTTAATTTTATTCTTATCACCTCCAAAAATGGCATCACTTGTACCAAAACCTGCAGCAGAAGTACTTGCCAGTAAAGCAAGAGCTGCATCAGCTCTTTTGATTAGATCAACATAAATTGCTTTCCCATCATCATAAGCAGGGTTTGGATATTGATCAACTTTGATAGACTGAGAATATGGAATATCTCCATAAGAATCTACCAATATACTGTATGTATATATTTCTAAGGCTTCAATAGTTGCTATTCTACTTGCTTTTAAAGAGGCATCTGCAATGGTATTAGTTGCTGCTTTTACCTGCTCCAATTTTAATAATTGTGCATACAGAATATTCCAATGATTGTCTGGAACTCTTCTCTTTGGAAGGTTATATACTGATTCATCGGTATATTGAGTTTCAGACCATTGCTGTGTAAAGAATCTGAAGATGTTAATATTTACACTTGGGCTGGTCATCTGTGTTACTAATCCCAATTCTGCCGATGCAAATGTAAATTCCGGGTTTACAGTTGCCGGATTTTTAGTATCGTCATTTAATGTGGTAATGTCCCTTTCGCATGATATTAAAGCCATGCTCGCTATAAAAAGGCTTAATATTGTTTTTTTCATTTTGACTTCTTTTAAAAATTAACAGTAAAGTTAGCACCAATGGTTCTTGTTGTTGGCATTGCACCAATAGAGTAACCTCTTGAAAGGTTCGCTCCTTGTACACCTGTAGCTGAACCTCCTGTATATCCTGCTTCAGGATCTGCATAAGGTAAATTCTTGTGAATAATCCATAGGTTTCTACCAAAGACTCCAAACTTCATCCCTTTGATAAAGGTATTGGCATATAAGCTCTTTGGAACATCAAAATATATCGCAGCTTCTCTTAGCTTAATAAATGAAGCATCATATACAAATTCTTTTGCTGCATAATTTCCTGTACGTAGTAATGATCCAGACATCGTCTTAATTGGAACATTATTCTGAACATACTGCCCGTTTTGCATTACTACCCCTGGTAATATTGCTCCCGGTTCTCTGATAGCCAATGTTTCTGGATAAATACCTGTATCTGTTCCATACAACATATCTCCGGAGAATACGCTTCCTCCCTGTTGTCCATCAATAAGGAAAGTAAATGTAAATGCCTTATAAGTGATACTGTTTCTTACACTCCAAGTATATTGTGGCATGATATTCCCAAGTACATTAGTTTTTGAGGTTGTAATCATGTATTTCCCTGTATTTGGATCAATGATTCTTTCTCCTTCAGGAGAATATACATAATCAGTTCCCCAAATCTGTCCATAAGCTTCACCTGCAGGTGCATTGAAAGTTACATCATTAACCGCTCTTCCTAGCTGTAAGTTTGTCATCCCTTCATTAAGGCTTAGGACCTTATTCTTATTGATAGCCCAGTTCCAGTTCATATCCCATCTGAAGTTTTCATTCTTCACAGGAACTAAATTTAATTGAACTTCTATCCCTTTATTTTCCAACTCACCGGCATTATACCACTTAGCTGTATAACCAGAGGCTCCCGATATTGGTACTAATAGAATCTGATCTTTTGAATTTGTTTTGTATAAACTCACATCAAACCCTACTCTGTTGTTAAGGAATCTTGCTTCCATACCCACTTCCACCTCAGTAGACCTTTCAGGCTTTAGGGTAGGATTATTTTTAAAGCTGTTTGGGTCTACAATTGGGATACCATTGTATAGGTTTTTGATATTTTGAGTATCTATCAATCTGAAGTTATCCGCAGTTTTACCAACCTGAGCCCAGTTTCCTCTTACTTTTAAGAAAGAAAGCCAATCTTGATTGATAAGGTTAGATAATACTACAGATCCTGAGATAGATGGATAAAAATATATATTATTACCACTTGGTAAATTTGAAGACTTATCAACACTTCCGGTACCTTCCAAGAAATAAGTATCTTTATATCCTAGGGAAATCTGACCATAAGCTCTAGGTAGTGTAGAAGTGGCAGTATATTCCTGAGTAGGAACAACCTGTCCCGCAGAATTTCTAAGAGCATATAGCCCCGGAACAATTAATCCTGCTCCAGATGGGTCTGGTTGAGTAGAAGCATCTGTTGTTTCAATAGTATTTCGTCTCAGGGAAGTACCTAGTACACCTCCTAAGTTGATACCATTATCAAATTTCTTATTATAATTAGCAAATAAATCAAAATTGATTTCATTAGTATACATATTACCTAAGTAATATCCAGAAGATGCATTGGCCTGTGGATTTAACGTTGATGGTAAGCCAGGAACAATTCCAAAAGATTCCGGGTGACTACCTACCGCTTTTCTAACCTCTGTTTTTTGATATGCAAAATCAGATGATAACCTTCCTGTTATACTAACTGCATTGGAAACTTTATAATTTAACATCCCATACCCAAAGAACCTGGTTCTGTAATCACTTTGGTAATTTTGATAACGATCAAAATAAGGATTGTTCCAATAGGCTGGTGCCTGGAAATTATCTGGGTCATCATACCCATAAGGGTTCCATGTTATGTTTTGTCCACCTGTTCCAAAATAGGCATCCTTAAGTTGTAAAATATCAACATTGGTTTGCCACCATTGTCTGAAACCTGTAAGAATATTATCATTATACCCTGTACTATTTCTACCTACTGTATTCTGCATGGTTAAAGAGGAATAAACTGTTGCAGTAAGTTTATCCGTTACTTTATAATCAAATTTTGCAGAAATTGTATTCTTCTTTTGTTCAGAATTTGGAAGAACCCCTGTAGTGATAAAGTTATTATAGTTTAGTAAAATACCTCCGTTTTCATTTCCTTTTTCAATAGTAACTGAATTTGAAGTAGTTTGTGCACTTTCAAAGAAATCAACTGGTGTATGTTTTGCTGCTACCCAAGGAGTTGCTTTATGGTATCCTGATAACTGTGGATACAATGAATACCATTGATAAACCATCAGGTTCGGATCAAAAGCAGCACCTACAGAAGCATCATTACTTGTTCCTACTACCAGATCAAGAACTCCATCTCCATCAACATCTCTTTTCAAGAAAGTAGAAGCGGGTCCATATCCTGCCCCATATTTATTTTGATATTTTGCAAATGTTGATCTATCAATTTCTCCGTATTGATACTCTGTAGAAAGGGTAACTCCCCATTCGTCATTTTTTCGAGATTTTCCTTTTTTGGTTGTAATTACCACAACCCCTGAAGATGCTCTTTCTCCATATAGAGCAGAAGCGGCCGCACCTTTTAGTACGTTAACACTTTCAATATCATTGGGGTTTAAGTCAGAGATTGAGTTACCTCCGTCAAAAATAGTATAAGCGCCAGAAATAGTGCTGTTATTGTTATTGATTGGAACACCATCCACCACGAAAAGAGCCTGGTTATTTCCTCCAATGGACTTCATCCCTCTAATCACAACACTGGAAGCTCCACCGAAGTTTGTGCTTGTGACAACCTGAACACCTGCTGCCTTACCAGCCATTTGACTGGAAATGTTACCAGTATTCGCTCCTTCTCTCAAAACATCTCCTTTAATTTCCTGAGATGCATATCCAAGTGCTTTTTTCTCTCTTTTAATTCCGAGTGCAGTTACTACCACGCCCTCGATTTCTTTTGTTTTAAGTGTATCCTTCTTTTCTTGAGCATTGGCTACTGCAATAGAAGAAGACAATACTAAAACAAGAAGACCTGTTGTTAGTTTCTTCATATCAAATTAATTTTGTACCCTACAAATTTGTAAAACTTTCTTAACAACACAAAGGAATTTTTAAAAAAAATATAAACTATTCAATAATTATCAATAAAAACAGTAAATAAATTATTAAATTAAGTTAAAAAAACTCTTTTTAACAAAAACGGAAAAAGTTAATCGATATTTTTTTTCATAAACATCAACAACATCAATTATCGATATTATCTATAAAGATTCGTTCTAAATAATGCAATAACAATTTGGTTTACAGCAATATAAATCACATTTATTAGAATAAAATACAGCATTTACGAAAACATACGATGCAACACATAGCTTTCACCAACAACAAAAAGAGAAAGAAAAAGCTCTATAGACGGTGAGAAACAAATTATAATCGCAAGAAAAAAACAGAAAATATATGAATACCTTAATATAGTAAAACCATCAATATGACCTCTGCAAAAAAACCTATTTATATTTAATATTCTTAATAATTACTAATCATAAAAAGTAGAATTATTAATAAAATTCAACAATATGGCGATTCAATAATCTTTCTTATTTATAGATTTATAAAGCAAAAAAAGATAGGGTAATTGCATTTGTTTTTCTTTAATTTTACCCTTTTATATTACGCATAAACATGGAATTATTACAAAAGTGGACAGATACCTACATTGAAGCAGGGTGTGATGAAGTAGGAAGAGGCTGTTTAAGTGGACCAGTTGTAGCAGCAGCCGTTATTTTAGATGATAATTTTCAACAGAATCTGGTGAATGATTCAAAAAAATTAAACTTTAAAACCAGGATGGAACTGGATAGCTATATCAAGGATAATGTAAAATGCTATGCCATTGCTGAATTACCTCCGGCATTCATTGATGAACATAATATCCTTAATGCCAGCATTCACGCTATGCATCGTGCACTGGACCAGTTAACAATAATACCTGAACTTATCTTAGTAGACGGGAATAAATTCCATCCTTACAATTATATTCCTCATCAATGCATCATTAAAGGAGATTCAAAGGTTTTATCCATAGCTGCAGCATCCATTCTTGCAAAAAATTATAGGGATAAGCTCATGATTGAACTTCATGAAAAACACCCTGAATATGGATGGGATACCAATTTTGGTTATGCTACAAAAAAACATCAGGAAGCCCTTATTAAGCATGGTCCCACAATACATCACAGGCAGTCTTTCAGACTTAAATATGATTAAGAAATCAACAATACACTTAGAGTTTTTACGGTAATTCAAATAAAAAAAGAGAAGCAAAATTGCTTCTCTTTTTTGTATGATAGATTATTTCTTTCTATTTTTTTGTTGCTCTTGAGTCTGTTGTTGCTGTTGAGCTTTTTCCATCATTTCTCTCATTCGTTTCTGGAACTTACCCTCTGTCTTAGGTTTTTCCTTATTACTCTGAATCTGTGCATGGATTTTCTTTTCATCCAGAATCACATATTTAATAACAAGGATAATTAAGATGTTAATCGCGTTCGAAACAAAATAGTACCAAGAAAGACCAGATGCCGAAGTATTCAGGAAGAATAAGAATGTAATCGGGAAGATGTACATTAATACTTTCATGTTTGGCATTCCCTCTTGTTGTGGCTGCTGCATATTTCCTGAAGTCATTACTGTATAAATCAAGATAACAATGGTACATGCCAGAGCAAAAATACTCAAATGATCTCCAAGGAAAGGAACTTTAAACGGTAGTTTGATCAAATCGTCATAAGCTGTTAAGTCTTTTGCAAACCAGAATCCTTGCCCTCTTAAATCTATAAAGTTCGGGAAGAAACGGAACAATGCATAGAAGATCGGAATCTGAACCAATGCAGGGAAACATCCCGCCAACTGATTAACACCGGCCTTTCTGTAAACTTCCATGGTTGCCTGTTGCTTTTTCATTGGATCAGCATCCTTGAACTTAGCGTTTACCTCATCAATTTCCGGACGAATTACTTTCATCATAGCACTCAGCTTATGCTGCTTGTACATAATTGGTGAAAGAATCAATTTCACAATAATTGTCATTAGGAAAATTACCCAACCTGCAGTTAATCCCCAGTCAGCAATAAGGTTATACATTGGCATAAAGAAACCACGGTTCATCCACCCGATAAATGACCATCCTAATGGAAGAATCTCATCAAAGTTTTTATCGTAAGATTTCAATAGCTTCAAGTCTAGCGGCATAAAGTACCAAGTAAAGTCTTGATTCAGCTCACTTCCTGTCATCTGAACAAAACCTTCGTAGTTTAATTTTTTCAGATACTCACCCTCTTCAACATTTTCCTGATTTCCTTTACTTTGGGTAAATCCGTTCTTCGCTTCAATAACAGAAGTAAAGAACTGCTGTTTTACTCCAATCCAGTTCAATGTCTCTTTTTCTTCCTCCATTGTTGTTCTTCCATCATAATCATAATCTTTATAATTATTGAAAGCATAAGAGAATTCTGAGTGAGACTGCTCCTGGGCTCTACCTTTTTCTAGGTTTCTTACACTGTAATCCCAGATAAAATCTGCTTTGTTATCAGAAGTAATATTGGCTAAACCTTGCGTTCTTACTTTAAAATCTAATGTATATTTATCCAATAAAGTATAAATAAACTGGATAACAGCACCATTATAATTTGCTGTCATGGTTACAGCGTTTCCGTTAACAGCAGGTGAGAAAACTAAGTTTTTAGTATTGATAACCTTTCCTGTTTTGTCCTTAAATTGGAAACCGTAGTTTGAATTATTTTTATTGATTAGATAAAGCGGAAGATCTGCCTGATCTGTTTTGTGGTCATATGCTTTATATTCAGAAAGCTGAACTTTAGAAACCTGCCCTCCTAAACTAGAGAATTCAATATTCAATTCTTTATTTGACAGATTCGCTGTCTGAATGGCGCTAGGAGTTACATTTGGATTGATATTATTTGCCTGAGTTTGTTTTACGACATTTTTTACCTGTTCCGTTTTTTGCTGCTGAGCTTTCAACTCCTCTTCTTTTGCCTGCTTGTTCTGGAAATAGAACATAAAGCCAAAGAGAACCAGGCATAAAACCGCGAAACTAATCATCTGCTTCTTATCGATTCCGTTGTTTTGTTGCATTTTATTTTATATTAAAATTTTAAATTTAATTAAGTACTACAATGACGTACTTTTTGAGCTGACAAAAATACTGTTTTTTTATCAAAACTCTATGCTTTACTATGTTACTATATAACAAACTCAAGCTGAGAATAATCAGCCTGAGTTTATTAGTAGACGTTTATGATAAAAAATTACCTTATTTCTTTTCGCAAGCCTTAATGAAAGCTCTGAATAAAGGATGCGGCGTAGCTACCGTACTCTTATATTCCGGGTGATACTGAACACCTACATAGAACGGATGATCAGGTAGTTCTAAAGCCTCTACCAATCCTGTTTCAGGGTTTGTACCTGTAGCATGGAAACCATTCTTTTCAAATTCCTGAAGATAATCACTGTTGAATTCATAACGGTGACGGTGTCTTTCAGAAATATTTTTGCTTCCGTAGATATCAAATAATTTAGAACCGTTTTTCAAAGTACACTTCCAAGCACCAAGACGCATCGTTCCTCCTTTATCAACTACATTTTTCTGCTCTTCCATTAATGAAATTACAGGATCAGGAGTTGCTGTATCAAATTCTACTGAGTTTGCTTTTGTATGCCCTAAAACATTTCTGGCAAATTCAATGGTCATGATCTGCATTCCTAAACAGATTCCTAACATTGGAATTTTATTCTCTCTAGCATATTTTGCAGTAAGAACTTTTCCTTCAATACCTCTGTCTCCAAAACCAGGAGCTACAAGGATACCATTCACACCTTTCAGTACATCCTTAATGTTGTCTTCTGTAATATCTCCACTGTATACCCATCTTACCTTTACTTCAGTTTCAAGGTCTGCTCCAGCATGTTTAAATGCTTCAGCAATAGAAATATACGAATCCTGAAGAGAAATATATTTCCCAACCAATGCAATTTCAACGGTTTTCTTAGGGTTCTGGAATTTTTTAAGGAAACTCTTCCAGTCTTTAAGATCAGCAACTTTATCGCTTTTCAGATCCAGTTCTTTCAATACTACATCATCAAAGTTTTGCTTCTGAAGATACATTGGAACTTCATAGATCGTTTCAAGATCTTTACATTCAATAACGTTTTCTAAAGCAACGTTACAGAACTGAGCCAGTTTTGCTCTCTGATCTTTTGGAATTTTATGTTCTGTTCTACAAACCAATACATCAGCCATAATTCCGCTTTCCATCAATTGACGAACGGAATGCTGTGATGGTTTTGTTTTTAATTCTCCACTTGAAGCCAAATATGGCAATAATGTTAGATGAATAACCATAGAATTTTTCTCTCCTAACTCCCATTTCAACTGACGAACAGTTTCAATATAAGGTAAAGATTCAATATCTCCGACAGTTCCTCCGATCTCAGTAATAATGATATCGTAGTTCTGCTTGGAAAGCATTTTAATTCTACGTTTGATTTCGTTAGTAATATGAGGAATTACCTGAACTGTTTTTCCAAGGAAATCTCCTTTTCTTTCTTTTTCAATTACAGTCTGGTAGATTTTTCCTGTAGTAACGTTGTTGTTTTGGGATGTAGGAGCATCAAGATAACGCTCATAGTGGCCTAAATCCAGATCCGTCTCCGCACCATCTTCAGTTACATAGCACTCTCCGTGCTCATAAGGATTCAATGTTCCCGGGTCGATATTGATATAAGGATCAAGTTTTTGGATCGTTACGTTAAAACCGCGTGATTTTAGCAATAGTCCCAGAGAAGCAGACACGATTCCTTTTCCCAAAGATGAAGTTACACCTCCTGTCACAAAGATGTACTTTGTATTCTTTTTACTCATTAGATTAGGTTTGTGCAAAGTTATGGGAAAAAGAAACACAAAGCAATCTTTTAGGTTTTGAAAATGAGAAAACATGCTTCAAACAATTATAAAACCTGATTAAAATTTTTATCTATATTTGATACAAGCAAATGAAAAAAAGTAAAAACAACCATGATTTCGGTATATAAATTAAAACCAAAATTCCAGCAGCTGCTCACGCCTGTTTTATTATTTTTAAATAAAAATGCGATCACAGCTAATCAGATTACCATCAGCTCAATCCTACTATCTGTGGTAATTGGAGTATTATTTTGGAATGCAGATATTTCAAAATGGTTCTTCCTTAGCCTTCCCATCGGGCTTCTTTTGCGAATGGCCCTGAATGCACTGGATGGAATGATGGCCAGAAGATTTAATCAAACCAGTAAATTAGGGGAAGTTTTGAATGAAGTAGGTGATATCGTTTCAGATGTCATTATATTTTTTCCTTTGCTTAAGTTTCAGCCTGAAAGTTTATACCTAATTGTCATTTTCATTGTTTTAAGTATCATTAATGAATTTGCAGGGTTGATGGGAAAAATTGTAGGGAGAGAGCGTCGTTACGATGGACCTATGGGAAAAAGTGATCGTGCCCTTATGCTAGGATTGTATGGTTTATTGATATTTTTTGGAGTCAGTATCACAACTATTTCAAGCTATATTTTTGGTGCCATTATTCTTCTTCTCTTTATCAGTACTTACACTAGACTCAAGAAATCTCTGAATGAAGCCTGAAGAAAATAAATTTGCAGATGTTCCTTTAAGAGTAAAAACGTGGATCTACATCATCATTGTTTTTGCCCTCGGAATTTCGCATCCTCTTGCCACTACTATCTTTGTTTCATGGATAGGCGCGCAATCTTTCTTTGAGTTTTCAAGAATGTTTAAAGTTCATGAAAAACCTATTATTCCATCTTTGTTCATTGGAGTTTCACAGTTTTTCCTGCTCCAATTTTTAAGTATTGAAAATTACTTTTTGTACAGCTCTATCTTAGTAATTGTTGTGCTACTCTATTTTTTCATGTTAAAATCATCCACCCGGCAATTGATGGGTGTTTTCATTGCTTTAATGGTCTGTCTTTTTGCTTTTCCTCATCTGTTGTGGATAAGAAGTAGCTCCAATGGTCTTAACTCCATCATTTTCATTGTTGTAGTGACAGAATTGAATGACGTTTTTCAGTATTTAATGGGGAAATTCTTTGGAAAACATAAAATAGCCCCTAAAATCAGTCCTAATAAAACACTTGAAGGATTTATCGGCGGAGTTTTACTTACCATGATTCTAAGCAATATTTTAGGATTCTTTTTACTTAAAACAGATATTGTAACCAATAGCATTATAGGAATAGTACTTGGAGTTTCCGGATTTTGTGGAGATATCTTTATGTCCTATTTAAAACGAAAAACTGATGTAAAGGATACGGGTAATCTGCTTCCCGGACATGGAGGACTTTTGGACAGAATGGACAGCCTGATCTTTAATGCTCCTTTATTTTTCTGGATATTATCGTTTCTGATTAAGAATTAAAATCATGGATGAAAAATTTAAAAGAGCAGTAATTTTTTCAGGAGGTGGGACAAGGTTAATGATCTACCTTGGAATTTTTGCAGCCCTGGATGAATTGAATATGAAGCCTGATATTCTTATTGCATCATGTGGTGGATCATTTGCGGCAACTGTTATCAATGCTTTTCCGGATCATTTTTCAAGAAAAGAGTATCTAAAATCTGAGGAATATTTCCAGTTTGTATCGCAAACTACATTAACAAGGCACAAAAAACTTTCTGAAATAGGATTTTTTTCATTAAAAAAATGTTTTGACAAGAGGAAAGCTCCTTTTATTGAAGATATTTTCAACAGATATCTTGTTGAAATGCCTCAGGATCTGACTGAATGTTTTCCATCCATAAAAAACGCCTCATTTTCCAAAGAAATCTCAACCGTTATTATAGGTTCTGAACTTCTTTTCACTCCCCAGAATTCTCAGCAGTTAAGAAACGGAAAAAAACTATTTCAAAAAGTGATATTCACAGATGCTGAAACTGCTAAAAAAATTGGTAAGGAATATATTTCCACCCATCCCAAAAGCTTTAAGAATAGTGCCGTTGAAGAAACCTCAAAAATTATCACCAATTTTTCAATGCTTGAAAGTACCAGAGCTTCTGTTTCTGATATGTTTTATGTAAAACCGCTCGCTCTTCATAACAGATATTTCATGGGCGGGGTGATAGATCTGGTTCCCATTGAATTGGCAAGATATCTTTCCAGAGAAGTGATTACAGAAAAAAAGCAATCCTATACTTCAATAGAAGAAGCACTTATTCGTTCTGTTTTTGGCTTCAGCGCTAACGAGAGGTTAATGGAAACGCAAAATATTATCTCAGAATTTCAAATTGACACTACCAGTATAAAGAAAGATCTTCAAGGACATTATCTGGAAAAAAAGATCAACTGGAAAAAAATGGAGCTCGATTTTTCGTTCCCGAAAACCTATCCACAATTTGTGGAGGATATGGAAATGCAGTGGCAATATGGCTTTGATCAAACAATAAAGACGATAAAAAACAGATAACAAATATTTCAATGAAGACACGATAACTCTACTCATCCGGAGGGGTGACAAATTGAAAATTTGACGGTGTGGTTTGAATACTATTTTCAAGTTTTGGCTAAAGCCAGCGGCACCATATCTATTGTAATCACAGGCTTTAGCCCGTGTCTACTGATTAGTCAATCTTTATTTCTATTTAATATTACAAACATTAATCCAACTTTCACTTTTAAAATTTATTTTTACATACAATTGAAAATCACAGAATACCCATGAATGTTTTTATTGCAGGCGGAACCTCAGGAATTGGCTACTCACTAGCCAAGCATTATCTTTCAAAAGGATATTGTGTGGGAATCTGTGGAAGGAACCTTTCAAAAATACCTGAGAGCAGCTTTAAGAACTTACAGGCACTTCAGGCAGATGTTTCTGATATGAATTCGATTTCATCCGTATTAGAATCTTTTCTGGTGGATAAACAAGAACTGGATATTTTTATTAACTGCGCAGGAAGCTATGCTGAGGATGTGGCAGGAAATATTTCCTATGAAGAAGCAGAAGAAATGCTTCAAACCAATATTTTAGGAACTGTTAATTGCTTTGAGGCTGCCAGAAAAGCCATGAAAAATCAAAAAAAAGGAAGTATCGTGGTTGTAGCATCAGTTTCTGGAATATTAGAGTATGAAAACTCCAGTCTTTATACCAAGACAAAAAGATCTGTGATACAGATTGCACAAGCCTACCGTAGGGCATTGAAGCCTTTTGGAATTTCTGTGACCACTATTGCTCCCGGATATATAGATACCGAAAAATTAAGACAGCTAAATCAAAATGATTTAAGCAAAAAACCTTTCCTTACCAATCTGGAAACAGCGACTCATATTATTTCCGAAGCTATTGAAAATAAAGAGAAATTAATTATTTTTCCTACAAAAATGAAGTGGATGATGAGATCCTTATCGCTACTTCCCTCTTCTCTATTAAATATGATCATGTTCAGAAAAGCCAAATGGATGAAAAACAATTAAAAATAAAACAGAAGCTTTATGCCCTTATTCTTTGTTCCATTGTATTCATGATGGTTTACAATGGTGCAGCATGGTATATTTCAACATTAGCAGAGGTTCCCTCATTTATTTTTGATTTTGAAAAATATATACCGTTCATTTCATGGACGATTATTCCTTATATGACGAGTGGATTATTCTTCTGTCTGGTATTTTTTCTCTGCAATAGTAAGGAACAGCTTAAGGTTTTAGCCCAAAGAATGCTTTTTGTAACCATTGTTGCAGGAATTTGCTTTCTTTTATTTCCTTTACAATTTTCTTTTCCGAAACCTGAAACTGAAAATCTTTTTTTGGGATATTCTTTTCAGTTTTTAAAGACTTTTGATTCTCCTTTTAACCAGGCCCCGTCATTACATATTGCCTATGCATTTATTTTCTGGTCTGTTTTCAGAAATATAGAAAAAGGAAAGATCTTTATAATGCTTTGGCTCATTCTTTTGGGGATTTCTACATTAACGACTTATCAGCACCATTTCATTGATGTTATAACAGGAACTTTGGTTGCCCATATCAGTTTCATTCTCTTTCCTTATCGAAAAAGAGATTTCAGGTATAGAAATTTTCAAGTTGCCAATTATTATTTTTTACTGGGCTGGATACTTATTCTGATTGCCTTATTATTGAATCAATTTTCAGGGTATCCCGGATTACTTTTTCTGTGGCTGGCTTTAATGATGCTTTTCATTGGATATCATTATCAAAAGAATAATATTTACTTTTTAAAGGATAGAAACGGAAACATTCCGTGGATAAGGAAAATATTTTATTCTCCATATCTTTTAATGTATCAAGGGCTTTGGAAATTTTTAAGGAAAAATAAAACCCCGATTGAGCCTATTCCCCATCTTTATATTTCATCAAGACCGAATCATGATATTGTAGAACAGTTTACAATCAACAAAAGCACTTTCATCTATGATTTATCCCCTGAAATTGAGGAAATATCATTCTTAAAAGAACAATCTTCCTATCATTTCCATCCTATTCTGGATATTGGCAGTTTTGATATTGAGGACACCCAAAAACTTATTACTGAAATTTCTGACCAATATAAACATCTTCCGAAAGGCGGAAAGATTCTTATTCATTGTACTATGGGCTTTACCAGAAGTTCTGTAATTGGAATTTTAGTAATCAAAAATATTTTATCTTTACCTTTAGAGGAAGCAATAACCACAATGAAAATCAGCAACAAGAATATGATCATTCATTCTTATCTGCAGGATTTTTTGAAAAAAATTTAAACTATGAACAGCGGACATTTTACAAGTTTTGATAACCACGAGATTTTTTATCGTGAATGGAATTATCAGCCACAACAGAAGAGTATCATCATGATCCATCGTGGCCATGAGCATTCTGAAAGGCTTAATGATATTGCACAATCCGCACAGTTTTCAAAATACAATATTTTCGCATTTGATCTTCGCGGACATGGACTTACAAAAACCAAAACTTCATCTGTTTTTATGGATTATACTCGGGATCTTGATTCATTTTCTAAGTTTCTTTATTCAAAATATGATGTAAATATTTCGGATATTTTTGTAGTTGCCAACAGTATAGGCGGAGTCGTTGCTTCTGCCTGGGCCCATGATTTTGCTCCCAAAATTGCAGGAATGGCTCTTCTAGCTCCGGCATTCAGAATCAATCTTATTGTTCCTTTGGCCAATGAAATGATTACTCTGGGAACCAAGCTAAAAAAAGGATTGATTATCAAAAGCTATGTAAAATCTAAAATGCTTACCCATGATCCTGAACAGCAAAAAGCTTACGATACGGATCCATTGATCTCAAGATCCATTGATGCAGAGCTTCTGATTGACCTCGCCAAAGCCGGAAAGCGTTTAGTAGAAGATGCTGAGGCTGTAGATACTCCAACCTTGATCTTAGCTGCTGAAAAAGATCATGTTGTTTTCAACAAGGATCAGAAAATCTTCCATGATAAATTGGATACAGATTTAAAAAACTACGAAGTTCTGCCAGATTTTTTCCATGGAATTTTATTTGACTCCGGAAGAGAAAAGGTATATGATAAAATTGTAGATTTTGCAGAAAAATGCTTCAACAGGTCTCCCAAGCAGCCCAATCTTTCCCCGGACCCATTTTCTGTAAAAGAATATCAGGACCTTCAAAATAATATTGGAAATAATCTGAATTTTAAGCTTCAGAAACTTTCATTGGGAAACATCGGAAAAATAAGTGACGGGATGGCCATTGGATTAAAATATGGCTTTGACTCCGGTGCTTCATTAGATTATGTTTATCAGAATAAACCAAGTGGAAAATTTGGTTTTGGAAAAATGATGGATAAGAATTACCTCAACGCTATAGGTTGGAAAGGAATACGTATCAGAAAACAACACTTACTTCAACTTTTGGAGCAAAATATTCAAATTCTGAAACAGCAAGGCAGGCCGATTAAAATTCTGGATGTTGCAGGCGGCACAGGAAATTATTTATTTGACATTAAAAAGAAGTATCCGGAAGCTGATATTGTCATCAATGAATTTGTAAAATCCAATATTGAAATTGGAGAAAAAGTAATTAAGGAAAATAATTATCAACATATCAGATTTACCAATTTTGACTGCTTTGATCCTGAAACGTATAAAAAATTGGATTTTGAACCGAATATTACAATCGTATCAGGTATTCTTGAACTTTTTGGAGATAATGAAATGGCCAGTAAAGCTATTCTTGGGGTGACTTCCATCTCAGAAAAGAATTCCTACATTGTTTACACCGGCCAGCCTTGGCACCCACAATTAAAAATGATCGCCTATGTTCTGAATAATCATCAAAACAAAGATTGGATCATGAGAAGACGTTCACAAAAAGAACTGGATAGAGTTATGTCTTTCAACTCTGTTCAAAAGGACAACATGCTGATTGATGATTTTGGAATCTTCACTGTTTCCTCCGGAAAAATAAATGTTCTGAACTGATTTATTTATCCAAGATCATAAAAAGATTAAAAATAAAAGAGGCTTTTCAATTTGTTTGAAAAGCCTCTTTTATTATTTATATAGAAATTATTTCTTAACCAATTCAAGATAAACATTGATATCAACATCTTTGGCAATACCAGTTCCTGTTGGATCATAACTGATATCATAATCCAGACGATTGATCGTAAATTTTCCCTGAAGTCCCATTACCTCTTTTCCGTCTTTATTTTTCGCTACCCCGCCCATTGTTACAGGTATACTGATATCTTTCGTCGTTTCCTTAATGGTCAGCTTTCCATTTAATACATAAGAACCTTTATCCTTAGCAACAGAAGTACCTACAAATTTCATATCAGGATATTTTCCGGCTGCAAAAAAGTCTTTGCTTTTAAGATGATTATCCCTCATCTCTACTCCAGTATTAATGGTTTCTGTAGAAATATTTATATCAAATGCCGCATTGTCCAGATTAGCACTTTTCGATGCAACTGTTCCTCCAAATTTATCAAATCGGCCCTGCACAAAGCTGATTCCCATGTGTTTTATGGTAAAGTTGACGGAAGAATGCATAGGATCTATTTCCCAATTATTCTGGGCGAAAGAGAAAACACTTAAAAATGCGAATACAAAGGATAAGAATAGTTTTTTCATTGTAATTATATTTTACATTAATATTTTAATTTTAGCAAAGCTAAGATATGAAAGATATTCCTACCGTTGATCTATGTTATTTTTTTGACATTTAAATCCACTTAAATCTCGGAAGAAAAATGCTTTTTTTATAACTTCGCAGTATGGCAAAACTGAAAACGGCATATTTCTGTCAAAACTGCGGAACACAATATTCTCAATGGATGGGACAATGCAAAAATTGTGGAGAATGGAATACCTTGGTGGAAGAAGTCGTAGAAAAGACCTCTCATAAGGCTGTACCATTCTCAAAAACAAAGCAGCATGTCATCAATATCATTGAGGTAGAAACCAGTGAGGAACCGAGAATAAAAACTCCATCCGAAGAGCTAAACCGTGTTCTAGGAGGCGGAATTGTATTGGGTTCCGTGACCTTAATCGGTGGTGAACCCGGAATTGGAAAATCTACTCTTCTATTGCAGCTTGCCTTAAAAATGAAGAAAAAAGTTTTCTATGTTTCAGGGGAAGAAAGTGCTTCTCAGATTAAAATGAGAGCTGACAGGCTAACGGATATTCAAAACCCAAACTGTTTTCTTTTCACAGAAACTTCACTTGAAAAAATTCTTCACGAAGCCAAAAAACTGGAACCGGATTTCATGATTATCGACTCCATCCAGACGCTTCAGTCACAACTTATAGAAAGTTCTCCGGGAACTGTATCTCAAATTAGAGAATGTTCCAATGAGATTATTAAATATGCCAAAGAAAACAGTATTCCTGTATTTTTGGTAGGTCATATTACCAAAGACGGTCAAATTGCGGGACCAAAAGTATTGGAACACATGGTAGATGTAGTTTTGAACTTTGACGGAGACCGAAATCACCTTTTTAGATTGCTGAGAGCTAATAAAAACCGTTTTGGATCCACTTCTGAAATCGGAATCTACGAAATGATTTCCCAGGGATTAAAGGAAATTAAAAATCCATCTGAAATTCTTATCACAAAGAAATTTGAAGAACTTTCGGGAAATTCAGTGGCAGTAACTCTGGAGGGAAACAGACCTATGCTTTTGGAAATCCAGGCGCTGGTAAGTACGGCTGTTTATGGTACTCCACAAAGGAGTTCTACCGGATTTGATTCAAAAAGGCTGAATATGCTGTTGGCAGTACTGGAAAAAAGAGCAGGTTTTCAACTGGGAGCAAAGGATGTTTTCCTTAATATTACGGGAGGGATAAAAACAGATGATCCAGCTTTGGATTTAGCGGTCATTGCATCTGTTCTTTCGTCTAGTGAAGACATTGCCATTTCTGAACATTACTGTTTTGCAGGAGAAATTGGATTAAGTGGAGAAATTCGTCCGGTTGCCCAAGTTGAACAGAGAATTACCGAAGCTGAAAAATTAGGGTATGAAAAGATATTCGTTTCCAATCTTAATAAAATTCCGAAAAGAAAATTTGGGATTAAGATTGAAGAAGTAAGCAAAATTGAGGATTTCCATGAAAGACTTTTTTAGAAAAAAATAAAAGATGCCACTCGAAAATATTCAGAAGTTTGTGCTTGTACTGCTTTATGGAGGATTAACATTGCTTTCATTTGCCGTACTGATTAATCCAATGCGCGTTAATAGAAAGGCCAACTTCTTTTTCGGGATGTTTACTTTGTTGTGGTCTAGCTACTGGACTCTGGATGTTTTCCATTTTTGTGGACTTTCGCCCAACCCATTGTTTTCCTATTTTCTTTATTCTATACAGATTTTCACCCCAATTTTGTTATTTTTCAGTGTTGTGTTTTTTATCAATCCTGATTACAAATTTAAAAGGAGAGATTTGGTTTGTCTGATTACTCCTGTAATCTACTGGATATTACTTTTCAATATAGAAAATAATCCTGTCATCCGGAGTATTGTAATGCTTATTGATGTTTCTCACAATCTCCCTTATATTGCTCTTATTTATTTTAAAATCAGAAAACATCAAAAAAGAATAGAAACAATCTCAGCCAATACAGAAAATATCGACCTGCAATGGTTGATCAAGTTAAGTTTTCTTCTTTTTGTAACAATTGTTATAACGGTTGGATATGAGCTGTTCAATACCTTTGTATATAAAATGCATCAGCATCTGGTGATGGATTTGCTCTTTTTATTTATTGTTTACAGTACGCTATACTATGTTCTTCGGCAAAAGGAAATTTATCCGATAGATAAAAGCCAGCGTGAAGAACTTTTTTCCATCGAGCTGGAAAGTGAAACAGAGGAAGCATCAAGAAAAAAACTTATTTCTGATTCTGAGTTTGAGCCTTTAAAGCAAAGACTAATCACTTTAATGGAAACAGAAAAACCTTATCTGGACGGAGATCTCAATCTATTGAAGCTCTCTGATAGGGTTCAGATTAACGCGCATCAGCTTTCTTATCTTCTCAATAATGGCTTTCAGGAGAATTTCTTTTATTTTGTAAATAAATACAGGATAGAACATGCAAAGAAAATGCTTACTGATGGTTCTTTTCAAAGACTTTCTATATTAGGTATTGCGTTTGAATCCGGATTCAATTCAAAAACGGCTTTTAATACTATTTTTAAAAAGATGACGAACATGACGCCATCTGAATTTAGAAAAAATCAATGTAGCAGATCTGTTTAGGCTAAAAGATCAATAAACCTGAATAAAAATTGTAGAAGTCAGTAAAATTAAAGATCTTAACAGAAGATTTTTTTTAATGATGAAAACAAATATCCGGGAATATTACAGCAACCTCGCAGAATCCTACGATGACAATCGTTTCGGGAATTCCTATGGAAAATATATTGATCAACAGGAAAGATCCTTTTTAACCTCATTTTTTCAGAATAAAAAATATACAAAGATTCTGGATTTGGGGTGTGGAACAGGCCGACTGCTCAACTTTGCTACTCATGGAACAGATTTCAGTGAGAACATGCTGAACGTTGCACGACAAAAATATCCTGAAAAAATTCTGGCTGTGGGAGAAATTTCAGAAATTCCTTTTCACGGCGAGTTTGAGTGTATTTTTTGTTTTCATGTGATTATGCATCAAAATCAGGAAGAGACAAAAGCATTTTTTAATGAATGTCATCAGAAATTAAGTAAAAACGGAACTTTAATTTTCGATTATCCATTGAAAACCAGAAAGAAAGTTGTTTCTCCACAGGCAGACTGGCATGCAGGAAATAGTTTTTCACCCTCAGAAATTTCACAAATATCAAAAGACAGATGGGAAGTTAAAAACACAACAGGAATTCTCTTTTTTCCAATTCACAGATTTCCAAAAGCGGTAAGAAAATTCTTTCTGCCTCTGGATATTCTACTTTGCAGGACTTTCCTGAAAAACTGGGCGTCTTATCATATTATTGTTTTGGAAAAGATATGAAACAACAACTAAAAAACTGGATTCCTCATTCATGGAAACTACAGATAAAGCTTCTGCAACGCTATGTTGATGAAAGGAAAAATAACCATTCTTATCCTAAGAAATATCTTTCGGAAAATATTGGTGAACATTCCATTAAACTCCAGCAAATCATTAAAAAGGGAGCGTTTCATCATAACAAAATTCATAATTTAAAAGTTGTAGGAAATAAGATCAATAATCTGGTGATTTATCCCGGTGAAGTATTTTCTTTTTGGAAAATGATTGGAAAACCCAGTGAAAAAAATAATTTTAAAGAGGGAAGAAATTTAATCAAAAATAATATTTCAAGTGATGTTGGAGGTGGGATCTGCCAGTTTTCTTCAATTTTATATTTTCTGTCTCTTCAGTCAGGGTTGAAAATTTTGGAAAGATTTCCCCATTCTATGGATATTTATAAGGATGAAGAACGTTTTACTCCTTTAGGCTCAGACTGTACGGTTGTTTATGGCTACAAGGATCTGCAGATTCAAAATATTTTCCCATTTCCTGTTCAGCTTAAATGCATGATTAATGATGAAGAGCTTCACCTCAGCCTGGTTTCGCCCAAAGAATTAAGGGTACAGGAAATTCAATTTAAATATATGGAAACAGAAAAAGGGGTTTGGGTAGAAACCTTAAGCAATAGCAAAACTTTGTTTAAAAATTTCTATATTCGTTTATGAATTATTTGGCTCATTCCTTTCTCACTTTTACTGACGGACAAATTGTTGGTCAGTTTTTGGAAGACTTCATCCGAAACAAGGACCGATTTTCTTTCCCTAAGGATATTCAGGATGGAATTACCCTTCACAGAGCTATTGACACATTTACAGACTCCCACCCTGCTATTCATGAGGCTAAAAAGGTTTTTGCACCTTTGGTAAGACTCTATGCAGGAGCATTTGTAGATGTCTCTATGGATTATTTTGTAGCCAATGATCTTTCTCTTAATTCTCTTACTGAATGGAAAGCGCATTCTCTTCGCGTTTACAAAGTACTCAATACGAATGAGGAATGGCTGCCTGAGAATTTCAAGAAGATGCTTGTTAAAATGGAACATGATGACTGGTTATATAACTATCGTGAAGACTGGGGCATTAAGTTCAGTATTCAAAATGTTCTGAACAAAGCCAAATATCTGGATAAAGACATTCCTGTTTTTGAAGCGTTTTTAGAAAACAAAACATATCTTCAACAGTGCTATGATGATTTTTTTCCTGATCTTTTAGCCCATGCTAAAGGGATTAATTCCTTGATTCAACTGGAAAACTAAAACTGCTTATAAAGATAACGATTAGGATAAGATAATTTTTCACTTTTTCTCTCTCCGTTCACAATAATATGGACAATATTAATCTGATCATCAAATAGATTATACAGAAAACTTACTGCTGCTTCTACTTTTTTAGGATACGCAACAGGTTCAGACTCAAGAAAAACATTTACAGATTCCTGATCTTCTTCGTATCCGATATAATTTACTTTCAAAAATTTATTATCCGACTTTAGCTTAAAGTATTCCTGACAATATTTTTGCAGGGATTCATTGAGTTTGGCTTTATATTTTTCATCATTAAAGTGAAAAGATCCACCGTATTTTTTACTCAGCCCATTTTCCATATCATCCAGAAAAAAACGACCTGTAATTTCAAAAGTTTTGGACTTTGAATTATAGTTGATCTCCACAGACCCTACATGGTAGGGATGAACAGCTTCACTCTCTACAAAGCTTTGAAAGATAACCGTAAGGCATAAAAAAAATGAGAAAAAAACTTTATTAAGCATTCATTTTATTTTATGACAAATATAGAAAAAGCAGCAGTTATGGAAACTGCTGCCTTTATTTATTATTTAAGTGAATTGAAACTTATTCTTTAACTACCTTTTTAGTAATTGTAGTATTGTCATTCAACATAATTGTAAACAAGTATGTTCCTTTCACTAATTCTGAAACATTAATTCTGTTTGAGTTTGTATTAACACCCACAGTTTTAATCAATTTCCCTGAAGCATCATAAATGGTTACTGTACCTTTAGAATGTCTTCCTAACATAACATTTACAAAGTCTTTAGCTGGATTTGGAGTGATATTCACTTCTGAATTCAATTTTACTTCTGTTGTACCTAAAGTTGGACTTGTTTTCACAAAATACCCACCAAAACCAACTGACTGGAAGCTTACTTCCCAATATTGGTAAGTTTCATTCCAAACAATATCAGCAATATTAGGATTAATGGTTGCCGCAGGACTTCCATATGAAGCTACAGTACCTGTTACACTTGTTCCTGCATATTTTTCAATAATAAGATTGGCTTTATTGCCATTATCGCTAGCAGAAGTAGGAAGTTTTATTACACTTGTCTGGTTGTATGCATCAAAATCTGCCTGCTTAAAGTAAAGAGTTACTTTTCCTGTAGCTGTTGTAGCATTTGCTGCAGGGCTTATTTCATATCTTCTTGAAACATAATCCGGCTGTACATTATCAACCCATACTTTTGAAGTTACATTTCCAGTTATTGTACTTGCTGTCTCTTTTTCCACTCTTGAAATTAACTGACATGCATTCGTAAAATAATTATATCCGGCTGCTGCTGAAGCAGTTTTAGTCTGATTAGATGTTGCCATATTTTTTACCTCAGCTACATTTTCATACACTGTCGCTCTCATTTTAAGATCAAAAGTTCTTGTAATCCAGCTTGTACCATCTGTTGATGTTTTGCTACGACCACTTACGGCAGTAGTTTCATTTTTGATTGCTACTCTTCCTGCCAGACCGTTGATTACAATATAGAAATCTTTTCCCGTCACCATTTGAACGTTTAGGCTAGCCAAATCAACATAATTCCAGGTAAATCTTTGCACATCATTAACCCATGAAGAAACCGTTTTTGTAGCAATAATATCTCCCGGATCACCATTGGCATTTACTTTTCTTATTTGAATATCTACTGCCAAATCAGTAGGAATTGCACCAGATCCGGATGTAAATGAAAAGCCACCCAATTTACCGGTTAAGGTTGGTGTATATCGAACAGCTAGTGCCATATTATCAAAATTGCTGGCAGCACTGTTACTTTCTGTATTGGCAATAATATAAGGTTCGTCATAAGTAACCACTTCAAAATTGGATTTTACACATCCTAATTCATCGGTAACTGCTTTGTAGATGTCTAACTTTCCGTATCCCCATCTTGTATTGGGAATATTTCCTGTTGCACCATCTTTTCTTGCATTGGAAGTAAGACGCGCCTTAACCTGTGCGGCAGTTAATGTAGGATTTGCCTGAAGCAATAACCCCACAGCTCCGGCAACACCAGGAGACGACATACTAGTTCCCTGATTTTTCACATAATAATTGGTATTTGCAATAATATCAGTAGGGGCCGGTGCAGAATTACCGGATCTTGAAGAAATAACAACCTGCCCGGAACCTGTGATATCCGGTTTCTGAAAATTATCAACTCTTGGTCCCTGTGCACTAAATGGAGAGATGGATTCTTGTGGAGTTGTATACAAATATCCTCCTGCCGGCGCATACCAACTTGCTCTTCCCATATAAGACGCTACTGTGATTGCACTCGATGCATTTCCAGGAGTTCCTACAATATACTCGTTGTCACCATTTTGTAAGGTAGTTGCCACTCCTTGGCTGTAAAGCCAACCGTGTGTATTAATTGTTTGTGCTCCATTATTTGTGATTTCCAGCGTATAATTTCCCTGACAATTGGCAGTGGATCCTGTAACTCTGTTGACCACTAACTGAACATAGCGTTTGTTATTATCTGTACCCCAATAGTTATACATAGCAGCAGTAAATCCTCCTCCTAATATACTATGGGTGGTATTTGTACTTATATTTTGTACGTATTGCTGGCCATCAGGGGCTGTTAATTTTGCGGTAACAGCTGTATCATTATTAGCATACATGATAAAGCTAAATACGGTAGCTGCAGAAGTACTGCTTCCGACTGTAAAAACGTAAGATTGTGCACCACTTGGCTCTATATCTACTTTTCTATGAAGATTGGCACCATAGTCATTTCCTGCAGAGATCACCACTACTCTTCCTGGTCCTGAAGATGTAAAACTATCAACCGCTACTTCATGGGAGGAAGTTCCATCATGTGCACTTGCCTGTCCTCCAATACTCATATTGACAACAATTGGCTTATTTAAAGCTGTTGCTACATTTTGGAAGTACGTCAAAGCGTTAATGGTATTGGTTACAGGAAAAGATCCATTCCCACCTTTTACAAAAACAATATCTGCATCTGTTGAAAATCCTTTATGTCTTTTATCTGCAAAAGCAGCTCCATTTCCTGCTGCCGTTCCAGTTACATGGGTTCCATGTCCATTGGTATCATTTTCACGAACAAATCCTGGAGGAGTACCATCCAATTCATCTTCAATCTGAGCTCTTGTATACTCTACCCCTGTTGAAAATCCTGTAGGAGAAACCTCAGCACCCTGGGCTGTTAAAGTTTGATCCCAAATAGAAACAATTCTACTTTTTGTTTGATCGTCTGCTTTTCTAAAATCCGGATGTTTCCAGTCTATACCCGTATCATAGACTCCAACCAAGATACCAGTCCCATTATAAGCGGTATTATTAAAAGCTCCAGATTGCAAAAGACTAGCTCCTGACTGAGCTCTACTCACATCATTATGCAGCTCATCAAATGTTGGAGCCATCACCGATGTTACGTAAGGTAGATTCATCAGTCTTTCAATATCCTGGATAGTAACCAACGCTGTAGAGAAAGTTGGCAACTGGCTCTGAACTAAAAATCCATCAGACTTTAGTTTTTCAGGTTCTTTAGTATAAATAATACATGAGTACATTGTTTGTGCTCCTTTCGAAGTCACTACCAAGTGCTGATCCAATTTCATATCAGCAGATTCCAACCCTTTTATGGTTTTTCCATTGGCGAGGTTCTCTTTATTTTTTAACAAAATATCAAATCGAGAATCCAGTTTTTGTACCTGTCCGTAAAAACCATAGGAATATAACCCTAAAAAAGCAACTGTAGCATTCTTGAGAAGCTTCGCTCCACCATAGGAAATGCTTACTTTTGTAAAAAATAATTTCTTTAAATTCATGTTGTTTTTTTTAACAATACAATAATACAAATTTTATTTCATTGTTTATTTGATTAAATATTAACAAATATTACATATCAAAAACCATCAATTTTAAGAATTTAACACAATCAACAAAACTAACAATCTATTACTAAATGCAGGATTTTCTATTTTATTTAAACCTTGGATGGGAACATATTATTTCTTTGGATGCCTTGGATCATCAGCTGTTTGTATTGGCGCTCATTGCTGTTTATTCTTACAGTGACTGGAAAAAAATATTGATCCTTGTGACAGCATTCACCATCGGACATTCCATCACCCTAGCTCTAAGTATTCTGGATGTATTTAGGGTTCCCTCTGATTGGGTTGAATTTTTAATTCCGTTAACCATTGTTCTTACTTCTTTGGATAACATTATCATGAAAAATCAAAAACAGACCTTAATGCGGGCTAATTACTATCTTGCTTTAATCTTCGGGCTTGTTCATGGGATGGGTTTTGCCAATACAGCAAGGGTTATGATTGCAAAAAGCCAAGGTATAGCCATTCCTCTGCTGGGTTTCAATATCGGATTGGAACTTGGCCAGATCGTTATTGTTTTTGCTATTTTAGTGGTCTTATTTATTCTTCTCAATATTTTTAAAGTAAATAAAAAGGATTGGATTCTCTTTGTCTCATCCGGAGTACTCGCTTTATCTTTAAAAATGGCATTGGAAAGAATTCCTTTCTAAACGTGAAATATTTGCAATATTTCAACAGCTTATTACTATCTTTGATAATTATTAAATCTTTTCGGTTATGAAACTAAAAGTTGCTATACTTTCACTTTCTGTATTCTCATATACAGGTTTCACCGCACAAAATATTCAGAATAACCCGGGCAGCAATCATGGAAACAGGTTTGAGCAGCTGGGAACTATTCTACCAACACCCAATATTTACAGAACAGCTTCTGGTGCTCCGGGACATGGATACTGGCAAAACAGAGCTGATTACAACATTACTGCTTACCTTGATGAGGACAAAAGAAATCTGAAAGGTTCAGAAACTGTTACTTATTATAATAATTCTCCGGATGAACTGGATTATATTTGGCTTCAGCTTGATGAAAATGAACATTCAAGTATAAGAAATGCCGGATATGATACCCCCACAAAGCTCCCTGCTTCCACTAATGATACCCAATTAAAGGTAACGGAACTTCCTGTAAAGGATAATGGCTATGGGGTAAGTCTTGAAAAAGTAACGGATGCTTCAGGAAATCCTCTAAAGTTTACGGTCAACAAAACCATGATGCGTATTGATCTTCCAAAAGCTTTAAAAAAGGGAGAAAAGTTTGTTTTTAAGGTAGACTGGAACTACAATATCTCCAACAGAATGAAGATGGGCGGCCGTGGCGGTTATGAAAACTTCCCTGAAGATGGTAATGATCTTTACACTATGGCGCAATGGTATCCGAGAATGTGTGTGTATAGTGACTTTCAGGGCTGGCAAAACCATCAGTTTACCGGAAGAGGTGAATTTGCTTTGGTTTTCGGAGATTTTAAAGTTTCAATGAATGTACCCGCAGATCATATTGTAGGCGGAACAGGTGAATGTAAAAACTATGATCAGGTATTAACTTCTGATCAGCTGTCAAGATACAGAAAGGCTGAAAATGCTTCTGAACCTATTGAAATTGTAACATTGGATGAGGCTAAAAAAGCTGAGAAAAATCATTCAAAACAAAGAAAAACCTGGGTTTTTGAGGCTAAAGATGTCAGAGATTTTGCATGGACCTCTTCCAGAAAATTTGTTTGGGACGGAATGCGTGTAACAATTCCCGAAAACAATAATAAAGTAATGGCTATGAGCTTCTACCCTAAAGAATCTTACGGTCTTTACAGAAAGTTTTCCACAAAGGCAGTAGCGCATACTATTAAAACATATTCGGAATTTACTATTCCTTATCCATACCCTGTTGCACAGTCTGTAGAAGCTGCCAGTGGAATGGAATATCCTATGATTTGTTTCAACTTCGGAAGAACTGAAAAAGACGGAACCTATTCTGAAGGAACTAAAAATGGAATGATAGGAGTAGTTATCCATGAAGTGGGACACAACTTCTTCCCTATGATCATTAACTCAGATGAGAGACAGTGGGCATGGATGGATGAAGGGTTGAATACATTCACAGAATATCTTACGGAGGAAAAATGGGACAACAAGTTCCCTTCCAAAAGAGGTCCGGCATGGACGATCGTAGATTATATGAAACTTCCGAAAGACCAGTTGGAACCTATCATGAGTAATTCTGAAAA
The DNA here is from genome assembly GCF_002899895.1 of Chryseobacterium oncorhynchi. Lineage (GTDB taxonomy): Bacteria > Bacteroidota > Bacteroidia > Flavobacteriales > Weeksellaceae > Chryseobacterium > Chryseobacterium oncorhynchi. Next base: position 209,518 of record NZ_PPEI02000004.1, read on the forward strand.
CATTGTTCAGTATGGTCCAAATGCGTATTCAAAACCTGCTACAGGATTGAATATTCTTCGTGAAACAATTATGGGAAGAGAACTTTTTGATAAAGCTTTCAAAACCTATGCAAAAAGATGGGCTTTCAAACACCCTGAACCTGCAGATCTTTTCCGTACACTGGAGGATGCGAGTGGTGAAGATCTTGACTGGTTCTGGAGAGGATGGTTCTACGGAACAGATCCTGTAGATATTGCCATTGATAAGGTAACAATAGCAACTCCTAATCTGGATACTAATCCAAAGGCCGTTGAAGAAATAAAATATCAGGCTGAAAAACCATTGGTAAGCAGTTTTGAAGATATCTCAAAAATCAGAAATAGAGAAGACAAGAATATCAAATTCTATGTAGACGGAGATAAAGATGCTCAGGATTTCTATTATCGATATGACAGAGGTCAGGAAAAACCAAGTACAAAGGAATATACTTCTAAAACAGAGGCTACCCTGCCTTTGGATGCTAAGGATAAGGAGAAATTCAAAAATATTACAGCCTATCAAATTGACTTTGTGAATAAGGGCGGACTGGTAATGCCTATCATCCTTGAATTCACATTTGAAGATGGTACAAAATTGTATGATAAGTCATCTGCACAGATCTGGAGATTGAATGAGCAGAAAGTTTCCAAGACTTATTATTTTGATAAAAAACTAAAGTCGATTCAGCTTGATCCAATGAGAGAAACAGCTGATATTGATACTAATAATAATCTTTGGAGCAATAATGGTTCTGGTACAGAAACTTCAAAGTTCCAGCTCTTTAAACAAAAACAGGAAGGAGGCCCTGTGAGAGGAAGCTCAAATGGAAAAGTAAATCCAATGCAGGCTGCAGGAAAAAGCTAATACAATCATTAACAATAACCATGAAAAAACTTACGATCTTATTACTGTCCTTTGTGACAGCCTCTACCCTATGTGCCCAATCTCTGCAGTTCTATACAGGCAAAAGAGATTTTCTTCCGATCGAAATCCTTATGGAAGACGGAAGCACGAAAAAAGGAGTTGCTCAGGATTTTACACTGCCCGATGTTGCAACATTCCAGTTTATAGGAGGAAATAGTGAGAAAAGTGCTCATTTAGATAGGAAAGAAGTGAAGTTCAAATCTTCAAAAGAAGATAAAGACATACAACTGATTCCTGTATCTGATATCAAAAGTCTTATCTATACCAACGAGGACACCAATGAGGTTTTTCAACTGGATAAAAGAATTGTAAAGGAGATCAATAACGACTTGAAAATGGAATCAGAAGGAAGAGTATTGATGCTTCCTTTGATGGAAAAAGGGCCAATCAATCTGTACGGGTACAGAAGCATGATGTGCAAAGCAAACTATGGAAATAATTTTGCAACAGGATTTGACGGAAATGAAGACACCTGCCAGCTGACATATGTCATGATTTACCTCAGCAAGCCTGGTGAGACGGTTGCCGTTGCCCCGGTAGATTACAGTTCATTAACTCCTTTGGCATTATTCAATATGAAAGCGCTCTATAAGAAGTTTTATACAGCTTATGAAATCGTAGGTGCCGACTGTCCTGAATTTCTGAAAAAAGTAGATGAAGCCAGAAAGAATGATTATTTCTCCAATAAAACCTTTAAGGAAAATAAAAAAGAATCCGATGTGGAAAGAAAGGCAATGGTAAAGGGAAAAAAGGGAGCAGAAGCCGCAAGAATCAATATGCATTACAAAACTGAGTTATACACCAAAATGTACAAAAAACTCCTTGACGATTATAAGCAGTCATGCCCTTGAAATATATTACAAAAGCTCACTGATACAGTGAGCTTTTGTATTTTTCAATAAGATTATCTACAAAAAGTAAAACTATATTTTTCAGCTTTTTATCCAAAATATTCTTTCAAGTGTTTTTTATAGGTTCTTCCCAATGGAAGCTGCTCACCACCTTTCAGATAAATTGTATTAGAATCGTATGAACTGATATGTGAAAAGAGAACAATATATGATTTATGAACTCTGATAAATCCCAGATTTTGAAAATTCTCTTCAAAATTAGACATCCTTTCCAGAATCATATACTTTTTCAAATGAGTGATCAAAATAATATATTCTCCAAAGCCCTGTATCCATTTTATGTCCTGCAACAGGACTTTATTCATAATATAGTTAGACTTAAACATGATAAAATCTTCATGCTTTTTATCTTCGGCAGACTTCTTAAACTGTAAAAAATCTTTTGCTTTATAAACTGCCCTTTTAAATGTTTCAAAATCTACGGGCTTCACCAGATAATGCACAACATCCAATTCAAATGCTTTGACTGCATATTGAGTTTCTAACGTAAGAAATATACATAGTGGTTTATAGGGTAACTTTAGCAAAAGGTCAATTCCATTAATATAAGGCATATTAATATCCAGAATAACAAGATCCACTGTATTCTTCTGTAAATATTGAAGGGCTTCCTCAGGATTCTGAAATATCTCCAGCAAATCTACATCTTCTATCTGATCACAATAATGTCGGATAAGTTCCAATGCAGGATATTCATCATCCACTCCTACGATAGTAAGGTTTGCCATTATAATTTAATTTTTAACATAGTCTCGTATATATTATTTCCAATTTCTTCAGATATAAAAGTAAATCTTTCCGGGTAATATTTTTCCAAAATACTGATGACCGCTTCATTTCCTAACCCATTATCATTAAAGTTGCCGATAAGATTTCGGTTTTGTGCTACAGAATTTTTTATTTCGAATAAAAATTCCTGATTTTCTATTTTGTAGCATACCCTGATAAAACTATTATCCTCAATTCCTACCGCCGAATGCTTCAAAGCATTTTCAAATAAGGTAAGACAAACAGAGGGTGGAACCTCAATGAGTTCCAATGTTTCTTCATCTTCTATTTTAAAATTGATATCCAGCAAATTATTATACTTTAGCTGGTAGAGCCCAATCAGAGATTTAATAGAAGAAAACTCCTGCATGAGGGTAATCTTCTCCTTATTGGTATCATAAATAACATACTGCAGCAATCTACTGAGCTGCAAAATAGATTCAGAAGTACTCTCGGATGGATTAAAACTTTTAGAATAAATATTATTAAGGGTATTCAGGAGGAAATGAGGATTTAACTTCGATTTCAAAAGATTCAGATGCAGCTGATCTTTTTCCTCACCCAATTCCTTAAAATCCTGCTCAATCAAAAATTTATCTTTCGTGATTCCTAGAAATGAAGCCACAAGAATAACAATGCCTTGTGCGGTGTATACATTATATAAAAATTTTGTATTGGACAGAGTTTCATTAAACTTCATATGGAATACCGCAGGCTCCAGTAAAATCCTAAAAAGGCTTGAAACCAAAAAACAGATAAATGCATACAAAATAAATTCCGGATACTTATTAGAAAGATAAAACCTGGGGACAAGATAAAAATAGACCAGATAGTAAATTCCAATATTGAAAATTATAACAAATAATACGGACCAAATGAGTTGAGGGACATCTAAAAAGTAATTTTCGGTGAAAAAAATGATGATAAAAAAGAATAAAAAGAATAAAGCATGCTGAAATTTCAGCAAAAACCCCCAATGATATTCCATCAGTCTTTTCAAAACCTTACCATTAAGTAAGATTCTAAAAATCAACAATATAAATACAATATTTATAATAAAAAACATCTAAAATATCCAATTTTCAATCTTCCAAATATAACACCTTTTTCTCCCCGGATTGCAGTTCACTGATAAAAACTGCCATTGATTGAAAAATAAACTCACGGCTGTTTCTTATAAATATATTTGAAAAAGCAGGATATTAATTCAGTATTACATGAAAATTAAATTATCATTAATCACCTTTTTCCTATTGGTGATCAGTCAGTTTACCTACGCTCAAAGCCGGGACACTTATAATATGTGGTTTCAGTACCTGATGTCTGCAAAATTGACAGACAAAAGTACATTGACAGCCCTTTCCCAGTACAGGTCTTTTGATTTGGCTTATGACACCAGGCTTTTTCTGGTTTCCGCTTATGTGGATTATGAAGTCGCCAACGAGGTAAGGCCAGCTTTAGGAATGATGTTCCTTATTCTGGATTCCTACAAATCTGATAATTCTAAAAAAGAAAGGTATGAAAAAAGGCCTTTCCAACAGGTAAGTCTGGGCGGAAACATAGGAAGAACTTCTATCTCGCACCGGTTCCGTGTAGAAGAACGGTTTATCAGTAATCCGGATGAGTTCATTGTAAGACTACGTTACCTTATTTCTCTAAGAATTCCATTCAATAGAGCTGGAGAAAAAGAAAAATTCTATGGAATTCTAAAAAATGAAATCCGAATGAATGCCAGCAAAGAAGAGACATTCGACAGTAACCGTTTAACTGCCGGAATAGGAATAAAAACAGGAAAAAACTCGGCAATCGAAGTGGCATTCATCAACCAGCTGGAAACCGGATCTACCAGTAACTATGCCTATGTTGGTTTCCGAAACAATTTTGACTGGAGAAAAAATAAAAACAAATAACTAAAAATACATTCACTTATGCTTACACTCCTTGGATTTTTGATGATCATCATTTTCATGGTGCTTATCATGAATAAAAAGATGACACCTCTTACCGCCTTAGTCATTATTCCTGTAGCAATCGCATTTTTAGCAGGTTTTGGATCTCAATTGGGAGAAATGATGAAGAATGGAGTAAAGGAAATAGCCCTTACCGGGGTGATGCTCATTTTTGCTATTCTTTATTTCAGCTTAATGATAGATACCGGGCTTTTTGAACCCTTAGTCAATCTTATTTTAAAAGCCGTTGGAGACAACCCAGTAAAAACGACTATTGGAACAGCCATTCTTACCACATTGGTTTCTTTGGATGGTGACGGATCTTCTACTTATATCATTGTAGTTGCCGCTATGCTCCCATTATATAAAAAACAAGGAATGAATCCCCTTACGCTGACCTGTATTATTATGCTGGCCGGAGGAATTATGAATATTTTACCTTGGGGAGGTCCCACTGCAAGAGTGATGAGTTCTTTAAAACTAGGACATACAGAAATTTTTGTTCCTATGATTCCCATTATGGCTTTAGGAATTATTTGGGTAATATTTGTAGCTTATATTTTAGGAAAAAAAGAAAAAAAACGCATCGCACAATACGGAAAATATACGAAATATGCCGCTAGTGATATTGCCGGAGAATCTGACCCTAAGCTTCTCCGTCCGAAACTGATCTGGGTAAATCTACTGTTAACACTTATTTTATTAACAGTGATGATATTAGATATCGTTCCATTGGGAATCGCTTTTATGATTGCTTTTTGTATTGCCTCTGTCATCAATTATCCTAAGCTGAAAGATCAGCAGAAAATTATTTCAAAACATGCAGGCAATGCATTATCTGTAGCAGGGATGATTTTTGGAGCAGGAATTTTCACCGGTATTCTTAATGGAACCGGAATTATGCAGGCCATGGGTAACAGCATGATAGATATTGTTCCCAAAAGCTGGGGCGGCTACCTGAATATTATTACAGCCATCTTCAGTGTTCCCCTTACATTTTTCCTCACAAATGATGCTTATTATTTCGGGATATTACCTATTATTGAGGCAACAGGACATCAAATGGGTATTGCTTCAGAAGTATTAGGAAGAGCAAGTCTTGTAGGACAGGCTTCCCATTTACTAAGTCCGTTGGTTCCCTCCACTTACCTGTTGGTATCATTAGCAGGGGTAGAATACTCAGATCATTTGAAATATACTTTAAAGTGGGCCATCGGATCATCGATTATCATGCTAATAGGAGCCTTGCTTCTTGGAACCATATAATAAGAATTTGATGAATAATTGTTATCTTCAACTTCACAAAATAGTAATCAAAATTAAAAATTAGTTTTATAAAGACAGCTTATTTCTCCAGATGAATCCTCTAGAATCTCAAAAAACATTCACCGGCAAATACCTTAAAAACCTTACATTGTATGTCTTTACAGCAATGATGGGCGGAGTATTGGCGGGCCACTACGCTCCCGAGCAAAGCATCAAGCTGGGAGTGGTAAGCCGGTATTTTTTTATGATTCTTGAAACCCTCATTCTTCCCGTTATCTTTATGGCAGTCATGTATGGAATCAGTCAACTGTCCGAAATCAAAAATGCACGAAATGTGATAGGCCAAACAATTCTATACTTTTTGATCATGAGTTCCGTAGCCATCATGATCGGTTTCGTTTTTGGGTTAGTGATGCAGCCCGGATCTGATACAGGAATTGATGTCACCAGAATCAATACCTCTCTTCCCAAGACATTTGAAATCAAAGACGGCAGTTTATCTATCCTTTTATATCTTAACAGACATGGTATTTTTCTTCTGCTCTCTATTTTGATGGGAATTGCCATGAACCTTACTCCCAAAAAAGAAAAGTTTCTGAGTATACTGGATCGTGGCGGAAACATTTTCTATACAGTCATTAAATATCTTTACATCATTCTACCCCTTATTATTTTTTGTAATATCGCTTATGGTGTTGCTGTATATGGCATTAATACTCTTTTACCTTTGAGTAAAGTGGTTGCTACCGTATATATTGCAGATATTGTATTTATTTTTGGAGTTCTGGGGCTTGTTTCTTACCTCTTTAAATTTAATCTCTGGAAATTTTTATTAGACATTAAAGAAGAAATTATTCTGGTTGTCAGTACTTCTTCCTCAAAAACAGCATTCCCTTTAATTTTTGAGAAAATGGAATCTCAGGGATATAGTAGAAAAATTTTAAGGTTTATTATTCCTTTGGGATATAATTTCAACCTTGCCGGAGCCTGTATCTATCTTTCTGTAACCTGTTGTTTTCTTGTGCAGTTCTATAATATTTCATTGAACATTCAAGATTACATCTGGTTGTTTATTATTATTTCCATTACTTCAAAAACAGCCTCCGGAGTGCCGGGATCAGGATTTCTGGCTCTTATTTTCACGTTGAACCGATTCGGTAAAATTCCCTTGACAGATATTGCACTTCTTTACAGTGTAGATCGTTTTATGAATGAAGCCAGATCTGTCACCAATTTTATAGGAATTGCAGTTTCAGGTGCCATTATTTCAAAGATCAATCAACATCAGAAAAGCAAAACACTTTCTGCCTAGTTCCATTTTATAATTATTATCCTTACCTCATTTTATCATATAATTTTTTAAATATCAGCGTAACTAACTGTTAAAAAGCTCAGCAAAACCGATCTGCTCATTAAAACAACGGTTAAAATGAAACAGATGCCTGATGCCAGCTGGATAGATTCCGCCATTGTAAAAACTTCTGATTTTCAACCGGTACAACATTCATCTTTTAATATAATGAGAAATATGGCTCTTATCTATAATAAAAGCAAAGTAACCGGAGATTATCTTGATAAAAAGACCCAGCAAAAAGAAGATATAGAAATTCCTGCAGAAAATTATTTTGACAGCAGCAGCTACCCTATGTTGATCCGTTTTTCTCCGTTGAAAGAAAATACTACCGCTGAGCTTTCCATTTTCGATTATAATCCACGGCCTAAAAAAGGAGTAATCAAAGCCTATATTCTGGAGGTCAAGAAAACCGACCTGAACGGCAAAAAGGTCTGGGCTGTAAAAACGACCGATGACATCAGTGATAAGACAACAAATGCTACCTATTACATTGATCCCGAAACAAGAAAAATGATGAGACAAGACATCGATATGAATGAAAAAAAAATGCACATGGAAACCATAAAACAGAACCATTAAACTGATAACCAAATGTTTAATTAAAAAATAAATCAGAAAAATATATCACATATTAAGGAAAAAGTTTTATATTTGAATTAACACTTCAACACCAAATGTCAAAAGCCTGATTGACTTTAAATGTTCAGGAATAGTACAAATAAAACATTATTAACTATGAAAAATGCTAAATTATTAAGCAGAGACGCTCAGAAAACAATCAACGGCGGAGCGGTAGGACGCTTTTGCTGCGAGTACAATTACAAAGGACAATGTATCCTGTGGATAGGCCCAGGGCAGCACTGTCCATAGTATAATCAACTCATAACATACAAAAATAAAAGTCGGAAAATTCCGGCTTTTTTTATTTTTCTGCCAAATTTTCACATTAGGAAATAAAAGTCTGCCATTTCATCCACCAGCGCCTCATGGCATACATTTAGAGTCTTATTAGACAGGAATAATTAAAAAATAAATATATTATGTCAGTAAACTTTAAACCATTAGCAGACAGAGTATTGGTAGAACCAATTGCTGCAGAAACTAAAACAGCTTCAGGTATTATTATCCCGGACACTGCAAAGGAAAAGCCGCAAGAAGGTACTGTAGTGGCAGTAGGTCCTGGTAAAAAAGATGAGCCTACAACTGTTCAGGTAGGTGACAAAGTTCTTTATGGAAAATATTCAGGTGCTGAATTAAAGTTAGAAGGGAAAGACTATCTAATCGTAAGAGAAGCTGATCTATTAGGAATCATCGGTTAATTTGTAAAAAGTAAAATGTATTCTTGTAAAATGATATTTTTCGGGATACAACATCATTAATACATTGTACAAAGTACATTAATACAATAAAAAATTATGGCAAAAGAAATAAAATTCGATATTGAATCAAGAGACGCTTTAAAGAGAGGTGTAGATGCATTGGCTAATGCGGTAAAGGTAACTTTAGGTCCTAAAGGTAGAAACGTAGTAATCGAAAAATCTTTCGGTGCTCCTCACGTAACTAAGGACGGTGTTTCTGTTGCAAAAGAAATCGAACTTGAAGACAGAGTAGAAAATATGGGTGCGCAAATGGTAAAAGAAGTTGCGTCCAAAACTAATGATATTGCAGGAGATGGTACTACTACCGCTACTGTTTTAGCACAGGCTATCGTAAGAGAAGGTCTTAAGAATGTAGCTGCTGGTGCTAACCCAATGGATCTTAAAAGAGGAATCGACAAAGCAGTAACTGTAGTTGTTGAAAACTTAAAATCTCAATCTAAAACGGTTGGAGATTCTACAGAAATGGTGAAGCAAGTTGCTTCAGTTTCTGCTAACAACGACGAAACTATCGGTACTTTAATCGCTGAAGCTTTCGGAAAAGTTGGAAAAGAAGGGGTAATTACTGTAGAAGAAGCTAAAGGTATTGATACAACTGTTGACGTTGTAGAAGGAATGCAGTTTGACAGAGGTTACCAGTCACCTTACTTCGTGACTAACCCTGAGAAAATGTTAGCTGAACTAGAAAATCCATATATCCTTTTAGTAGAGAAGAAAATCTCTTCAATGAAAGAATTACTTCCAGTTCTTGAGCCAATTGCACAAGGTGGTAAGTCTCTATTAATTATCTCTGAAGAAGTAGAAGGAGAAGCTTTAGCTACTTTGGTAGTAAACAAACTAAGAGGTTCTCTTAAAATTGCTGCTGTAAAAGCTCCAGGATTCGGAGACAGAAGAAAAGCAATGTTAGAAGATATCGCTATCCTTACAGGAGGTCAGGTAATCTCTGAAGAGCAAGGTTTCACTATGGAAAACATCTCTTTAGATATGCTTGGAACTGCTGAGAAAGTAACGATTGATAAAGACAACACAACTGTTGTAAACGGTGGTGGTGACGAAGCTAAAATCAAAGGAAGAGTGGCTCAGATCAAAGCTCAGATGGAAACATCTACTTCTGATTATGATAAAGAAAAACTTCAGGAAAGATTAGCTAAGTTAGCTGGTGGTGTTGCTGTACTTTACGTAGGAGCAGCTTCTGAAGTTGAAATGAAAGAGAAAAAAGACAGAGTTGATGATGCACTTCACGCTACAAGAGCAGCTGTTGAAGAAGGTATCGTTGCTGGTGGAGGTGTTGCTTTAGTAAGAGCAATCAAATCTCTAGACAGCCTTTCTGGTGCTAACGCTGACGAAAACACGGGTATCAAAATCGTGAAAAGAGCAATCGAAGAGCCATTAAGACAAATCGTTGCTAACGCAGGTGGAGAAGGTTCTGTAATTGTTGCTAAAGTAGCAGAAGGAACAGGTGACTTCGGATACAACGCGAAAACTGACGAGTATGTTCACATGCTTGAAGCAGGAATCATTGACCCTACGAAAGTAACAAGAGTTGCCCTTGAAAATGCAGCTTCTGTATCTGGAATGCTTCTTACAACTGAATGTGTGATCACTGAAGTGAAGAGCGCTGAACCAGCTATGCCAATGGGTGGTGGAATGCCAGGAATGATGTAGTCTTAACTACTATATATAAACTAAAACCGTTCTATTTTATAGAGCGGTTTTTTATTATATTTGATAAATAACTATGACCCATGAAAAATAATCTAAAATGAAAAGAATTATACTTTTATTATTGACTCTCTTTAGTTTCACATTGAGTTATTCTCAAAATCTTTATCCTGAAAAATACAAAGACTGTAATTTAGCTTCTTTTTGTCTTGATTGTGGAGAAACAAAAGCTGAGCCTCAAAACTCAATAATAAATGAACTGCTGAGCAAATTTGATAAAAAGAGTTTGAGTCAAATAACCGGAAGTATTGAAGTACAAATTTTAATTGACGAATATGGAAAGCCTTGCCTACTAAGTTCATTAAACAAAACTAATATCTCCTCAAAAAAATTAGGATTACAAAATGCAATAAACTCAACATCAAATTGGGAACCTGCCATTTCAGAAAATAAAAAAACAAATAGCTCTGTCTCGCTAATTTTTGAATTTGAAAACAGCAATTTTTCCGCAAAACGTAGAGTCTTTGACTTTAAAAATCAATCAAATGCAAAATCTGTTGGAACCCCTGATATAAAAGGAACGGATAAAGAAAAACTTTCCAAAGATTGGACCGTATTTACTCAACAAAACTCTGAATTACCCTGGGATATGACAAGGGCTGTTGCCAATGATTTGGACAATAATATTTGGATTGGAACAGATAATGGAATTGTAAAAATAAGTAATGGGAAATGGCAACATTTTAACTCAAAAAATACATCAATATCCTCTCCTCCTTATAATAAAAATGAAACACAATCAATACGAGATTTAGAAGTTGACAAAAATAACAATAAGTGGTTTATTGCCGATTACGATGTTTACAGATATGACAATAAAAACTGGACAAAATACGACTCAATAAATTCTCCTATAAATTGGGCACGAAAAATATTTGTGGACCATTCCAATAATGTATGGTTTACGTCTTGGGATGGTGTAGCAAAGTTTGACGGAAAGAATTGGTCAGTAATTAACAAACAAAATTCAAATCTACCAACAGACAAAACCCTTGGTGTTTATGTAGACAAAAAAGATAGAATTTGGATTGGAACCTTTGACGGAAACGTAATTATTGAAAACGGGGTAACAAAACTGTTAAACGAGAAAAATTCACCTTTATCAAAAGCCTACATTTCAAAAATCTACGAAGATAAAAAAGGGAATCTATGGTTTGACTTATACAACGATACATCTGATGAAGCCGGAATCTATGTATTAGATTTACAACAAAAATGGACAAGAATAAGCCATTCAAATCCTAAAATGTTTCGCGAAAATGCCATCAATGATTTTTATTTAGATGAAGAGACCAACTTGCTATGGATCACATTAAACGGAGTTGGCCTTTTAAACTATGACACAAACTCAAAAAAATGGGAAACCTACACAAATGAAAATTCAAACGTTCCTAGTGTTCATTGTGAAAAAATAACGAAAGACAAAGATGGCTCAATTTGGATTGCAACTTATGCCGGAGTCATCAAACTTAATAAATAAAAGACATCTGTTAACAAAGTAACTCTACGAAAGTAGCAAGAGCTGTCTTTGATATACTAACCGCTCTATTTTTATAGGGCGGTTTTTTTATTATATTTGACCCGCAACGATGACCCATGAAAAATAACTTTTTTTCTACCCTATTTATTTGGCTGTTATTAATAGCTTTACCAGAAATGGTATTTTCACAATCCACTGACTTTACCATTCAGGATGTAAAGTTTGAAAGTCAGGATATCACTCTTGCAGGCTCTATTTTAGAGCCTAAAAAACCAGTTGCAGCAGTTGTGATTGTTCATGGATCCGATCCGGTAAAAAGAGAAATGGAATTTGCAAAACGTCTTGCCAAAGAAGGCATTGCTGTATTCACCTACGACAAACGCGGAGTTGGAGAATCTGGTGGCGTATATGTAGGTCCATCTGTGGGCACCAATAATATAGACCCTGCTAACCTTACTTTATTGGCTCAGGATGCCAATGAAGCCGTAGCAACATTTCGAAAATATTTGAAAGATAAAAAAATACCCATTGGATTAGTTGGCTTCAGTCAGGCAGGATGGATCATCCCGATGGCGGCAAACAAAAATCCGCAAATTGACTTTATGGTGTTATTTAGCGGCCCTACCATTACCACTCTGGAACAACTTCGATTTCAGTTTTATACCAATGGAAACAAAAAATTCTGGGAAAATCATACCGAAGCTGATGCCATTGAGCATACTAAAAATGATCCGGACAAATATCAATTTGTAGCCACCGACCCCAAAACCTATCTGAATACCCTTTCAATTCCCGGGCTTTGGCTTTTTGGTGAAAAAGACATACAGATTCCGGTAAAGTTGTGTATAGAACAATTGAACACCCTTAAAGCTCAGGGCAAACCTTTCGAATATACTTCTTTTCCTCAATTGGGACACAATACTTCTTCCAGCAATGATACAACCCCTGTTGATACTGCCATACAATGGATACAACAGAAAGCCTTGAGTATTAAAAAATCTAAAGCTTCAAAGTAAAACATATATAAACCTGTTTAAAGCAGATCCTTTCGTTACCGCGCGATTGTATATATTTTATATTATCGCAATGCGTAAATTTGGATGTTGTACGATATTTTGACCGAAAAAAAATAAAAATGAAAAATATATTAATTTTTGCTCTATTTTTTAATCTTTTATCTTGTAAAGCACAAGAATTTGAAAAACTATCTGTTTCAAAAACAGATGATTCTGACCTGTACATTAATGATGATGATTCTACAGAATTATTTTATTATAAATATGTACCAAAAACTAGTATTAAAGGTGTTTTAGTGATTATTCCTTCTGGTGGAGAACTCGTTGAAAATACATTAAAACAAATAACTCTGCCAAAAATAGCAGTTGAAAAAGGAATGATGGTCATTGTTCCATCAATCAATTGGGGAACAGATAATCGAGAAGCAGAATTTAAATTACTTGATAAAATTTTCAGTGAAATTGTCGCAAAGCATCAAGTATCGAAAGAGAAATTTATAATCGGCGGCCTTTCAAGTGGCGCAATGATTTCTTTAACTTACGCTGAAAAGGCAACTAAAAATCCGGAAAAGTTTTTTCTAATACCAAAAGGAGTTTTTGCATTAGATGCCCCTTTAGACCAAGCAAGATTTTATAAATATTGCGAAAGAGAAATCGAAAGAAATATTTATCAGCCTGCAGTAGATGAAGCAAAATGGATAAAGAATAATTGGGACAGTATTTATGGAGGATCTCCAGATCAATTTCCGGAAAAATATCTGGAAAATTCTATTTATTCTTATGGAGCAAAAGATGGCGGAAACGCCAAGTATTTAAAAAAAATACCTCTTTTAATGTTCACTGATTTGGATACAGATTGGTTAATTAATCAAAGACATCGTGACTTATATGATTGGAATGGAATTGATATCATCTCAATGATAAATCAATTAAAAATAATGGGAAATGAAAACGCTAGAGTAATCGTTAGCCAAGGAAAAGGAGTTCGATTAGACGGAACGAAAAATCCACATTCTTGGTCAATTATGGATTCCGAAGTTTGCCTGAATTGGCTAATAGAAACATTGGAAAAATAAAAACATCGCACAACAGGCGTTTGGCAAGATTGCGAATTTTGTAGTAAATCCACGTTTACAGTTCGCAAAAAATTTCATCTTTAATAGAAAACAATCGGTTGTGTAGTTCGCAACCTCTCCAAGCCCCGAAACGTTATTCCATTACCTAATCAATTAATAAAGAAAAAATCCCGGTTCTCGCTAGGATTTTTTCTTTATTTCTCTTAACAGTTCATATTTCTTCTCCAAGATTAGCTCCTCTGGCTAGAAGTCTTTTGGAGAGCACCCCCTATCATAACACCCTCTAGGGACTATGATAAGGGGTGACACCCTCTTCATAACGGCCTGAAGCCCGTTGGGTAAGTATCTCTAGCCCGTTATGCAACCGGTTCTACCCCCTTAGGTAAGGGGGTGTAGGCACTTCCTAAAGGGGGTAAAGGTAGTTAGGAAGACCCTCGAGGGGGTTAGGTAAGTGCCCAGAGGTGCTTTGGAACCGCCTATAGCCAGTTTGGTAAGTGTCCCTAGGCAGTTTATAACCGGCTCTACCTCATTGGGTAAGTGGATATTTGCAGTTCCCCAACTACGTGTGGGCTATTGGAAAGAACCTCGAGATAGTTGAGTAATTACCTAGTGGCACTTTGGAACGGTCTATAGCCTTTATAGTGATGTTTTTAATGAATTATAGAGTTCTTGTTTAAAATAAAATCTCCGAAGTTGAGAAAATTTGGAGAGCTCGGTAATACTAAAAACCACACTAAAAGATTCGTGTGGGAGCAGTAGTTAAATAAAAAAAATAAAGCATATATAAACATGCTTGAAACATATCTCTAAAGTGAAGAGCGCAGAGCCAGCTATGCCAATGGGTGGTGGAATGCCAGGAATGATGTAATAGCAAGTCGCTAAGACAAATTTAATATATAAACCGCTCTGCTTTTTGTAGAGCGTTTTTTTGTTTTTATGGTTTTCCGTAAGGAGGTATTATTTTTATATTTTAATTTAGTAAGAATATATTAAGGAAATTCTCATAAAAACGTTTACTATATGAAAAATACACATCTTTTACAAAATCTGAAACAGCTTAAAGAAGATATGGAAAACAAAGGCTGGGTTATTGAAGCCTTTACATTCAATTATAAAAGTGAAAGTTATATAGTTCTTGTTAAGTTGTATGTTGAAAATGAAAAAAGACCTGAATATGCACTTTTAAAACTTGAATTTATAAAAGCAGATGACTCTGGTCATACTTTAACTGCTCCTGCTAACTCAAATCAAATTATGATTTCCGCTCAAAAATTAAGAGAGTTTTTTAACATTAGCTATTCATCAAACTTAGGAGATATTTTAGAGCAGTTTTATCAGCATTTCTCAGGTTTTATTCCTACTCAAGTAAATCAAAACCATCCTGATAATATAAGGAGATTCATGGTTTATTCGCTGTCTAAAAGTGATAATAAAGATCCTAATAAAATATATTGTTATACAGTAGTGCGAAATCCTGATAATAAAAAAAGAACACCATTCAACGATAATAAAACTCAATTACTGAGACCCACACTATATGCAAAATTTAAAGAGGAACTTACTATAAGCTTTTGCTATTCTTTAGATCAAAAGGATGAAAATACGGATCAAGAAATACTCTTGAATTTTAGCCAAAGAACATAATGTATAAAGAATTACCTACAAGTGATGCGCTAAGAATAATATTAAAGCTACTCGCTAAGACCATTAATTATTCTGTTTTCAAGACTACTTTTATTGTAGTTAATTTTTTTCCTAATTTACAACCATAAAAAGTACTTGATAATTTTGGACTAGAATCAATCTTTAAATTAATTATTCTAGTCTAATTAGTACTTTTATTGCAAATAATAAAAACCTAAAACTAAGCAAAATACTATGAACATTTTATATCTTAATCATTTCAGAGGATTTGAAAATACATATATTCCATTAAAACAAGTAAATTTCTTTGTTGGTGAAAATAGTACAGGAAAATCTTCAATACTTTCAATTTTACGTCTGCTATCAAGTCCTCAATTTTGGAATGATGATGATTTTAATACTGCCGATGTTGAACTTGGTTTTTTTGATGAATTAGTAAGTAAAGATAAAAAATCAAATCACAACAATTTTCAAATTGGATATTTTTCAAATGATGATAGAAAAATAAATCGTGTATTTAACATCTTATTAGTGAATTATGTCAACATAAAAAGTGTTCCTACAGTAAGTGAATTAAGATTTTTCATTAATGGCTATAATATTAAAGTACTTATCAAAAAAAAACAATACAAAATATATATAAAACCTGTTGAGTATAATGTATCAAACTTAAATGAATTTCAAAATTGGGTTGAAGATATTAGTTTTGATAATATAAAATTTAAGATTTTGAAAAGAGAAGATGATTATACGTTCAGGAATCCCTATTATGATATAAGATATTTCTTGAAAGAGGAATTACCAAACCTAAAGGAAATGGGAACATTAACAAGACCTCATTTCTTGCCACTTTCAACATGGATAGCACCAATCAGATCTAAACCAAAAAGAATATATGAAAATTTTAAGTTAGTATTTTCACCTGAAGGTGATCATACTCCGCTTCTAATTAAATCAATTCTCGCAAATGAATTCAAGAAAAATATTACTAAAGAAAAATTCTCCAAAACTTTAGAAGAATTCGGTATTAACAGTGGATTATTTGATAAAATTGAAATAGAAAGCTTAGGCCAACAAAAAAACTCACCATTCCATTTAAACATCTATTTGAATAATATACCCTTAAAAATAACTAATGTTGGTTATGGTGTTGGTCAGGTATTGCCTTTATTAACTGAAATTTTGGTTACACACAAAGATCGATGGTTCACAATACAACAGCCGGAAGTCCATCTTCATCCACGAGCACAAGCAGCATTAGGAAATTTCATCTTCAATGCTGCATTTAATGATGATAAAAATTTTTTAATAGAAACTCACAGTGATTTTCTAATTGATAGATTTAGATATTCTATTAAAAAAAATCAAAATTATATAGATTCTCAAATCTTATTCTTTGAAAGAACTAAAACTGGAAATAAAGTTCATTCAATAGATATAGATGAATTTGGCCAATATCAAGAAGAGCAACCAGATAGCTTCCGTAGTTTTTTTATTAATGAAGAATTAAATTTATTGTCATTGTAAGATGTGTATAATAATCGATACTAATACGCTAGCTAGTGTATTTGATAGAGAATCTGAGAACCATGATTCTTTTGCTCCAGTATACAATTGGATATTTACGGATAAAGGGAAAATAGTGTTTGGTGGAACTAAATATAAAGCAGAATTAAAAAAAAGTTTTAGATATCTAAAGTTGTTTGGTCAATTATCAAGAATTCGAAAAACTATTGAAATTGATGATGATTTAGTTGATAATTATCAAAAAGAGTTAGAAAGAAAGGTAGTACATAGGGACTTTGATGATCCTCATTTAGTTGCAATTCTACATATTTCAAAATGCAAACTAATTTGTACAAATGAAAAAAGAGCAGTGCCATATATAACTAATAAAGATTTTTATGACAAAGGTTTTATGCCAAAAATATACTCAAGAAAGTCTAATAGTAGTTTATTGAATAATAATAACATTGCAAATATTTGTCAGCCTTGTATCAAATTAAATAAACAAACTGTTGAAACATTTGAAAAGATTATTAAAGAAACAATAAAAAAATAAGTTCGGAAAATCCCTGCTGCACAAAGTATTCTGACTTTGAACCAAATAGAATAAAAACAATCTATTTAAAACCAATCTCCTAGTCTTCAGACCTCGGAGATTGGTTTTATTCTATTTTGAAATCAAATAATTCTTGAGGATGAACTTCTAAGCCTTTAGCTAGCTCTTGTATCGTGGAAATTCTTAAATCAACTTCGCCTTTTTCAATTTTGCTGATATTACTATGATCTACATCACATTTTTGAGCTAACTCCCGATAGCTTAATCCCATCTTCTTCCTAAATTTTTCAACTCTTTTACCAAAAGCTATTCGAAATTCAATTTTATCCATTGCAATACCATTATCAGAGCAATTTGGAAAGTTTGTAATAAAAAACTGTAGTTGAATTAACCTACAATTCAAAAATTATATTATATTTGTACTATAAGCTACAAGAAATGTAGCTTTGCGATACTTCAACGAATAAAAGAAGCTATTGCTTAGAACCTTGCTTTTGAAAACTGGTAATTTTTATGCACGCAAGATGATAAGCAGGAAGCTCACGACCTAGGCGTGGGCTCTCTTATCTGTGTGCAGGGTATACCAGTACCTCAAAAGCGGATATTGTAGAGTCTCATGCCGTTTTTATTTTCATGCTGTTCTGCTTTTCTACAATTATCTTTTTCTAAGCCCGCTTTCCCACATAAAGTATCATGATATGTTACAATGGGGTGTACAATCCATTGCGGCCTTAGGGCTTTCAGAAAAACACAAATTCTATCATATTATTGTTGGTTTGTATGGGCAGGAAGCTCAACCATTGCCAGAGCTTCCTCCTTTACAGCCAGTAAAAAACAATTGGTATTTAGCTCAGAAGAATGACAATACAATTCTGCTTTCATTGGTCTCATGAAATTTTCATGATGCAACAAGAACTGTGCTCAATCCGATACAAACATGAATAATGAAAAAGAAATTGATTACAAAAATACAAACCCATGAAAAAGACCAGAACATACTTTGAGCCCCCATACAGGCCAGTAAGTAAAAAGCGCTCCGGATTACAGCTGATGGAGACCTATTTTCAGTTGAATGACCTTGCTGTATCTAAAGAACGGTTACACAATATTATGAGTTACGCGGTAAAGAAAAATAATAGGATCAATGAAGATCCGTTGATCATCTTTCAGTTTCATCAGTCGATGCAGTCGTTTGTGCAGGCTTGCTATCTCATCATGTTGAAAGAAAGGAAATGGGGCATCCATACTCAATTAGAAAATATTTCTCCATGGCGTCTTGGCCTGCTTTCGGAAAAAGAATACCAAAATCCTCTGCTGGTTTTCAAAAAAGCATTCAAGGAATACAGCATCAAGGAATTTGATTATTTCATGTCCGGAATGGTTTATTTCTCATTAGGTGTCTATGGCAACCTACCGGAAAGGAATATCATAAATCCGTACATCCATCTGATTAAAATGCTGGATGCAGCGCACCTTATTCTTGAAAGAAGAGAGAAAAAATAAAAAACTTTCTGTTACATAAGTCCACCTCCACAAAAGACTTGCTAAGAATATGCAATAGACTGTGCTGATAAAAAAGGACTTTAGATCATATTATTGCTAGAATATTTGATTTATTTATAAGACTTAAACCACACCAAAAGATTCGCACAATAGTGGGGAAAAACAAAATAATATTCATTCTATTTTAAAATCATCTATGTATATTTGAATACCATGAAAATTTTATAGCGTCATTAATATGATTGCCGTTGGAAACATGTTCATTGTACAGAACCGTTTGTTTTTTTCTAGTTATAATAAATTTTATCACAACTTCAATTCAATATAAGAAGCTAAAAAGAGAAATAATGAAATGATGCATAAAATTTTAGATGTCAACAAATAGTTAATTATAATTATCCAATTGCGTAGAGTTTCAAAAGAAAATCAAAAAAACAAACACTAAACCTTCACACCATTGAAAACAAAATTATTATTCCTTTCATTTTTGTACTCACTGCTCACCCATGCACAAACACTTCAATTTAAAAGTCTCGCTAATATGTCTGTGGGCAGAGGTGCCATAACCAGTGCCATCGTGGATGATAACATCTATGTGAGCAATGGATACCAGGAAAATGGAGGTAACGCCAATTTTATTGAAAAATATAATATTACTGACAATAAGTGGAGTATTCTCAATGCTACGCTGAGTCCCAAAAAATTTGCTAATTCGGAGACTTATGATAATAAAATTTATATTTTTAACGGTTGGGGAAACAGCCATCTTGAAATTGTAGACCTAACCACCCACAAGGTAACGAAAGGAGCTGTTAATCGTTCCTATACCGGAAATGCTGGTTCTGCTATCCATAACGGAAAAATATATGTGTTCGGTGGCAGTGGACTCAACGGCGCTGCAACTACTGTATTTTCCAATAGATTTCAATATTATGATATTGCTTCCAATACATGGCATGCATTACCGGATATGCCCACAGCCAGAGAAGCAAAAGGCAAAATTGTGAATGATAAGCTATATGTCATTGGCGGCTTTAACGGTACTTCATCACGCCTGATCAATGTTTATGACCTCAACACGAATCTCTGGACCAATCAATATACGATGCCTGCCGGGATATCCGGACACTCATTAGCGGTATCCGATGGTAAGATTTTTATTGCTGGTGGTTATAATAATCAAACTTTTCTGGCCTATTTTGATACGACAACCAATAAGTTCCATCAGTTATCATCCAATATGATTCCCAGAAGACACGCTGCAGCAGAAGTATATAACAATAAATTATACATCATCGGCGGAAGTACAACGTCTATAACCAAATCAGCGATTAAAAGCATACAGGTGGCAGATATTAGCGATAGCACACTTCAATGAAAACCGTGTATTGGAAACAAAAGTTTATAGATTATGGAAAGTAAATTCAGAATTTAAGAATGCTGAGCTTTAAAAAATTTCGTAAAATATACACTGAAATACAAAATAAAAAAACACCACTCTTTTTTCTGTTAGTGACTATACTATGAATACTCTTATAACATTTACATTTTTCATCTTTACTTTTGGGCCACTTTATGGACAAAAGAAACAATGTCATTGCAACAAAGACACATTGATGAACAATGCCACTGTAAGTTGTGAGACTCGAATGCTAAAAAATAAAGCCCAACTCTACTGGCAATATAACTGTGATAAAATTTGGTTGACGCTTGAAACAAGTAAAAGAAAGAAAATAACTATTGACAAAGTACCCGTTGAATATTATGGTTACATCTATAGACTTGGTTTTCATTTTGTGAAAGAGTTTAACAATTCAATTTTGTTCAGAAGTGGCTGCGCGGCAAATGGGCCTTGTATCTATACTTTAATCGACAAAACTAGAGGGAAGAAAATAGACGAATTTGGGCAACTTATTTGTATTGATACGGATATTAAAGACGAAAAAAAATATCCGTTTGAGTTTCTTGTGTATGCAGACAGCAACTACAAAAGAATTATTATCTACTATCCAGACACAAAGAAAGTGTTGAAAGTTCCGTTTGACTTTGAGAAAAACAATGTAACTGCTGTAATTCCTGAATATCAATTTGACAGGATGGAAGTATCCGGAAATATTTTGACACTTTATTATACCACATCAGAAGACAAAAAATTAAACCTGAAAATAAATTTAAAAAATAAAAAATAATCATGGCAGAATACACACTACCCTACTTTGGGCAACTTTCAACAGACAACGTAGAAGAATATTATGATGTTAATATTGATTTCAATGGAAATGAAATTCAAGTAGATTTAAATTTTGAAAGCGAAAATACTGATGGAGCAAAGCTCGATCAGATAAAAAACTATCTTGAAAACATTGAAACATTTAATAGATTAGCTAAAAGCTACATTCTGGAAGACTATCACAATGAAGAGGGGGATACTGTAAAACTTTATTTGGAACACCACCTTGAAGAAGTTGAGCAGGACGAACTTTCAACACTTATCAACTTTGATGATGTAACCGTTGAACCAGAACAACAACTTTTAACAAAATTAGAATTAGTTAGAATAGGACTTTATCCTGACAATGAAGAGGGCTTTGCTATTTTAGATTATTCAATCGGAAAAGAGATCACCAATTATCTGGTTGTCATCAATACAGATCAAAACGGGCAATTAGATTATATGGCAATGGAAAGCTAAGTACTCCCCCCTATTGATGTCTATAAATAATTTTTAAAGATATTTATTAATACAAAACCGCTTTGAAAATCAGAGCGGTTTCTTCACTTATAAAAACTAAAACACAAGGTACTCATAGTATCTACAATCTTATTTAAATTGGTGATTATTTTAGTTATTATACTTGAAAACAAGATCCTACAAAATTTGTCCTTACCAACTAACAAGGAATTTTATTTAGAAAAATCCTATTATTACAATTTTTACGAATAAAATACAAAACTCATTCATATGAATACAGATAAAGATTACCTAGAAACCTTAAAGAATCTTCATGTAATTCTTAAAAAGTCATTTCATGATTTTTTAAACTCGGATATTAATATTGAATCATTTGACTATAGTATTGCATTGTTAAATCGAATGAAACAATATTATAGAAGTCAATATGATAATAAAGAATTACTTGAGAAAAGGTATATTACAAACGGTGCAGATTTCTTTACTGAACAATTACTATTTTTTATAAAAATATACCTAACAAAAATAAATTCTGATTTAGTTGCTATTTCTGAAAAACAAATTGTTGCGAAACGCGGTGCAATTCGACCAGATATATCAATATGGAAAAATAATGAAGTAGTTGCGATTATAGAATGTAAAACACAATTAGGATGGAATAGACATAAGTGGGAAGTTGATTTTAATGAAAGAGAAAGAAAATTAAAGAATGTTTTTAAAGATGCAAAAGCTTATTTAGTTGTTTTAACTGGTGAAAATTGGGGTGGATTTGAAGAAAATGATTTATTGGGTGAAAAGTATTTTTGCTTGTTGAAAAATAAGTGGATTACAAGCTTTGAAAATCAAAGTGATATATTTGTGCCTATCGAAAAGCTACTAAGTAAAATATCTTTATAACAAGAATATTGAGTTTAGACTAGAAAATAGGAACTTCTTTTCCTTACTTTCATAATATTTATTTAAAAAATAATGTAACAGAACATACTGAAAAATCACTTATTGAATACTATCAAATATTATAGCTAAAAAAAATGCAAAACAAAACAATCATCGATAAACTCGCATGGATAGAATTAAAAGATAAATCCATTCTCTCCACAAAAAGCTATGGAAAAGAGAAATATTATATTCCAGGAGGTAAAAGAGAGACAGGAGAAACAGATGAGCAAGCTCTAGTTCGCGAAATATGGGAAGAATTAAATGTCACAATTGATAGTAAAACATTGCATTATATTGGAACTTTTGAGGCCCAAGCCCACGGACATGCAGATGGTATCATCGTAAAAATGACCTGCTATTCCGGAGATTATTCTGGAGAGTTAAAAGCCAGCTCTGAAATTGAAGAAATGAAATGGCTTAACTATTCGGACAAGGACAAGATATCTGAGGTTGATAAAATCATTTTTGACAGTTTACATCAGAATAATTTATTGGATTAATTTTTCTCATTTCACACCTCCTGAATCAAAAAAACCTTATTAATTATAGAAACAAAAGCCGTTCTGAAAACAGAGCGGCTTTTTTTCATCAAAGATGATTATTATAGAACTCCCTCCTGATAAGGATTCCCGTAAGGTTCCCCTTACCACTTGTTTTACTTTTGGCTTTCAATTTTTGATCATTAAAAATAAAACAATGAAACAAGTACTATTAATTTTTACACTTTTGATTTTTGGAATTTCTTATTCTCAAATCGCTCCAAAATTTGAAAACGATACCCTCACCACTTCAACAGGCTTTAAGGTATATGAGGGTCTTGACTTAAAAATCGGAACAGGTTCTATGAATGACGGAGACTTTAAATTTATCCGAACCAATGCTTCTTCAATGTTCAATTATTCTTCAACGACGGGGTATCAGGGCTTAGCCAATCAGGCCAATTCTTTTAAAAGGAGTAATTCAGGGTTAACTTTTAAGGTTAGAAAAATCATGACAAGAGGAAGCAAAAAAAATGGTTTTGTCTATTATGCTAAAATCGGAAACGGAATTATGAACTATGAAATTGATCTTGAAAATGCAATTAAATTGGGTGAGCTGATTGTTCACGAAGAATTTTTACCCAAAGAAAAAACTCAACATCTCAATTCAGAAACAAAATATGATAAACTGAAAAAAATTAAGGATCTAAAAGATTCCGGAGTTTTATCTGAGGAAGAATTCCAAAAGGAAAAAGATAAGATCATGTCTGAAAAATAAATCCTGACATCACCGTTCTGCTTTGCAGAGCGGTTTTTTATTATTCAAAAAATAATCATGGTAGAATATCTCGATATTTATTTACATTTGAATACTTATTATACAAACACCATGAAACAAAAGCTTTTCGCATTATTCTTTTTGCTATCCTTTTTGGCATTTGGGCAGAAAATCAATTTCAATATTAAATATTCTGAGCAACTGGCTGTTTTTGTGTTTATACAAAATCTTTCTGACAACTATCCGGAAAACGTTTTTAAAACAGAATTCAATCAATCAAAATATAATACTCAAAAATATAAGGATCTCATTTCAAACTTTGATAAATTGCCCATCGACTACAGTTATTCGTTTAATGAATATCCTTATGGCTCAAAAATCCCCATGCAGTCCAGAGACATTCTGAAAAAAAATCTTATTGAGACCAATAATTTAAGTGATTTTAAACTTCGCTCCATCGGAATTCTTCCTAATGCAACGATACATAGCCTCGCTGAAGTTATTTCAGTATTTACGCCTATCTATAATGAACTTATTTATATTCCGAATAAAGAAAAATTTGAGGCTCAACTGAAAGCTATGAGTAAGTATTCCGGGGAAAAAAATATGGAGTCTTATTTTCAAACAGGCTTACTTTTTTATAATTCAAGCTGGGATCCCTCTATCCCTTTTGAAATTGCGCTGTATCCTCTGCCCAATTCAACAGGCTTTACGGCACAGGCTTTTTATAACAATTTTATAAGTGCTGTTCAAACGAATCTGAGAGATTACAAAGATCTGTTCAGTGTTATGCTGCATGAAACCTATCATATTCTTTACGACGAACAGTCTCTGACGGTGAAAAATGATATTGCTCAAAATTTCAAAAAGAATCCATCGAAATATAGCAACTACGCCTACCAATTACTGAATGAGGCACTGGCAACTGCTTTAGGAAACGGATATGTTTATGAGAGTTTAAATGGAAACGTAGAAACCAATGATTGGTACAACAGCAAATATATAGATCTGATGGCCAAGAAAATATATCCTACGGTAAAAGAATATATTGCTCAGA
Organism: Chryseobacterium oncorhynchi; assembly: GCF_002899895.1. Taxonomy (GTDB): domain Bacteria; phylum Bacteroidota; class Bacteroidia; order Flavobacteriales; family Weeksellaceae; genus Chryseobacterium; species Chryseobacterium oncorhynchi. The sequence goes on from NZ_PPEI02000004.1 coordinate 234,533, forward strand.
AGAAACCTATGGATAAAAATTTTATTGATACTTATATCAGGCTTTATGAGGAAAATTTTCCCGGATGGATCAATGAGTTTGACCACATCATGACTTACAGATATATATTGTCTGAAAATAAAAAAGATTTTAATACCATAGGCCAAATGTATCCGGCCCGTTCAAGCGAGGAAGCCGAGACTGAAATTTCTATGCTCACTATTGAAAAAATGAAAAAAACACCTTTAACAAAGATTATTATTGTATCACAAAATAATAACGAAAAACTTAAGTTAATTAAGAGTCAGTTTAAGGAGTTAAAGCAGTGGAAATTTACGCCTGACAAAGAATTCCAGTACAAAATTCTTTTAGACGATAAAAGCCAGCTTCTGATCATTAATCAACAAAAATCAAGTCTTCAAACTCTTTTTGCAAATTTCAAATAGAAATCTTACCAATTAACAAAATATGAGCATCCAGGAACAAATCCAAGAATACATTGCCAGCCAGCCTGAACCCAAACGTGCAGATATGCAAAAACTGCATCACATGATTCTGGAACTTATGCCGGAATGTAAAGTATGGTTTCTGGATGGTAAAAACAGTGAAAATAAAACGGTTTCCAATCCCAATATAGGCTATGGGCTCTACACCATCCCCTATGCTGATGGAACAACCAAGGAGTTTTATCAAATCGGAATGAGCGCTAATACAACAGGAATCTCTGTCTATATTATGGGTATTGATGATAAAACCTATCTATCCAAAACTTTTGGAGAAAAAATAGGCAAAGCAAGCGTGACTGGATATTGTATTAAGTTCAAAGCATTGAAAGATATCAACATTGAGGTACTTGAAGCTGCCATACGATATGGAGCTCAAGAAAATCCTTAATTTTAAAACTCATTTTCTAACAAAATATAATATACACCATCCATTACAATGACAAAAAAACTTACCTTGTTTTTCATTCTAGGTCTATTAACAGTTCTTCTTGGATTAATTTTTGCCGTCGTTGCATTCAACAGCGTTTCTGCCGTGGATGGACTGGCAGGAATTTATGCATTATTTGGGCTGATTCCTGTGATAATAATCATTATATTGGACAGAATTTGTGTCTGGAAATTTGGTACTAAAAAAGTCAATAAAGTACAATTCTACATCGCTGGAATATTTATTTTACTTTTTATTCTTAACTGGATAAGATTACAACTTCAATAAAAAACTAAATAACTTATGAACGTAAAAAAATTACTTAAGGCCATAGGAATCACCCTGGGAATCATTGTATTATTTCTCATCGCCAGCAACTTTATATGGCTCAACGAAAGAGAAAATCTTCTTTACAAAATCCAGCAATACGTAACTTATAATAAGGAAGACTGGAAAAACTACGAAACAAATGAGAAGATACTGGCCGAAAATCCTGTCGGTACCAACCAAACAGATGTAGCAGCACCGGTAGTAGATTTTCATCCTTATGATGTCAACCTATTAACGCCAAGCGCAAAGGAAGAAGAATTAAAAAAGATTCAAAATGCCCACTTTGAAAACCTAGTTCCGGCCAAAAATAAACCGTCTGATGATGAAGCTCAGGCTGCTTTAATCAGGTTGACAAAAGGACGTTTAACGGATGTTATCATCAATCAAAAACTGGATATAAAAATTGGAAAATGCTATGAAAACCCAAATACAGAGGGGAATTTCAACTGTGTAAGCTGTATGATCTTATTGTATAACAGGGATAAAAAAGACTGGCAGGAAGCTCCTGACGGAGATAACTTTTTATCTAATTCCTATGATTTTTATCAGCCGTCAGAAGGAGATATCTGGGAAGCAAAAGAGTTATCAATCATGATTCCATATGATTATGATCTCATCAAAAAATATGAAAAAAAATAGACTGATTGTATTCAATCATTTTATCTCGTAATGATGTAGGGAGTAAACTGAAATGCATGATGAGATAATGACGAGTTAAAAAAAGACAGATAATCTATGTTATAAAAAAGCACCCATGTCAAATGCAGAAAAAGTTATTGAAGAAATCAATCTATTTCTAGAAAAATCAATGTTGAAAACTTCCAAAACAACTAAAGAGGAAGTCATTAATTTTATTGAAGAAAAATGGAGAGAAGCTGATGATGAAAAATATAATAATTATACAGCCTATATTATAACCAACAGAATGATCCAGGAATATATCTGGAAAAAGGATTTCAATAATATGATGAGATGGCTGGAGTTTTCAGATCTCCATAAAGCATCTCAGAACAATGCTCTTTATATCCGGAATTATTATGCAGGCCAATGCTGTCTGGAATGTGGCAATGAAGAAAAGGCACTTGAGTATTTTAATTTGTGTTATGCAGAAAATCCTGATTATATTTTTTCTCGTGCTCCTTTCTGCTATGAATTTTTTAATAAACATCTTGAAAACCCCAGAGACTTATCTCAAAGTGAAATTCGTGAATATGAATCCATTGACTACCCTCCACTCAACTTAGAATATTGGCAATCTTTTTTCAATGAAAAGGATGAGGAACTGAGCTATGAAATATTGGATGAAGATGATGATTATGCGGAAGAACCTACCCCAGAGCAACAAAATGGTATTGATTACTTGCAGGAAAACCAGAAAACAATCTTAGACAATATCCTGAATGAACTTTTGAAAAAATACCCGGAACTGCAAAAAATATATGATTACTCCGAAGAAGACAAAGTAGATTTCATGCCGGATTTAAAAGATGTTCAAGGCTTTGCTTCTCTTTTATCTCTCAACTGTTTTTACATCACATCTGTAATTAAGGATAACCATCCATACATTGGTATTAGTTTTTCCTGCTCTTGGGATGATGAACACGGTTTAGGAATAATGACTCATAAAAACAGAGTGATTGAGATTGGAGAAGCAGATACAGCTTTTAGTAGCTGGGCTGCTGAAGAAGATCTATAAACTAGAAGATTATTTATGCAAATAAAATATCACCATCTCCTGTCCCTCCTACTCCTATTTTGTCTATGTTGTAAAGAAAAAATACAGGATGAAAACAGGTTTGTGATCTATCAGGTCAATCCAAAAAAGCAGAATCTGAAGTTTTACTGGAAAAATGATAAAAATGAGATTCTGAAAAGTATCAATCACTTAAAGAATGAAGTAGAATCCAAAAGTAAAAAGCTGGTATTTGCCATGAACGGCGGAATGTTTGAACCTGATCAATCTCCGAAAGGTCTTTATATCGAAGATTTTAAAATTCTGAAATCCATAGATACTCTGCAGGGTTCGGGAAACTTTTATCTTCAGCCTAATGGGATATTTTATCTAACCGAAAACAATCAGCCTGGAATTTCTGAAACAAAAAGGTATAACCAAAATAAAAGCATCAAGTACGCCACTCAATCCGGCCCCATGTTACTAATGGATGGAAAGATAAATCCAATCTTTCAAAAAGATTCTAAAAATCTGAATATCAGAAATGGAGTCGGAATTCTGGAAAATGGGAGAATTATTTTTGCCATGTCTAAAAAAGAGGTCAATTTCTATAGCCTTGCAGAGCTTTTCAAGGAGATGGGTTGCAAAAATGCGCTGTATCTGGATGGATATGTTTCAAGAACTTATCTTCCTGAGAAAAATTGGATACAGAAAGATGGAAATTTCGGAGTCATCATAGGAGTTACAGAACCAAAATAAAGGTTGATGATCATTAAAAATTAAAATATTCTTACCTTTAAATTTGTTAATTAAAACCCGATCATTTAGTACTTACCATGAAAAAAATAATATTAGACCTAGCCACAACATTAGACGGATTTATTGAAGGTCCCAATGGAGAAATCGATTGGTGCATTATGGATGATGATATGGATTTTGAGGGCTTCATTTCAGGTATTGATACTATTTTCTATGGAAGAGTAAGCTATGACGCATGGGGAAATTATCATCCCGATGAAAATGCTGAACCGGAAGAACATGACTTCTGGAAAGCCATCCACTCAAAAAATAAATTTGTTTTTTCGAGCCAAAACCGAGAAGATGAAAATGCAACTTTTATCCATTCTGATCTTATAGAAAAAGTTTTAGAAATAAAAAAGCAAGGCGGAAAAGATATCTGGCTGTATGGTGGTGCAAGTCTTATCAAAACCTTTATTCAAAACAATCTGATTGATGTTTATAGAATTTCCGTTCATCCGGTAGCCTTAGGGAAGGGGAAGCCTCTTTTTGAAGAGGTAAAGGAGAGATTAAATTTAAAACTCGTTACAACCAACGTCTTCAAATCCGGTGTTGTACAGCTTATTTACCATCCATAAAATAAAACCCGAGATGATCTTATACGCTCAAAAAAACTGAATATTTGACTAACACTCTTTAGGAAATGAATGTAAAACTGAACTCCATTATCTTGTATGTGCAAGATATTGAACTACTTAAAAACTTTTATGTTGAAAATTTTAATCTAAAAGTAATTGAGGAAGATCACATTTGGGTCCTTATGAGTGCAGGTACTGTAAATATCGGGCTTCATAAAATCGGAGATGAATATTTGGAAAAAATAGAAACCGGATATCAGTTTGATAACAACACCAAACTCGTTTTTGAAATTGATTTGAATATTGAAACCGCAAGAAATGAATTATTGTTAAGAAATGTCCAGATGAGAGAAATCAAGACATTTGAAAATTATGATTTTTGGTTGTGTGACGGGATTGATCCTGAGGGAAATGTATTTCAGTTAAAATATAGAAAATAATACCTATGAAAAAAATATTTGGAATTCTATTTTTAATCACGGCTCATTGTTTATTTGGGCAAAATATGTCCACTATTGAAAAACAGCTTAATGATGCTTTTCAAAAAATTAATTACTGGTCTTCTGATGGCCAAAGCAAAGAATCTTCTTCTGATTCTCTTTATACGGCCAATATAAAATTTGAAAAATTGCTTCTTCAGTATACATCCTCAAATCCTCAGACCTTACACTATCATTTTAAATCTCTTAAGAAGAATGGATTGTTCATTACAACCTCAGAAGATGGCAAATTCCGAATTTATTCATGGGATACATGGACCGGAGGAACAATGCACTTTTTTAAAAATGTATTTCAATATGAATCCAATAAAAAGCTATACTCCAAAATCATAGAAAATACGAGTGAAGGTGACCCAAGATCCTATTATCACCAAATCAATGATGTTATTTCAGAAAACAAAAAATATTACCTTACTCAAAGTAAAGCCATATTAAGTTCAGGATTAAGTTATCACAGTATACAAATATTTTCCATTGATGATGGAAAACTAAATGACAAGGCTCAATTAATTAAGACTCAAAGCGGAATTAAAAACCAACTTGGTTATGAGATAGATCTTACAGCTTCTTCTAATAGAGACAATGATATCAAGAATTATAATATTCAATATGATCCAAAAAATAAAATCATTAGTATTCCCTTAATACAAGAAGATTCTAAAATTACAGCTAAAAAAATCCGTTATCAGTTCAAGGGAAAATATTTTGAAAAAATATAAATTCAAAACTAGTTCACAGAATATCAATTAAAACATTTGATAAATGCCCACCATCATTGAAATAAAAAACAGAACCAATTGGGTATTAACTATTGCCATGAGTATTGGTTTAATGATATCTTTTTTCATCATATTGATCATCATTCTTATTGGTCTTCTTCAAAGTAATGATTTTATTGCTGTTTTAAACGTCCTATCAATGGCTGGCGTTGTTATCGGATTTTTCATACTATTTCTGTACATCTGGCTCTGGAATACCTTTGGAAAAACAGTATTCAATATTGAAACAAATGCCATCACGGTAAGCTATAAAAATAAATTATTTGCAAAGCCAAAAACATTCTTGAAAAAAGAAATTAAAGATATCCAAGCAGTAGATTATAGTATTGAATCTTATAAATATGGAACTCGCTACCATTTCTCATGGACCGGCGCTACTTATTCTGTTGTTTTGATAACACGAGATTATGAAAAAAGAATAATCAGCTGGATTACGGAAGACAAGGCCTATGAAATAGTAGATGAAGTAAAAAAAGTATGGCGCTGAGACTTTCAGATATGAGTTAAGCATATTAACTCCACTTATATTAATCAACAAAAGATAGTATCATTAACACTACAATATGAAACTACACCTTTTCTAACTGGAGCAACATCTCAATAAACAATAAAAAAGAAAAAAACTCATCATCAATAAACAGGAAACATCATTCAATATTTTTTGAAAACAATCTGTAATACTATTTCATGTACAATTGTCTTACTTAAAAAAATACATGAAATCTATTTTAACCTGCCTTATTTTATTATTGGCTGTTAATCCCTTTTTATCACAGAGAACCAGGCAATTGGAACAATTATTAGCGAATTATGATAAAACAGGACAATTCAGCGGTTCTGTTCTTATTGCTGAAAAAGGAAAAATTATTTTCGAAAAAAGTTATGGGTACAGAAATGGACCTAAAAAAGAAAAGAATACCAACAATAGTCTTTATCGGATCTATTCTACTACAAAAATGTTTACAGCAACTGTTATTCTCCTGCTGGAAGAACAGGGAAAACTCTCTATAAATGATAAGCTATCCAAATATTATCCGGACTTTCCAAAAGGAGATAGTATTACCGTTGCCAACTTACTTTCTCATACAGCAGGAATTCCCAGCGACGAAAATACTGACAACACGGTAGATGAAGCGACATTCATAAAGTACATCACTGCAAAACCATTGGATTTTTCGCCAGGGACAAAATGGAGCTACTCTAATTCCGGATATTATATTCTTGGATATATCATAAAAAAAGTAACAGGTTTAGAGTATGATAAAGCGATAGAAAGCTACATCCTTAAACCTTTACAGATGAACAACAGTGGTTTCCACTTTAATACTGTCACCGATGAAAACAAGGCTCTAGGATATGAATTTTTATCAGATAACACTTCCAACGAAGCCCTTCGTTTTAAAACCGATCACCCTTTTGCTGCTGGAGCAATGTATTCTACTGTTGAAGATCTTTTCAAATTCAATGAAAGTCTTAAAAACTATAAGATTCTGAAAAAAGAAACCGTTGAAAAAATGTTTACCCCTTACCTTAATGATCATTATGGACTGGGAACTGACAGCTCTCCTATATTTGATAAAAAGAAAGCCGGACATGATGGTGGCGGACCTGGTTACCGAAGCAGATATTACAGGGTTTTAGAAGATGACATTTGCGTTATTGTAATGTCAAATTCAGAGTTATCCCATACGGATGCCATTATCCCAAAGATAGAAAGCATATTGTACAATAAACCTTACACTACGATAGCAGCTAAGGTAAAACCACAGGACTTAAAAAAACTTGAAGGAATATATGCTGCTGAAGATACCTATTTCAATGTAACTGTTGTAGACGGACTGGTTATCTTAAAGGAAAAAAATTATCCAAGGTGTTCATTATTACCTATTAGCAATACTTTATTTCAATTGAATGACAAGATGACTTTTACATTCAAGCCAGATGAAACCGGAAAAATAAATTTACTTACTGTTCAATTTCGAGATGGTAGCGTAAAAACGGGGAAAAGAGAAATGGTAAATATTCGTTGGGGAATTATCGGAAATGCAACGCCTGCCGGATGGGGCGAAAATGACATTCCATTGCAGAATGATCCCAAAAATCCTGATATCTATTTTCTCAAAAACTATACGCTAAATAAAGGTGGATTAAAATTCAGACAAAATAATAATTGGGGATACAATTTGGGTTTAAATAACGATGGTAAAAGCATTGCTCTTGATGCCTATGATTTTCCAATAGAAGAAAGTGGGATTTACGACATTGTTCTTGACATGTCTAATAAAATGAAACCTACTTATAGTATTAAGAAATCTGGGAAGTAAAACCAATATTCAAACAATACAAAAAAACATCAGCTGAAAATTGTTGTTTTTTGTATTGTCTTTTTTATTAATTTCGACAGTATTCCAATTGCCTATCTTACCCATAGTCAAATCATTGGAAGCACAGATCATCATTAATAAATTGTATATGAAGTATTTTTTCATTTCTATTCTGCTCTGTTCAATAAACCAGCTTGTTTCGGGCCAGTCCCGACAGGATTCATTGGCTATAAAACAGGCAGCACTGGATTATATTGAATCACAGCACACTCCCAACGCATCCAGAATGGAACGTGCTTTACACCCCAGAATGGTAAAAAGAACTTTCTGGAAAGATAAAGCCACAGGTAAAGATTATCTCCGCGAAACCAATGCAGAATCCATGATTTTACTCGCAGAAAGCTATAATAAAAACAAGGATAAATTTCCTGCTTCTCCGAAAAAAGACGTAAAATTTCTGGATGTTTCTGAGAAAACAGCATCAATCAAATTAATTGCAGATGAATGGATTGATTACATACATCTTGCCAAACTAAATGATACATGGAAAATTGTCAATGTTCTTTGGCAATACAATGATATCCAACGACAAACCAATTAAAATTAACTGCCATGCCTCATTTTATCATAGATTGTTCACAGGATATTCTCCTGCAAAATACTCCTGAAGAAATTATGGATGCTGTATATAAAGTTGCTGATTCCACAGGTTTATTTGCCATCAATGATATTAAAGTAAGGCTGCAACCTTACCCATATTACCGTTTGGGTGACCAAAAGAAAAACTTCATACATGTCTTCGGGTATATTATGGAAGGGCGAAGTACAGCGCAAAAGGCCAATCTATCAAGACAGATCAGCATCCGTCTCACAGAATTATTGCCGGATATTTCTTTTTTGTCTGTAAATATTAGTGAATTTGAAGCGGCAACCTACAGCAATAAGGCCCTTATCAATCCTGAAAATAGAGGTCAGGATCGTCATTTTGGACTTTAAATTTATTTGAAACCAACACCATCGCAATACAATGAGCTTAAAAACATTAATCAACAAAACCGTTCAGTACAATAATTGGGTAGTCAATAAATACATCGACTGGTTATCCACAAAATCTGATGAACAACTCAATCAGGAAGTAATTTCAAGCTTTCCTACTATTTTAAAAACCCTGCATCATATTTGGCAGACACAGGAATACTGGTGGAGCCATATTGCTGAAAACAATGACTTTGATTTCGCCAAAACAACTGCTGAAACCGGTAAGGAAGAGATTTTTAGAAATATCAAAAGTAATTCACAAAAGCTAGTAGATTATGTGGAAAACTTGTCTGAGGAAGATCTTACAAAAAATGTAAAGATAGAATCTCAATGGTTTCAGTGTGATTTTTCCAAGTATGAATACATCCAGCATGTCATTCTTCATGGCACCTATCATAGAGGACAGATTGTAACGATGGGGAGAAACGTAGGGATAACGGATGCACCCATGACAGATTATAATTTCTGGAATATTTATAAGGATCAGAAATAAAAATTCTCTTTACCATTTTCAATATTTTCTATTGATCCAAATTTTAAAACAATGAATACAACTTCTGAAGAAACTACCGTCTATTACCACGGTACCAAGGCAGATCTCAAGATTGGCGACCACATCGAAGTAGGCTTCAGTTCTAATTACGGAACGCAGAGGAAAGCAAAATATATTTATCTTACCGCAACATTGGAAGCGGCAACATGGGGCGCGGAACTGTCGCAGGGAGAGGGGAAAGAAAGAATTTATATAGTAGAACCCACAGGTTCAATTGAAGATGATCCTAATTTAACAGATAAAAAATTTCCAGGCAATCCAACAAAATCCTACCGTTCACAACATCCTTTCAAGATTATCGGAGAAGTTAAAGAATGGCAGGGACACTCTCCGGAGCAACTAAAAGTAATGAAAGATCATCTTGAGGAACTTAAAAAACAAGGTATTGAAGCCATTGAAGACTGATTGATTAATATTAACCATGATAACCACAACCATCGAACTTAATCTTATTCAGGAGAATATCAAATATCGGTCTACGGATAGCCTTGGAAATTTCATTGCAATAACTTCTAAGAATAGAATTCTTAATTCTGGTCTTTAATAAAAAATAAGTATCTGGTTTTATTTAACCAGACTGTTTATGAAGTAAAATATCGTGTGGATAACTTTTTCACATCTTCTATTTCATTAATAATAAAATGTGGATAACTTTTTAAAAGCCATTCTAAATAAATATTAATAAATTGATAATTAATATTTTAAATTAAAATAATTAACTCACATAAATTATCCACACTTATTTTTAATTTGTGGATAAATTATGTGAATAACTTTTTTATCACGATAATTACTTCTTGAAATTTAGTAATTTACTCTACAGAAAATCCATCATTATGATGATTATAAAAAATAAAAACCAATGAGATTCCCCATGAAGCATATATTCATCATTTTATTTTCTTTTATGATCTTCAGTTGTAGTTCTCAGCATTCCGAGAACTTCAAAGCAAAGGAAATTTATAAATCCGAAAATTTAATTATTACCCAAATTTCTGAAAACTCGTTTATCCACACTTCTTTTAAACAAACCAATGACTTCGGAAATGTTCCCTGCAATGGCCTCATTGTTAAAAACAACGACGAAACAATTGTTTTTGACACTCCAACTCATGACAAAGATTCTGAAGAACTGATACAATGGATTACCAAAACGCTTCACTCTAAGATCAATGCTGTTATTCCAACTCATTTTCATGATGACAGCATGGGCGGGCTACAGGCATTTCACAATCATAACATCCCCTCCTATTCCTATTCAAAAACCATTGAACTTGGGAAGAAAAATAATTTTGTAGTTCCCAAAAACAGCTTTAATAATTTCATAACTTTAAAAGTAGGTAATGAAGAAGTGATTGCAAAGTTTTTCGGAGAAGGACACACAAGGGATAATACTATTGGTTACTTTCCAAGCGAAAATATTTTGTTTGGAGGATGTTTGCTAAAGGAATTAGAAGCCGGCAAGGGATATTTAGGAGATGCCAATGTTTCAGCATGGTCCAATACTGTTGAAAAAGTAAAAAAAGAGTATCCCAATGTAAAAATTGTAATTCCGGGACACGGCGATTATGGAGATAAAAAATTACTTGATTATACCATTAAGCTATTCAAAGTTCAATAAAAAACAGATCACGTTCTCTGCTTCAACCCTTTTATCATTTCAATTCATACTAATTTAGAAATACTGCCCTATAAAATTTAAACGAAAAATGATTCCAAAAGAAATACTTTCACTCTCTGTAGGCTTTTGTAAATTAGTTTCTTTAAAAATACAATATTGAATGGAGCTTTTATATTGAGGGAATGATTTTAGCATCCTCAATATTATGACTATTAAAAAAAACTTAAATGAAGAACATACAAAGAGAAGACATACAAATCCTTAACCGACACAGCAACCTGAGCGAAAAAGATATCACCGAAATTCTTACCAACAATGTTTACAGCAGTAAAGATGCCTGGCAGAAATTTCTTCGGTTTTTTCTTATCAGTCTTGGAATTGGCTTTACAGTATCCGGAATTATTTTCTTCTTTGCCTATAACTGGGCAGAGTTACCAAAATTTGCAAAGTTAGGATTAACGGAAGCACTAGTAATTGCAACAACCGGACTGGTTTTACTACCCAAAATTAATATCAACATCCGGAATATTATTCTCACCGGAGCATCAGCCCTCGTGGGGGTTTTATTTGCAGTATTCGGACAGATCTATCAAACCGGAGCCAATGCTTATGATTTCTTTCTGGCATGGACTATTTTTATAACGCTTTGGGTACTCATATCAGATTTTGCTCCTTTATGGCTTCTTTATGTGGCTTTAATTAATACCACTCTGGTTTTATATTCACAACAAGTAGCAAAAGACTGGGATACCATGGATATCAATCTCTTACTTTTCCTACTGAATACAATCATTTTGATTGGCTCTCTTCTTATTTCTTACTATAAAAAAACAATCAGCGTTCCCAATTGGTTTACTAACATTCTGTCTCTGGCCGTCGTCAGTATATCCACTTTCGGAATCTCCGTAGGAATTATGGATAGAAATGAAATGTCATTATATCTTTTATGCTTACTGAGTGCTGGCGTATATGCCTTGGGAATCTGGTATGGTTTTAAAACCAAAAACAGCTTTTATTTTGCCATCATTCCACTTAGCATTGTCATTATTATCTGCTCCCTACTCTTCCGTATAGCAGATAATGAATTTGTATTTCTATTGGTTTGCCTTTTTGTAATTGTGAGTATTACTTTCATTATTAAAAATCTGATGGACCTTCAAAAAAAATGGAAAAATGAGAAATAAAGAAAATATTAAAAGTTTACTGGATGATCTCCGTGCTGCAAGCAGTAAAGAAATTCATTTTGATGAAGAAGCCATCATTGCGGCTTATCAGGAGAAAAACACTGACCACCAGTCATTATCCGTCAAAATACTATCTATTTTCGGAGGAATAATGGCCTGTCTTGCATTTTTGGGCTTTATTTTTATTGCCCAAATCTTCGATTCTCAAATAGGACTTACCCTACTTGGAGTTATCTGTATTACAGGATCCGCCTTTATCAGCAGGTTATCAAAAAAAACAATCATGGATACTTTGAGTGTCTCCTTTTTTGTTACAGGGTTCGCTCTTCTTGGCTTTGGCCTTTCCAAAGATGAAAACATCATCTATATTGTATTTATAACCTTAGCATTATGTACATTATTTTTGGTACAGAGCTATATCCTTTCCTTTATTTCAGTATTGATTATTAACGGATGTATTATAGCATTTGCGGCAGACAATAACATATATAGCCTGTCTTATATTATTATCGCATTACAAGCCATTGCCACTACTTTTCTGTTTTTACAGGAAGCAAAAATCATAACAAAGAACAGAACGTTCTCCAAATTGTATGATCCGGTTAGGACAGGAATGGTATTTTCATTCCTGTCTACACTTGCATTTCTGAGTTTAGAATCTCTTGTTCCCGCGCCCGTTGTTTACAACTGTATCTCTTCGCTTGTTATCGTTATGGCTATCCTTTATGTGGTAACTCTTTTATTCAAAACATTACATATTACCAATACAACTCACAAGAGTATTATTTATGTTCTTACTATTTTACTTCTATCACCAACCTTATTAACACCTACTATATCAGGAGCTATCCTTATTATTTTATTAAGCTTTTTTGTTAATTACAGAACCGGATTTGCATTAGCCATTATTGCCTTGGTCTACTTTCTTGGAAAGTTTTACTATGACCTTCATTTTACATTGCTAACCAAGTCGATACTCCTATTCATCTCCGGAGTTATTTTTCTGATCATTTATTTCTTCACCCATAAAAAACTGACAACAGATGAAAAAATATAAATGGATTATCATACTCTTAAATCTGGTCCTGTTGCTGGTATACTTCAACTATTCAGTAGCAGAAAAAGAGACTTTACTAAAGGATGGACAACCCGTTTTATTAAAACTGGCTCCTGTTGATCCCCGCTCATTAATGCAGGGCGACTATATGAGTCTGAGATATGACATTTCAAGAAATATAGACGCAGAAAAAATTCCCAGACGCGGCTATTGTGTTGTAACGCTTGACACAAAAGGAATTGCCCAGGCTGTAAGGTTTCAAAAAGATCCAACACCCCTGAAAGCAGGAGAGCATTTGATCAAATATACTTCACCCAACCAATGGAGCATAAATATTGGTGCAGAATCTTTCTTTTTTCAGGAGGGACATGCCCAAAAATATGAAAAAGCAGCTTATGGAGGAATAAGAACTGATAAAAATGGAAACAGTTTATTAGTAGGACTTTATGACGAGCAATTAAAACAAATTAAATAAAATAGAGTAATCCCTTTTACAAAATTATAAACCTCTGCTATTGATTGAATACAAACCAATAGCAGAGGTTTTTTATATTCATTGATAAAAAAAATCAAAGAATCTTCTTCATTTCAAAAAACTTCCCGAAATTAGCGGCCTGTGCATTAAATTTATTCAATGAAATAAAAAAATTTAAATTAAAACATACAGCAAAACTTAGTATAAGTTTTCTTCGGGGCAGGGTGAAATTCCCTACCGGCGGTTACAGTCCGCGACTCCTTTCTTTTGAAAGGACTGATTTGGTGAAATTCCAAAACCGACAGTTAAAGTCTGGATGGGAGAAGAAAATGAAACGAACAGTAAGAGTCCTTACGGATTCTTGTTGTGACGTATTTCATTTCCATGTACCGAAGACTATTTTAACTTTTAAAAGTAAAATAACATGGAAAAATTATTAGAACAATTCGGAGCTACCTCCAAAGAACGTGTAGAAAAAGCACTTTCAACATTACAACAGGGAAAAGGCATTCTTTTAGTAGATGATGAAAACCGTGAAAACGAAGGCGATATCATCTTTCCCGCATCCACTATTACAGAACAGGACATGGCACTTTTGATCCGCGAATGCAGCGGTATTGTTTGTTTATGCATTTCCGAGGAAAAAAGTAAACACCTCAACCTGCGTCCAATGGTGGAAAACAACAATTCAAAAAATCAAACAGCATTTACCATTACGATCGAAGCTAAAGAAGGAGTAGAATCCGGTGTTTCAGCGAAAGACCGTGTAACTACAATCAGAACAGCAATAGCAGCCAATGCTCAGGCAGAACATATTGCCAGCCCTGGACATGTTTTTCCTTTGATCGCCAAAAAAGGCGGAGTCTTTGAAAGACGTGGCCATACGGAAGGCAGTGTAGACCTTGTAAAAATGGCGAATCTTGGCGATGATGCCGTACTTTGTGAGCTAACCAATGAAGACGGCTCCATGGCAAGACTTCCGGAAATCGTGGATTTCGCCATCAAAAAAGGAATGAGCGTCGTTACCATTGAAGACATTCATGCTTACCGAAACATGATCATGAGCAACTAAACTTATATATTTAATGCACAGAACAGCCGTCCGATAACTTCGGATGGCTATTTTTTTAGACATTTCATTAAAAATAAATTATACTAAAACATAATAACTGTTTTTAACTATATTTAATAAAAAATTGACATGAAAAATCTATACTCTTTTTACTGGGAACATCAGCTGTTCTTTCGGCACAGATTACACTTACTAAAGCCTCTCACGATCCTATCATCAGTAATGTAGTTAACAACAATCTTATAACGGGAACCGTAGATAACTCCGCCACAGGACCCAATGCTACATTTTCAAACAGTAGCCTTATCATGGGAACTCCTTCTCAAACCAGCTACCTAGCTCCTATTGCTTCTGAAATCACTACATTTCCGGGATCAAATATTAAAATGATAGATGGTGCAACAACAATATTTTATAAAGCATCATCCACGAAACTTGAAATTACAGGAATTGTAAATCCTCAAGCCACTTTGAATTTTACTCTGGATAACGGAACTTATATTACCTATCCTACAACTTATAATACTCCACAAAATGATACCGCTAAAGGAACATTTTCTTCATCTGTTGCCAACGGACTATTCAGTGGTACATTAAATACCGTAGCTGATGCTTATGGAACATTAATGGTAGGAGGACACACTTATAATAATGTTCTGAGAGTAAAATTTACGCAGAATTTTAATTTATATTCGCCAATAGATCTAACCTATTCCAACCCCATAGGAACTGTAACCAATACAGCGTATTCTTATTATGATGCAACCCACAGATACCCGCTATTAAGTTCTACCAATGGGAATATCACCGTTACAATATTAGGAATCAACCAATCTACTTCAAGCGCACAGGCATTGAGTGAGACGTTTCTGGCGGTAAACAATGTGATTAAAAAGCAAAACTTAATCGTATACCCTAATCCTGCACAGGATTTTATAGGGTTTAAAGGAAATACTGAAAATTATTCTACAGCAAAAATTTATAGTCTGGATGGTAAACTTATCAAGACATCAGATATAAAATCCGGAAATATTTCGGTTTCAGATCTTCCTCCGGCTTCCTATTTCATTGAAGTTAGTGGAAAAGATTCTGAAGCAAAGAAGAATACAAAATTCATTAAGAAGTAACAATAAAAAAATCCTCGTTCAAACGTAATGAACGAGGATTTTTCTATTATGGAATCTATTGATTTAAAAAGTAGCAGCCGGTGCTGTTTCATTATTTAGTTTTCTCTGAATTTCAGTTTTCTTTCCTTTTGAAAAATCATAGCTTATCCCCAATACAAACATTGATTTATTATTCATGATTTGAGTATGAACCTTATAATCTACCAAGCTTTCCGGTAAACTCTTCGTTTTATATTCGGATGGTGTTCCCATCCAGTACATTCCGGTGGAAAGCGTCCAGTTTTTATGCTTATAGCTTACGAAAATATTATTCTGATTCTCATTGGTATTGAGAAAAGCTCCACTAAGGTTATAGGTTGGAATATTGAATTGATACTGAAGAGAAAAAGCCTTATATTCTGAAGACAACACAAAATAATTCCCCAGATAATTATTCTTGATTAATGCTCCCTTACTTGTTCTTACCGTTTCAGAAGTGGGGACTAATACTGCTTTTATGACAAGCAGGCTACTTCCAAAAGGCTTATAAGATCCTGTAAGCTGTACTCCATATCTTTGCCCGTTTTTTCCATTCTCATAAGTCAATGCATAACCTCCCAATTCATTATCCTGAACATAATATTGGTTGATCACCCGATCTGTATAGCGATAAAATAAAGCAGCATTGAAATCAAAATATTTATTATTAAAAGAATAAGTCAGATTATTGGAAAAGACCTGTTGCGATTTTAGAAAAGGATTTCCTCTTTGTACAATATTAGGAGCCAATTGTACCACATTACTGCTCAACGCATTACTTACCGGACTTACCGGACTGTAGCTTCCCGTAAAACGAATGCTTTGATTATTTTTCAACTGATATCCTAAAACAACTTTGGGAGTAAAGCTCCATTCATCAAAAACATTTTCAGCACTCTTATTATGAATATTGGTAAGCCCTGCCCCCACACGGTAACTGAATTGATTTATCTTTCCTGAAAACTCAGTGTAAAAATATTGCTCCAGATAAGTAACACTATATTGAGAATACCCTGCCAGATTATTAAGATCATTAGAAATAGAAGATCTTGAAATACGATATCCTGATGATAATTTTCCACTTTTAAAATCATGAACATGGGCAAGCTCCCCTACGATACTCGTTTGCTTTGCTTTCAGCATCATATCATTATCATATACAGAAAGCCCAGAACTTATAATCCATTCTTTAGCTGTTTCTGAAGTATTAGTAGTGTAATGAGACCCCACTACATTAATGCTTAGCTCATCTTTCTCACCAATCTTTTTAGAATAATACAAGTCCAATTTTGGGATCACATAATCTGAACCATTATTTTTAAACATAGCATGCGATTCACTAAGATTATCTTCCGTGAAAACACTTTGCCCAACCCCTTTTGAAAATCTGCTGAAAATATCCATGTTTAATTTTGCCTGAAAAGCATAATCATCCGGAACAAGTCTGGTATACCGTAATGCTACATTCTGAAAAGTATAACCAAAATGATCTTTCCTGCTCTCATCCGAACGGTAATGATTTCCATTCAGCTGATAATCATAAATACTGTTTACGCGTCTGTCATTGTAATCTCTAAGGTTTAGGGAATATTCTAATCCGAAGTTATTTTTCCCTTTGGTATAATTGGCATACGCAGAACCATTAACAAATCCTGTATCTAAAGCAGAAAATACATCAGCCCCGAAAACATATCCTGTCTCTGTAGATCTTGTTAAAATATTGATCACTGTATCTGCCCTCGTCGCCCATCTTGCCGGCGGAATATCATAATACTCCACTTTCACCACTTCACTGGGTGCCACGCTGCGAACCTGTAGGTCGCTAGTCTCAACTCCATTGATTAAAAATAATGTAGTTCCTCCCTTAGTACTGGTAATTGTATTTGAAACAGGATCAAGCTGCAATTCAGGAAGGGTACGGAGTAAATCTTTCGCATAACGTGCTCTTTCCAAGGCTTCTTTATCAAAAGTATAAACCGCTTTATCCGCAAACTGTTTTTTCCTTTGTGACTTTAAAATAACCTCCTGAATTTCTTTTGTTGCTAAAGTATCAGTAGAGTCATTTTTCTTTTCCTGCGCAAATATGAATGTTCCACAAAGAAAGCATATGGTGTATATCGTTTTTTTCATGTCAGAAATAGAATTATACTTTTAGGACAATCAATTACTGGTGTATATTACATTTACTCTTTCTTACATTAAAAAAATTCAAATATTTTTTATTTAAATTCAAATTATTATGTTAAATTCATCTTGCTTTTAATGGTATTTTTTAACATCACAAAATATATTACTATGAAAAAATTAATCATGCTGATTCCAATCTTATTGTTTTCTACAGTGAGTGCACAGGAAATTGAAAACAATTCGGCAGAAAAGATGAATATCATTAAGACCAATGTTACCGCTTATGCGTTCCGAAATATTAATCTCACCTATGAAAGAGCTATCAATCAGTGGTTTTCGGTAAATGTAGGCTTTGGAACAATGCCTGAGGGAAAAGTGCCTTTCATCAATGCTTTTTTGAAAGATAATGATGAAAAAAGATTTCAAAACCTCAAAGTAAAAGCCACCAATTTTACGATAGAACCAAGATTTTACATTGGAAAAGGGTACGGAAAAGGATTTTATTTTGCACCTTATTACCGATATTCTGACGTTTCTTCCAACACTTTTGATTTTTATTACGACTACAATGGTCCTGGGAATGTTACCTATCAAATTCCTCTTAAAGGCCAGGGAAATACCAATGGAAACAGTGGAGGTCTGATGGTAGGGGTACAATTCTTTCTTACCAAGAGCCAAAATCTTGTACTGGATTTCTGGATTGCCGGCGCCCACTATGGAAGTGGAAAAGGTGATTTTACAATGACCAGCGACTACGTTTTGACTCCCGATATGCAGGCGCAGCTCAAAAAAGAAATAGAAGATCTGGACATTCCATTTGTAAAATATACCGTAGAAACCAATGCTAATGGTGCCAAAATAAAAGTGGACGGGCCATGGGCCGGTTTCAGAAGCGGGCTTTCCATAGGATATAGATTTTAAAAATTACAACCTTATAATATTAAACCATTCTTTTTCAGAATGGTTTATTTTTTTCCAGAATTTGTATTTTAGATGCCGTTATTACAGAACTTTTTAGGAAAATAATAAATATGAATTCATCCTCCATTACCACCAGCCAAAGAATTAAAGCCATTATAGGCGGATCCATAGGAAATCTTGTAGAATGGTATGATTGGTATGCCTATGCAGCCTTTGCCATTTATTTTTCTAACTCTTTTTTTCCGGATTCAGACCTCAACGCACAATTGATGAATACTGCAGGTATATTTGCGGTCGGTTTTCTTATGAGACCTATTGGCGGATGGATGTTTGGGAGTATTGCCGATAAAATTGGAAGAAAAAGAGCGATGACGCTTTCCGTATTGTTGATGTCTTTTGGCTCGTTGCTTATTGCCCTTACACCCACCTATAAATCAATAGGGATTTTGGCTCCGGCATTATTACTGCTTGCCAGATTACTTCAGGGATTGAGTGTAGGTGGTGAATATGGAGTTTCAGCCACTTACCTCAGTGAAATGGCAACACAAGACAGAAGAGGATTCTACTCTAGTTTTCAATATGTAACATTAATTGGCGGACAGCTTATTGCGTTGGGAATTCAGCTTATTTTACAAAAATTATTATTAACTGAAGCGCAGCTGGAAGATTGGGGATGGAGAATTCCTTTTGTGATTGGGGCAATGCTTTCTATTATTGCACTATATCTTCGGGCCAATCTCCATGAGACAGAAGCCTTTGAGAACAAGAAAAAAGTCAGTGATGATAAAAAAGGAACGGTAAAAGAACTTCTAAAGCACCCTAGAGCTTTACTTACTGTTGTAGGATTAACCTTGGGAGGTACTCTTGCCTTTTACACCTACACCACTTATATGCAGAAGTTTTTGGTGAATACCGTTCATCTTACCAAGGAAGAATCTACGTTAATTTCATTTATATCTTTATTTATATTCGCTTGTCTTCAGCCTGTTTTTGGAGGATTATCTGATAGAATCGGAAGACGCCCGCTTCTTTTAGGCTTTGGTATTCTGGGAACTTTATGCACAGTTCCGCTTTTGACTGCTTTAAGTACTACAACCTCAATGTGGAGTGCATTTTTCCTCATTATGGCTGCATTAATTATTGTAAGCGGCTATACTTCCATCAATGCTGTGGTAAAGGCAGAACTTTTCCCATCCGAGATCCGCGCTTTGGGGGTAGGACTTCCTTACGCTGTTACAGTAGCTGTGTTTGGAGGAACTGCAGAATATATTGCGCTCTGGTTTAAAAAAATTGGCTCTGAAGAATATTTCTATTGGTACATTACAGGTTGTATCTTATTTTCTCTTGTGGTATATATGGGAATGAAAGACACAAAAAAAACCTCAACACTAGATAAAGATTAAGCCACTGGCTATATAAAAAACGAGCGCCGCAGAAAATCTGCGGCGCTCGTTATATTTTAATGATAAGCTTGTTTAAATTTTTCTATCATACTGTCCAGATTATGACGTTGGACATACACACTTTTTACCTCTTCATACCTTGGAGATTTGTAAAAAACCTCATGGAAATCCATACTTCCATTTCCTACTTTTACAACTTTCTGTACTTCGATATTCAACTTCTTCAATTCGTCTTTAAAGACTTTAAATTCATCTTGGATGCTACTACTCATTTATATTTTGGGATTTAATTAAAAAACTACTATTCACATTGGGCACCCTCCCAACACTAGGGGGTAGTGTCTCAAATTCCGAATAAAGTTAGTAAATTTATTAACACAAAGTAACACTTTGACAATATTTTATTATTTTTTTTACAAATAGTCAGTCAATATTATTTGATTAATACATATTCCGTATTTTTAACCTGTCGAAAAATTGTAACAACGTTATACAAACCATGAATATTAAAGCATTTTTCTCTTTATTCTTTTTAATTCTGCTTACTTTCTTTCATGCCCAAAAAATAGAATTTAAGGCACCTGATTATTTATTGATCCAAAAAAATATTGAGGATAAAAATTCAGAATACTATTATCCGAAACTTTTAAAAAGATTACAACAGAACGATAGCCATCTTACAAGCAATCAATACCGCCATCTTTATTTTGGTTATACTTTCCAAAAAGGATATCAGCCGTATAAAATTGGCAAGAAAGCTGAAGAGGTTGCCAAATACTATCGTGGGGAAAGTATTTCGCAAAAAGACCTATCTAAAGGAATCCAGCTGTTTCTTGATACTTTGGAGGAAAATCCACTGGATCTGCGAGCCATGAATTATCTTGCTTATTTATATCATTTAAATAATGATGATGCCACAGCAGAGAAAATTGCCGGAAATTTCCATGGATTATTAAACGCTATTCTTACTTCCGGTGATGGTATGAAATGTGAGACAGGTTTTCATGTCATTTCCGTTACAGATGAGTATGTACTCTTAAACAGGTTTCAAATGGAGACCAAAGCACAAAGCCACACCGGAAAATGTGATTATCAGGAATTTGAAAAAGACAAATATAAAATCCTGGGATTCTATTTTGACATCAGTAGATTCTATGGAAGAATATTAGATTAATAATCTTCGTTTTTTATATCATTTTATCCCTTAAAATAAAAATTATCAATTTTTACAAAAATAAATATCATGTGATTTTGCCCTAACAATAAGGGTTTCTAAGAAGTAAAAATATTTTTTATCAAAAAAGAATAAACCTTAGTGTAACATTTTTTAAAGATTCGTCTCTAAAAGACAAATAAACATTAAAACCTTAGAAATCATGAAAAAATTCACGTTCCTTCTTATTATCATGTTATTTTTTGCTGCTGTATGCAATATTTTTGGCCAGGAAAAAACATATCCGTTTGAAGTAAAGAAAACCGGAAAAGGAAAACAGTCTTTACTATTTATTCCGGGATTTGCCTCTTCAGGAGAGGTATGGAATGAAACGACGGCTAAGTTTGAGAAAGACTTCACTTGTTATACTTTAACGATGGCCGGATTTGCAGGAGCAAAACCTGAGGCGGACCCTACCTTTAAAGACTGGGAAAAAGGAATTGCAGCTTATATAAAAGATCATAAAATTCAAAAGCCTGTTATTATTGGACACAGTATGGGTGGTGGCCTTGCTTTGGCCATTGCAGCAGATTATCCGGAACTTGTGGGTAAGATTGTTATTGTAGATACTTTACCTTGCCTGGCCGCTATTTCTAACCCTGCTTTTACTTCCAAGGAAAATAATGACTGCTCGGCAATGATTAGTACTTTTACAGCAATGCCGGATGAGCAATTCAAAAAAATGCAGAATCAGTCTATTCCGCGTCTTCTGGCAGATACTTCTATGCAAGACACTGTGATTGGCTGGAGCATGAAGTCTGACAGAAAAACGTTTGCGAAAATGTTCTGTGATTTCTCTAATACAGACCTTAGAGAAACAATAAAAAATATTCAATGCCCCTCCCTTATTCTCCTTGAATCCTATTTTGTTTCTTTAAAACCTTCTATTGAAGCTCAGTATAAAAATCTTAAAAATGCTAATTTTCAATATTCAACAAAGGGATTACACTTCATTATGTATGATGACAAAGAGTGGTATTTTAACCAGTTAAATAATTTCTTATCCACAAAATAATGGTATTTGAGGATATATACGAACTCTACTGGCAGAAAATATTCCGTTTGTGCATGGGATATGTAAATGATACTGAATTAGCTCAGGATCTGGCCCAGGAAACCTTTATCATTGTATGGCAACAACTTCCGAAATTCAGAAATGAATCCAGTGTTGGAACATGGATCTTCAGGATTGCTTCCAACAACTGCCTCCGACAAATTGAAAAGGAAAAAAGATTTGCTAAAACAGATCTCCCCATCAATCTGGAAGAGAAAAAACAGGAGTCAATGGAACCCCAGATACAAATGCTTTATCAGTTTATTTCTGAACTGCAGGAAACAGACAGAATTATCATCTCTCTGGAACTGGAAGAAGTAAAACAAGCCGAAATAGCAAATATTGTAGGACTTTCGGAATCCAACATACGGGTAAAGATTCACAGGATAAAAGAAAAACTAACGCAAAAGTTTAAAGAAAATGGATACTAATATAGATTTCAAAAATATATGGAAGAAACAAACTTCCAATAAGCCCAATATTGAAGAACTTCTGGGTAAGCTGAAAAAATTCAAGAATGAAAACCTGCGTAAACTTATCCTAACCAATCTTTTACTGATTGCAACATCTTTAGGCATAGCTTTCATATGGTATCATTATCAACCTCAACTGGCTACAACCAAAGTTGGAATTGTACTTGTTATTCTTGCAATGGTTATTTTCTTATTGGCCTATAATAAACTATTCATGCTCTTTTATAAGATTGACGATACCCAATCCAATAGCGATTATCTTCAAACCCTTTATCTGGTGAAGAATAAACAGAAGTTTATGCAAACCACCATGCTCAATTTATATTTCATCATGCTGTTTCTGGGAATCTGTTTATATATGTACGAATATGCCTCAAGAATGACACTTATGTACGGAATACTGGCTTATGGATTAACATTTAGCTGGATAGGAATCAATTGGTTTTATGTGAGACCAAAAACAATAAAAAAGCAACAGTCGAAAATTGATGGATTAATTAATAAATTTGAAGAAATCAATAATCAGTTAAAAGAATGATAAGCTCTTCCGAAAATAAAAACCATTGGGAAAATGTATATGAAACCAAGAATCCGGATCAGGTAAGCTGGACTCAGGAAAAACCTAATACTTCTCTTGAACTTATCCGTTCTTTTGGATTGGGTAAAGAGGCAAAAATCATAGATATTGGTGGTGGAGATAGCAATTTGGTTGATTATCTGATTGAAGAGGGCTATGAAAACATCACTGTATTGGATATTTCTGCCAAAGCGTTGGAAAAAGCAAAGGAAAGACTGGGAAGTTCAGCCAGTAAAATCAAATGGATTGCTACAGATATCACAGCATTTGAGCCTATAGAAACCTATGATATCTGGCATGACAGGGCTGCTTTTCATTTTCTTACGACTTCTGAACAGGTTTCAAAATATATAAGTATTGCAGAAAAAAATATAACGGGTTTTATGATTTTAGGAACGTTTTCTAAAAAAGGACCTACAAAGTGCAGCGGACTGGATATTCAACAATACGACGAAATATCATTGTCTGAAAAATTTGAAACTGGATTTGAAAAAATAAACTGCATCACTGAAGATCACATCA
The DNA here is from genome assembly GCF_002899895.1 of Chryseobacterium oncorhynchi. Classification (GTDB taxonomy): domain Bacteria; phylum Bacteroidota; class Bacteroidia; order Flavobacteriales; family Weeksellaceae; genus Chryseobacterium; species Chryseobacterium oncorhynchi. Next base: position 258,861 of record NZ_PPEI02000004.1, read on the forward strand.
CCCCTTTCGGAACTACTCAAAATTTTGTTTTTTGCAGCTTTAAGAAGCATTAGTTGTTTTATAGAATTTTTGAATTATCTTTAATAAACAAAAAAACATTCAATATAAAAACTATGAAAAAATTATTATTTCTTTGCATTGCTGGCGCTTTGTCATCAAATTTTTATTCACAGAAGGTAGAATTTGAGGTATGCGGAACTGATGAATTAATGAAAAAACATTATGCCAGGTTCCCGGAACAAAAAGTTCAGGACGATGCTTTTAATCTGGAATTATCCCGAATGATCAAAAGTGGAAAGCTTGCCTCAAGACTCAATCAAAATCAGGTATATGAAATTCCGATTGTGGTACATGTTGTAGGTGATGGAAGTGCTATAGGAACCGTTAATAATAGATCTGATGCGGATATTATTGCATGGGTTAATTACACCAACGGGGTCTTTGCAGGAAGTGCTTCTAGTGGAATGTCTTCTACAAGCTCAATTTTACCCGTAAAATTTGTTTTTGCCAAAATAAATCCCAGCTGTAATGCTACCAATGGAATCAACAGGATCAATGCTTCTCATCTTCCAAAATATGTAAGCGGCGGGGTAAATGATGATAACACGACTAATGCTGTGCCCGCAACAGATATTACATCCTTAGGATTATGGGACACCAGCAAATACTACAATATTTATGTTGTCAAAAAGCTAACCTCTAATGTGGGTGCTCTGAACGGCTATGCCTACTATCCGGGAGGAAGCAATGATTATTCTTTTATGTCTACCAGTGCTTCAACGGTAAATGCCCAAACCCTAGCCCATGAATTTGGCCATGCTTTAGGACTCAGACATACTCATGAAGGATATAATACCACCTCAGGTGCCTGCCCTGTAAACAATGATTGCACAATGGATGGAGATCTTGTTTGTGATACCGAGCCTATGAAAAGCCTTTATCACTCTTCTGTTCCTCAAAACTGCCAAGCAGGGCAAATCAATCCGTGTACCAGCCAGACCTATGCAGGTGGAGAAAAAAATGTGATGGCTTACACCTACTGTTTCAGAGATTTATTCACGCAGGGGCAAGCAGACAGAGCAACAGCACAGCTTCTTCAGTACAGACAATCTTTGATTAACTCTCCTGTAGCTTCAGCAACAGCAATTAATAATAATGTATCTCTTACAAATGCTTGTACACCAACATCCATCACCAATCCGGGAGGGTTTAACATTGGTATTACCACTGTAAAATTTGGCAGCATCAATAACTCTTCTAATAATTATAAACAAGCTTCCAATAATTTTTACGAAAATTTTACCAGCAATTACTGTTTTGGTTATTCAAAAACTACGATTCCCCAAAACACAGCAACTACCATTACTGTAGCACCGGGAACAAGCAATTCGCATATTATAAAAGCCTACATTGATTATAATAATGATGGCCAGTTTAATGAATCTACAGAATTGATACTTAATCAAAGTGGGATAAGTAATGGGGCATTGGCAACGGCCTCTGTCACTCCTCCACCAGGAGCAGTAATCAATACTCCTTTAAGAATGAGAGTAATCGGAGATTATAACGGAACAGCTATCACTGCCTGCTACACTCCAAAGTATGGACAGGTAGAAGATTATTCTGTAACTATTGAACCTCAGGCTTCATTATCGGTACAAAGTGGTTTACAAAAAGAGAATTCATTCATTACTAAAGATGAAAGTTCAGTATATGTAAAAAGTGATTCTAAAATCTCCACATTGCATATCTACGATGCCTCAGGAAGACTACTTATTCATAAAACAGATATCAATACCTCAGAATTGAGAGTACCGATTGATCATAAAAATACCATCTTAACGGTTGCTATTGTTTTAAAAGACGGAAAAACAATTACCCAAAAATTAAAATTCTAACAACTTCACGCATAAAAAAAGAGAGCAAAATGCTCTCTTTTTTTTATCCATTTAATCCAAGCCTTATCTTTACTACTTGGAATACTATCTTATTGTGTTATGATTCTTTCTCCACCTCTACTTCCACCTCATGGCGCAGTTGAGCTTTATAAAGTGTAGAATAATAACCATTCTTATCTAAAAGATCTAAGTGCTTCCCTTCTTCTACAATTTTTCCATGTTCCATTACGATAATCTTATCTGCTTTTTCAATGGTGGAAAGTCTGTGGGCAATAATAATTGATGTTCTGTTCTTCGTGATTTTTTCCGTAGCTCTTTGAATCAGTTTCTCACTTTCATGATCAATAGAAGACGTTGCTTCATCCAGAATTAAAATCTTCGGATCAGATAAATAAGCTCTAAGGAAAGATAATAATTGTCTTTGACCTAAAGAGATTGATGAACCTCTTTCGCTTACCACATAATCATAACCACCAGGAAGCTGTTCTATAAACTGATCTACTTCAATTTCTTTAGCACCGGCCTTTATTTTATCCAAAGTGATACTGTCATCCCCAAAGGAAAGGTTTTCGAAAATACTACCGTGGAAAAGGAAAACATCCTGCAATACCACGCCGATATGACTTCTAAGATTGTATAATTCATAATCTTTTAAGTTCACATCATCGATGAGTATATTTCCGGAATTAATATCATAAAGCCTCGTAATCAAGCTGATAATAGTAGATTTTCCTGCACCAGTTGCCCCAACAATTGCTACCGTTTCTCCAGGATTTACTTTAAAATCAATCCCTTTTAGTACTTCCTGCTTATCATCATAAGCAAAATGTACTTTCTGGAATTCTATTTTACCGGCAAAGTGATCTTTTTTCACAGTTCCTGTATTCGGCATCGAAATTTCTTCATCCATTAATCCCAATACTCTTTCTGCTCCTACAATACCTCTCTGGATATTATTGAAACGGTCTGCAATCTGTCTTAAAGGACGGATTAGCATTGAAATATACTGAATAAATGCAATCACTACCCCCGCACTTATCGTGATATATCCTCCATAAAAAAGAATAAATCCGATGAACAGGGACGAAATAAGTTCTACTACCGGAAAGAATAATGAGAAAATGAAAACGGTTCTCAACAAGGCATCTTTCAGCGTAATGTTAATTTCATCAAATCTCTTGAATTCCGATTCTTGTCTGTTGAAAACCTGAATAATAGACATTCCGGCCAGCCTCTCCTGTACAAATGAGTTTTGTGTAGCCGTCCAGTTTCTCTCATCTCCAAATGCTTTTTTCAACCTCTTCTGGAAAAACCTTGTGATAATCACCATTAAAGGTAAAATTGCCAATGTAATATAACTCAGATGAACATTGGTACTGAACATCATCACCAATACAAATACAATCCTAAGGATATCCCCAAAAACCATCAGGAAACCGTCAGTATAAACCGTTGCAATGGTCTCCACATCACCTACAGCGCGGGTAACCAATTGTCCGATAGGAGTTTTGTCGAAGAAAGATGTTTTGAAATAAATCAATTTAGAATATAATCTCTCCCTGATATCCCTGATTACATTTTGTGAGATAAAGTTTGAAAAATAAACTAAAAAAAAGTTTAAAACGGTTTCTGCAAATACCAATCCCACCAAGATATAGATATGCTTCATCATCAAAGCCTTGTCTTGCAGCTTTGTGATGTCATTATCCACCACTTCCATGGTAAGGTATGGTCTGTAAGTAGAAACAATTGAAAGTATTACGGAGATTATTAAAGTAAGGATGAACCAAGAACGAAATTTCATTCCGATAAAGAACAGCCTTTTTACAATTCCCCAGGTATCTTGTTTTTTCATTGTACGAATCGAAGAAAAGAATTAAAATTCTATGCAAAAATAAGACTTTCTACATTGCCAGCCTTTAGAACTTTTGCAAATCGTTATAGAAAATTTCAGATACCTATCATTTACAGAATGAATATCTTCTGTCAACTGGTGCTTCTTTCTTATGTATAGATCTATTGACGCTCTGAAATTTCACCTATCTTTTCTATTTCAATAGATGGTTTTTGAATATTCTCTTTTTTAAATTTTTTCTCAAGAAACTGGTAAATTCCCCAGACTAAAGCGATAGAAATGAGCCAACCGACAATATTAACCGCAGAAAACCCTGTATAGTTTACATCATTCAAAGATTCCGGATTGGTTATAGTCAGATACATCCCGACACTAAATGCTAAAAAAATTTGAGATCCAAGATAAATTCCTATTGCCAAAAGGCCAAACTGCCACTTTGTTTTTCCAAACCTTTCTGCCAGCTGGGCATAGTATCGGTAGGCACCGATAAGGATAAAAATTGATAACATGATTATTATTTTGTTTTTTAGTTTTTTAGTTTTTTTTAAAATTCGTAGCCTACATCTACTAAATACAGTCCATGGGCCGGTGCCGAAGTTCCTGCTGCATTACGGTTTTTGTCTTCAATTACCCTACGTAGATCCTCAGGCTTCAGTTTTCCGGTACCAATTTCTACCATGGTACCTACAATAGCACGAACCATATTTCTCAGAAAACGATTGGCAGAAATGGTAAACTTAAGTTCTGTTCCCTCCTGCTCCCAATGTGCCTTATACATTTTGCAGATATTCGTCTTGTTGTCAGTTTTTAATTTTGCAAAGCTTGTAAAATCTTCATACTCGAATAAAATTTTGCAGGCTTCATTCATTTTGTCTATATCCAATGATCTTTTCCAGTGCTGCCATGCAGATTCCTGGGTAAATGGATTTTTCGATAATGAAATATAATACTCGTATGTTCTATACGTTGCATCAAAGCGGGCGTGAAAGTCATCTCTCACCTTAAAAATCCTGTGAATGGAAATATCAGGAGGAAGAAAACCGTTTAGTCTGCGAGGAAATTCATCACTCAACTCATGTTCCGTATCAAAGTGAGCAAATATTTTTTTGGCATGAACCCCTGTATCCGTTCTTCCGGCTCCTGTAGTTTTAATCTCTTCCCTTAAAATTGTGGAAAGTGCTTTTTCTAGTTCTTCCTGTACAGAAATGGCGTCCGGCTGTATCTGATAGCCGAAATAATTCTTTCCGTTGTAAGAAAATTCAATAAAGTATCTCAATGTATTATAATAACTCCACAAAAATACTTTAATTTAACGAAATATTTGTTGAAAAGTCTTTGAGAATATTATACTAAATCCCTATGAAAATTCCTATTTTTGCAATCGTATGAAAAGATGGTACCTTTATCCTTTTTCCCTTGGTTATCATTTGGTAACGGGTATCCGAAACACAATGTACGATTGGGGAATTTTTAAGTCGACAAAATTCAAGACACCGATAATCAATGTCGGGAACCTCTCTGTGGGCGGAAGCGGTAAGTCACCAATGGTGATGTATCTTGCCCAATATTTATCCAAACACTACAGAACCGGAGTTCTTTCAAGGGGCTACGGAAGGCTGAGTAAAGGGTACGAGGTTACCAACTATGACAGTAATTATAAAGTAGTGGGCGATGAAGCTATGCAGCTTTTTGAACGTTTCAAAAACCGTTTTGTTATTGCCGTATCCGAAGAACGTGTTCCTGGTGCCAAAAAGGTAATTGACGATATGGATCTGGAGGTATTGGTATTGGATGATGCCTTACAGCACAGAGCTATTAAGGCAGGTTTCAATATTTTGATGACAGACTTTAATGATCCTTTCTTCAAGGATTACCTGCTTCCTGCCGGAGACCTTAGAGAATCCAGAGCGGGAGCAAACAGAGCAAATATTATCATGGTCAGCAAGTGTCCCGATGAACTTACAGAGGAAACCAAAAGGTATTATATTTCAAGGATAAGACCGTCTTATAATCAAAAAGTATTCTTTTCATCCATTGGTTATGACGAAAATGTTTACGGAAAAGATAAAATGCTTCCGGACAATAACCTGAATTATTATGATATCCTACTGATTACAGGAATTGCCAATCCTAAACCTCTTTTAGAACATTTAGCTAAGTTTTCAAAAAGGGTTAAACATTTAAAGTTTAGGGATCATCACAATTTCACGGATGATGATATAAAAAAAATTCTTGCAGAGTATAAAAAATTAGGTGAATATAAACTGATATTAACCACAGAGAAAGATTATGTCCGTCTGAAAACTTTTGACTATCTTAGAGATATTGTTTACTACTGGCCTATCAATGTCATTATTGATAAAAAGGAGGAATTCAATCAAATCATCTTAGATTATGTTAGAAAAAATTAATGAGACAGCTGATTTTATCAAGAATATCATTCAGGAAACGCCTGATTATGCTGTTATTTTAGGATCCGGACTTGGAAAATTACAAAATGAAGTAGAACCGATCCATGTTTTAGAGTACAAAGACATCCCCAACTTTCCACAAACTACAGTTGCCGGCCATACCGGTAAGCTTATCTACGGAATACTGGAAGGGAAAAAAGTACTGATGATGAGTGGCCGTTTTCACTATTATGAAGGTCATTCTATGGAAACGGTAACCTTTCCTGTAAGGGTTTTTCATCTATTAGGAATTCAAAATCTAATTCTGTCCAATGCCTGTGGAGGAGTAAATCCTGATTATAGCATTGCAGATGTTGTTATACTAAAGGATCACATCAATATGATGCCCGAGCACCCACTGCGAGGGAAAAACATAGACGAACTCGGACCACGATTTGTGGATATGAGTGAACCCTACAACAAAAAAATGATTGCTGTAGCCGAAAAGGCCGCCTTAGAAAATAACATTAAAATCCATCAGGGAATCTACGTTGCATTACAAGGTCCAACCTTTGAAACTCCGGCTGAATATGGAATGATCAAAGCCATTGGAGGTGATATGGTGGGAATGAGCACCGTTCCTGAAGTTATTGTTGCCAAGCACATGGGAATGGATGTATTTTGTATGTCTGTTATTACCGATCTTGGCGGACCGGATATCGCGTTTGCCGTTTCTCACGAAGAAGTTTTAAATGCTGCAAACAAAGCTATGCCTAATGTCATTACGGTAGTGAAAGGATTAATCAAGAACTATCAATAGAATTACTCTTTTTTAAGCACTCATTTATCTATCCATAGAAATTTTCAATTTTATAAATTTTTCCTAATTCATGAAAAATCAATCTCAGATTGCAATTCATTGTTTAGATTTGTATAAATGAAATTGTAAGAAATGAGAAAGTTGTTATTAATTTTTATGATAGGAATATTTGGATTAAGCTATGCACAGAAGATTCCTACTGTTCTTAAAACCGGATTTTCCAAGGAAGCTTTAAAGCAGAAACTGGAAGACGAAGACGGAAAAGCAATTACCATCCAACAGATTTTGAATCAACATAAAGGAAAAGTTTTGGTGATTGATTTCTGGGCAGGATGGTGTAGAGATTGTTTACAAGCTCTTCCAAAAGCCGAAATATTAGAAAAAAATAATCCAAATATTGATTTTGTGTTCCTATCACTGGAAAGATCAAAAGAGGGGTTTGATAAAAGCCTTGTAAGATTCAATATGAAAGATAAGGATAACTACTGGTTTGCATCTGGATGGAAAAATGATTTCAACAATTATATTGACCTGAACTGGATTCCAAGATACATGATTATTGATCAGAAATCATCTATTGCAAAATATTATGCTATCTCTCCGGAAGATCCTGAAATTCAACAAACCATAGACAACCTTTTAAAATAATTCCACCTATTTTTCACACCATGATTACAAGAGAAGCTACGAAAGAGGATTTAAAGATTCTTTTAGAATTTGAGCAGGGAATCGTTTCTGCCGAAAGACCTTTTAACAGTACATTTATTGACGGAGAAATTCATTATTATGATCTGAATGAATTCATTCAATCACCAGATGCAACATTAATTGTTGTGGAAGACAATAATGAAATTGTAGCATCGGGTTATGCCCTGATTAAGAAGTCTGATAAAGACTACAACAATTTTAAAAGCTATGCTTATCTGGGGTTTATGTATGTAAAACCCGAATACAGAGGAAAAGGAATCAATAAACTGATTACCGATGAATTGGTAAACTGGGCAAAATCCAGAAATATCTCAGAAATAAGGCTTGATGTTTATGCTCAAAACGATTCTGCAATAAAAGCTTATGAAAAAGCAGGGTTTGAACCCCTACTCCTTACAATGAGATTGAAATCTTAACGAATAATTTACCGTAAATAAAGGAATCCATATCTTTGTGATATGGATTTTTCTTTGCCGCTTCGTAAAATTATTCACGTAGATATGGATGCATTCTATGCTTCCGTGGAGCAGCATGACAACCCGATACTGAAAGGGAAACCCATTGCAGTGGGGGGCCAGCACCGAGGTGTAGTGGCAGCAGCAAGCTATGAAGCCAGAAAGTATGGTGTTCGCTCTGCGATGCCCAGCAAAACAGCAAAGGAAAGATGCCCTGACCTTATCTTTGTACCACCCCGCTTTGCCCGCTATAAAGAAATTTCAAAAAAGATCCGTGAAATATTCCATGAATATACTGATCTGGTAGAACCGTTGTCTCTGGATGAAGCCTATCTGGACGTTACCGAAAATAAAAAGGGAATGGAATCTGCCAACCTCATCGCCAGAGAAATTCGTCAGAAAATATTTGAAGAAACGGGCTTAACTGCTTCTGCAGGGATTTCTGTAAATAAATTTCTGGCAAAAGTAGCTTCGGATATCAATAAACCCAACGGCCAAAAAACCATTCATCCTGATAAGATAGAAAGTTTTCTGGAGGAATTACCCGTTGAAAAATTTTATGGTGTAGGAAAGGTTACGGCTAACAAGATGTTTAGTTTAGGAATCTATAAAGGAAAAGATTTAAAGAAAAGATCGTTGGAAGATTTGGTAAGGCTCTTCGGGAAATCCGGTAAGCATTATTACTACGTGGTACGTGGTATCCATACTTCGGAGGTAAAACCTCATCGGATCCAGAAAAGTGTAGCCGTGGAAAGAACTTTCTTTGAAGATCTTTTCGATGAACAACAGATCAATGAAAAATTGGAAAGCCTTAGTCAGGAGCTTCACCAAAGATTACAGAAAAATAATATTCTGGGAAGAACTTTAACTCTAAAAATCAAGTATAAGGATTTTTCTCTTTTTACAAGAAGTATAACCCGAGAAGATTATTTTACATCTCCTGAACAGTTTTTTAACACCGGAAAAAAATTATGGGAGCTTCGTCCCTATGATAAAGCCGTCCGTCTGCTAGGATTGTCTCTCTCTCACCTTAATACTGAGGAAAAAAAACAAATTTCAGTTCAACTAAAAATCCCGTTTGAAGAATTCGAAAATCAGTAGGTCATATTTTTTCGCTACCTTGTAAAAACCAAATCAGCAAAAGTTATGAACCCAACAATGATTCAGTTTTTCCACTGGTATTCTGATGGCGATGGAAAGTTGTGGAAAGATGCTCAAAAACAAGCTCAATATTTAGCAAAATTGGGAATCACCTCTGTCTGGTTTCCTCCAGCCTACAAAGGGACGAATGGAGGTTATTCTGTAGGATATGATGCCTATGATCTTTATGACCTGGGAGAATTTGATCAAAAAGGAACGACTGCAACCAGATACGGAACCAAGGATGAATATTTAAAAGCAATTAAAGCTTTAAAAAAACAAAATATAGAAGTCATTGTAGACATTGTTCTGGGCCATAAAGCCGGAGGTGATGAACTGGAAAAATTCAAGGTGGTAAAAGTAGATGAAAACAACAGAGATAAAGTTATTTCTGATGTTCTTGAAATAGAATCCTATACTAAATTTACATTTCCGGGAAGAGGAAAAAAATATTCTGATTTTGAATGGAATTTCACCTGTTTCAGTGGTGTTGACTACGCAGAGGGTATGGATTCTCACATTTATAAAATACAATCCGAATATGGAGACGACTGGGAAGAAATGATCCATGATGAGAAAGGAAATTACGATTATCTGATGTATAATGACATTGAACATCGAAATCCTTTTGTACGGGAAGAACTTAATGAATGGGCAAAGTGGTATTTTGATCAGACAAATTTTGATGGAGTACGGCTTGATGCTTTAAAACATATTTCTCATGATTTTTATAAGGAATGGATTACCCTACTCCGTTCCAATTCAGATAAAAACATTTTTGCTGTAGGAGAATATTGGGCACCGGGATATCTTCATCTTCTCCAAAAATATATTGAAGTAACCGAAGGCTGCATGAGTCTTTTTGATAGTTCATTACAAAACAATTTTCATAATGCCTCAAAAGAGGGAGAGTCTTATGATCTCAGAAGAATTCTTGATGAAACGCTTACACAGGCAGATCCTTTACACGCCGTAAGTATTGTTGCCAACCATGATACTCAACCTCTTCAAGATCTGGAGGCCCCTGTTGAATCTTGGTTTAAACCTATCGCTTATGCATTGATTTTATTAAGAGAGGACGGTTATCCGTGTGTATTTTATCCTGACTTGTATGGTGCTCATTATGTTGATAAAGATAAAGCAGGAAACGATCAGGAAATATTTATGCCAAAAGTAGATGGGATTGAAGAGCTTCTTAAAGCCAGAAAAGATTATGCGTATGGAGAGCAACGAGATTATTTTGAAGATGCTAACTGCCTCGGATGGGTACGTGAAGGAGATGATCAGCATACGGGATGTGCTGTTGTACTCAGTAATAAAGATAGCTACAACAAGCCCATGGAAATGGGAAAACGTTATGTGGGTAAAAAGTTTAGAGATCTATTAAATCGATTCAAGGATAAAGTCACCATTGATGAAAATGGTTGGGGAGATTTCCCTGTACCCGCAGGAAATGTAAGTGTATGGGTTTCCGAAGAAGACAATCGTAAATAAAATATAAAAGCGCACATCAGTGATGTACGCTTTATTTTATTATAATACTGAATATTAGCATTTAATTCCACGGCAGCTCCATAGATCCTGAGCCCATTCACAACAATAATTGTCTTCGTTATAAAAACAGCATATTCTGTCTCGGATAATGATTCCGCCTTTTAAATTTTTAAGCTCTTCTCTGTTAATTTTTCTTGCGTTTTGAAGTGTTGTTGATTTCATAGTTTAATGTTTTAGAATTTGGTTTATAAATATAATAAAAAAACTAAATAAATCCATATAACAAACTACAAAACAACTAAATAGAACAACAACACTATAAAATAAAGAACAGTAAAATTAGAATTAAAAACTATTTATTATTATTTATCTAAAAATGTATTTTTTGTATTTTTAGAATTTCAGGTCGCTCCGATTGATCAGAAATCTTACCGGTTCTGGCAAATTCTGCCCAAAGCCCCCTTAACTTTTTACCGTTCTCACGAATACGTTCCCAAGGGATATTCTTTAGCATTTCAGATGATTTCCAGGCTGCTTCATTACCGAAGATCAAAGGGAGGTCAATACAATGGGGAGCACCTATAGGATTTTCCTTTAGTTGGGAATGTATTCTGAATAAATAAACATTTCCTCCTGCTTTAGCATAATCTTCTGCAAATTTTCGAGCCGGAGCTCCGTAGATAAATTCTGTAGTTTTTTCTACCGTCTTATCCATAATTTTTAGTCCTAGACCTTGTCCAAAGTATTTATTTAAAGCGTCCGAAGTTTTAAGATAAAATGCTGTTTCATCATTATTCAAACCAATCAACACATCGTATTTTTTGGCATTTGCTTGCCATTTTTCAACGGATTCTTCTTCCCTGCATAACGGTGGAAAACCATATTGAGTACCAAAGGGCATGGCGGCTTTCAAACCAAATTTCATGAAAGATGGCACAAATTTGTCGTATTCCTCCACCATTTTTAAAACATCAGCTTCATCTTTAATTTCCTCTGTTTTTTTCAGAAATTCGGCAGACATTTTCTGCCTTTTATGGCGCAGACCTAAAGGTGCACTTTGAATAATTACCCGTTTAAATAAATCATCAACTCCCTCAGATATCATTAAATGTGCTATAGCATCTCCTCCTGAGGATTGCCCGAGCAATGTGATATTTTCAGCATCTCCACCAAAATCTGCAATATTGGCCTTTATACATTTCAAAGCCTCAATCATATCAAATAATCCCAGATTTGCAGGTCTTTTTTCATCACCACCTAAAAACCCAAAGAGTCCTAAACGATATGAAACGGCAACTACAATAATATGCTGTTCTTTCACCCATACTGTAGGATCTGAAGTGGCCAGATCGCCACAGCCAATTTCATGGGAACCCCCATGAATCCAAACCAAAACGGGAAGGTTTTCGTTTTCAGTAATATTTTCAGGACGGGTTATCGAAAGATATTGGGTAGCTTCTTCAGCTTCAAATTCTTCAACAGGAGTTCTCCCAATCATTTTTTCTACAAGAGGGCTGAGTTTCTGTGGGCAAACCGGAGTTTTATCAGGATAAAGAATATCTGAAGTTGAGCGTTCTATTGGAACAGGTTTTTGAAATCTTTCGGAGCGGGCATAGCGAATGCTTTTAGCCTTGATAACTCCGTCTTTCTTTAATGCTGCAATTTTTCCAAAACGGGCATCAAAAATATGTATCCCTTTCTGTTGTGATTTCATTTTAAAAAAAATTATGAAAACTTCTATCCTTAAAATTAATTCAGTTTTTTGAGAAGAAAAAATTTAATTGATTCTTTTAAACACAAATACTTATTGATAGATTCCATAAATAAAAACGATATAGCTTGTTCTTTAATTGAGGACTTTGTATTCGCTTGGAGAAATACCCACTTTTGTTTTGAATAGCCTTGTAAAGTGTTGTGGATACTTGAAACCTAGATCATAGGAAATTTCACTGATGGATTTTCCCTGATCCAGAATTTGTTCTTTGGCTACATCTATTAATTTATTGTGGATAAATTCTTGTGGGGAAATTCCCAATTCCTTTTTAATTAAGTCTCCAAAATAATTGGCCGATAAATTGAGCTTTTCTGCAAAGTAATTCACCATTGGAAAGCCTATATTTTTAGGATTGTCAGATTTTAAATAATCATCAACAAGATTTTCAAATTTACCGATTACTCCCTGATTGATGTGGTCTCTTGTGATGAACTGACGGTCATAAAATCGCATACAGTAATTTAAAAACAATTCAATATTATTTACCACTAAAGACTTACTGTGTTTATCAATGTTTTGTTCAAGCTCCAATCTGATATTTTTAAAGCATTCCAATACAATTTCTCGTTCTTTTTCAGAAAGGTGTAACGCTTCATGTACATCGTAGGAAAAGAAGTTATAATCTTTGATATGCTTTCCTAAGTTTGTTCCTTTTATTAAATCAGGATGGAAAATTAATGCAGAACCTACAGGTTGAACATATTTATCTTTGTTATAAATTCCATAGGTCTGTCCAGGAGCGATAAAAACCAGCGTTCCTTCCTGATAATCGTAGCTATGTTTCCCATACAACATGTCTCCACACATCACATCTTTCAGAAAAACGGTATAAAACCCAAATTTTCTTTTGTGCTGACAGATAGGATCGGATTTGGAAAAATCTATGACACTTACCAACGGATGCAGGGTTTCCTGATTGGCCATTTTATTGTATTCTGAAACACTATTATAGATTTCAACCTCCTGATTTTCCATGAAATATATTTTTATTACTATTCAAAATTACCACTTTCCTTTGTAACTGAAATGATGCCTGTAAAATTGGTAAGTAATTCGGTAATCTGTATAAGTTCGGTTTACTAAAAAGTTTCGATTTTTGTATCGTTATGGAAACTTTTAATAAAAATATTTTTCCAAAGGGAGAAAAAGCTTCATCCGAATATTTTTCGGGAGGAACAGCTTGGGTTCAGATTATAAAACCCAATGAAGATCAACTGAACTGCCAGATCGGAAATGTAGTTTTTGAACCCGGGTGCAGAAATAACTGGCATACTCATGGAGGCGGACAGATTTTAATCGTAACTTCAGGAACAGGTTTTTATCAGGAGAAAGGCAAACCGGTACAGGTTTTACATCCGGGAGATGTGGTTACTATTCTTCCAAATGTGATCCATTGGCATGGTGCAGCTCCTGACAGTGAGTTTACACACATCGCCATCAACCCCAATACCCAAAACGGAATTGTGGAATGGCTGGAACATGTAACGGATGAAGAATACAACAATTTATAACTTAAACTTAATTAAAAATAAATAATCAAATGAGCACATTTACAGTAAAAGCCTATGGAGCAGAATCCACCACGGCAGATCTGAAAGAAATGAATATTGAAAGAAGAGAGGTTACCCCAAAGGATGTAGAAATTGAAATTCTATACTGCGGAGTATGCCACTCTGATCTTCATACCGCAAGAAACGACTGGGGCGGAACAATCTACCCTGCTGTTCCAGGACATGAAATTGTAGGAAGAATTACAAAAATCGGAAGTGATGTAACAAAGTTTAAAGTAGGTGATCTTGCAGGTGTAGGATGTATCGTAGATTCTTGCGGTCATTGCGGAAGCTGCCAACACGATTTGGAACAATATTGTGAGAATGGATTCACCGGAACTTATAACGGACAGGACAAACACTTGGGGGGACATACTTTTGGGGGATATTCTCAAAAAGTAGTAGTAGATTCTCAACACGTACTGAAAGTTCCTGAAAACCTTGATCCGGCTGCGGTAGCACCTCTTCTTTGTGCAGGTATCACTACATGGTCACCTTTGAGACACTGGAATGTGGGACCGGATTCTAAAGTTGCTGTAGTTGGATTGGGAGGTCTTGGCCACATGGCTATTAAATTAGCAAAAGGGCTGGGCGCTGAAGTTACTTTATTCTCCAGAACTCCGGGAAAAACTGAGGATGCTAAACAGTTGGGAGCAGATCATGTTATTATTTCTACAGATGAAGCACAAATGAAGTCTGTAAAAGGGAAATTTGATCTGATTATTGATACGGTTCCTTATGTACATGATGTAAACCCTTATGTTACCACTCTAAATATCGACGGAACACATGTTCTTGTGGGTTACTTAGGCGGTCTGGAACCTATGCTGAATACTGTTCCTATGATTTTGGGAAGAAAATCTGTAGCCGGATCTGTGATTGGTGGTATTGCAGAAACTCAGGAATTATTGGATTTCTGCGGAGAGCATAATATTGTTTCAGAAATTGAGATGATTAAGATGCAGGAAATTAACGAAGCCTATGAGAGAATGCTGAAAAGTGACGTGAGATATCGTTTCGTTATTGATATGCAATCTTTATAAACTGCTGTTACTTATTAAAAATAAAAGGCTCTCCGGATTGGAGAGTCTTTTTCGTTTATATTTTTTAGGTTTTGGCTAAAGCCAATGGAATTATTTTAATTTATTTAAAACGGACTAAAGCCTCTTTCTATTGAATATATTCAGCTCTCTATCTTTTTATCAATACATTCTACTTTTCACATTGTACATTCCTTTCCATATCCTGAAATGCCCACGCTGCCATGGCATCAATAACGGGAGCCAGCTCATTTCCGGCTTCACTCAATTTATAGGAAACATGTGGTGGAACTACAGGTTTTGCTGTTCTGATCACCAGTCCGTCTGTTTCCAATTGCTTAAGATGTTGAATTAACATTTTTTCCGTTACTGCAGGAATTGCTCTTTTCAGTTCACTATATCTTTTTTCTCCTGAATAAAGGTTAAACAGAATAATGGGTTTCCAAAAACCACCGATTCTCTCCATTACATACATTACAGGGCAATCCTGTACTATTTTTCTGTTTTCCTGAATGGTTGAATTTTCTTTAATGGCTGTCATAGGATACATACTTTAGGGTAAGTACTTGTATAAAAGTAAGTACAAATATAACTTTGTCTTAGGAAATAAAAAAATATTTATTATAAAATCATTGTTGTTTGATGAATCGATAAATACTCATCAATATGCAGTGATTACATATGATCATTAAAAACAATAAAAAATTTACATATGAAAATTATAATCACAGGATCACTAGGAAATGTAGCCAAGCCTTTAGCCCAACAACTTGTAGAACAAGGGCATGACATCACCGTAATCAGCAGTAATGAAGCAAGAAAGCACGATATTGAATCATTGGGAGCAACGCCTGCTATCGGATCAATTACAGATATTGATTTCTTAACCCAAACTTTTGACGGAGCAGATGCTGTCTTTGTGATGACCCCTCCTGCTATAAACCCTGATAACATTGTTCAAAATACAATAGCCGTAGGAAAAAACTATGCAGAAGCATTACAAAAAGCTCATGTAAAAAAAGCAGTAATGCTAAGCAGTGTAGGTGCTGAATCTCCTGTAGAAAATGGTCCTATTAAAGGGCTTTATCATATCGAAAAAATTTATAATGAGTTAGAAAACATCTCATTTACATTTTTAAGAGCCGGATATTTTTATACAAATTTCTTCAATGATATTCCATTAGTTAAAAATGCAGGAATCATTGGTGGGAATTATTCGGAAAACATAGAAGTTCCTGTGGTTCATCCTATTGACATTGCCAAGGCTGCAGCTGAGGAGCTGGTGAAAAATGAACAAGGAAAAAACATTCGATATATTGTAAGTGACTCCCGAAAAGCGTCTGATTTTGCAAAGGTCTTGGGAAGTTCTGTAAAAAAGCCTGAATTGCCTTGGGTGGAATTCTCTGATGAAGATGCACTAAACGGAATGATACAGGCAGGTCTTCCAAAAGATATGGCAGAGTTATATGTTGAAATGGGATTAGGAATGAGAACCGGAGTGGTACAAAAGGGCTTTATTGAACATGGTTCTCCTGTTACGGGAAGTATTAAGTTAGAAGATTTTGCAAAGGAGTTTTCTTCTAAGTTTTAATTTCTTTTGTCTTGAAACAAAAGAAACAAAAGTTCAAGACTGGAATCAAAATGCTAAAAATAATTTTTGTTCTCTAAAAATTCTAAACTCGCGCGGATTCACTATTAATTTATTATCAAATTTGAGCCCCACGCTTCAAACAGTAGAATTTTCTTAACGTTCACAAAACTTATTTTTTAAACGCTTTTAATTCCTAAGTCAGTTATAAAACAGTTTCGGCGCACCTCTGGTGTGCCGAAGCTTTTTCACAAATAATATTATTGTTTTTACCTCAACTTTATAATTATTTTTCCTCTTTTAAAGTTTCTTTCAATACTTTTATTTTTCCATCAATAGGCTGGTCAATTTTTAATCCTAAAATTTCAGCAACCAATGGATAAACATTAATATTGGCAAATTCATCAATAACCAGATTATTTTTAAATTCTGGACCCCATGCATAGAATGTCGCCTTCATTTCTGGAACCAATCTAGGGTTGTATCCATGCTTTCCTACTGATGTTTTCTTACCTTTTTCAAGGAAAATCTTCGGAGCTTTTGGAATTAAAAGAATCTGTCCTATTCTGTTGTATTGATCATCTCTTGTTGCAAAATGCAGATATTTTGGAAGCTTTTTATCTAAATAAACTTCGTAGTCATCTGTTTTGTTCTTCTTTAATTCTTTATAAACAGATTTTACCTCATCCTGATTTTTAACATATACTCTTAAAAGGGTTTGGGAATTGTAAAAATCAAATCTGTTTTTATCAAAAAGGATAGCCGGAATTTCTAATGGAGTTCCACCATCAACCTTAATCATTCCGTGGTCGGAAACAAAAACAAAGTTGACATTTTTTAATCCTAAATCATTCACTTTCTGAACTAGATTACCTATTGCCTCATCAATAAGGTGAACAGCAGTTTCTGTTTCCTTCGCATCAGGGCCATAATGATGTCCGCTTCCGTCTACTTCAGGGAAATATAGGGAGATAAAGTGTGGTCTTTTGTCTTCAGGCAGCTTAAGCCAGTTTACCACTTTTTCTACTTTTTCGGATGGGGTAAACTTTTCGTGGTATGGATAATAATATGTTGGTCTCATTCCACCAGCATCACTGGCAGAGCCTACCCACATTAATGAAGCAGAAACCATTCCCTGTTTTTCAGCCAATCCCCAAAGCGGAGTTCCGCCATACCAGCTTCCGTCTTCTGCGTTCTTTTTATTACTCATAGCATAAGCTTCTTTTCTCTTATAATCGTAAAAGAAGTTATCAATTAAACCATGATGAGATGGGTAAAGTCCGGTGATCAGACTCCAGTGATTGGGAAAGGTAATACTGGGATAGCTCGGAATCATTGCTTCTGCTCTTACTCCGCTATTGGAAAGTTTCAACAGGTTTTCCGCATTGTATTTTTTAGCATAATCATATCGGAAACCATCTGTAGAAATCATAATCACATAGGGTTTTGATTGGGTTTCCGGACTGTTTTGTCTCTCAGGAATGACTACCTGAGCCGTATCAATATTTACTTGCTGAGCAAAAGCCGTTAAGGAAATAAACAGCAGTAAAAAATGTATTCCTCGCTTCATTATTAAAATTTTTGACAAAGTTACATTCTCTACTGCTCCCTGAAAAGTTTAGAAGATTAAAAGTATATTAAAACCTGTTATTTTTGAATTCTTATCAGATCTCTCGTTTCATTTCAAATTGCGACACCTTATTTTCAAGCCCCATTTTGTTTAAAAAACTACTGGTATCCACAGAAATTTCATCTACGTTATTTAGCGAAACTGTCTGCCCGTTGATGTTATTCTTAATAGCATCAAAAAGCATAGCGGCGATCCCTTGCTTTCTATGGTTTTTATCAACTGCAACTTGATATATTTTTCTTACGATGGAATTATAAATAGTATATCCTACGAGTTTTTCTCCCTTAAATGCACCCAGAATTGTACAATCTTTTTTCATGTCTTTAAGTACAAAATCAGATCCCTGCCATGATGGTTCAATATCCTGGAATGAACGGAATTTTTCCCATTGAAAATCCGTCAATTCTTTAATAATAATTTCTGAATTATTCTCTATTGAACTAATATTTCCATTAAAACAAAGTAATTTTCTGACAATGGTAAACCCAAGATTTTCATATGCCCTGATTGCCTTTTGGTTTTCATCAATCACTTCCAAAACTAAAGTATTACTATTTCTTTCCTTTAGAACCGGTATTATAAAGTCATACATTTTTCTCACCAATCCCTTTCCTCTTGCCTCAGGAACAACTCCCGTTCCGGCATTGTAAACCATTCCCTCTCCATTTTCCATTTTTTCTGCCTGAAGAATAAATCCCACCAGTTTGTCATCTTCAAATGCTCCCACAGATAAGCTCAGGTCTATTTTTTCAGTGGCTATTTTAAAGTTTAGCAATTCCCTCGTCAGATGAAAGGGAACAACATAATCTGAAAAGGAAAGATTGAATACTGATAACAGTTCCTCTACATCAAAATTCTTTAAGGTTTTAAATTCCATTGATCTTTATTTAAAAAATTATTCATTTACAAATCACCATTCCCTATCAAAATATTTTTCAACGTTAAACGTCTATTATTGAATGCAGATTGTAGTTTTCAAAGGCAATTTTCAGGGATATCTGGTTAATAAACAAATATATGAAAATTCAAGAAATCCCCTAGGACTAAGCATTTTCATCATTTCACAAGAATATAAAAATGATAATACCTCTGAAAAAGCAGAGGTATTATTCTAAATATTTCGATTGTGTTCTTTTTAATTATTCTTTGATCAGTTTTTCGTAGGACAGGCTTCCGTCTTTCAATCTGATTTCAAAATAATAGATTCCTGATTTCAGGTCTTCAACATTAATATTTTGCTGATCAGGTTCTATTGATCTTACTTTTCTACCAGTAGCTTCATAAATATCAATGGATTTTATCTTATCAAAATTTTTAAGGCTTACGGTTGTCTTCGCCGGATTAGGATAAAAATTCACTTTCTTGCCAGCAGCAGCAATTTCGTTTGTTGATAAAGTGGTTGCCGCCATTGTTAAAGTTGCATACCCTCTTCCTGCATCATGGTATCCTATGCCGGTACCTGTTTTCCTTGCATAAAAGATATTAATAGCTCCTGCTGCATTGGAGATAGCAAAGTCTCCTGCACTTCCGGATAGAGATCTTGTAGCCACTACGGTTCTTATACTTCCTGATACTGTATTGGAGGTTTCCGTCCAATCCTGTGATGGGTCAATAGTAGGAGGCATCATAGGACCGGGAAATGTATAGTCTCTGTTGGAAGAGGAATTATATATAAATCCATCGGAACCTGTAGCCATCCCTACACTTCCAAAACCAATTCCCAGCATTGAATTGCTGTCTCCTGTCACTGTAATCGTTGCTCCTGTAGGGTTAGTGTCTAATTTCACCGTCATTGCAGTAGCCGAAAGAGATACTGTTCCTGATGAAAACTGGGCCCAGGCAAAGTTCGCAAGGACCATACTGAATGTTAGTAAAAGTTTTTTCATATCAATTTTTTAAAAGGCTAATGATTTCTTTGTTGTCTGTTTTTAAGGCATATTCAAAAGGGGTCACCCCCATTGAGTCTTTGATTGTTTTATCTGCTTTGTATTTAAGCAGTAATTCAACCAATTCTTTGTTACCCAGCTTTACCGCCCAAAAAAGAGGGGTAGAACCCGTATCATCGGCAATATTGGGATTGGCATTTTTCTTCAATAAGCCCTCTACCAATTTCTTGTTATACTTTACTGAGAGACCAGCCAAGGCTGTTCCCTCTTTACTTTTATAGTTTACATCCTTTACATGGTCTATCAGAAATTCGCCAACTTCTACATTCCCTCTATAACAAGCCAAAATAAGGGGTGAGAATCCTCCCTCATTGGTTTGGTTGATAATATCCGGGTTTTGTTTCATCAAATCTTTTACTTCTGATACTGTTCCGCTTCTGGCAATATCGAATATTGATTTTACTTTCTCCTGAGCAAACAACAGAGAACTCAGAAATAGACTTACCACTAAAATCAAGTTTTTCATGATTTTATCAATGTATAGTTATATTCAACATTTACATTTTCAGCGATTTTTTTAGTAACCATCTTAGGAATCGTTACTTTATAATCTACAGGTTTTGCCACAAAATTGCCTTGCATATAGATCTTTCCGTCTTTGGTATAAATGGCTGCTGTGGATATAACTGCTTTATCCACTCCATGAAAATTCAATGTTCCCTGAACGGTATATTTCTGAGGACTGGCTGTAATCTTCGCTTTATCAAAACCTGTAATTTTTCCTTTAAAAGTAGCTTTCGGATATTTTGAAGTTTCTGCATAGCTTTCATTGAAGTGCTCTTCCATTAATTTGGTTTTAAACCGAAAATTTTTAACTGCGGAAACGGAAGCCATTTCTCCATTATCGGTATTGAGGATCACAAGGTTATTATCATCCTGCGCAAAAATATCTTCAAACAGAGGTACTGAGGCCTCAAAAATTATTTTACCTGTTTTGGAACTGTATTTCTGTGCTGAAGCGTAACCGGCAAAAAGTAAGGAAACGCTAAGTAGTGCTATTTTTTTCATATCAAATTTTTTTAATTTTCAGTTAATCCGTCAGCTTTCCATTTAATGAAAATATTGATCTGGGTTGCAGAGAATGAGCCTCCTTTAGGCATTTTTAGAGGATCACCATTTGGCCTCTGAATCCTATCCAGAATTCCTTCAATATTATTTTTCACCTGATCATAAGTAACGAGTGGTTTAAAGCTTCCTGCAGAATGACAGCCATTACAACTGTTATCCATTATTGGTTTTATGTCTGATGTATATTTTACCGGCAATATGATAGGAGTATTCTCTGATATTTCTTCGTAAGTTCTGCTCTCACAAGCAATGATTATCAATCCAGAAGATATTGTAAGTAGGTATATTAACTTTTTCATATTTAAAAAACTCTATAAAGATTAAACCCAAAGAAAATATGTCCTTTCCCCCAGTTTCCTGATGCATTTGTAAGATACCCTATATCTGAATTGATCTGGGAGTTCGTAAATAAAAGCTGGAAAACATGTCCCCCTGTTTCTACATCCACCCCTAATGATAATGGGTTTTTATAGAAACTGTGATTATCGAAATTCACAAAATATTCTGCATTTACAGAAACTCTTTTTGAAATTTTATAGCGTCCTCCTACGCCTGCCAAAAACTGGTTCTTATCTTCAATAGTTGGCTCGTAAAGGTTTTTATGAACATATGATGGGGTAAGCTGCAATGAAAATTTATCATTAAATCTTCTGGAAATTAAAGCCTGCGTAAGATAAGAAAGCCTATCGCTGAACCTAAGATGTGGATAAGTATCTTTATCTATTTCAGTATTCACCCCCATTACATTGTACCCTACAATATCAACTGGAAAATTTTCATCTTGCCTGATTAATCTGTACTTTGCAGCGCCCTCAAAGGTTTTCATATTTGTTTCTCTGGACAGGCTTACCGATAGACCGTCTGAAATACCATAAATGACCCCCAATTTGGTAGAGGCATTATCAAGTCCGAAAAAGTCTTTAAATCCTGCACTTACATCACCAAATCGATGCGCAACAATCATATACCATTCTTTCTTTGCTGCAAGTTTAGTAGATTGCCCGGTAACAATCTGCAATGCCTTAAAGGCTGGTTGTGAGGTATCCGTATTGGTTGTAATGGTATCAATATCTTTCAGCAGATCTTCCTGTGCAAAGGCAAGACCTGATGAAAATATTGACAAAAATAAGAGAGCTTTTGTCATAAACAATTTTGAATTAAATTATATTATGACAAACTTATAGAGTTATTAATTCAAAAGTATGTGATAAAAGTCACCAATGGAATTGTTTTTATCAATCATAAAACAAAAACTTTTAAAACAATTCAAATTAGATTAATCTAACTTTTTCATTTACAATGACTTTTATTCCTTCTTTTGTTTGTGAAATGTCACCATCACTTTCTATTTTTTTTAATACTCTGCTTACTACTTCTCTGGAAGTCCCAAGATTATTGGCTATTTCGCGATGTGTAATTTTTATAGGATTGTTTCCGGTAAGGGAGATTTGTTGCTTGATATAATTTAACACCCTTTTATCCAATCTGTGGAAAACGGCATCATTTACCATACTCATGACTTCGGAGAAACGTCTGTCATATTCGCGATAGAATAATTTATTGATCTCTGGAAATCTGATCAACCAATCATTCATTATAGAAATGGGGATTAACAGGGCTTCAGAGTCTTCTTCAGCAATGGCATATACTCGGCTTATATAATCCGTAAAAATAGATGAAAAGGTCATAAGGCAGCTATCATTTTCTTTGATGTAGTAGTAAATTAGCTCTCTTCCATCGTTGAGGGTAAAAACTTTTATGGATCCTTTAACTAAAAAGGGAACGTATTTATTTTTCTGACCTTCTCTTATTATTTCAGTCTTGGCTTTTATATCTGTAATAATAGCATGCTGCTGAAGTGCGTTTAAGAAATCATTTCCTAAAAAACCAAATTTACTTAAGATAAATGAACTATTAACCATATCAATATTTTCTACTTTTTCTGAAAACAAATATATAAAAATGAAATATCGATAAGGTATATTTTTATTTTATTAAATATTATTAACAATTCAATAAAACAATTTTAACATTTAAAAGAATTACTATTTTTTCAGGTAAGGCAAAAAAAATACCCCGGTAAAACCGAGGTATTCTATTTTATTGTAAGAGAAATCTTAAGCTTGTACGTTGTTTCCTCCTAATACGAAAGGCTCAACTTCTTTAATTTCTCCGAACTGTTGCTCGTAGTTAGCGATGTTCTGTTGAAGAGCGTTTAATACTCTTTTAGCATGAAGTGGAGCAAGAATTACTCTTGATCTTACTTTAGCTTGCTGAACACCTGGCATCAACTGAATAAAGTCTACTACAAATTCAGATGGAGAGTGGTTTACTAAAGCTAGGTTAGCATAGATACCAGCAGCTACCATTTCGTTTAATTCGATGTTGATGTTTCCGTCTTGTGGATTTTGATTGTTGTCCATTGTTATAAATTATGTTTTTAAAATTCGAAATTTGAGATTGTGAAAATATAAAAATAAATTCAAATCCCAAATTTCAAATCATTAATTTTAGTTAAGGTCTTCGAATTCTTTCTTAGAACCTACGATAACATTCTGATACTCTTTAAGACCTGTACCTGCAGGAATTCTGTGACCTACAATTACATTTTCTTTAAGACCACCAAGCGCGTCTACTTTACCAGCAACAGCTGCTTCATTAAGCACCTTAGTTGTTTCCTGGAATGATGCTGCAGACATGAACGACTTAGTTTGAAGAGCGGCTCTTGTAATACCTTGTAATACAGGAGTTGCAGTAGCAGGAAGTGCTTCTCTTACTTCTACCAAGTTTTGATCTTCACGTCTCAGTTTAGAGTTCTCATCTCTTAGTTCTCTTGCAGTAATCATCTGACCTGGGCTGAATTCTTTAGAATCACCAGCTTCTACAACTACCTTAAGACCGAATACTCTGTTGTTTTCTTCCAAGAAATCAAACTTATGTTCAAGAGCTCCCTCAAGGAATTGAGTATCACCTCCATCTACGATAGATACTTTTGTCATCATCTGTCTTACGATGATTTCGAAGTGCTTGTCGTCGATTTTTACCCCTTGTAGACGGTAAACTTCCTGAATCTCATTTACTAAGTATTCCTGAACCGCAGTTGGGCCTTTAATTCTTAGGATATCGTCCGGTGTAATAGAACCGTCAGAAAGTGGAGAACCAGCTCTTACGAAGTCATTCTCCTGAACCAAGATCTGGTTAGAAAGTTTTACTAAGTAAATTTTTCTTTCTCCAGTTTTAGCTTCAACAATAAGTTCACGGTTACCTCTCTTGATTTTTCCGTAAGAAACTACCCCGTCGATTTCAGTAACAACCGCTGGGTTTGATGGGTTTCTTGCTTCGAATAATTCGGTAACTCTCGGAAGACCTCCGGTGATATCCCCTGCTTTTGCAGATTTTCTTGGGATTTTGATTAAGACTTTACCAGCCTTAATTTTTTCACCATCGTTTACCATTAAGTGGGCTCCTACCGGTAAGTTGTATGCTTTCTGCTCAACACCTTTAGAATCTACCACCTTCAATGTAGGTACGGCTTTCTTATTTCTAGATTCAGAGATTACTTTCTCTTCGAATCCTGTTTGTTCGTCAATTTCAAGTTGGAATGAAATACCCTGAATAATATCTTCGTATTCTACCTTACCTGAAGTTTCAGCAATGATAACCGCGTTATACGGATCCCATCTACAGATAACATCTCCTTTCTTCACTTTATCACCTGGTTTTACAGCTAATATAGATCCGTAAGGTACGTTAGCTACCATTAATGGAGTCTTAGACTCAGCAGCAACTAATCTAAATTCTGTTGAACGAGAAACAACAACCTCAGCTGTATTACCGTTTTCATCTTCAGAAGTAATTGTTCTTACTTCATCCATTTCAACGATACCATCTCTTCTAGCTACGATAGATGGGTTTTCAGAAACGTTACCTGCAGTACCCCCTTGGTGGAAAGTTCTCAACGTAAGCTGAGTACCTGGTTCCCCAATTGATTGTGCTGCAATTACACCTACTGCTTCACCCATGTGGATTACTTTACCTGTTGCTAAGTTTCTACCGTAACATTTCGCACAGATACCTTTCTTAGCTTCACAAGTTAATGGTGAACGAACCTCCACAGCTTCTAATCCTGCTTCTTCGATTCTTTTCGCCAATGCTTCGATAATCACCTGATCTGCACTAGCAATTAGCTCGTCAGTTTCAGGATCGTAAATATTATGAAGAGATACTCTACCTAAGATTCTTTCAGAGATTCTTTCAACAATCTCATCATTTTTCTTAAGTGCAGTAACTTCTGTACCTCTTAGAGTTCCACAGTCATCTTCTGTAACGATAACATCCTGTGCAACGTCTACCAATCTTCTCGTTAAGTAACCAGCATCGGCTGTCTTAAGAGCGGTATCCGCAAGACCCTTACGAGCACCGTGGGTAGAGATAAAGTACTCTAGAATCGAAAGACCTTCCTTAAAGTTTGCAAGGATCGGGTTTTCGATGATTTCCGCTCCGGTAGAACCAGCTTTTTGCGGTTTTGCCATCAAACCTCTCATCCCTGATAACTGACGGATCTGTTCTTTAGAACCCCTCGCTCCAGAGTCAAGCATCATATATACAGAGTTGAAACCACCTTGGTCAGTTTTCATTCTGCTCATGATCATTTCAGTTAATCCTGCGTTGGTGTTTGTCCAAACGTCGATTACCTGGTTATAACGTTCTGTATCGGTAATTAGACCCATGTTATAGTTGGCTCTAATTTCGTCTACAGTTTCAATTGAAGTAGCAATCATCTGCTTCTTCTCAACAGGAACTACAATATCCCCAAGTGAGAATGAAAGACCTCCTTTGAATGCGTTAGAATACCCTAAGTCTTTCATTGCATCAAGGAACTTCACAGTTGTAGGGAAATCCGTATCAGCAAGGATCTTACCGATAACATTTCTCAATGACTTTTTAGTCAAAAGCTCATTGATATATCCTGATTGTTTAGGTACAATCTGGTTGAATAAGATTCTACCTACAGAAGTTTCGATCAATCTTGTTACTATTACTCCATCTTCTTTAATAGGTAATCTACAT
The DNA here is from genome assembly GCF_002899895.1 of Chryseobacterium oncorhynchi. Taxonomy (GTDB): domain Bacteria; phylum Bacteroidota; class Bacteroidia; order Flavobacteriales; family Weeksellaceae; genus Chryseobacterium; species Chryseobacterium oncorhynchi. Next base: position 285,287 of record NZ_PPEI02000004.1, read on the forward strand.
CTTACCTTAGCATTTAAAGAAACTCTACCTTCAGCATAAGCGATTTCCGCTTCCTCAGGAGAATAGAATGCAAGCCCTTCACCTTTTACTTTCATATCTTCTGTAGAGCTTAATTCTTTAGTCATGAAATAAAGACCAAGAACCATGTCCTGAGAAGGTACTGTAATTGGAGAACCGTTTGCAGGGTTCAAGATGTTTTGAGAACCTAACATCAATAACTGAGCTTCAAGGATTGCTTCTGGTCCTAACGGTAAGTGTACCGCCATCTGGTCACCATCGAAATCGGCGTTGAATGCTGTTGTTACTAACGGGTGTAGTTGGATTGCTTTACCCTCGATCATCTTAGGTTGGAAAGCCTGAATACCCAATCTGTGAAGCGTAGGTGCTCTGTTCAGTAGAACAGGGTGACCTTTCATCACGTTTTCTAGGATATCATAAACTACTGGTTCTTTTCTATCAATAATTCTCTTTGCAGATTTTACTGTTTTTACAATCCCTCTTTCAATTAGTTTTCTAATGATAAACGGTTTGTAAAGCTCAGCTGCCATATCTTTAGGAATACCACATTCGTGAAGCTGCAAGTTTGGACCTACAACAATTACGGAACGCGCAGAGTAATCTACCCTTTTTCCTAGTAAGTTCTGACGGAAACGACCTTGCTTACCTTTCAATGAATCAGAAAGTGATTTCAATGGTCTGTTTGATTCAGATTTTACTGCAGAAGATTTTCTTGTATTATCAAATAATGAATCTACTGATTCCTGAAGCATACGCTTCTCGTTTCTTAAGATTACTTCAGGAGCTTTGATCTCCAATAATCTCTTCAAACGGTTATTTCTGATGATAACTCTTCTATAAAGGTCATTTAAGTCAGAAGTTGCAAAACGTCCTCCATCCAATGGAACTAATGGTCTTAATTCTGGTGGGATAACAGGAAGTACACGCATGATCATCCACTCTGGTCTGTTGATCATTCTTGTATTAGCACCTCTTAATGCTTCTACAACGTTCAATCTTTTTAGAGCTTCAGTTCTTCTTTGTTTAGAACCTTCATTGTGAGCTTTGTGTCTTAAGTCGAAAGACAATGAATCAAGATCAATTCTTTTTAATAGATCTTCTACAGCTTCAGCACCCATTCTGGCGATGAATTTGTTTGGATCAGAATCATCAAGATACTGGTTTTCTACAGGAAGAGTCTCCATGATGTCAAGGTACTCTTCTTCTGTAAGGAATTCCATATTTTCAAAATCAGAACCGTCTAATTTCTTAGCAATACCTTGTTGAATCACTACATATCTTTCGTAGTAGATGATCATATCTAATTTCTTAGAAGGAATTCCTAAAAGGTAACCGATTTTGTTTGGTAAAGAACGGAAATACCAGATGTGAGCGATAGGAACTACCAAATTGATATGTCCAATTCTCTCTCTTCTTACTTTTTTCTCCGTAACCTCTACACCACAACGGTCACAAACGATCCCTTTGTAACGAATTCTCTTGTACTTACCACAAGCACATTCGTAATCCTTTACCGGACCGAAGATTTTTTCACAGAACAACCCGTCTCTCTCAGGTTTGTGCGTTCTGTAGTTAATAGTTTCCGGCTTTAAAACCTCCCCTCTTGAGTCTTGTAAAATAGACTCCGGTGAAGCTAAACCGATGGTTATTTTATTAAATCTACTTGATTTATTTTTATTTGACATTTTTTAGATTTTAGATTTTGGATTATAAATTTTGGATTATAAAATTCTGAACTGATTCAGAACTCGACATTCAAAATTTAAAATTATTCCTCAAGTCTTACGTCAAGTCCAAGTCCTTGTAACTCGTGAAGTAATACGTTGAATGATTCTGGAATACCTGGTTCAGGCATAGATTCACCCTTAGCAATTGCTTCATAAGTTTTCGCTCTACCAATCACGTCATCTGACTTCACAGTCAAGATTTCTCTCAAGATGTTTGATGCACCGAATGCTTCAAGTGCCCAAACCTCCATCTCTCCGAATCTCTGACCACCGAACTGAGCTTTACCTCCTAACGGCTGCTGAGTAATCAATGAGTAAGGTCCAATAGAACGTGCGTGCATTTTGTCATCAACCATGTGTCCTAGTTTCAACATGTAAATGATACCTACAGTTGCAGCCTGAGTAAATCTTTCTCCGGTACCACCATCATAAAGGTGAGTGTGACCGAATTTAGGAAGACCCGCTTTCTCTGTATATTCAGTAATCTGATCAAGAGTTGCCCCGTCAAAGATTGGCGTAGCGAACTTCATACCCAGCTTCTGACCAGCCCATCCAAGAACTGTTTCATAGATCTGACCGATGTTCATACGAGAAGGTACCCCTAGTGGATTCAATACGATATCTACTGGTGTTCCATCTTCTAGGAACGGCATATCTTCTTCACGAACGATTCTTGAAACGATACCTTTGTTACCGTGACGTCCTGCCATTTTATCTCCTACATTCAGTTTACGTTTCTTAGCGATGTAAACTTTAGCCAACTTCATGATACCTGCTGGAAGCTCGTCTCCGATTGAAATTGCAAATTTCTCACGGTTTTTAACTCCCTGGATGTCATTATATTTGATTTTGTAATTGTGAATCAATTGTTTGATCAATTCATTCTTATCAGCGTCTACTGTCCAGTCTGCACCACTAACGTTTACATAATCTTCAACTGAAGTCAATAATTTGTGAGTGAATTTTACCCCTTTACCGATAATTTCCTCATCAAGGTCATTTTGTACCCCTTGAGAAGTTTTACCGCTTACCAGTGTATTTAATTTTTCAATTAAAGTATTTCTTAACTCATCAAATTTAGCCTTGTAAGTGTTTTCAATTTCTTCAAGTCTAAGTTTTTCTTCAGTTCTTTTCTTTTTGTCTTTGATGTTTCTAGAGAACAATTTCTTGTTGATAACAACTCCTCTTAATGAAGAATCTGCTTTTAATGATGCATCTTTTACATCACCAGCTTTATCACCGAAGATTGCTCTAAGAAGTTTTTCTTCAGGAGTTGGGTCAGATTCACCTTTTGGAGTAATTTTACCAATCATGATATCTCCAGGCTTCACTTCAGCACCAATTCTGATCATACCGTTCTCGTCAAGATCTTTAGTAGCTTCTTCAGAAACGTTTGGAATATCTGCTGTCAATTCTTCCATACCTAATTTGGTATCACGAACTTCAAGAGAATACTCATCCACGTGGATTGAAGTAAACCAGTCTTCACGTACAACTTTTTCGTTGATTACGATTGCATCCTCGAAGTTGTATCCTTTCCAAGGCATGAACGCTACCACTAAGTTTCTACCAAGAGCCAATTCTCCTTTTTCAGTAGCATAACCGTCACAAAGTACTTGTCCTTTCTCCACTACATCACCTACTCTTACGTTTGGTCTTAGTGTGATTGTTGTACTCTGGTTAGTTTTTCTAAACTTAGTAAGTTTATATGTTTTAGTAGCAGACTCGAATTGTACTAAATCTTCGTCATCGCTTCTTTCATATTTAATAGTGATCTTGTCAGCATCTACGTACTCTACAGTACCTGTACCTTCAGCATTGATCAAAATTCTTGAATCTCTTGCAACTTGTTGCTCAAGCCCAGTACCAACAATTGGAGCTTGTGGCTTCAATAGAGGAACGGCCTGACGCATCATGTTAGATCCCATCAATGCACGGTTCGCATCATCATGCTCTAGGAACGGAATTAATGAAGCAGAAATACCAGAAATCTGGTTTGGTGCAACATCAATAAGGTTAACCTGAGATGGCTCAACTACAGGGTAGTCACCATCCAATCTAGCAATAATTCTGTCTGTTAAGAAATCACCATTATCACTCAATTCAACGTTTGCCTGAGCAATTACTTTGTCTTCTTCGTCTTCTGCATTAAGATAAATAGGGTCAGCATTAAGATTAATCTTACTGTCTTCTACTTTTCTATATGGAGTTTCGATGAAACCTAGTCTGTTGATTTTAGCATAAATACCTAAAGATGAAATCAAACCGATGTTTGGTCCTTCCGGAGTTTCAATCGGACAAATTCTTCCGTAGTGAGTATGGTGAACGTCACGAACCTCGAAACCTGCTCTTTCTCTTGATAAACCACCAGGCCCTAGTGCAGAAAGTCTACGCTTGTGCGTGATTTCTGATAATGGGTTGGTTTGGTCCATGAACTGAGAAAGCTGGTTGGTACCAAAGAACGAGTTAATTACAGATGTTAAAGTCTTTGCATTTACAAGGTCAAGTGGAGTAAAGATTTCGTTATCTCTAACGTTCATTCTTTCCTTGATTGTTCTTGCAATTCTTGAAAGACCTACACCGAATTGTCCTGCTAATTGCTCACCAACAGTTTTAATTCTTCTGTTTGATAAGTGGTCAATATCATCTACATCAGTTTTTGAGTTTACTAACTCAATTAAGTGTCTTACAATTGCAATGATATCTTCTTTTGTAAGAACTTCAGTTGTAGTTGGGATGTTTAGACTTAACTTCTTGTTCAATCTGTAACGTCCTACTTCACCTAAAGAGTATCTCTGCTCAGAGAAGAATAATTTTTCAATGATTCCTCTTGCTGTTTCCTCATCTGGTGGATCTGCATTTCTTAACTGACGATAAATATACTCTACTGCTTCTTTTTCAGAGTTAGTAGGGTCTTTTTGTAATGTATTCTGAATGATAGAGAATTCATTGCTGTTTTCTTTGTGAATCAAGATAGACTTCACACCAGCATCCAAGATAAGATCTAAGTGTTCTTTTTCAAGAATAGTTTCTCTATCTAAGATGATTTCGTTTCTTTCAATAGAAACTACTTCACCTGTATCTTCGTCTACGAAATCTTCGAACCAAGTGTTCAATACTCTCGCAGCCAATGTTCTCCCTTCTACTTTTTTAAGGGCAGCTTTAGAAACTTTCACTTCTTCAGCAAGGTCGAAGATCTGAAGGATATCCTTGTCAGATTCGTAACCGATAGCTCTTAATAAAGTTGTTAATGGTAATTTTTTCTTACGGTCGATATACGCGTACATTACGCTGTTGATATCCGTTGTAAATTCCATCCAAGATCCTTTGAAAGGGATAATTCTTGAATAGTAAAGTTTGGTTCCGTTAGCGTGGTAAGTTTGTCCGAAGAATACACCAGGTGAACGGTGAAGCTGCGTAACGATAACTCTTTCTGCACCATTGATGATGAAAGATCCACTTGGCGTCATATAAGGAACCGGACCTAAATATACATCCTGAACCACAGTTTGGAAATCTTCGTGTTCCGGGTCAGTACAATATAATTTAAGTCTTGCTTTTAGAGGAACTGAATAAGTAAGTCCTCTTTCCACACATTCATCGATTGAATAACGTGGAGAATCTACCAGATAGTCTAAGAATTCTAATACGAATTGGTTTCTTGAATCCGTAATTGGGAAATTCTCTTGGAAAGTCTTGTAAAGAGCTTCTGTCTTTCTGGCTTCAGGAAGTGTATCAAGCTGGAAAAATTCTCTGAAAGACTCGATTTGGATATCCAAGAAGTCTGGAGTGATGATTTTTCCTTTCGCTGATGAGAAATTAATTCTCGGATTTCCTTGAGTTGTTGATTTTGTTTTACTCATAAAACTTTTAAGAAAGGGTTAAAAAATATTTTGATTCATTAAAAAATATCAGGAGAGAAAAAGGGAAAAAAGAGTAATAAAAAAAGAAAAAGGGAAGAAAATTTTGGCGCAATTATCGGTCTTTGTTCTTTATTTTATGTTCTTTAAGTCTTTTAACTGATTCCTAACTGCAACACTGGTATATCTTTTCACAGTGTAATGCAAAATACTTTTATTTACTTTTGAGGCTATATTACCTGCAATATCTATAAACACGAAACCCCTTCCATGTTTTTACACAATGAAAGAGTTGATTTTCAATATTTTATAAATTTATATACAAATTTTCGCGCCAAAAGAGGTGCAAAGATACATAAAATTATCTATAATAACAAATGAAAACCACTTCAAAATGAAGTGGTTAAATATTATTTTTTGTTTAAATAAACATTATGGTTTCCAGAAAGTCCAATTACTTCCATTGAAAACAGCCAAAAGCTTTGTTGCTGTATCATAAACTACCATTCCTGGTGAAGGATTGATAATAGTAGTCTGAGGATTAGCAACTTTAGGAAGAACCATCGCTTTATTAGTATCTTCCAATACCAGAACTCCCGGGGTTGACGTTAATGTTCCTATGCCCACTTTTGCTGTAGAACTTTCAGTTGCCGAATTTTGAATGGTCACACCATCTACGCTTGTGACAGGATCAACCGTTGTTCCGGATGTATTTACAGTAAGATCTTTCCAGCCTGAAGCATATTTTACCTTTACTTTTTTATCAGCAAGATCATAAGCCATCGTTCCATTAACTACTCCTGTAACAGAAGCTACATTGGTCACCCATGGTAAAATCAAGCCTCTGTTACCTGTTCCAAAATCAAGAGATACTGATGGAGAAGCAACTGCGGTTTTCCCAATAGCAACCTGTGCATTGATAAAGAAAGAAAATAAAACAAAACTGATTACTATACTATTTTTCATAATTTTCAATTTATTAGTTAACATCAGGACAAGTTTGTGTATTAAAACATTTCCAGCCGGACGGTGTCCCATCCGTATTCACCTGAAGACAGTCAAGCGTTATATTATAGATCATCATTCCTTCCACCAGGTTAGCTGCGGGGATCAGAACAATCTGAGGTGTAGTAAGCCTGTTCAAAACAAATCCTTTAGTTTTAGCTTCCAATGCCATCCATCCTCCTTTTCTCACCATAGGCCAATTTGCACCACCTGCTCCTGCTCTATTCAGAGCTGTAATTCCTTGGTTTGTATTCAGACTTGTTCCAGAAGTTACTGACGGTTTATAGCAAAGACAAGCATTAACAGCAGCATTTTGAGAAGATCCAAGACCTTGCCCTTGGTCTCCACCGATATCCGCTGCTCCACCATTATTAACTAAAGCAGGAACCCCTTGAGCGTCTACAGCTCCAGGTATTGATCCATTTGCATTGATCTGCTGCAGCTTCACATTTTCATCCCCCTCAAGAGAATCAAAACAGCCATCATTATCAGAGTCCAAATCCAGGTGATTAAATATCCCGTCTCCATCGGTATCACAAGTAAACGCTAAGACTGAGATATTATCCAAAGACCAGTCATCAAGTCCATTAGTAGATCTGAAAATAAGTGTAGCAGTATCCGGAATAGGACTATTAGGAACATTCAAGGTAAATGTATGGTTAGTATATCCGCTTTGATTAGCAGTTGTGAAAGGTACAAAGCTAGAAGTAGCTCCATTACTCAATACAATGGTAACATTATTCACGGTAGTACTTCTCGTTGTGCCATTACTAATTGTTGCATAAAGAGTACCATTTAGCAGTATCTGCAAGCTTGCTGTGGATCCGGAAGCATTATTTCCATCCTGCGCTCCTAACGTAAGTGTAATAGGAATAAAATTATTGGTATTCGTTAAGTTATTTAAAGTCTGATTAGCATCTTTATTGGAAACGTTATCTGTACTAATATTAATGTCTGTTCCGCTTGACACCCATTCTGGGGCTAATGTCCAGCCATTAGCATTTCCTGTAAAGGTCCCATTTGTTACAATATCATTTCCGGGGCATTCGACATTATCAAGAATACCATCATTATCATCATCCAAATCGGAAGAGTTTCCTATTCCATCTCCATCCTTATCTGAAGTCGTTACTCTTACACTAGCTGTATTATCTGCAGTATCAGGATCATTTAAATCCCCGGTAATGGTTGCTGTATTCAAATAACTTCCAGCCGCACTCACAGTAGCTGTCATTGTAAGCGTTGCACTTGCTCCCGAACTCAGTCCTCCAATTGTCCAAGCTCCCGTAGAGCTATTATATGTACCTACAGACGGTGTAGCACTCACAAATGTCAATCCTGCAGGAAGCAGATCATTTACCAGCACCCCTGTATTATTAGAAGCTCCGTTATTAGTAGCGGTTACAGTAAACACAACATTATTACCAGCCACCGGAGATACATTATTTACAGTTTTCGTTACTCTTAAGTTGGATTCCTGTACTGTAAACCCAAGCATGTATCCATCTCCTGCGGTATTGGTTGTCCCGTGCCAGTTCGTTCCGGTATTGGCTGTTCCACCTCGGGTATATACCCTCAATGTAAGCGTTGTGATTCCTGTTCCAGAAACAAGCACTGTACCTCTGGAAACGTTTGCTACTGCACCATCCGGAGTCGTTGCAGAATTCAGTATCTGCGTTGAAGTAACATTTAAAAGCGCTGATCCGGAAATTTTAGAAAAGGTTACCGGAACATTAGATGATAAATAATCAAACTCAGCAGTATAGTTTTGTCCGTTAGATGTTCCACCTAATGCATTAACCTGTAAATATGGATTATTCACCGGCCTGCTAAAAGTAATGGTCATATCTGCCATCTGCCACCTTTGATTTGTTGCCCTAGTGGCCGCGCTTAATGGTTGAACATTAGTGAAAAGATTAATCGCTCTGTTAACAGTAATATCAATCCCATTCCCTACCAGTGCACCACTACTCGTAAAAGGAGTACTAACAGTGGTATTTCCAAAAGAATTCATTAATGTTAAAACAGGTTCACCTGGATATCCCATGAGAACAGCTCCATTATACCCTGCAAAATTTGCCTGTGTATATTGCTGATTACTCAAAGTATAGGTAACATTCAATGGGGTAGGATTTGCATAGGTAGCAAAAGTATTCCCTGTAGGGTTATTGGTATTGTTCCTAAGCCTGATTGTAGTAGTTCCTACCGAATTGGTAACATTCGCCGTAGGATTCCCATCCCCGTCAGTCATTTCCAAAGAAGCATTTTGTGCCCTCAAATGGAAGATTGAAAAAAGTCCTATTGCAAAGACCAGTTTCTTTTGAATCGAAAAATTCCGATTCCCAGATAAGACAAAATAGTTTAAATTCATATTTTTTACATCAATATTTAATATTAAAATTAATAATTTCTTATTATTTTTTTGCAAAAATATTAATATATAATGATTAGTTTTTGAAAAATATTAAAATATATTTTCAAAATCTATTACCTATCATAAAAAAAGGCTGCCCATCAATGAGCAGCCCTTATTAACACTAAAAAGTTTTATAATTATTTTACAATAACCTTGTAAGATTTTACAGTTGATTTAGTTTCGATCTTAATGATATAGATTCCTGTAGGCAATGAAGAGGTATTAATACCTGTACGCGCCGTGAATTTATCAGACTTAACTACTTGTCCCTGTGCTGAGAACAATGTATACACCCCTTCTTCTGCAGCTGTAATCATAAGGTTTTCACCAGATTTTACCGGATTAGGATATACCTTAACGTCATTTGCCGTTTCAGTTATTTCTGAGCTTCCTGTAATTTTCTCAGAGCCCATTGATGCGTTTTTCAGTAATGTAGCGTAAGGAGAAAGTGGAGAATTCGGTGATCCTCTTTTCACAAGATCTGTATCTACAACAGCCTGTATACCGTCTCTATCTTTATCATCAATAGTAGAGATAAATCCACCTCCTGTTGTATCCAGATTACCTTTTCCAATTTGGTATAGATCAAGATCCGAACCATTGGAAGTAAGATCAAGGAAATCAGGCTGGCTGTCTCCGTCTGTATTTTTAAGAGAATATTTCAACGTACCAGAATCTGGATAAGTTTCTAATATATCAGCTAAACCATTATTTCCTACAGCCACGCCAGCATCAATGACACCGTTACGATCTGCATCAATCTGATTGATTACTGAGGTAGGAATCCCTGATTCGAATAGATCCAAAATTCCGTCATTATCAGAATCAAGATCACGATAATTTGGAACTGCATCTCCAAGTATAGGGGTGATTAAAATATCTCCTTCCATATCATCATCTTCAAATTTTCCGTTTTTATCAAAATCTTCTGTTGAATCCGGAATACCATCATTATCAGAATCAAAATCACAAGCATCCACAATTCCATCACCATCAGTATCTAATGTTGGCGACTTATCGTTAACCACTGTACATCCTTCTGCACAATCCGGAATACCATTTCCATTATTATCGATACTATCATCTCCTCCAGGGCAACGATCGAAGCAGTTTGGCGTTCCATCGTTATCATCATCTTTACTTGCAAAAGCATTATAGATATAATAGTTCTGAGGAATACGAACCGCTGTTCCGCTATTGAAAGTAATCTTCATACGGTTAAAAGGTTTTGTTGCTTTTCCTCCTACATAGAACTTATTTGAATTGGTTGTAAAGAAGTTTCCACTGATAAGGCTTCCGGAACTTGTAAAGGTATCTGTTACGGCGTTTCCATTATACAATGTTACGGTAATATTTTCCAGAACACTTACTCCAAGAAGGTTTCCTGCTTTTTCCACTGTAAACCCCGCCATTGTATTGACTGGCAACATAGAATTACTGCTTACCGTAGCATATGCTGAGAAAATACTCAAGATAGATGCTGCCGGAACCGTTGCTGTTGCATAATTGGATGGATTGTTATCAACAATTGCTTCAGGATTTGTCATTTTGGCTAAAATAAGTCCTAAAAATCCTGGTCCTGACGTCCAGCTTCCTCCTGTTACCAGATTTCCTGGGATAGCAGAACCACTTGTCTGTATTTTATCATCACATTCACAAGATAATGGTTCTTCAAAAGCATAATATACCTTAAGTGATCCTAAGTTGAATCCCAGAGTCTGGGTAATTTTCAATCTTACTTCATTGAATGGCTTGGTAGTAGTAAGAGTAACTTTTTGTTTTCCGGAACCGTAACCAAGAACTTTAATATTGATTAAACCTCCACCATCAGACAACTGTCTTGAATCCTGAAGTTGTCCGAATAAATAAGTTTCAATGGTAATATTTTTCAAGAACTCGGCACTTAAAAGTTTCCCCTGATCATCTGGTTCTATTACAAATCCTGTTCTATTACCAGCAGGATATACCTGATTTTTATCCAAAACTCCTACTGAATAGGATCCTAGCAATCCTATTGGAAGAACTACTCTCCCGAAAGAGTTTTTATTTCCGTCTCCAATATTTTCTTTATTCTGAACATAAGAAAGAGGAGCAAGGAAACTACTGCTTCCCGAAACATTCCCGTCAACACCACTTCCTGCAATGATATCATCACAAATACCATTATTATCAGTTGGTACTTTTGTAGGGTCAAATGCAAATGCATAATACACATTCATAGCACTGAAAACTGAAAGAACGTTTGTTTGATATAATCTTACTTCATCAAACTCTTTAGTCGTTTTTAAATGTAAGAATATTCTGTTTTTGCTTCCCCCAAATGCCGGCACTGATAAAAGCGTACTGCTGGTTGTTGTTTCCTGAAGAACTCCATTTCTATAAGTACTGATTCTTAAAGAGCTTAATAAATCAATCGTAATAAAACTTGTCCCAAGATCTACATTAAATCCGGTGATATATCCTGCCGGGTAAGAAGTGTTTTTGTTCTTCACAGAAATTCCATTTCCACTTACCAGAGAGGCAAAGTTACCCATGCTTACACTGTTGTCTAAGTTAGCATCTACCACCGGATTCATATTTCCGTTATAACACGCCAGACAAATCCCTGAATTGTTTACAGGCTTTGCTTCTACTCCCATCCCTCGGATAGGCTCGTAGCCTTGTTGTGCAAATACTACTGCAGACATTACTAATGTCATGAGCATTGCTGTCAAGTTCTCGAATAATTTTTTGGTCATTTTTTTTATTTTTAAGGTTTGTGTTTATTTTTTTACTAGAATGCTTTCCATATTGTTCCATTACATCCTTCATGCACTCTAGCTGTAGCATTGTAACGGATAGCTCCTTCTTCCTTGCTTGTACATGTATTATTGGATGGAGCAATTCCTTTCATTTGAATAGCGGCTCCTGATGCTGTATCAGCTGTAGGTACCATATTAATCCCTACAATAGCATCCGTTCCGTTTCCTATATTGAAAAAGACATGGGCTTTATTGGCATACACTGATTGTCCCGCTAATGCCTTTCCTGTAAATCCTATTGCTATGGCCTGCCCTCCTGAAACATCATTTGCAGAACCTATGGCAACGGTATTGGTTACTGCTGTATTTCCAGCTCCCACAATAATACCTCCGTTATTAGTATTACTATTTCCCAGGGTTAACCCCGTAATTCCTGTTATTGTGTTCAGGTTTCCAAAGACTAAATTATTAGCCCCCGATGCGTTGTTGGAATTCCCAATAACCTTAGCTCCATTATTTGCAGTATTCCCTAATCCGATTGCAACTGCCGGAAAATTTCCTTGTGCAGACACCGTATTATCTTTTCCTAATGCTACATTAGAAGAAGTACTATTTGTAAGTGTATTATTGGATCCCCAAGTGAATGATGCAAAAGATCCTGTGGTAGTATTAGAATTCCCTCCACGCAGGGTTCCGTTTACATCCAAAATTCCTTTAACATTTTTCTGGGTAGCCAATACCAGGCTTTGCCCGTCACTTGTTCCTAAATAATTTCCAGTTGAAATATCAGCTCCCAAACCGGCAGTAGTAGCTACAGTTCCTGTATTTCCTGTTGTTCGCCAGTCAGAACCTAAGTTGCTCCATTTTGTACCATCAAAATAATAGTAACCGGGTATTACAACATCAACAGTTTGTCCGGTGGGTGCTGCTTCTACTGTAGTAACATATACTATTGCTCCTGTTTGGGCTGTTGTATAGCTCTTAGCTTTCAATTGTACTCCTGTAAGTCTTGGTGCGATAACACCGTCCAGCTTACTATTATCTGATGGAAAACCCACCACATCAAGAGACGCCTGTGGCATCGATACATTAATCCCAACCTGTGCACACGTGAGAAGACTCACAGATAAGAATCCTAATGTGAATAATTTGCTTTTCATTGTAATTGATATTTGTTGTTTTTTTTTGCATTTGTTTTATTTAAAGGGCAAATCTCTAGCTATCTCATTTAAAATAGTAAATGAAGACATTCATAATGTAACCAAAGAATTGTAAAAAAAATTAGAATATATTAAGAGGAGTGGCCAATTTGTCTGGGATTTTGATAATACACTTAAAGCCGTCAATCAATTTGAAAGAATTGATAATAAACTTCTTGACCTTTTCAAATACCATTCTCGTATTTTCATTATCACTTAAATAGTGTTCTCTCCATTTGTACTGTACGGAAATAAACTTCATATTCTCTACAGAGAATAGAAAGAAATCTTTGTCATTAATGATAGGAGGATTATTTTGTAAAGTACGATTATGAAATATAATGTATTGAGATGTATGATCATCTTTTGTATGATGATAAGATTTGCCATTCACATTCTTCTGGATTTTTTTATTTTCCATCAGCTGATGCGAACCAATTTTATTTATACCTGTGTAATGCAGCAGTTCAAACTTACTACCCATCGTAACAGATACAAACCTAGTGTTCAGTTTTCCTATAGCCGACATAAGCAATAAGAATGCAATTTGACTATAGGAAAGAAAATAATTTCTATCCATTATATTGTGTTTTTTTCTTATTGCAAATATAATAATTTTTCAATAAAAACAATTTTTTAATAAAAAAAATACACCTAAAATATAAAATACATGTAATAAGTATAAAATATACTATTGATTTTTAAGAAATAAATAACGATAATCAAATATAGCATAATACAAAGCAATAATATTCTAATACATATATAAATTAAATGCTTGATTGTAAAGGAATGACAACAAAAAAAGCCCGGGCAAATGCCCGGGCTTCCTATATTTATAATAAAATTGAAAATTATTTCAATTCTACTTCAGCACCAGCTTCTTCTAATTGCTTCTTAAGAGCTTCAGCTTCGTCTTTAGAAACTCCTTGCTTAATTGCAGCTGGAGCACCATCTACGATATCTTTAGCTTCTTTAAGACCAGCACCAGTTAAATCTTTTACTAATTTAACGATAGCTAATTTAGAAGCACCTGCAGACTTAAGAATTACATCGAATTCAGTCTTTTCTTCAGCAGCTTCTCCACCACCTGCAGCAACAACTACAGCAGCAGCAGCTGGCTCAATTCCGTACTCATCCTTAAGGATAGTAGCTAATTCGTTTACGTCTTTTACAGTTAGGTTTACTAGCGTTTCAGCTAAATTTTTTAAATCTGACATTGTTGTAATGTTTTTGTTGATTATTTATTTAATTTTTTGAGTATAATTATTCAGCACTTGTTTCTTCAGTGCTTTCTGCAGCAGCTTCTGGAGCTTCAGCAGGAGTTTCTTCTACAGCAGGAGCAGCTTCTTCAGCTTTAGCTTCTACAGTTTCAGATTTGTTTTGAAGAGCAGAAACAACTCTTTGAATTGGAGATTGAAGTAATCCAATGATTTCTCCGATCATTTCTTCTCTAGACTTGATGTTAGCAAGTGCAGATAAGTTTTCGTCTCCAACGTAGAAAGTTTCTTGAACAAAAGCAGACTTTAAAGCTGGCTTTTCTTCTTTCTTTCTGAACCCTTGGATTAATTTTGCTGGACCGTTTGCAGTCTCAGAAATCATTAATGCAGAGTTTCCTTTAAAAGTTTGGAACATTTCAGAGTAATCTACTCCTTCAATTTGTTCCATTGCTTTTTGCAAAAGTGTATTTTTTACAACTTTTACTTTGATATTTTGTTTGAAAGCCTGTCTTCTGAATTCTGAAGACTTAGCAGCGTTCAATCCGTCTAGATCTGCTACGTATACTACTTTTGCATCCTGAAGCAAGTCTTTGATCTCTTGTATTGCTACAACTTTTTGGTCTTTTGTCATTGTCTTAAGGATTTATATTAGTTAACAGATTTAGTATCAATTGCAATACCAGGGCTCATTGTAGAAGACAAATAGATGCTTTTTACATAAGTTCCTTTAGCAGCAGTTGGCTTCATTTTGATCAATGTAGAGATCAATTCCTGCGCGTTTTCTTTGATTTTATCAGCATCGAAAGATACTTTACCAATACCAGCGTGGATGATACCATACTTGTCTACTTTGAAATCAATTTTACCTGCTTTCACTTCAGTTACTGCTTTACCAATTTCCATTGTTACAGTTCCTGATTTAGGGTTAGGCATTAAACCTCTTGGACCTAATACTCTACCTAATGGACCTAATTTACCCATTACAGCTGGCATAGTAACGATAACGTCAACGTCTGTCCAACCTTCTTTGATTTTTTGTAAATATTCGTCAAGACCTACATAATCAGCACCAGCAGCTTTAGCTTCTGCTTCTTTATCTGGAGTTACAAGAGCTAATACTTTAACATCTTTACCAGTACCATGAGGAAGAGATACTACACCTCTTACCATTTGGTTTGCTTTTCTTGGGTCTACACCTAATCTTACGGCGATATCTACTGAAGCATCAAACTTTGTAGTGTTCACTTCTTTTACAAGAGCTGAACCTTCTTCAAGGTTATAGATTCTTCCTTTTTCTACTTTGCTTAAAGCTTCCTTTTGCTTTTTTGTTAATTTTGCCATTTCTTTAGGTTTTAAGCGTTAAAAGTTGGTTTAGTTCCTGTTACTCTTAATCCCATAGATCTAGCAGTACCTGCAACCATAGAAACTGCAGAATCCATTGTAAAGCAGTTAAGGTCAGTCATTTTATCTTCAGCGATTTTCTTCACTTGATCCCAAGATACAGAACCTACTTTGTTTCTGTTTGGTTCACCAGAACCACCCTTGATCTTAGCCGCATCCATTAACTGGATTGCTGCAGGAGGAGTTTTAATTACGAATTCAAAAGATTTGTCTTCGTACACTGTAATTACTACAGGTAAAACTTGTCCTGGCTTATCTTGAGTTCTTCCGTTAAATTGCTTACAAAACTCCATGATGTTCACACCTGCAGAACCCAATGCTGGACCTACTGGTGGAGAAGGGTTAGCTGCGCCACCTTTCACCTGAAGCTTTACCATTTTAAAGACTTTCTTAGCCATTGTTTGTTTTTTAAATTTGAATAATTAATGAGTTTGGAAGCATTTATTATTCAGTAGGTTATGCACTCACATAACAATAAACCTACTTTTCGGACTGCAAAAGTATAAAATATTTTTGAAACCACAAACGGATATTGCTGATTTTTAAAAAGTTTTACATTTTTTTTCTTTGCGAAAATATTTTACATTCTAAATTTTATGCTGATACTATTGAAAAATTAAATTAGTCGGAAGACTTATAAAGCATCCGTATTTTCACCAATACTTATATAAAGAAAAAGAAGAGTAAATATATCCTTCTCTTTCCCAATTGCAATTCTATTTATTACATGATCCATTTTGTTTGAGTAATCCAGTGCAAAATAAAAATAATTATTTCACTGTAAATTTTAGAGGTTCCCCTATAAGAGTATAACAATAGAGTTATTAAAAACAAAAAACCAGACTACTGTCCGGTTTCGCTTGAAAATAAATATATAATCAAATTATATTAAAAGCCTGAAGGTTTATTAATTGTCTGTGCAGAACCATTAGCTCCTCCTAAATCAGCATTAATATCATTGATATTTTGTTTTGTAATAAGCCTTTTGTAGGCCATTAAATAGAGATCCACTGTGAAATTATTATAGGTTCTGGATGCCCCTCCCGTAATATTAGCAATAATTCTACTATCTGTAAATTTTGCCTTGATATGCCAGGTTCCATTGCTTTTGAATGCAATAACATCCGGCGAACCTTGTTTATTATCATTAATCCCGTTATCCCCATAATCGAGCATTACATTTGTACTGCCATTATTAAGTCTAAACGAATAATTATGGAGAATAACTAAAAAGTTATTCGCATCTATTTTTGTATCATAATCTGTAATTCCTTCTCCAGACACTCCTGTTAGTGAAAGCTTGAGATAGTTGAATAATCCGCTACTTTCCTGATTTGGATCATACAGCTGTATGGCATTTTCTGATGTTGCCAAAAAACTACCTCCTGTCATGGTAGGCTCTCCTGGATTTCTAAGATATAAAGAGTTGGTATAGGTCCTCCCGTTTACATCAAGAGTTTCTGTGGGTTTATCTGTTTTGATTCCTACTTTACCGATCTGAGCATTCATAAAAATTCCCAGACACATCATTATTGTAATATAAATTCTTATTCTCATGTTTTTCTATTGAAGCCCTAAAGGCGTGTTGGTTGATACTCCTGAAAAAGAAGCCGCAGCTGAAACGGAACCTGTAAATGTTCCCCAATCTTTTACCAGTGATTTTTCAAATACATTCAGGGTAAGAGTCCATGTCCCATTTTGTTCAGAAGTGGTACTGGCTCCTTTAAAACTTAAATTAATTGCCTGATAATTTTTTCCCCCTTTCGCTACTTTAGTTACTTCTGTAGAGTAAGCACCGTAGGATCTTGGATTTGTAGAAGTATTTGCAGCTGATACTGCTCCACTAAAAACAGCTCCTGTAATTGCCACAACATATTTATCAGCATCCAATCCTGTGTTCAGGTTAATTACTTCATCCTGTTTCACATTTTTCAAAATAACTCTATACATGTTTACCGGAGCTACATTACGAAGCGTAATATCAAGAAGCTTAACCTTTCCTACAGGTGAAGTATCCTTGGAACGCGTAAGTAATAAATAGTTTCCCTTTGCAGTTGTATTTTCAGTATCTATCAAATAAGATTCAACAAGTGTTTCACCTTCTACATCCAGGGTACCTTTTGGATTGGGAGTATTTATTCCCACTTGTGCTTTCATGCCTAAAGAGGCAACTGCTACAAGAAATAATGCAGTAATTTTTTTCATTATTGTATTTTTATTGAATTAAAGGTGCTGCTGCTGCACCTGTTGTAGAAGCTTTAAGATCTTGTGTTGAGTTTACTTCCTTGGCATATGACCTGTCATATACCAATAAATTAAGTGTCCATTCTCCAGTAGGTAAAGTTGAAGCGGGAGAAAACCCTTCATAATCGGCTTTTAGCTTCCAAGTTCCTCCTGAGGAATAGGCAAAAATCTGAGGTACTGGGGTCAACCAATCTCCACTACTTGTTCTTATGGGTTGGGTAAATCCAAAAGAGGAAATTACAACCAGAAATTTTTGGGAATTGATCTTTGTATCAAATTGGTTCACCCAGTCCTTATCGGAAGGATCACAGGTAATTTTAAATTGAATAATGTTAATTGGTGCCGGAGAATTAGGTACAAAAGTATCATTATAGGCTGTAATTTTATTTTCCGGTGCCGGAGACTTAATAATAAATGTGTAATTCTCATCAGCGCCAAGCTTTTCCATAGGTTTTTTGAAAACCATTCCGGATGTCTTCATAGTACCATTTACAGTCAGTTCTTTTTCCGGCTTTGTAGTGTTAATACCAACCTGAGCGTGCATAAATCCTATTGAACCTATTAAAAGGATCATCGAAGTAATCTTTGTCATTATGGGGATGTGTTTATTTTTAAACTTTTCAACCCAACTTTCCTCTATATCATTTATGGTTTAAAAATAAAACACAAAATGGTTTTGTACATCTGCCAAACAGTGTACCAAATGGAAAAACAAAAAGTTTTATGGGTTGATGCAGGTTAGGTTACAATAAACATGCCATCAAAGAGGAAATAATGATTAGAAAAGTCTATGAATACAGGAAAATTAGATATTATCCCATAAAAGTGATTATTGTATTTAAGCTAAAGACTGTGTAGGAGCACGATACGAAAGTCTAGTTATTATATTTTCAATAAAATAATATTTAAAAAATTATGAAAAATAAAATAATAACAATAAATAACAGTCTTATTTTTCGATATTCACATATTTTTAAGAAAAACACAACTATTGGTGATCATTTAGTCTATCATAAATTCTCATTGGATAACACTTTCAAAATTACAGAGATACTCCTATTAATAGTGGATTAGACTGTAATAGGGCAAAGCTATTACATGATGAAAAAAGAGGATAAATATACAAGAAACAGAATTTAATAAAAGGAACAATTAGAAAACAAAAAAGACCGCTTAAATAGCAGTCTTTTATATTATATAAGTAAATTATTATACTTTTTCTACTTGCATGTAGCTTAGTTCCATTGGAGTTTTTCTACCGAAGATTAATACAGAAACTTCAATTTTCTTTTTGTCTTCAAGAATTTTCTCAACTGTACCATTGAATCCGTTGAAAGGACCATCGATCACTTTTACGTTTTCACCTACTACATATGGAATTTCAACATCGCTTGCGAATTCTGAAAGTTCATCCATTCTTCCAAGCATTCTGTTCACTTCTGATTTTCTCATTGGAACAGGATCACCACCTTTTGTTAAACTTAAGAAAGAAATAACTCCAGGGATATTTTTGATAGCGTGAGGAATCTCCCCCATCAAGTCAGCTTCAATCATTAAGTATCCAGGATAGTAAGGTCTTTCTTTAGGAACTTTTTTACCGTTTCTAATTTGGATAACCTTTTCCATAGGAATAACCACTTGAGTAACGTACTGCTCAAACCCTAAACGTTTGATTTCTGTCTCAATATAGTTTTTCACTTTATTTTCCTGTCCGCTGATTGCTTTCAGCACATACCATTTCAATTCGCTCATTATGGGAAAACACTTTTAATTAATTGAACAAGTTGATTAGCATTCCGATGATGTTGCTGATTGCTTTTGAAAACAATTCATCAACTCCAAAGGTAAATAAAGCCAGAATAACTGTCGCAATAGTCACTACAATTGTAGAAGACTGAAGGTCAGCCCATTTTGGCCATTCAACTTTATGTCTAAATTCGTTATAAGAACCTTTTAAAAAATCGACAAATGAACTCATAATTTATATTTGCACGGGCACAAGGATTCGAACCCTGATCAACGGTTTTGGAGACCGGTATCCTACCATTGGACGATGCCCGTAATTAAAAAAGCTTCCGAGAGTTTCCTTTCGGAAGCTTTATTTATTTTAAGATGATTAGTCTAAGATTTCAGTAACCTGACCTGAACCAACTGTTCTACCTCCTTCTCTGATCGCAAATCTAAGACCTACGTTAAGAGCGATTGGCTGTAACAATTCTACAGTGATTTCTAAGTTATCTCCTGGCATTACCATTTCAACACCTTCTGGTAAGAAGATTTCACCTGTAACGTCAGTAGTTCTTACGTAGAACTGAGGACGGTATTTGTTGTGGAATGGAGTGTGACGTCCACCTTCTTCTTTAGAAAGGATATAAACAGAAGCCTTGAATTTTTTGTGTGGCTTAACTGAATCTTTCTTAGCGATAACCATACCTCTCTTGATGTCAGTTTTTTCAATACCTCTCAACAATAGACCTACGTTATCTCCAGCTTCACCTCTATCTAGGATCTTTCTGAACATCTCAACTCCTGTAATAGTAGAAGTTAATTTCTCGTCACCCATACCTACGATATCAACTGGATCACCAGTGTTGATAACACCAGCCTCGATTCTACCAGTTGCTACAGTACCTCTACCTGTAATAGAGAATACGTCTTCAATTGGCATCAAGAATGGCTTTTCAGTATCTCTTGGTGGTTGCTCGATCCAAGTATCAACAGCATCCATCAATTCTTCAACGCTCTTGAACCACTTATCTTCTGTGTTAGCAGGAGAAGCAGTAGCTGCAGTAAGAGCTCCTAATGCAGAACCTTGAATTACTGGAGAGTTATCTCCGTCGAAATCATAAGTAGACAATAAGTCTCTAAGTTCCATTTCAACAAGCTCTAATAATTCAGGATCATCTACCATGTCAACTTTGTTCATGAAAACAACGATTCTTGGTACGTTTACCTGACGGCAAAGTAGGATATGTTCTCTAGTCTGAGGCATTGGACCGTCAGTTGCAGCACATACTACGATAGCTCCATCCATTTGAGCAGCACCAGTTACCATGTTCTTAACATAGTCGGCGTGACCTGGACAGTCAACGTGAGCATAGTGTCTTTTTTCAGTTTCGTATTCGATGTGAGCAGTATTGATAGTAATACCTCTTTCTTTTTCTTCTGGAGCAGAGTCAATTGCAGAGAAGTCTTTTTTCTCAGCAAGACCTTTGCTAGCTAATACAGCAGAAATAGCAGCTGTAAGAGTAGTTTTACCATGGTCAACGTGACCAATAGTACCAATGTTCAAGTGTGGTTTGTTACGATTAAACGTTTCCTTTGCCATGATTTAAAATTATTTATTTATTGTTTTTCAAATTTTCGGTGTGCAAATATAATGATTTTTTAGATACCAAAATCTTTTTATTGGAAAAAAATTCAATATTTGCATCCAATGAAATACAATCCTTATATTTCAATGTATTGAGACTGCAAATTTACACATTTTTCTGGATTGAAAAAAACTTTCTAAAACCTTTTATGAAAAAGCCTGAAATACAGAATATTCCAGGCTCAATTAATATATAAAATGAAAGATAAATTAGCTATGACGTAGTTTTTTGGTTCTGTTGAAGATCCAGAAAATAATTGGAAAAATAAGCAGTGTAAGTACTGTTGCTGTAATAAGCCCTCCAATAATTACAATGGCAAGAGGTTTTTGTGATTCTGAACCAATTCCTGTGGATAAAGCTGCAGGCATTAATCCAATGGAAGCCATAAGCGCCGTCATGATGACTGGTCTTGTTCTGGATTTCACTCCATTTAAGATGGCCGTGTCTATGTCCATTCCGTCTTTAACGTTCTGATGAAATTCTGTGATCAATATTACTCCATTTTGTATACAAATCCCCAGTAAGGCAATCATACCTACTCCGGCAGAAATTCCAAAGTTGATTCCGGTAACGTGCAGCGCAATGATTCCTCCAATCAATGCAAAAGGAACATTTGCTAAAACAAGAAGTGAATCTTTCATGTTTCCAAACAGGATAAACAAAAGGAAGAAGATCATCAGGATACTTACCGGAACTACTTGTGTCAATCTGTGTGATGCACGCTGCTGGTTTTCAAACTGACCTGTCCAACCAACGGAATATCCGTCCGGAAGCTCAATGGTGGCTACTTTTTTCTGTGCATCTGCAATGGTACTTCCTAAATCTCGGTCACGAATGGAGAACTTCACTCCAATGTATCTTTTAATATTATCTCTATAAATGAATGCTGCTCCATTGTCTTTAACGATAGTACTGATCTCTTTTAAAGGGATTTTTGCTCCGTCTTGTGTAGGAACCATCAAAGCGGCAATATCGTTCTCATTGGTTCTGTATTCCTGAGAATAACGAAGACGGATCGGGAACTTTCTTTCTCCGTCAAACATTTCGGAAGCGGTTTTTCCTCCAAAGGCCATTTCCAGTACAGCTTGTGCATCGGCAGGCATTACTCCATAGGCCGCCATTTTATCTCGGTCTAAGACAACACTTACTTCCGGCTGGCCAATATTTTTTATGATACCGGGATCTTTTACTCCTTCTACATCTTTAATTTTAACTAAGATTTCCTGAGCCAGTTTATCCAACGTTTCCAGATTATCTCCATAGATTTTAATTCCGTTTTCAGCTTTAAAACCTGCTACAGCTTCTGCTACGTTATCCGAAATGGGCTGGGAATAGTTGAATGTGATCCCTTGATAACTTCTAAGCTTTTTATCAATTTCAGTAATAAGTTCATCATAGGTGATCTTTCGTTTCCATTCTTCTCTAGGCTTAAGGTTTACAGCAAACTGTACAAATCCGAATCCATTTGGGTCTGTTCCGTCATTACTTCTTCCTGTCTGAGCTAAGACGTCTGTAACTTCGGAAAAGCTCATAATATCCTTTTTCAAGAGATCTGCCGTTTTTAATGATTCTTTTAATGAAGAACTCATAGGCATTTCTGCAGTGATCCAAAGTGAACCTTCATTAAGCTGCGGCAGGAATTCTGTTCCAAGGAATTTTCCGGAGAATAATGTTACTACAAGGAATGAAATGGCAACAATCATACTTGTCTTTTTATGCTTAAATGTAGTATTGAAGCCTTTGAGTACAATTCTATCCCAAAAATTAACAAATGGATTATTTTTTTCTCTTACATTTTTATTTAAAAGAATATGTGAAAGTACCGGAACAAGGGTTAATGTAAATATCAAAGCCCCTATCAATGCAAACCCTAAGGTAAAAGCCAATGGTGAGAACATTTTCCCTTCCACTTTCTGAAATGAGAAAATAGGAATCAGGGAAGTAATGATAATTAGCTTTGAAAAGAAGATTGCTTTTCCTAAACCTGTTCCTGTCTGCTTGATCCAACCGCCTTTCGCCAACTTATTGAATTTTTCCATTCCGTATTTGTGAGCCTTGTGGTCGAGCATTACAAAGAGCCCTTCCACCATGACGACGGCCCCGTCTATGATGATTCCGAAATCTACCGCTCCTAATGAAAGTAGATTGGCACTCATCCCCGCCAGTTTTAAACATAAAAAGGCAAATAATAGGGATAGCGGAATGATGATGGAAACGATTAGTGTCGTTCTCCAGTCTGCCATGAAGATCAAAACGATGACCGTTACCAATACAATTCCTTCAATCAGGTTGTGCATTACGGTGTGGGTGGTAAAATCCATCAGGTTATCCCTGTCATAGAAAGTGACCATTTTTACATCTTTCGGCAGAATTTTTTCATTCAGTTCCTTAATTTTAGCTTTCACACCAATCAAAACTTCTCTTGGGTTCTCACCTTTTCTCATTACAACAATTCCTTCTACGGTGTCATCATGATTATTCAAGGCTGCCTGCCCTACCCTAGGCATAGAGCTTTCATGAACTTCAGCAACGTTCTTTACTAAAACCGGATTTCCACTGTCATTCTGAATGGTAATATTTCCAATATCAGCAATAGATTTCACCAAACCAATTCCTCTTACGACATAGGCCTGCCCGTTTTTTTCAATTACATCTCCTCCTACGTTCAGGTTACTTTTGGTAACTGCATCATACACTTGAAGTGGTGTGAGGTTATATTTATCCAATGCTCTCGGATCAATACTTAGTTCAAAGACTTTATCCTGTCCTCCGAAAACATTAATATCCGCAACTCCGGGAACACCTCTTAGGGCACGGTCTATCACCCAGTTTTGCAGGGTAAGTAATTTGCGGGAATCTTTTGTTTTACTTTCCAGTGTATATCTGAAAATTTCTCCGGTTGGCCCGTAGGGTGGTTGTACTTCAGGATCTACTTCATCAGGAAGGCTAATGGTTCTTAATTGGTTATTGACCTGATTTCTGGCAAAAGTATCATCCACCCCATCATCAAATAGAATTTTAACAATGGAAAGTCCAAACATTGTTGTACTTCTCACACTTGTTTTCTTCTGAACCGGGCTCATTGCCAATTCAATAGGTGTAGTAACAAAGCGTTCTACTTCTTCTGCACTACGCCCATTCCACTGGGTAATGATTACAATCTGGGTATTGGTAACGTCCGGAAATGCTTCAATGGGCATGTTCTTGAAGCTTATAAAACCGGCAATCGCTAAAATAGCTACCCAAATAAAGGTAAATGCTTTATTTTTTAAGGAGAAAGCGATTATATTTTTTATGAATTTATTCATGATAGATAATTGATGACCTAAAAAAGTCGTTGAAAGATTTATTTTAAATCACTACTATTTTCAGCTGTTCAAAGA
This sequence comes from Chryseobacterium oncorhynchi, assembly GCF_002899895.1. GTDB lineage: Bacteria > Bacteroidota > Bacteroidia > Flavobacteriales > Weeksellaceae > Chryseobacterium > Chryseobacterium oncorhynchi. The sequence continues at coordinate 309,875 of NZ_PPEI02000004.1, forward strand.
ACGATATATAAGCAGTTGATTATTGGTAATCACCTCCTCACCTTCTTTAAGGCCGTCTGCAATGTAAGTTACATCACCCACCTGCTTTGATACTTTAATTTCTCGAACCTTTACATCTGTTCTTGATTTAAAGATAACAACAAAGCTTTTGTTATCATCAAAAATCACTGCCTTAGACGGAACGGTCAGCATGGTATTGCTTTCCAGGCTGGAGACTTTTATAGTTGCTTTACTATCCGGAATCAGCAGGCCATTGGCATTATCCAGTACTACTCTTGCCTGCATAGCATTGGTTTGCGGATCTATGATTTTAAATATTTTATCAATTTTACCATCAAAAAGCTTATCTGGATAAGAAAGTGTAGAAACCTGTGCTTTCATTCCAAGGCTAATTTTATCAATATCAGATTCATTAACGTTCATAATGGCCCATACATTGGTGGTATTGGCAACGTCAAAAATATTTTCGCTTCGGTCACTTCTCAGCTGCATATCCTTATTGATACTTTTCTGAACAATGTATCCGTTAATAGGTGCTACAACACTGTATATGTTTCCTGTTTTAACATTATAAACGGTACTTACTGCCGTTGCTCTCTGTAGCTGATCTTCTGCTTTCTGCAACTGGCTTTTTGCTTCCAGCACGTCTCTTTCTGTATTTAGTTTTCCCTCGTACATCTCTTTGGCAACACGAAGGTTATTCTTAGCCACCACCATATCGGTTTTTGCATCACTTACATCCTTTTGAATTTCCGCAAGCTCTGTACTTCTGATGGTCGCCAGCACCTGGCCTTTCTTTACATAATCACCAAGCTCTACATTTACGCTCATTACGTTTCCTCCTACCAATGGATAGACATCTATGTAACTGTTTTTGTCTGCAGAAATCTTCCCATAAAAGTTGTATTCATCTTCTACGTTCTTTTTTTCAACTTTTGCCAGAGAAATGGAACTTAGCATGGTATTACTAAGCTCAAATCCTTTTTGGGCTTGATTTTTTTTCTCTCCCTCTTTTTTTGAGCAGGCTATTAATGATAGGATCATCAATACCGGAATAATATAAGTTTTCATTGTTTTAATAGAAGATTTTCGTTTGTACTAGTTGATTAAGTTGTTCTGCAGACTGCATAATCTCGTTTTTCATATCATAGATCTGAAGAGCCGTCTCACGATAGCTGTCCATAAAGTCTGTAAATTCAATTAGGTTGACATTTCCCTTTCTGAAGTTGGTCATCATCCCGTTATATACCAGATCCATATTTTGCAGATCCGTGGTTTTAATATCCAATAACTGGTTGTATTGTGCTTTCCAGGTTTTATAGGCAGACTGCACTTTAGTTTCAAGTGTTAATTTTTGAAAGTCTGCATTTTTTTGATTTTGCTGAATGGCATAGTTGGCCTTTACTACATTTCCCTGGTTTATTCTCCATAAAGGAAGAGGAATTCCCAGTGTCAGGTTAGCTTCATTATTAAAAGTTCCTCCTGCCTGGTCCCATGCTGCTCCCACATTCAGATCCGGAACATTTAATGATTTTTGCCATTGTGCATACAGCTTGCTATTATCAATCAGTTTTAAATTGTACCGATAATCTGCATTATTTTCCAATGCTTTGCTCTTCAACTCTTCTTCTTCACCAAAAGGTTGGGTTGCTAAAGCTTCCTTAGCTTCAGCTTCAGACATCAATGGTTCAATATCTTCGGTAATCCCAGTCAGAACTTTTAAGTTTTGCTCAAACTCAAGAATATTCTTGTTAATTTCAAGCTTATCATGATTCAATTGAATTACAAGACTCTGAAGTCTTACTGCATCTTTAAGGGATACGTTTCCTTTTGCCGACTGCACACGATATGCACTTAGTAGTTCATTCATGTACCCTAGCTGTTTTTCTGTATTTTCAAGTTTTAATCTTTCGTAGTAAAGATTGAAGTACGTGGTACGAAGTTGGGCTCTTAAATCAACAAGAAGCTGTGAAAACTGAAGCTGTGCTAATTCTTTATTAGATTTCGCAAAAGCAATTTCATTTTTCTTTTTACCACCCATATAAATTAATTGGGTAATACCCGCTCCTTTGGAATGACCAACATCAAAAAACTTTTTGCCCTGTGGGTTATAAGCATTAAACTGTCCGCTCAGCTGTGGAAGCTCCCAGATTTTGGCCTGCAGAATATCAGCATCTGCCATATTGATGTTGTATTGTTCGGCGAGCAGCTGAAGATTGTTCTTTTGAAATGCTTCTTCGCAATCCAAAAGAGACATTTGCTGTTGTGCCGCCATGAATGAGGAAACGGCAAGACACAGCACTGCAATTCTGTTCATTATTTTTATTTTTAAATTACAAAATTGCTTGGATACGATTAAAAGAAACTTAAATGAGGCTTAAAAAAATATTAAAATCGCCTTAAACAGGCCATTTTCAAATAAAAGTAATAAAAGAAGAGTACTCATTTTTTCTCTAACCTTTGAATTTTCTTTAAAGTTTAATCCGTTGTTTAGCAAAAAAATAGTCCTGACTTTTGAGTGTAGGAATAAAAAGAATTTATTTTTTGAAAATTATAGTGAATTTATTCATGTATTCGGAAGGAGAAGAATAAATGATCTCAGCATCATGATATTCCAGAATTCTTTTGACAATTCTAAGCCCTAAACCAGAACCTGAAATATTTTGAGCATTATTTCCACGGGTAAAGGCTTCGAATAGCTTAGACTGTTCTTCTTCGGAAATAGTATCGCCATGAGAAATTACTTCAACACTAAGGTTCTCATTGGTTTCCGTAATAAGGACTTTTACCTCTGTATTATCAGAATATACTGCTGCGTTTTTAAATAAATTGATAAAGACAATCACCAATAAAGACTGAATCCCTCCAATGGTCAGAAAGGCATTCTCAGAAGTATCTTCAGTGATAAGGAAATCCAGTTTAAGGTCCGGGTAGCTTTTTTCAACTCCATCAAAGGCTTCAAAAATAACTTCATCAATTCTTACTTCTTCATAAATACTCTGGATATTTTCTTTATCAAACTTTGTAAGCAGTAATAATGAATTCGTTAAGTCAGACAGCTGATAAACATCTCGCTGAATCTGTTGCAAGGAAGACAGCGTTTCAGGGGAATGATCTTCAAACTTAATCAGATTTTCCAACTGAAAGGCCATTCTTGTAATAGGTGTTCTTATTTCGTGTGATGCACTGGCCGTAAAGTCTTTTTGAGATTGGAATACATCATCAAGCCTTCCAATCATGGTATTAAATGATTTCGCAAGAACACTGATCTCATCATTGGAGTGCTGAACAGGAATCTGAGTAGTCAGTTTATGAGCAGTAACTTCTGAAATCTCCTTATTCAGATCTTCCAAAGGTCTGAGAAACTTTTCAACGAAATAATAACTAAAAAAACCAATAAGAAGTGTACTCATCACATAAGCTGTAATCAAAAGATACTTTAGATAGCTTAACTTCGATTTACCGTTCGTATCAAGGGCACTTGTGAGGATATAATAGTTTTCACCATTAATACTCCTAAGCGCAGCATAAATCTCCGGAACGGTTTTTTCTGTGTAGATGATCTTCTTTTTATCAAGCTCTTTCAGCATAGCACTATCCCAGGTAACATTGCGGTCCTTAATGGTACTATAAATAAGTTCTTTCTGATCATTAAAGATTAATATCTTTTCGTTTAAAAGAATGTTGTCTGAGTTTTCATTGAAAAAAATCGGAGCTTCTTCTTCAAAATCTTTGGACTTTGAAATAAAATGAGTGGTAAACTCCAGTCTTTGTCTGAATCTTTCCTTGAACTCGTCTCTCCTAAAATCATTAAAAGATAAATAAATAACAGCCATCACCATTCCAAAAAGCAATGAAAAGGCGATACTGATCGTTAAGGCTATCTTTCTTTTTAAAGACATCTATAAGGGGCTTAGGTAATATCCGAACCCTGAACGGGTGTGGATCAACTTTATTTTAAAATCTTTATCTATCTTTTTTCTTAGAAAATTGATGTAAACTTCTACAGTATTGGTATTGGTATTGAAATTATGCTCCCAGACATGTTCTGTGATCTGTTGTTTGGAAACTGTTCTTCCCTGCGCTTCTGCCAGATAAACCAATAGCTGAAATTCTTTTAAAGTAAGAGTGATTTCATTACCACCACGATAAATCTTCTGTTCCGTTTTGTTGATAATAAGATCATCAACTCTAAGAATATCCTGATCCGAGGTATCTGACGGCATTTTTCTCCTTAGTAAAGAGTTAATTCTTAAAAAAAGCTCTTCAAACTGAAATGGCTTTACTAAATAATCATCAGCAAGTCTGGTAAAGGCATCTTTTTTATCCGAAAGGTCTCCATAGGCAGAGATAATAATGATGGGAGTATTTTTATCAAAAGAACGAATCGTCTGGCAGACATCCAGTCCGTTTATCTTGGGAACGTTGATGTCTAGCAGATACAAATCATAAGTTTTGCTTTTGATCTGGCGAAGAAAGATTTCTCCGTCATAGATCTTATCACAAACAAAATTATTCGATTCTAAAAATCTGCATAGTTCTGCAGAAAGAATGAGATCATCTTCTAATAAAAGAATATTCATCAAAAATTATTTTACACGAATTTAGCGAAAATTTTTATGATGATTATCGATCGGTGACAAAAGTTAAGAAGAATAGGATGCTGTAGGATTTTCCAACTCTGAAAATTTTGGATTTGATTTTTCTACCTTAACTGAACTCATCCATTTCTGTTTTAATTTACCATTTATATAAGAATTTTAGACAAAAAAAAATCCCGAAAAAAATTCGGGAAAGATTAAGGAATCAAAATTAATTCTCTATTTTATTTTTTACCAAAAAGTTTATCTAGTTGCTTTTTTGTAAAAGATTGAGTCATTCCAGTTATTCCAACCTTATTAGTATGATAAATAGTTGCCGTAGTAATTCCCAATGCTTTTTCAAATTTTATACTAAGAAGATCTTCGGGAAGTTTAAGAACAACATCATCTTTTGGTGGGTTCTCTAATCCTTTCGCTATTGATTTATATAAAAACTCATAGGCTCCATCTTTATCGGCAAAGGAAAATTGTTTAATCTCAGTAATTTTTGTGTATTTATAGTCCCTATAGATAAATTCATATACATCTCCAGGACATTTTTTCATTTCACCCATAAATACTCCTATTGGACTGACTTTTCCAATACTTTCGCATTTAATACTTTTAGCCACATCACTTACATCAGTAATTTGAGCAAGTGTTACAGAGGAAGAAGCCATTCCTAATAATAAGATAATTTTTTTCATCTTTTTAGTTCAATGATTAATAGATTTTATAAGCTTTTTAAAGCTTCGCAAATATAATAATTATTCGAAAAGATTTTTATAGAAAAAATAAAGGGGAAATTTTCAAATTTTTAGGAAAAAAAATTCCCGAAAGAAATTCGGGAGGTTCGAGAGCCAACTACGGGACTTGAACCCGTGACCTCTTCCTTACCAAGGAAGCACTCTACCGCTGAGCTAAGTCGGCATTAATTAAAAAAATCACACTGAATAGCGTGATTTTTATTGAGCGGAAGACGGGGGTCGAACCCGCGACATTCAGCTTGGAAGGCTGACGCTCTACCAACTGAGCTACTTCCGCAATTTTGTTTCCAAAACTATTGGTAAACGCTGTGCAAAACTAAGAAAATTAATTTAATCTTGCAAGTTTTTTTCTTAATATAAAATGTGGGGAGAGCAGGATTCGAACCTGCGAAGCCGAAGCAACTGAGTTACAGTCAGTCCCATTTAGCCACTCTGGAATCTCCCCAGATATTTTATATTAAAATGAGCCTCCAGAGGGATTCGAACCCACGACCCCGAGATTACAAATCACGTGCTCTGGCCAACTGAGCTATGGAGGCATTTTAATAATTGACTGAAAGTGATAGAGAAACTCTACTCTACATATTTCAGTGTTAAAAAAAATCACTTTTAAAGTGTGATTTAATTGAGCGGAAGACGGGGGTCGAACCCGCGACATTCAGCTTGGAAGGCTGACGCTCTACCAACTGAGCTACTTCCGCAATTTTGTTTCCAAAACCATTGGTAAACGCTGTGCAAAACTAAGAAAATTAATTTAATCTTGCAAGTTTTTTTTTCTAATATAAAATGTGGGGAGAGCAGGATTCGAACCTGCGAAGCCGAAGCAACTGAGTTACAGTCAGTCCCATTTAGCCACTCTGGAATCTCCCCAGATATTTTATATTAAAATGAGCCTCCAGAGGGATTCGAACCCACGACCCCGAGATTACAAATCACGTGCTCTGGCCAACTGAGCTATGGAGGCAAATTAAAAAAGAATTCAAAAGATCACTGCTCCTTTTTTGCGAGTGCAAATATAGAACGGATTTTTTGAATTCTCAAATATTTTATAAACTTTTTTTAACTTTTTTTTCTAGGCCATTTCTTTTTTCTTGATTAATAGCTTTTTAGCTGTATCAACGCAAAGGTCCAAACTTTCTTCAAAACTTGCAGAAGTCTTCTTTACTACGATATCTTCTCCTGGAACGGCTAGAATAAGTTCAGTAGTTTTATTTACCTTATCAGCGTTATTTTCTACTTTTAGAAATACTTTACATTCATGAATCTTGTCATAAAATGTTTCTAGCTTACTAACTTTTTTGTCGATGTGTGATTCTAATGGTTCGTGTGGAGTTAAACCAATTGATTGTACTGAAATCTTCATAATTCTTCTTTTTTTGATGCTCGAGGGTGAGCCTGATTAAACACTTTTTTCAATTGTTCAATATTAGCATTCGTATAGACTTGAGTACTTGCAAGACTTGAATGCCCTAATATTTTTTTCACTTTGGAGATCTCCGCCCCATTATCCAAAACGTGAGTAGCAAAGCTATGACGAAGGATATGAGGGCTTTTTTTTTCTTTCGTTGTTATAAGACTAAGGTACTTATTAACTACCACATAAACAAATTTTTCGCTGAGTTTTTTCCCTTTCTTATTGACGAAAAAATATGATTCATATTCTGACTGAGGTTTTCTTATTTCCTGATAACTCTTAAGAAGCTTAGACAGATCCTCGGAAATAGGAATTACCCTTTCTTTATTTCCTTTTCCGACTACTTTTAATTCATATTCGTTTAAATCAACATTCTCAAATATCAGGCCACAAAGTTCAGCTTTTCTCATCCCGGTTTGATAAAGCACTTCCATGATGCATTTTTCCAATATATCCTGCACCTGCTCGAGCACCCGATCATTCAGATCCGTCATTTCCTCTTTAGACATAGGAATTTGCTTCTCTGCGTAAAATTTCAAGGAAGAGACGCCTTCTGTAGGAGAAACCTTAATTTCTCCTATCTTTAAAAGGAAAAGATAAAAACTTCGGAGTGAGGATAGTTTTCTATTGATACTTCTTTTAGAAATATTGTTTTCGCTTAGCTCAACAATAAAATTTCGGATAATTTTCTTGTCAGCTTTCGCTATGTCCTCGGATGATTCTGTTCGGAGATAGAAATGAAAAAAGTCATCAAGGTCTTTTTTGTAACTTGTAATGGTGTGAGGTGAGTACCTCTTTTCGAATTGTAGATATTCTAAAAACTTATCCAGCATGGGTATAAAACAAAAATTCACTTCTCAAATATAAGAATTTAAGAAGTGAATTAGTATATGGTTAAGAAAAAATCTTAAGCCTGTTCTTCCTTGCTAAGTGCTCTTTGTTTGTAAGCAGCTTTTAACTTAGATTGTCTCAAAGTTACAGAAGGCTTGATAAACGCTTGTCTAGATCTTAATTGACGAACTGTACCTGTTTTATCAAATTTTCTCTTGTATTTTTTTAAAGCTCTGTCGATGGATTCACCATCTTTTACTGGAATTATTAACATATTTTACATCTCATTTTGGATTGCAAAACTAGACTTTTTTTCTCAAAGTACAAAATCTCATTTCCTTTTTCTTTAAAAAAAAATAAAATTCTCTTACTACAAAGGGTTTAAATACTAAATAAAGTAACAATAGAAAATATACATATTTCACATCAATTAGCAGCCATCTTAAAAACACACTGATCTTTTTTCATTATTTTCCCTATCTGTTTTAGAAAAACTCTATCCACAACTAATTCGTTAAGCTTTCTCATTATAATTTCTATTAAGAATCTGACACTATTACTCTATAACAATATTGATAATAAAATCTATCTTAACATCATCCCCCTATCTCATTAGAAAATACCATAAAAGAACTTCATCCCCCACTCCCACAACCAGATTACAGAAAATACAACATATGACATACTAATATATAAGACAATTACCGACTAGAGTTTATTAATCCAAATTATCCTGAAAAAGCAATTTAGAAAAAAGCAAGTGAAACAAAGAGGCTAAGCACTCTTGAAAAATAAAGAATAAGGTATAAATACTCCCAATTACATTCGCATTTCTTCGCGGTTAGCAAAACCACAATTCGTTCACACTTATCATTATTTTAAAAAGCTATAGCTAATATTAACTGTATTTAAACAAAATATTCTATCTTTGCGTTCACTTAATTCATGGGGTTGACTGGTTTCGACAGCAAGATCAATGGGTAAGTAAGCATGCAGAGAACCGTAGCGCGATCTCTTTAATCCCTTGCTACAAAACTTTAACTGGCAACGAAGAGTTCGCTCTTGCAGCTTAATCCGAATAAAGTAAGATTCAAGCGCTTTCCTGAAGATAGTAAGGAAGCAAGATATCTCACAAATGCTCCGTTCTACGGCGTTTGATCCTGAGATATAGTAATGTAGAAATAAGGTTTTAGATGCTTTGGCTAAAACACGAAAATCTCAGAAGATAAGCTGGAAGTTGGGTGTCTGCCCTCTGCTTTCAGACGAAAACCAATGGTAGAATAAGCATGTAGAAATCTTATGTATTGCTTGTTTGGACGAGGGTTCGAATCCCTCCAACTCCACTAAAAACACTGATCTTTTCAGTGTTTTTTTTATTTTAAAATCTTCTCATATTAATTTCTCATTCTCGTTAATCATCAACTGATTTACATCATTTCTATTAAAAATCATCCTTTTTCAACTTTCAAACATAACAGTTGGAATGCATTCTTTTAAAAAACCATCTTTTTGATTTCATGAACATGAAATATGGATAAAAACCTTTCTCTTTTGACACTTTTCATCTCAAACAGGATCAAAATCCACCATTTTTAAACATTTAATCTCTTAAATAAGTCAGCTAAACGTAAAATAAAAATTAATCATCAATAATAGAATGAAATATAAATAGCTGAAAACTAAAACACTAAAGCTACCTAACCTAAAATGACAGATCCCTGTCCACAAAAAAGACTAAAAAAATGTTTTATCGTAAAGAATTTTATATATTTGCACCATCTAACAATTAAAAAAAATAATTTACTATGTCAGACATTGCATCAAGAGTAAAAGCTATCATCGCTGATAAGCTTGACGTTGAAGAAACAGAAGTAACTCCTGAAGCTAGCTTCACTAACGATTTAGGAGCTGATTCACTAGATACAGTTGAACTAATCATGGAATTTGAAAAAGAATTTAATATTCAAATCCCTGATGATCAAGCTGAAAAAATTACTACTGTAGGACACGCTATCGCTTACATCGAAGAAGTAGTAAATAAATAATATTCTTCAACAAAAAGAAATTAAACAAAGTTTATGGAATTAAAAAGAGTAGTTGTAACCGGATTTGGAGCAATAACACCAATTGGAAATAATGCAAAAGAATACTGGGAAAATCTTGTGAAAGGTGAGAGCGGAGCCGCTCCGATTACTCTTTTTGATGCCACAAACTTTAAAACAAAGTTCGCTTGCGAGGTGAAAAATTTCGATCCATTACAGCATTTCGATAAGAAAGAAGCTAAAAAAATGGACCGAAATACTCAATTGGGACTTGTTGCCGCTAGAGAAGCAGTAGCACATTCCAGAATTATGGAAGACAATGTGGATAAAAACAGAGTCGGTGTAATCTGGGGTTCCGGAATCGGAGGTTTAGAGACTTTTGAAACTGAAGTTTTAGGATGGGCTAATACGGAAATTCCGAGATTCAACCCTTTCTTTATTCCAAAAATGATTGCGGATATCACTCCTGGACATATTTCTATTGAATATGGTTTCCATGGGCCTAATTATACTACTGTATCTGCATGTGCTTCTTCAGCAAATGCTATAATCGATTCCAAAATGCTGATCCAATTAGGAAAAGCAGATGTAATTGTATGCGGAGGCTCTGAAGCCGCCGTTACAGCAAGTGGTGTCGGTGGATTTAATGCAATGATGGCACTTTCTACAAGAAATGATGATCCAAAAACAGCTTCAAGACCTTTTGACAAAGACAGAGATGGATTTGTATTGGGTGAAGGTGCAGGATCTATTATTCTTGAAGAATATGAACACGCAGTAAAGCGTGGTGCAACAATTTATGCAGAATTACTAGGAGGAGGTTTAAGTGCTGATGCACATCACATGACCGCTCCACATCCTGAAGGTCTTGGTGCTTACCTTGTAATGAAAAGTTGTCTGGAAGATGCAGGTTTAACTGCTGATGAAGTAGATCATATCAATATGCATGGTACTTCTACTCCATTAGGAGACATCGCAGAATCCAATGCAATTTCAAAGTTACTAGGCGAACATGCTTTTGACATTCAGATTAATTCTACAAAATCAATGACTGGCCACCTTTTAGGTGCTGCAGGTGTTATTGAAGCTATCGCTGCATTGGGAACTATTATTCATGGTACTGTTCCTCCTACCATCAACCATTTTACTGATGATGAAAATATTGACAGTAGACTAAACTTTACGTTTAACACTGCTGTTAAGAAAGATGTAAAAGTAGCCATGAGCAATACTTTTGGATTTGGCGGGCATAACGCTTGCGTTCTATTTAAGAAAATCTAAATTCAATGAATGGAGTTACAGAAATACTTTTCTAAATTCCTTCTCAAAAAAAGAAAAAGACAATTAACGGAAAGAGATTATTTTCTCAGTACCGAGCTTAAAAAAGTTCTAGGTACAGAGGTACAAAATATTGCTCTTTATCGTGAGGCTTTTTCTTTAAAAAATTCTTCTAAAAATCAAGACAGCAACTACGAAAGACTTGAATTTTTGGGAGATTCTGTTTTGGGTACAATTATATCTTGTCATTTGTTCCAGACCTACCCTCAAGCCAATGAAGGGTACCTGACACAGATGAAATCTAAGATTGTTAATAGGAAAAATCTTAATAAATTAGGAGAAGACCTTAAGCTCACAAGTCTTCTGCAAAAGCAGAATAATTCTTCAGCTTTAGGGGAAAACATCTCCGGAAACTTATTTGAAGCCCTAATCGGTGCTGTATATTTGGACTTCCATTATGATGCTTGTAAAAGAATCATTTTGGAAAAACTTTTGACCCCTTCCGAGATTAACAAGCTTGAAAATAAAATTGTAAGCTACAAAGGCCTCCTACTTGAATGGAGCCAAAAGAAGAAGGTAAATATAAAGTACGAAACTTGTGAGGAAATACAGGCTAACAAAGCTATTGTATTCCGATGTCATGTATGGTTGGGAGATGAAAAGATTGCCAATGCATCAGAAACTTCCAAGAAAAAAGCAGAAGAAAAGGCTGCGCAAAGGGCATTTTATATTTTAAATAAAAAAGAAAATATACTTGGAAATTCAAAAACTTTATGATCTTGATGATATAGAATTTGAAGATATTACCATAGCATTGGTAAGATTAGCAAAAGATATACCCGCTCATGAGTTTTTCTATAAAATAAATCAAAATAACAACCTCTCGTTTTCAAGAAAAAAAGACCTTGTCTTTCACGGGGATTATTTTGACTATTTTTTCCCAAGATATGAGGCCTATCACAAGTTTTCAAAGACCTGCTTTACCTTTATTTCTAATAAATCTTCGGAAAGTAAGCAAAAAAAAGTTCAAACTGAACTCTTTACAGAAGAAGAAAACATTAAGTTTTTATTAAATAATCAGGTAGATGTGGAATATATTCTACATAGTTCGGAACAGTTTCCTGATTTTTCCGTAATTTTGCTCCCTGAAAATCTTGTGTTTCCAATTCAAGATTATACACTGAGTTCTGATGAGGAACTTTATCAAATTATCCAATATTATGAATAAGTATTTAAAGAAGACAAAAATTATCGCAACACTAGGACCTGCATCGTCATCGAAGGAGGTTATGTTAGATTTAATGAAAGCGGGTGTTGATATTTTCAGAATAAATTTTTCACATGCAGATTACGACTTAGTTCGAAAAAATATTGAAATAATTAGAGAACTCAATAATGAGTATGGTTATTCGGTAGGTATTTTGGGAGACCTTCAAGGGCCTAAACTAAGAGTAGGTGTTGTAAAGGAGGGTTCTTACCTAAATCCTGGAGATATTCTTACTTTCACCAATGAAAAGATAGAGGGTGACTCTACTAAGGTATATATGACTTACCAACAGTTCCCACAAGACGTAAAAGTAGGTGAAAGAATCCTTATTGATGATGGGAAACTAATGTTGGAGGTTATCGAAACCAATGAAATAGATACTGTAAAAGCAAAAACTATTCAAGGAGGTCCATTAAGTTCTAAAAAAGGAGTTAATCTACCTAATACGAATGTTTCTCTTCCTGCTTTAACAGAAAAGGATGTTCAGGATGCTAATTTCATGATGGATATGGAAGTAGACTGGATTGCTCTTTCTTTCGTACGTCATGCTCAGGACATTATTGATCTGAAAGATTTAATTGCAAAACATCCAAACGGTAAATTCAAAACTCCAATTATTGCGAAGATTGAAAAGCCTGAAGGGGTTAAAAATATTGAGGAAATTTTATTGGAATGTGACGGATTAATGGTTGCTCGTGGTGACCTGGGAGTTGAAGTTCCAATGGAAGAAGTTCCTGCCATTCAAAAAAATCTGGTAGAAAAGGCAAGATTCTATTCTAAGCCGGTAATTATTGCTACTCAGATGATGGAAACTATGATTAACAGTTTAACACCTACAAGAGCAGAGGTAAACGACGTTGCGAACTCTGTATTGGATGGTGCTGATGCTGTAATGCTTTCTGGTGAGACTTCTGTAGGTAGATATCCGGTACAGGTTGTAGAAAACATGGCTAAAATTGTAAAAAACATTGAAACCACTCATTTCTATCAACACAAGAATGAACCGATTGAAAAAGACTACAACTGTATTGATGAAAGATTCATTACAAACAGAGTATGTCTTGCTGCGGTAAGAATTGCTAAAACAACCAATGTTTCTGCTATTGTAACGCTTACTCACTCAGGATATACAGCTTTCCAACTTGCTGCTCACAGACCAAACTCTCAGATCATTGTATACAGTGGAAACAAAAGAGTGATCACTATGCTGAATCTTCTTTGGGGTGTTCACGCTTACTACTATGATATGAAAAAGTCTACTGATGAAACAATCATCCAGGTAAATATGTTAACGCATAATTATGGGTATATCGAAACAGGTGATTTTGTAATCAACATTAATGCAACACCATCATACGAAGGTGGAAAAACAAATACGTTGAGATTAACAACAGTTTAGGCTACATCGCTTAGCTCAATATAAAAAGACTCCCGAAAATTAATTTCGGGAGTCTTTTATTTATTAAGTATATCTTTTATTATCAATACTTTTTTACATGTTCATTGTATGAATTAATTTCCGACAATCGTTTTTGCCGTTACAAACTCTTTTAATGCCAGTAAAGAAAGCTCGGTTCCATATCCTGAAGCCTTGCTTCCACCGAATGGAAAACGTGGATCAGAACTTGTCATTCTGTTGATATTTACTGTTCCGGATTCAAGGTTTTCAATAAAGAATATTTGACGTTCTACATTCTTCGTCCAGACAGAATTTGAAAGTCCGAACGGAATATCATTTGCTATTCGTAAAGCCTCATCATCATTTTTAGCAGTCATTACCATTCCAAGAGGTCCGAAAAGCTCTTCTTTTAGAATTGGGTTACCTTCCTTAACTCTGATTAAACCTGGTATAAACTCGTTTTCAGAAATTCTTTCTAAAGGAATAATGATTTCGGCACCATTTTCCAATGCTCTGTTGAATTGAGCTTCTAATTCATCTGCCAAGTCTGGTCTAGCCATTCCTGCGAGGTTAGTTTCCTTATTTAAAGGGTCTCCAACTACATATTTTTTATATTCTTCAATGAATTTTGGTAAAAACTCATCTTCAATCTTTTCATCAATAATAAATCTTTTTGCAGCCGTACAGGTTTGCCCACAATTTTGAAGTCTTGATTTTACTCCGGACTTTGCTGCTTGTTCCAGATCTGCATCATCAAAAATGATAAAAGCATCACTTCCACCTAATTCAAGTAAAGATTTCTTGATATTTAAACCAGCTATTGAAGCGACTTCTCCCCCTGCTTTTCCACTACCTGTAAGACTTACTCCCTTTACAACATCGTGCTCAAGAATTTCTTTTACGGCTTTATGTCCTACTTCAAGGTTCTGAAAAACACCCTCTGGGAATCCTGCTTCACGGAAAGCCTCTTCAATGGCATTTCCACTTCCAAAACATATTGAAGCATGCTTTAAAACGACTGTATTTCCTGATAAAATGGCTGGTGTTGCAAATCTTAAGACTTGCCAGAAAGGAAAGTTCCAAGGCATTACTCCTAAAATTACACCTTTCGGAACATAATGAACTTCAGAATAAGCAAATTCAGATTCAACTTTTTCGGGTTTTAAAGTATTCTCAGCATCTGCATAATAATTCATCATTAGTGCACACTTTTCCACCTCAGCGATTGATTCCGTAATTGGCTTATTCATTTCAGTGGTAATGATCTTCCCAAACTTCTCTGAATTATTTTTTAAAATTTCTGCTGCTTTGGCAATTAACTTCTGCCTTTCCTCAAACGGCACTTTTCTCCATACTGAAAACGCATCATCTGCTTTAATAAGCTTGTTTTCAATTAATTGTTCCATAATATAATTTCTGTTTTAAATTCAGCTAATGAATTTATGAGCGCTTTTATTTTAAAAGCACGAAAAAGTCAGCAAATTCTGTTCCTTAAGGGTAAATAAAATAATGATTTTCTCTATCGGAAGAATATACTTGTTACATCATTAGCCATTCATTCACCAGACAAGCTGCCAGTCTCGCCGTTCTATCCTGAATATCGAATGACGGGTTAACTTCTGCTACATCCAGTGCAACCAATTTTTTGTTTTTTAAGATATGTCTGTAAAAATGCATAAAAGCTGTATCTGCAAAGATACCATTATATGCTGAAGCTGAAACTCCGGGAGCAATAGAAGCATTAAAAACATCTGTACAAATAGTGAGATAAACAAAATCTACATTATTCATCAAGTCATCAATTCGTTGATAAATTGATGTTAAGTTTTCAAAGAATAATTCATCGGCAAGAATATACTTCATCCCATATTGGTGTGCCGTATCGAACAGCTTTAAGGTATTGGAATTCCTTTGAATTCCGATATGTAGGGAGTTAATGGGCCCGTCCTGAGCAATCTGCCAAAATCCGGTTCCTGAACTTGGTCCTACTCCTTTTTCCGGCTGCCTGTTGTCAAAATGAGCATCTATATTGATGATCCCTATTTTTTGTTCTGGAAAAGCTGTTTTTACACCTAAATAATGGGCATAAGTTACTTCATGACCTCCGCCAAGCACTAAGGATTTACCGCCTTTTAAAAGGACTTTAGAGACATTTTTAGCTAGATTATTCTGAGTATTTTCCAGATTACCGTCTTCACAGGTAATATTACCAAAATCCAGTAGTCTAAAATCCGGAAGAATCACCGGGAAGTTAGACATATTTTTCCTGATCACATTCGGAGCTTCTTTTGCTCCCTGGCGACCTTTATTCCGCCTTACTCCTTCATCAACAGCGAATCCGTGTAAAACGAAATCACCCGTTGAAATATTGTCGTAATTGTGTTCTTCTTTTACTCTCTGAAATAGTCTGTGGAAGAGAAGCTCTTCTCCATCCAATCTACCCTGCCAAATATTTTGAAGCATCATTCTTTAAAAATTCAATTTTAGTCACATCATTATATCCAGTAAAGCTAATTAATATTGTTTATATAAAAAAACTCCTTACGCTTATCTAAATAAGTTTTTAAAGATTATTACTAATCAATATTCTCTATGTTTAATCAACAAGATTTCCATCGATATAAACATGTTCAGCTTTCAAACTTCCCTGATTATAAAGTACATTCTGGAAATTATTGGTTTTAAAGGTTACAAAATCTGCTTTTTTACCAACCTCCAGCTTTCCTCTGTCATCCAGATTCAATGCAAATGCCGCACGGAAAGTCATCCCTGCTAATACCTCAGCAGTTGTCAGTTTTTGGAAAGTTGCCAATATAGAAGCTTGAGTAATCAAGTTCCCCATTGGTGCCGATCCAGGGTTCCAGTCACTAGCAATGGCTACAATGGCACCTGCATCCAATAGTTTTCTGGCTGGCGTAAATTTCTCTCCCAATCCTAAGCTTGCTCCGGGAAGAGCTGTTGCAACAGTATTGGATTGTGCTAAAAATTCTATATCTTCATCAATCGTTGCTTCTAAATGATCTGCTGATGTTGCCCCTACTTCTACTGCAATTCTTGAACTTCCTGGTGTAAACTGGTCAGCATGAACGGTTATCTCAAAACCTAAATCTTTAGTTTTAAGTAAAAACTCTTTACTTTCTTCTGGTTGGAAAGCTGATTTTTCAATAAAAATATCTACACGATTAGCCAGATTCTCTTCTTTTACTTTTGGTAAAATCTCGGTAAGGATATATTCCAGATATTCAGGATTGCTTCCTTCGAAATCTCTTGGTTTTAAATGGGCAGAAAGACAAGTTGGAACTAAGGTAGCTTTTGTGAACTGTTGGGCTTTTTTAATGATTCTAAGCATTTTCAGTTCGTTTTCCACATCTAAACCATAACCACTTTTTACTTCAATTGTTGTGATACCTAGATCAATCAGAAAGCTAATTCTTTCTAGCAAGGTTGTTAGTAACTCTTCTTCGGAAGCATTTCTTGTGTGTTGTACAGAGCTCCAGATTCCTCCGCCGCTTTCGGCAATTTCCAGATATGTTTTCCCTGCATTACGCATTGCGAAGTCATTGGCACGGTTACCTCCAAAACAAATATGAGTATGTGAGTCTACAAAAGCCGGAAGAACAATCTGCTCTCCTTCAATCTGCTCGATTTCTATTGTAGGATTTTCATTTTTTAAAGTTTCAAAGCTTCCGATATGCTGAATAGTATTGTTATCCACTACAATTCCTCCATCAACAATAATTTCCAATTGCTCATCGGCAAGTTTTCCTCTTAATGGTAAGTTGGCAAGGGTTACGACTTGCTTAAATGGTCCTATTAATTTCATTATTTTAGGCTAAAGGTTAGAAAATGAATTATCGTGTTTTATCATTTCAAATATTCCGATGCTTTCAGTATGACAAAGCCAATGTTTAGTTTGTCATTTCTTAGGAATCAGGACAAAGTAAATAAATTCAACTCCTGATAATTCAAACTTTATTTTTCCTCTCAAAAATACTTAAAATATATCAATTGACTACATTTTTGAATGAGTCATTCTGGAGGCGGACACTAATATTAGGCTTAAGCAGAACATCAATCTCACCTTTTCTCAATCTTGATTTCAACCTTAGCCTAAATTTGTTATCTTTGAGGTAAATGAAATGAATTAATGCCAGATTTTTTACATCCAGATAAGGAAAACTACTCACGAGAGGAGCTGATGCAGGAAGAACAGATTCGCCCCCAAAGCTTTAAAGATTTTGCGGGTCAGAGGAAAACGCTGGAAAATCTTGAGGTTTTTGTGACCGCTGCCAAGAGACGTGGTGGTGCGCTTGATCATGTCCTTTTGCATGGTCCTCCAGGTCTTGGGAAAACAACTTTAGCTAATATTATTGCCAATGAGCTTGGGGTTAACTGTAAGATTACTTCAGGTCCTGTATTGGATAAACCGGGAAGCTTAGCGGGTCTATTGACTAATCTGGAAGAAAATGATGTTCTTTTCATTGATGAGATCCATCGTCTTTCTCCTGTGGTTGAAGAATATTTGTATTCAGCTATGGAGGATTATAAGATTGATATCATGCTGGAAACTGGTCCTAATGCAAGGAGTGTACAAATTGGATTGAATCCTTTCACTTTGGTAGGGGCTACAACCAGAAGCGGTATGCTGACTAAGCCGATGCTTGCCCGATTTGGTATTCAAAGCAGACTGGAATACTACTCTATTGAACTTTTATCTATGATTATTCAAAGAAGTGCAAGGGTATTGGGAGTAACCATTTATGAAGATGCAGCCATTGAAGTTGCAAGAAGAAGCCGTGGAACTCCAAGAATAGCTAATGCATTATTGAGAAGGGTACGTGATTTTGCTGAAATTAAAGGGAATGGAGAAATTGAGATCAACATTACAAAATATGCATTAAACTCTCTGAATGTAGATGAATTCGGACTGGATGAAATGGATAATAAGATCATGCGGGTCATGATTGAAAACTTCAAGGGAAAACCTGTTGGTATTTCTGCACTAGCAACATCCATTGGGGAAAATCCGGAAACACTGGAAGAGGTATATGAGCCATTCCTGATTCAGGAGGGTTTTATCATTAGAACACCACGAGGCAGAGAGGTTACTGACAAGGCTTATCATCATTTAAATATTTCAAGGCCCAGAAATCCGGGAGAACTTTTTTAATTTTAAAGTTGAGAGGTTTAAGAAAACTAGTTATTTATGTTTGTTCCAAAATTATACAGAAGTGAAGATATGAATCTGATGAGAGAAATTATCAGAGAAAATTCTTTTGCTTTACTTATTTCTTCTGTTGATAAGATCCGAGCCACTCATTCCATGATGATGTTGAATGAAAATGATCCGGAAAATGTTTATATTGAAACTCATATTTCAAGGGCTAACCCTCAGGCAAAGACCTTAAAAGACGGGGATGAAGTACTGTGTGATTTTTTAGGGGCACATACTTATATTTCCAGCAGCTGGTATGATCACATCAATGTTTCTACATGGAACTACGAAGCAGTACAAATTTACGGAAAGGTAGAACTAATGAATCATGATGAACTTTATGCCCATTTGGACAAGCTGACTTCAAAGTATGAAAAGTTTCAGCAGTGTCCCATGATGGTAAAAGATATGGGAAATGAGTTTGTAGAAAAGGAAATGAAAGGGGCTTTTGGTATTAAAATAAACCCTACTGAAATTTTCATCAAGCAAAAGCTATCTCAAAACAGAAAAGAGGGTGATTTTCAAAATATTATTTCACAACTTGAACAATCAGATGATAATGCCCGGAAAGTTGCTGAAAAAATGAAATTAATAAAGAAATAATCAAAATATACATATGAAGCTATATCCAATACAATGTGGAAAATTTAAACTGGATGGCGGTGCCATGTTTGGAGTCGTCCCAAAGAGTCTGTGGGAGAAAACCAACCCGGCAGACGACAAAAACCTAATCGAGTTGGGAACCCGTTCCCTGCTTATTGAAGATGGAAAAAAACTGATCCTTGTAGACTGTGGTCTGGGGAACAAACAGGATGATAAATTCTTCGGACACTATTCTCTTTGGGGAGATGACAATCTGGATAAAAATTTAAAGAAATATGGTTTTGTAAAGGAGGACATTACAGATGTATTCCTTACTCACCTTCACTTTGACCACTGTGGTGGTGCCATAGAATGGAATGATGACAGAACAGGGTACAGACCTGCTTTTAAAAATGCCCAATTCTGGACAAATGAAAACCATTGGCAGTGGGCAACTGAACCTAACGCCAGAGAGAAAGCAAGCTTCCTGAAAGAAAACATCATCCCAATACAAGAAAGTGGTCAACTTAACTTTTTACCACTTCCAACTACCGGAAATTATGGTTTTGCTCCTGACTTGAAAATGGATGTCATTTTTGTGGATGGGCATACGGAAAAACAAATGCTTCCTGTTATTCAGTATCAGGAAAAAACAGTTGTTTTTGCTGCTGACCTTATTCCTACTGCCGGACATATCAATCAGGTGTATGTGATGGGATATGATACAAGACCTCTTTTAACACTGGAAGAAAAAGGAAAATTCCTAAAACAGTGTGTAGATAACGAATATTTATTATTCTTTGAACATGATGCCCACAATGAACTGGCAAGCCTTAAAATGACTGAAAAAGGAGTGAGACTTGATGAAACGTTCAGCTTTAATGATGTTTTTGGGTATTAATTTTTAATTATGGAAGAATTACATTCAGAAGCACAACAGGTAGAGCCGCCCGCACCCAAGATTATAGGTTTAACAGGGGGAATTGGCTCAGGGAAAACTACAGTTGCTAAGTTTATTGAGGAATTTGGTTTTCCGGTTTATTATTCTGACGACAGGGCTAAAGCTATCGTCAATGAAAATAATGATCTAAAAATTAAAATCAAGGAACTTCTAGGTGAAGGATCTTATGATGAAAATGGAATTTATGACAGGAAATTTGTTGCCGATAAGGTTTTTAAAAATAAAGATCTTCTTCAGCAATTAAATGAAATTATTCATCCTGCTGTTCGCATTGATTTTGAAAATTGGGTAAAAAAGCAGACCAAATATTTAGTTTTCAAGGAAACTGCCTTATTATTTGAGTTAAGACTTAACAGACAATGTTACAAGTCTCTTCTGGTAACAGCTGAGGATAATATCCGAATCAAAAGAGTAATGGATAGGGACAATAAAACCTACCGTGAAGTAGAGGCTGTTATGGAGAAACAAATGCCTGAAAAGGATAAAATTAAAATGGCAGATTGTATCATCTATAATAATACAAATCTGGAAGAATTAAAAGAGCAGACTGAAAAAATGATCTTTTCTATTGAATAATCCTGAAGAATCTTTTTTTAGCTTTAAATAAACAAACGCCCTCATTTTCGAGGGCGTTTGTTTATGATTATATCTTCTTATGTAATTCTTACTTTTATCAGCATTTAACACTAAACTGTGGAGGCTTACCGCCCTCTTTAAGCCTCATCATCAAACGCTTATTGTAAGACCTCTAATAAGTATTACTATAAACAGAGAAGTGTTTATTATTGGAGGTATTTAATCGAGATTTCCTTACCCAAAGACAATGCAAATTTATATATCATCAATAAAAAAATAAGCCTCCATTTCTGGAGGCTTATTCTATCTGAAATTTAGCTTATTATTCTTTGATAAATTTCTTTTGAACAGTTTTATCGTTGTCTTCGATATCTATTACATAAACACCATTAATCAATCTGCTTACGTTGATTTGGTTGTTCAATAGGATACCGCTTCCGATTACCTGTCCTGCAGCATTGTAAATTTTGTATTTAGCTTTCTTGCTAATATTTTTAACAAACAATACTGAACTTACAGGGTTAGGATAGATCGTGATATCTGTCTGATCAATTGGGTTAGCAACTGACTTTTTAGAAATTCTCACTGTATAATCCTCAACTTCTCCATTCTTAAAGTTCGTACAGCTAACAGGGATACCGTCTCTTTCCATTGCAACTCTCATCACTACATATTTGTAGTCTGTTGTACTTACAAAGGCATCTGTTGGTACACTGAATTTACCTGATACCGGACTTGTTGTATTTGGAGATGAAGTAAATATTTTCTCGTTGATATCAAAGTCTCCATTTCTGTTGAAAT
The DNA here is from genome assembly GCF_002899895.1 of Chryseobacterium oncorhynchi. Classification (GTDB taxonomy): domain Bacteria; phylum Bacteroidota; class Bacteroidia; order Flavobacteriales; family Weeksellaceae; genus Chryseobacterium; species Chryseobacterium oncorhynchi. The sequence continues at coordinate 331,588 of NZ_PPEI02000004.1, forward strand.
CGATCCACACTGCAACTCCTTCGTTATACGTATTTCCTGTCCATTTTTTCTCGATAATGATTTCATTATCTGTAGATCCCTGGATCAATTCGATGAACGTTTTAGGAACTCCTGTATAATCTGTATAAGTTGATGCGCCTGAAGCATTTTCCATTGGTAGTTTTCCATTTGGAATAACGGTTACCTTAGAAATATGCTCGCCAGTTGCACTTCCTGATGCCATCTTACAATAAATTACAGTAGGTGTTGTAAAGTAGTAAGGAGGCGTATAGTTTCCTGGTGTACCACTACAGATATTCACTACCTGCATTTCGTACTTAGTCATTTCTACAAGACCAGTCAATACAATATTATTAACCACTGTAGGAACTTCTGTCCAACTTGGAATACCCACTTTTCTATATCTAAGAACATATGTTGCTCCTGGGAACGGATCCCATGTGATTTCTGCAGATGTTGGCAATAATTGAGTAATTGTTAAACCTGGAGGCGGAATCTGACATATTCTTTCAGTAGTGAATACTTTAGGGTTTGAATAATCGTTAAATACAGTTTCCCCATTACACTTATTAGCAATCTGAACCTCATAAGTAACGAATGATTCTAAAGGAATAACACTACCTAATACATAAGTATTTGCTGGTGCAGCTGGTAAATCAATTTCTGCATTTGGCCATCCTGTAGTCCCCACTTTTCTCCATCTTATATGTAGAACTTGCTGCAAGTGGTGCCCAAGTAATCAACGCTGTAGTTGGAGTAATATTACTGATCGTCACATTCGGAGGTGTAGGATCACATCTTGTAGTGAATGTTTTAATTGGAGTAGCTGTACCAATAGTACCGCCACAAACTGCTGCTACCTCAATTTCATAAGTTGTAGCTGGAGTTAATCCATTAATCGTAAGAGGAACATTCCCCAATACAGCAGAAGCATATACTTCTGTCCATGTAGTAGTTCCCGCTACTCTATAACGTACAAGGTAAGTTGACGTTGTAGGTACTCCAGTAAGGTTAACTACTATAGAAGTATGTGTAGTTGTACCAAATGTAGGCGCGTTTGGAGTAACATTGCTACATGGTCTGATTCTTACAGCATAATCCTCAACCTCTCCATCAATCGCATTTGCACACGCTGTAGGAGCAGCTGTTGAACGCTTCAATACAACTCTCATTGTAGTAGTATACGGTCCAACATACGAAGTTGGTGTAGGAGGAACACTAAATACAGCCGTAACCGGTGTAGTAGTACTTCCCGCAGAACTAAGAATTCTTTCGCTGGTTTCAAACTGACCATTTCTGTTAAAATCAATCCAAACTGCTACTGCATCATTACCTGATGAAGCCAGCCATCCTTTTGCAACAGAAATCTTATTATTATTAGAGTCAGCATCTAACGTAACAAGTGTTGCCGGAGATGTATAACTTGTATAATTATTCTGAACAGTATTATTACTCATTGTAGGTACCCCTAAGTTAGAAGAAATAACTGTTACATTTGAAATATGATCGTTCGCCCCACTTCCTGTTACCGGACAATACTGTAATGGTAATGTAGTAAATAGTACAGATCCAGAGAATGCACCAAATGTAGTTGTACATTTTGTAGATACCTGAACTTCATATTGAGTCTGTTCTTTTAAAGGCGCTGTAGCAGGAATAGTGTAAACGTTACCTGGAGCAGGAATAGTAGTTACTGTCGTCCAAGTGGCAGTTCCCACTTCTCTGTATCTTAATTGATACGTTGCACCAGTAGCAGCTAGCCATGAGAACGTAGCACTAACATCAGTAATGTTTGATACTGTAATATTTGTTGGAGGATTGGTTGAACATGCTGGCTGATCAATAAGCTTCACAGCATAATCTTCTACTTCACCTTCATTATATGATGCAAATGGTCCACAAGGAGAAGATACCGTTCCGTCCATCATGACTACACGCATACGAGTAAGAAGAGTACCTGTATAAGTAGCTGCGTTAGGAGGAAGTTGTATATCGAAACCTGCTGTTCCGTTTGTTACAGGAGTTGTAGTGTTACTAGCTGCTGTAAGCATTCTTTCACTAGCTTCAAAAACTCCATTTCTATTTAAATCTATCCATACGCCTACCCCATAACTGGATGTAGAACCTGGCCAGAATTTAGTGATACTAATTTTATTCCCCGTTGTACCTCTCACTAAAGTAACTAATCTTGTAGGATCAGCAGAGTAGTCTTTATACCCATCATATCCAGAATTGCTAACCATTAATGGTGCATTTGTAGGGGTAACAACCACTTTACTAATATACCCATCTGATGAAGTATTAGGAGGTACATTCGTACAATATGTAAGAGCTGGCGTTGTAAATAAAGTACTTGGAGAGAATGCTCCTGTATTACTTTGACAAATCGTAGCAATCTGAACTTCATACTGAGTCTGATCTGCTAGATTAATAAGAATCTGACTGCTTGCAAAAGGAGCTGTTACGCTAATTGTTGGCTGCCAAGCCGTAGCTGTTACTGCCTTATATCTAATTTGATAAGTAGCTCCTGTAGTAGGTAACCAGCTCACCATAGCTGTACTTGCCGTAATATTAGTAACGGTAATACCAGTAGGAGGAGCCGTAGTACAAGGTTGTAAATCTACTCCTGAAAGCAATAATCTTGGGATATCAGCATATCTTCCAGACGCCGTTGGTGGAGATACAGGATCTGGATTAGAAGTATCGTTACGATATAATATCCCTCTGTTTGTTCCTGCGGTATAAGCTCCCCATGAAGCTGTTCCTCCTAATGTATAGTTAGGTGAGTTTTCATCAACTGCAATCACAACATTGCTTGTTCCATCCCATACAAATGGAGCAGCTAAAGGAATTGTCACCCAGTTTCCAGCAGTCATTGTAGCAACTGTTCCTGCGAATACTTGAGACATAACACCTACCGGTACCCAGTCTGTGTCACTTGTAAAAGTAGCCTTAGACGTATTTCCCATATAAACGATCCAGTCGTTATATGTTGTCTGAGGAGTTTGAGGAGTATCTACATAAAACTTCACTTCAGTAATCAAACGAGCAGTACCTAATCCGGCTGCAAGTTCAGTTGCTTTATAAAGTTGTTGAGAATAGTTGAATCCCCAGTTAGAGTTCACAGGAAGTTGTGTATTGTTATTTGTACCCGTACCTATCTGGCCCGGCACTATTCTAGGTCCGGCAACCCACGTACTTTTATCTGTAGGTGTACAGATTGCTCTTACCCACCAGTAATAAGTAGTTCCTGCAACCAATGGAGATAAAGTAGTTGTAGTACCTGGAACCACTGTTCCTACTGTAGTAGCAATTGGCGGAGTATTGGAAGTACTGTAATATACTTCATATCCTCCTGCTGGCACAGGGTTAGGCGCAGTCCAGTTAATAACTGCACTGGTAAGCGTAACCGTACCAACTGTTAAAGCGCCTGCAGTTGATGGAACAGGCAGACATGTAGGCGGTGTAGCAAAGGACCTTGGTCCTGACCACGTACTTTGATCTGTTGCACTACATCTTGCTCTTACCCATGCATAATAGGTTGTAGCAGGAATTAACGGTGTAAGTGTTGTTGTTGTTCCTGTTGGAACAGTTTGCGAAGGAATTGTTGCTGCGTTTGGTGCAGCAGCAGTTGTACTATAATATACATCATATCCTGCGGCAGGTACATAAGAGTAAGCAGTCCAATTTAGTACTGCAGTCGTTGGTGTTATTGTTCCTGTAGTTATTGTTCCGCTGGTAGGCATAGCCGGACATGTAGCCGGTGTTGCAAAAGCTTTTGGCCCTGACCATACACTCTGATCTGTTGCACTACATCTAGCCCTAACCCATACATAATAGGTTGTGGTTGGTGCAAGTGGAGTAAGAGTTGCTGTTGGTCCCGGCACTGTTTGTGACGGTGCCGTTGCTGCCGTTGGAGCAACATTGGTTGTATTATAATATACATCATACCCACCAGCAGGTGCAGGGGTATAAGGCGTCCAGTTAATGACAGCATTCGTTGCTGCTATTGTTCCTGTAGTTATTGCTCCTCCAGGTGGCATTGGTAAACATGTTGGAGGTGTACCAAAAGTTAATTGAACATCAGGTCTGTTGTTTCCAACTGTACCAGTTGTTGTAGGAGGATTGGTATCAGCCTGCAGAGTCATATGCCCAGAAGCTGCATTGGAGTAAGTGAATTTAGCTCCTGTAGTAGTTCCTCCCCCGGATCCACCGTAATTGGTTTCAACTAATACCACTAAGTTATCAGTTCCATTATAATTATAAGGAAGCTGTAACGGAATAGTATACCATCCCACTGGAATACTGTCTATATTTCCACTGAAAAGCAAAGTAGCTCCAGTAGTTGCATTAGCCCAGTTTTGTGCAGTAAGGGTTGTGGTTGTACTTGGTACAGATTTTATATAAACTTTTACAGGAAGGGCAACGTTCACACTTGCCGTGGCTTTCCATCCTACAGATAGGATATTCCCGGCAGCTCCCCCCGCAGCAGTTATTTCTGCAGCAGTATAAAGCGAAGCCGATCGCTCAAATCCCCAGTTACAACCCAAAGGATATTTTTGAGTTGTAGTTGTTCCTGTACCAATTGTAATTGTTTGTGCCTGCATGGACAGTCCGACGACCATACAGAGCAATGCAATGAGCACCTTAAAAGGCCGGCTCATTTTACAGAGTAAAAGTCCACTCATATTTTTCTTAATTTAATAATGATAACGATAATAAAAGAATTATAGTATTTCCTATTTTGCGGGAGTCAAATACGATTTTGAAACATCCCTTTTTACAGAGTATCTGTAGTGAAAAAATAATTTTACCTCATACGCTAATATTTTAATAATTACACAAATCTAATCATTTTTTCATTATAATACATTCATCAAAATGATTTTTTGCAAAAATTCAACCACAATACCCTATATGATTGTAAATAAAAAAATCCCCAGAATTTCTGAGGATTTATTAAGATTTAATGTTATTCTTATTTTTTAATGAATTTAAAGCTCTCTGAAATATTATTATCTTTTACGGTGATAATATAATTTCCTTTTAACAATTCTACCACATTAACCTTATTATTATCAATTGATCCTTTTTTCACAATTTGACCAACTGCGTTATGGATTTCAAAGGTTGCTTTATGAGAAACCTTAGTAATATTTAAGATATCATTTACAGGGTTTGGATAAATTCCAAAATTATTATCTTTTTTATTCACCTCACTTGTCCCTAAAGTCTGAGCTTTCATGTACTTACTTTGATTAAAGCCATAGCTTGAGCCTGAAATTAAGGTAGTTCCTGCTTGATTTTTAATATTATAATACCCACCTTCTAGATAAATACCATCTCCATACTCATCAGAAATCGTGAACGTATAACATTCATCAGGGTTTAATACCCAGTTTAAAGTAATTAAATTAGGAAGCGATGGAGAGTTAGCCGGTGAATCTGCATAACCAGTACCACTATATACCACAGTACCTGTACTATTTTTCAGTTCCCAACTTGTTTCTGATCCATATCTATCTAGCTGAAGGTTAAATACAACATTAACCCCCACTGCTATTGGCGCGCCAACATAAGTTGAGCTAACAGTATTATTGGAAGCTCTTTGATCTGCTCCACCATTTACTGATGCAATATTGATAGTCATTGGACCACCTAAAGTCCCTGTCGCTACCGGAAGACTAAGTAGTTGAGATTTATCCTGAGCTAGGTTACCAGTCCAAGTGAAAGGAGCTTGTGCAACACCATTAATTGTATAGTTAATCGTAGCAGCTGTAAGTGCACCTGTTCCTCTATTAAATAATGATACCGGAACATTCTGAGAAGTTGCACAAACGATCGGTGCACATGTTCTTTCCAGCTTAACTTCCGCGTCATTTGGAAATAATGGAATTGGAAGATCCTTAGTGGAAGTCTTTAAGGATGCTCTCCTAGGAGAATTGTTCATTACAGCAGTAATTCTGTCTTTCTGATTAATGGTAAAGATATTCATACAAGCATCATTGGTATAGTCCATATAATTCTGAACCATTTCCAATACCGCAGGATCATTACAGCTTACAATCTCTAAACATTCATAATTCTCCTCATGGGCTACAGGTGTATCCGCACAGAAGTCATCCCCACATGCATCATCTCCCCAAATATGTCTTAAACCAAGAAAATGTCCTACTTCATGGGTCATTGTTCTCCCTTTATTATAAAAAGGATTCAATATAAAATTATTTCCTAAATCACTGCTTCCAAAAGCATTATAACTTGCCACTACTCCATCGGTCATACCATATCCCATTTGTGGATCCAATCCAGGAAGATTTGAACCATCAGGGAACTGAGCATATCCCAGTAAATTATCATTTGGAGCTGCAAATGCAACACTCCACATATTCATATACTGAGTGGGGTCCCAGATTGTTTCTGGTTTTATAGTCGTATCAATTGTTAATTTATTAAAACTTGGTGCACAAAAGTTCACTCTATCAATTCCGTTCGTAGGGTTTCCATTTGGATCTACTTTTGCCAATGCAAACTGAAGCTGTACATCAGCACCTACAACATTAGTATTAAATCCAGGAGTTCCAGCCAGTTTACGATAATCTTGATTCATCACTGTTATTTGTGATATTACCTGCTCATCTATAATGTTGGGAGCGGTACCTACGGGCTGTCCGCCATGAATAACATGAACAACCACAGGAATGGTAACAATACCTCCGTTCTGAGATCTTTCATTTTTAGCTTTCTGAACCAATGGCTTTATCCAAGCCTCAAATTGATCCGTACTCATTCTTCCATGAAAGTTTCTTTTTAAAAACTCTTCATATTCAACAGTACCACATTTTTCGAAACCATGAGATTTAACTAATTGTTGTGGAGTTTTTTGAGTAAATTCAAATTTCTTTCCTATTCCATTAATATTCTGTGCACTCATTAAACCGGCACATAATAAAGGCAATAAAAAGAGAGATTTTGAAGTAGTAGATTTTTGCATTTCTTATTTTTATTAACTTTACAAATATATCAGTTTTCAATATAATTTATAATAGATATAAAAAAAATAATAAAAAATACAATATAATTTAAAAAAATGAAAGCACAATCACTATCAATACTCGTTTTTTCAATCTTACTAAGCACTAGTTGTACTTCTCAACAAAAAGCAGAAATAAATAAAGACATCTCAATATCTGATGTTCAAAAATCGAAAATTGAAAAAATAGAATTACAGGAACAAACAAGAGGAACAAGAAAGTTCATAACATTCACTCCCAATTCAAAAGTTGTATCCTTAAATGGGGAGGTTACTACTTTTCCTCTCTCTTCTGGTGAATGGAAAAAAATCACTGAGCAAGCAAATCAGGTTGAGTTATCAAAAATATCAGATTTGAAATCTCCAACTTCTGCCCGATTTTCAGATGGAGCACTTAGTGCAACTGTTTATATTACTTCTGATGGTAAGACGTACATCTCTTCAAGTTTTGATTCTGGGGTTCCTCCAAAAGAACTGGAAAAGCTGTACATGGTTATTAAAAAATAATAATTGTAAAAAAACAATAAACCCAGGAGATTTCCTGGGTTTATTGATATGATAATTGATCATCTTTTTTCTAAAATTTGTATGCAATATTCCATGCAAAGCCCATATTGAATTTTGAAGAACTTCTTCCAAATCCAGGAACAATCATTGGGGAAATTTCATCTTGCTTGGATGTATATACCAAATAGCGAGGTTGAAGATTCACGTCAATATAAAAATTGGACTCAAACAATTGCACTCGTCCTCCTAAAGTACCTTCCAGCCAAAAGGAAGATTGTGATGATGCTGGAAAGGATTCTGAAGAATTACTCCCTCCAAATCCACGAATAGGAATGGCCATATATTCCTGATTATAGAATGATCCGGCAACTTTTCCTCCTACATAGAATCCATTAAATTCATTTTCAGCATCTTTAGCCAGCATATAAAATGCTCCCAATTTTACAAAAGGACCATTTGCTTTAGCATCATAACCATTTTTCTGGTATACATTCTTCTCAAATCCGGCCTCAGCTATTGCATGAACATTCCCATTTATTTTTGAAGAAATGAATCCTTGATACATCTTTCTGTCTGAAAAAAATCCTAATCCGGTATTCAAAACATCAAGTCCAACCATAAAATTAGGTTCATACTTCCAATGAGCCTTTTTCACTTCTTCCTTTTTTTTATCCTGTGCCCAGCTTATTACTGAAAATAAACTAAAAAGAAAGGTAAAGATTAGTCTTGTCTTCATTCTCTATTTGATTTTGTCCGATTTCCACTTTTTGAACAGGATTCGAAGTTACTAATTCTGAAGTTAAATTTTCATAGTTTTTCTTGGCTCCACATCCGGGAGATACGTAGATTGACTTCGTAGTATATGTAACTCTCACCTTGGATTCTGCTCCTTTGATTCGAGTTTTAAAATACACATCTGTATAAGGTGAATCATCTACCCTTAAAGGAATTAGTCTGGAATCAACTTTTGCAAGTTTCCCCAAGTCTACCTTTCCTGAACCATAGTCTACTGATACATACAGTGTATCCACGGTCATTTCCTTTCCAGTTGATAGTGTTCTGAAAGCAACTTTCATTCTGGGAGTTCCTTCCCCACTTTCACAGATATCGTCATCCCCACCGCAGGAAACAAGCATTCCCATTAAGCAGAACATTATGAGAAATTTAAAATACTTCATACTAAAATTTGAATTCAAATTTAATTAAATTATTTTTTAATCAATAATGCAATGTTTTCCACGTGATGAGTTTGTGGAAACATATCTACCGGTAATATTTTTACTAAGGTATAATGATCTTTCATTAGGGCAAGATCTCTTGCCTGTGTAGCAGAATTGCAACTTACATACACTACCTTTTCAGGGGAAAGTTTTAAGATCTGTTCTACAACTTTCTGGTGCATTCCGTCTCTTGGCGGGTCGGTAATCAAAACATCTGCTTTTGGATGATTTTCTAAAAACTCGTCATTAAAGACGTTTTTCATATCTCCACAATAGAAAGTTGTGTTGGTTAAACCATTCAATTCAGCATGTTCTATTGCTGCATCAATTGCCTCCTGCACAGATTCGATTCCGATAACTTGTTTTGCATTTCTTGCAACATATTGAGCAATCGTTCCAGTTCCTGTATATAAATCGTAAACAACTTCATCACCTTTCAGGTCAGCAAACTCTAATGTTTTTCTGTATAGCTCCAACGCTTGTTTGTAATTGGTCTGGAAGAATGATTTTGGTCCTATCTTAAATTTCAACCCGTCCATTTCTTCCATAAGGTAACCTTCTCCAAAATACACATTGATATTTAAATCATAAATAGAATCGTTCTGTTTAGGATTAATGGCATACACCAACGTTTTTATCTGTGGGAACTGCTCCAACAAATAATCAAAAAGCTGAGTGCGGTTTTCTTTTTCTTCTCTGTAAAGTTGGAATAAAACCATCCATTCTCCTTTAGAGTTTTGTCTCATCATTAAAGTTCTCAGGAAACCTTTCTGATCTCTCACATCAAAGAAATCTAACCCTTTATTCTCAGCAAATTTTTTAACTGCCAAACGAATTGCATTCGACGGATCTTCCTGAAGGAAGCATTCTTTTAAATCTAAAATCTTGCTCCACATTCCCGGAATATGGAAACCAAGCGCATCTCTGCTTCCGAAGTTTTCTTCAGAACTGATTTCATATTGGGTCAACCATCTTGCATTAGAAAAAGAAAATTCCATTTTATTTCTATAGAAATATTGTTCTTCAGCGCCTAAAATTGGAACGGTTTCAAAATCTTCAATTCCTCCAATTCTTTTAATATTATTGTAAACTTCTTCTTGTTTAAAATCAAGCTGCTTTTCGTAGCTCATATTCTGCCATTTGCAGCCACCACAAGTTCCAAAGTGAACACATTTTGGATCAACTCTGAATGGTGATTTCTCAACGATTTCTTTTACTTCAGCCTCAAAATATTTTGACTTTGATTTTTTTACTCTTGCATTTACAACGTCTCCAGGAATCGCACCGGAAACCAGAACAGTTTTCCCTTCTTCAGTTTTTCCGATAGCTACACCTTTTGCACCTGCTGCAAAAAGTTTTATATTTTCAAGAATTACATCTTTCTTCTTTCTCATATCAATTTCTTTTGACGAAGATAGCTTTCTACTCTATACTTCATCTATTTTCTATTTTTTCTAATAAACTTTGAAACCTTTCTGTTCTAATTTCGTTTGCAAAAATACAATAAAAAAAACCTTATCCGAAGATAAGGTTTCTATACTATGTTAAAGTTTATTATTTTGTTTGAGCCGGCTGTGGGTTTGCTTGTTGTTGCATAGACGGATCAACTTGTAATTGCTGCTGCATTTGTATATTCGGATCTACTTTTGGAGCTGAAAGACCGGTTAGTTTATCCAAGATCGTTACCAATTCCGGTTCTCCTAGGTTTACAAGAGATCTACTTGCAATTTTACCATCTTTATCAATGATTACGAAACAAGGTAACTTGAATCCGTATACACCATATTTTTTAGCAATATCAGATTCCATTCCTCCTTCTGCATAAGCATTTACTCCCTGAACTCCTTTTAATAGAGAATTACTAGTTTTTGTAAACTGATCTTTTGTATCATCTACATTTACAAATACGAAGTTCATTTTAGATTTGTAGAAATTAACAATTTCTTTCAAAACAGGTACTGCAGCTTCACCAATGTAAGGGTTCCAAGATGCATAGAAAAATACCATGTATGGTTTTCCTTTGTTTTCAGAAAGTTTATAACCTTTACCATCTTGTTTTACTAAAGAAGCATCAGGTGCTACTTCACCGATTTTAAGTCCGGTAATAGCCATCTGCATTTTCAACAGGTCAGCTTTAATGGTAGCATCTTTAATATCAGTATCAATAATTTTTTTGATTTTGTCAATATTTGTACCCGGAGTTGTTGGGTGAATATCTGACTGAGCCATTACAAATGCTAAAAGATAATCTTTTGCAATCTGCGGCAAATCGTTTTTAGTTTTTAAATATTGAGCAAACATTTCCGAAGTAGTAACTCCAGTTTTTCCTTTACTGTTTGCTTCTGCATATTTTTGGAAGTCAGGAGTCATTTTTACAAGCAAATACTGTCTGTAAAGTGGAATAGACTTCACCATTGCCTCTTTATTATTATCCAATTGCGCTTCATAATCCTTGAAAGCCTTAGAAGCTTTGTAAGATGGGTTTCCAGCCATTGGACCATGTGACATTTCATAATTGGCAAGCAAGTTTAGGATCGTTACCTTAACATCATTTTTCTTCCATTCCAAAAGATTTTTGTTTGGATTATTTTTCTTTGCAAGGTCGTCTACATTTTTATTAATGTCTGCTTCTACTTTGTGCATTCCTTTTAAGAATGTACTTTCATCACCAGCCATTAATTGTCCTAAATTAACTTTGTTACCATATTCTGCTAAAAACTTCTGATTCCCCTGAAGGAAGTCGTTGTTCTTTTTAGCATCACCGGTAATGATATATTCATTCGGGAAAGTCATTGCATTTCCTGAGATATTAACTTTTTGTCCTCCTTCAAGGTAGATTAGATTCTGCTTGTTTGCATAATTGATCACATACATTCCATCCTTGGGAGCTTCGAAGCTGCCTGAAAAGTTACCATCCTTATCTAAACCTATATTAATTAAAGGTAAGGTTCCTACTCCTGAAGCTTCAACGAACTCAATTCTTTCCAATGGTGAGCTTCCGGTAATTTTTCCTTTTACTTCTACTTTTTTTGAACAAGACATCACGAAAACCGCAATGATAAACAATAAAAGATATTTTTTCATTTCAATTTTTAATATTACACAAAAATACACTTTTTAGGGCTTCATAATTTACCCTAATTATTTTTTTTAAAATTTTTATTATTACTGATTAAAAGGGACATTTCAATTACTTTATCTGTCATTTTTTTCAGCAAAATGATAATTGAAATATATGTTTTCAATACAATCCAACTACCCTCCAAATATATACTTATTAAATAAAGAAAACCTAAGTTCTGACAATAAGTTAACAAACTTTAACAACAAAACAGCCTGCATAAAAAAAACGCCTCCAAAATGAAGGCGTTTTTTTATCTATTTGAATCAATTCTATCCTTGATCTACAAGAGCAGCCATGTATTCTCTGTTCATTCTTGCGATGTTTTCAAGAGAAATACCTTTAGGGCATTCAATTTCACAAGCACCAGTATTTGAACAGTTACCAAATCCTTCTTCGTCCATAGCTTTCACCATGTTTAGAACTCTTCTCTTAGCTTCTACTCTACCCTGAGGTAATAAAGCATACTGAGAAACCTTAGCTCCAACGAATAACATTGCAGATCCGTTTTTACAAGTAGCTACACAAGCTCCACATCCGATACAAGCCGCAGCATCCATTGCTTTGTCTGCATCTTCTTTAGGAACCGGAATTGCATTTGCATCCAGCGTATTACCAGAAGTGTTTACAGAAATAAAACCTCCTGCAGCCATTACTCTGTCGAATGCACTTCTGTCTACCATTAAGTCTTTAATAACTGGGAAAGCAGCACTTCTCCAAGGTTCAATAACGATAGTTTCACCGTCTTTGAACATTCTCATGTGAAGCTGACAAGTTGTAATACCTGTATCTGGACCGTGTGCTCTACCATTGATGTAAAGAGAACACATTCCGCAGATTCCTTCACGACAGTCGTGATCGAAAGCGATAGGTTCCTTTCCTTCGTTAATGATATTTTCGTTCAAAATATCTAACATTTCTAAGAAAGAAGAGTCTGTAGAAACATCTGATATTTTGTAGGTCTCGAACTGACCTTTAGTTTTGCTATTTTTTTGTCTCCAAATTTTTAGGGTAAGATGAAGGCCTTTTTTTGCACTCATAATTATTTTTTTATAGGTTGGAGATTATTTGTAACTTCTTGCTTTAACTTCAATGTTTTCGTAGATCAAGTCTTCTTTATGCAGAACTTCTGTTGTGATATCATCTGTTTGATATTCCCAAGCTCCAACATATTTAAAGTTAACATCATCTCTTTCTGCCTCACCTTCTGAAGTAGCATGATCTTCTCTGAAGTGTCCACCACAAGATTCGTTTCTGTGTAAAGCATCGATAGCCATCAATTGTCCAAGCTCAATAAAATCTGCCACTCTGAATGCTTTTTCAAGCTCAGTGTTCATTCCATCGGCATCACCGGGAACTTTCACGTCTGCCCAGAATTCTTTTTTCACCTGAGCAATTTCAGCAATAGCTTCTTTCAAACCTTCAGGAGTTCTTCCCATTCCTACCTTATTCCACATGATGTGTCCTAATTTTTTATGGAAATGATCTACTGAATAAGTTCCTTTATTATTTAAGAAGAAATCTACTTTATCTTTAATTTCTTTTTCAGCTTTATCAAAATCTGCAGAGTTTGTAGGAATTGCACCTGTTCTGATGTCTGCTGAAAGGTAATCTGCAATCGTATAAGGAAGTACGAAATATCCGTCTGCCAAGCCTTGCATCAAAGCAGAAGCTCCCAATCTGTTTGCTCCGTGATCAGAGAAATTAGCTTCACCAATTACGAAACATCCCGGGATTGTAGACTGAAGGTTATAATCAACCCATACACCACCCATTGTATAGTGAACTGCAGGATAAATCTTCATTGGAGTTTTATAAGGATCATCAGCAGTAATCTTTTCGTACATTACGAATAAGTTACCGTATTTCTCCTCGATCCAAGCTTTTCCTAAATCATAGATCTGCTGATCTGTAGGATTGTGAATATGTTTTTCGATAGCGGCTTCTTTACCTTTTTTAATAATTTCTGTAGAGAAATCTAAGTAAACACCTTCTTTCGTTTCATTATTTTCGATTCCGAACCCAGCATCACATCTTTCTTTACCTGCTCTAGATGCAACGTCTCTAGGCACCAAGTTTCCGAATGCAGGATATCTTCTCTCTAAATAATAATCTCTATCTTCTTCTTTAATATTTTCAGGTCTTAATTTACCGTCTCTGATCGCAACTGAATCTTCAATTTTCTTAGGAACCCAAATTCTTCCTGAGTTTCTTAATGATTCAGACATCAAGGTTAATTTAGACTGCTGTGTTCCGTGAACAGGAATACAAGTCGGGTGAATCTGTACATAACAAGGGTTTGCGAAATACGCTCCTTTTTTGTGAATTTTCCAAGCCGCAGAAACGTTTGAACCCATTGCATTTGTAGAAAGGAAATATACGTTTCCGTAACCTCCAGAAGCAATAACAACAGCGTGAGCAGAATGTCTTTCGATTTCACCTGTTACCAGGTTTCTTGCGATGATTCCTCTTGCTTTTCCGTCAACAATTACAAGGTCTAACATTTCGTGACGGTTGTACATCTTGATTCTACCTTTACCGATCTGACGGCTCATTGAAGAATATGCACCTAATAATAACTGCTGACCTGTTTGTCCTTTAGCATAGAAAGTTCTTTTTACCTGAACCCCACCAAATGAACGGTTATCTAACTGACCGCCGTAATCTCTCCCGAAAGGGACTCCCTGAGAAACACACTGGTCGATAATATTTGCAGAAACTTCAGCTAATCTGTAAACGTTTGCCTCTCTTGCTCTATAGTCACCACCTTTGATGGTATCGTAGAACAATCTGTAAGTAGAGTCACCGTCTCCCTGATAATTTTTAGCTGCGTTAATACCTCCTTGAGCCGCAATAGAGTGCGCTCTTCTTGGAGAATCTTGGTAGCAAAATGCTTTTACATTATATCCCTGCTCTGCTAAAGTTGCAGCAGCAGAACCACCTGCTAAACCTGTACCAACAACAATAATATCAATCTTATCTCTGTTGTTTGGTGCAACAAGGTTCATATGGTCTTTATGATTTTTCCATTTATCCTTTAGAGGACCCGCTGGAATTCTTGAATCTAACTTACTCATACTAGTATATTGATATTATTGAGTTACAAAATGAAAAACTGCAACGATGATAAATCCTGCAGGAATAAGGATTGAATACCATTTCCCAAAAGCCTTAATTACCGGTGTATACTTTGGATGTCTTGCTCCAATTGACTGGAATGAAGACTGGAATCCGTGAGCCAGGTGTAATCCCAATAATACAAAAGAGATCACATATAAAGCCACTCTCCAAAGATCAGCAAACTTCTCATGAAGCTCCGGCCAGAAACGTTCTGCATCAGGAGCTGTACCATCAACATACTTGTAAGTGATTTCATGTAGCCAGAAATCATATAAGTGAAGCGCCAAGAAAGCTAGCACAACAGCTCCAGAAATAATCATATTTCTAGACATCCATGAAGAATTCACAGAAGCATTGTTGGATGCATACTTTACCGGACGTGCTTTATTATTCTTAATCTCCAGTACAAATCCCATCGCGAAATGGAAAATTACTGCAAAACCAAGAATAGGCTGCATTAAGAACTGCACAAAAGGATTATAGCCCATGAAGTCAGATGCTGTATTGAAAGCATCCCTGTTCAGGACTGATAACAAATTGGTTGTCAAATGCAGTATAAGAAAAATCAGCAAAAACATAGCTGATAATGCCATAGCGTATTTTCTACCTATCGTAGAACTCGTTAAACCTGCCATATAAGTTTAAATTTGAATTTCCCACAAAATTAAGAAATGTTAACAATATCGAAAAGTGAGAAATCTCACAATTAGGCAGTTTGTAATCTTTCTAAATAAGATCGTAGCATATTATAAAATAAAGGAAAATAAAAAAAAGAGAAAATCTTATTTTATTTCGTAGATATGATCTCTGAAAACTATTTTTTGAGCCGCCGGAGGAATTATTTTTATTTCAAAATGATCTATTCTTCTTGAGGAGCAATAAGGAGCAACAATAAACCGTGAAACCTTTTCCTGGTCTGTCATATACGGAATCCAAAAACAGACTTTATTTCCCTTTTTTAGAGAAACAATTTTACTTTTATTAAAGGTATGCAGCAGTATTTCTTCTTTTTGATTTTCAAAAATATCAGATCCCGTTCTTATCATGAAAAAGAGCAAACCAGCCATTGTCAATTTCATGCTATTTTTAAAATTAAATTTTAAAATCATTGGTCTTAGCAAATATACGATCACTAATACAGTCAATACTTCGATAAGATTCATCGGAATATTTTTAATAAATAATAAATCTACCTCCGCAAACCAGTGAATCCCCCTCAATAAAATCTGAATAATAAAGTCGTACACTTTATCAATAAATATAAAATTAATTCCAAGGGTAACAAGAGTTGTCATCAGAAATGAGAAGACAATAATTACTTCCGAAAAAGGAACTATGATAAAGTTAGCAATGATGGAAACAAAGGAAAACTGATGAAAATAATACAAAACCAAAGGTAGCGTCGCCAACTGTGCAGAAATAGATATTGTGATTGTATTAAAAAACAGTTTTTTCAAATAATGATCTTGTCTCGGAAAATATTTTAGCAGCGGCTGATTTAACCAAAATATTCCCAGCACTGCAGCAAAGCTAAGTTGAAATCCGACATCAAAAAGCTGCTGGGTATCCAAAATCAGAATCACAAATACAGATAACGCCAAAGAATGAAGCAAATCTGGTTTTCTCTGAAGCAATACAAAGATAAAATAAACACTCAGCATGATACAGGACCTCAACACTGAATTTCCAAAGCCAATGAAAGCAGCAAACAACCAAATGAATCCCAAGCTTACTATAACAGCATATTTTCTGAACTGTAAAGGGGTAAACCGAACTATCAGAAAGTAAAAGATCCCGAAGATGACAACGATATGAGTTCCTGAAATAGCCAAAAAATGTACTAATCCTGATCTGTTGAAGTCCTGTACTGTATTTGCATCCATTTCCGTTCTGTCTGCCAGAATAATTCCTTTTAAAAACTCTCTGGTCTTTCCGGACATTTCTGCTTTATCAATTTCCCTCAAAACATCGAGCCTATGTTGTTTTATATGATCTGTAAAACTCATATCCTTTCGTTCTACAGAAAGTATTTCCTTTGAAAAATAGATCTGATATTCAATGTTTTTTCTTTTCAAATAACGAGCATAATCAAACTGAAAATCATATTGTGGAGGCTTGGGCTTCGTGATATAGGCTTCTGATTTATAATAATGTGTAAAATCCAATTCCTTACTATCTTTTGGAAGATAAAGTACAGCGTTAAAGTTCATAGATCCTGTTTGTACTTCCCCCTCATATTTTCGATATTTTTCTGTAGAATTTAATTTTTGGGAAATTTTAAAAGTAACTGTTTCTTTCTTTTTTACAGGCACTTCCACTGGGGTGGAAAAAGTATTAGAAAAATGAATTATGATACCTATTCCAAAAAATAGCAATCCTAGCAAAATAGCTCTGACCTTATGTAAAAAATAAGATTGAAAAAATATTGAGATTAAGATACTGAGACTAATGAAACCTACTCCATACACTGCATTTTTCTCCAACAAGATTTTGTCCTGAAAAAAGATCCCAAGAATAAAGCATATGGCTAAAATAAGGAGAGGTTGTCTATTCAAATTCAATTAATTACAACTCCAAAATAGGAAATTAATCAATTGAATATTAGCTCTATAATTACTAAATAGACGTATAGGTTTTTATTAAAAAGAGCAATAGAACGCTTATTTTTTTGCTTAAAAAAATAAGGTTTACAATAAAAAATTCAAATTTATTTAGTTTTCAAAAATTTATCGGTCAATTGCTTAGTTTCTTTAATGTAAAACCATGGATCACTACCATAATCTTCATAGGTGAAATTTCCTGCCTTTTTAGGAGTAGCAGGTTCTATTTGTGTTCCTTCATGCCATTCATTAAATGAAGTAATCCCAATAAACTCCGGATTTACTTTTATAGCAGCATCAAACATCTTTTCGTAGTACTTACCATTATCCCTGCTTTTGAAATTGGCTTCATTCCACGGTCTTATTCTTGTATCAGAGTATCCTGGGCCTACACAAGGTATGAAAATAAGATGATGCTCTTTTGCATAGGTGGAAAGGAAATCCCAATTAGAGGTAGTGCTGCCAAAAACAAATCCTTCGCTGGCAAAATAGGTATAAAAACCATCAAAACCGGCTTTATCAAAAAAAGCAGAATCATTTTTCTCTACCCATAATCCAATGTAAAGAGCGTCTAGTTCTGTATTTCGAACTGTTTTCTCTCCATCTTTGGACAAAAGTTTCGACCATTCTTCCGGAGCAATTTTATAACTGTCATATACGTAGTAAAGAGGCTTTCCATCCTTTTTGTAAAAAGCGGGGTGCTTAGAATAAGTCTTTACAAGGTAAGAAAGCTGATCCCGAAGCTCCGTAATATTTTTATAAAATGGCTCTATATGAAAAGCTATTTTTAAATTGAAGCGATCTGCAATATCCAGATAGTTTTTCACACTTTTATCTGTAAAGGAATCTTTACCTAACCAACTTAAAATAACTACACCAACTCCTGCCTCTTTCATCATCTTCATATGCTTTTTAATGATTTTCACATCGCTGGAGCTATAGTTACCTAAAGCCGGATAAAAATTGGCACCAATATCATCACCTCCTTTGTAATGCCCCAGGTTATTCCACTTGGGATTACTCCAATGAGGGATTATTTCATGGTTCCAATGCTGTAAACTTCCATCCGTCGACTGGTTTCCGTACCAGCCATAGTAAAAGATCTGAACCTTATCTCTTGAGCTGTTTTGCTGTGCAAAACTATTTGAGAAAAAAAACGTACAAACAATGAATAACAAAAGATTTTTAAAACAATTCATTTTTAACAAAGTAATTTAAGTTCTCACAAAAAGATAATTTTAAACGCTCAAAATCACATCAGCAGCATGATCACTGGCTCCTTTACCACCAAGCTTTTCTCTCAAAAGGCTATAGTCATTCAGGACCTGATCTCTTTTTGCTCCGTCCAGGATTTTTTTAAGCTCATCTACAAGGTTTTTGGTATTCAAGTCATTTTGAATCAACTCCTTTACCACCTCTCTGTCCATAATCAGATTAACCAGAGAAATGTAATTGATATTTTTCACCAATCTTTTGGCAATAGCATAGGAGATTTTACTTCCACGGTAGCAAACCACTTCAGGAATATTCAGTAAAGCGGTCTCCAAAGTGGCAGTTCCGGAAGTAACCAGAGCTGCTTTTGAGCACCTCAACAAATCATATGTTTTATTGGACACAAAGTGAACACTATCATCCACATATTTTTGGTAAAATTCTTTGGGAAGACTTGGAGCGCCGGCAATCACAAATTGATAATTTTTAAAATGCGGCCTTACGGAAAGCATTATTTCAAGCATCTTTTCAACTTCCTGTTTTCTGGAACCCGGTAAAAGTGCAATAATTTCTTTTTCATTCAATCCGTGTTCTTCCTTAAATTTTTCAATACTGATTTCCTTTAAGTCAGAAATAGCATCCAGTAAAGGATGGCCTACAAAATGGGAATGTACCCCATGTTTTCTATAAAAATCTTCTTCAAATGGAAGAATGACCATCATTTCATCCACATATTTCTTGATGATTTCTACTCTACCCTCTTTCCACGCCCAAAGCTGTGGAGAAATATAATAAATCACCTTAATGCCAAGCTCTTTGGCAAATCTGGCAATTCTTAAATTAAAACCAGGATAGTCTACCAAGATCAAAACATCTGGTTTATTTTGAATAATATCTTCTTTACAAAATTTAATATTGTTCAAAATGGTTCTTAGGTTCATCACCACTTCCAAAAAACCCATAAAAGCAAGATCACGGTAATGCTTTACCAACGTTCCGCCCTGAGCTGTCATAAGGTCTCCACCCCAGAATCTAAATTCTGCATTTGGATCCTTGTGTTTTAAGGCTTTCATTAAATTACTTCCATGCAAATCACCGGAAGCTTCTCCTGCAATAATGTAATATTTCATTTCCTCCGAAATCTTTGTTGTTTGTTTTTAATGACCATCAGAAACATCCCAATACTTTCATTGTTGGATCATGGGTGGCCTCTATGGTAAGGATAGAGAACAAATTAAAATATATATTGATCTTAATTCGTAAATTTGTTCAAAGATAATGATAAAAATGTCAGAAGAATTTGAAATCCGAAATAAAGTTGCTGAGAGCGGCCTTGTAAATTTTGATCTTTCTACTCTCCTTCCAAAGGGTGAAAGAAAAGGTATTGATCTTAAGGATTTTCTTTTTCAGGAAATGATCCTGAAAGAAAAAGATTTCCGTGAAAAGGTAGAAGCAATCAATATTGAGGAATACAGTGACTGTTATGTGTACATCTATAATTCTGTGGACACAATTATTCCGCTTTGGGCCTATTTTGTACTAACAGCAAAGATTACTGATGTTACCAAAAAAATAGTATTCGGAAACCGTGAAGATCTTGAAGTTCTTTTGATGCACAATGCCATCCAGACTTATGATTTTGAAGACATGAGAGGAAAAAGAGTTTTGGTAAAAGGATGTTCGGATAAAGAAATTCCTGAAAACGCATATATAGAGCTGGTAGAACAGCTAAAACCTCTGGTAAAATCTCTGATGTTTGGAGAGGCCTGCTCCAATGTTCCAATTGTAAAGAACTAAGAATGAAGAGATATCTATCTGCTATAGTTTTATTTTTTATTTTTTTAGTCATTTATTATATCGGGAGTTTTACAAGAATTCCTTTTGCAGATTGTGTAGGATTTGTTCTCTCTGTAGAAAATGGTGAGTTTGAAACCACAGCTACGGCTACCAGTCATTTTTTATATACCAACACTGCTATTTTAATTAAAAACCTGATAGGCCTTAATGCTATTGAAGCCAGTAGGTTTCTTGTTGTTACTTCAGGCGCAGCAACGGTTTCTATTATTTATCTTACTGTAAAAAGTATTGCAAAGACAGAATGGACCGCCATTACGGCAGCTATTGTCTTTGGTTTCAGTTTTTCTTTTTGGAGGAATGCTGAAATTGTGGAAGTATACACCTACAATTCTTTATGGGTAAGTCTTTTTTTCTTTTCTATGACAAAAGTCTTTACTGAAAAGAAAAACGTACATATTATACTGAGTAGTTTGTTTCTGGGGATCAGTCTTTGGGTGCACATTCAAAACATTTTGATGATTCCTGCTTTGCTTCTTTTTTTATTTTATTTCAAAGAAGAAAAAAGATATGTGTATTCGTCGCTTGCTCTTTTTATAATATTATTTTCATCCTTGTTTATTCTAAATATTGCACAGGGATTGCCTTTTAAATCTCCCTACTCTTCAGATCAGGGAACCTGGGTTCAGGATTCATTGAAACAGACTCCCGGACAATTGATAAAAGACTTGCTTTTATCTTTTACCTACCTCATCTATAACTTCAATGTTTTTATATTTTTCGGAGTGGCGGGAATCGCTTTACTATACCGCTTAAATAAGAAAATGTTTTATGTATTCTTTACTTCTGCTCTCTTAGTATATGGTTTCTCCACTTTCTATATTGTTTCTGATAATTACGTATTCTTTATCCCTTTCAATATCATTTTTGCGCTTTCCATCGGATATGGATTGTCTTCAGCAAAATATGCTTCATTCAAAAAGGGTTCATGGATTTGTCTGTTTATTCCCTTAGGATATGTTCTCTGCTACAATATTGCAATTTCTACAGAAAAAGGAAAGGAAGCCCATGCATTTAAAAAGTATAAGGGGGGCCTGAACTATTACTTACTTCCATGGATGAACAACAATGCAGGCATCCTTGAATTTACTATTGATAAAAAAACTGCTCCTGAACCTATCCATTGGATGACTTTCAGTGCTCTGGAATACATAAAGGTCTTAAAAAGCAAAGGTTATACTGAAGAGCAGATCCGAAAACTTTAACAATAATTATGAATCCAAAATATTTTAGGAGGCATATTTTTTGATAACTTTGGTTCAGTTAATACTTTAAACAAACACAAACAATGAGCTTAATTGACCTACTTACAGGGAACACTAGCAGCCAGGTTGCAGAACAGGCTGAAAACAAATTCGGAATCAATAGAAATCAAGTAATTGCTCTATTGGCCGTTGCTACCCCTCTTATCATTTCTTATCTTAGAAATAAATCACAAGATGCAAAAGAAGCAGAAGCTTTAAACAGCGCTCTTGATAAAGACCATAATGGAAGTATCTTAAATGATCCTTCACAAATTGAAGCAAGACAAGCAGAAGGCGGATCTATCCTTGACCATATTTTTGGCGGACAAAAAAGTACTGTAGAAAACCAGTTATCACAAAATACTGGAATTTCAATAGATAAAATCGGACCTATTCTTGCCATGTTGGCACCAGTAGTAATGGGATATATTGGTCAACAAAAACAGCAAAGTAATGTTGGAGCAGGAGGTTTAGGAGATCTTTTAGGAGGAATCCTTGGAAATGCTTCCAGCCAGGCACAAACTCAACAATCTAATCCTTTAAATGACATTCTTGGAAGTGTTCTGGGTGGTGGACAATCTCAATCATCAGGTAACCCTTTGAATGATATATTAGGAAGCGTACTTGGCGGTGGTGGAAATCAACAGCAACAAGGAGGCGGACTAGGAGGTATCCTGGGAAATATTTTTGGAAAATAATTAATTTAATTTTTAATAGAAAAAGACCAAAGAGTTATTCTTTGGTCTTTTTTATTGTTCTTACTTTTTAGACTTCTCTTCTACTGCTACAACAGATTTTGAAGTCTTTTTAGGTCTTCTTTTTCCATAACTTCCGGAATTGATCTTACCTCTTCTCGATTTTTTGTCTCCTTTTCCCATAGTAATACATATTTGTTGTTACTACGAATTTAGGAAACATCATTTTAAAATACAATGAATTAAGCTGTTAAAGTTTTATAAATTAAGTGAAAATTTGTTCCAAATCATCTTTCCAGCAATCCCTTTTAAACCTTTATCGTTTTCCATTTTCCTCTTTTAAATAAAATAAAAGCAAAGATGGTAATCAGGGTTTCAGCTGCCGGAATTGAGATAAAAACTCCTTTGGGCCCCATTTCCATATATTTTGCAAGAAAATAAGCTAAGGGAATCTGAAACAGCCAGAATCCAAAAAGATTGACCCATGTAGGCGTCCATGTATCTCCTGCTCCATTGAAAGCATTAATCATCACCATTCCAACTCCATAAAAAACAAAACCAACGCTCATAATATGAAGTGCATTCTTAGCAAAATCTTTTATCTCGGCTTCCTTAGTGAAAAAGCCAACTAAAAAGTTACCAAAAAAAATAAATATTAAGCTTACAATCAACATGAAAACCACATTATACTTCACCGTCTTCATCACAGATTGCTCTGCTCGTAGCATTTCATTGGCCCCCATATTCTGTCCTACCAATGTAGAAGCTGCATTACTTAATCCCCAAGCGGGAAGTATAAAGAACATCATTAATCTTAATGCAGTCTGATAGCCTGCCGAAGCATTTTCACCTCCTGTAGTCGCTACCAGCTCAGCAAGAAAAATCCAGCTGCATGAAGCAATCACAAACTGAAAAATTCCGGGAGTTGCAATTTTGATGATGGATCCAATCAAATCATACTTGGGTTTAAAATAATCAAGTTTAATCCGAATCTGCGTATCTGCTACTAAAAGGTGGTACAGTTGATAAATTACCCCTATGCTTCTACCTATTGTTGTTGCCAGTGCCGCACCCGTAAGTCCCAAAGCTGGAATAGGCCCCAATCCTTTTATCAAAACAGGACAAAGGATAATGTTCGCAATATTAGCGATCCATAAACTTTTCATGGCAATCATCGCATTTCCTGCCCCTCTAAAAATACCATTGATGAGAAATAAAAGCATTATAATTGTACTGCTACCCATCATAATCCTTGTAAAGTCTTTTCCATAAGCAGCGGCTTCAGGCTTCGATCCCATAAGAATCAGGATTTCCTCGGCATAGATTACTCCGAATAAACTTAAAACAAAGGTCACGGCAAATGAAACCATCAGAACCTGTGCTGCACTTCTGGATGCTTGTTCCGGATTTTTTTCACCAATTCTTCTTGCCACCAAAGCAGTTGCAGCCATACTCATCCCAATGGCAATAGAATACATAATGGAAAGTACAGATTCAGTAAGCCCCACCGTCTGAATAGCAAAGCCACTCTCTTTCAGATGTCCTACAAAATAGAGATCAACTAAGGCAAATACTGATTCCATAGCCATTTCCAACATCATTGGAATCGCTAATAGAAGAACAGCACTTCTAATATTAACCTTTGTAAAATCGGTTTCTTCTCCGCTAAAGGCTTTTTTCAAAAAGTCAACATATTTTGTCATTTGTCAATCAATAATTTATATAAATTCAAAAATACAAATCCATTTATTACCAAAACTTGGCAAATGATAATAAAAATTAATTAGATTTGTACATTATTAAAAATAATTCTTATGAAAAAAATAATCTCTACAATTTTTCTGTTTGGAGTTTTAGCATCTGCCAATATGCTGTCAGCTCAAAGAATGACTCAGGATAAAATGAAATCCATCCATTCTGATGATATTGCAACATTTAAAAAACAGTTTACTCCGGGGGATTATAATAAGTGTTTCTTGGTAGGAAACGAATATTTCTCTCCACTTGGCTTCAGTGCCTTATCTGGGAAAAACGTCATTATAGCTTTTCTATTAGACAATAAAGTAAATGTTAATAAAAAATGCCAAAACCAAACACCACTTGAATTGGCAGAGTTAGGAAAAAATCCTGAGACTATAAAATTAATAACTGCCAGAGGTGGTAACAGAGATTAAAAAATCAAAAAACAATATTCAAAAACTTCCGAAAGGGAGTTTTTTTTATTTATAAAACCTGTAAAAATCTTATCTTTGCCAACGAAAAAAAAGGTTCGAAGCTGAACCTTAAACATTGAACTTTAAACAAATAATTATGTTTCGATCGCACACAAACGGAGAACTATCTCTGAAAAATCTGAATGAAGAAGTTACACTATCAGGATGGGTACAGACTATCCGTGATAAAGGATTTATGATTTGGGTAGATCTTCGAGATCGTTACGGAATTACCCAATTGGTTCTTGACCAGGACCGTTCTTCAGCTCAATTGATGGAAGAAGCTAAAAAATTGGGGCGTGAATTTGTAATTCAGGCTACCGGAAAAGTCATTGAAAGAGTAAGTAAAAACCCTAATATTCCAACAGGAGAAATTGAAATTTTAGTTGAGAAACTAACAATTCTTAACGATTCACAACTTCCTCCATTCACCATTGAAGATGAAACTGACGGTGGTGAGGAATTAAGAATGAAGTACCGTTACCTGGATATCAGAAGAAATCCGGTAAAGGATAAATTGATTTTCCGTCATAAAATGGCTCAGAAAGTAAGAAATTATTTATCTGATGAAGGTTTCATTGAAGTAGAAACTCCTGTTTTAATCAAGTCTACTCCAGAAGGGGCAAGAGACTTTGTTGTACCAAGCAGAATGAATCCAGGACAGTTTTACGCTTTACCACAATCTCCACAGACATTCAAACAGCTTTTGATGGTAGGTGGTATGGATAAGTATTTCCAGATTGTAAAATGTTTCCGTGATGAGGATCTAAGAGCAGACAGACAGCCGGAGTTTACACAAATCGACTGCGAGATGGCTTTTGTAGAGCAGGAAGATGTAATGAATGTTTTCGAGGGAATGACGAAAACTCTTATCAAAGATATTACAGGTCAGGAATTCGGAGATTTCCCAAGAATGACTTTCGCGGATGCGATGAGAAAATATGGAAATGACAAGCCGGATATCCGTTTCGGGATGGAGTTTGTTGAGCTTAATGAACTTGTAAAAGGAAAAGACTTTAAAATATTTGATGAAGCAGAACTGGTTGTCGGGATTAATGTAGAAGGATGTGCAGAATACACAAGAAAGCAGATTGATGAGCTTGTAGATTGGGTAAAACGTCCTCAGGTTGGAGCTTCAGGAATGGTTTGGGCAAAATTCCAGAATGATGGAGTAAAAACCTCATCTGTTAACAAGTTCTATAATGAAGAAGACCTTGGTAAGATCATTGAAAAATTTGGAGCGAAAGAGGGTGACTTAATGTTGATTCTTTCAGGAAACGAAAATAAGGTAAGAGCTCAACTTTCCGCATTGAGAATGGAGCTTGGAAACCGTTTGGGATTAAGAAAAGGAAACGTATTTGCACCACTTTGGGTAGTTGATTTCCCTCTATTGGAATGGGATGAAGATACTGAAAGATACCACGCAATGCACCACCCTTTCACTTCTCCAAAGCCGGAAGATTTTCATTTATTAGAAACTGATCCTGGTAAGGCAAGAGCGAACGCTTATGATATGGTACTGAACGGAAACGAAATTGGAGGTGGATCTATCAGAATCTTTGACAGAGACCTACAATCTAAAATGTTTGATTTATTAGGATTTACCAAAGAAGAAGCTGAGGCTCAGTTTGGATTTCTAATGAATGCATTTAAGTACGGAGCACCGCCACATGGTGGTTTGGCATTCGGTTTTGACCGTTTAGTGGCTATTCTTGATGGAAATGAAGTGATCAGAGATTATATCGCATTCCCTAAGAATAACTCAGGTCGTGATGTAATGATCGATGCACCGGCTTCTATCGCTGATGCACAGCTCGATGAACTTGAACTGAAATTAAATTTAAAAGCATAAATTTAAAGCGGGGTATTTACCCCGCTTTTTTTATTATATAAAATGAACAGTATAGAAAAAATTTAAGCATAAAAAAACTAATAACAACAATGACCGAGCAAACACTTATTTATAACACTCCTAATTCTGAAAGGATTGTAAGGCAAATCCACCTGTACAACTTTACAAGAACATGGAAAAAAAACCTAAGCAAAAATAAAAAAAACCTTATGTGGGGAATAATTTTTATTCTATTCGCTGCTTATATGTTATTTCGCAAAGAGTTTTTTGGTTTTTTCTTCTTAGGCTTCGGATTATTTTATTTTTTTACTTATATTAATTATATCTCTACCTATCAGAAACATAAAAAATCATTTGATCAATCATTAAACAAAGAAGTTGAAAGCCTCAATGCAAATTCAAAAGATGTCATTTGGGAATATACTCCTACCTATTTCAAATTTCAGAATTACAAATCTGAATTTAAATTCAATTGGGAAACTATAACTTATTGCATCCTTGACAATCAGTATCTTTATATCACAGCAATGCCCAACCTAAGTTTTATTCTGGATAAAAACAATATTGATGAAGATAATTATAACAAAACCCTTGCTTATCTTAACAACAAATCAAAATTACAGATACTTTAATCTTATTTCAGTTTAATTTTAATAAATAGAAAGCCAGAAATTATATTTAACCTCTGGCTTTCTATTTATTATTTCATTTTCAGTATCTGTTCTCTTCCCGGACCTGTAGAAAGATAGGTCACAGGGATTTCCAATTCCTCTTCCAGAAATGAAAGAAAATCTATTAGTTCTTGTGGAAGCGAAGTCGGTTCTTCAATAATTGAAAAATCTGCATCCCATCCATTCATCCATTTTAAAATGGGCTTGGCAGTTTCTGGAAGTATTCCGGAAACAGATTGAATGGTTCCGTCCTCCAGTTCATAGTGTGTACAAACCGCTACCGATTTCAATCCGCTTAAAACATCAGCCTTAGTCAGTACTAACTGTGTAACACCATTGATCATTACTGCATATTTTAAAGCAGGCAGATCCAGCCAGCCAATTCTTCTGGGACGTCCTGTATTGGAACCAAATTCATTCCCTTTTATTCTTATTTCATTACCTAGCTCATCAAAAAGCTCGGTTGGAAATACACCGTTACCCACTCTTGTACAATAAGCTTTTGCAATACCATAGATCTCACCTATTTTTTTCGGTGATATACCTAATCCGCTACAAGCCCCTGCAGCTGTTGTTGAAGAAGAGGTTACGTGAGGATAGGTACCATGATCAATATCCAGCATTGCAGCCTGGGAACCTTCACCCAATATTGTTTTACCATCAGACAAAGCTTTGTTCAAAACAATTTCTGTTTCCGTAATATTAAATTGCTTTAGAAATTCTACCGCTTCAAAAAATTCGTTGGTAATAGCTTCTAGAGACGGCAGCTCTCTATTTTCTCTGGCAATAAATCTATATTCCCTTTCCATTACCTGTTCTACCCTATTCTTAAAATCCGGAGAAAACAGATCTCCAACTCTTAGGTTTTGTCTTAAAATTTTATTTGAATAAGCCTGTGCAATACCATTTTTTGTTGTCCCAATCGTTGTATACTCCGGGCTTTCCTCCATGAAAACATCCAGAAGTTTATGTGTAGGAAGTACGAAATGTGCTTTTCGGGAAATGATTATATTTTTTTCCGGCTGAATAGTTCCGTCAAACACCTTAAGGTTTAAAATTTCTTTTTTAAAACTTATAGGATCAAGAACAGTTCCTGTCCCAATAACATTCAGAACATTCTTCATAAAAATTCCCGAAGGAATCATTTTAAGCGTAATTCTCTGTCCATTTCGTTCTATACTATGTCCAGCATTGGAACCACCATTAAAACGTGCTGTAATGTCATAATTTTCACTGATCAGATCAATAAACTTTCCTTTTCCCTCATCACCCCACTGCAATCCTAATACGATATCCATATATTTAAATTTTATGATGCAAAGCTATGGAGGTTTAAAAGGGAGGCCATTGTCATTTGGCAAAAAGGACTAACTTGTATAATATAGGCTATAAAAAGTACTTATTATTGATGTTTATGAACAATTAAAGCACACTGCTAGTGAATACTTAATGGTGAAATTTCGGATCTTAGCTACCCTTATGGTTCTATAGAATGTTTCTTCTGATTCGGCTTAGCGAAGATGGAGTAACCCCCAGATAAGAAGCCAGCATAGATTGTGGAACTCTGTTGGCAAGTCCTGGATAATGATTAAGAAAATGAGTATAACGGGCTTTTGCATCCTGATTAAGCATGATACTTGCCACCTTAAGTTTATTCTCTGCTACAAAACCATGAATTCTTGCAAATAAAACAGGCCAGATAGTAATCTTCTCTTCAAGGGTTTTAAAATGCCTTAAATCAATAACAAGGAGTACCGCATCTGTAATAGCTTCAATATATTCGTGGGCAGGCAGCTGATCCGTAAATCCTTGGAAATCTCCGATAAATCTTCCCTCATAAATAAAATAACGGGTAAAATCATCCCCTTGCTTATTGTAATACAAAGACCGAAAGACCCCCTCTTTCACAAAAGCAATCTTCTGACTTACCTTTCCTGCTTCAACGAAAACTTCTCCTTTACGTACAGAAACCTCCTGAATACCCTCAGCAATGAGTAGCTCATCCTGCTCATTCAGCAGACCAAATTTCTTGATGTAATTAAAAAGTTCTTCCATAGCTTTCACCCACAAATTGCGGAAATATAAAGGTATAAAAGTGAACTGTAAAAACAATTGTCATTTGACAACAAAGTCTTTTATTTATGAAAGAAAAATCCTGCATTATTATTAATGCAGGATTTTTCTATTATTTGAAATCAACGTTATATTGATTGCTTATTATAAATATGAACATCTCTTTGTGGAAATGGAATTCCAATTCCCGCTTTATCAAGGGCTTCTTTGCAGTCAATGATAATCTCTTCATTCATTTTCCAAAAGTTTTCTGTAGAAGAACTAACTCTTATTGATAAATTAATTGCACTATCACCAAGCGTTGTTACTACTACCTGTGGTGCGGGATCTGTAAGAGCATGTTGATTATTCTTAATGACCCCCATTAATATATCTTTGGTCTTCTTAAGATCAGCATCATAAGCAACTCCGATGTCTAATGCTGTTCTTCGGGTACCTAGCTGGGTAAAATTAGTAATACTGTTGTTTGAAACTACTCCATTTGGAATAACAATTAAGTGGTTTTGCGGTGTAACCAACTTCGTATGAAAAATATCTATCGCCTGTACTGTTCCTGAAACACCAGAATTGGTAGAGATGAAGTCTCCTATTTTAAATGGTTTTAATAATAATATAAGAATTCCTCCTGCAAAATTAGTCAAAGATCCCTGCAACGCTAGACCTACTGCTAAACCAGCCGCACCAATCATGGCAACAAACGCTGAGGTTTGTACTCCTAATTGAGTTACTACAACAATAAAAAGCAGAATATTAAGAGCCCAATTGATAATATTTAAAAGAAAATGCTGCAATGAGGCTTCCATATTACGTTTTTGGAACCCTTTTGCGGCAAGCTTCTTAATCATTCTTATCATCCATGAACCAATCAGATAAATCAGTAATGCAGAAACTACTGCCGTAAAAATTCTTGGTGCCCATGCAATTGCTGAAGAAATTAAGGTATCCCAATGTTGCTGAATGTTGTTCAATTTTAAATCGTCCATTTTATATACTACTTATTTTTATACTAGTCTATCAACTATTAATTTCCTTGGCAAAAAAGGATTTTAAAATGAAATTGAACAAAAACACAATCTGTTTTCAAAAGAAAATCTAACCCTAACCTTTAGAGTTAAAGTCAATAGTATTTTATAACTGAAAATAGATTGATAGCAGAACAGATTTTTTCCGCTTTACCAATGATCATTTTAGAAATTTCTTGCCGGGAAGAAATAATTTGACTTCTATAATAACAAAAAAAATACCGAAGTATCTTTTCCAAAGATTAAAATCTATTATTTATTTAAAAAAACAACAATTTTTTCTAATTCGAAACATATAAATAGAAAATAGAAGTAACTGTTTTTTATATTTAAAAGACATTATTTCTCATCCTTTTAACTAAGGAAGTTTTGCGGCTAGACTTTCCGGTAAAAGCCTAAGAATATGATAAATTATTTTCCATTTAAAATTGGGAACGATGGTGAAAGAATTTCCTGCATTAACGATAAATTTCGCCACATAATCAGGCTCCATGATCAAGGATTCATTAAGTTCTAATCCTTCATTAATTTTTGTCCTGATATAACCTATAACCAAAGCATTAACCGCTATTTTCCGTGAAGCTAATTCCTGTCTTAACCCTGCAAGATATTGTGTAAAAGCTGCTTTTGTACTTCCGTAAACAAAATTACTTTTTCGTCCTCTCACTCCTGATAATGAAGATAATCCGATAATTCTTTCCAGATTACTGTTGTTTTTATCCATGGCAATAATGCTCAGGATAGAAACTCCACCCATATAATTGACTTCCATCATTTGTTTTGCTCCTTTAAAATCAGTCAGTGCTTTTTGATTATCTACCAAGAAACCGGCAGCATAAACTACGATATGAGGCTTTACGGAAAGTTCTGAATAAAATTTCTGATGAGAATCAAAATCAGCGGCATCAAAATACAAAACTGAACACTTCGATTGATCCAGATTATTGGTCTGAATAAAATCTTCCAAAGATTTTGTATTTCTGGATGCAGCCATCACGGAAAAACCTTTTTCAAGATATTGCTTGATACATTGTTTTGCCACGTCTGAATTAGCGCCAAGGATAAGAACAGTTTTGTTTGTGTTTTGATTCATGGGGCAAAGATAATTTCTTTTTTAAAAGGATAAGGCATAAAAAAGCTGCGGCGGGTGAACTTTGTTCACCCGCCGCAGCTTGTATTTTTCAAACTGAATTATTTATTCTCTTCAGTTGTTGTAATAGTTTCTTTTTTATCAGCAGTTTTTGCTTTATCTCCAAAACGAGTTTCTGTCATTTCTCTGGAAACAGCTGCTTTCTCAAATTTCAATTTTCCTGATAATGTTTCGATTACAAAACCATCATCCTGAACCTGAGCAATTCTTCCGTGAAGACCAGATGTAAGAACTACTCTTGTTCCTACTTTAAGGTTTTCCTGAAAGTTTTTTTCCTGCTTCTGCTTTCTCATTTGAGGTCTTATCATTAGGAAGTAAAACCCTACAAACATCACACCCATCATGATCAGCATCATTGGTGAAGATCCTTGTGCTTGTAAAAATAATGTCAACATATTGTTATGGTTGAATGTTCGCTGTGAACGTTAATTTAATTGGAGCTTTCTCTACGTTTGCAAAAACATCTGCATACTTCTGAACGTTTCCGTCAAAGTTTGAAGAGTCAAAATGCAAAGTAATTTTCCCTTTTTTACCCGGCATGATTGGTTCTTTTGTAAAATCAGGAGCAGTACATCCGCATCCAGGCTTTACTTCAGAAATAATCAAAGGATTTTTTCCTGTATTGGTAACTTCATACACGTGTTCTACTTTGTCTCCTTTTTTGATTTTTCCAAAATCGAAGTTGCTTTCAGATAAAGCAATAGAAGTAGATGGCTCATTAGAAACCGGTGCAGCAGCTTCCCCTGCAATAGGAGCAGCAGCAGAATCTGTAATTACTGGAGTTCCAGCAGTTGCAGAATCAGTAACAATAGTTTCAGGGCTTTGAGTTTCCTTGTTTTCTTTTTTACATGAAACTAAGCCAAAGCCTATAATTGACAAGGCGATAATTGATAACGTCTTTTTCATTTTATATTCTATTTTGATCTTTACAATATTTATCTAAAATACCATTAATGAAGATATTTGAACGGTCTGTTGCAAATACTTTAGCAATCTCAATATATTCATTAATAATAACTCTTGAAGGGGTAAAAGCAAAGTTATCAAGCTCTGCAATTGCAGTAGACAAAATTACTTTATCCATTAGAGAAACTCTTTCCAGATCCCAGTTTTCTAATCTTTCTCCAAGTTTTTTCTCATTGATTTCCCAGTTATTCAGGGTATCTCTCAATAATTTACCAGCGAAAGTTTTATCCTCTTCATCTTTAATCATCTTGATTAAAGTTCTGCTTTCTTCATCTTCTCTTAGGAATCCGATTGTTTTTTGTACCATTGAGTTGGCAATATGAATATCATCATACCAAGAAAGTTCCTTATCTCCAAGATAATCATGAAAATCATCATTCTCAGCAATATATCTTAAGAATAATTTCCCGATAAATTTCTGATCTTCTTCAAAGGAATATCCTTCTTCTTTCATGAAATCCTGATAACGTTTCCCAGCAGTAATTCTTTGGAAAGTTTTCACCAATAAATCATCATGCATATCCCATTTCAGCTGCTTGTGCTGACCTGTGAAAAACAATCTTTCTGGATTCTCTTCCAGTTTAAGCAATACTTGGTTATTGATGAATTTTTGGTTAGGATTGATGTCTGCATCGGTTTTCAGATACTTATTTTTCCCGATTTCAATCTGATGTTCCGCTAAATCTTTAAGTCCTACTAAAAAATTAAGCTGATAGATATAGAGATAATAGATTTTCTCTATTCCAGCGAACATGTTTTTCTCTAAAACATCAAATTTCACAGGATTCTGATAGTATGAATACACTGTCTGTACTACTTTTTCACGGATTTGTCGTCTTCCTAACATTCAAAGAGCTTTTTTATGACTGCAAAGATACAAAATTTAAAATTGATTGAATTCGTAGTGTGACTACATTTTTGTAAATTTGTAAAACTATATGAAAGCGCTAAAAACCTTAAACCCCTATTTTTGGAAACACAAAATACTATTGTTTTGGGGGGTATTATTTATCATTGCCAGTAATTTTTTCAATATATATAAAGTTCAGTTTGTAGGAAAATCTGTAGATGAACTTACTAAGAACGGGAACCTTGGCTTCAACCATCAGGTTTTAATTTATGTTGGAATTATTGTGGGCTGTTCACTTTTAACGGGATTTTTCACCTTTATGATGAGGCAAACCATCATTGTGGCCTCCAGAAGAATTGAATATGAACTTAAGAATAAAATCTACAGACATTATCAGGATTTGTCGTTAACGGATTACAAGCAAACAACTATTGGAGACTTGATGAACAGATTGAGTGAAGATGTTGTTGCCGTAAGAATGTATCTTGGCCCTGGGGTAATGTATGTTGCCAACCTGATCGTTCTTGTTCTGATTACGGCTATTTACATGGTGAAAACAGATGCGTCCATGACTTTATGGACCTTGCTTCCCCTTCCTATTTTATCTTATGCTATTTATAAGGTAAGTTCAATTATCAATAAAAAATCGAAAGTGATGCAGAAGAGTCAGTCTGCTATTTCAACTTTTGTACAGGATAGTTTTTCAGGAATTCGTGTTGTGAAATTTTTTGCAAGGGAAAAATATATTCAAAAAAATTACGGGATCAAGGTAACTGATTATCAAAACAAGGCTTTGGATCTTGCCAAAACTGAAGCCTATTTCTTTACTATTATTCTATTTGTAATTGGATTGTTGAATGTTGCCGTTATCTGGATTGGAGGAACAAAATACATTGCAGGAGAGTTAAGCATCGGTAAAATTGCTGACTTCTTTATGTATATTAATACGTTGATTTTCCCATTCTCTATGGTGGGTTGGGTAACTTCTGTAAATCAAAGGGCAGAAGCTTCCATGCAAAGGATTAACGAGTTTATGGATAAGGAATCGGAAATCGTTAATACGAATTTCGAGAATTATCCTATCAAGGGAGATATTGAATTCAAAAATGTATCTTATGTATATCCTAATACAGGCATCAAAGCACTGGATAATTTGAGCTTTACAATTAAGGCCGGTGAATCATTGGCCATTATGGGTAAAACCGGAAGTGGAAAATCTACCATTGCACTCCTTTTATGCAGATTGATAGACCCTACTGAAGGAGAAATTTTGATTGATGGTAAAAACCTGAAAGATCACAATCTGACTAATTACAGGAACTTCATTGGATATATTCCTCAAGAGAGTTATTTATTCTCGGACTCCATTGAAAATAATATAGGTTTTGCGATTGATCATCCATCTCACGAAAAGGTGGTGGAGTATTCTCAGATTGCAGATGTACACAAAAATATTGTTGAGTTTAAGGAACAATATAAAACACTTGTTGGTGAACGCGGAGTGATGCTTTCGGGAGGACAAAAGCAAAGAATTTGTATAGCCAGAGCCTTGATCAAGGATCCAAATATCATTATTTTTGATGATTCTTTATCTGCTTTAGATACGGAAACAGAGCAGAATATTCTTGAAAATATTGATAAGAAAATCAGTAATGCTACCTCCATAATTATCACACACAGAGAGTCTAGCGCTCAAAAAGCAGATCAAATCATCAATCTAACCGAAATTGCCAATTCTGTAACCGCTTAGCTGTTTCGTTCTCAATTGTTAAATAAATCATAAAAAAAATTTTGTGATTAAAAGAATTCTTTTATATTTGTTCTTAACAAGATTAAAAAATATCTAACAATGAGTGAATACAAGGAACGCCATGAAAATGAGATTTTCACGAAGGTGTTAAAAGCAGGGAGAAGAACTTATTTCTTTGATGTGCGCGAGACGAAAGCAGGAGATTATTATCTTACAATCACTGAGAGTAAGAAAAATTTCGGAGAGAATGGGGAAGCTACATTCGAGAAGCATAAAATTTACCTTTACAAGGAAGATTTTAAGAGTTTTCAGGAGATGTTTAATGAGTCCACAGATTTCATCATTAATGAAAAGGGTGAGGATGTAATTTCAGAAAAACATGACAAAGACTTCAAAAGCAAATCTTACACAATAGATTCTGACGAAGAAGTTTAAAAAAGAATATCTAAAAACACAAGCATCTGAAAAAGATGCTTTTTTTATGCCTACAAACCAAGATGTTC
Source organism: Chryseobacterium oncorhynchi (assembly GCF_002899895.1). Taxonomy (GTDB): domain Bacteria; phylum Bacteroidota; class Bacteroidia; order Flavobacteriales; family Weeksellaceae; genus Chryseobacterium; species Chryseobacterium oncorhynchi. The sequence continues at coordinate 367,244 of NZ_PPEI02000004.1, forward strand.
ACTCTTTATTCAAAAACATAAAAAAGGTGTACTTTTCAAAAAAGTACACCTTTTATTTTAAACATATTCGCGCTTTATCTGCGAAAGTATGGTTGGATCTTGTATTTCATTATCCTTAGCCAGTAATAAGACCTTTGATAATACTTCTGCTGACTTCGGATCGTCATCTGCAAAAGGTAAGAACAGCCTGCCTCTATGCTGGGAATGAACTGGTAGTATAGACAGATACTTGCCCGGAACCTGATGTACTACTGCACTTCCTAAATGGACACTATATTCTGCCATCTGCCCTTTCACAAGTACATGAGAGCCATCAATCCTTATATTATCCAGCTTAAATAAACGTGCTGTTTCTTTCATTAATACAGCTCTCATTTCAATAGAAGAATGGCTTGCCTCAGGATCTACATCTCCTACATGAGCTACTGAAACAACTAGATCTACATCTCTCATTACCTCTGAAAACAACCTCGGATTAATCTCTTCAAAAGGTATATTCTTGTAATCTTTTAATGAGTGGAATTCTATTGTTTCCAAGGTTGGGCTTTCCACATCTGCCGGAGAGAACCAGTCAGCCATTGCATATAACTTAACCTGAAAACCTTCTTTATGATACACTTTTTGTAATCCGTCTTCATAATCTACTTTCCAGCCTCTTGTTTTAAGCAGTGCTAAAGTTTGTTTTGGCTGAATCTGATGTCCTGCATATCGGCGTGAAATAGATTTTTCTTTTAATTCATCCGGCGTTGGAACGTACAATTCTCTAAATATCTGCTTAAATGGCTGTATCAATTTTTCTTTAAAACAATAATGCTGATAATCACTCCAAACAGAATTCTGATGTAGATCTACACAATGCGCGATACGCAAGGTATTTTCTTCATTCAATTCCTGAATTTCACCATGAGCATTCACCAAACCTCCATCGTGGAAGAATCCTATTTTCTGATTATTGGAAATAAATACAAGCTTTTCCAGATGTTTTACGATAACAGGATGTTCAAAAAGGGTCTTGATCTCTTTTAAAAAGAATTCATCACCTCTTATCATGGCTTCCTCCAGCCCTTTTCGGGAACGCGTCCATTGTTCGCGCATGATCTTACGATTATTACCCAACTCCATGATCGCTTTATCTTTCTTAATCTTTGGTGGGATAGATTTCAGTTGTTTATCATCTCTGAATACAACCAATTCTGCTTTTCCATTATCTTCTATAATTAAACCTACTGTAACTCCATCAATGGTAACTTGGGTATCTTTTGATAATAGGGACTGAATTTGTTTGGTTTCCATTGCCCAGGTTAATCGGATAGGATCGGGATATCCTGCATTTCTGGCAAGGTTTTCTAGTGCAACACGAATAGCCAAAGCCTCACTTGTTTGCTTCATGGAACCAAACTCCTTACTTTCTTTCTTGAATTGCTGAATATATTCATATCGGCTCAGAACATCTTTCTCCGGATTGGCTTTACTTAAAGGGACAAGTCCGTATACACGAAGATAGTCCTGATCACGCTTATCTTTTACTTTTGCCGTTACCTCTTTTATTTTTAAGCTTCCAGCCAATGTATCAGAATAAAGTCTTGCTCTTCTGTGTCCATTTCCATCTGATATATATTTTGCAGACTCATAAAGCATTTCCCAACGGGCTTTACCGAGTTCTTTATATGCTTTTGTAAACCAGTCTTTATCTACCGCACCATCTTTAAATTCCTGAATGTCTACTGATGAATATTTAGCAACTTCACTTTCCAGTTTTGCATTTTGGGCTTCATAGGCACTGGTTTTAGTATGAGCATGCATCCACCAGATCGCTGAATCTAATCCTTTCCAACCTAAATAATTGCTTATCAATTGCTGCCATTGCGGAGCATAGACTGCAGCCTGTATTAAACGAAGTTCTGTAATCTTTTCTTTTTTTATGATCTCATCAAATGATTTCTGAGTATCACTTTCTAAAGGATAGCAGTTGGAAATAAGCCAGGAGAAAAGTTTTTGCTTGGTCATGCTTTCATTTCCATAACTGTATATATAATTGGCATATAATCCGGATTTACCTAATCCTTTTAAGATCTGAACGAAACGATGGGTTCCATATATAGATCTAAACTGCTGTACAAAGTGTGAAACCGAAGTATTAGCGTCTCCACGAATCAGCTCTATATCCAGAAACTTATCCTGAATTTCTTCAATCATAGGTTTCAGGAAAGGAAACAATTCTACATATTTTTCATTATTATAATTGGATTTAATTGTTGTAAGGTCACTTATAGCTGAATCAGCAGTTAAAATTCCCTCAAACAATTCTTCTTTTGTAATAACGTTTAATTCAAAAGCTTTACAGAAGAAATAGAAATTAGGAACAAACTTTTTAATGGTTTCCGGCAATCCATTATATTGCATCCATCTGTATAAATTCCATTGCTTGATATGCTGTTCATCTGTAAGATTCTTCTTAGGGATAGACAATAAAAAGGCATCAAAAAAGCCTAGTTGCTGCCAGCCGTTTCCCTGATCCCGGTAATAATAATCTCCACTGTCTTTTCCCTTATAGTTAATAACATCTTTTGGAAGATTGGCAAATAGTGTACTACAAGCATCTATTGCAAAATCTACTACTTCTTCAAAGACGAATTTATATTTTAATGAACCCAGAATCCTCATAATAGGGTTCTCCCAATAATAAGTTCCTTTTGTCGGGTTAGGAATAATCTCTTTATGATAGAATATATAGTCTTCCAGAAAGTCTCTAAAGACTTTTCGGTCACAACTTTCAGCAAATGTCAACAAAAATAAATCTCTAGGTAGCATTTCTGAGTCTTTAAACCATTGTTCCCATACTTCATGCAGAGGATAATTTTCAGCTAACTGCTGGGGAGTAAACCCTTCTGTATTTCGTTTTATTTCCCGGAAAGTATTTCCCATTAATACTTTGGCAACAGAATTATCCCATTCTTCAGACTCGTATTCATGGTCTTTATGCTGGAGGAATAAATCATTGAGTTTTTTTAATTCTTCTTTTATCTTGTCAATGGATATTGTAAAGCCATACTTATTATTTTTGGTAGCCTGTACATATATTGAATTTGCTTCTACTTTTGGTAATGCATACTTTGAAATTACAGAGGGATCATAAAATCCGAATCCGTTTTCAGCGGAAAGTACGATTTGATCTCCAGATGGATTAATCTGCGCAAGTAAGCCTTTTTCTCTTTCTGAAATTTTTGATCTTTCAGAATACTGCTGTGTCCAACGGATAATCTGAGAAGATACTCTTTTCCCTTGTTGAAGCTGAAGCATAATATCCAAAGATGCTGCTCTCTGTTCCACATCGCCTTTAGTCATTAATTCTTCAACTAATGGTATCACTACGTCATCTTTCTGTTCTGTAACAAGTTCTATAAGCTTCTTACGGAGTACACCGCCTTTTCTTTTAAACATATCAAAGAAAGTCATAATTTCTTCTTTGTTTAAAGGATTTTGAAGCAAGATATTAATTCCTGAAGCAATCAATGATTCTCCTCTGTCTTTTATAATTTTAAAAGCAAATTCCTTTTGGAAAGGAGTCACTGCTTTTTTCTTTTTTCCTAGCCCATAAGAAAATGAATAGCAATAAAATTCATCTAAAATATTTCGGGTTAGTAATTCTCGCAACGCAAGATCAAACTGATCAAAGTAAGACAAAACTATATCCAGTTTATTGCTGTCTTCTCCTACAAGATAAAACATGGAAGCATACAAATCGCTCTTCTTGAATGTCACATTTAGCCACGAGAATATTTTTCCCTCAAATTTCTTTTCTTTTATCTCTATTTTCTGCGTCAGCTCGTGTAGTTTTTCAAAGAAGTCAGGATAATCTGCGTTATTAATAAAGAATTTAGAATTGGTATTGGCCCCTAATAATTCTGACATATGGCTTCCTGCAAATGCCAGTATCTCCAAGTTCCCCTCCAGCACAGCCTTATAATACAAAGGCATTTGAATGTAAGGATCACCTGTTTCTGTGGCAAATTTTATTGCAAGACATTTTTTTTCTACACTTCCTTTGTCAAACAGGAAGTGTAAGTAAGGAACGGTTTTATCCACATCCCATACGCCTTGTACCCAAAGAGCCATATAAACTTCATTATTATTCTTACTTTTAATAGCATCAGGAACAAGTTCCGGATTACTGAAGTAAGTATGAGCCAACGATACGATATTTTTTACTACTGATTCTTTTTCTGTTTCCCAGCCCAATCCGGTCCAGGTATCTATAGAACGTACAACAGACGAAAAACGGGTAAGTTTATGTTCTACAATCACGTTGGTCATATATTCCAAAGCTCCTATACTGGTTTCATCCAGAGCTTCCAATATAGTTTGTCTTAGACCTTCTTGTCGCTGTGCAGCCAGTAAAAGTTTTTCCACCAATTCCCAACAATGCTTCTGTTCACTATTGAGTAAAGCCTTAATGATGTTTCTGGAAACCTTTCCCTCCGTATGTTTATTAAAAATAATATCTTCGATTAATTGATAAATGGCTTTATTCCCCGAATCAATTGCTGCTGACCAAACATAGAACTGACTTGAATTATTTGCCACCTCATTATCATAGATAATCTGTTCTTCCAATGATAAATTATAATTCTGATCATACCTGTCATAGGAGTAAACATTTGGAACCCGAAGCAGTTCTCTCATCAGGTTTGCCTGATTCATCAATATATATCTCTCATTATGAGGAGCACGAAACGAACGACGGAAATAACTTGTCTGATACATTTTGTAAGGCATTCTGTTCCAGGCATGTTTCACAAGATCAGCATTCTCTCCAAAATAGTAAATCAGGAGTTTATAGTAATCTGCATCTTCCCAAATATCAGGTTTTATATAATCTTTCAGCTTCTCTGCTTCTTTTGAACCCAGAGTAATTGCCTGATAATAATTCGTCTTCCCCATTAAGAATAAACCTAATTCTGCTACTTCTTTCTTAAGCATGGGTTTATCCGGAAAAACCTGTGTAGACAAACCTTTCTCAGCTTGCTCTACCAGATCTTTTCTTAGTTTTTCGTAATAATTCTTGATTAATTTTTTCGATTCTAATTTTTTTGTGATTTCCATGTATGTTATGACTTAGTATAGTTTGGTTACCAATAGCTCCCTGCAAGAAATGTGAGCCTAATAAATGTAAATGTATGTTTTAGCCCCAAATCTATGGTTTGGGTAAAGCTTTCAAGTTGTTCTTCATTGTAAAACACAGCAAACATACCATCTTCAAAAGCCTGAATGGCATTTTCTTGTGCTTTTTGCGGGTCTGCTTTTTTGAGATTATAGATACTTCCAAAACCTAATTTACCAGTATCTGTGAGCAGATTCAGGTAATTATCCTGCGGAATTTTAGCATAGTCTTCATCTTCCAGCTCAAAAGATTTTGTATTGAACTCATCTACTTGCTGTTGAACGATTAGTTTTAATAAATTTTCTAAGGTGATATTGGCCTCTTCGTAGGCGATCTCAATATTTTGTTCCGAAAGAACAGGGTGTTTCTTCCCCAACTGCTTTACAGTGACTTTTATTTCCATATTTGAACTTAGTGTGACTAAATATAGTAAAATTTCGCCGTGCTATTGTATCAATTTGAGATTTTGTAATGAATATCAAGAAAAGGAGATGGAACTTTAAATATGAGTGGTAAAAAATATTATTAATATTATTTTTTGATTAAAATCATTTGATCATTAGATCCAATAGAAACAATTACCTCGCAACAGATAATACCCTTTTTAGGTGCCGGCATGAGGAGTATGAGTAAATAGCGAGAAAAAGCTATTAAGAAAAAATAAAAAAGTGGGGGTTATTTTCTGATCGAAATAGATGTAAAATAAAAAAGTACACTTTTAAAAAGTGTACTTTCTTTGGGTGAATGAGGGGTCTCGAACCCCCGACCTTCGGAACCACAATCCGACGCTCTAACCAACTGAGCTACAATCACCGTTTTCTGAGTGCAAATATAGGACAATTTCCTCAACTACCAAACAATTCCATCAAAATTTTTCAAAGAAATTAACTTCTCAGACGTAAATCCCTCAGCATAAGTAACTCCCGATAACCGCCCTAAATCCTGAGCACGGTACGTTAAGCTTTCATAAAAGTCCTTTGTTGTAATTGGAGTTTCAGGTTCCTTAGAAGTTGGGTCATAAAATTGGGTTTTATAAGCCATACATGCTTCCAGTTTTTTATCCAGATGCTCTGATATGTCAATAACAAACTCAGGTTTGATGTCTTTCCACTGAATGTAATGAAAAACATGCTTCGGTCTCCATACCTCCTGAACTTCTCCATCCTCAGTCGTTTCAATTTTTCTCAGTCCGGACAAAAAGCACGCATCTGACACTAATTTCGCTCCTTTTGCATGGTCAGGATGTCTATCATCAATTGCATTAGCTAAGACGATTTCCGGGCGGTATTTGCGAATCATTTTTACAATCCTCATTTGGTATTCTTCAGAATTTACCAAAAAGCCATCTTTCATTCCCAGATTTTCTCTTGCAGAGAGTCCCAGTATATGAGCAGCATCTGCCGCTTCTGCTTTTCTTGTCTCATCCGTACCTCGTGTACCAAGTTCTCCTCTGGTAAGATCTACCACTACACATTTTTTACCCTCTGAAACCATTTTGGCAATAGTTCCTCCACATCCCAGCTCTACATCATCAGGGTGTGCTCCAAAAGCAAGTATATCAGTTTTCATAGAATCAAAGATAAGTTTTAAATAAAAACTTCCCAAACATTACGAATGGGAAGTTTTAATATCTATAATTTAAATTTTAAATTACTTGTTGATCTCTGCATTTAATTTTACAGCATCCTGGTAAGTAGGATCTAACTGTAAAGATTTTGCAACATAATCTTTTGCTTTTGCAGCATCAGAATCTTTACTCATGTAAGCTACTGCGAAATAAGCATAAGCAAGAGTTTGCTTGTTAGCTTCCTGATCAGCAGGTTTTACTGTACTGATGAATTTCTCATAAGCTAATTTTGCAGCATCATTATTTCCTGCCTGTTGGTAAGAATACCCTTGGCTATAATATGCCGGAGCCCAATCAGGAAGAAGAGCTGACATTTTTTGCCATGTAAGAATTGCTCCATTCCAGTTTTTAACATCCTGATAAGCTGTAGCTAACTTAAATAAAGCATCAGAATCCTGAGCGTTAGCAGCAACTTGCTTCTTCAATCCTTCGATTGTAGGGTTGGTAGGTCCTTTGTCTACATCTGCTTGAGAAGCACCACCACCTCCTGCGATGTTAGCCAATTCAAGATCCCACTTCATCGTCTCATCTTTTGCAGCTTTTGCAATGGCAATTTTTTGTTGAGATTCAGTAGTTAAAGCAGATTTTTTAGCTGCATCTTTTTCGTCTTTAGCTAAACCAGCAGCAATAAGCCCTTGTAGACCTTGGTCAGCTGGCTGTACTCTTGTTTTTTCAGCTTGAGAAACGAAAGTATCCATATTTTGCTTTGCTTCTGCATAATTTTTATCAGCATAAGACTGATAAGCTCTTAATTTGAACTTGATAGGATCTTCAATTTTATCAAAAATCTTATCTAATACAGTTTTAGAGTTTGCATAATCTTCATTAGTGAAGTATAATTTTGCAATTTCTAATTGAGTATATGGATCTTCATCAGCATATTTTGTATAGTTGATAAGGTCTTGTGTAGCCTTAGCATTTTGTTGATATCTGATATCATAACCAGCCAATGCTTTATATGCAGGAGCATAAGTAGGGTCTACAGCAATAGCTTTATCCACACTTTCTTTAGCTTTTTGCCATACTTGAGCAGCCATCCATAGAGTAGCCATTCTTGTGTAAACAGAAGCTTTATTTTTAGCTAAAGGTAATGCTTTGTCATAAGCAGACATAGCCTCTCCTGGTGCTCTTTTTAGTCTGTAAGCATCTCCTAATGTATAATAGTAATGCGCAGGAACTCCTTTTTTCTCAGCTTTTTCAATAGCCTTAGTCAAGAATTGGATTGCAAGGTCAGGTGAACTGTTTTTTTCAAATAAAGTCAAAGCTTCAGCTGCTCTGAACAATACTTCAGCATCTTTTTCTCTAGAATCAGTTACCACTTTCTGAATTTCAGCAATAGCACTTTTGTCGCCTTTACTTAATTTAACAGCTGCTAAGCCAATTTTATTAAGATAACTTTTACCGTCAGCTGCTAATCCTTTGTTAAAGCTTTCTGTAGCCTTAGCATAATCCGGCTCTCCTTGTCTTAAGAAAGTATTTCCTAAATAGAAGTAGTTTTCAGCAGTAGGCTCTTTAGCGATCATATCAGTGAAGTTGGTTTTTGCCTGAGCAAATTTATCACTGTCTATACTGTTAATACCATCCTGCAGTGTTTGTGCAGAGGCGAAACCGGTAAAAAATACCACGGCTGCTCCAAAAGCAATCTTTTTTACATTCATATTCATTATATCTTTCATTTTATATTTTCTAAATAATTGAGTTATATTCTACACAACTTTCAGACCAAAACATTTTTTTTAATGGGAATAAATTGTGAATTTAATAATTTTAACGCATTTGCACCTCTCTTTTATAGACGTTATACGGCTGTAAACCCTCTTTTTGAACAATTTTTTGCCCTAAGTGGGTGCATGAAAATCGTATAAAGCCATTAGCTATATTGAAGTTTCCTTCGTTAATAAGGAAATAAAGTACTCTTGTGAATGGATACTCCATAGAACGAAGCCCCTCGAAGTTAGCAGTGTATGATTTCCCTTTATCTACTACAGGAAGTACTTTCACCATCTCTCTAAGCTTCTCAGAAGTTTTATCATAGGGGCGGCTGAATGTATTAAGCCCTATAACCCCAACTTTGCCAGGATATTTTCCTAGCTCCTCGATAATCTTCTGATTACCGGGAATAATGGAAAACTTAAGGTCTTTAGGTTGTTTTTTTAACTTCTCTGCAACAAAGTTCAGATTACTTGAATTGGTTCCGTCAAAAATAAAATTCTTCTCGTCTGAAAGAAGTCCACTATTGATTTCATCTATTGAAATACTTTCTTTAGGGGATTCTTTTGGAACTACAAAAACAACAGCATCTGCTGCAAATTTAGCCGGAAGAAACTTGAGATCTGTTCTCTCTTCATAGGTTTTTATTTCTTCGGGAGTAAGGTTTCTGGACATTACAATCACTTTCGCATTTCCTTTCAATAAATCAAGAAGACCTAAATCTTCTTTTTTTGTCTCGACTTTAATGCGTGTCTCCGGATAATTAATCATATAGCCGTCAGCTAATGCCTCTGTAACACTTTGAAAAGATTCGTCTGTAAAAATCGTAAGATCACCCTTGTGGTAGGAAGGAGATTTCTCCTCTTTTTTGCATCCTGCCAGTATAAATCCTATTACGAAGACAAGTGCAATTTTAAAACTATTCTTCATCTTTCGATTTTTTGATTTTAGAAACAGCTCTATAAATTCTAAATATACCATAAATAATTAAAAGAGCACCCAATGCATAAGCAATAGCAGGTTCTAAAATGGTAAAGAAGAATTTATAGGCAATCACTACAATTCCTAAAACGATATAAAACAATCCCGTAACCAGGGATAACCAATTGAACATCATGTAACAAAAATACAAAAAAAATAAAAAGGGAAGCATATGCTTCCCTTTTTATTTATATTCTGAATAAATAAGTCTAATTATTCAAAGTTCATAGTAAATGGTACGCTATAGTAAGATCTAACGCTTTCTCCATTTCTCTTAGCAGGAGTCCACTTTTTAAGTTTCTTAACTACACGTACAGCTTCACTGTTGAAGTCACCATTTGGAGATTTCTCTTCAATAGTAACCGCAGAAACAGTTCCGTCTCTTTCTACAACGAACTTAAGCTTAGCTTTAAGTGTACCTTCACCTCCTTCCATTAGGGAAGTATCGAAGTTATCTCCTAAGAATTTTCTCAATGAACCCATACCTCCAGGATATTCTGCAGACTGGTCTACATCTTTGTAGATTTCGTTAGGATTATTCGCCTTCACTTCTACTGTGGTAGCTTTAGTACCTGTAGATGGTGGTGGTGGTGGTGGCGTATAAGCCGGAGCTTTCACCCCTTCCTGATTATTCAAACCAGTTGTTGTTTCCAACTGCTTAGAAATTGGTGGAGGTGGAGTTTCAATTTTCGGAGCTTTTACAGGCTCAGGAACTACGTTCTGAATTACCTCAATTTTTTCCTCTTCTTTTGGAGGAGGTGGTGGAGGTGGTTCTTCTTCTTTAGGCTGCTCGATAATCGGATCTTCTTCGATAATATCTACTAAATCTGCCTTTACTTCTTGCTTAGGCGGAGCTGTAAGATTTTTAATCGTAAGATAGATGAACGGAGACAAAGCTGCCAAAAGGAATAAAGCTGTACCGATGATAAAAGACTTTGTTAAAAGTCTCGGATACTGATGTCTAAGATCATAGGCACCATATTCCTTGTTTCTATTTTCAAATACAATCTCGTCTAAAGTAAGATTCTGATTGTATACATTTTCATCTGCCATAGATTAGATATAACAATTTTATGGTTAAATTACTTTGTAGCAGCCGGTGCAGTAGCACCCCCTACTTTCTTCTCATAAATAGCTTTCTCCCAAGGTTTGATATCAGTAACACCGTACTGCTCACTTTTGGTAATTGCCATTTCATCAAGAATATCAACAAAGTTCTTATATACAGCATCGTCAGTTGGCTTAATGATCACGGTAAATTTCGTTTGATCTGCAGCTCTAGATTTTGCCTGCTGAATTACTTTTCTAATTCCCTCTCTATCAAGAGTAGTTTCCATAAGAGTTTGGTCATTCAAGGAAGTTGCATCCTGTTGGTGCCAAAATACTCTATTATTTTTTCCTAATAAGATAGAAATTGAGTTAGAAAGTTTAATTTCTGTTGGAGGTGGTTTTTGTTTATCATCTTTCGGTTTAGCCGGAAGACCCAAATCCATAACATTCGGTTTACTGAATGTAGTTGTGAACATAAAGAAGGTAATCAATAGAAAACCCAAGTCCACCATCGGAGTCATATCGACTCTGGTGTTTTGCTTCTTGGAACGGACCTTGCCGCCCTTGCCGCCTTTTTCTTGTACTTGTACTTCTGCCATTTCTATCGATATTATTCGTTAGGTTTACCTTCTTGTGATGTAATCAACCAAAATTTAAGAAAATCAATATCTCTTAAACCCTCAAATAGACTTTTAACTTTAGGGTACTGAGTCGTAACGTCACCTTTAATAGCTAACTTGTAGTCAGGGTTAACGCTTAAACTTTCTTTTACCCAGTCAATTAATTGCTTATTTGTACTGTCCATAGGAATACCTGTAGGACTCTTATAATTTTTCTGCTCATCTCCAGACATATCCAAATAACCTTTAAGTTGGTTCATCGGAACTCCAATTGCCTGAACTTTCTGGAAAGCTGCTTTTTGATTATTGTCAAAAGTAATACCATACTTTTGTCCCATTTTATCTAAAAGAGCAACTCTTTCTGATGCGTTTTCTACTGGCTGGAAATAGAATTTTCCGTCCGGAGTAGCGTTGATAGTCATTAAACTAGCATCAGGAAGCAATTTTTCCGAAATTGAAGATGGCGGTTTGATCTGCTCCACATCAGGTTTTTTAAACTGAGTGGTCAAGATAAAGAACGTAAGAAGTAGGAACGCAACGTCACACATTGCGGTCATGTCCGTCACTACTCCATGTCTTTTTGGTTTGACTCTCGCCATTATTATAAAATATTTTTAATTAAACTTCTTTTAATTGCTAATGCAAATTCCTTGCTAATTCTTAGTTGAATTCAGCGAAAGACTGCTGGATGCTCATAGAGATCTCGTCGATCTTATAAGTTAATCCATCAATTTTAGATGTAAAGAAGTTATAAAGAATAATAGCGATTGCAGAAGTACCAATACCTAATGCAGTGTTGATCAATGCTTCAGAGATACCTGTAGATAGAGCAGCAGCATCTGGAGTACCACCTCCTGAACCTAATGCAAAGAATGCCTTGATCATCCCGATTACCGTTCCTAGTAGTGCAATTAATGTTGCAACTGTACCTAAAGTAGAAAGGATCATCATGTTTTTCTCAAGCATTGGCATCTCAAGAGTAGTAGCTTCTTCGATAGCTTTGTTAAGCGCTACCATTTTCTGCTCTTTATTTAATGTATTATCGTGAGAAAGTGCTTTGTAAGTAGTAAGACCTTCTTTTACTACGTTACCTACAGAACCTTGTTGTCTGTCACATTCTTCGATAGCTTCGTCAATTTTGTTTTGGTTAAGTAAGCTTCTTACTTGTACTACGAAGTTGTCTAGGTTTCCTTTTCCAGCAGCTTTACCAAGAACGAAATATCTTTCAAAAGAGAAAACAATTACCGTAATCATGAAAGTAATCAAGATTGGTACAATAATACCTCCTTTGTAGATAATACCTAAAAACGATTCTGGATGAATGTCTTTTCCTTCAATACTTGAAAAAGCTACAGAACCACTTCCTAGTTTATCTGCATCTTTAAAGTTTCCTGGGCTCCCAAGAACGAATAAATAAATACATATCCCTATAGCAAATAGAATAGGAATAATAACAGCTGGATTTAAACCTCCTGCCTTTCTAGCAACTACTTGCTCATCATTTTTTGAAACATTCATTTCCATATTTAACTAAATTATATTGTTTTAAAATTTTACAGGGTGTAAATTAAAGGCAAAATTAATTAAAATGCAAGAGTCTTAATTAAACATTTTGCTTTTTTTTGATAAAGAAAATTTAATACGATTTCGATATAATAATTATTCTTAAATATTTTATTTATTTTTCCCAAATTTAACATTTGAATTAAAAAATCATAAAAATAAGACACCCATTTTTTTTAATTTCCCAATGTTAATTTTTTTTTAAATTACGATATTCACAATACGGTGAGGGACAACAATGATTTTTTTAGGGGTTTTCCCTTCCAAAATCTGTTGCATTTTCTCATTTGAAATCACCAAATCTTCGACTTCCTTCGCAGATAATTGAGCTGAAAGCGAAATTTTGAACTTCATTTTACCATTTACGCTTACCGGATACTCAATTTCGTCCTCAACCAGATAATCCTCATTTAATACTGGGAATTGTTCAAATTCTATTGAAGTATCGTGACCTAATAGATTCCATAGTTCTTCACAAATGTGGGGAGCATATGGAGAGATGATAACGGATAACGGTTCTAAAATATTGCGTTTGTTGCATTTTAATTTCTGAAGCTCGTTTACAGCAATCATGAATGAAGATACAGAAGTATTGAATGAGAAGTTTTCTATATCATATACCACCTTCTTTATTAAGGTGTGTAACACTTTATATTCTGCCTTTGTAGGTTCTTCCTCAGAAATTTCAAAGGTTTCTCCATTGAAGTGTAAGTTCCAGAATTTTTTAAGGAAACCATATACTCCACTTAGACCTTGTGTATTCCAAGGCTTGGATTGCTCCAATGGTCCCAAGAACATTTCATATAGTCTTAAGCCATCTGCTCCGTACTCTTCACAGATGTCATCAGGGTTTACTACGTTATATTTTGACTTGGACATTTTTTCTACTTCACGGCCTGTGATGTATTTTCCATCCTCTAAGATAAATTCTGCATTTGCATAATCAGGTCTCCAAGCTTTGAATGCTTCTGTATCTAATTCATCTGATGTTCCTTTTAATAAGGCTACATCTACGTGAATCTGTTGAGTTTGATAATTACCGGCTAAGCTTTTAGAAACATATTGGTTAGTTCCATCAATTCTATACACAAATGCACTCATTCCTAAGATCATCCCTTGGTTGATCAATTTTTGGAAAGGCTCATCATGGTTAATGTATCCTCTATCTTTTAAGAACATATTCCAAAAACGGGAATACAACAAGTGACCGGTTGCATGCTCGCTACCTCCGATGTAAAGATCTACTTGTCCCCAGTAATCTGAAAGTTCTTTTGCGAAAAATTCTCCATCATTGTGAGGATCCATATATCTAAGGAAATACCATGAGCTACCTGCCCAACCCGGCATTGTGGATAATTCCAGAGGGAAAATAGTTTTGTCATCTATTAAATCTGTAGAAACTACTTTTTGGTTCACCTCATCCCAAGCAAATTCTTTTGCATTTCCTAATGGTGGATCTCCGTCTTCTGTTGGTAAATATTTTTCAACTTCAGGAAGTTCCAACGGTAATGCAGATGCTGGTAATGTGTAAGGCATTCCTTCCTTATAATATATAGGAACCGGTTCTCCCCAATAACGTTGTCTTGAGAAAATAGCATCGCGTTGTCTGTAATTAGTTGTTCCGTGGCCAATTCCTTTGTTTTCGATTTCTGAAATCATTTTTGATTTCGCATCGTTATAACTTAATCCGTTTAAGAATTCAGAGTTTACACATACTGAGTCTTTAGAATCAAAAGATTTTTCCTGAACGTCTTCTTCAGTTTCAACTACTTTTTTAATTTCAAGATTAAATTTCTTTGCAAATCTGTGATCACGTTCATCATGTGCAGGAACAGCCATTACTGCTCCAGTTCCATATCCCATCAATACATAGTCTGAAATATAGATAGGCATTTTCGCTCCACTAAAAGGATTGATTGCATAACTCCCTGTGAAAGCTCCGCTCACGTTTTTCACGTCAGACATTCTGTCTCTTTCCGTTTTTTTGGAAGTTTCTTCAATATAGGTATCTACTTCTACTTTTTGAGCGTCTGTAGTAATTGTTTCTACTAAAGGATTTTCTGGAGCCAAAACCATAAATGTTGCTCCAAAAATAGTATCAGGTCTTGTGGTGAAAACCTCAACGATTTCATCATGCCCATCTACTTTGAACTGAACTTGTGCTCCCTGAGATTTTCCGATCCAGTATTCCTGAGCATCTTTCAACGGTTGCGGCCAGTCTAATGTAGAAAGTCCTTGTAATAATCTTTCAGAATATGCAGAGATTCTCATGCTCCACTGCATCATTTTCTTTTGGAATACAGGAAACCCTCCTCTTTCAGATTTTCCGTCCTTTATCTCATCATTCGCCAAAACAGTCCCTAATGCGGGACACCAGTTTACAGTGGTCTCCGCTCTGTAAGAAAGACGATAATTCAATAGGATATCTTCTTTATCAATTTCAGAAGCGCTAGACCATTCTTCTGCGGTAAAGCTTAATTCATCGTTTTGATTAGCATTTAATCCCTCTGTTCCTTTTTCTTCAAAATGTTTGATTAAAGTATCGATGGATTCTGCCTTATCTGTATTTTTATTATACCAAGAATGATACAGCTCAATAAAGATCCACTGTGTCCATTTATAGTAAGATGCGTCTGAAGTTCTTAGTTCTCTGCTCCAGTCAAATGAAAAACCAATCTTTTTTAATTGCTCTTCGTATCTGTTGATATTTTGTTCTGTAGTGATTGCCGGATGCTGTCCTGTCTGGATTGCATACTGCTCAGCAGGAAGCCCGAAGCTGTCATATCCTACCGGGTGGAGAACATTAAACCCTTGATGTCTTTTGTACCTTGCATAGATATCCGATGCAATGTATCCTAGCGGATGACCTACGTGAAGTCCTGCCCCTGATGGATACGGGAACATATCGAGTACATAAAATTTAGGTTTATCTGTATTATTGGAGGTTTTATAGGTTTGATTGTCCTCCCAATATTTCTGCCACTTTTTTTCTATCTGCTGATGATCGTAAAACACTTTATATATATGTTATATGTTAGACTTTAAATATTTAGATTTTTTTCTTTTTTACAAGATTCACAAAATTAATGATTTTAAAAGAAATAAAAATTTAATTTATGATGAATTATAATTCTCTACTCAACAAAAAAGTCTCATCCGAAGATGAGACCTGTTTTATATCTTGAAGTACACTTATTAATGTTGAGGGTTTACTCTCTTGAAAGTATAGGTTCTTGTTTTAAACACAGTCGGATCTTCTGTTTCTTCTCTTACAGCCAGATTGAGGGTTGCTTGATTCAGAGTTATCACTTTTACATTAACAGGAGCTACCACACCCTGATACTTCATCTGCATATTCTTGCTGTTATTATCATAGGTATAGGTAAAGTTGGCATCAGGCTGAATATCACATAAACCTGGTGTAACAGGATCTTTCACATCAATCCTCTTTCCTTTTACTTCACTACTGAACCACCATCTGGATTCTTTCTGACAATCTGTATATGTAATCACATCCGAAATTGGCTGTTCACCTACCTTTACAGTAGTAATCACCTCTTTTAATGGCTGCCAAAACCCTATAAGTGGAGCTTCCTCAACATAATCGTTACTAGTAGAACATCCGGAGGCTACCAGTAATGATAAGCCTGAAAATAGTAGTGCTAATTTCTTCATAGATTAATTTTTTCAAGGGCTAAAATTATAATTTTTTTGATTTATATTACTATTTTTTGTGAAAAATTATTTTATCGACCTTTATTTATATATATTTTAAAACAGTCAGAGGTCATATTCTCTTTATTTAACAAATATTGAACCTCCGAAAATCCCCCTATTTTATTAAAAAAGTTATTTTTGTAGTCAAAGAAAAAAAATGCAAGATATAACGAAAAACAATTTTGACTTTATACGCGTTCTCCTCGCCTTTATTGTCTTTCTTGGACATCTTGGCACCCTTAGTGCATCTCCTGATCTCAAGATTTTTGAGCACAGCCCTATAGAAATTGCCGTTTTCGGTTTTTTTGCAGTGAGCGGATTTCTTATTGCAAGGAGTTATGACAGGTCTTCAAGCCTGAAAAGCTATTTAAAAAAGAGAATCAAAAGAATTGTTCCTGCTTATTTATTGGTTATTTTTTTATGTGCGATTTTATTAAGTTTGGTAAGTACATATTCTTTCACCGAATATTTCAGTAATACACAGGTTTACAAATACCTTTTTTGGAATTCATTATTTTTAAATTTTAAAGCACCTTGGCTTCCCGGAGTTTTTGGAAATCAAGCAGTGAATGGCGCCCTATGGACGCTGAAAATAGAAATGTGTTACTATTTTGCGGTTCCTTTGTTGTTTTTGCTGTTCGGAAAGAATAATAAATACAGAAATATAAGTTTGGTTATTTTATACTTTCTATCGCTTATTTACCTAAACTATTTTGAATCTTTAAATAAAATTTCACTTGCCAAACAGCTTCCCGGAACATTATCCTATTTTATCCCCGGAATGCTGATTTACTTTAATTTTGATAAATTCATCAAACATAAAAATATAATTTTCATCATTGCTATCGCCACTGTATGGATTGATTTATATTTAAAAATTCAGCTTTTTTCTCCAATGATGATCGGTGTTATCGTAATGTACATTGCCTATTCATTCAAATTCTTAAATAATTTCGGAAAATACGGAGACTTCACCTACGGAATCTACATCTTCCACTTCCCTATCATCAGGGTATTTGCCACATTGGGACTTTTCGCTAATTATAATCCATTCTTTATGGGCTTTGTGTGCATGCTGGTAGTTATTGGCGTGGGAATTGCCTCATGGCACCTTTATGAAAAAAGATTTTTATAATTTTGAACAATATTTAAAAGCATAGATGAAAGACCTTGTCTCCATTATTACTCCCTGTTATAATTCTGCTGAATTTATTGAGGAAACCATACAGTCTGTCCTTAACCAAACCTACGAAAACTGGGAATGGCTGATCACAGACGACCTTTCTAAGGATAATACAGTAGAAATTATCAGGAAATACAATGACCCAAGAATAAAGCTGCAGGTTCTGGAGAAAAATGGAGGTGCCGGAAATGCAAGAAATAATAGTCTTGAAAGAGCCAAGGGCAGATATATTGCTTTTCTGGATTCTGATGATTATTGGTACCCTGAATACATTGAGACTATGACGGGTTATATGCAGGAACATCATGCAGAGCTTGTGTATTGCAATTATTCAAGATGTGATGAGCAGCTTCAGCCGATTCTGAAAGATTTTCTTGCAGACAAAGTAGTTACATTTTCCAATCTCCTGAAGACATGCCGATTGGCTCCTGTTTCTACCATGTATGACTCTAAAAGGGTTGGGAAATTTTTATTCCCTGTCAAAAGCAAACGTGAAGATCATGTGATGTGGCTAAACCTATTAAAAGTAATCCCCGAAGGAATGCCTATTAATAAAACCATGGCAAAATACAGAATGCGTGAGAATAGTGTTTCCAGAAATAAAAAAAATATCATCAAGGATCAGTATCTTGTATATAAAGATTTCATGGGATTCTCCACTTTAAAATCGTTATATTACACTGCTAACTGGGCCATGAATGGGTTTCTAAAATATTCAAAAATTTTCAACTAATGGAGTATTCAAAAGAGTTTAAGGCAGCATTGAGTGCTTTTTCCAGTACCGAAAAGGATAAACTTATCTTCAGACTACTGAGAAAGGATAAATTACTGTCTAAAAAATTGTACTTCGAGCTTATTGATCCGGCTACCACCGATGATAAGAGGAGTACGATGGAAGAAGATGTAGAGGAGAAAATTCTTTTAGCTTCAAAATATATTGGGAATGCCAAATATTTCCTGACGATCATCCGAAAAATAAGTGCTGAAATTACCGAACATGTCAAAATAACAACTGACAAATTTGGTGAAGTTTCAATTAATTTACTGATGATTAATAAGATTCTGGATTATAATAATGAATTGAGCAGACAGAGGTTTGACAATGTTTACAAATTGTACATCTACATCATCAATAAAGTATTCAAATCCCTGATATTAATTAAAAAACTGGATGAGGATTACTGGATGGAAATTGATGAGTTTCTACGAGATACCCAAACCAAAATATCAGAAAACCATTATCTTCAAAAATTATGCATCAATAACGGGCTGGATATTAACTGGCTGGAGTGCGATAACATTCCTGAAAATATTGAGCAAACAATGAAAGAGATAAAAAGTCAAGGCTTTTTAAGATAGAATTTTCTGCAGAATCATTTCTGTGGAATTAGGCTTTCCATCAACGAAATTTTTTGCATTCTGAGACATTTCTGTGAGCTCTTCTTCATTCTCTTCATTGGCAAGAAATAAAACGAATTCTGCGGCTGTTTGCTCGTCTGCAAAGGACTTTCCTCCATTCATGGAAATAAGATCGTCTGCCTCAGGATTCTTTTTGTAACGATTTCCAAAGATTACGGGAACCCCAAATGTCGCTGCTTCCAGAATATTATGCAATCCTGCATCATGAAAACCTCCGCCTACCACAGCTATATCTGCATAAGAGTACAGTTTTGATAACAAGCCTATACTGTCTATAATGAGGATCTGGGAACTGAACGTTGAAAGGTTTAAACTTTGTACTTCACTATACAATAACGCATCCGGAAACATATTCTTTAAGTGCTCTACCCTCTTCAAATCATGGGGGGCAATAATCATTTTTACAGTATTATTTTTTTGGGAGATCATTTCAGCAATTTTCTCCTCAGCCTGCCAGGAACTCCCAAAAACAACACTCTTATTTTTTCCTATGAAATCCGAAACATAATCAATATGATTATCTCGCATTTGAAGCTGTTTTACCCTATCAAATCTTGTATCTCCTGTTACGGAAGACCTCATCAATCCTACACTTTTAGCCAACGCAAGCGAAAACTGTGTCTGATGAAAAAACCAATCTACGTTCTTCCGAAGCTGTTTCACAAACCATTTGCCGTAAGATGTGAAAAAAGATTGTCTTTCGTAGAATAAGGCAGAAATTACATAAATATCTGCTCCCTTATTTTTGAGCTCGGCAAGCAAGTTATACCAGTAATCATACTTCACCGTAAAAAATAGTTTAGTATTAAATTGTGATACAAACTCTCTTACAGCACTCTTTTTATCAAAAGGCAGATAGCAAATCACATCTGCAATATGTTTCTTTTTAATAACATTCTCATATCCTGATGGTGAGAAGAAAGTGATCAGAATTTTATGATCAGGAAATTGTTCTTTAAGCTTCTCTAAAACGGGCAATCCTTGTTCATACTCGCCCAGACTTGCTGCGTGCATCCAAATCACCTTATCAGTTTTTGAAAACGCAGATTTTACTTTATGCAAAGATTGTCTCCTACCCTCAACGCCCTTTTTAGTTTTATCATTAAACCATGAAAAAACTTTCATTCCAACAATGAGAAGATTAATGAATATATTATAAAGCAAGTTCAATTTTTGATTGATTTAGTCGTTAGACTTTTTTGTTATACTTTTAAATAACACTTTTAAGAACTCTCAGTTTATGAGTATGTTTATTCATTTCTTTATTGAAGATTCCTGTAGAATCCAAAGTATCAATTCTTACTTTTCCTGACGCATGAATGATCTTCTGGTTTTCCAGCATAATTCCTACGTGAATAATCTTCCCATCCGCATTTTCAAAGAAAGCAAGATCACCCGGTTGAGTTTCTTCCACAAAGGTAAGCGCTTCCCCTACCTCAGCTTGTTGAGAAGCATCCCTAGGAAGTTTAATATTATGAATTTTATATATCAGTTGTGTAAATCCGGAGCAGTCTACGGCAAAAAAGCTTTTGCCACCCCACAAATATGGAACATTAAGGAATTCCTTTGATGCCAAAGCAATACTTTCCCTTACGTCATGACTTCTTCTTGAGGCCACCACAGGAAATTCTACTTCAGATCCCATTGAAAGTAATGTTTTTCCATCATTCATCAATACGGAAGAAAAGTCCTCTGTAACTACAGTAACTTTTCTATTTGCCAGCTCTTCATCTGTTACAGGTTTTAGCTGTTTGGTATCCATCCATCCTTCATAGCCATCATAATGCATTTTTATTCTGGTCCAGTTTTTATTCACTTCCAGAATATCCGCACTCTCTCCAAACAATATTTCAGTAACAATTTCGGCTTTATCAGAACCTTCTGCACGAACCGGTGCTACTGTAACAATACAAATTCCTTTATTCATTAACTCTAAATTAAAAGATTGAATAATTAAAAGATTAAAATATCACGATTTATAAACGTTTTGAATATTTAATCCTTTACTATTTAGTTACTTCCTGCGAAGAAAGTTTACTCCATCACGCAAAGGTAGAATAAGATTTTCAAAATCATCGTCTTTTGCCGCTAAATCATTTAATTCCTGGATAGACTGTGTAGATTTCATCTTTGGATTTTCCTCCAGCACTTTTCCATACCACAGAACATTATCGAACATCACTACTGATCCTGATTTTGTATGAGGTTTTATTAATCTGAAATAATCTGCATAGTTTTCCTTATCTGCATCTACAAAGATTAAATCAAAGACTTCATCCGTTTCCTTTAAAAACTCTTTCGCATCCTGAAGTTTAAAATCAATTTGATCCGCATATTCACTGGATTCAAAATATTTTTTTGGAAGGTAAGCTAGATCTTCATTCACATCTAATGTTGTGATTTTACCATCTTTCGCTAATCCCGAAGCAAGACACAAGGTAGCATAACCTGTAAAAGTTCCTATTTCAAGAACATTTTTAGGCTGCAGCATTTGAGAAATAATAGTTAATAATCTCCCCTGCTGATATCCAGAGATCATATGTGGCTGTGTTGTCTTCTGATAAGTTTCTCTCCTCAGCTTTTTCAGAATTTCAGATTCCGAAGAAGCATGTGATTCCAAATACCTATCCATTTCAGGATTCTTTTCTTCAAAAAAACTCATACAATTTTAATTTAAACAAATTTAAGAATTTTAAAACTTCTTTTTGAATAACATATTGAAACAAAAAAAGAGAGAAATCAATCTCTCTTCTCTTATATATACCTATTTAATTATTAATAAGCAATGCAATACTCTCCTTTTCCTCCACATACCCATCCCGGACAGCAGTCACTAGTTCTTTGACAAATAATCTGAGGATTACAATAGTCATCGCCTAGAGAACCTTGTACATTTTTCATTTTTTCTCTTGAAAGTTTTTGTAGATTTTTCATAGTAATAATTTGTTGATTTAGTTTTCCTACTCTATAAGATTTTCGGATACCTCTATATATTAATTCCTTTTAACGAGAATTAAATATACGCATTATTTTATAAACCAAAGAATTAGAATTTAGAAAAACTATTAACAACTCTACCCATTATGGGGAAAAACCCCATATTAAATACCGTGAAAATACGGATGTTTTTTCTGTGGTATTAGTTATAAGTTTGCAGAGAGAACAAAGGGGTAAAAACACTAAGAGAAACAAAATGATTGCAGGAGAGACACAAACTAACCATGGGAATCAAAAAATCGCATCACCAAAAAGTGGTACGAAGTCTTCTGCAAAAAAAACCAAGACTGAAATATCCAATTCATTTTTACAGCGAATTATTTCCCTTTTAAAAAAGGAAGAATTAATTTGATTAAAAAAAAATCCCGAAGTAATTCGGGATTTTTTTTTATTAAGATTTGATTATTTCTTCGGAGCAATATCCATAAGTTTCATAAACTCATCCAGCTTAGGCATGATGATAATTTCAGTTCTTCTGTTTTCAGATCTACCGGAAACACTCATGTTCGTAGCTTTAGGATTATATTCAGAACGTCCACCTGCTGTAATTCTTGCTGGATCTACACCAAACTGAGTCTGAAGAACTTTAGCAACAGAGGTACCTCTTAATGCAGAAAGATCCCAGTTATCTCTTGGCAGGTTTGGAGAATTTAATGCTGCATTATCCGTATTTCCTTCAATTAATACTGAATATTTATCGTAATCATTAATTACTTTCGCAACCTTACCTAACACTTCCTGAGCTGCAGGCAAGATGTTATAATCTCCTGTTTTGTATAACATTTTATCTGAAAGAGAGATCATTACTACACCTTTCAGCACTTTCACCTGTACATCCTCATCTGATACATTATCCAAAGATCTCTTCAGTTTGTTAGACAACGCAAGGTTCAAACTGTCATTTTTAGCATTACTTGAAATCAACTGCTTAATATAAGTGTTAGAAGCATTAATCTCCCCTACCAGCTTATCAATGTTAGCAGAACTTTTTCCTGTATTTGAAAGACATGCATCCAATGATGATTTTAAAGCATCATGTTGACTTTTCAACAAATTGTTTTCACCTGTCAATGCAGAGTTTTGGGATTTTAGATCCTGAATCTCTCTCTGTCTTTCTCCGATATTTTCAATACACTGCTTATAGTTGCTACTCAAGGCATCATATTGTTTCTTGCTCACACAAGAAGTCATTCCCAACGCCATTGCAGAAACTGCTAAAACTTTAAAAATCTTCATAAGTAATCATTTTTAGACTACTCAAAGTTAGGGAAATTCAATTGAATTATATGGTTTATCTTTGCATAAAAGAAATTCTCAACAGATATGTTGAAAAAATTAAGCTTTAAAAGTCAATTAGAAAATCTTGTTCACAACCCTGAAAATCACACCTATCTTTTAGCTGTGAGCGGAGGAGCCGACTCTATGGTTTTAGCCTCTTTATTTCAGGATTTAAGAGACAATACACAAGGTAAAGAGCACATATTTCAAATTGCTCACATCAATTATAAACTTCGCGGAAAAGATTCAGACCTTGATCAAAAGGTTGTACAGGATTTTTGTGAGAAAAATCATATTAAATTCCACTTGTATGAAGTTTCGGAAAAAGATCAAAAACCGGAAAATTCTATTCAGCTTTGGGCAAGAGAACTGCGTTATACATTTTTCAAAGAAATCCAACAAAAGGAAAAACTGAAATTTCTCGTTACGGCTCATCATTTAAATGACCAGCTGGAAACATTTATTATTAATCTTTCAAAAGCATCGGGTATTAAAGGCTTGAGTGGAATTCCGTCCAACGCGAATTCTATTCTCCGTCCGCTGTTAAGTTTTTCAAAGAAAGAAATTTATCAGTTTGCAGAACAAAATAATATTGAGTTTCGGGAAGATCTTTCCAATAAAAAAAGTGATTATCTCAGAAATAAAATTAGGAATGAAATCGTTCCAAAGCTACAGGAGACGAATGATCACTTTCTGGAAAACTTCAAAAAGAGTTCTTTTTATCTGAATCAGGCCAATGATTTTGTTCAAAAGCAAATTCAGGAAATAGAAAATACGCTTACCGTATTTAACCAAGGCCATAAAATATTATCAAAGGAAAAGCTAGATCAGGAAAGCGATTTTGTCAAGTTTGAAATTTTAAAAAAATACGGGTTTAATCAGGAAGAAGAAATTCCCAAAATTTTCAAGGCAGAGAACAACAGTTCTTTTTTTTCTAAAGAGTATCAGTTGATTGTCAACAGAAATGAATTGATTCTCATTGAAAGAAACCACAAACAGGAAATCGAAGATGAAAGTTTATTGATTGATCATTTTGATTTTTCAGAAAACCAGATCGATATTAACATCCCGAATTCTATTGAAGACATTGATGGAATCGATAAGCATTTTGAATGGAGCTTTGATGCTGAAAAACTTCACTTCCCGCTGCATTTAAGAAAACAGCAGGATGGTGATGAATTTTTCCCGACAGGTTTTTCAGGGAAAAAGAAAGTTTCTAAGTTTTTTAGGGACGAAAAATTATCTATTTTAGCGAGGCAAAAAATTTGGATACTGACTGACAGTAACAATTCCGTACTTGGAGTATTACCTTTCAGACAGGATAGAAGATATGCAAAGGATGAGAAAACAAAATGTATTCTCAAAATTTTTAATGAAACGAAAAATGAAATTTAGAAATTGGTTTTTATTAATTCTACTATTTTTAGCAACAGGAATCAACGCACAGATTAAGAATCCTGTAAAGTTTAAATTCACTGTTAATGATCTGGGCAATAACCAGTATGAAGCAGTTCTGAATGCTACTATGGAAAGTGGCTGGCATATTTACTCTAAGGATCTTCCTGAAGATACAGGAATCCCGACTGAGTATAAGGTTTCAGGAAAAAATATTGAACTTATAGGAAAGTTTACAGAGGTTGGTAAAAAGCATGAAGAATTTTCTGAAGCTTTTGGCGGAACCATTGTTTATTATTCCAACTCAGCCGGATTCAAGCAGAAATTTAAGCTAAAAGATCCTACAAAACCAGCCGATGTTATTTCGGAAATCACCTATCAAACCTGTGATGACAGAGTTTGCCTTGCTCCGAACACCTTAGAATTTAATCAGAAAGTTACCCCCAAAGGAGCAACTGAAGAAGCTGCAACCAAAGAGACTACAGAAACAGCAAAAGATTCTGTAAAAACCTTAGAAACTGTTACCGAAAACCCAACAAAGGCAGATGTAACCATTTCTGAGGCTTCAAAATTAGATCCAAAGCAGTTGAAAATTGAAACACTGGATTTCAAAAATCCACTAACGGATTGCGGAACAGCTACTACCCAAGTGGAGGAAAACTACTGGACTTATTTATTCCTTGGTTTCATTGGAGGATTAATTGCTTTATTAACACCTTGTGTTTTCCCAATGATTCCTTTAACAGTCTCATTTTTCACCAAGGGAAGCAAGAATAAAGCAAAAGGTAAAAGAGATGCGATCATCTATGGATTTTTCATTCTTCTTATTTTCGTTTTATTGAGTATTCCATTCCACATCATTGATGGAATTGCAGGAAATATCTTCAATGAGATCTCAACGAGCGTATGGCTGAATATTGCTTTCTTTATTATATTTATCTTCTTTGCCGGAAGTTTCTTCGGGTATTATGATATTACATTACCTAGTTCAATTGCCAACAAGTCATCAAGAGCTGAAGAGGCTGGAGGAATCATCGGTATTTTCTTCATGGCACTGACACTGGTTATTGTTTCTTTCTCTTGTACAGGTCCTATTTTAGGAAGTTTATTAGGAAGTGCAGTAACAGGATCATCTAATGTTCCGATGTTATTAACATTTGCATTGGCTGGATTTGGATTAGCATGGGCTATTGTTTTCGGACTATTGGCTTTATTCCCGCAAGCTTTACAAAGTCTTCCAAAATCAGGAGGATGGATGAACACAGTAAAAGTGGTTTTAGGTTTCGTAGAATTAGCTTTAGCTTTAAAGTTCTTATCTAAGGCAGATTTGGTATCTAAAACTTTCTTCTTAAAAAGAGAACTTTTTATCGCCATATGGATTATCATTGCGCTAGGCTTAGCTTTATATTTATTTGGATTAATCAAATTCCCGCACGATGATAAAAAACCTAAAATCTCAATTACAAGAAAAATATTAGGGGCATTAGGAATTGGTTTTGTAATCTACCTGATCCAGGGATTAATTCCATCTGACCGTCCAAAACTTCAGTTATTAAGCGGAATCTTACCTCCATTGAATGTAAGTTATTTCCATGATGAAAAAGACGGAATATTAGGAATGCACCCTGAACATGACTTTTTCAAGGCTATTGAAGTTGCTAAGAAAGAAAACAAACCTATTCTGATCGACTTCACCGGCTATGGCTGTGAAAACTGCAGAAAAATGGAAGAGTTTGTATGGAGCGAGCCGGATATTCTACCGGTACTGCAAAATGATGTTGTTTTAGCTTCTCTATATGTGGACGATAAGGAAGAACTTCCTGAGGATCAAAAAACAAAAATTGACCTTGGAGAGGGGCAAATCAAAAAGGTAAAAACAATTGGTGACAGATGGAGCTTATTCCAACAAGTTAACTTTAATAATAACTCTCAGCCGCACTATGTTTTAATAACTCCTGACGGGAAAGTAATCAATACTCCGGTTTCTGGTTACATGCCAAAAGAGGACTTTAAGAAATTCCTTGAATGCGGAGTAAATTTCTACAAAAAGAACAAGTAAATTATTTACATACATCTCTAAACTCACACTTTTCAGTGTGAGTTTTTTTATGGCTAAAAAAAATTAATAACAGAAAATAAACAAGGAACTCTTTTGCTAATCACAACTTTAATACATTGACTTTAACATTATTTAAGTGTAATCATTTAATAAAAATGAAAATTTATTACACATTTTAAAATTTAGGTATAAACTTTGTATCAATTCTTCAAAATCACGATCGGGTTTTAAAGTTTTCATCAAATACCGTTTAACATTTTAAAATATTAATTATGGCTGAAGTAATTGCACAAGAAAAGCAGGGCGGCAAGCAAAAGAAAAAATTAATCAGAGTAGATATGACTCCCATGGTAGATTTGGGATTTCTACTGATAACATTCTTTATGTTCACAACCAATTTTACAAAACCCAATGTAATGGATTTAGGACTACCGGCAAAAGATCCCAACCCAAATCCTATTAATACTCCCGTTATTGGAGACAAAAACCAGGTCACATTCATTCTTGGAAAAGACAACCGGGTATTTTATCACCAAAGCAATGAGAAAGATCTCAATACCACAAATCTTAAGGAAACTGACTTTAGTGGAATAAAAATCTCTAAAATCATTGCTGAAGCCTATAAAAATGCTCCTAAACCAAATAAATTCACTGTTATAGTGAAACCAACGGATGAAGCCAACTATAAAAACTTCGTAGACATGTTGGACAATCTGGCTATTTCCAAAAAAGAACGCTATGGTGTTACAGACATCAAACCTTGGGAAACAAAAATTTACAAGGAATTAACTCAATAAAAGATAAAGGGCATTTTTAAAATGCTCTTTTTTGTTTACATTTGAAAGTAAAATCTATCCGCAGTCTACCTTTACTTCATACAAGGTAAACTGTATTATTTTAACTTTTATAATTTTGAAATCATGCTGAACTTTGAAAGAAAAGGAAACGGAAAAGAAACATTAGTACTCCTTCATGGCTTTATGGAAAACCTATCTATCTGGAGTGATATGGAATCGCATCTTTCTAAGGATTTTTCATTGTTAAAAATTGATCTTCCCGGCCATGGACAATCAGAGACCCTTGGAGAAATTCACACCATGGAACTGATGGCTGATGAAGTAAAAAAAGTCCTGGATGATCAAAATCTGGAAAAAGTACATTTATTGGGACATTCTATGGGAGGTTATGCCTCATTAGCTTTTGCTGAAAAATATCCGAATACTTTAAAAAGTCTAACTTTATTTTTTTCAACCTATTTTGCAGATGATGAAGAGAAAAAACAACAGCGTATAAAAAGCTATAGGATCATTAAAGATGCGTTTGCTCATTATGCCCGAGCTGGAGTTCCTAACCTGTTTAATCCCAACGAAAGAGACATTCTGGAAGGTAAAATTGAAACAGCACTTGAAACAGCACTTTCCACAAATAACATGGGAGCCCTTGCCTGTGTAAAAGGAATGGTGGAGAGAACCGATAAAAAGCATATCATGGAAAATCTGGAAGCTAAAATTTTAGTATTGGCCGGAAAACACGATAATGCTGTAAAAACTGATGTTACCATTAAGAATCTTCCGGACAGAACAAATATAAAATCCTACATCTTAGATTGTGGCCACAACGGTCATTGGGAAAAGCCAGGAATCTGTGCAGAAATTATCAATACCGAACTTCTTCATAATCTTCCTAAAAAACTGGTTTTATAAGGTTCGGTACAAAGAATTGTTCATAAAAAATACTGTATATTAGTAAAGAATAATTTTTAGAAATGGGTTTATTCTCGTTCAAAAAAAAGGAACCACCGAAGCCACCGGTTATCGGACTTACACTTTCAGGCGGAGGAATGCGGGGAATTGCCCATATTGCCGTCCTAAAAGCACTGGAAGAATACAATCTGAAACCACACATCATTTCAGGAACAAGTGCAGGCTCTATCATTGGTGCTTTTTATTCTTTCGGGAAAACTCCGGATGAAATGATGGAAATCGTAAAACACACTTCTTTTTTCTCCCGATCTGCTCTGAAACTATCCAAAAACGGAATATTCAGTTCGAGTTTTATTCTAAAATTATTTAAGGACTATTTTCCTGAGGATAATTTTAACATCCTAAAAATTCCCGTTTACGTTGCTGCTACAGAAATGACTCATGGAATTATTGATTTCTTTTCCGAGGGAGAGCTATTCATACCTCTTCTTGCCTCATCAAGTGTTCCATTTATTCTTCCTCCTGTAAGAATGGGTGATAAAATATACGTAGATGGCGGGGTTCTGGACAATCTTCCTATTGAACCGATCATGGACAAATGTGACTTTCTGATAGCTTCTCATGTGAATTCAATAAGCTATGATGAACTCAATAAAATGAGTTTAATGAAAGAGTTTGACAGGATTCTTCACTTAGCCATTGCAAAATCAGTCTATTCCAAGGTGAAACACTGCAACATATTCTTAGATCCTCCAAAAATGACAAAATATAGTCTTTTTAACAAGAAATATCTGGATGAAATGTTTCAACAGGTTTATGACTATACCTGCATGGAATTGGAAGAAAAAGGTTACACAAAAGGCTTGACAATCTGAAAAGCCAAAAACTCACTAAAATAAAAAAGTGCTATAGAAACCTATAACACTCAATATTTTAAACCTAAAACAGGTTAATTATTTTTATCTACTACAAATTTTCCTCAATCAATCTGTTTTTGAAAATTTCTATGGTTCCTGATAAAGAATCATCAGATTTTCCTCCTGCCGCATTAATATGACCTCCTCCGTTGAAATATTTTCTGGAGAACTGATTTACATCTACATCGTCCTTACTTCTGAATGAAATTTTAATAAAATCTTCATACAGATCCTCCATGAAAAAAGCAGACATTTTTACTCCGGCAATGCTTAAACCATAGTTTACAAAACCTTCAGTATCTCCTTTCTGGAAGCCAAATTCTTTAAGTTCATTTCTCGTAAGGCTTAAGATAGCTACTCTACCCTCATTTACCACCTCTATTCTTCCTAACACTAAAGCCAACAAATGAAGACGGGAAACAGTATTCGTATCCCATGTATTGGAAGTTATCATAGCAGGATCTGCTCCCTTTTCAATCAGGTTAGCAATAATTCTGTGGGTAGTAGCACTGGTAGAACGAAAACGAAAACCTCCTGTATCAGTCATAATCCCTGTATACAAACATTCCGCCACATCTTGATTTACCAATTTCTCATCTTCCATTGCTTCAATAAAATGATAAATCATCTGTGAAGTTGCAGGAATCACTGTATCTGAATACACGAAGTCAAATGGTTCCGGCTGTTGGTGGTGGTCAATAAGAATTTTCTTTCCTTGGGCTTTTACCAACCAATCTCCTAATAAGCCTATTCTTGATGGAGAATTAAAATCAAGACAGAAGATCACATCTGCCCCGAAAATCATGTCAGAAGCCAATTTCCTCTTATATTCTGCAATAATTACTTTCTTAGATTCCGGCATCCATTTCAGAAACTTAGGAAAATCATTCGGAACAATAACCTCAGCGTGAATTCCTTTAGCTGCTAAATAATGCTTCAATCCAAGACTGGACCCTATAGCATCTCCGTCCGGGTTATAATGGGTAAGGATAACTATTTTGTTTTCAGGCGTAAGTAATGTATTGATCTCTAAAAGTTCTGCTGGTGTAAACATCTTGTGTTTATTTTCGTTAAAATTTAAGTTTTCAAAGATAGAGCTTTTATATAAATCATTTTAATATTATTTTTGCCCGTAGAAATTCGTTTCTTATCAGGGTTTGGAAATGTTTGACTAAAAAACATTTCAAATATTTTCAAAAAAAGATAATCAAAGTTTGTATCTTATAAAAATTTCTATATCTTTGCAACCTGAAAATTAATAGATTAATTACGATTTAAACATATAGTAATGAGTAAAAGAACATTCCAGCCATCAGAAAGAAAAAAGAGAAACAAACACGGTTTCAGAGAAAGAATGTCTACGCCAAATGGAAGAAGAGTTTTGGCTGCGAGAAGAGCTAAAGGCAGAAAGAGTTTAACTGTAAGTGCTGCGCGCGCTAAGAGATAATCTTTTTATTATCATATACAAAAAATGCTTGAAAAGTAACTTTTCAGGCATTTTTTGTTGTTAAAATTTACTAAAATTTAAGTCCAATAGACTTATTTTTTCTATTTTTAAAAGTTGAAATATTTTTATTAGAAACAGCCTTTAAAATTAAATTATGCCACATACAAATATCTCCGGAGACAATATCATAAGTTTGCAGCATGCAAAAATTGCACAGAAAAACTTTACAGTTCTTACTGATGTAAATCTTAACATAAAAAAAGGGAGATTCTGTTATCTTATCGGAAAAACAGGTTCTGGAAAAAGCTCACTTTTGAAAACGCTTTATGGTCACATCCCATTAGCGTCAGGACATGGAGCTGTGGTAGGATTCGAGCTGGCAAAGCTAAAGCCATCTGACATTCCTAATCTTAGAAGAAAATTAGGAATTGTATTCCAGGATTTCCAGTTGCTTTCTGACAGAACGGTTGAAAAAAACTTGAAGTTCGTTCTGGAAGCGACAGGATGGAGTGACAAGGTAAAAATAGAAGACCGAATCAATGAAGTACTGGGAAGCGTGAACATGAAAAGCAAAAAGCACAAAATGCCACACGAGCTTTCCGGAGGTGAACAACAACGTATTGCTATCGCAAGAGCATTACTTAACCACCCAGATCTTATCTTAGCAGATGAGCCAACAGGAAATCTTGACCCGGAAACTTCCAATGAAATTATGACGCTATTGAAGCAAGTAGCCCTTGAAAATGGAGCTGCAGTAGTAATGGCAACGCATGACTACCATATGATTCAAAACTTCCCTGGTGAAGCGATCAGATGTGAAGACGGAAAAGTATCTGTACTGGATACAGCAGAATTATTTGAATAAGAAAAATGTAAGATTTAGAAATTATAAAGCTCTATAACAGCGTTTCTAACTTCTATTTTACTTTTTAAAAATATGAAACTCCTTAGTGAGTTCAAGATATGAGTCCGAGTATATTCTCGGACTTTTTTCTATGATAAACTCAGATTCATCAAGTTTTTTTTCTGTTGGAGAAAATTCCAGAATAAGCCTTTTTGCTTTTGAACCGTCAATACCTTTGACATGTACTCTACGATTCAAAAACAGGTTATTTTCTTCTGCAATGAGGATAAAGATCTCACCTGCTTCAATAGGAATAATAACAGAGAAAAGTCCATTTTCAGATAAAAATTCTGCCGACTTTTCAATTAACTGCCTAAAGTTTAATTCTACAGTCTGACGTGCGATCTTGTCTTTTTCAGATCCAGATTCCTCAAAATACGGTGGATTAGAGACAATCAGATCAAATTTCTTATCTGCTTCAAAAGATTTAAAATCCTGATGAACATTACTCAGTCTTACACAAAAGGGCGAATTTTCAAAATTCATCTTTGTAAGAAACGCGGCTTCTTCATTAATATCCAATCCTAAAAAATCGGCTTGTAAATTTCTTTGTGCCAACATTAAGGAAATCAATCCTGTACCCGTTCCCACTTCCAAAACATGAGAAGCATGCTCAACACTGGCTAAAGCTCCAAGCAAAACCCCGTCCGTTCCTACACGGAAGACGTTCTTAGACTGCTGAATTTCGAATTGTTTAAACTTAAAAGGCTTCACTATAAGTTAGTAGGTAATGTAATAATGAATGTTGACCCCTTTCCTACTTCAGATTTCACAGAAATTTCCCCTTTATAATCTTCAATCATCTTTCTTACCATGGATAGACCAAGTCCCATCCCACTGCTTTTGGAAGTAAAATTGGGTTCAAAGATTCTTTCGTACATATTTTCAGGAATTCCAATTCCGTTATCCTGAACGGAAACAATTACTCTTCTCTGATGCTGCTCTACATCTACATTAATGATTAGTTTTCGTTCATCACTTTCTGCCTGCTTTGCATTGGTAACAAGGTTGGTAATGATTCTGGAAAGATAAATCCTATCCATATTGATCATAATATTACTCTTATTCGCATGCATAAAGATGCTATCATCATTAAATACGCGAAGAATATCCTCAACCTCTGTATTCAGATTGATGACTTCGTTATTTTTTTCAGGAAGTTTAGCAAACTCTGAGAAAGCTGATGCTACCGTGGCAATCAGATCAATCTGATCCACCATTGTCTTACTCATCTGCTTTACTCTTTCTTTGATATTTGGATCTTCAGGATCGAATTTTCTTTCAAAGTTCTGAATGGTAAGCTTCATAGGAGTAAGCGGGTTTTTCACCTCATGAGCAACCTGTTTTGCCATTTCTCTCCACGCCTCTTCTGAAGCCTTGAAACGCAATCTCTCTTTTTGATCCTGAATCTGAAGAATCATCCTATTGTAAGCTCTCGCCAAAGCATTCAACTCATCATTCTTATAGTACCTGATAGGGCGCATTTCATTTTCAAACAATGTAATACGAGTAATCATATCAGAGAACTTTGTAATGGTTTTTGCTAGGCTATTGGAAGTCACCCAGCTAATCCAGACACTAAATAAAATAAGGAAAATATCTACTAAAAGAATATATTTTACATATTGATGAAGAACCTCCAGATAAGCAGATTCATTATGATATAAAGGAATATAGACTACACCAATGGGCTCAAGCTCATTGTTTTTCAACAGAAGATAGGAAGAGGTAAGCTTAGCATCTTTAGCTGCATCATACCTTGTCATATCAACTCTTGCGTCTGTAGCCAGAATCTTGTTGATAATTTCTATTGGCAGTGTCTTCTGGCTAATCAGGCTTTCATCTTTATTGGAAAGGACATAATCACCTTTCAGATCATAAATAACAATATCATGCTGGTTGATATCTGCTATTTCAAAGATTTTATTTCCTAAAACTTTCGGAAGATCTTTTGTTTCTACAAGTGTTCGGCTTACTGCATAATCCAGATACCTCATTACGGCATTGGTTTTCTCCTGCATATCGATATTACTCTGCTGGAGAGAGTTATTCCTTAAAACAAAATAAGGCACAAGCGAAGTTGCCACAACACTTAAAAAACATACCAATAAGAAACCGAAAAACACTCGATTCCTTAAGCTATATCCTTTATATTTATTAATCGACATCCTACTTTTTAATTAACCTAGCAATATACTTACCAATGATGTCAAATTCCAGGTTAACTTTATCACCAATTTTCAAGTGCTGCATATTAGTAAATTCCCATGTATAAGGAATAATGGCTACGGAAAACTGTGTATCTTCACTTTTTGCTACAGTCAAACTGATTCCATTTACAGTAATAGAGCCCTGAGGTACCGTCACAAAGTTTCCGTCTGATTCATACTTCATTGTAATGAAATAGCTTCCGTCTTTATTTTCAATCCCTACCACTTCTCCGGTTTTATCAACATGCCCCTGAACGATATGACCGTCTAACCTTCCGTCCATCTTCATGCAACGCTCAAGATTAACAACAGTTCCCAATTCCCATTTTCCAAGGTTGGTTTTTTCTAATGTTTCGTTGATGGCTGTTACCACATATTGATTGTCTTTAATCTCCACTACAGTAAGGCAACATCCGTTGTGCGCCAAGCTCTGATCAATTTTAAGCTCGCTTGTAAAAGGGCATGTCAGGGTGAAATCTATGTTGCTTCCTTTTTCTTCAATCTTTTCAATAACACCAACTGCTTCAATAATTCCTGTGAACATATTATTTTTTGCTAAATTTGTAAATTATAATCTTCAAAGATAATCAAAATGAGCCCAAAAAACCATAAAGTACGAGTAGGAATTTCAATCGGTGATTTCAACGGCATCGGTCCGGAGATCATCATGAAGTCTCTGAAAGACAAAACCATTACAGATTTTTTCACTCCTGTAATTTTTGGTTCGGGGAAATTATTCACTTATCAGAAAAATATTTTCAAGCTGAATCTTAATTTCAACTACGTTAATGAAGCTTCGCAGGCTCAGGCAGGAAAACTCAACATGGTTAACCTGACAAAGGAAAACGTGAACGTAGAACTTGGTGTGCCTACTGAAGAATCTACCCAAATGGCTATTGATTCTTTAGAAGCAGCTACTGAAGCTTTGATGAAAGGAGACATTGACGTTCTTGTAACGGCCCCCATCAACAAAGATGAAATGGTAAAAATGGGCTTTAAACATGCCGGACATACCGGATATTTTGAAGAAAAATTCAGCAAAAAAGGATTAATGTTTCTGGTAACTGAAGATCTGAAAGTAGCAGTTTCCACCCACCACATTCCTATTTCTCAGATTGCTGAGAATATTTCTAAGGAAAAAATAAAAAAACAGATCAGAGCACTTAATCAAACCTTAATTGAAGACTTCTGCGTTCAGAAGCCTAAGATTGCTGTATTGGGACTGAACCCCCATGCAGGCGACGGTGGTGTGATCGGAAATGAAGAAATTGAAATCATTAGTCCGGCTATTCAGGAATTATCAGACAACGGAATATTAGCATTTGGCCCTTTCCCTGCAGATAGTTTCTTCCAACCGAACAAATATAAAAACTTTGATGCCGTTTTGGCCATGTATCATGATCAGGGATTAGCCCCTTTCAAAACATTGGCTTATGAAGAAGGCGTAAATTATACAGCAGGACTTCCGTTTATCAGAACGTCTCCGGATCACGGAGTAGCCTATGATATTGCAGGAAAGAACCTTGCCGATGAGCAGAGTTTTACAGAAGCTATTTTCACTGCAATCAAAATTTTCAAGAATAGATGTGAATACGGCGAACTGATGAGCACTCGTCTTCAGCCAAGAAAAGTAGCTGTAGATAATGGAGTAGATGAAGATCTGCCTGAGGAAACTGAAGCATAAATCGTTGAAACAAATTTTAAATTAATTTGTTTCAGATTTTATTTGTTATTATAAAAAAAATGCATATTTTTGCACACTCATTTTATGGACAAGTTAAGAAACTATGACGTAAGCTTTTCCGGACTTAAAAACGGAAAACACGAGTTCAAGTTTGAGATAGATAAAACGTTCTTTCAATTATTTGATACTGAGCAGGAATTTACAAATCCTAGAATAATAGTAAATGTATTATTAGATAAGCATACTACTTTTCTAGAATTTGAGATTAAAATAAATGGTTTGGTTGAATTGGTTTGTGATGTCACAAATGAAAATTTCGACTATCCTATTGAGAATGAAATCAGAATTTTGGTGAATTTCGGAGAAGAGTATGATGACAGCAATGAAGATGTCATTACAATCCCTACAGGAGATCATGCATTCAATGTAGCACATTTGGTATATGAAAATGTAATGCTTTCTATCCCGATGAAAAAAATATCACCTAATATAAATGAAGAAGATCTAAAAATTCTTGAGCAGTTCAGCCCAAAAGAAATTGAAGAAGCTGAGGAAGAAGAAAAAGAACAAGAGAGCGATCCAAGATGGGACGCATTAAGAAAATTAAGAGACAATAATTAAATAGAATAATTTAAATATGATGAGATGATGAATCTCATCGCTCATCAATTAAAAAAGTTATTAGAAAATGGCACATCCAAAGAGAAGACAGTCGTCCACAAGAAGAGATAAGAGAAGAACTCACTACAAAGCTGTAGTTCCTCAATTAGCTAAAGATGCAACAACAGGAGAGCTTCACCTATACCACAGAGCTCACTGGCATGAAGGAAAACTTTACTACAGAGGTAAAGTAGTATTGGAAAAAGAAGTAGCTACTACTGAAGAAAACTAAGAGTCGCTTTTCATTGAAAAAGCCTCATTTTAATACAAAAACCGCCCAATTTTGATAAAATTTGGCGGTTTTTTGTTGTTTTTTACGTTTTTTTGGTATCTTTGAACCAAAATCAAATATCAAATTTATGGACATTAAAGACATACAGAATCTTATTAAGTTTGTATCTAAGGCTGAAGTTTCAGAGGTGAAGTACAAGACTAAGGATTTCGAAATCACTATTAAAACTCCATTAGCTGGAAACGATGCTGTTTATGCACAACCTGCAGTATACCACACTGCTCCACAAGCAGTAGCTGCTCCTGCACCTGTTGCTACTCCTGCTACTCCATCTGAAAAGGCTGAAGCTGCTTCTGATGATAGTAAATATGTAACAATCAAATCTCCAATGATCGGTACTTTCTATAGAAAGCCATCTCCAGATAAAGAGGTATTTGCAAATGTAGGTGACGAAGTTTCTGTAGGTAAAGTAGTTTGTGTTATTGAAGCAATGAAGTTATTCAACCAGATTGAGTCTGAAATCAGCGGAAAAATCGTTAAGATCCTAGTTGATGATGCTACTCCGGTAGAATACGACCAACCTTTATTCTTAGTAGACCCATCTTAATTTAGAGGTTAGATGTTAGACATTAGATGTTAGATTAAATTCTACATTAAAATAACATTATCTAATTTTCAAATTATCTAATTTTCAAATTGAAGAAGATGTTCAAAAAAATATTAATAGCCAATCGTGGCGAAATTGCAATGCGTATTTTACGTACTTGTAAAGAAATGGGGATCAAAACCGTAGCGGTATACTCTACTGCTGATAAAGACAGTCTTCACGTAAGATTTGCTGATGAAGCTGTTTGTATTGGTCCTGCGATGAGCAAAGACTCATACCTAAAAATCCCTAACATTATTGCTGCTGCGGAAATTACCAACGCTGATGCAATTCACCCAGGTTACGGATTCTTATCTGAAAATGCTAACTTCTCAAGAATCTGCGAAAAGAACGGAATCAAGTTCATTGGTGCTTCTCCTGAACAGATCGAGAAAATGGGAGATAAAGCAAATGCTAAAGCTACCATGAAAGCAGCTGGTGTACCATGTGTACCTGGTTCTGACGGCTTGATCGAATCTTACGAACACGCTTTAAAAGTTGCTGCAGAAACTGGATATCCGGTAATGATCAAGGCAACTGCAGGTGGTGGTGGTAAAGGGATGAGAGCTGTTTGGAAAGCTGAAGACCTTAAAGATCACTGGGAATCTGCAATTCAGGAAGCTGTGGCTGCCTTTGGAAACGGAGGTATGTATATGGAAAAACTGATTGAAGAGCCTAGACACATCGAAATTCAGGTTGCAGGTGACCAATTCGGTAAAGCTTGTCACCTTTCTGAAAGAGACTGTTCTGTACAAAGAAGAAACCAGAAACTAACTGAAGAAACTCCATCTCCGTTCATGACAGATGAACTTCGTGAGAAAATGGGTGACGCTGCTGTAAAAGCTGCTGAATTCATTGGATATGAAGGAGTAGGAACTATCGAATTCCTTGTAGACAAACACAGAAATTTTTATTTCATGGAAATGAATACAAGAATCCAGGTAGAGCACCCTATTACTGAGCAGGTAATTGATTATGACCTTATCAGAGAACAAATTCTTCTTGCTGCAGGAACTCCTATTTCAGGGATCAACTATTACCCGAAACTACATTCAATTGAATGTAGAATCAACGCAGAAGACCCTTATGCAGACTTCAGACCATCTCCAGGAAAAATCACAGGATTAAACATTCCTGGCGGACATGGAATTAGAGTAGACACTCACGTTTACTCAGGATATACAATCCCTTCTAACTATGACTCTATGATTGCTAAGCTTATTACTACGGCTCAAACCCGTGAAGAAGCTATTGCAAAAATGAAGCGTGCTCTGGAGGAATTCTATATTGAAGGTGTAAAAACTACTATTCCTTTCCACAGACAACTAATGGATAATGAAGATTATCTTGCAGGGAACTATACTACAAAATTCATGGAAGATTTTGTAATGGATAGAAAATATGATAATCACTAAGATTATTTTAAAATAAAAACTTTAAACTGCCTCTTTTTGAGGCAGTTTTTTATTTTTGTAGATATCTAATGATGAAATAATATGTTGAAAAATATTTTTAAATATATCCTGATTGCGGGGCTATCCTGGTTTATCATTCATTCACTTTACATCACGTATGATGGTTTTACAGAAACAAAGCAGAAAGCAGATCTGGCAGTAGTTTTTGGAAATAAAGTAAATGAAGACAGAACCCTATCTCCCAGACTGAAGGCCAGAC
This sequence comes from Chryseobacterium oncorhynchi, assembly GCF_002899895.1. Classification (GTDB taxonomy): domain Bacteria; phylum Bacteroidota; class Bacteroidia; order Flavobacteriales; family Weeksellaceae; genus Chryseobacterium; species Chryseobacterium oncorhynchi. The sequence goes on from NZ_PPEI02000004.1 coordinate 406,081, forward strand.
TTGATAAAAGTATAGAACTGTACCATAACAAACAGGTCAAAGATATACTTGTGAGTGGCGGACTAGGTAAAGAGGGATATTGGGAGGGTACAGAAATGAAAAAATATCTGGTTAAAAACAAAATCCCAACAGAGAGCATCTTGGTGGATAACTTTGGTGATAATACAGAAAAAACGGTCATTAACACCATAAAAATAACAGACAGCCTAAGGTTTAGCAAAATTATTTCCGTATCGCAATTCTACCATCAAACGCGTATAAAAAAAATATTCAGAGAACACAATTTCAAAAACATAGAAAGCTCCAGTCCAATATATTTCGAAATAAGAGATTTATATTCTGTCTTCAGAGAGTTTTTTGCTTATTATCTTTAAGCCCTACTTTTTGTCAACTTTTTTACTTGAAACCCTATCTCTAAAATCGCTAATCATGATTTTTATCACACAGTATTATTTCCCACGTTTTTGATTTACCTCTATTTTTGGTGAAAATTATTTTGATAACTATGAAAAAGCAAATCTTAGTATGCATAGGTGCTCTACTTATGCTGTCTACATCATCATGTTCAAATGATGAAACCCTTGTTGAAACACAAACTCAAAACCCTACCAGTGAGAATCTAAAATTACCTGAAAGTAATAAAGAATTCGGAGCTTATAATGCCCTTGGATATGGCTACAATGTAACCGGAGAGTATGCAAACGCTAATGCTACAGGTTCTAAAGTAATCAACATTGATCTATTCAAAGCAGAACAAGGAGCAAGATTACTAGATGAAAATACATTATCTCAGGAGTATTCAGAGGAATATGGTGCGGATGCTGCCGCTTTCTCAAAAGTGATTTCAAACAAAGTAGGAGCTACAGAGGAAATGCAGCTTTACGGAAAAACAATATCAGGTATAATCAGTTCAGCAACAACAAATAATTCCAATCTTTTTGATGCTAAATATATCTATGGAAGCTACAATCTTCTTATCAAGCAAAAAAGATATCGTATAAACGCTACTGCGGATATGCTTAGCAATTACCTTACTCAAGATTTCTTACAAGACATTCAGTCTAAAACACCGGAACAAATTGTTCGTGATTACGGAACACACATTACGGTGGATATTTACACAGGCGCTAAAATAGATATGATCTTTCAGGCCCAAACAACCAATCCTGATCGTCAACGTGCTGCCAGAGCTGGGGTAAAAACAGTTATTAATAATTTGAACTCAAACGCATCAAATGACACAGATGCACAGGAGGCTTCTAAAAATTATTCTAAGAAACTATATTGTGTTACAAGAGGTGGAGACAAATCAAAAGGTTTTGCAAAAATGTTCAATCTCGATCAACCTAATTCTAAAATTAATATTTCCGACTGGCAAAATACTTCTACTAAGGACAATTCAGTTCTGGTAGATTTTGGACCTAATGGTTTGGTATTAATTTATGATCTAGTAAAAGATCCATCAAAAAAAGCTCAACTAAAATCATATGTTGATCAATATCTAACAAGTAATCAGGTACTTTTAGCATCTCATTAAGACTAATTAATTTATATATAAATGAGGTTGTTTCACTTTTGAAACAGCCTCATTTATTTTCTTAAGATATACTATGAATGATAGCCTGATGTAAAGTCAGCCCTTATAACAAGAAATACCCTCATATTAAGTTGCAACATATCATCCAGTTACAGATTAACAAAAAATTAATCTAAAAAGAAGATATAAAAATTCAATTTTTGTAAAGATATAATACCTGCAATAGCCGTTCAAAAAAGAAAATATTTTCTAAATCGGCTTTATTCCGTCTCAAAATTTACTTCAATTGCAGCCGTTAACCGCACTGGGCATTTGTTCAATCATCTCATTAATATTATGTAAATTTGTAAAAAACCAAACATATGTCAACAGCAGAACAAACAAAAAACTCACAGTATTTTATTGACCTTGAAGACAAACATGGAGCACACAACTATCACCCCCTTCCAGTAGTTCTGGACCGCGGCGAAGGTGTTTTCGTTTGGGATGTAGAGGGCAACAGGTATTATGATTTTCTTTCAGCATATTCTGCTGTGAACCAAGGACACTCTCATCCTAAAATTGTAGGAGCATTGGTAGAGCAGGCTCAGAAGCTGGCTTTAACTTCAAGAGCATTCTACAACTCCAAATTAGGAGAGTATGAGCAAAAGATCACTACTCTTTTCGGATTTGATAAGGTTTTACCGATGAATTCTGGTGCTGAGGCAGTAGAAACAGCTGTAAAGCTTGCCAGAAAATGGAGCTATGAAGTAAAAGGTATTTCAGAAAACGCGGCAAAGATCATCGTTTGTGAAAACAATTTCCACGGAAGAACTACAACCATCGTTTCTTTCTCTAATGATCCTGATGCTAACCAAAACTACGGGCCTTTTACCCCTGGATTTATCAAAATTCCTTATAATGACATTGCAGCACTAGAAGAAGTTCTTAGCAAAGACGCTGGAAATATTGCAGCATTCTTAGTAGAGCCTATTCAAGGAGAAGCTGGTGTATATGTTCCGGATGAAAACTTCCTTAAAAATGCTTCTGAGCTATGTAAAAAGTACAACGTTCTTTTCATAGCTGATGAAGTTCAGACAGGTATTGCAAGAACAGGTAAACTTATTGCTTGTCACCATGAAAATGTACAACCTGACATCTTAATTCTTGGAAAAGCACTTTCAGGTGGAATGTATCCTGTATCCGCAGTATTGGCAAATGATGAAATCATGAATGTCATTAAGCCCGGACAACATGGTTCTACATTTGGAGGAAACCCTATTGCCTGCGCAGTAGCTGTAGCAGCGTTAGATGTAGTTGCAGACGAAAAACTTTCTGAAAGAGCTGAACAACTTGGACAGTTATTCAGAGCTGAAATTGACAAGCTAATTGAAAAAACAGAACTTATTACAAAAGTAAGAGGAAAGGGACTTTTAAATGCTATTTTAATTAACGATACCCCAGACAGTTCAACCGCTTGGAATCTTTGTTTACAATTAAAAGAAAACGGATTATTAGCAAAACCAACACACGGTAACATCATCAGATTGGCACCACCATTGGTAATTACTGAAGAGCAATTGCTGGATTGTGTAAAAATTATAGAAAAGACTATTCTTGAATATAACAAGTAAGAATTTTCTTCTCAAAACATAATATGAACAACAATATTTGAATTGTTGAATCATCAAAAACATGGGTATGGTTGTTAAAGATCATACCCATACTTTATATCTCCAAAGTAAGAATCTACCATTCGGTTTAAAGTACGTTAAACTGGTGTTAAAAAAATGATATTCTCCCTATAAAGAAATTTAGGACTCTAATTTGCATTGTAAATTGTAATAAAGTGGATTTATTTCCTTATATTATATTTATAAGGAATATATAGAATGGATATAAATGGCAAGGATTCGTCTATAAAATTCAAATTAAAACTTATCTTTGACAGATAAAAATTGACTAAAAATGATATTAAACGAGATCGTAATTACATCTCTGTCTAACAATACGTTGTGATGAAAATAAGTGGTTTAATCATAACATATAATGAAGAAAAAAATATACAGGAAGTCCTGGAATGTTTCGATTTCTGTGATGAAATAATCGTGATAGACTCATTCAGTACGGACAAAACTGTAGATATAGCAAAAAAATTCCCTAATGTAAAGGTGATTCAAAACAAATTTGAGGACTTTACAAAGCAAAGAAATCTCGCCCTGGATGCAGCAACCCATGATTGGGTTTTGTTTCTGGACGGAGATGAAAGAATTACTCCCGCTCTAAAACAAGAGATTATAGATGAGCTAAACAAGCCTGAGCAAAAAGATGCCTATTATTTTTACAGAAAATTCTTTTTTGCCCAAAAACCAATACATTTTTCAGGAACTCAATCTGATAAAAATTTCAGACTTTTCAGAAAATCGAAAGCAAGGTATATGGCAGGCAAAAAAGTGCATGAAACGCTTGAGGTAAACGGAAGCATTGGGATTTTAAAAAATAAATTATTACATTACTCCGTTTCAGATTATGAATCCTACAAAAAGAAAATGATTCATTACGGAGTATTAAAGGGAAAAGAACTGGCTGCAAAAGGGAAAAAGTACAGTGTTTTGGTTCAATATCTTAAAACTGTTTTTAAATTTTTTAAAGCCTACATAATGAGACTTGGTATTCTAGACGGAAAAGAAGGCTATCAGCTTTCTTATCTGCAATCCTTAAGTGTGTTTGAAACCTATGAATCATTAAAAAAAGAGCAAAATTAGTTGAATGAAGATTTGTATCATTAGTTATGACTTCTGGGATTATGATAAGTATATTGTTGAAGCACTATGCAAAAGAGGTATTGAGTCCCATCATATAAAAATAAGTACCGTAACCCATTCCAACTTTAACGAAAGGGCTGTAAATGCCTTAAGCAAGACTTTTTTAAACAAGAACCTTAAGACCGAAAAAAGACAAAAATATGTTCTTGATTCCCTTGAAAAACTAGGACATCAGGACCAGATATTAGTACTAAATCCGGATACCTTTGATCTTTCTACTCTTGAAAAGATCAGAAAATATACAGACAGACTGATCACTTATCTTTATGATAATCTTGAAAGAGTGCCTGTTGAAGACAAACTATATCTTTTTGATAAGATATTTTCCTTTGATATTGCAGATGTAAAGCAGCATGGTTTTGAAAAAATAACCAATTACATTTATCTGCCCCATATTTCAAAGGAAAGCCAAAATCCTGAAATGGATCTTTTCTACATCACCTCTTATGATAGCAGAAGAGTTTCATTGGTGAAATTTTTGGCAAAAAAATTAATTGACCTCGAGTTGAAGTTTCAGATCATGGTGATTGGAAAGAAATCATGGAGACATCAGCTGACCAATATATTCATCAAGATCCCCAAAAATCTTTTCTTAATTTTCAGCATCAAAAAGATTCCACATAACGATCTTCCAAAATATTATAAAAACTCCAGAGTTTTACTTGATCTGATGCGTGAAGGCCAATATGGACTAAGCTTCAGGGTTTTTGAGGCCATGTCTTTGGAAAAGAAAATCATCACGGATAATGAATCTATTAAAACCTACGATTTTTACAATCCGAACAATATTTTGATTTTAAATAAAAATATCACTAATCTTGACAGATCTTTTTTTGAAAGCCCTTATCAAAGTATTCCGCAGGATATCTATGAAAGATATACTTTGGATAGCTGGGTAAACAAGGTTTTTGGATTGGATAATAAAAGCTAACTGATGGGAATCTTAAAGGATATAAAAAAACATTTTAAAAGAAAGAAGAGACTTAAAGATCTTCAAACTCAGGATATCATCAATATTCATCTGTATGATGAATCGAAAAAGACAATCCTTTTTACCTCTAGGGATTTTCCCACTCACGATAAGGATTCCGGGTCCAACAGGCTGAAAGAAATTATTCTAATTTATAAAGAATTAGGGTATAACTGTATTTTATTTGCTCCTCATATGTTTGAGGACAGCACCTACGTAAAGTTTTACCAACAGCATGGAGTCATTGTTTTTGTAGAGAATAATAAATATAAAAACATCTATGCTTTTCTTTCTTCTGCTAAAAATATAGACTACGTTTGGTTCAATGGCCCTCTTGCTCTGAATCTGTTCTACAAAAAAATGAAAAATATCTTACCCCATACAAAGTTTATGTATGACATGGTGGATATTCATTTTTTAAGATATAAAAGAGCTATTGAAATAGAACCCACCCGTATTTCTTTAAAGAAAAACTATAAGCACTTTTTCCACCTGGAAACTGTTGTGGCTCCACAATTAGATTATATCATCGCTATTTCTGACAAAGAAAAGGAGATTATGAGCCAATACGCGGATCAAAATAAAATCATTACGATTTCCAACATCCACTACCCGAAGATTGATATTTCAGATAGGAAAAGCTTCCATGAAAGCAAGGGAATTATTTTCATCGGGTCTATCCATGAGCCTAATATTGATGCTGTAAAATTTTTATACGAAAAAATAATGCCTGTTGTCTGGAAAACCAATCCGGAACTTGAGGTAAGCGTCATTGGGAATGTTGCAGACAAGCTGGATATCAATCAATATCCTAAGTTTAAATTTTTGGGCTTTGTAGAAAGTGTAGAAGAGCATTTTATGAATTCCCGAATTATGGTTGCTCCGTTAAGATTTGGGGCTGGTGTAAAAGGAAAGATCGGACAGGCTTTTGAATACTTTTTCCCCGTAGTTACCACAGATATAGGCGCTGAAGGAATGCAGTTGATCGACAAAAAAAACGTATTGATTGCTAATGATGAAAAGAGTTTTGCAGAAGCTATTATTCAATTGAATAATAATGAAGAACTTTGGAATACATTAAGCCAGAATTCTGTTGATAGCTTAAAACCTTTTTCAATAGAGGCCGTAAGTACTACGTTAAAAAAATTATAACCATCCATGAGTAACTTTCTAGTAAGCATTATTGTTCCTTGTTATAATGCATCTTATTACGTAAAAGAGGTTCTTGAAAGCATTCAAAACCAAACTTATAAAAATATTGAATGTATCATCATTAATGATGGAAGTACAGATGATACTTTGGATATCATTACTACTTTTTCTGACACAAGATTCAAGGTTTACAGCCAGGAAAATAAAGGTCTGTCTGACACCCGTAACTTTGGAATGGAAAAAGCTACCGGAGATTTTATATTTTTTTGTGACAGTGATGACTTTCTCCCGTCCAATGCCATAGTATCCCTACTATCCACCTATACCGGTAAAGAAGATATTATTGTAGGAAAAACTGCAGTTGTATCCTGGGAAGAAAAAAAGATTCTTTCCTACTTACCACATCTGGAAAAAAAACAGGCTATTGAGAATAAACACTCTGAGGTTCTTATTAAAAACATAACCGAAGGATTAAGTCCAATGGCTCAAAATAAGCTCTACAAAACAGACTTTCTAAAGAAAAACAGGTTACAATTCCTGAGCAAAATTTATCATGAGGATGAACTTTGGTTTTTTGAGGTAATGTTTTCCGCAAAAAATGTAACTTTTATACCCGATGTCACTTACCACTACACTGCCGACAACTCTCAGTCGATTACCAAAAAAAATAGTGACAAAAATCTGCTTGGATATCTTAGTGTAATCAAAACTATTTACGAGAAATATTATCTGAAGTTTCCTGATCAGAGTATTATTGCTTACTATATTGTTTATCTTAAAAAGATCATCATTGGAAATTATAAACACCATGGAAATTACTCCACAGAAGCCATTCAGGAAATGGAAAAAACATTCCGAGAAGTAAATCCTAAATTTAATGATCATATTGAGCTGAGTAGTACTGAAAAAAGGTATTTTAAATTTCTCAATAGTATAAGTTTAAAAGATGCTGAAAGTATAAAAAAGGAATATTTCAATTCCCCGGTCAACAGTATCAGAAAATATTATAAAATAGTATTATTCAGTATCTTTAATTCAAAATAAATAACGTGATAAAGAAAGAAAAATTTCTTTTGGTAATGCCCGATTATTCTGATTTTCCCAAACTATTTTTAGATAATTTGGAAAAAGAGGGGTTTGAAACCTATTTAATTACAGATAAAGTTTCAAAATTTAGATATAAAGGCACTGAAAGTATAAAAAATTTTTTCGTTAAAAACATTCTGAGAAATAAGGAATACAAGCAAGATCTTATTAACAGACATTTTCTTGAAGACCTTAATAAAAGTATTTCAGCCATTGAAGGAGAGTTGGATTATATCTTAGTGATTCGTCCGGATATTTTCCCCATTCCTTTTATCCAAAATTTAAAAAAGAAAACAAAAAAACTTATTGCTTATCAATGGGATGGCATTGAGAAGTTTCCTGAAGTTAAAAATTACTTCAATCTGTTTGATTCATTCTTCTGTTTTGAAAATGTGGAATCTCAACCCAATATTAAGCCCATTACTAATTTTTATTTTGATCATCTCCCTCCTGCACATAAGGAATACAACACAGAGAAACCAAGGTTGTATTTTGTAGGATTATACTGGAAAAGTCGTGAAGAAAAAATAGATAGATTCATTACAGAAGTTTCTGATCTGCCCGTTGATCTATCCATTTTCATTCAATACTTTCAGGAACCTGAAAAAAGGAATGATAAGATCAAATACATCCAGAACAGGATTAGCTTTCAAGAAAATCTGGAATTGGTAAAGGATTCCGATATACTTTTAGATTTTGTAGATCCTTTACACAACGGACTTTCCATTCGTTTTTTTGAAGGAATGTACTACAAGAAAAAAGTGATCACAGATAATATCATGGTAAAGAAATACAATTTCTACCATCCCGATAATATCTTTGTTGTAGAAAATAACAATTACAACAATATTGATCAGTTTTTACGTACTCCTTATCATGAATTACCGGAGGAAATTGTACAACAATATGGTTTCAGTAATTGGATTAGAGAAATAATCCAGGACGATAAAACGATAAAAGAGCCTATAAACATGAATAATTCCATCAAGATATCCGTCATTGTTCCCTGCTATAATCAGGCAGTTTTTCTGGATGATTGCATAAATTCCCTGATAAACCAGACGTATTCAAACTGGGAATGTATTTTGGTGAATGACGGAAGTACAGATAATACTGAAGATATAGCCCTGAACTGGCAGAAAAAGGACAACAGGATAAAGTACATTAAAAAGATAAATGGCGGCTTAAGCTCTGCAAGAAATGCAGGGATTCAAAATATCACGGGTGACTTTGTTCAGTTTCTTGATTGTGATGATTATTTATACAATCAAAAATTTGAGAAATCTGTTAGAGAGATCAATAATCAAACAAATGCCATTGTGATTACAGATTTCCAACGATTTGATAGTGCTACACAAACCGTTCTTCCTCCCCATTGCATTTTGAAGACGGAATATTTCAGTCAAAAAGAGGTTTTATTAAAATGGGATAATACTTTTTCAATACCTATTCACTGTGCTATTTTTTCCAGGGATATTGTAGAAAAATATAAGTTCAACGAAGAACTTAAAGCTAAAGAAGATTGGTTTTTCTGGCTTCAGGCTTATGAAAACGCACCGGAAACTCATTTTGTCCCAGAATATCTTTTGGCTTATAGAATGAATTCTGCTGGTATGACGCACAATTTGTTTTTCATGCAGGAAAATAGAATAAAAGCCCTTGATAAGCTGGAACAGGTAATTGCAGATAAAGATTTACTAAGAGAATTCTTTAAACAGGATCTTTTGGCTACCATGAAAGAAAACCTACAGCTGATGGAAAGAATTAAGCTGCTGGGCTATAAAAGAACGATGAAATATAAAATCAACAAGGTTTTAAAAGTCATAGGAATAAAAAAGAATTAATATTACAACAATACAAAAAAGGCTGTCCGAATTATTCAGACAGCCTTTTTCATAATTTCAATTAAAGTAAGTCATATTCAATATCATTTTCAGTAAAGTCGTTTCCCAACCTCCTCTTATTTTTTAGATTTACAACTTAAAAACAAAAAAGCCAAGACGAAGTGATAAATCATCTCTTAAACGCATAATTTTAAGTAAATTTGCAAAAATTTAAATTGAAAATGGAGAAAGTAAGAGTCCGTTTTGCTCCAAGTCCTACAGGACCTTTGCATTTGGGAGGCGTAAGAACCGCATTATATGATTATCTTTTTGCTAAAAATCAAGGGGGAGAATTTGTATTAAGAATTGAAGATACAGATACCGCAAGATATGTAGAAGGAGCTGAAGAATATATTGAAGAAGCTTTAGAATGGTGCGGAATCATTCCTGATGAGAGTCCTAAGAAAGGAGGAAAGTTTGCTCCTTACAGACAATCTGAAAGAAGAGATATCTATGACAGATATACAGAGCAGATTCTAAAAACAGATTATGCCTACATCGCTTTTGATACACCGGAAGAGCTGGATGCTATCCGTGCAGAATTTGAAGCAAAAGGTGATGTTTTCTCTTATGACAACAAAACAAGAAATCGTTTAAGAAATAGTCTTGCCCTTTCTGAAGAGGAAGTTCAAAGATTATTAGATGAAAAAACGCCGTATGTAGTAAGATTTAAAATGCCTGTTGACAGAATCTTAAATCTTGAGGACATCATCCGTGGAAAATCTTCGGTAAACACCAATACATTGGATGACAAGGTTCTTGTAAAAAATGACGGGATGCCTACTTACCACTTCGCTAACATTATTGATGACCACGAAATGGAAATTTCTCACGTGATTCGTGGTGAAGAATGGTTACCATCTTTAGGATTACACACTTTATTATATGAAGCAATGCAGTGGGAAGCTCCACAATTTGCACACCTTTCTTTAATTCTAAAGCCTGAAGGAAAAGGAAAACTAAGCAAGAGAGATGGCGATAAGTTCGGATTCCCTGTATTCCCGCTTGATTTCAAGGATCCTGAAACAGGTGTAGTATCTAAAGGATATAGAGAAAATGGTTATCTTCCTGATGCATTTATCAATATGGTAGCGTTATTGGGTTGGTCTCCTGCTGATGATAAAGAAATTCTTCCTTTAGAAGAAATGATTAAGGAGTTTGATCTTCATAAAGTACACAAGGCTGGGGCAAGATTCAGTAAGGAAAAATCAGAATGGTTTAACCATCAGTATATTCAGATGAAGTCTGATGAAGAGCTTCTTCAGATCCTTAAAAATACAGATCTAGATCTTTCTGCTGTTTCGGATGAAAAGCTTTTAAAAGTAATTCACCTGATGAAAGAAAGGGCTACATTCCCTAAAGACATCTATGAGAATGGAAAATTCTTCTTTGAAGCTCCCTCTTCTTATGATGAAAAAGCATCTAAAAAAGCATGGAATGATGAAACATCTGCTATTTTAGGAGAATTATCCACAATATTTGAATCTACAGACTTTGTTGCTGAAACCTTAAAGCAGGCTATGCATGATTTCGCGGAAAACAAAGGCTTGGGAATGGGTAAGGTAATGATGCCTCTACGTTTATCTTTGGTAGGAGAATTGAAAGGACCAGATGTTCCGGATATTCTGGAAATCATTGGTAAAGAGGAAAGTACCTCTAGAATAAGCAATGCTATAAATAATTTTAAATAGAATTAACATAATTTTTCATACATTTGAAAGATTTAATTTACTTCAAGAAATGGAATATTTAAGTTTCGAACTTCCTATCAAAGAATTGATGGACCAATACCAGACGTGTTCTTTAGTAGGAGAAGAAAGTGGTGTTGATGTAAAATTAGCATGCAGTCAGATTGAGGATAAGATTTTAGAAAAGAAAAAAGAAATCTATGGAAATCTTACACCTTGGCAAAGAGTACAACTGTCTCGTCACCCGGATCGTCCTTATACACTGGACTACATCAACGGAATGGCAGACAAAGGCAGTTTCTTAGAACTTCATGGAGACAGAAATTTCGCTGATGACCCGGCAATGATTGGAGGATTGATTACCTTGGATGGTCAGAAAGTAATGATCATTGGGACTCAAAAAGGAAGAACTACTAAGGAAAGACAGCACAGAAGATTTGGAATGCCAAATCCTGAAGGATACAGAAAGGCTTTAAGACTAATGAAGCTTGCTGAAAAATTCAACATCCCTATTGTGACATTAGTAGATACACCGGGAGCTTATCCAGGATTAGAAGCTGAAGAAAGAGGACAAGGTGAGGCTATTGCAAGAAATATTTTTGAAATGGTTCAGCTGAAGACTCCAATCTTCACTTACATCATTGGTGAAGGAGCAAGTGGTGGAGCTTTAGGAATAGGTGTAGGTAATAAAGTATATATGTTGGAAAACACATGGTATACTGTAATTGCACCAGAAAGCTGTTCTTCTATTCTATGGAGAAACTGGGATCATAAGGAAGATGCAGCCAATGCATTAAACCTTACTCCTCAGGATGCCTTAAGAGAAAAGTTCATTGACGGAATCGTTGAAGAACCACTTGGGGGCGCTCACTATGATCAGGAGACCACTTATTTAAACTTGAAAAATTCTATTTTACAAAATATCAAGGCTTTTTCCAAATTTACAGGACAGGAGCTTGAAACCCAGAGACAAGACAAGTTCATTGCGATGGGTCAGTTTAAAGGATAAAAATAAAAAAAGGTTAAGAAAATTTCTTAACCTTTTTTACTTTAGTCTTCTTCTTTAATCCTCAGCAACATTGAGGGCAATCTCAATATCCTGAGTAATTTTCTTTAATGAGGAATATTTCGCATCACATACCATTGTTGTCAGCACATATTCTCCTTTATCTATTAAAATAAAATTTTGTCCTTTCGCAGGAACACTTAGATTATAATATTTTTTGCCACTTATTTTTATAATTAAATTACAGCTGGATCTGTTTTTAATATTAATATAAGCTTCATTAGAACTTATATCAGTATTAAAAATATGGGTCAACATCGCTGCTGTTCTTTTGGCTTCACTACTTGGTTCAGACTTTGCAGCTCCTGCACTTTTTGCGGATCCTGCTGATGCATAAGTTACTCGTCTTTCTTCTTTCAAAGCATTAATAGCATCATTAATTTTATCCGTGTTCTTGGTATTATTTGTGGTAGTGGCCTTAGTATTATTCGATGTATTGTTGCTTGCAAGCACTTTACCGCTGTTTAATTCATTATTTTTTACAATTTTTTCAATTTTTTCTTTACTGATTGGCTTTATCGTAGGTTTAGCCTCCGGAGAATTATCTGCCATGATAATGTCCATCAATCTTTTTTTCAAGCGATCTGTTTTTGCATGACCGGGATTCTGCTTTATGAAGCCTGCAATCACTCTAGCTTCTTTAGAAGTCTCGGCTTCCTGCTCTGTATAAATGATCACAGTTTCTTTTTCTACAACAGCTTTAGATTTTGATTTTTTCTTTTTTTGAGAAAATCCAAGAGAAAAAACGCATATAAATAGGAGAAGGAAGATTTTTTTCATTAATCAAATCTTTAAAATAGTATTAAATATATTAATAACGTGAAAAGTCATTTTTTAGTTTATGATTAAAATCATTATCTTTGCACTGCTCTAAAATTAAGCTAAAAATTAATACTAATCTTAAATAAAAAATAATAGATATTATGTCTTATACACCAGTTGCTGCAGACGTAGCTAAATTAAGAAACCAAACAGGTGCAGGTATGATGGACTGCAAGAAAGCTCTAGTTGAAGCTGAAGGAGACTTCGAAAAAGCGGTAGATATCCTTAGAAAAAAAGGACAAAAAGTTGCTGCTAACAGAGCTGACAGAGATTCAAGTGAAGGTGCAGTAATCGCAAGAGTAAACGAAGATAACACTTTAGGTGTTGTAATTTCTTTAAACTGCGAAACTGACTTCGTTGCTAAAAACGAAGCTTTCATCGAGCTTGCTTACGAAATAGCTGAAATGGCTATCTTCGCTGCTACTAAAGAAGAATTATTGGCTACAGATTTCCACGGAATGACTATTGCTGAGAAATTAATCGAGCAGACAGGAGTTATCGGTGAGAAAATTGAGATCGGTGCATTCGAAAGAATTACAGGACCTTTCTTAGGAGCTTACATCCACGCTGGAAACAAAATTGCTGCTATCACTTCACTTTCTGCTAAAGTAGAAGGAGCTGACGAAGCTGCTAAAGCTGTTTCTATGCAGGCTGCTGCTATGAACCCAATTGCTCTTGATGAGACTTCTGTTTCTCAGGAAACTATTGATAAAGAATTAGAGATCGAAAGACACAAACTTGTTGAAGAAGGTAAGCCTGCAAACATTATCGACAATATCTTGAAAGGTAAAATGCAGAGATTCTACAAAGACAACACTTTGGTACACCAAGATTTCATCAAAGACAGCTCTATTTCTGTAGCTGACTATGTAAAATCTGTAAACGCAGATCTTAAAGTAACAGGATTTGTAAGAATTAGCTTAGCTTAATCTTTCTTTCAAAGAAAATACTTAATCCCGATGAGTTTCATCGGGATTTTTTTGTGGAATAAACTTAATGAATATGAACGCAAAATGAAGTGAATTTTAAATATTCAACAATTGTAGCCTAATTTAAATTTCAAAGTTTTTTTTACGCAAAAATGTGATTATTAATACATAGATTTGCGGCCCCTTATAATAATACATGAAAAAATTTCTACTAGCTATTTGCACTTTTATTTGCTTAATTGTTAATGCACAATTGGATACCGAGCACTGGTTTGCTCCCATGTCTGCAAGTTCGCTTCAGGGAAATACTCCCCCGCAATGTTATTTATATCTCTCAACCAACGAGACTATTCCGTTTTCTGTACAGGTCTCTAATAACAATATTGTTTTTTCTACCGTACAGGTAAGTAAAGGAAACCCTGTACAACTTACAGTTCCTAGCACTTACATGATTGCTTCTACCATGAACAATCTGTTTACTCAGAATACGATGGGGCTGCATGTAAAAGGATCTAAAAAATTCTTTGCTAACTTTAGGTTTTCAGTTCCACAACAAGCTGAAATTATTACTTCTAAAGGAATGGCCGGAGTTGGAAAAACTTTTTTCATAGGAACCGCTCCCACCACTTCTCCAAAAGATTATGTAAACTCCACTGTAGGGGTTACTGCTACAGAAGACAATACCACGGTAACTCTATCCGGATATAGTTCTAATATTGTTTTTGCGGATGGTAGTGTAATGCCTTCCAGAACATTTACTATTAATAAGGGTAAATCTTATATCCTTGATGTAAATAGTGATATGGGCGGAGTGAATAACAGAAGAGGATTGTTAGGGGCAAAACTTGTTGCCAATAAACCTATATCGGTAACTAATGGAAACTTCAACGGTCTTTATACAACCCAAAACAGCACCAATGTAGATATATTGATGGACCAGGCTGTTCCTACGGAGAGACTTGGAAAAGATTTTGTAATGGTAAAAGGAAATGGACCAAATACTGTAGGAATGGAGAAAGCTCTTATCATTGCTACAGAAAATAACACTACCCTTATCATCAACGGAAATCCTTTATCGGGTGTTACTCTTAATGCTGGAGAATATCGTATGATTGAAGCTACAAGCTACATCAATCAGGGTAACGGAAATTACAACATGAATATTTCAGCGAGCAAAAATGTATATGTATATCAACTTCTTGCCGGTGCTTCAGGAAACACAGTGTATCAGACAGGAGGGATGAATTTTATACCACCTTTAAGCTGTTTTTTGCCTAAAGAAATCAATGAGATAGGGCTCATTAATATGATAGGCAGTACTGCTTATAATACAAAACTTAATATCATTACTCAAACGGGAGCAACAGTAACCGTTAATGGAAATCCAGTGACAGGATTTGCTCCTGTAAGCGGAAATTCAAATTGGATAACCTACTCCATGCCAAATGTAACCGGAAATATTACGGTAACTTCTACAAAACCAGTTACAGCAGGAATTGCCGCAGGAAATGGTGCTGTAGGATATGGAGGATATTTTGCAGGATTCTCTTCTATTCCGGTGATTTCCAAAACCGGTGATTGTTACAATGGGGTACTTTTGGAAGTAGATCCGGGACATGATGCCTACAAATGGTATCTTAACGGAGTTGAAATTCCGGGGGCTACAACCCCTACTATCAATCCAGATTTATCCGGATCAGGAATATATACCTGCTATATTACTAAAACTGGTTGTGAATCCAGAATGACTGCAGAGTTTGATTATACAGCATGTCCGCCTATAACCACAACAACCTATGATATCGGATCATGTAATACGAAAGTAATTACTCCTTCATTTACAAGCTCGAGCCAAACAGTGGTTCCGGCTAATACAAGCATTATTGTACAACCCACTAATGGAACTGTGGCAATAAACCCTACAACAGGGCAAATTACTTATACTCCCAATGCAGCTATTACCACAGATATTACGGATACATTTACATATTATATCCAGGGAAGTGGAACGCCGGCAGCATTTGAATATTTTAAAATTGTAGTCAATACCCATGTTCTTCAGACAACTAATGACAGTATGTTTTCTTGTGCTGCAGCCAACGGGAACGGAACCTTTAATCTGAAGAATGCTAATGTAACTCCGGATACAAGTGCAACGGTAACTTACTTTACAAACGCCAACTTAACAGGACCAATAGCCACTCCTACTACTTATTCAGGACCATCAGGAACTGTCTATGCTAATGTAACTTCTATTTATGGATGTTCTAAAGTGTCTACAATTACATTAAGCACCTATCCTACTCCTAATATTAACACCAGTAACTTCAATGCTAATATTTGCGATGAAAATCTAGATGGAATAGTGGATGTTAATTTCAACAATGTAACACCACAAATTGTAACGAACTCTGCCAACTTTACTGTAAAATATTATCCTACCCAGGCTGATGCCAATGCAGGAAATAGCAATACGCTTCCTACCAACTGGACTTACACAGCCAGTACTACTGTATACATAAGGGTAACAGCCAATGTAGGAGACTGTCCGCCAGCTTTAGGGCAAATTAATTTCACCATTGGAAATAAAATTCCTTTAATAACAGACAATGCAAAAACAGACATCTGTGACAATGATCTGAATGGATCAGAATCTATAAACCTAAACGACTACAAGGCTTTATTTACAATAGATCCGACAGTAGTTTTATCATTTCATGCTTCCCTTGCCAATGCTCAGACAGGTACTAACCCTATTGCAGCTTCACAGGTTATTACTTCTACAGGTGTATTTTATGTAAGATTCCAAAGTAGTACAGGATGCCCTAATACCGGTGTATTAACACTTACTTTAAAAGCTCCTAAAAAATCTACCACACTTCATGATCAAATCATCTGTTCCAACGAAAAGATTCTATTGGATGCAGGACCCGGATTTTCTTCTTACTTATGGAGCAATGGAGCAACAGTCCAAACTATTATTGCAAATGCAGGAACTTATTATGTAGACCTTGGATTCAATGGATGTGTATACCGCCAACAGGTAAATGTAACAACGGCACAATCCCCTAGCATTACAAGAATAGATGTTTCCGGTACTACGGCAACAGTTCATGTAACTGGAGGAACTCCTCCATATAAATATTCTTTAAATGGCTTAGACTATCAGTCATCTAATATTTTCACAGGGCTATCAAGAGGGCTTCATACAGTATATGTATTAGGTTCAGATGGATGTCGTTATATCACCAAGGAGTTTTTAGTCATTAATCTTATCAATACAATTACACCTAATGGAGATGGCATCAATGATGTTCTTAATTATTCCGAATTAAGAATAAAACAAGACGTATCTATAGAGGTCGCAGACCGATACGGAGCCTCTGTTTATAAGTCTTCAGATAAAAATTATATTTGGGATGGAAGATCAAACGGAAGAAATCTTCCTACGGGAACATATTGGTATGTAATAAGATGGATTGAACCAGATTCAAAATTACAAGTTTCTTACTCAGGATGGCTTTTAATTAAAAATCGAGAGTAATTTTTAACATTTGTTTGCAATTTATTAAAGGTATTTGATTTTTTATTTTAATTTTGTAGAAATCCTAATTCCATACACATGAAAAGATTTCTACTTAGTTTGGTGTTACTTTTTTTATCAATTAATACCCTCTTTGCGCAAAGGGATACTGAACATTGGATAGCACCTTATTACACAGCTCCCTCTGTAGGGGACTTTGAGAACAGGCTATATCTATCCACAGATTCCACAACACCCTTTCCCGTACAAGTATTTAATAATAATAACGTTCTTACAACGGTTACCATCAGTAAAGGAAACCCGCAGACTGTGGATGTAGATGCATCTATTATATCTGCTAATGCGACTACGCAAGCCTTTAATGTAGGCAGCAAAGGGCTTTATCTAAAAGGAGAGAAGCCTTTTTATTGTAGTTTAAGATTGGCACAATCTGTACATGGTGAAATTATTACCAGTAAAGGAAAAGCCGGAATTGGTAAACAATTTTATGTAGCCGCCAGTCCTAATACAGACCTTAATGGCCTTTATAACTTTACGGCAGGGATTATGGCTACCGAAAACAATACCAGTGTAACAGTATCATGGAATACTCCAGGACTGGTATTCACTAACGGAACGCCTCCCGGAAATACCCATTCATTTGTTTTAAATAAAGGAGAATCTTTCATTTTTACCGGAAGTGGATCTACCGCAGCTAATAAGAACGGATTTATAGGCGCAAAGGTGGTTGCAGACAAGCCTGTTACCCTTACCAATGGAAGTTGCAACGGTAACTTCTCAACTCCTACAAGTGGCTCTGACCCTATTCTTGACCAATCGGTTCCTGTTGATAGACTTGGAAACACTTTTGCCATGGTAAAAACAAGATCTACCAATCCTATGCTTAATATGGAGGGAGGACTTATTATTGCTACTGAAGACAACACTGAAATCTATCTGAATGGATCTACTACTCCTATTGAAACAATTAACGCAGGAGGTTGGTACCGAATTAATGAAACAAGCTATGTAACACAAGCTGGTGCAGGAAATCATTCCAATATGTTTATCTCAACATCCAAGAATGTATATCTATATCAATTTATAGGAATAGATAATAATGCAGCAACAAATGGGTTTAACTATATTCCACCATTGAACTGTTTCCTGCCAAGAAAAATTGATGAGATTGGTAAGATCAATGAAATGCCTGGCGTTACAGATGCCATTACACTAAAACTAAATATTCTAACTGAAGCAGGAGCTACCGTATTGGTAAATAATAACCCTCCTAGTACAGCTGAAGGACCATATCCTCTTACAGGAAATACACAGTGGGTAACTTATGCAATATCTGGAGTTGTAAACAACCTTACCATTACCTCTACCAAGGCTGTAACAGCAGGTATTAACGGAGGATACAGCTCTGCCGGATATGGAGGTTACTTTGCCGGATTCTCTTCAATTCCTGTAATTGCGAAGAAAACAGGAGATTGTGTTCCAGGGCTTATTCTGGAAGTGGATGATGGATATGAAACTTACCAGTGGTTCAGAAATGGAGTAGCTATCCCAGGGGCAACATCTTATAGCTATACTCCTACACAATCCGGAAATTATACCGTGAAAGTAACAATGGGAACATGTCCTCCTGTTACTACACCAGTTTATAAAGTACAAAACTGTTTAAAAATTACAAAACAAAACCTTGCAGTTTGTGCTACCAAGATCATTACACCTACTTTTACGTCTTCAACACAGACTCCGGTAGCAACTACAGTAAAGATTCTTACCCCTCCTACTAAAGGTACAGCAGTTGTAAATCCAAATGGAACAATTACTTACACACCGAATGCTAATTATGAGGGACCAGATAAAATTGTTTACACATTTTGTGGAGATTCTGTAGAGTTTACAGACTGTGAAGAAGTTACTCTAGAGCTTAATGTTATTCCTTTCGTTGTAAAAGATGCGACTATTAAAGCTTGTTGGTATGATGTAGCTCCTTATGCTTATTTTGATTTAACTAAGGCTAAGATTACAGATTACGGAGCAGCAATAAAAAAATACTACCGCTCATTAACCGACCTGAATGCGGGTATCAATGAAATAACAACACCAGATAACTTCCCTTCAACGGGTGGATTTGTATATGTAAAAGTATCTACTGCTGAAGGATGTACTGCTATTTCAAAAATTGAACTTATTCCTCTTCCAATCAAAAAATCTCCAATCTTAGTAGATAAATATATTTGTATTGATGCTAAAACAGATTTAGACGCTGGACCTGGATATGACTCTTATGCGTGGGACAATGGTGCTACTACTTCTGGAATCAGAAATGTAGGAGTTGGTGAGTATTCTGTAATACTAAGTAAAAACGGATGCTTCCTTACACAAGTAGTAAGAGTGAAAAAAGCTGAAGATCCTGTAATTCAACAAATCGAAATCAACAATAATAGTGCAACAGTAATTGTAGCGGGTGGTAAAGCTCCTTATAAATTTGCTGTGGACGGAACTGCAAACTGGCAAGATTCTAATACTTTTGCAGGATTAACAAGAGGTCAGCACACATTCTATGTAAAAGATGCTTACAACTGTACGCCTGTTGCTACAGAAATTACAGTTCCAAATCTATTGAATGCGATTACACCTAACGGAGATAATGTAAATGACTTCATCGATTACAGTGAACTTGCTTATAAAGACAACCTATCTTTTGTAGTATATGACAGATATGGAAATATGATATTTACCGGAACTAAATTCAATAATTACAAGTGGGATGGAAAACATTTTGACAAGAGACTTGTAACCGGTACATATTGGTATCACGTATCTTGGAATGAAGCTAATAAAGAAAAGACTCAGGTAAAATACACAGGCTGGATTTTAGTAAAAAACAGAGAATAATAAATTCAAAATAAAACATTCAAAACCGCGACTTTAAAATCGCGGTTTTTTTATTACCTTTTCAACAATTCAATGCTTTTTATTATTAAATTTGTGATAAATACCCTCACTGAATGAAGAAAGTTCTATCTTTTTTATTTATATTCTACATTTTCACCTCTGCTTTTGCACAATTGGACCGAGAACATTGGTTTGCTCCAATGGTGGATAGATCAGGAGCACCCAGCCCCTATCAGAAACTTTATCTGTCTACCAGCAGAACAACACCTTTCCCGGTGAATATTTATAACAATAATATTCTGATCGGAACTGTAAATATCAGTAAAAACAATCCCCAGAAATTTGATGTTTTAAGGAATTATATTATTACCACACAACAGTCAGATGTATTTACTCCTACAACAAAAGGGTTATACCTAAAGGCAGAATTTCCTTTTTATGCCAACTTAAGATTTTCAGTGCATAATCATGCAGAAATTATTACTTCCAAAGGAATTCCCTCAACCGGAAAGAATTTCTTCACCGCTTTTGCTCCTATCACCGTAAGCAATAATATCCTAAACTTCATGACCAGTATTCTGGCAACTGAAGACAACACTACTGTTACCATTACCGGCTACAGCCCACAAGTACAATTTTCAAATGGAACCACGGGCGCAACTAACCCCACAATGACTATCACCTTAAACAAAGGGCAATCTTATATCATTGACGGAATTGGAGACATGGCTGGAAATCTTGATGGATTTATAGGAGCGAAGATCACATCGAACAAACCAGTGAATGTTACCAATGGAAACTTCAATGGACAATATGCAGGAAATTTTTCCACAAGCTCTGATATTTTAATGGATCAGGCAGTACCGGTTGACCGACTTGGTAATGAATTTGCCCTCGTAAAGGGCAATGGAACTATTGGCTCTAATATGGAGGGCGCTATCATCGTTGCAACCCAAGATAACACGCAAATTTATGTTAATAATGAACTGGTTCCTGTTGCTACCCTCAACACCGGAAAATACTTTGTAATTCCGGATACTAAATACATGCTTCAGGGCGGAGGACATTATAACTTATATATTAAAACTTCTAAAAACGCCTATGTTTACCAAATTTTATCCGGAGATTCTAATACAGGAAACGAAGTGGCTACCGGAGGTTTCAATTTTATTCCCGCTCTAAATTGCTATCTTCCAAAGCAGATTAATGAACTGGGGTTTATTGATGAAAACTTTGTTCATTCCAATGGAAATCCACTGGGAATTCTTAATATTCCTACAAAGCTGAATCTTATTACAGAAAGAGGAGCTACGGTTACCGTAAACGGTGTAAACCCACCAGCTTCAACCGGCCCTTACAATATGACCGGAACCAATAATTGGGTTACTTATGGAATCCCCAATACTACAGGAACTATAACCATAGTTTCAAATAAAGCTATTACTGCAGGGATTACTGCAGGAAGTGATGCAGTAGGATATGGAGGATTCTTTGCAGGTTTTCCTACACAACCTGTGATTATAAAATCAGGAGGAAATTGTGCTCCGGGAATGGTACTTACTGTGGATCCTATCATTTATGATACCTATCAATGGTATAGGAATGGGAATCCGGTTTCTGGTGCTACAGGCTCATCTATTACTCCCACACAGTCCGGATATTATACCTGTTCTGTGACTATGGGCAGCTGCGCTCCTTTAGTGACTGAACAGTTTAAAGTATTGAATTGTACCAAGCTTACGACGACCTCTTATGATGTGTGTACCAGTCAGATTATATCACCTACATTCACCAACTCGCCCCAAATCCCGGTACCTGCTACAGTTGCTATTACAACTCCACCCGCCCTTGGTACGGCAGTTATAAATCCTACTACAGGAATCATTACCTATACAGTTAATACTCCTGGTACAGCAGGAACGGATACATTCACTTATACTTTCTGTGGCAATGATCCTGACTTTCCGGATTGTGAAACCGTCACTGTAAACATCAATATCAAAGCTATTACCGTTACCAATGTAACGATGAAGGCCTGTGATATAAACGGACAAGGAACATTTAATCTGACTACAGCCAATGTAACAGCAAATAGCCCTGTCAACATCACCTATTATCCGACTCTATTAGATGCTCAAACGGAAAATCCTGCTGCCCTGATTACTACCGCAAATTCTTATACCGCCCCTAACGGCACCATTGTATATGCCGTAGTAAAAAATAGCCTAGGCTGTAAAAGTATCGCACAGATCACTCTTTCCCTTTACAACAAAGCCATAGTTGTGGACAATTACAATGGTATTTTCTGTGATGATAATATGGATGGAACAGTAAATGTCATATTATCCAATATCACAGGTATTGTGCTTAATAATCCAACCTATTTTGCAGTAAGATATTATGCAAATTTAGCCGATGCCAATGCAGGAAATGCCAACACACTTCCTAATATCTGGAGCTATACAACGACGACAACCATCTACATCAGAGTAGATTCTCCTGATGGATGCGCATCAGTCATTAAACCTTTACAGTTCAGTATTGGAGCAAGAATACCATTATCAAGTAGATCTGTTACAGATACTGTGTGTGATGACGACCTAGATGGAGTAAAATCTGTAAACCTTGCTCAATTTATCCCGATGTTCACGACAGATCCTAATGTAACGTATACATTTCATGGAAGCTTGTCAGATGCTCAAAATGACATTAATCCAATTTCAGCAACAATCAATATTACAACTCCTCAGACTTTTTATATCCGTTTTGAAAAAAATGGTGTCTGCCCGGAGGTTGCCTCTATTAAAATCACTATTAAAATTCCTAAAAAATCAGACCTACTGATAAACCAGACCATTTGTCCAAAAACAACGACAACACTGGATGCCGGTCCAGGATTTGAAAAATATCTGTGGAGCACCGGAGCAACCACTCATTCTATCACCAATGTTCCAGCCGGAAGCTATTGGGTAGAACTCACTTTCAATGGATGTGTTTACAAACAACTGGTAAACGTTACAGAATATCAGCTTCCTCTGATTACTTCTATTGAAATTGACGGAACTACTGTAAAAGTTGGAGCCACTGGTGGTACACCACCCTATCAATACTCACTGGATGGCGTCATTTGGCAGAGTTCAAATGTCTTCTATAATGTACCAAGAGGAGCCCACAATGTTATAGTAAGAGATTCTAAGCTATGTGGAGAAGTTAAAAAGGAATTTGCCATTATTAATCTTATCAATACCATTACGCCCAATGGTGATGGTCGTAATGAGGGAATTGATTATTCTGCTTTAATGGCCAATGATAATCTTGTATTCCGCATCTTTGACCGGTATGGAGCCGAAATCTTCAGAGGAACCCCAGAAAACAGATATACCTGGGACGGAAGAATCGGAGGCCGATATGTTCCTACCGCCACCTATTGGTATTTTATCACCTGGACAGAATACGGATCTGCAATTTCGATAAAATATTCAAGCTGGTTATTGGTAAAACATAGGTAAAAGATCAGAGGCTGAAAGAAAGTAATTCAATAAAACTTTCTTTCAGCCTTTTACTTTTAAGGCATAATTTGAACTAAAATGAAGTTTATAACACTCATTAACAATTTAATCCTAAAGTTTAATATAACTTTAACCACTATTCTTTATCCAATTAGACACAAATTGCTGTATTTCTATGTAATTTTGCCAATTATATGAAGAAACTGTTTACTCTGTTGCTATTGGTTTTTCTGGCAAAAATCAATGCTCAAATGTATTCCGGAGAAGTATTTCTAAGGGATAACTCTATCTTGTATCTTAATCAGGTATATGTTACCAATTTGAACACACAAAAAACTGTTCTTACGGATTACAATGGTAATTTTAATGTTCCCGCAAACCCTGGGGATGTTATCCGTTTTACCTCTATTGTT
The DNA here is from genome assembly GCF_002899895.1 of Chryseobacterium oncorhynchi. Lineage (GTDB taxonomy): Bacteria > Bacteroidota > Bacteroidia > Flavobacteriales > Weeksellaceae > Chryseobacterium > Chryseobacterium oncorhynchi. Next base: position 430,373 of record NZ_PPEI02000004.1, read on the forward strand.
ACCGAAAGAAAAGACATCAAGATGACTCCACAATTGCTAGGACAGAAAAATCTTATAGAGCTAAAGATTGCATATTATGAGATCCAGGAAATTGTACTAAACAGATTCAAGCCTACCGGAAATCTTCGGTATGATGTAAACTCATTAAGGAAAGAAGATAAAGGGCTAGCTATTAAGAAAGTAATTGGACTTCCAGAGCCTAAAGGAGATGGTACTCCGCCTGAACTTCCGGTTGCCGGATTAAGAGATGGTGGACTTACGTTAAGCCTTGGGAGCATTTATGATATGCTTTCAGGAGAAAGAAAGAAAAAACAACGTTATCAGGCCTATGAAAAGATGAACACTTCTGTTACCCAGATAAAAAATTATTTAGGAAAAGATTATTTCACAAGATTCAAAATTCCTGAAAACCTGATTGACAACTTCCTTCAGTTTGTTTATACCTCAGAGAATATACAGCCTTATGTTTCAGCCGGAAACTTTGAAGCGATAAAAATACCTATCGAGAAATACGTCCCTATCTACCAAAAAAGATTAAGAAATTCTCATCTTCAGGAGGTGGTCGCCAAGTAAAATCTTATCTGAAAAGAAATCAAAATTTCATATAGACAATAATCCATGTATCATTCACATGGATTATTTTTTTTACTATTTAATCTTGGTTATTTAACTTTTACTAAAAATTTTCATTTAATATTCAAAAATATGCTTAAATTTATGTCACAATCAAGTGTTTAAAATAAAAACAATACGATCTCGTTATCATAGTAAAAACTAATTGACCTAAACACAAATTAAGAGAAAGTACACCATTTTTAACTTAATATTTATTAATGAAAAAATTACTTTTACTTATTAGCTCAGTCTTGTTTTTCAGTTTGTCTGCCCAAAAAAAAGGGAAAGACTACAGCGATATTATAAAAAGCAATAACATCTATGAAATCAATGCTTTCTTAAGAGACGCTCATCCTGATGATCCAAGACGATCTGTACTGAAACCAAGGGTTATGGAACTGATGAAAGAATACATCAAAAACGCCCACCCGGAAGATCAGAAAGTAAAAGATATGCAGGAAATGCTTGCCCTTCTAAGAAGAAGGCCTTCTACGAAGATTACTTTTGATGAAATGAATGCCATCATCAAACAGAAACAAATTGCAAAATATAAGGCTGAACTGGCTGCAAAGCAATCTACCACTGTTTATACCCCAAGTACAACACAAAATACCTTTGTTGTAAATACAGCTGCAAATGCTGCCATACCCAATGCTGAAGCTGAGGAATTCAACATGCTGATGAAAGTCTCTCCTATTGAGCATCAAAATAAAACAGTAAAAATCCTCAATTCGTTATTTGATAACGATCCTAATGCCAAGGAGTTCATTATTCTTATTCAAAATAATTCTGACTGTAATATCATTGTAAGAATGGAAGGAGTTGGAAATTCCAAATATAGACTTGCTGTTCCCGCTCATGGTGATAACTCTATAGTGATAGAAAAAGGACAGTATCTCTTCACAAGTTTAGTCTGTGGAGCGCAGTATGCCTCACAAAAAACAATTCAAAAGCCAATTATGGTAGCCTTGGGGAGCGCAACAGCAAAGTAACCAAAACAATATCATAGTTTCTCCATAGGTCTTTTAGCTTTAAAAGGTCTATATTCTATGCAAATTTTACTATTTTTGCAGACATTTTATAAATCTCAATGGGCAAGAATAAATTAGCAAGATTTGCAGAAAACAAAATATTACCAAACGTAATCCAACCGACAAGAGAAGATGCTTTAAACGGCTTCGATCTTAAGGGAAAATGGAGAGAAAACTTCTTTAAAAATGACAATCCAATAGTGCTGGAACTAGGTTGTGGAAAGGGAGAATATTCTGTAGGGCTGGCAAAAACATTTCCTGAAAAAAACTTTATCGGAATTGACATTAAAGGTGCCAGATTTTGGTTTGGAGCTAAAGAGGCTGTTGAAAATAACATGAATAATGTCGCTTTCTTAAGATCCCAGATTGAACTTGTTGACCATTTCTTTGCTGAGAATGAAGTAGATGAAATCTGGATCACTTTTCCGGATCCACAGATCAAATATAAAAGAACAAAACACAGATTAACTCATCCGGACTTTTTAAATCGATACAAAAAATTCCTTAAGCCTGGTGGTGTTATCCATTTGAAAACAGATTCAGAATTTCTTCACGGATATACTTTGGGGTACCTGCAAGGTGCAGGACATGAAATCATTACTGCTCACCATGACATCTATGGAGCACCTGAATATGATCCTAATACAGAACATTTGAGAGACATCAAAACGTATTATGAGGAACTGTTCTCGGCTAAAGGAAAAACAATTACGTATATAAAATTTCGTATAAGCTGATGAAATAAATAACTTTTGATGAAAAAAAAAATTTTGACGATTTTATTTTTCACTTTCCTTACTCCTGCCTTTACTTATGCGCAAAAAAGCAGTAAAGACATTCTAAAAAGCACAAATATCAAGGAAATTGAAGAATATCTAAAGAACGCACACCCTGACGATCCGAAAAAGAGTGTACTAAAACCTAAACTCATTGCTCTAAAAAATTCTGAGTGGACTAAAGGAGCACTTACCGCCAAACCAATGGAAGCAAGGCCTGTATTGGCTGATATTCCTAAGAATGCAATGAAAGACCCCAATTCTAAAGAGGCGGAGGAATTTAAGCGGTTAATTGCTGAAACATCCACTGAACATAAGGAGAAAACAGCAATGCTCCTGAATGCAATGTTAAATGAGGATATTACTAAAAAAGAAGCTGTTCTTCTATTTAAAAATAACTCAGACTGCAACATTGTTCTTCGGATAGACGGAAAAGATTACTATAATCTTGCCGTTCCTGCACATGGAGAAAATTTTATTGTAATAAACAAAGGTTCTTATACTCTCAACAGTAACGTTTGCGATATGAAGTACTTTTCCCAAAAGGACGTAAAAAAAAGTATCTTTGTAACCATTGATAATCCGAGACAGTCTGCTGCTGAACAAAAGCCTGCTGTTACACCGGAAAAACCTCTAAAAAAGAAAAGCAAAAAAAGAAAATAGGTATGAAAAAGCTATTAATTCTCACAGGAATTTCATTGATTCTTACCAGTTGTAGTGCCAACTATGGCGGTTATCCTATAAGAAATCCCTATCCTACCAATAATTCTGGTGGAAGTGCAGCTAATACAGCAAGAGAATATAACGAGCTTATAAAAACCTATAAACCAGAAACTGCTGATGTACTCAGCGATCTTCTCAATGATGATGATCCGGGCAACCCCAGGACCTCCATTTCAGTAGAGAATAAGTCTCCCTGTAACATGGTACTTACGGTAAGTGGAAACGGTTTTTTTAAGAAAATTCCTATTGGTGCCGGAAAAATAGGCTATACTATGGTTCCTAAAAATCAAAACTACAGACTTTCAGGCATGGTTTGTAACTCATCCTATCAGTCCACAAAGTATATAACAAGCTCCTATTCTATAACGCTTAGAAACTAATATAAGGCCACAGAATTCTGTGGTCTTTCTTTTTACCTCTATTCTCAATAAAATCTAACTGTTTCAACATCTATAAAAGCAAAAAAACGCTGAACCGAAGTTCAGCGTTTTTTCTATATTAAAGAAAATCTTTAATTATTCTGCATCGAAATCAGCATCTGTATCAGCAGACACTTTTTCTCCTTCTTCTTTAGATTTTTCTTTATCAGCTTTTCTTTGAGACTGACCTTCTTTGATAGAATCAGAAACAATGCTCAAGATCATATCAATAGACTTAGAAGCATCATCGTTTCCTGGGATAACGAAGTCAACTTTTCTAGGGTCAGAGTTTGTATCAACGATACCGAAAACTGGAATACCTAATTTCTTAGCTTCAGTTACCGCGATGTGTTCTCTTAAGATATCAACTACAAAGATTGCAGAAGGAAGTCTAACCATGTCAGAGATAGAACCTAAGTTTTTCTCTAAGTTAGCTCTTTGTCTGTCAACTTGTAATCTTTCTTTTTTAGATAAAGTTTCGAACGTACCGTCTTTTTTCATTTTGTCGATAGAGTTCATCTTCTTCACCGCCTTTCTGATAGTAACGAAGTTCGTTAACATACCTCCTGGCCATCTTTCTGTAATATAAGGCATATTAAGTTCAGAAGCGTGTTTTGCAACAACTTCTTTCGCTTGCTTCTTAGTAGCTACGAAAAGAACTTTTTTACCTGCAGAAGTTAATTTCTCTAAAGCGCTGCACGCCTCATCTAATTTAACTGCTGTTTTATGTAAGTCTACAATGTGAATACCGTTTTTCTCCATAAAAATGTATGGAGCCATATTTGGATTCCACTTTCTAGTCATGTGACCGAAGTGTACGCCAGCCTCTAAAAGGTCTTTTACATTTGCTTTTGCCATGTTTTCTGTTTTTGTTAGTTTACTTTCCGTCTTTTAAACAATCAACAACTTCTTTAGATGGGAGAAGCGTTTGGATGCTAAACGTAACGGGCAATTTTTTTGTTTAGATAAATAGATTTTAGATAAAAGACAACAAATAGAATAAATTCTGAAATCTGAAATCTTGAATCTGAAGTCTGAAAATTAACGTTTTGAGAATTGGAATCTCTTTCTTGCTTTTTTCTGACCTGGCTTCTTTCTTTCCACCATTCTTGCGTCTCTTGTAAGTAAACCAGCTGGCTTTAATGCTAATCTGAACTCAGCGTTGATTTCGCATAAAGCTCTTGAAATACCTAATCTGATAGCCTCTGCCTGACCTGTATTACCACCACCGAAAACATTTACGGTAACGTCATACTGACCAACAGTCTCAGAAAGGATAAACGGTTGGTTTAGTTTGTAAACCATCACGTCTGTAGAGAAATAAGTTGTAGCATCTTTACCGTTTACTGTAATAACACCAGAACCTGGTTTTACATAAACTCTAGCTACAGAAGTTTTTCTTCTTCCGATTTTGTGAACTATAGACATAATTAATTATTTAAATTCGTTAACATTAATTGTTTTAGGCTGTTGAGCTTCATGTTTGTGCTCAGTTCCTTCATATAAATAAAGGTTCTTAAGGATAGCAGAACCTAATCTGTTTTTAGGTAACATACCTTTTACAGACTTTTCTAATACCTTTAAAGAATCTTTCTTTTGAAGTTCAGCCGCAGTCATAGACTTCTGTCCACCAGGATATCCTGTATGCCAGATGTAAGTCTTATCAGCCCACTTGTTTCCGGAAAGCGTAATTTTCCCAGCATTCAAAACGATTACGTTATCACCACAATCTACGTGAGGTGTAAAGTTCGTTTTGTGCTTACCTCTCAAAATCTTTGCAACCGTAGAAGCTAGTCTTCCTAACGGCTGTCCTTCAGCGTCTACCACAACCCATTCTTTATTAGCAGTAGCTTTGTTCGCTGAAACAGTTTTGTAACTTAATGTATTCACACGTTTTAGTTAAAGATTAAACATAATTTACCCCTAAAAGGGTGTGCAAAGGTACAAATATTTTTTGTAACCCAAAAACATATTTCATTTAATGTATATAATAACTGCTATTCAACTCACTAGCAATAGATTTTAACACTATTTATACTTTTGGCATAAAACTTGTAAAATGTTGTTGCGATGAAAAAAACGTTTAGAAGATTCTAAAAACACGACTGATAAAGTAAGAGTTTGGTCCCTCAACTCTTCCTTTATTAACTTTACCTTAAAGATTTCCGCAAAAGCTTATTGATGTCATTATTTTATCTTTGAAATAATTATATTTGCCTCACAAACTTTTATTCATGAGCCACGGAAAGATCAGAGAAGATAAAACCTGCCTGAACTGCGGGCATCAAGTTGAAGAACGTTTCTGTCCTCACTGCGGACAGGAAAATACTGAAAGACGACAGCCATTTTATTTTCTTTTCACCCATTTTATTGAAGACTTCACCCATTATGATGGGCAATTCTGGGGTACAGTAAAAAATCTATTATTTAAACCGGGAAAACTTACAAACATTTATCTGGAAGGTAAGAGGCAAGTATTTGTTCCGCCTGTAAAGCTCTACATCTTCGTCAGTTTTATTACTTTTTTTGTATTTGCCCTTTTTCCTATGGTAAATCTTAACTTTAATGATTCCAATGAAAACAAAGAAGTAAACAAAATAAATGTTTTTCAAAAATTAAAATCTCCGGAGACACAGAAAATACTGGATAGTATACAAGCCAAAGAAAATCTGACGAAGGAGGATTCAATGACTATTAAAACACTCAATGCCCTGCCGGATTCTATCAAAATAAATAACCTCGCAGCAGCTTTGGAGCTAGACAAGACAATAGATTCTGATGTTGAGTATGGCCAGTACAAAACAAGGAAATCTTACGACTCAGCTATAGCTAAAGATCCCTCAATTTTTGATGCTATTCAAAATCCGATAGCTCATAAATTCTTTGAACTCAAAGAAAAAGGGGTAACAAAAAAGGAAATCGTTGTCAATATGATACAAAAATCATTTCACAACCTACCAAAAGCCCTTTTCATTTATCTTCCGCTCTTTGCATTCTTTTTATGGATTTTCCATAGCAAGAAAAAATGGTGGTATTTTGACCACGGGATTTTTACCCTGCATTATTTCTCGTTTCTATTATTAACGATCCTTCTTATATTCTTACTCACCAAATTGACAGGCCTAACAGACTTTTGGATGGTTAATACTTTTTTATATTTCCTGGTGATAGCCTTATCAGTATATAGTATGGCATATTTCTTTATTGCTCACCGCAGAGTTTATCATGCGCACGGGCTAGTCAGTTTTATAATTGGGGCAGCGCTATTCTCCCTAAACTTATTTGCATTTACGTTTTTAGTTGTCGGGCTTGCTTTGGTAAGTTTCCTGATGATTCACTAAATAAAAAAAATGAGGCTCTCAAAAAAGACAGCCTCATTTTTTATTTTCTTAATGACTTGCTACCCCTGAAGCTAGCAAATAAATAATACGCTACAAAAACAGTAGAAAACTTCAGAATGGATGGAATCGCTAATTCTAATTTAAAAATTAAGGTTCCTACCAAAACAAGAATTCCCATGGCTACAAAAGATAAACCTAGTTTTTGAGGTAATGTAAAGTTGGGAGTATCCAAATAATAAGCAATTCCCCAAGCAGTTCCAAAGGCAAAGGCATAATAAATATCCAATGCGATGTTCTCTGAACTTAAAAAGAAATAATTGATAAGGAAGCTTATTACCGTTCCCAATGCGAAGTACATCAAAGCTTTTTGCATGTCTGTAAAATATTTTGCAAAAGTAGAGAATTTAATTTGAGAATTTGAAGCCGAGCTAGTTTGAAAATGAAATCCCTGTAACTCATTTTAACTCTGCAACTCCCGATCTTTCAAACTTTTAAACACTTATACCAAAAAAAGGGGACATTTAATTAAATAGCCCTAAATAAAAGAGTGATAATCAATAATATAAAATCAAACACAGGGTTCTTTTTTTATTATTATATTTGGAAACTTAGAAACTTTCTAGAATTTTTATGGAAACCCAAAAATATACTCCAACCAACAAGGTAAGAATCGTAACTGCTGCCTCATTATTTGATGGGCATGATGCTGCGATCAATATTATGCGTCGTGTCATTCAGGGAACTGGATGTGAAGTTATTCACCTAGGACATGACAAATCTGCAGAGGAAGTTGTAAATACAGCGATCCAGGAAGATGCCAATGCTATTGCATTAACGTCATATCAAGGTGGTCACAATGAATATTTTAAATATATCTACGACCTTTTAAGAGAGAAAAACTCTCCACAAATTAAAATTTTCGGCGGCGGCGGCGGTGTAATCCTACCCGAAGAAATCGAAGATATTATGTCTTACGGAATTGACAGGATTTATTCTCCGGATGACGGTCGTGAACTTGGTCTACAAGGAATGATCGATGATTTGGTTAAAAGATCAGATTTCGCAACAGGAAAAGAAGTAACTGCGGAAGATTTAGATTCAATTAGTTTTGAAAATTCTACAAGCATTGCTAAAATCATTTCTGCTGTTGAAAACTTTTCAGAAGACAAACCTGAATTAGTAAAAGCCATTGATGAAAAATCAAAAGATTTAACGATTCCAATTATCGGTATCACCGGAACTGGTGGTGCAGGAAAATCTTCTTTGACGGATGAATTGGTAAGACGTTTCCTTCGTTCAAATCCTGGTAAAAAGATTGCCATTATTTCTATTGACCCTTCGAAAAAGAAAACCGGAGGTGCATTATTGGGAGACAGAATCCGTATGAACGCGATCAATGATCCAAGAGTGTATATGCGTTCCATGGCGACGAGAGAAAACAATGTTTCAGTTTCCCCGTTCATCCATTCAGCTTTAAATGTTTTAAAATTATCTCATCCTGATGTAATTATTCTTGAAACTTCAGGTATTGGACAATCCGGTTCAGAAGTTTCAGATTTTGCAGATGTTTCCATGTATGTGATGACTCCTGAATATGGAGCTTCTACACAGCTGGAAAAAATCGATATGTTAGATTATGCAGATTTAGTTGCCTTAAATAAATCTGATAAAAGAGGTGCTTTGGATGCGCTTCAGGCAGTAAGAAAACAGTTCCAGAGAAACCATTTGTTGTGGGAAAGTCCGTTGGATGATATGCCGGTGTATGCAACGAAAGCTTCTCAATTTAACGATCACGGAACGACTGAATTATACAATAGATTGGTTGAAAAAGTAAATGATAAATTCTCAGATTTAAATTTACAAGGTTTTGTTGAACAGGAAATTACAGATGAAGTAACAATCATTCCTCCAAAAAGAGTTCGTTACTTATCTGAAATCGTCGAAAACAACAGACATTACGATGCTAATGTTGAAAAACAGGCAGAATTAGCTAGAAAGATGTATCACATTGAAGGGGTAAGAAATTTCCTTTCTAATGAAACTTTAGATGCCGAATATCAAAAAGCTGAAAAAGATCTTCAACAGGAAAACATCGATTTCCTTAAAAATTGGGGAGATACGAAACAGGCTTTCAAAGCAGAATTTTACTCATATTTCGTTCGTGGAAAAGAAATTAAAGTTGAAACTTCAACAGAATCTTTATCACATTTAAGAATTCCAAAAATCTCTTTACCAAAATATAACGATTGGGGTGATTTGATTAAATGGAAAGGCCAGGAAAATCTTCCGGGAGGATTCCCTTACACAGCCGGAATTTATCCTTTCAAAAGAACGGGTGAAGATCCTACAAGAATGTTTGCCGGAGAGGGAGGCCCAGAAAGAACTAACAGAAGATTCCACTACGTTTCTGCAGAAATGGATGCAAAACGTCTTTCAACAGCTTTTGACTCTGTAACTTTATACGGTCAAGACCCTGCTTTACCACCAGATATCTATGGTAAAATCGGAAATGCGGGAGTTTCTATTGCAACTTTAGATGATGCAAAAAAATTGTATTCCGGATTTGATTTGGTGAATGCAATGACTTCGGTTTCTATGACTATCAACGGACCTGCACCGATGTTGTTGGCTTTCTTTATGAATGCAGCTATCGACCAGAACGTTGAAAAATATATTGCTGAACATAAACTTGAAGCTAATGTTGAAAAAGCTTTAAAAGCAAAATTCGATGATAAAGGTTTAGAAAGACCTAAATATAACGGTGAATTACCTCCATCAAATAACGGTTTAGGTTTAAAATTATTAGGACTTACCGGAGATGAAGTTATTCCTGCGGAAGCTTATGCTGAAATTAAAGCTAAAACCATCGCTACAGTTCGTGGTACCGTTCAGGCTGACATTTTAAAAGAAGATCAGGCACAGAATACTTGTATTTTCTCTACTGAATTTGCCTTGAGATTAATGGGTGACGTTCAGGAATATTTCATCACAGAAAAAGTGAGAAATTTCTATTCGGTTTCTATTTCAGGATACCACATTGCGGAAGCTGGTGCAAATCCGGTTTCTCAGTTGGCGTTTACGTTGGCGAATGGTTTCACGTATGTTGAATATTATTTGTCAAGAGGAATGGATATCAATGATTTTGCTCCTAACCTATCTTTCTTCTTCTCTAACGGTATCGATCCTGAGTATTCAGTAATCGGACGTGTAGCAAGAAGAATCTGGGCAAAAGCAATGAAACTGAAATACGGCGCAGACGAAAGAAGCCAGATGTTGAAATACCACATTCAAACTTCAGGACGTTCGCTTCACGCTCAGGAAATTGATTTTAACGATATCAGAACGACTTTACAGGCACTTTATGCAATCTACGATAACTGTAATTCATTGCACACGAATGCTTATGACGAGGCGATTACAACTCCGACTGAGCAATCTGTAAGAAGAGCAATGGCTATCCAGTTGATTATTAATAAAGAATTAGGTTTAGCGAAAAACGAAAATCCGCTTCAAGGTTCATTTATTATTGAAGAATTGACGGATTTAGTGGAAGAAGCTGTTTATGCAGAATTTGACAGAATCACGGAAAGAGGTGGAGTTTTGGGAGCAATGGAAACGATGTACCAACGTTCAAAAATTCAGGAGGAATCAATGCATTACGAATGGTTGAAACACACTGGAGAATATCCAATTATAGGGGTAAATACTTTCCTTGGAAAAGATGGTTCACCAACGGTTCGTCCGGGAGAGGTTATCCGTTCGACTGAGGAAGAAAAACAGGTTCAGATTGAAACGCTTCATAATTTCCAAAAATCTAATGAAGACAAGTCAGAAGCTGCCTTAAAAACATTACAACACGCTGCCATTAATCAACAGAATTTATTTAATGTAATGATGGATGCTGTAAAATATTGTTCTCTGGGACAGATCACCAACGCTTTATTCGAAGTGGGTGGGAAATATAGAAGAAACATGTAGAATATAAAAAAACTAACAATGAAAACTCTTTTTAAAATTATTTGTTGCCTTGTTTTATTTTCATGTAGTGGATCAGATGATGACACTTCATCAAACAACAAACCAACTGAACCGCCAGTTGAAGGATATTTCCAGGCAAAAATTGAAGGTGTAGACAAAAAAGTCGAAAATAAAGGAACTACCCATTATGTAGAATGGAGAAAATCAAAAGATTCGCATAATCGCGATTATTATGGGATTTTCATATATGCTTATGATCAGGGATTTTATTTAGATTCTAAAATTTATACAGACAATATTGAAGTGGGTAAGGAATATGTTTATGTACATACAGACGTCCCTACCTCAATGAATATGGACATCAACTATTCTGAAACTTGTGCAGCGCCAAACTGTTCATCATATTGGGGATGTACCAATAGTTTCTATGGGAAACCGACCGGAAAAATTACCATCACTTCATTTGATGGGAAAAAGATGTCCGGTAAAATAGAAACAAAGGTGAACCATCAGTATTACGGGGTAACAACCAATCAGACAAGAACCATTAGTAGTGGTGTTTTTGTGAATGCAGAAAAAGCGACAGGAAGTTTATAGTTTAGATATTCCAGCAGTTTTTACTGAAAACATTTTATCCACACCCTATTTTTGAATTATTTTCAGAAAATATAAAAGCCTCAAAGAATTTCTTTGAGGTTTTTTTGTATTTTTATTCTTCAACATATAATCATGAAAGAAAAATTTCAAATTTCGAGTCCTTGCAGTCAGGACTGGGAGAGCATGGAGCAGGTTTCAGAGGGCAGATTCTGTGAGGAATGCAAAAAAAAGGTATGGGATTTCGATCATCTTCCTGAAACAGAAATTGACAAGGTTTTAGAAAGCAATACCTCTATTTGTGCAAAAAAAACATATTTAAAACCTACTTTTTCAAGTGTATTTTTAGCCTTAACACTCACCTCTTCAATGTATGTGAATGCACAAACTGAAAATAAGTCTACTACTGAAAATGTCTATCAAAAAGAGATTACCATAAAAGGGAAACTGGTTTCTTCAAGAGATGTAAAATTAGCCTCGGGAGAAATATCATTAGTAACATTAGAAAAGCTATACTATGCAAAGGCCGATGAAAACGGAAACTTCACGTTATCTTTTCCAGAAAAAGTATTAACTGAACATAACATCGTCAGAATTGATTATACTACGATAGATTCAAACAATAAAGAATTTACTGATTATAAGTCTTCTATATTAAAAACCACCGAGCTATTAGGTAAACAAAGCTTTGGGATTGAAAGAGAGTATATAACCATAGGAGGTGTTTACAAATCCAATTATCAACCTCCTGATTATTATTTTCTAGATGGGAAAAAAATAGGAAAAAGAAAGTTTGAGAAAATAAAAGCTGAGTATCCTGAATATAAATATTTAGCATTTTATGATGAAGTAACTGTTAAGAAGCTATCTAAAAAAAGCTTTATAGACAATCTTTATTTACTTTATTCCAAGTAAAAACTTATAAATCCCTGAAAATGATCGGGGATTTTTTATTTTCGCAGAACAATTATTCTCATGAAGCCAAAAGCCTTATTCAACTGGAGCAGCGGGAAAGATTCTACACTTGCTCTTTACAAAATATTACAAGAGGATCAGTATGAGGTCTCTACTCTATTGACAAGCATTAATAAGGAGTTTCAAAGAATTTCCATGCATGGTGTACATGTTTCCCTTTTGGAAAAACAAGCTGAAAGTTTAGGAATTCCTTTAATTAAAATGGAACTTCCTAAGGAACCTTCTATGGAAGAATATCAGCAAATCATGAGTAAAACAATGTCCAAAATACAAGCTCAGGGTATCACCTACTCTATTTTTGGGGACATTTTCCTGGAAGATCTTCGTAAATACCGTGAGGACCAACTAAAAGCCATTGGAATGCAAGCTGTATTTCCTCTTTGGAAAAAAGATACTTTAAACCTCATCCATGAGTTTCTGAATCTTGGCTTTAAAACAATTGTGACCTGCGTGAACGGAACCTATCTGGATCAAAGCTTTGCAGGACGTATTATTGATCAGCAATTTCTTGATGACCTTCCCGATAATGTAGATCCTTGTGGAGAAAATGGAGAGTTTCATACTTTCACCTTTGATGGCCCTATTTTCAATAATCCGATTGATTTTGAAATTGGAGAAATTGTAAAGAAAACCTATCCCAAACCGAAAGCCAATCCCGAAGATCAGGATGAAGACTATGTTTTTTGGTTCTGTGATCTGGTAAATAATCCTAAAATAGGTTGATAATATTTAATCCAACCCCTACAAAATTTCATAAAGCTTATTTTATGTGGCTAACATGCGGATCTCTTCGTTAAATAGTTTCACATTATATTGTTAATGTAAGAATAGATCACTAATAAACTGCATTAGAATTTTGAATACTCTTCAAAGAATTACTAAATACATATTAAATACCCTAAAAAGTCTTTATTAGCACGCATTTTGCATATTTCACAGCTCTTAAAAGTTTCAGTATCTTTAAGAATATCAATTTTAATTAAAAATAAACACCTGTGATCAAAAATTTAGTATTCCTGTTGCCTTTCTGTTTTTTACTTTCTTGTAAAACTGAAACTCCACCCCCTCCTATTGATAAAAAAGCAGTTATAGATTCTACTATCACAGCTTTCCAAAAGACACTTTTAGAGCAACAGATTGATTCTGTATTTAAGAAATATCAATTCAATGGAAGCGTTGCCGTTTTTAAAGACTCTCTACCATTGTACAGGAAAGAAAACGGATATTCAGATTTTAAAAGGAAAATAAAAATTGACAGCAGTACTATTTTTGCCATCGGTTCTGTAAGTAAGCAGTTCACCGCTGTTTTGGTACTCCTTCAGATGGAGCAGGGAAAACTGAACGTTACGGACAAGGTGTCAAAATACCTGAAAGAATTTCAGATCAAGGAATACGAAAATATTACTATTCACCAGCTTCTGAACCACACTTCAGGGTTGAATATGATGGGTGGAAAACTGATGTTTAAAAGTGGTTCTGATTTTTACTACTCTAATGACGGATTTAACGCATTAGGCAAGATTGTAGAAACAGTGTCCGGAAAATTATATGATGAAAATGCTGTGGAGCTTTTTAAAAAGGCGGGAATGAACCATTCTTCTACAGACGAAATTTTTAAAGGAACTAATTTTGCCTCAGCTTATCTTGGAAATATCAGTAAGGCTGAAGAAGTTCCGAATATGCCAAAAAGGCTGGGTGGAAAGGAAATTGGAACCCCTGCCGGAGGAATACTTTCTACAATTCAGGATCTTCATACCTGGAACAATGCCCTTTATGGCGGAAAAATCCTTAAGCCTGAAACTTTGAAACAGTTTATGGCAAAAAGTGCAGAAAGACGACATGCTATCTTTGGAAAAATGGGCTATGCCTATGGGATCATGTTGAACATCGGCAAGCCCAATTCTTATTTTCACAGCGGTTACGTAAAAGGTTCCCCGTCCTTAAATATCTATTATCCTGAAACAAAAACCTCTGTTATTATCCTTTCCAATATTGCGGATGAAGAAAAAGGTAAAGGCCTGGTCTTCAAACCTCATATAGAAGTGAAAAAGATCACGGATAATCTTGAAAATACATTAGTGCAGCTTAAATCAGAACACTAGTCTTCTTTGCATTGTAATAAAGTAACTGAATTTTAACTGCCATAGCATATAAAAAGAAAATTTTCATTATTCCGCTTGCCACTGCTGTTAAGTCATTACCCAAAAACCATACAACAGAAAAAAGTACAATACCTACAAAAGCATTCTTTAGAATTAAAGGATGAAGACCTAGTCGTACATAATTATACAGTCTCATTTTTCCAAACACAAGGTTATACCCTAGAAGAACTCCCATAATGCCTAATAATGAAATTTGAGAATACCTGAATACACTAGAATCATTGTACATCAATAATGCAATAAGCAATGAAAAAGCAACAGCGCAAAAAGTAATTGTTTTAAATCTTTTTTGAAGCACTGATTTTTCAATTCTTGCGATCTTTTTGAATGATAGAAGATCTGCTTTTACCATGTTTAATTCTTTTTTCCAGCTAAGTTTTGCCTGTTGAAAAGCTTCCTGAAAACTGATATTTTTTTCTTCCTGCTCTACTGAAATCTGCTCTATGAAATGATCTTTAATTTCAATAAACAATTCAGAATTTAAATTCTTTGATAAAAGGTATCTTTCGATCTCTTTTTCTTGATTAATTGCCATCATAGTAAAATGAATTATTAGTTTAAATATTTATTGTTTTAGGTGTGATTAAATACACATTGTTATATACTGAATATCGTCTGCAGATTGATAAGGTAGCTTTTCATCTCATTTTCCTGCTCTGCTTGCTGTTTCTTCCCTTTTTCAGTGAGTAAATAGTATTTCCGGTCTCTACCATTAATCTTTTGAATTTCCGAAGTGATCATTCCATCCGCCTCCAGTTTATGCAATAGAGGGTAAAGAGCGCCCTCTGTCATTTCAAGCTCTCCCTGCGTAAGCTCTTTGGCTCTCTGCGTAATCTGGTAGCCATACATTTTAATTTCCTTGGAAAGTAATTTCAAAATGATATTCTGTAAGGTTCCTTTATAAAGACTGTTCTTTTTCATGGAGTAATTTTAATACATTGCAAACATATGCATAATTTTCTTATGTATTAAAATTTATTTTAATTTTTTTAATTTGCTTTATGAAAAAAATGTACTTCATTGCCATTTATCCGCCCAAGGAAATCATTGAAGAAGTCAAGGTTTTTAAAAGAGATCTTGCTGTTTCCTACGGTAATACCAAGGCATTGAAGAACGATGCCCACATCACTCTTTTCCCTCCTTTTTCCAGAGAATTGGAAATGGAAAGTGATATTCACATTGCTTTTCAAAAAATTAATACTAGTTTATCACCATTTGAAATGGAGTTAAATGGATTTGGCAGTTTCCCCAATCCTAAAAACCCTGTAATTTTTATACATCCTGAAGATAATGTTCATTTAACTGAACTTTACCATAGAGTGAAGCAGCATTTTAATTTTGCAAATTATTCATTTACTCCCCATATGACAGTAGGATATAGAGATCTAACATGGGAGAACTATCTGAAAGCATGGGAAAAATATAAAGAAAAAGAATATAAAACTAAATTCATCGTTGACAAAATTCTACTGCTTCGTTATGATGGTAAATGGATTCCCATTGCGGAAAAATACTTAACAGATTAAAAATATGAATGGGCTGAAAAATTGTTTTAGATACAATAAAGCCCCTTAAGTTCTCATTAAATTGAAGTACTGAAATATTTTCTTCTTCTATTGTTATTTTATAAAGTCATATCTTTGAACCAATGATTTCAGAGAAGATAATTTTAGGTATTGACCCCGGCACCGCCATCATGGGATTTGGTCTTATTTCCGTTAAAAAAGGTAAAATGGAAATGATTTCTATTCACGAACTCATCCTAAAAAAATACCCCAATCACGAAACCAAACTCAAATATATTTTTGAAAAAACACTGGCTCTTATTGATGAGTTTCATCCTGATGAAGTAGCTCTGGAAGCTCCTTTCTTTGGAAAAAACGTACAAAGTATGCTAAAATTGGGACGCGCACAGGGAGTAGCTATGGCAGCCAGCCTTTATAGAAACATTCCCATCACGGAATATTCTCCTAAGAAGATCAAGATGGCCATTACAGGAAATGGTAATGCCAGTAAGGAACAGGTAGCAGGGATGCTTCAAAATCTCCTTAATTTGAAAGAGTTTCCTACAAAATATCTGGATGCTTCTGATGGTCTTGCTGTTGCCGTATGCCACCACTTTAATTCCGGGACTATTACGGATACAAAATCTTACACAGGCTGGGAAAGTTTTTTAAAGCAGAATCCAAATAGATTAAAATAAAAAAAGCCCTTTTACAAGGGCTTTTCGTTTAGTTGTTTAAGAATTTCTTAGACTCTTTCTTATTTTTATCAGAGTAATTAATGATATATGCTCCTTTAGGAAGCGATCTATCAATCTGAACCTCATTCGTCTTAGTATTTCCTTTCTGGATAAGCTTACCACTTAGATCATAGATCTGGTAATCTCCAAATACGTCATTACTTCCGGCTAATCTTAATTTATTCTCAGCTTTCAGATATACTAGTTTTGATTCTGTCTTACTACTAACCTCAGAAGTTCCCAAACCTCCCATAATTCTCACGGCATAGTCTTCCATTTGCCCATACTGTAATTGAGAGCAAGCAGTAACATCAGGAAGTGCTGCCCCAGAATAGGTTGCTGCATCTACTGCAATTCTCATTCTTAGATAAGTATTGGTAACAGCTCCTGCCGGAGGAGTAATATTGGTAGTAATGGTAGTTCCACCTCCAACTGCTATAGTAGCAGAGGTATTATTTACTACTAACTCAGATTCTTCAAATGAACCATTGTTATTATAGTCTATCCAAACCTTAGTCTTAAATTTATCTGCCTGATTAAAGCCATTATCATACCCTACTTTCAGCGGTGTACTTCCATTTAAAGGAATATCAGTATAATATGCAGGTCTTATACAAGTTGCTGCAGTATAGTCATCATAAAACTTAGGAGCCGGCTCATCTGAATCATATCCATTAGTTAAGCTTCCAATAGAAGCAAAATTCACTCTTGTTGGCCCAATTGCAAAGTTGTTGTTAGCCGGATTCACAATTCCTGCTGGATTACATTGAGCTGCCACCACAGAAACTGGAGATGGAATTACTACAGACAGATCTTTACCTGATGTAGAGTTAAGTAGATTTTTTCTGTTCTCCATCATCAACATAATAGCTCTTTGTCTCTGGCCTTCCGTAAATTTGCGATTAGAATTGCTATAATTCATAATATTATACTGAACACCTTGATAATTTACCCCTGTACAAGGATTAATAGCCGTGTTAGCAGGTGCAGGAAACTGAGAGTAAGCAGCTCCGGAAACCTCTGTATCACAAACCCTGTCATTATCTATTGTACAGTCAGTCTGAGCAGGAGGGCAATATCCAGTGGTTCCACTTGCTGCGGTATAATCTCCACCTTGAAATGTATGATAAAGACCAAACGCATGTCCTAATTCATGTGTAAGCGTTGTATCATTTGAATTTTTAATGGTAGCTACTTTCATGAAACTTTCATAAAAATAGTCATAGGTTTCTGGGAACCTTGCATATCCCATCAATCCACCAGAATTTAATTGCTGCCCGTTAAATCCAATAATAACATAAATATTAAAATAAGATCCTTCAGGCCAATGCGGAGCTAATGTTTTAATGTCAGCATCACTTGCTCCACTACCACCATTACCTTGCTTTACACCCTTTGTATCATATAAAGGAATTGGGCTACCGTTATATCTCACAATACCGTTGGTAGCTGTACACGTTGGTGATCTTTTTGCCAAAACTAATTTAAAAGGAATTACATTTCCTCCATCTATGCCTGCCCCCTCAGGGTAAAAACCGTTTCCATAGGTAGTTGCATACATTTTATTCGCCCTGTCAACCCAGTTTATAATTTCCTGATCTGTCAGTGATAAATTTGCATTCGCAGCAGCTTTAGACTCAATAACATGTACTACAACAGGAATTTCATAAACCTCCCCGGTATACAACCCGTTCCAGGATGTGCCACCGCCTACTTTATTCAGGTAGTCATGTTTATCAATTTTTCTCAGTTTTTGTTCTGTCTCTTCTCTTCTCTTTTTCAGCTCAGGGAACTGAGTATCCATTCTCCTTAATTCTTCATCAAAACCACAAGCATGTTCGTGGCTCTGAGAAAAAACATTAATAAACAATAAAACCGCAGAAACAATAGTAATTTTATTCATATTGATCTTTTTTTTTGATTATATAAAAGCAAAAATATCATTTTAAATTCAATTAACTCAAAAACAAAATATTTTTTTTATTATTTAGATAACTCTCCTCAGTTTACACAACATATTATGAATCAATATTTTGATATTTTTAATCAAATTACTTGGTAAAACATAATACTATCTTTTACATTGGTATGATTTTTAATACTACATTTGTATAAATTTTCAGTTATGAAAACAAACCAACAAACTATAAATCAAGCGAATCATAAAATAAATTGGTTCCAAAAGTTTCTAATGGTCTGTTCTGGCGGGAACATCCATATTTTAAGAAAAACTCCAAGCGAATGGAATAAATTTTCAGGTATTGGAGGAATTGTACTTTTTACTGCGGTATTTGCCACTTTATCTGCAGGCTATGCCATGTATACAGTATTTGATAATATCTGGGCATCTGTAGGGTTTGGAATTTTGTGGGGATTAATGATTTTTAATCTTGACCGATATATTGTTTCTTCCATTAAAAAAACAGGAACATGGTGGAACCAAATACTAATGTCTATCCCACGTTTAATTCTTGCTACCTTTTTAGGAATTATTATTTCAAAACCTCTGGAACTTAAAATTTTTGAAAAAGAGGTCAACAAACAGCTTAATACCATCATTCAAAGGAATAAGAAACAGCTACAGGGAGAAATGAGTGGACGAATTCTTCAACAAAGCGGACCATTTGAAACAGAAAAGAACCAAATCTCTGAAAAAATAGCTCTGTATCAGAAATCATACGATTCTGCTTCTGTAGAGCTGGAAAAAGAAATCTTAGGAAAACAATCTGGTTTAACCAGCGGAAAGGAAGGTTTTGGCCCAAATGCTAAACGCAAGCAACAACTAAAGGAACAAAGAAGACAAGATCTTGAAAATTATCAGAAACAAGCAGCCCCAAGATTGCAATATCTGGATCAGGAAATTTCAAAAGTCTATACAAATCTGGAAACAGAAAGAAAATCTACAGAAACCTTTGAGGACAAATTCAATGGATTTGCAGCCCGACTACAGGCTTTGGATGAACTTGGAAAAAATTCAGCCATTATAGGACTCGCAGCAACCTTTATCATGGGATTATTTATCTGTCTTGAAATTTCACCAGTTTTGGTAAAATTAATTTCACACGTAGGTCCTTATGATTATCTTTTGGAAAAAACAGAAAATGATTTCAGACTTTATTCTAAAGAAAAGATTGAAAAAGGTAATGCTCTGACTGATTTCCGGGTTGAAGATTTCAAGGATAATTTAAAAAATTAGTGTATTTTTCATGCATGATTATTGATAAAGAAGAAATTCAGAAGAAAAAGAAAAAGCTGGACGATTGTAAAGCTTTCCTTAAAAAAGAGTTCATCGGAATAGATAAAATTATCGATGACTTAATGGAATATCTCCAAATCTGGTACCTGATGCCCGAGATCCTAACCCGACCCGTAGTGATTAATCTATGGGGAATGACAGGAGTGGGCAAAACAGATTTGGTACGCAAGATGGTTCGTTTTCTGGATTATCAAAACCGATTTGTAGAAATAGAACTAAGCAATACCGATGAAACATCCTGGAGCAAAAGCGTTGCAGATATTTTCCAAAGCAATGGCCTTAGTGATGAGAAACCAAGTATAGCTCTTTTTGATGAAATCCAGCGTTTCAACACTCTTGATAGTGACGGCACTCCTGTTCCGCAGACGAAGTTTACTGATTTCTGGGAACTTTTAAGTGATGGACGCCTCAGTAAAAGGGAGCGTGATGATCTGGAGCATTATTTATTCTCCTACCTTTTTAGAAAAAAGGAAAATGACAGACGTAAACTTCAGGGAGAAACTGAAGTGGATGAAAACCCATACCTTAACCTTTGGGATGCCAAGGAGCTAAAAAAATACCTCAGTATTGAAGATGACGTCATGAGCATCATTGATATGAAAGAGGAAGATATGATAAAGCTGATCCGTAAGAAGCAAAAAGAAAAGAAAATCTACGAGCCTGTGGATTACAGTAAAATGCTTATTATCATCAGTGGAAACCTTGATGAAGCGTTTCAAATGTCTAAAGAAACCAGTGAGGCAGATGTAGATGCTAATATTTACCATGCATTTACAAAAAAAATAACGGTAGTTGATATCAAAAATGCTTTGGCCAGAAAATTCCGTCCTGAGCAGGTAGCCAGATTCGGAAATATTCATCTTATTTATTTTTCACTAAAAACAGAAGACTTTCAAAAGCTGATCCATCGAGAAATCAACAGCCTGAAGCATAAAACAAAAAATAAATTTGGCGTTGCATTAAAAATAGATAAAAACGTCAATGATCTGATTTATAGAAATGGCGTATTTCCAGTACAGGGAGTTCGTCCTGTATTCAGTAGTGTGGTTGATATTTTAGATACTAATCTCAGTAAATTTCTGTTTGAAGCCATCATTCATGATGATAAAACGATAGAGATCGATTACCTGCAAAAAGAGAAAATAATTACAGGAAAAATCAGCAACCGAATTATTGAAATTCCTTATCTGGGAAGAATAGACAGGATCCGACAGGCAAACCAGCAGGATGCAGTAGCCAACATCAGTGTTCATGAATGCGGTCATGCGGTTTGCTATATGCTCTACACAGGGTTTGCTCCATTACAACTAAAAAGTAAGGTGGCCAGTAGCTATGCTGCAGGGTTCACTTTTCCACATCAAATTCATGATACCAAGGAAAGCTTGCTGGACAGAATTAAAATTTATCTTGCAGGTGGTATTGCCGAGGAAATTATTTTTGGTGATATGAATGCAAGTATTGGAAGAAGCCATGACAGGGAACAAGCAACAACGCTTGCCATAGATTATATCCGAAAATATGGTTTTGAAGAGGATTATCAGGCAACCTATAACCTGGAAGACTACCCTCACCGCATGCAGCAGCATATTACTGATGAGAGAATTGAAAAGCTAATGCAGGAACTGGCCAAAAAAACAAGAGAAGATCTTATCTTACATTTGGACCTATTAAAAAGCCTGAGCAAAATACTTAGCGATAAAGGAAGTATGTCACCTAAGGAGATTTATGATATTGCTATAAAATATACCTTAAAGGTTAGCATTAAAGAGGAAGGCTATTTACACATTGCTAATTATCATAACTTACTAAATTCCTAGAGAAAAAATCTATAGAAATAGCAAAACTCATTTAAAAATTCAACCCTTTTAGTTAATTCTGAGAGGGTTTTTATTTTTAATTTTATACTACCAAAAATAAATGATCATGAAAAATTTACTTTTCACATGGGTACTGCTTATTAGCTGTACAGTTTCTCCAGCATTAAAAGCTCAAGGTTCAGACCCTTTTTTAGGACAAATTGCATTTGTGCCTTATAATTTTGCCCCGCTAGGATGGGCTGAATGCAACGGACAGATTATGTCGATTGCACAAAATACGGCTCTTTTCTCACTTCTAGGAACTACTTATGGTGGTAATGGAACCACAACATTCGCATTGCCAGACATGAGAGGAAGAGTACTTGTCCATAGTGGTCAAAGCGCCTCGAGTGGAACTACCTACACTATGGGAGAAATCGGCGGAGCAGAAAGCGTAACATTAACAGTTACACAAATGCCGGCTCATTCTCATACAGTAAGTGCTGTAACCGCCGAGGGGAATCAAAATACTCCTACCGGTAATATTCCTGCAGATACAAAGCTTCTTGACAAGGAATATTCTGACACAACATCCAATACAACGATGGGAAGCTCCATGATAAAGCCGACTGGAGGAAACCAACCTCATGAAAACAGGCCACCTTTTATTACCTTAAAGTGTATCATTGCACTGAATGGCATTTTTCCATCACACAACTAATCTAATTGTCATGAGATATCTCTATTTATTATGTTTGGCTTTTGTAGGCTCAGCTACAGCCCAAACAATAACCTTTAATGGATGTCATAACCTGTTTGATAATCAGAATTTTATTTTCAATAAAACCGGTACGGATTCAAACAGTAAAAATATTTATATGACAACTCCTATTGATGGACAGCCTTGTGGAGGACTAGGAAGCTGTGAGTTTAAAATTCAGTGGAATAACACTTTAACGAGATGGGAATTTCTTGCAGATGAAGGAAACGGAACCTTTAGCAATCCTACCCTAATGTATTATAATTCAACAGGGAATAATGCGCTTGCTTTACCTCCTGGCAATAGTATTGGCTCTTGGATTGAAAATATTGCAGAAACAAACGGTCAATGTGGAGGAAATCTGAATTCTGTAAATTCAATAATGACAGGTGATATTCAGAGTCCTACATTAGGAACCCTCGAACTTACAAAAAGTAAAATCCAAATCTATCCCAACCCAGTCGTGGACATCATTAGAGTTTCAGGCATTGATGATGGCCAGACTATTCAAATTTATAATATCGACGGACGACTCATAAGATCTGAAAATTTTGATTCAAGAATTAATATTTCACAGCTTATTTCAGGAATGTATATATTAAGAATTACAACTAAAAGTTTTCAATCTTATGAATTTAAATTTTTAAAAAAATAAATAATGCTTCTTTGAAAATTTGCATAGGTTTTCAGGAATTTCAAAAGTTTTTATTATTAGTACCAAAAAAAATGCCTCCTTAAAACGGAGGCATTCTTTTTTTTATATTGATTAAAACTATTTAATAATCAATTTAGAAGTTTTGTTCTCTTTTCCGTTAGAAACCTGAATCATATAAACTCCTTTTTCAAGCTGCTGGTTTACTTTGAAAACACCATTTCCTTCTTCAGATACCGATGGACTTGCCACCAATCTTCCTGCCATATCAGAAATTGAAACTTTCAAATTCTTAGCATTTTTAGCCTTGATAAAAACTTTATCTCCCGTAGCAACAGGGTTAGGGTAAATTGTTAAATCACCATTATCAGCTTTCACCTCACTTGTTCCTAGGTTGGTAACAAATTTCACTGTATAATCTTCAATCTGACCATACTTTAATTGTCCACAAGGAGACATACCTGGATTCTCATCATCTACAAGCACTCTCATTCTAAGTGGAGTATTAAGTACTGCTGTAGCAGGAGCTGTAACTGTAGTACTGTAGGAACCTATTGCTGTAGCTGGATCCGCAACAATATTGTCACCAGAACCAACAAGCTCAGAAGCTTCAAATGTTCCGTTATTATTAAAATCAATCCAAACTCTCACATCATTCTCTGAACCTGACACGTTAATCTGAAGATTATGTGTACCAGCTGCTGAAAGTTCAGTAGATGTAGCTTTCAAGCAGCTTGCCCCTGTATAATCTTCATAAAATTTAGGTGCACCAGCCCAATATCCTACAGAACCGTTATTTATATTTCCTAACTTTACTAAAGTAGGTCCTACAAAATAATTAGCAGGAGTTATTACCCCAGTTGGATTACATGTAGCAGCAATAGGAGTTCCAATCGAAGTAATAGCAGAAGGTGCAGTTGCCCCTAATGAAGTACTTAACGCTCCTCTTAATAAGAAGAAATTAAGAGCTGCTTTGTCATGTTGCCCGTCTGTAAATTTGAATGCTTTCGGGTTTGTATAATTCATCATATTATACTGTACCCCCTGATAATTGGTCCCTGTACAATAATTCATATCATTATTGGTAGGTGCCGGATCATTAAGTAAACTTCTTGATCTTTCTGTATCACAAACCCCATCATCATCTACAGAGCAATCGTTAGTAGTTGGTGGACAAAAATTAGTAGTAGTATCTCCTTGTGGGGCATCGGGGTTTACATTTCCAAAAGTATGAAGTAATCCCATACTATGCCCAAACTCATGAGCTAAAGTAATATCATCCTGTAGCGTCACTACAAAAGATTTCATGAAAGATTCGTATGAAGAATCAGGATTTTGAGGTAGTCCTGCCCATCCCATAATTCCGTATTGCCCACCACCATCTACTTTATTCATAATATAGATATTAAAATAAGAAGCTTCCGGCCAATGGGGAGCAATCGTTTTTACCTGTGCAGTAGTAACTCCATTTGCTCCATTACGTTTTACTCCATAATTATTATACCCTGTAAGTGTACCTCCATTGTATCTGATGATCCCTGTAGTTGCATTACAACTAGGATCTCTTTTAGCCAAAACTAATTTTATTGGCATTGTAGCTGCATTTCCAAAATCAGCAGGAACTCCCTGAGCCCATTGATAAGTACCTGCATACATTGCATTACAACGATCCAACCATGCCTGAATTTGAGCATCACTTTTATTATAATCAGAACCTATAGCAGCGTCAGTAGGCGCTATCACATGTACAACCACTGGAATTTCGTAAACTCCATTCACAGTTTTAAAAGCACCTCCATTCTTCGCATTGCTGTTCTGATTGGACGTCACAATGCGGTTACGGATATTGCGAATCATTTCGTCAATTTCCTGATTCTGTTTTTTATTCCCTCTTTGCTCAGTATCAAAGTCACACCAGTTTTTTTTTTGTTGTGCTGATAATGTAAGGGAAAATAACATTGCACCATAAAGGAAAGTTTTCTTCATTTCAATAATTTTTAAAAGTTTTTTTAATTCACAAACTTACCCAAAGTAAAACTAGATATATATTATATACATTAGCTAAAAATGGATAAAATTCAAATATTTAATACAGTAAGTAGAAAAAAACTCTTTTTTGTTACACTTTTTATTTTTTTTATTTGATAATAATTCAAATATTATTTTAAAAATAAAATTATAAAAAATTAAAATTAATCGAAAATTCACTTTTTAAACAATTTATTAAAAACACAACACATTAAAACAACTAACTCATAATCAATACAAAAAATAGTAAAAAATTTAATTAAATCTAATTCTACATACAGTAAAAGCCGCACAAATGTGCGGCTTTTACTGTATTATTTAAATTATTATTTACAAAGAATAATTTGGAGCTTCCTGTGTAATAATTACATCATGTGGGTGCGATTCTTTCAATCCGCTTCCTGTAATCATTACCAATTTGGAATCTTTTTGTAGAACTTCAATATCCTTGGCTCCACAATATCCCATACCGGCTCTTAGACCACCTGTCAATTGGAAGATTACATCCTCTAATTTTCCTTTATGTGGTACTCTTCCTTCGATTCCTTCCGGAACGAATTTTTTAGCTTCACTTTGGAAATATCTTTCTTTTCCTCCTCTCTTCATTGCAGAAAGACTTCCCATTCCTTGGTAAGACTTGAATTTTCTTCCCTGGAAGATAATTTCTTCTCCTGGCGCCTCATCAGTACCTGCTAAAAGAGATCCTAGCATTACTGCTCCTGCTCCACTTGCAATAGCTTTTACGATATCTCCGGAAAGCTTAATTCCTCCATCAGCAATTACGGTTACATTTTGAGACTTCGCATATTCGTATACATTATAAATAGCTGACAACTGTGGTACTCCAACTCCTGCAACTACTCTAGTTGTACAGATAGAACCTGGACCAACTCCTACCTTAAGGACATTTGCCCCAGCCTTGATAAGATCTTTTGCTGCATCAGCCGTTACAATATTTCCTCCTACAATATCAAGGTTTGGATAAGTTTTTCTGATTTCAGAAATTTTGTCCAGTACTCCTTTAGAATGTCCGTGGGCAGAATCAATTGCAATAATATCTACACCTGCTTTAACAAGCGCCTGAATTCTATCCAATGTATCTTCTCCAACTCCAACTCCGGCACCTACAATAAGGCGACCGTTTTGATCTTTATTAGCATTTGGATATTCAAGCTGATTATCAATATCTTTAATGGTAATTAATCCAACAAGTTTATTATCCTTATCTACGATAGGCAATTTTTCCACTCTGTTTTTAAGAAGGATTTCCTTTGCTTTTTCAAGGTTGGTATCTTTGTCTGAAGTGATTAAGTTTTCTTTGGTCATAATCTCTTCGACTTTCATATCAAGATTTTCCTGATACTTTACATCTCTGTTGGTGATAATTCCAATAAGAACATTATTTGGATCTACTACCGGAAGACCTGAAATTTTAAACTTCGACATCATTTCTTTAGCCTCTGCTAAAGTATGATCTTTTGAAAGGGTTACCGGATCGGAAATCATTCCATTTTCGGAACGTTTCACACGGTTTACTTGCGCTGCCTGATCGGCAATCGTCATGTTTTTGTGAATAAAGCCTAACCCTCCAACTCTTGCTAATGCAATTGCCAGATCAGCTTCAGTAACAGTGTCCATCGCAGCGGAAACTATCGGAACATTCAGCGTGATTTTGTCGGTAAGTCTTGATTTTAATGAAACCTGGTTAGGTAAAACTTCTGAATAAGAAGGGACTAGAAGAACGTCATCGAAAGTGATGGCTGTCTCTACAATTTTGTTATGAATAGACATCTTTACTTTCTTTGCAAAATTAGGTTATTTTAATGACATATGAAAATCATTTTTAATAGTTTAAATAAAAATTAATAATCAACAAGTTAAATCGAAAAACCGCTCTTTTTAAGAGCGGTTTTCCTTTACAAAATAAATTTAGTATGTCTGAAACTACTTGCAACAATTAATTTTTCTTATGATTTAAGAAAAAGATACTCTTAAAATCATTTCTTATTTATCTGAAACGGAATTAATCATTTTTGAAATATCATCAGGTGTAAAGTTCCCTTTTACGTCTACAAAAACCAATTCTTTTTCCGAGTTTACTGTAATCAACATGTTTTTTATAGCCTCCCCCTTTTGCTTTACACGCAGGTTTACATTTTCACCATTATGCTTTATGGTTGCCCAGTCTTCATAATGATTATTATTTAAAAACTTAGCATAATCATTCAGCATCTCTTTACTTCCGTTTTCTACCGTAAGGATTTTTATTTTAGAAACCTTTGCGATAAGCCTGATGAGGTCTTCACTTTCTCCATCTTTTCTTAGAGCCCTTTTGATATATGGCTTAGCCAATAGCAATGGCACATTAAAGCTTGTAAACTTGGCATCCTTAAAATTATAGCCGGAATCCGAAAAGAAAGCCATATTAGGTTTTTCCGAAACAATACAGGATTGAAGCATTCCTATTGTCAGGATAGCAAGAAAAAGAGTTTTAAGAGTTTTCATGGTGATCATTTTAGTCCATTGGTTTTAATAATCCTCCTGAGGTTTTGCTGATGTTCGCATCTATTTCAGGTCTTCCTTTATACCTTACAGATCCTCCAGAAGATGCTCTTACTTTCAGTTTATCAGATACATTTACGGTAAGATTCCCTCCTGATGTAGCCTCCGTTTCAAGGTAGGTAAATTTCAGATCATCTGCCTTGCACAATGCTCCACTACTGATATCGATGGTTCCTGAATCTGCTTTTCCACTCAAACTGATATTGGAGCCGCTTGAACTTTTAATACCAATATTTCCAGCTGTAATCCCTGCTCTGATGTTTGATCCTGAAGATACAGAAATGGTTGCGGCATTTGATATTTTAAAATCACCGGTAATATTAGACCCGGATGAAGCATCAATTTTCATGTTTTTTTCCTGGATAGAGTTTACAATAGTAAGGTTAGAGCCAGAGGATACATCAATATCTTCCATTCTTGGAGAGGATACGTTGACGCTTAAATTTTTAAATCTCAGATTTCTTACCCCTTTATTATCAATATAAATTTTTAAAATACCATTCTCCACCTTGGTAATAATGTATTCTAATTTATCAGAATCAGCAATCACTTTTACACTGGCTGGTTTTTCTTGTTTAAAGATTACGTTTACGCCAGTACTTACTCGGATCCCTGAAAAATCACCTACGTTTCTGGCTTCCCCGTTAAGGTAAGACGAATTATTATCTGAGGTAAGATTATTTCTTGTGTTGGAAATTGGATTCTTTTTGGTTTCACTAGAATTAATGATCTTACTTACATCGTCCATAGACAGTTTTCCGTCAAGCATTACAAAAATACTTTCCCCGCTTCCTCCGTCAATGCTTAATAACAGATCATCCAGAATACCATTTTTAGCTTCTGCGGATAAAAACTTCACTTTAGCTCCGGCATTATTCACCGACATAATTTCGCTATAGTTCAGATTCTTTAAGTAAGAAGAAATATCTTTACTCAGCTGAGACATATTCGTTTGAATCTTTCGTCCCTCAGCAGTATTTCCCTTTTCCTGATTTTCAGTGATTAGAATCTTAAGTCCGTTAATCTTTGACAATAGCGGCTTAATCTGATCTAGCTGGGAGTCATCAATATTGAGACTGCTAAGCATCCCGAACATTGGTTTAGCAATCTTAATGGAGGTTACTCCTTCTACCTCTTGATATTTATCAAATAGTTGGTCAAATTTATCTTTTTGTCCATATACATTAAAGAAATGGGAAAAAGCAAGAGCGAATATTATGAATAGTTTTTTCATGAGTCAATTTTATTTTTTTAAGTTAATGATAGCAACTGTTGTTCTGATTAATAATCATCATCTACCACCGTAGGCTGTGCCAATTTTTCACTAACGTTATTTGCAAATATCTGAAATGAGTATTTTGTTACATTAATTGCTTCTTCTACATTGTCAATTTTTTTCCCGTTTACAATGACATAGGAATTTTCATACCCTGTAGAATCTTTAGATTTATTATTTTTAAAAAGAGAATTATCAGCATATCTTGGCTTTTTTTCCCTTTTAAGCCTACCTCTTTTTGGCAATATTTCATCCATAACATCTTTTTCAGCTACATTATTTTCATGAAAGATAGAGTCTTTCTTGGTTCCTGAAATAGAATCAGTATGATTCACTGCCACCTGCTCATTATGATTATTATTTTCTTCAATAAAACCAGATTTCTGTTTCAACACTTCATTTTTAACTAGACTTTCCTGATCCTGGCCTACTATTCCGGAATTATTCTTAAGGAAAAATCCGATACCAAAGACCAACATTACACTGGCCGCCATCCAAAACCATTTGGGAAAGGAGGGCTTTTTCGTTTCTTCCAATGGAATAATTGGAGTTGTATTTTCTTCGGGTTCTGCACTTTCTGCTTTCTGAAGAAAATCTTCAAAGCTCCAGTCCATTTTTTCTTCCTTTATATTCTGGAAGACTTCGTTGTATTTATCTTGTAATTGATCTTTTTTCATAGCTCATCAGTTGTGAGATTTGTTCTTTTACTTTTTGTCTCGCTCGCATAAGGTTTACCCTTACTGCATTTTCCTCCATTTCCAGCATTTCAGAAATTTCGGAAACATCATACTCTTCTACATCTTTCAAGTGGATGACCATCTTCTGTTTTTCGGGGAGCTGATTGATAAATCCTATAATATAGTCCTTAAGGTTATCAACTTCCATACTGTAAAGCTCTGACCGATGAAGCTGCATATCCGCAAAGCCGATCTTCACATCGTGATGTTTCAGCCGGTTCAGGCATTCATTACGAACAGACTTCAGCGCATAGGATTTAAAGTTTCCAAATTGCTCAAGTTCATCCCTTTTCTGCCAAAACTTTATCATAAGGTCCTGTACTACATCTTCTGCCTCATCACTACTCATGACGAATCGCTTCGCAAAACGATACATCTCGTCTTTGAGAATAAACACCGTATTCTTGAAAGTTTCTTGGGTCATGAGTTTTGTTTCTTATAGGTAAGACAACTGCTGTTTCAAATCTATTACATCAAAAATAAAAAAACTTCAAAAAAAATTGAAGTTTTTATTATAACTAGATTAATACGTATCAAAAATATGTTTCAGAATAGCTTTATCTTCCTCTGCTAGAGGGACTTTTCTTCTTGCCATAGCTCTTTCTGCTACTTCATAAACTTTATCTAATCTGAATTTTTCATCATCCTTTAATCCTCCCCATGAGAAGTTCTCCACAAGATTGGGTGGAAAACCCGGTTTGAAAATATTGGAAGCCACTCCAATTACCGTTCCTGTATTCAATTGGGTATTGATTGCTGTCTTGGAGTGATCTCCCACAATCAGACCAGCAAACTGTAGTCCTGTATCTTCAAAGGCCTTGGTTCTATAGTTCCATAACTTAACGTGGCTGTAGTTATTTTTAAGGTTGGAAGAGTTGGTATCTGCTCCAAAATTACACCACTCTCCAATTACGGAGTTTCCTATAAACCCTTCGTGCCCTTTGCTTGTATATCCGAAGATGATAATATTATTTACCTCTCCTCCTACTTTACAGTGCGGGCCAATGGTTGTTGCTCCATAAATTTTTGATCCAAGGTTAAATTTAGAGTCATCACCCAATGTAATAGGTCCACGGAGATTGCAACCCTCCATAACCTCAGCATTTTTACCAACATAGATCTTACCGGTCTTGGTATTTAATGTTGAGAATTCAATTTGAGCACCTTCTTCAATAAACAAATCTTTTTTGTCTCCTAAAAAGCCGTTAGTTGAAGATAATTCTTGCGAAGTTCTTCCTTTGGTAATCAGGTCAAAATCAAAATCAATTGCGTGATGGTTATAAGTAAATAAGTCGGTTGGTTTTTTAAAGAAAATAAGTTCTTCTTTAATATCAGTCATTTTTTCAATCTGATGTAAGGAAAACCCTTTCATATTAATTTTCGCCGCCACCAATTCATCTTCGTAAACTAAAGCTTCTCCTTGTTTAAGATCTTTAATCTGTTGAATTACTGTTTCTGTAGGCAGGAAATTCGGTACGAGAAAAAGACTTTCTTTTTCTTCAGGAGCTTTAAATTTATCCTGCAGATACATTTCTGTAAAATAAGAAACCTCGGTATTCTCCAGAATTTTCTGCCATCTCTCTGAAAATGTAAGAATACCACATCGCATTGCTGCAACCGGTCGGGTAAATGTAAGTGGAAGAAAATCTTCCCAATATTGTGCGTCTGAAAATACTAATTGCATTTTTTAGAAATTAGAGATTAATGGTTAGAATCTAGATGTTGGAATTGAAATTGGAGATTTTGGACCCTAAAAACAATTGTATTCTCTAAATTCTGTATAAAACAAAAATACGAAAAGATGTGAGAAGTTGAAATACGGACCTGTACATTAAAAATAAGTTTTAATTCAGGGCGATGGATGAATCTGTTTTTTGTAAACCGAGCTAAAGTCCGATCCAAATTACATTCTATTAGACCAGCTTACAATAAACAATAGCTCAAATTTATAGCATAAAAAAAGTCTCCCAAAACTGGAAGACTTTTATATTTTTAATTTCAAAAAATTACTTAGCGAATTTTTTGTATTTGTTCATGAACTTATCAACTCTACCTGCAGTGTCAACTAATTTCACTTTACCAGTATAGAAAGGGTGAGAAGTTGAAGAGATTTCCATTTTGATTAGAGGATACTCTTGTCCTTCGAACTCGATCGTGTCTTTTGTTTCTGCAGTAGACTTGCAAAGAAACACCTCGTCGTTACTCATATCTTTGAAAACAACAAGTCTATAATTTTCTGGGTGGATTCCGTTTTTCATAATACTTTTTTTTAAAAAAATTAAGTTTGCTTTCGAAATAGTAATGGATATTTCTCTGCTAAATTTTAGGTTGCAAAAATACAACATTTTTTCTAATTTCCAAATACTGAATCCAATATTTTTTTAATGATAAGAAATTCAAAGTATTTTCGTTAAATTTGGAACTTACTTAAACTTTAATTTCGATGAAATTCAAATTATTACTGGCTTTTTCTTTTTGGATGCTACTTGTTACAGTATCATGTAATAAGGATGATATTACCTTTGATGCTCCCTCACAGGAGTTAAGATTTTCAAGAGACACGGTATTCTGTGACACGGTATATCACCAGGTACGTTCAGAAACCTATGTAGTAAAGGTATATAATAATGAAGACAAAGACATTCTTATCCCAAGAGTAAATCTTGAAAAAGGAGCTGCATCATTATATAGAATTAATGTAGATGGGAAGCCAGGATATGATTTTAAGGATGTTCCTTTGAGAAAAAAAGACAGTCTCTATATATATGTTGAGATAGCACCACAGGCAACCGGACCTGAAGCCATTGCTGAGGACAGAGTTCTTTTTTCAGGACCTACCGGACAGCAGCATGTTACGCTATTTTCAGTCGTTCAGGATGCAGAATTTTTTATTCAGACGCCAACCAATCCTAATATAATTTCCAGTTCTACAACATGGGCTAATAATAAGGCAAAGATTATCTACGGGGATCTTAGCCTTGCTCCTAATGTAACTTTAGATATAGATCCGGGTACTAAGGTATATTTCCATAAAAACAGTGGAATGAAAGTTTCTTCCAACGCGGTTTTAAATATTAACGGAACAAAGGATAACCAAGTAATTCTTCGTGGGGACAGAAATGATCCTTATTATGATACTATTTCTAAAAACTGGAATTCCATTAGAATGGAAGCCAATTCTATCCTTAATATGAATCATGCAAGACTCTTTGGTGGAACAAGAGGTCTGGAAATGAAACAAACCAACGCGTCCATCACCAATTCATTCATCCATACTTTCTTTGAATATGGAATCTATGCGGTAAATTCTAAGGTAACGGCCAACAATCTTGTTATGAACAATTGTGGTTTATCATGTATCGGAATTTTCAAAGGTGGAAATCATAATTATACCCATGCAACAATTGCCAACTATTCTAAATCAATGGGAACATTCGACAGAAATGGAATCTTCGCTACGAATGAGTGGAAAAATGATGCAGGCCAAACAGAACAGGGTGCTTTACAGCAACTTAATATAAGAAACAGTATTGTTTATTCTGACAGAGATAATTCTGTTCAGCTTGAACCTACACCCGGACAACAGTTTGAATACCTTATTCAGAATTGTTTAATAAAATATTCTGGTCCATCCGAAGCTGGTTTCACTTTTGATAATAATATAAATATCGTGCAAACGATTAGAAATGTGGACCCTGAGTTTGTGAACTATTTTATGGCCAAAATGAACTTAAGGGTAAAAACCACTTCTCCGGCTATCGGAAAAGGAAATGTTTCTGTAGCAGGAACTGTACCTTTTGATATTGCAAATGTATCCAGAACCACTAATCCTACTCTTGGAGCTTATCAATAATGGAAATTACCCAATTACAACAACAGGTTGATGAATGGATCAAAACCATCGGTGTAAGATACTTTAATGAGTTGACCAATATGGCTATGCTGACTGAGGAAGTAGGTGAAGTAGCCAGAATCATCGCAAGAAGATATGGTGAACAGAGCGAAAAGGAAAGTGACAAAACCAAAGATCTGGGAGAAGAACTCGCAGATGTACTTTTTGTAACGTTATGTCTGGCCAATCAGACCGGAGTGAATCTACAGGAAGCATTTGACAAGAAAATGAAGATTAAAACTGACCGTGACAAGGAACGGCATCAGAATAATGAAAAATTAAAATAGAGAAAGTTCTCAGATAACAGTTCTCAAATAATCAGCAATAAACTGTCAACTGATTTCTGTTATCTGATGTCTTACTTCTTAAATCTGAAGAAATAATGAAGCTAGAAAAATCAAAATTAATAGCCAATAAGACAGTACAAATCAGCGGTTCGAAAAGTATTTCGAATCGTTTATTGATTTTGGAAAGTTTATTTAGTACTATTAAAATCGGGAACTTATCCAATTCTCAGGATACCCAATTACTAAAGAAAGCATTATCTGAAAACACAGATGTGGTGGACATTCACCATGCAGGAACGGCCATGCGTTTTCTTACTTCCTATTATTCTATTCAGGAAGGAAAAACAACTATCCTTACCGGCTCCGGAAGAATGAAAGAAAGACCTATTAAGAATTTAGTGAACGCCTTAGTCGATCTTGGTGTAGAGATTGAATATCTGGAAAATGAAGGTTTCCCACCTTTAAAAATCACAGGCAAAAAGATTACTCAAACTTCGGTAAATGTTCCGGCTAATATTTCAAGCCAGTTTATTACTTCTCTGTTACTTATTGCAGGAAAACTTGAAAACGGTTTGGAAATTCATCTTGTAGGTGAAGTAACGTCAAGGTCTTATATTGAAATGACGCTTGATATTCTGACAAGATTTGGAATTAAAAATAGCTTTGAAGGAAATACTATTAAGGTAGAACCTTTTCATCCTGACAATGCAACTGCAGTGGTAAGCTATGAGGTTGAAAGTGACTGGAGCTCGGCTTCCTACTTCTACTCGATCTGTGCTTTGGGAAGAGAAACCATTCATCTGAAAAGTTTCTACAAATCATCAACTCAGGGTGATTCTGCGATTGCAAAAATTTACGAGGATTTCTTCGGAATTAAAACAACATTCTCTGAGGATGAACACAAACTGACACTAGAACCTCAACCTGATTTTTCTTTTCCTGAAAAAATTATTCTGGATATGAATAACTGTCCGGATATTGCTCAAACTCTTTGCGTAACGGCAGCAGCATTAAAAATACCTTTTGAAATATCAGGCCTTGGAACATTAAGGGTAAAGGAAACCGACAGACTTCAGGCTTTATACAATGAACTGCAAAAACTGGGTACTGACACCAAAATTACGGATCTAACTATTGATTCTGTAAGCTTTGGGGAACCTGAGGAACATATTTCTATCAAGACCTATCAGGATCATAGAATGGCCATGAGCTTTGCTCCGTTCTGCCTGATTAAGGAACTCAATATTGAGGATGAAGATGTAGTGGAGAAATCTTATCCGATGTTCTGGGAAGATCTTGCCAGTGTGACGATACAATAATTTAAAAATTTTAGAATGTGGTAATTTAAAAAGGCTCAACAGTTAATTTTTAAATTACCACATTTATTAATAGCACCATTTCATGAAAAAGTATTTAATCCTATTTGCTTTAACATTTCCCCTATCCATTTGGGCGCAGTATCTTCTTCCCAATGAAGAAATTATGTATTCCTTTGAAACAAAATCAGGAAAGAAAATGACTTTGGTAAGGGATAAAAAGAATGAATACATTCAGTACCGTTTTGGAAGTAAAAATCATGTAGATATGGAGTTTCCTTCGGAAAGAACAAAAGAAAGCTGGAAAAAATTCAAGTATAATTCTTATTCCAGAGGAGGTGGAAAACAAAATGCAGGAATGGAGCTTAATTATCTGACGTTTACTAATAATGGATATCAGTATCAGCTATTCAGGAGTTATTATGCAGAGGATGAATCTTATTCTACAGGAATCACTGTAACAGATAGTAAGGGTAAGGAAACTAATATTACAGGAATTTACAAAACCATAAAAGGGTGTATGTGCCATATAGAGGAATCCGGATTGATAGAAAAAGAAGATACCGGATTATAATTTCAATATTATCTATATGAAAAACCTGTTTTCCCTTATTACAATTTTATTCATCATCCTTTCTAATGCCCAAAACCTGAAAGACTTTTCGGTTCCAAAAGGATACACAAAAATTACAGAAGAGAAAGGTGATCTGGATAAAGATGGAAAAGATGAAACAGTAATCATATTGGAGACTGATCAAAAAGCTTCAGAAAACAAAGATGATCCGGAACATAAAGATTTTAAAAGGATTCTCTATATTCTGAAACAAGATCATGGAAAACTTAAGATATGGAAAGAAAGCTCTATCCTTATATTTTCTAGTGGTACAGGCTTCTATCCTGAATACAATAGTCCACCAAAAATTTCTATAAAAACCAATGTTCTTGCAATCACGCAGGAATTTAATACCAATTCCAGACATACTCTAACGTATAAGCATACTTTCAGATTTCAGAATGGTGATTTTTACCTGATCGGTTCATCTGAGAATTTTGCAGACACCTGTGAATTTGATTTTACCTATGAAATCAATTTTTCTACAGGAAAAGTTATTGTTGACAAGAAATTTTCATCTTGTGATGACAACGAAAAAATACCGAAAGATTTCTATAAAGAGTTTACCCATAAGTTTCAAGACCTTATAAAAATGGAAAATTTCAAAATCGGAAAACATCAATTTAAAATTCCAGGGTTGAAAGAAGATTTCTCTTTTTAGAGCTATAATTTTTACGCTATAATAAACTTCTCCTATTTAGATTTTTTTATTTGATGTAGCTCTCTTTCTATTCTCAACAACTTAATCTTCTCTTAAAGTTAAGTTAACTCCTCACTGCTTGATATATTCTTAATTTTAAATACAATTAAAAATATAAACTATGTTCAAGCACCACATGAAATATGTAAAAACTTTTACCCTTAGTATTGCTACTGCAACTGTCTTTTTTTCCTGCTCAGATGGGCTTATTGAAAGAGATTCCAATGAAGCAAGCCTTACTTCTATTGAAAAAGCAAGCTATAAGGCATCTTCTTTAGCTCCTATTCAAATGAGCAGCTGGATGTCTGGTCTTCAGGATAATATTTCAATTTCAAAAATCTCAATCCCTGGAACGCACGATTCCGGAGCACGTATAGATGCCCCTGTAATAACAGGTACAGCAAAAACACAAGATCTCAGCATCAGCGAACAGCTTAACGCCGGCGTTCGTTTTCTTGATATCCGCTGCAGACACATTGATAATTCTTTTACCATTCATCATGGGCCTATTTATCAGAACCTCAACTTTGATGATGTGCTTAATGCCTGCTATGCATTTCTGGAAAGCCATCCGTCTGAAACAATCATTATGTCTGTAAAGGAAGAGCATGATCCCTCCAATACCACCAGAAGTTTCGAAAAAACTTTTGATTCTTATGTTCAGAAAAATCCATCAAAATGGAATCTGGGAACAAATATTCCTACTCTTGGAGAGGTAAGAGGAAAGATCAGATTATTGAGGAGGTTTTCTGCTGAAACCGCAAAAGGAATTAATGCAACGGCTTGGGCTGATAACACTACATTTGAGATCAATAATCCAGGTGCGTCACTTAAGGTTCAGGATTATTATAAGGTGACTAATAATGATGATAAGTGGAATGGGGTTTCCAGTCTTTTGAATGAAGCGAAAAATAGCAATAACGACAGACTTTTCATCAACTTTACAAGCGGATATAAGCCAGGAATATTTGGAATCCCAAGCATTCCTACCGTTTCAAATAATATTAATCCTAAGCTTAAGACATTCTTCCAAACCAATACCCATGGTTCTTATGGAACAATGCCAATAGACTTTATGAATGCAGAGCTAGCAGAGCTTATTGTTAAAACTAATTTTTAAAGTAGTTAAATATAATTGTAGTTGATAGGCTGCTTCTTTACTGAGGCAGCCTTTTATATTTCTCATATTGGCGATGGTGTAAGTTGTTTCAAAATAAAAATGCAGTCCTCAGCTATTGAAGACTACATTTTTTTGAAGAATAAAATTGAAATATATGAGTTACTTTTCTATGCCATAGGCTGCGAGTATTTTGTTGAATATTTCTGTATTTTCAAACAGACCTGTGAATTCTTTTGAATTTGGACCATAAGCAAAAACACTTGACGGAATAGAGGTATGATCGTTTGTACTGAAGTTTCCGAATATCCATCCATCTTTTAAGCTTCCATCCAAAAGGGTTAAGCCACCTGTTTCATGGTCTCCTACAACGATTACTAATGTTTCCTTGTTTTCATCTGCAAACTTCATGGCTTTCCCAACTACATGATCGAAATCCAGTAATTCGGTGACTAATTGCTCTATATTATTGCTGTGCCCGCCACCATCAGTCTGGGAAGCTTCCACCATCATGAAGAACCCTTTTTTATTGTTCTTTAAATCATTTAAAGTAAGATCAAAGGCATCAGTCAGCCAGTTTCCTCTTCCATTGGTTATTCTTTGTGACGCCAGAGGATCAATAACTACAGTGCGGTTATTGATTTTTCCAACAGATTTGAGATTTTGAAATAAATCGACCTTTGCTTCTTTAAGCTTCTGTTCAGTTTCTTTTGTTAATCCGTTTGTAGGACCTCCGATCAAAATTTTAGTTTTTGAAAGAGCGAAATCCTTTAAAATAGGCTCCGAACTGTTTCTGTTATCTGAATGTGCATAAAAATCTGCCGGAGTAGCATCGGTAACATCACCTGTAGAAATAAGGCCGGATACCATTCCTTTAGCAGAAATAATATCAGGAATCTGAGCCAGAGCTTTTCCTGTACCATCAACGCCCACAAATGTGTTTTTTGTTTTTACTCCTGTTGCAAATGCTGTAGATCCGGGCGCCGAGTCTGTCACATAAGCATTGGATGAATTGGTTTTGGATAAACCGGTTGCTTTCATATTAAAGACATTTAGCTTTCCTTTATTTGCGGTAAAAGCAGCATAGTATTGGGGCAGGGAAGTTCCGTCCGGAATCAAAAGAATTACATTTTTCACCTTTTTACTGATTCCGTCTGTTTTATAGGTTGGAGTATACGTGGCGTACTCCTTTGTATTTTTGTAGAAATTTTTCGGAATCGTATTCATGAATTTTTTAAGATCCGGAATAT
The DNA here is from genome assembly GCF_002899895.1 of Chryseobacterium oncorhynchi. GTDB lineage: Bacteria > Bacteroidota > Bacteroidia > Flavobacteriales > Weeksellaceae > Chryseobacterium > Chryseobacterium oncorhynchi. The sequence continues at coordinate 469,471 of NZ_PPEI02000004.1, forward strand.
GATCTGTATTGATGTAATCCACTCCCATATCCATTAGATTCACCCAAGCGTTGGGAAAATCAGGAGCTCCGTAAAAGCGCATGGGCTTTTGTTGAACATGGGCTTTATCTACAGCTTTCTTTATCTTTTCAGTTTCTTCATCCCTTGGAATTCCTTTTCCGTTCCATTTTACAAGTTCAGGAAGATCTGCACTGAACATCCCCACTCTTTTCAACTGGTCCGCAGAATAGTTTTTATCAAGATCTCCATCAAAATAAAGATAATTGGGATAGTTTTTAAAATCAGCAGGCTGAGGTCTTCCCCCTGTAATCACAATTTTCACTCCCGAGTTACCAGTAATTTCAGGATATTTCTTCAAGGTGCTGACCAAGGTAGTCAAGGTAGTTTTATAATCCTGCTTGATATCGATAAGCAATTGTAATTTTTTATTCGCGTCAGGGTAAATATTCCCTTTGTTCTGTTTTATTTGCTTTGAAATATTGTCCAGATAAAGATTTTCAAGGGTTCTGTCTGCGGAAAGTTCTTTTTCTGTGTGGGCTACCCAGAGTTTACCCTTAACTAGAAAAACATCTGCTTCAATGGATCCAAAGTTAGCATAATAAGCCTGCCAGAAAGGAATTTCCTGCATATAATCATTATGAGAATGTGCATTCCCAACGCTATAATTCAAATAATTCTGTGCCTGATTTTCGGAAAAAACTGCCAAAGCCAGCAATCCCAATATTTTTGATAATTTCATAAGACCTGTTTAAAAAACTATATCATCACAGATATTTCTGCAATGATATAGTGAATACTATTTAAGATTAAAATTTTACCAACCTTCGTTTTGCTTAATAACACCGTGGCTATTAACAATTTCTGCCTGCGGAACTGCCCAAACATTATGAGTTGCGGGATTGAAGTTTCTTGCCGCCCATACCACTTTACCGTCTATCCCGTGTAAAGGTTGAGCATAGTTTGACTGAGCATCTCCCCAACGTACAAGATCTCTATGTCTGTCTGCCCATTCGCCAGCTAATTCACAACGTCTTTCATGTTTCAGATCAGCCATTGTACATCCGGTTTTAGGGGCCAGCCCTGCACGTTTTCTAATCAGGTTAATTTCTGCATCTGCATTTCCGCCTGACATTAGCAAAGCTTCGGCCCTGATCAGGATAACCTCAGCGTAGCGCATAATCGGAACGGCAAGATCTGTACAAGGATAGTCTCCATTAGCACTTACATGGCCACTGCTCAACGGATATTTAAAGGCATCCATATATTTATTAAACTGGTATCCTGTGAGAGAGTTGGAAGAAGCATACGTTCTTTCTGTTCCGTTAAAATTGAATTTATCTCCTAGTTTAAGAACGGTTGCACCTCTTCTAAGGTCTCCGGCTTCATATTCATCATACAATTCTTTGGTAGGCTGAAAATATCCCCATCCGTTATATTCTCCCCAACCTTTATTTTCTAACATTACTCCCGGAAGAATGCTTCCCACTGAGTTAAATTTAGGAGTACTTGGAATGGACCAGATATATTCTGAGCTATAATTATTCTCGGCTTTGAAAACATCTGCATAATTGTTCAACAGGTTTCTGTTTCCTTTTGTCATTACTTCATTTGCCCAGTATGCTGCATTCTGCCAATCTTTCATAAACAGATATACTTTCGATAAAAGTGCCCATGCCGCTGCTTTATGAGGCCTTCCGTAATCTTTAGCCGGAAGTTCTGCCTGGCTTGGTAATAATTCAGCTGCTTTTTTCAGATCATTGACAATGTAATTGTAGTTTTCCATTACATTGGCAGCTCTTGGAATAGGGTTGGGATCCGGCTCTTTAGTACGGTCTACAATGGGAATACCAGCCTTTTCATTTCCATAACTATATGCAAGTTCAAAATACATTCTGCTGCTCATAAATAAAGCTTCTCCCAAATATTTATTTTTAACCGCCTGTGAAGCCTGAATATTATTAACGTTACGAATAACACGGTTTGCAACTCCTATCACAGTATACCTTTTATTCCATTGTGTTTCCAGATCTCCTGCTGCGATATAATTGCTGCTAAAATTCTTCACATTATCCGCTTCACTTTTTGATCTTCCTGTTACCATATCGTCACTGGCATTGATAAACCAGAAGAAACCTCGCCCATAGAATTCACTATCAGAAAGTGGCTTATACATAGCGTTAGCTCCGGTAATCAGATCATTTTCTGTTTTCCAGAAGCTAGCCTCCGTTGGAGTTCCCTCTGGTTGTATATCCAGTTCATTGGTGCATGACAGCAATGATGCGGATAGCCCTGTTATTACAATTATTGTATTGAAAAATTTCATCTTTTTACTTTTTAAATTTATTTTAGATTAAAACCCTACTTCCAGTCCGAAAATAAATGAACGGGCCTGAGGATATCTTCCGGTATCAACTCCGTACGTTTCCATTCCTATTTCAGGGTCAAAGCCTGTATATTTTGTGATGGTAAACAAGTTATTGCTCGTCACATACATTCTTATTTTATTCACATCAAGTTTTTTGTAAAGCTCTCTGGGCAATGAATATCCTATCGTAAGGTTTTTCAATCTAAAATAAGAACCGTCTTCCACGTAGAAATCCGACACTTTGGAGTAATTACCACTTGGATCACCTTGTACCACTCTTGGAATATTGGTATTGGTATTCTGAGGAGTCCATGCGTTCAGAATATCCCTGTCCATATTATAGTTCTGCCCTGTTCCACCTGGGTTTAATGAAATAAATTTCAATCCGTTGAATATTTTGTTTCCATATACCCCCTGGAAGAAAAGGTTAAGATCAAAGTTCTTCCATGACATATTGTAGGATAATCCGTAAGAGAATTTAGGATATGGATTTCCAAGGTTGACAAAATCATTATTGTTCAATACTCCGGTATTTCCATCTTTTTTCAGGAATTTAATATCTCCCGGTTTAGCGTTAGGTTGAATAAGATTACCATTGGCATCTTTGTAATTGTCGATTTCTGCCTGAGTCTGGAAAATACCGTCAGTTTTGTAACCATAATAAGAGTAGAGAGATTCTCCTACTTTTATTCGGGTAGGTTTCAATACTCCACGAACATTATTACTATTGATAAAGATCTCATCTACACTGGCCAATTGCTTCGCCGTATTTTTTAGTTGACTAAAAGTAGCACCTATTGAGTAGTTGAAGTCGCCTGTATTTTTACTGTTATAATTAATTCCTAATTCAAATCCTTTATCCTGAAACAATCCGGCATTCACATATTGATCTATATAGCCGGATGTACTTGAAAGGTTAACGTTAAAAATCTGATCTCGTGAGTTCTTAACAAAGTAATCAAACTGTAAGGAAAGGCTGTTTCTCAAGAAAGAAGCATCTACCCCAAAATTGGTTTGCTCGGATTTTCCCCATTTTATATCTGAATTAGGAAATGTTGTAGCATAATAAGCAATATTCTGTGACGGATCCTGTCCGAAAATAACATTATTATCCCTTACCATTAAAGGGTTAACTGCCTGATAAGAAACCCCACCCAGATTTCCTAAAATACCGTAACTTCCTCTTAGTTTCAGATTGGAAAGCCAGGCAATATCGTTCATAAAGTTTTCCTTGGAAACCACCCATCCTCCAGAAATGGAATAATAATTAGCAAACCTATTTTGTTTAGCAACCAGAGAGGTTCCATCTCTTCTTCCCAGCAAACTGATAATATATTTCCCTGCATAGTCATAGTTGACCCTTGCCAGATAAGACACCAGAGACTGCTGATATTTATAACTGTATACTTCTTTATTGGTATCCGCAGCATTTTGAAGATATCTGAATACTTCTGCTTCACTTCTGAAATCAAAAGCTTTTGCTCTGAACCCATCCTCAGTTGTTTTCTGAAAAGTAAAACCTGCAAGGAAATCAAAATTATGTTTACCTGTTGTTAGCTTATATGTAAGGATCTGTTCGGCAAGAGAAGTGGATATATTGTTAGACTGATATTCCAGGCTATTGGTATCAAATATTTTTCCAATCTCCAGTACTCTGGGAGTAAATTCTTTAACATTTCCGATCTTAAAAGTCTGGGAAAAATTAGAACGGAATTTTAAATCTTTAGCCAACGCAATTTCTACGTAAGGATTGATCAAAATCTCATGTGTTGGATTTTGAATGCTGATTCTTTTAAGATAGGCAACAGGATTGATCATATCTCCATACCCTCCTGCCACATCAATCGGTAATCCGGAAAAAGCTCCCGTTGGTGTATATACCGGAACATTGGGTGGATAATACATGGCGGCAACCAAAGCTCCTGTGTAGCCATTCTTTGTGTTGGCTGTATTTCCTTGGGAATAGTTATAATACATATTCTCTCCGAATGTCAACCAGTCTTTCACTTTATGTTCAGAGTTTACCCTGAAATTATATCTTTTTGCCTGAGTGTTCAATAAAATACCCTCAAGATTCCTGTGATTCATTCCTACAAAGAATCTGGATTTTTCACTTCCTCCACTAAGGTTTACATTATATTCTTGGATGGTTCCTGTACGGAAAATTTCTTTCATCCAGTCTGTTCTGGTAATTCCGCCATCAGCATATTTTTCGGAATTGAAAGCCAGTGGAAGACTATTGAGTTTCCCTGCGTTAGTATATGCCTGGCGCATCACATCCTGGAATTCTGCAGCGTTTAGAGATTCCTTTAATTTCCATGCCTGATTGATTCCGTATTTAACGTCAAAATCAATAGTCAGACTCCCTTTTTTACCTCTCTTTGTAGTAATAAGGATTACCCCACCGGAAGATCTCGCTCCGTAAATAGCAGCAGCAGCATCTTTAAGCACAGAAATATCCTGAATATCATTAGGGTTAATGGCAGGAGTTCCGTTAAAAACAACTCCATCCACAACATAAAGAGGAGTTTCTCCGTTCACACCTCCCAAACCACGGATATTCACTTTAGGCGAGCCATTAGGATCTCCCCCTTCGTTCACTACCGTTACTCCAGCGGCTTTTCCTTGAAGTACTTCTCCTACTCCGGATAAAGATCTTGAACTAAGCTTATCCAGCGAAGCTTCTGCAACTGCACCGGATACTTTGCTTTTCTTCTGTGTTCCGTATCCTATAACGACAACCTCATCAAGGGTTTTTTCCTTTAAGCTGTCCTTTTTTTGAGATAGGAACATCGGTGAAGCAGATATTGCACCAATAAGTAATACCCTACCCGTTAAATAAGTTACTGAGACAGGGATTTTAAATACATTCATGACATCCTTTTTAATTAGATGCAAAATTAGACCAGCACTTCCCCTTACCTCATTAAGATTTCCTTATGTTTTTATTAAGAAATTTTAGCTATCATCAAAAACAAACCTCCACGAATTAAAATTAAAATACTGTAAAACAAATACATACATAAGTAAAGTAATCATTCCGGTGATATTCTCTGCATGGTTGACATTAACTTTCTTTTAAGTTTATAATCAATTCGGGACAATAAACCAGTTGGGATTAAAATATTTTCAGATACAATAAGTAACATAGTTCATTATTCTTTTTTTACATTTGCTGAAAATAGATTTTTCACCTACACATAGATATCCAAAACAGGCTATCCATGTGTAGGAAAGAATAAAACATTATAAAAATCATACGATTAAATGACCATTATCATTACAGGAACCTCATCAGGGATTGGATTTGCATTAGCCGAATATTTAGGTAAAAAAGGGAACAAAGTATATGGTTTAAGCAGAAAACATACGGAAAGTCAGTATTTCAAATCGATACCGACTGATGTTACCGACAATACAGCTGTTCAAAATGCCATTGCTGAGGTACTGAAAACCGAAACCAGAATTGATGTTCTTATCAACAATGCCGGAATGGGAATGGTAGGTGCCGTAGAAGATTCTACCAAGGAAGATATTCTAAAACTTTTCAGTCTGAATTTGGCTGGACCTGTTCAGATGATGAGTGCCGTGCTTCCAAAAATGCGTGAAAATAAATTCGGAAAAATCATCAATGTTTCCAGTATCGGAAGTGAAATGGGATTACCTTTCCGTGGATTTTATTCGGCATCAAAATCGGCTCTGGATAAAGTAACTGAAGCAATGAGGTATGAAGTTTACCCTTGGAATATTGAGGTATGCTCTCTTCACTTGGGAGACATTAAAACCAATATTGCAGAAAACAGAGTCATTGCCCAAGTTTCCCAGCCTTATAAAAATGTATTTGACAAAGTATATTCTTTAATGAATTCCCATGTGAACGATGGAACCGAGCCTATAGAAGTGGCAGAATACATTGAAAAACTTTTAGGGAAGAATAAATGGAAAGCTCATTATTATTTTGGTAAATTCGGACAGAAAATAGGAGTTCCATTGAAATGGATTCTTCCGCAGGGAGTTTATGAAAATTTAATGAAGAAGTATAATAAACTGGATTAGTTTCAGTTTTATAAAAAGTTATATAATAATTACTTTAAACCATTAAGGAGAGTAAGCTTTATTTAAATTTAGCAATCCACTTATGGTTTAAAACATTGAGAATTGAAGCTGTTTCTAAAAATATTTTTTGTCCTGTTCTGCGTTTTTATACAAGCGCAGAAAAAGCAGTATTGGCTAATTGATACTGAAACTAAGGTCAGAAAAAAAGTAAAGGACTCTGTTTCTGCGGTAAAATATCTGGATTCTCTGGCTCAAAGCAATTACTTCTTCACCCAACTGAAAGATGTAAAAATAAAAGGAGACAGCACGGAAATTTTTTATGACAAAGGGAAAAACTTCAATGAAACCTATGTAAACCTTTCCGATTCCATTGTGCAGAAGCTGAAAGTTCAGAAAGATTTTTTCACTAAAAATTTAGATTCAACCAAGAAAAGCCTCAATAAAAGCTATATTGATGACGGATATTCTTTCAGTAGAATCAAGTCTAAGTATAAGGGACAGAAAAATGGATTTCCGATTGTAGAACTGGATATCAATAAAAATGATAAAAGAACGATCAACGGTTTTGTTATAAAAGGTTACGATAAGGTTCCAAAACGATTCATCAAAAATCTTGAAAAGGAATTTAAGGGTAAAAATTATGATGATAAAAACTTATTAGCCATTAATAAGACCTTTCAAAGCCACCCTTTTGTTACGCTTGAAAGGCAGCCACAGACTTTGTTCACTAAAGATTCTACAAATATTTACCTGTTTTTGGAAAAGAAAAAGACCAATACTTTTGATGGGGTAATTGGTTTTGGAAATGATAAGTCTGAAAAGTTTACCCTAAACGGGACCATGAACGTTAATTTCAGGAATATGTTCAACGGTTTTGAGGCGGTTAATCTTTATTGGCAGAGAAACCCTGACAAGGGGCAAACCTTTGATCTTCAGGTAGACATTCCTTACCTTTTTAAATCCAATGTGGGGATGAATACCAAGGTGAATATCTACAGACAGGATTCTACCTTTGCCAACGTAAAGTTTCTTCCGGCTTTTTATTATCACATCAACAACCGTAATAAGATTGGTCTTAGAGCAACTCTGGAAACTTCTACGATTATTGATTCATTGTATGTTCAGGGAAAGGATTACAACAAAAAAGGGATCGGGATCTGGTTTGAAATGACCGAACCTACCGATATTGATCTTTTTCTTTACAAAACAAGGATCAATGCGGGATACGATTATTTAACAACAACTTATACCAAAGGAAATATCAAGTCTACTCAAAATCAGTTTTACTTTTTTGGGGAACATAATTATCATATTTCCGGAAACCATTTCCTGAATATTAAAGGGGAAGGTGCCATGATGGATTCTAAAATAGAGTTTTCCGCCAATGAATTGTATCGATTTGGAGGCTGGAATTCCATGCGGGGATTCAATGAAAATTCCCTCGCCGCAGATTTTTATTATTACGGAAGCTTAGAATATCGATACCTCATCGGCAATCAGGCTTTCTTCGACCTCTTTGGGCAATATGGGCAGCTCAATAATAAATCTTTGAATGTAAAACCCAAGCTTTACAGTGTTGGGCTAGGTTTCAATTTCTTTATACCGATCGGGCTGATGAGTTTTCAGCTGTCTAATGGTAACGAATTTGGAAATCCTTTTAAATTTAATGACATAAAAATCCATTGGGGTATTCTGAGCAGATTTTAAGTTGTCCGGATTTATACTATTCTTTAACGATAACTTTTTCAACCACAAAAGATACAAAAGTTTTTAAAAGTTCCTGTCTTTAAACAAGACAATCACACATAAGCTTTTTGAAAATTTTAGATCTTCATCTTATTCGAACATTCTCACAGTATTATTTTTTAATTATTAAAGTACTCTAAAGTGATTGAATATTAAATCTTTTATGAATTATATTAGTATATAATAAAGCAAAAATACTTACACAAAAACCATTTTTCATTTTACCATTTTATTAATTATATCTGTTAAAAAATACATAAATCGTATTTTTATTTTAATATGATCGTAAAGTATAGGTAATAATGTCCGGCTAAATTTGCATTCAAAAAAAATGAAGAAAGCTTTAGCTACATTTGCAGTTTTTTTACTTCCCTTATATATTACGGCTCAGGAAATTAACATTTCCGGAAATGTAAAATCCGAAAACGGCGCCAGTGTCTCGGGTGTAAATATCACCGACAAAAACACAGGAAAAACCACTATGACTGATGAAAATGGGAATTTTACCATTTCAGCCAATCCAAAAGACATTCTGGAATTTTTTTCACCTGATTTTTCTGTTTACACCGTAGAAGTTTCTTCGAAAAAGGAATATTCTGTTGTTTTAAGGAAAACCAATGAGAAACAGATTGAGGGGGTTGTTATTACCGCCTTGGGGATTGCTAAAAAGAAAGAAAAGATTGGATATTCTACACAGGAGGTAGGAACCAAACAGTTTGAAACCATTACTACGCCAAGTATAGGAAATCTCTTCTCAGGACAGGTAGCTGGTCTTAATGTTTCCAATCCAACGGGAATGCAGCAGGCGCCACAGTTTACATTGAGAGGAAATTCCAATCTGGTTTTTGTGATTGATGGCGTAATTGTAGAAAAAGAAGTTTTTCAAAATCTGGATCCTAACAATATAGAGAATATCAACGTATTGAAAGGAGCTCCGGCTTCTGCTCTATATGGTTCAAGAGGTAGATATGGGGCGATTTTGATCACTACAAAAAGTGCCAAGAAGAAAGGATTCTCTGTAGAATTCTCTCAAAACACCATGATTACGGGAGGATTCACCAATCTTCCAAAGACTCAAACAGAATATGGTAACGGATCCCACGGAAAATATGAGTTCTGGGACGGCGCTGATGGTGGAGTGAATGATGGGGATATGATCTGGGGCCCAAAGTTTGTTCCGGGGTTGAAGATCGCGCAATGGAACAGCCCTATCAGAGATAAAGTAACAGGACAGATCACACCGTGGTATGGAGCTGTAACAGGAACTCAGTATAATGATAAATCCAGATATGAAAGGGTTCCGATTGACTGGAAGTATCATGATAATTTAGATACATTTTTGAAACCTGCGGTTATCAATAACAATAATTTTGCAATCAGCTACAGGAATAATAAGGATATATACAGACTTTCCGGAAACTTCATGAATTATGATGACAGGGTTCCTAATTCTTATCTTCAGAAATATGGGGTCAATTTCTCTTCTGAAAATCACTTGGGCGATAAGTTTGTATTTGACACGAAGTTCAACTTCAATCAGGCCTTTACTCCCAATGTTCCCAATTATGATTATAATCCCAGCGGACACATGTACACGATCCTGATCTGGATGGGTGGCGATGTAGACGGAAATGCTCTGAGAAATCATATGTGGGTTCCAGGAAAAGAAGGAACTTCACAAGCCAACTGGAACTATGCATGGTACAACAATCCTTGGTTTGGTGCTGAATACTATAAAAATCAAAACAGAACCAATATTATCAATGCACAGGCCGGACTGGAGTATAAAGCAACTAAGGATTTTTCTGTAAAGGGTAAAGCATCCATTGTAGAAAACCACAGCAAGACGGAAACTTTCAGCCCCTATTCTTATTTCAACTACAATGCACCAAGAAGTGGAGGGTATATATTGAAAGATGTAAAAACCTGGAATCTTAACTATGATGTATTGGCTACCTATAAGAAAAAGATATCTGAAAACTTTGACTTTACCATCAATGCAGGAGGTTCTACATTTTACTACAAAAACAACAATAATGAAACCTCTACAGATGGTTTGAAGATTCCTGAAGTCTATACAATGGAAAACTCCATCGGAGCAATCAAAAAATATACTTATCTAAAGGAAAAACTGATCTACAGTGCCTATTCTACAATTGACATTGGATTATACAATGCTTTCTTTATCAATATTTCCGGACGTAATGACTGGTCTTCCACATTACCTAAAGCCAACAGATCTTATTTCTATCCATCCGCATCCGTAAGTGCTGTAATTTCTAATCTGGTAAAGCTTCCGGAGTCTATCAATATGCTAAAACTTTCTGCTTCATGGGCAAAAGTAGCTTATGATTTCCAGCCTTACTCAATCAGAAATTATTATTTGAATAATAAAGGAATTACTTTCAATGGAAACCCAACCTACCTTTATCCAACAATTCTGAATATAGAAAACTCTTTAAAACCTGAGCAGACAAAATCTTATGAACTAGGATTAAGTGCAGGCTTCCTCAAAAACAGAATTACCTTAGATGCAACTTACTTCAGAACTTTGGATTACAACAACATTCTTGAATTCCCGAGTGCTGAGTCATCCGGATTCATTTCCCAGTATGTAAACGGAAATGAGTATACCACAAAAGGATTCGAGGTTTCCTTGGGACTTGTTCCTGTAAAAACATCTGATTTTACTTGGAAAACTTTAATCAACTGGAGTACATATGAACAAAAGCTGACTTCCATTTATGATAATATGCCTAACTATAATAATATCAAGTTAGGTGAAAGAATGGACAGCTATTATGACTACACCTGGCAAAAATCTCCGGACGGAAAAGTAATTCTGGATGCTAAATCGGGAATGCCAACCAGAGCAAATACACCAAGCAATCTGGGACATTTCAATCCGGACTGGACATTTGGCTTTAACAACAGCTTCAAGTATAAGAAACTATCTCTAAATATCGGGATCGATGGAAGCATTGGTGGTGTGATGAGATCTCAGGTCGTTGAAAAAATGTGGTGGGGAGGAAAACATCCTAATTCTGTAGCCTACAGAGATCTTGAATACGCTAAACCGGGAAGTTATTATTTCGTACCGGATGGGGTAAACTACAACCCTGCTACAGGGCTTTATACTCCGCATACAACAGCGATCAGCTTCCAGGACTGGGCCCAGAACTATCCTTACCAGGCAAGAGTAACTCAGGATGAAAGTGAAGAATTTGCGAATGTTTTCGACAGAACATTCATCAAGCTAAGGTCTGTAGTATTAGAATATGATTTCTCTTCTTTATTGAATCCAAGGGGAATGATCAAGGGTTTCACTGCCAACATTTCTGCCTACAACCTAGCTATGTGGAAAAAATCCAAGAACCTTTATTCTGATCCTGACTTCCAAATCAGATCAGGAAGAACGGGTGACATCACAAATGATATTCAGGATCCATCAAGCAGATGGTTTGGAATAGGATTCAATCTTAAGTTTTAATTAAAAGTACGTCAATACAATGAAAAATAATATCAATGTGATCACTAAAGCAAGACAAACTGCAAAGTGGCTCAACATAAAATCTATCCTTCTTGCAGGAGCATTAGCATTAACTTCGTGCGAATCCAGCCTGGATACTATTAATGAAAATCCAAATGACCCGGCCAGTATTGATCCAAAATATCTTCTAACCTATATTTCAAAATATACTTTTCAGGTAGATAGTGATAATATGTATGCTTCCAGAATGATGATTGGTACAGATGGAGAGAATAAGTATCAGTACATGAAATGGAATGATACTTCTTTCGAGGTTTATACCAAAGGGCTTTTGAATACAGGAAAAATGATGCAGGAAGCAGAGAAGATCAATAATAAAAATTATATCGCCATCGGTAAATTTTACAGGGCCTATCATTTCTTTAATATAAGTTTAAAAGTAGGAAGTGCCCCTTATTCTGAAGCTGCAAAGGGTGAATCCGGAATTACTCAACCCAAGTACGATACTCAGGATGCTATCATGTCCGGAATTTTATCAGAATTAAAGGAAGCTAATGATCTGATCAATACCAATGATAAAATTGAGGGAGATATTGTTTTCGGTGGCGATGCTTTAAAATGGAAAAAACTAATCAATTCTTTCCGTTTGAAAATACTGATTACTTTATCTAAAAAAACAACGGTTGGAAGTTACAATATCGCAACAGAATTTGCAGCCATTGCAGGCAGCCAACCTTTAATGACTTCTATTTCAGATAACGGAGAACTTAAGTTTGCTGATGCTGCAGACAGCAGATACAGCATGTTCAACAACAGTGGATATGGATCTAGTTTATATATGGCAGATTATTTTATTAATCTATTTAAAAACAGACATGATCCCCGTTTATTTACATTTGCCGCCCAAACTACCGGTGCCAAAGAAGCAGGAAAAGCAATTACAGACTTTACAGGATATAATGGTGGGAATCCTACATCACCTTATTCTGATAATGCGGCTTTAATCACAGCGAAAAATATCTCTAAAGTAAATGATCGTTTTTATAAGGATGCTACCAACGAGCCAGCGTCAGTATTAAGCTATTCCGAATTAGAATTTATTTTAGCAGAAGCATCTGCCCGAGGCTGGATTTCCGGATCTGCAAAAACACATTATGATAATGCGATCAAGGCAAGCTTTACTTTCTATCAAACATATGTAAAAAATCCTGGGCAATATTTCGCAGGTTTTGACGTCAACCAATACCTTGCAACTCCTTTGGTTGTATATAATAATTCTGACCCATTAGAAGCCCAAGTGGAAAAAATTATTACCCAAAAATACATGACCATGTTCCATCAGGCCCAGTGGACTTCTTATTATGATTATTTAAGAACAGGATATCCAAATTATCCTTTAAAGGCAGGAGTTCCGGCACCATTCAGATTCAGATATCCTCAATCGGAATACAGCTATAACAATACTAATTTAAAGGCAGCACTTACCGCTCAGTATGGAGGGAATGATAATATTAATTCTAAACCTTGGTGGCTACAGTAGAAATCTGATATATTTTAAACAAAACAAAGAAATCGCAGGAAAATCCTATTAACTTGCGGTTTCTTTCTTATTACGACTGAACATGGACAGAAGAGAATTTTTAGAAAAATCAAGTATTTTATTAGCCGGACTAGGAACTTCAAGTGTTCTTCATCCTGCAATTTTAAAGGCCTTAGCTATTGATCCGGCCGCACAATCTACTTTTTATGATGCTGAGCATGTGGTTATCCTAATGCAGGAAAACCGTTCATTCGATCATGCCTTTGGAGCTTTAAAAGGAGTGAGAGGTTTTCTAGATAAAAGAGCTTTTATAAAACAGGATGGGCATTCTGTCTTCTTTCAAAAGGAAAATAGTGGGAAATATGCCTCACCGGCCCGTTTGGATCTTAGAAATACCAAATCTACATGGATGAGCTCGCTTCCCCATTCTTGGGAAAACCAGCAAAACGCATTGAATAAAGGAAAATATGACCAATGGCTTCAGGCAAAGGCTTCCGGAAATAAGGATTATAAAAATATTCCGCTTACTCTAGGATATTACAACCGTGAAGATCTTCCCTTTTATTATCAAATGGCGGATGCTTTTACCATATTTGACCAATATTTCTGTTCTTCACTTACGGGAACCACCCCCAACAGATTATTTCTTTGGTCCGGAACTTTAAGAGAGCAGCAAAACGGCAAATCAAAAGCTAACGTTGTTAACGATGATATTGATTATGATAAAGCCAGACAGGCAAAATGGAAGAGTTTTCCTGAGATTTTAGAGGAACAAAACGTATCATGGCGCATTTACCAGAATGAAATCAGCCTGCCGAAAGGAATGTCCGGAGAGCAGGAAGCATGGCTAAGCAACTTTACAGACAACCCGATTGAGTGGTTTTCAAAATATAATGTAAAATTTTCAAAGGGGTATTACGAGAATATTCCTAAAATGATCGCTTCACTGAAACAGGAAATCGTAAAAAATCCTACTCGAAAAGAGAGGCTGGAAGCAATGATTACTGAACTTCAGGAAGATCAGGTAACATATCACCCTGATAATTATTCAAAGCTGTCACAACAGGAGAGAAACCTGCATGAAAAGGCTTTTACTACCAATTCTAATGATCCTGATTATCACAATCTGGAAATTGGTAAAGATGAAAACGGAGAAAGACTGGTCGTTCCGAAAGGTGATGTTTTGTTTCAGTTCCGTAAGGATGTGGAAGAGAAAAAGCTTCCGTTGGTTTCCTGGCTGGTAGCGCCCGAACATTTCTCTGATCATCCCGGTTCTCCTTGGTATGGAGCATGGTACATTTCTGAGGTTTTAAATATTCTGACTAAAGATCCTGAAACGTGGAAAAAAACTATTTTTATTATCAATTATGATGAAAATGACGGTTATTTTGACCACGTGATCCCTTTTGCTCCTCCATTAAATCCAAGTCAACCAGTTGATATAAACGGAAAAGACGGAGTTGAATATGTGGACAAGTCACAAGAATATATGTCTGATCCTACATTAAAGGATTATGAAAAAACAGAAGGAACTGTTGGCCTTGGCTACAGGGTTCCGATGATTATTGCTTCTCCATGGACTAAGGGAGGTTTTGTCAACTCTGAGGTTTCAGATCATACCTCTGTGCTGCAGTTTCTGGAGAAATTTATCATGAAGAAGTTTAATAAAAATGTTCATGTGGATAATATCAGCGACTGGAGAAGAGCTGTTTGCGGAGATTTGACTTCCGCTTTCAACACACCAAATGCAAAGGCTCCACAAATGGATTATCTGGATCAAAAGGATTTTGCCAAAACCATTAATGCTGCCAAAAACAAACCTGTTCCCCAACTGAAATGGTATTCTGAAAATGAGCTTAATAACAGTCTGCTTGATATTCAGGAAAAGGGAATGAAACCATCCAATCCGCTTCCTTATGATTTCTATGTGAATTTGGATGGAAATAAGATTAAGATGACCAATGTAAAGGAAAACGGGGTTCCACTTCATCTTTATGACAGAACCCAATTGAACAGTAATCACTATTATTTTTCCTATACATTATACTCAAAACAGGAATTATCGCATCCCGCGGTACAATCCGGAGCATATGATTATGAAGTATTTGGTCCTAATGGCTTTTTCCGAAAGTTCAAGGGAACCCAAAAACCGGAAATTGAGGTTATTCTGATTAATAACAGTTCAAAAAGCCAGGTTGAACTAATCTTCAAGAATCCTAAAAAAAGAAATATCAATCTAACGCTGGAAAACCTGTATGAGAGAAGTAAAAAAACGATATCTGTACAGAAGCCTGAGGAGAAAATAATGATTGATCTTAGTAAATATAAGGGTTGGTACGACCTTAAAGTCACTCTTGAAAATCATATCTGGCATTTTGCAGGTAGAATAGAAACAGGTAAAGTTTCTGTTTCGGACCCTCATTGGGCTTAGAGTTATTTCAACAAAGACTAAAGATCCTGTACGTTCAGTACAGGATTTTTTCATTTTCAAATATATAATAATTCACAATTATAATACATTAAAAAAATCAAATAATTAACAATATAAAAATTATAATATATTTTTTTCATAATATATTGAATTTTGTTATATTCACTTAACTAATTATAGCATCATGAAAAAATTAAACTTAACGATTGCAATGTCACTATTCGCAATTGCTGTATCTACAAACCTAAGTGCCCAGGATACCAATACAGACAACCATACAGTTACAATTTCTATCCCTGAAGTTGCTTTGGTAGATATTGAACCAGCTGCCACGAAAAATATTACTCTTGGATTTACAGCGCCTACAGAAGCGGGGAATCCTATTATTCCAGCTACGGCCAACACTACTTTATGGCTTAATTATTCTTCGATCAAATCTGTTGCAGATCCTACCCGTAATGTAAGTGTAAGCATGAATGCTATCATCCCTGGAGTTGATCTTCATGTAACTGCTGCTGCTGCTACCGGATCCGGAGCTGGTACATTAGGATTATCCACAGGTCTATTGACTTTAAGTGCTGCCGGCCAGACGATTATTTCAGGTATCGGAAGTGCTTATACAGGAAATGGTGCCAATAACGGACACAATCTTACGTATGCTCTTGCGGCAGGAAGCGGCCCTGGAGGGGTGGCAGCTTACGCAGATTTACAGGCAACAGCCACTACAGTAGCTACCGTTACATATACAATATCAGATAATTAGAATTTAAACAAAATTCTTTTCTGCATTCAAAAACAAGAAGAAGCTGATATTCAGTTTCTTCCTGGTTTTGTATTAATAATGATTAAACTCCAAACTTTATATAATGATGATGATAAAGCGTATTCTTCTTTTGATCACCCTGATTTTACAGTTCAGCTTTTTACATGCCGGTATTGTGGTTCTCAACGGGCTTACGCATTCTTACAAAATTGAAACCGGAAAAGTCTACAAAGGAAAAGTTGCCATTGAAAACACAAGCAAGACTCCTCAAACAGTAAAATTGTTTTTACAGGATTTCACCTACCAGGCTGACGGAACAATCAATTATACAACGTTGCATACCAACAAACGTACTAACGGAGAATGGGTTAAACTCAATACCAACCTGATCACTCTTAAAGGTAAAGAAAAAACAGAGGTATTTTATGAAATTACTGTTCCTAATCAGGCGATGGATCCTGGAAGCTACTGGAGCGTAATCATTGTAGAACCTGTGGAAGATATTAAGCCTAGTGATAATAAGCAAGGAGTGAATATTACTTCTGTTATACGCTATGCTATACAGGTTATTACGGATTTCGAAACAGAAAAAGCCAAGCCAATTCTTAAGTTTGAAAGCGTAAAAATAGAAAAGCAAGAGAGAAAGCAAACTGTAATGATTGCAATAGCCAACAATGGTAATCTTTATTGTAAACCAACCACATCCATTGAAATTTATAATCGTAAAACTGGTGAAAAGTTAGGTACCTATTCAAGTTTAACGATGGGATTGCTGCCCAATACTTCCAAAACATTTTATATTGATATTAGTAAAGTACCTCCAGAAAAATATAAAGCAGCAATAATAGCAACCGATGAAGAGGAGAATGCATTTGCACTCAATGTGGAACTAGAAGTAAAAAATGATTAGAACTTGGACTTTCTTTATTATTATATCATTATTCCCGATACTTATTTTTTCTCAACAACAATCTAACCGATTGATTAGTAAAAAAGATAGTTTATTACCGGGAATGTCTACTTCTATCCCATTCACATTAGAAAATAATTCGGCTGAAAACAGAACTTATGATATTTCAGTGAGTACCTCAAGTCCGCACATTCTACCCATTTTAGCAAAAGGAGAATTCCAAATTGCCCCACACGAAACATCAGCATATCTGGTTCCTCTGCGTATTGCAACAGAAACAGGCCAGGGCACCTACACCGTAACATTGAATATTACAGACAGAAACAATGGAATTTCCTTTACAAAAATTTCAAAAGTTACTGTTTCAGGAAACCGAGATCTTTCTCTCACCGCTTTGAATTCACCGGAATTTGTAAGGGCCGGAGAAACCATTAAAGCTAATTTTCTCATTAAAAATAATGGAAACATCCCGGAAAAACTTACCCTAGAAAGTAAGAATGCCGTCATAGATCAGGATTCAGAAATTCTCTTATCTCCCGGAGAGATAAAGCAAATTTCTATTTCCCGAAAAACCGACCCTGAATTAGGGAAAAATGAATTTCAAAATCTTAACTTATCTGTTTATTCTTCAGATCACCCAAAGGAGATGGAAACAGCTTATGTAAGCGTGAAGGTAATATCTATTAAGCCCTCTGAAGATGACATCTACCATCGCTTACCGATTTCAGCTTCATTGTCATTTATAGGGATGAGAAACAGAGGAGATTATAATGATGGTTTTCAGGGTGAAATTTATGGTAAAGGAAGCCTTGATAAAGATAATAAAGGGCAAATAGAATTTCATGCTGTAACTAAAAACCCAGTTGAATACAGTTCTTTTACCCAATATGAAGAATATTTCGTGAACTATAAAAGGGATCACTTCCTTATCCATTTAGGTGATAAAACCTATTCTTCATCTTTCCTGACCGAATATTCAAGGTATGGACGTGGAGCAGAGCTACGATTTGACATCAATAAAATAAGTATTGGTGGCTTTTATAATCATCCAAGATTTTTCCGAGATATCAAAGATGAGTTTAATGTCTATTCAAAATTTAAAATAAAAAAGGAATCAGAAATCACAGCCGGATATTTGTACAAAATACCAAGAAAGGAAGAAAATGTCTTTGCCATTTCAAGATTAGATTCCAATGCTCATTTACCTTATTTAACAGGAAAGTTTCAGGTATCTAAAAACCTGAATCTTTTAGGAGAAGTTTCCTATAGTAAGACCAATAAAACGGAGGGAACAGCCTATATGATACAGGCACAGGCTAATTTTGAAAGATTAAATGGAAACGTGATGTATATGAGATCCAGCCCTGAATTTGCAGGATACTTCACCAATACAAGTACATTTAACGGAGGGCTTCAATACAGGGTTTCAAAGAGACTGAATATTACTGCCAACTTTGTTCAGGATGCTAAAAATTTTGAAAGAGATACTTTATTGCTCGCAGCTCCCTACAGAAAATTTTTGCAATATGGTGTTCAGTACTCCTACACGAGTAAAGGTACTGTTATGCTTTATAGCGGTTACCAAAAGTATCAGGACCGTTTGGAACCAAAACAATTTGACTATGATGAACGCTTTTACAGACTAGGCATTAATCAAAAAATAGGAATGTTCCAAATCAATCTGGAAGGCCAGCTTGGAAAAACGGATAATTATCTGACTGGTTTCTCTGGAACTTCCAGATTATATACGGCGAACGTAGGATTTGAAAAGTTTAAAACATTCTTTAATTTATATGGAAGCTATGCCGTGACATCCAGATATCAATTGAAAAATGAAAGACAAATCTATTATGGAGCAAATATTATAAGCCATTTTTCACAAAAAACATCTCTAAGTTTTACGTATCAGAATAACTATATGCCGGAGTATTATTTCAAGGATAGAAATCTTCTTGAGCTTCTTTTTCACCAGCAAATTTTCTCCGGACATGAATTTGATATATCCGGACGCTATACATTACAAAGAGGAGATCTGGCCAATAAGGACTTTATATTCTCTCTACGCTATACTTTACGTTTAAATGTTCCTGTACAAAAGGTTGCTGAGTATACTACATTATCAGGAAATATCAGTAATCTGGGAGTGAAGAAAATATCAGAAGTAAAACTGATGCTCGGAAACCACCTTACCATAACTGATAAGGACGGAAACTTTATATTCAAAAATATTACTCCGGGAGATTATTATCTTGAAATGGATCGATCAACCACCGAAATCAACGATATCCCAACTACAGCATTACCTGCTTCAATCTCTCTTATAAATAAGGTAAATGTCTTTAACTTCGGCTTGACTACAGCAGCTAAGATACAGGGGCATATTCAGTTTACAGAAAGTATAGAAAAAGATCAGCCTACCCTAATTCAAAAAAGGAAAAAAGAAAGTATCATCATAGAGACCATTAGTGGTGAGCAAACCTACCGTAAGATTTGTTATATAGGAGAGGATTTTGATTTTACTTATCTACGACCTGGTGAATGGACGGTAAAAATTTATAGAAACGGTCTAGACAAACGGTATAAGATCTCAACCAATCAGTTCCAATTTACTTTAAAGCCTGAAGAAATAAAAAAATTAAATATCAATATTGTAAAGCAGCAAACTGAAATTAAATATCAGCAGGAAACTTTAAAAGTAGGATATAATGAAATAAAAAAACAGAAATGATGTTGATCCGATCTATAATATTACTAACCTATTTTCTTTTATCTGGTATATTGTATTCCCAGACAACCCCCTCTATATCGTTACCCATTGTTACTTTAATGGATATTGAACCATCGGGAAATATTAGCGTAAGTTTTACGGCCCCCACAGAAGCAGGAAGAGCTCTTAATAATCCAACATCCAATACATCAAAATGGATTAATTATACCTCTGCCATTGCCCCAGCAGGAGCTACCAGAAGAATAACAGCATCCGTAAATCCAGTTATTCCGGGAGTTAATATAAGATTACAGGCCGGAGCCGCTTCCGGAGCAGGAGGAGGAACATTGGGCTCGTCCTCAGGGCAGGTAACCCTTACCACTACACCTATAACGATCATCAGTGGTATTGGAGGTGCTTATACCGGAAATGGAGCTAATAATGGGCACAATATTACTATTTCTCTGGTTCCGGGTTCTTATAATAATATAACAACACAGACAAATACGATAGTTACAATCACCTATACTATTACAGAATAAAATTGAAGTATGAAGATCAATAGTCGCTTTCTCAAAAAAATACTCTTTAAAAAACATCTATACATTATTCCTTTAATGATGAGTAGCTATGTGGAAATGGAAGCGCAAACATTAAATGTTAGTGGAAGTAATTGGGTGGTAAGTGTACCTACTATTACTGAAGCAGGGACTAATTATGCGGGGACCTATCAAAGCAGTGATACTCTATTAACACTCTCAGGGTTATTACCGGGATCATTTCTAAATCTGCTGTCTGGCGGAGCTGCTAAGATCAGTATGCATTATATTCCTACTGCCTGGAATAATTCGTTGCGTCTTTATGCAAAAAGGAGTGGTGGAACGACAAGCATAGGTGGTGTTTGTGTTCTTTGTACCGCTACCATCAATGGTGGAACTACCTACATAGAAATCCCACAGGGAGTAGATGCAACATTTTTAACCATAAATTTCGCCGGAGTTCTAGGACTTGGTAATAGCGTTTCTTTTTCTGGTATTAATACACAATTACAGATAAGCGGAGTTTCTGTAACAATTCCTGCTACAAGCTATAATGCTAAATTAGTTTTTACAATAGGCCCAAATTAAAAATATTTAATTGTATAGGTAAGATTCCTCCTTATATCAAGACAGGAAGCATTATGATTCAGCATTAGTGTATAGTTACAGTTATGCAGATCAAATGATTGCTTTTATTTATCTAGTAATGGTGTATGTGTATATGTATGTATCTCTCAAAGTATATAACAAAAAAAAATCCTTTATCGTAATGATAAAGGATTTTAAAAATAAAATAAAAACTGGCGGCGGCCTACTCTCCCGCGTTAGCAGTACCATCGGCGCTGGTGGGCTTAACTTCTGTGTTCGGAATGGGAA
>NZ_PPEI02000038.1 GCF_002899895.1 Chryseobacterium oncorhynchi
GGATTGGCCGGGTATCGGGGGTGGAGTGCGTGATCGTGGCCAACGATGCCACGGTCAAGGGCGGCACCTACTTCCCGCTGACGGTGAAAAAGCACCTGCGCGCCCAGGAAGTGGCTCGCAAGCACCGCCTGCCATGCATCTCCCTGGTCGATTCCGGCGGGGCTTTCCTGCCCCGCCAGGACGAGGTCTTCCCCGACCGGGACCACTTCGGCCGCATTTTCTACAACCAGGCCACGCTCTCTGCCGAGGGTATCCCGCAAATCGCGGTGGTCATGGGCTCCTGCACCGCAGGCGGTGCTTATGTGCCCGCCATGGCGGACGAGTCCATCATCGTCAAGGAGCAGGGAACGATCTTTTTGGGTGGCCCACCGCTGGTCAAAGCAGCGACCGGGGAAAACATCAGCGCCGAAGACCTGGGCGGCGCCGATGTGCACACCCGCATC
>NZ_PPEI02000040.1 GCF_002899895.1 Chryseobacterium oncorhynchi
GACTACCCGGGTATCTAATCCTGTTTTCTCTCTACACTTTCGAGCCTCAGCGTCAGTTAAAGCCCAGCAAGCCGCCTTCGCCACTGGTGTTCCTCCTAATATCTACGCATTTCACCGCTACACTAGGAATTCCGCTTACCTCTCCGACACTCCAGCACGACAGTTTCCAATGCAGTCCCATGGTTGAGCCTTGGGTTTTCACATCAGACTTATCATGTCGCCTGCGCTCCCTTTACACCCAGTAAATCCGGATAACGCTTGCACCCTCCGTATTACCGCGGCTGCTGGCACGTAGTTAGCCGGGGCTTCTTAGTCAGGTACCGTCATTTCTTCTTCCCTGCTGATAGAGCTTTACATACCGAAATACTTCCTCACTCACGCGGCGTCGCTGCATCAGGGTTTCCCCCATTGTGCAATATTCCCCACTGCAGCCCCCCGTAGG
>NZ_PPEI02000041.1 GCF_002899895.1 Chryseobacterium oncorhynchi
AAAGAGATTCCCCCGGTGCTGTTCCTGGTTAAAAAATGGGAGTGGATTTACGGAACCCGGCAGCTGATATCCTGGTTAAAATTTCTCCTGCAGATCTTCCGGTGTTCTTGTAGTTCCGGAAGCGCTCCGGTGGTTCCAAAATGGGTGAGCTGGCCATCTTCCGGAAAAGGATTCCCCCGGTGCTGCTCCTGGTTAAATAGGCGAGTGGAATTCCGGAACCCGGCAGCTGATATCCCGGCTAAAATTTCCCCTGCAGATCTTCCAGTGTTCTTGTTGTTCCGGAAGCGCTCCGGTGGTTCCAAAATGGGTGAGCTGGCCATCCTCCGGAAAGAGATTCCCCCGGTGCTGTTCCTGGTTAAAAAA
>NZ_PPEI02000042.1 GCF_002899895.1 Chryseobacterium oncorhynchi
GGTCTTCCTGTAATTTTGTAACTGCATCCTTGTTAAGCGTTACCTCTTTTCCTAGTTTTACTTGATTTTTACTCATGATTTTAATGTGTATTGATTAGTATTTTAATTAGCATGGGTTACATGATACCTCTAAACAGCTAAGGCTGATCCCCTCGAACTGATCATCAATGGACTTAATTCCTCCTTTTACTTTGTTTAATTGGTCTTCCTGTAATTTTGTAACTGCATCCTTGTTAAGCGTTACCTCTTTTCCTAGTTTTACTTGATTTTTACTCATGATTTTAATGTGTATTG
>NZ_PPEI02000043.1 GCF_002899895.1 Chryseobacterium oncorhynchi
CGCGGGATGGAGCAGTAGGTAGCTCGTCGGGCTCATAACCCGAAGGTCATCGGTTCGAGTCCGGTTCCCGCTACTAAGTTAAGTGCTTTCGGTAAGCACTCTAAAAATACACCGCGGGATGGAGCAGTAGGTAGCTCGTCGGGCTCATAACCCGAAGGTCATCGGTTCGAGTCCGGTTCCCGCTACTAAGTTAAGTGCTTTCGGTAAGCACTCTAAAAATACACCGCGGGATGGAGCAG
>NZ_PPEI02000044.1 GCF_002899895.1 Chryseobacterium oncorhynchi
GAGCGCTTCCGGAACTACAAGAACACCGGAAGATCTGCAGGAGAAATTTTAACCAGGATATCAGCTGCCGGGTTCCGTAAATCCACTCCCATTTTTTAACCAGGAACAGCACCGGGGGAATCTCTTTCCGGAGGATGGCCAGCTCACCCATTTTGGAACCACCGGAGCGCTTCCGGAACAACAAGAACACTGGAAGATCTGCAGGGGAAATTTTAGCC
>NZ_PPEI02000045.1 GCF_002899895.1 Chryseobacterium oncorhynchi
CTTCCGGAACAATGCCGGCGATCTCATAAATATCCCCAGCTGGCCCCACTGATCACTCTCCCGGATCCGGAACCCGGATGGCTGCACAATATTGCTAAAGAAAAAAATTAAGAGCTTCAGGACTCTCCCTGTGCTTCTCTTTATCCTGGTTAAACTCCGATATCCATTTTATCTGCAAGCGCAGATCTTTCCACTCCCGGAGGATCC
>NZ_PPEI02000005.1 GCF_002899895.1 Chryseobacterium oncorhynchi
GTTCTTTCGTAGTCTATTATGTTTACGCCTATCTAAAGGCTTTCTGCGCTACTGAATGTACTCTCGTTTTCAGTGGGGCAAAGATAGAAACTTATACCACAACTCGCAAACTTATTTAACATAAAATTCATATCCAGTTCATATTTTACCTTAAGACACTGGAACGCAGAGAGAAAAATTTTAAACAAATGTTTGGGAGAACAGAACCGTGGAGGAAGAAATGGGGATGGGGAGGATAAATGGGGATGTTTGCAGTCATTATATAAAGGATCGGGAATGGAAGATATATCTATATAGTATATAAGGAGGGCGATTATTCCCTACTTCTAATCATAAATACAGTGTTCTTGGTTTGTGATTCAGGCTTTCAACTATAATAATAGATGTAATAGTGATAAAAAACGGGGAACATTTTTTTTGATTGCTTACATTTGTATCACATTCTTATTCTACAAGGAATGAAATGAGCTTATATATGATAGACAGAAGATACAAAGAAACGATTCATACGGATAACAATCAATACGAATATACTACAGTAACTCACGATGAAAATAAGGTAAGAATCTATGCATTAAAAAATGGTCTAAAGGTTTTCCTTGCCCAAAATTTCGATGCACCAAGGATACAGACTTTTATTCCGGTGCGAACAGGAAGTAATAATGATCCTGCAGATAATACCGGACTAGCTCATTATCTTGAACACATGATGTTCAAAGGCACCTCTAAATTAGGTACTCAAAACTGGGAGAAAGAGAAAGAACTTCTTGACCAAATCTCTATTCTATTTGAAGAACATAAAGCTGAGCAAGATTCTGAAAAGAAAAAGGAAATTTATAAAAAGATTGATGAAGTTTCTCAGGAAGCCAGCCAATATGCAATTGCTAATGAGTATGACAAGGCTATTTCATCACTTGGAGCCAGTGGAACTAATGCACACACGTGGTTTGATGAAACTGTTTATAAGAATAACATCCCCAATAATGAACTGGAAAAATGGCTTAAAGTAGAGAAAGACAGATTTTCTGAGATTGTACTTCGTCTTTTCCATACTGAATTGGAGTCTGTATATGAGGAATTCAACAGAGCGCAGGATAATGATACGAGAC
Source organism: Chryseobacterium oncorhynchi (assembly GCF_002899895.1). Taxonomy (GTDB): domain Bacteria; phylum Bacteroidota; class Bacteroidia; order Flavobacteriales; family Weeksellaceae; genus Chryseobacterium; species Chryseobacterium oncorhynchi. The sequence continues at coordinate 1,110 of NZ_PPEI02000005.1, forward strand.
TTGTCAACTATGAACTCATGGCAGCTCTTTTCCCAACTCATCCTAATGGGCAGCAAACTACACTGGGTAATCCGGAGCATTTGAAAAATCCGTCCATGAAAGCTATCCATAAGTATTTTGATGAATATTATGTTCCTAATAATTATGCAATGGTTTTGGTTGGGGATCTTGATTTTGAGGAAACCATCCAATTAATTGATCAATCTTTCGGTACTCTTCCTTATAAAGAATTACCAACAAAAACACCCATTATTGAAGAACCGATTACCAAGATTATTAAAAAGACAGTAAAAAGCCCGACTACCCCAAGGGTTCAATTGGCCTGGAGAACTGACAGCTATGGAACCAGGGAAGCAATGCTTGCTGATATTTTTGCCAATATTTTGAGCAACAGAGGTGAGGCAGGATTATTGGATCTTCATATCAACCAGACACAAAAAATGCTTTGGGCACAGGCTTTCTCTGTGGGATTAAAACAATATGGCTATTTTTCCATTGTTGCCGTTCCTAAGGAAACTCAAACTCTGGAAGAAGCTACTGAAATGGTTTTAGAGGAGATTGAACTTGTAAAGAAAGGTGATTTCCCAGACTGGATGCTTCCGGCTATCATTAATGACTTTAAGCTTCAAAGAATGAAAGGTCTTGAAACATCGGAAGGTCTTGCCACTACTCTTTATGACACCTATATAAAAGGAAGAAGCTGGGAACAAGAGCTGAGTGAAATGGACGAGTATGCAAGCTTCACAAAAGAAGATATTGTCAATTTTGCCAATGATTTTTTCAAGGAAAATTATGTGGTTGTTAACAAGGAGAAAGGTGTTAACGAAAGATTAATCAGAGTTGAGAACCCAGGCATTACTCCTATCAAAATTAATCGCGATACGCAATCTGAGTTTTTAAAAGAAATATTATCTGAAAAAACGGAAGATATTCAACCTGAATTCATCAACTATCAAAAAGAGATTACCACTGATGAAATCAAGGATAAGAAATTAAGCTTTGTAAGAAATAAATATAATGATCTTGCTCAGGTACATTTTATTTTTCCTTTTGGAAGTGATAATGATAGAGAACTGGGAATTTCTACACAATTGCTTCAATATTTAGGAACCCATGATCTTTCTCCTGAGGATTTAAAAAAGGAATTTTTCAAAATCGGGGTAAGCAATAATTTTAAAACAACCAGTAACCAGTTACTCATCTCTCTGAGTGGATTGGAAGAAAATATAGAAAAAGGAATTTCGCTTTTACAGAACTGGATGTATAATGTACAGCCTAACCAGGAGATCTATCAACAATTTGTAGGAACTGTTTTGGAAAACCGTCAGGCCATGAAGAAAGATAAGAACCGTATTATGACTGCACTTATCAATTACACCAAATTGGGAAGTACTTCGCGATTTACGGATGTCATTTCCAAGGAAGAGCTTGAAAGCAGTAAAGCTGAAGTATTCACAGACCGAATGAAGCAGCTTTTCAAGTATCCTTACCAAGTTTTCTTTTATGGAAAGAACTTTGAAAGATTCAAAGGGTATATTGGTCAATATATTGAGACAGCAAGTCTTCAGATGCCGGAAGCCAGAAAATACCCGGAACCTGCTACAGGTGGTAATGTTTATTTTACAGACTATGACATGGTTCAGATGGAAATGAGTAAGATTGGAAAAGGAAATCTGGTTAACCCGTCTCATTTTGGAAAGATCAATGTTTTCAATGAGTATTTTGGAAGAGGATTATCTTCAATTGTTTTTCAGGAAATCCGCGAAAGTAAGAGCCTTGCTTATTCTGCCTATGTCTCCTACTCTGCCAATGCTGAGCTAAAGCATCCTGATTACATTACAACTTATATAGGAACGCAGCCGGATAAGCTCATGATTGCTGTGGATACCATGAATGAACTGATGAATGAACTTCCTGAAGTACCCATTCAGTTTGAAAATGCAAAGAATGCAGCGCTGAAACAAATTGCATCAACCAGAGTTATCAGAAATAATATCTTCTTCAATACTTTAAATCTAAAGAAACTGGGTATTTATCATGATTTCAGAAAAGATATTTATGAAGAAATCCAAAGTCTGACATTTGAAGATATCAAGCAGTTTTATGAAACAGAAATCAAACCTGTGCATTTCAATACAGCCATTATTGGTAAAAAGGAAAACCTGAATATGGAAGCTGTTGGAAAGATGGGGACATTTACTGAACTCAAGCTAGAAGATATTTTTGGACATTAGAAAACTACACTCAATAAAAACAAAAAGATCCCAGAATAACCCGGGATTTTTTATTGGTATTTAGCCAAAGAATTTTTCACAATCTCTTTGGCATTCTTTTCTACATTTTGATAGGAATAAGAATTAACCTATATATGAAATCTTAAATCTTCCTTTAAACTTAAAACGTTACAAAGCCTCCATAAAATAAAAAACCTATTTAATTTTTGATTAAATAGGTTTTTATAATTATTTATTTGATGACTTTCATTTCATCAACAAGCCATTTTGAATCGGCGAATTTTTCAATAACGAAAAGAATGTATTTTGTGTCTACCATAATGTTTCTGCTGAAACGAGGATCGTAGTTAATATCACTCATCGTTCCCTCCCATTGTCTGTCGAAGTTCAGTCCTACCAGATTTCCATTGGCATCAAGAGCCGGACTTCCTGAGTTTCCTCCCGTAGTATGGTTTGTTGCAGTAAACCCAACAGGAACGTCACCTGTTTTATCTTTATACATTCCGAAATCCTTTTTATTGTAAAGTTCAATCAGTTTCTTAGGAACATCAAATTCATAATCTCCAGGAATATATTTTTCCATTACTCCAGCCAGGTGAGTCTGATAACCGTAAGAAACAGCATCTCTTGGAGCCGATCCTTTTACTTTACCATACGTTACACGAAGGGTTGAGTTGGCATCCGGGAAGAATTTTCTGTCTTTATCAGTTTCCATCTGCTGAGCCATGAACTTCTTCTGCATAGCATCAATTTTTGCCTGAAGTGAAGAATATTGTGGATCAGCGGTCTTCATGTACGTTTCTTTCATGGAAACATACAATTGATAAATAGGATCTTTCTTTAATGTTTTTATCAGTTTATCCTGATTAGAAAATGCCTTATCAATATCTGTAGTTAATGTCCCTCCATTTACAGCAGTTCTTCCTGTAATGATGGAGTTTTTAGACATATCTTCTACTACAGGAATATTTGCATTTTCGTCCTTATATTTGTTGAAACCTGTTGGTAAAAACTGTGGTGCAGTTTTGTTGGTATATAAAGCCAATAATTTTGCGGTTACTCTTGCATCAAGTTCTGCACTGTAATCCTTATAGAAAGACGTTAGCTTTGTTTTTAACTTGGTAAGTTCTTTCTCATCCATTCTGCCAGCTTCTACAGAAGCTACAAAATCATAATAATCTCCTGCCAGCTTTAATGTTTCTGCATTTTTTACTACTTCTGTATAGTAAGCATTATTTAATGCATAAGGAGCCTGATCATTGTAAAGTCTGTTCAATTGATCCAAAGTAGTCTTGATCTCAGGATTTTTAGAAACTAAAGAACCTTCATACATTACCTTTTTCTCAACTGCATTGGATTTTTTCAACCCTTCTACTTCACCGATCCATTTTTTCCAGTAATTGGCAACAGACGCATACTTTGAAGCGTACTTAATACGTGTTTCGTTATCTACACGCATTTTTTCATCCAAAGTCTTTAAAGCTACATCACGTACAGCAATTCTTGCAGGATCAATATCTTTCATGATCTTTTCTACCGCTACTGCAGGAAGATATTCTGTAGTTTTTCCTGGGAAACCGAATACAAATGTAAAATCGTTTTCGTTTTTATCTTTGATTGAAACCGGTAAATAATGCTTTGGAACGTAAGGTACATTGTCCTTAGAATATTCTGCAGGCTTATTGTTTTTGTCTGCATAGATTCTGAACATAGAGAAGTCTCCTGTATGTCTAGGCCAAACCCAGTTATCTGTATCACTTCCGAATTTCCCTATACTCTGAGGCGGTGCCCCTACAAGACGGATATCCTTATATGTTTCGATGGTATAAGCGTAGTACTTGTTTCCATAGTACATAGGTTTTACCATGATGGATTGATAAGATTCAATTTTCTGAGAGTTTTTATAAACCTCAATATTGTTATTGATTCTTTTGGTAAGCTCAGGCTCTGTAAGGTTATCTGTTCCTTCCAATACCTGATCTGTAACTTCTTTTATATCTACAATAAAGTCTACTTTCACTCCCGGATTAGGAAGTTCACCATTGGTGTTTTTAGCCCAGAATCCGTTTGAAAGAAGATCGTTCTGAACGGTAGAATGCGCCTGAATCTGACCATAACCACAGTGGTGATTGGTCAACAACAATCCTTTAGGAGAAATAATTTCCGCGGTACATCCACCGTTAAACTGCACTACAGCATCCTTAATGCTTGGCTTCTGAGGATTGAAAATATCTTTAGCAGAGATTTTCATTCCCAGATCCTTCATTTCCTTTTCATTCAGCTCTGTAGGAATCCACATTCCTCCATATTGTTGTGCAAATGCCATTGCAGCCGGCAAAAGAAATACGGATAAAAGTATCTTTTTTGTCATAATCAAAATTTTGCCCGAATTTACGAAGAAAAATAGGAATAGCCCCCATAAAACCACCGTAAAAGTTGATATGAGTATTTTGTATGATATAGAATGTGCAATCAATTAATTAATCCAGAAGTAAGAGATTAGAAGTTTTGAATTAGATACTGCTCTTTCAGAGTAATAATCAATACCTATTTTTCACAATGCTAATTTTAATCTTTAAATCCTATCTACAAGGGATTAAATAGCTATTCCGTATCTATATTTACTTTATACTCCACTCATTTTTCTCCTCATTTCCTTGGCTCAGTTTTTGTTTACTGCTAGTCAGTTTAATTTTCAAATCAATTATTTATTATGATGAAAAACAAAATGTTTATTTTGGGAATTGGAGCAGCTTTGTTTCTTGCTTCTTGTTCTAAAAAGGAAACAGTTGAAACCTCAGGGACTTCCACAGATTCTGCAACAGCTGTTCAGACAGTCGCTACAGACAGTATAACAAAGGCAACTCCAACAGCTGCTGGTGACACTTCTGAAAATTCTCTTGACTGGAACGGAACCTATGAAGCAGTAGTTCCTTGTGCAGATTGTCCGGGAATCAAGACTTCATTAACGTTGAATGATGATAAAACATTTAGCATTACTGAGGAATACTTAGAAAGGAATTCGAAAAATCAGGATAAAGGATCTTTCACCTGGGATGCTACGGGAAGTGTTATTACTTTAAAAGGAAAAACAGCAAACTATAAATATAAGGTTGGCGAAAACATACTTATCCAGCTGGATATGGACGGTAAGGAAATTGACGGTCCTAACAAAGATCTGTATGTATTCAAGAAAAAATAAAAATAAAGGCTTAGGCCTTTATTTTTTTGCTTTATATTAAAATTGATAAGCTATTATTTTAGGGTCTTCTATCAGGCATTTGATAACTTCTTCATGATAGCTATTTTTTCCGGTAAGTCTCCAGGTAACGGTTAAATTCCCTTGTGTATACTGTTGCTTTATCATCAAATATTTTAAATGATGCTCTTTGAAAATAGTTTCACAGTGCTTGAGACCTATTGAATCTGTTACTCCAATTCTATATTCTCTTACTTTATTATAGTTATCAATGAAGCTTTGAAGATAAGTTAGTGCACTCAGAACCATCAAAACCAAGGCTGTTCCTAAAAGTGAGAAATAGACATATCCTGAACCTACAGCCATTCCTATTGAAGCAGTTGCCCAAATGGTAGTTGCTGTCGTAATTCCTTCAATTTTATTTTCTCCTTTAAATATTACTCCTGCTCCCAAAAAGCCTATCCCTGTGATAATATTGGCTGCTAATCGATCAGGATTAGCTACTCCTATTTTTATGGAAAGTATGGTAAACAGACAGGAACCAAAACATACTAAAATAAATGTACGAAGTCCCGCTGATTTGTTGCGGTATTCCCGTTCAGCACCAATCAGCAATCCCAGAATCACGGAAATAAAAATAAGAAGCAGCTCGTTTTGGACTACATAATGGTCCTGAAGAAATTCCATTTTTAAATATTTTAACCTAAGAATAAAATTACAATAAAAAAATTTACGGAACTATTTTTGATTCTCTGACTTTATACTGTTATGAAAAAATTGATTTCAAGAAAAAACTTTTGTAATATTACATTTCAAATAAAAAAAGCAGGTATTGAACTTGCTTTTTTAACAACAAATAAAGAATTCAGAAATTAACAAAAATAAATTATGGACAAAGAAACTTCTCACTTCTGGCTGGGATATTTTAAAAATGAAGAGGACTTTTATGACTTTGTAGAAGAGGATGAAAATTATTACTTGGAAGAGGAAAATGATGATCAGTACGTTTCAAAATTTGCAAAATCCCAAGGGATCAAGTGGTTTGATGATGATTTTATAGAATATGGATTTGAAGATGAAAGATTAGGACTTTACGAAAAGTTTTCAGAATATTCTTATGCAGATCAATGGCTTCCAATCCTTGAGGAAAAACTTAATAAAATGGGATTAGATACCCCTGTAAATACAATCGTTTTTGCCAGTAGGTTTGTTATTCCTAACCCTGTTTCTGTAGACGGGGAAGAAAACAAATTGTATTATGTAGGTGAAATTGAATTTGATGTTTAATGATCTATACTTAGAAATATAAATTTGAATACCTTGCTATAATAATCCTCTTAAAGCAAGGTATTTTACTTACTATTCTTAAATTCCATTACGTTATATTTCGATAATATTTAATGTCATAGTACGGTTAACCGTAAATAATTTTCGATTGTTCAAAATATTTTTGTACATCAAAAAATTATAATTATGTCATTAATTAAATGTCCACGATGTCAAAATCAAATCAATAATACTGATGTTTTTTGTCCACAATGTGGCTATTCTATCAAAGAAAAAGATAATTCCCCAAAACAACCACCCACTCCGATCTCTTCTAATCCACATAAAAAAAATAATAATGGGTGTGGAATCATTGTATTCTTATTCTTTTGCATTTTATTTATCGTATTTCTAGTAAAAAATTGCTCTGGAACGAAAGACAGTTCTAATTTTACAACTGAGGCAACTCAGCAATTATCCAAGGAAGATAGTATTAAAAATAAGCAAAAAATTGATAGTATAATTAAGCAGGAAAAAATTGAAGAAGAAAAGTTCTTAAAATCAAAAGCAGGAAAAATTCATAAAAAGCACCCTGAATGGTCAAGAAAAGATTGCATTAGCATTTCTAAAAATCAGATCTGGATTGGAATGGAATATGAAATGCTTGTGTATATGAGAGGGAAGCCTAATAATGTAAATACTTCAAATTATGGAGATGGCCCTCACTACCAAGCTTGCTGGCATAATTATGATGCATCTTGTTTTTATTTCGATCAAAGTCAAATTATCACCTCATACAACTAAGGTAAATATGCATTAGTAACTAACTTCTATTTTTCTAATCCAGTTTCGGTATACATGAGAAATATAAATCTATTATATTCAAAAAAAACTTCCGCTCGTTAGCGGAAGTTTTCGTTTATTGTTCAAAGATAAATTTGAAAGTATATTTTCATTAATGAGCTTCCAGCCAGTTATCTCCTACCCCAATCTCTACCAACAATGGAACCTGTGTTTTTAAGGCATTTTCCATTTCAGTTTTGATCAGTTTTGAAGCAGACTCAATTTCATCAATCGGGGATTCAAATACCAATTCGTCATGTACCTGAAGCAGCATTTTTGTTTTTAATTGCTGTTCATCCAGTTCTCTATCGATTTTAATCATTGCCAGTTTTACAACATCCGCAGCACTTCCCTGAACCGGAGCGTTTACCGCATTTCTTTCTGCGTGCCCTCTTACAACAAAATTGTTGGAGTTAATATCTTTTAAGTGACGTTTTCTTCCTAAAATTGTTTCTACATATCCTATCTGACGGGCTTTATTAACCTGTTCTGCCATGTATTCTTTCAATTTCGGATAGGTTTCAAAATAAGCTTCAATCATCTGCTTGGCTTCAGTACGAGACAATCCGGTTTGTTCTGCCAATGCAAAAGCACCCTGACCGTAGATAATACCAAAGTTTACTGTTTTAGCTTGGCTTCTCTGAGTTTTAGAAACCTCTTCCAAAGGAATTTTAAATAGTTTAGCTGCCGTAGAAGCGTGAATATCTTCACCATCCTGGAAAGCCTTGATCATATTATCTTCTCCTGAAATTTCAGCGATAAGGCGAAGCTCAATCTGTGAATAATCGGCAGAAATAATCTTCTTTCCATCTCCTGAAACAAAAGCTCCACGAATCTGCTGTCCTCTCAAGGTTCTGATCGGAATATTCTGCAAATTAGGATTCACACTAGCCAAACGGCCTGTAGCAGCTGTAGTCTGTGAGAAGTTGGTGTGCACCCTGTTATCTTGCTTATCAATCTGTGACGGTAAAGCATCTACATAGGTTGATTTTAGCTTTTGGTAGGTTCTGTATTCCAGGATATGCTTGATAATCTCATGTTTTGAGGCCAATTTTTGAAGTACATCTTCTGAGGTAGCGTGCTGTCCGGTCTTTGTTTTCTTTGCCTTTGGATCAAGCTGCATCTTTTCAAACAAAATTTCACCCAATTGTTTTGGCGAATTCATGTTGAATTCTTCTTCTGAAAGTTCAAAAATCGTAGTTTCTAATTGTTTCAGATCATTTTCAAGATCAATACTTTCCTGAGCCAGCCATTTTTCATCCAGAGAAATCCCAGTCAGTTCCATTTTGGCCAGTACTTCCATCAGAGGCATTTCTATGTTGTAGAAAAGTTCTTCCAGATTTTCTTTTTTCAATTGTGGAGCAAATAACTCGTACAATTGGAATGTTACGTCTGCATCTTCCGCAGCATAATCTGTCTGGGTTCTCAGATCAGCATCTCTAAAGTTCCCTTGTTTTTTACCTTTCTTTCCGATGATGGTTTCAATGGAAACAGGTTTGTAATTCAGGTATACTTCTGATAGATAATCCATACCGTGTCTTCCGTCCGGATTCAACAGGTAGTGGGCAATCATGGTATCGAACATGGCACCTTTAACAGTGATGTTGTACTGCTTTAATATTTTATAATCGAATTTTAAGTTGTGGGCAATTTTCAGCAGGTCTTCTTTTTCAAAAAATGGCCTGAAAATTTCCAAAGTCTGCAGAACTTCATTTCTGTCTTCAGATAGTGGAATATAATATGCCAGTCCTTTTTTGTAGGAAAAGCTCATTCCCACCAGTTCTGCTTCCAGCTCATTTAACGATGTTGTTTCTGTATCAAAACAAACAGATTTCTGTTTCAATAGGTTTTCTACCAGTTTTCTCTGAGCCTTTGGATTATCTATGAACTGATAAAGATGATCATTGTGTTCAATGGAGGACTTTGTGGTAGTAGCCTGATCTAGTTCTTCAAAGTTGGCAAAAAGATCAAGCTGCATTGCCTGTCCTTTTACCTCAGCGCTTGTTGGCGTCTGCTTTACTTCTACTTCAGTTTCTACCACAGTTTCTACAGGTGCAGAAGCAAAAGCTCGGTAAAGGTTTTCATATAATCTTCTGAATTCAATTTCTTCAAAAACTTCCTTTACTTTTTCAAAATCCGGAGTTTCAAGGTCGTATTGTTCCTGATGGAATTCTACGGGAACATCACAGATGATGGTTGCTAGTTTTTTGGACAAAATTCCGCGTTCAGCAGAGGCTTCTACTTTTTCTTTAAGCTTTCCTTTCAGCGTGTCGGTATTTGCCAGTAGATTTTCAATGCTTCCGAATTCTTTCAGGAATTTCATGGCGGTCTTTTCTCCTACGCCATCCAGCCCAGGGATATTATCTACGGCATCACCCATCATGGCTAAATAATCTATAACCTGCTTAGGATCTTCAATTTCATATTTTGCCTTGACTTCTTCTACACCGAGAATTTCAATATCTCCACCTTTTAAACCAGGTTTATAAATCTTGATTTTATCTGTTACCAGCTGTGCAAAGTCTTTATCCGGAGTTACCATAAAAGTAGTGTATCCTTCTTTTTCTGCTTTGCAGGCAATGGTACCTATTACGTCATCTGCTTCATATCCTTCTACGCCCAGAATAGGAATATGCATTCCTTCCAGAATCCTGTGAATGTATGGAACAGCAATTTTAATGGCTTCAGGAGTTTCACTTCTATTGGCTTTGTAATCTGCGAAGTCATCGGTTCTTACGCTTGCTCTTCCCACATCAAAAACCACAGCCAAGTGGCTCGGCTTTTCTCTTCTGATCAATTCGATCAATGAGTTGGTAAAACCAAAAATCGCGGAAGTATCCAGTCCTTTACTGGTTAATCTCGGATTCCTGATCAATGCGTAATATCCTCTGAAAATCATCGCATAGGCATCGATGAGAAACAGCCTTTTATCTTGTGTTGCGTCCATATTATCTATAATGAACAAATATAAGAAAATAGGAGTATAATTTGCTATTTGTAAGGAGCGTTTCGAGGAAGTAAATTTCTAAATACAGGATATAGGATTAAGGGTTCCAGCTCTAGCTTCTGGCCATTAGTAATAAAATTAACAGTCATGGTTTTCATAGTTTAGTTTTTCCATTCTGTCCTGATAGCTTTCCATTTCTTTTTTACTTATGGTCACTTTTTTCAATTCTACAGGAATCTGTTTTTTACCATCTGGGCTTATCCATGTTCCATTCATCATATCTCCGTTTTTCTTTAAAATCATTAACCCTGTAAAGCTCTCTTCTACCATTGCAAACTGCTGCTTCGCTCCTTCTGTAACATTAAGCTGCAACCAATTGCTTACTTTTTCATAGCGATACATCGCATTGTAGTAAGGGTCTCCGCCACAACCATTTTCTATGGCTTCTATAAATAATGTTACCGGCATTTTTCCGTTAACTGTTCCCTTATATAGGGTAGGATTATTTTGTGCATGTAAGGAAATTGAGGATATTGTTATCGCTAGAATAAGTAGAATTTGTTTAAGCATTTTTTAGTTTTTAATATATTTTTACTGCAAAATAAAACAGTATACCCAATGAATGAGTATACTGTCTTGATTTGTTTTTTTAAGTGTTGTGGCTTATTTACCAGATGATGGCCAAAGTCCAGCGTACTGAGAAGTACCGTAGTCAATTGTTTCAGCACTGATTACGAAGCTGATCAACATACTGTTGCTATCAACTGCATCGAAATCTACTTCGTGCTGAATTACATATCCATTTTCCCAGTTCAAAGTGATTAATGTTCCTTCTTCGTGAGATTTGTTGAAAGTAACTTCTCCTTTTGTAGGCTTATATTTTCCGTTTAGTAAGCTTTCAAGGATGTCAGATTTTTCAGTAGCTTCTACTGTAACCTTGATTAATGCGTTAGAAGGATCTGATGCTACACGTCCTGATACGTCTGTAGATCTAGAAACGCTATAGTTCATCTTTAATAATTTTTGTCCTTCTCCTCCGTTGAATTTTAAAATTCCTCTTGAATTTCTTTCTGCCATGATTGTAAATTTTAGTCGTTAATAATATTTGTTATTCAATAATTGTAGAACAAAGATAAAGCCGTTGTAAATGAAAAAAAAGCTTTTGAGAGGAAATCTGAAAAATTGTAGTAGTTCTACGATTTCGTGTCGTAATTCTACGACAATAGACTTAAACACGTGTATAATTCCTTATTAATAAATATTTTAGCCATAATTAAAAAATAGCAATAAAACATTAATTATTACACCATTAAGAGATATATCCCATCATAAAATTTACTTTATAATAGTAAAATAGATCATTTAAACCTCATCTATTTATTGACTTTAAGTTTCAAAATTTGGTGTTTGGTTTAAAGCAAATAGCAGTGTTTTATAGTTAAGTTAATTATGCAACTTATTGAAAGCTTTCATTTACTTCTTAAACATTGCTTTATATTCATCTTTAGGCATAAAGCGTGATAGATACTGTTGAATAAATATAGCATTGGTTTCAGGGCTCACATGAAATGTTTTAGCTTCAAGTTCTATACTTTCATTTAATCTTCCATTAAATTCTAATAAATCTTTCCCCCAAATAGGTACAGGATTATCCTTTGTTCCGTATGCCGGATTTTTTAATTGTTCCTGATTAACATACGCTGTAAATTTTGTTGTATTATTTATTTCATATAAGAAATCAATTCTAAGCCTGCCTTGCTGATTGTCTTCTAAATAATCAAAAACATATAAATTAAAATATTTTTGATTATTGGAATCATAAAAAGTAAACCATTTTAAAAAAGCTGAATTAGCTCCCCGTTGGAATCCAACAATATACTGCTTCTTCCCTTTTTTCAACCAGCTATTTACTGTAAAAGTCTCTTGCTTGCTATTCATAAGATATTTTTCAACTTCTATATTGGTTGCTCCATTACCTGTGAAAAAGAAATAATTTATGCATAATGCAAACAACGGAACTCCTATAACTAATCCTATTATATAACCAACTGATGATCTTCTCATTTATTTTTTAAACATAACTTTATATTCATCTTTAGGCATAAAGCGTGATAAATACTGTTGGATGAATATAGCATTGGTTTCAGGGCTTATATGGAATGTTTTAGCCTCTCGTTCAATATTTTTATGGACGTTTCCATTATACTCTAATAAATCTTTCCCCCAAGCAGGAACCGGATTATCTTTTGTTCCATACACCAGACTTTTTAATTGGTCTTGATTTATAAAGGCAGTAAATGTAGTATTGCTTTTAATATGTCTTAAATCACTTACCCTTTGGCTTCCTTGCTGATTGTTTTCCAAATAACTAAACATATATAAATTAAAATACTTCCCTGTACTTTTATCATAAAATGTAAACCAATGCAATGCAGCTGAATTAGCTCCTCTTTGTAAACCAACCACATACTGCTCATATCCATCATCAATCCATTTATCTACTGTGAAGGTCTCGATTTTACTATTCTGGAGATAAACATTAACTTCAATGTCAGTTGCATTGTTTCCTTTAAAAAAGAAATGATTAACTCCGTAAGCAAAAAGAGGAATTCCTATTATTAATCCTAAAATGTACCCAAATTTCGCGCCTTTCATATATTATTTTTTTGTAGCAATAACTCCTATGTTATTTTCACTATCTTTTATATCAAATTTATCTATTTGTTCCGCAGTATCAAGTTCATAACTTCTTTCCCAAGCATTGGCTCCCTGATCTATGGCAAAGCCTACAATAGCTCCTCCAAAACCTAACCCTGCTGATTTAGCAAAGTCTTTCCAAATAGCTCCAGGAGCATTGGCTGCCATTCCCCACATATTGGCTGCTGAATCTATAGATTCTTGGGAAGCCCCGTTTAAAATTCTTGAGAACATGACGTTTTTCCAAACCCAAGCTTCCAGTTTAGACATTCCATGTTGATAGCCTCCTTTAGTAGCTCCTTCTGCAATTCCTCCTCCATACTGTATTCCTGAATTTTTTACATCATCTCCTAGGTTAGGCTGCTGATTAGATTCCCCGCTTTCAAATTTCATGTAAAAGCCTATTGTCATAACCACGCCAGGTACAGATCCTCCTCCTGTAAGACCCCCTACAACACCACCTAAAAATTGACTTCCAAACTGTATCAGAATTTCTTTGGTATTATTTGAGCTTATCAGTTTTCCTGCTTCCAAAGCTACAATATCACTTACAATCAGTTGAACTTTTCCTCCTTGTTTACAGGTCATAAAAGAACTATTCAATAAGGCTTTTTGTTTTTGAAAAAGTACTTGGCTATGGCCATCCTCCCAATCTGGAGACTCTTTTAATGCTTTACAATCTGTATGTTCTTTATAAATGCCTATTCCCACACTTACAACTGCTGCCCCGACAGCAATTGCAACTGCTGCTTCTGAAGCAACTGCTGCTGCCAGTAAAAACGGTGCAGCGGCTCCTCCTGTTGCAACAGTTAAGGCTATAGCTCCCACAATAGCAATACCAACACAAAGCATTGCCAGCCCACCCCATTTCTTTGCAGCCATTTTACACTTAAAAGATTCTTCTAAACTCTTGTCTACAACAGTTAGATAATATTGGTTTTTCCCTTTGTGTACAATATTGGGTCCAGATCTTGAGTACCCAATTTTATTAGGTCCCGGTATCTGCATATTACTGCAAATAACATTGGTTCCCTGTATGATATATGAATCTGCCATTTTATTCTATTTTTCGTACAGTATAATGTATTCTTAATTCCAGATTATTTTTGATCTGCTCCATTATGGTAACGTCCATTTCTTCAAGATAATTCTCTTTTTCATTGTATGAACTTCTTTCTCTATAGCTGGTTTCATAGGATGAAAACTGATACCCAATCATGGGTTTATATCTTAAATCATATAATTCTTTTGCTCTCTGAGTATCTTTACTTAAAGTTTCACTTACTTTTCGTACCGTTAGCAGGTCTCCATTTTGATCCAACACATCCTGTCGGATTGAAATGTCTGTCTTTTGTCCTTCAAACAGCTGTGATCTAAATACAGTTTGATATGAATCCAATTTATCAGGACTGTTGGCTAAAAATTTATTGAAGTAAATATCGAAAAACATTTTTCCTTTATAATCATCGATAAGATTTTCTTCATTTAAAATCTGATCATCAATAAGATTAATAAAATTCTTTACTTCTTTTTTTGCCTGACTATCCAACGTCACACTATTCTGTTCAAACTCTGCTCTTTTCTTTTCCCAGCCTTTAATAATCTCCGAATGATTAACAATTCTAAGAATGCTTCCATCGGTTTCGTTTACCTGTAAGATAACATCGTTGCATTTTATTACATCCAGCTGAGCGATTATATTGGCTGCCTCGGCATAAGTGCTTGGATTAACTTCTAAAATATTATCCAATAGTTTTACTTTTACGAAAAGTTTTTCTTCAAGTATTTTTAATTCAACGAGGTAATCTCTTTTGGTAGTAGCATTTGAAACCGGAACTTTATTAATATAAGTAAATACGTTCTGTTCACATCTATATTTTAACTGTCTTTCTGTAAATTTTTCTGAAACTTTTTCTTTACTTTCTTCAACTTTACTTTCCAAAAAAACAAATTCTAAATGCGCTGGAAGAACATCAATAATTTTCTGGGTAATTCCACAATGTTGATTATGAAAATCTTTAAGTTCGTTGATTGTAATTTTATATTTCTCAGCAATAGAATCTAATGTATCTTTCTTCTGAATTTTATGTTTTATCAATTCCATTCTACACTAGTTTATGTCTACAGGTTTTCCTTCAATTACAGTACTTCCGTTGAAGACCGCTTTTGCATTGCCGCTTCCGTTTATTGATGATGAATTTTTCCCTTTTATTTCAATAACATCACTTTCGATGATAATTTTATTACTTGTAATTTCAATATAACTAGTGTCTGAGACCTTTATTTTAACAGATTTTTTTCCAGATAAATCAATTACGCCATCGCTTCCCATTGTAAGAACACTTTGGTTTTCCCCTACAGTATGAGTGCTTTTGGATTTTACATTCACTGTACTATTATTTCCAATTTTCACGGTACTGTCATTCCCTATTTCCTCAGCGCTGTCATTACTCACCTCTGTCTTAATATTTCCTGTACCACTCAAGGTAACATGGTTTCCATTTCGGTCTTTAATTTCAATCCCGCATCCGTCGTGAAACTGGATAATATTTCCACTCTTACTGCTTAGACTCATTACATTATTTCCGGTACCGCCTCCGCCGCCAATACCACCATGGAACATTCCTCCCATCACAAACGGACGGTCAGGATGTTGATGTACGAAATTGATGATAACCTGGTCACCTACTTCAGGAATAGACATGAAGCCGCGGTTTTTACTTACTTTGTCACTACTTCCTGCATCGGGAGACATTACTCGGATGAATTCTGTGATATCCTGTCCGCTTTGCCAGTCAAACTGTACCTGAACTCTTCCTTGGTTTTGAGGATCTGTATTGGAAATTACTTTTGCAAATTGTGCTTCCGCTCTTGGCGTTTCGAATTCCGGACGTGGAATAAATCCTGTATCTGCTGCAATAGCTTCAAATTTTCCGTCATAATACCCTCTGGCATCTACTTCATGAGTGACTTCCATAATCATCAGTTTGGTAAAGTAGGAGGTTTCATTACTGTCTGACTTACGCATTTCAATATCTGCGGTACATCCAGGATATAGGAAAGGTACAGTGGTTGTTCCTGAGGTGATAAAAACCCCCGAAGCCTTACTTCCTGCAGTTCCTTTTTGGGATGCATCAATATCCATAAAAGAAGAAGCTTTTATTGGAGCCACTCTTAAAGAAGGAGTTGTAAAGGTTCTTTCTGATATTTCGTAAGCACGTCTTGCAATGTCTGAGGTATGGTTGATCTTAGAACTTCCCGCAGTCAGTTTTTCATGTTTGCTGCTGTTGTAACCATAGAAAGTTGGGCTTACATGTTGGGCTTTCATAGTGATCGCAATATCATTTACACTGCTTCCGTAGGTTAATTTCACAGGCTTTTCCTGAGGTGGAAGTTTTCCAAAATGAAGAACCTCTCCATCATAGTAAAACTGCTCACCATAGGCTTCAGCCATTCTTGCAAGGTAGTTATAGTGGGTTTCTTCATATTGGGAGCTGTAGGAAACGTTTCCATGCTGGGCATCCACTCTAAAGTCAAATTTATTTTGTCCCAGTCCTTCCCTTATCACATGATCTGCAATACTGTTCAGGCTGACCGGCTGGTTTCCTCCAAAACTTTGGATATGGGGCGCGGCATCCAAAAGCACAGTAGGACTGTACCCTTTAAGGACAATATTTCCAAGGCTTCCTTTTTCCTGACTGAATCCTACTTCTGTAACCACCCCTACAAAGTTACGTTCAGCACCTTTGTCAATATCTTTATATTTGAAGACAACCGTAATTCTTTTCCCCAGAAAATTCTGTGCCTCATCTAAATTATGGTTTTCTGCACTTCCCAAAGTATCATGCGCCAATGTCAGGCTAAATTCATGATGCTTGGCTGCGCTCTGTACCAATTTAAAATGTTTGAAATGCTTGATGATTTTCCCTTCGACAACCACATCTAATTTTACAACACGGTTGATACCGGCGATAAAACTTTCCGCAATAGCTTCAATATTATGTATTTTTGATGTTGGCTGCTTGGCCCACACTTTATTTTCAATGATATCAGGGTTATTGGGAACCATAGTTTGGTTCATAAACATATTAGCACCTTGTACAGCACTCATACCCTGCTGTCCTACTTTTGCTGCTTTTTTAACTTTCTCGCCCGCCTTATTCATTTTTTCTTCTGCTTTTTTGGCAACATTCTCATTGGCTGTATTTTTCAACTGCTCTTTGCCATTCTTTAGGCTTTCTACTTTAATTGTTTTGTCATCCTGAAACATAGCGTTTTGTGTTTAAGTTAAATATTAAATAAACTGCTGATAGTACAGCATATACAGAATCAAAAAATATAAGGTAATCTCATGGTCTTTCTCTAAGACAGCATTTTCTTTATTCCCTATATGAAAAAACAGAACAGCATACTCTTGCGAGTGCTGTCCTGTACCAATTTTATTTTTACTAAGATGATGAATAGGCTTATTTACCTGATGAAGGCCACAGTCCAGCGTACTGAGAAGTACCGTAGTCAATTGTTTCAGCACTGATTACGAAGCTGATCAACATACTGTTGCTATCAACTGCATCGAAATCTACTTCATGCTGAATTACATAACCGTTCTGCCAGTTCAAAGTGATTAGTGTTCCTTCTTCGTGAGACTTGTTAAATACAATTTCTCCTACTGTAGGCTTATATTTTCCGTTTAGTAAGCTTTCAAGGATATCAGATTTTTCAGTAGCTTCTACTGTAACCTTGATTAATGCGTTAGAAGGATCTGATGCTACACGTCCTGATACGTCTGTAGATCTAGCTACGCTGTAGTTCATCTTTAATAATTTCTGTCCTTCTCCGTTGTTGAATTTTAAGATTCCTCTCGAATTTCTTTCTGCCATGATTTGTAAATTTTAATCGTTAGTAATATTTTGTGATTCGGTGATTGTGTAGCAAATATATAGGGTCTTTCTTGGTAAAAAAAACTTTTAAACATAAATCTGAAAAATTGTAGTAGTTCTACTACTTTTTGTAGTAATTCTACGACATTAGATTTAATAACTCCATTAAAACACCTTAAAATAAAGGATTTACAAATAGCACAAACCCCTTAAAACAATAGACATTTTCCACACCAGTGAGAAATATTATGATCTTTTAATAGAATTTAGCATGCTTTAACAAATCCAAAATAAGCATAAAAAAAGCCGTCACTAAAAGTGCGGCAATCTTTATTTTTCATGTCTAAATAGACTTACTGCTGAAAACTATTTCCCTCTTTTATAGATCTGGTAAGAATTTTATTTTTTCTTAGAAGAAAATCAGGCATCAAATCTACGGGAAGATAAAAGGAACTTTCTCCTTTTTTCTGTAATTCTTCTGTAATTCCCGGATTCCAGGCAAGAATTTCATTCACTTCCACATCAAGTTCATCAGCAATTACCTTTAAACTAAATCCAGCATTGATTTCTGTTTCGGAAAGTGCTGCACTTGTCACCTTTCTGTTTCCCTCTTCAAAGAAAATTTTATTGATACGCGAAGAGTTGTAATTACTTAAAACACTCTGAAGTTCTCCTGTTGCATAACAGGCATTCAGATATTTTTTTACGTGATTAATTGTTTCTCCGGGAAGATATTGGGAAAATTCGTGATATTGAGTGGAACCTGCTGCCTGCATAGCTTTTGCAATATTTCCTTCACCACAATTGTAAGCTGCAACTACGGTTACCCAGTTGTTATATTTTTTGTAAAGGTTAGCCAAGGAAATAACAGCTGTTTTTGTACTTTTATAAACGTCTGTCCGATTCTGTTCTGAAAGGCCATACTGATTGGCATGGGCTGTCATAAGCTGCCAGATACCTACTGCTCCCGCTCCTGAGGTAATATTTCTGTTAAAGTGTGATTCAATCAGGGCAAGGTTTCTTAAATGCTTGGGAAGTCCTTTCTGCATGAGCAGTTGCTCAATAAACTCAACAAGATCCTTATTGGAATTAATAATTCCCTGATATTTTCTCACACTACTTTCCGAAGTATCTGAAGCAGCTAGAAACTGTCCGTTTACTAAAACAACAGTTCCTAAAAGCATGACACTTGTAAAGATATTTTTGACAATAGTTTTCATCTTAAATGTATTAATAGCAAAAAAGTAAAAAGGCTAAGAGCAAATGTGCTAGTCAGCCTTTTCATTTTATAATTTAGTCTACTTTCCAGCTTAGCTTTTCTTCTTCATTATTCCAATCTACATAAATGGTCTGTCCGGATTTCACTTCTTCTCTTACAATCATTTTAGAAATAGGTCTTGCCAATTGTGCACGAATCACTCCGGAGATTTGTCTGGCTCCATATTTACTGCTAAATCCGCCCAATGCAAGGTTTCTTACGGCATCATCAGTGATCTTTAAGGCAATTCCTAATCTTGTTAATGAAGTATGAAGTGATTTCAGCTGGATATTGAAAATTCTTTCTGCAATAGATTCTGTGATGGGTGCAAAAGGAATAATCTCTGTGATTCTGGCTAGAAATTCAGGTCTGAATTTTCCTGAATTAGACATGATCTGCATCAGCGAGGATGATTCCGGAATTTTTCCTTCTTCAAACTGTTTTACGATTTCCTCGCTTCCGATATTGGAAGTGAATAAAATCAAAGCATTGCTGAAATCTCCCTCTTTTCCAAGTTTATCATGTACTTTTCCTTCGTCCATAATTTGAAGAAATACATCAAAAACGGAATGGTGAGCTTTTTCAATTTCATCAAATAAAACAACCGTATAAGGCTGTTGTCTGATCTTATTAACCAGCATACCTCCTTCTTCATAACCTACATATCCCGGAGGCGCTCCGTATAATAATGCCGCTGAATGTTCTTCTTTAAATTCCGACATATCGAAACGAACCATTGCCTTTTCATCGTTGAATAATAATTCTGCCATTGATTTTGCAAGTTCTGTCTTTCCTGTTCCGGTAGGTCCTAAAAGGAAGAATGAGCCAATTGGCTGGCCTGGTTTATTTAATCCGCTTCGGTTTTCAACAATGGCATCAGAAAGGATTTTCAATGCATGATCCTGTCCTACTACTCTATTTAATAGTAGAGATTCCATATTCAGGAGTTTTTCTTTTTCCTGAGCCTGAATCTTTCCAATTGGAATATTGGTTTTAGCAGCCATTACAGCAGCCAGCTCCAGACGGTCTACTTTTTCTCTTTTTTGGGCAGCATGTTGTAACAGTTCAGTATAGGTATCTTCAATAATCTTCTGAATCTGATCTACAGGCATTGAGTTATCAATTGCAGGCTGCTCACTTAGTGATCCCCATAAAATAGGGCTTATTTTGTCTCTCAATAAATTGTATGTCCAGATCAGTTCGTCTGCTTTATCTTTATTATCGAGAAATTCTTCTTGTAAAATAGCATCGTAACTTTCTTTCCAACTTCCAAGTTCTTTCTCGGAAAGTTCATCCAGCATTTTGATGGCGGCCATTGTTCTGTCCAGCAAGTCAATTGCTGCATCTGGTAATTTTTTACCTTTTGCATATCTTTTTGCTAAACGTACACATTCCGGAATGGATGTTTTTTCCACTTCGATACCGTGGTGCTTTTTGTACCCATCAAGAAGCACGTCAATCATTTTCACACAGGTCTGTTCATCCGGCTCATTAACGGTTAATACCTCAAAACGACGGTTAAATGCCTGTTCCGGCTCAATAATCTTTCTGTATTCCTCCTGAGTAGTGGCTCCAATTACGGTGATTTCCCCTCTTGCCAATTCCGGCTTTAATAAATTGGCTACGTTTCCAATGCTTCCCTTTGGATCTAAAAGTGTATGAATTTCATCAATGAAAAGAATTGCTTTTTCAATTTTCTTGCATTCGTTGATTACTTTTTTCAGACGATCTTCTATTTCTCCTTTATAAGAAGTTCCTGCCAGTAGTGCTCCGGTGTCCAGTTCTAAAAGGGTACCATTTTTAAGCATTTCCGGAACATTTCCTTTTGTGATTTCAATGGCAAAGCCTTCAACCAATGCTGTTTTTCCAACGCCCGGCTCTCCAATGATGATTACGTTTGGTTTGCTTCTACGGCAAAGGATTTCAACCAGCATTCTGAGTTCTTTATCTCTACCGATAATATTTTCCAGACTTCCATTTCTTGCCTGTGCTGTTCTGTCTACACAATAGCTTTTAATGGATGGAAATGATGAATCTGTAAAGTCTGATCCATTTGAAAATAATGATGCAAAATCACCGTTTTCTGAAACTGCAAACGGGGTATCTTTTCTGTACAGATTAAAAATATCATGTTCTCTTAAAGGAAGAGACTTTAGTTGTTGCAATGAAAATACAACCTGAGGTTTTACAATGGCTGTAAGAATACAGATAGGCGTAACCTCATCCAATCCTAGTTTTAATCGGATATCATCTGCTTCTTCTATAAGAGTATCTACCGCATCATCCTGAGCTACTTCGTCGGGAAGATGATTTGTTTTAGGGTATTCTTCAATACGAACATCGGCCCATTCGTAGAAATAGCCGGGATCTTTATCTATGTTCTTTAAAAACTCATTAAGACCAATATCTTTATGCATTAAGGCCTGCAAAATATGCGGACCTCCGTAGGTGGCATTATAATTTTCCTTCGCTATCGACTGAGCAATATGAAATAGCTGTTTTACTGTTTCGTTGGTTACTAGTACTCCCATTTATAATTTTTCTTATATTAATATATTTGCGTTCTGTTTATGATCTTATTCAGGTTATTTGATGTTTTGGAACCTCTACTTTTTCATCATTGGTGATCTATGAATCAAAAGGTGTTCTCTTTGTTTTGCTAAAATTAAATATTTTATTCTAAATGTTATAAAGATAGTTAATTCTTCAATTAGAGAAGTAATAACCGTATTTTTTTATCTAAATCATCTGTTTCCAGACAAAAATAAAATCCTAATTAATACCGCTAAGGCATTATATTCTTATATATTTAAAAAGTATATTAAGACCAAACTCAGCCATTGAAGCCCAATGTAGATATAAAATATCATGGCTGAAGGTTCTGCCAGTTCATGTAGTTTTTCAATCAGGGTGGTTTTTATAATGCCATAGAAGTTGGTATTTTCATCGCCTAGATTCAGCTCATCAAACTTTACTTTTTTCAAGGCATAGCCAAGGATCCGCTTAAGTATTTTGTTTTCTGAACCATTTTTGAATTCGTTCAAAAGTTTAACCTTAGCCAGGGCATAATCTGCACTTGTACGGACTACTATTGGCTGATTTGTTTTAAATTTATCAAGAATTTTATCTATGACCGGAATTAAAATTGTCTTTGAATGATCTTGTAACAGTCTACTGATAATCCTCGACATTGCATATTTTGTAGCAAAAATGGCAGTACAAAATGGTGCGATAATCATTAATACATAGAAAAGACCTGCTGATACCGGTTTAGCCATTACTGTTGCTACCAAAAACGCAAGGGCACCGCTATGTCCTAAAGATGAGCCCAAACTGTTAGCCAAAAGATAAATTCCTAATGTAAAGGTGATGACCGTAGAGAGAATTCCTATTGCATAGATTTTTAATATGCTAAAGATAAATACAGCAGATAATTTTGAGAAATATTTTAAATGAGTCGTTATATTATTCATTGGCAATCATGGTTGTCTAGTTCAGTTAACTTGGTTATTTTTTTTCGTTTTCTTTATATAAAGCCAGGCATTTCTCCTCATAATCAAAACAGAGGGCATCGCCAAATGTTTCCAGATAAGTAACTGGAAAAGTCATTTTTGTTTTAATGGTTGGCATTTTTTGTAGTTTTCCGTGGGATACTCTATAAAAGTTTCCAATATACTCATTGGTGATAAGGTTTACCCTTGACTCTCCTTTTGCTTCGTCTCCATAATCGAAACTTAAGATATCATCAATTCTTCTCATTTGCACCAACCGCATTTTCTTTGCCTTGGTATCGTATTCAAAAACACATCTAAAACCTGACCTGTCGAAATCATTCCAAAATTCAAATCCTTTTTTTGTAGGTTCCAATGTATTTCCGAAATTCAATTTCTGAATGACACCGCTTTGTATCTTTTTAAATTTTTGGGTAGATAAGAAGCAAATAAGGGTACGGCTATCACTATCAATACGAATAGTATCTTTTATGGAGTCTCCGTCAAGATCCTTGATGATTTCCCGGGTTGTTTGCCCAAAGGCTAAAACTGATAGCCCCATTAAGAGCAAAAGACTTACTTTCTTCATTACTTTACTGTTATTTAATACCTTTTACATTCATGATTTACTATGAATATGCTTTCATTTTAATCTTTCTCAAAGTCATGAGACCTTATTGGGCAAAAGGATCATCTATTAAACCACTAATTCCTACATACCAGTAAAAAATATAGTATAAGATATACAACAAAACCAGTGCGATGATGATGATTAAGATTTTTAAAAAGGTATTTTTAGCAATTTTACTATAGAGAAAATGGCTCCCTGTTATCACTAAGGAAACAGGAATTGAAAATATAATTCCAAATCTCAATATAATATTTGAAACAGACTTTAAGTTAAATTGTACTTCTGGAATATCAATAAACAAGAAAAGAACTATTACAATATTAACGAATAAAAAAAGAATTAAAAATTCAATAAAAAATGATTTTAATAATCTCATTGTTGTACTATTTTTTTTTGTAACCTGGGTTTTTACCAGAGCTGAACGCATTCTTTAACCCCTCCTCTACCTGTGGCCAGAACTGAGTATGGCTTAAACTGTGTGAAGCCATAGCCAAATATGGAACCGTCCCCGGTCTTTTCATCATATCTGAAATTTCCCGCTCATCTTTTTCTGTCACCAAATCGGCATTGTATTGTTTCACAAGATCAATATAAACCTCCAGATTTTTTCTTAATATTTTAATCTGGGCATCTATTTGACCTGTAAAGTACATTTCTGCTCCATGTAGGGCATAAGTTACATATTTTACTTTATTCGGTTTTACAAACTGGCTTAGCAACCTCATCAATACTTCCTGAAGATTATTATTTTGAACCGCTTTTGAAGTACTTGATATAAACCTCTTGGATACCAATTTTTTATTTCTGGTATGATAAGGATCGCTGGTTGTAATATTGACATCTAAGATGGGAAGTCCTTTTGTTTGATGTACCGGTGTCCAGGAGGTAACTTCAATACTATCTGTAATACCAGCTTCAGCGGCAAAAACCTTAGCTAAAAAGTTGAGTATATAACTATCGGTAACGCCTGTTTTTATACTGAAAAGATTGTTAATAGCGCCGATTCCTGATGCAAGGTCCAGATCTGCAAAAAATTCCGGTCTTCCATAGCCTCCGGTACGGTTTCGGCTATTTCTATTAAAAGTAGCATGGCTTGTAAAGGTCCAGTGTTGGAAGATCTTCAATACATTGATAAACTGATCCATTTCCTTTGTCAGGTTGGGTTTACTTGGCTTTATATTTTCAAGGTAATTGATGAACTCTACGGTAAGTTGGTTTATACCTGCTAATCCTGTGGCTGTTTCTCTCCAAAGTTGTGGTCCCTCGGTATCATCATTGATCCATACATTCAATAAATGTTTAAACGCAGAGGTATCTACCGATTTTAGGGTATCCAATCCTGTCTGGAAGCTTTTCATTTGAAAGTTTCTCAGAAAAATTTCCAGATTTACTAAGCTGAAATCTGCAATAAGCTGCTGGGTAAGGTCATATTCATTATGTACATTAATGATCTTACATTCTTTATGCAGTTTACTATGATTAAGCTGGTGTTTTTTCTTGAAAAAAGGAGTAGATAAATAGGTAATGCTCTTTACTTTCCAAGGCTTAGGATATTTTGCATCCGTTGCTATAAGCTCTGTAAACTGATTGATAACATTTCCACCATGAGAATGTCCAATTAAATGGATATGAACTTCCTGATTTTTCCAGAATTTATATACTCTCAAAAACAAATTCAACAGCCTTTCTGCAGCAAGATTTCTTTCTTTCGTATCGTTATCTCCTGACCAGCTGAAAAAGTCTCCTTCAATATGGAGATCTAAAAACTGTGGTTTTATATCTTTTATCTTGTTCCAGAAATTATTCTGGCTGCTTCTCCAATAATTCGTATTGGCCTGATGTTTCAGACCTGCCGTATTCACAGGGTCTGTAGTTCCGGCTACAAACATTACCACATCAATGATTCTTTTTTCAGACTTGGGTGGACTTTTAGGACCGCCATATTTTATACCATTTGCTTCTCCGGTTTCGGTTACAGACTCTCCGGCGCTGGTAATGATGTTTTCCTTGGAATACATGCTGTGTCCCTCCTGAGATATTTTGGTATATGTTCCTTTTACGATTCTCGTCCTACTCATAGCTGAATGATATTTTGATTGTTCGTAACTGCTGTTTTATCTTTACATCCTATGATAAAAAAGAATACTCCTAAAATAATGTTTTTATCTGTACAATAAGTTCAAATCTAACGTGCAAGCGGATTCAATGTATATTCTGTTACACTTAGCTCAGCGCCTGTATTGCCATTAAGAATTGCTTTTTTAAATAAATAAGATTCTCCGTCACCAGCCATTTTTCCGGTATTCCAGTTGAGTTCCCAGACATAGGCATTGTATTTTTTGGATTGGGATCTTGAGATTTCTCCATTTTTAGTAAAATCTACCTTTTTATCTTTACCATATTTCAAAACCTTATTCAGATCAAATGCATAATTTTCATCTTTATCTTCGGTCTTTACAATAGCTCCATTCTGGTAATACTCCCATTTTCCGATCTCTAAATTGTTCCCGAAATAATGTTTAACAGACTGTAATGTACCTGTATTGTCAAAGGTATAGATATCTCTGATTCTATTATGGGTAATAACTTCTTCCACATAGTTTTGTACAAGACTTTTTGTATAGGTTTCTTCTACATAGCCATCCTTAATAATGTGATACTGCTTCACATAAGTATCCTTATCCTTGGCATATCCTTCATAGGAGGGGTCTTTCTTTATATTAGCTTCATACTTTGCAATATCAAATTTTGTCATTTGTAAATTGGTGTTTACTGATGGAGTTATATTTTGGTTGGAAACAGATTTCTCTTTATTGCTTTCACTA
The DNA here is from genome assembly GCF_002899895.1 of Chryseobacterium oncorhynchi. Lineage (GTDB taxonomy): Bacteria > Bacteroidota > Bacteroidia > Flavobacteriales > Weeksellaceae > Chryseobacterium > Chryseobacterium oncorhynchi. The sequence goes on from NZ_PPEI02000005.1 coordinate 27,381, forward strand.
CAATTAAAGAATGACAGCAAAATCCATATAAAAATTATTTTCATAATTAAATCATTTTTTTTAATATATCCCATTGCCATTTATACGTTTGCTTTGCTATAATTGCTGTAGACTGAGAATAGTAATCCATAATATTATCTGTATGGAACTTTTCGAATGTCAAAGGTCCATCATTATCAAATGTATGGTATAATCCAATAGCATGAAGCAGCTCATGCGTAGCGGTTGTTTTTACGGATTCAAAAGGAACTCCTGCCGTTGTAGCTGTGTCTTGTAAATTAAGGACAAACACTGTTTTTGAGGGAATATCTTGAGCCTGTCCCAAAAGATAGCCGCCGCTCGCCAAATGTATCACCTCGGAGATAAAGTAAACTCTGTAGAAATCATCATATCTGTTCCCTACCACACTTCCGTCTGAAAACTTAGCACCTCTTAATTTAGTATCAAGATATTGATGGATTCCGCTATTACTTCTCAGCTTTGGAATAAAGTTAGCATCACTGGAAAGGTTGATATTAATGCTCTTGACATCAACATTGATGTAAGCCTGTTTCATATAGTTCTTCAATCTTTCTGCCTCACCGGTTGTACTTCCTGTTCCGGATGATGAAATCACTTTAATAAACAATACCTTACCCTGTTTTTGATGCGCTGAATCATTGGCCAGGATCTTTATTTTACCACAAACGGTATCATCTGCCCAAACTTCAATAATCTGATCTCTACTGAATGATTTCAAACAAGTGATTTCAAGAAAATTATCCAGTGTATATTTTCCTTTTTTTATAGTGATCTGATCTTTATTAAATTTAAAGTAATCATTTTTATCATCTTTTCCTTTAAGATGTACAATGGTAAGTTTTTTAGGTTCTTCCTCAATTTCGATTTTTAATGATAACTTTTGGGTATCTCCTTTATAAATTGTCATATAAGGAACAGGATACAAATAGGGCTGCTTATTCACCTTGGGTTTCCAGAAGATGGTCATATTACTAAACTTATTTAAAAGTTTGCTATATTCTGCAGCTTCTTTCACAAAGGCTCCACCATAGTATATCTGTTGTAATGCATTGGTGGAAGAATTTCTATATTTTCCCACAATATTTCTATACCATGTATCTCCTTTTGTTCCTGTATCTCCTGCTCTTAGCCAATCAAAGCCAAATTCCCCACTCCAATTGGCGTGAGGTCTAAACATAACGATACATTTTGCCTTAATTTCTCCTGCAGGAGGATTTTTAGGGTCTCCATAGCTTACCCCGTCTTTCTCGCCAGTTTCTGTGATGGCTGCTCCTGCATTGGTGATAATATTTGCATTAGAGTACATGCTATGGCCTTCATGAGAAATCTTGGTATAGGTACCCTTTACAATTCTCGTTCTGCTCATTGCTTAATGTGATTTGGATTTTTCTCCGCTATTATTTTGTACTTCTTCCTGTGCGTGTTTATGAACAAACTTACTGGATTGTATATTCATATCTTTTTCGCTGACTTCGTTTCGCTCTTTCTTTGTTTCGCTGTGGACATCTCCATCAATCATCTCTGTCAGTTTTCCGGTAATAAACATACTTGCGTCTCCAACTACGGAAGTCATTTTCATTGCGCCTACACTTTCCGTATTGTTCATTCCGATGCTGTTGGATTTATTCATTCCCACTGTTGTCGTCATATTTTCACCTACATTGATGTTCATATTCTTACAGTTCAGGGTCATTGTTTCCGGTGCTGTGATATTGATATTACTACCTGTAGTATCCAAATGAATTTCATTACCGCTTTTATCGGTGATGATGATGCTTTCATCTTCTGTAAAAACAACTCTGTGTCCGCTTCTGGTCTGAATAGATTTTACACGGTTGTCTGCACCACCGCCTAATCCAATTCCACCATGAAACATTCCTCCCATTACAAATGGTCTGTCAGGATGGCTATGAACAAAATTAACCATTACCTGATCTCCTACTTCAGGAATGGCTACATATCCTCGGTTTTGAGTAATCTGGTCGGTTCCTCCTGCATCCGGAGTCATTACACGTACAAAGTGGGTAACATCATTCATCTGCCAGTCGAATCTTACCTGAACTCTACCTTGCCCTTCTGGATCTGCATTGGCAATTACCGTTGCAATTTGTGGTTGTGCAATAGGGAGTGTAAATTCTGGTTTTGGTAAGAATCCCGTATCTGCTGCAATGGACTCAAAGCTGCCTTTATAATGTCCGATGGTATCAATTTCATGAACAACGTCAGTCACCATAATCTTAGTAAAATAAGTGGTTTCATTGCTGTCTGGCTTTCTCATATGAATATCCACTACACATCCGGGATGCAAAAACGGAACAGTTGTAGAACCGGAAACTGAAAATACGCTTACAGCTTCACTTCCTGAAGTACTTTTTTGTGAGTTTTCTACATCCAAATGAGTGGACGCCTTAATAGGTGCCACCTGAAGTGCGGGAGTTTTGTATATTTTTTCGTTATGGCTGTAAGCAGTCTTGGCAAGATCTCCCAAATGATTAACCGGAGTTTCTCCTGAGGTTAGCTTTTCATTTTTACTGCTGTTATAACCATAGTATTGTGGTTTAGTATGAACGGCCTTTAATTCTACCCTGATGTCATCGGCATTACTTCCATAGGTAAGTTTTATAGGCTTATTCTGAGGCGGAAGTTTTCCAAAGTGTAATACTTCTCCATCATAATAGAATTGTTCGCCATAAGCCTCTGCCATTCTTGCAAGATAGTTATAGTGTGTTTCGTTGTACTGGCTGCTGTAGATAATCTGAGAATAATCGTTGGTGTCTACCCTGATATCAAAACGTCCTTTGTCTATTCCCTGCTTAATGACCTCTTCAGCAATAATTCCCATATTAACAGGTTGTGATCCTCCAAAGCTTTGAATATGGGGTGCCCCATCCAATAAGATTGTTGGACTGTAGCCGGAAAGAACAATATTTCCTAAACTCATCTTCTCCTGACTGAATCCTACACTGGTAATGATTCCCACAAAATTTCTTTCAGGACTTTGTTCAATATCTTTATAGGAAATAACCACTGTGAGACGTTTCCCTAAGAATTTATTAGCTTCTTCAAGGGTATGGCTCTGTCTGTCTCCCAATGCATCATGGGCAAGGGTAAGACTGAACTCGTGGTGATTACCTGCTTTTTGCTTAAGTGTGAAATGTTTATAATACTTAATAATTTTCCCCTCCACAACCAGTGAAAGTTTTACCAGCCTATTGATTCCTGCCTGGTGGTTTTCAGAAACTCCGTCTGCATTTTGTGATGGACGGAATGAAGAACCTCTTGTCTGTGATTCGGTTTTCATATGCTTTGTGTTTGGTTTAGTTTAAAGATAGCATTTTTTTATGAAATAGTCACCATATCAATATGATATGAAAATAAAACAACCAATATAAAGTTCATCCTAGGCAAAAAAAGACCGCCTTTAATAGGGACAGTCTTTTTTTTCGTATGAATGTTGATAATGTGTATAATTTTAGCTAGTTGGCCAAAGTCCTGCATACTCAGAAGTACCATAACCAATTGTTTCTGCACTGATTACAAAGCTGATCAACATACTATTGCTGTCAATTGCATCAAAATCAACCTGGTGTTGGATTACATATCCGTTTTGCCAGTTCAAAGTGATCAATGTACCTTCTTCGTGAGACTTGTTGAAAACAATTTCTCCTACTGTAGGTTTATATTTTCCGTTCAATAAACTTTCCAGAATATCAGATTTTTCAGTAGCTTCTACTGTAACCTTGATTAATGCATTGGAAGGGTCTGATGCTACACGTCCAGATACATCTGTAGATCTAGCTACGCTGTAGTTCATCTTTAATAATTTCTGACCTTCTCCGTTGTTAAATTTTAAGATTCCTCTCGAATTTCTTTCTGCCATGATTTGTAAATTTTAATCGTTAGTAATATCTTGTGATTCAGTGATTATGTAGCAAATATAGAGGGACTTTGACTCTTAAAAAAACTTTTCAGTATAAATCTGAAAAATTGTAGTAGTTCTACTACTTTTTGTAGTAATTCTACGACATTGGATTTACAAACACCATGATAACTACCATCATTAAAGCGATTTAAACATTTTTATATTTTAAAGACAAAACATCTTTTTTACACCCAAAAGAGAAATAAACAGCTTTCAGATTCTATTTTCAGATCAAAATAATTAATGTAATAATCGATTGTTCAAATAACATTGAGCTCATCGCATAAAAAAAGCAGAAGTACAATTACTCCTGCTTTTTATATTATAAGAACTAACAATTAATGTTTAGTATATTCCGGTGCTTCTGTTGGAAGTCTTGACGGTGTAAAATACTCGTTAAGCCAATAGAATGTCTGTCCGTTTTGCTGGATTTTCACAGCTGGATTATTTCTATGATTAAGCATTCTTTCTGCTAGGTCCTTGTAGTGACGGAAATACGTTCTTACTGTTTCATTAGGAACAATTTTTGATTTTTTCCATCCTTTAAGTTTATACTTAGCCATCAATTCTTCTTCAGAAAGATCAAATCCTGTACTCATTCCAATCGCATAGGACATTGGTAATTCATAAAGGTCTCCTTTATCCAGGAATTTGATGGTAGGGTTGTACTTCTTTAATAGTTTTACATATTCTCTGATTGCTGCTGCCTGATTGAAATCTGCTTTTTCAGCACCTGTATTTTTGTATACTTCTGTGTAGAAAGCTTTCAGATTGTCATACTCACCTTCAGAAATAAGAATTCCTTTTTCTATTCCCGGTGTATATTCTTTCAATTCTTTCGGAATATATCCTTTTACCAAGAACGGATTTCCATAGTTGATCAGCTGTGCTGCAATTCCTGCGGAAACCGGATTGGTAAGCCCTGGATACAGATATTTATATTTCAAGTCAACATCAGTTTTACCTGCTCCTACAGAAGAGTGGAAATACTCATTAAGTGATTTATCAATACTCTGATTGTCTACTGTAACCTGTGCAATAAGACTATCTACAGATTTTTTCAGGAATCCGGGTGTAGCAACATCTCCTTTTTTAGGGAAGATAACAAATCCCTGAGACATACTCTGTTTAGGATAAGCCAATGAGAAAAATCCTGCATCTCCTTCTACTAAGCTGAAATTATTCTTGGTAAGAACATCTGACTGATTGATGATCTTTTGTTTTTTAAGCTCAGCGATATTTTTAGCAGTAGCAGTAACTACATTTTCTGCCATTAATACAAAATCATTGTAGGTATCGGAAGATCTCGCACTTGTCTGGAACATGATCAGTCTTGCCTGTGCCTGTGTAAGGGAACCGATCACGCTGTACATATTTCCACTTTGGTTAGCAGACGTTCCTACAGTAACTACAATATTGGTTTCATCCGGAACATTGGAAAGAAGATTTCCGGCTGCAGAAAGCGCCTCTCCTACCGGCTGGTAGCCACTATTACTGGCACAGTTCATCTCATTGGTCTTTTGATCAATAAATGTTGTGATTTTACTGTAGTCAGTACTTAGGTTAGATACTGAAAGGTTGTTTCCACAAGTGTTATTTTTATATAAAACCACTCCATATTTAACATTATTGAAATAAGATGGCTTTTCAAATCTAAGCTGTAGATCTTGTAGCAATGATTTTACAATAGGAGCATAAGGCGCATTTCCTGCACTTACATCCAATGCAAAAACAATATTGATATTTTTATCTCTATCTGTGATCTCTCTATAACGGTCAAAATAGATAGGCTCTCCTAGAACGTTGAACACGTAATTTTTACTGTAATCAAGGATATTGGTAAAATACTTCGTTTTGGAATTAGGAGTAGGAGCTTCATTTAAAGGTAAAGTCACAGGGAAAATATTTTCCAGTGGTTTTCTTTTATTGACATCAGTAAGCAGAATTGCTGTTTTATTTTCAGCATCAGATGCTGATCCCCCAGGGTATCCTTCATGTATTCCCAATTCAGATTCGTTAATTCCTGTTGTATTCTTCAGTTTTACAGCAGAACGTTCTCCCCATGTAGAAATCACGTTGGAACTTACCCATCCGTAAAGGCTTTTACCAATACTGTCTATATCAACAGAAGGCTTTTTACCTACCAGGAATCTCTTATTATTTTCTGCCTGCTTGTAAACATACACCATTTGTCCGTTAGGAATTTTAACGTTGGCTGTTTCAATAAGGCTTGGTGAGTTGAACACCATAATAGAGTCGTTTTTGTAATACCTTTCAGCACTTTTAATCACTTCGCTGTTGTTAGGTACTACTGCTACTCTTACAGGGTAACCTGTTTTTTCGCTTTTTAGAGAATGGTTCCATAGAAGAAGATCAGATTCGGGAATCCAACCGTATGTTTTTACGGATTTTGACGAAACTTTCTTCATTAAGGCATCCGGAACATATTCTGCAACCTTTACCATTCCGTCTCTATGTTTTAAAACCATTAAAGGCTCCAGAAATTTAACTTCCTTGTATGATTTTTCATCATCTTTATCCAAATAAGCAGTGTTTCTTGATCTGTCTGAAACAACGATCCATGGAACTGACTTTTTAGGATAGCCATTGACTACCGGTGAATTATCTACCTGACCATACTGTGATGGTTCCGGTGTTTTCTTTGACGGAAGCTTTACCTGGCAACTCGTCAATAATACTGATAATCCTATGTAATATGCTGCTAGAGGAAATTTATTTTTCATCCTATTTTATCTTTTATGATTGGCGCATCCAGAAGACTGGACGGTATTATTTGCTTTGGTTTATATCTACTTTTGTTACACAGTTTTGTGTATCATCAAAATTCACTTTTACAGTTTGGATCACCATGTTTTTATCAAACTGAAGACCTGCACAATACATGTAAAAGTTGTTTACTTTGTTGTCATTTACCTTTACCACTGTATTTTCATTGTTACACAGATAAGTTTTCAACAGGTAATTGTAATGCATGTTGAAACTGTTTCCGTTGGCAATCTGCTGTAGGTGGTATTTAAAGTCATTATCAATTTTCGCATAAGAATCTTCTACAGATATTTCCTCTTCTTCAAGAGGGTTATAAATAGGTTTAATCTTGATACGGTGGTAAATAGGCTCCTGGCTTTCTTCTGTGTACAAAGTAACCACATAATCTCCCGCTTTTTTATAGGAATAAATAGCTAGTTTCTCTTTAGAATCTGTATTACCCGTTTCTCCAAACTTCCATGCAAACTGTGTAGCATCAGAAACAGCACGGAACTGTACATTTTCATTCAGCATAGCTTCTACCGGTGCCTCAATGATTGTTTTTGATTTTACGCTGTCTTTGGATTGCTTCACGCTTCTTGCCGATACCATTACCGGGAAAGATTTAGTGTACTTGTTGTCAACGATCAAACTTACCTGGTAATACCCCGGTTTATTATAAAAGTGGATTCCACTATTTTTATCAGAAGTTGTACCGTCTCCAAAATTCCATCTCTTGGATTTTGCAAACTGGGTTTTATCTTCAAATAAAAGTGTATCCCCTACCGACAATGCAGATGGATAAACTACCCCAACAATATCATCAGCAGAGTGGATTACCTTTTTCTGCAGCCAAAGTGCAACAAGGGCTGCAATGAGCAATGTTGCAATAACACCGATAATAATGTTCTTTTTGTTCTTTTGAAAATAATTCATAGTTAATAATTGTGATATGTTTTATTTATAGTTCCTATATTCATTACTGAATTACTGCGTACGTGCCTTTAGAGCACTTTTACGCTGATAAATCTTATCCTGCTTATCTTTGAAGCCAATTCTGCATTCTTCCACCTGCTTTTCAAATCTCTTGATATCATCTGAAGTAGTTGAAATTATTTTTTTGTCTTCAAAATACATTTTATAGAATTTAGCAATCTGTGGATAGGCGTCTTTTCGGGTGTCAACAATATCATAGCTTTTAAAGTAATTGTTAAGATCATTAACCCCTACAAAGATATTGTTTTCCACAAAAGGCTGTGGCGCTTCATCTGTAAGCTTGGTAATCATGGTATAAGTACTGTCCATGATTGGCAGAACAACTTTCTGATGTTGATCAAATTCTGCTTTTTGTTCAAGATTGTGAATACCTCTTACGTCTTCATCAGAAAATGGAGATTCAAATCCTTTTAAAAAGATAACTCCCAAAAATAACATGGCAGTTACAAGCATCAGTATTAAATAAAAAAACTGATAATGCCTTTCTTTCTTAGATAATGTAATGTGTCCTTGCATATCCTTTATTTTTATTTTCTTTTACCTCCTGTAAAATTTCTTGTATAGTCTTTTCTAAGCTCATTATTAGCCCTTCCTACTTTCCCCATACACTCTTCCAGATCTCTTAAAACAGTTTTCTTTTTATATTCTACTCCTATAATCTTAGTTTTCAAATTGATCATAGGTTCAATCTGTTTCATTAAAACAGCATAGTGTTTGAAGTTCCCCGTACTGTCTTTCCCCATAATATTTTTAGCATCTCTCACGTTATCCATGATATTGGTTCTGAGAAATACGTCATTCTGCACCTTGTTCATATCAAGCTGAGTCATACGGTCATAAATATTATCTACATGAGTTTTCAGTAAGTCACTGCGGCGCATCAGTTCCATATAATTTTCTGCTTCCCTGCTGATCCCTTCTCGTTGTATATCGTAGCTTTTAAAAAAGAGGTACAGACAACCAAAGGATACCACAGACAATACAGCAAAAGAAAGAATAAACTTCCAAATGCCCGTTCTGACGTCAGATTTGTTCAATTTTTTTTCCCTGTTCGAAGACATATATTTGCGATTTGTTTGGCCTGTGAAAATATAAAAAAAAAATTTTATGCACAATACGTATTTTCCCCACGCTGTTTTCGTGAAATCCCTGATTAAACTAATATTAATTTCCACTTTAATAAGTTTTTCATAAATTAGGCCTCTGAATTTTAAATATCATTCGCCAAATCGATATTAAGAATGAGTAAAATATTATCTAATACCGTGCGTTTCTCAATAGCAGACAGTGATTTTTATTTTAAAAAAATAATGATCAAAACCCTTATGGAGAATCCTTTCTACATGCTTCTGAATGACTGTAACAATGGTCACGAGCTTGTGAACAGAATCTACAGAAGACAGGAAGATGTTTTCGTTATTGAGCTATTTATGCCAGTATTGAGTGGAATTGAAGCCATTAAGTACATTAGAAAAAATAACGCAGAAACTCCTATTGTCACCTATTCGGGGACTTATCAGGAAGACATGGCTGAAATTCTTTCGAAAATTCCCAATATATACTATTGCCAGAAGAAAAGTAATACCATTAAGGATATAATTAAGGGAAGTATAGCTTCTGACGAGTTCGATTACGCAGCCTATTCCAAGGAATGGGAGCAACAACCGTTAGCTGTACAGGAATACATGGACAGGCAGAAAAAGGGGCAAGAAGAACTATCATCATCGGAAATACAGCTGATGAGATTTTGCTATGAAGGGTTCAGTAATAAAGAAATTGCAGAAAAACTGAATCTGAGTACAAGAACCATTGATACCTACATCAATCGGCTTACAGAAAAGCTGGGATTGAAAACAAAACTTCACCTTATTCGATTCTGTGTAGAAAATGGATATTATAATTCTAGTATGTAAAAAGATTTTAAATTTTATTTTTGAATTTTTCATTGGTAAGAAGTACGGAATACCCTTGTAGTAAGTGGTTTGCTAACTTTTTTTCAGGATTATTCCTTTAAATTTTAACATTGATATACATTCATATTATTTTATTATTAAATTATCTCCAATTCACGTTAACATAGTGTATACATTGAAAACTGAACGATCTGGAGAAAAATATTTTGCCACTAATTTGCTAGTATTCAATTTTTTTAACTAAATTTGCACACCTAAAATTTAAAATTAAAATAAGGAAATGACAAAGGCAGAATTGGTAAACACCATCTCAAATAAGTTGGGAACAGAAAAGAATGAGACACAGAAAGTTGTAGAAGCTTTTATGCAGGAGATCAGAACTTCTATGTATAATGGGGATAACGTTTATCTGAGAGGTTTTGGTTCTTTTATCATTAAAACAAGAGCTGCTAAAACAGGAAGAAATATTTCTAAGAACACTGCAATTGAGATTCCTGCTCATAACATTCCTGCTTTCAAACCTTCAAAATCATTTGTAGAGAAAGTAAAAACGAAAGTTGCAGTAAAATAAGAACATTAACTGAATATTAACTAGTTACTAAAAAATTAAAATTATGCCAAGCGGAAAGAAAAGAAAAAGACACAAGGTTGCAACACACAAAAGAAAGAAAAGAAGAAGAGCAAACAGACATAAGAAAAAATAATCTCTTCTTATCGAGATTCAAAATATAATAATATAGTTGGTGATTTTAAGTTTTTAAAGTTCACCGACTATATTTTTGTTTGCAACTATAAGATTCCGCGGAAAATGGACGGTTTCAAATATTATTTTAATAAAAATATAATGGTTTTCATTCAAAATCCTTATATTTAATAGATGAATTAATCATGAACACCCCCAATTCCCTAAAATCTTAACAATTTTATCTTATAACAAAATGAAGAAAGAACTAATAGTTTCGCATGAAGATGATCTTACAAAGATTGCACTGCTGGAAGACGGAAGACTATGTGAACTTCATGAGCAAGAGGACAAAAGCGATTTTATAGTTGGAGATCTGTTTATAGGAAAAGTAAAAAAGCTGGCACCCAACCTGAATGCAGCATTCGTAAATATTGGATATGACAAGGATGCATTTCTACATTATCAGGATCTAGGACCACAGTATCTTACCTACAGAAAGTTTTTAAGAGATACTATTTCTAAAAAACAAAGCACTTCAAGCTTAAAGAATTTCGAGATACAACCCGAAATAGACAAAAACGGAACGGTAGAAAAAGTAATAGCAAAGGATGATATCGTCCTGCTACAAATCACTAAGGAGCCTATTTCTACAAAAGGACCCAGAATTTCTACCCAAATTTCACTTACAGGCCGTTTTTTGGTTTTAATTCCATTCGACAATAAGGTTTCCATTTCCAAGAAAATCAGAAGTTCTGAGGAAAAGGAAAGATTGAGAACTCTTATAGACAGTATCAAACCTGAAGGTTTTGGAGTTATCATTAGAACTGTAGCCGAAGGAAAAAAGGTTGCTGACCTACATAATGATATGAATCAGCTGATTCAAAAATGGGAAAGCACTTTTAAAAATATCCAGAGAAATAAAGTTCCGTCCAAAGTTTTAAGCGAAGAAGACAAAGCTTCAGCTATTTTAAGGGACAATTTTAATCAGGATTTTGTGAATATCATTTGCGATGATGAGCAGATGGTACATGAAATGACCAATTACGTTGAAGTAATTGCTCCTGAAAAGAAAAATATTGTCCAGTTTTATGATTCCCATATTCCACTCCTGGAATATTACAATGTTGAAAAACAGCTTAAACAGAGCTTCGGAAAGCACGTAAACATTCCAAGTTCTAAAGGCGCTTATCTTGTTATTGAACACACAGAAGCACTTCATGTTGTTGATGTCAACTCCGGAAATAACATTACCACCGGAACTGCTGTTAATAAAGAACACGCCTTAAAGGTGAATAAAATGGCAGCCACTGAGATTGCCAGACAGCTTCGCCTCCGTGATATGGGAGGCATCATTGTGATTGACTTCATCGACATGATCAATTCCGATCACAGAAGAGATCTTTATGAACATCTAAAAGAGGAAATGAAGCGTGACAAAGCACGTCACAAAATTCTTCCTCCAAGTAAATTCGGTCTGATCCAGATTACCAGACAAAGAAACCGTCCGGAAAAACAGATCGAAACCAAAGAAGAAAACCCGAACAAAGATGGAGAAATTGTAGCTCCAATTGTTATCGTGGAAAGAATGGGTGAAACCTTAAGAAATATTTTGCAGAAAGAAAAAGGAAAAATTTATCTGCATGTACACCCATTTGTAGAAGCCTATTTGACAAAAGGCATCAAAAGTATCCAAATGAAATGGTTTATCAAATACAAAAAATGGGTAACCATCGTTCCAAGAGATTCTTTCAAATATCTGGAATACAAAATCTACAATGCTAAAAAAGAAGAATTAATAGAATTCTCTAATTAAGACAAAATTCAAACCTCTAGTTTTACTGGAGGTTTTTTTATTATATTTGCAAAAAAGTGCTGAGAAAAATTAAAATTATCCACAGCTTTTTTTAAAACACATTTTAAAAACTCAAACAAGTGAAAAAAATTTTATTACTGGCTATTCTGGTGATCCAGAATATTTCTGCTCAGATTATTTCTAAAGATCCAACTTTTGCTACCAATGGGATAGCTACAATGCCCGGAAACCTTACCTGGTCAATGGCTCAAAATTCTAACAATCAAATTTATTTTACACATAATGAGAATATTGGCAATGGAATCAATGTCACTGAATCTTATGTATCAAAACTTACAGCCAACGGAACTTTAGATCAAACTTTCGGAAACAACGGAAAAGTTCAATTACCTAATAATAGTTACCTGAATGAAGCTAAAATACAATCAGATGGAAAATTAGTTGTTTTCGGTTTTACGAATACAGAAGCTGCTGCAATATCAAGAATACTTTCTAATGGGCAATTAGACAACTCTTTTGGGACAAATGGTACTGTGGTTATACCTTCTCTTGTTACTGATCAAAACTACGCTTCCTATGGAATTATTTTACAGAATGACAAAATACTGGTTCATGCTATCAAATATGCAGAAAACAATCAGAGTCAGCATATAATTCTCAGACTTACTACCAATGGAAGTTTGGATAATACTTTCGGAAACAATGGTTATGTAACCACACAAGGAAGTCCTGCAGGCAGAACATTTGTACGCATGGACAATCAATCTAATATTATCTGTTTCAGTAGTAACAGCGGTTTTATTCAAAAATTTAATTCAAATGGGCAACCAATAACAACTTTTGGAAACAATGGCATAGTATCATTATTAGATGCTAACGGATATGGATACGGCAGTACTAGCGCTGTATTTGTAGATAGTAATAATAAAATACTATTCTCCCTGAGCTCAGAGGATAAACTTTTAAGAATAAACCCAGATGGAAACCTTGATAATACATTTAACTATAATGTAAATACAAATTCCGGATTAAATGGAGGTGCATGGATTCAAAGTATTGCCGAAAAAGAAGGATCTTACTATCTCGGAGGAGCAGGCAATTCAACTAATTTAATTTCAAAACTCACTCAAAATGGTTCAGTAGATCCTATTTTTAACGATTATTTACAAACAGATTCTGATGTGGAGGAAATCTTTATTAATAATGACAATATCATTATAAGAGGAAACGGACACATTGTAAAGTATCTGTTTACAAACGCTACTTTATCAACAACTGATATTACAAAGATTAATAATGATATTTCTTTTGAAAACCCAATTAAGCAAACCTTAGTTTATCAATCAAAAGAAAAAGTAAGCAAAATTGAAATCTATGCTCTTGACGGAAAGATTTTAAAAACTCTAAAAGACAATACCATTTCTATTTCTGACTTACCTAAAGGCGTTTATATGGCTAAAGTCACCTTTGAAAAAGGAAATAGCACAACCAAAAAACTTATCAAGAACTAATAAACTTGATATTTGATTTTTTTTTTTAAGTATTTGCTAATTTTAGCAGATACTTTTTTATTTTAATTAATATGAACAAAGAACACTATTACAAAACTACCATTCAGTGGACAGGAAATAAAGGAACCGGAACCAGCAGCTACAAAGATTACGAAAGAAGTCATATTATTTCTGTGGAGCATAAAATTAGCATTGAAGGATCGTCTGACCCATCATTCCGAGGAGATCAGACAAAGTATAATCCTGAAGAAATGTTTCTTTCTTCACTTTCCTCATGTCATATGCTTTGGTACCTCCATTTCTGCTCTGAAGCAGGTATTATTGTCACAGATTATATAGATGAAGCTACCGGAATCATGGCAGAAACATCTAATGGAAGCGGCCACTTTACAGAAGTTACTTTACACCCAAAAGTTACGGTATCGGAAAGATCAATGATAGAAAAAGCAGAACAGTTGCATCATAAAGCTAATGAATTTTGTTTTATCGCCAACTCAGTTAATTTTCCGGTAAAACATATCCCTATCGTGTTAGTTAAATAATTTAATTAACAAAAACAACAGCATCTAAACACCGATCAAATAAGCAATATTAATACAATAACTCTAAATTACCACATTACAAATCAACAAAAAGAGAATTATATTAATGAATAATCAACAAAAATAACACTTTACTATCAATATATGTATTAAAAAATGAAAATATATGTCGATTTTGTTTAAAATATGAAGTTTTTTTTATATTTTTATATAAACAAAACTAACCATGATGAAACCAAGACTAACCATTTTTGACGAGCCAATGTTGTATACTGAAGGCCTGTCGAAATTGCTGACCCAAAGCAAAATTTTCAACGCAATAGATATCTGTAATTCATTAGAAATTCTTTCAAAGCATTTAAAAGATGAACCTCCTGAAATTCTTGTGATGAGTTCAAACATGCTAATGCTTACAGAACTTTACAAATCTGTAGAAAATATAACCTCCGAAAATCATAACATTAAAATAATTATCATTGGAAATTGCTATGATGTAATTGATATTCGTAAACTTTTCAACAAAGGCATAAAAAGTTATCTTGATAAAAACTGCAAATATGATGAGTTTTTAAAGTCCATTAATGCCTTACTTCTCAACGAAATTTACATCTGTGATCATGCCAAAGAAAGAATGATCAGCTTTATCAGCAATGAACATGAAAAAAGAAGTATTCACATAAGAGATCCCCTCACCCGTCGTGAGATGGAAATTCTTAAACTTATCTGTGACGGCTTCAGCAGTAAAGATATCTCTGAAAAACTATTTATAAGCATCAATACGGTAGAAACACATCGAAAAAAAATTCTTTTGAAACTCAACGTAAAAAACACTGTAGGAGTCGTGAAATATGCTATTGAGAACCATATTATCGACTAATTGAAAACCACCAAATAATTAACCTAAAAATTCCAGATCTCGCGGTCTGGAATTTTTTTGCCTATTTCCCAAATTCCATTAATAAAAAGTCAGGCAAAACTGATTATTAATTCTTACAGATATGATAGATAATAAAGAATAAGATCTCGGATGGTAATAAGAAATATACCTTTAAAACTTTAATCATGAATTATATTTTACATCCCGAAATCTTATCCTTTTTACCTTATATTTCGCAGTACAAACCACGAATTAATGTCTTGTTTTAGCCAATGTCATTACTCATAATCCGGCATCTCACCATTACTGAAAAGTGCAGAACGTGTAAGATCTGTCATACTACTGCTCAGGTTGACTACCATTACATTTCTTTGTGAAATATTATCGTTGGAAGTATTCATAAAGATCACCTGTGCATTATTTGGCGAGAATCTTGGATCAAGATCATTTGTTCCCATTACTTTTTCGCTTTCCGCAGAAATATCATAAAGGGCATCCGTGCTTAGATTATAGATGAAAATATGAGAATCCAGCTGGCGGTAATTTCCACTTGCATCCTGATATCCTGATATATCTTTGGTAAACAGGAGAAGCTGTCCGTCTACAGAGAAATTAAGCCCTCCACTGGCTCCCAATGACCCGGACAATACTGTTTTAAGAACATTTCCTGTGGTATCTATAACGTACACCTTAGTATTATAGCCATTGTAATCATTGGTTTTCAGAGCAATTTTACTTCCATCATAACTCCAGTCACATTCGGAGATCAAACTTCCGTCAGGCGTGGTATATACCAATGTAAGGCCACTACCGTCTTTATTGATCCTATACAGTTTATTAAAGTTTGAATAAATAATTTCTTTACCGTTGGTACTCCAAGCAAAATCCATCTCAAAATTATTGAATCCGGCGACCGGAACGGTTGTTACTTTAAAAGGATTGGAACCGTCAGGATTGGCTGTGTAAATATGCGTGCTTCCTCCTTCTGTTCGAAGAAATGCTATAAGACCGGCATTGTTATTTTTCCTTGGTCTCCAGCTGTTGTAGGATGAATCTGTAAACTGAAAATGATTGCCTGCATCATCGCTGGAAATGATCACAAAATTACCATTTTGTTTTTGTACATAATGATACCTGTTTGCAGGAACCGTATTGGTGGTAAATTTACCGATCAAGCTTAAAACTGGCTGGTGAATGTCGTCCGAAACAGACACCTGCCAGAAGTAACTTACACCAAACTTCAAATTTGAAAGCGTATAATGATTAGCTTTCAAATCATTAACCTGAATCACATTAGTGTCAAGATTATTTTTAATTGTCAAACTGTACTTTAAAACATCTGCTGTATCGGGATCTGTTGCGCTCCAAGTCAGCTCAACGCTTAACGGTTGATTTACTGCATTATCTATCGGACTTAGCAGTTGCGGTGTTGTGGGCGGAGAATTCAGAGATTCATCATCATCCATCTCAAATACCACGGTCACCGTCTGATTTTGATTCTGCATATTAACAGACTGAAAGCTTGTGATATATCCTGAAAGTTCTGCTTTTACGGAGTAATTCCCTACCGGCATAGCTGCGATTTCAAAAGAACCGTCGGTACCACTGAAAACCGTCTGTGTGGTAGGGTTTGTAAAGATTTTTACATTGGCAAGTGGCGTATTACTGCCTCTTTTCACTACTTTTCCTTTTAATATTCCTGTTTGAGCCTGTTCTACAAGGTCTTCACTACATGAAAACAGACAAAAGGCAAGGATGAATATGCTGAGTATTTTTATTAAAGTTTTCATAATTGGTGTTTTTATTTGTTTCCTAAGTAAAAATTGATTCCCAGAGCAAAGCGTAAGGCCTGATCTTTTCTTTTTCCGTTCACAAGACCTTCCCAATCATCCTTGAAGCCAAGGTCATATTGTGCGGAAGCTCTCAGAGAAACATTAGGACTAAACATATATTCAAGTCCTCCTCCAAACTGTCCTTTGTACTGAGGTTTGTATTGAGAATATAAGGCTCCTGCCCCACCATAAATGTATGGACTGAATTTATACTTAGGAAAAAGCAGGTATTCCAGATTTACTTCTGGACCGAAGTAGTTTCTTTTTACAATATTTTCATTTTCCAATGTAAAATAATTGCCACTAATTTCTATATTGAAATTGGGATTAAGAAAGTATTTAACCCCGGCTTTTCCTCCTATATTCATCTTAGGATTTACATAGTCATCTTTTACTTTCTGTGCTTCTACATTGGCAAATACGGATACTTTCTGTCTGTAATTATCCGGGAATCTATTTCCAATGACTCTTCCATCATTATGCTCTTGTTCTTTCTTATATTCATTAATCAGAGCTTGATAACTTCTGTCTTCAATGGCTTTTCCCCATATCTTATCCTGAATCCCTTCTATAATAAGAGATTTCACGGCTTTTTCAATAGCTTCAGTTACGGCAAGCTGAACGGGTTCATTTTGGGTAAATCCCACTTCACCCTCTAAGAGTCTTTCCGTATCTACATATCGGAAAACGCTACCGTTTACGCTGGTTGAAAGAATGGTTTTGGAAGTATAAACAGTTTTAAGGATTTCTCCATTGAGTGTGGAGACAGCACGGAGGTAAATAGTAATTCTATCCTGACGGTATTGTGTGGAAGCACCGATTCCGAAGTATCTGGCCCCTAGGCCTCCTGTCAAAATATTACTATCATAGGAAATAACTCCACCTTCCAGAAGAATTCCGGCATATAGAAGTGGTGGAAGTGCCTGGCTGCTTTTATCTGCATCCTTTATGTATTCCTGACGTGTGGATCTGATGATCTGTCTTTCATTGAGTAGATTTGCGATATTTTCCCTTTCAATAGGGATAAACCATCGGCTGTCTTCTAGTGCCTTTATGAGTATGGTAGTAGTTCCTTGTGGCACTGCGGTACTCCAGTTGTTTCCGTTTTCTGACGGCTTATACTGGCCTGTCTGATCTCTGAATTTGTAGACTCCTATTACTACTTTTTCTTTTGGTAAAGGAAGATTCTTTAATTCTTCTGTAGAAGAAGTCACCTCTCCCATCGTTGGCTTTTCGGGATCTGAAGGTAAGCCAAAGATAGAACTACAAGCCTGCATAATACATAGCAGAAAACTACAGAAAAAAATTCTGGTGTAAATGTAAGTTCTCATGGTAAGTTTGGTTTTTAAGTTTATTTTTTATTTTGGAATTACGATCTCGGACTGATCGCCTGTACTGGTATCCAAAATATTGATCAAAAGTCCCTGATTCGTGTTGGTAATCTGTAAATAAAGTGATCCGAAGAGGTAGTTACCTGGTTTTATACTTCCTTCTCCGAACTGATCTTCAAACAGTTTTCTTGAAAGTTCACTTAGAATCTGCCTGTTGAGACTTTGAGTAAAACTGTCAAGAGAATTTACACGATCAAGTAATTTACTATAATCGGTTTTTTCATCAAATGGGTTTTGTGCGTTTGCAGAGCTTAATAGCCACTGGTAATTAAAAGTATCTCCTCCGAATGCAGGATTTACGGGTTTATAAACGAGCTGTTGAGATTTTCCGTAGAAAATACCCGCAATAAAGATTAAAATAATGATTAATGTTTTCATGGCGGACGTTTTTAGTAGATAAATTCATTTTTAATAAGGTTTTTCTTTGCGTTAAATTCTTTGATATATTTTAAACTGAATGTCAGTTGTTCCTTTAGATAATCTTCTCCCGGATTGCTCATGAAACTGTAGATAACTTTATCATCAATCTGGATATTGATTTGACCGCTTGTTCCACGGAGGGGAAGTTCAGAAATGGTAACGGCGCTGCTGCTTTTTTCCGGAAGCTGGCTGTACTGCATGTAAAACATATCATAAAAGTCTTTTCCAACCTTGGTTTTGGTTTCATCAATGGTAAGACCTTTCAACTCATAAACCACATCATCTTCTATCTTGGCTATTTTCTTTTTAAAAAGATCACTGTTGAGTTCCAGACTATCCTTAGCCACTAACGTTCGGGTTTCTTCATCTCTGATATACAGAAAAGCTTTCAGAGCATCTTTAGAATCAAGGTTTACACTAAACTCAGATAAAACCTTTACCTCATTGGGATTTACAGAAAATTTACCACTTTGCTGATTGTTGGAAAGATTTCCTCCGTTTCCTTTTTTTATGGATATCAAAAGGTAGTTCAGTTCTTTGTAGACAGCAGTATTATTCATTACAACCGCTTTGAGCTTAATCTGATTTTCCAGAACACTGCTCTGGATTTTAGCGGTTACTTTTTTATCCTCCTGTCCATAAGCCAATACAGACAGGACGATAAAAAAAGTGCTCAGACTCAGGGAATATAAAAGTTTCATCACTTGTGTTTTAATAATTTCTCATGAAAACTGTTTTATTGTCTCCCTTTACATTGATCTGAATTCCATCAGAAATACTGTTGCTTCCCGTAATATCAATAATATTATTACTTCCTTGAGCAGTAATGGCAGTTTGGGTTTCTTTATCTGTAAATGAATTGATAAAAAAAAGAGCATTGTAGTCTCCCAACTGTTTTACAGTAATATTAGTTCTTGCATTAAGAGAAAGCTCGGCATTATTATTATTCCCCACCTGAATGATATCGGAATAATAGGAGCTCTGATCAATAGTCTGTCTGGTTATAAGATTGAAGACTGTATTACTATTCACCTTATCCCAGTCGATTTCCTGAGCATGCAATGGCAATAACGCAATTAGAGCTAGAATGCTCCATCTTAAGTTAAACATGGCATTTTATTTTAATTAAAGGTACATTAATAGAGAATTGAAAAAAACACGCCCAGTAGGTACTGATGTAAAATCACTGTTTCCGGTGATATTTTTGGCAGTAAGCCAAAAAAGGAGAAACCACCCTGTAGTTCCTCCTTATTTTTAAAGATTTACAGTATAAAAAGGGCCTAATTGGATTGATTCACAATCATTGAGTTTCCATTACCTACCTGAGTTCCTAGATGGAAGTGAGAATCACCAGTTTGAGTGATCCAGCTAAAGTTACCATTACCCATCTGTAAGTCAATAGCTGTATTGGAATCTCCTAATTGAAATTGGTATAATTGGTTAGCGTTACCAACCTGTACTCCTACGGCAGTGTTATCATCTCCAACCTGAACAACAGCGGCAACGTTATTGCTACCAAATTGAGTATGGTTTGCAACGTTATCATTACCATCCTGATACTGAACAAGGAAGTTGTTAGATCCCACCTGAAGTCCGTCTGCTTCATTTCTTCTTCCTAATTGAACTTGGAAAGCAGAGTTACCAGTTCCTAATTGGATTGCAGAAGCATCATTTCTTCTTCCGTCCTGATACTGAACTACGGAGTTACCTAAACCTATCTGTATTGAAGATGCATTATTTCTTCTTCCGATCTGAGTTTGATCTGTAGAGTTAAGAACCCCAAGCTGCCAAGTTGAAGCAGAGTTTCTGTTTCCCAGTTGGTTTACATTATTTGAGTTGGCAATACCAATCTGATCCACGTCTATTGAGTTTCTGTTTCCGGTACTTACTGCAGTATTCATATTTAAGATACCTACCTGATCAATATCTGCAGTATTACGATTCCCTGTTTGTGTTAAGGAATTAATGTTCAAAAGACCTGTTTGGTCTACAGTAGCTGTATTCAAGTTTCCAGTTTGAGTAGTTACGTCAATATTAAATTGAGCGAAGCTGAAACTCATGGCGATTAGTGTAAACACACCTGCAAGTAAATTTTTCATTTTATTAAAAATTAATTGGTTAATAGTATGACAAAGGTATACTCTGCTCCAATGTGAAAAACCACCATCAAAGTGTAAATTCTAAAAATCACCATATACAGTTTCTAAAGTCACCATTTATGGTTTTGGGGAAGTCATGGATTTCAGTTACGTAAAAACACGGTGTTGATTACCCGAATGGGAAGTCAGCAATGGATCATCAATTCTCTCCAATCCTCAATTTTTTATTATATACTGATTCAACATTCACTTTGCGAAACAAAAATTCACTGTTGATATTTATACGATCTGTTATTATTGACAACAAAGTTTCATTCAACATGAGATTCATCTCAATGCTCTAATCTTCCAATCCTACCCATTACATTGGTTAATTAATGTTAAGGCCCCTATTTCTTCAAGAATATATTGTTAAATTTGAGCTATGGAAAATTTTGGAAAAGATTTATTAAGGAAAATAAAAAGTGTAGAGCTTCCTGGTGAACACGCCCACGGAGTATTCTCACCTCCCTCTCGTCCCGTTTTCACCTATGATGAAGTGCTGGCAAAAAATCCCAAGTTTGCTGCAGTCAACATTGTATTATATTTAAGGGACAACGAATGGTATTTTCCACTGATCCAAAGAACGATTAATGAACACGACAGACATAGCGGGCAGATCTCATTACCTGGCGGAAAGCGCGAGGAAATGGACAGGGACTTTGCTGAAACAGCTGTTCGGGAAACCTCTGAAGAAATCGGGATAGACAAACATTATGTCCGGATTATCAGGGAAATGTCTCCCATCTATGTTCCACCAAGCAATTTCTACGTATATCCTTATATTTCATACACTAAAAAAAATCCTGAATTTATTCTACAACAGAGTGAAGCCGTAGAATCTATCGAGTTCCCTATCACATCCTTTTTAAATCTGTCGGATACCCCTGAAATTATGGCACTTCCAAGTGCGGGAGGACATGAAGTTCCAGTAATTAACTTCAATGGATATATTATCTGGGGTGCTACAGCAATGATATTAAGTGAATTCAGCCAGTTGCTGAAAAAAATGTAACTTTGCACAACCGTGTTTAATTGAGAGATGGCGAAGAAAAATATTTTCACCGATGCATTCGGAACACCTTATTTTTTGAAAAGGTTTATTATTTTTATTTTAGGAGTTGTATCATACAGAAGATTCAACGGCTTTAATAAGTTAAAAATAACCGGTACAGAACACCTTGTGGATCTTCCGGACTCTAACGTACTGTTTGTATGTAACCATCAAACTTATTTTGCAGATGTAGCAGCCATGTATCATGCTTTCTGTGCTGTGAATAACGGATATCTGAATACAATCAAAAATCCAATCTACCTGTTGAATCCAAAGATCGATTTTTACTACGTAGCTGCTGAGGAAACCATGAATAAAGGTATTCTTCCTAAAATCTTCAAAATAGCCGGTGCCGTTACGGTAAAAAGGACTTGGAGAGCTGAGGGAAAAAATGTCAACAGAATGGTAGACATGAGCGAGGTAGATAATATCATGAAAGCACTGGACAATGGCTGGGTAGCCACTTTCCCACAGGGAACAACCTCTGCCTTTGCACAAGGACGAAGAGGTACCGCCAAATTGGTAAAAAACCAGCGCCCTATTGTTATTCCGATTAAGATTAACGGTTTCAGAAGAGCATTTGATAAAAAAGGACTCCGCGTAAAGGTAACCGGTGTAAAACCTACGATGGAATTCAAGGCCCCTCTGGATATTGATTACGATAATGAAAAAGCACCAGAAATTCTATTGAAGATCATGACTGCCATTGAGCAGACTGAAGACTTCAATCTACTACACAATTATGATGAAGAACTTAAAGCTAAAAAATTAGAACAAAAGGACTCAAATAATTAAAATTATGAACAGAATAATTGGAATTTTATTCGCCATCATAGTACTCGTTTCATGTAATAGCCAAAAGGTATATTCGGATTTTGACATCAGTTATTCGAAGAGTGGAGGTTATGCTCCTGTATATGAAAACTTGCTTATCAAAGGGAATAACGTTCATTATTCTTTTGAAGGCCAGGGAAAAAAACATAAAGAAGACTTTAAAATCTCTAATGAGGATTTGAAGAAACTGGATCAGGTTCTTTCCCAAAATAATTTCAGAAGAATACAGGAAGACCGTAAAAAACTTTACGATAATGTTTCAACTTCTATTAATGTGAAGAAAGGTCCGAATGAAGGCAGTAAAACAGATGCCAGCATGATTATTCCAAACTATCAGACAAACTGGAACAACATTCTTGAGGCTTTCCAGCAGATCATTAATACTAATGTTAAAAAACAGTAATTACAATTGAAAACCCACTTCATTGCCATTGGCGGGAGCGCCATGCACAATCTTGCCATTGCATTAAAAGATAAAGGATATCAGGTTACAGGTTCAGATGATGCTATTTTTGAACCCTCAAGATCCAGACTGGAAAAAAAGGAAATACTTCCCCAGGAAATGGGCTGGTTCCCCGAAAAGATCACGTCAGATATTGATGCTGTCATCCTTGGAATGCATGCTCATCAGGACAATCCTGAGTTGGCAAGAGCAAAGGAACTGGGATTAAAGATATATTCCTATCCTGAATTCCTATACGAGCAGTCAAAGAATAAAACCAGAGTTGTTATTGCAGGTTCACATGGTAAAACTACCATTACCTCAATGATTCTTCACGTATTAAACTTCCACCAGAAAGATGTAGATTTTATGGTAGGAGCGCAATTGGAAGGTTTTGACTGTATGGTAAAACTAACACAGGATAATGATTTCATGGTACTGGAAGGGGATGAATACCTTTCCTCTCCTATTGACCTGCGCTCTAAGTTTTTGCTGTATCAACCGAATATTGCTTTAATGAGCGGTATAGCATGGGATCATATCAATGTTTTCAAAACGTTTGATGATTATATTGAACAGTTCAGAAAATTTGTAGCCAGCATTACTGCAGGAGGAGTTTTAGTATATAATGAAGAAGATCCTGAAGTGGTAAAGGTGGTGGAAAATGCTGAAAATTACTTCAGAAAAATTCCTTATAAAACACCTGAATATGAGATCAACAATGGAAAAGTATACTTAAAAACTGAAATGGGAGATGTTCCTCTTTCTGTTTTTGGAGCGCACAACCTGTTGAATCTTGAAGGAGCAAGACATATCTGCCGTCAACTGGGAATTATGGATGAGGATTTCTATGAAGCAATCATGAGCTTTAAAGGAGCTTCCAAGCGTCTTGAAAAGGTTGAAAGAGAAGATAAAGGAACACTTTATAAAGACTTTGCCCATGCACCAAGTAAGGTAAAGGCTGCTGTAAAAGCATTCAAGGAACAGTTTAAGAATGAAAAGAAGTACGGTTTCCTTGAACTTCATACGTATTCAAGCTTAAATCCTATCTTTTTAGAGCAATATGACCATGCAATGGATGGTTTAGAGGAAGCTATCGTATTCTATTCTGAAGATGCTTTAAAAATCAAAAGAATGGAACCAATTTCTCCGGAATTCATTAAGGAAAAATTCAAGAATGAAAATTTAAGAGTTTTCACTAATGCTGAGGATCTACATGCCTATTGGAATACATTAGATAAAACGAATGGGGTTTATCTGATGATGAGCTCAGGAAACTTTGGAGGACTGGATCTTACGAAATAAATTAACTTGAAAATTTGATAATGAGAGCTTTCATGTCAAATTTCTACATACAAACAAAATTCCTTTCAGTAGCTGAAAGGAATTTTTATTTTCTTTAATACTTACAAAATAGGTTTGAAGTATGCTCAACATCATACTGATTTTATCTCGTTCTCCTCAGATAGATCTATGAGGTTTCTCAGAATCTCCTCTGTGGATAATTCACTGTAATCATGAATAGACTGCCCCGCCCAAAGCCCTACAAAATCTATATTTTGCTGATCTTTAGCCGCCTTACGTAACCCATTTGTCAATTTATTCTGATAAGGATAGGGTAAAATATATTCTGTATCTTCAACAACCTCAATGTACTTATTTCTAACCCCTCTGGCATATCGTCCTGAAAAGCTTTTCGTTAAAATAATTTCATCTTCTTTAACCTTTCTAAGTCTCTCTTTTTCAAAAGGCTGTAAAGAACTTTCCTTGGATGCCAGCAAAAGATTTCCCACCTGAAAACCCTTTGCTCCAAGGTCTTTTACCGCACACAAAGTTTTTGCATTATAAATTCCGCCAGCATAGATTAATGGAACATTGACATGATCATAAACCTGCGACAATAAAGACAGGCCTCCAATCTGCAAAACATGGTCAGGATCAAAGGTACCTCGGTGTCCACCAGCTTCTGTTCCTTGTACACAAATGATATCAATTCCTGATTTTTCTAAAATTAAAGCCTCTTTTACTGAAGTGCATGTACCAATAAGCACCACTCTATTTTCTTTTAGCTTTTGAATACTTTCATCATCAAGATTTCCAAAAGTAAAACTCAGAATCTTACAACCCTCTTCAATTATTGACTCTACCTGCTCATGATAACTTCTTATCCTGATGTTTTCAAGATCGGGAAGATTAACTTCAATATTATTTACCTTAGCCAATTGCTCAAGAAATTGCTTAGTTTTCGCAAATTGATCTTTTAAAGTATCGGTTATCTCGGGAATCTGATGTACAAAAATATTGACAGCAAACGGTTTATCCGTAAGAGTTTTTGTTTCCCTGATCAGCTTAATAGATTCATCTGCTGAGAGATCACCCAAAGCCAGTGATCCTAAACAGTTTGCATTTGATGCAGCAGCCGTCATTTGTGGAGTACTCACACCAAACATCGGAGCCTGAATTAAAGGATATTGTATTCCTAATTTTTTACTGATTGTATCCGGCC
The DNA here is from genome assembly GCF_002899895.1 of Chryseobacterium oncorhynchi. GTDB lineage: Bacteria > Bacteroidota > Bacteroidia > Flavobacteriales > Weeksellaceae > Chryseobacterium > Chryseobacterium oncorhynchi. The sequence continues at coordinate 53,044 of NZ_PPEI02000005.1, forward strand.
AAAACATAAGAATAATTTTAATTAAAAAGGTACAAAAAATATGAATCGTTCAGTATCAATAGGATATGATATTACTCACTCCGATATCACTTATTTTATCCAAGCTTGATATTTAAAAAATCCGCGTTATTTGTTTTTATTTTCTCATAATCAAAAGGGCTCATCTGAAAAATGAAGTTAAAATCATGATCAATTAATAATTCAGCAGCTAAAAGTCTTTCACAAAAACCATCATATTGAGAATACGAAAAAATATAGTCACTGTTTAAAGTGACCATATTTTTATCTTCATCGAATCTTTTAGTATAAATCCACATTAAGCTGCTAGATATCTGCTACAGCATTCAGCATCTTCTGCTCCCATTCAGGATCTTTAGGATCAAAGAACAATCTCTTTCCTGTATCTAAAGAACGAACAACATTCATTTCATCTTCTGTCAGTTCAAAATCAAATACATTAAAGTTTTCTTCAATTCTGGATGGAGTCACAGACTTTGGGATTACCACAAAACCTTCCTGCAGATGCCATCTTAAAATCACCTGAGCTACGGTTTTATTATACTTTTCAGCAATGGCTTTTAGTTCTGTATTGCTTAAAAGATTAGCATTTCCGTTTCCAAGCGGGCTCCACGGTTGAGTAATAATATTATTTTCTCTGTCGTATACTTGTAATTCTTTTTGCTGGAATACCGGATGCAGTTCAATCTGATTGATTACCGGTAAAACTGTTGAATTAGCTTTTAATTCCTCTAACTTCTCAACGGTGAAATTACACACCCCAATTGCCTTAATTTTCCCCTCTTTGTACAACTCTTCTAAAGCTTTCCATGTTCCCAGGAAATCTCCGTAAGGCCAATGAATAAGATACATATCAAGATAATCCATCTGCAATCTGTTCAATGTTCTCTGGAATGCACTCTTTGCTTTTTCATAACCATGATCCTGAACCCAAACCTTAGAAGTGATGAATAATTCATCTCTATCTACACCGCTATTTTTCACGGCAGTTCCTACAGCCGTTTCATTCTGATAAATGGCAGCAGTATCAATCATTCTGTATCCGGTTTGGATAGCTTTAATGACTGCATTCTCACATTCTTTCAGGTCTTCCATCTGCCAAACTCCAAAGCCTAAAGCAGGAATGTCAACTCCATTATTTAAAGTTACTACAGGTTGTCCTGTATAGGTTTTCTTTTGCATAAATCTTTATTTTAATTATTAATATAAAGTGATTACACAAATTTGCTACAAAAAATCGGAACTACGACTTACCAATTTTACTGTTTTTTGTTAAAAAATGTTATTTAATAAGCTTTTAAATGCTGTTGAAAAACGCAAAGGCGCAAGGATTTTATTTCTGATAAAATTGAATTCTGCTACTTCCTATTGAAATAATTAAAAAGCCCAAGTCTCGCTTAAAATCTTCGATTTTCTTGTGTCTTAAAAGCAGTATGTTATTTTAAATTCTTTGCGCTTTCGCGTTTTAAACAATTTACACTCAAATCAACCGATATAAAACATGTTTCTAACATCCCACTAATAATCTCTATTTTCCTATTTTTGTATAAATTTCAAATCATGTCACACCCAATCAGACTCGCTAATGCAGAAGATTATCCAAGAATTATGGAAATTTGGGAATCTGCTGTAAAGGCAACACACGATTTTCTTGCTGAAGAAGACTTTAATTATTTCAAGGAAGCTATTCCAAGAGATTACCTGCCAAATCTGGAGGTTTATTTGATTACTGAAAATGATGACGCCAAGGGTTTTGCCTCTGTGGCTGACGGAAACCTGGAGATGCTTTTCATTCACAACGATACTCGCGGAAAAGGCTATGGAAAAGAACTTTATCAGTTTATGAAAGAGAAGACCGGTCTTACCAAAGTAGATGTTAATGAACAAAACCCTCAGGCCATTGGGTTTTATGAAAAAATGGGATTCAAAAAGATAGGAAGGTCTGAGAAAGATGGTTCAGGAAAAGACTATCCACTTATTCATATGAGTCTGTAAATGGAACAATTTACATTTAATAAAATCGCCAAGGATTCGGAAATTCCTTATAAATTACTATTGTTAGCTGACGAAACCACCGAAGCCATTAATCAATATATTTTCAGCTCCGATATCTATCTTTTACATGACGGAACTGAAAATATTGCCGTCATGGCATTGCATAAAAATAATGATGCTGAGCTGGAACTTAAAAACATTGCCGTTATTGAAAGCTATAGAAGTAAAGGAATTGGAAGCATTTTAATCAATAAGGCTAAGGAAATTGCCCATGAAAACAAGTATAAACTCCTTACGGTGGGAACTTCAGATACTGGCTTCCAACAGATCAGGTTTTATGAAAAAAATGGCTTTGTAAAGACCGGAATACGCAAAGATTTTTTCATAGAAAACTATCCCACACCTATTTATGAAAACGGATTACAGATGCGGGATATGGTTTTACTTACCCATTACCTTTCGGAATAGCTCTTTAATATGATCTATTTCTGATTGATAATTTGTTTTTTTCCTACAACCGAAATACAGAGTATTTTCCAGTTTTTTCTTACCCTCCCAAATCAGTTTCACATTTCCGCTTTCTATTTCATTCTTGCATAAAAAATCAGGAACAACAGCCAGTCCGGCTCCTCCTTTCAGACAACGGATGATAGAATTTAAATTCGGGACGATATAATTCGGGCGGAAATTAGGTTTATGACCAAAATTTAGGGTCCAAAACTGGAAAAGATGCTCCATATCTCCGGTGGTTCCATACCATTTTTCATTCTTCAGCCATTCTTCGATCTGCTCTGCATCCCTTGTTTTTAAAACTTTATTGAAACTATTGGTATCAACATCCTTTCCACCTACCAGAATGATTTGTTCGGAAGAAAATGCCTCGTGTTCTATATTCGGTGACGATCCTTTTTTTGGAGTGATGATAAGATCAAGAATTCCTTTATCCAGTTGATCCAGCATCTCAGGATATTCTCCAAAACTGATAATCAGGTTAAAAGGTAAAGTAGAAACATACTGTTCCAAAGTCGTCTGAAAAGTTTCAAAACACATCCCCACACTAATGGTTGGCGTATGTTTTTCTGTAGACTTCTGAAAATTTTTCTCTACATCTTCCAGTTTGGTAATAGGTTCAGCAACTGCATTGAACAATACTTTTCCTCTTTCTGTGGGAATCATCTTCCGGCCAGTTCTATCAAACAGTTTATATCCTACATACGCTTCCAGAGAACTTAAATGCAGGCTTACTCCGGGCTGTGAAATAAACAATGAATCTGCAGCTCCTGTCAATGTTCCAGTTTTATATATGGCTTTAAAAGTACGATACCATTCTAAATTGACCATTATCTAAATTATTAATATTCTGATACAAAATTACAAAATAATTATAATACTGATCGATAACTTAATGAGAGAAGAGAGCTTAAAGCTGGAAGAGAAGAGCTAATATACCTTATACAACAATCATCACCTGACTTTATTGATTTTTTAAATTATTTAATCAAAATAACAACTATAAATAATCCGTATAATAGTAATTTACTGCTTCTTTCTCCCAACTTCTGCCTCTTAATTATATTATTTTAGCATCTGAATGATTGAATTCTGGAACTTTTCCGACTCATCTTTATGAATCTGATGTCCTGAATTTTCAAATAAAACCAAGTCTTTCTTAGGTGCCTTTACTTTTTGGAAATATTCAGTAGTAATTCTGGTAGAGGTTTGAACATCATTTTTACCTACAAAGAAATAAATAGGACAATCTACTTTCTTTAAAGTTTTTGGCAAGTCGATATTCATCACTTCGTTCCATGCAGGTGACCATGTTTTTGACCATTGAAGAAAGCCTTTCTTGAAATCATCAGTTTTTACATATTGCTTCCCATCTTTATAAAAAAGCCATTTTCTTAAATAGAACAGGTCTTCATCTACCTTGAACGGGATTTGTACACTTGCTAATTCTTTAGTGGCAACAGGATCTTCTTTAAAATGATCTTTTAAAATCTGAAGCAATTCTTTCTCGCTCTCTAGTTGACTCACAACAGGATTTACTGCAAAATAAGCATGCAATAGATTAGGATGATTTCTTACGATATAAAAACCTAAAGCATTTCCCCAAGAACTACCCAATAGATATATTTTTTCCTGTTTTAATTCTTTTCTCAGGAAATTGATAACCTGATAGGTATCTTTTCCCATAAGCTCCACTGAAGGCTGAACGGGAGATGGATTTAATTCCAATGTTTTTCCGGCGTCTCTCTGATCCCACTGAACAATGGTAAATTTATTTTTTAAAATATTGGTAAAAGAATCTGCATTTTTCCTCATTGAGCTTCCGGGTCCTCCTGATAAAAAGAGCAGTATAGGCTTGGTAGAATCATCTGTTTTAATGTCTATAGCTTGCTTTATTCCACCAATTTCCGGAGTAAGTAAAGTATCTATTTTTCCTTTGTGTAATTGTGCTATACAAAATACTGATAATAGTAAAAAAATAAAAAGGCTTGTCTTTTTCATGATTTCTAAGATTTTAATTTGATACAAATATCCATCAGATAATTTTCAGAGAAGTCCGAATAAAAATATTCGAACTGATTCCTATAAAAAAATGAGTTCGACTTGCTACAAATTAAAGTTCGAATAGTTACAAACAACTACAAACCAATTAATTACAATATAAATTATGTATGCTTTTTAATAAAGAAAGAAAATAAAATCTTATATGAACTGTTCATGATAGATACAAAAACAACTTTTATTTGTGGATAAAATTTCAATAAAAGAGCATTATAATAACGATACTTTTTCATTTTTTAAAAAGGCAGAGTAATAATCAGGAATATTGCTTTCTTCAATACCACGCACAGTTTCTTCAAGCGGATAAGCTATCTGTATAATTTCTGGAAAAATCTGTTCTTCATCTAATCTTAAAATTAAATAGGAAGCTAATCTGTTCTCTTCTTTCGAACGACCTACAGAACCACAGTTAACTGCCCATTTTCTATTCTCAAACTGTTTTTTAAATGATAAATGAGTATGGCCCATTACAATTAAATCAGCCTTTGAATCTTCCAGCATATTCATAAAAACCTCATCATTTTCCGACTCATATAAATAAGTATCATTGCTTTCCAGACTGGAATGCAACAGTTGAATATTCCAATGCTTATTCCCTATTTTATAGTTTAACTTTAAATGAAAAGGAAGTTCAGCTAAAAATTTTTTATTCTCTTCTGTGATGTATTTCTTAGAATGATCAATAGCAATAAATCTTGCCTCCGTTTCTTCTTCTGAATGCTTACTTAAAGGAAAAACAGGTAAATCAAAAGCGATTCGTTCATCATGGTTCCCCAATAAACATGGGATATTCAAGTTTTTAATTTTTTCTATTACTTCATTTCCCCAAGGAGCAAAATCAACAAGATCACCTAAGCAGAATTTTTGACGGATTCCTCTTTGCTCAATATCATTCAACACCGCATCCAGCGCAGGAAGATTTCCATGCACATCACTAAAAACTGCTATCTGTATCATTATCATTCAATTTACATAACAAATTTACAAGAGAATGATGAGATCAGGATGAACAGACTGCATGACATTTTACATAAATACAAATATTTTAACTATCATTTTTATAATAGATAAGTATTAATTATACTATTTTAATTATACAAACTTCCATCATAACTTTGCAGAGTAAAATTTAAACAATCATAAAAAAATGAAAAAAGTACTAATCATCAACGGAGGACAAAATTTCGGACATTCCGGAGGAAAATATAACCAGACTATTGCAGAAAATACATTAGAAGTTCTTAAGGAATTTGAAAATGTAGAAGTAAAAATAACCAATGTGAGTGAAGAATATAATAAAAATGAAGAAGTTCAAAAGTTTGTCTGGGCAGATTATATTATTTATCATACTCCGATCTGGTGGTTCCAGCTTCCGAATGGATTAAAAAAATATATTGATGAAGTTTTCACTGCAGGTCATGCCAAAGGAATTTACATGAGTGACGGAAGAAATGCGGCCAATCCTGAGATCAACTATGGTACAGGAGGAATGCTTGGTGGTAGAAAATATATGCTAACAACAAGCTGGAATGCACCTGCAACCGCATTTACACTTCCGGGAGAATTTTTCAATGAAACCAGTGTAGATGATGGACCTTTATTTGGGTTCCATAGAATGAACGCCTTTGTTTCATTAGAAAAAATGGAAAGCTTCCACTTCCATGATGTGGAAAAGAATGCTAATATAGAGCGTGATATGAAGCTTTACAGAGATCATGTGAGAAACGTATTTGAAAAAGAATTAAAACCGGAATTAGTATAATGAAAATTCACCTTACAGCAGTTATAAAAGCCAAAGAAGAGCATCAATCAGAAGTATGGGAAGTTCTTCAGAATATGGTAAAAGAAACAAGAAAAGAGGAAGCATGTGAACTGTACAATCTTCATCAGGGAATTGAAGACAAAAACCAATTCGTCTTCTATGAAATCTGGAAAAGTGAAGAGGGGTTAGCACAGCATAACCAACAACCTTATATTCAAGATTTCGGGGCTTTGGTTGATGAAAAACTTCAGGAGAAACCTCAGATTTATATCACTAGCCTTATTTAATCATGAAAAAGACAGCACTTTTATTTCTTACCCTTTTCACCATTGGATTTATTCAGGCACAACATCAAAAATCTACTTCTATGAAAAAGAAAATTTTATTTGTCGTAACCAGCCATGATAAAAAAGGCAATACAGGCGAAAATACAGGATATTATTTAGGCGAAGTTTCTCATCCATGGGAAGTTCTTCACAAGGCCGGCTATGAAATTGATTTTGTGAGTCCGAAAGGCGGAACACCTCCGGTAGACGGATTCGATTTAAAGGATCCTGTAAACAAAGAATTCTGGGAAAACAAGGAATATAAAAACAAAATCGATCATTCTTTACAACCATCACAGGTTAATTCAAATGATTACTCAACCATCTTTTATGCAGGAGGACATGGAGCGATGTGGGACTTTGCAGACAACACAGAATTGGCAGGTATTGCTTCAAAAATCTATGAAAATGGAGGGATTGTAGCAGGTGTATGTCATGGCCCTGCCGGCTTGGTGAATATTAAGCTTAATAATGGGAAATATCTTGTAGACGGGAAAAAGATCAATGCTTTTACCAATGAAGAGGAATCTGAAGTGAAATTAACAGACGTTGTTCCTTTCTTGTTAGAAAACAAACTAAAAGAAAGAGGGGCCAAATTTGAAAAATCAGGACTTTGGCAAAATCATGTGGTTACAGATCAACGAGTAATTACAGGGCAGAATCCACAATCTGCAAAGAGCGTTGGGGAAGCCATATTAAAAGAATTAAATAAATAATTTTATAACAATAAAATGGAATATAGAAAATTAGGAAATACCGATCTTGAACTATCTGTGATTACACATGGAGCCTTTGCAATCGGTGGAAATATGTGGGGAGGAAATGAAAAACAGGATTCTATTAACTCTATTCACGCCTCATTAGATCATGGGGTAACTTCTATTGATACCGCCCCATTCTATGGTTTCGGGTTGAGTGAAGAAATGATAGGACAAGCAATTAAAGGAAAAGACCGTTCAAAAATCCAATTATTAACCAAATTCGGGTTGGTATGGGATGGAAGCAATAAGGGAAAGGGAGAATTTTTCTTTGATGCTGAAGATGACGGAGAAACAGTTCCGGTTTATAAGTTTGCTTCTAAAGAAAATATCATCAAAGAGGTTGAAGAAAGCTTACAAAGACTAGGAACAGATTATATAGACCTTTTGCAACTTCACTGGCCAGACAACACAACTCCTATCTGCGAAACAATGGAGGCTATGGAATTATTGATTCAACAAGGAAAAATCCGTACTGCCGGAGTAAGTAACTATACCGTTGCACAAATGGAAGAAGCCAACAGAACACTGAAACTGGCAAGCAATCAGGTTTCTTATAGTATGTTGAACCGTACTATCGAAAATGATCTTGTCCCTTATTCTTTGGAAAATAATTCTGGAATCATCGTGTACAGCCCAATGGAAAGAGGACTTTTAACAGGTAAATATTTCAAAGAAGACAAATTGAAAGATAATGACCACAGAAACGGTTATTTCTCGCAGTTTGATTTAAATAAAGTAAAAACTTTTCTTGAAAAAATAGAACCTATCGCTCAGGAAAAAGAAGTAAGTCTTTCACAATTGGTATTGAGATGGACAACTCTTCAACCGGCAATTACAGTAGTATTGGCAGGAGCAAGAAATGCACAACAAGCCATCGAAAATGCAAAAGCAATGTCTATAGATCTATCTAAAGAAGAACTGGAATTTATCAATTCGGCTTTACATCAGCTTTAAATTCTTTTTCTATAAACAAATAAAAAGCTCCTTTTGAGGGAGCTTTTTTAATTATCATTTGTTGACAAATAATAAATCTTTTTATTTTGCAATCGGAAGATGTGTGCTCACTGCGATTCTGTTCCATGCATTGATGGTTACAATTGCAATGATGATCTGAGCAATCTGAGCTTCGTCAAAAATTTGTTTAGCCTTTTGATAAGTTTCCTCAGTCAAGCCGTCATGGCTAATCAATGTAATTTCTTCTGTCATCGCCAAAAGCACCTGCTCATCTTCTGTAAAGAAATCTTTTGCTTCTCTCCAGCCTTCCAAAATGAAGATTCTTTGTGGAGTTTCTCCATATTTTAAGGCATCTTTTGTGTGCATATCAAGGCAAAAAGCACATTTATTGATTTGAGAAGCCCTGATCTTAATCAATTCTTTCTGAATATGGCTTAAAGAAATGGTTTGTAAATAACCCTCTAATCCCATCATCGCCTTGTAAGCCGCTGAATCTACTGTTGCAATATTTAATCTTGCGCTCATTATATTATTATTTTTTGGTTAATTGATCTATACTAAAAGAATATCGTTGCTGAACAGCCAGTAAAAGAGCTGCTGCACTTCCCACCCAAACAGAATAATTGAGTGGAGCTTTAGAACCTAATGCAATGGTCATAGACACTGCAAAAATCAGCAATAAAATACTAGTCCCATATGCTGCTATTTTGGTTTTAAATCCTAAAATCAACATCAATGGAAACAGAATTTCCAGAAAGGTGGCTGCATATGCTGAAAAAGTACTCAATGCTTCCGGAAGAAAAAAGGTCAGCTGTCTTGTATATTCTTCAAAACTGGCCATACTTCCCCATGACGAATTTTCTTTGCTCCATAACCCGAACCGGTCTGCCACTGCAGAAAGCATGGTTACCCCGAGAGCAAGTCTTAAAAATAGCTGCGGAAATTGATTTTTCGTATCTGTCATTGTATTGGCTTTTAATAACATGACAAATTTCCGGTTTCTAATCCGTAAAAATCTTAAACTGGTTTAAGAACGTAATTTTGCTCTGATTTCACTCAGATATTCTGGCGTAAAACCCAAAAAGGAAGCAATTAAGTATTGCGGAATTCTTTGGATAAACCAAGGATACAAAGTACTGAAATGCACATAATATTCTTCTTTTGTCATCTCATAAATATAACGGATTCTTTTTTCGGCAGCAGCATAAGCTGTTTGGTATACCATTCTGAAATAGCGTTCCATAATGGGATGCTTTTCCAATAAAAGCTCCTGAGACTGAAAATCAATGGTTAAAATTTTGGAATTCTCTACAGACTGAATATTAAAGCTTGATTTTATCTGTTTTTCAAAAGCAAAAGTATCTGACATCCACCAGTTTTCTATAGCAAACTCCGTGGTTTGTTCTACTCCTTTTTCATTGACAAAAAACTTTCTCAGACATCCTTCCAAAACAAAATACTTCAACTTACAAACATCACCCTCAAGCATCAGGTTTTCTTTCTTTTTTACTTTTAAAACCTGAAAAAAAGAAATGATGGAAGCAAATTCCTCGTCATTGACCGTAATGAATTTATCTAAATGTGCTTTGAAAGTTTCCATTGTAAAATTTAGTAACCAAACTTAACTTTATTTTTTTAGTTTTACAATGAGAAAATATTGAATCATGGAAATCATTGCTAAAATTCTGATCGCAGTCGTTGCACTGGAACATATTTATATTCTTTGGATGGAAATGTTTGCATGGGAAACAAAAGGAAAAGAAGTTTTCAAAGCTGCCCTTCCTGCAGAAATGTTTAAACCCACCAAAGGATTAGCCGCCAACCAGGGCCTTTATAATGGTTTTCTGGCTGCAGGATTGATCTGGTCATTTCTGATTAAAGATCCGCAATGGCAAACGAATGTAGCACTCTTCTTTTTAGGATGTGTAGCCGTGGCAGGAATCTATGGAGCAATTTCAGCGACTAAAAAAATATTTTTCGTTCAGGCTTTACCTGCTATCCTTGCCATTATTGCTGTTTTATTGAAGTAATTTCATTGCCCGTATTTTTAAAGATCTTCTTAAAAATATATACATGATCAATACCCTCTTATCTTTTATGATAAGAGAAAAATTACTATGAATATTTCCTCCCATCATCAGACTTAAAACCAGCTTCTTACGTCTCAAAAAATCCATTTAATATAAAATTCGTAAATTTGCATCGTCATAAAAGATTGATACACAATATTTTTATATTGACCTGCATTGTGATGAGATGTAGAAATTCAAGTTGTTCAGTACACATATCCGTAATTACTTCATCAGTAATTTAATTGTAGAATCGATGTAAAAGATTAAGTTCTTTTTACACGATACACTCTTTTTCTAGAGTATAATCTATTGAAATATTTAAAATAAACATAAGGCCTTAGGTGCTTTGTGGTCTTATTTTTTTTGTGAAAAGCTTCTATCATGATAAGAAGCTTAGTAGATTATTTTATGCTATCATCACCAGAACAACAACGTAAAATGGGGTATAATGAATTGGTGTACAATTTTTTATACCATTAATTAAAAAATCTGAATATGGAAAAAAATGAAAACAGTAGAAAAGTAAAACTTAAAGTTGAAGATCTGACTATTATTTTTGGTAAAAACAAAGAGAAAGCACAGGAACTTTTAGACAAAGGTTTTTCCAAAAAGGAAATTCTTGAAAAAACAGGCTGCACCATAGGAATCAATAAAGCAAGCTTTGAAATCTATGAAGGTGAATTCTTTGTCATCATGGGATTGTCAGGAAGTGGAAAATCCACTTTATTACGCTGTCTAAACAGACTGAATGAGCCTACTTCAGGAAAAGTATACATCAATGACGATGATATTACCAGTAAAAACAATAAAGAACTTCTGGAAGTAAGAAGAACGGAAATGAGTATGGTGTTTCAAAAATTTGGATTGCTGCCTCATCATACTATTTTAGACAATGCCGGTTTCGGACTGGAAATCAGAGGAGAAGACAAAGCTTCCCGTGATGAAAAAGCACAGAAAGCACTGGACATTGTAGGATTGAATGGTTTCGAAAATCAGTATCCTTCCCAACTTTCAGGAGGAATGCAGCAGAGAGTAGGATTGGCGAGAGCTTTGGCCAACGATCCTGAAGTATTGCTGATGGATGAAGCTTTCTCCGCACTGGACCCTTTGATAAAATCTGAAATGCAGGATCAAATGCTTGAGCTGCAAAATACATTGCAAAAAACCATTGTCTTCATTACCCATGATCTGGACGAGGCCATTAAAATTGGAGACCGTATCGTTATTATGAAAGATGGTGTCATAGAGCAAATAGGAACAGCGGAAGACATTTTGACTAATCCTGCAAGCGACTATGTAAAAGCATTTGTAGAGAAAGTGGATCGTAAAACAATTATCACCGCCAGATCTTTGATGTTCGACAAAGCTACGGTGGTACGTTTCAGAAAAGATGGTCCTGAAGGAGCTTTAAGAAAAATGAGAGCAACAGGATTGGAAAACTTACCTGTCGTAGATTTTCAAAATAAATTCCTGGGGTTTGTGATCCTTAATGATGTCGTTCGAATTGCAAAAAAGAAAGAACCTACAGTAGAATCAATTATCAACAGCAACGTTCCTTCAGTTTATCCGGAAGTTACCGTAGAAGAAATGCTACCGTTAATTTCAGGAAATAAATCGGCTATCGCCGTGGTAGACGAAAACAATAAATTTTTAGGTCTTATCACCCAATTATCTCTCATCATAGAAGCTACTAAGTTTAACGAAGAAGAGATCATTGAATTAAAAGAAATCGCAAACAATCAATAAGATGAATAAAACTATAGATATAGGTCAATATGTAGAAACTGCAATCAATTGGCTCACAGAAAATGGAAAACCTGTATTTGATGTCATAAAACACGTAGGAAACTCTTCTATTATGGGAATTGAATGGGTTTTGGTACACACTCCCTTTTATGTTATCATTCTCTTTTTTACGCTGCTCGCATTATGGAAAGCCGGAAAAGGCATCGCTGTTGTCACGGCAGCCGGGCTAAGTTTAATATTTTTAATGGGATTATGGAAAGAAACCATGGAAACCCTAGCCCTTATTTTTGTAGCAACCATAACGGCCCTTATTATTTCTATCCCTCTGGGAATTTGGGCTGCTAAAAGTAAAATAGCCGCCAAAATTATCCGCCCTTTACTGGATTTAATGCAGACAATGCCTGCATTTGTTTATCTGATTCCAGCTGTACTATTTTTCAGTATCGGTAAAGTACCCGGAGCTTTTGCAACCATCATTTTTGCAATGCCGCCTGCGGTGCGATTAACGACATTGGGAATTGAAGCCGTTCCGAAAGATATCGTAGAAGCCGCCAGAGCTTTTGGAGCGACCAACCGTCAGATTCTATTTAAAGTAGAACTTCCTTTAGCCATGAAAACGATTTTAACAGGGATCAATCAAACCATACTATTATCTCTATCCATGGTTGTTATTGCAGGAATGATTGCTGCAGGTGGTCTAGGTGAAAAAGTATTGGAAGGAATTAATAATCTGGATATCGGATTAGGATTCGAAAGTGGTTTATCCGTTGTGATTTTAGCCATTATCCTTGACCGGATTACCCAAGGATTTGTAAAGAAAAAACAATAAGATGAAACAATTAAAATATCTATTTTTTCCCTTTTTAATAGTGGTATTGGCTGCATTAAATTCGTGTGAAAATATAAAAAACTCTAAATATATTACCATAGGAATGGTAGATGGCTGGGCGGAAGATGTGGCGATGACCCACGTTGCTAAAGCCATTTTGGACCAGCAGGGATATCATGTCATTATTCAAAAAGCCTCTACAGATATGATTCTGGCTTCGATGAATAATGAAGATACAGACCTTTTCATGGGAGTCTGGCTTCCTTACACGCACGCTAAAAAACTTGCTAAATTTCCTGGATTGGTTCATCTTGGAACCAATTACAACAACGGCCGTATAGGATTGGTTGTTCCGGAATATGTGCCTGTTCATTCCATTGAAGAACTTAATCAACATCAGGAGCAATTCGATCATAGAATCATTGGAATTGAGAAAGGTGCCGGATTAACAACCGGAACGGATAAAGCCATTATTGATTATAAACTGGATTATAAACAGATCAACTCCTCTACCATTGCCATGATCACCGAGTTACAGAATGCCATACAACGAAAAGAATGGATTGTGGTAACGGGATGGCAGCCTCACTGGATGTTTGGCAAAATGAAGCTTAAGTTTCTTGATGATCCCAAAAAGATCTTTGGTGAAGCAGAGCAGATTAAAACCTATTCCAGAAAAAGCTTTGGTAAAGATCATCCGGATTTAGCCAAATTCTTTTCCAAAGTCCATTTTGATGATGAAACGATGTCTGATCTTTTAATGAAAATGGAACAGAGTAAAAATAAAGAAGCCACCGCTAAGGAATGGGTAGAAAACCACTCTGAACTGGTCAAGTTATGGTTAGATAAAAATTAATATAACGATATAATTTGGTATTACTTAAAATCCTCAACTCTCCATGAGTCTGAGGATTTTTTTATTGACACTCTATGATTCAGAAGAATTCATCGATTCTTTGATCTTTTCTCTATGGATTATACCCCAGTTAACCAGCGTTTCTGTCACCGGAAATACAGATTTCCCATACTCTGTCACTGCATACGTTACCGTGATGGGTTTTGTATCCTGAATCGTTCTTGTGATCAAAAGATTGGTTTCCATTTCTTTTAATTCTTTGCTCAGCATTTTAGCGGAAATCCCCTCAATACTGCGTTCCAGCTTTTTAAAATGAATCATTTGATCTGGTCTGTTCGTCAGATATCTTAAAATCATCAGTTTCCATTTTCCTCCCAATACATCCAGACTGTCACGCATTGCAAACAACTCTTCCGTACAGCTGGCTTCTCTTTCGATGCCGTTTTCTATGATTTTTGCCATAATAGTTTCATGAAGGTAACTAGTTACCATTAGTTAACTAGTAGCAAATATAAACTATTCCCTCTTTACATTTGTACATCAAATTAAGAGTATGAAAGCAATTATTTTAAATGAAAAATTTCAGCTTGAAGATGGAATTACAAATCAGCCACAACCTAAAAACAATGAAGTCTTAATTCAAATCAAGGCAAGTGGCTTTAATCCTATCGATTATCAAATGCTGGAAAATGAATTGGAACGAAAATTAATCAAGTCACCCATATTAGGCCGTGAGTTATCCGGAATTATTGTAGAAAAAGGAACGGATGTCACTCAATTCAACATTGGAGATGAAGTATTTTGCGGAAGTGGCTCTATGGGAAGTAATGGGACTTATGCAGAATACATTTCAGTTCCGGAATCCATTGTTTCCCTTAAACCAAAAAATATTTCGTTTGAGCAGGCGGCTGCTATACCATCAGCAGGACTTACTTCGCTGCAAATTTTTAACCGTTTACAATTACAACCCGAGCAAACCATTCTTGTAACCGGAGCAGCCGGAGGAGTGGGATCATTTTTAATCAAAATTTTACTCGCTCATCATATTCAAAATTTCATTGTAACGGTGGGCAGTGAAGAAAACAGGCAAATGCTTATCAATTTAGGAGTAAAAAACAATCAGATAATCAATTACAAACAGGAAAATCTGGCCGAAAAGATTTTAAAAGCCAATAATAATCTTCCTTTTGATATTGGAATTGACCTCGTAGGAAATTATATATCTGAAATCACAGCTGATGTTTTAAAGATCAACGGAACTTATGTAGATGTGACTGCTTTAGTAACAAAAGATGCCCATGAAATGCTCTTCAATAAAGGATGTCTGATTATGAATATCTCTAATTATAGCTACAGCATGATCAAAAAGTATGATTATTACCAAAACAGCTTGATCGAAATTAAAAACCTGATTGAAAGCGGAGCTATCCCACCACCACAACACAAAGTAATAGGAGACCTTTCCCTGAAAACGGTTCTTCAGGCACATTCTATACTTAAAAACAACCAGACGCAAGGTCATAAACTTATCATGAAACACTCATCAACCCATGAATAAAATACCAAGACGCATTGTAACAGGAATCAAAAACGGAAAGTCCATCATTGTGGAAGATCAGCAGGTAAAAAATGCAGTAGAACATCTTCCGGGACTGATTATTTCAGACATCTGGAATACTCAAAATACTCCTGCAAGCTTAGATTTTGAAACCACAATTCCCAACACAGGATTTCCACAAACCCCAAAAAACGGAACCTATTTCAGGTATGTGGTCATTCCACCGGATAAAGATTTAGGTGTTGAGTTTAAAAAAGGAGAACCTCATCCCATGATGCATCAAACTCCAACGCTGGATTACATTATTATTCTTTCCGGAGAACTTCATCTGATTATGGAAGAAGGAGAGACAATTCTTAAACCTGGAGACATTGTCATCCAAAGAGGAACCAACCATGCATGGAGCAACCGGTCTGATGAACCTTGCATTCAGCTGGCGGTGTTGATCGATGCTGAAATTTAATATTAAAAAATTTCCCACAGATCACACAAATACCACAGATAAAAACTCACGCAGATCTAGCGGATTATGCAGATTTTACATAAACATCTGCGTAATCTGCGTAATCTGCGGGAAATAAAATATAAACAGTATTCAATTTTATCGCAGATAAAATCTTTGCGTCTTAAAAAGGATTAAGGAAAGATAAAACTTTGCTTCTTTGCGTTTTTCCAACCAAAACCATCCGATTACAAAGCAGAAATTTCCAACAGCTTCTGCGTCATTTTTTCAGGCGTCATCTGTCCTTCCTGATAATACACCAGATTCTGATGCTTATCCAGAAATACCCACAAAGGATAAACTGGCTGGTTTTTGTTTTTTGATAAAGCCAATGCTAGTTCATGAATTCCTGAACTTCCATTGGATAAATACTCAAATTCCTGCCCTTGAAAATGGATCTTATTCCTTGTTTTCTCTGCTTCAAAATTGATCAGATAAAAATTATCATTCATCATTTTAACAAGATCCTTATCCTTATTTAAACGAAAGGATTCAATTTTGCAAACTATACACCAATCCGTATAAAGATGGATTACTACCGGTCTTGGAGATTCTTTTTGCAGAAATTCCAGCTCAGAAAAAGTGCCTGTCTTCATCTGAGACAGATAAAAACAGGGCACTAACATTAAAAATAAAGCTATTTTTTTCATTTCAGGGTATATTTTACACCCAGAAACCCTCTGATACCTTGCATTGGGGCATACCCATAGGCTGTATCGAAAGTATAGTGGTTAGGGTTGTTGACAGGGTCATCAACATGTTTATCAAATGGGTCAAACGGTCTCATCAGAGGATCTTTAGGAGTAAAGTTGAATAAGTTTTTCACCCCGCAATACACTTCAAATCCGGATTTGAAGCTTTTTGAAACCTGAATATTCGCCAGAGAATAAAATGGTGAATACTCCGGACGGTAGTCATTCGGTAAAATGGGAAGTCTCATTGGACCATAAAACTGTCCAGTGAAATCTATGGTCAGATTACTCGGAAATTTATAGGTAATATTATAGGTACCACTCCACTTTGGAGCGTGTAGCTGCTGTGTTTTTTGATTTTCATTGTCAAATTTCTGATACACATCAAGGTAGGTTACTCCTAAATTGACACTTAAAGGAAAAGAAAAGCTGAAATCTACATTCAAGGAAGCCCCCCTTGAAATTCCATACCCTTGAAGGTTGTCATAAATAATTTTATTCGGGTCAGAATCAAAATCACCAACGATTTTATTACTGAAATAAGTATAAAACGCAGAAGCATCCAAATTCACCATACGGTTTCCTACAGGTATTTTCCAGATGTAATTTAAATTTCCGTTGACAGATCTTTCCGGCTTCAGGTCTGATTTCACAACAACTTCCCTTGAACCCGTCAATGCTGCATGGTCTTCCGTAAATAAGTTTACGACTCTAAATCCTGTCCCAAAATTGAATCGTAACGTATGATAAGGATTAGGTGAAAACTTCCAAGCTAATCTTGGAGAATGCACTGAGTGATGTACCTTATCATAATCATATCGATAACCCAATAACAGGGTATTTTTATCATTGATCTCCCACTGATCCTGAACAAATGCACCCCATATCGGAGACTTCATTGGTGCATTGGTTACTCCGTCTGAAGCTAAAGTTCCCGGTGTATTATCATCATAGAATGTTCTTTTAAATGTAAATCCGGCTGTAATATCGTGCTTACCGAAACTTCTGTCCCAATACGTTTGCACAAAAGCCACTTTCTGCAGAGCATTGAAAGGATTCGATCCGTAAAAGGAGTTCTGATCATGATAATTGTAAGAAAACTGGGTAACAATATGTTCTTTCATAGGCCATTCATACAACCCGAAAATTTCTGCTCTATTGGTATAAATGCTTTCTCCATACACCTGATCACTTCCACGGAAAGATTTGTTCCATTGCATTTCTCCCCCAAAACGATCTTCATACAAATATCTCATGGCAAAGCTTGCCTGTCTGTTTTCCTTTCTTTTAAAATTCCATTTATTAAAAACTGAGATTCGGCTTTGTAAAGCTGCATCAGCGAAATTATCTTTATTCTGATCTATTCTTTCCTGAAAGCTGAAATAATTTAAACTTAACAATGAAGCAGCATTCTTTCCTACATTAAACTTTGTAGAAAGATCAAGATTATTCTCACTCCACGTACTGGTCATCATATCTACACTTAGTTGAGGGGCTGTCAGTGCATTTTTGGTGATAATATTAATCACTCCACCCATTGCTTCAGAGCCATAGATAGAAGATGCAGGACCCTTTACCACTTCTATTCTATCCACAAGGCTATTGGGAATTCCGCTCAGTCCATATACTGTGGAAAGAGAACTTACAATTGGCATCCCGTCAATCAGGATCATGGTGTATGGTCCTTCCAGTCCGTTGATATGAATATCTCCTGTATTGCACACGGAACAGTTCAGCTGTGGTTTTACTCCATTGACCATCGCAATAGCCTCAAAAATACTTGGCGTCGGGTTTTTCTGAAAAAATTTCTGGTTGTAGATTTCCACTGCAACCGGACTTTTGGATCTGCTCATTGGCTTTATAGTACCAGTTACCACTACATCCTCAATATTACTCGTCTTGATCTCTTTCTTGAAAACCTTTGTAGAATCTGTGTTTTTATGTTGATTTAAACTTAAACTATCCGTCTCCTGTGCAAAACAATAGGAAGATAGAAAAGTAATAGAAAATAATATTCGCTTCATGAAATTAAAATTGTTAGACAAATCTAACAATTATTTTTGAATTACAAAACTTGCTGAAAAATATTTGATGAATTCAATTCATGAAAAATGATTAAATTTGAGAAACTACATATGAAAGTAAAATGAGATATCATCTAGCGGGAAACATCCCACCAAAAAGGCATACTATCTTTAAGTCTCCAGAGGATAAATTTTACTATGAACAGCTTTTCGGAACAGAGGGCTTTCACGGTATTTCTTCTCTGTTATACCATATTCACCGTCCTACACAGATCAAATCAATCGGAGAACCGAAAGATGTAACTCCCAAGATTGCGGTGGAAAAAAATGTTGCTCCAAGAATGTTTAAGGGAATGAATGTAACTCCTGAAGATGATTTTATGGACAGCAGAAAGATCCTTTTGATGAATAATGACCTGAAAATGGGATTGGCAAAGCCAAGAAAATCAATGGATTATTTCTATAAAAATGCAGAATGTGATGAGCTTTTATACGTTCATCAGGGAACCGGAATTTTAAAAACTTTTATAGGAGATCTTGAATTTGTAACCGGTGATTATCTCATTATTCCAAGAGGTACAATTTATCAGGTAGAACTTAAGTCTGACGATACTGTATTCTTTGTACTGGAAAGCCACTCTCCTATTTATACTCCGAAGAGATACAGAAATGAATTCGGGCAACTTCTGGAACATTCTCCATTCTGCGAAAGAGATATGATTGCTCCCGTTTTCAAAGAGCCGGTAGATGAAAAAGGAGAATTTTTAATTAAAGTAAAAAAAGAAAACCAGATTACAGACTTCATCTATGCAACACACCCATTTGATGTGGTAGGCTGGGACGGATATTTTTATCCTTATAAATTCAATATTAAAAACTTTGAACCTATTACCGGAAGAATTCACCAACCCCCACCGGTTCACCAGAATTTTGAGGGACACAATTTTGTAGTTTGTTCATTCTGTGCAAGAATGTACGACTATCACCCATTGGCGGTTCCTGCTCCTTATAACCACTCCAATATTGATTCTGATGAAGTGTTGTTCTACACAGAGGGAGACTTCATGAGCCGTAACCATATTGATCTTATGGACTTCACTCTTCACCCAGGCGGAATTGTACATGGACCTCATCCAGGTGCCATGGAAAGAAGTATCGGTAAAAAGTTCACTGAGGAATATGCCGTAATGGTAGATCCTTTCCGTCCTTTAAAAATTACGGAAGAAGCCTTAAAAGTGGAAGATCCATCTTATAAAACTTCATGGTTAGAATAATTTCATCTTGGAAATAAACAGTTTTAACTCTTTCAGATCAAGTACAAAAGTCACAATAGTAAAGAGCCTAAACAATTTTATATAAAAGTATTACTAATTACATACAAAAGACGCTTTAAATCCTTTATTTAAAGCGTCTTTTTTCGTAAATTTGTGAGGCATGGTTAACATCTATAATCATCATTATTTTCATAACAAACCCTAAGTAATGGTGGTTAAATAAAAATCAATATTACATGTTAGAAAGAATCAGATTAGAAAGTCTACACCAAAAGGTAACAACAGCTGAAAATGCTGTAAAAATGATTAAAGACGGTATGATCATAGGATCTAGCGGCTTTACAAAGGCAGGCGACAGTAAGGCTATACTGCCAGCACTTGCCGAAAGAGGAAAAACGGAAGACCTGAAGGTCACTTTAATGACCGGTGCATCATTAGGGCACGGTACTGATGGGAAATTAGCAGAAGCTAATGTATTGAAGAAAAGGATGCCGTTTCAGGTAGATCCAATCTTAAGAAACAAAATCAACAATGGTGAAATTCTCTTCATCGACCAGCATTTAAGTGAAAGTGCCGAGCTTCTTCACACCAAAAACCTTCAAAGCATTGACGTAGCAATTATTGAAGCAGCCTATATTGAAAGAGATGGAAGTATTGTTCCTACCACCTCTGTAGGAAATTCTGTAACGTTTGCAGCTTTGGCTAAAAAGATAATCATCGAGATTAATACGGAGGTTCCCGAAGAGGTTTATGGAATTCATGACATCTACCAGGCTGAAGATTATCCTTACAGAAACGTTATTCCCATTGTAGCTCCATGGAACAAGATCGGAAGAAAAAGTATTCCTGTAGATCCTAATAAAATTGAAGCCATTGTTTTCACCAATCTTAAAGACAGCCCTGCAGACATTGCAGAACCAGATGAAAAGACAACAGCTATTGCCCAGCATCTTCTTGGTTTCTTCGAGAATGAAGTTCGTTTAGGTCGTCTTACAGATCGATTACTTCCCCTACAGGCGGGTATCGGTAAGGTTGCTAATGCAGTTCTAACAGGCTTCAAGGATAGTAATTTTTATGATCTTACAATGTTTTCCGAAGTGCTTCAGGATAGTACATTTGACTTGATAGATTCCGGTAAATTGAGTTTTGCTTCAGCATCATCTATTACCGTTTCCAAGGAATGCTATGAAAGAGTTTTAGGAAATCTTTCAAAATATAAAGACAAATTTGTTTTAAGACCTCAGAATATCTCCAACACTCCTGGACTTATCAGAAGATTAGGAGTTATCGCTATAAATACCGCTATTGAATTTGATATTTATGGAAATGTAAACTCTACGCATATCGGAGGAACAAAAATAATGAACGGAATTGGAGGTTCTGGAGACTTTGCCAGAAATGCCTACTTAAGTATTTTCGTAACACAGGCTGCATCCAAAGGAAATAATATCTCTCACGTTCTGCCAATGGTTTCTCATACAGACCACACAGAGCATGATGTAGATATCTTGGTTACAGATGTCGGATTGGCTGACTTAAGAGGACTGGCTCCTAGAGAAAGAGCACAGAAGATTATTGATAATTGTGTACACCCTGATTATAGGGAAGAATTGCAGTCTTATTTCGACAGAGCATGTGAAAGAGGTGGTCACACTCCTCATTTGCTGGAAGAAGCATTCAGCTGGCATTTGCGATTCTCCGAAACAGGAAGCATGAAACAAACAACAGATATTGAAGTTCCTAATTAGGAATATCATTACCCCTATGAAAAGGACCGAATGCCATGCATTTGGTCCTTTCTTTTTTATACATTTATTTCTTCAGCCGATATGACAAAAGTCTTCTAATATCTGTGAAATATTTAGAATAAGTAAGGATTATAAAGATTATCTTTGATAGAAGATAGGTATTTTATGAGACAAAAAGATAATATCAACCCCCTGTCATGAATATTATTAAAAAAGTAAAATATGCAAAATTACATAAGCGCAGAAGAAGCAATATATACGATCAAAAGCGGTAACCGTGTATTTTTTCACGGTAGTGCATGTACTCCCAATTTCCTGATTGACGAGGTAGCAAGACAATCACACCGATTAGAAAATGTAGAAATGGTATCCATTACCCAACAGGGAAATGTAGAGATTGCAAAACCCGAATACAAAGACAAATTCTTTATCAATTCTTTATTCGTCTCAACTCCTGTACGTGATGCAGTAAACTCTGACAGAGGAGATTTTGTACCGGTATTTCTAAGTGAGATCCCAATTTTATTCAGAAAAAACATTCTTCCTCTGGATGTTGCGCTGGTAACAGTTTCCCCACCGGACAGACATGGTTTTTGTACATTGGGAACATCAGTGGATATTGCAAGAGCTGCCGTTGATACAGCAAAAACAATTGTTGCCCTTGTTAACCCAAGAATGCCGAGAACCCACGGAGACGGAATGATCCATATCAGCAGAATTCATAAACTGGTTTGGCATGAAGAAGAACTTCCAACCGTAGATTACAGCTCAAAAGTAGGTCCTGAAGAAATGCTTGTAGGAAAAAATGTAGCAGATCTTATTGAGGATAAATCTACTCTTCAAATGGGTATAGGAACCATTCCTGATGCCGTTTTAAAATGTTTAAGCAACCACAAAGATCTGGGAATTCACACCGAAATGCTGAGTGACGGAGTGATTGATCTTATCCAAAATGATGTTATCAACAATAAATACAAAGGCTATAACGATAATAAAACCATTACCAGCTTCTGTTTTGGAACCAGAAAGCTCTATGATTATGTAGATGACAATACTGTTTTTGCATTCAGAGATGTAAGTGAAGTTAACTTTCCAATCAACATCATGAAGAACAAAAAACTGGTTGCCATTAACTCAGCTATAGAAATTGACCTTACAGGACAGGTATGCGCAGATTCTATCGGAACTTTACAATACAGCGGTATTGGAGGACAAATGGACTTTATGCGTGGTGCAGCATTGAGTGATGATGGAAAACCTATCATTGCTATAACAGCAAGAACAAAAAAAGGAATCTCAAGAATTGTCCCTTTCCTGAAGCAAGGAGCAGGTGTTGTAACCACAAGAGGACATATTCACTATGTCGTTACAGAGTATGGAACAGCCTATCTGTATGGAAAAAACCTACGTCAAAGAGCACAAGAACTTATCAGCATTGCACATCCTGATGACAGGGAGATGCTTGAAAGAGCAGCCTATGAAAGATTTAAGCACTGATAATCAACTGTTAATATTTCAAATATCTTTTTTTATTTAAAATTAAAAAACATATATTTAACTCTATCAAATAATTCACAAAAAAGCCTTAACATTTTGGCAGTATTTTTGATAAAACTCTTTCTAAAACAAGGAATTTGAAGACTATATATAATTCGATACGAGAAGAAGTTGCAAAGCATTCTAAAGTAAGGAATTCTGTTTTGGGGAATGTGAATGAATGGAAGAGAAGCCATTATATTATTCTTTCCGAAATTATTAAAAACGAACTATCTGAATCAGAAGAACTTAAAGGCGGTAAAAAATTCGAAATTGGTAATACTATTTCGCATGTTACCTTACAACGATTTTTTGAAAATGACTATCAGGATAAAACCCACAGTGATCTGAGGTTTTTAAAAACGCTGGACAAAATCTGCATTTTTTTGGGGCATAAGGATCTTAATGATTATGTCCTTTCCGTAAGGGATATACATCAACATCAACAAGAAGTAGATGAACATTCATTTGTGACGCAGATGGTGTATGACTATTGTGCTACTGCTTTCGAATTTTGCAAACAGTTTCCTAATCATAATACTGAACTCTTCAAAGATTTAGTATTTGATGATTCTCCATTTCTCGAAAGAGTTTCCCAATTCAGTAAAGAACTGTGTGACAAAGATTTTCATTTGGTAACCAAAAACAACCGTTCCAATTATGAAGTATTTGATCTTAACATCGTTACTGATGAACCGGACAAAAAAATATTGGAATCTCAAGAATTTTGGAATCTATTATTTAAAGTAGGAGAAACAGGAGAAGAGCATTTCGTTAATCAACTCAGTACACAGATCTATTTTATCCGAAAAATAGACAATATCTGGAAAATCTGGGATAATTACAATCCGGATGCCGGAAGCTTAAACAGAAAAATAGAAACCAACTAAAAATAAGAAAGCCGCAGAGATAATCTGCGGCTTTCATGTTCGAAATATTTTTTTCTCACTTGTTTTTTGTAATACAAATGTAAGGGCTTGATTTTAAACTAAAGAAACTTAAATATACTTAAGTGAACTCTTCTTGAACTTTATGTTAAATATATTCAATGAATCGGCCGTAATACTTTCGCAATGTCCAAGTTTTTTGTATTTTGCATACCAATAAAATAAAAGTAAAAGAGAAAATATGTCAACACTTACATTTGCCGAGAAAATTGCTCAAGCAGAGAATTTCTTACCAATTAACGGTACAGATTACATTGAGTTTTATGTAGGAAATGCAAAACAGGCTGCTCATTATTACAAAACCGCTTTCGGTTTTCAGTCTGTAGCTTATGCTGGTCCTGAAACAGGAGTAAGAGACCGTGCATCTTATGTGCTTCAACAAGGAAAAATCAGATTGGTACTAACAACAGGACTTACATCTGACTCTCCTATCAGCGAACACGTAAAAAAACATGGTGACGGAGTAAAAATTTTGGCACTTTGGGTAGATGACGCTTACGCAGCATTTGAAGAAACTACTAAAAGAGGTGGAAAACCATATTTAGAGCCTGTAACTTTAACTGATGAGCAGGGTGAAGTAAGAATGTCCGGAATCTATACCTACGGAGAAACAGTTCACATGTTTATTGAAAGAAAAAATTATAACGGAGCATTCATGCCTGGGTATGAAAAATGGGAAAGTAACTACAACCCTGAAGAAGCAGGCCTACTTTATGTAGACCACTGTGTAGGAAATGTAGACTGGAACAGAATGATCCCTACGGTAGAATGGTACGAAAAAGTAATGGGATTTGTAAATATCCTTTCTTTTGATGACAAGCAGATCAACACAGAATATTCGGCATTGATGTCTAAAGTAATGTCAAACGGAAACGGTTTTGCAAAGTTCCCTATCAATGAACCGGCAGAAGGTAAAAAGAAATCTCAGGTAGAAGAATACCTTGATTTTTATGAAGGTGAAGGAGTACAACACATTGCAGTTGCTACTAAAGATATTATCCACACTGTAACTGAATTGAAAAAACGTGGCGTAGAGTTCCTTTCTGCTCCACCAGAAGCATACTATAACATGGTTCCTGAAAGAGTAGGTCATATTGATGAAGATCTTAAAAAACTTCAGGACTTAGGTATACTTATTGATCATGATGAAGAAGGATATCTATTACAGATCTTTACTAAGCCTGTAGAAGACCGTCCTACCCTATTCTTCGAAATCATTGAAAGACATGGCGCACAAAGTTTTGGTGCCGGAAACTTCAAGGCTTTATTCGAAGCATTGGAAAGAGAGCAGGAAAGAAGAGGTAATCTTTAATTTTACATTAAGAATAGCAGTTTTGTCAGAATTCAGAATTCTGGCAAAACTTTTTTTATAAAACACAACATATGAAAAAAATTATAATCGGAATTTTATTCTTTGGAACATTAGGCCTAAAAGCACAATATGGATCATTGAACTCAATTCTAGACAGACTTGAAGCAAGAAGAGGCATCAATCAAAATCTTGAAAGTGTAAATATCGACAACAAAAAGTTTGTTTTCATTAAAGATGAGACAGACCATACAGAAAGAGATTTTATTGTTATCAAAGGAAATAATGCTACTTATGTAGAGGTTTTCGATGATAAAGCTACTGGCGAAAGCAGCTCCAATGTTTTTACCGGTGATATTGTCAGAAAAAAGAATATCGTTTCCTTAAGAGCAAATGTGCTGGAGGGTAAAAAAATCCCAATGCCTGTTACTAAAACTCTATTGCTGACAAAACAAGACAATATTCTCTACCTCATCGATGTTAATACCCGAGACCGATGGATTGATGAAGAATCTTACTCGAAAAAGGCAAAATAAACATCTTGGGGAAACTTCTCAGGATGATATCTAATCTAATTTAAATCTAAACTTATGAAATCATTTGTAGACTATTCCTCAAATTCGGATTTTTCTATACATAATATTCCTTTCGGAGTTGCAGTTTTCAACAAAGAATATATCGGCTGCTGCACCAGAATCGGAGATCAGGTTATTGACCTTGCAACCCTTTATGATCTTGGTTATTTTGATGATATTGAAGGATTGGACGACAATGTTTTTGAAGCCTACACCATCAATGAATTTATTGAATTGGGTAAACCTGTTACCAATGCTGTTCGTACAAAAATCCAGACATTACTTCAGGAAGGTTCGGCATTATCAAAAGACCAAAAAACTATTGAAGATGCATTTTATGACCTCGACAAGGTAAAAATGATGATGCCTGTTCACATCCCGAATTACACAGACTTCTATAGCAGCATTGAACACGCTACCAATGTAGGAAAAATGTTGCGTGATCCAGCTAACGCTTTATTACCTAACTGGAAGCATTTACCGGTAGGTTACCACGGAAGAGCTTCTTCTATCGTTGTTTCAGAAACGGAAATCAACCGTCCAAAAGGTCAGATGAAACCTGCTGACGCAGACAAACCTATTTTCGGGCCTTGCAAGCAATTAGATTTTGAATTGGAAATGGCTTTCATCATCAACAAAAATACGGAGATGGGAGAAAGTATTTCTACTAAAGATGCTGAAGATGCCATCTTCGGAATGGTTGTTTTCAACGACTGGTCTGCAAGAGATATTCAAGCTTGGGAATATGCTCCGCTTGGGCCTTTCCTTGCGAAAAACTTCGGTTCGTCTATTTCTCCATGGGTAGTTACTCTTGAGGCTTTAGAACCATTCAGAACTTTTTCTCCTACACAGGATCCTGAGGTTTTGGAGTATTTAAAATTTGAAGGTGACAAAAATTACGATATCAACCTTGAAGTATATATCCAACCTGAAAACGGAGAGCAAAACCTAGTCTGTGAAAGCAACTACAAATATATGTACTGGAACATGGCACAGCAATTAGCTCATCATACCATCAACGGATGCAACATGGAAGTGGGTGATATGTATGCAAGCGGAACGATCTCAGGAAGTGATCCTAAGTCTTTCGGTTCTATGATGGAATTAACATGGAGAGGTCAAAATCCTTTATCATTAAGCAACGGTGAAGAAAGAAAATTCATTGAAGATAATGATACAGTTACCATGAAAGCTTGGGCTGAAAAAGATGGTGTAAGAGTAGGTTTCGGTGAAGTTTCTGGTAAAATTATCCCAACACTTTAGTTTTTCACCACAAAAGTCACAAAAGAATTTATGATTACGCAGTCATTTTTAACAGATTTGACCTATAAAATAAACGGAGCATGCATAGAAGTTCACAAAATTCTAGGGCCTGGTTTATTGGAAAGCGTATATCATAAATGTCTGGAAGAAGAATTTAGATTAAGAAATATTAGTTTTAAATCTGAACTGAAAGTTCCGGTACATTATAAAGGAAAAGAAATTAACTGTGATTTCTTTTGCGACTTTTTGATTGAAGACCTAGTTGTGGTAGAATTAAAGTCAGTTGAAAAGCTTAATGATATTCATAGAGCTCAACTTCTTAACTATATTAACTTAATGAAGAAACCCAAAGGCATTTTAGTCAATTTTAATGTGAAAAATCTATATCACGAAGGACAAGAAACCTTTGTGAATAAATATTACGATATGCTTTTTTAAACTTTAAAGATTAAAGCTATTTTACTTAAAACTTTTGTGACTTTTGTGGTTAAATAAAAATATGAAAACAGTAATCCCCTCTGAAATAACCTCCGTACAGCTACAGACAATCATGCAAACAGCCGTTTCACCACGTCCTATTGCATTGGCTTCTACGGTAGATAAAGACGGTAACAATAATTTATCTCCATTCAGTTTTTTCAATATGTTCAGTACAGTTCCTCCGATCTTGATCTTTTCGCCATCAAGGAGAGTACGTGACAATACAACGAAACATACTTTAGAAAATGTTTTGGAAGTTCAGGAGGTTGTGATTGGAACAGTAAATTTTCCAATTGTACAGCAAATTTCTCTGGCATCTACAGAATATGAAACCGGAGTAAATGAGTTTATAAAATCTGGTCTCACGATGAAAGATGCAGATCTTGTGAAGCCAAAACTTATTGAAGAATGTCCTGTTAACTTTGAATGCAAGGTTTTAGAAGTAAAATCTTTGGGAGATCAGGGTGGTGCTGGTAATCTGGTAATCTGTGAGGTTCAGAAGATTCACATCAGGGAAGAATATCTGAATGAAGCAGGAAATCTGGATCAGAAAAAACTGGATATGGTGGCCCGACTAGGTGGCAACTGGTATTCCAGAAGTAATGAAAACAGCCTTTTTGAGGTTCCAAAACCCTTGGTCACCAAAGGAATTGGGTTTGATCTTCTTCCGGATGCTATTAAGTACAGTAAAGTATTCACAGGGAATGATCTTGGAATGCTTGCCAATACTGAGGTTTTACCTGCAGGAGATTTCCATGCTGATGAAAACATTCATACTGATGCCCAGAAATTACTTCTGGAAAGCAAAGTTGAAGAAGCATGGGTTGTACTTACCATAAAATAATATAAAAAGAAGCCTGACATTTCAGGCTTCTTTTTACTTTCTATGCTTATTAAAAGATTTTATTTCTTTTCAGTACCTGGAATTTTTCCTTTTTCATTGAAATCTGAAATATTACCGTCCTTATCAATGGAAACATTCAAATTATCATTTTTAGAATCGTAATAAATGCTTGTCGCATATCCCGGACAGTCATGCTGCTTACAACCTGTCAGCTTATAAATTCCATTTTCTGAAGAAATAGGCCCTTCTACATTGAAATTCTTTACCATCTCATCATATTGAGTCCCGACAAGTTTTTTCAATCTTTCTGTGATGCCTTTATCTTCGAAGAACTTAATGTCATGAGGATACTTATCCACATTTTTGGTAATAATATTCATTGTTCCTGAAGCAGAAGAAGGTGTTGTTGCAACCGAATCTGTTTTGGGTGTCGTCACGGAATCCTTAGGCGTTACTGTAGCCAAAGTATCGTTGCTTACAGAAGATTCTGTTTTTGTTTCTTTTTTACATGAAACAACACATAATGAAAGCGCAAATGCACCTGCAATAATTCTTTTCATAATTATACTGTTATGGTGGTTAATTTATAACAACGCAGTTTTAAACGTTTTATTTCAATTTTTCTTTTATAAAATCAATACATCTTTCGGTTACGCTATGTAAATCTTTTGGTAAATCAGCATTTGTCCATGGCTCTTTCGCTCCGAAAGTATGGTTAGCATTTTCAATCAGAAACAGTTCGGAATTGGGATGAAGAAGGTGAAGATGTTCTGCCTGTTTTACCTCCACTGCTTCGTCCTCTGTTCCATGAATAATCAGCATATGAGCTTTGGCCATTTCTGTTGCTCTTTCAACATCAAAGCGATGAATATTCTGCTCATAATTTTCATAAAACTGATAGTAATGAGGCATCTCCTGCTTTGTGCGACCATTAATGGCGTAGTATACTCCATGTTTTTTCCAGTTTTCAAAAGCCTCTCCTTTAGGAAAACGGTCTAATGTATCCACACTTGCTAATGTAATCAAGCCATTGATTCTTTCATCTTCAAAAGTCTTAATGATGGAAACCCCTCCTCCTCTGCTGTGTCCTATCAAAACAATTTTTTCATCATCCACATGAGGATCTTTAGTAAAATGATCAATAACAGCTCCAAGGTCAGAAAGCTCTTTAGAATAATTATTATTACCAAAAGCTTCAAGATCTCCAAAGTTATAGGGATCATTCATCGTTGTTCCGTTATGCGAAAAATTAAACTTCACAAAGAAAAATCCTGCTTCAGCAAACTTTTCTGCCATCAGATTCCAGGCACCCCAGTCTTTGTAGCCTTTATATCCGTGAACAAATATCACTAAGGGAAGTTTTTGTAAGGTATCTTTATAAAAAGCATCAGCAAGAAAGCTTCTTGTTTCCTTATTTTCAATAGGTATATTCTTTTCATTAATCAAATTCATAGGTCAATAAATATCTTTTATATTTAAGGTGTTTGATAATGGAAATTTATGAAAAAAACTCTGCTTTTCCTTAATAACTTCTTCTTTTATTTTAAATCCAATAGGATCCGAAGTGTATTTTTTGTAAGCAATTCTTATTATTTCCTGTATAAAACGTGAGAAAAGGAATTCACTAAAAAGATTATTAAAAAATAACCTTATTTTTGCTTCATGCAGAATTTAAGAACAGTAACCGTAACGCGTTACATTCTGCCACTGAGGGAGGGAGGTTCACTTCCTGCTCTGGCAGAAGCTGATGATGATTTTAAATATGTCTTAAAATTCCGTGGTGCCGGCCATGGGGTAAAAATGCTTATCTCCGAACTTTTGGGAGGAAAGATTACAGAAGCCCTTGGATTAAAGATCCCTGAACTGGTTTTTGTAAATCTGGAAGCTGATTTCGGAAGAACAGAAGCTGATGAAGAAATACAGGATCTCTTAAAATTTTCTGAGGGTCTGAACTTGGGACTGCATTATCTTTCAGGTTCTATCACCTATGACCCCAGTGTAAATGTTGATCCTCTTCTGGCATCAAAAATCGTATGGTTGGATGCATTTATTACCAATATTGATCGTACGTTTAGGAATACCAATATGCTGATGTGGCATAAGGAACTTTGGATTATTGATAATGGAGCCTCGTTCTATTTTCACCATTCGTGGCAGAACTTTGATGCTGCAGCAAAGACTCCATTCAAATATGTGAAAGACCATGTACTTCTTCCTAAAGCTAAAATGCTGGATGAAGCGGATAAATTTGCTCATGAGGTATTGAATGATACCCTTTTCAGAGACATTGTTAATTCAATTCCTGAGGACTGGTTACAATGGAATGACGCTGATGAGACTCCTGATGAAATTCGTGAGATTTATTTTCAGTTTCTGAAAACCCGATTAGAAAATTCTTCAATCTTTGTAAACGAAGCGAAAAATGCAAGAGGATAAAATATATGAATATGCGGTAATACGCCTGGTGCCTAAAGTTGAGAGAGAGGAGTTTTTCAATATAGGGCTGGTGATGTTTTCTAAAAAGGAAAAATTCATTAAGGTTGAATTTTATTTATGCCCTGATAAATTCAAGCTGATGCACAGCAAACTGGATTATGAGGATGTCATTCAAAATCTGGAAATCTTTCAGAAAATTGCTCACGGAGAGAAAGATGGCGGACCTATTGCACAGCTCGATATTCCTGAACGTTTTCGCTGGCTGACCGCTGTAAGAAGTGCTGTTGTACAAACTTCAAGACCTCATCCCGGAAAATCAAGGGATCTAAATATCACTTTTGGTAAACTTTTTGAGGAGTTAGTAAAGTAACATATTTCTTAAAAAAATTTCACTATGAAATCATTTATAAACAACATATCAATCTACAGGTTTTTCACAAACCTGTTTTTTGTTTTATTCTTTAGCTCTTCTCATTTATTTTTTTCGCAGAGCTTCTCACAAGTTCCTAACCAGGCTCCTTCTGTAAAAAGTACATTACTTCCTGAAATAGCCAATCTATCTGAAGATATTGTCTATAAAACCAACAGAAAAGGAAATGCAGTAAAACTGGACGTTTTCACCCCCAAAAATGTTACTTCAGGTCAATTGCTTCCAGTACTAATCTATGTTCATGGTGGTGGATGGATAGAAGGAGATAAAATAATCCACTCAGACAATTATGTTGAAACTACCATTGCTAAGCTGATGGCAAAGCAATATGCTGTGATCAGTATTAATTATACTCTTCTGAATGACAGTACTCATTTTCCTTTGCCATTGGAGGATACCAAAGATGCTATAAGATGGGTAAGAAAAAATGCAGAGCAATATCATTTTGACACAAATAATATTGGGTTATTTGGTGCCTCAGCGGGAGCTCACCTCTCTTTGCTTGCTGCTTACACTCCGGACAATACTTATTTGGGTAATCCTGAGCTTTCTTCTTATTCTGCTAAAGTAAATTATGTAATTGATCATTATGGTCCTGCAGATCTGAATAAGCTTTTCCACACAAAATTAGGAACAATACCGGTCGCTATGATTGGATTAATGTCAAAAAAGATTGTCAGTTTACAGCAGAATCTAGTGAAAGGACTTTCAGGATATAATCTTAAAAAAAACCAGGAAAGAGCCATTAATTATCTTGAAACCATATCTCCCGTTAATTTTGTTTCTGGAGGTGTACCTACTTTAATTGTTCAGGGAAATAATGACAAAATTGTTCCTTTAAACCAATCTAAAAAGCTTCACAGAAAATTAAACAGAGCCAAAATACAGAACTCTCTGATCATCGTAGACGGAGGTGTACATGGCTTTGGTACTACTGATAAAGCTTATCTGGATCAACTTACAGACCAGATGGTAGATTTCATTCTTTCCCAGAAAAAATAATATACATCATATTATTTAAATAAAATATAAAATATTGAAAATCAAATTAATAAATAAAACAATATAGAAAATTTGCTAGATTGATATACATATTGATATTTCTTAATTGAGAATTAATTACCTTGGCTATTATTTAAATTATTAATAATAAAAAAGCCTATAATTTAATTATTTATCAATAAAAACAAGCAATATGGAATCTTTAAATAATATCAATGCGCTTACTCTCATATTTGTATCTGTTCTTATTTTTGCGATAGCTTACCGCTTTTATGGTATTTTTATTGCCAATAAAGTTCTCCGACTTAATGACGGGAATATGACCCCCGCCGTAGAATTTGCAGATGGTAAAGATTATGTTGCCACCAATAAAAATGTACTTTTCGGGCATCACTTTGCGGCTATTGCAGCGGCAGGGCCTTTGGTAGGGCCTGTTCTTGCGGCACAATTTGGATATCTTCCCGGTGCATTATGGATATTGATAGGCTGTGTTCTGGGAGGCGGAGTACACGATATGATTGTACTCTTTGCTTCTGTAAGACATAAGGGGCAGAGTCTTGCCACTATTGCTTCCAAAGAAATAGGAAAAGCAACAGGAACTGTAGCAGGTTTTGCCATCCTTTTCATTCTGATCCTTACGCTGGCAGGTTTATCATTAGCTTGTATCAATGCGATGCATGAAGCTTCATGGTCTCTTTTTACAGTAATCATTACCATGCCCATTGCTATTATTATGGGACTCATCATGCGCTATAAAAAAAACAGTGTTCTTTTCGCAAGTATTCTTGGAGGTATTCTTTTGATTGCCGGAATTATCGGGGGACACAGCCTAATGCAGAATGCTACGATAAATAATCTGTTTTCCTGGGATATTAAAACAATTTCCATAGCGATTCCGCTATATGGTTTTATTGCTTCTGTATTACCGGTATGGCTTCTTTTGGTGCCAAGAGATTATCTTTCGACTTATTTAAAGATAGGAACTATTATTATGCTGGCTATTGGAGTAATTGTTATTCATCCTACCATACAGATGCCGGCTATTACAGCTTTTGTAAATGGTGGTGGTCCTATTATTGGAGGTCCGGTACTTCCTTTTATATTCATTGTGATTGCCTGTGGAGCGATTTCCGGCTTCCATGCTGTGATTGCTACGGGCACAACTCCGAAAATGCTTAATAAAGAAAGAGAAATTCTTTTCGTAGGCTACGGAGCCATGCTAGTAGAAGGTTTTGTAGCATTGATGGCGCTTATTGCTGCCTGTACCCTAATGCCTGGTGATTATTTTGCAATCAATACTCCCAAAGAAGCTTATGATTCATTTCTTGCAGCACATCCTTCCCTACACGGTGTAGATATTGATTATTATTCACAGAAAATAGGTATTGATCTATATGGCAGAACCGGAGGGGCGGTATCTCTGGCTGTAGGAATGGCTCATATCTTTAATAAGATCCCTTATATGGATCAGCTGACAGCATATTGGTATAATTTTGCAATTATGTTTGAAGCTGTATTTATTCTTACTGCTATTGATGCGGGGACAAGGGTTGGACGCTTTTTTTTACAAGAAATGCTAGGCTCTGTTGTTCCAAAATTTAATGATAAAAATTGGATTCCGGGAATTATTATCAGCAGTCTTCTTTTCACATTTGCATGGGGATATCTGGTGTACACCGGAAATGTAAACAGTATCTGGCCGTTATTTGGAATCAGTAATCAGTTGCTCGCTGCCTGCGGACTTATCGTCTGTACAACAATGTTGATAAGGATGAAAAGAGGGAAATATGCTTTATGTTCAGCTATTCCTGGAGTTTTCATGGCGGGGATAACATTCTGGGCAGGTTATATTCAGGTGACCGCTATCTATATTCCTAAAGGACAGTATTTACTGGCCGTTTTAGCCGCAACGGCAATGATTCTTATGCTTATTGTATTTATAGGAGCTTTCAGAAAGTGGTATCAACTACTTAAGATCGATACAACCGAAATTGACCATTATGGTGAAGCGGTAAAGGAGCTGGTAGAAAGATAAGACTCATTATAATAAAGAAAAAACAGTTCAGAAATTCTGAACTGTTTTTTTATAAGCATTATCTGTTATTTTATTTAAAAATTGAAATTAAGTCTGGAGAACACATACCTTCCGTTCTGACCGAACTGTGAGGTGGAACGTGAGTAGACAAACTGATCATTGTTACTGGATGCAGGAAGATTTTTAGTAGGATAAATATCAAACAGATTGTTTACCCCCAAAGTCAATCCTATATTTTTTGTAAACTGATAGGCTACGGAAAGATCAGTAATAATCTTATCTCCTATTTTCTGGTGTTCATTAAATTCTATAATTCCGTCTCCATTGGCATCAAGAACATCTGCCCCTGTTACTTTTCCAAAATAAGTATTTCTTAGATAGAAACTAGCACCTTTCCATGTCAATGTGTGAGAAAGGCTGGCTTTTACTCTTGGCACTGCTTCTTCCAGATAAACTCTTGATTTTTCGGAAAAATAAACCTTTTCTAACTCCGGAGACTGTAATAATCCTGAGGAATGAATATTCCCAACCTGCTTGGTCTGGTTAAGGTTTATTGCAAAGTTATTATCCAGTTTTATACCAGAAAATCTTGCATTGTGAGAAATAACAACGTCTACACCTTTCGTTTCAGTATCAATAGCATTGGTAAAGAACTGAGCAGCATTGATGTTTAGTTTCTCATAGATTTGTTTTGCGGCATCAGGAACACCTGCTTTTAAGAATTGATCTGTAAGGAGAACTCTGTTGTTGATTCTTGTAAAATAACCGTCTGCAGTGAACGTTAAGTTCACGGATGGAATTTTATAGGTAAACCCTACACTTGCAGATTTTGAAGTTTCCTGCTTCAGTTTTGGCATTCCTAATGCTCCTGCAACCTCAGAATCATTGCTAAATGTTCCTACATCCAAAAGTACTCCATTAGGAAGCTGTGGTGAGGTTACAAACAGCGTAGAAGTCACGTTATAATAAATCTGGTGAATAGATGGCGCTCTAAACCCTGTAGAACCTGCCAATCTTACATTAAAGTTAGGAGCAACCTTAATTCTTGAAGCCAATTTATAATTGAAAGTAGAACCGAAATCTGAATAATTTTCATATCTCGCTGCTGCATCTACCAAAAGCCAGTTGGTGAAGTTAAATTCAACATCTGCATAGGCAGCTACTGACTGTCTGTTTTTGTTCACTGCATTTTCCGGTCTAAACCCATTAAACACCTGCGATCCTCCAGGAAGTGCTGCGCCGAAGAAATCAGTAGGTCTTTTTGCAGCATCTCCATCCCATATATTTCCATATTGGTCATAGGTAGTGTATGAAGCTTCTTCTCCTGCTGTCATTTTAAAATTTTCAAAGCGATGCTCTCCTCCAAATGCTACATTCAATCCTTCAAATGCATCATATTTTTTAGAGAAATCTAAATTGATTGTATTTTGAGTAAACCTCAGCCCACCAGCATCAAACTCATTTGGTGAAGCAAACCTTAGAGAAGTATTTCCGGTATTTCCTATATTATACGTGAAAGAGTTTTGTCCAAAAGTATTACTGAAGTCAATATGCCATCCATCCCACTTTCCTTTAATTCCTGCGGCCAATGAGATATCCTGAATATCTGTTCCAATTTGCGGAAGATAACCACTAGGGTATAATCCTGTAAATGTTCTGCTTTCGCTTGGTCTTCTGTAAAATCCTCCGGAAGTACCATGTCTTAAACTGTAACCACCAAAAGTATACACTTTCCAGTTGTCACTTACAGGTATCTCAGCATTCACAAAAAGCTGGTGATTATTAAGTTTAGACTGCCCTACCTGCATATTAAAATCCTTTCTCGTTTGCCCTCTGTAAGCCAACTCCTGATCAGTAAAATAATTAAGTTGATCTCTGGTAAAGTTGGCAGATTTCAAAACATTTTGTAATCCTGAAATGGTATTAGCTCCCTGGATAGCATTTTGCAAATCCGGAGAAAAATAGCTTACATTCTGTGCATACTGATGAACGTAATTTACGATCTGCTGTGAATTGGGAGTATCTTTAATATCGCTGAAAAGAGATGAAAGGTTCACTCCGTCATTCAGTGCACGTTGTTCAATGGCATTATAAGCATTATAAATAGGACCGTTCTCTGTTCCGGCTCTGTACGTAGGGTTTCTGAACTGAGATGACCAGGTGATGTTAAAGAAACCACCTTTTGTACCTATTTTATTTCCATAATTCAGATCCAACTGAATATTCTGGCCGTCAAAATTTCCTGTATGATCATTGGCTGTAGGCGTTAAATTTCCTCCATAGCTGATCTGGCCCGCCAGTTTTCCTGTATCTCTTTTAAGTTCAAGGTTCATTACTCCGGCAATAGCGTCTGATCCATATTGCGCTGCAGCTCCATCCCTAAGGACTTCTATTCTGTTTAAAGCAAAGGATGGAATAGCATTCAGGTCGGTTCCTACGGTTCCTCTTCCTGGTGTTCCGTTCACATTCACCAATGCTGAAGTATGCCTTCTTTTTCCATTAACCAATACCAATACCTGATCTGGCCCTAATCCTCTCAACTGAGCAGGATCCAAATGGTCTGTACCATCCGAATTGGTCTGAACCGTAGAAGTAAAAGATGGTGCAATGGCATTTAATATCTGTCCAATGTTAGATTGTGGAAGAATTACAGAAGCTTCCTTTAGATTGAAGACATCTACAGGAACCGGACTGTCTATCTTAGATCTTGCCCCGGCTCTTGAACCCAGTACCACAACTTCTTCTACATTATTGATTTTGTCTTTATTTGTTTTTATACTGTCTTTTTCCTGACCGTAGGTAAATACTCCTAGGAAAAATAAAACAGAAGCGGAAAGAATAGTTTTCTTATTTTTCATATAGTTTACTCAATTAATTGAACATTTATGTTTTTTTACAGAGCGCAAATGTAAAACTTATTTATTAGTCTACAAAACCAATAGACTTTGTTTTTATAAAAAATATTGATTGTTTATTTCTATCCCTTATTAAAAATACTACTTTTAAAGTAAACTATATTGATTTTAACAAAAAAAAGGCGAACCCAAAAAATTGAGTCCGCCTTTTTTTATGTTATTTTTAGCTTAGATCTTAGTCAGTTTAGCATATTTCAGAATTAGGTTTTTCTCTCCTTCATGTATGAAAACAACTTTTGCTTTAATATTTTGAGGATCAGTACCATCCAGAAAAGAAACTTGTCCTATTCCGAAACGATCATGTCTCACCTTATCTCCAACTTCAATATCCTGAGAGGAAGCTCCGCTTGGATTAATGATTTTTGCCGTGCTCACAGGTTTTAATTTTCTCTGTTCAGGAGCCGGTGTAGAATTATCTCCTCTGTCAATGGTCTTTTTCTCAACTTTTTTGAAAGCTTTCTGCTCAGATGGATGCTCATCAAAAATATTGGATCTCACCCCTGAATTGTTGATAAATCTTTTCTCCAGTACAGGATTAAGAAACTCAATATATTCATCATCAATCTCGCTTAGGAACCTTGATGGTTCAGCATCTGTAATTTTCCCCCATTGAAAACGTGACACTGCATAGGAGAAAAACACTTGCTTTTCTGCCCTTGTTAATGCTACATAGAACAATCGTCTTTCTTCTTCAAGATCTTCTCTCGTTGCAGAGCTCATAAAACTCGGGAAAAGATTCTCTTCAAGACCCACCAAATGTACCACCGGGAATTCCAATCCTTTTGAAAGGTGAATGGTCATCAATGAAACCATATCATCTTCAAGGTTTTTATCCTGTGTATCTGCTGAAAGGGCAATGTTTTCAAGGAAATTAGAAAGACTTGGATCTCCATCTTCCAGCTGCATCTGTTCTTCAATAAACCCTTGCATAGAGTTCATCAATTCCTGAACGTTTTCTACTCTTGAAATTCCTTCTGGCGTCTGGTCATCCTTTAAAAACTTGATTAAACCGCTTCGTTTTGCAACCTCCATGGCAACGCTGTAGGCAGTTTCAGTCTTTAGTAGTACTTGAAACGCTTTGATCATAGACCAAAAATCGTTTAATTTGTTTAAAACACCATTATTTAAGCCCAACTGAGGAGCATACATCGGTAAATTATCCAATACCTTTGAGATAGAAACGTTTTGTGCATCTGCAAAAACAATCAGTTTATTCTGAGTGGTTTCTCCAATTCCTCTTGTAGGATAATTTATGATTCTCATCAATGCCTCAGAATCATTTTCATTAATTAAAAGACGCAGGTATCCTATTAAATCTTTAACCTCTTTTCTTTGATAAAATGAAAGACCTCCATATACCTTGTAAGGAATATTTTTACGTCTTAAGGCATCTTCAAATGCTCTGGTCTGAGAGTTTGTCCTGTATAAAATAGCAAAATCGCTGTATTTTCTCTGATCACGGTTACGAAGTTCCCAGATATTTCCGGCTACAAAGTTGGCCTCATCAGCATCTGATAAAGAACGGTATATTTTAATTTTGTCTCCTTCTTCATTATCACTGAAGACATTTTTCTTAAACTGCTGCAAGTTTTTCGCAATGACAACATTGGCTGCATTCACGATATTTTGGGTCGAACGATAGTTCTGTTCCAGGGATACTGTAATAGCATCCGGATAATCCTTTTTAAAATTCAGGATGTTGTAGATATTTGCTCCACGGAATGAATAAATAGATTGCGCATCATCTCCCACCACACAAATATTCTCAAATTTTGAAGCCAATGCTTTTACAATAAGATATTGAGAATGGTTGGTATCCTGGTACTCATCTACCATGATATATCTGAACCTGTCCTGATATTTCGCAAGCGCCTCAGGGAAACGGGTCAATAGCTCATTGGTTTTTAACAATAGATCATCAAAATCCATAGACCCATTTCTGAAACAAGCATCCACGTATCTTTGATAAATCTGTCCGATAAATTTCATGTTCGCCTTTTCATCAGCTTCCATCAGTTCCGGATTATTGAAATAGGCCTTTACAGTAATCAAATTGTTTTTGTAGGTTGAAATTCTGGCCTGAACTTTTTTGGGCTTGTAAAGATCAGCATCAATGTTCATGTCTTTCAGAACCTTTTTGATCACATTCAATGCATCCTGCTGATCATAAATGGTAAAATTAGACGGATAACCAAGATAGTGAGCTTCAATTCTTAGAATTCTTGCAAAAACAGAGTGAAAAGTTCCCATCCAAAGGCTTCTTGCATTGCTGTCTCCTACTACCTTTGCGATACGCTCTTTCATTTCACGGGCCGCTTTATTGGTAAAGGTAAGGGCAAGGATATTGAAAGGGTCTATTCCATTGTGTATTAAATGGGCTATACGCATGGTAAGCACACGTGTTTTTCCGGAACCAGCTCCCGCAAGCACCATCAAAGGTCCTTGTAAAGAGGTAACGGCTTCATATTGTGATTCGTTGAGTCCTTTCAAATAATCCATACTGCAAAAAATTTTGGGAACACAAAATTAATGTATTCAAAGGAGAATTCAAATTTTGATTAGAGAAGTTAAACATTAGAAGCTAAATATTAGCGTCGCCAGCTATTGAAACGGAGGTCTTTTTCATTTGAAAATAAAACTCTTCAACACATTGTTTCTAACTTCCACCCTTTAATATCTAAGTTCTGACACCTATTTATGTAACATTTAATTCACTTTTTCTACTAATTGATAAACAATTTCAAACTTTATGAAAAAACGTCTTATTTCTGCTGCGGCCGTAGCTTTCTTCGGGCTTATGCTGAATGCACAGCAAATAAAATTCGAAGAGTATGATCTTCCCAATGGTCTTCATGTAATTCTTCATCAGGATAATTCAGCTCCGGTAGTAACAACAGGAGTAATGTATCATGTAGGTGCAAAGGATGAAGTAAAGGGAAGAACTGGTTTTGCACACTTCTTTGAACACCTTTTATTTGAAGGAACCCCTAATATTAAGAGAGGCGAATGGTTTAAGATCGTATCTTCAAATGGTGGTGACAATAACGCCAATACAACCAACGACAGAACCTATTATTATGAAACTTTCCCATCCAACAACGAACAACTTGGACTTTGGATGGAATCTGAAAGAATGCGCCATGCCGAGATCAATCAGGTTGGAGTAGATACACAAAGAGAGGTGGTAAAAGAGGAGAAAAGATTGAGAATGGACAACCAGCCTTATGGGAACCTTTTTTCAACCATTCAAAAGAATTTGTTTACCAATCACCCTTATAACTGGCCTACCATTGGCTCTATGGAGGATCTGAATGCCGCTAAACTTGAAGAGTTCCAGGCTTTTTATAAAAAATTCTATGTTCCTAACAATGCAACTTTAGTCGTAGCAGGAGATATTAAACCTGAACAGACTAAGAAGTGGATTGCAGAATATTATGGAGCTATTCCAAAAGGAACTGTTTATCCAAAGGATTTCCCTAAGGATGCCCCCATCACTCAGGAAAAAGAAGTTACAGCAACTGACCCAAACATTCAGCTTCCTGCCTATGTTTTTGCTTACAGAACTCCTGCCAATAAAGAAAAAGATGCGTATGTTCTAGATATGCTTTCTTCTTATTTAAGTAATGGTAAATCTTCTGTTTTATACAAAAAACTGGTAGATCAGGATAAAAAAGCACTTCAGGTAGCTGCCTTTAACCAGGGGCTTGAAGATTATAGTATTTTCGCATTTTTTGCGATTCCAATGGGACAGACTACCAAGCAGACTCTACAAACTGACATTGATGCTGAGATCAAAAAGCTTCAGACCACTTTAATTTCTGATGAAGATTATCAGAAGATTCAGAACCAGTTTGAAAATCAGTTTGTCAATCAAAATTCAAGCATTCAGGGTATCGCAGCTTCTTTAGCAACCAATCACGTATTGATGGGAAATACAAATCTTATCAATAAAGAAATTGACATTTACAGGTCTATTACAAAGCAAGATCTGCAAAATGCAGCTAAAAAGTATCTGAATTCTAACCAAAGAATCATCATCAACTACGTTCCTGAGAAAAAATAATTTACCCATGAAAAAGCAATTCACCTATATAGCAGCGGCATTTTTATTTGCAGGAATGCTTTCCGCACAAAAAATAGATATTAATGCAATGCCAAAACCGGGACCTACTCCTGCCGTTAACATTGCTAAACCAAAAACCTTTCAGCTAAGCAACGGACTTACTGTAATGGTTGTTGAAAACAATAAACTACCAAGGGTAAATACCACTCTTACCATGGACAGACCTCCGTACTATGAAGGAAATATAGCCGGAGTAAGCCAGATTATGGCGGAACAGCTTGATAATGGTACTACAAATCTTAGTAAGGATGAGTTTAATAAAAAGGTTGACTTTTTAGGAGCCAATCTAAGTTTTTCCTCTAATGGCGCTTCTTCCAACTCTCTGTCAAAATATTTCCCTGAAGTATTGGGGCTGATGGCAGATGCTATTGTAAACCCAAAATTCTCTGCCGAAGAGCTTCAAAATGCGAAAGAAAGAACTATTGAAGGCCTAAAAGCTGACGAGAAAAATGCATCTTCTATTGCTGAAAGAGTATCCAATGCTTTGAAATATGGCAAAAACACTTCAAGAGGAGAGTTTGAAACGGTAGAGTCCATCAGCAAGATCCAATTGGCAGATATCCAGAATATTTACAATAAATACTACGCTCCGGAAAATGCTTATTTAGTAATTGTAGGAGATGTAAAATTTGATCAGATCAAACCTTTGGTTGAAAAATCCTTTGGAAACTGGAAGAAATCAAATACGAAGTTTGCTGCTTTAGAGCCTGCCTCCAATGTTTCTAAGACAGAGATTAACGTAGTGGATGTTCCGTCTGCTGTACAATCTGTATTAGAAGTAGGAAACCTGAATACTCTTACAATGAAAGATCCGAACTACTTCCCTGCAACTATTGCCAATTATATTTTAGGCGGTGGTGGTGAAGCCAGACTTTTCATGAACCTTAGAGAGAAAAACGGATTTACATATGGTGCTTATTCTAGTATGCAGCCGAGTAAATATTCTCCTAATTTTTCTGCTGAAACAAGTGTAAGAAATGAAGTCACAGATAAGGCCATTAAGGAATTAATGAATGAACTTAACGCTATTTCTACGGTAAAACCTGAAGAACTTGAAAATGCTAAAGCAAGACTAAAAGGAGCGTTCATTATGTCTCTGGAAAAACCAGGAATCGTTGCCAAGTTTGCTTTGGATCAAAAGGTTCAGGATCTTCCGGCAGATTTCTATACCAACTATTTAAAATCTATTGACAAGGTAACTGCAGCAGATGTATCTAACGCAGTAAAAGCAACCATCTTGCCTAACCAGAGTAGAATCTTCGTTGCCGGTAAAGCTTCTGATATCGCTGAAGGGCTTGAAAAATTAGGTTATCCTGTAAAATACTTTGATAAGGAAGCAAATCCTGTTTCAAAACCGACAGCACAAAAGGTGGATGCCAATGTAACAATTGGTTCTGTAGTGGATAAATACATCAATGCTGTTGGAGGATTGGCAGCCGTTCAAAAAGTAACCTCCGTTACTGCTGATGCCACTACCAAAGTACAGGGAATGGATATGAGCATAAAACTGATTGAGGGAAAAGGAGGAAAAATGATGATGGAAATGAAAATGATGGGTAATACTCTTCAGAAGATCGTTTTTGATGGTAAAGATGGATATGCAGAAGCACAGGGGCAAAAAATTCCGCTGAATGAGCAGCAAAAATCTTTGATGGCTGAATCAGAACCTTTCCCGGAACTTAATTTTGCAAAAAAAACA
This sequence comes from Chryseobacterium oncorhynchi, assembly GCF_002899895.1. GTDB lineage: Bacteria > Bacteroidota > Bacteroidia > Flavobacteriales > Weeksellaceae > Chryseobacterium > Chryseobacterium oncorhynchi. The sequence continues at coordinate 96,326 of NZ_PPEI02000005.1, forward strand.
GATTTAAAACTAGCCGGTATTGAAAAATACAATAATGAGGATTCTTATGTTGTAAAAGGGTCAAAACAAACCTATTATTACAGTGTAAAGACAGGTTTGAAAACAGGTGAAATAAAAGCCGGTGAAGGAGGTTCTATTCCTACAAGCTTTGCCGACTATAAGGATGTATCCGGTGTAAAACTTCCATTTACCATTATCCAGAACATGAGTGGAATGGATATTAATCTGGCAGTACAATCTTATCAGCTGAATCAGGCTAAGGATTCTGATTTTAAATAAAATAAATCATTTTTATAGAAAAAAGGCTATCTCACTCTTGGGATAGTCTTTTTTATTGGTTGATTCTTTTTCAGATTTTAATGTCTTTTGAAACACCAACTACATCTTCATAAAAATAATTTTTGTGGAATTTCTGATACTCTAATGAGTCTGTCTACCTATTTTAAGCGTAAAATCATTATTTTATTTTTAATTTTTCGCAGTTGATCCACATTTACCAACATCTTTTTTTGTCATTCAGTAAAAAAACATTAAATTTGCCCATTCAAAAAGATATCAGAATTAATGGATACTATATTTACACTATTGATGGTTCTTATTATGGTTGCCAGTGTTTTATTGGTGATTATTGTTATGGCTCAAAACCCAAAAGGTGGAGGTCTTTCCAGTACTTTCGGAGGGGCATCACCTGCTCAGTTTGGAGTACAGAGAACCAATGATTTCATGGAAAAAGCAACATGGACTCTAGGCGGAACTATCATCGTTCTTATCCTTTTAAGCGTTGTTATTACTGGAAAACCATCACAAGTGGCTCCGGGACAACAACCAGTAAAGAAAGAAGCTCCGGCTAAGCAATCGGCTCCTGCTTCTTCTAAAACAGCTACACCGGCTCAAGCACCAGCTACACCGGCAAAATAAGAAGATTATTTGTCTACATATAACAAAAGCAACTCAATGTGAGTTGCTTTTTTATTGGGTAGTATTGACCTTATTTAATGTAAAGAAAAATTAAAGTTCTTTATTTCAACTTGATTTTCTCAATCTGATAGCGAAGCTTTAAACCTGCCTTTAGAAAGGAATATTGCATAGGCTTAGTATCTTTATAATACTTATCAATAAAGATCTGCATAGCTCCATAAAAACGTTTCAGGTAAAAATCATTCTTTATCGTACTTTCTCCTTTATAATGAAGAATGGAAACCTTTCCGTAATAATAGTTCTTATATCCTTTTCTTAGCAAGGTGTAGCAAAGATCAATATCTTCTCCATACATAAAATAGGATTCATCCAAGCCGCCGATATTTTTGTAAATATCTTTTTTTATCAGTAAAAAAGCACCTGTAATTACTTCTACTTCTGAAATCTCATTTTCCTCTATATCGTTTCTATAATAGGATTTGGAGTTATTGTTTTTTAAATTGGTAAATAACTTTTCAAAGGAATTGAACATATCCGGTACAGAACGTTTACTTTCGGGCAGGAAATTTCCTTCTGCATCATGCATTCTTACGCCAAGGCATCCAAATTCAGGCTCGGCATCAGCAAAATCCAGAAGTTCTTTCATATAAAAACCCTCTAATTCTGTATCTGGGTTTAAAAGCAACAGATATTCTCCTTTCGCTTCTTGTATTGCCTGGTTATTTGCTTTTGAAAAACCACCATTACTTTTTGAAGATATAAATTGTACACTCGGAAATTCGGGGATAAGATCACCCCAAGAGCTGTCTGTAGAAGCATTATCAATTACAATCACTTCATATTCTACCTTTTCTACATATTTCTGAATAGATAAAAGGCAGTTCCTGAGTAATTGGGTAACGTTATAGTTAACAATAATAATTGACAACTTCATATTAATCCTTTTCGTTATATGGCAATCTATTGATGATGGATCTTCCTAATGAAATTTCATCGGCATATTCAAGTTCATCACCTACTGAGATTCCCCTGGCAATACTTGAAAAGTTCACCTTAAAATTTTTAAATTTTTTATAGATATAATAAGCTGTTGTATCTCCCTCCATCGTAGCACTCAATGCAAAAATAAATTCCTTTACCTTACCATCATTGAGTTTTCTTTCAATACTTGGAATGTTCAACTGGCTGGGCCCTATTCCTTCCATTGGTGAAATTTTCCCGCCCAGAATAAGATATTTCCCTGTATATTTCCCTGTATTTTCAATGGCAATAACGTCACGTACGTCTTCAACAATACAAATAAGTTCACCGTTTCTTTTTTCATTACTGCAGATTTCGCAGATCTCAAAATCAGAGAAATTATGACATTCTTTACAGTATTTTATTTCGTTAACAAGATTAATCAATGAACTTCCAAGACTTACTGCTCTGGAGCTGGGTTGCTTCAATAAATGTAATGCTAATCTTAAAGCTGTTTTTCTTCCAATTCCAGGCAAGCCCGAAATCTCATCAACTGCCTTTGCCAAAACTTTACTTGGGTAATCCATAGCTACAAAAATAAGGATTATTTGAGGAAAAATGGCAAATTATAGATCGCTATTTTGGGGATAAATAGGGATATTTTGAATTCTAAAATAGAAAATAATTATAGTTAATTCACTTTGCTTATCATTTTTCAGTAAAAAAATCAGAATTCACTCTTCAGATTAAAAATTAAAGGAAGTTCTATTCTTGAATCTTTCATCATTTGTTTTTAATATCTAGTTTCACACAATGTCTCATTATGATCTTTTATTATTTTAACATAATATCCTTATCTTCCATAACTCTAAAAAAACAGCTATCTTTGCGCCTTAAATATGAAAAAAATAAACTAACATGGTACTTAAAAATTTAAACTATCCTCTGGATTTTAAATTCAAAATTTCTACACTGGCAAGTGACTTCAACATTACGGATAAAAATGGGAATTATGTAGCGTATGTACGTCAGAAAATGTTCAAGCTGAAAGAGGATGTTGTTGTTTTCAATGACGAGAGTAAAACTAAGGAACTTTTTAGAATCAGAGCTAATAAATGGATTGACTTCAATGCATCTTATTCTTTGAATGACATTGTTGACAATAAAAATTATGGTAGATTGGCAAGAAAAGGAATGCGTTCTCTTTGGAAATCAAGCTATGATATTCTGGATGCTAATGACCAGCCTAAATTTAAGGTACAAGAAGACAATGCATGGGTAAGATTCTGGGATAGCTTCGTAGGTGAACTTCCTATCATCGGAATGTTTACAGGATATTTTCTTAACCCATCTTATACTGTAACAGGTATTGACGGAAAAGCTTACTTCAAACTGAAAAAAATGCCTTCATTCTTTGGAAGAAGATTTCAATTGGATAGATTAATTGATATTGACGACGAGGAAGAAAGCTTAGTAATCCTTTCATTATTAATGATGACTCTTCTTGAAAGAGCAAGAGGCTAAAAATAAAATCACAAACACATGAAACACCTAATCATTTTCTTTTCTGCACTTCTATTGGTAGCTTGTAAAAAAGATAAAGAAACAGTTTCCGGTTCTACTCCGATAGATTCTGCAAACATCGTTAAGGATTCTACTGCTGCTAATATTTCATCAGGAAAAATCTTAATTGAAAACATTCCATTTCCAGAAGAAATCAAGGAATGTTCATGCTATTTTGCAAGAAACAAAGCTGATTTCGAAGCTGAAAAATACATCTATGCTGATGATGCTGGTAAAACGGCCTACATGAAACTGGATGGTAAAAGACTGGCGATGAACCTTATTTCTTCAAGTGACATGGAAGTGGATGAAGAACTTACCAAAGAAATAGAAAGTAATGATTACAAAATCTCTGTAAAAGGTAAAAAGATCAAAGGTGAAGAGGCACTTCTATTTGAAGGTACTCTTACCATTGAAAAACCTGACGGATCAGTCATTACAACACCGATCTACGGAGAGTGTGGATGTTAATAAGTGACATTACAAAAAAGACAAAGGGATAAAAAAGCGGATTAGCCGATTCGTTATTTTTCCGTTTTGCCCTCCAAACCCATACAAAAATGCTTCTGTATTTCACAGAAGCATTTTTTATTTCGTAAATTTGAGAAAAATAAATTTCAATGGAATTATCTAATATAGAACCGCAGATAATCTGGAAAAACTTCTCCAAATTAAACGCAGTTCCAAGACCATCAAAAAAAGAGGAAAAAGTAATTGCTTTCATCAAGGGGTTTGGTGAAAATCTAGGATTGGAAACTACTGTAGATGAAGTAGGAAACGTAATTATTAAAAAACCGGCTACGGCAGGAATGGAAAACCGTAAGTCTATCGTACTTCAGTCTCACCTGGATATGGTTTGCCAGAAAAACAATGACGTTAATTTCGATTTTGAAACAGAAGGGATCAAAATGGAAATTGATGGTGACTGGGTAAAGGCAAAAGGAACAACTCTGGGAGCTGATAACGGTTTAGGAGTAGCTACCATTATGTCTATCCTTGAAAGTTCAGATATTCCACACCCCGCATTGGAAGCTTTATTCACTATTGATGAAGAAACAGGAATGACTGGAGCTATAGGTTTAAAACCAGGACAGCTTACAGGAGAAATTCTATTAAACCTTGATACGGAAGAAGATGACGAGATTGACATAGGTTGTGCCGGAGGTGTAGATGTTACCATCACTCAAAATTATGCTGTAGAAGCTCCAAAAGGACAAATTGTAAGACTTGAAGTTAAAGGTTTACAAGGTGGTCACTCCGGAATGGACATCCATAAAGGTTTTGGAAATTCAAATATTATCCTTGGAAGACTTCTTTACGTTGGATTGGAAAAACAAAATCTTGAAATTGTTTCTATTGACGGTGGAGGATTAAGAAATGCTATTCCTAGAGAAGGAGCAGCTGTTGTTTCAGTAAGAAATGCAGGTGAATTTATTGAAGCAGCGACCATTCTTAAAAAAGAAATTCTAGAAGAATTTGCTTCTGTAGAACCAGGAATCCAGATCAATATCGAAACCTCTACATCTTCTGATAAAGCTGTATCTGAAATAGATTCTAAGAAAATCATTCTTACATTAAAAGCTCTTCACAACGGGGTTTACAGAATGAGCCCGGATGTAGCCAACCTTGTGGAAGCTTCCAACAACGTAGCAAGAGTTGAATTAAAAGGTGGTGAACTTAAAATCTTAAACCTTACAAGATCATCCGTAGATTCTTCTAAATATTCTACAGCAGAGCAATTAAAATCTGTAGCAGAATTAGCAGGAATGAATGTAGTATTCAGTGGTTCTTACCCAGGATGGAAACCAAAACCAGGCTCTGAAATTGTACAGGTTATGGAAAAAATCTATACAGAGAAGTTTAATGAGAAACCTCATGTAGTAGCTTGTCATGCAGGACTTGAATGTGGTATCATCGGAGCTAATTATCCTGAGATGGAAATGGTAAGTTTTGGACCAACCATCAGAGGAGCACACTCTCCTGACGAAAAGGCAAATATCCCGTCTGCTCAGAAATTCTGGAGCTTCTTAAAGGATATTTTAGCAAATATTCCTCAGAAATAGAACATTAAAATAACTATATTGAATATCCAAAGTCTTTTGATTTTGGATATTTTTAATTTAAACCTACAGACTTTATATTAACCAAATAAGGACAGATAGATTAAAAATACATAACATATAAAAAAACTAGGCATATTTTCTTATCTTATTTGGTCTTAAAAAAAACATATAAATTATGAAGAGTATTACCGTATTCTGCGGCTCAAGTTTTGGCTCGCACAATATTTACAAAGAACAGGCATTTCTGCTGGGACAAACCTTAGCAAAACAAAATATACAGCTTATTTATGGCGGTGCAGATGTAGGTCTGATGGGAGCCGTAGCAGATGGAACCTTAAGTGAAAACGGAAAAGTAACCGGAGTACTCCCCCACTTTTTACAATCCAAGGAAATTGCCCATAAAAACCTGACCGAACTTATCCTCGTGGAAACCATGCACGAAAGAAAAACGAAAATGAATGATCTATGTGATGGCGTTATCGTTCTTCCGGGCGGCTATGGAACATTGGAGGAATTTTTTGAAATGATCACATGGGCGCAACTTGGTCTTCACAAAAAACCAATCGGGATTTTAAATATTGATGGATTTTATGATGATCTAATCAATCTGGTTCAAAATATGGTGGATAAAGGATTCTTAAAGCAAGTGAATAGGGATATGCTTCTGATTAGTGAGAATATTGACGACCTTCTTGAAAAGATGAAAAATTACGAGGCTCCTACCGTTGGAAAATGGATTTCTAAGGAAGAAGTTTAAATTCTATACTATTTTAATATCAATAGGAGCTACAATACAAAGTAAAACCCGTCCGGATTTTCCGGACGGGTTTCTTATTAAGATTAAAAAATATTTCTAAGGATAAGGAGCAATTTCCACTTCAAGTCCTTCCATTGCATCGGCAATATGTAACTGACATCCCAATCTGCTATTATCTTTCACGTGGAAAGCTTCAGCAAGCATAGCATCTTCTTCATCTCCCATCGACTCTAGCCCTGGGTCATTAATTACATACACCTGGCAGGAAGCACACATCGCCATTCCTCCACATACACCAATAGTACCTTCTTCAGCCAATTCATAAGCACGAATGATCTCCATTAAGTTCATGGACATATCCGTTGGAGCTACAACATCATGAATTACACCTTCTCTATCGGTGATTTTAATATTAACGTCTGACATAATTCTGCAAAATTAGTCAATTTTTTTCACAACAGCCTTCTCTGCTTCCTTACGGCTTCCATCGAACCCGTCTACTCCACTTACTGTTGTATATTTTAATACGAATTTTTTACCCGGATTAAGTCTGTTGTATACACTCTGACACATCAAAGTAGCCTCGTGGAAACCACAAAGAATCAACTTCAGTTTTCCAGGATATGTATTGATATCTCCAATAGCGTAAATACCATCAATATTTGTCTGGTAATCAAGAGCGTTGTTTACTACGATTGCATTTTTCTCGATATTTAATCCCCAGTTTCCGATCTCACCCAATTTTGGAGTCAACCCGAATAACGGAATGAAATAATCAGTTTCAATTTCGTAAGCATCTTCACCATCTTTCTGTACAGTAATTGCTTCTACTTTTCCGTCACCCTTGATACCGGTAACTTCTGCAGGAGTAATTAATTTAATTTTCCCTTGATTTTTCAGCTCCTGAACTTTCTCTACAGAATCCAAAGCTCCTCTGAACTCATTTCTTCTGTGAATCAAAGTCACTTCACTTGCAACATTGGAAAGGAAAACACTCCAGTCTAATGCAGAATCTCCACCTCCGGCAATAACAACTCTTTTATTTCTGAAATGTTCAGGTTCTTTAACGAAGTATTCCAGCCCTTTTTCCTCATAATCAGCTACATTATCAAAAGTAGGTTTTCTAGGTTCAAAAGTTCCCAATCCTCCTGCAATAGCAATAGCCTTACATCTGTGAACTGTTCCTTTATTTGTAATCACCTCAAACCACTCATCATCAACCTTTGTATAAGAAACAGCGGTTTCCCCTAAAGTAAACCCAGGTTGGAACTGCTTGATCTGCTCCATCAAATTATCCACCAATTCTCCAGCATTCACCGAAGGATACCCTGGAATATCGAAAATAGGCTTTTTCGGATAAAGTTCAGCCAATTGCCCTCCCGGCTGTGGAAGTGCATCAATAATGTGACACTTCATTTTTAAAAGACCAGCTTCAAAAACTGCAAAAAGTCCTGTAGGACCTGCACCTATGATCAATATATCAGTGGTTATCATAATTTAGATAATTTAATTATACATGTAACTGCAAATTTACTAATTTTAATGCGAAGCATATTTAATTGATTCTAAATAAAAACCTGAGATTTGTCAAATATCTATCATTTAAGATATTAAATTTGGCAATGTTTTTGTAAATGTCTTATTATGAAGAAAATTTTAACCCTTTTTGCAGTACTTATATTCTTTTTAGGCTCTGCCCAGATTGATAACATCGCAGACGGCGAATCCATCACTCTCAGGATCCATTATGGCTTCCTGAATGCCGGAACCGCTAACCTTACCACTAAAAAGACTACCTACAAAGGGATACCCCACTTATATGTAAAAGGTACAGGGGAAACTACAGGTGCCGTAAAGGCTTTCTTCAAAGTAGAAGACCTATATGAAAGTTTCATCAATACAGAAACGGGATTACCAAGTTTCTATGTAAGAAATGTACGCGAGGGAAGCTATCGTCAGCACCTTGAGACAGCTTTTAATCATGATAATAACACATTGATCTTAACGGATAAAAAGACCCCTGCCAATGGCTCTAAGGTAATAAAATCGGTGAAAGGAGTTCAGGATATGCTTTCATGTTTCTATTATCTGCGAAGCAAAAGCTCTGATGAATTGAAAGTAGGAACCATTATCAATATGAATGTATGGATTGATGATGAAATGTTCCCTTTTCAGCTAAAGGTAACAGGAATTGAAAATCTGAAAACCAAGTTCGGAACCATCAGTAGCCTAAAAATTATTCCGTCTGTGAAAAGCGGACGAGTATTTAAGGAAAAAGAAGGAGTAACGATGTGGGTTTCCAATGATGCCAATCATATCCCTTTACTTTTAAAGGCAGAACTGGCTGTTGGTTCCTTAAAGGCTAGTATTGATGATTATAAAAATGTAAAGTATCCTTTAAAGTTTAGTAAATAACAAACATTTAGTTTTTAAATATCAAGTCTGTAAATTTTACAGGCTTTTTTTATTTTCCAATGTAATACATCCTGAACACCAGTTGTCTTTATTATAGAGGCAGATAAAGAGCTGCAGCGTGTCAATACTTCATTGAGGGAAGTAGGGGCATAAGAAACAGACACGTGTAAATTTTTCAATAAGATCAGTTTTTAATTACGTTTTGTTTCTTAGGTCAGTAATTAAAAACAAAAACCTCCGGAGCTCCGGAGGTTTGATTTTTTATAATGTCTTGAATTGCTCCAAGGTTCTGATATCGTTTTCAAAGAACATTCTGATATCACTCATTTGGTAAAGAAGCATTGTAATTCTTTCAATACCCATTCCGAATGCATATCCTGAATATTTCTCAGAGTCAATATTTACATTTTTCAATACAGCAGGATCTACCATTCCACAACCCATGATTTCTAACCAACCTGTACCTTTTGTAATTCTGTAATCTGTTTCAGAGTTTAATCCCCAGTATACATCAATCTCAGCACTTGGCTCAGTGAACGGGAAATAAGATGGTCTCATTCTGATCTTGGATTTTCCGAAAAGCTCAGTGGTGAAGAACTGGATCGTTTGCTTTAAATCTGCAAAACTTACATTTTCATCAATATATAATCCCTCTATTTGGTGGAAAATACAGTGAGAACGTGAAGAGATTGCTTCATTTCTGAATACTCTTCCCGGAGATAAAATTCTGATTGGCGGCTGGTTTTCTTCCATATAACGGGTTTGTACAGAAGAAGTATGCGTTCTCAAAAGAATATCCGGATTTTGTTCAATAAAGAAAGTATCCTGCATATCTCTTGCCGGGTGGTATTCCGGAAGATTCAATGCTGTAAAGTTATGCCAGTCATCTTCAATCTCAGGACCATCTGCTACCGCAAAGCCAATAGATTTGAAGATTTCAATAATTCTGTTTTTAACCAGATTGATCGGATGTCTGGACCCCAATTCCAACGGAAAAGCAGGTCTTGTAAGATCTTCTTTTTCTACAACAATAGAAGACTCAGAAGAATTTTTCAAATCTTCTAATTTCCCTGCAACAGCCTGTTTCAAGGAGTTAATCTTTTGTCCGAATTCTTTCTTCTGGTCGTTAGGAACTTCTTTTAATGTTTCGTAAAAATCATTTAGAACTCCTTTCTTACCATTATACTTGATTCGGAAATTTTCGATTTCCTCTTTAGATGCAGTATTGAAGCCGTTTACTTCGATCAGTAGTTCTTCTATCTTTTCTATCATTATTTTACCCTTTCAAAATGTTTTGCAAAAATACGACTTTTAAGTTTAATAATAAGTCAGTCATAAAAAAATCTGCCTCTTTTTCGGGAGGCAGACTTCAATCACTTATTTCACTTAAATAAAAAAATTATTTCTTTTCTAAAGCTTTAACGCTGATCTGAAGAGTAACCTCATCCTTAATCACACCGTTTTCAGCAGGAGCCTGGAACTTTACCCCAAACTCTTCTCTCTTGATATCCTTAGGCTCAGTAGCAACACTTACTTCTCCATTGTTCACAGAAACATTCGCTTTAAACTGAACAGGCTTGGTAATTCCTTTAATTGTTAAATTACCATCCAAAAGAGTATTATAATCACCTTCAGTAGTAGGAGTAACCTTTGTAATTTCAAAAGAAGCTGTTGGAAATTTTTCAACTTCAAAGAAATCACCACTCTTAAGATGACCGTTTAATTTCCCCATATCTTCAGGACTGTCTTTTAAGTCCAAAGAAGTTAATGAGTTCATATCAGCAACAAATTTACCGCTTTCAAGCTTTCCATCCTTCACCGTAACATCTCCACTTTCGAATTTAATATTTCCAAAATGGCTCGTATTCTCAGATTTAAATACTTTATATCCTTTCCATTCAACCTTACTGTTTAGTGTATCCAAAGTGTACTGGCTACCATTCTTGGTAGTCGTCACCTCATTACTTTCACTGGTAAGCGGTTTATCTTTTTTACAAGAAACCACTACAGCAGCAATAAATAAAGCAGGAATAGCTAACGAAAACAGTTTTTTTCTCATTTTTGATTTATTTTTATTACTTCCGCTAATATAATAAAAAAAATTGTGTTTTCATAAAAACCTTACATTTGTAATATGCTATTAGAAATAAACAATTTATTTTTCTCTCATACCAAGGAAAAACCCCTGTTTCAAAACCTTAATTTAAGGTTTGAAGCCGGCAGGATTATTGCCCTGGCAGGAGAAAGCGGATGCGGAAAATCAACACTTCTCGGTTTAATCTACGGGCTTCTTAACTGGGAAAGTGGAGACATAATTTTTAATGGAAACAAGCTTTTGGGACCCAAAGGAAATCTTGTTCCCGGTGAAGCTGAAATGAAGTTCGTAGCACAGAATTTTGACCTGATGCCTTATGCTACCGTTGCCGAAAATGTAGGAAAGTTTATTTCAAATATCAATTTAGCTCAAAAAAGAAAAACCGTCATGGAGCTTCTGGAAGTAGTAGGGCTTCTGGAGTTTGCTGATGTGCTTCCAAAATACTTAAGTGGTGGTCAACAACAAAGAGTTGCCATTGCCAGAGCACTTTCTGTACTACCCAAACTTCTTATTTTAGATGAACCATTTAGTAATCTGGATTTCCCAAGAAAAATTGAACTTAGGGAAAGACTTTTCAGATATGTAAAACAACATCAGATATCTCTTATCATTTCCACTCACGAACTTCAGGATATCATGCCGTGGCTGGATCAGATTGTTATTCTTCAGAATGGAAGATTAATTCAGAATGACACCCCTGAAGAAACCTATCGAAACCCCTACAATGTCTATGTCGCCAAATTATTTGGTGAAGTAAATATTTTCAGTGAAGATGAAATTATTGATTTTGGACTTTCAAAACCTACATACTATCCTAAAGAGATTAAAATCTCCGAAACCGGCGTTGAGGCAGAAATTCTTGAAAGCAGATTTGCAGGAAACTATTATTGGAATAAGATTAAAGCAAGAAATAAGGAACTTATAATCTATACCGATGAGAAACTGAATACCTCTGTGACCGTTTCATTTATTTAGGAATAAAATACTAAAAAGATAAAGTTGTGAAAGGAGTATTGGCTCGTAGTTTTCACTCTATCCCATCAACATAACTTATACATTTTCAATATGCTGTGGATAAAAAAAAATACAAACATAAGAATTGGTTCTAAAACTTTTTCTTACATTTGTATCTCTACAGCTTAAGGAAATTTTTGGTTAATTCTCTTTCTGCCTCCTAGACGGACATCAGCAATCTTGCGATTAAGTCTATTGAAAGATTACACTGTCCAATCTTTTCCTTTTTTTATTGACGGACCTTTACAGTTTAACACCAAGCCCAGTCTTTAAAAATAAATTATTTTATGCTTTCTTCACAAATTCAGACTTTAAAGCCATTGCTCCAAAACCATCTATTTTACAGTCGATATTGTGATCACTTCCTGGTCTTAAACGAATATTTTTCACTTTAGTACCCGCTTTTACCGGTTTAGGTGCTCCTTTTACAGGAAGATCCTTTACTACCACTACAGAATCACCATCCTGAAGTTCATTTCCGTTAGAGTCCAATATTTTACCCTCGCTTGCTGCTTCTGATGCTGTTTCCTCAGGATTCCATTCGTAGAAGCACTGAGAGCATACCATCATGTTATCACTTGGATAGGTAAACTCGGAACTACATTTCGGACAAAGTACTGTATCACTCATATTTTAATTTTTTGCAAAGGTAGAGCTTTTTGAACGTTGAAGTCAAGAGTATAAAGGTGAGATATCAGAAAAAGGAAACATAACCTTAAAACACAAAATCTAAACTCTCAACTTAAATTCGTATTTTTGCAGATTCAAACAGCGAAGCAAATTTATGGAACTTATTCACAGAAACTTGGCAATCGGAATTCACGATGCCTTACTAGAAACATTTTTTGAAAAAAACAAATATGCAGATAAAGTTATTGAAAGACTTTTGAAAGCAAACAGAAAATGGGGAAGCCAGGACAGAGCCGTTGTTTCTGAGATTTTCTACAATATCATCCGTTGGAAAAAACGCCTTGAGTATTATATGGGTGAAGGGATAAAACCCAGCAATATTTATAAACTTATCCTTGCTTACCTTCTTTGGAGCAAAACCAATTATAAAAAGTTTGAAGAATTTGACGGAATTAAGATTGCAGACATTCTTACTAAGCTTAAGAAAAATACAGTTCCTACTAAGGCAATAGAACATTCTATTCCAGACTGGTTGGCTGAAACACTAGAAAAAGAACTGGGAGCTAACTGGGAAAGAGAAATGCTTGCCCTAAATGAACAGGCACCAACTGTTTTAAGGTCGAATTCTTTAAAAACAACTACAAAGGAGCTTATTTCTGATCTTTCGGACGAGGGAGTTGTTTCTTTCTCTATCCAAAATTATCCTGATGCAGTACAACTTGAGGAGAAAAAGAATGTTTTCCTTACTACCGCTTTTAAAGAGGGATTATTTGAAGTTCAGGATGCCTCTTCACAAAAAATCGGTTATTTTCTTGACGTTAAAGAAGGGCAGAGAGTTGTAGACGCATGTGCAGGAGCAGGTGGAAAAACTCTTCATTTGGCTGCTTTAATGAAAAATAAAGGTCAGATTATAGCGTTGGATATTTTTGAGTGGAAGTTGGCAGAATTGAAGCGTCGTGCAAAAAGAGCTGGTGCTCATAATATTGAAACACGTATGATTTCCGACAACAAGGTTATTAAACGTCTTCATGAAAAAGCAGACAGACTATTGATTGATGCTCCATGTTCAGGTCTTGGGGTTTTGAAAAGAAATCCGGACAGTAAATGGAAGATTGATCAGGACTTTATCGACAGAATAAAAAAGGAACAACAGCAGATTCTTCAGGATTATTCTAAAATGTTGAAAATAGGTGGAAAAATGGTATATGCGACATGTTCTATTCTACCATCTGAAAACAATAAGCAGGTAGAGGAATTCCTTAAAAATAATCCGGGTTATAAAATGATCAAGGATGATAAGGTAATGCCTAGTGAAGGATATGACGGATTCTATATGGCATTGATCGAAAGAATTTCTTAATTCATTTTTAAAATATAAAGATAAAAACTACTCTAAAGGGTAGTTTTTTCTGTTTTTTAAACTATTTATTAAAAATATAGTGTAACATTTTACACCCATTCTCTACTAACTCTATAGATTAACCCGTTTTGATGCAGCAAGGCTACTTCCATTAATTGAAATAGTACTCCTGCAACCTCATCCATTATGTATAAAAGAAATATAATCAACTTTTTGGCGATCTTCTTATTCTGCCTGTATTCAGCACAGGCCAAGGAAGTATGCTGTATCAGTTCTTATAATGGAAAGACGCTATCAGTTACAAACCGGTATCAAACAAACTATAATTTCACCTCCTATTCATTTTTAAAGCCTGGAAAGATCATGTCAGCAAGCCAACATGATATTACGCTCATCTATGATACATATAGGGAAGAAATAAGCCCCCACAGCCAAAGTTTCGCAAAAGGCACAGATGTCAGATTATGGAATATTACAGAAGCTTTACTAAAGGTCCTATAAAAACAAAACCTTCTTGCATGAGAATTGCAAGAAGGTAAAAACACAAATGATGAAAAAAAATTATTTCGAGCCACAAAGAAAGGACTAAAATTCATATAATAAATTACCATAGATTAATAAATATGTCATTTTTATTTCGTATAGAGGTTACACTTATTTTAGCCCAACGAAAAAAATTAACCAAAAAACGTACTTATCACTTAAAATAGTTAATATTTTTCTTTGAAACAAGCTATTTAATTAAAAATATCAACTATTAGTATTTTTTAATTGTTATTTATAAACAACACTTATACTTTTGTTTCATAAATAATAAAAATATGTGTGGAATTGTATGTCTATTTGACGCCAAGCAGAAAACCGAAGTACTAAGACCCCAGGTTTTGGAAATGTCAAAAAAGATCCGTCACAGAGGACCGGATTGGAGTGGGGTTTTTCAGGATGAAAAAGTAGTGTTCTCTCATGAAAGACTTGCTATTGTAGATCCTACTTCAGGAAAGCAGCCTCTATTTACAAAAGATAAAAAGATCGTATTAGCCGTAAACGGTGAAATCTATAACCATAGAGAACTAAAAGAAGAATTTCCTGATTATGAGTTTCAGACACTATCTGACTGTGAGGTAATCCTGGCTCTTTATCAAAAGTATGGAAAAGACTTCGTTGAAAAACTGAACGGAATTTTCGCATTCTCCTTGTATGACACTGAAAAAGACGTTTATCTCATTGCCCGTGATCACATGGGAATCTGTCCTCTATATCAGGGATGGGATAAGAACGGAAACTATTATGTAGCTTCTGAATTGAAAGCATTGGAAGGCGTTTGTAAGAAAATTGAAACTTTTTTACCCGGACATCTAGTTTACAGCAAAGATGGCAGTGAACTACAACAATGGTACACAAGAGAATGGGACAGCTTTGATCATGTAAAAGATAATGAAACAGATATTTCAAAATTGAGAAAAGGTCTTGAAGATGCTGTTCACAGACAATTGATGAGTGATGTCCCTTATGGAGTATTACTTTCCGGAGGCTTGGATTCCTCTGTTATCTCAGCAATTACTGCAAAATTTGCAAGACAGAGAATTGAAAGTGGAGACACTCAAGAAGCATGGTACCCAAGACTTCACAGTTTTGCTGTAGGACTGGTAGGGTCCCCGGACCTTGTTGCTGCCCAAAAAGCAGCAGAGCATATCGGATCTGTTCACCATGAAGTAAACTTTACTGTTCAGGAAGGATTGGATGCTGTACGTGATGTGATCTATCATTTGGAAACTTATGATGTAACCACCATCAGAGCCTCTACCCCAATGTATCTTTTAGCAAGAGTAATCAAGTCAATGGGAATCAAAATGGTACTTTCCGGAGAGGGTTCAGATGAACTGTTCGGAGGTTATTTATACTTCCACAAAGCGCCTAACGCTAAGGAATTCCATGATGAAACAGTAAGAAAGTTAGGAAAACTTCACCTTTATGATTGTTTAAGAGCCAACAAGGCATTAATGAGCTGGGGAATAGAAGGCAGAGTTCCTTTCCTAGACAAGGAATTCATGGATATTGCCATGACCATTAACCCAAAAGACAAAATGATCAATGTTCCTGAGGGGAAAATTGAAAAATGGGTACTAAGAAAAGCCTTTGAAGATCTTCTTCCTGCATCTATTGCATGGAGACAAAAAGAACAATTTTCAGATGGTGTAGGCTACTCTTGGATCGATACTTTAAAAGAGGTTGCAGAGAAAGAGGTTTCTGACGAGATGATGACGAATGCAAGATTCAGGTTCCCGCTGAACACGCCACAGAATAAGGAAGAATACCGATACAGAACCATTTTTGAAGAGCATTTCCCAAGTGAAACAGCTGCAGCTACGGTTCCTTCTGTTCCATCCGTTGCGTGCTCCACTCCTATTGCTTTGGAATGGGATGAAGCGTTCAAAAAAATGAATGACCCGAGCGGAAGAGCTGTGAAAGTGCATGAAACATCTTACTAAGAATATGAGGTTTTGAAATTTTTACAAAATTAATTATGAAAGGTCAATTCATTGTAGTTCTGAACTTTTCATAGAACATGACCATTCACGATTCGCTTACGAGACAAACATTTAATTTTAAAAATTGGACTTTTCCGAGTTCTAATATTCGGGTTCTAATTTCTAAAATTCACACAAAATTTATCAATCCTGTAGCAATACAGGATTTTCTTTTGAATTAACAGCAATAATATCGACATAATTTAGCTGACAATCAAAAATAATATCTAATAAATAATTATATTTGGAAAACGAAAATATCAATTATAAAAAAATGAGAAGAAACCTTACTGTTTTATTTGCCTTATTATCCATAAGTTTTGCTTTTGGACAGGGAAAATACGGCAAATACCTGAACTCAAAAAAGCTTGCTTTGGCTTATAAAAGTGTGAAAGATGCTGATAAAGATGACTACTATCAACAATTTTACTGGTTGGTAAAGGCTGAACAACTTAAAACTTATCCTCACCTTAAGGATATCAAACCTATAGTTCTGTATCAATTTGTAAAAAAAGTGAATCCTCAGAATCCAACAAAAAAACTGGATGACAGAAGTAAGGAATTAAGAGCAACTGCAGAATTATCTTTAAATCAATATTTTAAAAACAAGAATTTTGAAAATAATTCTGTTTTAATGTATAACCTTGAAACCTATGTAGACCCTTCAAAAGGACAATTTTACACTAAGGTTGACCCTGAAAAGATCAAGGAAATGGTTCCAAAGGAATTGTTTGCTTTCAACTCGGTTAACAGAAACATGGGAGAAGAGAAAACGTATTATCTTTGGGTTGACAAGAAGAAAGATGATCTGAACATTATAGATATCATTCCTAATGAAAAAGAAGATAAGGCATTCTACACAAGATTAAAACAATATCTTCCTAGCTATAAGTTTTCAAAATATGTTCCATCTGTGAAAAAAGGGAACAAATCGGATAAAACGGATGTTGAATATTACTACATCATGCCGTTTGAGCAAAACACCGATAACATTGAATATAAAACAAAGGATTTCAAAAATTTCACTTTAAGCCAGTATAGAAAAGCCGGTGACGAATGGAAAGGAGTAGAAAAACCTAGAAAATAAATTGAAAAGTCCTGTGATATCTCGCAGGACTTTTTTAATTTTATATGGATTTCTTTATCTAAGAATCAAATTGCTTAAAGCAAGCATTTTTTTCAAATAAAATAAGTCTGGACGTTTTTGAATATTCCAGCCTGTAGAACATGACGGAAACAAGCTCTCAACCGACACCCATAAAAAAAATTCTCCCCCTGATTCTGGCCACTGCTATTTTTATGCAAATGCTGGATTCTACAATTCTGAATACTTCCCTGCCCTCCATCGCAAAGGATCTTCATGAATCTCCATTAAATATGCAGAATGCCATCATCAGCTACGTTCTGACACTGGCTGTTTTTATGCCAGCGAGTGGTTTTTTGGCAGATAGATTTGGAACAAAAAAGATCTTTATCTTCTCCTTGGTTTTATTCAGTCTTGGTTCGTTATTTTGTTCATTATCTCAAAACCTGACTCATTTGGTTATTTCAAGGGTAATCCAGGGAGTTGGCGGAAGTTTGATGACCCCGGTTGGAAAATTAGCTCTTATTAAAACATTTGACAAAAGTGAACTTCTTAAAGCCATGAATTTTGCCATTATCCCTGCTCTTATCGGCCCTGTATTAGGTCCGTTAGTTGGAGGTTATATGGTAGATTATCTTTCCTGGCACTGGATATTTCTTATTAATATTCCTATTGGTATTCTGGGTATTATTTTAGGCTTAAAATTTATGCCCAATTATAAATCTGATGATGTTGATTTTGATCTGAAAGGTTTCTTAATCTTTGCAGCAGCTTCTCTCCTACTTTCTGTTTCTTTGGAACTTTTCGGAGACATACAAAACATCACGCCTGTGCTTCTTGTATTTATTTTAGGCTTCCTTTTTCTTTATTATTACTATAAGCATGCAAAAAGAGGAGGCAATCCTATCTTTCCATTAAATTTATTTCAGGTAAGAACCTTCCGTGTTGGAATTGTGGGAAATCTGGCCACCAGACTTGGAATCAGTTCTGTTCCACTACTCCTTCCGTTGATGATACAGATTGCCTATAAACAATCGGCAGTAACTTCGGGATGGATTATTGCTCCAATGGCTTTAACGGCCATATTCGGGAAATCATCAGTTATTAAAATTCTGGACAAATATGGTTATCGACAAACCCTTATGGTGAATACATTCATCATTGGAACCCTAATCTGTCTATTGGCGATTCCTGATATTCACACTTCCCTGTATTGGTTTGTCCCCATTATTGCGGTGCTAGGATTCTTCAACTCCATTCAGTTTACCTCCATGAATACGATTTCCATTGCGGATCTTAGAAACTTCCAGACCAGTAGCGGAAATTCTTTGATATCCGTAAATCAGCAGCTTGCCATTGGGTTTGGTATTGCATTCGGATTGATTGTATTAAAGTTATTTGAAAATACAGATCTAATTCAGGGTGAGATTCACAATGCTTTCCGATACACATTTCTCACGGTAGGAATACTGACTATTTTATCGGGATTTGTCTTTAGAAGGTTACATATTTCGGATGGTAAAAATATGAAGTCGAAAGAAGAATAAGGGTAAGCAAAACGGTAAAAGAGTAAAGGGTGCTGACAATGCACAATATGTTACCACTTTGGCTCAATACGAACTTATCACAGATCAATGTTTCTGACTTATAACTATGGTACTTTTGTTCATATAAAATCAACAATATTATGGCAACTAAAAAAGTAGAAATAGTAGTATCTCCAAGACCTGCACACTTCGTAGGTGATGGTTTTAGAGTTCATAATTTTATTCCAGGCGTACAGGGACTAGACATGAAAAGAATGGACCCGTTCATTATGCTTGATTATAATTCAAAATTTCATTTCAACGGTTCAGAAAGACCAAGAGGCGTGGGTGTTCATCCACACAGAGGTTTTGAAACGGTAACAATAGCATATAGTGGTAAAGTAGAACATCATGACAGTGCCGGTGGTGGCGGTGTCATTGGTGAAGGTGATGTACAATGGATGACCGCAGCAAAAGGTGTTCTTCACAAGGAATATCATGAAACAGAATGGGCAAAACAAGGAGGAATCTTTCAGATGGTTCAGCTTTGGGTAAATCTTCCTGCAAAGGATAAAATGAGTACGCCAAAATATCAGGCTATTGAAAACTCCAAGATGGAGAATGTGGATTTAGGAGAAAATGGATTGGTGGAAGTCATTGCCGGAGAATATAACGGACATAGTGGCCCTGCCGATACTTTTACACCAGTTCATATGATGAATGCAAAACTTAAGGCGGGAGGAAAGGCTGAATTCAATTTTCCTGCTCACTTTAATACAGCAGCCCTAGTTATTGAGGGCAATATCATCATCAACGGAGATGAAAACATTAAGGCAGATCATTTTGCCCTATTTAAAAACGAGGGTGAAACGTTTACCATTGAAGCAAAAGAAGATTCTGTAGTTTTAATCATCAGCGGAGAACCAATTAATGAACCTATCTATCCTCACGGACCTTTTGTGATGAATTCCAGAGAGGAAATCATGCAGGCATTTGAGGATTTTAATACCGGAAAGTTTGGCTATCTGGAGGATTAGTAAAATTAAATTTTCCTTAATCTTTGATTGTTCCTTTTTTATTAACTTTATATAATGATGTCGGGTTATATGTAAAGGAACAGGATTTATATTGTATTTAAATGATGCAACGGACAAAGTTTATCGATTTTAAAATCAATAAGATTCCGTTCTCAACAACAATTAATAAGATCTTGTTCCTTTATAAAACCCATAACTTTTAATACGAAAATTATGAAACCAGAATTTGAAAACATACCCCTTACAAAAACCGATAAAAGATTTGAAATTGATGTCAATGGACACTTTGCTTTCATTAATTATCGCGAAACTACTCATCAGATTGCTTTAATTCATACGGAAGCTGAACCAGAGCTTGCAGGAACAGGTGCCGCAGCAGCCGTGGTGGAAAAAACCTTACATTATATTGAAGAAAGCGGTAAAAAGCTTCTTCCGTTCTGCCCCTACGTTTTTGCCTTTATTAAAAAGCATCCTGAATGGAAACGTATTGTGGATGAAAAATTTGAAGGATATGATAAACTTTAAATTCTTCTCAGGAACATTCATTTAAATAAAATTTTAAAAAGCATTACATCATTATGTCAAATATTGGACTTATCATCGAAGAAAAAGCAGCAGATATAGGAAATTTTCTGGTAGGAAGGCTTCTTCCGTTCCGTGAAAAAAGAGCGGTCGGACCCTTTGTTTTTATTGATCACATGGGACCTTCTGAACTAAAGGATTATCAAAATCTTGATGTTCCTCCACATCCGCATATCGGATTATCTACATTAACGTACCTGCTTGAAGGATCTATTTTCCACAGAGACAGTATCGGAAGTGCTGTAGAAATAAAACCGGGAGCTGTAAACTGGATGACTGCCGGAAAAGGCGTTGTGCATTCAGAAAGAACTCCTGAATACCTTAGACATAGCGATAAAAGACTACACGGGTTTCAAATCTGGGTAGGTCTTCCAAAGCACCTTGAACAATCTGAACCTACTTTCCATCATATTGAAGAGAATGACATTCCTGTTTGGGAAGAGGACGGAATTCAATATAAGCTCATTGCAGGGGAAGCATTCGGAAGAACATCTCCTGTTCCGGTACACAGCAAGCTGTTTTTCCTTGAGATCAAAACAAAGGAACCAAAGAAAATCAGCATTGGGAAAGATCTTTATGGAGAAGCGGCCATGTATGTTTTGGATGGAACGGTAACCACAGAAGGGAATTCTTATGGTTCAAAACAACTTATGATTGCAAAAGATACCAAGCTTTGTGAATTTGAAATGAGTGAAAACGGTACGGTTTACTTATTTGGAGGGGAACCTTTCGATGAGGAGCGTTTTATATTCTGGAACTTTGTGAATTCTGACAAGGAAATGATTGATCAGGCTAAAATAAACTGGAACGATCAGAATCATGATGCATTTCCGCTAGTTCCGGGGGATGAGCAGGAATATGTTCCACTACCAAAGTCCATTTTAAACAGAAAATAAACCCAGACCACGATAAAAACCATGAAAATATTAGCGTTTGCAGGAAGCACCTCATCTACTTCAATTAACAGGGAGCTCGTAAAATTTGTATTAAAAGATTTCCAGAATGAAGAAATCAATCTGATTGACCTTAACGATTTCACGATGCCTGTTTTCTCCGTAGACCTTGAAAAGAAAGGATTTCCGGATGAAGCCCATCATTTTTTAAAGGTGATTGAAGAGTGTGATGTCATTATCTGTTCACTGGCTGAGCATAACAGATCTTACAGTGCAGCATTTAAAAATGTTTTCGATTGGTCATCAAGGATCAATGTAAAAGTATTTCAAAACAAGCCTATGCTTCTGATGAGTACTTCACCCGGAGGTTATGGTGGCGGAAATGTTATGAATACAGCAAAAACATTTTTCCCACAGTTTGCAGCAGATATCAAGGATACTTTTTCGTTATCTAAGTTTTATGAAAATTTTGACCTTGAAAGCGGGGTGATTAATCCTGATATGCTCAGCGATCTGAAAGCAAAGATTGAAAATTTTAAAAACCAGATTAAAACCAATGACTAAAGGAAGGCTGGAGGCATTCAGTGATGGTGTATTAGCGATCATCATTACAATTATGGTCCTGGAATTAAAGGTTCCCGAAGGATCGAGCTGGGGAAGTTTGAAACCGCTTCTTCCGAGGTTTTTGGCCTATATTTTCAGTTTTATCTATGTAGGAATTTATTGGAACAACCACCATCATTTATTCCAAACGGTAAAAAAGGTAAACGGCAGTATTCTTTGGGCTAACCTGCATCTTTTGTTTTGGTTATCCCTGATGCCTATTGCTACGGAATGGATAGGAACAACCGGCTTTGCAGAAAACCCTGTTGCCGCCTATGGTATAGGTCTTATCATGTGTGCTATTGCCTACACCATTCTGGAGAACCTTATTATCCGAAATGAGGGTGAAAATTCAAAGCTAAAAGAGGCTATAAATTTTAAAGCAAAAGAGTATATCTCCATCATATTTTACGTCCTTGGAATCGCTACTTCATTTTTTTATCCTTATATTGCCATAGGTTTTTATTATCTCGTGGCTCTCATATGGCTGATTCCGGACAGAAGAATCGAAAAATCATTAAAAGACAATTAATATGGAAACACACGAATATCCCAACGGCGACATTACTGTTATCTGGCAGCCTCAAAAGTGTATCCACTCGGCTGTATGTGTAAAGCTGCTTCCCAATGTCTATAATCCAAAAGACAGACCTTGGATAAAAGCAGGAAATGCTACTCCTGAAGAACTAAAAAAACAAATAGACCAATGCCCTTCTGGAGCATTAAGTTATACATTCAATACAGAAAGATAATGGCGGTAACGGTAAAAGCAAGTTTAGGAAAAACAAAATATTATACTGAGGTAACGGCCGGTGAAAACACCATCATTACTGATGAACCTATAGATAAAGGCGGACAGAATAAAGGGTTCAATCCCATGGAAATTCTGGCAACATCTCTGGCAAGCTGTACAGCAGCAACCCTTAGAATGTACATTGAAAGAAAAGAATGGGATGTAGAAAACATCAATGTGGAAGTAGAACTCGAAAATTATCCATTAACCAAAAGAGCGATTTTCAAAAGAGATATCAGCTTTGAAGGAATTCTGGATGATGAGCAGATGAAAAGACTACACACCATTGCAGATGCCTGCCCTGTTCATAAGATATTAACAAACGACATAGAAATACTAACTAAATTCTCATAAAATATGATCGAAGTAAAACAAAACAACGACGAGAAACACGGAAGTTTTGAAGCTTTCATAGATGGAAGACGCGCAGGAATGATGACATACACTTGGGCAGGAGAAGAAAGATTTATTATAGACCACACCGAGGTGGAAGAAGCCTACAACGGAAAAGGTGTAGGTAAGGAAATGCTTTTGGCAGCTGTAGGTTTCGCCAGAAAGAACGGGAAGAAGATTATTCCTCTCTGTCCTTTTGCTAAGGCTAGTTTCCAGAAAAGTGAGGAACTACAGGATGTTTTGGTGAATTAATCACTGCTTTCCACCCTTACAATACAAACCTTTCAGAGTATGAATCTGAAAGGTTTTTCTTTTAAAATAAACTCAGAAACAGTACATTTCTCTACTTTTCCTTACCTAATTGATACCAGCAGGTCTATAAAAACTGACTATGAAGTAAATTCAGTATTCCCGATGGTTCTTTTTTATATATTTGCTAAAATTTAAAAATTAAGCATGAATCCAGGAACTATCCTTTTGCTATTTGTATTTATCTACTTTATCGGCCTTTTGGTGATTTCTTATTTCACCAGCCGAAACTCTGATAATCAGTCATTTTTTATTGGTAATAAAAAAAGTAAATGGTGGCTCGTTGCATTCGGAATGATAGGAACCAGCTTAAGTGGGGTTACCTTTATTTCAGTTCCGGGAACAGTCGGAAAAATGACAGGCTCTGAGTATATCTACGGCGGTTTTGAATATTATATGATGGTGATTGGTTTTTTCATCGGATATTTTATTGTTGCAGCCATATTGCTTCCCTTGTATTATAAGATGAATCTAACCTCTATTTATACTTATCTAGGAAGAAGATTCAATGTAGAGGCGCATAAAATAGGCTCTATATTCTTTATTATTTCCCGAGCTATTGGTGCTACGGCAAGGTTATACCTGGTTGTCAATGTTTTGCAGATATTCTTATTGGAAGGCCTTGGAGTTCCGTTTTGGGTAACTTCCCTTGTACTCCTGCTGATGGTGCTTCTCTATACTTTCGAGGGCGGAGTAAAAACCATTGTCATTACAGATACTTTACAGACTTCTTTTATGATCATCAGTTTGGTAGCCTGTATTGTTTACATTCTATCCAATCTAAACTTATCTTTCGGTGAGGCATATACCATCTTGGAGCAGAAAAATTATACTCATTTTATTAATTTTGATCCAAATTCCAAGACATTTTTCCTAAAAACAATTCTGGGAGGAATCTTTATTACCATAGCCATGACAGGATTGGATCAGGAAATGATGCAGAAAAACATTTCTGTAGATAACCTTAAGAATTCAAAGAAAAACATGCTAACCTTTGCAGGAACACTACTTTTGGTTAATCTGGCTTTCCTATTCTTAGGAGGCCTACTCTATCTTTTTGCTCTGCAACATGGCGCAGAATATGGAACAACAGGAACTGATCCTGTGAGCAATATTTTTGGTTTCAAAGATGCTGCAGGAAATATTAAGAATATTATGGGAGATGACCTTTTCCCAGCCTTATCTCTTCAGGGATACTTCCCAATGACTATTTCCGTTATTTTTATTATTGGATTAATTTCAGCATTATTCCCATCTGCTGATGGTGCATTAACGGCTGTGACAAGTTCCTACTGTGTAGATTTATTAAACCTTAATGAAGATAAAACCAAAACTGAAAAAGAGAAAAAACGTCTTCGTATGAAAGTACACTTGACCTTTACTGTGGTTTTCTTCATCCTAATTATGGTTTTCAAGGCATTAAATGATAAATCTATTGTTTATCTGATTATGGAAATTGCGGGATATACCTATGGACCACTTCTAGGGCTTTTTGCTTTCGGAATTTTCACCAAATTTCAGATTTCCAAAAAGTATTCTATACTTACTGTTACCATTTTGGCCCCCATAATAACTTACTTCATCAACTCTGCAGTTACCAATTATACAGACTATAGAATTGGAGTTGAACTTATTGTCCTTAATGGGCTGCTTACATTCATCGGACTATGGCTGGTGAAGAATAAGCAACATTTAAGGGTTGTTTAATACACACAATCAACAAAAATAAAAAACCATGAAAAAAATTATTTCATTTTTCGTATTCGTTTTGGCATTTGGCTTTATAAATGCTCAGGAAAACTTTGAGGTATCTACTTTAAGAATCGGGCCGTATAAAGTTTTTATGCCAAAAGCTGAAGCTGAAAAAATTGCAGGGATAAAACTGAAGAACTCAGACGGAGAAAAAAAAACTATTGTAAAATATACCGGAGAGACTATTCAGCTTGATATTTATGATAATTATATCAACGAAGCTAATCCAAGTGTCCCGTCTATTACCTACATCACAACAAGCAGTAAAAAATTTAAAACCAAAAGCGGAATTGGAGTAGGCAGTACAAAGGATGACCTGATTAATGCCTATAAAAATTATCCTAACTTCAGTGTTAATGAGGATTGGGATGACAATGGCAAACCTGTGAAGAACGCCGGATATTTTAATCTGGAAGACAGGCAGGCAGGAACACAATTAAGTTTTAAATTTGTTAATAATATTGTTACTGAAATTTCAGTTTACCTTAACGAAGGCTGTTAAAAGCAGAAAAATATTCAAATACATAAAAATCCGGATTTTTAGATCCGGATTTTTGCATTTCCATAAGCCAGTAAAAAATTGTAAATTCGCGTGCAAATAAATCAGATATAATGAGTAAAAGTATTGAAGAGTTAAAATCTCTTACTACGCAGATCAGAAGAGACATTTTAAGAATGGTTCATGCTGTAAATTCAGGACACCCGGGCGGAAGTTTAGGTTGTACAGAATACTTCACAGCACTTTACGGAAAGGTAATGAACTATAATCTTCCTTTCACTATGGAAGGCAAAAATGAAGATCATTTTTATCTATCAAACGGGCACATTTCACCGGTATTCTACTCTACTTTGGCAAGATTTGACTTCTTCCCGGTAGCTGAATTGAGCACTTTCAGAAAGCTTGATTCAAGATTACAGGGACACCCTACTACTCATGAAGGTCTTCCGGGAATCAGAATCGCTTCAGGTTCTCTAGGACAAGGACTTTCTGTAGCTCTTGGTGTAGCTGAAGGTAAAAAATTGGATGGAGATCAGTCTCTTGTTTACACTCTTCACGGAGATGGTGAGCTTCAGGAAGGTCAAATCTGGGAAGCATTAATGTATGCTGCTGCTAAAAAAGTAGATAATATCATTTCTACCATTGACTACAACGGACGTCAGATTGATGGAGATACTGATGATGTATTAAGCTTAGGAAATCTTCATGCTAAACTTGAAGCTTTCGGATGGATTGTTTTGGAAGAGAAGAACGGTAACGATCTTGAAGCTGTAATTGGTATCCTTGAGAGAGCAAAAACAGAAACAGGAAAAGGAAAACCAGTAGCAATTATTCTTCATACAGAAATGGGTGCCGGAGTAGACTTTATGATGGGATCTCATGCTTGGCATGGTAAAGCTCCAAATGATGAGCAATTAGACACAGCATTCAAGCAATTGTATTTAGAAGCTCCTGCTGATTACTAATATCTTAAACAATCTCGATTAATAAAAATAAAAATGAAATATACATATACAGAAAAAAAGGACACTCGTTCAGGATTCGGAGCCGGATTAGCGGAACTTGCTGACAAAAATCCTAATGTAGTAGCACTTTGTGCAGACCTTATCGGTTCTTTGAAAATGGAGAAATTCATTGAAAAAGCTCCTGAAAGATTCTATCAGGTAGGTATTGCAGAAGCAAACATGATGGGACTTGCTGCAGGTCTTAGCATTACAGGAAAAATTCCTTTTACTGGAACTTTTGCTAACTTCTCTACTTCAAGAGTATATGATCAAATTCGTCAATCTATTGCTTACTCTGGGAAGAATGTAAAAATCTGTGCATCTCACGCAGGTCTTACTTTAGGAGAAGATGGAGCTACTCACCAGGTATTGGAAGATATCGGTATGATGAAAATGCTTCCTGGAATGACGGTAATCAACCCTTGTGACTACAACCAGACAAAAGCAGCAACTCTTGCAATTGCTGATCACGATGGCCCTGTATATTTAAGATTCGGTAGACCAACTGTTCCTGTATTCATCCCTGAAGATATGCCTTTCGAAATTGGAAAAGGAATCTTGCTTCAGGAAGGTACTGATGTAACTATTGTTGCAACAGGACACCTTGTATGGGAATCTCTTGTAGCTGCTGATGAGCTTGAGAAAGAAGGTATTTCTTGTGAGGTGATCAACATCCACACTATTAAGCCTCTTGATGAAGAGATTATTTTAAAGTCTGTTGAAAAAACAGGTAAAATTGTAACTGCTGAAGAACATAACTACCTTGGTGGTTTAGGTGAATCTGTTGCAGGAATGCTTGCAAGAAAAAGACCTACAAGACAAGAGTTTGTAGCAGTAAATGATACTTTCGGAGAATCTGCAACACCAGCTGAATTGATGAAAAAATATAAAATTGATGCTGAAGCAGTGAAAGAAGCTGTAAAGAGAATTTTAGCGTAATCATTTAGCCTAATAATATAAACCCCGGCTGTTTCTTTGAAACAGCCGGGGTTTTTGTTTAAGAATTTAACCACCCGTCAAATCTTTGATTTGCCACCTCTCAAGTGGAAAGTAATGGTTGTACTTATAATTGTCATGGTTGTAGTTCCTACCCTACTTACTTATTATTTGTTATTGATCAGATTGATTCAGTGGAATTCCTACGGCAATCAGAACAGGACATAATATTTCCTTTATGTATTCCTCTTCTCTTCTGATTGAAGCCTTAGAACCCGAAAAGTAATTACTGATCCTGTAGTTTTTCACAAACTGATTTCGCTTCTTTCCGATAGCATAATGAAACGATCCACTTTCATCACTAATGAAATAAGTCATTTCATCAAAATCCATAATTTTCGTGGCAATAAATCTTTTTTTATAAATACATTTTTGGGATTTGTCAAAGATATATTTCACAGGCACTCTAAAGATAAGGTCAAAAAGCAAGTATATCATGTAGATAACCCATATTCCAAAAACGATTTTAAAGTTAGCTCCGGACATTTTATCCATAAAGTAATAGATGATCACCATAAAGGCAATTACCCCCAATGCCAGCCACCATACCAAGGTTCTCAGGAAGTTGTAATTGGGCATGAAACTTATTTCACTTCCGTTTTCCTCAAATTTATACCGGTCTGTTACGTTCATTACCAGATTCGTTGATGTTCATGATATCCTCTGTCTCATTTACCATCTTTTGGATCCCTCTTTGGTTCAGAGCCTGTCCTATAGTAAGATGTTTTTCTTTACCATCTACTTCGAAGTAAATAGAAAGTATCACATTCGTGGTAAATAAGCCCAAATATTTGGTTGACAACACATCAAAATTAGTAAAATCCTGAATATTATAAGTTTTAGATGGAACAAAAATGGTATGCTTGCCGGTAATTGTTTTTCTATCCATATCGATAATGAACTTCTTCGTAAAGAAATTGATGATAATAAGAACAACCGTTGCAATAACAATAAGGCTTAAGATTCTGACATTATTAAAAATAAAAACTGCAAATGCAAGCAGAAGAATAGAAAGTACAGTAATAAACACTGGTTGATTTTTAAAGATGTACTGATTTCCTTCTTTTTTATAAAATTTATATGAACTCATAATAGATTGGTTTTATATTTTTGATTGGGTATTTTAATAGATATTTTTTTATGAAAGTGAGTGGCCTTTACTGATAGCGACTGGCAATTTCATCTTCATTAATTGTCTTCAACGTATTAAGATCTGTTTTGAAATAAGTATCGTGAATAGAAAAATAAGCATCTGTTTTCACACTTATCTGTTCTGATGCCTTTTCCCAACACTCAAGAAACCATTGTTCAAACAACTTATACTTTTCGTCATTATACTCATCCAGAATTTCATCAAAATCATCATCTTCATAGTTATCTTGAAACTCTGCAGCAGTTGTCCATATTTTTTCTGGGATCAATGCATTCCATTTTTCATTTTCATGGGCAGCATTGTTTTTCTTCGTAGGCAGTTTTATTATTTCTGTAACCAGTTCACCAGTTCCGTCTACTCCCCAAAACATAATATTCAGATAATCATACTCATATTCAAAATAGAAAGCTTTGATATCAGATTTTACTTTATTTTCAAGATAAACAATATCTTCTCCTTTAAGCAGATGAATCAAATCTTCGGTAAGCTGTCCTTTAATCTCTTCAAGATATGTCTTTAATTCGATATTGAGCTTTTTAAGGTCTTTCATAGCCTGAAACTTTTTAAAAGTTTAATTTATCTGTCTATTTTTCGTCCTACCAGTTTTTCTAATTCTGAAATATTGGAGAGAATCAAATCATAAGGATCACTACTACTGTGAGATGTCTCTGAGACAATTATTTTATCTTGCTTCATATTATTATATATTGAAATGTGTGTTTTTTTATCTCATTCTTTTAATTGCCCCAGGTATCCATCCACTCCAGATATTCACCTTTATATTCATTATCATTAAGTCTGATAATAATATCTTTCAGATCTTGTTTTTCAAATTCATAATCTGAAACGGTAAAAATCAGGAAAATATCTTTGCCTGTAATATTCTTGAAGAAATTCTCATTTTTAAGTTTTTCCAATACTTCGATGCATGTAGAATAAAGCTTACCCTGAAATTCATTAAACCACTCATCATTATCTTCATTTCTATCCAGTTCTTCTCTTAATTGGGTACAAATATTATTGAACTCATCATCTGCCCCTTGCATTTCGTATGCCCATTCTGCAGGTTCATATTTATAATATACAGCATCATCTTCATCAATATTCTGAAGGGCTTCCAGAGTGTTGGACGACGGGCATACTGTCATTGCTCCCTCATCACTATACAATGCAAAACTGTAAATATTGTCAGTACCATGCTTTTCATACATTTCTAAAAAAGCATTTTTCGCAGCCGTTTCTATTTGCTGTTTTAAAATATCAAAATCCATATTCCTCTTCTTTTTTAAAATGGGCGGTAAAAGTACGTCTATCCTTTTGAATCAGATCATTATATTCTATAAAGGTATAGCCAGATTCACGATTATAGCTACCTATTTTTATTATATAGTATCCATCCGGGAATCAAAATAGCAGCCCCAGCAAGCATGGGAGCCAGTTCTCCGTATTTGAACAACCAGGAAGTTTCTCTGGATGGTCCTATTTTAATAACCACTACCAGGCAAAAACCTATAATAATGAGAATAATTCCTAATGCTTTTTTCATAATATTAATTTTAATTGTTAGTAAATTAGTCTACAAAAGTGTTGTAACTGCTCAAAACAAAACCAGCTTCCCTTTCTAAAGCATCAAGATCATTATTAAGTTCTTTATTATTTTCATTCAGACTGCGTTGCACAATTCTCATTTTACCTAGAAAATCATTAACAGAATTATTAAAAGCTGTATAACTCTTCTCTTTTTGCTCCTCAGACGATGGAATTTTTTCATCAACATTTCGTGTGTATAGTTTTTCCATCTGTATATATTGCTGGGAAAATTTTTGCTTATAGGCATTCAGATCTGTAACATCATAGGATTCATCAATGATTTTCTGAGCTAGCTCCATTGTTTCTCTTGATTGGATAATCTGCTTTTTCAGTGGATGATCCTTAAGAACTTCTACTTCTGCCTTATCAGTCCTTGGTGTAAGTTTTGCAAACAATTCATTGGCTGAATTACGATTTTCCTGAATAAGTTTTTTTGCCTTTTCATTAATTTCAGTGACTTTTTTTCCCTTATCATCTTTCCAGTCTTCGGCATCCTTATATGCTTCGAGTTCTTTCTTTAATAACTGTAGCTGTGAGGCAGAGTCTTTCATCCTATCAACAAGTACCTGAAAATCTTTTCCCAGGACATTGGGAGCCTTTATTTCCTGTCCGGCCCACATCATTACCGTAGGTGTAAATATTGGAGAGATTCCGGAATATTGTGGATTAGCCACTACATTCTTTACATATTCATCCATCTGCATCAATGAATTCTGAAAGTTTTTAATAAAGTCTGAGTGGGCATCATCCATCTTCACCACGTTATTGTTAAAAGAAATAATATCCCTGTTATCATCTCCTGAATTAACACTAAAAAGATCCACTTGTCTGGTATCATTCTGAGAAAGCTTCTCTTTAATTTTTTCCAGTTTATCACAAGATACAGCAGAAAAAGTAAGAATAAGCATTCCTACAACAATCAATGATTTTTTCATAATCTAATATTAAGAGTTAAATAGGTGTTTAAATATACATTTTATTAAGATCTTCCAATTCATTTACAACCTCCTGCATGGTTTTCTTCCTGAAAGACTGAGAGACTAACGGACGCTTAAAACGAGATACATTTTTAAAATTGGCATATAGATTACACCCCAAAGGAATAATTCCATATCGAAATGTCTGCAGTTCAAATCCCTCAAATTCAGTTAAGTTGTAGATTGCCTTTCTACTGTTCAATCCTGAGTTCTTAATAATAAGTTGTCTGGATATCGGATCAAAATAAATCTTAGGTGGAATAAAAGAAATCACCGTCAATAACAATGAAAAAATCAATATAACAATTCCGGTCTTCAGATAACTGGTATATAAGATCACTATTATTGAAATGAAAACCCACAGCAAGATAAGAATTTGTGGAAATGAGATATATTGTTTCACCCAGTAGCCCTCATTCTCTTTTTTTAAATGTTTAAAATTTTCCATAATCATTCAGAAAATTTATTACCCTATAAATGAAAATTTATCTTCAAACATTTTTCCGATTAAAGGTAAGGGTTTTTCTACTTCATTGGCGGCATTAATAATCCCAATAATGGCAAATATCAAAGGTAAAAAACCAAATATCCCCAAAATCCCTAGGCTTGTAACAATAAATAAGATGTTGATGATAATAGATAAAGCAATGGAAAAAATCACCAATCCTAAAGATTGCTTCAAATGATATTTTAAAAGGCTGTTAGGTTTTTCTTTTCCCAAAATAAAGGAAATTAGCCATC
Organism: Chryseobacterium oncorhynchi; assembly: GCF_002899895.1. Taxonomy (GTDB): domain Bacteria; phylum Bacteroidota; class Bacteroidia; order Flavobacteriales; family Weeksellaceae; genus Chryseobacterium; species Chryseobacterium oncorhynchi. Next base: position 128,561 of record NZ_PPEI02000005.1, read on the forward strand.
CGAAAACAGTAATATACGATACAATAGATAATGTTTTGTTGTCCATAATAATTCAATTTTTTGTTGATATTTTTGATTTTGTTAATGAGCCAAAATTGCAACAGGATAGCTCTGTTTCAATTTTCTATGTTACTACAAAACAACCTCAACTCAAAATACAAGTGTCTACAAAACGTCTACAATTAGAAGTAAAACACTGGTTTACAACAATTTGAAAAATAATTTAAATTTCACTTTTTTGAAATAGCAATTGATGAATATCTGTGATTTTTGTACTTTCACCTTATGAAACTGAAGTACTCTTTTTTATACTTTATCTTTTTCCTATCTACTTTGTGGCCGGCACAGAATACTTTCTTTGATGACCTTAAAAATCAACTGAACAAAGACAATATTTCCGTCGTGGAAAAATTTAAAATCTATAATGAACTTACGGAATACTACAGAGTCAGCGACCAATATCCTATTGCTGAAAAGTATGTTCAACTGCAATTAAAACTGGCTAAAAATGAACGTAATTACACTGAAGAAGTAAAGGCACTCGTTCAGGATGGAATTATCAAACTTAATAAATCTGAATACAGTAAGGTTCCCCAGATCATTGATGCCGCCAATGCAGCTGCTCATAAAACCAACGATGACATCGCTCCTCTATATGCTGCTTACTTGAACATCTATTATAATAATACCTTAGGAGACATTGAAAATACGATTAAACTTATTCAGAACGTTCTTCCATCGGTTGAAAAACATCCTACAGAGATTCTCTTGACCGCAAAGCTCAATTATCTTTTATATGGAATTCATTCGGAACTTAATGATGCTGAAAACGCAACGAAATATGCACAGAAAGCAGTAGAACTCGCTCAAAAATCCGGAAATAAAAATATGCTGAGTTCATCGTATTCTGCATTGGCTGTCTGTTACTCTTTCCGGTATGATAAAACCGGTAATATAAAGGATCTGAAACCCGTTATAGAAATATGTAAAAAAGCAGTTGCTCTTTATCATCAGTTTCCGGGGCATGTTTCGGCCCATGCTTATGCTATGGCCCTCCTGAATCTTGCCAACTACTATCTAAGCTACCCAACCATCACTCCGGAAATCCGAAAGGAAATTCAGGATAAGGCTAATGAAGTCCTAATACTTACAAAACATACTACCTATAATCAAAGTCTTCAGGCAGGAGCACTCGGAATTTTGAGTAACCTTGCTAATCGTGATCAAAACGATGCTTTATCTGAGCAATATCTTTTAAAAGCGGAACAAACCCTTCTTACACAACAGCCTGTATATTATCATGTCATGATTAATGTAGTTTCTGATCTTGCAAAACTATACGTACATCAAAAAAAATATCAAAAAGCTTACGAGTATCAGACCAAGGTAACGGAATACAACAATCTTCTTTATAATAAGGGACAGGCAGAAACTACAAAAAGACTGGAAGCACAGTATCAATCTAAAAAAAAGGAATCTGAGCTGAAAGTTCTTACAGAAAAAACTTCCAGTTTAAGGAAAGAAAAGCTTTTATATATTGGCTTAGGAATTATAGGCTTAATCGGAGCATTTTTTATGTTCAGGTCCTATCATTACAAATTGAGATACTCTATAGAAAGAGAAAAAAAACTGAATACAGAAAAGCATGATGCTGAAATTCAGGTAAAGCTACAGACGGAAGAACAAGCTAGATTAAAAGCAGAGCAGGAATTACTTACCTTACAACAGCAAAAACTTCAAAGTGAGGTGTTGGCTAGCCAGCTTCATATCCAGCATAAGAATGAAGTTCTTCAACTACTTCAAACAAAATTATCTGATGCCGACGTCAATATTCATCGGGTTGTAAAGGAGGAAAATCGTGTAGATAATGACTTTGAAAGGATTAAATTTACTATTCAGGAGCTGCATCCTGACTTTTTTAAAAATATTAATGACAGGGCAAAACAAAAACTTACCCCTTTGGATCTAAAATACTGTGCCTACATCTATCTTGGGATGGATACCAAACAGATAGCCAATCTTCTAAATGTAGAACCTAAAAGTGTAAGAATGACCAAATACAGGCTGAAAAAAAAGTTTGGACTGAATGAAAATACAGCTTTGGATGTCTTTTTCCAAAGTGTATTTTCTAATTAAATTATATACATTGTAGCAGCTTCTTTCTAAAGACAAAAATCAAAGATTTTATATTACTTTTTACCGGTATCTAAATTTTCTTTTATAGATAAATTATCTAGTCCTGATACACATTTAACAAAACCTACTATTGTGTACAATAGAAAATATTACAGCCTCTATCCCTTTGAATAATATTTCATTTACATACAATGAGATATTCCATTTTTCTTTGATCAAAAACATTTCCTTTTTATTAAATTCTTTTCCAAATTCCTTAAGATAAGGATGTACATTTTTGCAAAAATTTCCCTGAAAATAATAATGAAAATTACATACAATTTGCAAATTTTATCACATTAACGTGATCTAATTATTTTTAGTTTTGAAAACATCAACGTTGATGAAATAATCTTCTATTTAGGTTGTATGTGTACAGTACAAGATAAATATACAGATTATGCAACCCAATGCCAGGGGATTCTATGGCACAAATGATTTATTAAATTAAAAAATTTATTAACATGAAAAAATTAATTGGAATGAAGAGAAACTTCTCTTCTTTAGAAAACAAAAAAATGAAAAATCTTCAAATGATTAAAGGAGGAGATGGTACAGCAGTAAACTATGTGGTTACTAATCGTGGAGAATGCTATGACAAAGAAACCTATCTGGATCATGAGTATGCATCAACATTAGAAATTTGCTAAAACATATTACTCTAATCACTTGTAAGGGAGGAGCAATCCTCCTTTTACATTTGAATAAACAGGAGAAAACTCTTATAATAAATTGATGCTACAGATGGAAATAAAAATACCACGGAAACCACGCCTCATGACATGCACCTTATATCTGCTTTTGACAGGTATACTCATTTTATCCTGTAAAAGCAAAAACCATAATTACATAGTTTATTACAATAGGGTAAATGAAATTGACAGTATTTATAGGATGGCCAATCAGCCTGAAGAAGCTATAAAGCAATACCGAAAATTATTCAAAAGATACAACCCAAAAAATCAGGAGCGTATTAAGGAATATGAAACCTACATCATACTTGCAGAACAATATCATCAAAATTTTGGTGGAAAGAAAAGCCTTTATAAACTTATTCCCTTGCTTGCTCCTTATGAGGGTTCCTATAAAAAGTATTTTGGCTTATATCAAAAATACGAAATAGACAGCAGTGAAGTAAAGCAAAAAATTACTGATTGGAAGAAAGGATTGAATAAAAGATTAGTGGACTCTTTTAGCATTGCTTTCATCAGGGATCAGGCAGAGGGCAGAAAAAACCCTCAATTGATGGTAAAAAACGATAAAATAAACGCTCAATTATTAAAATGGACCTTTGATAACTATGGTTACCCATCAATGCAAAAAATAGGGCTTATTGGGAATAATGGTGTATTCATGCCAATGCATCCCTTGTTCAGTCATATGGTAGATGCTGAAGAGTATTCTTATTTAAAAACAAAAATGTTGGAATATATAAAATCTGGAGACTGTGTCCCCCGGGATTACGCCAACATGGTAGACAGATATAGTCTTCAGATAAGCAAAAAAGGAATGGTGTACGGAATATATCCCAGCTATGATGCAATGATAGACACTGTAAAAGTAAATCGCAACAGAAAAAGCATAGGTTTGCCCAGCTTTAAGCACGCCTCCAAAATCACAAAAGATTATTTAAAGAAATGATTCTTATTATTTCCAATAACAGCGAAAGAACTACTGTTAAAATCATCAAATGGCTTTTGAAAATGGATAAAAAATTTATCCGTGTACATGAGAATGAAGTCTTTGAAATTAAAGTGATTAATAAAAGTATTTTTTTGGAGAGTAACAGAAACTCTTTTTTTCTGGAAGATATCTCTAGTGTATGGTACAGAAGAGGAAGATTGAAAATAAAACGTTTGAGATATGAAAACCAATCGGTTAATGCCCATATGAATGAGGTACAGCACTGGCTGGAAGACTATGTAAGGAAAACTCTGGAATCTAAAAAACACATTAACAAGGAAAGCAATAGTGATATCAATAAGCTTTTGGTCTTGGAAAAAGCACAGAAAATAGGATTGGACGTTCCCAAGTATTTTTTGGCAGACCATACAGACACTATTCTATTGGGTGATACTATTATTAAAACAATTGCAGGAAATCCAATATTAGATTCAGTAGATACAGATTTGAATGGCATTATGTATACCACGGTTGTTCAAAAGAAAGAAAAGTCCAGCTTCTTTATTACTTTTTTTCAGGAGAAAATTGACAAAAATTTTGAAATCCGAACCTTCTATCTCAACGGAAAATGCTGGTCTATGGCTATCTTTTCTCAAAATGATGAACAAACGAAAACAGATTTCAGAAAGTATAATTTAACAAAGCCCAACAGAAATATCCCTTATCAACTTTCCAGTGAAATTGAGGAGAAAATTCATCTACTGATGCTTTCTCTTGATCTCAATTGTGGTTCCCTGGATTTCATCAAGGGAAAGGATGGCCGGTTTTATTTCCTTGAAGTAAATACCATTGGTCAGTTTCTGGGTATGTCCTATGCATGTAACTATTCGCTGGACAAAGAAATAGCTGATTATTTATGAAGATAAAAGTTAAAGAAAAAAATAAGTTACCTCTAACCTTTAAACATATAGACGTTTTTGAGGATCAAAAATTTAAACAGAAAAGCGATATCATCTATTTTGTAGAATGTAAAAAGTACCAAACAGACTTCTACATAAGAGAAAGGCCTATAAAATCTTTAAATCGTCTATTATGAGGTATTTTAATTTATTTTCTACCCTAAAGATTACAAAAGGAGCAGGCAGAATACTAATCTCAGACCTGCAGAGAAATGTATCAGAGTTATATCCTCTGGAACTTAATGAAATGATTGAGGAATTAAAAAACCTTTCCATTGAAGAGGTTTTAGGAATGTATGATGAAGAATCAAAAAAGATAGCTCAGGAATATCTGGATATACTGCTGGAGAATGAATATGGGTTTATTACAGATAATTACCGGGAAGAGGGTTTTCCGCCCCTATCTCATGAGTATTTTGAACCGAGCATAATAACCGATCTTTTTTTGGAGATGGCAGATATCAGTATACTGGATCAACTTAAAATTTCAGTAGAGAATCTTGAAATTAAACATCTGGTTATTTACAGCTCAAAATCATTACTCATAGAAGATTTTATATACATTGACAAGATATTTAAATCTTCCGTGTTATCAGGAATAGAAATATTTTCTCCATTTTATGAAGAAATAAATGACATATTCATACAGAACCTCAACAAAGGAACAGAGAGAATATACAGTCTTATTTTTTATAATTGTGCTAAGGAAGCTTTCAAAACCAAGGATGAATTCAGGTTTACTTTAAACTTTTTGGAAGACCATTTAAAAATATCTTCCTGCGGAAAAGTAGATATGAAATATTTCAATACGAACCTGCCTAAAATTCTGGAAGCCATCAATCACAATTCCTGTCTGCATAAGAAAATAGGAATTGATAAAGATGGCCATATTAAAAATTGTCCCTTAATGCAGGAAAACTTTGGGAATATCCGGAATGTAAGCCTAGAGGAAGCATTGCAACACCCAGACTTTAAAAAATACTGGAACCTCACCAAAGACCATATAGAAGTTTGTAAGGACTGTGAGTTCAGATACATCTGTACAGACTGCAGAGCTTATACGGAAAGCTCTCATTATACTCCCAATGGATTAGACCTCTCAAAGCCTCTAAAATGTGGCTATAATCCCTATACTAATGAATGGGAAGAATGGAGTGAAAATCCACTAAAACAGAAAGCCATCCATTCTTACAACTTATAGTATTTCTCTTTACCTCTTATTTAAAAAACTTCCATTTTGGAATAATCGCCAACATCCCAAAACCTGTAAAAAGGAAAAGGTTGGTAACATCGGTATATAAAAACGTTGATAAGTAATAGTTGTGCATGAAAAAATGCAGTACCAATAGAACAGGAAACATAATAATTCCTATTTTTTTATAGAAAAACATCAGCACCAGACCTAGCATCATCAATACATCAATGGAGAAGATGATATAAAAATACCATTTTGGAATCTCAAGAAATTCATGTTGAATATATTCATCAACATCTATTCCCAGTCCCATTACTGTAAACAACATCAAGGCAGCAAATGCCAGTACAAATCCCCATCCTTTCTTCGGATCTTCGTCAAAATACGTGTATTCTTCCATAGGTACAAAAATAAAGAACTTATGAGAGATTTCATAAGTTCTTTTATAGTTATTCGTTTAAAATTTGAATTAAATAGAGATAGCGTTGATCAGTCTATTTTTGTCACTTAAGTATTCTTCCATAGAAATCATACTTTCAGTTCTCATTACATCCTGAATATCATCAATCTGATAAATAATTCTTTTGGCATCATCTGTATTCTTTGCTCTTACTTTACAGAAAATATTATATTTTCCGGAAATAACACTTGCCTCGATTACGTTAGGAATAGTTGACAATTCTTTCAATACTTCTTGAGTACGGTTTGATTTTGTCAAAAGGATTCCGATGAAAGCTGTAAAGTGATAGTCCAGCTTACCATAATCGATGTTAAGAGATGATCCCAAAATAATACCTGCATCTTCCATCTTTTTCACTCTTACGTGAATTGTTCCAGCAGAAACGTCCATCTGCTTTGCAATTTCAGTAAAAGGCATTCTTGTGTTTTCTACTAAGAAATCAAGAATTTTCTTGTCTATTTCGTCCAGTTGATAGTTCATATTAGTTAAATTACAATTTCTTTAAAAAATCTATGTATTTTTTGCAAATTTACGAAAAATAATTTAACTAAAAAATATATATCAAATATTAACAATAATTAACACGGATGATAAAAATCATTAAAATATTCTGATTATTTAGCATTTGATTTTATAGAATCTGTTTTTATTTCAGCTTTGTCCGCAACGGTTTTTTTGTCTTTTTTCTTCTTTTTAAACAAAGAATTGAAGCTTTTACTCCACATAACCCCTACTCCATAGGCTTGATTAGCAGCTCCATTTGTACTTATCATACCGATGTTAGTAGGCTTAGAATACCCTCGTAGAACCAAAGTACCATCATTTTTCTTAGAAAGATCATATTCAATGGATCCTTCACCCGAAAGATAATTATTTTGTACTCCACTGTTATTGGCATCAGTTTTAGACAATGGAATTCCCAAGCCAGTTTTTATGTTTATTCTAGGTGAAACAGCAACACTAAGTCCTGCATTGGCTCTGTCTCCAATGTTAGAATTTTGATCACCTTTTACATAGTTCAAGTCAATCTGGAATTCATTACTCATCGTATTCAGGACGGATCCCAACTGCTTTAGAAGCATATTATATCCTGAGGATTCAGCAACGCTACCTACGTTTACATCTACTCCACCTGTGTTGGACACATTGAAGGTACTCAAAAGAAGCACGGAACCAAACTGAAGTACTTTTTCTCCTTCCTGGCTCATTTTAGCTGCCAGTGTTTCTCTTACCTGACTGGAAACATCCATTGCTGTAAGGTTCAGTTCCACCTTAGGATCCATCAAAGACTCGGTAATGTTGGCCTGCAACATAATACTGATTGGCTGAAGTTTTCCCATACTCAGATATTCTCCTGCATTAGAAACCATTCTTACATAGTTGGCTGTAATATCCAGCGCCGGCTTCATAGCGTCACCATCCCATCTGATACTACTATTCTTTTCAATTTGGAAAGTCTTGTTAAGGATTGCTTTAGAAACAAATGTACCGTTATCCACCTTATATGTTCCGCTCATGGCAATATTTCCTTGTCTGTTCATCTGGAACTTCAGTGGATCTGCCACTCCTTTTACAGTAATATTTCCTACATCATCACCAACAAGTACATTTACAGTGGTTCCTTTATCCACAGCCAAATTGAAATCAATATTCATATTGGCACCTGTCTTTTTCTTTTCTTCCAGGGTTACTAAACCATCTTTTCCTTCTTTCAGGAACCTCAGCATCTTGAATTCTTCAACATTGGATGTAGAACTGGAATTAAAAGTAAAAGTACTTCCGTTAAGGGCTTTCATATTAGGGGTTGTAATACTCAATCCCGAAACCGGTCCGTCCACATAAAGATCTCCCTGTCCATATACTCTCCCCCAAAATAAATCAAAGTCTTTTTGAGCAGTATTAAGCATCAACAGGTTATCTGCTCTCATTACGAGAGATACCCCCATTGAAGAAAGCGTTTCAAACTGGATCGCCCCAGAGATATTCCCTTTCGAGTTTGATCTCCCGTCGTGAACCTCAATATTGTTGAGGATTGCCAATCCTTTGGTTAGCTGGATCACTGTATCATCAAATGAATAATCTACTCCTGTAAAGAGAAGCTTTAATCCAAAATCTTTTAAGGCTATATCTCCACTATAATCAAGGTTACGAAGTTTCCCATTAATTTTAAGATCTCCGGTTGCCTTACCTCTAAGATTTCCAAAAATAGTCTGAACAAACTGCTGTGTAAATGATAAGTCAAAGTCTCTCATTTCTGCTGTCAGATCAATAGTTGGAGAGGCTGTATTGTTATTAACTGTACCGGTAAGGTTCAGACTATTGTTTCCAAGCACTCCTGCTGAATGAACTTTAACATCAATGTCATATACATTCAGTGAGAATCCATTGGTGGCAGAAATAGAGATATCTCCCATTTCATTACCATTCATTTTAATATCATCTACGGTAAGATCTACCAATGGCTGTAAAGTGCTTTTATCCATTCTGATCTTTACACTTCCGTTGGCAAGACCTTGTATATCCATACCATTTCCTCCGGATTGCATCTCCAGAAGTTTTTCGATGGCAAAATCACTAATATCAGCATCTACATAAAAATCTTTGGCGGATTTAAATTGTGCTTCTTTGATAAATAAAGCACTTTTATCAGAATAAACCCTCAGATTCCGAATGTCAAAATCTGCAGTTTTCTTTCTATAAGTAATAGAATGATTAAGCTCCGGACTGGTATCTATTGCCCATGTAACTTCATTGAATTTAACTTCAGTAGGTTCAAACTTAAATACATAATCACCTGCAGCATCTGTAGACTGATCAACGTTAATGGCATATTCTTTAAGCTTTTCGTTGAGCTCATCATCCGGACTTCCATGTTTAAATACGGTTGCCAAATGAAGAGTATTTCCATTTTCATTGTTCCCTTTAAGTTCAAAATCCTTAATAATATTCTTATTGTATTCTAATCTGTTGATTCTGGCATACAATTGCTGATCAAGATTGGCTGTGTTTATTCTTATTTTGACACTATCTACCGAGGCACTATCTTTATTAATATTCTTCCGATCATTAATTTTATAGTCAGGATTAGAGGATGCTAAGGCTTTATCGGCATCAGTAATCTCTTCCTCTTTTGTCATGATGTACTTTAAAGCTGATGCATCAAGATTCAAGATCAGGTTATTGGAATTCCCATCATATTCTCCTTCTACCAATGCTCCATGAGGCAGCTTCAATTCGGGTAGGAAATAATTAACCAATCCTTGTTGTACGTCAAACTTCATCGCAAAATTCTGGTCTCTGTATAATTTTCTTGGTGGTGGACCCACCAGTATTCTTCCTACTCCATTCTCTACCATTCCTGCCAGATCAGCAAGACTGTATTTACCAGATATTTTCCCTGTAGCAGCCCCTGGTGCATCTACATCTATCACACGTCCTCCGGCTTCTATAAAGGTCTTTACTTTAGCATTGGGAATATCATATTTTTGAGTGGCTGTGGCAAAGTGCAGGTTATTGGCATTAACATCCAATGTAAGATCATTAATGGACGACATAGACATTTTACCCTCCACCTGGCCGCTTACAATCTGGCTTCCTGGTTTATTGGTAAAATAGTTCATGTTCAGATGGGTAACGTCAGCATTTACATCCATAGCTACTTTAGAAGTACTGAAGTCTATCAGTCCTTTGATAGTAGCCTTAGCCTGCTCATCGTTAACCGTAATAAGCCCGTTATATTTCTTATGATCCAGTTGTCCGTCAAGATATAGATTATTGATAACCTTATCCATAATTTCAATGCTGGAAATCTGGGATTTAGTAGTAAGACGCATTGTATTTACATCAAAGCTCTGCCCATTCAGATCAAATTTTCCGGAGATTAAACCTACTGTTTTATTTTTTGTAATTACAGAGGTATTTAAATCTTTTACATCAAGATACCCTGAATATTTTGGCATTGCAGTACTATATCCTGTTAGAGTAAGCTTGGAAATTTTTGCCTGCCCAATCCCTGTCATCAGATTTCCGTTATCCACATAGATTTGGTCCGGATTTACCTTTGCTGTTCCGTTATATTTTAGCTTTCCAAAATCATCGGCAAAATTCTTCATCTTGCTGGAGATAAAAGTAGGCATCATTGCTTTTAGGTCTTTGTAGGTAAAGTCTGTCGAAAGATCCTTTGTTTCGATGGAAAAGTGCCCATCCAGAAGATTGTCAACCTTCATCGTTTTGGTCGCAATATTCACGTCAGGATTTCGGATCAGGAAATTTTCAAGGTGAAATTTATTTAAAGGACCTGTCATTTTCCCTGCAAGGTTAAATGGCTTGAAATTATCCCAGTTCGTCACAAAATAGCTGATATCATATCCGCTCACCTGACTTCCCTGTTGTATATTCATATCCCAACGAACTTTATCTGCAAAATCTGCCCAAGAGCCATCGTGAAGATTGAATTTAATATCTCCCTGAAGCAAGGTATGATCCGTATTTAAAGTAAGATCTTTTAAGGATAAAAATTGTTTAGTTAAGGATAATTCCGTTGAAAAAGTATCAACGATATGAGATTTTCCCCATCTGGAAGTCACAAAGGACATATTATTAATAAGCGCCGAAACATTGGGACCATTTACCTTAACGTTGGGAGCTTTTAAGTTGAAATTTGTCGCAGTAAGCCATTTCCCCTGTTCTCCGGAAGAGTTTTCATTAATAATAGAAACCTTAGAATCAAGGATCTGTACTCTCGAGTTTAATTGAAAGGGAGGTTTTTTGGGATCTCTTTTTTTCCCATCATCAAAGAGTTCTGTAAATCTGACAAAGTTGGAGATACTGTCTCCTTTATAAGTAATGACTTTTACTTCTGCATTAACGAGTGTCAGGGAATTAAAGCTTAAAGAATTACTCTTTCCTGAAATAGCATTTACAGCCAAAGATATCCAGTCGGAGTCTGCACGAAATTCACGTGCTTTAATGAAATCTAATCCTTTATAGTCTTTTACTTTTAGTCCTTTTATTGTTACATTTCCGAAATAATTCACATCTACACTTTCCGTAGAAAATCCGGATTTAAAATCATTATTCACAAGCTTTAGAGCCTGATCTGCCGCCCATTGTTTGGTCACCGGAAGGTTAACTGCAACCAGCACTCCTCCTACCAGAACAATACCTAACCAAAAGAGAATCAGCAAAAGCTTCGCCCACCAGCTGTAACTGGTCACATCTTTTATAGCCTGTTTCCCAAACTCTTCTGCCGTTTCTATGGGATGATTAATTGCATCTGAAGCCAGCTCAGATGCCTCTTTAACTGTTTCCCGAACCTTGCCCTCTACATTTTCCACAGTCTTCTGTACCTGATCACCTAGGTTTTCAGTTACGGATTTTTTATTCTCATTCTCGTTATTATTCTCTAACTTTGCCATTATTATGAGCGACTCTATAATTTTAGGTATTGAATCGTCTTGCGACGACACCTCAGCAGCTATCATCAAGGGGAATTCTATTCTTTCAAATATTGCTGCGAATCAGGCCATCCATAAAGAATATGGAGGTGTAGTGCCTGAATTGGCTTCGCGAGCCCATCAACAAAATATAATCCCCGTTGTTGAAAAATCTTTTACCAAAGCAAATATACAACAAAATGCTATCTCTGCTATAGGATTTACACGCGGCCCCGGACTTTTGGGATCACTTCTTGTAGGAACATCATTTGCTAAGTCTTTGGCTATGAGCCTTAATGTTCCATTAATTGAAGTTAATCACCTTCAAGCCCATATTTTGGCCCATTTCATCGAAGATGCAAATCCTATGCCGCCTACTTTTCCTTTTCTTTGTCTTACCGTAAGTGGTGGACATACCATGATTGTATTGGTAAAGGACTATTTTGATATGGAAATCATCGGAAAAACAATTGATGATGCCGCAGGAGAAGCTTTCGACAAGATCGGAAAGATCTTTGATCTGGATTACCCTGCAGGACCTATTATTGACAGGCTTGCAAAGGAAGGAAATCCTGATGCTTTTAAGTTCAACAAACCGAAGTTGGAAAACTTCGACTATTCTTTCAGTGGTATTAAAACTTCTGTTTTATATTTCATTCAAAAGGAAGTTAGAAAAAACCCTGATTTCATTAAGGAAAACCTCAACGATCTTTGTGCTTCGGTACAAAAATGCATCATTGAGATCTTAATGAACAAGCTAGAAAAAGCGGCCAAGGAACTTGATATCAAGGAAGTTGCCATTGCCGGTGGTGTATCTGCCAATTCTGCTCTTAGAAAAGCTATGGAAGATAACAAAGAAAGACTCGGCTGGGGTATTTACATTCCAAAATTTGAATATACTACTGATAATGCTGCCATGATTGCCATGGTTGCACAACTGAAGTTTGAAAGAGGAGAATTTACAGATTTGAGAACTTCAGCAACTGCAAAATATGATTTATGAAAATACTCTTAGAAGAAAAATTACTGGGAACACATTCTAAAAAGAACTCAAAATATTACTGGATTTTAGAAACAATTACAGGAAAAAATGAGAACTCAGAGGATTCTTTAGATTATTTTCCGTCAAGTTCTGAAAAAGGATATATCCAGGATATAAAAGAGGAAATTTTAAAATCAATAAATTCTGAACATCTTTTCAGTTTTCCTTACACTCCAAAAGAAGGAGATTATTTGTCCATTAAAAATAACCTGAGAAAGCAGGAATATTTAAATCTGATTTTCATTAATAACAATTGGATAGAAGAAATATTTATGTGCTCTTATCGGGACTGTGATGGCGATATATACACAACCATCAAAACAGGAGTTGCATTTTTAACTCAGGATATATGAAATTATTTTACGGAGAAATAGCTCATCAACAAGTTATTATCAATGATGATGAGCAACAACATATGGTAAAGGTTCTTCGCATGAAAGATGGAGAAGAAATTCATGTGACGGATGGAAAAGGGAAACTGGCTTCCGGAAAACTTATTATAGAGGGAAAGAAAGCGAGTATTGATGTAGCTGAAATTAAGGAAGACCTCCCAGACTTTAATCCCAGACTTCATATTGCGATTGCTCCAACGAAGAACATTGACCGTATAGAATTTTTTGTAGAAAAGGCTGTAGAAATGGGAATTTCTGAGATCAGTATTATTGTGACTGAAAAAACAGAACGTAAGAACATCAATATAGACAAAATCAGAAAGCAGGCTATTGCTGCCTCAAAGCAAAGTTTAAGGTTCCATTTTCCGGTCATTAACGACGCTATAAAGCTACCTGATTTTCTGAAAAGCATTGATCCTGAAACTACTTTTGTAGCGCATTGTCATGAAAATCTGGAAAGAATAGATCTTAAAAATATACCTTCTCTGGAACAAATTACTTTCTTAATTGGCCCTGAAGGTGATTTTTCTGAAAAGGAAATTTCATTTCTGGCAGAGAATAACATCAAGGCTGTTTCATTAGGTAACCAGAGATTGAGAACTGAAACTGCCGGCGTGTTCGTCGCAGCCTGGAATTATTATAATATGATATAAAACTTATTTTGAAAAAGGTGGATAATATATGATTATTCTGTAATCCATTTACCATTTTTTCTATACTGATAGGTTTCCCCGTGTTCGTCATTAATTTGGACGCTTTGAAGAACCAATTTTCCTTTTTCCCAGGCATAAACCTTGAAGTAGGTATCTGTAGGCCCAATGTGATAATCAGAAACGATTTTCTTTTTTACAGGATCTATTTTAGGATTAATAATGGTATCCATCGGTTTATAGTATTCATACTTTCTGGTATTTTTGTTATAAAGCCAAAAGCTGGACGATGAAGTATAGTTTCCTGCCTGATTAACAAGTTCTATATCATTTAATCCGTCAAAATTAATATCCTGATTAATACTAAAAAAGGCTTCTCCTTCATTTAAAACCGAAATGGTATCAACAATAATTTTTTGATGAAGAATCCCTTTATCAAATATTTCGATGGATTTAAAATCAATGGTTTCATTGGATCTTTTTATTCCTTCAAGTGTATAAACATACCCATTTCCTCTTAGGGTTTTTGAAAAAGGGATGGTGACTGTATCTACATCCTCTTCCACTTGTAAGGGTTTAATAATACTGCTCTTCATTAGCCATATTTTCTTTTTCGGCTGTTGCTTTTTTACCACAGCTCATTAAGATTATTCCAATGAAGAGCACTATTTTTTTCACACTTCCAATAGCCTGTTTTTGCGTTTAAAAATATGATAAGGGAAAAATGCGGCAATCACAAAAGGGATTAAATTCAGGGCACCTGCAAGAACAAATTCGTAGGTGTATAAATGGAATATAATGATGAACAGCATAAAAAATGTAAGCAGTTTTCTATTAAAAGCTCCTGCAAAACAAAGAAACTGAAGTCCAATCCCCGTTACAGTCAGTACAACCCAGAAATTATCATAAGTATAGACTTGTTTTATCCATTCCGGGACTACTCTGTCTGCCATCAGATAGTTTTCATAGGTATTTAACTTTGCGGCATCTTTGTCTATCCACAGCAGTTTATCTGTATGTTTAAGAATATTTTTTGCAGTTCCTAAAAACTTACTCATCCCAGCCAAACTGTATGTTATTAAAAGTCCAAGATAAAAATACTGAACCTGTTTATAATCTTTTTCATCAAGATTCTTGGGAAGCAGAAAGATGCTCAGGAAAAATCCGAGTATTATAAGATGATTGGTATGACGGATTCCAAAATTTGCAGATATGGGAAGATTAATGACCGTGATCAGTAAAAATATCAGCACATTAAGTATATAAGATTGTTTGATAAGCGAAGCCACGATGCATATTCCACAAGCAACTAAAAGCCCTATGAAAAGCGGCGCACCCGGATACTCCGGAAACATCATTTTCTGAATCCACAAAGCAGGTTCATAAAGTTCCTTTGGCCTTCCCGTAAGTTCAGCAAATCTCCCATATTGAGCCACCAACCAATACAAACCAAATATTCTTATGGCATAGTAAGCAATTTTATAATTGAATACAGTAAGCTGAGCGTATTTCATTAGAGTTTGGTAATAAATGTTTTAGTAATATTCATCTTTTTCTCATCCACTTCTATTGGCCTATACTTCTCCTTGTACAATAGATATCCTTGGAACTCCGGTAGGGCATCTTTAGCAAAAATAAGAAGCTTTTTCATATTCCCGTTCCTGTCATTATTTTGATCTATCTCTCCTCCATAGGCATTGATAATACCATCCATATCGTTATCCGTATAGTATTTCGTATTGGTATTTAAAATTCTTAAGGTATCGCCATTTTTAACTCCGTAAAGCTTATACCTCTGTCCAAATTCTTCTCCCCCGCAAGGCACTGTAAACAACTTCCAACTGGCAAAAGGATATATTTCCTTTCTTCCAATTTCTCCCATAACAAGGCTTATTAAAGACATTATGAAAGAAAAAATGAATAAATATTTGGTGTATTTTTTCATGAATCTAAAGTATATTTTGTTCGGCTAAATATTTTGCATAAATCTCCTTTCCGCTACTGATGGAGTTTACTGCCCATCGGACTTGCATTTCCAAAAGCTTTTGTTCATTAAGCTTATAGTCAATATTTGATTTAAGAAGCTTCTGCTTTAGCTC
Source organism: Chryseobacterium oncorhynchi (assembly GCF_002899895.1). Taxonomy (GTDB): domain Bacteria; phylum Bacteroidota; class Bacteroidia; order Flavobacteriales; family Weeksellaceae; genus Chryseobacterium; species Chryseobacterium oncorhynchi. The sequence goes on from NZ_PPEI02000005.1 coordinate 144,591, forward strand.
ATACATGCAGATTCCTGCCGCTACAGAAACATTATAACTTCTTGTAAAGCCAAACATTGGAATAGCCAGTGTTTCATCTGCAAAATCAATTACTTCTTCAGAAACTCCTGCCTGTTCAGTTCCGAAAACAAGGGCTATAGGTTCTGTAATTTCATATTCAGGAAGCATTACTGCATTTTTTTCAAGAGATACAGCCAAAATTTTATATCCTCTGTCCTTAATATTCTGCAGAGAGGCAATATTCTTAGGCATTTTTTCAACTTCAACCCATGTTTCTGCCCCTTTAGTAACGGTAAGATTGGGATTGAAAACATTCTCTTCCTCCATGGCAACTACCTTATGGAAAGCACAGGCTTCCACTGATCTTATGATAGCCGCAGCATTTCTGAACTGGTACACATCATCCATCACAGGAAGCACAAAATCAGAACTTTCTTTAGAGAAATGTTCAATCTTTGCCAGTCTTTCTTCTGTTAAAAACTGTTTTAAATATTCAAAAGTTTGTGCTAAATCTTTCATTCATTTTCAAATCTTTGCAAATTAACGTAATTTTGGAGTATGAAGCCTAATTGAGGCCCAATTCTTAATTAAAAATAGTACATGAAGCGAAAAGTCCTGCTCATCTATACCGGAGGAACCATCGGTATGGAAAAAGATTATGAAACCGGTAGTCTACGTGCCTTTGATTTTGGTAATATCTTTGAAAAGATGCCTGAAATGAAGCTTATGGAATGTGAAGTTTTCGTACATCCCTTTGCAAAACCACTGGACTCTTCGGATATGGGGCCTGAAGAATGGAAAGTAATTGCTAACTATATTCTAAAAAATTATAATGACTATGATGGTTTTCTGATTCTTCACGGAACAGATACTATGTCTTATACTGCTTCGGCACTAAGCTTCATGTTAAAAGGTTTAAGGAAACCTGTGATCATGACCGGTTCCCAACTTCCTATTGGCGATCTGAGAACGGATGCCAAGGAAAATCTTCTGACCAGCCTTTATTATGCAAGTCTTTATGAGAATGATGAAGCGGTTATTCAGGAGGTTGCCATTTATTTCGAATATAAATTATTACGCGGTAACAGAACATTGAAGTATTCTGCGGAGTATTTTGATGCCTATTCAAGTCCTAATTATCCTATTTTAGGGCAATCCGGTGTTCATTTAAACATTATCAAGGATAATCTCTTCCGTTGTGATCCTGAAGTAGAGTTTCACGTGGATGAACATATTTCCGAAGATATTCTATTCTGGAGAATTTTCCCGGGTATGCATTTGAGCCACTTTAGAGAAATTCCTAAAATGAAAGTTCTTATTCTGCAGGTTTTCGGTTCAGGAACGATCTTCAGTAGTTCTAAAACACAGGAAACGCTTCAGGAAATCAGAAATAACGGTACTGAGATTGTGGTGGTAAGTCAATGTATTTCAGGAGGTATATCGTTCGGAAAATATGAGAACAGTAACATTTTTTCAAGAATAGGAGCCATTAGCGGTAGAGATATGACTGCAGAGACGGCCATTACTAAAGCTATGCACTTGATAGACAACCCTAATTACTCTGGAAGTTTCGCAGATAACTTTACCAAAAGCCTTTGCGGAGAAATTACTGCTGAAAAAATGCACTAAAAATTTGGTATTTAAATAAAATATCCTATTTTTGCAATCTCAAAAAGAGAGGTGTCCGAGTGGTTGAAGGAGCTACCCTGGAAAGGTAGTATACGGGTAACTGTATCGAGGGTTCGAATCCCTTCCTCTCTGCAAGAAAATAAAAGTCTGTGCTAGTTTTAGCACAGACTTATTTTTTTGGTCCAAACATCTTATTTATTTTCAAATTTCATACCCATAAGTATTTCTACTCAATACAAGAATTGGTTATTTATACTATATTGAATTTGCGCTGTTCTTCGTTTCTTTGGAGTATAAACTAACCATCTAAAATCCAAATCGATATGACATCAACTAGCGTAAACGCAAATTCTTCCGGCCAAGTAACACTTGGAAACGGGGCACAGTTCTGGGTGTATCTTTCACCGCAAAATGATACTTCTAAAATGATTTCTACCTGGCGCGTAACTTTTTCGCAGGGAAACTGGAGTGATTTCATCTCAAGTGAAAATCCTACTAAGCAGATTCAAACTCCTCATCTTTCAGGAATCTTTGATATTAAGGTAGAATTATTAAGTGGATCTACGGGTACATGGCGTCAGATTCCGCCTCAAACAGGAAGTAATAATGAAATAGGTTGTAATTCCAACTGCGCTTCCATGGTAGGCATCGTTGCAGACAGTCAAAATCCACTTATCGGTTCCATCAACGCCCATTTTTGGACAACATGGGACGCTATGTGCGGTGTTGGAGCGAATTAAACACAAATAAACCAGTCCATAAAACCAAATTGCCACAGTATTTTACATATTGTGGCAATTTATTTTTCTCTATTATCAGGTTCAATAAAGCAATCCCTGAGTACAGGAATTTGTTTATTTACTTTTTTACTAAATTCGCTTATTCAAATAGAACTCCTCAATATGTATAAATTCCGGACAGTATTCTCACTGTTATTATTTTCAGTTTTCTTTCTATTCCCACAATTGGCAAAGGCCAGTGCTTATTGGATGGAAATTCACGGATCCGGAAAAGTAAAAGATCCTGTTAAGATTCAGGTATGCTACGGATTTATTGATGATCTCAGTGAGAGACATCGTACTACAGGACCAGAGTTTCAGGAAATCAAAAATTTCAACTTTTTTGTTATTAATACTAAAGGAGAAAAATTAAAGATTGTGCTACAACCTAAGGGAGATCATTGGGAGGGTTCTTTTATTCCTAATCAAGAGGGAACCTATCGTATTCTGGGCATTAATGACCAGCAACCCGTTTTGGTACGTTCCAAAAATCAACAGGAAAATGTTCGTCCCATTGATTTTATGTGTGGCGTCTATGACATTGGCACTCATTCTGAAAACAAATCTCCTGTACAGTTTATGGATATCATTCTGCAGGAAAAAAACGGCATCTACACCATTTTCCCTTACCGAAATATGAAACCTGTTGAGAAAGGAACAATGCTACGAATTTTCAATCCCGAAAACTGGGAGAAGAATATTCCTGTGGACGAAGACCATAAGGCTGTTTTTAAACCTACTATGCCAGGGCTTTATGTTATCAGACAAGACTGGAATGAAATGACACAAGGAACATTTCTGGGCAATTTCTATGGCAAAATACGTTACCGTAATAATTTTTGTCTTTGGATCAATTGAATAGAATGATATAAAATAAAAATCCCGGACTCAATAATCCGGGATTTTTTATATGGTTACGTTTGAAGATTTATTTTAGAATTTCAAAGAAACGCTTCCAAGAAAACGGGATGGAGCTTGTGGCGTTAATCTCACAGACCAAGCTTTTTCATTGGTAATATTGTCAAACTTCAATCCTACTCTATATTTTGGCTGATCATAGAAAATACCCAGATCAAACATTTTATAAGATGGTATAATCACTTTGGCTGTTTGTGTATTGGTTTGGTAGGAAGAAGATCCCATATTTCCACCACCACCTATTCCAAGGCCTTTTAATTTACCTTGTGGAATTCTGTAACTGACCCAGAAATTAAACATATTGGCAGGACCGGATAAGGCAGGCCTCAACCCGTTAACAGAAGGGTTTGCATTGGTAAACTTACTATCGTTGTAGGCATATCCAGCAACAATATTTAATCCGTCAAAAGGATTAGCCGTTAGTTCTGCTTCTATTCCCTTGCTCAATTGGGTTCCGTCCTGGATAGAATAATTGATATCATCAGGATTTGTTCTCAGTATATTATCAACACGGATGTTATAATAGCTCAATGTCCCAACAAGCTTGTGATTGAAGATATCTGCTTTTACTCCAAATTCCAGTTGATTGGCATATTCCGGTTTAAATGAGTTTCCATTGATATCTACTCCGCTTACATTATTAAAACCGTTCATATAGTTTCCAAACAATGAAACTTTATTCTTCAACACTTCATAAACAAGGCCAAATTTTGGAGAAAGTGCGGTTTGCCCATAAGGCCCCGACTGTGTACCACTATTACTTAAACCTCCTTTTATTTCACCTGTAGTAATATCATAAACTCCCTTAAATTGAAATCTGTCTACCCTCAAACTGGCCATTACCATAAGCTGATCGGTCACATTAAAGACATTTGATACGTATGCAGCATAGGTATTATCACCGTTGTTTTCTTTTCTAAATGCCGAGGTTGCCGTAAGAGCATCAATGATATTACGGTTTACTCTAAAGTCTGCTGACGGATGAACGAAATTAAACACCTTTGTATTGGTATGGTATCGGTCAAAATGATTAGAGTTGTTATAATAATCTAATCCTACAACCATTCTGTTTCTAAAACGTCCGATATGAAAATCTCCGATAAAGTTCTGTTGCAAATTGGTCGCTATAAACGAGGTAGTCCCCACCATCACCTGAGCACTTGCAGTAGAGTCTGTTTTCCCGTTAATAGCAGAAATATATCCATTAATTGTTGATCTTGCACGAGACATAATCGTCTGGGAAGTCCAGTTTTCTGAAACTTTATAATTGAGCTGGGCAAAAATGTTCATCATTTGTGTTTCATAGGCAAGGTCATCACCTAGGAAATTTTTATAGTAAGGAAACTTCATGTCTGCAATAGACTGGGTTTTATTACCTCCTGTATAAGGATTAAAACGTACTACCGAGGTTCCTTTTGCCTGATTAAACTCTACATCCAAAAGAAGCGACATACGATCGTTTATTTGATAAGAAAAACTTGGGGCAATAGCTAATGAATTGGTAAAACCCAGATCCTGAAAACTCTTTTCAAACGTTCCCGCTGCATTAAGACGAAAAAGAGCAGTTCTGTCTTTATTAATTGGAGTGTTTACATCCACCGTTAATCGATTATAGCTCCAGCTACCACCAACATAACCAATTTCACCTCCAAAATCATTATAAGGCTTTTTAGTAACACGATTATAAACCCCGCCATAGCTGCTGGCAACACTTTTCCCGAATAAAGTTGCTGAAGGTCCTTTAATAGCTTCTATACGCTCTAAATTAACAGGATCAATAACTGAAAATGCAGCTCCTGCCACTCCATTTCTGGCATTGGGTTCTGTTTCAAATCCTCGTGAACGAAATGTAACTCTTCCTTGATTGGCTATCATAGGAACTCCTGCACCGGGTACATTTTTAGATATACTTCCAAGATCTACTGCGACCTGCTCTTGAAAAAGCTCCTTGGTTACAGTATTGTACACTTGTGGATTTTCCAGATTCTTTAAGGGTAATCTTGCCACAAATCCGCTTTCTTTCTTAGAAAACCTATTGGTATTTTTCATGATTACAACTTCCTGTATTGCCTGAATATTTTCCTTGGTCAGTTGATAATCCAATGTTGTCATTTCACCAGTTTTCACCTCAACCGGAATACGTACTTCTTTAGATCCTAAAATTTGTAATTTTATCGTATACGTACCTGCATTCACGTTAGTAAAGCGATAGTTCCCCTCATCATCCGTCAACGTTTGGCGATTTGCCTCCAATAGCGAAACCGATATAGCCCTCAGGGGTTGCCCATCCACCATATTTACTCTACCAGCTATCCCGCTTTGTATATCCTGTGCATATATTTTTGTTAAACTTATCAGGGAAAAGAAAAAAATCAGAAATGGTTTACCCCATTGTGTCATTTTACCTGTTAAAGCGCCCTCCTGCTCTGCTTCTTTGACATGGAGCATTGGCTTCGTTGGAAGCTCATTCTTACTTGATTGTATCATTTTTTCAGCCTTATTTAAAACAATTATAAATAAAGGTGCAAAATAAAGGAATAGTAAACTTTCTTACAATATTAATTTAAACTATTCTAAATAAAATCTTAAAATTACACTATTGAGCCAGTTAATTCATTTTTGTTATATTCTTATCGTATTATCTACATCAGGCTCTATAAGCCTAATTAAAGCATCTCTATTGAAACGAATTATTAGTTATCCATATTTTACTAACAAGTTATCAACAATTCTATTTTTATAGGATCTATCTAAGCTCTTATATTATTAAATATTATAATCAGTTTTTTATTATTCCTAAATCTATCCTAAATCACCCTTTACTTTTGTCTTGTTTTTAAACAGTATTACATCTGTTTACATAATTACTCAATACATAAAGCATCTAAATTTGTCATGATAAAATATTCTCAAGCGGGATTTCAAGTTTCCTTATCTAATCTTATGGTTGTACAAGCTTTAACATTTATAGTAAAACAATTATCTGGTATATTCAATATGAGGAAAGTTATTGTAGCTTTTAGTATATTAGGTTGTATGGGAAGTGTAGTCAATGCACAGATCAGTCCACCCGGCTTGGGAGATGCCAATACTGCTTTTTGGTCTGCCTTTGGAGTAAAACGAGAACTGGATTCCCTGGGGAAAAAGCAAACAATGAGCTATATTGCTCTAGGGCGAAAAAGCAGTCCGGATAATGACAATCTACTGGCTAAACAAGCCATTTTTGTATTAAATCATGAGATTTACAATTCCTTTGCTCCTCACCAGCAATACAGCTATGCCATCAGCTACAGAAGACAGCCTCAATACGAAAGTGATGCTCCTTATGAAAAAGAAAACACTGAACAGGAATTCAGGATCTACGGACGATATGCCTATACTTTTAATCTTGGAAAGAAATTTAAACTCAAAAATACTGTCCGACAGGAATTCAGAAAGTTCTTTGATGCAGATTTTCATAAGGTGGAAGAGGATTTTCAATTAAGAACCCGTATCAAAAGCCAGTTGACCTACAATTTATCTCCTACAAATAACCAAAAACTGGCCTTAAGTGCCGAAGCTCTGTTTTCTGTGAGCCATCTTAATGAACCGGATCAGCACTGGAATTCTTTTGGTTATCGGGAAATGCGACTTTCTGCTTATTATATGTTCAATATTCCGCATTCTCCTTTTACTGTAGATATCGGATATATGGATGATCTGATTCGGGGCAGTAAAAGTATTCACAAGGGTGGCGTGCATTATCTGGCGGCTGATCTGATCTGGAACATACCTTATAAAAAATAATATTCAATGAATATAAAAATCCCGACCATTTCTGACCGGGATTTTTGCTTGGAAAATATAAGATTTTCCACAATATAATTAAGTATGAATGTTTGGTATAAAATTTTAATTGCATAGGGTCAAAAACTGACGGCTCATCTGTACTTTGAATTTTGCTTCAGCTCTTGAATGATGATAAATAGAATGTTCAAATGCTCGTACTGTTTTCAGTTTCTGATCAATAAACTCAGCAATATCAACAATGGAAAAAATAAAATCCTTGTAAGTCTCCATATTCACGGTCTGCCCATAATAAGGCAGATAGGCTTTCAAAAATGGAATTACTTTCTGATGACGATTGTAGCTGATACAATATCCTACTCCTTCTACGGATGTGACAATATGATGATCATTGATATAATCCAGAATATTTTTATTTCCGTTTAAAGCGTTATTGTTTTTCGAACAATGTTTGTTGACTTTATCCAAAATATGCTGTGCATACTCCATCATTGAAATATTTTTAAATTCAAATATATGGTTCAATGCTTTTTTAGAAGAAGTTCCTTTTTCGCAATCGGTACAAAAAGAGATACCGATTCTCTCGTGATAAGGAAAAAAACAGTCTTTAATTTCAATGAAAGCATCTGCCTTTAGCCTATTCTCTGTAAAGTTGTAGTACAGATAAGGGCTATATAAAGCTACAAGAGCTTTTAGATAGTCTGTTTCATTTGTATTATAATATTCTTCAAACCATTTTTCAAGGTTATCATAATAATTTCTTTCAAAGTCTTTAAAGTTTAAGTAAAACGGCAATTCCATAGCTCTGTAATTTTGATATGACAAAGCTATTACGCTAATGCGACAAAACTTGACGCAATATATTTTTCTTGTGAAATGTAATGAAGAACCAAGATCCTAGAATCGAAATGCTTGACTTTAGGAAACAGATTTTCAGACTGAAATATGAGCTTACAATCTCAATATTAACAGAGATTTTGGGATAATCTGATATAGAATTGGTTATAACCTAATTAGTTTCTCTTTTCTAGCCAACAACTAAGTTCAGAACATCGCGTCTACAACAATTATTTATCGTAATTTTTCATCAAATACTCAAAATAATGGATCATTTTCATATAGTTTTCAATGCTTAGATATTCGTTGGTACTGTGGATACTTTGCTGCTCTGAGCTGTTGATTTTAATAGGCATAAATCTGTATACATTTTTACTTACAATTTCATATTTACCGGCATCAGTACCGGCCATGGTAAGGTAAGGAGATACGATGGCTCCGGGATGAATCTCTTTCACTCCCGCTTCTATTAATTTGAATGCTTTTGTATTGGTAGGAGATACTGCAGAGGCTTCTCTTGTATTATCAATCTCTTCTACTTCTACGTCAAAGCCCTTGGTTGCCTTTGCAATATGCTCACGAACATCTTTCACTGTATTCCCTGGTAGAAGTCTGAAATTAACGACAAATTCTACTTCGGGAGAAAGTACATTGGTTCCATCGCTTCCCTTCATCATTGTTAAAGCCGTTGTGGTTCGTACCAATGCATTGGTTGTATTATTTTTGGTGAGTTGGGAGATAAGCACTGGTTTTAAAAGCCATTGATTAGCCAATGCCAATCTGGTCGTAAATGGCATGGCTCCTCCAATATTATTAAAAAATTCTTTGATTAATGGGGTGATCACAGGTTTCATCTGATCATCTTCCAGCCGTTGCATAATCACAGCTGCCTTTCCTATGGCGCTTTCCATTGGAGGCATAGAGGAATGCCCTCCAAGACCCTTTACTTTTATTTTTGCGGAAAGAAATCCTTTTTCTGCACAACCTACTACAGCAACGTCTGCATCTACCCCTGCTACGTTTCCTTTTCTCATGATTAGTCCGCCCTCATCATATACGGCATCAAACTTCAGCCCTTTTTTCTTAAAATAATCTGCAATCTGTATGGCTCCTTTTTGCCCACCTACCTCTTCATCAAAACCAAAAGCAAGATAAATATCTCGCTGTGGAGTTTGTTTATTTTTAATCAAATTATTCATGGATTCCATTAAGGAAAAAAGCATTCCTTTCATGTCTATGGCTCCTCTTCCATAGATTCTTCCGTTAGCAACAGCTCCTGAAAAAGGGGCATAATCCCAATCTTCAGAAACTTTGGCAACAGGTTCGGATGGTTTATCATCGGGTCTGAAAACATTTTCCTCATTATTTTTTATATCGGCATCTCCCGGAGGAACTACATCCATGTGAGACAGAAATAAAATAGGTTCCAGCTTCGGATTACTTCCTTTAAGTCTATATACTAAACCATACTGATTCACCTCAACATATTCTGTATTCTGGTACACCAAAGGATAGGAATTTTTCAGATATTCTTTAAACTGACCAAAAGGGGCATAATTAAATTCTCCCAAACTCCCTGTAGAAACAGTTGGAATCTTTATTCCTCCCGACAAGCGCATCACTGCTGAGTCATTTTTCACAGGCTTCCATCCCTCACCAGCTCCGGATGTATTTTTCTTAAAAGGATAAGTGTAAGTCTTGATCAAGAGTACAGCAACAAGAATAATAAGAATACCCAGAATGGTTAAAAGGATTTTTTTCATAGCAGAGAAGTTTTGTGAAGTGGTTTGATTGTATAAATATAGTAAAGTATTTGATCTTTAACAATTTTAAAACCGGGCTTTTGAATATTACATTGTATTTAAAAACTTGTATGTCCATACTTTATTTTATGTAAACAAATAATCCCTTTCTAGATTTAGAAAGGGATTATATTTATTTAAATCAGTAAAATATTAATTCAATATTTCATTCATTTGGGTCAGAATGATTGGTTTTCCATCTGTAACTACAATTGTATGCTCGTGCTGTGCCATATAACCGCCTTTATTTCCAACCATTGTCCATCCGTCTTTAAGCTCAACAGCTAGATTTGAGGAAGTGGAAATAAATGTTTCAATGGCCACAACAGAGTTTTTCTTAAAGCGTCTGGAATCAAAACGGTTTTTGTAGTTCAGTAATTCATCAGGCTGTTCGTGTAAGCTTCTTCCTACTCCATGTCCTGCAAGATTTTTAATGACTTTAAAGCCTCTTTTCTTTGCTTCGGTTTCCATGAGGAATCCAATATCTGCAATTTTAACACCACCTTTTATGCTATCAATTGCTTTTTGTAAAATATCTTTAGAGGCATCCACCAATTTTTGATGTTGATGAATATCTTTTCCAATAATAAAGGATCCGCCATTATCAGCCCAATACCCATCCAATTCTGCAGAAACATCAATGTTAATCAGATCACCGTCTTTCAATACTCTTTGCTCTGTAGGAATTCCGTGACAAAACTCATTATCTACGCTTATGCAGGTCCATCCCGGAAATCCGTAGGTGAGATAAGGAGCTGATTTGGCCCCAAGATCTGCCAGTATTTTCCCTCCATATTCGTCAAGATCCTTTGTCGTCATACCAGGCTGAGCATACTTTGTCATCTCTCTTAGAGTGTAAGCCACAGCTTCACTTACTTTCTGCATTCCGATTAACTGATCGTCGTTTGTAATTGACATACAATTTATTTTGATTATTGATATAAATTCCAAAGACCAAAAACTTATTTGAGCTGTTATTAGTCACTGGAAACTACAAAGTTAAAGAAATAAAACATTCATTTCTTAAATCAATAAAAATAAAACGAGGAGTACCCAATGATACTCCCCGTTATAACTACTTGCTATGTAGATGTTTTTGCTTTAATTTATATTTTAAATAAAATTAAAAACCTCTACCAATGGTTAAAATATTCTCATCCTTACTAAACATCCCTGAGGTGTTTTCTGTAATAACTTTGAAATTATGACTAATTGGATTTCCTTCAGCGTCTGAAAAACGAAGAAGGCTGGATAGCCATTCCGTATCCTTTAACGCTAACTTCACTACAGGAATATTAGTACTCTCAACTGTTTTTAATTTTTTCCAGTTTCCTTGTGAAGTCATTTTATAGAAATGATACTTCGCTTTATAGGCCATTTTAGGCCATGTAAATGTTACATTACTTAATCCTTGTCTTCCAAAAGTTCCTTTATATTCTATGAAAGGAGATTTCGGTAATACATTTTCTGTAATGGTTGTAATCATAATTTTAGATGCTTCAGACGGAGCATATTCTGTAACAACAACATCAGATTGAGGATTTCCTGTATAGTTTGCTTCAGCATATTCTACCTCAGCTTCAACGGTTACACGATAATATAACGGATCACTGAATGGTACTTCCAGTAAATCTGCAAAATCATCTTCTAATGTCCAGACTTTATCATTCAAAACACCAGCGGCTTCTAAATCCAGCTCTTTTACAAGCGTCATTGTTCTTACAGAAACAGCATCCTGCATGGTAAGTGCACGATAAAGTTTTGCTTTCTTAACATTATAGATTTTCTTGTAGGAATTGATTGTAACCTGCATTTTTGGTGAAATATCCAGTTCTTCATCTTGTAAAACAGGAATCACACTTTTGATCTCCGGTGTTTTTAATGGGAATGAATTAACCATTTTTACAGGTCCTACCGCTGTACTCATGCCACCCTGCACAAGCTGTGCATTGACTTCTTTTACAGAATAGAAATAAACACTTGTAGAAGCACCATCTAATGTAAAATCTACAAACGTTGTTTTATTATTTCCTACCACCTTCATCATTGGTGCCATATCGAAATCCGGAGAGGTAGGGTTAAGATATGCCCCGTTTCTATCCCTGATGACCTGTGCCTTTGGAATCGGTTGATAATCTCCTCCTTTAACATGCTGATACAGAATTGGAATTTCCGTTAATGGAACATATGAATTCTGAATAGTTTGCTTAATAAAATCATAGAATGTTACTCTACCATATTTACCACTTGGATGTTTCGGAATAATTTCATAATCCAGATTAGTCATCTGAGGCGGGGTTACAGGACTGATATTCTCCTTAAAATGTTTATTATGATCTTTAATAAACAAATTGATATTCTTGAATAAATCTTCATTATCCGGTAATGGAAACCCAAATCCATTATGTTCTGTAAAGAGATTTGTCGCTGAATTATAGCCAGCATTTGCCAATTCTAATAACCTTGTATTGAAGAATTCATCATTGTTTTTGTCTCTGATATATTCTATAGAGTTAACTGTTGGCTCCTCATAATTCCCTTCTGTATAGTTATAGAGTGAACTTAACAGAATATCATCATTACTACGAAGGTACATCACACTAAAAGGTCTGTGTTCAAACTGTGTTGTAAATGCATAGGATGAACGTCCGAAATAATCCGGCCTTGTTGCAAACTTAGATCCCATCGGCGCCTGCGGAGTTGCAGGAGCTTCAATTCTTCTTCCAAACATCATGGTTGGAATAGAAATCCTTGAATTATATCCTACATACGTGGTATCTATTACTCTTGCTCCGAAAATACTGTATTTCTCTAACACATCCGGGGCTTGAGGAATCACATGATCCTTGGTCAATCGACATGGTGCATTATAGTGAAGATAAGCTCTGTATCCTGGATAGAAATTTACTTCTTCCGTTCTTGGAACATTGGGCTGCAGAGGGTTTGTATCACTATGGGATTCGTCTAAAGCAAAAACTTTTAAATCACCGCTTCCGATATTATCTATGCGGATCACCTTAAGGATTCTTTTCTCTGCACCCTGTTGTCCTACTGCAGACACACGAATACTTCCTCTGTACCATTGTACACTGTCTTTACCTGGAATATCCGAAAATTGAGGATGTTTATTCAAGATATATCCTGGGAAATCAATTTCATATAATCCTGTAAATGGAACTCCCGGTTGATTCACTCTCTGAATGTTTGCATTCTTCTTAATACCTCTAAATTTTCTGTAGTAGGTATTGTAGGTAATATCCGGTGCCTGTCCTGATTCAATGGTAACTTCTTCTGTATGAATCGGCCAGTTATCTCCAATCTGAATTTTAAGAGAATGAGGATTTACTGCTCCCCATGAACTCGTATTTTGCATATTCTCAGCTACCATGAAAGATACATTGGCACTTGGCACTAAAAAGTTCGCTGGATCAAAAGGAATCGGCGTGTTTTGTCCGAATGCATTTCCAATCTGCATTTTCAGAATATGAAAAATCGGAAAGTCCGGACTTGAACCTGGTACAATATTATGGATAATATAATCATCTGTTCCTACGGTAAAGATTCCTCCAACATAATTAGGAAAAGCTGATCCGGGAATCGTTGGGGTCACACTCTGGTTAACTCCTGTACTGGTTAATCCGGCACTGGCTAAAGGCAAAGCCTTGGTTTTAATGACAGAAATCAGAGGATTTCCAGGCAGATCTGTTACCGTATCAATCATTCCAAAAACCTGCTTTAATGCTTCAGGACGGTAGAAAACTTCAATTTTATCTGCAAACAACTCTTCGTTATCCGGCAAAGGATTAAAGGTAGATAGATCTACTCCGTTAATTGCCTTTTGGTAGGAAATCATATCCTGTGAAGCATCATACTCCATAGTAAGCCTTACCAAAGTCTTATCAGTAGCCGGATTTAGTTTATACATATCCTGCTCATTCTGTGAGGTAAGCAATATCGGCAGCTCTTCCTGTATTAGGAATGCACTGATACTGGATGGAGGCAATAGTGTATTGACAGGTTTAATTTTTGATTCTATCTGCTGGGTAATGGGTGAAGACTTTGCTCTTGAGAACCAGTTAACACCATAAGAACCATACATATGGATTCCTGATTTTGTTTCTTTATGTACAAATGCAGGGTTTCCAAAATCCGGGATAGCAATGGCTACCGTTTCGTTATGTGCTTCATCTCCGTTTGAATATACATTCAGGAAGTTAGGATCATTTGGTAATTCCGGCAGATTCCATTTCGTTTCTCCTTTAGTTTTATATTCAATTCCTACGGATACGGGATAGGTGAATTTGGACATATCAAACTCTTGAGTCGAGTAATAAAACGGACTGTTTGCCGGCTCATCCGGAGCTAGTTCTTCAACCATTAGGCTTAAATATCTTCCTGTGCCGTCATGGGTATATCCATCTGCATCGGTAAGGCTGCTCATAGTAGTTCCCGCTGTAGGATCTGCTGAAACCATTCCCGGAACCAGTGTTTTTAAACGAACCGGAAGAGACAGACGCTGATCTTCTAAGGAAGTTGGCAATGACATTGAGAGGTGATCAATTTTAGTTGATGGTTCACCTGTTTTCAGATCTACAAGAGTTTCATAGTGAGCAATGTATAGATATTGACTTCCATCGTAAACTTCATCTCTTAAATCCAAATGTCCTAACCCAAGCATTCTTGCTACGTGATAGTCTAATGCCGCCATCTGAAGATTATTGAAATGTGAAAACTCCAAAGGGGTTGAATCGTCCGGGTTATCGGTAGAATAATATTGGTCAATGGCTAAAGGATTATTCGGATTCTGGCTAAGATCTATATACCTTTTAACAGAATCTCTGATGGTGTTTCCTTGATCAGGCATATGCCCCCATTTTGTCTCATAGTTTTTGATGTTTACAAATTCATCATCGTTATATCTGGCCCAGACAGCATGAACAGGTCTATCAGGATTAGGTTCCAGTCTGCGTAAAACCTCTCCATCATCCACAGAAAGTCCAAATTTTCCGATTTGTTCCCAGTTTCTTTTGAAAATAATATCTTCATAGAACTCAAAACTAACCTTGGTAATAATTGTTGCTGTTGGAATAAAACGAATACTTCTTCCGTTTTCAGCAAAGATTTTTTGTGAAAAGTCTGAGATAGTCTTTCTGAAAGTTACATTTTTAGAAAGCCCAGCAAGATTGGTTTCTACAGAAAGTACTTCTGTTTTAGCCACCCCGTTGTTACTGGATGTAAGCTGTGTTGCAAAGAACAGTTTTTGATTGGATTCTACCTCAATAAGATTACTTCCATACTGCTCTAGAAATCCCATAGGATTTGAAAAAGGATCTGTTTGGTTTCTTACCTCATTATATTTGTTTTTATTTTTGAAGTATACACGGAACATCCCGTCTTCACTATTACCATACAACCATACTCCTTCGGAATCAATAACCGTGGTTGGTTGATTCGTAAGATAAAGTTCTCTTACCTGAGGTTCGTATCTGGTTCTATAAACATTCACAAAGTCATTTTGCTTATTAAATCCTTTAGGCGGACCTGTATGATGGTCTCCTTTTGGTAAATGCTCTGTTAACTGCCCTTTTAGGGTCCATCTTAGGTGAATACCTGAAGTACTTTCTTCTCCCTTGGACCCAGCCGCCTGTAGATACAGGCAGTTGGATTGTACAAGAGGGTTAGTAACAGGAAGAATTCCTGAAGATGCTTTTTTATTATTTATATTGAAAGACATTTCTATTAGTTTATTTTGATATTTTCTACTTTAATTTTATCTGCCAGCTTGTACTCGGCACCATTCCATGTTTTATAGATAAACTGGAACATCATAGCTGCTTCTCCAATGTTTTGTTCTGCGTTCATGATAAGAACCTGCGAATAATCTTTGGAATAAATCATTGAATAGTTCGGATCTCTTTCAGGTTTTAATCCTACACCTCTTTCTTTAAGAACTTCGACCATTCCGTCCAGATTAAGAGCTACATTTCTGCTAACAGCTTCAATAGGAATTCTAGGATGGTTGAAAGGTTCAGGGTTTCTGATAAGAATCGCAACTACATTTCCTGTTGTGGTATCAATAATTTTATTGAACTCAGTAGTAGGAGCATCTTCCTGTGGATTAATTCCGAATAATCCCTGAACAATTCTATCAAACGGATGCTGATACTGCATTGCAATAGACTGGCTTAAAGGATTGTTACAGATTTTCTTCGGATCTGTTTGAACAATTTCCCAGGCTGCCTTAAGCTTTTCTGATGTTAAAGCTTTTCCAATGCTGTAAACTGCTTGCTTTGTCTGTTCAG
Organism: Chryseobacterium oncorhynchi; assembly: GCF_002899895.1. Taxonomy (GTDB): domain Bacteria; phylum Bacteroidota; class Bacteroidia; order Flavobacteriales; family Weeksellaceae; genus Chryseobacterium; species Chryseobacterium oncorhynchi. The sequence goes on from NZ_PPEI02000005.1 coordinate 160,644, forward strand.
CACCATTTGCATCCTTATACTTAATGAAACAGCTATTAACCTGTTCCGTAAAGTCTGCATAACGGGAAGTCTGGAATACAAACTTGTGAACTTCTTTCGCATATTTCTGTTTAATTTCCTCGGTCATATTGGTAACATCTACATTGTTATTTCTTCCCCAATAGAAGTTCATAACCTGTGCTGTATAAAGTTTTTGAGGTTTCAGTCCTTTAAACTTAATGGTACGATACACAGATTTTGGAGGTTCCATATTCACAATTCCGGTACAGTTTTGTCCATTATTCAACATATTAAAATATTGCTGCATTACTGGTGGAATTGCCGGGTTAGGATCTACTGCCCAATTTTCAATAGTCTGAGCGATATTATCAGGATTAGTGATTACTGTGGTTTCATCAGAAAACAGTCTTGGTGGGTTCACGATGGTAATATCTTCTACCGGATCCTTGATAAGAATCTTCATAGAACCTCCCAATTTTTTCATATTCTGATATTCATCCCATCCATCCATCAATTTAGAAACATAGCTTGATGTAAAGTACATTGAGACTTTCGTTGTTTCATCATTGTAGAATAACGGTTTGGCACTTACGATATTTCCATCTGCATTTGGATAAGAACGTTCATAATCAATATAAGGTCTCAATGATGTATGAGGATATAAGTCCGGATGTGGAGTAAGCTCTTCTCCCGGAACAACCGGAAGCAGATTTCCGTCTTTATCACGGATTCTTCCGATGGTATCTTCTATAACATTGGTAGAGTCTTTAATCTTAATTTCCCCATAGGTAGAATCCTTATCTAAGTGGAAGAAACCTAAAGGTCCTGCTGTACGGAATGCATAAGCATAGCTTAATGTCTGTGACGGAGCTTGTCCGTTATCTACAGTATCCTTTAATGTAAACTTCACATAATATCCCGTATCTGGTCTCCATACTGGTTGAATAGACCTGGTAATTGCATTTACTGCAGCCTGTGTCTCCGATGTAACAGCTGCCAGAGTAGGAATATTTACATTGTATGAATAGTCTTCCACAGATAACCAACTTACTTCATGGAATAATGTGAAACATTTCTTCTGACTAGAACAGTTTCCTAGATCTCTCAAAATAGAAATGATATCTTCACATGCTGTGTTATACTCTTCGCCATACATTGCATGTCCTGACCAACCCATAAACATAATGGATACAATTGTATTGATCTGTCTTTCTAAAATTCTATTAAGATATTCATAAGACGGATTATTATTGATAAACTCATTATAAGCATCCAATAAAGGAGTTTCACTATGAGGTGGCTTATCATTAAATATTCCGAATTCCTGTTGTGAAAGATAAGTGCTCAGATTACATAATACAGAGTCTTCGCACGGATTCATTTGTAGCAATAGGTTATTAATCTGTCTAAGTTTGTTTTTTAAACGATTAAAACGATCAATAATTCCCTGTTGATCAGGATTATTTATATTCATGCTACCCATAAGGTCTTCTAATAATGCATCATATTGTTCAACATTAAGTTCATACGCAAGAGTCGGCACCCAGCTATTTCTTAATGATTCCAATATTGTCTGATAAATACCTAACTCAAGATTTCTTCTGATAAAATTTAAACCTATCGTTCCACCTCCACCTATTCTTGAAAATGGTGCGAAGAAATAGTTATTATACATTTCAACCATCTGAGGGTACAATGAGCAAGCAGCTTCATATTTTTCTTTTGCAACACCTTCGCAACCTCTGGATTGAAGTTTTTCCAGTTTTCTTTCAAGCTCAGTATATAACTCAGGATTACTTGGGGATACAGTACCTACTACACCTCCTTGCTGTAAAGCTATTTGGTATCCTTGGTTGATAAGATCTGCCATCTGCTGTTGAATAAGATCAATTTCAGCATTATCCACCGAATCCGGAGTGATTACAATTTTTGTAATTCCACCCACCGGAATCACTGAAGGTGAGATCGGCGTTTCAAGATCCTGTTTTGAATAATATTTCTGTTGAACATCATATTGTACAAAGGACTGTGTATTGGTTAAATCAATCAAAGGAGTGTAATAAGACACGGTTACCCCTGTACTGTATGTACTCAACTTCAGCTTGATCTTGGCCGCTGGATTTGGCAGCATGATCGTAAGCGGAGAATGATTTTTAAACAATAACGACTGTGCAAAACCATGGTTATTCGCTTCATCTGAAACTTTTGCATGATCCCCCTGCATAACAGGGTTTCCATTTGGATCTACTGCATATTGTACATCTCCAGCAATCTGGTAAGAAGCACCTTCACTTTGGAAGAAGTTGGATGAAGAAGCATAATACAATGTATTCAATGGTTTCTCAAGGAAATCAGACGTTGAATCTTGGATTGTCTGTCCCTTACAGAATAATGTAGATGGCATAATTCCGTATTGTTCAGGAATAAACCAGCCAGCATTTCCCTGTTCTGTATAAGAGAATGGTGTCATACCCAATAATCTGATCGCATTGTACTGATTATCTTTTTTCTGCCATTGCCCAACCTTAAGGTTACTCAATGCTCCATTATTCGGTTCCATTGCTTTGAATGGATCATATTTATTCCAGCCTGAAGTACCATCATTGGCCATAATTTCAATGGCTTCTAATGTATACTGGTGTTTTACCTGTCTTAGTTCCAGGCCTTTCATTACTTTATCCGGCGGAATCATATCCGTAGAGTTCGCGGCAGGATTTGTAAACCCTCCAATGATAGCACTGGTAGCAGCTGCCGGAAGTAATCCTTTTGTTGTCTTAATATCAATATAGGTATCAAGAGGAACTACTTTCGTAATCGTAGAAACATCAGGATAGATTGTAGTACTTGTTCTTTGAAGATCAAATGTTTCATTAGTTAACATACTAATTCCTTTCACAAGACTGTCTTCCTGACCAGGAATTTCTGTAAATGGCTTCACCGGAGTTCTGTCCACTTCTTTATTGAATTCCCACTTCAGTTCCAGTTTTGCAGAGAAGCTGATCTTAAAGAACAGAATCTTTAACTTAAATGCAACTGTAAATGCTCCATAGATCAGGAATGGTTTCGGAGACTCTACTGCGAGAAGAATAGATACCGCCGCATAAATACGGAAGATCTTCACGTTGATATCAATCACTAATCCGGCTTCAAAATAAGCACCCATCTGAGGTTTCTGGAAACTAATTTTTCCACCTAATTCCAGATATGCTAAAACAAAGATGCTGACAGGCCCGAATTTTCTATCAAACCTAAACTCTCCTCTTGCACCGGCCTGAATTCCTTTTCCGGAAATCATCAGGAATGCTTTCAGGGTAAACAGATCCTTTAATATTTTGGCCTGAATTGGCTTTTGTTGTGTTCCGAAATTAATATACCATGCGGATGGATTATTAAAGAAGAAACCAGCCTGAATTTCAGCGTACAGCTTAATAATATCTCCTGAACTTTCAGGGAATTTATAGTCTGCACCAAACCCGAATTCCAATGAATTATCTCCAAAAATGAAGAACGCAAAGAATGGTGGATCATCCTGAAAACTTACTCTTTTCGACAGAAGCTTCATTCTCGCATCCACCATAACCATGGATGGAAGTGATAATAATAACATGGCATTGGCTGAAATAATATTTCCGTTAGCCATAGTATCTCCAAGCAATGCTCCGACTCCTAAAGAGAATGGGAAATTGTATTTCTCCGTTTTATCCGGACCACTGAATTTCTCAACACCTACTCCTCTTTCCGGAGCTGTATAGTATTCATACCAGGTATTCTGAGAAGTCATATTAATGGCTGCTTTCTCAGCAACATAACGATATCCTAATAATCCACGGAAACCGTAGATGGACACTGGTCCTAAGGCAATCGGGTTCGGAAGCTCAATATTGGCATCAATCAGGAATGCAGGATACTTTGGAGCTAAACGCATGTTTACACCTCCTGTAATTCTAGGGTTTTTAACTTTAAGGCTTACTCCTCCTTTATACTCCTGGAATGCTCCCGGCTCCGGAATAGACAACCATCCTTTGATCGCCACATTCGGATCACTTGAGTTAGCCGGAATAACCATATCGATATGGATCGTCTGAATATGAAGATAAGAATCCGGATCTTTTTGAGGATCATTTTCGTCATTATCAGTTGTATAGTAATATTTAATTCCGTCTCCACGGGCATCAATTCCTGCAACCCCGATACTTACTCCTCCGTCAAAGCCAAAGTAGTTGTATTTACGCATCACTCCTTTTCTTTCTCTTTCATGAGAACCAAAGTGAATAGCAGTAACTGAAATTTCAGTAGGGCCAAGTGGAATTTTAATAGGTTTTGGAAGAACCATGTTTCCTCCGTTTACACGGAAATCAATATGGCCGTCACTGTAGATCCTTAATGCGGAAATACTTAGTTTCTGTCCTTTTAAAAGTTCTCCAAAAGTTCCCAGGAATTCAATGTCTGCAGCAGCACCGATATAAAACTTATTGCCCTCTTTTCCGAGTTCAACAGAGCTTAAATGCAGCTTCATAACATTCCCTAGCTGTACAGGAAAAGGTGGAGCGGTAGCGGCTGTAAGACGAAAATCTCCATCGGCTTCGATATGACCTGCCACTTCAAGCTGAACGGGCTGTCCGCCAACAACAGGCATATCTGTAGGATAGGTGAATTTAGGAATAATCAAACCTCCTTTAATATTGGATGAAACCACTGAATTCTTGTTCAATGTAACATCAAAAGATTTGAAACCTACTTGAAATCCATTCTTTCCACCTAGCCTTTTCCACATCATGGCATTATTACCATTTAAAGTGGATAAATAATTCTGGTAATTGGCACCGTTGTTAAAAACAATCGGGTCGGCCTGTGCCAGCGGCGTCAGAGAAAGCGGAAACTTAAATGCAAATGGTGCATCTGAAGTTGCTTTTAAACCTTGTAAAATGGTTTTCAACTCTGCATAATTATTGGCTGTTACTAAACCAATTTCTCCTGTAGTCGCATTCTTATTGTATAATGATACAGGATAGCTGAATGCAAACTTATCGTTATAGTATTCAAAACCTCCTCCCTGATGGACTACAGGAACGGATTCCAGCATAATAGTTCCGGAAACACCTCCTGTTCCTACAAGCATGTCATAACCTCCCAGTCTTAGTGTAGCACTTGAACTGCTTGGTGGATTAGTTTCATCGTAGAACCATTTTGGTGGGAACGTTACGGAGACAGCTCTTGCATAAACTCCTGTAAAATCTGGTGAATATCCGTAGGCATCTGCTTCAGGGATATTTTTTGTTTTACTTAAATCCAGCTTCAGTCTGTCCAGCTGAACCAATAATCCCGTATTTCCAATTTCTGAGTACGTACTTGGACCTAATGATCCTGCAATATCTACATCATATCCGATTCCTGAAACAGTATCTGCATAAAGCACCGCTTTTGCAAAATCGAAATAGGTTTTAGCATCGGGATTTGGATCTGGTATTAATTCGCCACTGCTATTAGTAGTCCAAGGTTTTAGAATATTCCTAGGAAACTCGATGGATGCTGATGTTTCCAGAGTAATCTTTGCACTAGGTGTAATGATACCTTTAATATACTCATCAATATCTTGTGGTAAAATATTCTTAAAGAATAATTTTAGCTGTTCCTTTGGAGCTGAATTAATGATGTTTCCTACGATGTAGGTTGAAAAAGCAGCCAAAGCGGCTCCTCTGGAGTATGCTGTATTTAAGAAATTTATCAATTCACCAACTCTATCACTAGAAGTAGGATAAGGAATTGGAGAAGCAAGAAAAGATCCTAGTTCAGCATTTAAGTCATCTACAAACTTTTTTATAGGATCACCTGTAGTATTAACAAATACATTGATGAATTCATTAACTACAGTAGTTTGGTCTAGATTTAAAGTTGCTAATGCAATGTTAAAAATTTCTTCAACTGAGAATGAAAAGTTATCCAAGTTGAATTTAGAAATATATCCAATAATTGGCCAATTGTACTGAACCGTTACTGGAAAGGAAGAGATCTGCCCGTTTTGAGCATCCCTATTAAGGACAAATTTGAGTCCATAGACTAGGTCAAAATTAATCCTTTCTTTAGCTACAATACTTAAGCTATAGAACGCACTATCTCCTGAGGAACTTACACTTGTCTGAAAGTCCTTATAGTAAACTCTGCTAAAAACTTGTTGGGAAATATTCTTTACAAATCCTAGAGAAGATGGTATGTTGTCTAAAGTGATTAAGTTGGATAGCTTAGGATAATATGGTAATAATTGTGTATTTGGCATAATATCTTAAAAATTTGATGTGTTGGTTTTTATTATTAAATAATCAAAAGATGATTATTTAAAATACCCTAATCATATCCTTGATAAGTCAACATCTAAAAATTCAATTTTTTCGTTTTTGGGGTTTATTTCTATAGTCCAATTGGACTTTGTAATATCCATGATGATTTTATAGACAGGTTTTGTCTCGTCATTATTTCTATAAACCTTATAGAGAAAATAGTTCCCATTATTAATAGCTTTGGCAATATCAAGGGAAACACCTTGAACAACTTTATCATTGAGGGTCTTAATTTTACCATTAGCTTTTAGTAATTCAAACGACTGTTGACGAAAAATTTCCGGAACTTTTTTTAAAAAAGCTTCATCTGGTAAAGGAAAGTCTCTTTCGTAATTGAAAATTTTGATGCTTTTATCCTGATATATAACTTTTTTATAAATTAAATCTGTAAAAGGATTAAAGGTATTTTTATTAAATTTTTCATATTGATATAAAAAAGAATAATTTTCATTTCCAAAATAATAACTTTCAATAACTAATGTTTTATAATCCGTTTTATTATAAATATTATAATTATCATCTAAGATTTCCTGTGTTATTATTTCTTTATCATAATGGAGGAAATATCTTCTTTTTTGGTCAATGTTATCCTTTATAATATAATATCCTTTATCAGCTTTACTATAAACATTACTATTTTTAATAATAGTAGGTTCTGCAGATTTCAATACTAGCAAAGAATCATACTTTTTTTTATCTAAGTATAAATAATAATCTTCCTTTCCATCTTTTATTCTATAATGGAAATATTGATTGGGTTTATTTACTTCTGAATAATAATCTCTGGCTCTTTCCCTTGTAGTCTGATAATTCCTTTGTATATCTTCTATTTGAGCATAAGACTGTATTGAAAATAATAATAGTATTGCTGGTAGGATATTTTTCATATTATATTGTTTTATGTATTTTTTTTCGAGTATTTATTGGCAATCGCCCACTGCCAGAAAAATGAATTTTGTACAAATTTAAATGTTGCTGTATCAGATTCATCATTATTATAGTCCATTACATTATTTGTGGTTCCTCCTGCAAATGTCAATAAAGCATCTGGTGTTCCTGGTTCCAATCCTGAAAAAGAATGTGATACTCCCTGGCTATGCAGATATTCATGTGCTAATGCATAAAAATAAGTTGTTGTATAAGATGATTTATATTTATTATTATAGTTAAACATACAAATTATTCCATCATCTACATATGTGTGACCTAATACTCCATTTTCAATGGCCATAAGACTAAAATAAAATACAACAACGTCATTTTTAGAGTCAGCAGGAATTTGTGTTTTTAAGAACTCTGCAAATGTTTGATTATCTTGTTTATTATTATAATTAATCCTGGTTGCAGTTGGATCTTTAAACTTATTAAATGTAGAATTATTATAGAAAGGTAATTCTTCTGTATGAACTTTTGCGTCAACCAAAATATTGGATTGTAAAGCAAATTTTTTCATAATCTCTATTTCATTGTCATCATAGGTACCCTTAGCAGTTTCACTTACATCTTTCACTTTTATTATAAGAACTTTCTTTTCAGTAAGATTCTGGTTAGGAACAATATACATTTTTCCAGCTAGTCTATCATTAGACCAAATACTTATAATACTCAACTGCGTAATTGGAGCTATATTTTCTAATTCAAAATCTATCCAGTTCATTGAGGACGGTGATGCTGTTGTTCCTGTAGGTAAATCATTTGGTTTAAATTTCACCACTCCTATTTCTTCATCTATAGACTGTTCGCGTCCCACATTTACCGAATTTAATTTCTCTTTAGAAGTTCTTGCCAAAAGCTCACTTCCTGTCAAACTTCCTAATGTCTTAATTTTAAAAAGCTTTTGATCAAAGCATAATTTTAAATCTGTTTTTGGACGAGAATTCTTTAATCTTACTTTGAGTCTAAGTTTTATAGACGGATTAGTAGATCCTTGTCTTGGTATGTTCAACCAACTTGGTGCATAATCCTTATCATAATTACTGCCGGGCTCTGTTTGAGTTGTATCAAATGATGAAAATAGCGGACCCTCTTTCAGTTTCCATTTCACTGGAATCACTCTATACATCCCTTTTACATTAACGTATAAATCTTTCCTCGGAATAGCAGTATAAGGACCTTCTCCCGAAGAATTATAAGAAACCGTTTCAAAGAAATTATTAAATACCTGGCCGTTTAATGGAGATGTAGAAACATCCACCTTAAACTCTTCTGCTACTCTATATCGTAAACGATTATTTGTAGAATCTATAGTGTCCCCCGGTTTACCTTTTCTTTCACTATCGCCTTTTCTTAACCAATCTAAACCATAGAATACTGATGGTACCCCTAGTACCGTTTTAACAGTTTGCAAAGGATAATTAAAGTATTGCATCCATCTATTTTGTGGTCTAAAATCTACTGTAATATCAGCAAATTCACTACAAAATTCATTTGGAAAATTCGCTGAATACAATTTAGTAAAAAACAACTGATTATCAACAGAGTAAAATACTACGGTTCCAGAATTTACTGTTCTCACTCCGGATGAATCATCATAAGATAATACAGCGTTGTATTTAGCAAATTGTAAATGATCACTAGCTCCTGCCACATTAGGCCCAAGTTTTATAAAGATATTGGTAGCATCAGCCGGTAGAGAAGCTTTTAAAGTAGTGAGATCCTGCTCTGTTAATCCTAATATAAATACAGGGTGGTTATCAACATTTTCATCTTTTCTAAAAACAAGTGAGTTAATAGGTGCAGCAGCTCCTTCTTTTATTTCTCCTCTCCATATTTCTGCATTGTCCTGCCCCAATACTTTTTTACAAAAATCTGACGAAGTCCCTATAGCCTCTTTTACATATCCTGACGTCATATATTTTGCATCTATTCTCTCAGTAAATGACGCATTGTTTTGGATAGAAGAAGCAACTGGTGCTACAAAAAATGTTCTCAATTTTTTATCTGCAGTTGCACTATTTGTTGAATCTATAATAACCTTTGTATTGTATACTCCTAATTCGCTGCCTTTTTTTACCAATAAATTTCTAAGATGATTTACCCAGCTCAATTTATGACTTCCTATACTAAAATCAGCTTCTTCAAATATAGTATCTAATGTTACAGGCCCAAAAAAACGATCAAGATCATAATTATTACTGTCTTGAGTTATATAAACAAGACTTGTATAGATTTTTTTTGTGGTTGTATCTTTTCTAGGTAAAACAATGTCATAAACTGACACCGAGTCAGATATAATATTAGTATTAATTTTAGGGGTATCCGATTTAAACGTTAGATTACTATACATATTACTTTTGAGACCCTCCCTTATTTGTAAAGCAATATTTATTTTGTTCTCATAGATTATAATAGGCCAACCCTTTGATTTATTTTCTGTAGTAGGAGTCCTTAAGCTTTCTACTACAGCATTTATTCTAATTTCATTATTATCATCATCATAAAACTGAATACTTCTATTAAGGTTATTCTTTATATAAAAATATATTTTATCCTTATTGGTAAATTTGCTTATTATATTTGAATATATCTCAGTACTGGTAATAGATTTTCCAGCGTTAGTCATAACACCCGTTTCAACAAGAGAGCCATCATCATAATAAATATCCTTAGCGTGTACTCCATAGAAAGCTGCGGGGTCAATAAACTTATAAACATTCTCCTTAAAGATTTTTGCTCTGCTAGTTCCGCCTACATTACCTCCAAAAATAAAATTTGCTGTAGGAGCTTCATTTACTCTTAAAATACATTCCTCTGCTTCCGCAAAATCCTTATCGAAAACAAGTCCTGAATCTGGATTTTCCTGAATAAAATCGCCTTCATCTAAAACGATTTCGAAGCCCCCCGCATCTGTTAAAAATTTTCCGAGTTGTTTTCCCCCGTCAATATATAATAAGTTATAACTATCCTTGGGATAAAACATCTTTAGAATATCTTGTGTAGGCACTCCTGAAACATCAAGACCAAGCTTACTCGCTTTAAAGTCATCTGATGATCCATAAAATTCAACGTAAGTATCCCATGCGCTGCTAACAAATGGTAATGGACTTGAAGGATTCACTACATCTACTCCTGATACTTTCGTAAAGAAGTCTCTTTTATCAATTCCTCTGTAAACAAAGTACTTGATTTTAAAACCTAAACCTACATCCTTGGTTGGCTTTAGTAATATATTAATCTTATTAGGATCAGAATTTCCACATTTTGCAAAGAATAAAAGACCATCAGTAACAGCATAAGCAGGTAAAGTTCCTTTAAATTTTGTAGTAACCTGAAATTTATTATTGTCTACCGGCCCAAAGGCTTTATCAGTGGAAATTTGATTAAATAATGATAAGTCTGTAAAAAAATAAGAATATGGTTTCTTTGTATTTTCTGACATTTGTTCTAGACTTTTAAATTAAAAAAATTATTTAGATTCAATAAATTCCAAATTTTAGAATTCATTGAAGTGTGTTTTTGTAATAACTTCATTGTGTTATTATCAAAATTTAAATGTAATCTCTGCCAGAAAGACAGGTACATTGTATGGTTAAAAATTTGGTGTTTGTGTGTTGTTTCATATTTTTGTTTGTGTAATTGGTTACATAAAATACATTGCCATTGTAATGTGAATAGGATCACTTATCATCGTCAATGTGATTTTAAAAATTGGTTAATTAATGTGATGGTACGTTTTAGAATTTGTGATTTCTTCTTCTTGATGAAGCAATCGAGTGTTTGAAAAAATGTGGTCATAATTGTTGTATTTTTATTACAATACAAAAGTATTTGTGACCAACGTCAAAACTCGTCGTGTTATAATTTATGGTGTAAAAAAATTATAATTATCAAAACATAAGTACATACTATCAACCAATATTCAACTCTAGAATAAAAATTTTTCACCAGTATATATTGCTGTATTTTTTTGAATTAGAGGGATTCTAGCCATTGTTCCCAATTAAAAATTGTTCTACATGTCTTTTAAATTACAGCTATCATATCAAAGTATACAACAACAAAAAGGGTCAACTCCGAAGAATTGACCCCAAAACATTAACTGTTTATTGACTGAATTATGATATTTCTTTATTTCCAGCCGCCACCCAGGCTCTTATAAATATCCACCACAGTACTTAGCTGCTTTTGTTTGGCTTCTATAAGTTCCATTTTGGCATCCAATGCATCTCTTTGGTTCAAAAGAACTTCAAGATAATCTGCTCTGGAGTTTCTGAATAATTGATTAGCAATATCAATAGACTGATCCAGGGCTTTTGTTTCCTGAGATTTCAATTGATAGTACTGATCTATATTTTTGATCTTCGACATTAGATTGGCTACATCCAGATAAGCATTCAGAATAGTTTTATCATATTCGTACAATGCTTGTATCTGTTTTGCATCTGCAGTCTGAAAGTTGGCTTTAATAGCACTTTTATTAATAAGCGGTCCTGCCAGTTCGCCAACCAGATTATAGGCTATAGACTCAGGCATTTTTACTAAATAAGATGGCTTGAATGCTTCCAATCCTAGTGTTGCGGAGATTTCCAGAGAAGGATAAAATTCTTTTCTCGCTGCTTCCACATCCAGTTTTGAAGATTTTAATTCCAATTCTGCCTCTTTAATATCAGGACGATTGGCCAATAATTGTGACGGAATCCCGGTATATACAGTCGGAGGAATGGTAGACATAAAGTTCTCCTTTGTTCTAATAATCGGCTGTGGATATCTTCCCAATAAAGCATTGATCTCGTTCTCCTTTTCCGTAATCTCCTGACGAATGGTATATTCTGAAGCTTTAGACTTGGCCAGTTCTGCTTCAAATTTCTTCACCGCCAGTTCCGTTGCAGCTGCAGCCTCTTTCTGAATCTTAGAAATCTCTAAAGCTCTTTGCTGAAGCTTAATATATTGCTGTATGATATCTAATTGATTATCTAGAGCCAATAATTCATAATAATTATCTGCAACTTCCTCAATAAGATTAGACAACACGAAGTTTTTACCTTCTACCGTAGAAAGATAATGAGCAACCGCTGATTCTTTTTCTGTTCTCAGTTTCTTCCAGATATCAACTTCCCAATTGGCCATTAATCCGCCTCCAAAATTACCTAGTGGGTCTGGCATTTCTCTTCCTGGCTCTATCTGTGTAGTTGCATCTCCGGCTCCTTCACTGGTGTAGCGTCCGGCTTTTTTCACCCCGGCTCCTATCCCTGCTGAAACAGTTGGGCTTAATCGGCCCTTTTTAGCTAAAACACCACTCTTGGCAATTTCAATTTCCTGAAGAGTAATAAGCAGCTCCTGATTGTTCTTTAAAGCCGTTTCAATAAGGCTTACCAGATTTGGATCGGTAAAAAACTGTCTCCATGGAGTTGTTCCACTGTTATTATTAGCATCCTGCTGCTCTTCCTGATTGAAGTTTTGAGGTATATTGGTCTTAACTTCATCTTTTATGACTGTCGCCATTGGAGCCTTACAACTTGCTAAAACAAGAGATAAGGCAATGGCAGCTATTATATTTTTAGTCTTCGAATTTTCCATCATGTTCATAAGGTTCAGTTTGTTCTGTTAAAGGATTTTCCTCTTCATATTTTGCCAGTCTCGACTTTTCAGCAATGGTTCCAAAGATGTAATACAATCCTGGAATAATCATCAGCCCGAAAACAGTACCTATCAACATCCCTCCAGCTGCTGCTGTACCAATGGTTCTGTTACCCACAGCTCCGGGACCTGTTGCAATAACCAAAGGAATCAATCCTGCAACAAAGGCAAAGGAAGTCATCAAAATAGGACGAAAACGAATGGCAGCTCCTTCTATAGCCGCTTTTGCAACCGGAATTCCCTCTTCTGCTTTTTTCTGTACGGCAAATTCTACAATCAATACGGCATTTTTACCTAAAAGTCCTATAAGCATTACCATAGCCACTTGTGCATAGATATTATTCTCCAGTCCTAGAAGCTTCAAGCATAAAAATGCTCCGAAAATACCAGTAGGCAAAGATAAAATCACCGGTAATGGAAGAATAAAACTCTCATACTGTGCAGAAAGGATTAGATATACAAACCCTAAACATACCAGGAAGATAAATACGGCTTCGTTTCCACGGCTTACTTCATCTTTTGAAATACCTGCCCAGTCAATTCCAAATCCTCTTGGAAGTGTTTTATCTGCAACTTCCTTAATGGCTTGAATTGCCTGACCACTACTATATCCCGGCGCCGGAGTTCCACTCACCTCTGCCGAGTTATACATATTATGCCTTGTGATTTCTGATAAACCATATACTTTTTCAAGATGCATAAAGTCCGAATAAGGTACCATTTGATCCTTATCATTTTTAACATATAATTTTAAAAGATCAGTAGGTAACGCACGATACTGTGGACCTGCCTGAACAATTACCTTGTATGGCCTGTCGAAACGGATAAAGCTGGTCTCATAGTTGGAACCTATCAATGTTGATAAATTATCCATCGCTTTTGCAATTGTTACTCCTTTTTGTTCTGCAAGATCATTATCTATCTTAAGCATATATTGTGGAAAACTGGCTGAATAAAATGTAAATGCAGATCCTAGCTCCGGACGTTTCTTCAATTCTTTAACAAAATCATTACTTACCTGTTCCATCTTATGATAGTCACCACTTCCTGCTTTATCCAATAAACGTAATTCAAACCCTCCGGCAGCACCATATCCAGGAATGGATGGCGGTTGGAAAAATTCAATATTGGCTCCCGGAATATTTTTAGCTTTTTCTTCCAGTTTTTCAATGATCTCCGCTGCAGACTCTTTACGTTCTTCCCAACTTTTAAGGTTAATTAAACAAGTTCCTGAGTTAGATCCGGTACCCTCAGTCAGGATCTCATATCCTGCCAGTGAAGAAACCGACTGTACCCCATCTATGTCTTCAGATTCTCTTAAAAGCTCCTTAGCAATTTGATTGGTTCTTTCCAAAGTAGATCCCGGAGGTGTCTGAATAATTGCATAAATCATTCCCTGATCTTCTGCCGGAATAAATCCTGAAGGAAGGGAGTTACTAAGGAAATAAGTACATGCACAAAATGCCAATAACAATGGTAACGTAATCGTTTTTTTCGTAACCGTTTTATTAAGCATTTTCTCATATTTTCCGGCACCTTTTGTAAATAGGTTATTGAATTTATCAAGGAAAATACTTATCGGTGTTTTCTTCTTTGCTTTCCCATGATTATTTCTCAGGATTAAAGCACATAATGCTGGTGTAAGCGTAAGGGCTACAACTCCTGATAAGATAATGGAGGAAGCCATCGTAATAGAAAACTGACGGTAAAATACCCCCACTGGCCCGGACATGAATGCAATCGGGATAAATACAGATGCCATTACCAACGTAATTGCAATAATTGCCCCACTGATCTCGTGCATTGCTTCTTCCGTGGCCTTTAATGGAGAGAGATGTTTTTCCTCCATCTTGGCATGAACTGCTTCTATGACAACAATAGCATCATCTACAACTACCCCAATCGCCATTACCAAGGCGAAGAGTGAAATCATATTTAGCGTAATTCCGAAAGCTGACATTATCGCAAAGGTTCCTACTAATGACACAGGAACAGCCAGCGCCGGAATTAATGTAGAACGCCAGTCTCCAAGAAAAAGAAATACAACAATTGCCACCAATATAAAGGCTTCAAATAAAGTATGTATAACTTTTTCCATTGAGGCATCCAGGAATCTGGAAACATCATAACTGATATCATAATGCATTCCTTTTGGAAAATTATTTTTTTCCAGCTCTGCCATTAAAGTTTTTACATTTTTAATAACGTCACTCGCATTGGATCCGTAAGATTGTTTTACAGTAATTGCCGCTGAAGGTTTTCCATTCAAAGTAGAATAAATATCATACATTGAACTTCCAAATTCAATATCAGCAACATCTTTCAAACGTATAGATTCACCATCAGGCTTTGCCCTTAGAATGATGTTTCCATAATCTTTTTCATTATTAAAACGACCTGGATATTTTAGTACATATTCAAAAGACTGCGAACGTTTTCCTGAACTTTCTCCTGTTTTACCCGGAGATGCTTCCAAACTTTGTTCATTCAGGGACTCCATTACTTCATCAGCTGAAATATTGTAGGCAGTCAGTCTGTCCGGCTTAAGCCAGATACGCATTGCATATTCACGGGTTCCAAGGATATCAGCAAAACCTACTCCACCTACCCTTCTCAATTCGGACATCACATTGATATCTGCATAATTGAACAGGAATTTCTGATCCGCTTTAGGATCATCACTGTACAGGTTAATGTACATCAACATATTCGGCTCTTCACGGGTAATTTTTACTCCTTCACGAACTACCAGAGGTGGTAACTTATTCACTACTGAAGATACTCGGTTTTGAACATTTACGGCAGCAACATTGGGATCTGTTCCCAAGTCAAATACTACCTGAATAGAAGCTTCTCCATCGTTACCGGCATCAGAGGTCATGTACTTCATGCCCGGAACACCGTTTAGCCCTCTTTCTAATGGAATAACAACAGATTTAATCAATAACTCGTTGTTAGCTCCAGGGTATTCTGCGGTGATGTTTACCTTAGGTGGAGAAATGGATGGGAACTGCGTCACTGGAAGTTTTACCAATGACAAGATCCCTAAAAACACAATAATCAATGAGATTACAATAGACAGAACAGGTCTGCGGATGAATTTCTTAAACATACTACTTCACTTTAGAGACCATTACTCTGCTTTTAATTTCAATGATTGAAGAACCTTTTTAGGATCTTGGAATTTTGTTTTCACTTTCTGATCATCCTTCACTTTCTGAACTCCCTCCAAAAGAATTTGATCTCCTTTTGAAATACCTGAGCTTACTACATACAAATCCTGAAGTTCATAGCCAATTTTTATATTTCGGGATTTAGCTACTCCGTTTTTGTCGATCACAAATACATATTTCTGATCCTGAATTTCATAAGTTGCCTTCTGCGGAATAATTAATGCATTGTGAACTGGCATTGTCATTTGAATTTTTCCGGTTTCACCATTTCTCAATAATTTATCTGGATTAGGAAACTTTGCACGGAAAGCAATATTTCCTGTTTCATTATCAAACTCTCCTTCAATAGTCTGGATCTCTCCTTTTTGCGAATAAGTTTCTCCATTAGCTGTAATTAAGGAAACCTGATTGCTTCCTCTGTCTGCTGCATGAGTTTGATAACTTAAATATTCAGGTTCAGACACATTAAAATACGTATAGATACTTGTATTATCCGATAATGAAGTTAAAAGATCACCTTCATCTACCAGGCTTCCAAGCTTTAAAGGAATTCTATTGATAATTCCTGAGAACGGAGCTTTGATGTCTGTAAAAGAGAGGTGAATTTGTGCCAGTTTCATCTCTGCATTGGCTGCATCCAGTTTAGCTTTTGCCATTGCCTTTTCATTTTTAGAAACAATGTTGTTTCCTGCTAATGTACTTGCATTTTTCAGTTCAATGGAGGCTTGTTCTACTTCAGCTTTAGCCTTTAGCAGCTCGGCCTGATACAGTTTCGGCATAATGCGGAATAAGGTCTGCCCAGCTTGAACATACTGCCCTTCATCTACAAAAATTTTCTCAAGGAACCCTTTTTCCTGTGCCCGAACCTCAATGTTCTTTACAGATTGGATCTGAGCTACATATTCTTTGTTAATCACAGTATCCATCACTACCGGCGAAGTTACCGGATAGGTTGTTACTTCTTCTTTTTCTTCCTTTTTCTTGTTGCAACTAACAGCAAGTAACAGGATACTCAGTGCAATGCCTGAGGTAACTCTTTTTATCATAATTCTAGAGTTTGTATAAATCGTTAATGTTTTGAAATAGAAATGGTAATAAGAGATGAAACGATGTGATGATTACCTGCAAACACAACGCAAAGCTATCCCACCTGTAATCAGGCAGAAAGTAAATGGAAAAAATGAAATTTTAAATTCTAATGGAACGGATCAAAATAAACCGTTTGGTAGCAAGCCCAAAAATAAGACCGTGGAGATCCGGATTAAACCGTTTTTTGTTTTTTAACCCGAAAATATAGACCAAGCTGAAAATACCTGCGAAAACAACAACCGCCTGCCATACATCAGACAGTTGAAAATCATTCTCTGCAAGTTCTAGAGTGGAATTATCTACATTATCTGCCATCTGCTGAACGGAAAGCTTTTCATAAGTCTGGTTCAGTCGATTGGCTCTTTTGGGCATATGATGAGAAACATGACCAGAGTAGTCATTTCGAAGTGTCTTAACGTTAAGTCTGCTTTCCACCACGAAGAGCAGAAAAAGACCGGTTAAAAAATATACTATAAAGTTTCTCATTTTAAAGTGGCAAATGTACACTTAGATTGTGATACCATCTAATAGATTAACAAAATTTAACGCTTCTTTAAATAACCTGAAATCAAAATTTTATTAATTTTTCAATGGCTAGTTTTTTACCATTTATCAATTTTATTAACTGTAAGTTAGATTTTTATAAGAACATATCTAATAGCATTAATACAATGAAATTTAATCTTAAATAAAAGTTTATCTACTATTTTTAACAATAATTTACTTATTTATGAAAGGCAGTACTATCTAATGAATAGCTAAGTTATAATTCAATATATTTTCTCTGCTATGGCTCTGAACGGAAGATTTCAAAATAACAGACTAATTCAGTTTTTTTCTTTAAGTATATCAAAAATTTTATTCCGGATTAATTCTTTATCTCGGGAAAAGATAAATACAAAAAACTAATCTTTATCATGATTTCCAATTATTTACAAAAGCCTATTGGCTTTCTGTGATATTTAAATTACTTTTGCCGAAAATTAAAACAACAAATGAGCAATGAAAAAACTATCCTATTTTCTATTAGATAAAACTGTTAAAAATTCCAAATTAACAATTTCAATTTCAAATTTTTTATCTTAAAAACTACCTATCGTTTTCTGAATAATGTTCTAAAAAAGGTGATGAACAACTCCTTTATTAAAACACAATGTTAGTTTATGTAAAATTAACATATAATTTGCAAAAATATTTGTATTTTTATATAGTATTAACACCATAATTCATGAAACACTTTAAAATCACTTATCACTATGAAAAAATTATTATCTACAATCCTTTTGGGATTGGCAGTTCTTTCCTCAACAGCGTGTAAGCATCCCGGAAAAGAAGCTGAAACAATCACTTCAACGACTCCTGAAAATACAGATGACATTTCAAAAGATGTATATGTTGACAGCTATGGAGAAAAAATAGAAGTAACCATCAATCGTTCCAAAAACACAGCTACCATACATTTAAACGGTAAAACTTATGACCTTAAAAAAAGTGATGCTTTACCGGAGTATACAGCCTCTAATGAAGAGTACCAATATTCTGAAATTAAAGGCAATATAACTTTTTTAAAGAAGAATGTAGATATGGTTCTTTTCCATCTTAAACAGGCAAAAAAAGAATCAGGTCCTGCAAAAATGGCATCGTATTAGCATAGGAACAAAACATAATATTTAAAATCAAAAATTTATGAAAAGCTTATATTATTATTTATCCGCTCTTTTCTTGACTGTATTTCTAGTATCTTGTCAGACTCAAACTGCACAAAAACCTGCAACAACAGATATTACAGGGAAAACATGGAAATTAACGGAGCTTAATGGCCAGCCTATCAAATTGAAAAATTCAAAAAATAACCCTTCTTTCAAACTTAACATGGATGGAATGAGATATGAGGGGCATGCCGGATGTAATGGTTTAGGAGGTACTTTTGAGATCAAGCCTGAAATCATGAGAATTAAATTCAACCAAGGAATGTCTACCATGATGGCTTGTGAAGATTTAGATATTGAAAACCAGTTTACAAAAGCAATTCTTGCTGCAGACAACTATTCTGTTAACGGGAATACATTAACTTTAAACAAAGCAAGAATGGCTCCTTTAGCTAAATTTGTTCTTGAGTAATTATATCTTTTATAATACAATACAAAGACGCCTTATTTCTATAGGGCGTCTTTTTTATTGTATGAAATTTTCTACTTCTTTTTACTGTAAATGATATAACAAATCAGAAGACTTACATTGACCAATACCGCAAATGAATTTGATAAAATAATAGGTAATTCATCTTTCATAAAGCCATACCATACCCACAATGATAACCCTGAAATAAGTACCAAAAGCATAAGTAAGGATATTTCTTCCACATTTTTTTCCCTGATCACCTTTACAAGTTGTGGAATCATGGATACAGAAGTAAGTATTCCTGCTATTATTCCCAGTAAGTTTTCATTCATAAGCTATGTGTTTTGAAAATATGAATTTCTTCAGAATTACTGTAGTTACTTAAATCTATTCCATGAAACTTCTTCATGCAATGGAATGTTTTCTTCTATAAAACGGAATAAATCTCTTGAGAAATAGCAACCATTCAATATTCCTCGTGCTCCCAATCCGTTAAATACATACAAATTATTAAAAGTTTCGTGTCTTCCAATAATAGGTCTTCTATCTTTTACAGTGGGTCTGAAACCGAAATTAGCCTCTTCCACTTCAAAATCGTGGGGATAGAATTCTGAAAGTCCATTCACTAACTGAGCAACTGCTGAGTCATCAATATGATGATGAAGCTGTTCTCTGTCATAGGTTCCACCATAGAAATAAAGACCGCTTCCTGTCGGGAAGAGAAAATGTTTCTTCTTAATCGTTATATTTTCCGGAATAGGTTGGGAAAGCTTTACTTTTATATGATGTCCTTTGTTTGCATTTACAGAAATTTCAGAAAAGTATGGGTTATCTTTCACTCCCATTCCTTCACAAAAAATAATATTTTTGAAATTAAAGTCTTTATAAGAAGAACCGGATGGGTCAAGTTTATCGTACTCGAACTTTTCTTTCATCAAAAAGGCATTTTTTTCAAAATAACTGAATAAACCTGCAAAAAATCCACTTACGCTCAGTCTGGCAGACTGATTCACCTTTCCAGTCTGAAAGTCGTTTTTTACTCCGTTTAAAGACTCAAATTTTTGATCCAAAAAGTTTGATAATTCTTCATTCCCTGATTTTTTAAGCCAAAGCTTCTGTTCATTCTCATCATGGAAAATTCTGTGAATAGGAGCATTGATGAGGTAGTTCTCTCCAGTATATGATTCAATTTCCTTAAGACTGTCTTTAAGGAAATCCAACTGTTCTTGTGCTTTCCAGAATGTGGTAAATTTTTTAAGAACAACCGGGTTAATAATCCCTGCTGAAACCTGGGAAGCGCTTTTCCTCCCTTCAGAATAGATCACAAATGACTTGTTATTCTTAATTAACTGGTGTGCAAAGAATAGCCCAGCATACCCATCTCCTACAATAATATAATCTACATTTTTCATAATAAAAAAAACCTGAGTAAAAATACTCAGGTTTTATATAAATATCAAGTGAAATCTAGTAATTCCACATATCATTTTCCATTTCAAGGATCTGCGACTTGATTCTGTTGCTTTCCTCTAGCTGATCATCAGCATCTTTAGGGATATAATCCTTAATCGTACCGTCTCCTAAACCGGCTGAAGATTTATAAATGATAGAAGAAAATCTTCTTGCATTGATAACATCATCGAAAGATAAGTCTGCAGAAGAGTTTTTTCTATTGAAAACATAATTGTTTGCCAAAATATCTCTTGCATTCGGATAGAAAATCCAGAATAGGTCAATAAGCTCATCATTGCTAGCAATTGGCTTACCGTCTGGTCCTATAACTCCTTGTACTGCTGGATCTGGTCCCATAGCTGCAATACCAAGAGGTCTGTATTTCATTTGTCCGTCTCTCTTATCTACGAACCACATACCCATTATTTTAAGAACTTTTACTTTATCAGTAGTCGTTTTAAATACGTCGGTATATTCTTTCTTCTCTTGTTCAGTTAATTGTCTTCCTGAGTTTAAGATATCGATTGCGGCATCATTGATTCTAACATTCTCCAATCTTTTCTGTATCCCTTCAGGTGAAAGTTTCACAGTAAAGTTTTCATCATCATACACCTGCTCAATTTTACCAGTTAAAGCTGCATCTAACAGTAACTGATATAGAGACCTTGTAGGTGTAGAAAGAAGACCGTCCGGATTGTCATAATAAAATGGCTGATTAATCTTGTCATTCATATCAATGATTTCCCAAACAAACATACTCTTAAGAATGTCTTTGTCTTCAACAAATCCATATTCAAGAGGTTTTACTGTTTTATCAATAATAGTATCACCAACTTTTTGTTTATTCTCCGCTCTCATCTGTCTAAACTCTTCTGGAGAAGAAGCGTTCAGAATAGTCTGGGAAAATGCAAATCCCGAAACTAATACTAAAAGGGTGCTAATATATTTTTTCATAATAAATTACAATTTTAGTCCTATTGAACATTAATAATTATAGGAGTAATGTTTTTAATCTGTTGTCCTTCTAAACCTTGAGCTGTTGCTTTAATATCGAAGATAGAAACTACATCTCCAGATCTTAGGTTCTTGATTAATCCTGAAGCCTCATTTAATGAACTTCCGTGGATCAATAATGCTGCTCTACCAGGTACTCTTACCATGAATTGAGTTACATTGAATGAAACAGGGAAATCAAAATCAGGAATCGCTGCCTGTACAGATTGGTTAGGAATAGAAGTTGCCGGCATAGACAATACATTCTGACCTCTCATCTGACCTTGAGGTGGCGGAACATTCTTAATTCTATATTCAAATACCTGAGATACAGATTTACCATGTGGATCTACTCCAGATAATGTCAATTTCACTGTAGTTCCTGTTGAAGGCTTCACAATCCATTTACCAGGACCTGTATTTCTTACAGTAGCTCCCGGAGCTGATAATGAAAGTTTAGAATTGTCTGCACCTAAGATAGATCCTGAAACAGGGTTCTCAAGTCCTCTATACATTACATTCATTTTATCAGCAGAAAGTAATAATCCTTTTTCAAGTTTTACTTCTCTAGGTCCTGCAATTACATTATAAGTATGCGTCCAAGGGAAGCTTTGAGCTTTACCTGTAGCATCTGTTAAAGTAATTGTACCACCTAATTTATGTTCACCAATACCAGATCCTGAAATAGCAGTAATACCCTTTCCGTTTTCTACTTTGCTTACACCAGATATACTGATTTTATTGCTGTTAGAATAGTTTCCTAGCATTACTTTTATTTCTGCCTGCTTACCAGCCTGAATATCTACAGGACCAGCAACAATTGCTTCATAGCTTGTAAATTTGATGCTTGCATCCACTTTTTCCTGAAGTAATAATGCCAATGCATCAGATTGAACATTTCTGGCATCATTTTGGATAATCTCCAAGTTAGAAATTGCAGCAATTAATGGCTGGTGGTAAAATTTATTTTGGAACCAAGTCTTGTCATTTGGAGATTTCCCTTTAGGATATTCCGCAATAAGAGACTTATTCGCTCTCTCAACTAGGTCGTTAAGTTGAGGGTTTTTACCAAAAGTTGCATTAATATAATTTCTTACATCATCAATTTTAGCTTTTAGGTCTGTAGCATTTTTTGATGGTGCATTTTCATCTCCTTCTTTAAAGAAATATTCCGTAGTTGCTTCATTGTTATTCAATGCAGCAAAGTTTTCACTTACGTCAATATCTTTTCCTTGAGCATCTTTTTCATGAAATTCAGATTGCTTCTTTAACAAGTCTTTGATATCCTGAGCAGATTTCACCAATACATCAATCTTAGTTTTCAATACTTTGTATTGTTCCCAAGGTTGAGCATAAGTATCCGGAACCTGCTGAGCCTTAGCTTCCAGCGTTCTTTCAAAAATCTTTTCGTTCTTTTTTTCTGTTAAAGTTCTTGTATCATTTAACGCTCTGGTAGAATCATAATATGATCTGATGATCTCTGCATCAATATTTAGGGCCATCATCGCGATGAACACCAAATACATTAGGTTGATCATCTTCTGACGAGGGGTCTGTTTTCCTTGTGCCATTCTCTTTTCTTTGTTTGTTGATTAAGTAGTTTAAGTAATGGTTAGGAATTAAGACTTCATAGCAGTTAACATACCACCATAAACTCTATTTAAATTATTAAGATTAGACGTTAAACCTTGTAGCTCTTGATTGAATTTCTCAGAATGCTCTACAGATTTTTGCATATCTGAAACATATTTAGTTGCAAATTCTGCTTGTTTCTTTCCGCTTTCCAATTGCATAGAATATAAAGCATTCATGCTTTCCATATGCTGAGCAGCCTTGTTCAACTGATCATTATATTTATGAGTAGAAGCAGAAACGTCTACCGTTTGATTAATTTGGTCTACAGAACTTGAAAATTTATCGATTCCTGTTCTTAATCTTTCGAATAATTGAACATCTAATCTAGCGTCTTCAAGCATTTTATCTAATTTGGTAGAAAGAGAGTTTTCTAATTCAGCAAATTGAGCTGCAGCGTTGTTATTTCTAGAAGACACATTAGAATGTAATGGGTTTGGGTTAGCATGCTTATCTAATAATTCAGGATAAACATTTTCCCAAGCATAAGACTCCTCAGATTTTGGTGGGTCAAACGCGAAAATAATAAAGATAATCGCCTCTGTAATAAGCCCTACAGTAAGAGCGATATTACCGTTAATTGGTCCCAGGGTAATGTGAGTAATTTTAAGCCAAGCTCCAAGAATTACAATTGCAGCACCGAATGAATAGAAGAAATTCATCCAAGCATCTTTAGTCTTAAACATATTGAGTTAGTTTTTTTAATGTTAAATAAAATTGTTATTGAAAATAATTGTCTGGTTTATTATCTGTTAACTCTTCTTGGCTTAACAGCTGCTTCAGGAATATCCTGTACAGTTCTAAATCCGATATAGCTTCTTGCTGAATCTTTTCTTTCCCAATCTCTAGCCCCTGTCATTAAAGCATATCCTATATCTTTCCAAGATCCACCTCTTACAGTTTTCTTAGTATCCTTTTTATCTTTAGTAGAAGGATTTAAGGTAGAAGAGAATCCATATGAAGAATTGTTGTATGCAGATTCTGTCCATTCAGAAACGTTTCCAGCCATATCAAATAACCCAAATCCATTTTTCTTAAATTTCTTAACTGGAGCTGTATATGTATAAGTACCTTTTTTCTCGTCTTCCATATAGTTACCTCTCTTAGGTTTAAAGTTTGCTAGGTAGCAACCTCTATCATCCATTAGGTATGGACCTCCCCAAGGGTAAGTAGCATTTTGCATTCCCCCTCTTGCAGCATATTCCCATTCAATCTCAGTAGGAAGACGGAACTGCAATGGTCTTTGTTTTTTTCTTTTTAAACTTTCGTTGTAATCAGTTTTCAATTTAGATCTGAAGTTACAGTAAGCTCTTGCCTGGTCCCAAGTTACACCAACTACAGGGTAGTTTTTGTAAGCCTTGTGCCAGAAATATTGTTCAAATAATGGCTCATTGTATGCAAAGTGGAAATCCTTTACCCAAACAGTCGTATCAGGATAAATCGCAATACTTTGACTCTTTAGGTAATTGGCTCCTCTTTCATTATCTGCAAGTGCAGCATCCATATCTCCCCAACGGTAAGTATATTTAAGTTTACTTACGTCTAAAATTCTTTCGTTTCCAATTCTTGAAGAAGCAGGTAGATACAGAGATTCTAAAACTTCTGCGTATTCTACGTCAGGATATTTTGATGTGCTCCAGTGTAAAGGAATTTTCCAGTCCAATCTTTTGCTTGCATCATAGCTTCCGTCTTCTCGGCCACCTTGGCCTTCCATATATTCTTGATAAGGTGTTAAATTTTCTTCTTTTTTAGCAAGGTATGCGTAGTCTCCTATGCTAGCTCCTTTACGCCCTCCTTCATCACCACCTTCTCCGGCAGCTTCAGCAAGTAGAGTTCTCGCAATAGAGTCTCTTACATAATTGATGAATACCCTGTATTCTGAATTGGTAGTTTCTGCTTCATCCATGAAGAAAGAAGAAACAGTAACAGTCTTCAATGCTGCTTTTTCAGGTGTATTTGTTGGATCCTGATCTGCTAGACCAGCAACAAATGAACCTGCAGGAATTGCAACCATTCCGTATGGTCTTTCCGCAACAAATGATTTCGTTTTTTCTCTTGGTATCAATTCTCCTTTTGTTCCAGGCTTCCCTACAGAAGAGCTGCCACCACCAGAACAAGATACCGATGCTACCGACGCAGACAATAATAAAAGAAATATCCTTTTCATGTTAATTTTTATAATTAAGCCGTAAATATATAATTTTTTTAAGAAACTTTTAAGATTTTTTTTGAAATAACGGAAGAAATCTAAATTTATTTTATTTACAACAACTTTTTATTCCACAGTCACAGATTTCGCTAGGTTTCTCGGCTGATCTACGTTTGCACCTCTATATACTGCTATATAATAAGCAAGCAACTGTAAAGGCACTGACGCCACGATAGGAGAGAAACATTCTGATGTTTCTGGAATTTCAATAACATAATCTGCCATTTCGCTAACCTGACGGTCACCTTTATTAACGACAGCAATAACTTTTCCTTTTCTTGCTTTAATTTCCTGAACATTACTCACAATCTTATCATAGTGTCCTTTTTTAGGAGCTATAATAACAATTGGCATATTCTCATCAATTAGGGCAATAGGACCATGCTTCATTTCTGCAGCCGGATATCCTTCTGCGTGGATGTAGGAAATTTCTTTTAATTTCAAAGCTCCCTCTAATGCTGCAGGATAGTTGTATCCTCTTCCTAAATAAAGGAAGTTTGTTGCTTTCACAAAATCCTTTGCAATTTCTTGAGTTAGTTCGTGAGTTGTAGCTAGTACTTCTTCAATCTTCTTAGGAATAGCATCAAGCTCAGTAATTAGATTCATAAACTCAGCATTACCCAGATTTCCATTATGCTTACCTAGCTTGAAAGCAATCAGAGTAAGGATTGTAAGCTGTGCTGTAAATGCTTTTGTAGAAGCAACCCCAATTTCAGGACCTGCATGCGTATATGAACCTGCATCTGTAATTCTTGCAATGGAAGAGTCTACCACATTACATATACCATATATAAATGCCCCTTTTTCTTTTGCTAATTTCAAAGCAGCCATTGTATCTGCTGTTTCTCCTGACTGAGAAATTGCAATTACAACGTCTTTATCTGTGATGATAGGGTTTCTGTATCTGAATTCTGATGCATATTCTACTTCAACCGGAATTCTTGCATACTCTTCAATAAGGTACTCTCCGATTAGTCCCGCATGCCATGATGTACCACATGCTATAATCGTGATTCTGTTTGCATTTTTGAATTTTTCTAAATGATCCCAGATTCCAGCCATCTTGATAATTCCCTCATCGACAAGAAGTCTTCCTCTCATAGTATCGTGGATAGACTTAGGCTGTTCAAAGATTTCTTTAAGCATAAAATGCTCATAACCACCTTTTTCAATCTGCTCTAAGCTTAATTTAAGTTCTTGAATTTCAGGCTCAATTTTAGAATTTTCATTAATTGTTCTAATATCTACCCCATTTTCAAGAGATATAGTCGCCATATGGCCTTCTTCAAGGTAGATCGCTTCTTTTGTAAATTCTACAAAAGGAGAGGCATCAGAAGCAATAAAATATTCTTTATCCCCAATTCCGATTGCTAAAGGAGAACCTAGTCTTCCTACAACCAAAACTCCAGGATAATCCTCATGAAGAACTGTAATGGCATATGCTCCATATACTTCGTTTAGGGCATATCTTACTGCTGTTGGGAAATCAATCTCAGGATTAAGATCCATAAAATACTGAACCAAGTTTACCAATACTTCAGTATCTGTTTCAGATTGGAAAGTGAATCCTTTTTCGGTAAGCATTTTCTTAATGGTATCATAATTTTCAATAATACCATTATGTACAAGTGCTATTTTTCCATTATTTGACAAATGCGGGTGAGAATTCCTGTCACTAGGAACTCCGTGAGTTGCCCAACGAGTGTGTCCCATACCAATTTTGGCTGTTCCTTTCAATTCTTTCGAAATATTCACCAAATCCTCTACTTTCCCTTTTGTTTTTTGTACTTCAAACTTATTGTTTGAACCTTCTAAAACAATTCCTGCACTGTCATATCCTCTGTATTCCAATCTTCTAAGACCGTTAATTACGATCTCATAAGCATCTTGAAAACCTGTATATCCTACTATTCCGCACATATTTTTTGTCTAGTGTTTTATTGTGTTTTAATTTATTTTTTTGGTTGCATAGGTAACCATCAACTTAATTTTATTGGCATTCGAAGCATCACTTCCTATAAAAATAGCTCTGTTCGCATCGACTGCCCTTGTTGTAAATTTAGCACCAACAGCACCCCCTTGTGCATTTTTCACAAATGTTCCCATGTTGATAAGCAATGGGTTATTTACCATATCTGCAGCAGAAACATTAGCTCCGCCTTCTACAATATTCTTCAATGTCTTTGTCACTACGAAGTCATAGTATTCAGGAGTTGTATCTGTTTTCTTACTATAAATATACATATTAAGTCCAGCAGACACATCTGATGTAAAACTCAATTTTGAGTAATCAATCATCGTCGTACTACCTTCCTTATATATAAGTGGTACAAGCGTAAATTTACGGTCTCCATCTACAGAATGAGCATTTGTAAAGGTTAATGGATCTGCATACATTCTAATTTTTGCTCCTACAATACCTATTTTATTATCTGCAAACAACGTTTTAAGCTTTTCAATTGTCTCATTAGGAATCTTAACACCTATTGATGGTCCTCCCATTCCCTGAACAAAAAGTCTTGGATCACCCGATGGCTTACTATTGGATAATGCAGACTCAACTGGATATCCTCCTCTGTTATATTCATATTGACCAATATGAGCATTCAGATTTCCTAAGTTAAAATTAAGAGTTGTTTGTGGACGTGTTGTAGTACTGTTCTCTGTTTTATCATATTTATAATACATGATCAGCTCCATGTCATCAGGTGAAAACTGGAAAAGATATTTATCAGTTCCCTCTACAGAAAGTCTGATACCTTTAAAGTATCTGGTAAAGTTGGAAGCATCCTGAAGTTCAGGCTTTCCTTTTTTATCTAAAATATGGGTTTTAAAGAAATCCGTATTGCTTAATTTAATTCTAAATCCAAGATTTCCGGTAAATAAATTAGAGTTATCAGATTTTTTTGTAACAGTTACCGTACTTACATTTCCATCAAAAACTCCTGATCCTAACAATTCACCAGTACCAACAATCGCATTAGAACGTTGAAATGCCTCATTATTTGCATCTAAAAATGAAGTAACTTCATGTACATTGATTGTCATGGATTTAGATGCCCCACCTATTTTACCATATTTACGAACAGGGTAAGATTTCTTTTCGATAGAAACCGGAACCGTTTCAGTACCCACCATAAAGTCATTTTTGTCATATGCTCCAGGTGCTTTTATTGAATCAGTAATATAATAGGTGTTCTCCAGAGTGTTAGCCGGTGGTCTCACTACCAGCACCACAGAGTCTATTTTTGGATTAGGTCCATTGAAGTCAAAATTATCCGTAGGCATTCTCAATTGAGTAACATAGGATGCTTTCTGCATTCCAAACTGCCCTTCTGTAAAAGAACCAAGAACTCCGGTAGATAATGCAGCCCCTGTTCCACTTAATCCGGTAATAAGCCTGGAAGCATCACTTCTGATAGAATCATTATTGGTAATATTATAACCAATAATAGGGTATGAAACTTCTTCACCCTTTGCTGCATCTTTATTAAAGAGTTGCTCACCAAGAGAATCTGGATCTGGTTCACAATTATAAAGAATTGCACTTCCGAAAATCGCCAATGAAAGTATGGCGAAAGTCTTTTTAAGATTATGAGTCATTAAAAATGTGTTTTTAATAAAGTTGATTTATAGAATCTACGTCAAGATACTCCGACTTTTGGATCGTCGTTTCGTTAAAAGCCTTATCAAGGTCTTCATCCAGGAATTCATCTCCTTTTACAACGGCATCTA
This sequence comes from Chryseobacterium oncorhynchi, assembly GCF_002899895.1. Lineage (GTDB taxonomy): Bacteria > Bacteroidota > Bacteroidia > Flavobacteriales > Weeksellaceae > Chryseobacterium > Chryseobacterium oncorhynchi. Next base: position 189,959 of record NZ_PPEI02000005.1, read on the forward strand.
CATAGTTCATACTTTCGATAACAAAACTTTTGATTGTTGGGTTATCTAACGCTTTTAATCCTGAAATATTATCGAACTTCAGCTTTTCATCAATCTTTTTATCAAGGTCTGCATCTTTCTCATTGTATAGGGAAAGAACAATTTTAGCATCCTTGAAGTAAGTATCTGATTCGTAGTAAGTCTTAAGATAAATTGGAACAAAAGAAGACATCCATCCATTTAAATGAATGACGTCCGGAACCCAATTCAGTTTCTTGATTGTTTCAATAACTCCTCTGGCAAAGAAAATAGCTCTTTCGTCGTTATCGTCGAAAGGAGTTCCTTCATCATCGAAATAGTATTGCTTTCTTTTGAAGTATTCTTCGTTATCAATAAAGTAAACCTGCAGTCTTTCCCCCGGAAGAGACGCTACTTTAATGATTAGAGGCTGATCCAGGTCATTGATAATAATGTTCATCCCTGAAAGACGGATCACCTCATGAAGTTGGAATTTTCTCTCACTTATTTGTCCAAATCTTGGCATAAAAACTCTTACATCATTGCCTTCATTGTGCATCTTAAGTGCCATTTTGTTTACAACAGCAGCCATATTCGTATCTTCTTGGTATGGATACATCTCTGTCGTAATGTACAGTATTTTTTGATTCGGCATAAATTTTCTATCTAGTTTTTGTAAAAATGCTTTAATGTGCAAAATTACAAAAAAACATCCAACATTATTTTAATTAACATTTTTTTACGAAATTTCCCTTTCCCAAACTATTAAAAACACATTTTATTATATGATATTTTTAGTATTTTTGAATAAGTATTAAAATAAACTATGGAAGTTATAAAAAACAGGAAAATCCTTCAGGACTTCATTGAAAGACAGAAGGAAATGGGAAAGAAAATTGGCTTTGCCCCTACCATGGGAGCACTGCACAAGGGACATCTTTCCCTATATGAAGAAGCAAAAAAGGAGAATGACCTTGTTATTTCTTCAATTTTTGTAAATCCGACCCAATTCAACAATCCTGAGGATCTTGAAAAATACCCAAGAGACATTAACAGGGATATTTTAATTCTGGAAAACTCAGGGCTTGTAGATGCCGTCTATATCCCAGAAATAGCAGATATCTACCCTGAAAAAGCGGAAAGTCAACGTTATGACTTTGATGGATTGGAAAATGAAATGGAAGGAAAATCCAGACCGGGACACTTTGACGGTGTAGGAACAGTTGTGGAAGAGCTTTTCAGACAAATACAGCCTGATGCTGCTTACTTTGGCGAAAAGGACTTTCAGCAACTTGCCATTATCAAGAAAATGGTTGATAAGAAACACCTCCCTGTTAAAATAAAAGGAGTTTCTATTTACAGGGCTGAAAACGGACTGGCATTAAGTTCAAGAAACCAAAGACTTCATGAAGACAGAAAAGAGGCATCAAAAATCATTTACCAAACTTTAAATAAAGTGAACGATTGGTTCAGAACCGTTACAATACCAGAAATTAAGGACCGAGTAGAAGATATTTTTGACGAACAACAAGGAATGCAACTTGAATATTTCCTAATTGCTGATGAAAACACATTACAAGAAACTGATTTCTTTTATAAAGACAGAAACTTCAGAGCTTTTATTGTAGTAGTTGTGGATGGAGTAAGATTAATTGACAATATGCATCTGGATTAGTATAGTAATACACATATTCTTTATAAAACAAGAACTCTGATGCTACCGTCAGAGTTTTTTTAATTTGTTATAATAAGAAGCAATTAACCAAATAATTATGGGAGAGAAAAACAATACGACAGAAAATATTCCTGTTGCAATATCTCTAATAATCTCACTTTCCATTTCAAGAAATAGTATACAGAAAAATTCAAAGCCTATGATAGCCCCGCCTCCTAAAATATAACCATATGATCTGGTATCTTTAAATTTTATTTTTTCTCTATTGGATTTTATGTAAGCACGAACGACATGATATAAAAAAATTAAAAAGAAAACTCCAGCAGATAATAATACAACAAGAATCATCCAAGCTAATTCTTCATCAATAATGCTAATATCACTCATATTTTTTTATAATTGATTATTAATACAAAAATCAAAGGCCTCTTGGAAGAGACCTTTGAAACACCAAATCACAAAATATTAATATGAAAAAAATTTACTTTTCAGTAAACTTGTGACCCGGCTGGGATTCGAACCCAGGACCCATACATTAAAAGTGTATTGCTCTACCAGCTGAGCTACCGAGTCGGCCACAATTAAAATGAAATTGCTTTCACTATAATTATAAATTTTTCTTTGCAGTGCCTGCGACTGGACTCGAACCAGCACATCCTTAGGAAACCACCCCCTCAAGATGGCGTGTCTACCAATTTCACCACGCAGGCAACAAAATTACAAGTATCGTAATTTTATTGCTAGTGACCCGGCTGGGATTCGAACCCAGGACCCATACATTAAAAGTGTATTGCTCTACCAGCTGAGCTACCGAGTCGGTCACTTACTTAACAAGTTTTCATTTAAGTAATGTCCCTTGTTTTAAGTGGTGCAAAGATATGACTTTTTTCTGTATCTCAAAACTTTTTCGCAAATTTGTTTAAAAAAAATTCATGATAATTTCACTAATTGGATACATGGGGTGTGGCAAATCTCACATTTCCAAAATATTAAGCGAAAAAATAGATTTTAAACTGATAGATCTTGATAAAGAGATTTCCAGAAAGAGTAAATTAACCATTCCTGAAATATTCGAAAAAAAGGGAGAAATTTACTTTAGAAAGCTTGAAAGAGAAGCTCTTGAAGAAATATTGGCTTCTGAGGAAAATGTAGTTTTAAGCCTTGGCGGAGGAACTCCAGTATATTATAACAATATGGAGATCATCAATCATAACTCTAAGAGTATATTTCTAAGAGCTTCTGTGGGAACTTTGGTTGAGAGGCTTTCCAAACAGAAAGAAAAAAGGCCGATTATTGCCAATATTTCGGATGAAGATCTACCGGAATTCATAGCCAAACATCTATTTGAAAGAAATCAATTTTATAGTAAAGCTCAGTTCAGTATAGGCACGGATGCCAGAGAACCGGACGACATTGTAAAAGAAATAATAGAAAAGCTCTATCACTAGAGCTTTTTTATTTTAATTTTAATCTTCACTTTCGGTATCATCAGCAGTTTCTCCGAAGAAGTCATCCCAATCTGTAAAGTCGGATGCAATATCGTTTCCTACATAATCATCCATATCTCTTCTGTCCTTTTTTGTAGGCCTTCCCTCGCCTTTATTTCTGTAATAATCCTGTGACATTTTACGAAGTTTCAGAAGTTCATATTGTTCCTTATCTGTTACATCCTGTATATGTAGCGGAACTAATTTCGCTCCAATTCTGCTTTTAGGAATCTGAATCACTTTTATTTTATAATCAATTTGATTCTTGCGGATTTTAATAACATCTCCTTCTTTTACCTCCTTAGATGACTTTACGGCAGAGGTTCCTATGGAAACTCTATTCTTTTTAATCTCCTCTGACGCAATATTTCTAGTCTTATAAAAACGAATGCTCCACAAAAATTTATCTATTCTCATAATTTTTTATACTTTTGCCGTTATATTATTTGTAAAGTAATTAAAGTTTTTTGAAATGAAAAAAATATTTTTATATATCCTTGCGGGATCTTTGTGTTTTTCTGCATGTAAAAAAGATGATGAATTGGATTATTATGTAGAGCCGGAAGACATCAACGTCCAGAATAGCTATGATGAACAGGCTATTAATAAATTTATGGATGAAAATTATCTTGATGTACAAGGAAATATAAAACCTTTCAGTGCTACCGATACTGCTGATGATAAGGAAAAGAAATTATCTGCACTAGATGTTAAGAGGCTTCCTTCAGGAACAATTTATATCATGAGAAATGGTGCACAACCAGCTCCGGCTGATGCACAGCCAATTTTAGAAAAAAGTGTTATTAAAATAATGGGTAGGGGTTACTCTTACCTAGCTGCTGATAACAATGGAAGTGTAGTATTTACAGCAAAATCTGCATTTTTAAATACTATAGACGGAAGTACTCTTCCTTTAGTAGATCCAATGTATTACTACGTAAAAGACAAAGTAAAAACAGACGCAACTACGTCGGCAGCACAACAATCTAGCTACTATGAAATAGCAGGTTTTAAAGAAGCATTACAAAAGTTCAGTGGTTTTAAAAACCTACCAAGTGAGGCTCCTTACAATTTACAAGGAGTAATTATAGTACCATCCAAAGCAGCTTTTGCGAGAAATGCTCATTATCAATACCTAGGACAAACCTACAGAAACAAGTCTTTCGTTTTCAATTTCCAAATCTATGAAAGCAGAGATAGACTTGATAGTGAAAAATAAAATACAAACCGCCTCCACAGGCGGTTTTTTTTATTTATAAACAGTTTCAAATACTTTATTATAATGGGTTTGATTAAGATCTTAAAATCTCACTTTATGAGCCGAAGAACCTGTAAGAACCTCATCATTATTATATCATCATTCTAATTCACCGGATCTTATTTGTAGAGCAAAAAAAATCAGAATAGACAATATGTTATTCTGATTTTTTTTGTTTCAAACCATCTGCTTAAGACAGCTTTATTTATTCTGTTATTAAGATCTTGCTTTTTGCTTTACATTTCCTAAAATATCCGGGAAATATAGGTCTGCAAGATGATCGAATTCATCACCTCTCATAAACATTGTTGCATCTACTTCTTCATAAGAACTTCTTCCGGCTGCGGCAATCAGCTCGTTGCAGGTATGAAGTGTATTTTTATGGAAATGATATACTCTTTCACTCTTATCAGTAACATCCAATCCTTTGATCAACATTTTATCCTGTGTAGCAACTCCCGTAGGACAGTTGTTGGAATTACATCTTAAAGCCTGAATACATCCTAAAGAGAACATAAATCCTCTTGCATTGTTACACATATCCGCTCCCATAGCAACCGCTCTTAAAATATCTAAGCTTGTAAGAACTTTACCACTGGCAATAACTCTTAATTTATGTCTAAGGTTATAATTATTCAATGTTCTGTTTACAAATATCAAGGCAGGCTCCAAAGGCATCCCTACTCCATCTGAGAATTCTGGTGGTGCTGCACCTGTACCTCCTTCTGCTCCATCAATAGTAATAAAATCAGGATAAATCTTCAGTACATTCATTTGTACACAGATATCCTCAAATTCTTTTGTATCACCAATACAAAGCTTAAATCCAACTGGTTTTCCTCCTGAAAGTTCTCTTAATTCTTGTACAAACCTCAACAATCCGGCTGCATCAGAAAAAGAGGTATGTGATGGTGGCGAAATAACGGTCATACCAGGTGTTACGTGACGAATTGCTGCAATTTCTGGAGTATTTTTCACTCCAGGAAGGACTCCTCCGTGCCCAGGTTTTGCTCCTTGTGATAATTTAATTTCTACCATTTTCACATTAGGAAGAGTTGAATATTTTGCAAATAATTCAGGATTAAATTTTCCCTCATCATCACGACAACCAAAGTATCCTGTTCCAATTTGCCAGCATAAATCTCCTCCTTCCATATGGTAAGATGAAATTCCTCCCTCTCCTGTATTATGATAAAAATTTCCCTTTTTAGCGCCTCGGTTCAAGGAAATCTGTGCCCTGTCACTTAAAGCTCCAAAGCTCATCGCCGAAATATTAAATAGAGATGCATGGTAAGGTTGTGTACATTGCTCACCTCCTACCCAAACTCTTGGAAGCTCTTCCGAAGGGGATTTAGCATAAATAGAATGCTTAATTCCTTCATATTTTCTATGATTAACCTCTAGTTGTGTACCAAAAGCAACCGTATCACTTAAGTTTTTAGCACGTCTGTATACTGCAGAACGCTGATTTCTTGGAAAAGGTTTACCATCGGTTTCCCTTTCTATGAAATACTGCTGCATTTCCGGTGAAATACTTTCGAAAAAGTATCTGAGGTACCCCAACACAGGGAAGTTCCTCAAAATAGCATGTTTCGATTGGTAAGCATTGTAAACACCCAATGCATAGATTGCGGATAGCAGCGTCGGTATCCAATAATGCGCTCTGATTAGTAATGCTACAGCCCATGTAGCAACTACTAATACAATTCCCCAAGATAAAAACTTATCTCTCATGAATGTAGTATTTAAAGTTAAAAATAAATTTAGTGGAAATTTTGCAAAGAGCCTATGCTTTTGCTAAAAAGTTTTGGTAGGAAGATTGCACAGAAACTGTGCCATCTGACAGGATTTTTTCTAAATTTAGAAATTCGATTTGATTTACGAATGCAACATCAAAGTCTTTTTGAACTCTCACATAGTTTTCTGTGAAGCCAAACATTTTACCGTCTTTATTTTCATGCTCCCAAAGTACAGGAAGTGTTTTTCCTAGCTGTGTCTGATAAAATGCCATTTTTTTCTTTTCAGAAAGAATTCTAAGCATTTTATTACGTTTTTTCCTTTCTGGAATAGGAACAACATCACCCATTGCTGCAGCTTCTGTATTTTCTCTTTCAGAATAAGTAAATACGTGAAGATAGGTAATTGGAAGATCATTAAGGAAATTATAGGTTTCCATAAATTTCTCTTCTGTTTCTCCGGGGAATCCTACAATCACATCCACACCAATGGCTGCGTCAGGCATTACCTCACGGATTTTGTTTACTCTATCATTATATAGCTTGGTAAGATAACGACGCTTCATTTTTTTCAATAAATCATCGCATCCAGACTGTAAAGGAATATGGAAATGCGGAACAAAGCTTCTGCTTTTAGAAACCAGCTCTATACTTTCATCCTTTAAAAGATTAGGTTCAATGGAAGAGATACGGATTCTTTCAATTCCGTTTACTTTATCCAGTTCAGAAATAAGGTCAAGAAAAGTATGTTCGTGTCTTTTGTTACCGAACTCACCTTTACCATAATCCCCAATGTTTACACCGGTAAGTACAATTTCCTTGATATCTTTCGCTGCAATTTCAGTAGCATTTCTTAGAACGCTTTCAATAGTATCTGAACGAGAAATCCCTCTTGCTAATGGAATGGTACAGTAAGTACATTTATAGTCACAACCATCCTGAACTTTCAGGAAAGCTCTTGTTCTGTCACCTATAGAATAACTTCCGATAAAAAAATCAGTTTCTTCAATCTCACATGAATGAACAATTCCTTCATTCTCAGTTTTTTCTAAATCGTCAAGGTAGCTTAGAATATTGAATTTTTCTTTAGCTCCCAAAACAAGATCAACTCCCTCAATCTGTGAAATTTCTTCAGGTTTCAACTGTGCATAACATCCTACAATAACAACCAGCCCTTCCGGATTTGCTTTCATTGCTCTTTTTACATGCAGCTTACATTCACGATCAGCATTTTCTGTTACCGAACATGTATTGATTACATAGATGTTAGCTCTTTCATCAAAGCTCACCTTATCATAACCTGCATCTGTTAATTGACGGGCAATAGTAGATGTTTCTGCAAAGTTTAATTTGCAGCCAAGTGTATGAAACGCGGCAGTTCTGTGAAAAGTAGACATTTGTTACTCCTGAATTTTATGGGTGCAAAGATAGTAATTTTAATAATAATCCAAGATTGATTCAATCTATTGTTTATATTCATCCCTTACTTCAGGGCTGTTTTGAAAGCAAACCGGTGATGAATTAAAATCTGGTTCTTCAGCTGAAAATTTATTTTTCATTTCATTATTAAACTCCTGCGACTTATTTCTGGCAATGGAAAGTGTATTCCATTCATTATTTTTCATCATTTTCGCAATATAGATAATCTGTCCGATGTGATAAGGATAGTGAGCCAACTGCCGAAAAACAGCATCAATAATAGAATGAGACTCACCTCTTATCTGGATTATTGAGTAAAGATTTTCATCATTGATCTGATCTAAGGCATTAAAAAAACATGCCCAGCCTTTTTCCCAGTATTCAATAACTTCAGCCTTAGTTTTAAATGTACTTACGAACTCTTCATCACGACGGCGCCAGGATTTCTCACCATCTTCAGTCAAAAAGTTGGTCCATCTTGATAGCATATTTCCGGCGATGTGCTTTACAATTACTGCTATGGAATTGCTTTCTTCATTATACTGCCAGAAAATCTGCTCGTCAGATAACTGGCTAAATGTTTTATCACCAAGAGATTTATAATACTCAAAGCGTTTTACAAAAAGGTCTTTCATTCTTTCTATTTTCATTAACTAATGTAAAAAAAGTATAGATAAAAACCATCTCTTGCGAAATGGTTTTATCTATGTATAATATTTATAATAGGTGATTATTCCCTATTTTTAACCAGTACCCAACCTGTAAATTTAACAGGTGTATTTTTTTTATCATTTTCGTTCCATAATACGGAATACCAATACGTTCCGGTAGGCGCTCTTCTTCCTCCAATGGTTCCGTCCCATTTGTATCCATTAAGCTTATCTGCCTGATGAATCTTTGTTCCATATCTATCAAAAACATTGATAATAAGGTTTTGTTTTCCGCCTAACGCAGAGTAATCGATCACATCATTGATCCCATCTGCATTTGGAGTAATAACGTTAATTAAATTCGGAACAACAATTCCAACTACAATAGGATCACAGTCATAGGCATCCTTTACAGATATCTTATAATCTCCTCTTGGAAGATTGCTGAAAATATTGGAATCCTGCCAAACAATATTATCCAGAGAGTATTTGTAAGCCGGATTTCCTCCTATTACCGACACTGTAACTGAATTGTTTGTAACATCAATACTGGAAACAACTGGCTGTTCAGACGCTATCACTTTCACAGTTTGTGTAGTCACACATTCTCCGGTTTTAAGTTTTACCCAATACACTCCAATTCCTACATTAATGGTCTGGGTTGTAGCACCCGTACTCCATTCATAACTTTTGAATCCTGGCCCAGCATCCAATATCGTCTTATCTTCAGCACAAATTATTTTATCTTTAAGGATAGCAGAATATACTGGCGGAATTACCACTAAAGTAATCTTGGCTATGGCATAACAACCTTGGGCATTTAAAACTCTTACATAGACTACTCCATTCGGAGCTATATAATTGGCAGGAGTTGGAATTTCATTAGTTTGATTAATCGCATCAGCAAGAGACGGATAGTATTTTTTTCCTGTATTTTGAGGGCCGGTTACTGAAGCATTGATAAGATTAAATGATGCTGTAGCCGGATTGGTTTCAATAAAGCACGATCTCAGGGTTGTTTCATTTACAACTACTACAGGATGAAATTTTAAAGTAATCTTGGCCACCGAAAAGCATCCAAACTCAGAGATCACTTTCACATAGATGGTTCCCTCAGCGGATACAAAAGCTGTAGGTGTTATAATCTCATTGGTCCCGGCATTGAGATCTGCCATCGTGTGATAGTATTTCTTCGTCACATTTGGAATACCAATAACATCTGCAGTCGTCAGATCAAATAATGCTGTTCCCGCGTTATTATTGTTACACTCAGTTAAAGTGGCATTTTTAACTGTAATGGATCCATCTTTGAATTTGAACTTTCCAACTTGTTTACACTTATTGAGCGGATTAGCCGGATTAGCAGCATCTGTATAGCTAATACTATAATAAAAAACTGTAGTAGTATTTACTGTTATTGGAGTTGTAATAGGATTGTTCCCTGTTAAGGCATCATTCTGAGTGGTATGATAGCTTACACTAAAATGCTGATTGCCATTTATAATACCCGGTGATAATGTAGAAAAATCAAATAGAACAGAGCTTGAACAAATAATAACTTCTCTTGGGTCCGCAGGATTAACTGGAGAAACACCTGGTGGAATAAAAGGATAAGTCTGAATATTTGGGTCTGTAAATGGTGACGCCAATGTTGCTGTTCCTCCCCATGTCAATGAAAATGGAGCCGTTGTACTACTTGTACTACTCACCCAGTTATCGATAAATAAATAATATGTTTGTCCCGGTAAAACATCCAAATATTTACAATAAGGCGTTAATGATCCCCCTAAAGCATTTGTAATGGTACTTGTCATATTTAATCCTGTAGCAGGGCCGGGTCCTATCACAGTTGCTGCATTACAACGTATAGGCGCTCCTAAACTTCCACAGTTTACATTGGGACCAAAAATTGCCCAGTCATAATCCGCATCCGGATTATTCGGAACCAAATCAAAGGTAAGGGTTCCGCCATTCGCAATTGTAATTTTATACCAAATCGAATTATGCTCTCCCGTTGCATCTAAACAGCTACCCGAATTCACCAATTCCTTAATGGTACCATAACCTGACGGGCTATACGTAATATTGGAATTCCCACAAACAGCCAGTGCCGACGCACAATCTGCCTGAGAATAAAAAGTATGGGATATGCATAGAAGAATAAAAAGTAAAATTTTTCTCATAGATATATAGTTTTTATGGTTGAATCAATTAGTAGTCAGATAAATACCCAACCCAGACCAAATATACCTATAATTTAATCACAAATAACAAAATTCCAATAATTTTGAAATATTTTAAATAAAAAAACAAATTCATTATTAATAATACAATAAATACTGCTTATTTTATACTTGTGATATTCCCACAAAGGTTTTCGAGATGAAAGATTTTATGAAAAGGGCTTTTCACTTCATTCAAATGTTCTTTATCCTGAATAAAGGTATATCGGGAAGCAATGGAATTCATGTCTGAAACAATCACCAGCCAACATTCATCTACAGAAGTATCGTAATAAGGGAATTTTTCGTTTTTCTTTTCAATAAGTTCTAGAATTTTCTCGGAACACAGTTCATCAAAAAGGTTCATGCTGTATTCGTGGGTAATAAAGACATTTCTTCGGTGAAAAGATTTTCTCACACTTTTTACACATCCTATTCCTTTATTTTTTTTAATGCTTTTACAAATACTGATAATATTTTCCTCCTGCTCCTCCAGATGATCAAACTTTATATTAGGATGAAACTCTAAAAAATAAACACCACGATATTTCGTGGTGTCTTCTTGTTCTAATAATATTTCTGCCTGACGGAACATTTTATTCAAAGTACTTTCCACTTTCTTCATTTCCAGATGATTGATCACTTCGGTCAACTCTATTCCGATTTTTTTGTCGTTTAGCTTTGCGATAAAGTCAGGACTTTCGCAGGTAAAGTTTTCAAATTTCACTTCAGGGAAATGATGCATAAAGGAGTTGAGAAGAAGAATCTCTGATTTTTTTCGATATTTTTCACGATCATGAAGCGGAGACTCATCTATGGTACGGTGATACTTTTCTATGGGCTTTTTTTTCAAATGCCTGTTCAGGTAATACAAACTCAGATTCTTGATCAGATCTTCCTCAGAAAATGTCTTTTTCATGTGTGATTTTTTTATTTATTTAGAACACATGCATCCATTGGCCTCAACGTTAAAAGTTTTTGATAATCAAAATTTTACACTCTTAAAGGTAAGTAAAAAAACTATTCAACACCTACTTTTAAAATTAATTTATCTATTAATTAATGTAAAGTTTATTTTCATAATCAATACCTTTGCTTCTTCTAACACAAATCAGTATTTATGGATTTCAGGAATTTTAAAATACCCTATCACATTACCCCCCAATATTCAAAAAGAACTGCCTATTTTTCAATGGAATTTGCCCTTGAACAGGTATTAAAAATATATTCAGGAGGACTTGGCTTTCTGGCAGGATCTCATATGAGAAGTGCTTATAACCTAAAGCAGGATCTTATCGGAATCGGTATTCTTTGGAAATTCGGTTACTATGATCAGGCAAGAAATCATGACCAGACTCTACAACCGGTATGGACAAGAAAAATGTACAGTTTTCTTGAAGACACAGGAATACAATTTCAAATCGAAATTCACAGTGCTCCTGTTTGGGTAAAAGTATGGTACCTTGATCCTGAAATTTTCAATACAGCACCTATGTTTTTTCTTTCTACAGATGTTCCTGAAAACGACCATGTTTCCAAAACAATCTGTCACAAATTATATGACGCCAATGAATCCACAAAACTGGCTCAATATATTCTACTAGGAAAAGGAGGAGCAAAATTACTGGATGAAATGAACATTGAAAGAGATGTTTATCATCTGAATGAAGCCCACGGACTTCCCGCAGCATTTTATCTGTTAAAAAAATATAATGGAGACCTGAATAAGGTTAAAGAAAAACTGGTTTTCACCACACACACTCCTGAAGAAGCAGGAAATGAAAAGCATAATTTTAAGCTGTGCTATGACATGTCTTATTTCTCTGGTTATAGTATGGATGAGGTAAAAAGCATTGAAGGTATTGATGATGAACGTTTCAACCACTCTCTTTGTGCCCTTAAAATGGCAAGAATAGCCAATGGTGTTTCACAGCTTCACGGTGTAGTCTCCCGAGCGATGTGGAATAAATACCCCGGAATCTGCGAGATTACATCCATCACCAACGCACAGGAATTTAAATATTGGGCAGATAAACCTCTTTACAATGCAAAGGATGAAAACGATGACACTGTTTTCGATTACCGCAAAAAGCATTTGAAGAAAAAATTGTTCAGTATTGTAGCTGACCAAACCGGGAATTTATTCAACCCCAATGTTTTTACCATTGTCTGGGCCAGAAGGTTCGCAGGTTACAAACGTGCAGATCTTCTATTACATGACAAAGACAGGTTTTACAGACTTCTGAACAATCCCAAATATCCGGTGCAAATTATTTGGGCTGGAAAGCCTTACCCAATGGATTATTCTGCGATTTCTACCTTTAACCTCTTAGTTGAAGAAAGTAAAAATCACAAAAACATGGCTGTTCTTACAGGCTATGAGCTTTCTTTAAGTAAATCATTAAAGCAAGGTTCTGATCTATGGCTAAATAACCCAAGAGTTCCAAGAGAAGCTTCTGGAACTTCAGGAATGACTGCCGCGATGAATGGCTCCGTTAACTTATCCACAGATGATGGCTGGATTCCTGAGTTTGCAAAGCATGGAGAAAATTCATTTGTGGTACCAAAGGCAGATTATCTGAATATGAGTATCTATGAACAGGACAACTATGATTTGAACAAATTATATGAAATCCTTGAAAACGAAATTCTCCCAGCCTATTACGACAATCCTGATCAATGGAGAAAGATTCAGCAGAATGCTATGAACGATGTAAAAGATCAGTTCAATAGTGATAGAATGGCTGATGAATATTATAGAATGCTTTATAATCAAGCAGAATAATAAGAAAGTAAAGAAACGATATAAAATAATTCGCTTACATCTATTTTTGAGTTTTTACAAATTAGACGATTTGCTTTTCAATAAAAAAATGCCCGCAAAGTTTTGTGGGCATTTTTTTATTGAAATTATTTACTTTTTTTCTTTGGAGGCACTTTCAATCCCCCTTCTCTTGCTTCAGAAATACCGATAGCAATGGCTTGTTTTCTGCTTGTTACTTTCTTTCCGGAAGAAGATTTCAACTTTCCCTCCTTGAATTCGTGCATCACTTTTCCTACTTTGTCCTGAGCTTTGTCTGAATATTTTGTCTTGCTCATGATAAAATTTTTAAGATTTTGGCAGGGATACCCCTAATTCATAAACTTTGGCATGTTTCAAATACTTTGAACGCTCTCTGGATGTTACCGATTCAAAATGATCATTTTTGATCACAATGATTGGATCTTCTATATTTTCAATTTCAAAATTGGCAAAATACCGTTCATCCGGACTTGTTTTATCATTCTTTGCCTTAATTTTCTGCAGTTCTTCTGCATATTTTCTAAATCCGGGATCAGATGAGTGGATAAATTTATATTCATCGCCTGCATACACATAGTAATGAAGTTTTTTTTCTATCAACCCAGCTTCATCCATAATCTCAGGGTTATCGTTACCACCCTTAAACCCCACTTCCACTAATATTCCACCTTTCTTGTGAGCATATTCTGTGGCATCATCAAAACTGGAAAAACCTGTATAGACAATTTGGTCGTTCAATACATAACGGTTCAGTTTCTGGTTGTATGCATTCGTTTCCATAATTATTCTTTTTGATTTGATTTGTAATTATATACATTCAATTTTTCTGCCAAATTATCTTTTTTTTTAAATTTCACCATCTAATGATTTTTTTAATTAGCTTAGAGTTACTAATAAAAAAATATTTACCATGAAAAATTTCAAAAAAATTTCAAGAGCCCAATTAAAGGAAGTAAATGGCGGAGTTTTGCCGGGGATGAGAAGATGTGTAGATGGTGTAACCTGTAAGCTAAGAATCTGGTGGATTGGAGGAATAGAGGAAGTTCCATGTAATTCTTCCTATCCAACCTGTGCTCCCGAGGGATATTACCCACCGGAGACAGGAGATCCAGGGACAGTTCATATAGCTAATTAGCATAAAAAATCAGGACCTAGTGTCCTGATCTTTGTTTTATATTGTTATGTAAGTAAGAATTATTAAATTTGGAATCATTAAAATTAGAAATGAAAAAAATACTTTTAACTCTTACTATAGCTGCTGCATTTCATAATGTGTCAGCACAGGATATTACTTTAGACAAAATATATTCAGGATATTACCGTGGCAAGGGCATTGCCGGGATTACTTCTATGAAGAGCGGTGAAAATTACCTGGTCATTGAACCGACAGGAATTGCAAAATATTCTTATAAAACATCTCAAAAGGAGGGAAATATTGTAGACGGAAACTTTGAAAGCTATGAATTTTCTGATGATGAATCTAAGATTCTTTTGTTAAAAGAAAGCCAGCCCATATACAGACACTCTTTTCTGGGAAAATTTGAAGTAAAAGATTTAAAATCAGGAAAGGTAACAATTCTAAATGATGGAAAACCTGTACAGGAGCCAAGATTCTCACCTGATGCAACAAAAATTGCTTTCATTTCAGATAATAACCTATTCTTTCAGGATCTGAATTCCGGAAAAATTACACAAATAAGTAATGACGGGAAGAAAAATGCAATTATCAATGGTTTGGCAGATTGGGTGTATGAAGAAGAGTTCGGGCATGCAAGACAGTATGAATGGACTAAAAATTCAGATGCCATTGTATTTGTAAAATCTGATGAAAGCCAGGTTCCGGAGATTTATATTCCTATCTATGGAAAAAATCTTTATCCGGGAGAAATGCGTTATAAATATCCTAAAGCAGGAGAAAAGAACTCAATCGTTTCTGCACAATTATACCGTCTAGATACTGGAAAAACGATGCAGTTGAATCTGGGTTCGTTCAAAAATTATTATATTCCTAATGTTTTGCAGACCGCAAAACCTGATGAGGTTGTTTTGATTACTTCCGAAAGAATTCAAAATGCTTCAGATATTTTAAAGGTAAATACTAAAACAGGAGCTGTTCAGAAATTATTTACAGAAACAGATGATAAATGGATTGATACAGACAGTCCAACAATGGAATTCCTTGAGGATGATTCTTTCCTTTGGGCTTCCGAGAGAGATGGAAATCGTCATTTATACTGGTATGACAAAGATGGCAAACTAAAGAAACAGATTACTAAAGGAAATTGGGAGGTAACAGATTATTATGGTTTCAATCCAAAATCCAAAGAGATCTATGTACAAACTACGGAAAAAGGAAGCATCAATAAAGTTGTTTCTAAAGTAAATATCGAAAGTGGTAAGTCTCAGCTTATTTCTAATGCTGAGGGAAATAATTCTGCCAATTTCAGCAAAAACTACAATTATTTCATTGAAACATCTTCTACTGCGGCAAAACCATATACCTATGTTTTAAAAGATGGAAGCGGGAAAACTGTAAAGGAACTTCAAAATAACAATGATCAACTTCAGAAATTAAAGTCTGATAATTTTGTTGAAAAGGAATTCATTACGATTCCTAATGCAGTAGGCGACCAAATGAATGCATGGGTAATGAAACCTAAGAATTTTGATCCTAATAAAAAATATCCGCTATTTATGTTCCAGTATTCTGGTCCGGGATCTCAGCAGGTTGCTAATTCTTGGGATAATGGTAACGCCATGTGGTTCAATCATCTTGTACAAAAAGGATATATCGTTGCTTGTGTAGACGGGCGTGGAACAGGTTATAAAGGAGCAAAATACAAGAAAGTTACGTATATGAACCTTGGAAAATACGAAATTGAAGACCAGATTACAGCAGCAAAATGGTTCGGAAACCAATCTTATATTGATAAAGGCAGAATCGGAATGTTCGGATGGAGCTTTGGAGGTTATATGACCAGTTTAGCAATGACAAAAGGTGCAGACGTTTTCAAAATGGGTATCGCAGTAGCTCCTGTAACCAACTGGAGATATTATGACTCAGTATACACAGAGAGATTCATGAGAACTCCTCAGGAAAACCCTGATGGATATGACAAAAACTCTCCTACAGAATATGCCAATTTATTGAAAGGAAAATTCCTGTTAATTCACGGAACCGCCGATGATAATGTACATTTCCAAAATTCTATGGAGCTATCTGAAGCCTTAATTCAAAATAAAAAACAATTTGACTTTATGGCTTATCCAGACAAAAACCACGGAATCTATGGTGGGCAGACAAGACCACAACTGTATCAGAAAATGACAGATTTTATTTTGAATAATTTATAATCACATTAAAGATTAAAACAATACATCCCTTTCAAGTTTTTGAAAGGGATTTTTATTTATTTCATTAATCATTTGGCTAAGTATTATTTATTTTATCAATTGAAATTAAAAACTTATTTTTGGGGGAATTGAAATTTGAATATATGAAGACTAAACATCCTAAAGGGCTGCCTTTTCTCTTTTTCACTGAAATGTGGGAGCGTTTCGGGTACTATCTGATTCTTGGAATCTTTGTGCTATATGTAATTGAGCCTACGGGCATGAAAGGAGGTCTGGGATTACCTGACAAAACTGCTGATGATATTTTCGGAACTTATATTGCACTCACATACCTTACCCCGTTTATTGGTGGTTTCCTGGCAGACAGAGTTTTAGGATATATTAAATCTATTTATCTTGGAGGCTTCTTAATGGCTGCCGGATATATAGGAATGGGTGTTTTCAAGGATTTACCTTTATTTTATTCTTCTTTAGCTTTAATTATCATTGGAAACGGTTTCTTTAAACCAACCATTTCTACACTTTTAGGAAATCTTTATTCTGAAGAACCTTATAAAGCCAACAAAGATTCCGGATATAATATTTTCTATATGGGAATCAACATCGGAGCATTTATCTGTAATATTATTGCTGCATTTATGCGTAATAAATTCGGTTGGGGTGAAGCTTTCATTACTGCCGGAGTTGGGATGTTGATTGGTATGGTTATTTTTACAATCGGAAGAAAACACTATATCCATGCAGCACAAATGAAGCCTGTACAGGAAGGAGATACAAAACTTTCTGAAATTATGCTTAAAGTATTTGTTCCTGCTATCGTAGCTGGAGGAATTGGTTGGTTTATACCTAATAATATCTTTGGAAGTGATAGCACAGATGCTTTCATTTTCGCATGTATTCCTGTTATTTACTTCTACGCATCACTTTACTTTAAAGCTAAGCCTGATGAAAAAGCATCTATTGGTGCGTTACTTTCTGTATTCCTGATCAGTATGTTTTTCTGGGCGGTTTTCAAGCAGAATGGTACCGCTTTAACAAGATGGGCAAATTATTATACGGACAGAAGTGTTCCTGCTTCTCTTGAAAAGCCATTGGAAGGTATTTATATGGTGGAGGGTAAGAGTTACGAAGACAAAGAAACTCCAGTTTATGATAATCAGTTCCGATCTCAAAAGGATGATAACGGAGAAACCAAGAAAGAAACCGGAAAAGATGTTTATTTTAAAAATATTTCTCCTGAGCAACGTGCCGCTTTAGAGAAAAATCCTGAAAATAAAGTATATCTATATAATACAGAATTATTCCAATCCATTAATCCATTCTGGGTAATTGCACTGACTCCTGTTATTGTTGGATTCTGGGCGCTGTTAAGAAGAAAAGGAAAAGAACCTCTGACACCAACCAAGATCGTTTTAGGACTATTTATTTCAGGATTATCATGCCTTGTAATGGTATTAGCAGTAATGGCCGGAGACAACGGAGCTGTAAAAGTTTCCCCCCTATGGCTGGTAGCCAGTTATGGAGTCATTACAATTGGAGAATTATGTCTTTCTCCAATGGGACTTTCTTTCGTTTCCAAGCTTTCTCCTGCTAGAATTACAGCTTTAATGATGGGTGGATTTTTCCTTGCGAATTCTGTGGGTAACAAACTTTCCGGAATTCTGGCGAGTACTTGGTATAGCTACGAAAACAAAACGAATTATTTCCTTGTAAATTTCGCTTTGTTAATATTTGCTACATTATTAGGCCTTTCAATGTTAAAAAGATTGAATAAAATTATGAAAGAAAAAGGGCACTAATCCTTACTATTATAAAGAATAACAAGCTGCGGAATGGTTCCGCAGCTTTTTTATTTAAAAATAAAATTAAAACCTTGCCAAAAACCCAAAATAAACTATATTTGTCAGTCTTAACAAAAATTAACAATAGAAATGGATAATATTGAAGCAATAAGTCCGAAACCGGATGAATTTGTAGAGAATAAGGGTTCCAGACATCCAAAAGGATTATGGGTTCTATTCGGAACGGAAATGTGGGAGCGTTTCAACTTTTACGGAATGAGAGCACTTTTGACGCTCTTTATGGTAAATTCCTTATTGATAAAAGAAGCTGATGCAGCGATTATCTATGGTGGATTTTTAGCTCTATGTTATTTAACGCCACTTTTGGGAGGGTTTATTGCTGATAAATATATTGGAAACAGATTTGCGATCATCATCGGAGGATCTTTAATGGCGATTGGGCAATTTTTATTATTCATTAGTGCCTCTACTTTCTCTGCTGATATTGGAAGTGCTAAACTTATTATGTGGCTGGCTTTATTCGTTATTATTTTTGGTAATGGATTCTTTAAGCCAAATATTTCCTCAATGGTGGGGAGCCTTTATCCAAAACAAGAGAAATCTAAACTGGATTCTGCTTTCACTATTTTCTATATGGGGATCAATATTGGAGCATTCTTAGGTCAATTTATCTGTCCATATGTAGGAGATGTAAAAGATGCTACAACTGGAGTAAGAGATATTTTCGCATTCAAATGGGGATTCTTAGCAGCTTCAATTGCAATGGTAATTGGAACTGTAACATTCTTTATCCTTAAAAACAAATATGTAGTAACACCGGAAGGAAGACCTATTGGTGGACTTCCAAAAAACAACTCAACTGCAGATTTTGAAGAGGGAGAATCTCAAACAGCAAAATTCTCAGGAATGTTCTTAGGAGCTACTGTAGGTATATTTGTAGTTTTATTCTTCGTATTCAGATATTTATTGGTAGGAGAACTTGGGTTTAACTCAATGGAAATGGGGCAAATGATTAAAGGAATCATCTATCCATTCATCTACGCAGCAGGTATTTCTCTTGCATTCTTGATTATGTCTTCTGCAGAAAACAAAATTGAAAGACAAAGAATCTGGGTAATCTATATTGTTTCGTTCTTCATTATCTTTTTCTGGGCGGCTTTCGAACAAGCAGGATCTTCATTAACGTTCATTGCAGATAATCAAACAGACAGAAACATTTTCGGATGGAATATGCCTCCTTCAATGGTTCAGATTTTTAACGGAATTTTCGTAGTTCTATTAGCTGTTCCTTTCAGTTTATGCTGGGATAAGCTAAGAGCAAAAGGAAAAGAGCCGGTATCTCCTTTCAAGCAAGCAATGGGATTAGCGCTTATTGCTCTTTCTTACTTCATCATTGCACACAATGTAAAAGATTTAGGAAGCTCAGGTTTATTAGCAATCAAATGGCTAATGCTTTTATACTTCATCCAAACTTGTGGTGAGCTTTGTTTATCTCCAATCGGATTATCATTGGTGGGTAAATTAGCTCCAAAAAGATTCGCTTCATTATTATATGGTGTTTTCTTTATCTCTAATGCTGCAGGATATGCCTTGGCAGGTTCATTAGGAGCACTTATCCCTGCAACAGGTGATAAATTTAAAAAAGCACAGGAAATTGGAGTAAATCTTCAGGATGTTTTGGATAAAAAAGTAACTTTAACTACTGAACAGGTTGCGGCATTTGAAAAAGCTCAACTACCATTACACAACCCTACTTTTGTAGGTTTTGAGATTCACAATTTATTTGAATTCTTCATGGTATTCGTGGTACTTTGTGGTATTGCTTCTGTAATCTTAGGCTTACTTTCTCCAATCTTAAAGAAAATGATGCACGGTGTAAACTAATTGCATTAACAAAATATAAATAAAACCTCTGCTAAGTCAGAGGTTTTTTTTATTTTCGTATGATGGAAATTTCCAAAGATTCTTTATTCCAATCCGTAAAGGAGATCATTAGACAGTCGCGCGAAAAAGTTTTTCGAATAGCGAATTCTACACTGCTACTTACTTACTGGCAGATTGGAAAACTTATTGTTGAAGATGAACAACAAGGGAAAGAACGCGCTGAATACGGAAAATACACCTTAAAAAATCTTTCTCAGAAGCTTACTTTAGAATTTGGAAAAGGGTTTGACTATACAAACCTTTCTAATATGCGTAAGTTTTACATCGCTTTTCCAATTGTTGACACATTGTCTCAACAATTGAGCTGGTCTCATTACCGATTGCTTTCCAGCCAGGATGATAAGAATAAAAGACAAATTAACTCCCTTACCTACGAAAGAGTTTCAGATGAAACTATTGTAAAATACTCTGTGCTCAATGATAAAAATAATTTATTTGCCAGCAAATACTTGCTGTACCTCCCAAAAGAAGAAGAATTAAAACAAATCATCGATCAGGACAGAATTCGTTTTGAACTGGATCAGGATAATAAAAACCCTTAATTAAAACAATCATATATCATTATGAGCTTAACTTTAGATGAAATACAAAATTTCAAAGGAAAATACCCTAGACAAATCTGGAGTCTTTTTTTCTCTGAAATGTGGGAACGTTTCTGTTTCTACGGAATGCGCGGTATGCTGGTATTCTTCATGATCTCCCAGCTAAACTTCCATGAAAAAGAAGCTAACCTTCAATATGGAGCCACGCAGGCCTTCGTATATGCCTTTACCTTTATAGGTGGTCTTTTTGCAGATAAAATTCTAGGTTTCAGAAAATCCCTTTTCTGGGGTGGACTTCTGATGATTGTCGGAAGTTTAATTCTGGCTACAGATCCACACAAATTCTTTTTCCTAGGAATCGCGTTTACCGTAGTGGGAACAGGTTTCTTCAAACCGAATATTTCATCCATGGTAGGTCAGCTTTACAAGCCAAACGATTCAAGAGCAGATGCAGGATTCTCGCTTTTTTATGCCGGGATTAATCTTGGAGCATTATTAGGAGGATACCTTTGTATTGCGATTGGTAAAGGTGAATTTTTAAGTAATATCATCGCTGAAGAAATGAGATGGCATATTGCATTCGGATTAGCTTCAATTGTAATGGTTATCAGTTTGATCAATTTTGTCTTTACCCAAAGAACATTAGGTACAATCGGGCTTCAGCCGGGACATCCTTTAGCAGAAACAAAATCAGCCCCCATTCCAAAATGGAAAGAATACGGAGTATATGTTTTATCTCTGGTTTTTGTCCCGATCATCATGACCATGGTAGCCAAAACAGAATATACAGATTATTTTATGTGGACCATTGGGCCATTAACATTAATCTATTTGTTCTATGAAATGTCTAAAGTAACCGCTGCAGAGCGTAAGAAGCTTTGGGCAGCCTTAGTTTTCATCATTTTCTCAATTATATTCTGGGGAATTTATGAGCAAAGTGGAGGGTCTTTAAGCATTTTTGCAGCAAAAAACCTAAACAAAGACCTTTTTGGACTAGATCCGAATGGGGTTAATAATTCAGGAGGTGCATTTTTCATCATTTTCCTTGCTCCATTAATCGGACTTCTTTGGATTTGGTTGAATAAAAGAAAAATTGAACCAAATACCATCATTAAATTCGGTTTAGGATTTATTTTCCTGGGATTAGGATATTATGTTTTATTCGCAACCCGTTTATTTGCTGATCTTCAAGGGATCACTTCATTGAATTTCTTCACATTGGCATTATTAATTATCACCCTTGGAGAACTTTGCCTCTCTCCTATTGGATTATCCATTATGACCAAGCTATCTACCAAAAATCTTCAGGGAATGATGATGGGGATGTGGTTCTTGGCATCAGCCTATGGACAATACGTTGCCGGTATTATCGGAGCAAGTCTTGCAACAGCAAAAGAGGGTTCTACCAACTATGATGAATTGATCACTTATACTGATGGATATAAACAATTGGGATTGTACGCTATAATTGCCGGAGTGGTATTAATTTTGATATCACCGTATGTGAAAAAATTAATGCAGGAGGTAAAATAAAGAATAAGTAATTATGCTTATTTTTACTTAAATATCACAAATTATGAAGAAAATTTTAAGCATAGTTCTCTTACTCCTATTAAACTTTAGTTTTGCACAGGTAAAATGGATGACTATTGAGGAAGCACTGAAAGCTCAAAAGGAAAATCCTAAGAAAATTCTTATTGATTTTTATGCAGACTGGTGCGGACCGTGTAAAATTATGGACAAAAAAACGTATGGACATCCTGTTATTGCCCAAATTTTAAATGAGAATTATTATCCTGTAAAATTCAACGCTGAAGAAAAAAAGAGCTTTGAAATTTTTGGAAGAACATTTTCTAATCCAGATACAGAACATAAAAAAGGGAAAAACTCCCTGCATGAGTTCACTCAGTACATGAATGTAGGAGCTGTTCCCAGTACTGTATTTTTAGATGAACATGGTGATCCAATCACTATTCTTCAGGGAGAATTATCTGCCAAGGAACTGGAACCTTATCTGGAATTGATCTCAAAGGATCTCTTTAAAAAGATTCGTACCAGGGAACAGTGGGAAGATTACCAGAGAAAATTCAAATCTAAAATTAAAGATTAACAAACGATCCTATTTCGGATTGATCCTTATAAACAACTTAAGACTTTCAATTTTTTTTGGAAGTCTTTTTTATTTTACCGAAATTCGAAGCTTTATTTTTCTCATTCAAAATTCGATTCTCGAAATTCGAGCCTCAGATAAAAAATGACTTTAGATACTTCCATAGAATACGTAAAAGGAATAGGTCCGGAAAGAGCCAAACTCATCAAAAGTGTGTTAGGATTATCCACTGTAGAAGATATGCTCAATTTCTATCCTATCCGTTATCTGGACAAAAGTAAAATTTATAAAGTTTCTCAGCTTCAGGAAGAAACCAGCCAGGAAATTCAATTGAAAGGAAGAATCACTCAGGTTCAGGAAATTCAGACAGGAAAAACCAAAAGGTTATCTGCTAAATTCAATGATGATACGGGCAGTATGGATCTTGTTTGGTTCCAGTATTCAAAATGGCTGAAAGAGCAGCTTCCCATTAACCGCGATGTTTATATTTTTGGAAAGATCAATGTTTTCAATCGCCAGTTTTCCATGCCACATCCTGAAATAGAGGCTGAGGAAAACAAAGACGGAGATGTACGTTTAAAGCCCATTTATCCAAGTTCTGAAAAACTTACGAAAAGAGGGTTAGGCCAAAGATTTTTTCAAAATGCATTAAGGAATATTTGTAAGGAAATTCCTAATCTGATTGAGGAAAATTTCCCAGAATACTTAATGAAAACATTCAAGTTTATGTCGAGGCAGCATGCTTTTCTTAATGTACATTTTCCTAAGGACTTAGAATATTTTGATAAGGCAGATTTCAGGCTAAAATTTGAAGAATCTTTCTTTTTTCAATTAGGATATGGCTTAAAAAAACTTCATCATAAAACCCAGTCATTCGGAAACCCTTTTCCTGTCATAGGAGATCATTTTAATGATTTTTATGAACATCATCTTCCTTTTGAATTGACCAATGCACAAAAGAGGGTTTTAAAAGAAATCCGAATGGATATGAAAAGGCCGATTCAAATGAACAGACTTTTGCAGGGGGATGTAGGTTCCGGAAAAACAATGGTAGCGTTATTGACAATGCTTATTGCCATGGATAATGGTTTTCAGAGCTGTATGATGGCACCTACAGAAATTCTTGCCCAGCAGCACTATAATGGAATTAAAGATTTACTGGAGAAAACAGGAATCAATATTAGGCTTTTGACGGGTTCTACTAAGGCTGCACAGAGAAGAATTATTCATGAGGAGCTTGAAAATGGGACACTTTCCATTCTTGTAGGAACTCATGCTGTTTTAGAGGATAAAGTTAAGTTTAAGAATCTTGGATTGGCTATCATAGATGAACAGCATAGGTTTGGTGTAGCGCAAAGAGCAAAACTTTGGGCTAAAAATAAGATCCCGCCACATATTCTGGTAATGACAGCTACTCCTATTCCAAGGACATTGGCTATGAGTTTTTATTCCGATCTTGATGTTTCAGTAATTGATGAAATGCCGGTAGGAAGAAAGCCTATTATCACAGCTCACAGACGTGAAAAAGACAGACTGTATGTTTATAACTTCTGTAGGGATGAAATAAAGAAAGGAAGACAGATTTATTTTGTATATCCACTGATTGAAGAATCTGAAACACTGGATTACAAGAATCTAATGGAAGGTCTTGAACATGTCATGGAGTTTTTCTCAGATTACAATGTTACCATGCTTCATGGAAAAATGAAACCGGATGAAAAAGACGCCGCCATGGCTTATTTTGCCTCAGGAAAAGCGGAAATTATGGTAGCCACTACTGTTATTGAAGTGGGCGTAAATGTTCCCAATGCTTCTGTCATGGTGATTGAAAGTTCTGAAAGATTTGGTCTTTCACAGCTTCACCAGCTTAGAGGTCGTGTGGGAAGAGGTGCAGAACAAAGCTATTGCATTTTGATGACCTCCGATAAATTATCCAAGGAAAGCAGAACCCGTATCAAAACAATGACTGAAACCAATGATGGTTTTAAAATTTCTGAGGTTGATATGCAGCTTCGTGGTCCGGGAGATATTCTGGGAACACAGCAAAGCGGCGTTGTAGATTTCAAAAGGTTAGATCTTGTGAAAGATTCTGCTATCATTAAGACAACAAAAAATACTGTTGATAAAATTCTGGAAGCTGACCCAGTGTTGGCAAGACCAGATAACCTGATTATCAAGAATTATTATATCAGGTACTACAAAGGAAAAAATAAATGGAGTAAGATTTCATAAAAAAAACCGCAGAAAAATTTTCCTGCGGTCCCCTTATAAAACTGTTATTTAGAAGAAATTACTTTTGGTATGTTTAAAAAATTTATTTTAATAGTTTAGGCCTTAATATTTTGTGATGTGGTGTGGTGTGAAAATATCTATATATTATTTGAATAAGATAAAGATTAAGCCCAAACCATTAAAATAAATTATAAAAAACAAAATGAATTATTTTTCCAACTTGCTTATTATAAAAACTAACTGTGTTTAGGTGGAGATGAGGGAATGAAACGAATAAAAATATCTCCAACTACTTCAAGTTTTCATGATTGTACCGTTTTGTTTAAAGATCTTCTATGCTTTAAAATTGGAAATTAATATAATTCATTTTGTTAACTAACATCGTGATTTATATATTTTCTGTAGAAACAATTACTCTTCATTCATCTGTATCTTCATGTATATAATCAAATTTGTGTCACTGAATTTATATTTACAAATGTCCGGATATTAACTGAATTTTATTTTATATTATTTCAATTATTAATTATAAAATTCTCACTTTTGTGTGAATAGTATGCATTAAATACCATTCCATTTCTTTAAAATGAAGATCTCGAAACTATTTATTCATCATACTTTAAGGATAAAATTTTCTTTATTCAATCCTGAAGTATGGTACTGCCAATTGATAGTAATAACATCCGTAAGTACCTTTTTCAAGCTTTCAAAGTCAGAAGGTTTTTTCATACAAATATTAGTTCCTTTTACGAAAATATCTTCTATTTCATTTTCAGTAATTTGATCATAGTAAACTGTCGTTACCATGTTGCTGAACTTTTCATGTTTCTTTATTTCATCCATACATTCCATACTATTCTTTTCGGGAATGCTGTACTTCATAAAAACTATTTCGGGGACAACTGCATCTTCGTTATTTAAATACTCCATCAAGTCTTTTCCATTACAAAAACATTGAATTTTTATTGAGATTTTAAGCTCTTTAAATATGTTTTTAAAAAAAATTAAGGTGTTTTCATCGTTATCTGTTACTATTACGTTCAGAAATTCTTTATTCATACTGCATTTTAGGGTTTGTTTCCACACTTTGGGCTCTTCTTCTTTTTCCTATAATTTTTTGAAACTGAGAGGGTGTAATTCCCGTTGTATTTTTAAACTGTGTACTTAGATGGGCTACACTGGAGTAATTCAGCTTATGGGCTATTTCTGTAAGGCTTTGTTTGTTTCTTATGATCAATGCTTTAGCATGTTCTATTTTCTGGAGAATGATAAAGTTTTCTATGGATGTATAAGCCACTTCTGAAAATAGGTTAGAAAGATATCCATAGCTGTGATTCAGTTTTTCAGAAATATAAATAGATGCCTTTACCGGAATAATCTCTTCAGAAAAGACAAGCTCTACAATTACATCTTTTATTTTCTGTACTAAAGCCGTTTTTTGGCTTTCGATGATCTCAATACCATAATCTCCAAGATTTTTCTTAAAAAGATTATGTTGTTCCTGCGTAAAGGGTTCATAGAACTCTACCTCACCGAAATTCAGCAAGCGGTATTTCAACCCATGTTCTTTCAGTTTTTCGTCCAATACCTTCTTACAGAGGGCATTGAAATCAAATTTAACGTACATTTTCATCCTAGTATTAGTAAGCCTATTTTTTTAGTAAATATAATAATTTATTTCAAGTAAAAGTGAAATAGCGTTATATTTTTTAAAACTTTACGTAGCAACAAAAAACTCCTGTATTAAAGAATACAGGAATTTAAACACTAAGGATGAAAAAAATATACTGATAAAAAGCTAAATAAGCTCAAAACCAAGCATATGAATGTATTGTTATAAGTGATTTGGTTCTGAGACAAAGATGAATCAAAAAAAGAAATCACTTGTTATAGAATTACAGGATAAAGTTACAGAATTTTAAGTCAATTAATCGTGAATTAGAAATTCCATTAAGAAATCATCCATTACAAACCCATTCCCGATATCAAAAACTCCCTCATCATAAACCCTGTATCCTTGGGATTCGTAGAAGTTTTTTGCAGCATTATATTTATTCACATTCAGGATAATTCTTTTGTTTCCGTTTTCAGAAACTTTTTTATTTAAAAACTGAAGTGCTAATTTTCCTAACCCTTTTCCTTTGCTTTCCGGAATCAGATAAATGCGATGCAACTTTGTCGTTTTGTCTTCATAATTGTGTTCGTATCCAATAAATCCTTCATAGGAATTATTATCTTCATCTAAAATCAGGTAATATTGGTAGTTAGGATTTTGGAGCTGGCTTTCAAGTTCAGCCTTAGAATACATTTCAGAAAGCATATACTCCATTTGCTCTTCAGAAAGAATCTCTGCATAAGCATTCTTCCAGCTTCGGCGGGCCAGATCCTGAATTAATGAAACGTTCTCTTCAGTTGCTTTTGTTAATTTCATATTTTTAATATTATGATTAAAAAAAGTGAAAAGCCGAAGCCTTTCACTTAATTATATGTTGTCAATTGTAAATCATCAATTTTATCGCATAAATGAATGAATTTCAAATTGAGATTAAAATCAACGATTAGCGATTTCATCAATTAAATTTTTGACATTTCAGCTTTAATTTTAGCATATAGACCCTCTGATGCAGGAACTAATGGAAGTCTTAGATAGTTCTTAATAATTCCTTTTTCAGCCAATACCACTTTGATACCGCAAGGATTACCCTCTGCAAAAATAAGGCGTGTGATCTCAACCAATTTATTGTGAATTTCATAGGCCTCTTTTACTTTCCCATCAAATGCCAATTGTACCATGGTAGAAAATTCTTTTGGATACCCCTGTCCGATCACAGAAATTACTCCATTTCCTCCTGCTAAAGTTACAGGAAGTGTATATTCATCATCTCCTGAAACCAATGAAAAACCTTCAGGTTTCTTTCTAAGGATATCAAAATATTGTAAGAGATTTGGTGCTGCCTCCTTGATCATGAATAGATTTGGGAATTCTTTTGCAAGACGAATTGTGGTATCTGCATCAACATTCTGCCCTGTTCTGGACGGAACATTGTATATAATAATATTTTTCCCTGTAGAAGCCAATAATTTATAGTGTTGGTAAAGACCTTCCTGATTGGGTTTATTATAATATGGAGATACAGAAAGTACGGCATCAAATGCAGAAAGATCTGCTTCTTCTATCTGTTTCTTGACCTCAAGAGTATTGTTTCCGCCTATTCCCAATACGAGAGGAAGACGTTTATTATTCACCTTAATGATATGTTCAATTACCTGTTTCTTCTCATCATCAGAAAGCGTTGCAGCCTCAGCTGTTGTTCCTAATACTACCAAATAATTGGTTCCGTTTTCAATATTGTATTCAACAAGTTTAGTTAAACTGTCGAAGTCAACGGATAAATCTTCATTAAAGGGCGTTACCAATGCAACACCTACTCCTTTTAAAATGCTCATCTGTTCGAATTATTTTCGCCAAATTTAATCATTTACACTAAGAATTTATAATAAATAATAATGTTTTATTATACATATAGTTATATTTGCATATACTAAAAGATATTATGAAAAATAAATTCTTGTTACTAGGAATTGCTCTGGCAACGCTTACTGCATGCAAAACAGCGTCTACATCGCAGCTTGCGAATGTAAAGCCCCAGAAAAATATTTCTATTAATAATGAGCTAAAAAATGATGAGGAGTTTGTAAAGTTTATTGAACCCTATAAGCAAAAACTGGATAAAGAAATGAACCAGAAGATCTCTCATACCAATGTAGATCTTACAAAACAGGGAGATAACAGCAATCTAGGAAATCTTTTAGCTGATTATACTTTGGAAGGAGGAGATCAATGGACAAAGGCTAATCTTAAGCAAAATGTAGATGCAGCTTTAATCAATATCGGAGGAATTCGTACTACTATTGGGAAAGGTGACATTATGCTGAAAAATGTTTTTGAAGTAATGCCTTTTGAAAATGAATTGATTATTGTGAAAATGAAAGGTGCGGATTTACCCGGACTTTTTGAATATTATGCAAAAACACAGGTAAACAACCCTGTTTCTCACTTATATATTGAAACAAAAAACGGACAGTTAACCCAATCTTTAGTTAA
This sequence comes from Chryseobacterium oncorhynchi, assembly GCF_002899895.1. GTDB lineage: Bacteria > Bacteroidota > Bacteroidia > Flavobacteriales > Weeksellaceae > Chryseobacterium > Chryseobacterium oncorhynchi. Next base: position 219,295 of record NZ_PPEI02000005.1, read on the forward strand.
CGGAAAAACAATAGATCCGAACAAAGACTACTATATTGCTACTTCAGACTATCTTGCTCTGGGAGGTGATAATATGAAATTCTTTGGGAAAGGAGAAGCAATCCCAACAGGAGTGAAACTTAGAGATCTATATATTGAATATTTCAAAAAAAATCCTGAAATAGTTCCTGCTACAGATGTTCGTTTAAATTTTATCGGTAAAAAGTAATGGATAGAAAAAGTTTTTTAAAAGCAATAGGTGGTGGATCTTTAGCAATGGCTTTAGCTCCCAATATGATGATGGCGGAAGAATTAAACATTCTTGACTTAAAATCCACCAATAAACTGACCATTCTTCACACGAATGACCAACATAGCAGAATAGAACCTTTTGATGCAAGTTATACAAAGAATCCCAATCAGGGAGGTTTTGCAAGGAGAGCAAGCTTAATTCAGCAAATCAGAAATCAGGAAAGCAATGTTTTACTTCTTGATTCAGGAGATATTTTCCAGGGAACTCCTTATTTTAATTTCTTTGGTGGGGAACTGGAATTCAAATTAATGTCCATGATGAAGTATGATGCTTCTACTATGGGAAATCATGATTTTGACAATGGTCTTGATGGATTTTTAAAGGTTCTTCCTAATGCACAATTTCCTTTTATCTGTTCCAATTATGATTTTAAAAATACTATTTTGGACGGAAAAACTTCTCCTTATAAGATTTTCAACAAAAATGGAATCAAAGTAGGAATATTCGGTGTTGGAATTCAATTGGATGGCCTTGTGGGTAAGAAACAATACGGTGAAACGGTTTATTCTAATCCAATTGATGTAGCACAGCATTATTCAAACTTTTTGAAAAATGAACAGAAATGTGATCTTGTCATTTGTCTTTCGCACATTGGGTATGATTATAAGGATGAACCTAGTAAGATAAGTGATAAAATTTTAGCAGCCAGTACAGAAAATATTGATATTATCTTAGGGGGCCACACGCATACATTTCTACCGGAACCTCAAACGTTCACCAACAGACAGGGCAAAAATGTACTTGTTAATCAGGTAGGCTGGGCAGGTCTTCTTTTGGGTAGAATTGATTTTTATTTTGATACAAACAAAAACATAAAGCATATCTCCTGGAATAATCAGGCAATTGACAGTAGCATAATAGCATAATATGAAAAAACTCTCTTTAATTTCTCTTGGTATTTTAGCATCCCTGCAGTTTACAAAAGCTCAGGTCATTTCATCAAAAAAATGGGCAGATCTCTTTTCCTATAATAATGTCTTAGCCATGAAGGAAGACAATGGAAAAATAATAGCTGCGACAGAAAACGGGATCTTCTATTATACAATATCAACAGGAGAGATTACGAAGTTATCTAAAGTCAATGGTCTGCATAATGTGGGAATCACCGCATTTGATTATGATCCAAAAAGTAAGATAGGAGTTATTGGCTATGAAAATGGCTCTATGGATGTTATTACTCCAAATGACATCAAATATATTGTTGACATTCCTATTGCCGCTGGCTATAATGGGAACAAAAAAATCAACCATATCTCTATTACAGGGGATCAGGCTGTTATTTCAGTAGGTTATGGGGTTTCTATATTCAATATAAAGAAGAAAGAATTTGGTGACTCATCATTTTTCTTAACTGCAGGTGTTTACGAAGCAAGTAACGAAGCAACCATATTTGGAAACAAGGTATACTCTGTAACAAATACAGGTTTAAAAAGCCATGAACTGAATACGACTTTTCCTGTATTTTCTACCTGGACTACAGAAATTCCCGGAGCATTTAGACATATTGATTCTGAATCTGAATTAGTATTTTCATCGGCTACCGCAGCTTTCATCTATAACAATGGTACCCCCATGCAGCTTCCTACCAGCTTTGGAAACATCAATGATGTGGTAGTAAACTCTAACAGTATTGTAGTTACTGATAGCAGGGTATATACCTTTGGGATCAATGGAACCTACTCTAACGCTATAGATTTTGGTGAAAAGTGTAATACATCTATTATCGCCAACGGAAAAATATTTGGAGGAACTACGTTATCCGGAATAAAAGACGAGGGTAATACAACCTACAAACCATCAGGCCCTAATTTCAATTTTGCACATAAGATAAATCTTTACGACAATAATCAACTTCTTGTATCCAGTGGAGCAAGAGCTGATAGATATAATTTCCCAGTAGAAATTCCTCAAAAACCAGGATTCTACTATTTCAATGGTACAGAATGGCTTTACTCATCTTATTTTAATAAATTAGGAAATATAAATGTACTAGATGCTGTAATAAGTCCTTTTGATAATAATGAGATATTTTTCACAAATTATACCATGTTTGGACAGGGAGTTTATAAAATGAAGTACAATGCGGGAAATAAGGACTTTGACTTTGTAAAATACTATAACCTGCAGGCTACTCCATATTACAGACGTGCTGTGGGTATTACAACCGACTCTAAAAGCAATATTTTTGTATCTATTGCCTATGGTGAAAATGGCGCCCCAGTTCTAGCCATGTATGACAAAGCTAAAGATGATTTTATCACTAAGGAACTTTCTTTCAAAACTCTAGGAATACAGAAACCGATCGTTTACGAAAATATGTTATGGATTCCTCTATCAAGAGCTAATGCCTTTTGGGTATGCGATTATAAGGATGCTCTTAATATTTCTGACGACAATGATTATATCTTAAAAGAATCAAACGGATTTGCTGGAAATTCTAATGGAACAGTATCTGTAGCCATTGATAAATCCGGTGATGCATGGATTGGTACAGATAGTGGCTTAAGGATATTATCTAACGCAGCCTCAGAAATAAAAACCCCGGCTCCTCAGGTTAATCCTATAATAATAGAGCAAAATGGCCTTGGTGAAGAACTTTTTAGAGATTCTCACATTTTACAGGTTGAAGTAGATGGCGGAGATTACAAATGGGTTTCCGTAGAAGGAGGTGGTGTTTATTATCTATCTTCTGATGGTCAAAAAACCATCAAACACTTTACAAGAGAAAACTCTCCCCTACCAACCAATAGTGTTACAGATATAAAAGTAGATAAGAAGACTGGTAAAGTATATTTTGTGACCTATCAAGGTATTGTCACCTATCAGAGTGATGTTTCTGATGTAAATGCTAATTTCGGGGATGTTGTGGTTTATCCTAACCCTGTTGTTTACTCTAATTTCAAAGGAAAAGTTACTATTAAAGGTTTAGCAGAAAAAACAAACATAAGAATCACTGATGCTGCAGGAAATGTAGTACACTCAGCTGTGGCACGAGGAGGATATTATGAATGGGATCTTAATAACCATAAAGGAACCAGAGTTGCTTCCGGAATTTACTTTGTATTGATGACCAATGAGGACGGCTCTGATAAAGCTACAGCTAAAATAGGAGTGGTTAATTAATGAATTCACAAAACGGTTTTTTACTATCATTTATCAAATATGGAGAAAATGATGCGGTACTGCATTGTTTTACAGAAGAGGATGGTTTTCAGACTTATTTTCTGAAAGGAATATATTCTAAAAGAAATAAAAAGAAAGCCCTCCTGCAGCCATTGAATAAACTTACTTTTTCAATCAATCCTGTAAGAGGAAATGGGATACATTCTATTTCAAAATTTGAACTGGTAAAAAACTGTGATGTTGATTCGGATATAAGAGCAAACACCGTTATATTCTTTATTTCAGATTTTCTAAACCAAATCCTTAAGCTTGAAAATAAAAACCCAACTATTTTTCTTAGCATAGAAAGATTCATTGAAGAGCTGGAAAATAAAAACTACCAGTCACATTTGCTTTTTTTAATGATGATATTAAAAATTCAGGGTGTGGCTCCTTTAATCAATGAAGGTAATTTTTTAGATCCGGAAACCGGAACCTTTTCCATGGCTCCTACTCACCAACTGTTTGGTGAAGAAATTTCTGCGATATGGAAAAATGTACTCTGTACTGAGAACCTTTATGCAACAAAAATTCATTCTTCTCTAAGAAAAGATTTTCTCGATAGTCTTTTGATATATTACCATTATCATATCTCTGACTTTAAAAATCCCACCTCTTTAGAAGTTATACAACAGATATTTGAATAGTTTAAAGGTGAACTCTAACCTGATTATTTTTTATTAAACTTTTTTATACATCAGATATTGAGGTCCGCTTCTTCCAATTCTGTTTTTTCCTTCATAAATATATCCAACTGTAAGGTAGATATGATAGGCTAATTCATTTTTCTCGTTGACAGCCAAGACAATCTCATTACAATCCTTAAAATGATGCCTTATAAAGTCATCCACCTGCATCATAGCCTGCTTTCCCATTCCTTTTCCCTGCATTTCAGGATTCACAGATAAAGACCTTATCAGAACGGCATTCTTGTTATCTGTAAGCTCAAATTTATCTTTGCCAAAATCAAGAACAAAAAACCCTACAGGAATTTCATCCTCCAAAATGGTAATAGGAAATGCATCATTATCATCCCTTTTTTCAATATTCTGCAAGGCCTGTTCTGCTGTTGCTGTAAAACGTAACTGATTCTCATCTAAGCTATAACTAACCTTTGAAAGGTCTTCCTGCTTAAAGAATTCTAACCTGATCATAACTAGTGATGATAAATATCTTCATACATTACTCCGGCACGTATTTCTACAGGAAGTTTATTCTCTTCCGGAACAATGGGACAGTTATAATCATAAGCATTATAAGCACAATACGGTTGATAGGACTGATTAAAATCTAAAAGAATAGTATTTCCTTTCGGTATTTTCAGATCCATATATTTTCCACCACCATAGGTTTCCTTTTCATTAGTAGCATCTCTAAATGGAAGAAAAAGATAATCTTTATATTTCTCCTGTTTAATAAGGTCCAGACTTTGATATAAAGTCAAAGTATAAGGTTTCCCATCCAATTCAAAGGTTGCTTTTCCATACTCTTTATAAGATTTTGTTTTACCTGAAGAAGTAGGCAACTCAAAAGGCTTGGCTCTTTTTGTTTTAACAAATTTTGCAGTCACCCTGTATTTCATCTCAAATGGAAAGAAAGGATGTCCTTTAAAGTTTGTAAAATTATCCCCACGTAAAGGTGTAGTCTTAGAATCCAGATATTCAGTATCAAGATCTTTCTGAAATTTCTTAACATCCATTATTTCCTGTGAGACCATTTTTTGAGAAAAAGTCAATAAAGGAAGAAGAAAGAAGATCAATATATATTTTTTCATGAACTTTAAAATTATAAGTAAAACTATGAATTTTTCAGGGTATGAAAAGTTAAAATTGTAATAAAAAAGCATAATCTGTTTTAAATAAAATATATTCCTTTTGATCTAGCATACTTTTTGAGAACCAAAGCCCATGAACAGAAAGGAATTCATTAAGACAACCGTACTGGCAATTTCCGGTTTTTATTTTCTTCAATCTGATCTTTTTCAGGCGGCTGAACGAAGAACCAATGCCATAAAAGAAATGGTAGAAGCTCCCATCATTATTGTTGGAAGCGGATATGGAGGCGCTGTTTCTGCTTTACGACTTTGTGAAGCCGGAAAAAAGGTTGTCTTATTGGAAATGGGCCTTAACTGGGAGAAAGCAGGAATTCCGTTTTCTAATCTTTTAAAACCCGGAAAAAGCTCAGCTTGGTTGAAAAAGAAAACCATTGCTCCTTTCATGAATATCTTCTCTTTAACCCCTTTTACCGGAACACTTGACCGTCTGGACTTCGATAACATCAATATCTGGGTTGGAAGAGGTGTTGGTGGAGGTTCATTGGTAAATGGAGGAATGGCCGTAACTCCTAAAGAAGATTACTTTAAAGAAGTTTTTCCCAATCTGGATACTGAAAGATTTTACAACCATTATTTTCCTTTGGTACGGGAAGAACTCAAGGTGAATGTCATTGATGAACAATTCTTAAAAGACTGTCCTTATTACAAGTTTACAAGAGTAGGCGAAGAAGAGGCACATAAAGCAGGTTTTAAAACAATGCGGGTTCCTAATGTATATGATTTTAAGTATATGGAAAAAGAATTCCGTAATGAAGTTCCCCGATCAGCCCTGAATACAGAAGTAATCTATGGGAATAACCATGGCAAAAACAGTTTAGACAAAACTTACCTTAAAAAAGCTCTGGAAACCGGAAACCTTGAAATTCTCGACCTCCATAAAGTGGATCATATTAAACTTAATAATGATAAAAGCTATACATTAAATGCTCAGCAAATTGACACCTCCGGAAATGTAATCACTGATAAAATTTTTCATTGTAAAAAATTGATTCTTTCGGCAGGAACCATGGGAACCTTACAACTTCTTCTACGGTCCAACGCTATAAATAATCTTCCGATTCATGAGAAAATAGGAAAAAACTGGGGCAACAATGGTAATTTCATGACCGGAAGAAACTGGGTAAAACCATTATCCGGAGGAACAGGATCAAAACAATCTACAATTCCTGTGGGCGGAATTGATAACTGGGAAGATAAGGAGCATCCTTTTTTCACAGAAATTGCTCCTTTACCAATGGGAATGGATGTTGCAACAGCTTTATATTTGTTAATTAACAGAGTAGATAAAAAAGGAGAAGTAGCCTATGATAAAGCCAACCAAATGCTGAAATTGAATTGGGATGAAAGTAACACGGTTAAAATGAGGGAAAATGCCAAATACTTTGTCAGAAAAATGAATAAGGCCAATGGTGGCACCAGAAGTCATTTTCTGTTCAACAATGGCTTTGGAGCGGATATCTGCTATCATCCACTTGGCGGATGTGTATTGGGTGAAGCTACCAATGAATTTGGAAAACTAAAGGATCATGACCATCTGTATGTTTTGGATGGCTCACTTATTCCTGGAACAATTGGAGTTAATCCATTCGTAACCATTACAGCCATTGCAGAATATTGCATTGAAAATCTGATTAAACAGAATGAATTTGCCTAGAGCTAGGGCATTGTTTTTACTTCAGTAAGATAGTTTCGGATATCCATTTCAAGTTGGGCAGGATATGTAAAATTAAGTTTCTCAGCTAAATCAGTTCCTAGCTCATGCACAAGATCTGCACAAGCAAACAGAGCCTGCCAATTTTCTTCAATATCACTTCCTGAAAAAGTGGCCTTTACCCTATTCCACATGTCGGTAGAAAGATATTTTTTGAACAATCTCCCATGTTTATTGGTGGTGATATTATTCCAGCCATGGGAACTTGAAATATACCATTCAATTAAAGGAACCAAATAATCTGTCCGTAAAATATTCTCAGACATGAATTTAGCATAAAAAATATCGCCCCGTTTAAGGCATTTTGCTACATAGGTTGTATCCCACCAAAAATCATTAAACAATTGCTTAAAATCTTGTTCCGTAGGTTTATGAATCATGATAGTTTGATACGTTGGAGCCTTCAAATCTTTAGTTAAACCATCTTTATCAACCAAAACTTTATATCCAAGATCCCAATCTGTCGGAAGTACCTCTTCTTTAACTTCATCACAAAATTCTGATACCTGATAAAGCTTAAAATCAACCTTTACATGGTCTTTATACAATACCATTTTCATGGCGTGTTTTCCATCAAAGACCGTATCATTTTCTTCTATCATAGAAATGGGTTCTCCAAAAAGACGGATCCATTCATTATTAACTTCGTAGCCATTTCTGTTCTCAAAAACCAGCTCCACATCAAGATCACTGAAGTTATCCACAGGAGCATACGGGTTGACCAATGAACTTGTCAGAAGAACAGCACGAATATCCGGATTCTTCTCGGCCCATTGGATGATCTGCTCCAGCTTTTCTTCTCTTATTTTCATGATTTAATAAGATTCTGATATTTTTACACGATAGACGTCGGAGGAATTTCTTTTAATAGACTCTACAAAAAAACCGCCTTCTTCAGGAATAACTTCCTTTAGATCAAAACTTTTACAATCTTTCGGAAGTCCTGAAAATATAAGGGTAAACCAAAAATCTTTCATAAACGGAACCGGTGTCCAATAAGGAGAAATTGAAATATTCTCCGCATGAATCATTTTACTTCTATGCTCAGACTGATTATCAAAAAGATAGGTTGAATGCCAAATCCTGATCAGGTTTCCTAAAAATGGTGATGCCGGAAAACAACAGTGTACAATCACCTGTTTCTCTTCTTCTGTTTTGGCCTGAAGAGATTCCAGGAGTTCCTTTGCAATAACCGGTTTAATAATGACTTCTTCCACCTTTTTATAAGTAATAAATAATAAGCAATGAATAAGTATATCTATCCATTGCTCATTACTGTTGTTAGTATTCTAATTCTAGTTTTTCTTTTGTATAATTTCTCACCTTTTCAGTAAGTTCAGGATTTTCTGCCAACTTTTGTCCATATGATGGAACCATTTCAAGCAGCTTGTCTTTCCATTCTCCATTCAGTTTCTCAGGGAAACATTTTTCAAGAACATCCAGCATTGCATATACAGCTGTTGAAGCACCCGGTGAAGCACCCAATAAAGAAGCAATAGTCCCACTTTTGTTAACAACTACTTCAGTTCCAAACTCCAGCTTACCTCCGTCTTTTTCATCTTTTTTGATGACCTGAACTCTCTGTCCTGCTACTTTCAATTCCCAGTCATTTTCATTGGCATCCTTGATAAATTCTCTCAAATGCTGCATTCTTTGAGATTTCGTCATCGCAACCTGCTGGATAAGGTATTTAGTCAGAGGAATATTATGCCACCATGCACCAAACAAGGATTTTAGGTTTTTGGTGTTCACACTTTCAGGTAAATCAAGATAACTTCCTTCTTTCAGGAATTTTGTAGAAAACCCTGCAAAAGGTCCGAAAAGAAGTGCTTTTTTACCATCAATGATTCTAAGGTCAAGGTGTGGAACTGACATTGGCGGAGCATCCACTGTTGCCTGTGTATATACTTTAGCCTGATGCTTCTCTACCAATTCCTGATTATGAGTTACCAACCACTGTCCTGAAACAGGAAAACCTCCATATCCTTCACTTTCCTTAATATCTGAGCTATCCAATAGCTGAAGTGCATATCCTCCAGCTCCAATGAATACAAAGTCAGCGGTAACCTCTTGCTTGTGATTATTAATTCGGTCTTTCACTTTCATTTCCCATTTTCCATTTTCTTTTGGATCAATATCTTTCACTTCATGGTATAGGAAAACCTCAACATTAGAATCCTCAAGAAGGTGTCTGCCCATTTTTCTGGTCAATGTCCCGAAATTCACATCCGTTCCCATGTCCATTTTAGTAGCAGCCATTATTTCAGACTTGTTTCTTTTGCTCATCACCAAAGGAATCCATTCTCTTAGTTTCTCATGATCTGAAGAAAATTCCATTCCTGAGAAAAGGACAGATTCAGACATTTTATCATGACGTTTTTTAAGATATTCAGCATCTTTTTCTCCAAATACCAAGCTCATGTGTGGGCAAGAGTTTATAAAATCTTTTGGATCCTGAATATAACCCTTATTTAGTAAATAAGCCCAAAACTGTTTTGAAATTTCAAACTGTTCTGCGATACTTTCTGCTTTCTTAATATCAATACTTCCGTCAGGTTTTTCAGGTGTATAATTTAGCTCACAAAATGCGGAGTGCCCTGTTCCGGCGTTGTTCCATGCTGCTGTACTTTCCTTGGCAAATCTTCCTAGTCTTTCGAAGATGGCAATTTCAAGATTTGGATCAAATTCATGGAGCAGTGTAGCTAGCGTTGCACTCATGATTCCGCCCCCTATCAGTACAACGTCGTATTTAGGTTTCGGTGTTCTGCTTGTAAGCGATTGTGACATAATTTTAAATTTTACTTCAAATTTCGGGAAAAGTTTTAAAAAGAGGAACGCGTTTAACGATTTTAACACGTTATTTTTTCCAACAAAAACACTTCTTTAGTACACAACAAAAAACCATCGAAATTTTCAATAAAACATCATTGAAATGATTGATCGCATATGGTATTATTAAAAAAAAATTAAAAATCAATCTTAATTTAATTCACTAAATGGTAAATAATTAAACTTTATTTCTAAATTCTGAATTTTATGAAAAATTAAGTTTATTTAAGTTTATCATAATAAATACTTTAACCATAACCATTTACGTTAATATATTTTATCAACAACAAGTGAAAAAACATTACATATTACTTATTAAATATCACTTTTTATTGAAAAATAATCAATTTTGTAGACATAATTCTACATTAAAATCATAAAACAGTTGTTTTTTTTACGTACCTTTCAATTGATTTAATACATATTCCACTAGGTATTTAATTAAAATTATCTTATAAACATAGTAAAGATGAAAATTATTAACTTCGTTAGTACATTTTTCGCTACCCTGGCATTAGCCCAAAGCGGAAATGTAGGAATCAACACGTCCACACCGGACCCCAGTGCAATTCTGCATATTGAGAACTTTAATGGAGTTCCGGCTACCGCTACCGCTACTATATCAGGAGGTGCTGTAACCGGTGTTACCATCACCAACGGAGGAAGTGGCTATACAGCTCCTCCAACCATCAATTTTTATGGAGGCGGATCAATAGTAAACGGAGGCTCTAAGGCCCGTGCTACAGCAACCCTTACAAATGGATCTGTAACTGGCGTTACCATCAATACTGGCGGAAGCGGATATACTACAGCTCCGGCCATAACCATCTCAGGAGGAAATAAAGGCTTATTATTTCCCAATCTTAACATCGCTAATCTGACGAGCACTACCTCTCCAGTGGCTTCACCTGCCAATGGTCTTATTGGATTTAACGGAGGCAGCAACAGCAACAATAAGGCACTGCATATTTTTAGTACTGCCACTACTCCTAATCAATGGCAAAGTACCATTGATGCAGAAAATACTCCCAAGGTAGCGTATCTGGATTTTACAGGATCATTATCTGTATTGGATAATGCTGTAGCAGGGACCAATGCCCAACTTATGGTTAATCAGCCTTTAATCTCTGGTGTATCCAACATTAATGGCTTCAAAGTGGTTCAGAATACTACTTCAGGAGGGTATTCTTTAGTACTTCCACAAGGAAATTACCTGGTAGAGGTAAATCTTAATCTAAATTCTCCTCAGGAAATTCCTTCAGGACAAGGAGGAACCGCTCCTCTTACAGGCAGTACATATTATCTGATGGGATATTTTATAGATTTCACCAACGATACATATAACAACACGACTAATACATTTACCGGGGGTGCTAATACAAGAAAAGAAGTCCCTATTGTTTCCAAAGTGAGTACCAATCACCTGGCAACATGGTCATATTATTATAGTGTACCCGCCAATGCCAACGCGAATATTATAGGAGGCCTAAGACTACGATTAGGAAGAATGCAAAACAGTACTTTCTATGACCTAGTGAATGTAATTCCTACAGGATCTTATATTAAAATATCCCAACTATAAAAACATGGAACGTATGAAAAAAAGTTATATCCTGCTATTATTAATCATAGCGCAAGTAATATATGCACAGGTTGCTATTGGGAAAACTACTGTTAATAGCTCAGCTGTTTTGGAAGTATCCCAAGCTACGAATAAGGGAGTTCTTCTTCCAAGGGTCGACATTGTAGATATATTGAGCAATACTTCTCCGGTAAATAATCCTGCCGAAGGACTCGTAGTATACAATAAGGGAAATTCAATCAGCCCTGGTTTCTATATTTGGAAAAACAACCGATGGACCCAACTGTCTGACACTTACAACCTTGTAAGTTACATGATGCTTCAGAGAACTACCGATTATAATATATTAGGAGGTTTTGCCAACGGAACGTACAAAAATTTCAATGATGCTGCTTTTACCGTAGTGTCTAATGATATTGGCGCTTTATACAACAGTTCTAATGGAATCATTACTCTTCCGGGCAATAGCGGCTATCTTGTCAATGTATGTTTAAACATACAAACAGCTATTGAAAGTACAACGGCAGGAATTGGAGGAACACCTGTTCATCTGCACCAATATTTAGTAAAGCTCATAGATCCGTCAAACGGAAATCAGTATGGAAAAACGATTAGCATCAATGCACAATCGATAGCCAGTAATAAAACACATACTTTAAATTTAAGCTTTTCTTTTGTAGCCACTTCAGCCACTCCCATTATTTTAATGCCTGCCATTGCTCATGATGCAGGAGGCACTTATCAATCGGGAGCAGGCGGTACTACTCCCAATAATGGGGAGATTATTATTACCAATGCAAAGATTGACATCCAAAGATCAGCACTTAACCAATAATTAATTGTAAAATGAAAACATCTATTTATACTGCTTGTATCTTTATCCTACTTTTCTGTACAAATACATACGCACAGGTAGGCATCAATACAAACACACCCAATGCGAGTAGTGTTTTGGACATCAATTCGTCAAATAAAGGGGTTCTTTTTCCTCAGTATGATCTTATAGTCCTTAACAGTACCTCATCTCCGATTTCCAATCCTACAGACGGACTTATTATTTATAACAGCGGAGGGGCTTCTGCCTTTCCTAAAGGTTATTATATATGGATCAGAGATCGATGGCAACGTATTATCCTTTCCGGTTCTGAACCACAAAACATGTCGCTGATTATTAATTCTGGCGTTCTGATTCCTACCGGAAGCACCAATAATACTTTAACCAGTTTCACTGTAGCATCCAATAAAATTACCGGAGCTTCACTGGGAACAGATACTTCTACCATTACATTACCGGCTGGTACATACATTATTCGTTATTCTGTAGATTCCAGCAATGCGAATAACAATAATGGGACGGCCAATACACAGTATCTTTCTCAAAACTTTACGTGTACAAGATCCTATCTTACTAATGCAGTAACCGGAACAACAATCACAGAAGTCAATAGAATGTGCCAGTTATCAAGTTCTTTTACTTTTTTCCAGGGAAGTTATTTTATAAAACTAACAGCTCCTACAACCATCAAACAAAAATTTGAATTTGATACAGGAAACGGGTTTACAGCCAGCAACCTTAATGTAAGGTCATCTTTAGCGCTTCTGATTACTAAAATGAGCCAATAAAAAAAACTTAAGCACTAAGCGCTTAAGTTTAGATTTACAATATTTTGAAAATAAGGTTTTAGTGATTAAAACCTTATTTTTTTTAATTCAATTTCGCAGTCAGTTTTTTAAATTGCTTTTCAGCACTTTTTCCCTCATAAAGAATAGCATAAACGGTATCAATAATTGGTAATTTAAGGTTCTTTTGTTTTGCTGTTTTGTAGATTGAATCTGCAGCATAATATCCTTCTGCCACCATATTCATCGACTGGATTGCAGATTTTACAGTATATCCTTTTCCGATGAGGTTCCCAAGGTTTCTATTTCTTGAGAACAGTGAGTAGGCTGTCACTAAAAGGTCTCCTAAATATGCACTTTCATTCACATCTCTTGGTGCTTCATAGATGGCTTCCAGGAACGTCTCCATTTCACGGATTGCATTAGACACAAAAACTGCTGTAAAGTTATCTCCATACCCTAATCCACTTGCTATTCCTGCTCCAATTGCAAAAATATTTTTAAGAATGGCACTATATTCATTTCCCAGAATATCTTTACTGGTTTGTACTTTAATAAAATCTGAACTGAAGACTCCTTCCAGTTTTTCTGCAACTTCATCTTCCACAGTAGCAATTGTAAGGTATGAAAGTCTTTCCATAGCTACTTCTTCTGCATGACATGGACCGGCAATAACAGCCTGATTTCTGAAACCGATTTTAAATTCATCACGCAGATAATGTGCAACCACATCATTCACTTTAGGAATAATTCCTTTAATTGCTGAAATAAAGATTTTATCAGAATAATCACAGGTCATTTTATCCATTGTATCGGACAGGTAGATGGATGGTGTTGCCAAAACAATAACATCGCAGGCAGAAACCAATTCATTGATATCCGTTGTCAGCTTTAAACTTTTAAGATTAAAAGTAGCAGCAGTAAGGTAAGTGGGATTATGTCCACGAAGTTCAATTGCTCCTTTTACGAACTCACTTCTTACGCACCAATGCACTACTTTACAGTTTTCAACAAGCATTTTTACGATAGCAGTTGCAAAACTTCCGCTTCCTACTACCCCTACAGAAATGTCCTTTTTAGTCTTTTTTGGATTCGAAGATTCTGAATTTGTTTTCTTTTTAGCCATAATTGGATTGTGAACTGCAAATATATTAAACAAAGATTTAATGATGTGCCTAAAGCCATGAAAAAACCACTTTCTGAAAAAAATAACGTCTCAACACAATTAAATATCTAATTCAACGTTAGATACAGAAAAAACTGAATTTTAGTTAATAATAACCCACAAAACTTATTTTTAATTAAATTTGCAGCTTCAAAACCGTTTTAAATAATTCTAAGAAAAGAAATATGAAAAAATTTCTAAGCAGCAAGAAGAACGTAAACATTCTCCTGGGAGGACTTTTACTAGTAGTTTTTGCACAAGGGATCTTTATTGCAAAGCTCTTCTCTGAAAGGGATGACAAAAATTATGAAGTAAACCTTGTAAAAATAAACACTGAAAAAGACAGTGTAGATTATCTAAAGATGAAGACAGATCTTACACTGGTAGATGAAACTGTTGCTCAACTTAATTCTTTCCTTAAATCTAAGGACATCTCGAATGAAAAGCTAATGATGCTTGATCAGGACAGTATTGCCAATTCTATTTATCTTTCCAAACAAGCCAACCGATACAGCCAGTATCTGATGGATCTACAGAAAAAACTAATGCAGGTTCCTTTGGGAATGCCAACAGATGGATACATTTCCTCTAATTTTGGAGTAAGAAAAAATCCTATCCCATTCCGAACGGTTTATGCCTCTGTAAAAACAGGTACTGCAACGGAAACAAAGACGGCGGCTCCAGCGGCTCCTAAACCGGAAGTAAAAGCTGAACCTGTTGAAAAAATTGTTGAGCTTACCGACAGCTATGGAAATAAAAGAGAGGTAAAGGTAATGGTAACTCCCAAAGCGGCTCCAGTTGCTTCTGCTTCCAGCACTTCTAGCTCTACCGTAAAGGCGGTTGCTGGTACTACAACTTCCAAGGCTGCTCCAGTTGAAAAAAATAATCCACCTGCTGAAGCAGATCAGATGCAGTTCCATAAAGGACTGGATATTGCTGTAGCTTTTGGCTCTGATGTAAGAGCTGCTGCTGCCGGAACAATCATTTTCTCAGGACAAAAAGGAGGTTACGGAAATTGTGTAATTGTTTCCCATGGAAATGGGTTAGCTACTCTTTACGGACATTTATCACAACTTGTTTCTAAAGTAAATGATAAGGTAAAAGTAGGTCAGGTGATTGCAAAATCCGGAAATTCTGGTCGCTCTACGGGCCCTCATCTCCATTATGAAGTACATAAGAACAATACTCCGGTGAATCCGAAATTGTTTATGAATCTATAAAATAAAATAGGCTGTCTCATTTTTAAGACAGCCTATTTTATTCTCTTGCAGATTGTATGTTAAAATATTTTTTATTTTAGAATCTTGAGTGTTCCTTTCGGATGGGTAAATGTTCCATCAGGACCTGCAATACTAGAATATACTATATTCTTGTTGTAATCTTCAATATGGGTAACATTGAAGCCTAAGTGAGGTTCATGCCAATATACCATAAACACATTCTTTGCAACTTCTACTGCTGTATATTCTACTGTATCTGTACTATCTTTTGAACTTCCTGCTGTTCCGGTAAATGTCATTGTTTTGTTATCTTTAAAATCCAAAAGGAATTTTACAGCTCCAAAATCAACTTCTACTTTTTTACCAATTGCAGGGTAAGGTGATTTTAAATCCCAATCCATCTCTCCCAGAAATACTTTAGCTCCCATTCCCAGTTCATCTTTACCAGGAAGATTCGGGTATTGCTTAACCATAAAATCTACGATTGCAGATGAGGTTTTATTTTCTGTAACAGCTTTCTTATAGTTTTCAAGGTAATTTTTTACAAAATCTAAAGATGCCGGAGACAGAGATTGTTTTGCAAAGTGCGACGGAACTACCTGTTCAGGTTTCAAGGTCTTCATTGCATCAATTTGCCCGATCCATTGGTCAATCGCCTTTACATTCTGAGTATCTGCCATCCAAAGATGCGAGTCTATAGAAACTGAAATCCCTCCTGCCACTGTTTTGATAGATGGAATCCAAAGAAAGCTGTGTGCAGGATCATCAGAGTTTTGTTTAATCTCAATTTTATTTCCCTCAAGGTCAGGAATGGCAGTTACTGCTTCCGGAACAATAATTTCTGATGGTGCATCTGCTTTCAATTGAGGTTTCCAAACAGCCAGTTTATCATCCTTTGAAGCAGAAATAAGATAAGCTGTTTGTGCGGTAGAAATGATTCTTACGTTTGGAAATGCTTTTTTAATCACATCCAGTCCAAAATAGAAATCAGGATCGCTATGAGAGATAAAGACTGTTTTCAGGTTTTTTCCTGTAGCTTTTATTTCTTTTACCAGCTGTTCTGCATATTGCTTCTGAAACTGAGCGTCAATAAGCATAGCATCTTTATCTCCATAAATAATGGTAGAGGTAATTGGAAAAATAGCCTTGGTTCCGGGGTTATACACTTTTACCTTAAGGTTACCTGCAAATATGCTTATAAACCCTAAAATAGCAATGAGTGATAATAATTTTCTTTTTAACATTTTTGTTCTTTTAGATTAATAAGCTGCTGTAAAACGTTCGCGAATGTGGTTGTTCTGTTCCAATTCATCAACCAAAACTACCGCTACATCTTCTACTGAAAGACGGCTTCTTCCGTTTTCATCAAATACCGGTGTTTCTAATGAAGTTCTGTATTGTGCAGTTCTTGCTCCTACGTTAGCTTGGTTCATTTCCACTGCAGGGCTGAAGAAAGTCCAGTCTAGTGTGTTGTTTTCTTTGATTTTATTTAAATAATCTCTTGCTGCAGTTGCTCCAGGCTTGTAAGCATCCGGGAAGTCTGGTGTATCTACAATCTGTACATTATCCGGTGTATAAAGGCTTCCTGCCCCTCCTACTACAATTAATCTTTTTACTCCTGATGTTTCTACTGCTTTTTCGATGTTTTCAGATCCGTTCAGAAAATCATTGTAAAGGTTAGGGTTAGTCCATCCTGCATTGAAAGCACTGATAACAGCATCACTTCCTTTCAAAGCATCTGCTAATTCTGTTACATTGTTTACATCAACGCTTTTTGCTGTTACATTGTCTTGTGTCTGTACCTTAGATGCATCTCTTACTAAAGCTTCTACGGCATATCCTCTTTGTGATAATTCTTTTACGATGTGTGATCCTACAAATCCGGTTGCACCGATTACTGCTACTTTTTTCATAATGTTTTATTTTTTAAATTAAATTGTAATAAATATTGTTACATTTATAGTTAAAAAATTTTATTCGAACTGGTCCGCGAATTCCTGCAATGACTTATCTCCTAAAAATTTAATAACCAATTGATCTGTTTCTTCAAATAATGTATTTAAATGAGTATTAATTTCTTTTCCAACGCTACAGGCAGGATTAGGATTCTGATTTTTCTTTCCTAAAACCTCTGTATTCTTTACGGCTCTATAAATCTCGGAAATAGTAATTGCATCAGCACCTTTTGCCAATTGAGTTCCTCCTACTTTTCCTTGTCTGCTAACAATCATTCCGGCTTCTCTCAATACACTGATCTCCTTACGAACAATAACTGCGTTTACATTAATACTACCGGCAATCCATTCAGAAGTGAGCCATTCCTGAGGACTTTTCGCCAATAAGGTCATTATATGTACTGCCGTAGCAAATCTTGTATTATTCATTGTAATTACATTGCAAAGGTAAACAAATTTTTAATTGTAACAAATATTATTACAGTTAATTTTTTCTTAAAGGATTAATTTATCCAAATCCAGCAGTAAATAATTGATATTTTGATTGATGGTTCTTGTTGCAGACTGCATCTGATTAAGCATTGCAGCCCTGTTATGAAGATCATCTGCCCTGTAATAGCCTCCATCACTAAAAATAACAGACTGATCAGCCTTATTATTATCATCATCAAATTGATAATGAAGCCATCTTTCTTTCATATTTCCAATAATGGAGCGTTCTTCTCTATTGGAAAACTTCTTCTCTGTATACATATACCAGATAAATGGTGGGAAATTCGGAGATTCTAGTTTTTCTCTCCAAATATCCCTCAAAAGGTTTCTTTGATGAATGAACTCTACTTTTTTTCCTTTTGGATTAAGTGTTGCCAAACCAAATCCTGCCCCAAGTACCCCTCCACTGATATCAATGGCATTGCTCCAGCCCTCATCTTTTACAATTCCACCGGCTATGGAAGCTGCTGCTCCTGCAATGATGGAGTATAAGATCAGTTTATTATTTCTTGAAGAATTAAGATTGTCTACATAGTTTCCTATTTGGGCTACTCTCTCTCCCTCGCAGTCAAATTCTGCGGCTACTGCATCCAATTCTGTAAGGGCAATAGTGATTTTGCTATTTATCTTGGTCTTTAACTGTAAGACTTTAACCTGGGAAGCTAAGGATGAATCTTTTTTAAGATCCATAATGTCATGAACCTCATCCAAATTATCCAGAGCGTTCAGGATTAGAATACTTTGGTCAGAGAACATGGCTTTCAAATCCTTATTGGCCAATAAAATAGAATCAGAATTGTGGGATGGTACTCTATTACTGTAATTATATTTAAAGGGAGCCTTACAATAGCTGTCCTTAAGGGTTAATATATTCTGCTGAATCATCTGATTCTTCTTGGAAACACAAGAAGTAAGCAGACCGAGAACAATAAAAAGATAAAAAAGTTTTTTCATTCAATCTATTTTTGTGTGTCAGTTGGGGAATTATTTAAAATCGTCAATCTGCTGCATTACAATTTATCAATACGAATATAGTACAAATAAAAAAATTTACCTGAATTCAGGTAAATTTTTAATCTATTTTTAAGTAGGATTATTTAATTCCTAGCAATTCAACTTCAAAAACAAGCGTACTGTTTGGGCCTATTTCTTTGCTGATTTCCTGATCTCCGTAAGCTAAGTGCGGAGGAATGATTAATCTCCACTTGCTTCCAACAGACATTAACTGAAGAGCTTCTGTCCATCCGCTAATTACTCTGTTTAAAGGAAAAGATGCCGGTGTTCCTCTTTTTACAGAACTGTCGAAAACCTTTCCTGAAATAGTAGTTCCATGATAATGGCATTTTACTGTAGATTTAGGTCCTGGCTTTGCCCCGTCACCTTCAGTAATGATTTCGTACTGTAAGCCGCTAGGTAATTGTACTACGCTTTCTCTCTTACCATACTCTTCCATATATTCCTTACCATCATTAAGGTTTTTTTCTGCTAATTCTTTTTTACGTTTAAATAACATATCTGCTACTCCCATATTATAATTTTTTACAAAGATAAGATTTGTTACCGGAAGTAAGAAGCAAGAAATGGGAAGTGCTATAATTCAACGACTTAAATATTAATTTCTTTAAGATAAGGCATTAATAGTATGCCCAATTTATTATTTTCCGTTCTTCTTTCATTAAAATTCAAATAATTGTAATAATCTCTTAACACAGATTCCGAAACTTGGTGTTATAATTGAATTTAAAAACTAAATGCCAAATCCACTAAAATATAACAAGAAGTTCGATGAACTTAATGAAGAGGAAAAGATACTTCTGGAGATCAATAAAAAATCGATTGCAGATTTTGTTGAACAATCCTCTTCTATAAGTGATGTTAATTATGCTACCAGAAATGCTCATGCAAAGACCTATGCAGTAGCAAAGGGAATATTCTGGATAGATCCGGGAATTCCGGAATCGTTACATCCATTTTTTGATAAAGAAAAGTTTGATCTGATCATAAGGTTTTCTAATGCTCAATTGAAAGTTAAAAACTCAAAAAAGGATATTCCAGCCTACGGATTTGCCGTACAAATCAGGGATGAGAATAATAATTTGCTTTCCAATTATCCGCTGGTTAATTTTCCATTGTTTCCTGTTAATTCCGTTTCCACTTTTCTAAAACTATTTACTGCCGTTAATCATTTTTATATTAAAAAATGGAGCAGTTTATTTCCACTGGTTACTCAAATAATCAAAGTGGTTCCATCTATTTTAACGGGTTCTTTTATTAAAAACGGGTTAAAGCTGGCCAGCAAAAAAAATGATTTTATACTTTCATTTGATTACCATTCTGTGGGTGCCTATCGCTTGGGAGATCATATGATGAAAATAAAACTAAGCCCAAAGTCTGTAGATAAAAACATTGGTAAAAAACAAAATACAAAAAAGGCTTTAAAAAATTATTTCCGAGATAATAATTTCACGGCTGATGTGTTGATTCAGCTTTGTTATGATTTGAAAGACCAACCTATCAATAAATTGAATGTGGAATGGAAAAATTCGCCTTTCATTAAAATCGGTGAAGTAAAAATAGATAAGGATTCTTTACTGGATCCTCGTGACTGTAGTAATGAGCTTCTTTCGTTTAATCCGTTTGAAAGTAAGGCTATTTTTCAACCGGTAGGAAAGATACAGAAACTTCGTGATGAAGCATATAAGGTATCTGTGCAGACAAGACGAAAAATAAATAAGCTTCTGCATGGGAAATAAGGATGGATGAGTTAAGAATAGATGAAGCAAAAATACAAGAGTTTGATATCTAATTAATTCAAAAATAGAAAAAGAGACAATATAAATACTATCCCTTTTTTATCTGTATATTAAAAAAATTACTTTCCTTCAGTCTTCATCAGTTTTCTAGTAATTATATTTCCTTTAATATCTTCTATTTTCACCCAATATATAGCTTGTGGTAAAGCTTGTATATTAATGACATTTGTATCAGAATAAGAATCTATTAGCCGTCCTTCTTCATTATAAATTTTCACATTTTTTATTCCTGATATATTTTTTATCATGAATAAAGTTTTTGCAGGATTTGGATATAATATTATTTCTTCATTTTTTTTACTATTTTCTCCTACGTGCAATGTCATAGATGTAGGACATGAAATGGCTGTAGGTATGATTTTTTCAGCATTGGTACCATTTCCAAGCTGTCCTCCGGTATTATCTCCCCAAGACCAAAGTGAGCCATCCGTTTTTAAAGCAAGTGTATGATTATAACCACCAACTACACTTTTCCAATTATTATCTGTACCTATTTGTATAGGGGCCATTTTAGTAAGATATGTCCCATCACCTAATTGTGCTGTCATATTATCTCCCCAGGCCCAAAGTGTTCCGTTATTCTTTATAGCTAATGAATGATTGACTGCAGCGAAAACAGTTGTCCAATCGGAGGCAGTTCCTATTTGGGTAGGTACAATTTTGTCTGTACTTGTTCCATCACCTAATTTTCCGCTGTTATTGTATCCCCAAGCCCAAATTGTGCCGTCTGTTTTTAACGCAAGAGTATGATTAGCTCCAACTGATATGTTTTTCCAGTTCGTATCTGTTCCTATCTGAACTGGAATTTTTTTTCCAATTGTAGTACCATCTCCTAATTGCCCTGTAGCATTAAAACCCCAAGCCCAAAGTGTTCCGTCTGTTTTAAGTGCAATACTGTGAAATGCTCCGACCGCAACTGATTTCCAATTGATATCTGTTCCTATTTGAATATAATTATTTTGGTCTGTCAGCGTTCCATCACCTAACTGCCCAAAAGTATTATTTCCCTTAGCCCAAAGCGTTCCATCTGTTCGTATAGTTAAAATATGTACCCCTGGAGCCACACTCTTTAAATTTGCAGCACTCCCGATTTCTATAGGATTGGTTATATTTTCATTGGTCGTACTCACGAGTATTCCCATAAAATTACTTCCCCATCCCCAGAGCGAATCATCAGATTTTATAGCCAGAACATAATCTTCTGCAGGAGTTGATATGATACTTTTCCAGTTAGCATTTCCTATCTGAATCGGGCTTGTTTTAAGAACATTAGTTCCATCACCCAATTGTCCATACCAATTATTTCCCCAGGTCCAGAGACTTCCGTCATTTTTCAAGCCGACAGAGTTCCATCTTCCTGTAGAGATTTCTTTCCAACATTGGGAAAAAGCCAGAAAAGGCATAAGTAAAAAAAGTAAGAATACTTTTTCGATTGATCGATTTTTTCTCATTTGTATTTAAGTTTTGTATCCAAATCCTCTTTCTAATGAAAGAAAAATTCAGATGATTATTAGTTTATATATAGAATTATTAACCTAATTTTTTGACAAATATAAAACAAGAAAATGAATTTTCATCATAAAAAAAGACTGCTATTACAACAGTCTTTTAATCAAAATTTCCT
Organism: Chryseobacterium oncorhynchi; assembly: GCF_002899895.1. Lineage (GTDB taxonomy): Bacteria > Bacteroidota > Bacteroidia > Flavobacteriales > Weeksellaceae > Chryseobacterium > Chryseobacterium oncorhynchi. The sequence goes on from NZ_PPEI02000005.1 coordinate 241,594, forward strand.
TTCTTCTTCTCTGATAGCCAAATCATTGATACTTGCGTATCTTTTCGCCATCAAACCGTTTTCATCAAACTCCCAGTTTTCATTTCCGTAGGCTCTGAACCAGTTTCCGTCTTTGGTTTGATATTCATATTCAAAGCGAACGGCAATACGATTATCCGTGTGTGCCCAATATTCTTTTTTAAGTTTATAATGAAGTTCCTTTTCCCATTTTTTTTGAAGAAAACTAACAATCTCTTCTCTTCCATTAACGAATATATCTCTGTTTCTCCATTCACTATTGATGGTATATGCTTTCGAGACCTTTTCAGGATTCTGACTGTTCCAGGCATCTTCTGCCATTTGGATCTTTTCCTTTGCCGTTTCAAGGGTAAAAGGAGGAAGCGGATGTTTCTGTTCCATTGTTTATTGTATTAAATTGGTGATTATTTTTCTGGACTTTTCTATCAACTCGTTGGATTTGAAAAGCTGGCTTTCTATGATGCTGCTTTCAAAAAGCATATAAATATGATCAGAAAGCACATCTTCATTGAGTATTTCTAAAAAATAATTTCTAAGATCAGCTTTGTGAGATTGAATCACATTTAGGATTTTAATGTTATCTGTAGGAATCTCTGATAAAATATTAAGAAAACTGCAACCTCTGAAATTTTCTCTTTCATTCATATAAATCAGAAAATCGAAAGCTTTGATGATTTTAGATTTTGGATCTTTTTCTTTTGCTAAAAAGTTATTGAGTTCATTGAACCAATATTCATGTCGTACTTTTAAAAATTCTACACAGAGGTCCTCTTTCGATTTAAAATGCAGATAGAAACTCGCTTTTGCCACTCCTGCATCTGCAATAATCTGGTTTATCCCTGTGGAATTATATCCCTGCTTTGCAAATAAATCAAATGTTGTTTCTATGATTCTTTCTCTGGGAGATCTCATGTTTTTTATATTTTGTTGAACAAAGGTAAAGAAAAAATCAAACAGACAGATAGGTTTGTCTATTTATTTTAAAAATAATTATATTGTTTATTTTGAGCATAAAAAAACCTCCGGGTATTAAGCCCAGAGGTCATATATCTATTTATAATAGGATTACTTTTCTTCCAATTCTTCTTTTTTCTCTTCTTCTTTTTCAGGGAAGATAATAGATAAAAGAACCGAGATTACCAATACACCTCCTACAATTCCTAAAGAAACAGGTGATGAAATATGGATCCAAGGGGCAATAAGCATTTTAACTCCAATGAATGACAAGATAATAGCCAAACCATATGGAAGTTTGCTAAACATGTGAATAAAATTAGCCAATAGGAAATACAATGATCTAAGTCCTAAAATCGCAAAGATATTCGATGTATAAAGGATGAACGGGTCATTTGAGATTGCAAAAATTGCAGGGATAGAATCTACTGCAAAAAGAACGTCTGTAAACTCGATAACACCAACTACTACCAAAAGAGGGGTTGCCATTTTGATACCGTTCTGAATCGTGAAGAATTTATCTCCATCATAGTTATCTGAAACTTTCCAGAAGCTTTTAATCAATCTAGCACCGGCTGTATTGCTGTAGTCTTCGTCCTCATCATCGCCACCGTCACCCCATGATTTGATTCCTGCATACACAAGAAATAAACCAAATAAGGCCATTACCACATTAATTTTTACGGCTTCTCCGAAGATATTCATTTCAGGAAGATAAGTAAGGTTGATAAGTCCTACTCCGGCAAAAATAAATATTGCTCTGAAGATCAACGCTCCAATAATCCCCCAGAAAAGAACCTTATGGTGGAGAAATTTCGGAACCTTAAAGAACCCAAAGACAAGGATAAATACAAAGAGGTTATCCACAGAAAGAGCCTTCTCTATCCAGTAGGCAGCCTGATACTGTGTAAATTTCTCTATTGCCAATGCATGACTCTCTGGGGTTCCGTCTGTATTGAAAACCCAATACACGACTCCTGAGAATACCATTGAAAGTGAGATCCATACGATAGACCAAATGGTAGCTTCCTTGGAAGATACTTCATGACTTTTTTTGTTGAATACTCCTAAGTCCAGGAGTAGCATGATAACAACTGTTATCGCAAATCCCCACACCAAGCCAGGGTGCAGTTCTAAAATACTTTGATGTTCCACTTGAGTTATGTTATTATATGATAAAAGCAATAGATGTACTGAGTACAAATATTGCTATTTTATTTACTTTTCTGATTTATAAATGATTATAAATAATTCATCTGTACCGTTTGGATTGTCTGCTCAAGCTTTCTATCCGCTGTAGGATCTCCGATAGCATTGAATTTCCATTCTCCGTTTCTTCTATAAAAGACTCCCATTACCATGGCAACGTGTCCTTTGAAAGAAGCATCATTTGCAATATCATATTTAGCAAAAACTTCTTTTACGTTTGTAGGAGTTCCCTCATAAATACGGATAGAAGCAAAAGGAATAGTTCCGAAATCCTGCCCTTGATAGCTGTTAAGAACCAATGCAACATGGTCTACATTAGGCTCAAGATTACTGAAATCTACTGTGATTACTTCATTATCTAATCCGTCATCACCGTTTACATCTCCTGTAAGGTCATCTCCGCTATGTCTTACTGAACCGTTTCTGGATTTCAGGTTTCCAAAGTAGATTACCTCTGTAACATTTTTGTTGGAATCATATAAAATACAGCTTCCATCTAAGTCTACTGCTTCTTTTTTAGTTCCGAAAAGGCCTTTTTTTTCAATTGCTCCCCAGTTGATTCCTACACAGGCTTGGGATAGTTCAGCTCCGTTTTCTTTTTTAAGGTTGATTCTCTGACCTTTTTGTAAGTTGATAGCCATCTTTTTATGTTTAGTTGTTATTCAAATTCAAATTAAGCATTGCACGCAGAATATTTGTTTCTTCATCAAAGGCGAATATTTTGCTCATGATATCTATATTTTCCAAGTTTCTGATATAGTCTTTCAAAACGCCCTCTACTTCTATGGGCAGGTTGCGTTTTCTTTCGTTCATACTATTTTCCAGCTGTTCATTTTTTGTTTTAAGCTGATCGATAATAGCACTCTGATTGGACTGATTTTCAGAGACATCAAGCTTATCCAGTTCCTTGTCGAAAAGATAAAGCTTTTTATCATCAATATCGAAAATAAAATAATCATCAGACTGAAAGATCTTGAAAAGCTCGTATTCATGAATTCCGATGAGGTAACCACAAACAAAACGGACTTTAAAACCCTGTATATTCAATCTTCCCAGCAATTTCCTTTCAATGGAATAATCTTTATACTGATACGCCGGAAAAGCTCCAGTCTTGAGCAGAGATTCATCTGCATCTGTTCTGTAAAATTCCTGAGCATATTTCTTATGGAAATACAGTACATTATCCCAGTTGATCGTAAAAATATCTTCTGTAAGATCTTTATACAAAGCTTTCAAGTGTTGGGAAAATACACCGCTGTACATCTTCCTGTCAGTTTGAAAACTATCTACCCGTCTTTCTTCAAAGCCTGCAATATATTTTTTGTTGATGCCAATTTCATTAATGACAGCCAGCATATCGTTTTCTTTCTGCCTTTTAATTTTAGTAAGCAGCTCAATGAGACTGTCGGTATACTGCAGGTGGAAAAGCTCCAGTTTATTGTAATCTAAGGCTGTATTTTCCTGAAACAGATTGTGGATAATATCTGTTTTGATGTAAATTGATATGATATCAATATGTTCAAAAAAATTAGCCAGAAGCTTAAGTCTTGTTAACCTTCTTTTGCTTTGTGACAATATGGTTGCTGCATCCTCCTCCACCTTAGTATCCTATAAATTAACCTCTGACATTCGCTTTTAATTCATGCTCCAATGTCTGAAGATCCTGATCAAGTTTTCTTCTGTTATCTGCTCCTTGTTTCTGGATCTGTTTCACTTCATTTAAAGTATTGATCAACATTGAAGTTGTTTCTCTCAATGTTTCTACAGATACAATGGTCTGCTCATTGGCTCTGGCAACATTTACAGAGTTCTGACCAAGACGTTCTGCATTCTTTCTTAAGATCTCTTCTGTAGTAGCAGATACTTTCTGTTGGATTTCAATATTTTGCTGTTGTCTGTACATAGCAACGGCAAGAGAAAGCTGATTTTTCCATACAGGAAGAGTGGTCGTAAGAATTGTTTGTGCTTTTTCAGCAATAGAAACGTTGTTATTCTGTACCAATCTGATCTGTGGAAGCGACTGCATCATGATGACACGTACTACCTTAAGATCGGCCATTCTTCTATCTAGCCTTGCAATGAAATCTCTTTTATCTGCAATCTGATAATCCTGAAAACTTTGAGGACTGGCTTCCATTTCTGCAAGTTCAACTGCTGCTCTTTCCATTCTTATGTTTCCTGCAATCACAAGATCTTCGATCTGCTTAATGGAATTCACATTACTTTCAAAAATAGTCTGTAGAACAGCATTATCTTTTGTAGAAGTAATGATTCCTGCATTTACTTTATAAGAGATTTGCTCAATATTATTGATGATTTTATCATATTTTGCAAACAGATTTTCTACCTGAGTGATCACCTTCTTCATGAATGGTAACTTGCTCAGGAAACTTTTAACTTTATTTCCGTGAAGCTCATCTACGTCTACATAGTTAAGCTCTACCAATAAGTCATTAATAAGTCCACCTACTTCTCCAGAGTTCGATCTTCTTACATTTCCTAAGAAACTATCACTCTGGTTGGTTAATGTTTTTTGAAGTTCTGCACCGAAATTTACGATAGATCCCGGATTAGCTTCATCAATAGAGTTCGCAAGAACTTCATATTTCTGACGTTCTTCTGACTGCATCTGAGTCAGGTTTACATTTCCATCCCTATCTACCAAAACTGCCGGTGCTGCATTTTGAACAGGCATGTTCGGGGTAGCCATTGGAGCGGGCTCAAATGTTTTAAGGGGTTCAATTGATCCAAGAGGATCTATTGGTTGATTTTCTTGATTATCCATGATGATTACTTCTGATAAATTGATACAAATTTGTCAAGGCCGTCTCTTTGACCAGCCCCTACAGCCTCAAATTTCCATTCTCCATTTCTGTTGTAGATTCTTCCGAATTCTACTGCAGTTTCGATTGAGAAATCTTCATCTAATTCATATTTTAAGATTTCTTCATTCGTATCGGTATTGAAGATTCTGATAAAAGAATTTCTTACCTGTCCAAAATTCTGCTTTCTTTCATCTGCTTCATGGATTGTTACCACTACTGTAATTTCTTTGATAGCATCATCAATTTTTGTAAGATCAATTTTGATTTGCTCATCATCTCCAGACCCTTCTCCTGTAAGGTTATCTCCTGTATGAATTACTGATTTGTCCGGAGATTCAAGGTTATTATAAAAAATAAAGTGGTTATCTGAAACTAATTTTTTGTCGTCACCCAACAAAAATAAAGATGCATCAAGATCGAATCCAGTTCCTGTAGAAGTATTATTGATATCCCATCCTAAACCTACAGTGAATTTAGGTGCGTTAATGTTTTCTCTTTGTCCTTTTTGTAAGTTAATAGCCATAATATAATTCCGTTTGTGTTAAAGTATTGATGTTATTTTTATATTCTTTTATTAAATGATAGTTGTTACTGATGGCTAGTTCCAAAAGGAGGTCCATCTGTCCCTTTTTTACTTTAGACGTAAGATAGTCAAAATTACTTGAATCCAGGCCTAAAATATATTTTACAATTCTTGTATTGAACTCAAAACTTGGCTTATTCATTACCTCTACAATGTGTTTTATATTTTTAACAGCATAGTAATTGAAAAAATTTTCAATCTTAGGATCAAGCTCAAAATTCATCAGCTCCGCATAATACAGGAACATAAAATCTGCTTTCACATCATATTCATCCAGGATTTTGTGTACTGTATATTCATGACTTCCCGTAATTTTTATATCGTCTATAAAAATACAAAGTTTTCCTCGTAAAAAATCCTTATCAATATAATAAGTATCATTGGATATCAGATTTTTGCGATCCTCAAAATTAAGGTTTCCATAATCTGTAATATAAGTATGATTTCGGTTGATTTTTGATAAAATACTGGACTTATGTCCTTTCTGAAACAGATAAAAATCCAGATGTTTTTTAAAGTAAAAACATAAAAAATTGGATGCAGTAGGAATAGCCATATACGGGCTTGGAAGCACTACAATTTCTTTACCTGTGTGTAAAAGTTCTTCATTTTCGGAAATAAATCCCTCGAATAATTCTTTTGCAAATTTTTCAGCATACGACTTATCGCCATACTTAAAATAGCTGTATTCCGCAGGTGAGAATGTAAACTCATCCGCCGAATGAATGTGGTGTAAGCTGTATCTTTTATTCATGTTTATTTTTAGTGTTTAAGTAAATGTGCACTGAAACCAAAGTCTCTTGCTCCTTTATAATCAGCAATCGGATTGTCTCCGATATGTAAAATCTGACTCATTGGCACGTCCTGATCCTTAATATTATTCTTCACTTCCTGAAAAATAAGTGGATTCGGTTTGGAACAGTTCATCTCATCAGAATAAATGTGAAAATCTATGTATTGATCCAGATTTTCGTGAATCAAAAACTTTCGCATCGTTTTTCCTTTGATAAACCCTGTATTGCTTAGGATATTAATTGTCTTTCCCTGATTTTTAATTTCATCAAAAAAATCATGAATATTCTCAAATATGACAACCGGTTTATATTCTAAGAACAGTTCTTCACTTTTCACATAAAACTCATTCAGTTTTTCTTTATTTAAAAGCTTTACATCTACATTCAATGACCCGAGGATCATCAGATAAATTTCGAAAGTATCTATATTCCCTCCCGTAACCTCATTAATGGTATTGCAAAGATCATCATAATATTTTACGGTTCTTGCAACTTCATCTATAGGTTTATCTACATTAAAAAACGAGGAGAACAGCTCAACTCTTTTTGTTTTAAATTCAGGATGAGATTTGATTAGGGTGAGCCACAAGTCAAAGGAAAAATGACAGTGGTTATGAATGTCGATATCTGTTTTCAATATGTTTTAAGTTAAAAGTTTTATCTAGCTTTCTTGAAAAAGATTTAAAAATTTCTAATCATCAACAAGTGTTTAATTTTCTATTCTTCCCAAAGATAAAATTTTTATCATAAATGCATAACTTTAGTTTTCTGTTTTAAGATATTTTATGATTTGAAGAGGTTTAAAGCAAAAACAAGGACCATAAAATGAATCATGATCCTTGTTTAATTTTTGTAGTTTTTATTGTGAATAATTAATCCTCAATTCGCTTCGTTTGTCAATTTCATCTTTTACTTTTCCGGCATTACCTTATATGTAGGATCTTCTTGTATATTAACCTCTACAACGGCTTCTGCATTTTTCAGCATTTTACGGCAATCTTCACTGAGATGGCGGAGGAAAAGTATTTTCCCTTGCTGTTTATAACGTTTTGAAAGTTTATCCAAAGCATCAATGGCGCTCATATCTACAATACGGCTCTCTTTAAAATCTATCACCACCTCATCTGGATCATTCATTGGATCGAACTTGTCTGCAAAAGCTGTAGCTGAACCAAAGAACAACGGACCATATATTTCGTAATGCTTTATTCCATCTTTATCAGTATATTTTTTTGCCCGAATTCTTTTGGCGTTATCCCAAGCAAAAACCAGGGCCGAGATAATGACTCCTACCAGTACGGCCAAAGCTAGGTTATGTAGAACGACAGTGATAAGAGCTACGGTAATTCCGACAAATATATCTGACTTCGGCATTTTATTCACAATTCTGATGGAAACCCACTGAAAAGTACTTATAGCAACCATCATCATCACTCCCACCAATGCAGCTACCGGAATTCTTTCAATAATTGGAGCTCCGACCAGAATGATCATTAAAATCATAATGGAAGCTATAATTCCGGATAATCGTGCTCTGGAGCCGGCATTAAGATTCACTAATGTTTGTGCAACCATGGCACAACCACCCATTCCACCGAAAAAACCGTTGGTAATATTGGCCAATCCCTGTGCTACGGATTCTTTATTTGCATTTCCTTTTGAATTGGTAATTTCATCTACCATAGATAAGGTTAAAAGGGATTCAATAAGACCTACACCAGCCATGATGACTGCATAAGGGAAGATAATCTGTAAAGTATCAATGGAAAAAGGAACCTGTGGAATATGAAAACTCGGAAGACTACCACTGATATGGGCAATATCTGCCACTGTTTTTGTTGGAATATTAAAACCTAAAACTACGGCAAATATTACGATAATGGCCATCAAAGATGCAGGAACAGCTTTAGTAAGTTTAGGAAAGAAATAGACTACTATAATGGTAAGAGCCGTTAAGCCGCCCATAATATACAGCGGAGTTCCCTGAAGCCAGTTTACCACTCCATTGCTGTCTGTAATTTTAAATTGTTCTACCTGCGCCATAAAAATAATGATCGCCAGTCCATTCAAAAAACCGTACATAACAGGTTGCGGAATAAGCCTTACAAATTTCCCTAACTTAAAAACGCCTACCAGCATCTGAAGAATTCCTGCCAGCGCTACTGTAGCAAAAAGATAGTCTACGCCGTGAGATTTTATCAAGGCAATCAGCACAACGATAGTAGCTCCCGCTCCTCCTGAAACCATTCCCGGACGTCCTCCTAAAATGGCGGTTATCAATCCCATCAGACAGGCTGCATAAAGCCCTGTAAGTGGGGAAAGTCCAGCTAATATTGCAAATGAAAGAGATTCAGGAATCATGGTCATGGCTACGGTAAAACCTGCCAACAACTCATTTTTATAATTAATTTTCTTCGAAAAATCGAATAAGCTTATGGTATTTTTCATTGAACTGCAAAGGTATATACTTGGTCAATGCTATACAATTTTTTATCTCTTTCCTGGTATTATTTTCTTTATTAAAATAATTCGTACATCCTTTCAAATAACATGTTAATTTTATTTAAAATCATTACATAAACAAACTTTTTTACATCCCTCTCTAACATAGCATCTTATTTTTGTTTAAATTTGAAAGCAATTAAGCAGATTATTAGGTACTAAACACGATATTCGAAGCATAAAAAACTGGTTGTCAATACACATACAATCATACAATAAATAAAAGCTTAATGTAAATAAAATTGCATAAAGAAGCTTTAATAGGTTATATATTATTTACACAGATGGCAGAAAAAGAAGTTTGAAAAAGAAGAAGAATTATAAACCCATTGAGAATAAGCAATATACCTAAAGATGATAAATGAATGCATCCTTTTTTAGATATTAAGCTATCCTGATTTGTTTTTAAAGATTTTATGGTTTTATTTATGGTATCCTAACCTCCTTAAATAATCCATTGAGTTTTTCATTTTCAAAATAAAGTGAATTATATTTTATAATTCACAAATAATATATACAACCTATTTACGTTTTCTTATGCATAAGTTTTAATAAATAGATAATATTAAATAAAAATGTTATACAAAGAGATCCATATTGGAAAATTTATTAAGGAAAGGATTGATGAAAGTGAAATAACAATAGAGAGGATATGTAAATTTCTGGGCAAAGATGAAGAGACTGTAGAAGACATGTACAATAGCAGATCGATAGATGCAGATCTTCTTCTAAGATGGAGTAAGTTATTAGAATATGATTTTTTCAGACTCTACAGTTCTCATTTGATTTTATACGCCCCACCAGCTGCAGTTAATAAGAATCAGCAGAAATCGGATAAAATCCCTTATTTCAGAAAAAATATTTACACTCAGGAAATTAAAGAATTTATTATGAAAAGAATTCTTTCTGGTGAAATGACACAAAGCGAAGTGATTAAAGAATACTCTATTCCTAAAAGTACTCTTCACAGGTGGCTTCAGAAAAGTGATAATACGAACGGATAAATTGATAAAAATGCGTCCCAACTATAAAAAGATTTACCAGGATATGCTTAAGCTAGAATATCCGGACAAATTAAAAGATCCAAAGATCAAGGAACTTCTTAGTAAGCTGGATACCACCGAAGATGTACTTAAGTTCAATGAAAGACTTTTCAAGCCATCCAGAGAAGGCCAAAAAAATAACCAAAAGCTTAAGACTTATGACAAGAAAACAATGCTCAAGCTTCTTCAGTATCAAAAGAAGCACGGCCACTCTACCAGTTATATGTCTAAAAAATATAAAATAAGCAGAACTACTCTTACAAAATGGAAATTAATGTTTGAGGAAGAACTTGAAGATCCAATAAAAAAAGCCGATAAATAATATATCGGCTTTTTTTGTAAAGGTAACCATAAGAAAAAGCACGGGGCTACACTTGCCGGAGTCGAACCGGATAACCTTGCCGGAGTTACCGACTTCGCTATTCCTCCCCAAATTGTGTGACGATGAAGCTTTTTCTAACGACACTTATGATAAAACAAGGCAACAAGCGAAAAGTGATGTCGTGCTCTACCAACTGAGCTACTCTTCCTATAATGATTGTGTTTCTTGTTGTGGAAGAGACGGGACTCGAACCCGTGTCCCCGTCGTGATGATCGAAGTAACACTATTCTACGGCACTTGTTTTGTTCTAAATAAAAAAGAGGCTAAGTTCAAAAAGACTTTTACAAAATCATTTTCATGACTTTCTGGAGTCGAACCAAATTAAACCGAAGTAAGCCTTTTCTACGGCACTCTTTTATAAATTATCAAGGTAAAAATGGAGGAATCTTTCTTTTCCATCTGCTCTACCACCTGAGCTACATCCCGTTTACAACAAGAATGACAGGGCTCGAACCTGCGACCTGATGACGTGTAATCGAAGTATGATTCCAAAACGACACTTGATAAAGCAAAGCAATAAATCAAACAGAGATCTATAAACGGGGTGCTATCTTTACACTACCTGCTTCCGCAGAACAGGATTTGAACCTGTACCACCATTACCTTAAAGAAGCAACTCTGTTTTACGGCATTTGCTTTTATGATTATTAGTATTATATTTTACAAATTTACATACTTGCTACGCATTCTTTTTACGTAGTTATTTTTTATTAAAAACCAAGCAATAGAATGATAAGAGTAAATGATATTCAATTAAAAGTTGACGATGAAACTCTTATCAACGGCATTGGTTAGCTACCGGGCAATCTGGTGAAAGACTCTGTCAGTTTTTGGAATCGAAGTATGTCTTTCTAACGGCACCAGTAATATTTATACCGCAAAATTATACTGCAGGTACGCAATCTTTTTACGTAGTTTCATTTTATTAAAGAAATAATGAAGATATCAATTCAAGCAATTTAAAAATGCCCAAAATCGGCAATAAAATAATCACTCCTATCAACAAAAAAATTCCGATTTTACTTAGAATACCCATATGATTTTCTGAATAATTTCCTTTTTCTCTTGTTTTAGTTTTAAAAAGTGGAATCTGTTTTGTTAGCTTAAAACTATCGTACTCAAGTTCATTGATTACTTTCTTTGCACGCTCGTCAAGCAACTCTTTGTCTCCTCTGAAAACAATGTCTTTTAATATCGCGTTTCCAGAATTGCTTAAAGATTGTCTGTAAATTTCTACTGCATTTTCCATTTCATTATTCTCCGGTGTAGATAAAATCCAAAATTTGCCTGCTTCGTCAAGAAATCCTGCTTCAAAATAAATCTGTCCTAATTTTTTTCTCAGGGAAAGATCATTAGGAAATTGATTGATCATATTTCTTAGTCTGTCACATGCTTTTTTCTTTCGGCCTTCTTTAATATCTTGTTCAATTTTGTACAATAAATCACCCATAGTTATATTTTATATTAAAACCCAGTAATAATATTCTGCTCAAATTAAAAGCAGTACCTTTTACAGCACTACTTTTTGTATCATTTCTACTGCAGACTTCTGATCTTCCAAAGCATTCAGTACATCGAAGATTTTATCTGACCAACCTGCAATAAGGTATACATCATTTCTTTTGATATCAATCGGCTGTCTTCCATAGCCGGCCAAATCAAAAATATACAGTTTTGCATCAGGAGCTATGGCCTTATATTTATTCCAGGAATCTTCAAATGAATGTTTGTTTCCAGAGCTATCCCACATTTGGGTATCTGTGAACAGCATTACTTTTTCCACTTTTTCCTGTCTTTTAATCAAATCTTCGATGACCAGATAACCGTTGGTAGAATATCCTACTTCACCTTCGCGCTTATAGAATGCATCTACATTTCTTAAAATACCATTTTTAGGCATTGGTACTCTCAACCAACGATCACCGAAGATTCCTGTCACTACATTTTTGCATTGTGACTGCAAGATCATTGACATCAATAAACCAATGTCATACAGCAAGACCTTACTTTTTGGAGAAACCCGTTTCTGCATTGAGCCTGAGACATCAGCTGCAATAACAACAGAAGTATTGAAGCCAAAGCCTTTGATATTCTGAGCACTTACCACAACTGCATTTTCCAATGCTTCGAGTACAGAGGACACATAAGGTGAATCAATGGTTTTCAATTCTCTGTAAGCTGCCAAAAATCGGAACGGCAACTGCTTTGAATGAATAACTGCTTTTTCATCAGCCAGATAACGACAAATTTTATTCATTGCCTCTGCTGATACTTCTGCCTCCAGAATATTTCTTAGGTTTCGTAGGGTTGCCATGTATCCCATTTTGTTACTGAAGATCAGTTCTTCCCATTTGATTTTGAAAGCCTGTTTTCTTTCTGCCTGATCAGTATATTTTTTCTGTCCCAGCACTGAAAGCTCAACTTCCCAAGTATAAGGAACTTCTAGCACATCACCTGCAATTTTATTAAAAATGGTTTGCTGACTCTCATCCTTAGCTTTTGGGTGTACCAGGAACAAGGCATCTTTCAATGTCACTTCTCCTTTCCTGTTATATTTTGCAAACTGGTATTCATCAAACTTATTGAATGACTTTACCAATCCTTTCTGAATCTGCTTAGACAGCCTGTTCAGTTTTTTTGTTTCTGTTCTTTCATTGGCCAGCTGGTAATAAGCTAACAGTTCTGTGATTTCATCAGCTCTTTGAACAACTCCATCCACTGTTTTGCTTACCAGATCTGAGCCTGAAGCTTCTTTTGCCAGCTCTATAGCCAAAACTAAAGGAATGGAGCGCAAATACATGTCTTTTCTCGCATATACAGCTAGTTTTGCTACAAATTCGGGATCATTTTTCTTAATCAAAGACTGTATTCTCTCCAATCTCTCATTTCCTTTTTCATAAGTAATATTAGAAAGCCCTGTTGTAACCACAGCACTATACAATTCTTCTGCAGGGGTCATCACATATGCTTTTGCTCCCTCATAGTTCAAGACTTTTTTATTTTCTTTTTTTAAAAAATTAAATTTCATGAGTTACTGTTTTTTTTGTTAAACATTGAAAGGATTGTTACTTCCTCTCTGATTTCTGATGCAAAGTAAAAACAGTATTACGCAATCATTTTGCGTAGTTTATTTTTCTGTGAAAATTTTATTTTTTATTGTAAGAAATATATTTTAAAAAAAGATTTTGGCTGAAGCCAGATGAAGACAATTCTTTTTAAGCGGACTAAGGCTCACTCTTATTAAATATTGAAACTATAAATTGATATTTGGCAACAGTATTATTCATTTAAAGCTTCTATGATTCATTTCAAATAAAGAAATCGGTAATCTCCGGTTTTTATAGATCTGTTGTCTAGCTTTGTGTTCATTAAAATTAAAGCTATGATTAAAGGATTATATGAAACCCATGTTCAGGTAAGTGATTTGGAGAAAGCCATTCAATTTTATACAGAAGTATTGGGATTGAGATTGGCTCACAGAGATGGAACAAGACCTATAGCATTTTTATGGATTGGAGAAGAGAAAGAGTTTATGCTAGGATTATGGGAGCAAAAAGAAAATCTTCAAACAAGACATTTTGCTTTTTCCAGCAGTAAAGAAGATATTTTAAACTATTCTGTGAAGTTTTTAGAGAACAAAAACCTAAAGCCGTATAACTTTCTGAAAAACGGAAGCATTGAGCCTATGGTATTTGCCTGGATGCCTGCACTGGCCATCTATTTCAATGATCCTGATGGTAACCAGCTTGAGTTTATTTCTATTTTGGAGGGCGATGGAAAACCTGAACTGGGAGTATTAACCTATGAAGAATGGGTAAAACAAACACAGAACTAATAAGGAACAATATTGTTTGTACTATGTTGGTAATCGCAAAGACGCAATAGATTCTAAGAATCATAAGCATTTTCTTTACGTCTCTGCGTTTATCAACATTTATTAATTATTTACAAGTTTCTTCACTGCAAGCACATGTTTACAGGGTCCTCTTTCACCTTGATATTTACTGAACCATTCGCAGGTACAACGTTCTTTTTCTTCTTCAATAATTACGGTATGATGCACTCCCGTGCCCTGAACCCTTGCTTCTGTTCTTTCTTTATGAGTATTTAAAATCTCAACTTTTCCATCTTCTATTAGCTTTTCAGCATTTTTCATTCGTGGGTTTAATCCCAGAATACGACTAAGCTTAAAGGGTAATCTGCGGTAGAAAAACTCGTTATCATCAAGATCATATCCTAGTAATCCCATTGCAGCTAATCTTCCTGATATATTTTCCGCTTTATTCACGCTGAGGTTTTCCTCTAATGCCAAAATTGTTGCATTGAATGATTGGTTGGCATAAGCATACTTATCCAGTGCATCAATCCATTCATCTGATACTTCTGTTGTAAGACTATCCAGAACAGCTCCTTCTCCTGAAAACCCTCTCCAGCTCTCTCTTGACAGGGAAAAACTAAATTTTATATTTCCCATATAAAGCTGCCAGGTGGTAGACTGCATATTAGAATGTGGAAAAACCTGCATATGATCTATGTAAGGAAGCAACGGCTCTAATAGACGGAGCCTGTGAAGCCCACCAATACAAACAGCGTCGGCTGATTTTACAGGAGAAAACATCGGTTTGTTTCCTCTTACAATAAGATAGTAGTCTGATTTTACCGATCCTTTCGGCATTCCTCTGAATAGCTGCTGAGTTTGTATCTTATTAAAACTATGTTGTTTTTGTGATTCAGACAGATATATCTGCACTGTTCCTAACCCCTTAATCCATTTTGTAGGTAATGGAACCTTTCTTTCCACTACTTTTTTTTCTTCCTTATATAACCCAAATTCTTTATCCCCAACAGAAAGCATAATTTTTTCGTTGGGCCGAATACTTCCCAGAGCAGTTATCATAGGCTGGTTAAAATCTACATTCGTGGTTCCGTTTTCCAAAAACTCCCCATCCAATCCATCCGGAAGAACATCCACCCGTGCATAAACTCCTGCGCAATGAGAGAAACCCTCAAAGCGTAATCTTTCATTTCCTGCTGTCACAATCGGATCTTTGAGCAATGCCATCTGAAATGGTGACAGGTTAAAGCTTGACTTTACAATATTGGAAAGTGTAATTAGGCAACGGGCCAAAATAAAAGGTTGTCCTACATTCCCCCAGAAAAAGCAGGGAACATCGGTATTTTTCTGTATCTCGCTATATTTGGAGAGAAACAATTCTTCCAGCGCATCTTTCTTTACCAGTGCAGATGATCTGGAATAATTGTAAGTAAGCATATCTTCCATAATTTATTTTTTTAGAAGAAGATTGCAGATTTTTTTCAGGCTCGAATTTTCTTTCCAGCTGTTCAGTTTTTCTATTATATTTCCTTTCGCCTCCGATTGATTTAAAGCCAATACCTCATGATAAACTTCCAGCAATTTCTTCAAATTGGTCACCGGATTTTCCATCTGAAGCAATATCCCTGAAATCAACTCTTCCAGAGCAACATTATGATTTTTGCTGACATTCAGCATATGATGCTGGATAAGGTCTGTTAATCTTTTAACAGGTGCCCACTCCAGTTTTTCGTGCAAACCAATAACCTTGCCTAGTTGTGCATTGTCAATCATTTGATGAGAAACATGTTCCAGCCAGATTTCAGCGGCAGTTCCTCTGATGGTTTTATCTCCATCCAAAAAGATGGTTCCTAAAAACAGATATCCCATATCATCTAGAGGTCTTTTAATTTGATAAAAAGCCTGTGCTGTATTTAAAACCAGATTTCTTTCATAAACTTCCGCAATACCTGAATAGAAAAGGCAGTTTCTGATGACTTTTGCCAAGGTATTTGCCGGTGTATTTGGAAAGCACCACATCATTGCTGGAATTTCTGAAAGTTCTTTTTGTTCAGCAATAAAAAATTCCAGAAACAAAGGCTCTTTTCTTTTTTCAAGATGGTATTTTGGAATAACAATATTCAATTCAACAGGATAATATGAATTTTTCTTGCTGTCAATGGTTTTCCATTGGTAAGCTCCCGAAAGGAATTCCATTGGGATATCATCATATCCAAAACTACTAAATTCCTCAAAAACGGTTTCCGGTGAGCGTGTAATACCAGCCGTCATCCACCATGATGGATGGATAAGTTCTCCTTTTGGCTTCTCATTTTTACCAAAGAAGAAAAGTAACAGCTCTTTATACTCACCTTTTAATTTTGTTTCCACTAACTTCAAAGCTTCCGCAGGATTATCCAGAGCGCAGCGTTGCAATGCCAGCTGCATATCCAGATGATTGGGCTCAATATTTTTATTTTGATACGTTTCTAGTCTTTCTACCAGACTAACGGGTGAAATCCAACAAGGGGTATGAGTTACTGTAAATAGCAATGGAATATTTTCGCCGGATTTTATTTTTTGAGAAATATATACCGCCATTTCCTTGAAAGCTTTTGTAACAGGATCCTTTGTTCCGACCTTTTCTATCGGGCCCAGTTTCTTATGGTAATTTGAATAAATCTCTCTTGAAGCCTCGTCTTCACAGGTCTTATGATATATTTTTTCCAGGTTTTTAAGCTGAATTGGATATTTTTCCAATAAACTTAAACCGTAATTTATAATCAGATTGCACAGGAGAACATTCAAATAAGGAACTTCCCATCTGGCAATTGTTTTACAGGCTTTTAGAAATACGGGTTCTATTAATTTTACAGACTCGGCATTGGTTTCATTAGCAAAGCGCATTAATCCATCCAAAGCAATATCACAGTGATAGCTGTACGGATCTTCTATTGCTAATGGCAGGAAAAACATTAAATCCTCAAAGCTTTCAAGCTCTTTAATTTTATTTTCTTTTGCCGTCAGTAATATCCTTTCTGAAGCTATAGCATCAAGCTCTTGTTGTTTGTCTTCAATATATTTTGCTAAAACAGGACGTACATTACTCAATATATTATCTGAATAATGAGAAAGCGCTTCCTTTATATTTTCGGAGGCAGGGATATATTTTAGAATAATCTTGGCTGCTTTAGACTGTATCCCATCATCTTTGCTTACAAATGCGGTACTTAAAGCTATTCCCAACATTTCAGGATCCAGCTTTTTGTGCTGGAATATTTTTTCTGTTAAAGCCAAGCCGGAAATAACTACTGTTTTAATTTCTGAGCTCAATAAGTTGGGAAGATAGTGTGAAAATTCATCACTTTTAAAAGCAGGTAATTCTACCAATTTCTTCAAATGGGTAAGAATGGTATTGACCGCCTTTGACTGTGCAGACGTTAATCCGGCAAGCAGCTCATCCTGAAGCTCAACCAATTCTTCTTCGGTTGGCTTTAATGCTGTAAAAGCATCCATAAACCAGCCTGTTACATTCTTATTAAAGTTTCTGTTAGATGCCAAAAGACATTCTTTCAAAAATCTTTTTCTCTCTATTTTCTTTTCTGTAATAAGTTTCTGTACCAATGGAAACCATTCTTTACGGAATGGTAACGATTTGGATGGATATTCACATAAATACCAGAAGTGAGTACTTAATGTTTCAGGATGGTAATCCAGATTAGAGGGATAATTACTCAGGTGATGTCCCAGCAATTCAGGCTTAGGCTGTACATAGCCTCTTTCTGTCCACCCTAAAATATGTTGGTAATTAAATGCTGTAAATTCAGCATCTATAGAATCGTTGATAAAGTCTGAAAACCAGTCCGGACATCCCCACTCCAATATTTGCTCTGTTTGTTCAATGTTTCGGAAAAGACTCCAGTAATTTTTACCAAAATTTTTCTGATCCATACAAACAAAGGATGCAATGTCAATAATTGAGTGTTGATTTACAGAACCTGCGGTATGATAAGAGTTTTTGGTCATGACGATCTTACTGATCTCACGTCCCATTTTCTTTATCGTAGGCACTAATGTTTTCTTTTCTTCTACACTTAGCTGTTTCAAAAAAGGGATAATCTCATGTATTTTTTCCTCATTAAGAATTTCATAGAGTCTTTCTTTCATTGGTTTTTAATTTGATGTATAATTTTTTTCAGGTTATTCTCTTTTTCCCATTCTATAAGCAAACTGGTAATCGTTTTATCGACCTTGGTTTGATTTTGGTTGAGCAGTTCATAATAAAGCTCTAAAAGCTTTTTAAGGTTAAAAACTGGTTTTTCAATTGCTGAAAGAATGGAAATCAGCAATTTTTCAAAAGCTTGGTTATGACTGGTACTCAAATTGATAAACCCTGACAAACCATCTGTAAATCGTTTCACGGGCGCCCATTCAAAATTGATCTTTTTACCAATCAATACTCCTAGTTCCCGTACTCCGAAATTCTCCGAAACCGCCTTGTTTACTAAGACTTCAAAAGCCATACCAGAGAAGGTCTTATCTTTATTAAACAGTCCCGCAGAGAGGAATAAATAATGTACAGGCTGGAAAGATAGATTCAGTTTCATCCATGCATCAAGAAACGCTACACTCCCTTTTATATCATACTGATAAACAGCACTTGACAAATCTTTATTATATTTTTTCGCCACAACAGGTCCTGAAAAATAAGGAGCAAAATACAAAATATAAATCAGGTCATTATCATAAACACCATGATAAGAGTTGAATAAATGATCTAAATAACTCGCATTTTCGGAAAGTTCTTTTTGGTTTTCAACAGATATCAATAGTTGCGGAATTTCTTCTGTATTATTCCACTTATATACTTTTCTGTAGCCTAGTTCCCAATCAAAGTTTCCCTCCAAAAATTCCTTTTTGTATTGATCCTTGAAATAGGTTTGATCGAAAATAGGTTTTAAAAGTTCAAAATATTTTTCATTAAGCTGTTCTTTTGCATACTGCTCTGCTTGTTCTAGGTTTTCTTTTTTAGCACGAAGCATTGCAATTTGCCAATCAAAAGGAATAGGTTGTTCGTTATGTTGTTGGTAGATTCTCAACTTATCAACAAGAGAGTGAACGGTAATCCAGCACGGCGTTTGATCCGGAACTGAAAGAACCAGAAGTTTTTTATTTTGTTTTAATAATTCAAATATACCTAACAAAAACTGATGGTATGCCTTGAAAACAAAAGGAGTCTTCGTTTCACTCCAATTTTCAAGGGTTGGAAAGCCAGAGCGTGCTTCTACCAAAACCTGTAACTTTTTTTTCTGTTTTAATAGACCATAATTGATCAGAAAGGTCGCCCATAAATGATGAAGTCCTCCTGATTCTTTTCTCTTGAGAGCAGCTTTAAAGGCTGGTTCAAGTTTATTAAAATGCTCTTCTTTAAAGTCATCATTAAATCTAACCAAGGCATCTAAGAACAAATCAAAATGATAGGTTTCATTGTTATTGAATATCTGGGAGGCTAAAAATATAAAGTCATCTACTGTTTCAATAGGAGGAATAGGCTGTGATATATGCCATGAAACAACTTCATAATCTTTGACGATATTTTTCTGCGGAATTTCGTTTTCCACAAAAAAATGCTCTAGTAAAGTTCTTGCATCCGAAAGAATAGACCCTGTATACAACGTCAATTCTTTCTGTATTTTCATAGAATTCGGATCACCATATTTGGCCAGAATTTTTGCTCCTTTTGTCTGAAGTGTCTTGTCCTTATTCAAAAAAACAGGCATTAGAAGAATGCAAACTTCTTCATGATGCTTTTTACTGTTCTTAGCTATTTTTTCTAAAGTCTGAAGCAGTACATTCACAACATTCTTCGTTGTAAGTGTCATTAAAGACGCTGTGGCTTGTAGAAAGTCTTCAGTTTTAAAATCATCTTGTATCATTACCGGATTGACTATCTTTAGTATTCCGGGAAATAGCGAATGTTGCATGGAATGAAAAACAACAAACAATTCTTCCTGCAGTACTATAATTTCACTGTGGGTTGGTTCAAGGTGAGTAAATAGCTCCAGAAACCATGTATTATGATCTTTTGAAAAATTGAGATTAATGGCATTAAGACAAGATTTTAAGACCTTACCCCGTTCAATTTTATTATCATGAACAAGTGTTTTCAATATTTCTTTCCAGTTCCTCTCATGAGAATGATAAGTTATGCTGGATTCATAATCAAATAAAAGCCAGATATGAGAATCTATGGTAACAGGATAGGTAAAAAGAATTTCTTCCAAGGTATGACCTGAGGTCAATGAAGAGGAAAGCAATGAAGCACTTATCTCATCATTGAGCTTTAAATAACCTTTATGTTCCCACTCCAGCACCTTTATATATTCAAATTCGCTTACAAATAAGTGGCTTTCACCAATCCATTCCGGAACATAGTTTTCAAAAAGTTCATCAATGAGTGTAACCGGCATAGAATAATATCCCGGGCTTATTTTTTCATATTCATTCTTCGTTTTAGAGCATACCAAACTAGCTAACACAGAAATATTGTTGTGCCCCCATTCTTTATTAATATTATTTTTTAAAATGGCAGCGACTTCTTTTTTATCTTTTTGTGTAAGCTTTTTAAGAAATGGAACGATTTCCTGTATTTTATAGTTTAAATATATTGCTCTAAACTCCTCATCAATAAGCATAAATTTATTCTTACCGGCTAAAATAACAAAAATTGATTGATAGACAGTAAATTATCCCTAAAATGTGAATTTTTTAACAAAAAATTAAGGTATTGAAAGTACTTCTATTTCTAATTTTATCTTAATACTAAAAATTCCCTGTTTGAAGATATATGCACTAAAATACCTGTCGATTTACTATTTTAAAAACTCAATTGTTCTTTATGATATTTATGATTTGATAAAAAGCATTTCAATAGAAAAAAAGCATTGAAATACTTCTGTTGGTATTTTCAAGTAATTCAACAAGTACCTCCAATGAATAAAAAGATTTATCAAATTTAAATTATGAAAGATTAAAAGCAATTGTCAATGTTAAAATAAAAAAGACTTTCTTTTCAGAAAGTCTATTATAATGATAATCTTGAGGTTATGTTACCATTTAGTTAGGCACCAATGCAAAATCTTTGCAATATTTCTGGCATCATCTACTCCTCTGTGATGGGTACCATCAAGCTTAAAGCCTAGTTCGTTCAAGGCTCTCTGCATTCCTACACTTTTTCTTACCGTTGGATGCAGTTCTCCAAATAATGTTTTCACATTAATATGGTCATCACCCATCGGATAATCTGTGTAGAATCTTCTGGCCTGGTCTTTAAGCATATTCAGGTCATAGTTTCCATAACTTGCCCAGGTTAATTCCTCGGAGTCATATTCTGCTCTTAAAATATCAAAAGCATCGTCCAGCATAATACCTTCATTATCCAGCAAACTCTGTGTAAGTGTTGTAAGCTCTGTACAAAACGGGCTTACCTTTGAATACTGAGGTCTTATTAAGATTCCTTCATTCTTGGAGATCTTACCGGTTTTTGCATTCATGATACAAACCCCTATTTCAATGATCTCGCTTTCCTGACCTCTGGGCGGGCGGTTATCCCAACACGTGGCTTCAAGGTCTATAATTAATATATTTTCTGTTGTTTTCACTTGTTTAAAATTTTAATAATTCTATTTGTTAATTTTCAAATTATGCTAAAATCTCACTTAAGATCTTAGCTGTATTATAGGCATCATCTGCCCCACTGTGATGATTTCCGTCAAAATCCATCTTCAGATAATCCAAAGCTCTTTTAAGCCCTATTGATTTATGCAGTCTGAAATGTCTTTTGAATTCATACATCACGTCCAAATATTGTTCTGAAAAAGGACTTTCTATTCCAAGCCAGTCACTTTGTTCAATGATCTGTTCCCTGTCGAAATTTCCATATCCCGCCCATGTAAGTGAGGCAGAATGGTAATCATCTCTGATCTTTTCACAGGCTTCTTCAAAATAGATTCCTTTTTCTTCGATTAATTGTGGAGTAATTCCTGTGAGTTTTGTACAGAATCTATTGATCTCTGATCTTTCAGGAATAATGTAGATACTTTGCTTGTGGGAAATAACATTGGATTTCAAATCCAGTTTGCAAATCCCTATTTCTATAATATCGACTTGTTGTCCGATTGGAATCCTGTCGTTTTCCCAACAGGTAGCTTCCAAATCGACAATTAAGATTTCATTGGTTGTTTTCATGGTTTTATAAATGGATGTTGTACAGTAAAGAGATTAGATAGTAGAACTTAAATTCTAATACTCTTTTACTTTACAACTTTCCTGTATTATTATTCTCGCGGTCCGAATGGAGGCGTCCACTTTTTCCTTTTCATAATTTCCTTGACTTCTTCGTAGGAAATCGGGTAAAAATCGTGGCAATCTACCCCAACATCAAAGCTTAACGCCATTTCATCGTCCGGTAAAGTTCCGTGTGAATGTCCGTACAACTGCCAAACGCCACGATGTGAACCGTTCCAGGTGCGCATTGAGTAATGGAAAAGTATTATTTTCTGTTTTCCGCTACTATTCTCCGACTCATCTATTTTCAGTTCATGATAATCTCTGATGGAGGCAAATCGTTTAGGATAAGTTAATGCTGCTCCTTCATGATTTCCTTTGATTAAGTGGATATTTCCGTTTAATTGATCCAAAATTTCTTTTGTAAAATCAGGTTTTCCTAAGCTGAAATCACCTAAATGATAAACGGTATCTCCGGCTCCGACTTTCTCGTTCCATCTTTTGATTAGCTCTTCATTCATATGTTCCGGAGACTCAAAGGGCCTTTCGGAAAATTTTATAATATTTTCATGACCAAAATGATGGTCTGCTGTAAAAAATATATTAGGTTTCATTTTTTTAATTGTTGTTTGTTAATAAATATTTTAAATTAACTTTCTCGAAATGCTTTATAAAAAGCAGTTTCAATTTCCTGTTGATCACTTTCCATATATCTTCTTGAAAAGTGGATTGGGACGGCTTCTTTCACCTTGCATTCATTCATGATTTTTCCTGATGCAGACGCAAAACTGTGATAATTGATTTTGGCAAATTGCTGATCCAGATCTTTATAAAATGTTTCAATATATACCTTATCTGCTTCTTTAAAAACAGTTCTGATCTTTTCGTAATTATCTTCATCTACTGCATGATCCATAATTACGCCCAGCTTGTATCCCATATTTCTGGTGAGTAGATGGGATAATTCTGATACTTTGTACACCGTATTTTCTATTTCAACTTGCTGCTCCTGATCATCGTTTTCAAAAGCTGTTTTCAACTCGCTGATCCATTTTCCTTTTCTAAAACCGGAAGCTTCTTCATGAAAAGTAATGGTATCTTTTTCTTTAAACAGATAGGCAATAGAGTCGGTTTTATGATCAAGAATAGCGAAATCAACATTCACATATTCATCCTCAAAAAGAAAATTCTGAGTCTTTATGAATTCTGTATTCCAGTAAGGTGGATGGAGTGTATAGACATTAATTTCTTCCTTAGAAACAATCTCCCTGATTTCATATTCAATGGCATTTTCATCTATTAAATTCCATGTATAGGATTTCAACCTTGCTTCAACGTGTTGATGAATATTCTTCGGTCCACAGATGACAACTTTTTCTCCACTTCCCATCTGATGTCTGAAAATCCCATCAAAGTTGGCAAAGTGATCAATATGTGTATGGCTGATGAATAGTGCTGATACAGACTGTACCTCTTTCACCGTCAATAAGCTTGCTTCCCCACAATCACATAAATAATGCTTTCCTGAATTGGGAACTTTTATTAATATACTGATATCTTCTTTTAAAAGACTTTTTATTTCTGCCTGTAACATTTTTTCCTGTTTTAAAAACCACCTTGTCAACATTTCTTTGTGACTTTTGTGGTTGAATTTACACGTAAAAAAGTTTCGATAATGAATTACCGAAACTAAACTTTAAGAGTCATTAACTCTTCTTTTATAAAATCTATAACCAAAGTATTCAACTTTTTGTTGATCCTTTTCTGTTCTTCTTTTTCTATCGCAGTGAAAACTGATGGAAAATCTTTTTCAAAATCCTCTAAAATATCTTGTGCAAAAAGGCCAATGATCTTCCCCATCATTTTGGGTTCGAATTCACCAATTTTGCTAACAACATTATTCAAGCGATTTGCAGTCACATATCTTTGGATTTCTTCCCAAATATTTTGAGCTATTTCCCCAAAAACAATTTGTTTCTGAACTGTTTTCCCTTGCTTTTTAACCATTTTAGATTTTTCGATCCACTTTTCATTCTTATTTTTTAGAATGACTCTTGCACCATTCCCAAAATATTTGGTTTTTAAAGTCTTTATAATGGTTCCCTCACACATATTATTCAATTCCGGTAATCCCAACCAAGTCGGAATTTTAGAATTGAAAACATTCGGAAACCTCAAAGCCTCTTCTAAAGTCCCTTGAAATAAGGTTTTAGCATAGAAAAATCCGGTTTTTTCGAAAATTTGATTAACGATATCTGTATCCAAATAAGTAACCCCATTCAACTTAATATCGAATGCATAGAATTCATTGTAAGGTGCATATTCAATACCTTTTTGTACTCTCACGGCACCTTTTACGGGTTCTACTTCTTTGTGGGTGTAACCACCACCGAATAACTCACCGTAGATGACTACCGTTTCTACATTTGGGTATATTCTTTTCACTTTTTGGAACACATCAATTACATTTTTTTTGTAGCGTTCCAACATCTGATGTGCATTATAGAATTTTTCATCTTTTTCGATGAAAGCTGTTCTCTTTGCGATCTTAATTTCCTTTCCGTCGGTAAAGAAAGAGAAATTAGCCCCATGAACTTTTTCCTGCACGATGAAAACCTCATCCCCAAAACCCTGCAATCTGATCTGATCGATCATGCGGGCTTGGTAAGCATTTTCTATAGAGTTATATGTTTTGAAAATCATTTTTTTAGTTTTTAATTGTTTCTGATTCGTTGTTCCTCATCTGAGTAAGGTGTCTTTGAGCATGAAGTGAGAGAAAATAAATATATTCATACACATTGATTTTCCCCAATTCATTTACTGTCATTGTGGTTTTATAAAGAACCCCTTCACCATTTTTCATCAAATCCAAATAGCTTATACACTGATGATATTGCTGAGATATCAAGTTTTTGATTTCTTCTAAACTTAGCTGTCCTTTTGGCTCCATATGTTCTGGTCTGATCCACTCAAAAGCCCCATATTCTCCTATTTTCTCAAAATTTCCTCTATCAAAACTGTAATTCTTTATTTCAGATTCCAAATCAAGATTCATGGAATTTCGCATTGCTTTTTTTGTACCTTTTTCAATCAGGATCAATAGGTAAAAGTTTGTAAGATAAATATGCTCTAAAATCTGCTGAATCGTCCAGCCTCCATTTGAAGGCTGAAAATTCAACGTTTCACTATCTTTTTCAAACCACCTATCCACTTCATCAAAATTGAGCTTAAGATGGCTTTTAATATCTCGAATTAATCTAAAAATGTCCATTATAATTTTTTAAAATTTTTTAAAAGGCTCTCAATATTCTTCTTCCCTACGGGATTCATGGAGTGGCAATAGAATTTTGGCAGCTCTAAATAGTTATCCATGCAGTATTCTACCAGCCATTTTGCACAATCATAGCCTGTTTTTTCAATATATTCCTGAGAATCCGGTATCAGATAATGCATATCGGCAAGGTCGTGGTCAAAAGAGATCATTTCAGGAAGTCCTTTTTCCAAAATCCTATTGACAAACTGCTCGTAGTTCCGAACTATATGCCAATCTTTTCTCAGGAAAATATCCTGTTTGGTATAATGATAAGCCTCAATCGGATATCGTATATCATCCAGAAACAATAATCTTTTTGTCATTTTCATTGCCTTATTTTTTGATTATTAAGCTTTAGCTAGTCTTCATAAATCCAATCCACAACAGTTTCAAGAAAATGTAATCTTACTTCTTCAAATCTTGTGATATTGGGGATGTGATTAATCTCCAGTAAATGCTTGGTTCCATCTTTTTGAACGATGTAATCATTAGCAATGACATCCATTCCAATTTTATCTTTCAAGGTTAATGTATCCTGTAAAAGTTCTGCATCCATTTCCGTGAATTGGGCATTATCGGGATGAATGGATTTTAACCATGTTTCTCCTTCAAGTTTAATCTGCCAGGATTTTTCGCCAATGTTTAAAATTCTTATGGCTTCCCCCTCAAAATAAGGTTCCAGAACACTATCTTCTGTACTTTCCCAACTTCCTGTAAACTTATGTTTGTTTTCTCCACAATGCCAGTTTCCCCATTTGGCCACCAACTCAGAGTTCGTATTTATATAGGTATCTGCAGAGATAAATCCTCTTGGAGAGTTAAATTTTGAATATTTCATTGCCTTAACCAGACAAGGAATTTTCAATCTGCATTCAAGCATTCCGTAAGCGTTTGGAAAGCATGGGCCATTCCACAAGGCTAATCCTGAAATAAAATCCAGATCATCTTCAAAAATACCATGATAAACAATCTTATCAACCGGAAGCATTCCTACTCCCTGAGCTTTTTCAACATATAATATTCCGTCAATTACTTTTATTTTGGGAATGGATTGATGCCAGATCATGAGACCTTCGTAATGTTGCCTTATATATTCATATTCATGTTCGTGTAAACCGATAACGGCTATTCTATTATGAGTCATGTTGTTAGTTTTTAATTAAAAAAGTAAATATTCAATATTTTGATTACTTTTTATAGTTATTATTTAGAAAATTAAACCATCATATCAGCACAGTTGGAGCTGGCGAAAGCAAAGGGTTTTGCCTTAAACACATATCCCATTCCCAGAATGTATCCCATAGCATCTCCTAATGCCACATTAGACTTAAAGTCAGGGTCTGTATTAATGTCTGCGTGCACCTCCATTTCCACACCATAATTATCTAACACAGAGCAGATGGCGTATGCAATTTCAACGGATTTGTTGACTTCATTCAGCATTCGCTCCTTGATACTGATACTCTGTATTTCTCTTTCTTTTCTAATAAAGGTAAACGCTCCTTTTCCCTCACGAATAAACACTACTGCCGTAGCATAATTAATAGCTTCTCCGTATACATGAGAGTCTGATCCCACACATACTTTCAGACGGTGTCCGTTTGCTTGTTCGCGAATGATGGCTTCTTCTACCAGCTGTGTGATAGAGTCTTGGAAAATTTTTCCATTCATATTCTGCCATGTTTGTTGTTGCGTTTCCATTTTTTCTACATATTTATAATTGATAGTTTATAATTGATTTCCCAGAGGTTGTGTTCTAACCTCTACGTTTTTACTTTTATTTTTTTGCGGAACAGACAGGAATTGAACCTGTACCTCTAGTTTTTCAGACTAGCGTGCAGACCTTCTACACCACTCTTCCTTGTTATAATTGATATTTTGGTACGGGAAGAGGGATTCGAACCCCCAAAAGCTTGATCCTAAATCAAGAGTGTATACCATTCCACCATTCCCGCAGTTTTTATGAGTAATTGATAATATTGGAATTAGATCTTTGCTTACCATTTATCATAAATTAGGTTTGAGAAAGCTCTGTCTACTATAAACTAATGCTTGTTTTTGTTTGTAAAGATCTTCTGCGCTCGACAAACCTTTCTCTTTTCCTATTTTTTTTGAATGGTGACTGGCCAATATATTTTTCATATTTGAATTTTCATGGTTATAATCAATCCAATATTGACCAGTTCATTCACATCCTGTACTCTATAAGGGAATCGAACCCTTATTTTCTGCTCGAAAGGCAGGCGTCCTGACCGTTAGACGAATAGAGCTATTAAAAACCAACTGACTAGGAATCGAACCTAAACAACAAGAGTATATTTCCTGCATGCTGCCATTACATTATCAGCGGTTTGGTGGAAGTAGTAGGATTCGAACCTACTCAGCAATGAAGCAACAGATTTACAGTCTGCCCCGACTCTCCAACTTCGGCGTACTTCCAGTTTTCAGGAATAATAAGTAATGAATACTTTTTCCTAATTTTTCTTTGGAGGAAATAAAGTTTGTCTTCATTTTTTGATACAAGAACTTCTACGCTCGACAAACTTTTATTTTTTCTCCTGAACTAATCTCATTTTAGTTATTTGAGATGGCTATGGGATTCAAACCCACTCAGCTTAAGCAACGGTTTTGCAGACCGCCCCGACTCTTCCACTTCGGCGAACCATCATTTTTATTTAGTTTTCATTAAAAAAATAAAGCCTGTCCTAATTTTTTGTTTGATATAAGACCTTCTGCGCTCGACAAACTTTATTCTACCTAAAATTTTATAAATGATATTTTTAATTCTAATTGTTCTTTATTGAGATAAGAAAAAGCTTGTCTGTACTTTCGTGTTTTGATGTAAAGATCTTCTGCTCTTGACAAACTTTTACTTTTCTCCTGAAACAATTAACTATTCATTTGCATTTTGTCTGGAAAGCAAGATTCGAACTTGCGACCTCCCGCGTCCAAGACGGGTAAACAACCACCGTTATCTTTCCAGTTTTGCAGATTCACTTCAACATTCTTTTCCGAGAGACAGTCGGAGCTGAAATTTCCATGAATCTTTGCGGTCTATGCGAGAATCGAACTCGCAGTGCCCAAGAGACAGTCGGGCAGGTTAGCCATTACCTCAATAGACCTTATATGTTGTGATTCCGAGAGGATTCGAACCTCTAACCCTGGGTTTAGAAAACCCATGCTCTATCCGGTTGAGCTACGGAACCATAAAAAAAGCGCCTCTTTTTGGGAGGCGCTTGGTATATTTTGACGTGAAAGATCATTAACTGACCCACGTATATAAGCACCTTCTATCCACAATTCTGCTATCATAAACACACACAGCTCCTGCCGGCTCCTGTCCGAATAGTTCTGAGTATTGATTAAATATGTTACGCAATTGTTTCATTTTATTTTTGTTTTGTCTTTAAATTATTTTTGTTGAATCCTGAAAACCTGTTGCTTTCAATTTTCGGTTGCAAAGTAAATATGAATTTTCGAAACTCACAAATAAATTTTCAAATTAATATATTGAAAATCAAATAGTTAAATATAGATTTTAGAGTAAGAAATTTCTGTCCGCAATATTTTGCGGATATCTTAAATACCTAAATGACTGTCTCTCATCGGGTTGCTTATCACTCTATTTTATCGTATTAAGGTTTCATTGTTAATTAAAAAATTTTCATGTTTATGGTTATTTTTTTTCATTCTAAATAATTTCTGACCTAAAAAACAAAAAACGCTTCGAAAAATCGAGGCGTTTTTGTAGTATTTTGATTAATTTTTTACGAGTTTACAGTAAATAATTTCCAAAGTCAGCACATTTCGCCTCATTCCATATCATCAAATCATATCCGAATAATCCCAGTTTTGATGGGCTTTCGCATAGTTCTGCATTGATATGTGCTCTTTGTATTGTCATAATTTTCTGGCGCAAAGATAAATCTTTTTTGATATTATTTAATAATTTCCACAAGACTGAGTAATAAAATGAAGTTCTGTGACTGGTTTTTTAATAGTTACATAGTACTTTTTTTAAACACAAAATTTTATTTCATTACTTCACTCAGTTTTTCAAGTTCTATTAATAAACTTCCTTGATAATCATATAGACTTTTATGTTCTGAAGTAGCAATAATTACAACTTCTTTAGCATCCATTAATGAAAAAGCAGGAAATTTTTCCTTAATTTCTTTTATCGCATGCAATGGTAATTTTCCTTTTGATATTATTTCCTGTACAATCTCAAAGGGATCTTTGTTATCATATCTAAAATGAAGATATTTAGCAGTATTATCCATATTATTTTTTATCCTTTAGTTCCTGAACATCTTATTTCTTCCTGTCTTGAATCTCGAAATATCTTTTAGAATCACCTCATCATTGGGATTAAAATATTTCAGTTCATTTATTATTTCTGAGCGGGTTCCTACTTTTTCAGCTATGATCTCATAGGCTATGTTTCTGGTAGTAATCTGTAGTTTTGGGTCTTTTTTAAACTCATGTTTTAGAGCATCAAGATAGATGATCTTTTTGTAGGCCGGAGTTTTTGCATATAGCTCCTGTATTTCTGTTTCCAGTTTTTTAAGATCAAAAATATTGGCAAAATAGTTATTCAGACAGTTGAACGAATCTTTGTCTTCTTCCCAACCCTTTAGTAGTATCTTTTGAGCTTCGTCTGTTTTTTCCATTTTCTTACGATAGACAAGAGAGGCCTTTACCATTTGTTTATTGGTTGTATAATCATCTGCAACCATTTGGTAATAGGTATGGGCGTTTTTAAGATCATTGATTTCTCTATAAAGATCTCCCACTTTTTCTTTCTGCTCCATTTCCTTGTAAAGGTCTATTGCTTTTTTGTATTGCTTTGCTTTTTCATAGCAGGTTGCTGCATCGGATTTATTTTTTAACTTTTTAAGATATACTGCGGCAGCTTCGTTATAAAACCCTCCATTTTCTAATGTTTTTGCTCCTCTGTAATGGTCCTGAAGCAAATTCATATAGACTTTTGCTGCTTTTTTATAATCCTTTTCTGCTATATACTTTTCAGCAAGTTCTTCGTATTTACTTCTGATTCTGTCAAACAATGAGGATTCCAGATAGAAATTTCCTCCACCAGCTCCTTTTCTTTTTGAATTCCGTTCGTTTTGCTCTTTATCTTTCAGGGCTACGATTACCATAAAAATAATAAAGGCAACAATCAGGAAAATAATCAGGGTTCCGATAACACTCCAGAAGCTTTCATGGAACAGCTGAGCAACTATTCCGATGATCTTGAACATGGCCAACAACACAAAGGCTGCCATAAATTTGTCTATAAATTTCTGCTTATTCATCATCTTCGGAGTTTAAAATGGTTTTATCGTCTCTGAATAAACGGTAGAGAAGTAATATCACACAAATTACAAGAACCCATACAAACCAGTTGTACCCGAACATCTTTACCAAGGGGTAGAACAGATACACCAGCATGGCTACGAGTATTGCCGTCAAAAGGAACTTTACCCAACCAGGCACGTTATCGCCACCAAGGTTCAGGGATTTATTTTTAAACAGAAAAGAATATAGTCCCACTGCTGCAATCATCAGGATCACCATATACAGAATATCTGAAACAGGGGTATCTTTTTTCAACTGCCTATTCCCTGACTCAATTCCTTTTACCTTTGAATCTTTTATAGGTGATGGTGGCTGCATATCCACAAGATCAATAGTTCCGTAAAGCTTTCCTAAAGAGTCTTCCATCAAAACCTGCTTTTTCTTTAAAAGAAATTTTACGACATCTCCGTTTGCTGGTTTTCCTTTGGTATATTGTTTAAGAGAGTCTGAAATTTTACGTTTCAGGTTTTCACTTCTTTCTTCAATATGTCTGGTTATTTTCTTTTTATAAATTGTTTTGAGAGAATCTCTGCTTTGTTGTTCCTTACCGTTAAGCTTTTGAATATCGTGTCCTATTTCACTTACCTCTCTTCCGCCTTTCTTTTTATATTCTTCTTTTGCTTTTTCTGTCTGCCCCTCCAGCATTCCTGCATTCAGAAGTTCGTTGGACAGTCCTTTCCTTTTCTGTTGGTATATAGAATCAATCTTCTGATCTATTTCGGTGATGCCCGACTGAAAGGCTAGCATATCTGATGGTGCTTTTACAGCATTTTTTACAATTTTCCCTGAAGACTCAACGTTTTCTTCCTGTTCAGATTCTTTTTTATCTGATGGGAGCGCTATTTTTAAGACAATAGCAATCACAATAACGGCCCAGAATATTCTGCGGAAATTTCGGGTACCTTTACTTTCCTGCTTATCGCCGGAGCTTCCTCCAAATAAACCTTCCAACCAGGTAAATTTTCCTGATCCATCACCTCTGGATGTTCCCATAATGTCTAAAGGAACCCCTAATTCTATGGCTCTTTCAGGATATTTTTCAATGTATTTTAAATATTTTTCAATCTCTTTTTTATTCCCTGCCATTACTTTTTTCATATCAAAAGGCAGGTTATTCATCCATTCTTCTTCGGTTTGAGGTTTCTGTAAAGCTTCAAGCATTTTTTCATCATCCATTTCAACCGTAAAGCTTTCTATCTGGTGAGGGATTGTAACTCCTTTCAGAGGTTTTCTAACTATTTCATCAATATTTCCAGGCTCCTGAATCAATGCAACCCAATCTATCTGTTCTGATAGTTTTACCAATCCAAATTCAGGATGCATAATGAGAAAATCTGAAGCTACCAGTTCCCAGTCCTCTGGATTTATTTTCGGATAAAAAGTTGTATTTTCAGGAATAAAAAATTTATTATCCACACACTGGAAATAAGCATTTTTACCAATTTCCTGCGGGGCATGATCGTTAAAAACCAGAAAACATCCATACAGCACATTCGGAAGATCTGCCGGAATAGCATAGGATTTTATGTGATCGAGATTAATCCCAAGGACTTCCATTTCCTGAAGCCATATCACAGGTGAAGAGCCTTTGATTAAAAGCCCTTTTTTAGGATAATTATTTTTCGGGAAAGGTTTAATTCTAAGCTCCATAATCCAAAATCTGATCTATAAATGGTCTTAAGTATTGAAAATACATTTCCTCCACGGTTCTTACTTTCTGTAAAGTGTGTTCCGGAAGATAATATTCTGGTCCACTAAATTCTGTATAGGTAGCCAGGGAAAGAAAACCATATGAGGTAGCCGGCATATAAAATTCATCTATTCCTTTATTGCTACTCCTAAAAGTTAGCATCCCTCGGTAATCTGCAATGATTTCACTCCCATCGGGAAAGGTAAATTTGTTTCTGTTCTGCTCTGCAAAAATTTTTATTTCAAATCTGTTTTTGTACAGGCTCAATGTATTATCATATACATTGCTTATTTCACATCCTGAAAAAACCAGATTACTCTGACTATTAATTCCTATTTTATTAAAACTGTTGATAATTTTAAGTCCGGTTTGACTCAGCTTAGCAACTTCCGCTTCCGCTTTTGCATTGTTTTTTTCTATTTCTTTATCTTTTCCGGAAATTGTTTCAATGGAGATATTTCCCTCAATATTTATTTTGTATAGTAACGGATTGGCAAATTGATGAAGATAAAAACTCTTCCCAAAATAAATCAGATTATAAGAATCCGGTATATTAAGTCCGGTAACATTTTGCTCAGAATATTCCTTTGTATTTAAATTAAGTTTTGATATTAATTTTTTGGCCGGCTGGTACTGACAAAGGATAAAATGCTGTTGCCTATTTTTCGCCAAAGCAAACTTTCCAGTGGGTTTTACAGAGATATTTTCAAACAAAATTTCACAGCCATGATAGGTTTTATAATATTCGTAATAATGTCTGTCATAATAATTGTCTGAAAGGTAGGTTTTCAACAATTGTTTTTTAGAACTCAGTATAAAAAATTCGCCCTCGTATAGAAACTGTGCAATTTTATTAACTGGTGTTGGGTATAAAATTGGATAATTCAGTGGCAGTTCTGTTTTCTTTCCATCCAAATTAATTCCTGCTGTTTTTTGTTGTGGCGGGTTTGCCCACAATTCCTGAAGCGGAAGTTTTATTTTCTGAATATGTTTTCTTGCTCCTTTATGATGTTTATAAAAGTTGATTTCTCCATCTGAACTGGTTGTCACCAAAAATTTAAGCCTATCCCTATGCTGATGAATGACTTTTTGAACTTTCTTGTCT
Source organism: Chryseobacterium oncorhynchi (assembly GCF_002899895.1). Lineage (GTDB taxonomy): Bacteria > Bacteroidota > Bacteroidia > Flavobacteriales > Weeksellaceae > Chryseobacterium > Chryseobacterium oncorhynchi. Next base: position 275,473 of record NZ_PPEI02000005.1, read on the forward strand.
GTAATATTTTCCTCATGGGTAATGAAAAATACTTCTATATCTTTTTCAGTATGTTCTTCAATAAAAAATTTTTCCAACGCTTCTGATGCTTCCAGAATCGGGCTCACCTGATTAAGGTTTTCAATAACATCTTCTACTTTATTCAGGGAAATGGGAACTCCTGCCTGCCCCAATGCAAAAACCTTGCATTCCGAATGTGCCTTTGGATGTTTGATCACAGCAATAGCAGATGCGAAAGCTAGCACTTTTGGTGTACCCCAATTTCTTAGGGAAGTATCAATTAAAATTATTCTTTCGAAAATATTTTCTTCAGGGGGTATCTCTCTTTGAATGTACAGAGCTTCATTATTGGCAACCCGATTCATGAATATCTCGTCTTCATTAGCAAATTCCGACAAAAGCATTTTGTGGAAATCTCCTTTATTGGTCATATCGGAAATGCCCCCTATCGGTTGTTCTCCCGGAGAAAGGTGACGCATTGGGATCTTCAGTCCACTCCAAATTCTTTTGATAAGACTTCCTACCTGAAATGTCTTTGGTTCTTCAATCAGTTCTCTGATAAAGTCTTTATCCGTATCTGCTGTAGCTTCTTCCTCTACCACTTCATCATACAGTTCCGGCTCTTCTGTAAGCCCTCTCATTGCATCAATAATAGATTGCGTAGTTGGGAATCTTTTGTTAAGATCCATTGCTGCCAGATCTTTATTTAGGATGGAAGATTCTGCATGCTGTTTATCTGCACTAAAGGCAAGCTCTTGTGGACGTTTATAATAAACTTTCAAAATTGCTTCAGCAGTTGTGGAAGATATTCTGTTGTGCCCATTTTTAAACAAAGTCTGCAAGAGAACAATCTTATTTTGCTTTTGCTTGTAGATTTGAGGAAGAGCCTTTATTTTTTCTAGAAATTCAATTTCTTTTTCAGCATTGAATTCAAAGTTTCCAACACTATAAAGTTTTGTGGTATGTCTTAAGGGATCTGCAAAGTTGATATACCCTTCCTGCATGGCATATAAGACCATCAACAAAGCTCCGAACGGAGGCCAGCCCTGTGGTTGAAGTTCTTTTAAAATCTCAATAATATAAGGTCTATAAGCAATAGCCCCTACTCCCGGTATGGAAATAAGGTTGTTATCGTTATATCCGGAATCTCCGGGAATATCTTCATCGGTTTTCCATTCCCAGAAATAGTTTTCATAGGACTGGAAATAGGCCTTTAATTCCATTCTCTTGATTTTTCGGTAAGACGGAATGAGCTTATGGACAAGTCCCGGAAATCGGCTTTCTTAAGTGAAAGATAATTCCCCTTTTCATCCCATAGAAGCCATCCATCTTGTTCTTTATTATATTTTTCCTGTAAAGGTAAACTCAGGTTTTTAAATTCAAAATCAAAACCTGATGGCAATAGGTGGTTGTCTTTTAACCAATAGGTTTTTCCTGGCAAGCTTAATAAGGGTGTTCCTGAAAAAAGAGCTTTATCCCCAATTACAACCCATTTTATTTTTTCCAATCTGAATTTGGGTACTGTTGCAATACGGTCTTTAATATCTGACATGTTGCACAGCAAGGCAATTACAGGATATTCTTCGTCACTTTCCTTTAACTTAATCTGAACTCTTTCACTAATTCCGAAATAGTTATTATTAGAAATCGGAAAATTGAGACGTAATGCTTTATCTATAGACATCCAAAGCAAAGCTGTTCTCATTTTCCTGCTGGGAACCAATGCTCCTTTTTTAAATAAAAGCCCATCACGCAGCTCGTACAGTACAAAATTGGGTAACTGATGTATTTCCGAGGAGACGGCTTGTTCGTCGGTAAAACCTTTAAGCCATATCGTTTCATCATCCACCGCAATCTGAACATTCTTCCAGTCCCTTATAGAACCCAGAAAATCTTCATCAGTCTGGGGGATTTCCGCCCAGAATTCTTTTATATTGTTTGAAGAATTTTCTGCCATAAGCTTTCAATTTCCTGCTGAATATATTGTTTTTGCTCAGGATTTCTAATCCAGTCGCAGCGTGTTTGTAGGTATCTTAGTTTATCCTTGATCACATTTTGCTCTTCAAAACTCAACGTTCCTTCATTCCATTTCTCTACAAGGATTTTCACATCTTTCATCACATCTTCCGGATTGGGCGTTTTATTTTGCATAGCCTGAGGATGAGACTTTGGGTGATCGTCTTTTTCTATGGTTCTGTTGATAATTCCTTCAAGAATTTCAATTTGTTCTTCTGTATCCCAGATGTGTTTTAAAACCCAAAGGTCAGAAAGAACAGCTTCATTTCTTCCACAGATCAGAGCACTTGCTGCAATAAGGTTTTGAAGCTTCACTGCTCTACGATCCGAAATAGCAATTCCTGTATTCCGTAAACTCATGATGGTATTCAGGTAAGCCTCATAGATAGGCTTAAGATCTATTGTTTTACAAATATTTTGCAGTTCTCTTATCTCATCAGCATGAATTTCGGGAACTTCTGTTTCTTCTTCATTTTCTAATTTTCTTCCTGCCAAAAGAACCTGTTGTAATAATTCAGGATTCACGTAATCTACATTTATTCTCACTAGAAAACGGTCAAATAAGGCATTTAGGGCTTCATCTTCCGGAAGAACGTTACTTGCTCCCACAAACATTAAAGCCGGTAAGTGTTTTGTTTCTTTTCCTCTTTTGAAAATCTTTTCGTTCAATGCCATCAGCAATGAGTTGAGGATAGCGGAATTGGCGTTGAAGATCTCATCCAGAAAAACCAAGGAGGCCTCGGGCATCATTCCTTCCGTATTGGTCAGAAGTTCTCCTTCTTTTAATTTCCTGATGTCAAAAGGACCAAAAATCTCATTGGGTTCTGTAAAACGGGTTAATAAATATTCAAAGTTTTTTCCGTCTTTTACAGTTTTTGACAATGTTCTTACAATGGCTGATTTTGCGGTTCCCGGAGGGCCATACAAAAAGGCATTCTCTCTTGCCAAAAGACAGATTCCCAATAGGTCTACTACATCATTTTTACCTACGAAAGTATCTTTTACGTAGTTTAGAACTGTATTGAGTTTATTGATATTCTGAGTCATTGATTTTCTTCGGTTATTATTTTTAATTCTCTCCAAAATGCATCTTTATGCATCCCAAATTCTGCAATGAGCAGTTTATTGATGAACGGAATTTCCGCCAGTTTATAATCTTTTTTGTCAACAATTCTTTCCAGATACAATTTCCGGTAGGTTTTGTCTTTCAGTTCTTCCTCCCAGTTCACCCGTTCCAGATCAAGATCATATCCGATTCCTGAGTAATGAAATTCTGTGAGGATGTCTTCAAGGAGGGTAATCAGAGTATCTTCGGGGTCTACAGAATTTAAAGCAATAATCACTTCGGGTAAAAACCTCAATGATAAATCTGCTGACAATATGGAGGAAACATTTTTTGTTCCCTGAAACCTTGGGATGAGGTTTTCAATATTTTTTGCTGTGTTTTCTCTTATAAGATACAACTGTGCACTATGATAGAGAACTTTCGCTGCCCAAACTGCTGTTGTTTTATCACAAACTAACTGATCGGATAAAAACTCAAGTCTTTCTTTTTCAAATTCTGTTTCAAAATAATCACCTGCCTCTGTCTCTTCTTTTAGGGAAATTTCCTGCAAGTTCGAGAAAAGGGTTATACATTGATTCTTCCTGAGTAGGAAGATTGTATCTAAAAACGGTGATTTGGTTTCCATCATCTAACAAAAATAAAACTATTTCGTTGAGAATGAAATTTTAATTCGGCGATTAATGTTAAATACTGAATCTTTTTAATTTTAAAATAAAAAAACCTTAAAGTAAGAAATCTCTAAGGTTTTGAAATGGTATCTCTCAATGATTTTAGGCAACAATTTCAATAATATTGTTTTCCGGATCCAGGATAACGCTTTCGTAATAGCCATCTCCTGTGGTACGTGGTTCTCCGGCTACTGTATATCCGTCTTTTCTCAACGTCTCTGTAAGTTTGTCCACTTTTTCTTTACTGCCTGCTGAAAATGCCAGATGTATGATTCCAAACTGTTGAGACTGGTAGGAGTTTTCGCTTTTTCTGATGTCTGGCCTGGTCATAATTTCTATTCTACAGCCATTATCAAAGCTTAAAAAATAGGATTCAAAGTTTTTAACAGGATTATGGTATTTTTCATTGGAAATGGCTCCAAAATACTTCTGATAAAATTCTCTGGACTGTTCAAGGTCTTTCACCCAAATAGCAATATGTTCTATTTTCATTTTTTTATTTTAATACTATTGAATGCAGCAAAATTAGCGGGTCACATCGTGTGACACTTGCTCTGTGTTATTCTATTCTTGTTCTGTATTGGCTATATTCAGTTTTGACTTTACAGAATATGACATTTTCAACAGACTTTATATACAATCCTATTTAAAGCATTTATTGATAATATTTTATGCATTACAGCCACCTGAAATTGCTCAGTTGTTTCCATCCCTGTAATGATATGATCAATATAAAAGTTATTATATTTGTGCCAGTCAAAATAAAATTATGAGTATTCACATCAGTGCAAAAAAAGGAGAAATTGCCAAAGTAGTATTGCAGCCGGGGGATCCGCTTCGTGCACAGTATATTGCTGAAAATTATTTAGAAAATGCAAAATTGGTAAGCAAAACCAGAGGAATATTTTATTATACAGGACTTTACAAAGGTAAGGAGATCACTGTAGGTGCTAGTGGAATGGGTTTCCCAAGTATTGGAATCTATTCTTTTGAGTTATTTACTGAGTATGAAGTAGATACGATTATCAGAATCGGAACTTGTGGTGCATATAATACTGATCTTAAGCTTTTTGATATTTTAAATATTGAAAATGCTGCCAGCGAAAGTACTTATGCTAAGTATGCATGGGGAATTGAGGATGAAATTCTTCCTCACCAGGGAAATATTTTCAATACCATCAATGAAACTTCTAATGAGCTATCATTACATGCTAAGGCGATCAATATCCACAGTAGTGATATTTTCTACAGAAAAGATCCTAACACTCCTGAGATTGCAACAAAATACAACTGCCCTGCAGTAGAAATGGAAGCTTTCGGATTATTTGCCAATGCTCAGCATTTAGGTAAAAATGCAGCTACTATCCTTACGGTAACTGACATTATCCCGACTCATGAGAAGATCTCTGCTGATGAGAGAGAAACAGCCTTGAAACCAATGATGGAACTGGCTTTAGAATCAGCAATTAAGAGTTTATAAGAAAGTAAAAGGAAGAAAAAGCGATTTGCTTATTTACCTCTCACTTTTCAATAACATATTAGCAATTTTGCTATAAAAAAAGAGCTTTACTTTATCAGTAGAGCTCTTTTTTATAGCTTGAAAAAATTTCTGGCAACTTCTGTGGTTTCATCTGCAACCTCAGAAATACTCATTTTTTTCAGATGGGCAATGGTTTGCGCAACATAGGGTAAAAACGAGGGTTCATTCCGTCTGTTCTGCATTCTTGGCATATTCTTCGGCAGCATGAAAGGAGCATCTGTTTCAATCATCATTCTGTCGAGAGGAACATATTTAATAACATCTTCCAGGTGTTTAAATCTTTTCTCATCACTGATGGCTCCGGTAAATCCTAAATAAAACCCTTTATCCAGATATATTTTTGCTTCATCCAATGTTCCGGTAAAGCAGTGAACAACAGCTTTCGGAAGCTTAGAAAGGTATTCATCGGTAATGTCATTAAATCTTTTAAAAGCTGATCTTTCGTGAAGAAAAAGAGGTTTATTGACTTCGATAGCTAATTCTAAATGTGCTTTGTAGCATTTTTCCTGTATGGGTCTTGGAGAAAAATCTCGATCAAAATCCAGTCCGCATTCTCCCACCGAGATTACATGATCCTGTTTCAATAGTTTTCTCAACTCGTTGATGCTTTCATGATGAAAAGATTTGGCATCATGAGGGTGAATTCCTGCTGTTGAAAATAAAATATCAGGATATTCTTCTGCGATTTCGGCAGATTCCTTACTTCCACGAACACTTGTTCCTGTTAGGATCATATGATCTACCCCATTGTCAAGGGCGCGGTTGATAATCTCTTCATGTTCATTATAGAATTGTTTATTGGTCAGATTGATACCAATATCAATGTATGTATTCATTTTTTTAAATTTGTTTATAAATATTATTTTTTCCGGGTTACAATGTCCCAGTTTTCTTCTTGTTTTGGATTATTATTTTCGGTCATGACAAGTCGGAAGCTGACTTCGCCTTTATTTTTATGAGTGAAAATATAGAATGAAAGATTTCCTACAGTGACAGATTCTTCAGAGGGCTGATGCGTAAGATAATAGTTCTGAATTACGGAAAGATCTTTCTGAACACTTGTATCTTTAACCAAAAAGCTCAAAAACTGCTTTCTCTTTTCCTCAATAGATTTTGGGTTTATATCTTTTATTTTATAGTTTCCTTCAAAAATAATCTCTAAATTATCACATCCCGAAAGCTCTGCAGAAGCTTCAAAACCATCTGATGTGTATTTGTCCTCAACTGTTTCCGTGTAATTATGTCTTTCTATACTTCTTTGGTGTTCAGTAGCGGAATTAAAGATTTTTTTATCTTTCCATTTTGCAAGAGCACAGCTAGTGAGATAGGATTCTTCATAGACATTTCCATCCTTGTAAACAAAAGAGAGTTCTGTAGATTCCAGACTGTCTATGGGTTTATTATAGGAACGGTAGTTTTGCATTGCCGATGCTTTCAACTTTCCGCCTTCATAAGATAATCCATCCACAACATTGTATGAAAAGGGCGCGGAAGCCTGTATCTCATGTCTTTGACTAATTCTATGGTCTTTTCCTGTGATGATATATAGAATTTCTGAGTTGGTATTGGCGTTTCCACCCAACATTCCCTCTGAGTTCCTTTCCACAATATAATCCATGATCCCATCATTATTAAAATCATCAGAAGCTATTTTCTGAAAGGTTACTGTATACGGATTATCATCATTTTTAAAAGAAACAGTGTAATTTTTATAATCTATTTCTTCTGGTTTTTCTTTGCCCACTTCTTCATCCAGCAGAACTTTAAGAATATCAAAATTTTCTTGTGATGCAACCTCATTGTTTTTTACAACAGCTACTGAATCCTTTTTTTCAATGGTTTTCTTATCTTCTTTTCCTTTACATGAAAACAGAACCAAAGTGGAAAGTAAAATATATTTCATAAGATGTGATTAGGTTTTATAAGGCGTAAGTTAAATTATTTTCAATTAACGCTTAAGAATCTATAGTGATTATGTACTGTTGATCTATGGCAACTTTTCATGGCTGCAAAATTACGGATTAACAACGTAATCTTTTTGCGTAGTTAATATTATTCATTGATAAATTTTTCCAGAAAGCCAATGAGTTTTTTTCCTCCATGGCTCCAGCGGATTCCGTGGCCCTGTTTTTCTCTAACTTCAAAGACAAGTCCGTGTTTATAGTGAAAGAAGATGTTCCACCACGTTTTATTTTCAAGAATATAATGGATTTTCTGCATTACTTTCTCCTGCTTCTGTTGATTATTTCCTTTGACTTCACCCCAAAAATGATCTTCCATTCTTCCTGTATGTTTTTCCCAAGCTCGCTGGGCAATGGTAATTTCATTGTTAAAAGATTCTTCACAGGCATCAATTAATACATTCTGAAGAGGTGGAATTGCATTTTCATCACGAATGCTCGCTGAAGTAAGCCTTTGTCCTAAAACAATAAGCCAGTCTTCAATAGGAATAATTTCCAGATGTTTTGCCTTAACCTCATCAGAATCTGTACTCCCGAGGATATTGATCAACTTATCAAAGCTATCCGCTCTGTTTATTTTTATTTCTTCATTAAAATAGGGCAAGTCCCATTCTAAAGCATCATTTTTATATTTCCTTATATTTTCCTCCAGCCTTTTCAGATGCTCTTCTTCTAAAACACCTTGATATTTCTCTTTCCACGAATCTGAAATCAGGGGAATATATTTGTTAAATAAACTCATTTTTTATCGTGTTTTGATCAGATTAACAGACAGTTTTTCTTCTTGAATCAAATACTCAATCAGATTGAACCATTCTTTGCAGTGATCTAATATCCAGGCATCTGATGAAATGATTATTTCTGAACTTTCTGCCAGAAATTTATCCGGATTGTATTGTAATTCAGCTTCCCAATTGAGCTTGTTTTCCAAAGCAAAATCGAGAATAATCTGTTTAATTCTTCCGCTGTTGGAGACGGGTTGATCAAAAACCCAAACCAATTTCTGAACTAGATTCTTTTGAAAGAATTCGGCAACAAGTTCTATCGCTTTTAAAGTTTGATTCACTCTTTTATAGGTCCCATGAACTCCGGAAAGATCTCGAAAACAGCCATCAGCACCCTCAAAAATGTAGGCTTCAGACAATAAACTTTCCAATAAAATCAAGACATTGAAGCCATCAAGATAAATGGTTTTATCCTTTAGATCAGAAGTGCTTAATTGTTTGAGTTTTCTGTCGTGAATTTGTATATCAGAAGCCGAGGCCCCCCGTAAAGCCTGTATCTGTCTTGTTTTTAATCTATATCTATTTCCTACAAGCTCGGAAGATGCTTTTTCTGCATATCCCTTTGTTAACAAATACTGCATATCTTGAACTGCCAGTTTCAGCTTGCTGATCTGTTTTTCTGAACCGAATAAATTGTCGTCACCAGTATTTTTTCCGCGGTTTCTGTTATTCATATTCAAAAATAGAGTTTTGTTGTGAGGTGGAGATTAATTTCAACCATAAAAATACGAGTTAAAGAAGTTCACTTAAAATCTATTTCTTTTCGGTTTGAATAGTATCTATTTTGGAAAATTTTCATACAAAACTTCGATAAATAATTGTCTTGTACTGATGGTTTATTGTACTTTTAAGGAAAATGCACAGAATTATGAAGATTCAAAATCAGGTTTCGCTTTTCTTACTGTTAATTTCTTTTGGATTATGTTTTATTGGGTGTGAAAACAAGGGTAAAGAAAGGTCTACGAACAAGGCTGGCTTATCTGGAAATGCATCAAAGGAAAAACTGAAAAGTGTTGACAACTTTAATAAGGATACGAAAACGATTCATGTTCTTGTAGCTTTGTGCGACAATAAATATCAGGGAATTGTTCCTGTTCCTGAAAAAATAGGAAATGGTCAGGATCCTGATCAAAATTTATATTGGGGAGCAGGCTATGGAGTTCGTACGTATTTCAAAAAAAGTAAGGACTGGAAATTTTTAAAGTCTGAAAAAAAGGATTCAATAAGAATGGAAAGACTTGTTTTTCAACATGCCACCAAGAAGAATTATTATTTGGTAGCTGATGCCTATGATGGACAGTATATCAAAAACTGCACAAAGGATTTTTTCTACAGCAGTTCGGGGCAGATGAAAGATGTTCTTCATGTTAATAATACCAGTATCGGTATTTATGGAAATTCAAGTCTTGTTTCTTATATAGGTCATGATGGGTTAATGGATTTTCAATTGTCTGAGTCTTTTAAAAACACTGATGGAAAAACACGAGACTGCATCATTCTGGCATGTTACAGTAAAAAATTCTTCTCTCCATTGTTAAGGGAAACCAAAGCTAATCCTTTGGTATGGACCAGCCACCTTATGGCTCCGGAGGCTTATATTCTTCATGATGCATTAGCCGGATATATCAATAATGAATCAGGAGAACAGATCAGAAGCAAAGCCGCACTGGCCTATTCCAAATATCAGAAATGCAGTGAGAAAGCGGCAAGAAATCTATTGGTAACCGGATGGTAATATCAATTCATCTGCATTGTATACCGTCTGTTATATATTCTACAACAAAAGAGATATTTTATACAACGTATTGATATTTATTCGGGATAAGTTTGCAAAGACTTAAAAAATACCCTTATGAATACACTGAAAAAACTATGTTATCTGTCTGCAGCAGTTCTTTTATCTGCTTCTTTCGTATCATGCTCTAATGATGATGATACTGAAATTGTTGTTGAACAGCAGACTCCCTCACAGGTTCTGTCTTCTACTCCATGGGAAACTACGGGAGCTAAGGATAAGAACGGTAATAATGTAGCATTAGTTGATGCCAGTGTAGCTGGTTATGTAGGTTTTGCTTACTTCAAAGCAGACGGAAAGTTTGCCATTTACAGCCTAACTGATGTATTAAGATCCAGAGGAACTTGGTCTGTAGATCCTCAGGGAAAGACAAGAATTATTGCATCCTTGAATCCGGATGGATCTACCATCTTCAGTCGTGATGTTGAAATCTTGGTTTTAAATAAAAATGAATTCACTTACAGAATTCGCCCTAATGCAGCTGATCCTTCTATTTATTATGACATTATCCATACGAAGACTTCTCATGCTGAACCCAATAACGGACAGCTTACATTGGCTTCTACTCCTTGGGAAACTACGGGAGCTAAAGATAAAAGTGGAAATAATGTAGCTTTAAATGATACCAGTGTGGCTGGCTATGTAGGATATTCTTACTTTAAAGCGAATGGGACTTTCAAAATCTTCGGGTTAAACAATGTATTGAGATCTCAGGGAACATGGTCTATTTCTCCTGATGGAAAGAAAAGAACCCTTGTTGGTTTAGATAATAACGGTAATGTTACTTTCACCCGTGTTGTGGATATTCTTCTTTTGAACGAAACTACGTTTACCTATAGAATTACTCCTGACGCAACAAATCCAGCAGTATTTTACGATATCATTCATTCTAAGGTGAGTCATAACGAGCCTCAGTAGTGATTATTTTTTTTTGATAATAAGGAAAACCTGCTCAATAATGAGCAGGTTTTATTTTTATGGGAATCTTTATATTAACCCAACAAAGATTTTATTCTTACTTATAATCTTCCCACCATTTCTTCCAGGTTGTCTTTCCTAATTGATTCAAATCTACTTTTTCACCCATCAAAGGCAAAGTAATTGGCTGCTGATTTTCTTCTGCATTTTTGGTTGCCAGTTCCACAGGTTCAAACCATGCGTGCTGGGCTAATTTGAATTTTGAATGATGTACCGGAATAAAGTTTTTCGCTTTTAATTCCTGTATTTCCCCAATAAGCTGATCGGGCAAAGTGTGGATATACGGCCATTTTTCATTGTATTGCCCACATTCCATTACTGCTAAATCAAAAGGTCCGTATTTATCTCCTATCTCTGTAAAATGATTTCCATAGCCACTGTCTCCGCCTAAAAAGAGATTCTTGGTGGGGGTTTTCAAAACAAAGGAGGTCCAAAGTGAGATATTTCGGTTCAACAGTCTTCCGGAAAAATGTCTTGCCGGTGTAAGTGTAATTTTAAAACCATCCGCAATATCTATACTATCCCACCAGTTTTTTTCAATGATCTTTTCCGGCTCCCAACCCCAGTATTCAAAGTGCTGGCCTGTTCCCAGACCACAAATTACGGTAGTAACCTTATCCTTTAAAGCCTGAACGGTTTTATAGTCTAAATGATCCCAATGATCGTGAGAGATAAGGAGAAAATCGATCTCCGGCATATGTTCTGGTTTATAATAATCTGCTCCCTGAAATGCCTTTATGGATCCAGGCATTGGAGATGCATTTCCACTGAAAACAGGATCTACCAGAAACCTTTTCCCATCAATCTGAATGAAATAAGAACTGTGCCCAAACCATATGAGTACGTTTTCTTCGGGAGCTATATTTTTCAAGTCTGTTACTACAAACGGAAGCTCCGTTCTTGGTGAGGTATTTTCTACTTTACAGAGACTGTTCAGCAATGCTTTGGTCATGCTTTCTCCCTCTAATAAAGGAGGAGTATTGAGTATATTCTGAAATTTTCCATTGGCATAATTGGAAAGTGTACTGAAATAGTCTTTTCTTTTATCATCGGGAAATTGCCCGAGTTGTTTTACTAAATTCATTTGTTGTATTTTTTACATTCTGAGCCTTTCTTCTTCCAGATCCAGCCTTGTTAAATAATGTCTTATATATTCTTCATCAATGTTCGGATTACGTCTGTTTTCTTCCCGAAGCCAGATACGTTGTTGTTCCAATGTTTTAAAGTAAATTTCCTTGACCTCATCAGATACTTTATGAACGGAATCATCTCGATCTTCCTGTTCCCAACGGTCCATCAATCTATTGAAATACTCATTTTCATTTCTCCTTTCTTTATAATTTTCATTAAGATAACTGATGGCTATGCGACGCATTCCTTTTCGTAGGAAGCTTTCTGATTCTTCCTCAGATATATACCCTCCGCTGGAATCTGACAAGTTAAGTTTCTGAATGAGTGCAGGTAAGGTTAATCCCTGAACAATAAGGGTAACCAAAATCACGACAAAAGTTATAAACAGGATGAGGTCACGATGTGGAAAAGGCTGTCCATTTTCCATCATTACAGGAATGGATAGAGCTGCCGCCAGAGAAACCACTCCACGCATCCCTGTCCAGCCCATCAGTATGGGAGCTTTCATTCCCGGATCTCTATCTGCAACATCTATAAAGTTCCGCATAACTAATGTAACGAGAACGGCTCCAAATGAAGCAAAAAAACGAACAACAATCAATACTGCTGTAACCAATAAACCGTAGCCGACAGCTTCTGACAAACTTATTCCTTCTTTATCTAAACCTACCATAATTTCAGGAAGATCTAATCCTATCAATAAAAAGACAATTCCGTTAATCAGAAATACAAAACTTTCCCAAACATTAGAACCTCTTAATCTTGATTCCGATGTTCTGAAAATTTCATGTCTTCTTATGGAAAGAAACAACCCGCCGCTTACAACAGCCAATACACCTGAAGCATGAACTTCTTCTGCAGCAATATACATTACATAAGGAGCTACCAAACTGAGAATAGCATCCATATTGACGTCGGTAGGAAATATTTTTTCAATTTTTAAAAAGATAAAAGCCAACACAACTCCTATCCCCAAACCTCCAAACACCATCCAGCCAAAGCTTAATGCGGCTTCCTGCCATACAAACTGCCCTGTGGCTACTGCTACCATTGCAAACCGAAAGATGATCAGGGAAGAAGCGTCGTTGAACAAACTTTCTCCCTCCAAAACGGTAGATGCATTCTTTGGAACTTTTACAAACTTTAAAATGGCTCCGGCACTCACGGCATCCGGCGGGGAAACGATTCCTCCCAACACAAAACCCAATGCCAATGAAAACCCGGGGATAAATGAATTGGCTATAAAAGCTACAGATATTGCTGTAAGAAATACTACAATAAAAGCAAAACTTGTAATAATCCGCCTCAGTTTCCAGATTTCTTTCCACGAAACGGCAAAGGCAGCTTCATACAAGAGGGGTGGTAAGAAAATAATAAAGATAAGCTCGGGATCTATTTTTATTGTTGGCAAACCAGGAATAAAACTGATGAGCAGACCGGCAATAACCAAAATAATGGGATATGCCACTTTTAAACGATTGGCCAGCATAATGGCACTAATAATCACCAGTACCAGCCCTAAGTAATAAATAAAATTTTCTACCATTTGTTTTTCAATTAATTTCTAAACCAAATTATATTTTTTGAGAAACGCTCTCTGTTTCTATCTGGTTAATAAGTCTTAATAGAAAAATAAATATAAGGATATGATTTTAATTTTCAGAACGAATCAGAATGTATTTTACTTTAAAAAGATGTTTAAAATACAGAAAGAAGATACATCTTATTTTACTACACAAAAAATTGTTCTTTAGTTATTATAGGGATTAGCTCACTAATTTATACAGTAAAAAAGCACCTCCTAAAGTTAACAATACTAATACTCCCCCAACTTTCAGTAGGGTAGCCCAATAGGTTTTCCAATCGAAAGTAAAATCCACAGGATTGATATAGTATACATCAAAAACAAAAGGATTTATACGTAGATCTGGTCTGAAGTATACAATTCCCTGAATATACTTTCTGCGCAAGGCTCTCAGATTGGTAAAGTAATAATAGTAGCCGGCATCCATTCCATCAAAATCAACATCTGCTATACGGCTACCGTCATTCACTTTCAACATATACTGTTTGTTTCTTGGGCTGACCCCTACATCATATTGATCTGAAAAGGAGTATTCTTTTAAATTGCTGTAAAGAACCTCATCCATTGTTCCATCTGCTCTTTCATAATGTACCCCTTTGTCATCAACCACAATTCTTTTGACTATTCTCTTTCTGATTTTTTTTTGATAAAGAAAAAAACGGTAAAGCAAAAATCCTAAAATAGGATAATACAGAATGCCTACTACAATAAACCATGTTAACTGCCCACATATGATAGCAGGTAATATTAAAATTACCAGAAACATCGCCAATAATAAAAGTGCTGCGAAAAATCGGGTCACCAATGTCATGAAGAACCATGGCTTAGAAACTAACGGTAAAAACTCTTTTCCTTTATCCTCTTGCATATGTTCAAGATACAAAAAAATTGTTAAAATAAAAAGAGCTACAGGGGTACCTACAGCTCTTATACAAAATTGAAAATAAGATATGTTCTTTTTGAAACTATGAGATTGTATATGTTTTTTCGGTTGTAACATTATAGGTTTCAGAGATTACATTATCTACAAACCTCCATTCTGCCATAGAACTTCCGGAAGTAAATTTTACATGCAGATATCCTCTTTTATAAAGGTTGGCATAATCTAAATCATCTATAAGTAATGAAAATGCCTGAGCCAATTCTATTGCCTTAGTAGGGTCGGAAGTGATTCCAAGATATCCTTCAAGCCCAGGAGAGGAAACGGAGCTGCATGCTAATTCGGTTCCAATAAAATTACCCTGAGCATTGGTAAGTTTCCCTAACCATGCATTATGAGTATCACCGGCCAATACTATCACTTTTTTTCCTGCCAGAATAGAATATAGTTGTTCTCTTTCCATAAAGTATCCATCCCATGCATCTAGATTATAAGGTAAGGTAGTTGTAATTCTTGCAATTTCCTGCGGAGTAAGTGTTGGATCCTGTTGCTTGTATCTTGTTTTAAGAATAATCAACTGGGTAATTGTAGTCTGAAGAGCCTGCATCGTTGCTGGTTGCGCACTTCCATACTGCTTTATTTCTGCAAGGATTTGGTTTAGTAACATTAGAAGTTCTGCAGGAACCATCATTTTCGTCATTAGAATTTGTTGTCCCAAAACTTTCCATTTTGCAGTATCAGAATTAATCTGAGATCCCAGCCATGTCATCTGCTCGCTTCCTATCAGTTTTCTGTTGGTGCTTAAAAAATCTGCTTTAAACTTTATCTGATCAAAGTTCCCTGCACTATCCAGATAATCTGAATACTCCATTTGTTTATCTCTTGCAATTACTCTTGTATCCATCATGTAAAGAGATACAATATTTCCGAATGTGAAGCTTCTGTAAATCCTTAGATCTTTTCCTGTTTTCAGGGGAATATATTCGCTGTACGCCTGAAATGCAGCCATTTTTCTTGTCTGGAAATCTCCTTCATTAGGCTGATGGTTTTCTGCTCCGGATTTATAAGTATCATTGGCAAACTCATGATCATCCCATACACAAATGAAAGGTTTTTTCTGGTGAAGAAGCTGAAGATTTTTATCGCTCCTGTACTGTCTGTATCTTTCTCTGTAATCACTCAGGTTAAGGATTTCCTTAGCTGGTTTATGGGCTCTGCCAAGTTGATTAGTGTAAGGATTGGTTCCGTACTGCCCCGGAGCATATTCATAAATATAGTCACCAAGATGTACCACTACATCTGCTTCCGATTGAGCAATGGCTCCGTAAACATTGAAAAGTCCTGCAGGAAAGTTGGAACATGATACCACAGCCATTTTCACCTCGTTTACAGAATCTGTTTTGGAAGGTAAGGTAAGGGTTTCTCCTACTACGCTGCTTTCTTTGGTTTTATAATTATAGAATCTATAGTAATATTTTGTGTTGGATGGAATGTTTTGTACATCCACTGCTATCGTAAAATCATTGACTGATGAGGCATTGGCCTGTCCTTTTCTTACTACCTCGGAAAAGTTACTGTTTCTGCTTATTTCCCAGATAATTTCAGCATCAGTACCTACAGAATACCTTGTCCAGATAATCACTCCCGTTGCTGTAGGGTCGAAACTTGCTACACCAGATTCAAATCCCTTATTTTTAAGATCATTAGGAGCATTCCTGTTCTCTGTAAAATCATCACTGCAACTTTCAATTAAAGGAGCAATAAAGATTCCTCCTGCTGCCAATAGTGAATTTTTGAGAAACCTTCTTCTGTTGAACTGGTTGTTGTTTTCCATCATTATTTTTTCTGCAAAACAACGGTATCTATTATAGAATGCTGTTAACTGTATTTTAATTAATTCTTATACTTTTTTAAACATTTGTTTAATGCGATATTCTCTTCAAAAATTAAAATTTACAAGAGAAATTCCGGAACTATTTATTATTGATGATACTTTTTTGATCCTATTTATGAAAACCAGAACCTTGTGGATGTTGGCCCATACGGATCAGGTATAGAAATATAAAAACCACTTACATCCCTGTGAGTGGTTTTTTGTCTATTAAATTATTTTAAATTCATATATTATTCTAATCTCCCTGATACCATGCTAAAAAGTAGGACCCTTCTTTCAGGTTTTCAATCACTTCATTGGAAACAGATGGATGAACAGCAAAACACCCCTCAGAACGTCCTGCACGTCCGGTATTTTCAAAATTAGGAACTACATAATCTGCACTATGAATAACAATATCTCTTTCACGAACGTTAGAATTTGAATTTTCCAAACCATCTACCCGTAATGATTTTCCATGTTTCCCCATATAAGTCTCACCGGTTTTGTAAACGCCGAGGCTTGAGCAATTAGATCCATTTACATTGGAAAAGGTTTTAGCATACTTATCCCCTGAGTTTTTACCATGAGCAACTAAGTATTTTTTAAAGCTTTCATCAATTAAATTAAAAATAAATAGTCGCTCTTCTGAGCTTGGCTTATTAAAATCAACAATAGCCCAAAAATTAGCATGACTTCCTTGAGCATTTTTGAAATTAAACAATCTCTCAAGTGCCTTTCTTTGTCCTATAGTTTCTGCAAGTCTAAGGGCAATTTCCTTTTTATTATTGGTGGGAAAACGATAGTCTGCAATTTTATTCATGCCATCCATATGAAGTTTTTCAGCTCCTATTTGCTGGATTTCTTCATTGGTTAAAACAGTTCCATTCCCTGAATTTTTAATCAAAATATATTGAACATTCGAATCTTTACCTCCGGATTTGGCACTGCCATTAATTCCCAATTGTTTTGCAAGATAAACAGACCCTTCACCTAATTTACCTTTGGGGCCATGATCAGCAAAAATGGCAAAACACTGTTTGTTGTTATCTTTATTAATCACCAATGCAATATCACCCAGAGAAAAATCGTCAGAAAACCCACCCGGTAAAACGATGTAAGGTATTTCCTCTGAATTTACATATCTATTGGGGTCGCTATAATTCTTAGTTCTATCCTGAAGAGAGGTCATTGATATATAATACCCTGGTGCCGGATCGGTATTTTTCTGAATCAATGGATTCCCGGATTCTTGTTTATTATCTGTTGCCAAGGCCCACCATTTACCGGAGTGTCCTGCATTCCCCAGATAATCTAATGCCAGAGAACTGTCTCGGTGATAAGCTCTTGGTGAACCATCTGCATCTATTCTCATACCACTTGTAAACGAAATCAAATTGGATTCTCTCCATTCGTAGGATGGAATATTCTCCAGGGTTTTAAATTTAACAGGAAGTTCTTCCATATCCTCTTCATGTTCATGAGCCGTGGTAATGATGGCAGGCATAGCAGCCGGATTTCGAAGTTCTGGCAAAATACCATCTGGCAACCAAAATCCACGAGTTGCTACTTTCACATCATCCTCTGTATAAACCACTCCATACTTTCCGTTATCCATTTTTTTATCATACAATTCATTTTCTTCTTCTAAGATTACATAAATATGGAATGTATGGTCAAAGGTTTCATAGAACTTCCCTCTTGCCATTACTCCTACTGCTCCTTTCTGTGTTTTATAATCCTTTTTCAGATAATATTTAAAACCCAAACGATACAGCATTATTTCAACATTATGAGTAGGATAATACTTTGTATGGTCGTTAAACAATATTGCTCTTGAATCCTGTCCTGCATTTCTAAAGGCATATTCCAGAAAAGTAGAACAAGTAGTCGCACATTCTGCATTCACCGGAGCCTCTTTATGAGCTTCGATTTTAGCTTGGGATACCTGTCCTGAATTGTTACATAATGCAACCATCCCATTTAAATATTCTTGTCCCTCAATAGCATTCATAAGCTTATCTCTATTGATCCCCTCTAAAAATGACAGGTTATAGGGATAAAGATCTTCATCCAGTTCCAGATTAAGCGCATTTTGTGTAGTATTATCAATTGTACCAGTTACCGCTATTCCATTTGATTTCTGAAATGCTAGTATTGCATTCTTTGTTTTGGGACCAAAGCCACCATCAATTTCTTGTACAGTACTTCCAAACCCTAAATTTGTTAGAATTTGCTGTAACACTGCTACATACTTTCCATTATCGCCGAACTTCGGAATTTTTGAAATTTTTGTTGACATAATTTTGAGTTTTGGGTTTTAGTTTTAGATAGTTGCTTTTCGAATTATTGCAAAAGACCTCATACAAGTACTTCGTATTTTATTTCAAAATTCCACAAATAAGAGACTCTTCACAATACAACAATTGTTGTATTTTTAACATACTTTAACTATCTTTATAAAAAACTAAATGACCTGAAAATGAATAATCAACATCCGCTTCAGCAAGTATGGGATCAATATCCTAATGCTATGCATAATGAGAAACAATCTCTAAAAGCCCCCCCTATAAAAAGACTGATTGCTGAAATGTTCTGTATTGGAAATTTTTATTATTATGTTTTAAATATTGCAGACAGTACACTAACCAATCATCACGAAAGTATTTTGACCATGCATGGCTTGAAAAAGTATCCCAAGCATTTAAAGGAAGTTATAGATCTTATTCATCCCGATGATATTGAGTTTGTGATGGAAGCTGAAAAAATGACCATTGAAAAAATGCAGGAAATTGGATGGGAACACCAAACTCAATTGAAAAGCAGCTATTGCTTTCGGATGAAAACAGAAACAGATCATTACGAAATGTTCCATCATCAATCAATACACACATTAAAAAGCAAAGATGGAAAGCTATTGCAAGCAGTCAATATACACACTAATATCCAGCATCTTGTAAAGGAAAATCCTTACACTGTATTAGTTTCCGGAATTGGTAACCGTAGTGATTTTCACCAAATGCATTATAGCAAAGAATCAAAAGAAAAGGAACAGGAAACCCTTACCAAGAGGGAGTTAGAAATTTTAAACTTTATTACAAAAGGTCTTTCTGCTTCAGAAATTTCAAAAATATTAAACATTTCCTTTTACACCGTTCGTACTCATAGAAAAAACATCCTGGAAAAAATGCAATCAAAGAACACTTCAGAACTTATGAAAATTTGTTTTCAAAGAGGTTTAATTTAACCGCAAAGGATTTTCTTACTTTGTATATATAATAAAAAAAACCACTCACATTACTGTAAGTGGTTGATTTTATGTGGTCCCACCTGTAATGTCCCCCGTGTATTTATGTGGCATTAGATGGAGTTATATTTACTTTATATCAGCTATTTATAAAAATATTGGAGTTGGATGGAACGCTGTGGATGTACATGGGTTTAAGCGTCTTTTTAAATCAGATGCCTAATTGTACAATTATTAAAAAAACTCTTATAAACTATTTTATTAATCAATAACCAATCATAAAATGGAACATTAATAAGGAGAAGCCTAAAATAAAGAAATTTAACTATTAAATAAGAAGTTCAAAGATAGTAATCTATGAAAATTCATTTATTGTTTCAATTATATATTCACTCTTTATTACTCCTCCTAGCCCTAGTTTTTGAAAATTATCACCTCCATTTAAACTTGGGTAAGAGTGTGTTAAAATACCTACAACACATGGAGTGGCTTTCTGTAAAGATGGCATTATTTGCCTATCATACATCTGAATTAAATTAGACTTAGTTATAACTAAACTTCCTGATGATCCACCAAAAACATTTGCATCGATAAGAAATCCGTTAAGCCTTTCCGCGTTAAAAACAGGTTTTAAAAAAGAATTAAAATAATATACTTCTGTAGGATCTGTTGCTATTACCCCACTTCTTAAAAGAGGTGTACTATTTTTTTCATTGTAAAAAAAACTCGGATAGCCAATAAAAAAAACCTCATCTCCAATGGTTAGATTTCTTTGTTTTAAATTATCAGTAGTAGCTAGAATATCAATTGGTGGAAGATGTTCCTCCAAATTTCTTATATCTCCATAATTATTAACAAATGCTTCAGTAAAATCAATTACTGCCACATCCTCACCTTGAGGATTAAATTTTATAATGTTACTAGCATTTCCATGAACATCATAAATTGGAATTGTTATTTTAAATGTTTTTGTAGTACTCCAAGGTGCATGTAAAGTAAATGTAATTGTTGATGACACTAATTGTGTAGGTAAAACATGTTTATTTGTGATTAGAAAAATCTTACAACGATTCTCTTTATAATCTTTAATTAAAATTGTGCCTGTTCCAGAGGGAATTGAGATTCCAGATTCGTTAACGAATGAGATAACTCCCACACAATTGAATAATGACTGTTTCCAATTATCAACATTGTTTATTTTGATTAGTTCTTCAGGAGTGAGTTTTGATAGGTCCATAGTTTTTGTATGCAAAATACTAAAAAAAACTATTAGACAGAATTATTTTTAATATAAAGTAGATTACAAAAATAGATATGAATATAGAAATTTAATTAAAATATTATTATCAATTATACTTAATATTTTTCAATTTTTCACATTATATATAGTTCTCGTTTGTTTCTTCTTCTTTTAATTTTGCTAGTATGACTCTAATCAATATTTAAAATTATTCAGCCAAACACATTTATAATAGTATTATTACGTAAATTTACAATCTAATTTTTTATTGGAAATTAGATACAAAATACTAACAAATAAAAACCGCTCACATTATGTAAGCGGTTGATTTTCTGTGGTCCCACCTGGGCTCGAACCAGGGACCACCTGATTATGAGTCAGGTGCTCTAACCAACTGAGCTATAGGACCTCAAAACTTGGTTAAATTTTGTGTTTGCAAAAATAGTAAAAATTATTTCACTACAAAATTTTTTATTGCTTTTCTTGGCAAAGTTCTACCAGCACACCGTTTGTAGACTTCGGATGCAGGAATACAACTAATTTATTAT
This sequence comes from Chryseobacterium oncorhynchi, assembly GCF_002899895.1. GTDB lineage: Bacteria > Bacteroidota > Bacteroidia > Flavobacteriales > Weeksellaceae > Chryseobacterium > Chryseobacterium oncorhynchi. The sequence continues at coordinate 296,786 of NZ_PPEI02000005.1, forward strand.
CAGCACCTTCTTTCGGTTCTTCAGAGATAAATTGAAACCCTTCTTTTTTTAATCTTTTTACTTCTTCTACAATATTTTCTACTCCAAAAGCTAAATGATGGATCCCTTCACCCTTTTTTTCGATGAATTTTGAGATTGGGCTTTCAGGATTACTGGCTTCCAATAATTCAATTTTACTTTCTCCTGTTTCATAAAAAGACGTTACCACGCCCTCTCTTTCCACAGTTTCTTTTTTATAGGATTCTTTTCCTAATAATTTGGTAAAAAGCTCATCGGAGATCCCCAAAGACTTTACGGCAATACCAATATGTTCTAGCTTCATAAATAGTAATAAATATAATTAAATCGTAAATTTGATACTCTAGCTTAATTTCAAAGTATCAATTCAAACAAAAGTACTAAATTTGCATAAATTATGGAAAGTAACAGACAAAGAAAAGTAGCACAAATTATTCAGGAAGACTTCGCAGAGCTTTTCCGTAAACAGGCTTCAGAAAGTAAGCAAAGTATATTAGTATCCGTTTCAGATGTAAAGGTAACGGCAGATTTGGGTATTGCTAAAATTTATTTAAGCATTTTCCCGCAGGAATTCCGTTCTGCTGTAATGAAAGAAATAGAGGAAAACAAACCTCAATATAGAAATTTCATTGGTCAGAAAATGTCAAAGCAGGTACGTATTATACCACAACTTAACTTTTATCTTGACACTGCTCTTGATGATGTTGAAAAATTGGAAAGAGAATTAAGAGGTGAAGGTGACAATCCTGTTTTGTAGATCTTGAAGAATATTGCATTTTACATAGCATCCAGATACCTTTTGGCAAAAAAAGGCAGTACCGCTGTTACGTTCATTACGTGGCTGGCAGTAGGTGCCATGACGGTTGCTGTGGCTGCAATGTTCGTGATTATTTCCGTTTTCTCAGGTCTTGAAGATTTGAATAAAGACCTTATTTCTAATCTTCATGCAGATCTAACCTTAAAAAGTGCATCCGGAAAAACCATTAAAAACTTTGATCAGGTTAGTAAGGTTTTAAGTAATAATAAAGAAATCCTTAACTACTCCCGTATTATTGAAGAAAAGGTATATATCAATTTTAACGGAAAAGGTGATATTGCTTATTTAAGGGGGGTAGATTCTGCTTATACCAAAGTAAACCCCATCAATAAGGATGTGTTCTATGGAACTTATCCAAGCTTCAAATATTCTAATGAAGTTTTGATGGAAAATAGTCTGGATAACAGATTATCAATTCCTGTTGATTCTTCCAACCATTATGCAACGGTCTTTATGCCGAAAGCAGGAACCGGAATTATCAACAAAGAAGAGGATATTTACAATAAAAGAGATATTCTGGTAACAGGTGTTTTCCCAGGAAAAGACCAACTGGACAATTACATCATCTCTCCCATTGAACTTACAGAAGAATTATTAAGCCTTCCAAAAAAGTCAGCTTATCAAATTGTAATTAAATTAAAAAATCCGGAAAATGCAGATGCAGTAAAGCAAAGTCTGCTTTCTTCTTTTGGAAAAAGTATTGAAATAAAAACAAAGGAAGAAGAGAATGCTGCTTTCTGGAAGATGATCAATACTGAAAAAATGTTTATCTACCTGATCTTTGCACTAGTAATTTTCATTACCACATTTAATCTTGCCGGAGCCATCATTATTCTGCAGCTTGATAAAAAAGAACAGGCAAAATCACTTATCTCATTAGGCTTTCCTTTAAGTCATCTGAGATTAACCTATTTCTATACCGGAATTCTTATTGTTGTTTCCGGAGTAATTACCGGATTGATGCTTGGAACAGCATTGTGTTATTTCCAACTCTACACAGAATTCTTCAGAGCCAATGAAGTATTGCCATTCCCTGTAAAAATAGTAGGCAAAAATTATTTAATCGTAGCACTTACCGCCTCTCTATTTGGATTTGCTATTTCATGGTTCTTTTCAAAGATCAGTAAAGAGTATATTACCAAAAATTAATATACAGCACTTATACATTTCGTTAAATTAATACATTACAGTTTCATTTTTTTATACCTTTACCACCCAATTTTAAAGAAATGAAACGAATTTTATCTTTTTTCTTATTAAGCTTTGTATTCTTTAATGCAATCGCTCAAGCTCCTCCCGGTTATTATGATCCCGCAGTGGGTTTAACAGGGGCTCCTCTTAAAACAGCTCTAAGAGAGGTCATCAAGGCAGGACACCAGGACAAAGGCTATTCTGGCCTATGGACAGCCTATTTTACAACCGATCGTGATACAACATATGAAAATGATGGTACCATATTAGACATCTACTCTGAAAATCCTAATGGACCTGATCCTTATAATTTCAATGTAGGGACCAGCCAATGTGGACAATATAGTACTGAAGGCCAATGCTACAACAGAGAGCACATTGTTCCTCAAAGTTTATTCAACGAAGCATTTCCTATGAAATCTGACATCCACTTTATCCGCGCTACAGATGGTAAGGTAAATGGTATGAGATCTAGCTACCCTTTCGGAAAGGTAGGAAATTCAGCATCTTACACTTCACAGAATGGTTCTAAAGTAGGGAATTCAGCTACTCCAGGATATTCAGGAATTGTGTTTGAACCTATTGATGCATTCAAAGGAGATGTTGCAAGAATGATTTTTTATTTTGTAACAAGATATGAAACGCAACTTGCAGGTTTCTCTTCCGGAGATATGCTTGGAGGATCTGCTTTCCCAGGTCTTCAGGATTGGGAACTTCAACAGCTTTTAGCATGGAATGCTATGGATCCTGTGTCTGCGGCTGAAACTGCAAGAAATAATGCAGCTTATACATTTCAAGGAAACAGAAATCCATTTATAGATAATTCAGCCTATGCTGAGATGATTTGGGGAACTCCTGTAGTTGACAACCAAGCTCCTACAGCTCCTACCAATTTAGCAACCAACACCCCTACTTCAAGCTCTATCTCACTAAGCTGGACTGCGGCAACAGATAATATTGGGGTAACAGCATATGATATCTATGTAAATAATACATTGAAAACTACAGTATCAGGTACATCTACAACTGCTACCGTGACAGGGTTATCTCCCCTTACATCATATACATTCTACGTAATTGCCAGAGATGCTTTTACAAATAATTCACCACAAAGTAATTCAGCAATAGGAATAACTCTTGATGGACCAGCTACAGGAGGAGGAAACTGTGGAACAGAAGATTTCGCTAACATTCCTACATCTACCAACCCTGCTTATAATACAAGAGTATGGACCAACAATAACATAACTTGGACTGCAACAGATGCAAGAATTGATCAAACCATCAATGGTAAAGCAATTACGATTAGAAATGGTACTTTAACAAGTTCAGTAATTTCAGGAGGAATCCAAAGCCTTACGCTAACCACTCAATTAAAGTTTAATGGAAATGCTGGAAATCTAAATGTTTTTATTAATGATGTGAATGTAGGAATTATCCCTTATAGCGCAACAGTAAAAACTACTACAATTAACAACATTAATGTAAGTGGAAACATTACTATTAAGTTTACCAATTCATCCACAGAAGACAGACCTGCTTTGGATGACTTAATGTGGACATGTTATAATGGATCATTAGGAACTATTGAATCAGTAAAAAACAAGTCAGATTTCACCATCTACCCTAACCCGGTAAAAAACAACGAACTATTCGTAAAAGGAGAAAATCTTAGCAAAATTGTAAAAGCAGAGATTTATGATCTTTCAGGAAAAGTGATCGAAGTGATTGCAAATCCATTCAAAAATTCCAACAAGATTAATCTAAAAGGATTGGTAAAAGGAACTTACATTCTAAAAACAGATAATTTTTCTACCAAATTCATCGTAGAATAATTATTACAAAATATTTCAAACCAAAGGCCGGATTTATCCGGTCTTTTTTTTAATTTTGATCATATGGATTCCAATAAAAAATTAGGATTAATAGGACGTAATATTTCCTATTCTTTTTCTAAAAAATTCTTCGAAAATAAGTTTCAAAAGCTTATGCTTAAAGACTTTTCCTATGATATTTTTGACCTAAATGAAATTAATGAAGTGGAAAATCTTTTTTCTTCACCAGAACTTTTAGGATTCAATGTTACGATCCCTTACAAAGAACAAATCATCAGCTACCTTGATGAATTGAGCGATGAAGCCGAAAAAATAGGAGCTGTAAATTGTGTTTTGATCCAAAATGGTAAAAAAACAGGATATAATACGGATGCTTTCGGTTTTGAGAAAACACTTTTTCTCCACAAAAAAAATGCACAAGACAAAGCTTTGATTCTAGGTAACGGAGGAGCCGCAAAGGCCGTGAAATATGTTTTAGACAAACACAATATTCCATCCAAAACGATTACAAGAAGCTCTGAAACAAATTTTGAAAACCTTGATACAGAAACCGTTCAAGACCATAAAATAATTATTCAATGTACGCCGGTGGGGACATTTCCCAATGTTGAAGATTGTTTAACATTCCCTTTTGACGGGCTTTCTTCTGAGCACTTGGTTATAGATTTAATATACAACCCAAACTACACCCAATTTATCATCAATGCCTCTGAAAAAGGAGCAAAAACAGTAAACGGTTATTATATGCTTGAGCAGCAAGCAGAAAAAGCTTGGGAAATTTGGAATTTTCAAAAAAAATAACATAAATTAGTACTTTAATTGGCCTTACAGCTATATTCAAAGGATATTAACGCCACTCACATAAAAGATTTGCTATGACTACAGAAAACAATCTTTCTGAAAACGAAGAAAAGAAAAATCCTAATGACGTATCTCAGGAGACATCAGAGAACACCGTTTCTCACGATGCACCCCCACATGAAGATGATGCAGAACACCTGGAAGAACATGAAGAAGTTGAAATCTCCCTGACTGATGCCTTAAAGGAAATGGAAACAATCATCAACACTCAAAATGCTGGTGAGAACTTCAAAAGATTCAATCAGTTAAAAGAAAAAGCAAGTCATTACATCCATGATGAAGTGGAAGATAAAAAGCATGAATATGTAGATGCCGGAAATGCTCTTGAAAACTTTAGTTATGAGCACCCGTCACAAACCAAATTCTCTGCTTTGGTCAATATTTTCAGAGAAAAGCATGACAACTTCCAGAAAGGACAGGAAGAAGAGCAGAAAAAAAATCTTGAACACCGTCAAAGCATTATTGAAAGATTAAAAAACCTTTATACCAACTCTGAACCGGGAACTAATCTTTTTAAATCCATTCGTGAGATTAAAGAAGAATGGTCAAAAGCCGGACAGGTTGCTAAATCTGAGTTTAAAATCCTTAACAATAATTATTTCCACCACCTGAATCAATTTTATCAGATGCTGGATCTTAATAAAGAATTTTTAGAGCAGGAATACAGCCACAATCTGGAAAAAAGACAGCACATCATTGCCCGTGCTCAGGAACTGGAAAATGAACCTGTTATTCAGAAAGCTTTAAATGAGCTTCAATATCTTCATAAGCTTTGGAAAGAAGAAGCTGAACCTGTAGCAGAAGAATTCCGTGAAAAAACTTGGGAAGAATTCAAGGAAATCTCCAATAAAATTCATGAAAGAAAATCTGAACTTTCAGCATCCATAGAAAAAGAGCAAGGTGCAAATCTTGAGAAAAAGAACGAAATTATTGCTGAAATCAAGAAACTTTCTGAACCTGCAGAAACACCTAACCACAACTACTGGCAAAACGCCATCAAAAAAGTGGAGGATCTACGTTCTGAGTTTTTGAAAACAGGAAGTGTTCCAAGAAAACTTTCCAACCAAAACTGGAATGATTTCAAAACAACACTTAGAGGCTTCAATACTACAAAAAACAACTATTACAAGTCTTTAAAAGGTTCTCAGCAAGCTAACCTGGAAGAAAAGCTTAAATTAATACAAACCGCTCAGGACAACAAGAGCAATGAAGAGTGGGATATTTCTGTTCCATTATTCAAAAAACTTCAGGAAGACTGGAAAAAGGTTGGCCATGTTCCAAAAAGCATGACGAATAAAATCTGGGATGAATTCCGTGATGCATGTAACGCATTCTTCAACAATTACAGAGAAAAGAGCAACACTTCCACAGATAACTGGAAAGAGAACTATAAAAACAAAAAAGCTCTTCTTGAAGAATTAAAAACAGTTTCCAACGAAGAAGGAAGTATTGAAAAGATTGAACAAATCAAGACATCCTGGAATAATATCGGGAAAGTTCCTAGAGATAAAATTTCAATTAATACTGAATTTAACAAGACCCTAAGAGAAAAATTAAAGATCAATAAGATCAATGAACTTGAGCTTAAAGAAGAAGGTTTATCTGAAACTCAGCTTACTGACAAAGCAAGAAAGATCAAAAACCAAATCTCTGATCTTGAAGGAGAAATTGTAAAACTGGAAAACAACCTATCTTTCTTCAACAAACCATCAAGGGAAAATCCTCTTTTAAGAGATACTTACAACACCATTGATGAAAAGAAAGCTCATCTGGAAACATTAAAGCAGAATCTCCACAGCATCATTGCCGGAGAATAAACCTTAATAAAACAAATAAAGGCGGAGCAAAGCAATTTGTCTTCGCTTTTTCTTTTTACAAACATGAACAACGACGAATTATATATTAAAAGATGTATTGAGCTAGCTCAGAAAGCCCTAGGCAAAACCTACCCCAACCCTCTTGTAGGAAGTGTAATTGTACACAATGGACAAATTATTGGTGAAGGATACCATCATAAAGCCGGGGAACCACATGCTGAGATCAATGCCATCAATTCGGTTGAAAATAAGGAGCTCATTCCTGAGTCAACCATCTATGTTTCATTGGAACCCTGCGCTCACTACGGAAAAACACCACCCTGTGCTTTAAAAATTAAAGAACTGGGCTTTAAAAAAGTAGTCATTGGCGCTATGGATTCACATGATAAGGTTAACGGAAAAGGAAAAAAAATCATTCAGGATGCAGGGATTGAAGCTGTTTCAGGAATCCTTGAACAGGAATGCATTGAGTTAAATAAAAGATTCTTCACTTATCATGAAAAGAAAAGACCTTACATTATTTTAAAATGGGCAGAGTCTGGTGATGGTTTTTTAGACAAAGATTTTAAACCTACCGCTATATCCAATGCTTTGGTTAATCAGTTTGTTCACCAGTTAAGAGCTGATGAGCATGCCATTTTAGTAGGAACACAAACTGCATTACATGATAATCCAAGCTTAACTGTAAGAAATGTTGAGGGAACAAACCCAACCAGAATCTTAATTGATTTCGACTTAAAAGTTCCTCAGCACTTTAAGATTTACAATAATGAAGCAAAAACACTGGTTTTAAATACAATTAAAGAAGAAACTGAAAACAACATCCAATTCATTAAAATAGGAAAGGAGAATTTCTTAACGAATTTAATGGAAGCTTTATACAAAGAACAAATACAATCTGTCATTATTGAGGGCGGCCGTTTTACTTTACAACAATTTATTGATGCTGATCTTTGGGATGAGGCCATTATTATTAAAAATGAAAATCTCAAATTAGAAAATGGCACAAAAGCCCCTAAATTTGACCATACAGCCTATAAAACAGAAAACTACAGGGATAATACCATTTCTTTTTTTAAATCAAAATAAAGCACTTTATCACCTATGGATGAAATAATTTCTTTATATTAGTGATACCAAAAAATATTATCATGAAAAATATAAAGAAAGTTTCAAGACAAAATTTAAAAAAAGTACAAGGAGGTATAGCCCCTAAATGTTGTTCATATTATCCACCTGCATGGCAACATTGCTGTCCTACTCCATCCAGCATGAGCTGCCCACCACCTTGGGTAGATGGAAGTTTTCCTTGCTAGAATATTTTAATATATACAAAATCAAAAGAGCCTTACCGCTCTTTTTTTATTAAAAGACTTTTTCGCAAATACACATGGATAGTGAATACTAAAGTTTTAAATTTGCAAAACTAACTGCTGAGAGGAAATGTTTGAATACAAAACCATAGAAAAACCCATAGAAAATACGCTGTTAAAAGAAAAAGGAAGCAAATTTATAGGATTTGCTTACCCTGTTAACAATGAAAAAGAGTTAAAAGCTGCATTAGAAAAGGTTAGAGGAGAACATCCAAAAGCAACCCATCATTGTTATGCTTTCAGAATGGGTTTAAGTGGAGAAAACTACAGAGCCAATGACGATGGAGAACCTTCAGGAAGTGCCGGACTACCCATCTACAATCAGTTATTAGCCAATGAAGTTACCAATGTATTGGTTATAGTAGTTCGTTACTACGGTGGGACCAAACTGGGAGTTTCCGGATTGGTAAAAACCTATAAAGAATCAGCAAAGATCACTCTTGAAGAAGCCAGCATTATCACAAGAGAACTGGAAACAGAAATTGAGATCCAGTTCAATTTTAATCAGCAGAATACAATCTTCACACTCCTTTCAAAATACGATGCTAAGGTTCTTAATTTTGATGCGAATGAAAACTGTATCCTTACGGCTTCATTAAAACTCGCGCAAAGAGAAAGTATTTCAGAAAAACTATCCGAAATACAGCATGTATCATTTGAATTTAATGATTAAAGACCTCTCCATAATTACTAACTTAAAACTAATCTATAGTTGAATTTAATATTCTTCTAATTAGAGCATTTTATTCACATTCTTAAACAAAAAAAACATCTCAGAAAACTATCTGAGATGCTATATATTTCATTTGATCTTAATGATTAATCTCTTCTTCCTCCGAGAAGTAAAGATCCCCAGTAAAGAAGTTGAGCCAAAGATCCTAAGGCTGCTACCACATAAGTTCTAGCTGCCCATTTTAAACTATCCTGAACCCCTACAAATTCTTCAGCAGTTACAGTTCCTGTATCCTTAAGCCATTTCATTGCTCTGTTACTCGCATCGTATTCTACCGGTAACGTTACAAAGGCAAAAAGAGTTGTCACCGCAAACATTGCTACCCCAATCGCTAAAACAGTTGTATTGCCATTTGGATTTTCAATTGTTCTTGAAGCAGCCATTACCGCGATACCCGCTATAAGCACAAACTGCATCAGATTGGAACTTATGTTCACAATAGGAACCAATTTAGAACGTAGGTTCAACATTGAATATCCTCTTGCATGTTGTACGGCATGTCCGCATTCGTGAGCTGCCACAGCTGCTGCAGCTGCATTTCTCTGCATATATACTCCTTCGGAAAGGTTTACTGTTCTATCTGCTGGATTATAGTGATCCGTTAACTGTCCGGGAACTGATATTACTTGAACATCATTAATCCCGTTATCTCTCAACATTTTTTCTGCAACTTCTTTCCCCGAAAGGCCGTTTTGCAGATGTACATTGGAATAATATTCAAATTTTGATTTCAACCTTGATGAAACCCACCAGCTCACCAGCATTGAAATACCAATAATGATATAATAACCCGCCATTTTATATAGATTTTGTGTTCAATTTTTAACCATAATGATATAAAAACTGTGCCAAAGTATCCGATATTATTATTTATATTTGTCCTTAAATTACCTCAAAAAACATGTCTACAATTTCAATTATTGAAGTAAAAACTGCTGGTCAGCTCAAGCAATTCGTAAGATTTCCGATGGATTTATATAAAAATAATCCGTACTACGTTCCATCTTTTATTAAAGATGAAATGAAAATTTGGGACGCAAAAGAAAATCCGGCATTAGATTATTCCGAATCCAAACAATTTCTGGCCATAAAAGACAATAAGGTAGTTGGAAGAATTGCTGTAATTATTAATCATAAAGAAGAAAAAGAATTAGGCATCAAAAAGGTACGATTTGGCTGGATAGATTTCATTGATGATACTGAAGTTTCCAAAGCTTTAATTCAAACTGCAATTGATTATGCCAAAGACCATAAAATAGACAAGATTGAAGGCCCAATGGGTTTCACTAATCTTGACAAGGCGGGTATGCTGACTATGGGGTTTGACAAACTGGCAACAATGATTGGAATTTATAATAACGCATATTATCCAAAACATCTTGAAAATTTAGGATTAGTAAAAGAAAAAGAATGGGTAGAATATGAAATGAATTTTCCAAAAGTACTTCCTGAAAAAGTAGAAAAGTTCAGTGGCCTGATTGCTCAAAAATATAAGCTCAGCGTTCTCAAATTCAAATCAAAGGAAGAAATCCTCCCTTATGTAGAACCTATGTTCAAGTTATTGGATGAAACATATAAACATCTTTCGACCTATACTCCAATTTCGGACGAACAGATCAAAACCTACAAGGAGAAATATTTCCCTCTTATTGACAAAAATTACGTAATATGTGTAGTGGATGAGAACAAGCAACTGGTCTCTTTTGCGATTACAATGCCTTCTTATTCGAAAGCTTTACAGAAATCAAAAGGAAAACTATTTCCGTTTGGATGGTGGCATTTTTTACAGGCCAGCAAGAAAAATGACCGTGCCAATTTTTACCTTATCGGAATTCATCCGGAATATCAAAGACGTGGTGTAACGGCTATTATCTTCAAGGAAATTTTTGTTCGATTTACAAGTATGGGAATTAATTTCGCAGAAACCAATCCTGAATTGGAAGAAAACAAAAGTGTGCAGGTTCTATGGCAGGATTACAACCCTGTTAATCATAAAAGAAGAAGAACTTACTCATTGGTGATAGATAATGGGCAATAAATAATAAACAATGGGTAATGCTTTCATTTTCATTACCCAGCAACCATTATTTGCTACCTGCAACCTTTAATTTCTCTATACTTTACCCTATGAAACCACAGCTTATCATCTTTACTATTTTAATCGCAGGATTTATCATTTATAATTTCTTCCTACAATCACAGGATGACAGAACCAATACTGTGATCAATATCATTTTTGCCAGCCTTCTTTTTGGATATATCTCATTCATGGCATATTCTCTTTTAAAAAAAATGAAGAAATAACCCGTTATTTTTATTGATTCTAAATTGTAATTTTTCAACATTTTCAGCCGACTTTTAAGCTGATAAATTTCACCCTTTCTTGTTTATTCGCTAAATTTGCAAATTGAGATAATAATGCAAAAATGAATTTACCTGAAAGTTATATTCCAATCCTTATCCAGGCAGGTGTAGCAGTAGCATTCGTAGCTGTTTCTTTACTTGGAGCACATTTCCTAGGTCCAAAGCAGAAAAAAGGAGATTCTGTAAAAAACCAAAGCTGGGAGTGTGGGGTTCCTAGTGAGGGAAATGCAAGAACACCGTTTTCTATCAAGTACTTCCTGACTGCGGTATTGTTTGTACTATTCGATATTGAAATCGTATTCTTTTATCCATATGCGGTAAACTTCAGAGAATTCGGTATGGAAGGATTCCTGGCTGTACTTACATTCGTTGCGATATTCTTCGTAGCGTTTTTCTATGTTTGGAAGCGTGGTGCCTTAGATTGGGATAAATAAAAGTAAAATTATGAATTGTGAATGATGGATTTTGGATCGCAATTCTTCAAAAGAAGATTTCTTAGAAAAATCATCCAAAATTTTTAATTCAAAATCTAAAATTTAAAATCATCTACAAGATGTCAGATAAAAAACCAGTAATAAGAACAGATGCACCTGCTCCCGAAGGATATGAAGGAGAAGGGTTTTTCGCAACAAAACTGAGCAGTGTAATCGGTATGGCAAGAAAGTTTTCACTTTGGCCATTGCCTTTTGCTACCTCTTGTTGTGGTATTGAGTTTATGGCTACCCTGAACCCGACTTATGATGCTTCAAGATTTGGTATGGAAAGAAACTCTTTCTCCCCAAGACAAGCAGATATGCTGATGGTTTGTGGAACTATATCAAAAAAATTAGGACCGGTCCTTAAAGAAGTTTATACTCAAATGGCTGAACCGAAATGGGTAGTAGCTGTTGGAGCTTGTGCTTCCAGTGGTGGTATTTTTGATACTTACTCTGTTCTTCAGGGGATAGATAAGATAATCCCGGTGGACGTTTACGTTCCTGGATGTCCTCCAAGACCAGAACAAATTATTGAAGGAGTAATGCAGGTACAGGCTCTTGCGGAAAGCGAAAGCATCAGAAGAAGAGACATGCCTGAATATCAGAAATTATTAGATTCTTACAACATAAGCAACTAAACGGAAATGACAAACGAATTTGTATTAGAAGCAATTACCCGAGAATTTCCGGAATCTGTTATTTCAAGTTCAGAACCATATGGAATGCTGACTATTGAAGTGAAAAAAGAAGATATCAAGAAGATCATTCATTATCTTAAAGATTCATCTTTGGAATTTAATTTCCTTACGGATATTTGTGGTATTCATTACCCTGAATTCCCGGAAAAGGAAATAGGTGTAGTTTACCATTTACATAATATGATGGCTAATTTCAGATTACGTCTGAAAATCTTTATGTCCAGAGAAAATATTGAAGTGGATTCTCTTGTTGAATTATATGCCGGAGCTAACTGGATGGAAAGAGAAACGTATGATTTCTATGGGATTAAGTTTAAAGGACATCCTGATCTTAGACCTATCCTGAATATGGAAGATCTTGGATACCACCCAATGTTGAAAGAATATCGACTGGAAGACGGTACAAGAACCGACAAGAATGATAATATGTTCGGAAGATAAAAAGCGAATGGCCAATGGTATCTAGCCAATAGCCAGAAGCAAATAGCTAAAAGCAATCATTATGAAAGATAACTCATTATCTAATATACTAAACCAATACGAAAGTAAGGAACAGATTGACGGACAATTATACACCCTCAATTTAGGACCTACCCACCCTGCTACTCACGGGATTTTCCAGAATATCTTAACGATGGACGGAGAAAGAATCCTTCACGCTGAGCAGACGGTAGGATATATCCACAGAGCATTTGAGAAAATTTCTGAAAGAAGAAACTATTCTCAGATCACTACTCTTACTGACCGTATGAATTACTGTTCTGCACCAATCAACAATTTAGGTTGGCACATGACAGTTGAGAAGCTGATCGGCGTTAAAGTTCCAAAGCGTGTAGACTATATGCGTGTTATCTTAATGGAGCTTGCCAGAATTGGTGACCACCTGATTTGTAATGGGGTAACCGGAATGGACTCAGGAGCAATTACAGGTCTTACGTATATGTTCATCGAAAGAGAACGTATTTATGACATGTATGAGCAGATCTGCGGAGCAAGGATGACAACCAATATGGGAAGAATCGGAGGATTTGAAAGAGATTTCACTCCAAAATTCCATGAGTTATTACAAGACTTCTTAAAAACATTCCCTGCAAGATTTAAAGAATTCGGTACTTTACTAGAAAGAAACAGAATCTTTATGGACAGAACCATCGGTACAGGAGCTATTTCTGCCGAAAGAGCATTAAGCTACGGTTTCACAGGTCCAAACCTACGTGCAGCAGGCGTAGATTATGATGTAAGAGTTGCAGAACCTTATTCATCATACGAAGATTTCGACTTTATTATTCCTGTAGGAACTTCAGGAGATACTTATGACCGTTTCATGGTTCGTCAACAAGAAATCTGGGAATCCCTTAAAATCATCAATCAAGCATACGACAACCTTCCGGAAGGACCATTCCACGCGGATGTTCCTGACTTCTATCTTCCTGAAAAGGCTGATGTATATCAGAAAATGGAAGCATTGATCTACCATTTCAAAATTGTAATGGGAGAAACTGATGTACCGAAAGGAGAAGTTTACCACGCTGTAGAGGGTGGAAACGGAGAATTAGGATTCTATCTTGTAAGTGATGGAGGAAGAAGCCCTTACAGACTTCACTTCAGAAGACCATGTTTCATCTACTATCAGGCATACCCTGAAATGATTACAGGTTCTGTAATTTCAGATGCCATTGTAACGATGTGTAGTATGAATATTATTGCGGGAGAATTAGACGCATAACAATTGTAAAAAGTACCATTGTAAAATATATTCATGATTTTGCAATGATCAAATAAATAAGTCATTAGTACATCGTACAATAATACATTAAAAAAAATGAGCGAAACAATAGCTTTTAAACCGGAAAGTTTAGCACAGGTACATAAAATTATCGCAAGATACCCTGAAGGAAGACAAAAGTCTGCCCTTCTTCCTGTACTTCACTTAGCACAGAAAGAATTCGGAGGATGGTTAGATGTTCCTGTGATGGATTATGTTGCAGAACTATTAAGTATCCAACCAATTGAGGTATATGAAGTGGCTACTTTCTATACGATGTTTAATATGAAGCCGGTGGGTAAATATGTATTGGAAGTTTGCAGAACAGGACCTTGTATGGTTTGTGGAAGCGAAAAGATCCTTGACCATATCAGAACCAAACTGAACATTAAGGATGGAGAAACTACTGAAGACGGTATGTTTACATTAAAACCAGCTGAATGTCTTGGAGCTTGTGGATATGCACCAATGTTACAACTAGGTAAGTTCTTCCATGAAAATTTAACGATAGAAAAAGTAGACGAAATCCTTGAACTTTGCAGACAAGGACAACTTGCTTTAGACTAATAAAGATTTTGAATCCAGGATTTAAAATCAGTTAATTTTTAAAATAATTATAAAAAGCTAGCGGCCACAAACCAACAGCTAAAAGCATAATAAACAATGAGTAAAAAACTTTTACTTAAAGACGCACATATAGAAGGTATCCGCTACTTTGAAACGTACCGTAAACAGGGAGGTTACACTGCAGCTGAGAAAGCCTTGAAGATGACTCCGGACGAAATTCTTGAAGAAGTAAAAGCTTCAGGACTAAGAGGACGTGGTGGAGCTGGATTCCCAACAGGGATGAAATGGAGCTTTTTGGCAAAACCAGAAGGCGTTCCAAGACACCTTGTGGTAAATGCTGATGAATCTGAGCCTGGAACTTTCAAAGACAGATATTTGATGGAATTTCTTCCTCATTTATTGATTGAAGGAATGCTTATCTCATCTTTTACTTTAGGTTCAAATGTTTCTTATATCTATATCCGTGGAGAATATTCATGGATTCCGGATATTTTAGAAGAAGCAATTGAAGAAGCTAAAGCAGCAGGATTTTTAGGTAAAAATATCTTAGGAACAGGTTACGATTTGGAAATCTATGTTCAGAGAGGTGGTGGAGCTTATATCTGTGGTGAAGAAACTGCATTGCTTGAATCCCTTGAAGGAAAAAGAGGAAATCCAAGATTAAAACCGCCATTCCCGGCTGTAAAAGGACTTTGGGAAAGACCAACAGTGGTAAACAATGTTGAGTCTATCGCGGCAATCGTTCCAATCATTGATATTACAGGTGCTGAATATGCAAAAATCGGGGTGGGAAGATCTACAGGTACGAAATTGATTTCTGCTTGTGGAAACATCAACAAACCGGGGGTATACGAAATCGATATGACCATCACTGTAGAAGAATTTATCTACTCTGATGAATATTGTGGTGGTATTAAAGACGGAAAAAAATTAAAGGCTTGTATTCCTGGAGGAAGTTCTGTTCCTATCGTTCCAGCTAATTTATTGTTGAGAACCGTGAACGGAGAGCCAAGATATATGAACTATGAATCATTGGCAGATGGTGGTTTTGCTACCGGAACCATGATGGGATCAGGAGGTTTCATCGTATTGGATGAAGACCAGTGTATCGTAGAACACACCATGACATTGGCGAGATTTTATCACCATGAAAGTTGTGGACAGTGTACACCTTGCCGTGAAGGAACGGGATGGATGCACAAGATTTTGAAGAAAATCGAGAAAGGAGAAGGAAAAATGGAAGATATCGACCTACTTTGGGATATCCAGAGAAAAATCGAAGGAAATACAATCTGTCCATTAGGTGATGCAGCAGCTTGGCCGGTTGCAGCAGCAATTCGTCACTTCAGAGATGAATTCGAGTGGCATGTGAAAAACCCAGAGTTGTCTCAGACTCAAAATTATGGATTGGCACATTATGCAGATCCTATCCCAGCTGTTGAAAAAAATGCTTAGTTAAAATGAAGAAGTTATTAGTTGTTGGCTTAATGATGTCGAATTTTGTGTTTGCACAGAATAAGAAAACAGATACTGCAAACTATAATAGATCCGTTGAAGAGGATTTATCATATGTAGCGAGTGAGAAACAGCAGATTAAAGCTGAAAAAAAGGAAAAGCCTAATCCATTAAGTAAGAAAGGTCAGGTTTTCGTTTTTTATGGTTGGAACAGAGCTGCTTATAGTAATTCTGACATCCACTTTACGGGAAACGGGTACGATTTTCAATTGAATAATGTAACAGCACAAGACAGACCTACAAAATTTGGAATCGTTTATTTTGATCCAAGTTGGTTTACCGTAACGCAGTATAATTTCAGAATAGGGTATTTTATTAAAGATAATTTAGCACTTGTTTTAGGGATTGATCACATGAAATATGTGATGGATCAAAATCAAACTGTTAACTTTAAAGGACATATTTCAGATCCTGAATATGCAGGAATGGTACAAAACGGACAGGTAAATCTGGCAGATGAGAAGTTCCTTACTTTTGAACATACAGACGGATTAAACTATGAAAATTTAGGTCTTGAGAAATACAAAAATCTTATTCATAAGAAAAATATAGATTTAGTATGGTCTTACGGAGCCGGGATCGGGTTCATGTTTCCGAAAAGTAATGTAAAACTTTTTGGAAATGAAAGAAGTGACCGTTTTCATGTTGCTGGGATGGGAACCGATATCAGATCCAGTCTTAACCTAGTTTTCTGGAAAAACTGGATGCTTAGAGTAGAAGGAAAAGCTGGTTATATTAATATGTGGGATATTAAAACTACATTAAATAACAAACCTGATAAAGCACGCCAGGATTTCGTTTTCGGACAAGTTCTAGCAGGAATTGGATATACATTTAATACAAAGAAATATAAATAACAAAGCCTATTGCTTAACGCATAAAGCTTAAAGCATATCATATGAGCGAAGAAGTTAAAAAATTCAAAATAACTATAGACGGACAGACTGCTGAAGTGATGCCTGGTACTTCCATTTTGGAGGCTGCAAGACAAATTGGTGGTAAATCTGTACCTCCTGCTATGTGCTACTACAGCAAATTGGAGACCAGTGGAGGGAGATGTAGAACTTGTCTTGTAGAAGTTTCTAAGGGATCTGAAGCTGATCCGCGTCCTATGCCAAAATTAGTCGCTAGCTGCAGAACTAATGTGATGGACGGTATGGAAGTTAAAAACCTTACTTCTGAGAAAGCTCAGGAAGGAAGAAAAGCCGTTACCGAATTCTTATTGGTAAATCACCCGCTGGATTGCCCTGTTTGTGATCAGGCTGGAGAATGTCATCTTCAGGATTTGGGTTATGAGCACGGAAATCTTCAGACAAGAACTGAATTTGAAAGAAATACTTACGAAGCTGATGATCTTGGACCGAACATCAAATTGAATATGAACCGTTGTATTCTTTGTGCAAGATGTGTGCTTACAGCAAACCAGCTTACAGAAACAAGAGAACACGGTATTCTTTTCAGAGGAGATCACGCTGAAATTTCAACCTATTTAAATAAAGCTTTAGATAATGACTTCATCGGAAACGTTATTGACGTTTGTCCTGTAGGAGCATTAACAGACAGAACAGCTCGTTTTGCAAGCAGAGTTTGGTTTACAAAACCAATGAACGCTTCTTGTAAGTGTGATAAATGTTCTGGAAAAGCTGTAGTATGGATGAAAGGCGATGAAATTGTAAGAGTAACTGCAAGAAAAGACCAATGGGGTGAAGTTGAAGAATTCATCTGTGATACTTGCCGTTTCGAAAGAAAAGAACTTTCTGACTGGAACATCGAAGGTCCTAGACATATCGACAGACACTCTGTAATTTCATTGAACCACTACGAAAAACCTAAGGATGAACTAAGAGTTTTAGACAATCCTATGGCTAAAGAAATCAGTGAAAAAGACGAAAAATAATTTTAATTAAAAAGACATCAGATTTCAGACATTAGATGACAAACTTTCTAATTTCTAACTTCTAATATCTAACATCTATAACAAAAAAATGGATTTACTTACATTTAAACTTATACTTGTATTAGCACTTTTCTTGCTATCGTTAACGATTGCAGCCTACTCTACTTGGGCAGAAAGAAAAGTTGCTTCTATCATGCAAGATAGAATTGGTCCTAACAGAGCTGGACCTTTCGGACTATTACAGCCTCTTGCTGATGGTGGAAAGTTTTTCTTTAAAGAAGACTTCACCCCTGCCAATGCAGAAAGATTCCTATTCGTATTAGGACCTGCTTTGGTAATGTTTATTTCATTAATTACAGGAGCTGTTATTCCTTGGGGTAAAAGTTTAAATATTGCAGGTACTTCTTTTGATCTTCAGGTTGCCAACATTGATGTTGGTGTACTTTTCATCATCGGAATGGCTTCAATTGGGGTTTATGGAATCATGATCGGAGGTTGGGCATCCAACAACAAATATTCATTATTAGGTGCTATCCGTGCTTCTTCTCAGATGATTTCTTATGAATTGGCAATGGGACTAGCACTTCTTTCTATCATTATGATGTCTGGAAGTTTAGACTTAAAAGAAATTACTGAAAGCCAGACTACCGGAAAATTATGGGGAGTTATTCCTTGGGGTTCTGGTATGAACTGGAATATTTTCTACCAGCCAATTGCATTCCTTGTTTTCTTTGTAGCTGCTCTGGCAGAAACCAACAGACACCCTTTCGATTTACCTGAGTGTGAATCTGAATTGGTAACAGGATACTCTACAGAATACTCTTCCATGAAATTAGGTTTATATATGTTCGGAGAATATGTGAACATGTTTATCTCTAATGCTTTCATGGTAGTTCTTTTCTTCGGAGGGTACAACTATCCTGGTATAGAATGGGTAACTCAGAACTGGGGAGAAAATACTGCAGGTATTTTGAGCGTTGTGGCATTCTTAACGAAGACAGTAATCGGTATTTTGATCTTTATGTGGATCAGATGGACGCTTCCAAGATTCAGATATGATCAGTTAATGCACTTAGGATGGAAAACATTGATTCCTATGGCATTGGTAAACCTATTGGTTACAGGAGCTGTAATTTTAGCGTTTGCAAACTAGAAATTTTGAAAATGAGCTGATTTGAAAATTTGATAATGAAATCAAAGCTTTATCTTTAGCCTATCATATTCAATCATCAATATTAAATAATTAAGATAACAGACAGGATTAGTCTAAAATCTAACGTCTAACATCTAATATCTATAATTAAATGAAACTTACAAACAGATCAAAAGTTGTTTCCAATAAAGAAATGACCCTTGCTGAAAAAATCTACTTGCCTGCGATCTTTACAGGGATGGGGATTACATTTAAGCATGCTGTAAGAACCGTGATAAAGGGTGCTCCCGCAGTATATTCGTATCCGGAAGTACAGAAGCCAAGAACTACCATCTGGAGAGGTCAGCACGTTTTGAAAAGAGACGAGGAAGGCAGAGAAAGATGTACAGCTTGTGGACTTTGTGCGGTAGCTTGTCCTGCAGAAGCCATTACGATGACTGCTTCTGAAAGAACCAAAGAGGAAAAAGGACTTTACAGAGAAGAAAAATATGCTTCAGTATATGAAATCAATATGCTAAGATGTATTTTCTGCGGAATGTGTGAAGAAGCTTGTCCTAAATCTGCAATCTATCTTACAGACAGATTGGTAGACGTAGAAACAAACAGAGGTTCTTTTATCTATGGAAAAGATAAATTAGTTGAAAAAATAAATGAAAGGATTGACATCACGACAAGACAATCCGAGAAACAAAAAAATGCGGTAAAATAATGGATCAGTTTTTATTTTTCTTGGTGGCTTTTTTAGCAGTGGCTAGTGCAATTTATTTTGTATTCGCAAGAAATCCTCTATATGCTATTTTGTCATTAATTGTAACGATGTTTTCAATTGCCGGAATGTACATTCTTTTAAATGCACAATTCCTTGCAATCATCCAGATTATAGTTTACGCAGGTGCCATCATGGTACTTTTCCTTTACATCCTAATGATGCTTAATCTTAATAAAGGAGACGAAAGTAAGAAGAACAATACTTTAAAGTTTGTTGGAGTTTTTACAGCAGGTCTTCTTTTACTGGGAGTTTTGGGAGTATTCAGAGGAGTACAAGATAACCACATTGTAGTAGAGAATGTAGACAGAAGTGTAGGTCTTACTAAAAATCTGGGTAGACTTTTGTTTAATGAATATGTTTTACCGTTTGAGCTTGCTTCCATCCTAATTTTGGCAGGTATTGTAGGCGCGGTATTAATCGGTAAAAAAGATTTATAAAATTATGGGAGAAGTAAATACTTTTATACAAAGCATCCCTTTGAATTACTTCATCATTCTTTGTTCAGTATTATTCTGTCTGGGAGTGATGGGAGTATTGCTTAGAAAAAATGCTATTGTGATTCTGGGCTGTGTAGAGCTTATGCTGAATTCTGTAAACCTTTTGTTGGCAGCATTTTCAGCATATAAAGGAAACGGCGACGGACAACTTTTAGTTTTCTTCATTATGGTAGTGGCTGCTGCTGAAGTAGCAGTAGGTTTGGCAATTATTGCTATGCTATATAGAAATACCCGTTCTGTAGATGTAAGTATATTTAATAAATTAAGAGGATAAGAATGGAGAATTTAGTATATGCAATAGTACTTTTACCACTTTTAGGGTTTCTTATTAACGGTTTATTCGGGAAAAATCTTCCAAAAATATTGGTGGGTTCTTTGGCAACGGCAGCAGTATTCGGATCTTTCTGTATCGCTGTAAGTCTTTTCATGAATTTTAATTCTGAAAGCCAGCCTGTAATCGTAAAAGCTTTTGAATGGTTTAGAGTAAATGGAGTACAAATTAATTTTGGATTCCAGATTGATCAGCTTTCATTAATGATGGTGATGATCATTACGGGTATCGGTTCACTGATCCACTTATACTCTATCGGATATATGAGTCATGATAAAGGGTTCTATAAGTTTTTTACTTACCTGAATCTTTTCATCTTCTCAATGTTACTTTTAGTAATGGGAAGCAACTACCTTATCTTATTCATCGGATGGGAAGGAGTAGGTCTTTGTTCTTACCTATTGATCGGATTCTGGTATACCAATGAAGAATACGGTAAAGCGGCAAGAAAAGCTTTCATCATGAACAGAATTGGTGACCTTGCATTATTGATCGGTATCTTTATGATTGCTGCTCAAACCAATGCTGTAGATTACCTTTCAGTAGCAGAAAATGCTTCAAAATTTGAATTAGACGGAACAGTGATTATCTTTATCACAGCGAGTTTATTCATCGGTGCTACCGGTAAATCTGCTCAGGTTCCATTATATACTTGGTTACCGGATGCAATGGCAGGACCAACTCCTGTATCAGCGTTAATCCACGCAGCAACGATGGTAACTGCCGGGATCTATTTGGTAGTAAGATCAAACTTCTTATTTACTTTAGCTCCAACAGTACAAGGAGGAATTCTATTAATCGGATTCTTAACTGCAGCTTTAGCAGGATTCTATGCACTACGTCAAAACGATATCAAAAAAGTATTGGCATACTCTACTGTTTCACAACTTGGGTTTATGTTCATTGCTTTAGGTCTTGGAGCGTATACAACAGCAATGTTCCACGTAATGACGCACGCATTCTTCAAAGCTTTATTATTCTTAGGTGCAGGTTCTGTAATCCACGCAATGAGCAACGAACAGGATATGCGTTTCATGGGAGGTCTTAAAAAATATATTCCTCTTACACACGCTACATTCCTTATCGGAACATTAGCCATCTCAGGTTTCCCTTTACTTTCAGGGATGATCTCTAAAGACGAAATTTTAGTAGCAGCTTTCGCTAAAAATCCAATCTATTGGGTAATCTTATTTGTTTTAGCGGCAATGACTGCAACATATATGTTCAGACTGTATTATTTGACATTCCATGGAGAATTCAGAGGTACTGAAGAGCAAAAACACCACTTACATGAAAGCCCAACTAATATGACATTACCATTGATCGTATTGGCAATCCTTTCTGTAGTTGGAGGTTTTATCAACTTGCCACACTTCATCGGACACGGGCACTATGCTAAACTGATGGAATGGTTGAAGCCTGTTCTTACGGAACAAAGCTACAGTCAGATGGAAGCTACTCTTTCAGGAGTACCTTTCAATACTGAAATGATCTTATTAGCTGCTACAGTACTTATGTTCTTCTCTGTATGGTTTATCGTTAGAAATACCTACGTGAAGAAGAAAAAAATGGCTATTGCAGAAGAAAGTTATACCGGATGGGAAAAGCTTTCTGCTAAGAAATTATACGTTGACGAACTTTACAACGCATTGATTGTAAAAACTGTTGAAGGATTAGGACGCGGAGGAAAAATGTTTGATAAGGGTATCTTAGACCGTTTTGTAAACTTTGTAGGTGATGGTGCTGAAGACAGCGGAAAAGCTATGAAGCGTGTACAGAATGGAAATGTAGAGACATATATCCTTATCATGTCTTTAGCGGTGGGAATTATATTAATTGTTAACTTTTTATTACAATAATAATGTCTTGTTTATTATTAACATTATTACTATTACCTCTAGTAGGTTCGGGATTAGTTTTTGCATGGAAGAGTAATTCCAGCAAATATTTGGCACTGGGAATTGCATTGGTCCAAATGCTCCTTACGTTCTATATACTATCGGATTTTGATTTTACTCCGACGGTAGACAGCGTATTGCAGCACGAAATCAATTATCCCTGGTCACAATTTATGAAGAGTTCTCTTCACTTCGGTATCGATGGGATGAGTATGCTTCTTTTATTGCTGACTAATATTTTGGTGCCTATCATCATTTTATCTTCTTTCAATGAAAGTGTAAACTACAGAAATACATTCTACGGACTGATTCTGTTGATGCAGTTTGGTCTTATAGGAGTATTTACTTCTTTAGACGGATTGTTGTTCTACATTTTCTGGGAAGTAACATTGATTCCAATTTGGTTTATCGCCGGACTTTGGGGACAAGAAAATAAAAGGTTTGAATTCACTACGAAATTCTTCGTATATACATTCGTTGGATCTCTATTTATGTTAGCCGGATTGATCTATGTGTACAACCACTCTGCATCATTCGCTTTAACAGATCTATACAATGCACAACTGAATGAAACACAACAGACTGTGGTATTCTGGTTTATCTTCTTTGCATTTGCAGTGAAATTACCGGTATTTCCTTTCCATACCTGGCAGCCTGATACCTATACCTACTCTCCTACTCAAGGGTCGATGTTGTTATCTGGTATCATGCTTAAGATGGCAGTTTATGGTCTAATGCGTTATTTACTTCCAATTACTCCACTTCCTATTGCTGGAATTTCCGGACAGATTGTAATCATCCTTGCTATCGTAGGAATTGTTCATGGTGCATTGATTGCAATTATCCAAACGGATATGAAGAGAATTATAGCCTATTCATCTTTCTCTCACGTAGGATTGATGGTAGCAGGTATCTTCGCTTCTGCAGTAGTTACTTTAAGAGGAAATTTCAATGTAGAAGGTGCTGAGGGAGCTTTGGTACAAACGTTCGCTCACGGTATCAACGTAGTAGGATTATTCTACTGTTGTGATATTTTATACAAGAGATTTAAATCAAGAGACATCAGACAAATGGGTGGTTTAGCGAAAGTTGCTCCTAAATTTGCTGTATTGTTCCTGATCATTATATTAGGTTCAATGGGAGTTCCATTAACCAATGGATTTATCGGAGAATTTATTCTATTGAAATCAGTATATGATTTTAACGGAACGGCAGCAGTAATTGCTGGTCTTACGGTGATTCTTTGTGCAGTATACTTATTGAGATTCTACGGAAAAGCAATGTTTGGAGAAGGAAATGCAGAAGTTTTAAGTACAGCAAAAGATTTATCAGGTGTAGAATTTTCTGTATTGGCAAGTATAACGGTTTTTGTGATCTTACTTGGTATTTTCCCACAACCGGTAATCGACATGGTGAGTAGTTCAGTGAAGTTTATCTACATGGCGATGGCCAACTAAAAATTAAAAGATTTAAAAATTAAAAAATTAAGAGGTTAGAGAAGAGTAAAAGAGAAGAGACAAAGAAACTGGAAATAGGAAACTAAACCCTCAACTTTGAATCTAAAACTTTAAACTTCAAATCTCACATCTCAAATCTATATTATGAGTGTTTTAATTATTGTTTTCCTAACGGCAGTTATTGCGTTATTTTCAGGAGTTTTTGAACAAGGAAAATTCGCAAGATACATTGGGATTTTGGGACTAATCATCGCATTGTATGTAAGCTTTATGCCTGAATGTTCGTTCTTCGATCAATACAAGCATATGTATGAATACAGTGCCAATACGGCATTATTCACTAAAATATCAATTGTAACAACATTATTGTTATTCTTTCTGGGAGGTTTTGCATTCAGCAACCATAGAAGCCACCAGTCAGAATTATATGCATTGATGCTATTTGCATTAATTGGAGGGATTGTTCTTTTCGGATACCAGAACTTAGTAACAATGTTCCTGGGTGTTGAGATTCTTTCTATTCCATTATATGTAATGGCCGGTGCCAACAAAACTGATTTAAGATCAAACGAAGCTTCAATCAAGTATTTCTTAATGGGTGCATTCGCGACAGGTTTCTTACTTTTCGGTATTGCGTTCATCTACGGAAGTGCAGGAAGTTTTGATCTCTATAAAATTCATGACTTTGGTGTAGCAAATGCTACCAACGTAATGTTTATTCTAGGTGTATTATTAATCCTTTGCGCTTTAGCATTCAAAGTGGCATTAGCACCTTTCCATATGTGGAGTCCTGATGTATACGCAGGTTCACCATCATTAATCACTGCTTTCATGGCGAGTGTAGTAAAGATCTCAGGATTCTTTGCTTTATTCAGATTAATGACGATTGGATTTGCTGGAGTTACTCACGAATGGATTAATGTTTTAGGAGTATTCTTAATCATTACATTGCTTTTAGCAAACGTTATGGGTCTTGCCCAAACCAATGCAAAAAGAATGTTGGCTTACTCTTCAGTTTCCCACGCAGGATATATCGGATTGGTATTCTTCGGAATGACAAGCCTTTCTACTTATAACTTAGCGTTCTATTTATTTGCTTATGCTTTATCTACGGTAGGTGTTTTCATGTGCTTAATCTGGGTAGAGAAATTAAAGAGAGAAACATCTTTCGGAGCTTTCAAAGGATTGGCTAAAACTGAACCTCTATTAGCTACAGTAGCAGCAATCTCTATGCTTTCAATGGCAGGAGTTCCGCTAACGGCTGGTTTCATGGGGAAATTTGCCTTATTCTCCCAAGCAATGAACGGAGCGGCATTCTTGGTATTGGTAGCAGTATTGGGTTCTGCCCTATCTATCGCTTACTATTTAAGACTGATCGTTGCAATGTTCTTCTTTAAGGAATCAACGTTCAAGTCTTCAGAAAAAGTAACTATTACTTACAATATTGTTGCAGTAGTTGTAATCGTAACGATTATCGCACTGGGTATTTTCCCGGATCTGTTTGCAGGGATATTCGGATTATAAAAAGTTATCCACACTATATTAAAAACCTTTCAGTTGATCTGGAAGGTTTTTTTGTTGATATGCTTGTTTATAAAAAAGGAAGTGATAAATAAAGAAAAAATAAAAAACAACAAATAATGATATACATATTTCAAAAAAATATACATAACCATGAAATAAAATATCCTTATAATGCTAATTCTTCCTGTAAAAGACTACATTTGAAAATGGCGTTTTTTTCATAACTTTACTCTAAATTTCAGCAGTTGGCCAATCTTTACAAAAAAGACTCTCCTTTTCAGGTTTATATATCATTCAAAAAATATTTGGATGTTTTGGAGCATATCCGTTATAATGATCGCCTGGAATATAGGGTCAATTATGCTGAATCTTTAATTGACAGAACGAAGAATTTTACAGAACTAAAAGATGGTTTTCAAGACATTAGTCTTTTAGAAAAAAATGAAGACCTCATCAGATTGCTTCTTGCCGACCTATTTCCTACAGGACTTACCAACAATGAAATAAAAGCCGCAAGTATTCCTCTTTCCAACATCACCTTTAATTATACCGAAAGATTTAAAGGAATCCTTAAAGACGCAGGAAAAGACTTTGAAATAGAGCTCAGAAATATTACTGACAATGAGTTTTATGTATTCTGCTGCTGTTTGATTCTTCAGACTTATTTCAAAAAAGATATTAAAAGTACCATTCCTTTCTATTATGATATCCCCAATAAACAGGGAATCATGAAGCATTATAAGATTACAGTAAATTCAGATTTCACTGAAATTTATCCTACAGAAGAAGCAAAAATTCCTTCTGATGATATTCTGGATATGCTTTTAGAAAATCTGGATGATTTTAAACTGTGGAAAAAATATTTTCCCTCGCAATCTTGGATACTGAAAGGGTTCACTATTATTTCACTTGTAGATTGTACTTCTGAAGTAGCTTTATCTGATCTGAAGTCAAGCATGATAGAAATTGACCCCGAAGATCTAAACCCTAATGAAAATCTGACTGAAATTTTCAAGTCTTATTTTGATGTGGCAGACCTCAACTTCGGACTCATGACTTTCAATAAGAAAGAGCAAAAACTGGATAATCTTCCTATTTATGAAAGCTTACTTACCAATCATATTCTTGATTTCTGGATCAATACTTTTGACGAAGAAACCAGAATAAATACATTCAATAATATAAGTCATAATTCAAAGCCTATTGTTGTTTCCAATGTAAATAACCTTGATGAAACTGTCAGACAACTTCCATCTTTTAATATTTTAAAGGATAATAATGTCAATAGCTTCATGGTAATTCCTATCATGAAAGACAATGACCTGCTTGCGATCATGGAATTTACTTCTTCTATTGCCGGCAGTTTTAATGGTTTAAAACTCAAAAAAATGGAGTTTTTTTCAGACATGATCCTCTTCTCTCTGAACAGGTTCTATTTTGAGAAAAATTACCAGATAGAAGCCATTATCCAGCGTGAATATACCTCTATCCATGATAGTGTAGTATGGAAGTTCCGGAATGAGGCTGAAAAATATTTTACAGCTTCATTGGGAAAAAAAATATATACTTTAAAGCAAATCTCCTTTAAAAATCTAACTCCTTTATTTGGAGTATCGGATATTCGTTCTTCCTCTGAAAAGCGTTTTAACTTAATGCTTCAGGATCTTAACCAACAAATTGAATGGTTAATTGATATTTTAACCTTAACAAATTCTGATTCGGAGAAATTCACGTTAGCTCTTGATGTTTTTGAGAATGAACTGAACAATGAGATCAAAGCGGATACGGAACAACGTTTTCAGAGATTGTTGAGGGAAGAAATACATCCTTTTTTACAAGCCAAGCTGGAAGTGAGATCATCCAGAGAAGTAAAGGCAAAGATTAAGGATTACTTTTTACAGGTGCGTCCCCAAACAGATCTGTTCTATAATTACAGAAAAAAACTGGACGATTCTATAATGCTTCTCAACAGAAAGTTCGCGGATATGCTGGATGAGAACCAAATTAAGGCTCAACAGATTTTTCCACACTACTATGAAAGATTCAAGTCTGATGGTGTGGAGCATAATCTATACATAGGCCATAATATTGCGCCTGAACTGCATTATACTTCAAAAGTGGTACATAAATTAAGGTACTGGCAACTGAAAACCATCTGTAAAATGGAATTTGAGTTCCAGACTTTTAAACAGAATCTTCCTATTTCATTAGATATTGCCTCTCTGATCTTCGTTTATAATGAAAAAATAGACATCCGTTTCAGAATGGATGAAAAACGCTTTGATGTAGACGGCGCCTACAATTCCTATTATGAAATTATAAAAAAACGTCTGGACAAAGCCCATGTAAAGGATTCTTCAGAGCGAATCACTGCTCCCGGAAAGATCACCATCGTCTACTTCGGAATGGAAAACCAGAAAGAATACCTGGAATACATCTCAAGACTTCAAAAGAAAAATATTCTACAGCATAATGTAGAGTTCCTAAAGGTGGAAGACCTTCAGGGGATTACAGGATTGCTGGCGCTGAGGGTTTCAATCAGCCAAGAGATCAATCTATAAAATAAGAATCCGGCTTTTTTAACTCTCCTTGTGGGATTTCTGCCTGTTCAAAAATAGAGAACTCAATGGTACGGCAGATACTATTCAGGGCAAGGTCATTTTCCTCTTCCCCAAAAGGTTCTCCAATCTCCTGTATAATGGCATCCAGCGCAATAAAGGTATAGCTTATCAGTAAAACAATTAAAGGCATCACCCAGCCCAATGAATCTACCAGTCCAAAAGGAAGCCAGAAACAGTAGAGATAAACTGTACGGTGCAACAAAATACTATAAGCAAATGGTAAGGGCGTGTTGTAGATTCTCTCACAGCCTCCAGAAATATTGGAGAACTGGTTCAGCTGATGATCCATTGTAGTCATTACAATAGTGTCTATATTCCCTTTTTTATTCTGCTCACTCAACCAATCGGCAATAAATCCCAAGATAATGCTTGGAATAAATTTTTTATCTTTCAACTGATCTACTTGCTCCGGAGATAATAGCCTAGATAAATGCTCTGTTCCTGATTTATCTCTTAATTGATAATTCAAAGACCAACAAAAAGCTGAAATCAGCTTAATGATCTTCTGTTTTTCTTCTTTGGCCTCAGGCGATGAATCGTTTACCAGAGATAAAATTTGTCTTGTAAGTGATCTTGTCTCGATGACAAGAAGTCCCCAAAGTTTTCTTCCCTCCCAAAAACGGTCATAGCTTGCAGAATTGCAAAACCCCATGAAAATGGCTAGTGCCAGTCCAATTAATGTGAAGATCGTAGGGTTAAGGTGTACTTTATAATCAAAGATTTTCCCTTTGAAATAATAAATTGCCAGAGAAAACAGACTAATGATAATAAGCTGAACTACTATTTTCTTCAACACAGAACCCCTCCATATAAATAACATTTTCAGCCAATTCGTACGCTGTCTGACAATCATTCTATTTTGTTTTTATTAAAGACTAAGGAAAGCAAATCCAAATGATAGCACTGAAATAATAATTCCGGCCATAAAGATTTTATAAGTGATGGATAAAAGCTTATACTTTCTGTCGAGAACCTTTCCCAGATAATACAAATCTTTTACCATAGAGTCATAAATATAATCTCTATCCTTGATCAAATCCCTCATTGCATTATGATAGTCATCAAAAAGCATTTGTTGAAAATTTCCGAAGAAGAGTAGATTCACCTTTCTGTTGGTAACATCCTGAGTCGTAAATGTTGTCTTCGTTACATTAGGTTTTGTAGACAGGATAGCAAATATGATGGTAAGAACACTGGATAGCAAAAGTATAAAACTCGGAAGAATCAGGTGTGAATTTTTCGGAGCATCTAGTTTTGGAACCAATACAGAAAGACAGACTGAAATAATGATCGCATTTACAGATAAAAGAATATTGGCTTTACTATCTGCAATATCACTCAGCCTTGTATGATTATTGAGTGTTACTCTGAATAAGGTATCTACACTTCTGTCTGATTTTTCTTTTTCTTTCTTTCCCTCAGAATTATCTTTTTTCTCTTCCTCTTTTACAAGTTTTTTTTCAATTTTTTTGATATTTTTCTTTTTTAAAGGCTCCCAGTTTTCCTTGGCATAGTCTGTATAAAAGGTGTGCTTATTCTTCAGCATATCAAGATTTCCGGCATTCCACTCATCATTAGAAAAGCATCTTACATTGGTAAGCTCCCATTCTTTTCTTAAAGCATCAGAAATATCATTGTAATCATGGCCTGCAAAATGGCTGAAGTCAGCATCTTTTACAATTTTCTCCAATATCCCTTGAGGTTCATGATTAATCTTAGTGGCCAATATCAGTTTTTCTATATCAGCGATATAGTTTTCCGGATAATTTTCCTCATGTAGAAAGTTTTTCATGATCTCTACACTTCTTTCCTCATGATTCATGGCACATTCTATATAGCCAGTATCATGAAACCAAAGTGCCACGAGTACCTTCTCCTGATCTTCTTCAGAAACAGGGGTGTTTTTCATGATTTCCTCTGCCTTATTAACGGTATAGGCAGTATGGATAAAATTATGATAAAAATATACCGAAGATAACTTATCTTTGAATAAGATTTCAACATAATTTTTAGCTTTGTGTAGAATGCTCATTCCTGAATTTTTGTTAATGTAAATTTATGAATTTATCCTTTAAAACTCATCTAAAAAATACTTCTATTGTTTTACGAACAGTAATGTCCGCCGGAGTGTTATATTCCTGCGCAACATATAACGTACAAAAAGGCAAAAACTTATTTGAAGTAAAAGATTCTGACATAAAATCTGAAAATGACTTTAAGGTTTTCCTTATTGGAGATGCCGGAAATGCAGATGAACCTCAGGCCCAAAAAACACTGAACCTCCTTAAAGGCAAACTGGACTCAGCAAATAATAACTCTATGCTGATCTTTCTGGGAGATAATATCTATCCGAACGGAATGCCTAAGGAAACGGATAAAGATTATGATTTAGCAAAACAAAAACTGGAAAATCAGCTTGCCATCACTAAAAATTTTAAGGGAAAAACTTTAGTAATCCCCGGAAATCATGATTGGTATAGCGGATTGGACGGATTGAAAGCCCAAGAAGAAATTGTAAAAAAATATTTTGACGATAAGAAACCTTTTCTCCCTAAAAACGGATGTCCAATTGATGATATCAATATATCCAAGGATATTAAATTAATCGCAATTGATACAGAATGGGTTATTGCCAACTGGGATAACTACCCAGGAATCAATAAAAACTGTAATATCAAGACCCGCGAAGACTTCTTTACGGAGTTTAAAGATCTAATCATTAAAAACCAGGGTAAAAGAATTATTGTAGCTCTGCACCACCCTGTTATAAGCAGTGGAACTCATGCAGGGTTTAACTCAGCTAAATCTCATCTGTTCCCTTTTAAAAGTAAAGTTCCTGTACCTATTATAACAAGTGCTATCAATGTACTTCGAAGTTCTTCCGGAATAAGTCCGGCAGACCTCAACAATCAACATTATGCAGATCTTGCCAACCGATTAAAAAGCCTTGTTCAGGATAAGGAAAATATTATTTTCGTTTCCGGACATGATCACAATCTACAATATCATGAAGATGGGAACATCAGACAAATCATTAGTGGCGCAGGTTCTAAGGTAGATCCGTCTACCATAACGGAGCATACTGATTTTTCTTATGGTGGTAATGGTTTTGCTGTTTTAAATATCAGAAAAGATCAAAGTACAGACGTTGAATACTTCTCTACACAAAATGATCAGTTAAAAAAATTAACCCAGATCTCTGTGGTTTCTAAGCCAGATGTATTTGTGAATAATTTTCCCAATACATTTCCATCTACCATTTCTTCCAGCATTTATCCTTTGCAGCTTACTCAAAAAGGTAAGTTTTATCGATGGTTATGGGGAGAACATTACAGAAAGTATTATGGAATTCCAATTGAAGCCCCTACAGCCAATCTCTCAGAGTTAAATGGTGGTTTTATCCCGTTCAGGGAAGGTGGCGGAAATCAATCCAATAGTTTAAGATTAAAAGCTAAGGATGGACAGGAGTTTGTAATGCGTGGTGTGAAAAAAAGTGCCGTGCGTTTCCTCAATAATATGGCTTTCACAAAGAGTACATTGGGTGAAGAACTAACGGATACTTTTCCAGAAAAATTCTTATTAGACTTCTACACCACAAATCATCCATTCACTCCATTTTCTGTGGGAAATATGGCTGAAAAACTTAATATTTTACACAGTAACCCAAAACTATACTATATCCCAAAGCAACAAGCTCTGGATCGATATAACCTCAACTATGGTGATGAAATGTACATGATTGAAGAACGTTTTTCTTCGGATCCAAAAACATTGACTTATCTTAATAATGCAAAGGACATTCTTTCTACGGATGATGTATTAAAAAATCTTAGCAAAAGCTCTAAATATTCTGTAGACAGGGAATCTTACATCAGAGCAAGACTTTTTGATATGCTTATTGGTGACTGGGACAGACATTCCGATCAATGGAAATGGGCGGAATATGAGGATGGAGACAAAATTATTTACAAACCTATTCCAAAAGACAGAGATCAGGCTTTCAGTAAATACGACGGTGCAGCTTTCAAACTTATCATGAATGTTCCGGCAATCCGCCATATGAAAACATTTACAGAAGATATCAGTAGTGTAAAATGGGTAAATATGGAACCTTATCCAATGGATCTTGTCTTTTTAAAGGGATCTACACAGGAAGAATGGGAAACACAGGCAAAATACATTCAGGAGCATTTAACAGATGCTGATATTGATGATGCTTTCCACAATCTCCCTAAAGAAGTACAGGATGATACCATTGCTGATATTGAGAGAAAACTGAAGATTCGAAAGACTAAACTGCAAGGCTACGCATCGGAATATTATAACATACTACAGGAAAAAGTTTCTTTAGCAGGAACTGTAAATCCTGACAAATTTGTTATTACCAAAAAAGGACATACCGTACAGGTACAGCAATATGAATTAGGCAAAAACAAGGATAAAAATAAACTGGTTTTTGAAAAGACCTATCATGATTCCAAAACAAAGGAGCTATGGATTTATGGCTTGGAGGATGATGACATCTATGAAGTAGTAGGAATCGGACGCCCTCGAATGAATATCAGACTGATAGGCGGCTACAATCATGATGTATATAAGGTAGAAGATGGAAGAAAGGTAAAGATCTATGATTTTCTATCTCAAAAGAATACATATAAAGCCAGTAATTCAACAAAAAATATTTCTGACGATTACGAAATAAATACCTACAATTATAAACATCCGAAATACAACTCTGTAGCCGGCTATCCCAATGCAGATTATAACCCGGATGATGGAGTCATCATAGGAATGCTGGCTAATTACACTGTAAATAATTTCATCCGTGATCCTTTTACCCAAAAGCATAGTCTAAAGGCTAATTTTTATACTGCTACTGCAGGATTCAGCCTTACTTATAAAGGAGTTTTCAAAAAAGCTATTTCCGGATGGGATTTCAATCTGGATGCATCTTATACTACTCCGAGGTTTTCCCAAAATTTCTTTGGCCTTTCCAATGAAAGCCCATATGATAAGGAGGAAACAGAAAGAGAATATAATAGAGCCAGAATCTCCAAATTTAGTGTAGCCCCTTCAATTACCAAGAAAAACTGGATGAACTTCAGTCATCAGATCCAGCTTACTTTTGAAGATAATAAAGTACAGAGAAAGGACGGCCGATTCATCAACCAATCTCCGGATGTACGACCTGAAGTCTTCAACAGTCAGCAGTTTTTAGGAGCCAATTATACATTCAGCTATAAAAATGCTGATAATGTAGCCTTTCCTACTCTTGGAATGGAATTCATGTTGAATGCTGACTGGAAAGCTACTTTCTCCAATTTCAATAAAAATTTCCTGACCATAAAGGGGAAATTGGCTATTGACCACAGAATTGATAAAAAAGGAATTTTTGTGTTTGCCAACTCCAGCAATGCGATGTGGATCAACAATCATAATTTTGAATTCTATCAAGCCGCTGCCATTGGTGGTAATAACGGTATGAGAGCATTCAGAAATGAAAGATTTTCTGGAAGATCATACTTTATAAACAACTCTGAAATACGATGGGATTTTGGAAGAATCAGAAATAATATTGTTCCTGCCAACATGGGAATCCTTGTAGGTTATGATGTTGGCCGTGTCTGGAATGATAATGAATACTCAAGAAAGTGGCATCAATCAGTTGGGGCAGGAGTTTGGCTCAGCATTGTAGAAATGATGTCTGCAAGACTGAACTATTTCTATGGGGCAGATGGCGGAAGGGTTTCTGCAGGAATAGGTATGAAGTTTTAAAAAATAACTTCATAAAAGGAATAAATTAACTCTAATTTTTATATTCAAAAATAAAATTCATTTTTAATTAATTTATATTTAAAAATCAACTCATTACGATTAAAATATTTAAATTTTGGTATAAAACTAATTTAAATAAAATTTAATAATTCCACTTTTTAATAAACATTTTTCAGAGATAATACAAATATGGTTTTTAAATAAAGACCATATTTTTTGTATTATAGAATTAGCATACTCATACAGCGATATACTTATTGATTTAAGAAAAACAGATGTTTTAAAAAGAAATTATATTTGTTTAAAATTATTTCAATAAAATCAACAACTCGATGAAAAAAAAGCTATTATACATGGCATTATTTGCTGTGTCAATAAACATAAATGCACAAGTTGGGATACAAACACCTACACCACAACATTCATTACACGTTAATGGTTCTCTCCAAGTCGTAAAAGATATCAATGTGGGAGGAAATGCAAATACCAAAGGAAATTCAGGGAGTAAAGGTGAGTTCTTGATGTCAAACGGAACGGGGAATGCACCGGTATGGAAAAGTATAGAATCTGAAAATTTCTTAAAAGTAATTTATGTTGGAAATAAAACAGATATCAGTCCAGCCAGTGGCAGCTATACAGGAACTCACAGCACCCCGGTGAATACTCACGAAAATTACTCACAAACCTACATCTTCAATGTAAGCAATAAAATTGACAATGCTTATTTGACATACAATTCCGGAACTGGGTTATTTACAGTTGTTAAAGCGGGGTTTTATAATATTGTCCCTTATGTTACCTATGACCTGAATCTAAATCCGTCTGGACAAACAGCCGGAACAGCAAACTCCTACATTCAAAGAGTATCACCTAGCCAAACAACGCTTGCAGGCATATCTACCGGCCACGGAGAACGCACCACAGGACTGAACCATAATTTATCTTCCATCAATTTTTTTAATCCGGGAGATACTTTCAGAATACGTTGCCGCTATACGCAGAACTTCCGAATCTCAAGTGGCAATATCCACATATCTTACCTTACTCCATAGCAAATTTTGACCTTAATCATATCAACTATATCATTCAAAAAAAATCCACAGAAAGTATCTGTGGATTTTTAATTTATAATGGGTGGTATAGTAGAACCTGCCCTTTTGAGTCATATTTATAGGCCAATTTATGAATTGTTGCTGCAAAAATTATTTCTGCATTTCCATTAGATGGATGAGCAAATTGCTTCACAGTGACTTCCTTCTTTCTAAAATTATTGGCAGATAAACTTTTTTCATAGAGATCATCACTCACCAATCCCATTTTTTTGAAAGGATTCTGGGCGTTATCAAAATCTGAATAAATAGTTGTAGTAAGTTCTACATCTGCTCCCTGCAGTTTATGTAAAAACTCACTCTTAGTAATGTTTTTAGTTACCGGATTAAAATAATATGTCACAAAATAATCAGAAAGACCATTTGTTGGTTTCAAATATATTTTGATCTTATCATTTTCATATGTATAGGTCTTGGTCCCTTGTATAAAATCCTGAATATACAGCACTTCCTTTATTGGTCTATTGTTTTGCAATGTATAAACATTGGTTAAATCAGAATCAAAAGAATAGCTTATTTTAGCTTCATTGCCTTGATAAGTAAGGTAGGTATGTGCATCTGAAGAAAAATTTTTACCCATAAGCCATCCTGATATTTTTGTCAAATTACCATTCTCATAATTAAATCTATAATACCAATCAGTATTCAGATTACTCGTTGGCCTGTCAACATAATGTATATATGCTTTATCTGGTTGCAAATCTTGTATCTGGGTTTCTTCAGCTGTATCCTCATTGCTGCTGCATGAAAATAAGCTTAAGGCAAATAGAATGTAAAATATTTTTTTCATGATTAATTAGTAATGGCGGCAAATATAAGATTTTATGGCTGAATAGAAAACTGATAGACATTTCCACCCTCATTTTTGCCTTTTTCATCTGCAATCATTAAGGTTTTATCATCTTGAAAAACGATAGCTTCTTTCTGAGAATTATGGTTTAGAGGAATCTTTTGGATCTTAGCAGTATTGAAATCATCAGATGTAAATCCTGTAAGAACATGAACATTTTTATGGGTTAGTAATACAATCTTATCTTTGGTAGTATTAATAGTAGCTGATGTAATAGCCGCATCATTATACCCTCCTTGGAGTTTTAATTTCCCGATCAGTTTAGCTTCAAAATCACCTTCTTTATTTGGAACCTTAAATACTAGGAATGTTCCGTCAAAGCCTTTACTTCTGTTCTTTGTAAAAAGGTAGAAGTTACCATCCATTTCTACAAACGCTTCACAGTCATACAACAGGTTTGATTTTTTCGGTGGAAATTCTGTCTGTCCTTCGTAATGAAACTTTGTCGTCTGAACAACCTGTGTTGTTTTTTGAGTAGCGTCTTTCAGATCTGTTTTTAAAATGGCCAGATCTCGTCTGTCATTATCATTATTTCCAAAATCTCCAATGTAAATATTTCCCTGTGCATCTGATATAATATCTTCCCAATCAGTATTTTCAGCATTTTCTACTGGTACCTTGGCGATCATTTCTCCTTTATCACTTAGGCCATACATTGCATTTTTATTTCCCCTGTCCTCTATCACCCAAATGGTCTTTTTATCTTTTGACAAAGTAATCCCGGAAACTTCCTTTAGTTTTTTAGGTAAAGAAAATTGCGGGTTTAAATCATCACCTTGCGCTGGTGAATTCTGAGCCTTAGGATTGCAGCTCAATAGAAATAAGGTAGGTAACATAAGAAGTCTTAGCATTGTGTTGTTTTTTAATTTAAACTAAAAATAAAAAGCATTAATTGTTCCAATCGGAGTGTTATGATAACTGTTTTGCTTTTTCCCAAAGAACATCCATTTCTTCCAGAGTCATATCAGCTAGGTTTAAATCCTGCTCACGGGCAAGATTTTCCATCTTTTGAAACCTTGAAATAAACTTCAGATTGGTTCTTTCTAAAGCTGAATCAGGATTTATTCCTGAAATCCTCGCATAATTTATCAATGAGAAAAACACATCTCCCAACTCCAGTTCTTTTTTATCCAGATCTGTTTCAGCGTGAAACTCCTGAATTTCCTCATCTACTTTTTTCCAGGCATCTTCTGCATCATGAAATTCAAAGCCAATACCTTTTACCTTATCCTGGATTCTATAGGCCTTAACCAGGCTTGGCAGGCTTTTCGGAACACCTCCTAAAATAGATTTGTTTCCTTCCTTTAACTTTAGTTTTTCCCAGTTCTGTTTCACTTCTTCCTCATCTTTCACTTCAATATCTCCATAGATATGAGGGTGACGGAAGATAAGCTTTTCATTAAGGGAATTAATTACATCTGCGATATCAAAACTTTCTTTTTCAGAACCTATTTTAGAATAAAAAACCAAGTGAAGCAGAACATCACCCAATTCTTTCTTTATTTCCTGCAAATCATCCTGTAAAATGGCATCAGAAAGTTCATAGGTCTCTTCAAGGGTAAGATGACGAAGGGATTGCAGAGTCTGCTTTTGATCCCACGGACATTTCTCACGAAGATCATCCATAATGTCCAATAATCTTCCGAATGCTTCTAGTTTCTCCTGTTTCGTATTCATATGTAACTGCAAATTCAATCTTATACAAATGTAAGCGTTATTTTCACTCTACTACAAACCTTAAAGTTGAAAGTTTATATTAAAAGATGTAAGGTAAGTTGCACAAGTTTGAACATTAATTATCACAGTAAATTATGATTTATTATATTGATTTTTAATTCTTTGATTCTCTTATTTAATAAACAAAAAAAAGCCTTGTCAAGAAAATTCTTAACAAGGCCTGTATTTTTAATTCAAAAATGAATTATCCTTTTTTAGTATGTGTGCTTTTCGGAGCCGCTTTTGCAGCTGAAGTAGCTTTTACTTTTGGTGTTGCTGGCTTTTCTGCCTTTGGAGCAGCTTTTTTAGCTTCTTTTTCAATGCTTACCTCTTCTGCAGGCTCGCCATCTAAAGTTTCAGCTTCTGCTTTTACAAAGCTATCAGGAGTGATATATCCTGCTTTGTGAAGAATATTGTACCATTGAGCCAATTTCTTGATGTCAGATGCATATACTCTTTCTGTATCATAATTAGGAAGAGAAGACAACATAAAGTCTTTCAATTCTGCATCAGATGATTTGTGAGAAATAGTTTCTTTATAATCATTGTTTTTAGCAACATTTTCAAAAACTTCAAACAAAGGAACTTCTTTATCAAATGTAAACATTGCAATATTATCCAATAAGCTTACCTGGCTAGAGTTCCCGATGCTTACTTTTTTCTTGTTGGTAACATCTTCAATGATGAATCCGTTTCTTAATTGAGAAACTAATTTGTAAAGTCCTGGTTTTCCAGAAATTGAAATTATTTTTTCTAACAGCATAATTTTATTTTTTGTAAATTCTGCAATCAGCCTATAGCTTATTGCTTATTATTATTTCTTTTTAATCCTTGTTTAAGTTATTTTGGAAACCTCATTTTGTAACCAATGCTTACATCACCCTGAGAGATCTTCGTAAGTTTTCCTTTTACCAGTTTCTTCTTCAAAGCACTCAAGTGATCGGTAAACAAAACCCCCTCAATGTGATCGTATTCATGTTGAATTACGCGGGCTCTAATATCGGAAAAAGTTTCTGTATGTTTTACAAAATTTTCGTCATAATATTCAATAACGATTGTTCCTTTTCTTTTCACATCTTCCCTTACATCAGGAATCGACAGACAGCCCTCATTAAACTTCCATTCTTCACCAGATTCTTCTAGAATTCTGGCATTAATGAATACTTTTCTGAACTCTGCCAACTCGTCCTTAATATCTTCATAATCCTCATCTTCTGCAAGAGGCGTCACATCTATTACAAACATACGGATATCCAAACCGATCTGAGGCGCTGCAAGACCTATGCCATTGGCGCTGTACATCGTTTCAAACATATTTTCTATCAGTTCCTGTAATTCGGGATAGTCTTTATCTATATCTTTTCCCACTTTTCTCAAAACAGGATCCCCAAAAGCTCTTATCGGTAAAATCATCTTAATCTTTGTTCTAAAAAATTCTGCAATATGATGGTTGCACTTACTTTATCTATTAATCCTTTTTCCTGTCTTTTCTTCTTGGTTTTTCCACTTTGGGAAATAAAGAATGAAGCCATCTTTGAAGTAAATCTTTCATCAAAACGGTGAACTGCAATATCCGAAAATTCCTTCTTAAATTCTTCAATGAATTTTAAAATATCGGTTTCCACTTCTGAAATATTTCCTCTCAAATCTATGGGAAGCCCAATTACTACTTCATCTACCTTATTTTCATTGAAATATTTTTTCAAAAATTCCATCAAAACACGGTTCTCTACAGTCTCCAGCCCACTGGCTATAATCTGCATATCGTCTGTTACAGCAATGCCACAACGAGCCTTTCCGTAGTCTATTGCAAGGATTTGTCCCATAAGTCTGCAAATTTAGTAAAATTTACTGATTTTATTCATAACGCAGTTTTTTTATATAAATCATGTTTTATTCCATTATTTTTTTTATAATTTTAATCTTCCAAAAAACAGATATATGAAAAGACTCATCCTCGTAAGACATGCAAAAAGCGACTGGCCGGAAGAAACGGAGGACTTTGACAGACCCTTGGCAGACAAAGGTTTGGAGGATGCTATGAACATCTCCAGATTCCTAAAACATAATAATATTTCCATTGATCATTTTGTATCAAGCCCGGCAGTACGTGCCCTGAATACCTGTAAGATTTTCAATCAGACCTATCAGTTGAATTGCTCTACGAACGAAAAACTGTATAATCCTTCGGAAAGAAATTTTGAATCTGTAATCTATGAGCTGGATGATAATCTAAGTTCTGTTGCCCTTTTCTCTCATAATAATGGAATTTCCAATTTTGCCAATTCTATTTCTGAAGATATTTTTCACTTTCCCACCTGTGGTGTTGCCGGTTTTGAAGTAGATTGTGAATCATGGTCAGAGTTTGATGGTGCCAAAAAGAAACTTTTGTTCTTCTATGAGCCCGGGAAAATATAACTTTACCTCAGCAATTCTTTATACAGTACTATTTATTTTCTTTTTTTCATGTCAAAAAAAAGAGCAGCCCTACTTTGAAACCATTGCAATCAATGATGTAAAACTTTCTACTCCTAAATACGGAAGTTGGAGATATAATCATGATGAAAAATTTCAGCAGTTGGGAGATTTTCAAAAATCTAAAAAGATAAAGCCTGAGCCAGGAAAAAAAACAATATATCTACAACCTATCGGAGAGTTTAATGAACTCCAGAAAAAGGAAGTAGCTCTTACAAAAGAATATTTAAGAATCTATTTCCAGCTTGAGACAAAAATATTACCTGTACTACCCAACACTATTTTTCCTAAATCTGTAAAAAGAATTTCTAAGGAAGGGCAAGAACAGGTATTGGGAGGATATGTACTGGACAGTATTTTAATAAAAAGAAAACCAAAGGATGCTGTAGTATTGATGGGCATCACAGAAAAAGATCTTTTCCCAAGACCTGACTGGAACTATGTTTTCGGATTGGCTTCTTATGAAAATGGTGTGGGAGTAACCTCAATATACCGGTTTGCTAATGGTAATTTAACAGATTCTAATTTTAATGATAGTCTTGTAAGATTAATGAAAATTAGCTCTCATGAAATCGGACACATGTTTGGTATCAGTCATTGCCTGAATGCAAATTGTGTAATGAACGGAACGAATTCTCTTACAGAAACTGATTATCATTTTGCAAGAGCCTGTTCACTCTGTCAGATGAAACTGAATTCAAGCATACATTATAACAATAAAAAACGATTATCTGAACTAAAAAATTTCTTTAAAAAACTCCACCTGAATACAGAATTTTCTTTAGCTCAACAGGATTTAAACTTACTTCAATAGACCAAAGTTTATTCTAGAAACTACCTATTTCTCTCCAGTGGAGGTGTGGCATTTTTTTTTGACGGATGATTAAACTCCGACTAAAGCCATCATCCGCTCCATATAAAAAGAACGGGCTTTAGCCCGTTCCTATTGAATTATAATAACAAATAGTTTCGATTATTTTTTCTTCAGATCCAGATCATCAAAATCAAAACTGAAATCCGTCACATCCGAAATAGCTTTCAACTTTGCAGATTGTGCTTTTCCAGTCTCATCATAACTGAAAATAATATAAGCATCAGCATCATAGCTTCTGTCATCCCATTTAATAATGAATGAGTTATTCGAATAAGGAAGCAACTCGCCTTTTAATCTCGGTGAATTTTTACATAAAATTCTGTAAGTACCTCCCTGCTGTGTAATTTCTACATCACCAAACCAAACATCATTATATGTTCCTGTAAATTGCTCTGCTTTTGGCTGAAGTGATTTTTCTTTTTTGAATGCTTCTGATTTCACAAACGCTTCTTTCTTTTGCTTTTCAAATTCCACATTCATTTTAGACATCCTTTCACCATAGGTTTTCAGCCAGTTTCTATCTGTCACTCCAAGGTAAGAATCCTTTACCGTATTCGTAATCGTATTAAAAGCTGCCCCAGACTGTTGATTAGTCAAAACAACAATTCCCAGTTTAAGATCAGGAATTAAAGTAAACTGTGTTACCGTACCGATAAGACCTCCTGTATGTTGTACCTGTTTGTGCCCTTTCACATCACTTAAAAACCATCCTAAACCATATCCGTAAAAACTCGTATCATATGGATTTTTTGCGGCAACTCTATCAGGAATCTGCAGACTCCAAAGTTGTTGAACATTCTTATCAGAAACCAGTTTCTTACCGTCTTTAGTCGTAAAGTTATTCAAAAGACATTCTGCCCAGGTTGTCATATCCTTAATATTACTCATAATTCCTCCGGCAGCATTAGCTGTTTCATTCCAATCATGAGGAACTGCAATTGCTTTTCCGTCTACGGGAGCATGAGCGTCAATTTTATTGGCCGAAGTTTTCGCTCTGTTGTAGCTTCCAAAACTGGAAGTCATTCCTACAGGTTTCATAATTTTTTGCTCGATAAATTCTGCCCAGCTTAATCCGGAAACTCTGTGGATCACTTCTCCGGCAACAACAAACATAATATTATTATAGTCGAGGGTGGTTCTGAAAGGATTTTCAGGCTTTAGATATCTTACATTATGAACAATATCATTAACCGTTAAATTTCCTCCTTCCGGAAAAAACATCAAGTCACCTTGTCCCAATCCTAACCCTGCTCTATGCGTAATCAGATCCTTTATTGTTACATTTTGGGAAACATACGGATCGTACATCTGAAATTCAGGAATGTATTTGGAAACCTTATCGTCCCAGTTCAGTTTTCCTTCATCTGCCAGAATTGCTAGTGCCACACAGGTAAAACCTTTCGAGTTAGAAGCGATTCCGACAAGTGTATTATCATCCATGGCTTGCTTGGTGGTGAGTGAACGTACTCCAAATCCCTTGGAATAGGTCACCTTTCCATCTTTTACAATTCCCACAGACATTCCCGGAACGTCAAAGGTTTTCAGAGTATTTTGGATCAGTTCATCCAGTTTTTTTTCTTCAACCTGTGCATTGGCTAATCCTACGGTTAAAAGAAAAATGAAATAAGAAAGTTTCTGCTTCATTATTTTTTAATTTTCCCAAATTTAGTAAATATTAGGTGATGTTAATTTTGTCAATGTTAAAAGTTTACTTACATTTCCCATTAATCAGTTATTATTCATGAAAAAATCTATTGGGATCCTATTATTATCAGTTTTCGCAGTCAGTTTCGTTAAGAGTCAGGATAAGACTTCTAACCCGCTACTTTTACAAACCTGGAAACTGAAAAAGCTAGACACCTATATTTATACTTATGAAACACAGGATGTTTTTGATACAAAAAGCCCTGGTCTAAAATTCAATAAGAACGGAAAAGTCATAGGAAATTTAAGCAAATCAGCCAACGGATATGATGCTACAGAAGATTTCCCTAATAAAGCTTCAAAATTTGAACGTTACAGTGGAAGCTGGAAAAAAGTTTCAGATTCTTCAATTGCTATTGTATTCCCCTCCAATAATAGTATGAATGGCACTTTTACCATTTCAAGGCTTATCGGGAGTGAACTGAAATTAAAAAAAGTTTTCAGTGCAGATATTGAAAAGAAACTGGATTCCATACGCAGAACCAAGGACATTTCTTATTAAACTACTGAAATGTTTCGGGTAATTATCTGAACTCATCAAAATAGGTTTTTATTAAAGCTTCTTTATATTTGCAGTCTAAAAGCATTACAATGGCAATACACAGATTATTAGCTTTCATTTTATT
The DNA here is from genome assembly GCF_002899895.1 of Chryseobacterium oncorhynchi. Taxonomy (GTDB): domain Bacteria; phylum Bacteroidota; class Bacteroidia; order Flavobacteriales; family Weeksellaceae; genus Chryseobacterium; species Chryseobacterium oncorhynchi. The sequence goes on from NZ_PPEI02000005.1 coordinate 340,092, forward strand.
GATGATAAGTTGTAATTTATATTTTTCTCAGGATGTAACCATCAAAGATGATAAAGTTCTTCTGGATGGTAAGCAAATTCTGAAAGCAGAAAAAATCAATGCAGCTCAGTATTCATTCTTTTCAATGAAAGATGATGAAGAGGTTTTGCTGTACAAATACATGGATAATGAAACACCTAGATATGTAAGTGATGATTATTTTATCTTAAACTTTCTGACTGAAAAAACTAAAATAGAATCTACAGATTTGGCTAAAATTGCCAACTTCATGAATTCTAAAAAAGGAATGGAAAAGCTTGTAAGATGGCTGTTAAAGGAAAGAGTCATCAATCACGATGGAGAACTGAACTCTGAGCGTGTTGCTGTATTTAAAGACAAATACGACGAAAATATCACTGAAAGAACACTTAGATAATGACAAAGATTCTACTTCTCTCCGATTCTCACTCCTATATTGACGATCGAATCTTAGAGTATGCATCCCAAGCAGATGAAGTGTGGCATTGTGGTGACTTTGGAAGTATGGATGTTATTGAACAACTGGAAAAAGTAAAGCCCTTAAAAGGCGTCTACGGAAATATTGATAATGCCAAGATCCGTTCAGAGTTTCCTGAAGTGAATCGTTTTTTATGCGAAAAACTGGAAGTTCTGATGATTCACATCGGCGGTTATCCCGGAAAATATACTCCGATTACCAAAAAAGAAATCACTGAGAAAGCTCCGAAATTATTTATTTCAGGACATTCACATATTCTAAAAGCCATGTATGATGAGAAAAATAGCCTTCTCCATCTAAATCCCGGAGCTTGTGGAAAACAAGGTTGGCATAAAATGAGAACAATGATGCGCTTTGTAGTGGATGGTGATGAAATCAAAGATCTCGAGATTATTGAATTGGGACCGAGAGTTTAGCAGATTTCTGGATATAAAGTGACAAAGATTAAATAGACTCATCTTATTTCTGATAAAACCAGAGATTGGTTTATCATTTGCTAAAGAGAGCGAATAGGTTTTAAATAGTATGAAAATTGGGGATACCGTTTCTGTAGTAGACGAGAATTTAAGCGGAGTTGTGACTTCCGTGAAGGGAAACATTGTGGTTTTTAAAGATGAATACGGCTTTACCCATCAATATCCCAAAGAAAAGCTGGTTCCCAAAGATAAAGATCTTTACGAAAATATCAGAGTGGTAAGAAAAGCAGAGCCTAAAAAGATTATTTCTAAAAAACATCAGAAAAATCATTTGGTTTTGGACCTTCATTTTCATAATTTGGTAAAGAATCCTAGTGATTATGACAGTTTTGAAAGATTGTTTATTCAAAAGGAAAAATTGATCGAGGTGTTGGAATTTTGCAAAAGAAATAACCTGAAGAGATTGGAGATTGTTCACGGAATTGGTGATGGAATTCTTCAGAGGATGGTTCGGGATGTTTTGGAAAGCCAGGTTAATATTGATTTTTATAATAAGGAAATACTTCACCATCAATCGGGTGCGGTAATGGTAGAATTTCACTAAATTTGCAGCAATTGAAATATGAACGTACTTAATTTACTTTTTACCAAAGACGGATTGATCTACCAGATTGTGAAAAACAAAAACATTCTGGAAGAAAAGTCTTATTTCGTTACTGAAGAAACCCCAGCCAACCTTATTGAGGACAAACTGGATGAAGTTCTTATCAAACAGCGATTTGATGAAATACAGGTGATTTCTGCATGGAATCATTTTACCCTGATGCCGGAAGGTTTTTCTGACCACGATGCCGGATTTGACTTAATCTCTTTCAATGCTCCTACTGATAAGGAGAAAGAAGAACTGATGCTTTCCATCAACAAAAAATTTAATATTCAGTTTTATTATACTTTCCCGAAGAATTATTACAAGAAAATAAAGGAACTAGCTATACCGGTACACTTTAATTTCTCGGGAGAAAAGTTTTTAAGTTCAATTAATAATAAGAATAATAAGGAGATTCATATCAACCTTTATCATAATCAATGTGAATTTTTTGCCATTGACAATAAAAAGATTATACTTTACAATAATCTGGATGTAAACTCTGAAGTTGACTTTCTTTACTTCATTATGTTTACATTAAGTAAAATAGGTTTTGGTATTAATGAAACCAGCTTTTATGCCTATGGAGAAACAACGGAAAATGAGACCTTTATTTCCGAGCTTCAGAAATTTGTGAAAAATCTGAAAATTGTTTTTGACAATATTCCCAACAAGAATTTTATACTTAATTAGCTTACAGATCACAGATAAAAGGAATCTGATTCCAAAAACATCTACCGTCTATAATCTATTACCTAAACCCTAATACAACATGTTCAGAATAATATCAGGCAAATGGAAAGCCAAAAAAATTGCCGCCCCAAAACACTTCGATGTAAGGCCAACCACAGATTTTGCCAAGGAAGCTTTATTCAGCATTCTGGAAAATAAATACGACATGCAGTCGATTGCCGTACTTGATCTTTTTGCAGGAATCGGTTCTATTACTTTCGAATTTGCTTCCAGAGGATGTCAGAATGTAACTTCTGTGGAAATGAACCCAAAGCACACATCCTTTATAAATACTACAGCTTCTGAGTTAGACATGTCTCTTCAAATCAACGTACAAAGAGACGATGTATTTGCCTGGCTGAAAAAATTCAGAAATAAAAAATCCTTTGAGATTGTATTTTCAGATGCCCCTTTCGAAATGGAGGAGAAAAAATACTACGAATTGATTTCTCTGGTTTTAAATAACAAATACCTAAAGGAAAATGGAGTTCTTATTGTAGAGCATCAAAGCAGAATGAAATTGGAACACCCCAATCTGGTAGATACAAGAAAATACGGAAACGTGAGTTTCAGTTTTTTTAATCCAAATAAAGAAGATAATCAGGAACTTTAATTCCTGATTATTTTTTTTGACCTTTCAGGAGCTGTTTTGCCCCATTTTGTAATTTCTTCTAAAACCGGCAGCAAAGTCTTACCAAAGTCCGTTAATGTATATTCTACCATTAAAGGTGGCTTTTCTGTAAACACTTTCCTGTCTATAACATTATCTTCTTCCAGCTGTTTGAGCTGAAGACTCAATGTTCTTTCTGTAATGGTAGGAATTATCTTCCTCAATTCATTATATCGTTTCGCTCCATCAATGAGATGATATAAAATTACAGCTTTCCACTTTCCTCCTATAAACCTCATGGTAACACTTGTACAACAAGGATAATTTTTGTCGTCTATTGTATACATTTTATACTATCATTTTTTACCGTTATTGCAAAGTTAATAAACTTAAATTAATTTTGTAACTATAAAAATGATAGTATAAAATTATGAGCTTTTTAGACAAAATGAAAACAAGGTATACTGTAAAAAAGTATAACCCACAAGGAAATATCAGCGATGAGCAAATTTCTCAATTGAAAGAAATTCTGAACCTGAGTCCATCTTCCATCAACAGCCAACCATGGAACTTTATTTTTGTAAACCGCAGTGAGTTGAAAACAAAACTTGCAGAGGTTTCTTACATCAATAAAGAGAAAGTATTGGACTGCAGTCATCTGATTATCTTTCAGGTTATTAAAAATCCTGAAGATTTTGAAAAACAGATTGAGGAAAATCTTCCTGAGGGTAGTGTAAATTATTACAAAAACAGAGTAAAGCCTAAAGGAGAAGCTGAGGTAAAAGCTTGGTTGGGGCATCAGGTTTATTTATCACTGGGAGTATTACTTTCTGCATGTGCTGATATGGGAATAGACTCTACCCCAATGGAAGGTATTGAACCAGATCAATATGATACCATCCTGAAAAATGAAAATTATGAAACTCTTTTTGCTGTAGCTATTGGGGAAAGAACAGAGACAGATGCTAATCAGCCGAAATTTAATCCGAAGACAAGACTAAAAGCTGAAAAAGTGATTTTGGAAGCCTAATTTCCAAACACGAATCTCACAAATTGATTTGCACACTGTGTATTGAAATAGCTTCACTATTCTTACAACAATAATTTATAAAGAAAAAAGTCTGCTTCTATATGAGGCAGACTTTTTTCTTTATAATACTTTTAGCTCTAAGTCAATGGTTTTACCAAAGAATTTCTTGGAGATCTTTTCAAAGTTCTTGGTAAGATCTGAAAGGTAAAAATGGTAATTAGGTGCCGGATTATTATCATTGAGAAGATTATATTTATCCAAAATAATCTTCAGATGATTGGCTACAATATTTGGGGAATCAATAACTCGGACTCTATTTCCGTAATATTGTTTTATTTCATCTATTAAAAGCGGATAATGGGTACAACCTAAAATTAAAGTTTCAATATTCTTCAATTTACTATTACTCAAATAATTGTAAATAATAGCATGAGTAATCGGATGATTCTTGAAACCTTCTTCAATAGCAGGAACCAGCAACGGAGTCGCCAATTCATCCACCTTAATCCATTTATTATGTTTTCGGATGCTTTTCTTGTAAAGACCGGAATTCACCGTTGCTTTGGTCGCAATAACTCCAACATTATTGTGAATTTCATAGGATACTTTTTCAGCAACGGGATTAATAACATCAATTACCGGAACCTTACCCGCAACAGACTGCATAACTTCATTTAAAGCATTTGCCGTAGCTGTATTGCAGGCAATTACAATCGCCTTACAATTCTGCTTCAGCAGGAAGTTGGTAATTTTTGTAGAATATTCTATAATCGCTTCTTTTGACTTTTCGCCATAAGGAAGGTGCTTTGTATCACCAAAATAAATAAGGTCTTCATTAGGAAGAAGCCTTTTGATTTCTTTAGCTACAGTAAGTCCACCTACTCCACTATCAAAGATACCGATAGGCTGGCTGGGTGAAAGATGCGAGTAATCTTGTTTTTTAGTTTTCAAATGAACTGAAATTTTATACAAAAATACGAAGATTTTAGATTCAAAATTTGAGTTTAACGAGTTTATTTATCCTAAAGCCGGCTCTTTTTTAAACCTATTAAACTATAAATAAATCAGAAGCAATTCCATCTGCCATAAACCAATGTTTTTCAGGAATTTTTAAGTGATTATCTTCAATAATTAAAGTACCTGCTTCCATTTTCTGTTTGATTTCATTTTGAAAATGCTCAAGAAATCTGTCGTTAAATTTATCTTTTAAGCTTTTCAGATCAACTCCCCAGATTGTTCGTAGTCCAATCATGATCATTTCATTAAACTGATCTTCCAAAGAAAGAATTTCCTCTTCCTTAGCCAGAAGTTTTGCATTAAGCTTTTTAATATATTGCTGATTATTGGCCACATTCCAGCTTCTTACATCAAATCCGTTGTAGGAATGTGCTGAAGGGCCTATTCCCAAATACTCCTGATACTTCCAATATGCAGAGTTATGTCTGGAATAAAAACCAGGTTTTGCAAAGTTGGAAACTTCATAATGTTCAAAACCATTATCTTTTAAAAAGTCTGACAGGTAATAAAATTCTCTGTTTTGTTCTTCTTCCCGTGGGCTTTTAACTTTTCCCTTAGATATCCAGTTTTCTAAAGCTGTTTTAGGTTCAACGGTTAGCGCATAGGAAGAAATGTGAGGAACTTCCAATGCAATGGTTTTGTTTAAATTGTCTTTCCAGATTTCAAGATTCGAGGTAGGTGAACCGTAAATTAAATCTATACTTAAGTTTTCAAAACCAAAGTCCTGAGCACGCTTAATAGAACCCTCTGCTTCTGAAGCGGTATGAGCTCTATTCATCAGTTTCAGGTCTTCTTCAAAAAAACTTTGGGTTCCGATAGATAACCGATTAACAGGAGTTCCTGACAATTGTTTTAAAAAATTTTTATCCAGATCATCGGGGTTGGCTTCCAGTGTAATCTCTATATCTTTTTCAAAACTAAAGTAACGTAAAACCTCATCAATTAAGGAATTGATTTCATCTACCGAAAGAATGGAAGGAGTTCCGCCTCCAAAATATAAGGATTTCAGACTCTTATTCTGTAATTCATCTTTTCTAAGTTTTATTTCAGCTTTCATTGCATTGAGCATCTCGTCCTTAAAATTCAAGGAGGTAGAAAAGTGAAAATTACAATAGCTGCATTTTTGTTTACAGAAAGGAATGTGAATATATATCATAAAAAAAGCCCTGAAAAATTCAGAGCTCAAATTTATTTAAATTAAATTGATTAATATCTATATCCTCTAACATTAATAAAGTTATCGAAGTTATAACCAAGACCAATCATGAAGCTATTTCCTCCATATTTCTGAATATCAGACAATCCAAGGTTATAAGTAGCTCCAATCATAAATTTATTGAATCTTACTTTAACAATAGGAGCAATTTCTAATTGCTGACTGTCAAATCTATTCTGAGCAGCTCTATAGCTTACCCCAAAAGAGAATGCATTGATCTCGTTTGAGAATGTAGCCATTAGGTTATAATCCATTACTCTTGTTGAGTTGGTATTCAGGTTGATCATTGCTGCAGGGGTCAGCATGATATTATCGGCAATGTGCCAGTTATATCCTAAGTTTAGGAAGAATTTAATTGGAGAAGGTTCGTATCCGTTTACAATTGGTTTATCGTTACCTAATGCGATATCATTCACAGACACGCCCCCAAAAAGGTTTTTATAAGTAGCAGCCAAACCGAAATTAGCATAAGCCATAAAGATATTACTTTCTTCACCTCTTACTAATGGGTCACCCTGCTCTTCAACGTTAATTTTAGAATAATCAAAATTTCTATTATACAAACTTACACTTGTACCAAAAGAGAACTGATCTTTTCTATCTCCTTCACTACTTAGAGGAATAAAATATGAAGCACCAGCTGTAACACCTCCTGAAGACTCTGCTCCATTACTGTCTCTGAATACTGTTAGACCGGCACCTACTCTATCGAATATGTTTGCATTGATTCCCACTGATTGTACGTTTGGGGATTCGCTGAATTTTGAAAATTGCTTTTGATAAATGGCATTGAGCTGTACGTAGTCTGTTTTACCGTACTGAGCTGGGTTGAACAGGAAGTCACCATCCAAAAGATACTGTTGATAATATGGTAGTGATTCTTGTGCTTTGTATGCATTTGACAAAAGAGCTAAACATACGATAGCATATAGTTTTCTCATAACAAATATGAGGGGTAGTTCTAAATGTAAAAAGTAAAAGTAAAGTAAAAAGACCTGAAAAAGCCCAAAAACAAAGGGTTTGCGTTAGATTTTGAGCTGAAATAAGGATGAATCGAAATGTAAATTTACTGCTATTTATTACCATAATGCTACTATAATATGCGGGATTAAAAGATCATTTATAGCTTAAATTTGATATACTTCTATTATCCCTACCATTTACTACCTTTATTGGCTCTAAACATCGTTTTAGGGCTTTTTTTATTGGAAATTAGTTCCATTTATTTCAATAAAAAAAGGTGGTTTGTAATGTAGATGAAAAAAAGCTGTTTTTTTAAATGGATTACCAAATGGATTACCAAATGGATTACCAAAAGGCAGTAAAAATATGATGTTAAAAAATGATAATTGATATTAAAACGGGGTAAAACAACATTAAAAATCGCTCAAAACTTAGTTAATTTCAAATGTGTGTTAAAATAAAAAGTATATAAAACTCTGATATTGAATCATATACGTGTGTTTTGTTTTTTGTACTAATAAAAAAGATATGTTATTTATTTAAAGTTTTCTTCATTTGTTGCATTTCTGCTTCTAAATCACTTACACGATCATAAATATCAGCAGGATCTGGTAATTGAAAATTGAGATGTAATTTTACTTCCCAAACTTCTTTTATTGAGTCAGGATCGATATTTTGTGTAGGATAATTTCTTCTATTATCTGATTTACAAATAAGATTATTGTATTTATCTATTCTATTGAGACATCTTTTCACTAATCCATCCTCAATTTCATTTGAAATAATTGCATAAAGCTGATTGTCTTTTATACCACTAAGCCAATCTTCAACAAACTCTCCTACTACATAACTTTTATTTGGTAATGTTGGAAACATTGAATTTCCCTCAACCTCAAACATTCTGAATGTACCATTATTTAACCCAGGCATTCGATAAGCTGGCAATTTTTGAATAAATGTAGGATTGTTAAAGCCAGTCAAATAACCAGCTTTAAGCTTTTGCGGAACTAGTACAATATTATCATTATTGTGGCTGTCAACAGTTATTACATTTGGTTGAAATAAATAATTAGAATTTGATTCTCCTAAAACATTTGGCAACTCTATTTTTGTTTCATTCCCCACTAACCAATCAAGTGATTTTTTAAAAATGGAAGACATTTCCATTAACTGGCTTAGTGTTGGGAGCAATTTTCCTTGTTCAATTTTACTTAATTGACTATTATCAATCTGAATTTTGGAAGAAAATTCCATTTGAGTTAAACTATTTTGTTTTCTTAACTCCTTGATTCTTAATCCTATTTCGTTACTCATATGTTAAAATTTGTAAATACTTCCATTTTTATTTTTGAAATTGGAAATTATTGCAATATATTTGTTCCAATAACGGAACTAACAAGACAATGAGCAAACCTACGAAAAAAAGACAAAGTTACAATACGGATATCCTTAATGTATTGTCAGAAGAATTTGAAGTAAGTACAAGATTCGTGAGAATGAGTATTAGAAAAGAAAAACAAAGTAGAACAGCAGACAATATACGTAAGAAGTATTATGAGATGATAAAACCTACACAAGACGCAATTGAACAATTCAAAAATCAATAACATGAAATTTATTTATAACACAAAGAAAACTTGGCATTATTCACTTGATGGAAAAACTATTGAGTTTAGAATTAAGCATTTACTATTCAGCGGTCTTATTTCATGGACAGTAAGATCAGAATTTCCTAATACAATACTATAATATGCCTCACTTTTGGAATAATACAAATAATGTAGCGGTTACCGTTGAGGAACTTATTCCAAGGTTTTGGAGTAGTCAGAATGTTCTATCTAAGGAAATCAGCAGAAACAGACATAAAACTTATGGAGTCAAACCACTTCAAAGAGGCTGCCGAAATAGAAAACTTATCATTGATTTTGATAGCCTACCTACCCATGTGAAGGAAGCGTTAGGAGATCCTCGAAAGATGGAACATAATTTACTTTATTTCTACAAAACAGATTCTATCGCAGTAGATTTTTATACAAGTTTTAGCCGTCCAGACGGAACCTACCTACTCCCCTCTGAGCAGCAAAGATATATTACCAATGCGAGTGTTTTAATTTCTTTGCTTCAATTGAGAGAAAAGCATATTACAGAGCGCGTAAAGTTGGGAATGTCCTTAAAAGGTATTAATACTTTTCTATGTGATGAATCAAACAGTTTTAATGCATATCTGGCAAAAATGGAATTACCCACTCATAATCTACCAACACACTCAACTAGATTTAAAGAGACTTTAAATGCATTTGAAACAGAATTTAAATATAAGAACATTACCTATCAATTCAATTACCTGTCAATTATTAAAGATGTTGAGGGAAAAAGAAAAATCAACCCCTTGAAAGTAGATGAAAACGTATTGATGATTTTAAACGGGCTTTTTTCTACTCAAAGTCACAAACCTACAGCAACAGAAATACATCGGTCTTATGATGCTTTTTTGAGTGGATATGCAGAGGTTTATAATGAAACCACAGGAGAAGTATACAATCCAAAGGAATTTCCTAAAATTTCGGAAAGTACAGTAAAGGCGTATTTGTCTAAATGGGAAAACAAGGCAGCAACTTACAAGACCAGATCAGGAGACAGGCAACAATACATGGGTATGTTTAAACCACATCATCAATTAGAGGCTCCAAAGTTCGCTGGATCTATCATATCGATTGATGACAGACAACCACCATTTAAAGATCTTACTGGAAAGCGTGCATGGTTTTACAATGGAATTGACCTAGCTAGTGAATGTTTTACAGTTTTTGTTTATGGAAAATCAAAAGAAGGAATTATTACTGAGTTTTATCGCCAGATGGTAAGAAATTATACAGAATGGGGTTTTAATCTGCCATCAGAACTTGAAGCTGAATCTGCATTGAACAGCAGCTTTACAAAAACATTCCTACAGGATGGCTATATGTTTGAAAATGTAAGAATTGAAGCAAATAATGCAAGAGGTAAAAGAATTGAACGCTTTTTTGGAGCATTGAGATATGAAGTTGAGAAAAAACGTAAAGGATGGCTGGCACGTCCGACGGCAAAATCAGAATCGAATCAGCAAAATTCGGGTGAAATTCCACAAATTCCATACGATGAAATAATACAAAACGGGATCGATGACATTTTTGAGTGGAACAATTCACCACATTCAAAGGATCCAAGCCGTACCCGTTGGGAATATTTCACTGAAATGCAACATCCCAACCTGAAGCCAACCAACTGGAAAGCTATTTTACCATATCTAGGTTATAAAGTTCCAACATCCTGTAACGGTGGATATATAAAGCTGCAAGGCAAGAAAAGGGCCATCGCAATGAATGGTATGATCTCGTTAGGGAATGATCTAATTACATCACTAAAAGCTATTGAAGGAAAAGACATTGATGTTTATTGGTTGGATGATAATCAGGGAAATGTTTTAAAAGCATTAGCATTTTATCAGGATCGTTTTATTTGTGAAGTCCAGGAGATGCCAAAATATAACAGAGCTATCATTGAAAGAACCGATGCAGACGAAAAAGCGAGGGAAATACAAAGTTCTTATACAGCAAGTGTAGATGGATTTATAAGAAAACAGGAAAAATCATTGCTACGTATCAACATCATAGAAAAACCAAAACCACATCCGAAAAATGGATTCTTTATTCCTGGTATGAACCGAAAACAATTTGTTGAATCTGGGGCAACAGAAATAATTGATACACCAGATGACGAAGTATTTAATACCCAACCTCCAACAGTAAACTGGAGAAACTCATTTTTTAAATAGTAAAAATTAACGACATGATAAACTTAACAACAGAATACAAGCATCAAGTAAGGTTAGCACTTTTGGAACGTCGTCCAAATTTTGGAGGGACAGATGCACAATTTGCGAAAATATATGGCATATCTGGAGCTGTATATAGCAGACTGAAAGCGGGAGAAATTGAAAAAATAATCTCGGAAAGTCAATGGTTACAAATAGGCCGTGAATTGGATATCAATACAAAAAAATCAAACTGGAATGTAGTAAGAACGTCTGTTTATCAACAAATTCAAGATAATATCAATTTTTGTCAACACTTCAGTGCATCAATGATTCTTGTAGATGACTGTGGAATTGGTAAGACTTTCAGTGCAAGACACATTGTTAAATCATTAAAGAATGCTTTTTATTTTGACTGTTCTCAGGCAAAGACAAAACAGCAATTTATCAGATTATTGGCTAAAACATTGGGGATTGATAACAAGGGTCGATATGTAGACGTAAAGGCCAATCTTAAATATTACTTAAAACAACTTGATAACCCGATTATTATTTTGGATGAATTGGGAGATCTTGAATACACTGCCTTTTTGGAACTTAAAGAACTGTGGAACTCATCGGAAGGAGTTTGTGGATGGTATATGATGGGGGCGGATGGTCTACGAGCAAAAATTGAAAGAGGAATCAGCACCAATAAAGTTGGTTATGCAGAAATATTCCGAAGATTCTCTGAGGAGTTCATTAAGCTGACACCTACAGGTGTGGCTGATCGTAGAGCATTCAGGTATGAGCTGCTTACACAAGTTGCCAATGCCAATTATTCTGGTGATGACGTTGGAAGATTGGTAAAACAATGCTTAGACAAAGATAAATCATTATCAGCTTTGGAAACACTTATCAAAATTAGTGCATAATGAGAACGAAGACTTTAAAAAGCATAGTTGAAAAAAACATCGAAAGGCTGGAGCTTGACGGAGTTTGGAAAGAAGCATTCGGCAATCCAGGACGAAAAGGAAAAGTTTGGCTTTTCTATGGTGAAGAGAAAAACGGAAAAACATGGTTTTCTATTCTATTTGCGGATTATCTGGCTAAAAAAGAATCAATACTATATCTGAGTGCAGAAGAGGGACTGGAGGAATCCTTTCAGGATGTTTTAAAACGGGCTAACGTAGATGTTACGAATAAAAAGTTTAAGGCATACGGAAAAGGCGTATTGCTTAATGAATTAAATGAGTATTTGAGTTCACGATACGCTCCTAAAATCATCTTTATCGACAATGTAACGGTTTATGTAGATGAATTGAAAAACGGAGGCTTAAAAAAGCTTATTGACAATCACCCAGATAAACTTTTCATTTTCATTGCACACGAAGAACGCGGAGAACCCTATACGGCAACAGCGAAAATGATTAAAAGGCTTGCTGATCGAATTGTAAGAATTCAGGGGCTTGTTGCCACAGTTGGTGGTAGAACCACGGGCGGAAAGTTCGTGATTGATGAACATAAGGCAATGATCCTTTTCGGATCCGATATCACAGATTAACAATTTAAAATTCACAATATGGCAAATACAAATTTAGAATCAAATAAGAGAAAAGCAGTCCGAAAGTCTATAGGATTGGATCTGCTGGGATATGACAACCTTATCCACAGATATTATGTGACTTGGTGCGAGTCTATATCAATGAAATTTAAGTATTCAGATCGCGACTTGATCGTGAATGATAGTCTCTTGAAGTATTATCAAAATCAATGGGCTATTCTGGTTGAAAACAGATTACTGCTAGAATATGGGGATTACATAAAAAAAGATCTTCCAGACACCTATCATTTTTACTATGAAATCCTACGGGAATATGCTGAAAATCTTGAAAAATTCTATCCAGCATCACTTCTACCAAAAAAGAAACTTTCAATTAATCCAAAATATCAATTTAACTACAATTAACATGAACGAAACTATTAAAATGCACCTAGATGGCATTGCAGAAGAATTAAAGGGAACTCCAAACTCATTTTTATTCTTATTAAGTGACAAAGATGATGTACATGCAGTAAAAAACTGTCCGGATCATAATGCTGCAGCTCTAATGTTCATCTACATAGATTCCACAGAATCCATAGATACAGCATTTTCAACTTATGTATTAAATATGGCTGCTGAATTAGGGGAACAACCCGAAAAAAGCTTTCAGGAACGATTATCTGACAGAATGGACGAAAAAGGAACTCCTATTCTTGAGCATCTTAGTGAAGACTATTGTCCAGAAGTGAAAGAAAGCAAAGAAATACAACAAAATGAGAAGTAATGAAATGTTTCCTCCAACAGTTGAAGAACTGGAAAAGATCATAGCAAACCTAAAAGCTATGTTGGCAGATGAAAAGCATCAGGACCAATGGATCCGAATAAATTCAGAACTCATTGAAAAACAAAAACAATTACAAGAAATAATTATTAAAGACAATACATTATGACCACTATAGACATAACATTATTATCTCCAGAAGATAGAAAAAAGCTTGTAGATCAAGCCAAGGAGATTGAAAAACAAGACAAACAGAAAAGGATTGATGACCTGAAAGCCCTTGATGATCTCGCAGCCGAAACGCTTCCTGGATCTATGCAAGTTTTACGCGAAGCATCCGAAAACCTGGAAAAAGCAAAAGCTAAAGTTTTCAGTGATTTTGAAACTTTCCTGAAAATGAAGATTGAAACAATTGGCGTTAAAAATAACCAGCAAAGCCACACGATCACTGTAGGAAAAGAAAGTATTAAACTTGGTTATAGGATAACAGATGGCTACGGCGAAAACGCTTCATACGGAATTGTAATGGTTCATAAGTTTCTGGAAAGTTTGGGTAAAGATGATAATTCTAAAAGACTACTAGGAGCTGTAATGAGGCTATTACAGCGAAATGGAAAAGGAGATCTTGACAGTAAAAAAGTTTTAGAACTAAAACAGATCGCTGACAAAGATTATCCCGGAAGCGATTTTCAAAAAGGCGTTGAGATCATTCAGGCGGAATATAGACCAAAACTGTCAAAGTGGTTTATTGAAGCTTACTATACCGATGGAACAGGTATTGAAAGAAGTATCCCACTATCAATGACAAGCGTCGATTTACCAAAAGAAACCGACCTTACTTTTTTACTACCAAAAAACAATTAAAATATTACAAAATGGATTTAACAAAAATTACAGAAGCAGCTGTTTTACATGCAAAAGAAACTTTAGGATCCGAACAATTTAACAATATTGAATTTGAATCTGCAAAGAATTCGATTATTGAAGATTTTACAACTGGAGCCAATTGGGTTTTATCCGAACAAGAAAAGCAAAGTATCAAAACCTATCAAGATTGGCAAAATAATTTCAAGGGAGACTTAGATCAGTACCTAGGTAAATCGCCATGCGAAATTGATGAAGAAATGTTTCTGTATTTAGCAGAAGTAACACCCTGCCAATATTCAGGAAATTTTTTCATACAAACGGGTGAAGCATCATGTAAAATTGATGATGTACTTCATTATTCATCATGTAGTAGTTTCAATGATAAATTTTACTTTTTAGGCATTCTGCCTGAATTTAAACAGTAAAACTATGTCAACAATTACAACACAACAAGTTTCCCAGCTGCAAACTATTTGCAGTGGGAAATTCAGGGACAGAGAAGAAAGGCTGGAAGCCATATCTGAAATGGTAGGATTTCACATTGAAAGCATCAAGGATCTAAGCGAGATGCAAGCAGGTGAACTAATTTACTTTTTCAATACTGGTAAGCCAATAGATCATTCAGCTTGGGGCTTTTTTGATAAAAGAAACTCACAGCATAAAACAGTATTGTCGCTTTGCCATACACTCGGATGGGTACAGGAAGATAAACCTCAGTTTGTAGATCTTCATAGATTGGGTGGGTTTCTTAAATCAGACAAAAGTCCGGTTAAAATGCCTTTAAAGGATATGTCAAGAGTTCAGGTTTCTAAATTAATTTATGTACTGCAGAACATTACTAATTCAAAATTTAAGTAATGATGGCAAAAACAACAAATCTGAAATTGGTTGAACTGTTTTCGGGTATTGGTGGTTTTACAAAGGGCTTTATAGATGCAGGTTATAAAATAGAAGAACATTATTTCAGTGAAATTGATAAACATACCATAGCAAATTATAAATACAACTTCAAAAATGCAAGATACGTCGGTTCAGTTGTCGATATTCGACCAGGAGACTTTAGAAACATTGATATACTCACAGGAGGATTTCCTTGCCAGCCTTTCAGCCTTGCTGGTAAGAGACTCGGATTTGAAGACACTAGAGGCACTATGTTTTTTGAAATCATTAGGATTCTTATGGAGTGTAAACCTAAATGCGTGGTACTCGAGAACGTTAAAGGTTTACTTAACCACGACAATGGGAGAACTTTTGCAACAATCTATAGACTTCTCACCGAAATTGGTTATGAAGTTGAATGTCAATTACTCAATACTAAGTGGTTTCTACCCCAAAATAGAGAGCGGATATACATTGTCGGACATCTTACAGGAAAAAGCAACCCAGGAGTATTTCCTATCGGAAAAAATGAAGAACTATATAACGAAGAAAAACAAAAGAGTGCAAGTGAAAATCCACAAAAATCTATAGCAAAATGTTTAAATGCTAATGATCGAAAGTCATGGGTTGGAAATTTCATCGAAATTCCTAAAACAGCAAAATGTTTGACTGTTGGTGGAAATTCTGGAGGATTAAACTCAGACATGACTTTGATAGAAATAGGAACTTGGAGAACTCACAAAGATGGAAATGGCTTCAGGGCAATAAAAGATAATGTTTCCCCTACAATCCCAGCAAGAGCTAGAGAGGATGGATCAGGACAACCTGTAATCTCACAAGGAAACTCAATTCGCAGATTAACAGAAATAGAATGTGAGCGTTTACAGGGATTTCCTGACAATTGGACAGAGTACGGAAATTATGACGGAACTGTAAAAAAAATACCAAAAACACAACGTTATAAAATGCTTGGGAATGCCGTAACCGTAAAAGTTGTGGAAGAGATCGCAAAAAGAATACAAATAATCAATAATTAAACAATATGAAAATTATAGTTCACAACGTAGGCAATAAGATTTTAAATGATGGGCTTATCTTATCAACAGAAGAATTAAAGCTGGAAGAAACGAGCCAGGAAATATTAATAAATTATTTTTTAGGATCCTTTAAAACGGAAGAAACATATCAATTTTACAGTGATTCTTATCTTGCAACAAATCACGTTTATAATGCAGTCAATGAAATTTTTCAGGATAAATTTTATTTTGAAAGCTATTCCCAGGATATAGCAAGATATTTATATGAAGCTGCCGAAAACCCGCGAATCCAGGGCGGTAATTTGTTTGTCGTTTATTTTCCTGCACAAGATGGAAATAGTGTTGATAAAATCGGAATTTTTAAAACAGAAAAAAGAGAACCGTTTTTAAAGATCTTTCCAATGAATCCCGAACCAATCGAACAGCATTTCGGGATCAGTTTAGATAAAATTGACAAGGCGGCATTAATCTACAATAAAGATAAAGAATCCGGATATGTTCTTTCTGTTGTAGACAATAACAAAAATGGTGATATGTACTACTGGTTCGAAGACTTTTTAAAGGTTAAACAGCGAACCGACGGTTTTTTCCATACACAGGAATCATTAAACGTTTTTAAAGACTATATCAAAAAACAGCTTCCAACAGAATTTGAAGTTTCTAAAGCTGATCAGGCCGACTTTCTGAATAAATCAATCAACTTTTTCAAGAAGAAAGAAGAATTCAAGCTTGAAGACTTCACCACTGAAGTTTTAGGTGATGAAAAGGTAATTGAAAGTTTTAATGCTTTTAAAACCGATTATGAGCAGGATATGCAGATTAATATTGCTGAAGAATTTCCGATAAGTGATGGTGCTGTAAAGAAGTCACAGGCTAAGTTTAAAAGTATCATAAAGCTTGACACGAACTTTCACATCTATGTTCATGGTGATCGCAATAAACTTGAACAGGACCAGGATGAAAAAGGCCATTTCTACAAACTTTATTACGAAAAAGATCAATATTAATTAAACAAAATCAATTATGTCAAATACAACAAATACAAATTACGGAATCAGTTTTCCCGCTTTATTAGGAATAGTATTCATTGTTTTAAAGCTTACCCATGTCATTGATTGGTCATGGTGGTGGGTTACGGCTCCTTTCTGGGGTTCATTTGCTTTAGCGGTACTAATCTTTATCATCTATGGAATAGCGCTTTTATTTGGCCTATTCTTAATTCATATCAAAAGAAAAAGATAAAAATATGATACTATCTTTTTCAAGACAACTTAATGGGAAACCTACATACTTTCCCGAAAAGATTATTGCAGGACTTTGGGTAAATAATCAGATATCTAAAAATAAAGCAACTGAATTGTTTAACCCGCAAGTTTTAGAAAAGATTATTCCTGTAAAATATCAGGAAGCAGGCAAGGTAAATTTTGCAACAATTCATAAAATTGAATTTAACAATACAATCTATCATCGTGCTAAAATCCATACAATAAGAGAGGATAAAACAGATCGCTGGAAAGATGGAACCATGATTGATTTTTTTATTAATGCAAGACAAAAAAACATGTTTCGGTTTGCCCCATCTTTTCCAGTTATTTCCACTCAATTTATTGGAATATATCCAAAAACGAAAGATGTTATTATAGACGGTAAACATTTGTTCCCTTCTGAAATAGATATTTTAGCAGTAAACGACGGTTTTTTTGATTATTATGATTTTTTTGAGTATTTCGATAAAGAGTTTCATGGTAAAATTATTCACTGGACGAACTTAAAATATTGACAAAACATGAAAAGTAAATGTAGAATCCCCAGAATTGTGGTAAAAATTTGTAATACTCTCGATGTTACCACAAAAGAAGTCCGGTCACAAAACAGAAGACAAGATTATTGCGATGCAAGAAAGATTATTAGTAATGTCTTGAAATCGGAAGGGTTGACATACGAGCATATCGGCCGAATTTTGAAAAGAAATCATAGTACTATAGTATATAACCTCAAGGAGTATGATTTTATGATAAATAGTAATAGGAATTTCCAATATAAAGTATCAGTAATAAAACAAGTCTTGAAAAATGAAAAAGCTGCTTACACTTGACAACAGTAAATTATTGGTTTTAAACAACTGTATGCAGATTTTAGACACATTGGATCTACAAAGTCAAGCGAAAAACCTTAGATCTATTGTTTCGATTTGCAAAGAACTTAGAACCGAGCTACTCAAGAAAGCAATTGAAAGGCGGGAAAAAAATAAAAGTTTTGCTTTGAAACTAACATATTATAAGGCTGAAGCTTTATTGGTTTTTCTCAGAGACTATGAAATTTACTTTCCCGATGAATTTGGATCCTACGAATCCAATGCAATATTACAAATGAAAAACGAACTACATAAACAATTAATCTAATGGAAAAAGATCACTCAAAAAATATGATCACTCAAAATATTGAAGCCTTGGAAAATTCAGAGCATTTTAATGAAGTTATAAAAAAGTTCGGAAATGTGGGAGTGACAGTTGAAGACCTGAAAGCTTTTGCTATTCGTATGAGTTTAGCTTTCCAAAATCATACAGATGAACTCAAAAAAATATCATCATCTGCGGAAACAGCAACCCTTTTAGTAAAAAAAATAGGAATAGTGACTGAAAATAATTCTTTTCCTACAAATGGTGTTAATCCATTTTATAGACAACATCAAAATAAAAGAAAATGGAAATAAACGGATTTGAATACTCACAACAGGAGGTACTGGACGCGCTAAAGGCAAAAGGGTATTTAATACTGAATTATGAAACCTATGAAGAAACCCCAATTCATGGAAGTTGTTTTGCCCGGACCAATATATCAACCAAATGTGCAGTTAAAGGAAACGAGCTGCCATCTGATGATAATATATGGCATTTAGTCGCAAAACGAATTTTCTCAAAACCGGAAAGTAAACCATCTTTAATTTAAAAAAAAACGGATATCCGTAATGTAAAAAAAAATCTTCAATATAAATTTGTAAAACAAATAAAGCTTATGAAATCACTAACAATTACAGGAGCAAAGGGGGCGTTTAAAAATGCTCTAAAAGAGTTTTCAACAAACGATGTCAAAGAAAGAGTTAAATATAAATTGGTTGTTTCAGAGCCTAATCTTGAAACAACAATCACATTTTTTTCTGTTAAAAAGAATGGCGTTTTATCATCTGTGGATGTTTTAAGAATTAATAGTATCATGTCTTCTTAAAATGAGTGTTTGGTGAGAGGTGTGGACCTAAGGGTTCGCACCTTTTTTTTTGTAACTTTGTGTAAACAATATTAGTATGAAAAAGCTTTTTTTATTTTTTATTCTCCTTTCTGGTTTGGTTTTTGGTCAGAAACAGTTATACAAAACTTTAACATATAATGATTTAATTACTTTCTATAATGGAAAATTAAATGTTAAGAGTGAAAGTTTAACTGAAAATATTGAACGCTGTAAGTATATTATAAGCACTGCAAAAAAGGAAAACGATGAAACAACCTTATCAGTGTTTTCAATGCTCTTAAAAGGGCTGATTAATGCGAATCAAAGTGATAAAGACAATCCATACGTATCAATTTACACAGATGCTTCTTCTTATAATTTCTATGATGATAAAAATCAATTTGTAGGTAGGATATATAAAGAGAAGTTTGAAGAAAATTTGGAAATAAAAGGGAATAGTGCAGAAACACTTTTAGAGTCCTATTACTATTTATTACAAGATTAAAAGCAGTGTTTTCACTGCTTTTTTTATTATATTGCATAATGGAAATTACTTCCATATATTTGCATAAAGTATGAGTAAACCATTACATAGAAACACTTTACTGAGATATCAGAAAATTAGGGATCTATATATAAAACACAAAACAGAAGACATTCCTGATACCGTTGTTTTGCGTAAGTATATTTATCCTTTTTACCCTATTTCCCGAACTACATTAAATACAATTCTAAATTGTCCTATAGAAAGGCAATTGAATGAATTAACAACCATGTAACCCTATTGAATAGGTTACAATAATTTCTTTTATTCCATCATCCCTTTTTATCTGTTGAATTGATACCCTTGACAATTCGCCTGACTCTGGAAGAGGCTTCCATCCGTGAAGAATTTTATGGACTCTGTTTACAGTTTCCCATATCTCATATCCCTTTGTTTTTTGGCTTAGTTTTGCTGCGGTGTTGGTAGGGCTTAACTTTAGTTTTGCAATCGTTATTTCAATGGATATCACCCCCTGCTGTTCGGTTCCTGTATCATTTGAATAGCTGTAGGAATTATTTGAAAACTGACCAGATGCAAAATCCACGAGGGCGCAAGGCCATTTTACAGGACAATCGGAACCATAATACTGCAACTGTCCCCAATTCTCATCAATATATTTTAGGTCTGTAACTTCCTGTTCTAATTTTTCATTGATATTTAAAAGTAATTTTTCCATAATTATTGTTTTAGGTTGTTTTTTAGGTAATTATTTAAGTCATTAATATTCTTATCTACAATCTTCTCAATAACGACTTTTATTTTTGGATGCGGTCCAATTACGCGTCGGCTTGGAATTTTTATTTTTTTACCGATCGGCATTAGAGCCAGAGCTTTCCATTGCTGAGCTTCTATACTTACCTGTTTATTGTTCCTACTTTGGCTTATTGCTCCGGTTTTCTTACGTTTTATTTGCCCCGTTGAACGGTAGAACATGGCCCAGAAGTATTTTTTCATTTGCGCAGTTACTTTAATTTGTCCACCCTCATTTTGAATAGATGCATATGGCAGGGAGTTTGAGAACGCAATTTTTTCACCCTCTATTTTTGCCCGATATCCTCTTCTTAAATTGTTGGATCTGGCCATCATTGATCCTTTACGATTTATCAGCTTAGTACTTGGCCATTTTTTATCAAAGAAAGCCTTTCGTTGAAAGTTCCTGTCAAACTCATCCATCAACTCAATTCTGACATCATTAAGAATGTTTTTATGAAACTGATTGAAATCCATATTTTAAAATTAATTATATTTTTTATTCCGGTAAAAGTTGATTTTTCACAACTTCAGCATCTTTCACTTTATTGTACGGATGCTTTGGTGGAAATACTTTTTGTTCTGCTCCGGGATTAAACCTGAACATTTCTAACCTGTTCTTTCCATCCTTACCAATTTGGGTTGTAGCCTTTTCCCCCCGTTCCAATGATTTTTTACTGTCAGATAATTCGTATTTATCTTTCAGTACTTCAACGGCTGTACATCTACATCGCCAGCCATTAGGCGGATAATAGGACAGCCAGAAAGGATCATCCTTTGGAAGCGTGGTATCTTGTAGAACCCTGTGGTTTTCACGTACCCTGTCATCGTTTGCGGTTCTGTATTGGAGATAATAACGACCATCAGGATCAGTTGCAGCCCAATTGGATGCCATTTGTGAACTGCTAATCGCAAACTGATATTCTGACTCTAAATAGTTTTGATTGTAGTTCTGATTGATCTTGTTGAATTCATAGGCAAACTTATCATAACTTTTAATTTGTCCCTTATCATCCATCAGTATTGATGAGGCCTCCAATAATTGAGCGTGGGTTTTTAGGCCTGCAAATACAAAGGCATCGTTCTGAAGCTTGGCCAGCATTTCGGACGGGATATCATTGTCCTGAATAACCGGATCAAAAACTTTGTAGGTCTGATCTATCAGGTCACGATATGGTTTTTCGTTAATATCTTCAGGTTTATATCCTCCTTTTTTATGTAGGTGTTTAAACGCCTTTTCAGCCGCCTTTAAAACGGGTTTAAATTTGTCATCATCACTTTTCGCGGCAAGGGTTATTCTTTCGGCCTTACAATTATCACAGCCACATTCATAGAGCGATGACAATCGTAGATGTAATCCACTAAAGTATATTGCAGGGCTGACAGGCCGATGACCATCAGCCCTTACACGAAAAAACTTTCAGCAGCATTGAGGTTACTGCCTTGAATTGCTGAAATCGCTGTTTCTTTTTTACCCATGATGGCAATACCGAACTTTTCCTTCATCCATTCCGGATCAACATCGAAATATTCCAACGCCTGAAGGGTTCTTTGCCAAAGTGTCTGAAGATCCTCTGAAATTTCCCATCCAAAAACGTAATCAGCAGGAACAATCCCGATTCGTGCCAGTGCCGGCATGACCTTGGTGTTCATGTACATTTCTACAATCGCCATATCAGCCAAAACCAATTTTGACAACATCTTTTGTCCGGATTCGTCCTTGGACCTTGATCCATGTTCTGTATCCTGTCCGATGATGGCACCGGAAATTAACAGCGAATTCTGTTGGTCACAATACTTTAATAGATTTCCATAAACATCGCCACTTGTTTGCACTCCGTTGGCAAATGAAAATTCCTCCGTAGAATCAATAATGAACCACGCAGCGGCCCCCATGTCCTGCATCATCTTTTTCCCCCTTGTCATTGAAGCCGGATCCTGAGTGTCTGTTTTCATTACCCTTGGTGGAATCCCGTGGATCTCACACAATTCGGACCAACAGCTTTGCGCGAATCTTTTGAATAGTGCATGTGGAATAGCCTTATTTAACAGCCCAATTTCACCCGGCTTTCCAAACTCCAACAGCCATGTTCCAAATTCCGGTAGTTCACGGTACAGCACGCCCTTTTCTTCATTATAGTCAGGTAAGAACGTTCCCTTTTTAGCCAATACATTGGTTCGGGGAATCAGTTCAGCTATTAATTGAGGTTCATTTAACCCCTCCTGTTTCCAATCAAGCTCTACCAATGAGTGACCATAAAAACGAGTGTTAATGATCTGCTTAATCAATTCATTGAAAAGCTCTGAATTTTGCAGGCTGTCAGTTAGTTCCTGATCTATATCACCGCCTTTCTTTTTAAGATTAAATGTAGAGCCAAGAGAATCCTGTATTCTGTTTTCTATCTGTGAGGTTAGTTGTGTATCATCAAGAATATATTCATACAGCTGATAAAGCATGTAAACAGCAGGATTGTCGGTGTTCCTTGCTCCATTGAGGGCTGTTCGCCATTTGGCAATGTCCTGCCTTGTTTGGCTGACTGATTTTTCAATGATCTGCGGAAGCAATTTGTTTCCGGTTGATTTTCCTGCTGTTTTGGCTGCCAGATTGTGCTGACCTCCTTTATTTCGGTTTCTTCGAGACATAAGTAGTGTTTTATTCGTGTGTGAATTTTGTTCTGGAACCATAAAGGAACGGTCCTGTATCATCACTGGAACCATCATCCGGATCCGGTTCAATTGTAGGGAGTGTACTTAAATTAAGTTCACCATTTCCCAATTTTTTAAGCCATGCTATTGCACGGTCATACCGTTCTTTTGCCTGTTCCATGATGATATCAACATTGCTCAGATCCATAATGTAGAATTTTGCAATCGTGATTCCATGGCGAACAATAAGCGCATTTCTGGCGGATCCTGTCTGGCTTAATATTTTATCAACATCATAGAGTAAACGACCATCTTTCCACTCCCTTTTATGGTTGCCGGATAGATAGCTCCGTATTTCCTCTTCAGCAGCCTGTAGGCCCTGATAAACAATGTCATCGTTGCCCTCTGTGATCTCTTCGATCTGGTATTCATAAATGTTTGCTCCCAGATCTGTAATATTTAAAAACATAATTATTAGTATTTTCGGTCTTCAACTTGTTGAACTGCATAATCCAGCCCCTCTTTTTGTACCCTGGTATCAATCATTGTTTTGGCTCCCTCCACAGCATCCGGACCGTCCATTTCCCTTGATTCCGGAGAAACTCCCAGCCATTCATCCTCCAGTAATATCATCATTGGATTGTCCTTTTCCTCTTCATTGAAAATGATGTTTCCATCATTATTGTCATCCTTCATGTTTTCAATCCTTTCAAACTTATCGGCCTTTTTTCGCTTGTCTTCTCGCAGTGGTAGCTTAACACCCTTATTCTTTCTGTATTTTTCAAGCAACGGCTTTATGACCTGCTGATAGTGGGGATCCTGTAGGGTATTGTTTTCGATAAACATTTTCTTGGTGTCAATTCCATGTCTATCGAGATAGTTATAGGCTTGGCCAATCCATCCAACGAAATCCGAATTGGTAGCCTTGCCAAGCCATGCCTTATAGATGTAGTATTTTCCATCATATAAGCCAACAATAACAACAGCCTTTGAGCTGTTCTTTTTCTCGGTTTTATTTGATGGTGATGGATCGGCATAGGTAACAACCTTTTCACAGCTCTTTAATGGTGGACATTTCCCCCATACAAATTGCTTCAGCGTGTCACCCTCTGCATTGGGATTGTTGTAATACTCCTTTTGTTTTGCCCTTTCGGTCATTTTCCGTTTTCCCAAAGTATTGTAAAACATCCGGTGTATGGCCTCCTTGGTATTTTTTGCCCAATTGGAATTTCCTTTTTCATCAGTAAGGCTTATTTTTTCCCAACAATCCGCCATTTCACCCAGAATGGTGATCGTACAATATTTATGGATTACGTTACCATTAACAATGATTAAGAGATCTACAGAAACCGACCTTGTAGGAAACACCGCCTCCATAAGCCAGTCTGTTGCATTCTTAACCCTGTCCTTATTTCTACATTTTTCATCTGTATCAAAGTCATCGACCAAGATACCGTCCGGACGGGCTGCATCGTTACGGGTACCCCTTGGAGACATCCCTTCACCCAATGCACGAAAAGAAAAACCAAACTTGGAAGTAAATTCGTTATCACTCCATTTACCGACAACCTTTTGAACCCCGTAATCACTTATAATCCTATTATTGGATTCAAGAATATTTTTATACGGTGCAAGTAAACGGATGGCATTGTCTTCTGTATTGGAGACCATTAACCAGGTCTTTTTCTTTTTTGTAAAGCATAGGTAAAGAACCTCCATCATGGTACGGGCTGACTTGGCCATCTCTCGTGACCATGACCGGACTTCAAACCATTCACTATTTTGTGTAACCCTTTTCGTTGCCTCAATATGAAAGGGGGCTGGTTTATGAGTATAGAAGTTTGGAAAGTAGTAAGCAAACCATTTTTCAGGATCAGCTTCTAAATTAGCGATCCTTTTTTGCTTCGCTTGTTGTGTTTCCTTGAGATCAACAGGAGTAGCTTTCGACATATTTTCTCGAAATAGATCCCAGTTATCAAGGTGCTTTTTGTCTGATAACTTAGCCATGGTTCATCTGTTCTCTTATAAACATATCGAATAACTCACTGATCTTTCTGGAAAGTGGAAAATCTATATCCCTGACGTATTCACAGAATGTCATTGCAATTTTTACGGTTTCCCCAACAGAAACATCATTTTCAAGCTTCTTAATGGCATTGGTGATCTTAACAATCATATCAGCCTCCCTAGATGTTGGGTAGTTTCCGATTTTGACCGGATAATCCTTTTCATCATATTTTTGATACTCCAATTTTTCAGAACCATCCTTTTGCTGGACCTTAATTGGTTTTAAAAGATGTTCGGGAACATCATATGTGATTTTACGAGTAGTAATATGATCGTTTAGTCTATCCAGCTGTTCATATAGTAAATTGATTTGATTGGCTTTTGTTGCCATCAATGATTTTTTCAGTTTTTTCCATTCTCCATCATTGGCAGATATCCATTTGGCAATAGTTTTTTCCGTTACTCCAGCCTTTTCGGCAACTTCCTTTTGAGTAAGATTTTTTTCTGTGAATAGGAACTTTGCAAATTCCTTTTGTTCTGTTTTTTTTAAGCCCATGGTATTTATTTCATGAGCAAAATTGCCATTTACAGGGCCTGTGCAAAAGAATGTGTTCAGTTTCTGAACAACATTGTACAGTTTCTGAACACATGTGTTCAGTTTCTGGTCACTTTTTTTTTTTCGAGATGATATCGTCAAATCTTTGCCATGTAAAACGACAAAAAATGTCTCGAAAGAAATTCATACTTAACGATGAAACAAAGATCAACCAGTTCGGATTTAGAGTGCGAAACTCTGGGTTAAAGCTTTCACGCTTTATTAATAATCCAGTGATTTTGGATTTTCATAAACCAGGTAATGAGGCAGTAATTGGCCGCTGGGAAAATATTCAGATCGAGGGCCATTTATTAACTGCCGAGGCGGTTTTTGATATGGATGATCCAAACGCTGCATTAATAGCTGGAAAAGTTGAAAGGGAATTTATAAAGGGTGCCAGTTTAGGACTTGATCCTTTTTCAATGAACAATTTTGTTTTGGCACCTGATGATATCTATGATCTTGTAGAAGCTGAAATAATGGAAGCATCAATCGTTGCAATACCAAACAATGCAAACGCTCTGACAGTAAAACTTTATGCCACATCAGAAAATAGCATTAAAGAGTTCGCAGAAAATGAAGTTACTGAAATTCTACTGATGGCATCTGATTCACAAAAATTTAACCTTAATAATTCAATGAAAAAAGTAACATTAACGTTGTCAGCCGTAGCTGCTTTAAATCTACCTGGTAACACACTGGAACATGATGAAAATCTAGTCAATGATGGAATCATCAAATTAAAGTCAGAACTGGATGCTGAAAAAGCAAAAGTAAAGGCATTTGAAGACCTCGACAAAGAAAAGAAATCGAAATTATCAGCCGATGCAGTTGATGCCGATATTAAAATTGGTAAGATTGACGCTACCAAAAGAACAGACTTCATTAAACTTCATGCTGAACAGCCGGACCTTTACAAAAGTATTATCGAAGCCGTTCCTGAAAAAGGGAATCTAGGTGCGAAAATCAACAATCCGGCAGGTCCCGGAATCGTTAAGACATTTGATGATTTCCAAAAATTGGATCTATCGGCTCAATTGACCTTTAAAACCACTTATCCAAACGAATATCAAGCTCTTTTTAAGTAAGCAATTTCTCATAGTTTAAATTTTAATGTTGGAAAGCTCCTTTACGGAGGAGCTTTTTTTTTTTTAAAAAACTAATAACCATTTTAATTATATAAAAATGCCACAAAATTTTCCGGAAGCATGGTTAAACCGTGTAATCCAAAACCTAAATAATGCAGAGCAGGCTTCTTTCCTTGATGGAATTGCAGAACTAAACGCTGAAATTCATGTTGTAAATGGAGGATCTGCCACAGAACAGAATATTATCTACGTTCCTGTAACGGATTTTGAAGTTGATATCCTTGTCAATAACAATACATACCCAATCGCCTTTCAGGAATATACTGACGATACTGTACAAATCAAATTGGATAAGTATCAGACTAAGGTAGTAACCTTAAGGGATGATGACACATTAGGTGCATCGTATGATAAAATTGATACCGCTACCAAGTCAATGACAAGGGGAATCAATGTTGAAAAGTACCAGAGGGCAATTCACTCCATTGGTCCGTTAACTCATACGGTAAAAACACCAGTAATTGAAGCTACTGGATTAATGGCAGGATCAACAGATCCGCTAATGGATGGAACCCGTCCAAGGCTTGTATACGATGATATCGTAAGAGCAAAAGAAGCTTGTAAAGGATTTGGTCCATGCAGGTTGGTGCTTAATGAAACCCACTGGAATGACCTATTGCTTGATAGAAAGAATTTTGGTAACCAATTGGTAGACTATGCAGCTGGTAAGCCAGCGCCTAGAATTGCCGGGTTTGAGATTCACCAATATGAGGGAGAAATGCCAATTTATACATCTGCCAAGGCTAAAAAACCGTATGGTTCAATTAAAGATGCTACAGATAAGGTTGCTTCCGTAATCTTCAACAAAGAGGGGATTGCCAAAAAAACAGGTATTACCAAGCAGTATTTTGTTAAGGCTGAAAACAACCCTACCAGACAATCCAACGATTTAGCTTACCGTCACTATTATATTGTGACACCATACAGAGCTGAAAAAGTAGCTGCAATTATCTAATAGCCATATTGTGAACGAAATATATTTAACAGCCTTAGTAGGCATTATTACTTCAATGGGAGCATGGTTTGCGGCCAGACGGAAAAACCTCGCAGACACTCAAACCTCGGAACTAGAGAATGTTGAAAAGGCTGTTACAATATTTCGGGAACAGCACGAATACATTTCCAATCAGTGGAAAGAAGCCACTGATGAAGCCAATAAATTGAATTCACTGTACAAGCAAGCCATTGCAGAAATTGGAAAATTAGAGGATCAGGTTTCAAAAATGGAAAGGATTAACAGTGAAATGCAAAAAACCAATAGTGAACTCATTGAACAGAATAAAGCTTTGATCACTGAGCTTCAAAAATACAAACAACTTAACGGAAAAACTACGACACCATGAGTGATCTATTCAAACAATACCCAAACATGTCAGAATACTATGAAACTTCTGACGGAACCCCATTCTTTAAACCCGAAACGGCTGCTACATATGCCAGGACCTTAAAGGATCAAAGAGTAAAAACAGTTTACAAATCTGATGATGATGAACAAAAAGCGGAAACCGCCAAGGAAATCATTTCCAAAACAGCAGAAATGGATCTGGAAACAGCACAGGACTATTTAGCAGCTGAAGAAAGTCTGGAACTCCCACGTACAACCGTGGTTAATGCCTTACAGAAAAGAATCGCTGAACTTCAAAAATAACAATTTACATGAAGCCAAAAATTTCAATATCATTTAATAATGGTGTTATCGGAGCGGTAACACCACTAGACAGCGGTTGCTTTGGTATCGTGGCTTCAGCGGTTGCCATTAATGATGGTTTCCAGTTAGGTACTGCCTATCAGGTTAAATCCATGCTTGATGTTGCCG
This sequence comes from Chryseobacterium oncorhynchi, assembly GCF_002899895.1. Classification (GTDB taxonomy): domain Bacteria; phylum Bacteroidota; class Bacteroidia; order Flavobacteriales; family Weeksellaceae; genus Chryseobacterium; species Chryseobacterium oncorhynchi. The sequence goes on from NZ_PPEI02000005.1 coordinate 368,831, forward strand.
CTCTGAAGTTAACCGATTCAATCGACAACCACAGGCTATATAAGGCATTGTATGAATTCTATGAAGAGGCGGGATCTGGATCTGAGCTTTGGATTTTTGGAATGGCAAAAAGTACAAAAACATCTGAATGGTTTACTCCTGTGGATGGTGTTGCACCAGTTGAAACATTCTTAAATAAGGCCAAGGGTAAAATTAGGGGACTTTTCACCGTATATGATCCTACAGCAGCCCCTGTGGTAACTGACGGCATGGATGCCGATGTTTTACTGGCTGCCGGAAAAGCCCAAACATTGTTTGATGATTATACCAACAAAAAGTATGCTCCATTCTTTACTATTCTTGAGGGATACGACTTTACAGGTAATAAGGTAGATCTTCCGGATTTGAAAACCAATGATTTCAATTCCGTGGGTATTCTAATTGGTGATACCGAATCAAGAAGCGGGACTACATCATCAAAGGGTGCCGCTATTGGAGTACTGGCCGGAAGACTGGCTGCTTATCCTGTTAGGGTTAATCCGGGTAAGGTTAGAAACGGATCATTGGCTGCACCAATTCTTTATATTAAAGACAGTGATGTTGATGACTTCGATACTGAAGCACTATATGATAAAGGCTATATCACCTTTACAACACATCAGAGCCGTTCCGGTTACTACATAATGGATGCTTCACTGGCGTGTCCTGTGAGTGATGATTATCATTACCTAACCCATCGTAGAACCATTAATGAGGCATACAGACTTGCATATGATGCGTTACTGGATTTTGAACTGGATGAAGTACCAACCACTAAGACAGGACAAATAAACGCGATCTATGCAAAAAACATGGAAAGCGCAATTGCTCGAAAAGTTGCTACCACTATGCCGGAAGATCTTTCTAAAGATGAAACCGACAAGAAAGATACGGGCGTTCGCTGTTTCGTAGATCCTAATCAGAACATAATTACAACATCAAAAATTAAGGCAATATTGGCAATCCGACAGTTTGGTTACAATAGATGGACTGAATTGCTACTAGGCTTTGATGTACAAATCAACTAAAATCATGGCAGTAGAAATACAAGGAAGAGAATATGAATGGGGTGATCTTACCCTGATTCTTGGTAATCGCGATATGGTAAGATATCGTGGGATTAAATATACCTCAAAAATTGAAAGAGAAGCCGTCTATGCCAAGGGAAGCCAACCTGTGGCGATTCAGTCCGGCAATGAGGCTTACGAGGGTGAAATCACCATGCTCCAGTCGGAGTATCAAAAGCTGGTGAAAGCTGGAGGTGGAAGTATTTTTCCGCTTATGTTGGATGGCTTGCAGAATTATGGCAATCCTACAAAGGGTGATGCCATGATCACTGATAGAATTGAATCTTTAAGGTTCACCGAAGCATCAAAGGAATTAAAACAAGGTGATAAGTTCATGGAAATTACTCTTCCATTTATCGCCCTTAACATCGAAGAAGATATCTAATGAAAAAAAACAAAACTTTAATTCAAGATCTAGTATCGAAAGCAGGTAGTTTACAAAATCAGATTAACGCCTGGAAAGCAGAACACGGTGAAATTTTCTCTTTCAAAGTAGGAAAGGATAAACAGTGTTACCTGAAAAAACCAACCCGCCAAATATTAAGCTATGCCGCTGTTGCAGCGCAAACTGATCCACTACAGTACAATGAAGTGATTTTAAGTGAATGCTGGCTTGCTGGTGATGAAGACATCAAAACCGATACGGGGCTTTTCTTGTCGATATCCCAGTATTTACCAACCCTTGTGGAAATGGTAGAAGTGGAAATGGTAAAGCTATAGAGCGGGCGGAGGTAAACGAAAAAAAAGACTTGCTACGAATATTCGATGCACAGTTAAGATACTATTTCCATATTGATCCAGACTCGCTAACCGATCAGCAATGGGCGGCACGTATTGCCGAACTTAAATACATAAGAAAAAAAGAAAACGGAAACTAATAACGAGAACTAATAACCATGAATAACGATCTACTGTATAACATTCTCCTAAAAATGCAAGGGCAAAACGCAGTCGTTGCACAGGTCAATGATGTTCAGAAGAAAACTTCTAACATGGTTAAAAATATTCAGGGCCAGATCAGCTCCATTAAGATGTCTGCTGTAATTGATCAAATAGAAAAGGTCAGTACATCAATCACTCAGTTGAACGGTCCGGGAATGAAGCTTTCCACCTCAATGCATGATCTTCAGGCCATGACTGGGGTTGCCGGGCAAAAGCTAAAGGAGATTGAGGGATATGCGAGAAATTCAGCCAAGACCTTTGGGGGTTCAGCATCTGAGGGTGTAGAATCCTATAAGTTAATCCTGGGACAATTATCTCCGGAAATAGCCAAGGTTCCTACAGCCCTTAAAAGTATGGGGGAGACAGTTGGATACACGTCCAAATTAATGGGAGGAGATACAACAGCAGCAACTGAAACTCTTACAACAGCGATGAACCAGTACGGAATCTCATTAGAAGATCCTACCAAGGCATCAAAGATAATGGCCGCTATGATGAATGTCATGGCCGCTGCTGCCGGAGAAGGGTCCGCTGAATTACCACAGATTAAACAGGCTCTTGAACAGTCTGGGATGGCAGCCAAGGCCGCTGGGGTTTCCTTTGAAGAAACGAACGCCTCAATTCAGGTTCTTGACAAGGCGGGTAAAAAAGGAAGTGAGGGCGGTGTTGCCCTGCGTAATGTCTTGGCCACTCTAGGCCAAGGGCGTTTCTTGCCAAAGGCAGTACGTGCTGAATTTAAGGGATTGGGAATTGATATCAATAAATTAAGTGATCCATCCCTTTCACTAACTCAAAGGCTTAACATGTTAAAGCCTTTGCTTAATGATTCTGCGTTGATGTCTGCTGTATTCGGCAAGGAAAATTCCAATGCTGCATTGGCATTGATTTCACAAACTTCTGAAGTTGACAAGTTAACCAAGGCGGTAAAAGGTACAAGCGTTGCCTATGAACAGGCAGCCATCATCATGGAAAGCCCTGAGGAAAAAAACAAGAGACTACAGGCACAGATTGATGATTTCAAAATCACCCTGTTCAATGCCTCAAATGGTATGATGGGATATGCTGAAATTGTCTCTCAACAAGCCCAGATGGTAGCAGGCTTGGCCCCGTTGTATAACCTGACTTCATCAGCAGTTACCAAATTAGTGGGAGCGCAAAGGCTTCAGAATTTATGGAACGCGATTACAGCGGCATCATCAAGGGTTTTGGCAGCTTCAATGTGGGGGATTCCAATTGTTTGGATTGTCGCGGGAATCGTAGCATTAATTGCGATTGTTGCGGTGTGCTGGAATAAATTTGAGGGCTTCAGGACAGTAATTTTCAAAGGCTGGGAAGCCATGAAACTATTTGGTAATGTCATAAAGGATTACGTCATCAATAGATTTAAGGAAATGCTATCCGGAGTTACAGGAATAGGCGCAGCGTTATTGGCATTCTTTAAGGGAGATTGGAAGACCGCCTGGGAAACAGGGAAGAAAGCAGCGATGGACCTGACAGGTGCCGGATCCACACTGACAGCACTTAATCAGGTGAAAAATGGTTGGAAAGGGGCAATGTCAGCTGGACAAAAGAGTTCTAACGAATACACAAAAAATAAAAATGCTAAAGATGCCGAAAAGAAATCTGGTATTGAGGCTCCTGTAGGTATTCCGGGTACTGGTGGCACTGGTGGTACTGGTGGCAAAGGAGATGGAGATGATGAAGCCAAAAAGAAAGCTAAAAAAACTTCTGACACAATTGCTACAGGTGGAACAAAACATAATTATATAACTATCCATATTCAGGAACAGATTGGAATAAAGGGTTATAACGGTTCCCAAAGTTCTGCTGCTACCACAGCGGGACAACAAATATTAGATGAACTATTAAGAGCAACGGCATCAGCCACAACAGCAGCGTCATGATACTAACGAATGAAAATGTTTTACTCGGATCTTTACTTGGAAGTAAAGCCGTTCAGCAAATACCAAGATTTGCAGCCTTTGAAAATGAGGTTGCAAAACATGTAACACCACCAATATCAATATTGCCGTTTCAAAATAAGCCACACTCAATTCATGAATCAGATGATTATGATGAGGTTTCCAGATGGATAACAGATAAGGCAAAGCCAGTAAACGATCAATTTTTTCCACTTTCATTACAAACTACAAAAGATGAAAACCCATGGTTATTACCTTGGGAGCCATATATAGATATTCAGTCAAATGTTCGTTTAGCAGAACGTTATATCGCTAAGGCCGGAACTAATCAAATAGGTTCAATAAAAGAGCGATGGTCATTAGATGACTACGATATTACCATTTCGGGTGCTTTTTATGGTCCAATTATGAGAGGAAAACCCGCGGAAACCTACCCCATAAAAGATATGGAGCGGCTTAAAAAGTACTTAATGTCAGCCGAAGCTATTCAGGTTTTTTGTGAGCCATTTCAAATATTAGGTATTAGTAGAATAGCTATAACAAACATGTCCTTTCCATTCACTAAAGGTGAATATGTTCAGGCATATCAGATTCGTGCAAAAAGTGATTTTCCATATGACCTTATCTATAAAAGAAAGAAAAAGCCATCGCTTTACGTAGGTGATGTCATTGGCGGAACTGATGAAAAATACAAATAGTCATTATGTATCAACTTAATTGGGATATCAGCTTTAAAACCAAAACAGGGGTTTGGAACCTTGGAATTTTGGCAGAATGTGAGATTGAAAAATCAACGAAGAATCTTTGTGACTTTGCAACAATTGTTCTTCCGGAAGCTAACTTTAATAAAGTTCTGAATATTCAGGAGTCTATTAAAAGAGCGGATCAGGTTACTATAAAATTAGGTTATGATAACGATCTGCGAAATGAATTTGAGGGCTATGTAAAGGAAATTATCACACAGGACAGTTCCTTGAAGATAAAGTGTGAAGATGGTTTGTTTTTATTTAGAAATGGAGTTCCCAATAAGACATTTAAAAAAACCAATGTAAACACTTTAGCACAGTACTTAATCAATCATATTAATCCGGCTTTTAAATTGGTAAGTGACTATAATATTTCTTATGAAAAATTTACCATATACAAAGCCACGGGCTATGATGTTCTGAAAAAGATCCAGGAGGAAACAGGAGCCGACATTTACTTCAATATGGCAAAAAAAGAACTCCATATTCATCCTGCATTTACGCAAAAAAGTGGTGAAACTTTATATAGTATGCAGCATAATATCGAAAGCAGCTCTTTGGAATTCAAAACTGCTGAAGACCGAAAGGTGGAAGTAACCATCGAAAGTGTTGGAGCAGATGGAAAGACATTAAACTATAGTACAGGAACAACAGGCGGTGAAAAGGTTACTAAAAAGGTAGGTAGAATGAGCAAATCAGCTATCAAAATGATCGCTGATAATGAATATAAAAATAAAATGATGTCAGGGTATGAGGGAAGTTTTGACGCCTGGTTAATACCGTATTGTGAACCAAGTTATAGTATTGGTATCTATGATAAAGATTATCCCTACAAGGATGGTAGATATTATGTTGAAAGTGTAGTTACAAAGTTTTCAGAATCAGGCGGTGTACGAACAGTAACCCCATCACTTTGGTTAGGACATGGATAAATATAAAATGCTCGCTAAAAACATTCAGGATATTGTTTCCGCTGATCCCAATCTCCCAATAGATGGGATTGTTGTGTCTATTGAGGGTGACACCTGTACGGTTCAATTGTCAGATGGTTTTAAGGTGTCGGATGTTAGATTAAAGGCAACTACAGACGGGAACGATCATCTACTTGTCGTACCAAAAATTGGCAGTACAGTACTAATGATAAGTACCGATACGACAATTGATAATTTGACAGTAATAAAGTGCGATCAGGCCGAAAAAATAACTTTCAATGAAAATAGTTTGACTGTTAAAATTGACAGTACCGATGGTAAGGTCCAAATTAAGAATGAAGAAACCAGTTTGTTTGATATCATGCAGGATCTCTCCACCTTATTAAAACAATTGAAAGTATATACGCCATCAGGACCATCGGGGACACCTTTACCAGATTCCATGACGGCAATTAATGAGTTTGAAACGAAGTTTAAAAAGATTTTAAAATGAGTTTAAGTGCATCAAAGGCAGAGGCTAAAGTAAAAGTTAAAAATATCCTTGAAGATATGATGACTAAAGATCAGAATTCTACTGAAGAATTTGCAGATCGCTTGATTGATGTATTGGAAGATTGGCTGAAAGAAGCCACTATAAAATACATTACGGGACTTATGGCAGGGGCAAATCCGGTAACGGGAGAATTTACAGGAAAATTAGAGTAATGAAACAAAAAGATTTTGGTATCCAGTACATCAGCAAGAACAATGGGGTTTTCGCTCTTGATATCAATATCAAGAGGGATTCATCCGGACGTATTACTTCGGGGCTTGTTTTGGGAAATACCCTCCAGCAAAACATGGCTTCAATTCTAATCGCTGAACCTGGTGATTTAAAAAATCAACTTTCGGTTGGTGTTGGGATTAGAAGTGCCTTATTAGATGAGGATCTTTTACAATATCGCCATCTCATTAAGTCTCAATTTGCCAAGGATGGTCTTGTAGTGAAGCATTTGGATTTGTATAACCTTACTAAATTTTCAATTGATGCAGAATACGAATAAAAAACAGCAAGGTCAGAACTTTCTGGACCTTATCATTCAGCAGTCCGGATCATTTGACGAAGTTATTAATGCCGCTGTATTGAATGACATGTCACTTACAGACAATATTGCAATAGGTACTGAGATTAAAAATAAGAACATACAGGATGAAGATAATGTAAACCTGTTTAATCAAAATAATAAGCCAGCCACAGCACTTCGTAATACAGACGAAGACTTATCCTCACAGGATGGCATAGGCTATTGGATTATTGAAGAAACATTTATAGTAAGCTAATGGCACGTAGTATATCAGAGATAAAAAACAGTATGACAGATGCATTTATGTCCTTTCCTGCCATTAGAAATTGGTATGAATTGAACGAAAATGCTTCTTTTGAAGATCAATTTTCAATTGTTTCTTTTGAAAGTATCTTTTTTGATGTCTTAACCTTGATTGTATGGACCTTGGAATCAATTTTTGATGTTCACAAAAAAGAGGTTGGAGATATGATCATTAACCAAAAGGTTCCTAACCTTTATTGGTATAGAAACCTTGCACTGTCATTTCAGTACGGTTTCCCATTTGATCCGGTAAAACGTGACTTTAATAATGGTACGGCAACACCTGATGAGGTTTTAGCCTCAAAGGTGATAAAGTATGCAGCAGTAACAAGAACCAAGGTGGGTAATGATATTTTAATATCCATGAAGATTGCCACAGATCAAAATGGTGAAATTGTTCCGGTTTCGGATAATATAGGTATTGCCTTTACTGGTTTTATTGAACGGGCACAGGCAGCCGGAGACAATATCAAGGTTGTGAATTTTCTTCCGGACATTTTGAAGATCAATTTTAAAATATGTTATGATCCCCTTATAATTCTTGCAGATGGTACCCGAATTACCGACGGAAAATATCCTGTACAGGATGCAATTACAGCATTTTTAAAAAACCTACAATACAATGGTGAACTATCTGTACAACGTCTGGAGGCTTCAATCCTCAATGTTGAGGGCGTTAATGATCTTCAGAACCTACAGGTTCAAAGCAAATGGATTGTTCCGGGTGTCGGGTATGGAGATTTTCAGCCAATTACAATTTCAAAGATCCCGGAGTCTGGTTATTTTAAAATAGATGATTGGACTGGCATTGAATATATAATCTATGAACCCGCGTAATGAAAATTTTTGATTTAAATCTTAAAAAACATGCCTTGCAGCTTATTCCACCCTTTTTAAGGGACGATATTTTTGCAGCATGGACTTTAGCATTTATCGCGCCATTGAGTGATTTGTATCAACTATTTCTACAGAATAGAGATCAGAACATTATAAAATTAAAATTTAACTATCAGACATGCTCTATTGAGTACCGATTGAATGACAAGTTTGATGCTCTATACAGACGAATAAAAATTAAAAAATCAATAATCTATAATGGTTTATACATCTATTCCGATTCGGAGATAGATCCTAATAACCCGGATTATTATAGCGATAATACAGCAAATAAAATGAAATGGATAAATGGTGATGAAAAACCACTTTATCTGTATACAGAAGCTGAACTATACAGTGAATATGATTTCATTGTAGAAATTCCTAATTCAGGAATTAATCAAATCCAGTTGAGAGCTGAAATTGATTTTTACATTCTCCAAAGTAAACAATACCAAATAGTAATAAACAATGAAATATAAATTTGATTTTCTACAGACTGGCGGTGTGCCACTTACCAATGATCTGATGGCTCTTATTGAAGAGGCTTTCGGCATTTTTGAGGTTTTGGGAGATCTTGCAGGAAGCTTGACAATATTATCCGGATGCAATAAAATCGGAAACAATGTTAATCCTGGTATTGTTGCGATAAATGGTAAACTGTATGAATTTTTAGGCGGTCAAGATACAGGCACCGTTTATATTCATGAGCAAGCAATATCAAAAACATTTCAAAATACCGAAACTAAAACCCTTATTTATAAAAAAACGGTTCAATTTGGGAATTCGGCAACCACATATAATTGGGCGGATTTTGTAAAGTTAAAGCCCTTAAAGGAAATTCAGGTACAGGTAGAAAATAGTGCTACCAAACAACAACTTAATGCTGTGCTTGATCGTATAAATTTATTAGAACTCAAAACGGCACCAATAGAAAATGGTGGTATTGCGTGGGTTTGGCGCAAACCATTGGTCGATATTCCTGCCGGATGGAAAGAATGCACAGACTTCAGACATAAAACGATTTATGGCTGGGATCCTAATGAATCCCCATTCAATGTATTAAATAGTAATGTTGGTAGTAAAACAGCCATTATCCAGCAGAAAAATCTTCCCAATATTAATATTGGAACAAACCTATACTACAGTGGTGGGGGGTATGCCGATGATTGGCCGGCCGATAATATTGGTTCCAATGTTACCCCCAACGAAGTGAAAACTAAAGCCCTCGGAGACGGAGAAGCTCTCGATATTTTGAATCCGGGGCGAATCGTATTATTTATTGAACCCAACTTTAACTAAAAACTACCATGTCAAAACCAATAACAATACTTAACGAATGGTTCAGCACCAAGAAAAAACCAACACAAACCCATTTTTGGGAGCTGATCGACTCCTTTTGGCATAAGGACTCTAAAATTAAGCAGGATGCAATTGATGGGTTGTCAAATTCCTTTGATGGAAAGGTCGATAAAAGTGTATACAATCAACATTTAACTGATACTGATGCACACTCTATTTATCTGGCAAAAAAAGATGCAAGCAATCTGGATAGTGAAAATATCCTTGCTTGGAAAGACATACTAGGCGTTGGTGATCTGCCGAGCAATATTGCTACGGTTGATGATCCTGGAAATAATCTCGTTGGAAACGTTTTAAGAAAAGATCAGGTTAAAAACCTATATATGGCGCTCGCTGATTATGTCCTAAACGGGAAAATCAGGGCCGATAAAATTGAAGCTATCGGATTGACTGAACTAATTACGGTTGCAGAAACTTCATTGGCAGCCTTTATGGCCAATTCTGCTAACTATGTTTATCAAAAAAATGATATGATAGCGATTCCTGACGGATCAGGAAATTATTCATTATACATTTATAATGGTGGTACCAAGACTTCTGCGAGTAGTTATATTGCTACCGGACTTACCAGCATTACTATTGCAATGGTTCAGGGTTTACAGACTGCATTGGATAGTAAAATGAATAAGCCTGCAATTAATGGCAATTTTTTCATCAACCAAGCCGGAACCGTCACAACTTTTAAAAGCATTGCTCCTGCGGCTAATTATTTGCTATGCTGGAATAGTACGGACTTTATTGAGTCAGGCATTTACAACAATTCCGGTAAGTATGGTATTGGTACAACGTCTCCAAGCGAAATGATTCATTTGAACAATGGAAGAATCCGTACCAAGGCTGTTGTTTTTGATGATAATTCAGAAATACTTCCGAATCAAACCACCATGTGGAACCGGAGGCTTCATTTTACTGACTTAACTGGTACTAGAAGAATGGTTATGTTTCGTGATTATGATGATCAGTTGGCATTAATACAATCTTTTACGCCGTCCCAAAAAGACAGTTTAGGATCTGCTTGGAATGGACAGTACTCTAATGGATCAGCGAATGTTTATTCAATAACTCCTACTGTTATTAAAAATGATCACGTAGTTCGTTATTTGGTTTTACAGGGCTTGAACCTAAATGTAAATCCTACATCTACCTCCGTTAAGTTTATTCCTGTTGGAAATCCCATTGGCACAGGTGAAGTTGATTGTTTAGGTTTTCAACCATCAGCGGACGGCAAATCTATGATTGTTTCTGTTTATGGAGATACTTTAATTGCCAATACACAATACAATGTAGTAATTCGTACTATATCGCCTATTACGCAGACTCATAGAACTACATCTAGTATCAATGTTGTGACCAATATTGAGAGTATAGATATTAGTGCTATTAATTGGTCAAAAGTTGCATTTACTTCAGGGCAAGAAAACACCATTTTCACCACCAATGGAGGGATATTCTCATATAGTTCTAATACGGCAAATAAGGCATATGCTTATGAACCGAATCAATTCGTAGGTGCGATGAAAAGTGATGTTCTTTTTCCGGCAAATACCAATTTTTACTTGGAATATAACTTATCAAATTCATATGCAGGTTCTAATGCATTGCATGATACAGTTGATTTCTATGGATATTTAGGATTAATCATATCAACTCTTCCGTTGGTACTTTCTGATAATTCTTTCATACGGATTGTAAATTCTAATATAAAAAGTGGAGGGTATTTTTCTACGATTATGTGGAATAACATCGTAACAAACGGGACTAAGATTGAACCAGGCGGAACCAATGTGATGAGTGCTAATATTGTATTAATGAGACAAGGGAATGTATATACACAGTTTTTGACTGTGGGATCAACAACACTTATTCAAACAATAACATCCAATACAGATGCAGTTTGTCTCTCTTTGGCAATAACCAATGGATCAACCCAAAAGAGCCTAAGCGGGTCCATCGTTCAAGCATTTAAATTTTAATAAAACATAATGAAAACACAACTCATATTAACACCTGAAGTACAGGCAATAGTAGACGCGATTAAAAACACTGGTAAATCGTGGTATGAAACCATGTTACCGGATCACCCTCTATTTCCACAGTTTTCCAGAAAATTAGTAGTTACCGGATTTAATACACCCGATATGGAGGGAGACGAAGACCGTATCTACGTGAATGTTCGCCAATATTTGATATTAAAGTCAGATAATAAAATCTATAAACGTATCCAAATGCCTGACTGGATGATCCATGAGGGAAATTTAGAGGAAATCCTTGGAAAAAATGGTTTTTTAAAGGGTACTCTCAGAATTATGGATGATGAGGGAAATTTAATTGAGGAAAAGGAACAGGTCATCAAATTACCATCCGTACAATACATACGCTTCCTTATCAATACAAAATCGGTTCATTTGGCAGACGTTATAGCGAGGTTTATTCCTCTTTATTTACAACTTTATAAATCCCAAATTGATAGCATATGATACTATTTTTAATTGCATATATCTTGTTACTGCCATTAACAGTAATTAATTTTTTTGTAGTTCTATTTACATCAAAAGATCATGCAAAAGGCTATTTCAGAACAACTGCTTTAAACATTGATAAGTTTGGAAATAGGGAGTTCCGAAAACTGTGGAATCTTACTTTAATAATTCATACAGGCTATCAATTTGGAAATCCCGAAGAAACTATTTCTTCAGCTTTGGGGAAAAATGAACGGGATGGAACTTTATCAGGTGTAGGAAAAGGCCTTGCTTGGATCTTAAACACAATCGATAAGGATCATTGCTCTAAATCAATTAATAACTTTTTAACAACATGAAAAAATTACTATTACTCTTTGTATTACTCATTTTAGTTGGTGGTTGTGGAGTTACAAAACATAAGCAAAAGGGAAAAACTCAAACGGAGCTAGAAGAGGGTTTAAAAACTATTGAAAAAACTGATGTAAAGGAAAATATAACTTCACAAAAAAGGGTTTCCGATTCTATAAACTCAATTTCAAACTATGCTGTAGATCGAAGTAAAGCTGCAACTCTCCAAAATTTCAGTCTTAAAAATAATGGACGATGTACAGATCCCGGAACAATCCGATATCTAAACTTCACTGATGCTTTAGGAAACAAAACCTCAATTCCGGTAAATGATAATACGGATTTGAATTTCAATAGTGAAACTGAATTTAAAAAGGAGATTGAAACCCTCAAAATAGAAATTACCAATTTAAAAAAGGAGAATGAAACCCTGAAAAAAGAAAACAAGACTCTAACGGCCAAGGAAGTTGATAAAAAATCAAAAATTAATACCAAAACGAGTAATACTAAGACTGAGACGGAAAAACGTTCTTTTTGGGCCTTTATTCTAGTCGGTGTTCTTTCAATTGTTGTCTGGGAGATTATAAGAAGAAAATTTAAATAAAAATTCTATGAAAATTTCAAATGATTATGCATGGCTAGGTACAGTACCTGATGCACCCTTAATGATAAAAGAAGCTGTCCGTGTCGGAAAGCTTAACACAAATGAAATACCAGGACCAAAATCCAATCCTGAAATTTTGAAGTTGGCAGAAACAGCAGGAGTACGAAGCATCTATAAAAACGATGATGTTGCATGGTGTGCAGTAGCGCAATCAGCAATTTGTATTACTGCTCATAAAGAACTTCCATTCACAGGATATGACAGGCTTAGAGCTTCCAGTTTTTTAAAATTTGGAATTCCTGTAAATGAACCTGTTTTAGGTGATGTTTTAGTATTTACAAGAACAGGAGGCGGACACGTTGGAATGTATGTAGGTGAAGATAAAGACTATTATCATGTTGTAGGTGGAAATCAATCCAACCAGTACAACGTCACACGTATAGCAAAAAACCGTTTATCTGGTGCGAGAAGACCAAAGTATAATGTAATGCCAAAATCGGCTAAAAAATACTTTCTATCACCTACGGGTAAAGTAAGTTTAAATGAAGCTTAAAACTGAATTAAATTAAAATTAAAAAAGTCTTTCTGTTTGGAGAGGCTTTTTATGCTTATTTTTGTATATGCAACATAGAGAAATAGAATTTAAAGCAATAAACGCTAATTATTATAATTTACAGACAGGAGGCATAATTGAGTGGAGTTATGGTTATTATGCTTTCATGAGAATGCCTGGAACAATTGACAACGGATTAAAAGGAAATCACCGTATTTTTTCAGTTGATGAAGAGGGGTTTCCTATTCGTTCATCAATAGTAATTCCAGAAACTATTTGTCAATTTACTGGTTTAAAAGATAAAAACAAGGTGAAAATTTTTGAATCAGATATTATTTCAGATGGAATAGAAAATTATGAAGTTAAATATATTTGGAGTTCATTTAAAATCCTGAAAGGTCGATATTATGTTGATTTCGTGGAAGATCTTAAAAACATGCAAGTAATTGGTAATTGGTTTGAAACACCTGAATTATTAAAATAAAACATTCATTAAGCGTGTTTTTTTTCTTTACATTTAGTTCTGCGATTATTTACGATTAGTTTTGCCGATTATACAAATCTTGATTTCAATTCAACAAATATAAAAAAAATCTCAATATATTTTTAGTTTTCTAAATAATTTCTCCATTTTTTTACGGCATCCGTCATATCTTTGGGCATTGGGCTTTCAAAATATAATTCCTTTTTTGTTGTTGGGTGTATAAATCCTAGGGTATGTGCGTGCAAAGCATGTCTTGGTAAAATTTCAAAAACATTTTTAATAAACTGTTTATATTTTGGAATGTTCACTCCTCTTAGCGGAGTATGCCCCTCATATCTTTCGTCATTAAACAATGTATGCCCAATATGCTTGAAATGCGCCCTGATCTGATGGGTTCTTCCTGTTTCCAGCTTACACTCTACCCATGTCATATACTTGAACCTTTCTAGCACCTTGTAGTGGGTAACAGCATGCTTCCCTTGGCTTCCGTCTTCATAAACAGACATCTGCATCCTATTTTTGGGATGTCTTCCCACGTGACCTCTTATGGTACCCTCTTCATCATTAAGATTCCCCCATACAAAAGCCCAATAGAGCCTTTTCGTAGTTCTGTTGAAAAACTGCTTTGCTAGGAAACTTAAAGCATATTCATTTTTGGCGATTACCAGAAGTCCGGAAGTATCCTTATCAATCCTATGAACAAGTCCTACCCTGTCTAGATCAGATTTTGCACCATTCTTTTCAAAATGATAGGCCAGGGCATTTACCAATGTTCCATCCCAGTTTCCGTGTCCGGGATGCACCACCATTCCTGGTTCCTTATCTACTACTACCAAATCATCGTCTTCGTAAACAATATTAACAGGAATATCCTGTGGAATAATAACATTTTCCCGAGGCGGATGAGTAAGTAATACCGAGATTTGATCCCCGGGTTTCACACGGTAATTCTGTTTTACTGCAGTTCCGTTGACTATAACGTTCCCAGCCCTACAGGTCTGTGAAATTTTATTCCTTGAAGAATTCTGTCTGTATATTAAAAGGAACTTATCAATTCTTAATGGGTCCTGTTTTGGATCAACAGTAATATTAAGATGTTCATATAATCCTTTATTTTCCTCGTCTATATCGATATTCTCAATACTGTTGGAATCCAGCAATTCTTCATCTAAAAAATCTTCGTTATCTTCTGACATTGTTTTTATTTTTTTACACAAAAGGCCTCAACATTTTGCAGTTGAAGCCTGAATTTTTTATATTAATCTGAAATTATTCTACGACTACTTTTTTAGCTTTTGGCTTTTGTGCAGGTTGTTGACCTGTAGTTGTAGAAGCAGCAGGTTTAGCTGTACTTCCTGTAGACGAGGTATTTGTGGAAGCTTTTGGCTTCTCAGTTCCCGAACCTGTAGCAGGTTTTGGAGTGGTCGTCTGAGGTTTAGGAGTCTCTGTTTTTGGCACCTCTGGCTTAGGAGTTTCTCTTCTTGGTGCCGGAGTAGGTATCACCGGAGCTTCATAGCTTGGCTCATTATGAACTTCTTCATATCGTACAGGAGGTAAAGATGTATCTACTTTCATACGATAAATAGAGTTCAGCTGTTCTATCTTAGCTCTTAATTCTGCCGGAGTTTTCTTACTTGCCCAAAGGTCAATCTGCATTCCCTGATCACGAACATCTCCTGAACTAGGATCTTGATAATAAATGATATCAGATTCATCTTTACCACCATCTTCATGTTCTACCAATCCAACTTCAAACATACTCTTCGTAATGACTGCTCTAGCTTCTTTTACAGAAAGCCCTACAACATTAGGAATTGAAATGTTTCTCATTGGCCCAGAACCTACAACTACATCAATAACGGAGAATCTAGGTAAACGAGCTCCAGGATTTACAGCATTTCCTTTATATAAGATTCTTAAAAGAGCATCTTTCTGAATACTAGGCTCATAAATGGTATCTCCAATTTTAAGACCCACCTGATCCAATCTCTGGAATGCCAGTCCTGAATACTTGTTAATTACATCCGGAACAGCAATTTGCGCCCATGTTCTAGGGTTCACCTTAAGACGCACCGTTCTTCCATCCTTTACACGGGAACCCGGTGCAGGATAAATCTGAAGAACCTGAAATGGTCTGTATTTCGGATCATAATTCGCACTATCTACTTCATACTCCAACCCTGTATCGTCTAATATTTTAACAGCATCATGTATAGATTTGTTAACAACATTAGGGACAGGTATTTCCTGACCGTGATTAGTATGGTACTCCAACCAGCGAAACGTAAGCCATATAAGCCCAACGAAAATACCGATGGCTACTACTAAATTCAGTAAAACTTTCCAATTGAAAAGTGATTTAAGCATACTTAAAAATACTTTAATTACAACGGCAAATATAGCTAATAATTTTAGAATGTGCTTTTTATTTAACACAATTCATTTTTGATCTTAAAATTTGCGGATTTCCCATATTGCATTACATAAAATGTTTAAATTTGCCTTAATTGATACTATATGGTTATGAACAAAAAAAGTGTTGCCGTAGTAATGGGAGGTTATTCTGATGAATATGTTGTATCCTTAAAAAGCGGACAGTTAATCTATGATTCTTTAGACAGAAATCTGTACGACGTATATAAAGTAGTAGTCCTTAAAGACGAATGGTATTTTTTAGGTGAGAATGACAAAAAACATCCGATCAATAAAGGAAATTTTTCTGTCGATTTAGATAATGGTGAAACATTAAAATTCGATGTTTGCTTTAATATCATCCATGGTACACCTGGCGAAAATGGTATCCTACAGGCTTACTGGGATGCAATAGGCCAAAAATATACAGGTTGCGATTTTTACCAAAGCGCCCTTACTTTCAATA
Organism: Chryseobacterium oncorhynchi; assembly: GCF_002899895.1. Lineage (GTDB taxonomy): Bacteria > Bacteroidota > Bacteroidia > Flavobacteriales > Weeksellaceae > Chryseobacterium > Chryseobacterium oncorhynchi. The sequence continues at coordinate 385,392 of NZ_PPEI02000005.1, forward strand.
AAAAAGATACCCTTGCTGTATTATCAAAATACGGAATTCCTTCTGCAAAAAGTATTTATTTAAGAAAAGGAGAAGATATCAATATTGATAAGATTGTAGAAGAATTAAAACTTCCTTTATTTGTAAAACCGAATCAGTCAGGATCTTCATTGGGAATTTCCAAGGTTAAGGAAAAATCTGAACTTATTGCTGCTACAGAAGTAGCTTTTAAGGAAGATAATGAAATCCTTATCGAGAGTTTTCTAGATGGTATGGAGGTTTCCGTAGGTGTTATCGACTTCAAAGGTGAAACTATTGTCTTAGGAATTACTGAAATTGTTCCAACCAATGAATTTTTCGATTATGAAGCAAAATACGAAGGAGCTTCTGAAGAAATTACCCCTGCAAGAATTGATGATGAGACCACTAAAAGGGTTGAAGAAATTGCTAAAAGAGCCTACAACTCTCTTGGAATGAGTGGTTTCTCACGAAGTGAATATATCTTAATGGATGGTATTCCCTACATGCTTGAAATGAATACCAACCCGGGATTCTCTCCTGCTAGTATTCTTCCCCAGCAAGCGAAACATTATGGAATCTCCATCATGGATCTTTGCGGAAATGAAGTTGAAAAAGCCTTAAATAAAAGAAAATAGATAATAGACGTTAAAAATTAGGGACTAGATATTAGAAACTGAATAAAGTCATAATTCATAGTCTAAAATTTATAACTCAAAATTATAACTCGTACCACATGAAAATTGCTGTTTTCCCAGGGTCATTTGACCCCATTACTTTAGGACACTACGATATTATAGAAAGAGCAGCCCCGCTTTTTGATAAATTAATTATTGCCATTGGGCAGAATTCCCAGAAGAAATACATGTTTCCTCTTGAAAAAAGAATGGAATTTATCCAAAACTCCGTGGCAGAATTTCCCAATGTAGAAGTAGACTCATTTGAGGGTCTTACTGTGGACTATTGCTTCGAAAAGAATGCTCAATACATTATCAGAGGGCTAAGAAACCCGGCCGATTTTGAATTTGAAAAAGCCATTGCCCATACCAACAGAACCCTTGCTCACAAGAAACTGGAAACAGTATTCTTATTAACGTCATCCGGAAAATCCTTTATCAGCAGTAGCATCGTAAGGGAAATCATTACCCATGGCGGAGAATACGAACTCATGGTTCCAGACTCGGTGAGAGTAGAAAAATAAGCAAAATAATAATTGATAAGCGATAAATGATAATTGATAAAATGGCCAAGAATTTGCTTAAGCAAAAAATTATTCCTCAATTATCATTTATCATTTATAATATATGCACGAACAGTTCAATTTTGCCATAGAAGTCCTTGGAACCATTGCGTTTTCCATGTCAGGAAGCTTTGCAGCTATGCAGAAGCGCCTTGATCCGTTTGGCGTACTTATTATTGCCTTTGTAACTTCTGTGGGAGGAGGAACTGTGAGGGATCTTCTTCTTGATATCCCTGTATTCTGGATGCATGATCTTTTGATGTGTGCCCTGATTCTGGTTACCAGTATCTTTTCAATGGTATTCAAATCTCTTGAAAAGAATTTTAAAGTAACTTTATTTATTTTCGACAGCTTCGGATTGGGCCTCTTTACCATTATTGGTGTGCAAAAAGGATTGAATGCCGGTATCCATCCTTTAATATGTATTGGACTGGGAACTATTACCGGATGTTTTGGAGGGATTATTCGGGATATATTGCTTAACAGAATTCCATTGATTTTTAGAAAGGAAATTTATGCCACTGCATGTATTGTGGGAGGGGCTGCCTTTTTATTAATGACAAAGTATACTCCATTATCATACACTTTTATACAGATTTTTACGATCTTACTGATTGTTGCTATCAGAACATTCGCTGTGAAATACCACTGGCAGATGCCTAAATTTTATGGCTATGATCAGAACTCAGAAATGTAACATCTCTTTCATTATTTTATCACTTTCCTTATTCTCATGTAAACACGAGAGTAAATTTGATTTGAATCTGTATCCGTTACTTATAAAAATAAAATTTACACAAATGGGCTTAGAGACCGTTTTGAAAAAATAGATAGTCTAATGGTTTTTAGAGAGAATCTTTATCCAAAAGACACTTTTTTTTAAGACTTCACACCTCCGTCACTCCCAATAAAAAAAGAAAGCCCTGAATAATTCAGGGCTTTTATATTGATATCGGATATTTCTTAGAATCTTCCTCTTTGTCTCATGTTAGGATTGTGTATATGCTTCTGCATTGTTGGCATTTTCAGCTGATCTTTCATCATTTTGATTTGGTCCGTCATCATTCCTGCACTATCTAATCTTTTTGCTTCTTCCAATAGTTTCTGCCCTTCCTGTCTTCTTCCTTTAGAAATAGCTGCTGCTGCAAGATTTAAAGTAGCCATAGCCCTGTCATGCTTCATATTCAAGCCATATTCCAAAGCTTTTTTCATTAATGGTTCTACCTTTGTTGGGTGATCCTGAGCTTGTGTTAATCCTAATAAATAATGGAAATATCCATATTGAGATTGATGAAGCTGAGCTTTATAATTAGTGATTTTTGTTAACCATTCTGCAGCTTTTTCCATATTCTGCTTTCTCAATTGCCAGAAAGCCAAAAGGATATACTCATTTTTAAAGAAAAGTAAAATTGGAAATGCAGCCAAAAGGAAAATAACAATTCCCCAACCAAGATTTCTTGTGAAAATCATCATATAAAGTCCTAAAAGGATAAGAAGTGCTGCTACTGCAATTTTTATGTATTTATTCATTATTAAATTTTAGAAGTGCAAAGATAAAAAAATTAGAGGTTAGAAGCTAGAAGTTAGAGGGTAGAATTCTCATAACTATTCGCTCTTAATCTTTTCAAACGTCTGGAAGCAGAAATCATACTCATTTTTCTCGTCCTTTTCATGACATACTTCATTTGTTTTCTTCCAGATCTTTCCGTCTATTTTAGGAAAGAATGTATCTGCTTTCAGATCTGCCTTTACCAAAGTAACTTCAAGTTTATCCACAATTTCCATTGTCTGCTCATAGATATTACCCCCGCCAATAACAAAAACATCTTCATCAATCTTTTTAGCAAACTTCATAGCTTCTTTAAGACTTCCCACAATAAGGATTCCCTCCTCAAACCAGTCTTTTCTTCTTGAAACAACAATATTCGTACGGTTAGGAAGTGGCTTCCCAATACTCTCATACGTCTTTCTTCCCATAATAATCGGATGCCCCGAAGTAAGGTCTTTAAAATGTTTTAAATCTTTAGGAAGATGCCAAAGCAACTGGTTTTCAAAACCAATTTCGTTCTTCTCTCCCATTGCAACCACTATTGTTGTCATTCAAATATAATTTTTTACAAAATTAGCACATAATTTGTATATTTGATTAGCACAAAAAATTAAAAAAAAATAAACTATGAAAAATAAAGGATGTTTGGGCGCCGGAACAATTGGCATTGCCCTCCTTATTATTGTTGCAGTCCTATTCTTTTGGGGAAAAAGCGGATATAATAGCTTTGTAGACAAAGAACAAACTGTTAACGCAAAATGGTCTAACGTAGAGACTGTGTATCAGAAAAGAGCGAATCTTATTCCTAATTTGGAAAGAACAGTAAAATCTTATTCAAAATTTGAGCAGGAAACGTTAACTCAGGTGGTTGAAGCACGTTCCAAAGCAACTTCCATCAATGTGGATCCTACCAATATGACAGATGCTGATATTGCAAAGTTCCAGGCTGCACAGGGAGAATTATCCGGTGCATTAAGCAGATTGATGGCTGTAGTAGAGTCTTATCCTAACCTGAAAGCTGACCAACAGTATATTAACTTCCAAAGAGAGTACACTGCTATTGAAAACAGTATCAGAACAGAGACTGTTTATTATAATGATGCAGCAAAGACTTACAACACCTCTATCAAGACTTTCCCAAATAATATTTTGGCGAATTTCACCAATTTTAAAGAAAAACCTTATTTCAAAGCTGAAGCAGGAGCTCAAAAGGCACCTGAAGTATTCAAATAATGGGTAATCACCTTACAAATCAACAGATCGCTTCCCTTGTGGAAGCGATTCAGTCAGCAGAAGATCACTCTACAGGAGAGATCCGCGTACATATTGACTCTAACACTGAAAGTAATCTTGCAAAAACGGCATTTGAAGTTTTCAAAGAACTCTGTATGAACAAAACTACTGATAGAAATGCCGTGCTTTTTTATATCAATTTCGAACAGAAATACCTGACTATTATTGGGGATTCCGGAATTCATGAGAAAGTATATCAATCCTATTGGAACCACCTGCATGACTATATCACTGCTGAATTTGCCAAGGGTAATTATTATAAGGCATTACAAAGTGCCATTCTGGAAACAGGCCTTGAACTAAAGAAATATTTTCCTGTAGAAGGAGAAAACCCAAACCAACTCCCAAATGAAATTACGTTCTCTTAAAATAGTATTTTCATTTCTATTGATTTGCTTTTACACTTTTGTATCAGCACAATACACCATTCCCGAAAAACCGGCCGTTCTATACCCTGTTTTTGATGAAGCAGGTCTTCTTTCTCAGCAGGAAAAAGATGCGCTTAACAACAAACTGATCAAATTTGCTGATTCTACCTCAACAGAAATTGAAGTTATTATCATCAAATCCACAAAAGGAGAAGATGTTAATTTTCTGGCAACCATGTTTGGTCAGCAATGGAAAATCGGAAAAAAAGGAGTAGATAACGGAGTGGTCTTTCTTGTAGCCACTGAAGACAGAACAATGTCTATTCAGCAAGGAAGAGCTGTGGAGCAGTATCTTACGGCATCAGTAGCAGGTCAGATTCTGGATTATATTGTTACGCCTAATTTTAAAAGAGGGCTATGGTACGATGGTATTAACCGGGGCACCTCAGCCATCATGGAGGCTGTTCAGGGAAAATTCAAACCTGAAGCCACTACAGCTCCATCCGGTGATGGAAGCGCTCTTAAAATTGTCATTATAGCCTTTGTTATTTTCATCATCATTGCCATTCTTTTTGGTAACCGCGGCGGCGGTGGTGGCGGTGGAAATTATGACGACGATGATGATGTAATTATTACACGGAAAGGACGCAGAAACTATCCTGGCGGCTTCTTCCCATTCCCTGGTAGTTTTGGAGGCGGAGGCTTTGGTGGTGGAAGTTCCGGTGGCGGAGGCGGAGGTTTTGGTGGCTTCGGCGGAGGCGGAAGTTTCGGAGGCGGTGGTGCTTCCGGAGGATGGTAATCTTACAAGAATTATAATCATATATAAAACAGATCAGGTCTCAATGACCTGATTTTTTATTTAAAAACTTAAAATAATATCATTTCTTTGATTTTAATTGATATTAAATCAACTTTCACATATTAAAAAATTAATAAATCCACATAAAACTCACCTTTTATTCAATATTTTTTCAGTATATTTACTAAAAACAGGATTATGAAGAAGACGCTGGTTGTATTTGCACACCCTTACCTGGAGCACTCCAATTCTAATGTAGAGCTTATCAATTTCTATGTTCGTCACCAGCATTATACCCTACGAGATCTTTATGAAGAATATCCTGATTTTCATATTGCAGCCTTCAGAGAAAGAAAACGTTTGGCCAACTATGAACGATTTGTCTTTCAATTCCCTTTGATATGGTTTGGAATGCCTCCTTTATTAAGGTTATGGATTGATGAAGTCTTTGACCGTGATTGGCTACAACCGGGAAAAGTAAATCCCCTGGAAAATAAGGAAGTCTACATTCTGGTAACAACCGGAGGAAAGGAAAGATCTTTTAGTAAAGACGGGACCTATCAATATTCGGTTGATGAACTGATTAGTGGATTGATTGTTTCATTAAGGGTTTTCAAGGCGGACATCAAACACATCAAGATTGTTTACGAAGCCAATAAATTGTCTAAAAAAGATATTATTTTACATAAAAAAGAATTTACAGAACTACTCAATCAATAGCATATGGAGTCTAGCTTAGCGATGAACACACTACTTTTTCTGGGTGTAGCCATTATTATGGTTCCACTGGCAAGAAAATTCGGGTTGAGTTCTGTAATTGGTTATATTTTAGGAGGAATCATTATTGGCCCCTATGTACTCAGGCTTACAGGAAATAATGTAAACGATATTATGCACGCCAGTGAGTTTGGGGTTATTATGCTTTTATTTATTGTGGGACTGGAACTGGAGCCACGAAAGTTCTGGGAAATGCGAAAAAAAATAATGGGGCTGGGACTCACGCAGATGCTTCTCACCATTTCCTTATTATTTGTGGTATTCATTAGTGTAGGCTGGAGATTAGACAAGGCCATTGCCGTGGCCATGTGTTTTGCTCTATCTTCCACGGCTATTGTATTGCAGACTTTACAGGAGAAAAATAATTTTAAAACAACGGCTGGAGAAGCATCGTTCTCTACTCTGCTATTTCAGGATATTTCAGTAATTCCAATTTTGGCTATACTTCCGATCATTGCCAATTATAAAGCTAAGCATCATGACAATGAAATTCAGATTCTGATACAAAAGCTTCCGGAATGGCTTCAGGCCGGAACTGTAATCTTTGGAGTTGTCTTATTGATTCTGCTAGGCAGATATGTATTTGTACCTTTTCTACGCTATGTTTCAAAATCGGGAATGGCAGAATTGCTGACAGCTTCTTCTTTATTTTTGGTTATTGGGGTATCTGAGCTGATGATCGTCATTGGTTTATCGCCTGCGCTAGGAGCTTTCCTGGCCGGGGTAATGCTTGCCAACAGTGAGTTCCGACATGAGCTTGAAGCACAGATCAATCCTTTTAAAGGCTTGTTATTGGCTGTATTTTTCGTTAGTGTTGGCTCAACTATTAATTTTAATATTATTCAAAAAGATCCCTTATTTATTTTCAGTACCGTATTTGCTGTATTGACTGTAAAGTTTGTGGTTTTATACTCCATCGGAAAGTTTTTCAGAATAGATACTCCACAAAGTCTGTTCTATGCATTTGCACTATCGCAGGTAGGCGAATTCGCTTTTGTACTGATCAACTATGCTTCAGATCTTTATCTTTTAGGTCCTGAGCTGAATGCACAGCTGATGGCTGTTACTGCCATTACAATGTGTGTCACTCCTATTCTTCTCATCATTAATGATCGATTTATTACTCCAAAGTTCATCAAGGAAATTCCTGAAGAAGAAAATGATTATAATATTCTGGATAATGATGTAAGCCAAAAGAAGATCATTATTGTAGGTTTTGGGCATTTCGGGAGTACTGTAGGGCGTCTTTTAAAAGCTAATAAAATCTCAGCAACCGTTTTGGACAGAGACTCGGACCGTGTAAAATTGTTGAGAAGTTATGGGTTTAAAGTCTATTATGGTGATGCTACAAGAATTCCTATTTTAAGGGCTGCAGGAATTGAAGATGCTGAGATTTTGATTTTATGCCTTGATGATTCTGGTGATAATATGTTCATAGCAGAACTTGTACGTGAGCATTATCCTGAAGTAAAGATATTTGTAAGGGCAAAAAACAGAATTGATGCTTATGAATATCTGAACAACGGCATCAATCATATTTATCGGGAAACTTTAGGAACAGCTGTAGATATGGCCGTGGATGTACTTCATGAGACTGGCATGAGAAAATATGCTGCAAGACGTCTTGGACAAAGGTTTATGGCCATAGATAAAGCTTCCATCAGAAAGTTGGCAAGAATAAAGGAAGATAATGATATTGCTTTATTTACTACAAAAGAAATCCTCCAGCGTGAGGAGGAATTATTGGCTTATGACAATCTTAATTTTGATAACAAAAATTGGGAAGGATCCTCATCCACCGATGAAGAAGATGAGGAAGAATCCCAGGATTAATTTATTGAATATTTACACTTCCACCACTGCTTTCATCTTTGGTGATATTCTTAAGCTCTCCTTTTTTGCTAACATCTACACTGCCTCCTGAAGACGCTTCTGCTCTAACGGAAGAAACAGCACTTATCTGAATGCTTGCGCCACTGGATGCCTCAGCTTCCACATTATCTGCAATCACACCTCTAGCTGAAATACTACTGCCTGAAGAGGAATTGATATCTGCATGTTTGGCTTTTCCTGAAATATCAATACTTGAACCTGATGAAGATTCAATGCCCAGGTTTACAGCCCATACTTTTCCGCTAAAGTTACTGCTGCTGTCTGTGTTAATATTAAAGTCGTTAGCTTCCATATCTCCAGAAATACTGCCTGCACTTGATGCCTCAACTGTGGTTTTCTCTTGGGTAAATTTATCTTTTACACGAATACTTGCTGCTGATTCTGCTATCAGTTTTGTAAAATCCTTAGTATAAATTTTAGCCGTTACCTTATGAACATTCATCACTCTAATTCCGGATTTATAATGAATATGAAGCTTTCCGCCATTGTTATCTACAAGAATTTCGTTGATAATATTTTGAGGTGCTGAGATCACTACTTTCTCTGTTTCAGATTTTATAATTTCTGCATCTATAGCCTGTGAAACCTGAATTTCGTCAAAATCTCCATTGAATTCTTTCTGCTGTATCGGCCCACTTTCCGTATTAATTACTTTCTCTACCCAGCCGCTTTTTTCTCTGTTTTTTTTCTCATGCCTTTCATTACATGAGGCTAATACCACGAAGGCAGATAAAATAAAAAGAGTCCTTTTTTTCATATTTATTTCTTTTATAGGTTATTTTTTTAATATATAATTTAATAACAACTAAATTATGAAAAATATTACATTAGTATAAGAAATACCATCATTCTGTACAATTTGAATTTAGGAATAGATGACTATTACTCCATTTTCTTAAATAGATTAGCCAAAACATCTCCTGTGAAGCAAGTTTTTAATATCTTTATACTTTAATAACAACTATTTTATGAAGAATATTTCATCGGTATTATTAATTTCTGCCTTGGCGTTCAATCAATCTTGTACTACAATGAAACAGACCGATACTCAACAGGAACTTCCTGCCCCTGATCCATCTTTATCTTCAAATCCTTTTATGAAGAAAAGCAAGCTTCAGTATGAAACTCCGGAGTTTGATAAAATTAAAAACGAACATTTCAAACCTGCCTTTGATTTTGGCTTAAAACAGCACTCTGCTGAAGTTGAAAAAATTGCTAACAATCCAGCTGCTCCTACTTTTGAAAATACAATCGTAGCATTGGAAAAAAGCGGCGAAGTGTTGAGAAGAGCACAGATTGTCTTTTCTAATCTGACAAGTGCAAACACAAACCCTACTTTACAGGCTTTGGATGAAGAATATGCTCCTATTTTTGCTGGGCATTCTGATAAGATGTACCTAAATGAAAATCTTTATAAAAGAATCAAATCCATTAAAGAAGATGGTCTTGATTCTGAAAGTAAAAGATTAGTACAATACTATAAACAAAACTTTGAAATTGCAGGAGCTAATCTTTCCGCTGCAGATAAGGAAAAGTTAAAACAATTCAATCAGGAACTGGCTTCCCTTTCTACGCAATATGCCAATAAATTATTGGAAGCTAGAAAGCAAGGAGGGGTATTCTTCTCTGATGCAAAAGAATTGGACGGACTTTCTGCAGACGAAATTGCTGCGGCTGCAGCTGATGCTAAAACAGCAGGACAACCAGGAAAATATCTTCTTGCCCTACAAAATACAACACAACAGCCTCTTTTGCAAAACCTGAAAAACAGAACATCCAGAGAAAAGTTGTTCAAGGCATCATGGACGAGAGCAGAAAAAGGAGATGCCAGCGATACCAGAGAAACTATCGAAAAATTGGCTAAGCTTAGACTTAAAAAGGCTCAGATCTTAGGTAAAAAGAATTTTGCAGAATGGAAACTTCAGGACCAAATGGCAAAAACGCCTGAAGCAGCTACTAAACTAATGAACCAGGTTGCAACTCCGGCAGTAGAAACAGCTAAACGCGAAGCAAAAGATATTCAGGATCTTATTGATCAACAAAAAGGAGGTTTCAAGGTAGAACCTTGGGATTGGAACTTCTATGCTGAACAAGTAAGAAAAGCTAAATTTGATCTGGATGAAAGTGAAATAAAACCTTATTTTGAAATTACTACTGTTCTGGAAAAAGGAGTTTTCTTCGCTGCTGAGAAGTTCTATGGACTGACGTTCAAAAAAAGAACTGATCTTCCGGTTTATCATCCTGATGTAGTTACGTACGAGGTCTTCGATCATGATGGAAAATCTATTGCAATCTACTATTTGGATTTCTATACAAGAGATTCCAAAAATGGGGGTGCATGGATGAGTAACTTCGTGGAGCAGTCTTATTTAATGGGAACAAAACCTGTGATTGTAAACTGTTACAATTATCAGAAACCAGCTCCTGGAAAACCATCTTTAATTAGTTATGATGACGTTTCAACCATTTTCCATGAATTTGGTCATTCCATCCACGGAATGTTTGCAAGTCAAAAATATCCCTCGCTTTCAGGAACTAACGTACCTAGAGACTTTGTAGAGTTTCCATCTCAGATTAATGAGCACTGGGCTTTAGATCCTGTTGTGATAAAGAATTATGCTGTTCATTATGAAACAAAGCAGCCTATTCCACAAGCTTTAGTAGATAAAATTAAAAAAGCAGCCACTTTCAACCAAGGTTATATGACAACGGAATTGGTTTCTGCAGCAGCATTGGATATGGATTGGCATTCTGTAACGAATGACAGTCAATTGATTCCTGTTTTAGATTTCGAAAAACAATCCCTAGCTAATCACGGATTTACGTTAGCAACAGTTCCGCCAAGATATCATACTCCTTATTTCGCTCACATTTGGGGAGGAGGATATTCAGCAGGATATTACGCTTACCTATGGTCTGAAACATTGGATAACGACGCATGGGAATGGATTAAAAACAATGGTGGTTTAACCAGAGAAAATGGCGACCGATTCAGAAAATATATTCTTTCTGTAGGAAATTCTGTAGACCTTAATCAGGCATTCAGAGATTTCACAGGACACGATCCGGATATCAAACCTTTATTAAGAAACAGAGGTTTTATAAAATAATTCAATCAGAAGCATTCTTTTAAGAGTGCTTCTTTTTTTATGTTTTAAATAAAGAAAGTCTTGGCTACCTGTTTATTTATTTTTTCAAACAGGTTAAAGCTCCTTTCTATTGATATTTACTATTTTTGTGGATCAAAATTTTAAATAAAAAAAATGAATTGTCCCTGCTGTTCAGGAAAACCCTACGAAGAATGCTGTAAGCCTTATCATACCGGAGAAAAACACGCTCCTACAGCAGAAGCCTTAATGCGTTCCAGATTTTCTGCTTTCGCAATTCCCAATGGAGAATATTTGATGGAAACCACCCTTCCCGGAAAACGAAAATACCATAATAAGCGGGATCTTCAGGAATGGGGAGAAATTAATGAATGGACAAAACTGGAAATCATCCAGACTCCTGCCTTAAACCAGGTAGAATTTAAAGCTTATTATACAGATCAGGACAGACACCCACAGATCCACCATGAGTTTTCTATATTTCAGAAAATGCATGAACGCTGGTACTATGTTTCAGGTGAGTTTTTAGATTAATATTATGAAAAAGAACATTATTTATACATTATTGCTGCTGTTCTGCAGCTTCAGTTTCCTAAGTGCACAAACTGCCGATGACAAGAAACAAATTTCTCAGGCCGTTACTGATATTTTAAAGGGTTTCCAAACTAAAAATGGTGATCTTATCAACAAATATGTAGATAAAACATATGGCTTAGGCATCCTTTACAAAAGTGGTGGTGATCTGGGCTTTGTTTTAAATGAAGACATGGACTTCAACATGTCTTTGGGATACATTCAGAAGTCATGGAACATCAGAAATCAATTTCCTATTCAGTTTGATACTAACTTTGCATATGACCTAAAGAATAAAAAGTGGGTAAAAGAAGGATTATTTGTTCAGTTCAGCTCTAATGCAGTGAATGATTATGCTGATCATTTTTTATCCCAGTACTCCGTAAAGGATCAGGAAATTTTTAAGATCAATTCTAATCCTGAAAATGTAGTTGGAGTAACCCTTGCAGAGAATAGCAAGGAAAAGGCACCTATTAACGGATTCCGTTTTATTATGACCAAGATTGGAGCAAAATGGTTTCTTACGTTTATTGACGTTACGGAATATGATGCGGAATAATACGTGTACAACAATCACTGTATTCTTATGATAACCTTATAAAAAAATAAACCACAGACGTTCTGTGGTTTATTTTTTATCTTAAAATGTATAAGAACAATTGATATTACAAAAAAAATGTCCGAAAGAATCGGACATTTATATTATTTTTTAGTGAGCGTCTGTACCGTCAATTCCGTGAGAATGACCGTGTGACAATTCTTCTTCTGTCGCCGGACGTGTGTTTAAAACTTCTACCTGGAAATCTAAAACTTTACCTGCCATTGGGTGATTAAAGTCTGCTACTACAAATTCTGGTGTTACTTCTACCACAAATGCCTGAAAGTTATTACCCTCATTATCAGATAAAGGTAAAATAGCTCCGATTGGAGGAATTCCTGATTCCTTGAACATATCAATCGGCAATTGCGTCATAGCATCCGGTTGTCTTTCACCATAAGCTTCTTCAGGATGAATAGTAAAATCTACTTTATCACCAGCTTTCAAACCATGGATATTTTGTTCAAACTTTGGAATCATCATTCCTACACCATACAAAAATGTGAATGGATTTTCAGCTGTTGTTTCTTCTACAAGAACTTTACTTCCATCTGCTTCGATTGTGTGAAGGATATACTTTACAGCTACAACGTGATTGTTTTCAATTGTCATATTTTCTTTTTTTTGTCGTAATTTTTTTTACGATTAACACCACAAATATACTATTTTTGATAGAATTGGTTTACGGAAATACGTTTAAAGAATAATCTTAAACCTACTACTTCCTGTTTTTTGATTCTTCTCTTTTTTTCTGTCTCAAAACATACAAATACAAACTTTCAACTTTCGCCCTTGCCCAATCTGTTTTTCGTAAAAACTTCAATGACGAATTGATACTCGGGTTATCTGTAAAACATTTGATATTGATTTGTTTTCCCAATTCCTCAAAACCCTGATAATATTCTACCAATTCTTCAAGAATAGCATCAAGCCTTTTTCCGTGTAAAGGGTCTTTTGATTTTTCTTCCATAACACTGTAAAATTAAAACTTTTTATTAGACTTAACGACTAAAATTGTTTAAACTCTTAATCTTTAGTATTTTTGATGAAGCTATTTTTTAGCCATAAAAATTATTCGTTACAAACCAATATGAGCAAAAATAACGACGCAAACAGAAAAAAAAATAAAAAGCAAATTGATCAGAAAAAACGTAAAATACAAAATGCAGAAGCAGAAAGGAAAGCACGTTTAAAACAGATTCTGGATGATTTCAAAGCAAAAGAAAACGACAATAAACATTGATCAATTTTTTATGAAAATTCTACACACTGCCGACTGGCATTTAGGAAAACGACTGGACCGATTCTCCCGACTGGAAGAACAAGTTTCAGTAATGGAGGAGATCATTATGATTGCTGATGAAGAAAATGTTGACCTTATTCTTATCGCCGGTGATCTTTTTGATAATTTCAACCCCGCGGTTGAAGCGGTTGAACTTTTCTATAAAACACTAAAACGTTTATCACAAAATGGTAAACGTCCTATAATTGCTATTTCCGGAAATCACGATTCCCCTAACCTCATCAATGCCCCAGATCCTTTGGCTAGAGAATGCGGAATTATTTTAATAGGACATCCTAAGGCAGAGATTACTCCTTTTGGAACTGAATATTTTAAAATTATAAATTCAAAAGAGGGTTTTATCGAAATAGAGATCAAAAATATGAATTATCCGGTGAGAATACTTCATACCCCTTACGCCAATGAAATCCGTTTAAAAGAATATTTTGGAGAAAATAAGGAAGAGGAGATCAATAAAGTACTTTCTCAAACTTGGAAAAATCTTGCAGATGAGTTTTGTGATGAAACCGGGATCAATCTCCTTATGGCACATCTTTATATGAATAAGAAAGGTAGTGCAATACTGGAAGAACCTGAGGGTGAAAAACCCATTAAAATTGGAAATGCAGATCTTATTTATTCGGACAGTATTCCTGAGCAGATTCAATATACTGCTTTAGGACATTTGCATGGCTTTCAAAATATCGGAACAAAGGAAAAACCTGTCATTTATTCGTCCTCTCCTCTATGCTACAGTTTTAGTGAAGCAGGACAGACAAAATATATTTCCATTATCAACGCAGAACCGGGAAAAGCAGTTTCCTATGAAAAGATCGCCTTGAAAAATGGAAGGGCCTTGGTAAGAAAAACCTTTACATCCGTTGAAGAAACGGTTGAATGGCTGCAGGAAAATCCGAAAACATTTATTGAGCTTACCCTAGAGAGTGAAACGTTCTTAACGGCCGATGAAAGAAAATTAATCTATCAGTCCCATAATGGAATTGTTCATTTAATCCCAAAGGTCAAAAATCAGCTATCTGGTGAAGAACTGAGCCATGAGATTAATTTAAATCAGGATATAGAAACATTGTTCAAGGATTATTTTAAATCGAAAAATAATGGTCAGGAAGCCAATGAAGAATTGATGAATTTGTTTAACGAAATTTTAAATACCTAAGCCATGATTCCTATTCAACTAACAATTGAAGGTCTGTATTCTTATCAGGAACGCCAGACTATTGATTTCAGAAATCTTACGGATGCAGGGTTATTCGGTATTTTTGGTGCGGTGGGCTCTGGAAAATCATCGGTTCTTGAAGCTATTTCATTTGCTTTATATGGTGAAACTGAGCGTCTGAATATGCGTGACAAAAGAGCTTACAACATGATGAATTTAAAATCAAACAGTTCTTACATAGAATTTGATTTTATTAATTATGAAAATAAGCTGTTTCGTGCTACCAGAGATTTTAGACGAAATTCTAAAAAATTTGAGGATGTAAAGCCCTATTCAGTTACGTTCTATGAGAATATCAATGGAAAATGGATTCCCTTGGATCACTCCAATGCAGAAACCGTAATTGGTTTAAGCTATTCAAATTTTAAGCGAACCATCATTATTCCACAAGGACAGTTCAAGGAGTTCCTTGAATTAGGTGCTGCAGACAGAACGAATATGATGAAGGAAATCTTTAATCTTCAGAAATTTGATCTTCAGAATAATGTTTCAGCTTTACATGCAAGAAACAGATCAGAACTTGATCAACTTGAGGGCCAGCTAAAAGGTTTTGAAGAGATCAACGAAGAAAAAATTAAGCTTCAGCAAGAACTTTTGGTAGAGGAACAAAAAAAACTGAATCAAGCCAACGAAAGCTTTGAAAAGGTTTCCCAGACCTATCAACAATTAAAGAACTTAAAAACTGACTTTGAAAGTTTAAAACAAAATAAAGAAAACTTCAACCAACTCTCTGAACAAAAGCCTCAAATAGATGCTTTGGAAGCACAAGCTGAGTTGTATGATCGTACTTTCAGAATTTTCAATCCCTTAATTACTGAGAAAAACAGGCTTTCAAAAGGAATTATTGAAAAAAGAAGTGAAAGAGAAAGCCAAATAAAGGCCTTACAGGAGACTGAAGTTGTTTTTAATACTATAAAGGAGCAGCTCTCTACTTTGGAACCTAAGTTCAAAGCTTTGGAACAGTCCAGAATAAAGGAAAACGATCTTAATCTTATCATACAGATTTTGAAATTTTCTGAGGAAATTAAGATCCTTAATGAGAGAACTCAAAAGGGTTCTGAGAAAGTAGCAGAAGTAAATACTAATAAAGAAGCCATTCAAAAAAGGATTGCTGAACTTTCTAAAAGTATTGATGTTTTAAAAGGACAAAGACTTGATGCGGCTTTACTTTCCAATGTGGGAAGCTGGTTTATTCAACAAAAGAGCTTCAAAAAATCACAACAGGATCAGGTTGAAAAGATTGAAAAGCATCAGAAACAGATACAATTGATCTCTGAAGAATTAAAGCTATTCTCATTTCAGGAAAACTTCAAGGAAGATTTCAATGCTAGAAAACAACTGCTGGAGGTCAGCAAAAAGGAGTTCTCTCAAAAACTGGATCATTTAAAGATTCAAAAGGAACTTTCCCGTTTTGCTAGTGAACTTCATGATGGAGAAGCCTGCCCTCTTTGTGGTTCTCAGGAGCACACGCATATTGTGGAATTTCATGATGTAAATACTGAGTTACTGGAAATTCAGGAAAAAATCTTGACTGTTGAAAAAGAGATCTTGAAGATTCAACAGCAGGAAACTGAAGTTGAAAAAATTCTCGACAAGAAGAAGATTTTTGAGGAACAACTTTTAGCAGAACAAAAAAATCTACAACAGCTCCAAAAGGACATTGAGGAACATATTCAGCATTTTATTTGGAAACAATTCAGCCCGGATCAGGAAGATGATTTCGAGAAAAAAAGATCGGATTCATTTGCCCTGGAAAAAAAGATTGAAGAGATTGACAAGAATATTGCCTTAGAGCGTGAAGCTTTAGAAAAGGAAAACAAGGTTTTAGAAAAATATAAAAATGCTTTGGAAACTTTCAAGCTTGAGGAAGTAACGAAGCAGGAACAAATCAATATCAGCCGTTCTAATCTGAAAATTCTGGAATGGAGTATCTATGAACAAAAAGCCGTAGCAGAGGTTGAAGAAACTTTTCAGAAGTTAGCCCAATCCAATACTGAAACGGAACAACAATATCAAAAGGCATCTCAACAGGAAAAAGATCTTGCTCCTAAACTGGCAGAGCAAAAAACTATTGTCAGCCAATCAGAAAAGCAGATTGCAGAACTTGAAAAAGAGGTTTCTCAGAATCAGAATGCTATAAATAACGCTTTAAGTGAACAAAACTTCGCAGATTTTAAGGAGGTTGAATATCTTTTACAACTGGAAATCAACATTCAGGAAGTAAGGGCTAAAATTCAACAGTTTAAAATTGATTTTGAAGCCTTAAAGAAAATGATTGAAAGTCTGGAACTGAAACTTAAAGGCCTTTCTTTTGATGATGAGCATTTTTCTTTGGTTGAAAAACAGTTTGGCGAAACTCAGAGTGAGCTGAAGAAAATCAATGATTCGGTTGTCACCATGACTGCCGAAAAAGAGCGTTTGGAAAAGGAATTCAAGAAAAAAGAAAACCTACTGAAAGATCTGGCAAAGCTTCAAAAACGTTCCGAAAATCTGAAACTGATGATGAATCTATTCAAGGGAGCCGGTTTTGTACAATATGTTTCTTCTATTTATCTGAGACAATTGTGTGATCATGCCAATGTTCGATTCCATAGGATGACGAGAAATCAACTGAGCCTTCAGCTTAATGAAAATAATGATTTTGAGATTGTTGATTACCTCAACGAAGGCAGAAGCAGAAGTGTAAAAACACTTTCAGGCGGACAGGCTTTTCAGGTATCATTAAGTCTGGCATTAGCATTGGCAGAAAGTGTTCAGGCCAATGCACAGGCAGATAAGAACTTCTTTTTTATCGATGAGGGCTTCGGGACACAGGATACCGAATCAGTTAATATTGTGTTTGAAACCCTGACAAATCTAATGAAAGAGAATAGAATTGTGGGGATTATTTCTCACGTTGAAGAGCTTAAAGAAAAGATTCCTACTGCCTTGAATATTGTAAAGGATGAGGAAAGAGGAAGCTTGATTGAGATTGTATAACTGTCAATTTTAAAAGTACAAAAGTCACAAAGGTCTTTATTTAAAAAAACTTTTGTGACTTTTGTGATTAAATACATTAGGTTCTCTTACAATCCCTGTATCATTGGTTTTACTTCATTTCCAAATAACTCAATTGATTTCATCATGATATCATGAGCCGGATCACCGATATCCATATGTCCGATAAATCTGGTGATTCCGAAAATTTCTTTCATGTAAGCAATTTTATCTGCTACTTCAGCAGGACTACCGATAAATAATGCACCATCTTTACTTCTTCCTCCATCATACTGCATTTTGGTGTAAGGTGCCCAACCTCTGGAAGCTCCTATCCTATCCATTTGGGATTTATAATTATTAAAATACCCATCTACTACATTTTGATCATTACTCACAAAGGTATGGGAGTGAATGGCAATTTGCATTTTGGAAACATCATGCCCCGCTTTTTGGTATTCCTGTTTGTAAAATTCGATTAAATTTTTAAACTGGGCAGGCATTCCACCAATGATTGCTACCACTAAAGGCATTCCTAACTGGGCCGCACTTAAAACAGATTGTGGAGTTCCACCTACAGCTCTCCAAATAGAAATTTTCCCGTTGTTCTTTGCTCTTGGATAAACGGTTTGGTTTTCCATTGGTGCACGAAGTTTTCCAGACCAGGTTACATTTTCTTCGGTATTGATCTTCAATAACAATTCCAATTTCTCGTCAAAAAGTGCTTCGTAATCGTTTAATGAATAACCATATAATGGAAATGATTCAATAAAGCTTCCACGCCCTACAAATATTTCTGCCCTTCCGTTGGAAATCAGATCCAGTGTTGAGAAATCTTCATAAACTTTTACCGGTTCTGATGAGCTTAACACGGTAACACCACTTGCCAGTTTTATATTTTTTGTAATGCTTGCTGCTGCTGCCAATACCATTTCAGGTGATGAAACTGCATAATCCGGACGGTGATGCTCTCCCATGGCAAAGACATCGATTCCTACCTCATCCATTAATTTCACCTGTTCCAATATTTCATGAATCTTGGTTCCTGCATCTCTATATTTTCCGGTTGACTGGTCTAAAGCCAAGTCACCGAACATTCCTATTCCTAATTCCATATTGTTGATTTTAGTTGTACAAAATTACCACTATGAAAAATCAAAAACATTGATGTTTGTTAAGATCGGAACTCCTGTTTTATATAAATGGTACTTTTTGTTGGAAAACGCAAAGGTGCAAAGATTTTTTATTTTCGTATTGTTTTTAAGGCGCAAGAAAATCAAAGATTTTCAGCAAAGATTAGTTCTTATAGAATTAGGATTATAAAATTTTATCGCAGATAAAATCTTTGCGCCTTGCAACATCACCCATTTAATAATTTTGCGTCTTTGCGCTTTCCAAAAAGATTAGCAAAAAACAAAAAATCCAGCCGTTCCGGCTGGATTTTTCTATTATTTTTTAAGATATAGATCAAAGTAATCTGTGATTTTCTGCATCAGGTGAACTCTGTCTTTTCCGATAACATTGTGTGGGTGTCCCGGATATGCAAAGTAGTCTAACTGAACGCCATTATCAACCGCTGACTTGATGAATTTTATAGAATGTTGCCATACTACTACATCATCTTGTGCCCCGTGAATCATTAATAATTTCCCTTTCAGGTTCTGAACTTTATTCAAAAGATTAGCCGTAGCGTAACCTTGTGGGTTTTCCTGCGGAGTATCCATATACCTTTCACCGTACATAATTTCGTACATGCTCCAGTCAATTACCGGTCCACCAGCAACACCTACCTTAAATACATCAGGCTTACGAAGCATGAAGCTTGTTGTCATAAATCCTCCGAAACTCCATCCATGGATACCCATTTTTTCTGCATCCACATATGGAAGAGATTTCAGGTAGTCTACCCCTTTCATTTGGTCGTTCATCTCTGTTGTTCCTAAATTTCTGAAAACCGCCTGTTCAAATTTCATTCCACGGTTGGAAGAACCTCTTCCATCCATTGTAAAGATGATATATCCGTTTTGAGCCATATACTCATACCAAAGATTTCCGGAAGCCGGGAAGCTATTCGTGATTAACTGTAAGTGCGGTCCGTTGTACAGATAAACAATGGTTGGATATTTTTTATTGGGATCAAAATTCGTTGGCAGGATCACTTTACCGTATAATGGTGTTCCATCATCAGCTTTTAATTCTACATTTTTAATTTCCGGTCTCTGATAGTTCTTTAATGGATTTTCAGAAGTAAGAATATTTGTAGATTTTAAATTCGCTGTATTAATGATATTCCCTACTCTCGGAGAGTTTGCATTACTGTAAGCATCATATAAATGGTTTCCGTCACTGCTTAGAACTCCGGTATGCATTCCCTCACTGTTGTCAAGTCTTTGCATATTGAAATTCGTCCAGTTGATCTTATATAAATGTCTTTCTAAAGGAGTTTCTTTTGTTGAAGTAAAATAAATTTCCTTTTTCTTATCGTTGAATCCTAAGATATCGGTTACTAACCAGTCTCCTTTTGTGATCTGAGCAACCAATCCTTTGTCCAGGTTATAATGGAATAAATGGTTGTATCCTGTTCTCTGACTTTGCCAGATGAAATCGGTATTTGAATTAGGGAAGAATGTAAGCGGATGTTGTGGCTCAACATATTTGCTGTCTGTTTCTTCAAATAATGTTTTCACCAATGTTCCGGTAGCAGCATCATATTGATTCATTTTCATATGATTCTGTCCTCTGTTCAATACACCTACAAAGATGTATTTTGAATCGGGACTCCACGTAATAGCTGTTAGATACTGGTCTTTTTCACCCTCAACTTTTAGGAAAGTTGTTGCCTGAGTTTTAATATTGAAAATACCTAATGTTACCTGGTGCGAAGCTTGCCCAGCCATTGGGTACTTCATATTATGATTAACAGCTGGCGTTACAGACCAATCAATGATCGGGTAATCTGCTACCATCGTCTGATCCATTTTGTAGAAAGCTACGCTTTCAGAATTTGGAGCCGGGAAAATTCCTGTATCAATTCCGAATTCGTTTCTGTGAACGGCTTGACCACTGATTACATTTTCATTGGTTTCATTGGTTACCGCAATGGTTTTTCCGTTTTTGTTAACAAATAAATTATTCTTTGCTGTAAAGGCAAAAGTCTGCCCGTCACCAAACATTTTTACATTGGCAGCATCCTGATCTACAGCCACTGAATTCTTTACTTTCCAATCGTTTCCTGATTTTTCTATCCAGAACATTTTACCACCTGTGTTAAAATACCCATTGGATGTTTCCGTAAATTTGATAGATGGAACAGTTTTCAACTTATCGTTTGTAAACTGCCTGTTCAATTGTGTCAGAGATACCAAGGTGTCTTGTTTGTTTGTTTTTAAATCTGTTGCCAGATATCCACCTTTTACTGCCTGAATGTAAGATTTTCCGTCCGTAGACCATGAAAATTGTGAAATATTTTTCACGGCAAGGTTGGTTCTCATCCCATTTACAGCCTCCGCCATCGTAAATTTCTGTGTCTGAGCAAATGCTGAACTGCCCACAACAAGCATCAATAAAGAAAATTTATGTAATTTCATTGTATAAAATTGAATCCATCAAAAATAAGAAATAAAAATCATCCGTTAAGAAATGTTAAAATAAAACATTCATAAAATATGATTAATGGATTGATAAAAATTATTTCTTACCTTAATACTAGAATTTTCTGGAGATTGTTGGACAAATATAGATATCCAAAATTGATCTAAAAGAGTATTTTCAGGGTACAGGAATTGTAATAATGTGAAGATCCCAGCCCCGATAGTAACGGTTACCCCACAACATGTATTGGAGTTGAAAGGGTTTGGATGTTGGAGGGTATTGGCGTGAGGAGTATAAGTGGATAGCGGGAAAAAGCTCCCAAAAAAAGTTAAAGTTGGATGGAATTGGAAGCTTACATGCATTTCTTATCCTATATCAATGACTTGTATATGCTCTCTGTTCTAAATTTGCATCATTAATAATAACAAAAAATACAAAATACAATGGCAACAAAATGGAACCTAGACCCAACGCATAGTGAAATTACTTTTAAAGTAAAACACATGATGATTTCTAATGTAAAAGGAAGTTTCAGAACTTTCACTGCTGAAATTGAGGCTGAAGATGAATTTTTTGCAAATGCAAAAACTACTGCAACAATCCAGACTGATTCTGTATTCACTAATAATACAGACAGAGATAATCATTTAAAATCTGCGGAATTCTTCAATGCTGAAGCTCACCCAACGATCACTTTTGAATCTCAGAAATTAAATAATGAGGTGGTAGGAAATCTTACCATTAACGGGATCACAAAGTCAATAGCATTGGATGTTGATTTCGGAGGAATCAATGTAGACCCATGGGGAAATACAAAAGCAGGTTTCTCTTTTGAAGGGAAAATCAGCAGAAAAGACTTTGGACTTAACTGGAATGCAGCTCTTGAAGCAGGAGGTGTAATGGTGAGTGATGATGTAAAAATTGCTGGCGAATTACAGTTTGTAAAACAAGTATAATTTGTAACATACTTTTTGAAAGGTTCAGGGATTTTTTACTAAAACCTTGAACCTTTTATTTTTTTATTAATAAAGCTATTTAAACATTTTACAAAATTTTGACCTTTACGTTTTTGAAGATTTTTGATTTTCATCTTAATGTGGGCTAAAGTGTTTAAATATATTTAATATCAAATATTTATGAATCTCAACGATCTGCAAAACATAAGCGAAAGCTTTAAAGATACTCAAAGAATGCCGGTTTTATTTCTTGGACATGGTTCTCCCATGAATGCCATTGAAGAAAATCAGTTTGTACAGGGATTTCGGAAAGCGGCAAGTGAAATTTCAAAACCAAATGCCATTCTTTGTATTTCTGCGCATTGGTATACGCAGGGAACTTTTGTGACGGCTATGGAAATGCCTAAAACGATTCATGATTTTTATGGTTTTCCTAAAGAGCTGTTTGATGTACAATATCCGGCTCCGGGAAATCCGGAATTAGCCAGAGAAACTGCTGAACTCTTGCTTCCTATAGATGTGGAAGAAGATCATAATTGGGGTCTTGATCATGGTGCATGGTCTGTCATCAAGCATATGTATCCTAATGCAGATATCCCTGTAATCCAATTAAGCATTGATTATACAAAACCCTCACAGTATCACTATGATCTGGCGAAAAGGCTGAATAAACTTCGTGAAAAAGGTATTCTGATCATCGGAAGCGGAAACATCGTTCACAATCTACGTTTAGTCGACTGGAAAAACATCAATACAGTGGGCGCCGGCTGGGACTGGGCTATAGAAGCCAGAGAGAAAACCAACAACTGGCTTTTGGATGGTAATTTCCAGAATATTATTGACTATCAGAAACAGGGAACATCATTGCAATATGCTATTCCTACGCCTGACCATTATCTGCCATTGCTCTATACTTTAGGATTAAAAGATAAATCTGAAGAACTCACTTTGTTTAATGATGAACTTATTGGTGGTTCTCTTAGTATGACAAGTGTAAGGATTGGCTAAGAAATTTAAAGAAATATTTTTCTTAAAAATAAAAAAAGGAAATACCTCAGTGGAGATATTTCCTTTTCTTTTATATTGGAATATGATTATTGTACTGCTTTTAAAACATTAATATTTCCATATCCATAGCTTGAATTAACGTTCGGGTAATAAGTGGCTGACTGTCTCATCTTGTTAAGAACCTGATCTCTTGTCCATGATGGATTTTTAGCCCAAACTAAGGCTGCAATTCCTGCTGTAGCAGCTGTAGCCACTGAAGAACCACCTACATAATCTGCCTGTCCGTTATAATAGCTTAAAACCGGAACCGTACTTCCTGATGCTCTTTCCATCTGGAATGTAAAGTCAATTTGGCTTCCGGAGTGGCAAACATCACATTTCTGATTGGAAGTTCCCTCTTTTACTCCTGTTATTGCTTGTGTTTCTGACATTGATGCAGGGAAAATAACACCTACAAAGTTTGTAAAGCTGGTAGAAGTTCCCCCAGCACAGAAAATTAATTTTCCTCTAGCATAGGCATACTTCACTCCGTCTTCAATTTTACCTACGGAAAAAATATGTCCCATTGACATGGAGATGATCTTTACATTGGTATTATTACCCAGATCCGTAAATGCAGTTTTCACTCCATTCTGCTCGCTGGAAGTCTCTAGTACAACATTCTCAGCAGCGCGGTAGGCAATTAAGTTAGCATTATAAGCTACTCCTACAGGTAATCCTGCGTTATTTCTTGGTGCTGTCATTACAGAAGCCATTTTTGTTCCATGCCCGCACTGATCTGCTGAGCCGTCAGAATTATAGGCCCCAACTTTACTGATTGTTCTTCCCGATGAAGCTCCAGTATTAAAACTGCCTCCCAGTAAGGTCTGTTCAGGGGAAACTCCGGTATCGATAAGACCTATCGTTACTCCTGCTCCGGTACTGTACCCCCAAGCTTCAGGAATATTATGTTTTGTAAACGCCCATGGAATTTTTGCACTTGGAGTAGTAGAAGTGTAATCTACCGCGCTTAAGGTTGCAGATGAGAAACCACACCCCGAAGAACCACTGCCAGAAGATCTTCCTGTTGTATTAAACTTGGCTTCATTTTCAAAATAGTGATAATCTGCCGGCTCCACATAACGGATAGTTTTCATTTGACGAAGAGCTGCTAAAGTTTCTTCTTTGTCAATAATGACATCCATCTGATTCAGATATTTATCCGCAGTAAGGAGGAATCTTGCAGTGTCCACTCCTTCATATTTTTTGATGACAGATAAAATTTCATTTTCCATTGCCTGATTGTCCGGAGATTTACTTCTGTCAAAATCATCCTTGGATGAACCAAACCCTACTGATACCATTCTGTTTCCGCGGAAAACAGCACTCCAAAGGAAATGATCAGATTCGTTTTTCCAATTGAAAGTACCATCAGTTTTAATAGCTTGATTAATCCTTTCATTGATCTGCTTTTCTGTCAATGCTCCTTTTTGAGTCACTTCAGTTTTAGAATTTTCATTTTGAAGTTCTTCACTGGTACAAGAGTTTAAGGCAAGAAATAATGCCAAGAAGAATACACTTTTTTTCATATGTTATAATTTTGGTTGGAGCCACAATATAACACTTTAGCGGGAATTACAGCTTTAAAAAAAATGAATTTAGCATTACATGAATATTAATTACCTATTAGAAATCAAACCTTTGTGCTTTTTATTATTTGTCGGGTTAGAAAATAAAATGGAGTTAGAACCATCCCGTTAAATTTTCGATTACCACCCTTACAACAGAATGGAATTATCACTTCACCAACTAAAAAATGTACTTAGTACTTTTACTCCTCCTACATTTTAGCTTACACTCTTTTCAAAGCATACACTGCTATCAACACCTATGTATTGGCCATAATTAGGAATCTTATAAAAGCCACATTTTTCATAAACAGAAATCGCATTTTTCAGATCCTGAGACGTTTCCAGAACTGCTTTTTTATAACCTAATTCTTTTGCCCAATTTTCCAATTCCTTTACAATGATAGTCCCTAGTCCTCTTTTCCTGAATTCCGGATTTGTAAACATCCTTTTGATCTCAATAGTGTCCTTTGAAAATTCCTTGAAAGCTCCACATGCAGCAGGAACTTCATCAATGTAAACCACAATACAATTTTTAATTGTATCAATTTTATTAAACTGATCGAAGAACGCATGATCATCTCCATTATGTTCTACAAGGTTTGCATCAAGGTGTTTTACAAGATTTTGAAAATCCGGATGATTAGAATCTGTTCTATGTATGTTCATATTTTTAATTAAAGGTTAATATATGATAGTAAACAAAAAAGCTTCCTTTCGGAAGCTTTCATTTTATTTTTGATTAGTTTACAACAAACTTTCTTTCATTGATAAGCTCCGCAATGGCTAGCATATCTTGTCCGATCAATCTGTCGTCTTCAAGTTTTGCAACCTTAGAACGAAGAATAGTGTAGTTTTCTTCAATCAATTTAGAGCATTTAGCTGGTCTTCTGAACTCAAGTCCTTGTGCTGCAAACATCAATTCAACCGATAGAATATTTACAAGGTTTCCAAGAACCTGATTGAACTTTCTTCCAGAGATACTTCCCATAGAAACATGATCTTCTTGTCCTAAACTTGTTGGAATAGAATCTGCGGATGCCGGGAAACACAATGTTTTGTTCTCAGTAACCAACGCTGCAGAAGTATACTGAGGAATCATGAATCCTGAGTTTAATCCTGAGCTTTCTGTCAATAATCTTGGAAGACCATACTTTCCTTCCAATAATAAATAACTTCTTCTGTCTGAAATATTTCCTAATTCTGCTGCAGCCAATGTTGCATAATCTAAAGGTAAAGCCATTAACTGACCGTGGAAATTTCCTCCGGAAATAGATTCTTCAGCACTTAATACAATTGGATTGTCTGTTACAGAGTTCAATTCTGTTTCTGCCATTCCTTTCAGATGTTCAAAAGAATTTCTGCTTGCCCCGTGAACCTGTGGTACACATCTCATGGAATAAGGATCCTGAACTCTCTCACAATCTTCGTGAGCCTGCATATTTTCTGATCCCTTTAGAAATTTCAGCATTCTTGCAGCCACTTTTTTACTTCCTGCAAAAGGTCTGATCTCATGAAGTTCTTTTTTGAAAGGGCTTGCAGAACCTCTGTATGCTTCAATACTCATTGCTGCAGTAACATCTGCAAGGTCTAATAAGTATTCAAATTTTTCAAGTCCTTTTATAGCATGAGCCAGAATAAACTGGGTTCCGTTGATCAGTCCTAGTCCTTCTTTTGGTCCTAAAACTAATGCCTCAAGGTTATGTTTCTGTAATACTTCCATTGTATCGGAAACTTTATCACCTTCCCAAACCTGTCCTAAACCTAATAAAGGAAGTACAAGGTGTGCCAAGGGTGCTAAATCTCCGGAAGCTCCTACAGACCCCTGTTCAGGAACTACTGGAATGATGTCTTTTTCAAGCATCAGGATCATTCTTTCAATAACTTCCAGGGAAACTCCTGAAAATCCTTTTGACAAAGCATGAACTTTAGCAATCATCATAATCTTGGAAAGTTCCTTTTCAATTGGCTTTCCTACTCCTACTGCATGAGAAATAATAAGGTTATACTGTAACTGGGCTGTTTCATCAGCCGATATTTTAGTATCGCACAGTGGCCCGAATCCTGTATTGATCCCATATACACATCTATCGGATTCTACTATTTTCTGTACGTTTCTCTGAGATTTTAAAATTTGTTCTTTGGCAGCTTTATTAAGCTTAGCTTTATTTGGCTTTTTGCATATTTCCAGAACATCATGGAAAGTAAAGACATCTACTCCGTATATCATTTCTAAAAAATTTTCTTAAAATTACGCATTTAACCATAACTAGAGAAACTAAATTTCATCGTTCTATCTTTTTATGAAAAGAAGTAAATTAATTTACTATTTTTAGCCCCAAAATTAAAAACAATAATACATGAGACTGAAAACATTACTGCTTGCTTTATGCATTGCAGGTACCACAGCTTTCGCCCAGAAAGTAAAATATTCCAAAGAAGACATCAAAAAAATGGAGACGTATCTCTTCAATGAAGGTTTTAATACTCCATCCCCTAAAAAAACATCAACCATTACCTTAAAAGACGGAACTTCCCACAAAGGTTTCTGTAATAGCATCGAAACAAAAAAGGGACAAATTTATGAGGTAGCCATCAAAGACAGTATTACCAAAAAGACTGCGAAATTTAGTGCTGATCAAATCAGTGAAATGTATGTTTACCCAAGTAACGGAGAAAAAATAATGAAAGTTTCAAAGTACATGGGAAACATCAGAAATTACAGCACTAAGAAGCTAACGAAAAGCACTAACAACGACAGAATCTATTTCATAAACCAAACGGTCTCTTTAAAAAATAAGAAAGATGAAAAAGAATTCCTGATGCAGGTCATCAATCCCGGTTTCGATGATATTATTTCTGTATACCATGATCCAAGAGCTAAAGAAACAACCGGATTTTCTGTAATGGGATCTCCGCAGCTTGGCGGTGGCGTTATCAAATCTTATTATGTGAAAAAAGGAGATAAAATTGTATGGCTTCATAAGGATGACTTTGAGGATAACTATGATTTTCTTTTTGGTGATAATTCTGAGTTTGTGAAGAAATATCCTAAAAACTCTGTTGAATGGGATTATTTCAGCTTTCTTGTGAGTGAATACACTGTGATGACAAACGGATAAAACCATTTAAATATATAAATTAAAGCCTGTAGATCTTCCTACAGGTTTTCTGCTTTTTAATAGGGAAAGTTTCCTTAATTTTGTTATATGAATCCTTCTTTAGAATTACAGCTTAAAACCTTACCATCTGAACCCGGCGTTTATCGTTATTATGATAAAAACGAACAACTTTTGTATGTCGGAAAGGCAAAAAATTTAAAGAAAAGGGTTCTCTCCTACTTTAATAAAAATTTATCCGGGTACAGAATTAAAATAATGGTCGGTAAGATCCAGCGTCTGGAAACCACCATTGTAAACAGCGAGTATGATGCTCTTTTACTGGAAAACAATCTGATCAAAGAACATCAGCCGTTTTATAACGTAATGTTGAAAGATGATAAAACCTATCCTTGGATTTGCATCAAAAATGAAGATTTTCCCAGAATTTTTCTTACCAGAAATAAAATCAAAGACGGTTCCGAATATTATGGGCCTTATGCAAAGGTACGTCCTGCAAAGATCTTATTGGATACCATTAAACATATTTATAAACTCAGAACCTGCAACCTGAATCTTGCTCCCAACAAAATTTCCGAGGGAAAATATAAGGTTTGTCTGGAATATCATATTAAAAACTGTGAAGGCCCTTGTGAGGATCTTGAAAGTAAGGAGGATTATGATGAGAAAATAGATGCCATCCGTGGGATAGTTAAAGGAGACTTCCGAAAGGCTAAGGAGTATCTTGTCAATCAGATGATGAAACAGGCTTCTGACCTTAAGTTTGAAGAGGCTCAGATCATTAAAGAAAGATTGGATATTCTGGAAGATTATCAGGCTAAGAATACTGTTGTAAATCCAAACATTGATGACGTAGATGTCTTTGGAATGACCAGCGATGAAACTGCTGCCTACATCAACTTCTTTAAGATAAGAAACGGAAATATCATTCAGAGCTTTACCACAGAGATCAAAAAAATCCTGGAAGAAACAGATGAAGATATCATGGAAGAAGCCCTGATTGAAATTCGGCAGAAATTTTCTTCCGATTCAAAGGAAGTTCTTCTCCCTTTTCATCTCTCGGTAGAAATTCCGAATGTGAAGCTTATTGTTCCTAAGGTTGGAGACAAAAAGAGAATTGTGGAACTTTCAGAAAAAAATGCAAAGGAATATCGTCTGGAAAAACTAAAGCAGGTTCAGATCATTGATCCGGAAAGGCATACCAATCGAATCATGGCTGAAATGCAGAAGCTTCTCAGAATGCCCGTGGAACCAAGACATATTGAAGGTTTTGATAACTCAAATATTCAGGGAACGAACCCGGTTTCTGCCTGTGTCGTTTTTAAAGATGGTAAACCCAGTAAGGCAGATTATAGAATTTTTCATCCTAAAACGGTGGAAGGGCCTAACGACTTTGCCACTATGGAAGAAGTGATCTATCGCCGTTACAAAAGGATGCTGGATGAGGGCGAAAATCTCCCACAGCTTATTCTTATTGATGGGGGAAAAGGACAGCTATCATCTGCTGTAAAGAGCTTAAGATTGCTTGGTCTTTATGGGAAAATCACGATTGTAGGTATTGCCAAAAGGCTCGAAGAAATCTTCTTCCCGGAAGATCCTATCCCATTGTATCTTGATAAAAAATCTGAAACCTTAAAGATTCTGCAAAGAGTGCGGGATGAGGCTCACCGTTTTGGAGTAAAGCATCACAGAACCAGAAGAAAAAATTCTACCATAAAATCTGAATTGGAAGAAATTCCAGGTGTAGGTGAAAAAACCATTGAGTTATTACTATCCAAACTGAAGTCCGTTAAACGAATTAAAGAATCTAATCTGGAAACTCTAGAGGAGATTTTAGGAAAAAGTAAAGCTAAGGTGATTTGGGAATTTTTCAATACCAATAGCTAATCAGCTATATCATACTGATAAATTATTCACAAATAATTGAACTTTCAGTATTGAATTTTCAATCAATGTTTATTTCTCCAACAAGAGACACAAACACTTAAAAATCCTTAAAAAAAGATATATATAATAACGAAATACAAATAATTTTAAAATTTATCACAAATAATAACATTATTTGTATTTTTTTCGTAAATTAGTATTATTAATCAAAAGCAATAATACCGTAAAAATAATTCTCATTTTATAAATTTACCATTGGTAATATCCTTTATTCTAAATGCAAGTTTTCTCATTACTAATGGCTTCCACAATTACATGACAACAGTTTAAATACTAATGTACATGTCTTAAAAAAGAGAAAAAACACATCAACATATTCAAAAAGAATAAGCTCTTTTTCAAGAGCTTATTTTTATTTAAATTGAGTAAAATATAATATTTATTTCCCTGCAAATACTTCCTTAGAATATCTACCGTCAGCCTGCGGAATATCAATTACAATATTTCCGTTTTCAAAATACCCAATGGTAGTGTTCCCGTCAGCCAGTTTTACAATAAATACATCTTTTCTGGATGTTGTCTTAAAAACAGCAAATGGTACTGAACTTCCTGATTTAGCTAAAATAAACTGATTGGCATCAATTTGTATTTTCTGCAAATCTGATTTACCATTAGAATAGTTACTTGTAGTAGTTGAAACCGAAGAAGAAGTTGTTGTTGTTTCAGAAGAAGAGGTCTGAACAGTATGGGTTACATTTGAAGATTGTGTTTGAGCCGGAAGCATCGCTGTTGGGCTGGAAACACTCACTTTCACCAATGCCTGCTTTAATGCATCCGGAAAACCTTCTTCAAATTCTTTGATATCAGAACGTCCTTTAGATTCAAGAATAATTTTATTATTACAATCCTTAAACTGTAATATTACTTTATTTGTAAATAAACTTTTATCATTTAAGACATCTGCAGTCACCACATTACATGAGTTATCTTTAGCTTCTGATGGCCATTGGTCTACACTTGCAGGTAAAACCACATAACTTTTGTTTTTTAAAGCTTTTGATAAATAAGCTTCCAAACCATAGCTATTGTTTTTGAATGTCTGGAATTTTACCGGAACAGATATATATTTATAGTCTGAAATATTCTGTCCAAAAATAGCTGTTGAACATACCGCCAACAATAATATCGATATTTTTTTCATGTTTGTCATTTTAATCATTTCTGAATGCTCCCATATCCAGTTTAAGCGAGAAGAAATTAGAATAGAAATTAGAACCACCTATTCCTGAATTTGTAATAGCATAATCCAGTGTAAGTCCTCTATATCTGATCCCAATACCCGCACTAGGCTGGAAAGAAACTTTTCTTTTTAAATCCTCTATATCTGTAATAGACTGAAATCTGTTGATCCCTAATCTTACAAAGATCATTTTCTGATACCCAAGTTCTGCTCCTGCATAAGGACTGATACTTGCAAAATCTGTAGAAATTAATGAGGCTGTTTTTGCAAAATCTACATTGATTCCCGCTTCCGGCAATACATAGACGCTACTGTTAATCTCAAACAGTTTACTTGCCCCTACATTCAGTTTAGGCATTGTAAGTTCCATTTTATCCTTTGGTGCCGGGTTAAATTCTTCCCCATTCACAACTGTTGACAATTCCTTTTGATTAATACTCCAAAAGTTAACCGTAGTCGTAATATCTCTTACCATTCCCCCGAATTTCCATCCGTTTTCTCCTTTATAAATAGCTCCTACATCAAATCCGAAACCATATCCATTTGCAAATTTCCCTACATTTCTGTAAACAATTTTTGCATTCACCCCTACATCCAGATTTGGATTTCCACCAGGTCGGAATGCATAAGAAAGTATAGCAGCATAATCAGATTGAGAAAATTTTGTGATCTTATCATAATCAATATTCCCTTCGGAATCAATCATCTGGGTAGTATTCAAAATATTATCTACTCCAAGTCTCACTACTGAAACCCCAAATACCCCTTCTTCCAATACTTTCGCATAGGCCAGATAATCATATTTAGCAATAGATTCAAAGTATTCAGCATGCATTGCAGCTCCCTGCCAGTCTTTTTCAATAGACATTAAACCTGCAGGGTTCCACATTGGTGAGTATACGTCATCCTGATTGGAAATAACAGCTCCTCCCATTGCCAGACCTCGTGCTCCGGCACCGATATTTAAGAATTCATTGGAATATTTCCTGATAATCTGGGATTGAGACAGCCCAAAGAGCAGTGAAAATGCAAGTAAAAAATATTTTTTCATCATAAAAATTGATGCTAGTTAAAGTTTTTTTGTTTTTCTGGCTTTCATTAATCCATTCACAATGATTGCCAGTATCATAACACCTGAAGCAATATAAAAAATAGGACTCATATGTTCTGATTCCCCAAAGATAAAAAAAGCTAGTATAATTCCGTAAACAGGTTCCAAATTAACTGTTAAAATTAGAGTAAAAGGCGATATATACTTCATTAATTTCACCGATTCCAGCATTGGAAAAGCAGTAAAAACACTGGCCAACAAGCATATTAACGCCATATCCCTGTAGTTTATTTCATTCATCTGAAAAATTTGACCTGAGAACAGATAAAATAACATTAAAACGAACCAACCACAGAAAATTTCGTAAAAAATAATATTCCCGGAACTCGTTTTACCAAACATTTTACCATTGAAAACGGAAAAAATAGTTCCAAAAACGGCACAAAAAATTCCATATATAATCCCTTCTTTAAAATGAAATTCGGTTTTAAAAATCAATAAAATACAGGCAACAATCACCGTTCCCATCACAACTTCCGATACGTCGATCTTTCTTTTAAAAATAATAGGTTCTAATATCGAGGCAAAAAGAGTAGATAAAGACAGACAGCTTAATGCAATAGAAACATTTGAAACCTTAATAGAATAAAAGAAACAATACCAATGAAGCGCCATTGCAACACCTATTGCCGCAAGCTGAAAGAATATTTTTTTGGAAACCTTTATGCTTTCCTTTTTATACACTCTAATAAATACGAAAAGAAAAATAGCTGCAAAAAGCATTCTGTAAAATACCAGAATCTGAGCATTGGCATGAATCAGTTTTCCTAAAATTGCAGTGAAGCCCCATAAAAATACTATTAAGTGCAATCTGAAAAGTGCTAATTTTTGCATGTCCTATCTTCTTTTAAATTTTAACATGCAAATTTACACATAGACTTTTATAAATCTCACAAAAAATATAAATTTACATTAATAAAAAAGTGGTAAATAAAGTTTTTTAATCGTTTTTCTTTCTAATGGATAACCCATTCTATTAATTTTCTGAAAAAACAGTTCAAAAGAAGTAAAAAACCAATACTTTTCCTTTAAGAATATGATGTTAAATCCAGACATAAAAATCAAAACTGAACGTCTCACCTTACAGCCTGTTGAAGATACATATATAGATGATATTTTAGAGTATTTTACTAGTGATGTCACCAGATATATGCCTTTTAATCCACAAGGTAATAGACAAGATATTGTCAGCTTTGTCGAAGAATCAAAAAGAACTTTATTACAAAATACAGATCTGGTAATGGTTGCTCTGGATTCAAATGGAGATTTTACTGGATGTTGCGGCATTCATAATATAACAGAAGAGTCTATTGAGTTGGGGCTATGGTTAAAAAAGAATTCTCAAGGAAATGGATTAGGAACTGAAATTATAATGGCTCTCATTGAATTTCTGGAAAATAATTTTACTTTTAAATATATTCTATATCCTGTAGATGAAGAAAATATAGCCAGTAAGAAAATTCCAGAAAAACTAGGATTTATTCCATTTAAAAGATATACAAAGTATAAAAATCCTGTCACCCATCTTACTATTGTAGAATATAGGAAATACTACTAGAAATACTTGATAATAAAAAACCCTGAAAATTGGTTAAACTTTCAGGGCCTTCAAATAATAAACTATTAAAAAAATAAACTAGGAACAGAGTATTTTGCAGAGAATATCTCCGCTCTTACTCTTATGTAAAGTTAGAAAAAATATAAATTATTTGAAAATATTTTTTTGTTAAAAATTTCACAATTTACTAATAACCAAACTATTAAACACTTGTTTTACTTCCAATTCATATTCCTCATAAAAATAGTATCTTTAAGCGTAAAAAATTGAAAATTCTATGGACATCGAATTCAACAAACGAGAAGATCAGAACAGATTAAAATTATCAGAGATAAATCGCTTGCTTGCCGAGATCAAAAAAGGAGGCGGTGAAAAGAGGCTTCAGAAGCTTCGTGATGAGGGAAAAATGACTGCAAGAGAAAGAATAGACTATCTTCTTGATAAAGGTTCAGATTCCATAGAAATTGGAGCGTTTGCAGGCTATGAAATGTATGAAGAGCATGGAGGGTGTCCTAGTGGAGGTGTTGTCATTGTTATCGGATATGTTTCCGGAAAACAATGTATTGTTGTTGCCAATGATGCCTCTGTAAAAGCAGGTGCCTGGTTTCCAATTACAGGAAAGAAAAATCTGAGAGCACAGGAAATTGCTATGGAAAATAAGCTTCCGATCATCTATCTGGTAGACTCTGCAGGAGTTTATCTTCCATTACAGGATGAAATTTTCCCCGATAAAGAACACTTTGGAAGAATCTTCAGAAATAATGCTAAGATGAGTTCTATGGGAATCATCCAGATCTCAGCTGTAATGGGTAGCTGTGTGGCTGGTGGAGCCTATCTTCCTATTATGAGTGATGAGGCTATGATCGTGGATAAAACAGGCTCTATTTTCCTTGCCGGAAGTTACCTTGTAAAGGCTGCCATTGGAGAAAGCATCGATAATGAAACACTTGGAGGAGCTACTACACACTGCTCCATCTCAGGAGTTACCGATTACAAGGCTAAAGATGATAAAGATGCTCTTAATAGAATCAAAAACATCATGAAATCTATCGGAAGTACTGAAAAAGCAGGTTTTGATAGAATAGAAAGTTTTCCTCCAAAAGAAAACCCAGACAATATCTTCGGAATTATGCCGGTTTCAAGAGCTGAGCAGTATGATACCTACGAAATTATTAAATGCATTGTAGATAACTCTGAATACGAAGAATACAAACCAGATTATGGCAAAAGTATTATCTGTGCTACAGCAAGAGTTGATGGCTGGTCTGTAGGAATTGTAGCCAATCAAAGAAAGTTAGTTAAAAGTGGTAAAGGAGAAATGCAGTTTGGAGGAGTAATTTATTCCGATTCTGCAGATAAGGCGACACGATTTATCGCCAACTGTAATCAGAGAAAAATTCCTTTAATTTTCTTACAGGATGTTACCGGATTCATGGTGGGTTCAAAGTCAGAACATGGTGGAATCATCAAGGATGGTGCTAAAATGGTAAATGCTGTTTCTAATTCTGTTGTTCCTAAATTTACTATTATTACAGGAAATTCCTATGGTGCAGGAAACTATGCTATGTGTGGAAAAGCCTATGATCCTAGACTTATTGTTGCATGGCCTTGGGCTGATCTGGCAGTAATGGGAGGAACTCAGGCTGCAAAAGTATTGGCACAAATCCAGGAATCAACACTGAAAAAACAAGGGAAAGAAATTTCAGAAGAAGAACACAACGAAATTCTAAACACCATTACAAAGAAATATCAAAAACAAACTGAATCTACCTATGCAGCATCTAGACTATGGACTGATGCTATCATCAACCCTACAGATACCAGAAAGTGGATCTCTATGGGAATAGAAGCTGCTAACCACTCTCCTATTACAGAGAAATTTAATTTAGGTGTTATTCAAGTCTGATTAATATTTTATAAATAAAAAGACGGCTATCTCAGTTTTTGAGATAGCCGTTTTCGTTGTTATCTGAAAACTCCAAGTTTTTAAATTCGTAAATAAAATTGAAAACAAGTAGGTAAAGTATGATCAGGAGCTTACTCCCGCTATTCACTCATACTCCTCGCGCCATAGCGTTTTCATTTCTTATCCCTTTTTTCCAATTCCTGCTGCGGGGTAACCGCTTCTATCGGGGCTAATGATAAGCAATGAGTAATATAGTAATGGTTAATAATTGCAACCAATTCCATAGAAGTAAGGTTTATCCTGTTTGATTTTAAAAATGATTGCTTGTACTTATCTAGTAATGGGGTATGGGTATGTATATCTCTCTCAAAGTATATAACAAAAAAAAAATCCTTTATCGTAATGATAAAGGATTTTAAAAATAAAATAAAAACTGGCGGCGGCCTACTCTCCCGCGTTAGCAGTACCATCGGCGCTGGTGGGCTTAACTTCTGTGTTCGGAATGGGAA
>NZ_PPEI02000006.1 GCF_002899895.1 Chryseobacterium oncorhynchi
TTCCCATTCCGAACACAGAAGTTAAGCCCACCAGCGCCGATGGTACTGCTAACGCGGGAGAGTAGGCCGCCGCCAGTTTTTATTTTATTTTTAAAATCCTTTATCATTACGATAAAGGATTTTTTTTGTTATATACTTTGAGAGATATATATCTGGAATAGACTTAGATGCATCTCTAAACCCATACTACCCATTCCCAAACAAATCCAGTAAACACAAAACAACATACAACCCATCACTTATCACTTATTATATTGAAATGCTGTTCATTGAAGCCATATTAAGGTTATAATAAGGATAAAATGATGTAGATTTTGCCTCTTACTGATTACTTTAAAATATTAATGAATATAAGCCATTTTAAAGCTCTATATTAGAGTAGATAAAGTAAATGATTAATATTTAGAATTAGGACAATTTAAAAGGCTCTATAAGGATATTGGAATTTGGAAATTATTATGAGTAAGTTGGCATTTACTAAAAAACCACTCGGAAATGAGTGGTTGTCTTCTTAGGTAGTAATTAGTTCTATTTTATATATCGTTGTTCATATCCGGACATTTGAAGTCATTACTACAAGTTGCACAAACTACAGTCCCATTGCAATAATACATACAGAATTCTGGTTCAGGAAGTTTAATTCCTGCTCCTGTAATACCTTTTAATTGATCTTTTCTTAGTTTTTTTAGATTTTTCATATTGATTTAATTAAAAATTTGATAGTAAAGTAAAATTAATCAAAATATTTTTAATTAAACTCAATCATTTGTTAGAATTAATGAAAATAAGAAATTTACATAAAGGATAGAAGTAATATTCCTTTATATCTTATTCGAAGAATCTTTATAGATAGAATGAAGAGTAAAAAAAATAGTCAATAATTAATATCATACTGTTGCCAGTGCGATGATCAATTATTGACTACTATGAATTAGTTTATTATTTCTTAATTAAGCCCAGCTCAATAAGTCTTTCATGTAAGAATTCTCCTGCGGTTGTGTCTTCATACAATTTTGGGTTGTTTTCGTCTACACAATTGTCAAGAGCATTTAAAGACATTGCACTGATTGGGTGCATAAAGAAAGGAATTGAATACCTTGAAGTGGTCCACATCTCTCTTGGCGGGTTTACCACTCTGTGAATAGTAGATTTCAATTTGTTGTTGGTATGTCTTGAAAGCATATCTCCAACATTGATCATCAATTCATCCGGTTCTGCAATTGCATCAATCCATTCCCCGTTGTGGTTCTGGACCTGAAGACCCTTACCTTGTGCTCCCATTAAAAGGGTAATAAGGTTGATGTCTCCATGAGCAGCAGCTCTTACAGCATCATCCGGTTCTTCAGTGATTGGTGGATAGTGAATAGGTCTTAGAATTGAGTTTCCTTCAGCGATCTTATCGTCAAAATAGAACTCATTTAATCCAAGGTGCAAAGCTAATGCTCTTAGAACATATTGTCCTGTTTTTTCAAGCATTTGGAAAGCCTCTTTACCTACCTCGTTGAACTTTGGAAGTTCGTCAACGATTACATTGTCTGGGTACTCAGCTTTGTATTTTGAATCATCAGACACATACTGTCCAAAGTGCCAAAATTCTTTTAGGTCTCCTTTTTTAAAACCTTTTGCAGTCTCTTTACCAAATCCTACATAACCTCTTTGTCCACCAATTCCTGGAATCTCATACTTCTTTTTCGTTTCCACTGGTTGTTCAAAAAAGTTTTTTACCTCTCCATACAAATCATCTACAAGGTTGTCATCAAGAAAGTGGCCTTTTAAGGCTACAAAACCAATTTCTTCATAAGCTTTTCCGATTTCATTTACAAATTTCTGTTTGCGTTCCGGGTTGTCCGAAAGGAAATCACGCAGGTCTACACTAGGTATTTTATCCATTTTTAGAAATTTACGAATAGCAAAATTACATTTTTTTTAATTTAAATGATTTTAAAATCATTATTTATAAGTTAAATTTGCTGTATGAAAAAATATTCTTCCAAGAGAAGTATCCAAATACTTGCACATCTTCTTCAGCAGTATGGAATTGCAGACATTGTAATTTCACCGGGATCAAGGAATGCTCCTTTGGCGATTCACTTTTCAGAAGTGGATAGTTTTAACTGTTATAGCATTGTGGATGAAAGAAGTGCTGCTTTCGTTGCAATAGGAATGGCAAAAAGTGAAAAAAAACCGGTAGCAATTACATGTACAAGCGGATCAGCGGTAGTTAATTACTATCCTGCTGTTACAGAAGCATTTTACCAGAATATTCCACTTTTAGTGCTTACAGCAGACAGGCCAACGGATTTTGTCGATATTTTTGATGGTCAGACGATCAGGCAGAAGGATGTTTTTCATCAGCACTCTTATGGGGATTTTCAGCTTTTGGAAGATAGTAAGGAGAATGCAGAAGATATTAATTTTGATACGATTAAAAAGGCTATCGAGCTTTGCTTTGAAAAGCAGGGACCGG
Organism: Chryseobacterium oncorhynchi; assembly: GCF_002899895.1. Lineage (GTDB taxonomy): Bacteria > Bacteroidota > Bacteroidia > Flavobacteriales > Weeksellaceae > Chryseobacterium > Chryseobacterium oncorhynchi. Next base: position 2,468 of record NZ_PPEI02000006.1, read on the forward strand.
TACATATCAATATACCACTGGAAGAACCCTTGTATGAATTGGTTTCAGAGCTTCCTTCCTTCCCTACCGTTGAAAAAACGATCAGACATAAAGATTATGAGGTTCCATCCAATTTGATTGCAGAATGGCATACCTCCCAGAGAATTATGATATTGGTGGGAACCAGAGATTATAGTCCTGAATTGGAAAATCAATTGACGCAATTGGTGAAAAACCATTCAGTGGTTGTACTAAGTGAAGCAAACTCCAATCTTTATCACGAAAAGTTTTTCAGACATATAGACCGTTATATTTTCAATTTTACAGAAGAGGATTATAAAACATATGCTCCGGACCTGTTGATTACAGTTGGGCAGAATGTGGTTTCCAAAAAGGTTAAACAGTTTCTTAGAAGTGCCCGACCAAAGCAACACTGGCATTTGGACGAAATTTGGCAACCTGATACTTATTTTTCATTAACAGAGAAAGTAGAAGTAAAACCTGAAGTTTTCTTCTCCAAATTATTGAAATTTATTAATCTGGAGCCTAGACCTTATTTTAACCTTTGGGATGTACTAAGAGATAAAAAAGATGCTAAACATCAGCAGTTTTTAAATACTGTTGAGTTTTCAGATTTTTATTTTTTCAATAAAGCATCACAGACGGTTCCTGAAAATTATAATATTCATTTTGCCAACTCTTCTGCTATCAGATATGCACAGTTGTTTGATTTTGGTAAAAGAAAAATGTATTGTAACCGTGGAACGAGTGGAATTGACGGTTCCACATCTACAGCAATGGGCTTTGCAATCAAAAATGCAAATCCTACTTTACTGATTACGGGTGACCTAAGCTTCTTTTATGATATCAATGGTCTTTGGAACCAATATATTCCTCCATTTGTGAGGATTATCATCTTTAATAATGGAGAAGGTAATATCTTTAAAATCATTCCGGGGCCAGGAAATGCAAATCCCAATACACTAGATGAGTTTATCGCTACAAAGCACCGCAAAAATGCTGAACACTTGGCAAAACATTTCGGGTTTTCTTACATTAGAGTAGAAGATGATTTAACTTTAGACAGAGTACTGGAGAATTTTTTCAAGCCAGATGCACTACCAAAAATTTTGGAAGTCAATACATACGGAAAGAATAGTGCAGATGTGCAGAAAGCTTACTTTAACTTTATGAAAGAGAATTAATGTTTATCTTTGGGCTTTTATTTTTTAAAGCTAACCATGAATAAATTTTATTTTCTTTTATTAAGCATAGTAAGTACATTATGCCTTGCTCAAAATTACTCAGGCGGTTCAGGTACTGCAATTGATCCCTACAAAATTTCCACTCTTGAAGACTTAAAATATTTAAGTGAACATTCATCGGAATTGGGTAAAAACTTTATACAGACATTAGATATAGATGCTTCTGCCACCGCAACATGGGATTTTAACAGAGGATTCTATACTATTGGAGGATCGAATTCATTTTATGGAACTTATGACGGAGGGGGCTATAAAATTATTGGCATGGTGGTTAATAGATCTTCAAATATGTATGGAGGGATGTTTGCCTCATTGTCATCTTCCGGAACTCTTAAAAACATAAATTTAGTAGGAGGTTCTTTTTATGCAGATATGTATGTTGGTAGTTTGGCAGGAGAAACTCTTGGTAAGGTTATCAATTGTAGCTCATCAGCAAATGTAAAGGCAAGTAAATATGGAGGAGGGCTTATTGCAGTTATTAAAGGTGGTATTAGTAATTGTCATGCAACCGGAAAAGTTGAGGCAGGATCTACTGCTGGTGGTTTAGCCGCATCAGCTGGAGGTGGGGTTATTTCAAATTGCTATGCAACCGGTAATGTATCAGGTAGCGGTGCAGGAGGACTGTTGGGAGGATCCTCAAGTAACGTAATCAATTGTTATGCAACGGGAAATGTGTCAGGTAGCGGTTCAGTAGGAGGTCTCATTGGGAGTGCATCAAAGTTGGTTTCAGATTCTTATGCAACTGGAAATGTTTTTGGAGATCATGCAGGAGGTTTAATTGGGTGGATGTTTGATGATGTTACAAAATGTTATGCTACAGGAAATGTTAAGGGATTTGCGCTAGGAGGAGGATCCGTAGGTGGATTGGTTGGAATTATAGGCCACGGATTTGGTTCCGGCTCTTTTTCAAGTATTAGTCTTTCTTATTCGACTGGGACAGTCTCTGGAAATGGAGTTAAAGGAGGAATATTAGGACAATCAAACACCAGACAGATCATTAGTATTTCTAACAGTTATTCGAGAAGTAATATGCCAGAGGGAGGATCTGGACTTGTAGGTTCTTTTGGGCAAAGTGGATCGTCTATAACAAGAAGTTATGCGACCGGGCAATTAGGAGGGAATACTACTAATGGAGGTTTGCTGGGCTCAGGAATGGGAACAATATATGATAGAGCATATTGGGATTATGAAACTACTGGATCACAGATTGCAGATGCTTCAGGCTGGACATCAACAGATGGAGCCAGAGCAACCCAGGCTATGAAAATTCAAAGCACATTTGTTAACTGGGATTTTGCCAGTATATGGAGTATAGATCCACTAATTAATGACGGCTATCCCTATTTGAAATCAAATTCAGGTACTTTATCTACAAATGAAAAAGTTATTAATTCTGTTGCTGAAGTGAAAATATATCCAATACCTGCTAATAATCATGTTTATATATCATCAGAAGCTTCTGTTTTAAAGTATACTGTTTCTGATATGCAGGGAAGATTAATGAATGAAGGATTTCCAAATTCAAAAAAGTTTGATGTAGATATTAGTTATCTAAATAAAGGGGTGTATTTTATAAATCTTGTATATTCAAATGGAAATGATTCCAAAAAGATTATCAGAAATTAAGTTGTTATAAATCTAAATATTCTTCATTCCCCGGCAGATTAATAATTCTGTCAATAGGATAAATAAACATATCATCAAAATCATTTAAGGCGTTGATGAGTTGAAAGTGGCTGAATTGCTTTATATTCTGTAAGGTAATTTCAGCCTCTTTTATTTTTTTCTGTTTTAAAAGTTGCTGCCTTTGCACTCCATTTAAAAGATAAGTAGTAGGAGTAAACCATTCCTTGCCTTTTAAGAATAAAAGATTGGAAAATGAAGTATCAGTAATATGATTGTTTTTTACAATGATAATTTCCTCAGCCTTAGACTTCATTTTCATTTTATCCAGCTCCTTACGGTCTTCAAACTTGAAAGAATAATCGAAGCTGTTATTTTCTACCAGCTGAAAATCGTGTATTTCCGGGATAGCATAGGGAATCATTTGAGTTCTTATCCTTTTATCCAGATCATAGGAAACTCTTAACTTAAAAAGTCCGTCTTCATCATGTTGTAGATTTTTGTAGATTTTGGATAGGTCAATAGAGTCTTCTTTTCCAAAATTGGAAAATGTTTGATTGACACGTTTCTGATGGAGTTCTAATAGAAAAATCTCCTGATCTTCTACCTTAATGCTTTCAATGAATTGGGACATAGATTTTATTTTTCATTTCCTGATATTCGTCTTCTAATTTACTCATGTGCGTTATACCGCCTCCGCTTTTGAAATAAAGCTTATCGCCCTCTTTTTCTATAAAGCGTATCATTACACAGCTGTCTACGTTTTTACCATCAAACCAGCCACAAACTCCTGTATAGTATCCTCTGTCATATCCTTCTGCATCCAAAATTATTTCCAGTGTTTTGGGTTTTGGAGCACCCAAAATAGAACCGGCAGGAAGAAGCTTTCGCATAATACTTCCTATTTTTCCATCAAATTCAGGTTTTACAACTCCTGAAATTTCAGAACTCATCGCATAAAGATCCTTTTGCCTCGTTTTGATGAAGTCAATTTGTTGAAATTGTTCAACATGTACGTCATCTGCTACCATGCTCAAATCATTGCGAAGGAGATCTACAACGGTATAATGCTCTGCTTTTTCTTTTTTGTCATTCTTCAAAATCTCAGCTGCATTTTCCAGCGAGGCATCAATGGTACCTTTCATAGGATAGGTTAAGATTTTGTTGTCTATAATCTTCACAAAAGTTTCAGGAGAAAAAAATACAAAAAAATCTTTATAAAAAACTTTATACTTGGCATCTGAGTGATAAAAAATTTCTTTAAGGTCCAAATTGGTCTCAATTTCAGTTTTCCGGGTATAATTTACAAGATATGAATTTCCCAGACGAATATTTTTTTGAACCTTATCAAAGCCTGTTTTGAAGCTTTCTAAGGTCTCCGGAAAGGATTTCCATACTATTTTTTTATTTAATTCAGGTACGTTTTTTATGGTTGAAAAGTTCTGAAAATCAATGACTAAACCTGATTTTTCAATTTCGTTTTCCGGATAGACTTCTACATTTTCTGAAAGGAAATCGATAACGAAAAAATAGGGAACTTTCTTAAGAGAAAGCTCGTCCATTTCTATAAATTTTTGATGATTCATTGAAAACATTCAGCAAAAATAATTATTGATGTTTACTTTTGCATAAAATTTTTATGATGCAGAGCAAATATCCTCAGAAACCGGGAATAGATTTTATACTGAAGCAGGCTTTTTATTATTGGAATAAGACATTAGTTTTCCAGTTAATGTTTTCAATAATCTTTTTTGGAATATTTCTTACTTCCCTGTATTTCTTCGGAGTCAAATATGAAATATGGGAACAAAATCAAGTTTTAACAGAAGCGCTTAACGAAGGCACGAAAGCCTATATGGAAAAAATATCCCAATTAAGTGCGACAGAGAATTATCAAATGTTTACACTGGCGATCTGGGGAACTACAGCATTTTTGTATCCATTAAATCTTGGATTGTTTCAAATATTCAGAAAAATTGATCTTCAGGAAAAGATTGTACTGGGAGATCTGTTTGTAGGATATAACGGATTAAACTTTTTTAAGTATCTGGGGTATTACCTTTTCTGGTTTATGATTTACAGACTGACGGTTCCGACTGTATTATTGGCTGTGATTTGGGTGGCGATGACTGTATTTGTAGCACCATTGATGTTTTTTACCGATAAAAGAATATTCGAGGCCATTTCTTTAAATTTTAAGGCACTTAAGATGTACTTTATAGAAATAATGGTATGTGTATTTGTAGCTGTCCTGTTTAAGTATTTGGGCTTTACCCTGTTTTTAGTAGGTGGATTATTTACATTTCCTTTCTGGAATGCTATGATCTATTCATTATATAAAACTGTTTTTTCGGAGAAAAAGTAAATTTCAACGATGTTTAATGTGTTGTTTTATCAAAAAAAGTTAAATTTGGTAAAATCATAAAATATTTAAACTATGTCTGAATTTAACGAATTTGATCAGCAAGGCTCTGTCCCAAACAGGGAAACGGGGTCAATTATTTCTCACGCTTTCGAAATGTATAAAGGGGTTTTGGGCTACGCTGTGGTTGCCATGATCGTTTATATGTTGGGTGGATATATAATCCAGCTTATCTTCGGAATTGACTCTGCTTCAATGGTGGAAGAAATGAGAGAGTCTGGGGGGAATTTTAATTACTGGAGTACTCCGGGACTTCCATTGTATATGGGAGCTTCCAGTCTTTTCGGCCTTTTATTGTCTCCTTTATATGTCGGTTTGATCTACATAGTAAATAAATACAATACTAAGAGCCCTATTGAGTTTTCTGACCTTTTTATTGGATACCGTCAGAATTTTGTAAATATTCTTATTTATAGCTTACTTACATGGCTTATTTCTTCTGTTGCCCTGGCATTGTGTGTGCTGCCTATTATTTTCGTGTATCCTCTTCTATTAATTGGATATCCTATTCTTTTATTTGAAAATGCTTCAGCTATAGATGCCTTATCGAAGTCTTTTAATATTGCAAAAGAAAATTATGGAACTTTTCTGGCAACAGGTCTTTTAGGAGTATTAATTTCAGTTGCGGGAATCATTCTTTGTGGAATCGGGCTTATTTTAACGGCACCGTTTATTATGATTGTTATGTATTCCACGTATTGTGCGTACCTTGGAAAGCCAAGACAAATAATGTTTAAGCAGTCATAAAATATAAAACCATTTACGATGAATAAAGATAATCAGATAAGCAGTGTTGCTATAAAGCAAGTCGCCCTACTGGCCATTATTTTGATATTGGCAGGATTGATCTGCTTTAATCTGGCCTTATTTATTCCATCGGTTTTGGGAGCTATTACCATTTATGTTGTTTGCAGAAAGTATAACTTTTATCTTCAGGAAGAAAAAAAATGGAAATCTTCTCTTGCAGCATTTGCTTTAATGTTTGCCAGTCTTATTGTTCTTATTTTACCGATTTATTTTATTGCGGATCTTATCATTGATAAATTAGGAAATGCACAAGCCTATATGGCTAAGTTTAATGTGTTTTTAGATAAGATACATTCCTATATTTATTCCAAGACGGGGTTTGATATTCTGAGTAAGGAAAATATGAACAAACTGAAAGATTCTGTAGGGAAGTTTTCAACTTCAGCAGTTAGTGGAACTTTCAATACCCTTACTGTGGTGATGTCTATGTATTTTATTCTTTACTTTATGCTGGATAAACCAAGGCTATTTGAAAGAATTCTTACGACTTCCGCGCCACTAAAGAGATCTAATATTTCATTAATAGGCGATAAGATGAGGAAACTGATTATGGCCAATGCTATTGGGATTCCTGTTGTTGCGGTTGGACAGGGGATTGTAGCGCTTATCGGATATCTTATTTTCGGAGCACCCGGAGCGATTTTACTTTTTGCTTTAACGGCTGCCGCATCGGTTATTCCTGTGGTGGGGACGGCAATTATTTATGTTCCGGTATGTATCTTTATGATTGCAGAGGGAAATACTGTACAAGGAGTAGGGCTAGCAATTTATTGCGTCGTAGTTGTAGGACTTACGGATAATCTGCTTCGTTTTACTCTTCTGAAGAAACTGGAGAACATCCATCCACTCAATACTGTATTCGGAATTATTATGGGGATGAATCTATTTGGCTTTATGGGGCTTATTTTCGGGCCTATTCTGATCTCGCTTACCCTTCTTTTGATACAGGTGTATAGGAATGAATTTTCGGATAAAGACGTTCATCCTGATCTGGAATTACCCAATGAGGAAATATAGAGAACAAATTAATTTAATTATATAAACGTGGAGGGAATAAATCCGGAAATATTAAAGGAAATATGTGTTTTTAAAATGCCATTTGGAAAATATGAAGGTACGATCTTGGTAGATCTGCCAATTAGCTACCTTGAATGGTTTCACCGAAATGGAATGCCTAAAGGAAAGTTGGGAATGCAGCTGGCAACCGTTTACGAGATCAAATTAAATGGTTTGATGGATCTGCTGGCTCCAATTAGGGCATCAGTAAGAAATGGTTTGTAAAAAATAAAACAGATAATTTTTAAGAGATATAGTTATGGCGGCTTCGAAGAAGCCGCCATAACTAATTTATAAGATCAATCAAGCTTTCAAAGCTGCAATTTCATCCCTTAACTTCGCTGCCTTTATAAAGTCAAGATTTTTAGCCGCTGCTTCCATTTCTTTTTGTTTCTGCTCAATCATTTTTTCAATATCTTCACCTGCATAAGTAGCTTTGGCTTCTGCTACCTTTTGCATGATTTCTTTTTGGGTGTATTTTTCATCAGGGAAGTCTTTGCTTCTTCCCACAAGGTTTTCGGATATCTTTTTATTCAAGGCCTTTGGCTGTTGACCATGATCCTCATTATATTGCATCTGTTTGGCACGTCTATATTCCGTTTCATCCAGTGTTGCCTGCATAGATTTGGTTATCTTGTCTGCATACATGATAGCTTTTCCGTTAATATTTCTTGCCGCACGTCCTACTGTCTGAATCATTGATCTTCGGCTTCTCAACATTCCCTCCTTATCTGCATCCAAAATAGCTACTAATGAAACTTCTGGTAGATCTAATCCTTCTCTTAATAAATTTACCCCAATCAATACATCAAAAAGTCCTAAACGTAAATCCTGCATAATCTGGATACGTTCCAGAGTTTCTACATCAGAGTGAATATATCTTGTTCTGATTCCAAATTTTACGAAGTATTTGGTAAGTTCTTCAGCCATTTTCTTGGTTAAAGTAGTCACTAAAACCCTTTCATCAGCATCAGATCTTTTTTGAATTTCTTCCATTAAATCATCAATCTGGTTCAACGATGGTCTTACTTCAATGATGGGATCCAATAATCCTGTAGGACGAATAATCTGCTCAATATAAGCTCCACCGGTTTTCTCCAGTTCATAATCAGCAGGGGTAGCAGAAACATAGATGACTTGGTTTTGTATCCCTTCAAACTCTTCAAATTTTAAAGGCCTGTTATCCATCGCTGCGGGAAGCCTGAAGCCATACTCTACCAACGCTTCCTTTCTGCTGCGGTCTCCACCATACATGGCGTGGACCTGAGGTACCGTTACGTGGCTTTCATCAATCACCATTAAGAAGTCTTTTGGGAAATAATCAATAAGACAGAAAGGTCTTGTCCCCGGAAGGCGACCGTCAAGATATCTGGAGTAATTTTCAATTCCTGAACAATATCCCAGCTCTTTAATCATCTCAAGGTCCAGTTCTGTTCTTTCCTGAAGCCTTTTGGCTTCCAGAGGTTTTCCGATAGAACTGAAGAAATCAACCTGCTTTAGCATATCGTCCTGAATATGTTTAACAGCTCCATTTAAGGTGTCTTTTGATGTTACAAAAAGATTTGCAGGGTAAATTTGTATCTGATCAAAACTGGAATCTACATTTCCTGTTACGGGATCAAAGCTTTGGATTTTTTCAATCTCATCTCCAAAGAACTGAACTCTGATAGCATTGTCTGCGTAAGCGGGGAAAATATCAATTACGTCTCCTTTCACACGGAATGTTCCTCTTTGGAATTCATTTAAGGTTCTTGCATATAAAGCATTAACCAAAGAATGAAGAAGTGCTGTTCTTGTTACTTTGTCACCAATGGCAATGGAAATTAAGGACTTATGAAATTCCGTTGGGTTTCCAATACCATAAATACAGGAAACAGAAGCAACAATCAACACATCTCTTCTTCCTGAAAGAAGGCTGGCTGTTGCAGAAAGGCGCAGCTTTTCAACCTCTTCGTTGATGCTTAGGTCCTTTTCAATATAGGTTCCGGTTGTTGCAATATAGGCTTCCGGCTGATAGTAATCATAGTAGCTGACAAAATATTCTACAGCATTTTCAGGAAAGAATTCTTTAAACTCCATGAAAAGCTGTGCCGCCAAAGTTTTATTATGAGCTAAAACGAGGGTGGGGCGTTGAACATTTTGAACAACATTCGCTACAGTAAAGGTTTTTCCGGATCCTGTTACCCCAAGAAGAGTCTGGTACTTTTCACCAATCTCTATTCCTTCAGTAAGTTTTTCGATGGCAAGAGGTTGATCCCCTGTAGGTTTATATTCTGATTGAAGCTTAAAATCCATAAGAAAAGAATGTATACAACAAAAATACGAAAGAAATAATTAGGGTACATCAACTTTGTTTCTTTCCAGAATCAGATAATGTAATCTCTTTCATGCTACAATATTGTAATTTGCTCTATGCATGTGGAATAGAAATTTAATTACACTAATTTTATGGCATTATTTTTCCATTCACTTTATATAACCTAATCGTAATATTATGAAAATCAGTCAATTTTACATTCCGGCAATGAGCATTTTTCTGATTTTATCTTCATGCAAAGAGAGTCAGGCAAACGCACAGCAAATTGGAAATGATGGTAGTGTAGAAACGGAAAGACCAAATTCTGAATATGAACCCGCATTCAAAGGACAGACAAGAATTAAGGCAGTGAAAACAACTACTCCCTATAAAGTAGAGATTTTAAATAAAGATCTCGGGAAGCCTTGGGGGATTATCAATTTACCGGACGGACGTTTTCTTATTACAGATAAAAGAGGTTCTATGAACATTGTTTCAAAAGATGGAAAGCAGGTTTCTAAAATTGATGGTTTTCCAAAAGTAGATTCCAAAGGCCAGGGTGGAATGCTGGATGTAGCACTTGATCCTGATTTCAGCACAAATAGTACTGTTTATTTTAGTTTTTCAGAACCTTTTGGTAAGGGAAATTTAACTTCTGTGGCTAAAGGGAAGCTTTCAGCAGATCTTAAAACTATTTCGGAGGTTAAGGTAATTTTCCGTGCAGAACCTTCCTATGATGGAGACAAGCACTACGGAAGCAGACTGGTTTTTGATAAAGATGGAAATTTGTTTGTAAGTACGGGAGAGAGATCAGATAAAGAAACGAGGGTGTATGCCCAAAAAACAGATAATTATTTAGGAAAAATAATCAAGATTACAAAAGATGGAATGCCTGCGCCAGGTAATCCATTTATCGGAAAACAAGGATATAAACCTGAAATTTATGCTTATGGAGTTCGAAATCCCCAAGGTTTGGCGATAGATCCCAGCGGGAATCTTTGGGACGTTGAAATGGGCCCTAGAGGTGGAGATGAAATTAATCTTATTGAACCTGGAAAGAACTATGGCTGGGGCGATGTAACCTATGGTATTGAATATTCCGGAGATAAAGTAGGGCAGGGTATTACCCAAAGAAAAGGAACAGAGCAACCGGTTTATTACTGGGATCCTGTAATTTCTCCTAGCGGAGTTACTTTTTATACCGGAAATATTGAGGAATGGAAAGGAAATCTCTTTATTGGCTGCTTAAGTGGTGAGCATATTAACAGAATCGTAATGAAAGATAAAAAGGTAGTAGGAGAGGAACGTCTTTTGACGGATCAAAATGAACGCTTTAGAGATGTATTGAGCGGGATGGATGGTAATTTATATGCAGTAACAGATAGTGGAAAGTTATATAGAATTTCGAAAAAATAAAACAAAAACTCCTGAGAATAGCTTCAGGAGTTTTTTATAAAAAGTTAGGAACAGAACTTTCTTCTGTTTTGTTTAAAATTTAAAATTAAGTCTGGCAAAGACCTGTCTTCCTGCAAATCCCATTTGTACAGGATCGAAAATTCCTCCTGATTCTGTATTTCCGGTAGTTACCTGTGTAGTTTGCAACGTTGGATATCTGTTGAATACATTTTTGCTTCCCAGTGTTAAGTTAAGATTCTTGGAAAACTCATACCCAAAAGAAATATCGGTTGTTACTTTAGGGTTGTAAATCTGTTCTGCATCATCATATCCGATCAATGTAGCCTTGTCAAACCTCACAAGCTGCAGATTGACATTGAATTTACTGATCTTGTAATTAAGATTTAAATTGATCTTTGTCTTAGGAGCAGAAGCAAGAATAAACCCTCTTTCTCTTTGACTTAAATAAGTATCTTCTTTTCCTGCCAGCTGCTCTGAAGTATTCACTTTTGTGATTTCCATATTATTGTAATTTCCTGCTAAAGTGGCTGTCAGTTTTCCAGAGCCTAAAGTCTCATTATAGCTTAGGATAACATCAATTCCCTTTGTTCGGGTATCAATAGCATTGGCAAAGAACTGTGCCTGGTCAATGTATGGATAATCATCCTGAACACTAAGAGGAAGCTCATCCCTTGAAAAATTTCCTGTGAGTACAATCCTGTTTTTTACACTGATATAATAACCATCTATTGTAGCTGTAAATTTTCCTGTATTAAAAGTAAATCCGGCACTTCCGTTGACGGATGTTTCCTGCTTTAGCTGATCAATTCCTACTCTGTTTGCCAAGTCACTGTCATTAGAAGCCAATTGAATGGTTACGAGTTTACCCCCTTGGAAATTGGTAAACTGCTGAGCGTAATATTTCTGAGCAAGGGAAGGGGCTCTAAAACCGGTAGAAACAGATCCACGGAAAGCAAATTGCGGAGTAATCGCATATCGTGTAGCAAACTTGCCATTTATAGTGCTTCCGAAATCATTATAATTCTCAAATCTTCCGGCTATACTGATCATCCATTTTTTTGTAATATCCAGTTCGGTATCTACATAAGCTGCAAAATTATTTCTGCTCTTACCGATGTCTGTAGAATAGCCAGGGAACCCCTGTGAGCCTCCCGGTCTTACCTCACCACTTAAAGGATTTTTAATAAGTAAACTTTCAGGAGTACTGGATGTTACCGGATTTCCATTGATATCATACATGGTGTAAGAAGCTTCTTCTCCTTTGATGATTTCAAATTTTTCATACCTGAATTCCGAACCAAAGGCAATATTAAGTCCTTCCAATACCTTAAACTGTCTTACGGCATTAAAGCCTGTCGTATTTTGCAGCAATGAATGTCCGCCTGCGTAAAAGTTTGTAGGAGATTTTGCTCCTAGAGTGGCATTGACGGTGTTATTAATATCATAGGTAAATCTATTATTACCAAATGCATTGTAAAAATCAACGTCCCAGTTGGCAACTTTAAATTTTAAGCCGTTATCAAATGTGAAGTCTGTAATGCTAGTGTTTTCAATCGGATTGAAGCCTGTGGGATAGATTTCAGGGATATTTCCGTCTGCATCAGCTGTTCTGGTCCATGCATAGGCCTTGGTGTTTCTATGAGAAAATCCTTGGCGGGAGTAGAACGTAAGTCCATCAGATAATGGTAACTCAATGTTTCCGAAAAAGTAAACATTTTGAGCTTTTGCATCTCCGAATCGTTGTCTGGGTGCTAATGACGGTTGATTGTAAATGTCAGGGTTAGCATTCCTTATTGCGTAATCTTTATTAATAAATTCTGCAGTGAAGTTTCCAAAACCTCCCTTTGATCCTATTTTTGTTCCCAGATTTCCACTGAAGTCAAAGGTCATCCCATCTACTTTATGATCAGAAACTACATCATTATTTCCGGGACTTTTAAAAAGATTCATTCCATAAAAAGTATTTCCTTCAAAGCCTTTATCCCGATCATTAAGAATCACGTTGATTACACCAGCTATTGCATCAGACCCATATTGAGCGGAGGCTCCATCACGGAGAACTTCCACCCTTTTAATGGCTCCAATCGGGATGGTATTCATATCATATCCTGTATTTCCTCTTCCTTTAGTTCCAAAAAGGTTGATTAATGAAGATTGATGGTATCTTTTTCCGTTTAGCAAAAGGAGAGTTTGGTCTGGACCTAATCCTCGTAATGTTGCCGGATCTACCGCATCAGCACCATCTGAACCCGACTGCTTATTAGAGTTAAAAGAGGGGGCCGCAAACTGTAAAAGCTGGTTTACCTCCACCTGTCCTGTCGCCTGGCTTACCTGTTTGATATCAATAACATCAATGGGCACGGGAGTATTGATAACTGTTCTTTTTTTGTTCCGGCTTCCGGTAATGGCAACTTCGTCTATTTTTGATTCTTTTGCAAGGGTATCTTTTACCTGTTGAGCATAGGATAGAGTAGAAGCGCCGAGAAAAATGATGCTTAAGTATTTTATCTTCATATTGATAATTTTGTGTGGTGGTTAACTCAAAATTATCAATATTTATTTTTAAATCATCATTAAAATTAATTAATTGTTATGGATATCTTAATTTTATATCGTTTTTAATGAATGAAAGAAAAATAATAATCAATTAACGTGTTTTAATGAAAATTATAAATTTTTTAAAAACTTGTAATGATTCTATTAAGGCCTTCTTCTAAAATTTCCTGTGAAGTAGAGAAACAGATCCTGATATGTCCCTCAGCTCCTTTTCCGAACCATCTTTCTGATCCGGGAACAATCGCAACTTTTCCTTGTTGTAAAACATGTTGGGTAAATTGTTCACTAGACATACCGTTTTCAATCTTCGGAAATAATACAAAAGTGGCTTCAGGAAGATTAGGAGTTACGATTTCTGAGCGGCTCAATATTTTAAAGGCAAGGTCACGATTATGCTGTAGGTGATTCAAAAATTCTTTGTACCAAGGCTTTGCTTTTTCCAATGCCACACTCCCTGCAATCTGTGATAGGGTAGAAACTCCTTCTATGGTAGAATTGAAATTTGATTTTTCTATAAAGTCCTCAAGAATTTCCTGGTCATTACACAGAACTGCACCAATCCGTAGCCCTGCAATTCCAAATGATTTTGAAAATCCATAAACCGTAAAGCTCTTTCTCTTTGCTTCATCAGAAACAGATGAATAGGTGTGAAAACTTTTATTGTCATAAATAATATCGCTCCAGATTTCGTCACTCATTACCCATACATCATGAGCAGAAGCAATTTCAGAAACCTTTTTCAACGTTTCTTTAGAGTAAACCTTGCCAAGTGGATTATGGGGATTGCATATACTGATAAGTTTAGTTTTTGGAGTAATTAACGAAACTAGTTTTTCAAAATCAATCTCTCCGGTTGTAGTATCAACAGGGCATAACCTGACGGTACCACCAGCTGTTTCCACAGATTTTTTAAACAAGAAATCTACAGGATCAAGAATAATAGCTTCATCACCAGACTGCAAAACATAGGAGGCAATTAAAAACATTCCTTGCGCTGCGCTGTTTACGGCAAGAACATTTTCGGGCAGGAACGATCCGCGTTTCTCCTGATTAAAATGGTCTGCAACACTTTTTTTAAATTCCGGAAGCCCTGAAAACGGTCCGTAGCTTAAATAACCGTCTTTAATATATTCGATGATTCCCTGTTCTATTTCCGGAGCCGTCCTGAAATCCGGATCAGCTGCGGTTAGGGGAATAATCCCGTCTTCAAGTGTAGCCCATCTTCCATTGTAGGCTTTTCTTTTTAATGCTTCAAAGTTGATGTCGTTATTGGTGAACATTTTATTTATAAGATATGGGTAAAATATTGTCTGTATGTTGATCTATCGGGAGCAAAAACTGGTTCAGTAAAGCTCTGCCATTTTTGATGTGGGTTTCAATTTCCGGTTTTCTTTCTGCTTCATATTTTTTGAAAGCTTCGGTTACAAAATCTTCCTCAACTAAATATTTAGTTAATATATAAGAATCCTTTAGTGCTGAGGTGACACCCTGACTTGTAAATGGTATAAGAGGATGCGCTGCATCACCTATGAATACAATGTTGTCTGTGTGAAACGGATTGAGTTCCTCCAATTCATATACACACCATAAATGTACGTTTTCGTAACTGGATTTTTGTATGATTGAAGAAACTAATGGATGCCATTCTTCAAATATTTCAAGCATATACTTTTTTAAGTTATCAGCAGGGCATTCGTTGACCTTATATTTTTCATTATCGAATTGGGAATACCAAAGAATGGTGTCATGAGAAAGTTTGAGGATCCCAAAAGTAAGTCCACCCTGATCATGATGGAATTTCATGAAATCATTCTCAATTCCGTCTGCTATTTCTTTGTCTTGAATAATATTGACTACCTCGTTTTCTCTTACTGTCCTCATTTTTTCATCTTTAAAAAGACTTCTTCTGATTCGGCTTCTGGAACCATCGGAGATAATAGCAATATCAGCTTCAATATAGGTTCCGTCTGGCTGCTTCAAACTTCCTTTTTGTAGATCGCAGGGAATTACTGTTTTTTCATAGGTTATTTTCTCTGGAGAGATATTCCGAGATAAAAGATTGATTAATGAATGTCTTGAAATCGCAAAAACATTGTTGAGGTCTTTCTCTGTGAGTATCTTTCCTGTATGGGAATATTGAATGTATTTTTTGAGAAAACTTCCATGTTCAAAAAGAAGATCGGAATCAATAATCTGGGTTAGATATTCAATTCCCTCTTGTGGAATGAGAAAACCATGACCTGCAAGATCCTCTTTTTTTCTTCTTTCATAGATGTGGTAGTCTATCTTATGTTTTTCGAGATAATTCGCCATGCTTAAGCCGGAAATACCGGCGCCTACGACAGCAATTTTGTTCATTTTCGGAATAATAGTTTTTTTCAGGTTAGTGTTTAAGTTATTTTTTAATCTGCATTTAGATCGGCACAAAATTAAAGTAAAAACATTCACTATTTTGAAAAAATAAATTATTTTGATTGCGGATTGTTGAAATGTTAAATGGAAAGCATAAGATGCAAAAAAAAATTAAAAGTAAGATTTTGAAAATGATGAGTATTCAGAAGATGAGGTGATGGAGAACCTATTTATTATAAAGTTTTAAGATAAAAAAAACCGGAATTTTTTTCCGGTTTTGCTTCTTATGATTATGCTTTTTCAAGCTGAACAGTAAAGTGTCTTAAAATCTCTGGTTCCCAGGTAATTTTATAGCCTTTAGCTATTTCTTCGCGTCTCTCATATACGTTCTTTATAGCTGCAGCAATATAGTCCATGTGGTTATTGGTATATGTTCTTCTAGGAATTGCAAGACGTACCAATTCCAGCTTAGGATAACGGTTTTGTCTTGTTTCCGGATCCCTGTCTGCTAATAATGTTCCGATTTCAACGGTTCTGATTCCTGCTTCCTTGTAAATTTCAAGACCCAGGGTTTGTGCAGGATATTCTTCACGGGAAACATTTGGTAGGAAATTTAATGAATCAATAAAAACAGCATGTCCTCCGATTGGTTTTTGAACAGGAATTCCATATTCTATCAATTTATGACCAAGGTATTCAACCTGAGAGATTCTGCTTTCAAGATAAGCGAATTCGGTTGCCTCATCAAGACCTACAGCCAATGCAGCCATATCTCTTCCTGCCATTCCGCCATAGGTAATAAACCCTTCATAAATGATCGTAAAACTGGATGCTTTTCTGAAGATTTCCTCATTGTTTAGAGCGATAAATCCACCGATATTTACTAATCCGTCTTTTTTAGAGCTCATTGTCATACCATCACCATAGGAAAAGATTTCTTTGCAAATTTCCTTGATGCTTCTGTTCTCCTGACCCTGTTCTCTTTTCTTAATGAAATAGGCATTTTCTGCAAACCTTGCCGAGTCGAAAAATACAGGAATTCCATATTGATCAGAAAGTTCTTTTACGGCTTTCATATTCTCCAAAGAAACAGGCTGGCCTCCTGAAGAATTACAGGTAATGGTAATCAGGCAGAAAGGAATGTTTTCTTTAGGGTGGCTTTTATAAATTTCCTCGAGCTTTTCAAGGTTAATATTTCCTTTGAATGGATGTAAGTCATTAATATCAAAAGCTTCATCTATTGTACAGTCAATGGCATGTGCCTTTCTGAATTCGATGTGTCCCTTTGTTGTGTCAAAATGAGAGTTACCCGGAACTACATTTCCTTCCTTTACCAATACAGAAAAAAGAACATTTTCAGCTGCTCTGCCTTGGTGGGTTGGTAATAGATATTTGAAACCGGTAATTCTTTCAACGGTATTCTGTAGTTGTTCGAAAGAACGTGATCCTGCATAGCTTTCATCTCCGGTCATTAATGCTGCCCATTGTTTGTCAGACATTGCTCCGGTTCCTGAATCTGTTAAAAGATCGATATATACGTGTGAAGATTTTAAATTGAAAAGATTATAATTGGCTTCTTTAAGCCATTGTTCTCTTTCTTCTCTGGTAGATTGATAGATTTCTTCCACCATTTTAATGCGGAAAGGTTCTGCGTACGGTAATTTCATGAGTTAATTATGTTTTAAATTGTATGTAAAGAAAATTTGTTTGAAAATAATTTTCAAATTCATCAAAGTATAGATAAGGTGATAGAGCTTACTCCGGAGCCTTAAATATATTTTCATCAGAATGGAATCCTGCTACACCACCGCTTACTGCAAACTTCATTGCAGACGCTGCTGTCATTCCCACTACAGGTTTGATGTTTTTTTCTTCAGTAACAATTACCCACCCTGAAATTGCGTACGAGTGGGGTAAATATACCGCAACGTAATTATGCTTGTCAACGTCCGACATTTCTTTTTGGGTTAAAAAACCGATTCTCCAGATCTCCGGATTTTCATTGGTTTTTACCCATACAGGATCGTTGAATTTTTTCTTGTCACCCACAAATGAAGACATAACGTCTTTAGTAGGAGTATAAATGTGCTTTACTCCGGGAGTCTTTTCCAATAAACTATCCATAGTGTCGAAGAAAAATCTTCCCACCACAAATTTATTTCCCAGAAATCCTAAAATAGCAGTAAATAATATGGTTGAAACAAAAACAAGTCCGGGAACCTGTTTTGCAAGCGAAGGAACAAGATTATCAATAGCACTGACAATATACCAGATTACAAAAATGGTAAGTCCAATAGGCCCAATAATAACCAACCCCTGAAAAAAGTTTTTCAGAAAAAAATTGGTAATACTTTCAAAGCTTGGTTTCTTCAACGTTTATTTTTTACTATTTATATTTTAACCGTGTATAGTTTCTTTATTACCGTAGGATTTAATAATACTGGCTTCATATTCCAGCCATTCTTCCCAACGTTTGTTTACCTTTTCAATATCGCCCAACTGTCTTGCGAAACCAATGAAAGTAGTATAGTGATTAGCTTCTGAGATCATTAATTCTTTATAAAAAATTTTAAGCTCTTCATCCTTAATGTTTTCGGTAAGAACTTTGAACCTTTCACAACTTCTTGCTTCAATCATGGCTGCGAAAAGCAGTTTGTCAACAATCAGGTCTTCTCTGCTTCCCTGAACAACAAACTTAGCCAGTTCATTGACGTAATCATCTTTTCTGGCTTTTCCGAAAACAAATCCCCTCTTTTTGATAATCTCATGAACCTGGCTGAAATGGTCAAGTTCTTCCTGCGCAATGGCAATAAGTTCTGTGATGATTTCCGGATGTTCGGGGAGCATATTGATTAAACTGATGGCATTTGTAGTGGCTTTCTGTTCACACCACGCATGATCCGTTAAAATTTCTCCTATGTTTCCTTCTGCAATATTTGCCCACCTTGGATCGGTAGGAAGTTTCAACTTAAACATGTTTTGAATTTTTTGTAAAAATAAAATAAATTGCGATAATAAAGATCATTTTATTTCAATTTGACCGGTAAAATATCAAGAAGCGGTCTTTCTTCTTAGGAATTCCAAAATATTCCATCCCAGACTGTCTACTTTTTTCAATCCTGAAGAAATGATGAATGCCAGAATGATATTAATAACATAAACAAGCATCATCAAAAGCCACCAAGGCATGTTTTCCTTTAATGGAACTACCAGAAAATAAACCAATGAAGAGCTTATTCCCTGTGCAAAATAGAAGAAAATAGCATTTTTACCGATGTAGGTGATGAAGTTATCCTGAGTGACTTTTAATCTGTTGTATAAAACGAATAAGGTTACCAATGAGAATTGTGCCCAGATGATATAAGGGATTTTAGGAGGAAATTTATTTTTGTTGATCTTATAAAAGATTTCATTTCCATAGTACCAAAACATCCATGTTAATGCAATGGCAACAAGAGCATATAAAATAGGAATTGCTTTAGTGGGAATTTTTTTCCCACGCATTTTGTTTCCAATTAGAAATACAGCAAGATAAAATGCTACATAACCTACCTGTCCTGCCGGATAGTATTCAGGGAATATATTGAATAGTAGCGTAAGACCAATGCAAAGACCAATGAACCAGTTAATGTGCTTTGGAAAAAACCTTAGGATTAATACACCAAAAACAGTTAGGATAAAATATACTTTCAGGTACCAAAAACTTCCCATGACTACCGGAAATGTATCTGCATTGGTATATTGATGAAGATACCAGTTACCAAGGTTTTGCCATTGAGGGATCATTGATATTTCAGTGGCAGAGTATTTTGATCCAAAGGTTGAGTAAAAACTCTGCAACCATTCCAACGAAAAGAAAGTCAGTCCGAAAATCTTAAAGAAGTAATCTAAAAAGAAAAGGAACGTTACAAAGATCATATAAGTGATTTGTAGTTTCAATAACCTGTAAAAGGTTTTTTCAATATTTGCTCCAGAGGTGATTCCGCTTAATGCATAGAAGAGCGCGACATCAAAAACAAGGGAAAATACCCTTACTTCTGCGGGAATATAAAATTGCCCCGACCAAAAAGCTGTATGGATAAAGATGATGGATAGGGTAGCCAGTCCTTTTGCGAAGTCAATGTAGAGATCTCTGTTCATTATTATAGGATATGGCTCAAAAGTAAATAAACTTCCGTTATTTTTCAAATCAAATAAAAAGAGGTAGAACATGTTCGTCTACCTCCTTTCTTAAATATGCTAAAAATGAATGTTTCGATTATTGAAGGTGTTTAAATTCTTCTGCAGAAATTTCACCAGACTGAATTTTTCTCAACTCGTCTATATACTGGCTCATATAAGCATCAATTTCAGGGTTGGCAGTATTTTTTGCTACTTTATAAGTTCCGTTAAGAACCCCCTGATAGTAATAGAAGAAGTTATAGTCAAAATTTGATGCATCAAGATCATACTGTCCCAATAGGAATCCTAAACGAACTGCAGATCTTCTTTGTGCAGGTGTTCCGTGGTGTCCAGGGCTTGATGTTTGGTAATCTCCAATGCTTTGTGCAAACTCATAGGCTGATGCGATCTCAGAGAAGTTGGTTTTGTTGTAACCATTTGGTCTTCTTAGATAATATCCTGCAAATCCATCTGCTTCCAATTCATTGGGTCTTGCTGTATTTTCATTTACAGACGGAAGTCCGAATATATATTGTAGCTGGTGGCCATATTCATGGGCTAGGATCATTGCGTTTACAATGTCTCCCCCTTTAGCCTTTGCGTCATAATAGATCGCATACCCATAATAGATCTTTCCCGTAGAATAGGAAATCGCATTATACGTTGAATTGAAATTGGATGGATCATTCACAAATCTTAGTGTAGGATTGCTTCTTCCCCATAAGCTTGCAATCTTAGTCATTTGAGAATTCATAAAATTAGTGTCTGTTGCGTTTTGAAGTCCAGTCACTAAAACTGAATTGTTACTCCAGTTGTTGTCTACATAGTAACATACTTTTTCAAGTTCACTAGGTTGTTCAACCTTTGCATTAAGTGTTTCTTGTTGTGGTAGAGCGGTGTCTTCCATTTTGTCATCACTACATGCTGTCAGAAATGATCCAGCAATGGCGCCTGCTAGTAAGCAGAGATTAAAGTTTCTTTTCATATAATAATTTAGTTGGTGAAACGAAGTTATAAAATTATCTCTTATATATGAGCACATTATTATGAAAAATTATTCAAAACATAGTGAATTTGTTTTTTATTTAAAAAACATTGCTTTGATTGTAAGCTATTTAGAAATTTAATTGTATATTTGCACCTCGAAATAACTAAAAATTTTATAAACAATGTTTGCAATTGTAGAAATAGCAGGGCTTCAATACAAAGTTGAGCAAGACCAGAAGTTGTTTGTAAACCGTTTAAAAGGAGATAAAGGAGGAAAAGTTTCTTTCGATAAAGTTCTTCTTACTGTAAACGGAGCAATCACTGTAGGCGCCCCAGCTGTAAGCGGTATCACTGTGGAAGCAGAGATCCTAGACCACGTAAAAGCTGATAAAGTAATCGTTTTCAAAAAGAAAAGAAGAAAAGGTTACAAAGTGAAAAACGGTCACAGACAATCTTTAACTCAAATCGTAATCACTGGTATTACTGGTTTTGAAGGTGGAGCTAAAAAAGCTGCTAAAAAAGAAACTGTGAAAGCAGAAGTTCTTTCTGACCACGCAACTGTTAACTTTGGTGAAGATCACGAGCTGAACTACCACTTAAAGAAAAACAACTTGTCTCAGTCTAAAGAGAACAGAGAAACTTTGATTACTTTAGGTAAAGCAGTTAAAGTTGAATTAGAAAAGAATATTCTTACTCATGAAGAAGTAGATGCTGCTATCATTAAGAATATTGATCAATTTAAAGCACTTAATAAATAATCCAGTAATAAAATGGCACACAAGAAAGGAGTCGGTAGTTCCAAGAACGGTAGAGAGTCTCACTCTAAAAGATTAGGTGTGAAGATTTTCGGAGGACAAGCAGCTATTGCCGGAAATATTATTGTTAGACAAAGAGGTACTCAACACCACCCAGGTGATAATGTTGGTATCGGTAAAGACCACACTTTGTTTGCATTAGTAGATGGTAAAGTAGTTTTCAGAAAGAAAGCAAACAACAGATCTTTCGTATCTGTAGAACCAAACGCATAATTTTAAGCGTTTTATAAAGATTAAAGCCTCGGTATTTACCGAGGCTTTTTGTTTTCAATAGATTGGCAGGATATTTTTTCATAATTTTCATTCATCAGTGAAAAATTTATATATTTGTTAACCATCAAATAATAAATCACTTGCGTAAGCCGAAAAGCATAAAGAGTAGGCAATAAATTAAAACAAAATATCTATGAAAAATCTAAAAAAACTAACAAAGAAAAATTTGAAAGCAATTAATGGAGGAGCAGGAACATGCCCACCAGTAGCAAATTCTTGTGTATCTTGGTGTAGATGGACTGCCTGGCAAAAAATGCATTGCCCATCAAATGTTTATGAAGAGCCTTGCGAGTGTATTTAATGATTAATCAGATGAAGGTCTAATCAGATGAAAAATATTAGAAAAATTACCAAAGAACAGTTGAAATCAATCAAAGCAGGAAATGATTATAGATGTCCTGACTTTCTGGCAACAACATGTATAGAATGGTGTGGATTAACCGCATGGCAGCAACAACACTGCTTAAATGCTGTTATTGATCCTATGCCTTGTAATTGTTAAGATTTGTAATATTTTCCAACTATTAATATAATATTCGAAAGTTCTATTATTAAAATATATATTGGATAAGATTTGAAAATAAAATGGGCGGCTTCGAAGAAGCCGCCCATTATCATGTTTTATTTTATATCTATTTAGAATCCTACCTGGATTCCAGCTTTAACACCAAACTTTGAAACATCAGGTCTGTCAAGGTAATTACCTCTCCAGTTGAAATCTACCCTAAATAATCTAAGGTTACCAATACCGATATTTTCGATTCCGAATCCATACTCATAGTAGATATGTTCATTAGGAGCAGAATATTTAAATCCTTCTACATTAATGGCCTTTGAAGCATCACTTAAAGTTCCATATGCTGCTCTGATAAAAGCTACTTCTCTAAACTTTAATTTTTTTATCAAAGGAATGTAGGAAAGTATCTTACCATTAAAATGGTGCTCTAGATTAAGCGTAGTATAGGCATCTGTAACAAACTCATAATAGTTAAGCTGAGAGAATGAATTTGGAACTAAGCCATATGAAAGGTTTGCAGGAATGATATTTTGTAATGCCAGAGGAACTGTATTAAAGTTCTTTCCTGCTTCAAAGTTGACCACCGTTTTTCCAATGGTTCCAATTAAGAACGGCTTAGAAAACATAAACTGAAGTTTGTTATAGTTAAAGTCTGCATTGAAAAGCCCCTCAATACCTCTTGTATATCTTAAAACAATCGTAGGTGCCAAATTTCGTGCTTGGTATCTGTCTATACCGGTTTGAGAGAATTTTGCCCCTGGTTTAGCGATTATGCTTATGGTGACATGGGAGTCATTCACTGTTTTTCTCAATTGACCATCCTGATAATACATAAGGTTGAATTTCTCAGGAATAGCAGATTTAATGCTCTGCATTACTCCATCTACTCTTATTTGGATATTCTTCCAAGGTTCAATAGCAGCAAAAACACTGGTTTGATTTACAGAACTTAAAGAAATGTTTTCGCCTCTTGCAAAAAAGGTACTTGAAGATAGAGAACGGGATGCAACCCCGTCACCTGAGGTCAGTTGTCCTCCAAGCTGAACAATATCTCTACTCGTTCCGGCACCAATCATAAATCTGTTGAGCCTATTGAACATATATCTTGCTTCAACCCCATATTTTACCTGGTGATCCTTAAATCCATAAGCGGTATAAAACTGAACTCTCCAAGGGTCATTCAAACCAAAATAGGTCCTTGCCCCTAATCTTATTCTGTCTCCCTCTACATCATTTCTTCCATATATTGAGAAAATAGGGCCTATATCTATACCTTTAAATGCATTATAGTAACGAGAGCCAAGGGTTTCAAACAGTTTTACCATTCTGTTGAATTTTGGAGTCTGTTGTAGCTGATCCAGCATTTGATAAACTCCTTGTTCTGATTTTGATAAGGTATCGGGTCTTGCCTTAGTCCAATAAGCATCATCTTTATCGGTAAATTTATCTTCGTACTCTTCTTCTTTTCGTTTAAATACAGTTGGGTCCAGAGGCTTGTTGAATTCATAATTAGAATAATCAACAGATCTTTTGGCTATAATGCTTTTAGATCCTTTCTTTTTCGAAAAAGGACTCATTTCAAACTCAGTAACAAGCTTTTTAGGCAGGAATGTGGTCTCATCAGGATTATCATATTCCAATTGAGTATAAACACTGTTGATAAAGTTAACATTGATTTTTTGTGTTGACTTTAAAGTAGCTCCTATAACAGCATAAGTGTCTGTATCTATATAAAGATTTCCCTGGAATGCCAGTACATCTTTTCTTTTAGGTTGATACCTTATTTGAAAGGCTTTTTCTCCTCGAATAGAAATGGTGTCAACTAAACTATAATCGTAAGTTCCAAACCCATCTGTTCCGGCAGGACTTTGAAATCCTATATCAAAGTAATTTAGGGTATTATCATAAATATTGATATCTCGATACAGGTTCTTGGCAGAAACAGTAATCACCTGATTGTCTTGAAAACCTGAGGTTTTTTGAGCGACCAACGTTCTTTTGCTATCTGTGCTTGGTTTATTTTTTCCATAGTTTTCATAAACCGCTTCATTTAGGAATATCGGAAGCCCAAGTCTCCCGCTTGCTGTAGAATCTGCATAGGTGAATATGAAGTCGAGCTTATTAAAGATCTTTTTCTTCATAAATGCACTATCTATGTTGTTGAGGTCATATTCAATCTTTTCATATTCTTTGTAAGAATAGGTATCAAATTTTTCTAATCCGTTATTCCTTTTTTGTGCCCATACTTTTTGCATGATGGCATATGCCGGATTTTCCTTTTTGTTTTTGTATTTGGTTTTCCCCGCCTGAATAACCACCTCCTGAATACTGCTTACTTTAGCCTGAGAAAGCTGAATGAAAACATTTTCTGCATTTTCAGGGGTAATTTCTAGAGTTTCCGGAGTATAGTTTTTTCTGGAAAATTTTAATTTATGAATAAGACTGTCAGACTGAACAGTAAAACTTCCAGAGGTTGTCGTAAGGGTAGGCGTTTTGTTATCGTTGATGAAGATATCAACTTTGCTGAGTTCTTTATTGCTTTTTTCATCAACTATTTTACCGCTGGCCTTGTTTTGGGCGCATACGAAACTGGTAAAAGTCAAGAAAAAAAATAAAAAATAGTGTTTTTTGGAGTTATTGTTTAACATCATTCGTTTCTTCAGGCAATTAGCACAAACAAAAAGTATGCAGTTTTTTAAAAAATATATAAAAAAGTAAAATATTTTTACTGTTATATGTAAAACGACAAATTTAACGAAAATAGTACTATGATATGCTAAAAAATTTAGGGTAAATCTTTAGACCTAAATTCTAAAGAATCAGGGGTTTAATAAAGATGTGAAAAGTGATTGTATTTACGAGATATTTTGCTCAGATAATGATGTTTTTCTGATAAAATGAAATAAAGAATTTGTAAGGATCTTTATCAAAAAATGTATTATTTCAAATGCGCAGAGTTCAGATAGAATTAATCATTTTTGTCGTGGGTAATATTTCAGCGGAAGCCATGAATGTATTAACGCTTGAAAATAAAAAAGACCTACATTTCTGTAAGTCTTTTTGCTCCTCCTGCTGGGCTCGAACCAGCGACCCTCTGATTAACAGTCAGATGCTCTAACCAACTGAGCTAAGGAGGAATGTCCTTTGTTTTAAGTGGTGCAAATATAATATGAATATCCGTACCAAGCAAGTTTTTGTCTCTTAATATTTCACGAAAAGTGCTATCGATTTATTTTTCAATAAATTAAAATTACATAAAATTTCACAATGGTTAAATGATAGGCTCGAAAAATCACCTTTTTCTCCTTTGACAAGCTTATTTTAACGATTTGTTCCCTTTAAAATAAAGGCTTTCTATCTACACAAAACAGAGTAGTTTGATTTGTTGAAAAATATGAGACAATTCTGTTTGTATCATCAAACGAAATAATATTGCCTCATTGAGCTTTCAATCTTGATTCAAAACTGCGAATTTCCATTTTGCTTGGATTTTATTTTGTGCCTTGAAGATTTGATGCTATTATCGCTATAATAGGGGTGATTGCTTCTGTTTAGGTCAAGAACAAATAAATGATCTGTTTACCATTTAATGCAAAAATGTGAGGCTGTAAGGTATGTGCATAAAAAAAGACCTACATTTCTGTAAGTCTTTTTTGGCTCCTCCTGCTGGGCTCGAACCAGCGACCCTCTGATTAACAGTCAGATGCTCTAACCAACTGAGCTAAGGAGGAATGTCCTTTGTTTTAAGTGGTGCAAATATAGGACGAATATTTATACCCTACAAATATTTTTAAGAAAAATTTTCAAAAAAATTATAAAGTTCCTGAAAGCCACTTAAATATATCGCTTCCGAAGATTAGTAACATTAAACCTAATAGGAAAAGTACACCAACCATTTGGGCATTTTCCAATACTTTTTGAGGTACAGGCTTTCCTACAATCATCTCATACAGCGTAAATATAACGTGTCCACCATCAAGTCCCGGAATCGGTATAAGGTTTAGGAATGCCAACCATACAGAGAACATTGCTGTAAAGCCCCAGAATGCCGTCCAGTCAATTGAAACATGGCCTGCTGCATCTTTATTTACAGGCATATTCTTTACAATGGCAATAGGTCCCCCTACTTTTTTGTATCCCTGAACTTTCTTATTGAAAATTAATTTAAACTGCTTAATCTGGTAAGTTAAACTCTCGATAGTAAGGGTAAACCCTCTTTTAATGGAGCTAAAGAAACCATAGTCGCTATGAACCATGTATTTTTGAATTTCCTTAAAAGAAAGAATCCCAATAGTTCCCTCTTTGGAAACAGGAATTTTTAGATCTTCAACCTGATTGTTTCTTGATACCTTGAAATCAACTACTTTTCCAGCATTAGGAACTACCAAAGGCTTAAGTTCGTCATAATAGCTAATGGGAGTTCCGTTGATAGCAAGTATTTTATCACCAACCTTTAATCCAGCATCAATAGTTGATTTTGTAACAATAGTATCAACAATTGGAGTCATTCTTGGTGTTAAGAATGATCTTGGTTCAGGATCATGAAATGCCATTACCTTTCCATCATCATTGGTAGGGAAAGTAACTTCTTTTCCGTTTCTTGAAACGGTAATTTCGTCACTTAATAAAACATCTAGTGCAAGCTTCTTGAAGTCTTTTTGAACTTTTCCGTCAACTTTTAATATTTTGTCTCCATCCTGGAAGCCCATTTTCTTAGCAGCTTCTGTGTAATGAAGTGGAGTTGTAATTTTGTCTGCTTCAAAGATGGTTTCTCCATTCTTTCCAACTAATGCGGAGAAGATTAACCACGCAAGGAAAAAGTTTACCGTAACACCACCTAGCATGATGATTAGTCTTTGCCAAGCCGGTTTAGATCTGAATTCCCATGATTCAGCCGGTTTTTTCATTTGAGCAATATCCATACTTTCATCCACCATTCCGGCAATTTTTACATAACCTCCGAAAGGAAGCCATCCAATTCCGTATTTAGTTTGTTCAGGATACTTTCTCCAGTCAGTATCTGGAAGTTTAGATATATCGATAGGAACTTCTTCCTTCTTTCCGTTGACCTCTGTTACTTCAGTATCCGGTAGGTTTTGAGAGAAGAATTTATACTTCCATTTTCCGTTGATTTTCTTCATTGAGAAAATTGAAAAATAAGGATCAAAGAAAAGAAAGAATTTTTCGGCTCTTGTTTTAAACCATATGGCCGGTAAGAAGTGCCCAAGCTCATGAAGAACTACAAGTATAGAGATACTCAGAATGAACTGAAAGAGTTTGATTGCTATTTCCATTAATAAATTTTAGATTTTAATTTGCAAAGGTAACAATTATCAAAACTATGCCAAATAAAAAAGCCCCCCGAAACGAGAAGCTTTGTCATATTTAAAGACTATTTGATTATAAATTGAATGAAACGCCGAGACTTCCATTGTTACCCACCTCTGCAAATACCCCAATTCTTTCAGTAAAGAAGTAACGTGCGCCAATATGGGCACCTATTCCAAAGTCTTTTCCAACTACCCCTACGTCAACACCAGGGTAGATGTCTAATTTAGCAGGTAAACTTAGGGCTTCTTGTAGGTGAAAGTTTAGCCTCCCAAAAACAAACACACGATTGTCCTTATCATTGTTCTTATAATTGCTAAAATAACCGTTAAGACCGGCTCCTACTGATATGAGCTTATTAAGGCCGTAGTCATAGGTTCCTGTTATACCAGTTCCATATCCCCAGGCACTTAAACCCAGCTGAACCTTTTGATCTCCTTTTCCTGTCCATGCTTGAGCATTAGCGGTGGCGCCGAAAAAGAATATCATCATCATAAAAACCAATTTCTTCATAAATTTTTTAATGTTTAATGATATTAATAAAAAGTAGCTGCATCAAAAATGAAACCGAAAGATATTGAATACTACAAAAATAGCAGACTTTAATAAATATTAAGAAATACGATTCCTCTTTCCTTAGTAAATATAAAAGCCGTATTTTTATAAAGCAGATATTGAAATAATTTAAAAATAAAAAAATGAAGATTGTAGGGCTCAATTTGGATATTGTCTGGAAAAATAAAGCTGAAAATTTTAAAATAATAGAGAAAGAACTTCAATACCTTGAAGCTGATCTTTATCTTCTTCCTGAAATGTTCTCAACTGGGTTCTGTATGGATGCTGCAGAGGTGTCCGATAGGAATGAAGAATCCCTTGAGTTTTTAAAAAGAATCTCAAAAGAGAAAAATGCTGCATTCTGTGGAAGTGCTCCTGTGGAGGAAAATGGTAATTTCTATAATAGGATGTACTTTGTAAAGCCGGACGGTGAAGTTTCTTTCTATGATAAAAGACATTTATTTTCCTTTTCTGGTGAAGATAAAGTATATACTCCCGGTAAAGATCGGATAATCATTGAGTATAAAGAAGTAAGGTTTTTACTTCAGGTTTGCTATGATCTCCGTTTTCCGGTATTTGCAAGGAATAATGACGATTATGATGCCGTTTTATATATTGCAAACTGGCCTGAAAAAAGAGTAGGAGCATGGGAACATCTTTTAAAAGCAAGGGCTATTGAAAACCTGTCTTTTGTATTTGGCTTAAACAGAATAGGAACGGATGGGAATAACCTGTTGTATCAGGAAAGCTCTCATTGCTTTTTTGCTGATGGAAGAGAAATCTCACATAAAGATGGAAATATTGTATCAGCAGAACTAGATATGAATGAACTGAAAGATTTTAGAAAGCACTTCCAGTTTTTAAATGATCGGGATGGTTTCTCAATCCATTGATAAAAATAGACAAAAAATAAGGCTGAGTTTTACCAAAACTCAGCCTTAATTTTATCTTAAGTATATTGCTGTAGAAGCTGAGTCAATGTGTTGACATCATGTACTCCGCTTTCTTTCCAAAGAAGCTCTCCCTCTTTAAAGATCGCCAAAGTAGGAACTCCTCGAACACCATATTGTGCTGCCAGAGCAGGGTATTGATCTACATCTACCTTTATAATTCTGGCTCCTTCACCAATATTTTCCTTTACAGTATTTAAAACTGATGACTGAACCTTACAAGGTTGGCACCATGTAGCAAAAAAATCAATAAGTACAGGTCTATCGGAATTAATGATTTCCTGAAATTTTTGTGACATAATCTTGGGTTATTAATTTATTTTTTATCAGCTTGGTCCTGGATACCTTTTACATTCTTCCAACTCGTTCCATCATAGGCCTCCACACCATTTTTCTTTAAAATTTCCATTGCTTGATCTGCTTGTACTCCTTTATTACAGAAAACAACAACTTTTTTACCTTTAAGAGTTTCAATGTTGTTCTGAATTTCAGCCAAAGGAATATTAATGGCATTCTTCGCCGTTCCCGCAGCGTACTGTTCTGGAATCCTTACGTCTACCAATGTTACATCCGAACTGGTTACTACTTCCTTGATGTTAGCTTTAGGAATTTCTGTTGTGTGAGTTGTTTTACAGGCACTTAACATAAAAGCAGATGCCAGGATAAATCCAAAAAATTTAATCTTCATGAGCCTAAGACGTTTTGGATTGGCATATAAAATCCGTAGTTGGAAGTTTTTCTGTTTTTTTGATCCCATTAAAACCTCCCTCGATTTCAGTAAAGTTTCTGATTCCGTGTGAATTAAGTATACTTGCTGCAATCATACTTCTATACCCTCCCGCACAGTGAAGAAAGAAATGTTCGGAGCTGTCAAGATTACGAGCCCAGTCGCTTATGGAGTCCAAAGGTCTGTTGTAGGCGTTATCAATATGTTCTGCAGAATATTCTGTTAATTTTCTTACATCAATTACTGTTGAATCTGCTGTAAACTGTTCAGCAAATTCAGCAGGAGAGATTCTTTTTACTTCATCTATTTCCTTACCGGCATTTTTCCATGCTTCAAAACCACCATTCAGATATCCTACTACATTATCGAAGCCGACTCTGCTTAATCTGATAATCACTTCTTCTTCAGTACCTTCATCTGTTATCAGTAATAAAGGATGCTTTACATCTACGATCAGAGTTCCTACCCAAGGAGCAAAATCACCTTTTAATCCAATATTGATGGCATTAGGAACAAAACCTTTATGGAATTCTGCAGCACCTCTTGTATCCAGAATTAAAGCGCCGGATTCTTCTGCCAATGCTTCAAAATCTTCAGGAGAAACAGGTTGCAGTCCTTTGTCCATAACTACATCCAGACTTTCATAACCATTTTTGTTCATGGCTACATTCATTCCGAAGTATTTAGGAGGAGCCGTTAATCCGTCAAGTACTTCCTTAATGAAAGATTCTTTGTCAGGCTGATTAAGTGCGTAATTTGTTCTTTTTTGATTTCCTAAAATGTCTACCGTTTCTTTTTGCATATTTTTTCCACATGCAGAACCTGCGCCATGGGCAGGATAAACAGTAATACTGTCATCCAGTGGCATAATTTTGTTCTGAAGACTGTCATAGAGAATACCTGCAAGATCTTCCTGAGTAAGGTTTGTAGCCTTTTGAGCAAGATCAGGTCTTCCTACATCCCCTAAAAATAAGGTGTCCCCTGTGAAAATGGCTGTTTCGGTACCATTTTCGTCAATTAATAAGTACGTGCTGCTTTCCATGGTGTGACCAGGGGTGTGCAATACTTTGATTTTTACTTTTCCAATCTCAAAAATCTGATTATCTTCTGCAATAATGGCTTCAAATTCAGGCGCCGCAGTGGGTCCGTATACAATAGGAGCGCCCGTTTTCTTACTCAGATCCAAATGTCCGGAAACAAAATCTGCGTGGAAATGGGTTTCAAAAATATATTTTAAAGTGACATTGTCTTTTTCCAGACGATCCAGGTAGGGTTTTACCTCTCTTAGCGGATCGATAATGATAGCTTCATTTTCTGATACAATATAATAGGCACCCTGAGCCAGACAGCCCGTATATATTTGTTCAATTTTCATTGGGTATTTTTTTAATAGTTAAAGATACAAAGTATTAGATAAATTCTAAATGAAATGTTAAATCCCATTGATAGTTTCTTTCAATACTATGTTAAACGATTGTTTAATGTTGCTTGTTTTTTTCAGCAAAAAGAATGCCTTACATAATGCTAATGCATAAATGCTGTTTTTTATCATGTTTCATTTACGGGACAATTTTGTAATCCATATAATTTCTGGTTTTTCCCTGTCATGGTTTGAAATTTGCTTAAATAGGAGCAAAACTGTTTCCCAAGGCTGTTTATAGAAGTTTGGTGGGAAATATCATTAAATATTTTATAAAAACTTTTATATTTATAAGTTTAAAAAAGAGATCAAATGGCAGATAAAGCACAATTTATTGAAGAATTAAATACTAAATACACTCCCAAGGGAGAGCATATTATATTAGGAAAAGGAATGCTGGACGGGGAAGTCGTTTCTGAAGTGAACGTAACCATTCCTTTGAAAACAATCAACCGCCACGGTCTTATTGCCGGAGCAACCGGAACCGGTAAAACCAAAACATTACAAGTTTTTGCAGAACAGCTTTCTCATGCAGGAATCCCTTCTCTTGTATTGGATATCAAAGGAGATTTCTCGGGAATTGCAGAAGCAGGCCAGATGAATTCTATTATTGAGGAGAGATATGCAAAAACCCAGCTTCCATATACTCCACAGGGGTTTCCTGTAGAATTGATGAGTATTTCAGGAGGCAAAGGAATAAAGCTGAGAGCAACGGTAACAGAATTCGGGCCGGTATTATTGAGTAAGATTCTTGAACTTAATGATACTCAGCAAAGTATCATGTCTATTGTCTTCAAATACTGTGATGATAAAGGGTTGCCATTGATTGATCTTAATGACCTGAAAAAAGTATTGCAATACGTGACAGACAATGCTCAGGGAAAAGCTGAGCTTGCAGCCAATTACGGTTCAATAGCACCGGCTTCTTTAGGTGCAATCTTAAGATCTATTGTTGCGCTGGAGCAGCAAGGAGCAGCAGATTTCTTCGGAGAATTAAGCTTTGATGTTAACGACCTGCTGGAAACAAGAGACGGAAAAGGAGTAGTGAATATCTTAAGGGTAGCAGACATTCAGAATAAGCCACAACTGTTTTCCACATTTATGCTTTCACTTTTTGCGGAAATTTATATGACTTTTCCTGAAGAGGGTGATAGTGGAAAGCCAAAGCTAGTGTTGTTTATAGATGAAGCTCACCTACTTTTTGATGAAGCATCAAAGGCTCTTCTTTCGCAGATTGAAACGATGGTAAAGCTGATCCGTTCCAAAGGGGTGGGAATCTATTTTATTACACAAATTCCAGGTGATGTCCCGGAAAATGTGCTGTCACAATTAGGTTTGAAGATTCAGCATGCTCTTAGAGGTTTTACCGCAAAAGATAAAAAAGAGATTTCCAAGGCAGTAGAAAACTATCCTATTACAGAATATTATAATGCTTCCAGCCTTATTCAGAATCTGGGAATTGGAGAAGCTTTTGTAACCGCTTTGGATGAAAAGGGGATTCCAACACCATTAGTTCATACTTATCTTATCTCACCAGAATCCAGAATGGACGTTCTTAGTGAGGCTGAGATTTCAGAACTGACTGCACAATCGGCATTAGTAGCAAAATATGAAGAGCCAATAGATCGAGAATCGGCCTATGAAATCTTAACTAACAGAATGGAACAAGCTGCTCAAAACCCAACATCTACTCAAAGAACAAGACCGGTAAAAGAAGAACCTGGAATGTTTGAACAGGTGCTACAGAGCTCAGCAGGAAGAACTTTTACAAATACCCTAATGCGTGAAGGCGCAAAAGCAATTCTGGGAATGTTTGGCTTGGGAGGTAGAAGAAGATAATTCTGATGTATAATCTATGATGACCTGCTATAATTTGATATATTTTTTGTTATTTTAGCAGGTTATCTTCACCCATGAGGAAAGTATTATCAGGGTAAAGAAATTAGGATTTAAATAAATTAGAAATAGCAGTTAAAGGGAAAAACAATGTATTCAATTATAGATATAGAAAGTAATGGTGCAGGTTATAGACATGAATGCATTATAGATATTGCCATCTACAGATACGATGGTCAGAAAATTACTGACCAGTTTATATCCCTTGTCAATCCTGAGGGTGATATTACTCCCTTTGTACAGAAACTAACCAATATTACCCCTAAAATGGTAAAAACGGCTCCAAAGTTTCACGAAATAGCAAAAAGAGTGATTGAAATCACAGAAAATACAACGCTTGTAGGGCATAATATCGATTTTGATTACAGGATGCTTCGTCAGTCGTTCAATCGATTGGGTTATGACTTTAAAATCAATACCTTAGATACCATCCCGTTAGCGAAAAAGCTGATACCAGATGAAGTAAGCTACTCATTGGGCAAGCTCGTAAAATCACTAGGAATTCCATTGACCAACCATCACCGTGCTGATGGAGATGCCAGAGCGACCTTGGAGCTATTCAAGCTTTTGATATCAAAGGATACTGAAAACGAAATTATTCAGAAACAACATGATGAAACCAATGCCAAAACATACATTAATAAGGTTAAAGAACTGACACAAGATCTCCCTAATGATAAGGGTTTTGTCTATTTTCAAGACGAGGCAGGAAGAATTATCTTTTCTGATTATGCGCAAGATATCAATAAGTTTTCAAAAAAGGTTTTCAATTCCAAATCAAAAAAATGGGAACAGATCCAGAAAAATGTAGAACAGATCAATTTTGAGCTTACCGGAACGGATATTATTGCAAAACTTATCCTTAACTCCAAGAATATTAAGAAAAAAGAAGTTTTACCTTTTGGGCTGTATTTCAGAAACAATAAATATGTTGTTGAAAAAAATATACTCAATAAAACGGAAAAGCCTATTCTCAAATTCAGATCATTTACTCAGGGAACAAAAGCGGTTCAGTTTATTGGTGCCATAGAAGAATATAATGATGTAGCTGTATTAAAGCAAAAAATAGAGTTTAGAAAAAGAAATGAACTCTGGCTGGGTACAGGAAGGAAATTAGGAGAAAAATTATTTTTAATTATTGAAAACGGAAAGGTGATGTCCTTTGGTTTTTATGATTTATTTACACAGATTCAGACACTAAGTAAACTGGCTAAGCTGAAAATTGATCTCCCTTTATCTTCTGTTGATTTGAACAATGAATTGCAATTAGCACTTCTTCGTGGAGATTTTGAGACCCTGCCGTTACCAAAATAATAGCGAAATTTAAACTTTACAAGTTTTATTAAGAAGGTGGTTTTCAAATCATTTTTCTTAAAATAAAAAATAAATAGTATTTTTGCAAAAATAAAAATCAAGCAATGCAAAATTTTAAACAAATTAAAACTGGAAAAAAGGGAGCTGTAAAGTTCTCTAAGGTTTGGAATATTTAAAAGACTTGTCTTGCATAAAAATAATTAATGTGGCAGGCTCTTTTTTCGAAGGATCTGCCTTTTTTTATGTTAAAATGAAATTATGAATTCAAAAGAATTACTAAAGATTGCCAATGAGTTTGGCACACCGGTGTATGTATATGATGCTGAATCCATCAAAGTTCAATACGAAAAGCTTACATCTTCTTTTTTAAAACACACAAAGTTTTTCTATGCAGCGAAGGCGTTGACAAACATCAATATCCTTAAGTATGTCAAGAACTTGGGTGCTTCTTTGGATTGTGTATCTATTAATGAAGTTAAGCTTGGATTAAAGGCAGGATTTTCGAAAGAAAAAATATTATTTACTCCAAATTGTGTTGACTTAGCTGAAATAGAGGAAGCAATGACTTTCGGAGTTCATATAAACATTGATAACATTTCTATTCTTGAGCAATTCGGGAATAAATACGGAAATACTTATCCAATCTTAGTAAGAATCAATCCCCATATTTTTGCCGGAGGTAACTATAAAATCTCAACAGGGCATATCGACAGTAAATTCGGTATTTCTATTCATCAGGTTCGTCACATTGAAAGAGTAATGAAAAGTACAAACCTGAATGTTGAAGGACTTCATATGCATACGGGAAGTGAAATCAAAGATCCAGACGTATTTCTACAGGCTTTGGAGATTATGCTGGAGCTTTCTGAGCATTTTCCTAACCTGAAATATCTTGATATGGGAAGTGGTTTCAAAATTCCTTATCAGGACAGTGAAGAAGAAACAGATGTTAGAACATTAGGTAAAAAAGTAGAAAAAGTAATTTCTGAGTTTTCAAAAACTACAGGAAAGAAATTCGAACTTTGGTTCGAGCCAGGGAAATTCCTGGTTGGAAAAAGTGGATATTTATTAGTGAAAGCTAATGTGATCAAGCAAACTACAGCTACCGTTTTCGTTGGAGTAAACTCAGGATTTAATCATTTGATTCGTCCTATGTTTTATGATTCTTACCATATGATTGAGAATTTATCTAATCCAAAAGGAGCTGAAAGAATTTATACTGTAGTGGGAAATATCTGCGAAACAGATACATTTGCTTGGGACAGAAAACTAAATGAAGTAAGAGAAGGAGATATTCTTGCGTTTCATAATGCTGGAGCTTACGGTTTTGAAATGAGTTCAAACTTCAATTCAAGATTAAAGCCGGCAGAAGTTTTATTCCTTGATGGAAAGGCTCACCTGATCCGTAAAAGAGACGAGTTTGAAGATTTGTTGAGAAACCAGATTGAAGTGGTTGTCTAAGTCAGATCGAATAATAATATTGAATCGGCCGCCCTTATGGGCGGCCGATTTGTTTTTAAATAGAATAAAATAGACTGTTGTAAACTTTTAGCACGATCCGGATTTCAATAAAAAATAACAAAGTTTTAATACTAAAACTGTCTGGAAGTTCCAATTAATTAGCTAAATTTGATAGGATTAGAGGGATTTATATCCTCTTATTATCATTCTTTATAAAGAGAAAATAATCACCAAATCTATTAATTATGGCTAAAAATATAGCAGAGCAAATTGTTGAAATGCTCGAAAATGCGGGTGTGAAAAGAATTTATGCAGTAACAGGAGACAGTCTCAATCATCTCAATATCGCAGTCAAGAAAAGCAGTATCCAATGGATTCATGTGCGTCATGAAGAAGTGGGCGCTTATGCAGCAGCAGCCGAAGCAGAGCTTGACGGCTTTGCAGTGTGTGCCGGAAGTTGTGGTCCCGGACATGTTCATTTAATCAATGGAGTATATGAAGCACACAGGTCCCATATTCCGATGTTGGTTATTGCCTCCACAATCCCTAGTGATGAAATGGGAATGGATTATTTTCAGGAAACCAATACCATAAAGCTTTTTGATGACTGTAGTTACTATAATCAGATGATTACACGTCCTGAACAAGTACAAAGAACGATTCAAACAGCCATTCAGCATGCTATTTCAAAAAAAGGAGTTGCTGTAATAGGTCTTCCGGGTGATGTTTCCGAACTTGATGCAGAAGAGGGCTCTACTTCAACTCAAATATTTAAAACCAGTCCGGTTATCAGACCATCGGATGATGAGCTGAAAAGTCTGGCAACACTTATCAATGAAAATAAGAAAGTGACCCTTTATTGTGGGATAGGAGCTGCTGAAGCCAGTACTGAAGTTATAGAATTATCCCAATTGTTAAAAGCTCCCGTTGGGTATTCATTTCGTGGAAAAATGGCCATTCAGCCTAATAATGCGAATGAAATTGGACTTACAGGATTGTTGGGCTTTCCCTCTGCTTATCATGCCATGCACGAGGCTGATCTGGTTATTCTTTTGGGAACCGATTTTCCATATCAGAAATTCATGCCGGTAAAAAATAAAATCGTTCAGATAGATGAGAGTCCTGAAAGATTAGGAAGACGAGCTAAGCTTGAAATGGGACTAGCAGGTGATGTTAAGCAAACGATCATGGCTTTGCTACCGATGTTGAACGAAAAAACAGATGTTGACTTCCTGAACGAACAGTTGGCATTTTATGAAAAGGTAAAGGAAAACCAGCTTGAATACGTCAAAGATTTTGGCAAGGAAGATGCCATTCAGCCGGAATATGTAGCACACACTTTGGATCGATTAGCTAAAAAAGACGCTATTTTTACTGTAGATACAGGAATGTGTTGCGTTTGGGGAGCTAGATTTATTACAGGAACCGGAGAAAGAAAGATGTTAGGTTCCTTTAATCATGGATCAATGGCCAATGCAATGCCTATGGCTATAGGAGCTTCATTGGCACATCCCGATAAGCAGATTATTGCAATGTGTGGAGATGGAGGACTATCTATGCTGCTGGGTGATATGGCTACAATTTTTCAGTATAAATTACCCGTAAAATTAATTGTTTTTAATAACAGAACTCTCGGAATGGTAAAACTGGAAATGGAAGTGGGCGGGATGCCGGATAATGAAACCGACATGATTAATCCTGATTTTGGGTTAGTCGCTCAGGCAATGGGATATCCTGGAAGAAATGTGCATAAACCTGAAGATGTGGAAAATGCTATTAAGGAATGTTTCGACCATAATGGTCCTTACCTGTTGAATATTTTCACCAATCCTAATGCCCTGGCACTTCCTCCAAAAATTGAATTTAATCAGGTACTGGGGATGACAAAATCTATGGCACAGCTAATGCTTGGCGGAAAAATGGATGAGGTTCTTGAAACCGTAAAATCAAATTATAAACATATCAAGGGTATGTTATAGTCTGATTATGATAGGCTTTTAGGCTTGAATACTCTTAAAACTTCATCTTCGTATGAAGTTTTTCTTTTTTATAAGACCTCTAAATATTTACCTTTGTTCAATAATTTAAGAATAAAATCCGCTATGAGAACGATACTTGTTTTTTTTGCTCTTTGTGTTGCAAATTTTACATTTGCCCAGGAGCTTGAAGATAGAGATGATTCCTTTATTGTAGAAAACAATAAAAATCTTTTTAAAATAGATATCAAAGAACCATTCTTACAGGTTGCTGCGAAGTGTAATGATTTTAAGCCTGCTTCTTTCGAAGGAGGAGCTTCAGCCTATAAGAACATATTAAGTAAATATATGTATACTTATCTGAACGCAGACTTTTATACGTTGAGTGGTGATTTTACATTTTCACTAATTATAGACGATAAAGGAAAAGTTATTGATGCAGTTGGTTCACCAAAAGTTCTTCACAGCGAGGCTTTCTTTGATGATATGCAGTATGTGGTAAGAAGAATTAAGAAAACTTGGTCTCCGGCAACCTGCAATGGACAACCTGTAAAATCTGAAATGAGAGTAAGAATGAACTTCTCTTCATTGTCTGTAGATATGTAATGCACGTTAGGATGAAAAAATATTTTTTACTTCTATTCCTATTCGTCAGTTTTATGGGATACTCGCAAGAATCTCAGACTAAGAATGATAATGCAGGAACTTATCAAAATGCAGAATTTCCTGGTGGTGATGAAGCTTTTACCAAAGAGTTTTTACAAATGATATACTCTTATATCGATCTTAAGAAATATGCAGTCAATGGAAAATTTGTTTTTGTGTTTGATGTGAATACATCCGGTAAGGTGGAGAATCTTGATGTCTTACCAAAAGTAAAGAACAGCGAAATGTTTATTGATGATATGCGCTTTGCAATTAAAAAGGTGAAAAATAAATGGATGCCAGCCATGAAATATGGGAATCCTGTGGTTTCTAAAAAAATCATTAAAATTAATTTTACATCAGATCATTTTGACCACGGAGATTAAAAAAAACTTTTGATTGTAAAATAAACGATGCTGTAAAAAGCCTTAAAATCTCCTAGATATACAAATATTCTAATAAAATAAAGGATTGGATTTTCTTTAGATTTTTCAATAATTTTTACTGAAAGATAGCCCTGACATTCTGTCACAATATTTTGTATCTTTGCAAACTTATCTGTTCGTAGATTAAAATTCACGGAATAATCCCCGGAACTTTAAATCCCGAACCTTAAATTGATTATCGTGCAGGAAAAATATATAGACGAGACAAAACAAGGCGAAGCTTTTGCAATTGCTGAAAGACCCGAGAATTCTAAAAAATTGTTTTTAGAAAGCTATGGTTGTCAAATGAATTTCTCTGACTCTGAGATTGTTGCGTCCATCCTTAATGAACAAGGGTATAATACTACGATGAAAGTTGAAGAAGCAGATTTGATCCTGTTGAATACATGCTCCATCCGTGAAAAGGCTGAGCAAACAGTAAGAATGCGTCTTGCTCAATTCAAAAATCTTAAGAAAGAAAAACCGAGCATGACGGTAGGGGTTCTGGGATGTATGGCGGAAAGATTAAAAACCAAATTCTTAGAAGAAGAGCAATTGGTAGATCTTGTTGTGGGCCCTGATGCTTATAGAGACCTGCCTAACCTATTGAAAGAAACAGATGATGGAAGAGATGCTATCAACGTAATTCTTTCAAAAGAAGAGACTTATGCAGATATCAATCCTGTACGTTTAGGAGGAAACGGAGTTACAGCTTTTGTGACCATCACCAGAGGTTGTGATAATATGTGTACATTCTGTGTCGTTCCGTTTACCAGAGGAAGAGAACGAAGCCGTGATCCACACTCTATTATAGATGAATGCAAAGATTTAGCGAATAACGGTTATAAAGAAATTACCCTTTTAGGACAAAACGTAGATTCTTATTTGTGGTATGGTGGAGGTCCTAAAAAAGATTTTGCCAAGGCATCTGAAATGCAGAAAGCTACAGCCGTTGACTTTGCTCAATTGCTTGATTTAGTGGCCAAAGCTATCCCTGAAATGAGAATCAGATTCTCTACATCTAATCCTCAGGATATGAGTCTGGATGTATTCAAAATGATGGCAAAGCACGATAATATATGTAAATATGTACACCTTCCGGTACAAAGCGGAAGTAATAAGATGCTTGAAGCCATGAACAGGCAGCATACCCGTGAAGAATATCTGGAGTTAATAAGAAAAGCCAAGGAAATAGTTCCTGGAGTATCTTTCTCTCAGGATATGATTGTCGGATTCTGTAACGAAACTGAAGAAGATCATCAAGATACATTAAGTCTTATGAAAGAAGTGGAATATGACTACGGTTATATGTTTGCCTATTCAGAAAGACCGGGAACGCCTGCGCACAAAAAAATGGAAGATAATATTCCTGCTGATGTTAAGCAGAGACGTCTTGCTGAGGTTATTGACCTACAGAGAGAACTTTCCAGACAAAGAATGGAATCTTATGTGGGAAGAGAGCATCAGATTCTGATCGAAGGAATTTCCAGAAAGAACGAAAACCAATGGAAAGGAAGGAATTCCCAAAATGCAGTATGTGTCTTTGATAAGACGGAAGGACAGAAAATAGGTGACATTGTGGATGTTTTTGTTTACGATAACACCCAAGGCACGCTTTTAGGAAGAATCACAGAATAAATTTAGGTTTTGATAAAAGCGGTTTACCTTTTTACTCTATTTTCCTTTGCCCTGATCTCTTGTCAGGCAGAGAAAAATACAGGTAAATATCCGGATACCGTTGGTGATGCTATATTTGACGAAAAACTGGATGACGTAGGTTTTAAAAAATGCGGAGCAGGTAAAAATAGACCTTTCAGTTTTCAGTATTATCACGGACAACAGCCGGTTGATTATAAAGGAGAAAAAATCGCTATTGTTGAGAAACTAAAAAAAGAAAACATATACTCTGAAAAAGAGATTAATGGTTATGTGACCGTTAGATTTTTAGTAAATTGTGAGGGAAAGACAGGATGGTTCAGACTGAAGCACATGGATTCAGAATTGAAAGATACTGTCTTGGATGAAGCATTAGAAAATAAGCTTTTAGAATTCACAAAATCACTCAATGGCTGGATGCCAAAAGAGGTAAAAGGTTTAAAAATAGACTATTATCAGTATTTAACCTATAAAATTGAAAATGGACAAGTTTCAGAGGTATTACCTTAGCTTTTTGTTACTTATAGTGTACACCAATACTATTGCACAGGTCAACTGTAATGCAGTAGAGGGTGAGGACTGCAAAAAAGCGTGCGAGTTATACAACTGGGCTTCAGATTTACAAGGTTCCTGGGAGTCTCAGGAAGGATTTGATAAAGCTATTGAACTTTGTCCGAGTTTCTCCAATGCCTATATGGAGAAAGCCGTTCCTTATCTTAAGAATGGAGACTTTGCAACCTGGAAAATCTTAATTGATAAGGCCGTTGCTTTAGACCCTAAAATGCATCTTGGATACAGAGGATGGTGTAAATTCCAGTTCTTGAGGGACTATAAAGGTGCTGTCCGTGATCTGGAGGAATTAAAAAAATATTATCCTGAAGATTTAGGAAGATCCTTAAACGGAGACTATAATCTTGATGTAGTGAAAGCTATGTCTTACAGTGCTTTAGGACAGAAAGAAAAGGCTGCAGGTATTATAGAAAGACTTCTGGTTACCAGAGGTTATGTCAAGGGAATGTTTGATCATTACCAGCTGGGAGTCACTTATTTCGAGCTGGGTAGATATGACAAAGCCCTGGAAAATTTTGAAAAACAAAGCAAGGAAAACGACTTTGCTGAGAATATATACTTTAAAAGTAAAGTTTCTAAGATTAGAAACAAGGATTATTTGGATTTGAAAATGTTAGCATTAAAAACGTATGATGACGGAAAGACGATGAAAGACGCCTACACTCATCATTTCAACAAAATCTACAGAACACAGATAGAAGAACTGTAGAACTTTAACATTGAATCAATAATCAAAAATTTACTTATGAGCAACGAGTTACAAAACATAAAAAACCGCTTTGGAATTATCGGGAATTTTCCGGCACTTAATAGGGCCTTGGAAAAATCTATCCAGGTTGCCCCTACAGACATATCCGTTCTTGTTATTGGGGAAAGTGGAGTAGGGAAAGAATTCATTCCAAAGATTATCCATTCAGAATCCAAAAGAAAACATCAGCCTTATATCGTAGTAAACTGTGGGGCAATTCCTGAGGGCACCATAGATTCCGAACTGTTCGGACACGAAAAAGGAGCTTTTACAGGAGCTACAGCAACCAGAAAAGGATACTTTGAAGTAGCGGATGGAGGAACAATCTTTTTGGATGAGGTGGGAGAGCTTCCTTTACAGACGCAGGTTCGTCTTTTAAGAGTACTGGAAAGTGGTGAATTTATGAAAGTAGGTTCTTCACAGGTTCAAAAAACCAATGTGAGGATTGTAGCAGCTACCAACGTTAATATGATGAAGGCTATTCATGACGGAAGATTCCGTGAGGATTTATACTATCGTTTGAATACTGTTCAGATTGATATGCCGCCTTTAAGAGAAAGAAAAGGTGATATCCATTTGTTATTCAGAAAGTTTGCTATAGACTTTGCGGAAAAATACAGAATGCCGGAACTGGAACTGGAACCTAATGCCGTTCATTATATAGACAACTATTCTTTTCCGGGAAACATCCGCCAGCTAAGAAATCTTGTAGAGCAGATGACCGTTGTGGAAAGAAACAGAAATATCACAGTAGAAAAGCTTGCAGAGTACATTCCAATGGAAACGCATCTTCCAATGGTGGTTAATAACCAGAGTACACCAAAGCAAAATGACTTCGGAAGCGAAAGAGAAATTATGTATAAAATTCTCTTTGATATGAGGAATGATATTAATGATTTAAAATCCTTAACTTCGGAATTGATAAAGAACAGAGGAACGGCAGACCTGAGTAATCATGAGAAAAACCTTATCAATAGGATTTATACTCCGGAAAGCCAAGCACAGGTCAACTCAGGATCCTTATTGTATTTTGAAAATAATAACGATGCACCAACGGTTCAGACCCCAACCATTATTTCAAGTCCTGAAGATAGTTATGAAGACTTTGAAGACATTGAAGTAGAAGAAAACAGGCCAGAATCACTTTCTCTTCAGAACAATGAA
Source organism: Chryseobacterium oncorhynchi (assembly GCF_002899895.1). Classification (GTDB taxonomy): domain Bacteria; phylum Bacteroidota; class Bacteroidia; order Flavobacteriales; family Weeksellaceae; genus Chryseobacterium; species Chryseobacterium oncorhynchi. Next base: position 45,828 of record NZ_PPEI02000006.1, read on the forward strand.
AAAGATTTGATCATCAAAGCATTGGAGAAACATAAAGGAAGGAGAAACAGAGCGGCAGACGAGCTGGGAATTTCTCAGAGAACTTTATATAGAAAAATAAAACAATATAACCTGGAAGATTAAACACAATATAAATAATGAAAGTAATTTTAACACCTAAACCAATCAATTTTAAACTTGGAGAATATATTAATAAAGGTTTTGAACTTTTAAAGAAAGACTTCGGTAATATTTTTATAGCATTTTTAGTATGCTGTATCATGTCAATTATTCCTTTTTGCAGCCTATTAGCTATGGGTAATTTATATAAATACCTTCAAAAGCTTAATAGAAATCAGCCTGCGAGTCCAGGAGATATTTTTGACTTTAAAGATTTTATGCCTTATTTTATTTTGCAGTTAATTGTTTTTGGAGGTGTTCTGGTACTTTACATTCCTTTAATTATTGTGATGGCTATAACTGGAGGAATGTCAGAAAATAATGAAAACCCGGTTGCCGTTATTTTTATGATTCCTTATATATTTTTAATAATAGCAGCTATCTATTACTTTGTATTGAGAGGCTTCTATATTATCCCGTTAATCAGCCTTAAAGGAATTAAAGATATAAAAGAAGCTTGGAATATTTCAAAAGTAATGAGTAAAGGAAATCTAATATCAATTTTACTTTTTTCAATAGTAATCGGTATTTTAGCTCAGATTGGTATTATTGCTTGTGGAATAGGAATTCTTTTTACTATGCCATTTTTATACACTGCAAATTATTTTGCCTATGAAGATGCTATTCAACAAATTGAGCATGATGAAATTACTGAAATTGGATCTAAAAATGAATTTTAAAAATAAAAATATTAGTCTGAAACAGCCAATACTGGTTGGGGTTCTTTTTGCTTTGCTGGGAGTTCTAAATTCTTGTTATAGCTTTACAGGATCATCCCTTACAGATGAAAAGACCGTTCAGATCAATGAGTTTCCCAATAATGCAACCCTTGTAAACCCTTCATTATCACAACAGTTCTCAACAGATATCCAGAATAGATTTCTACAAAGAACAACCTTGAAAGGAACTAAAGAGAATCCTGATATCTTGATTGAAGGAGAAATTACAGACTATGCCATTACGCCAACTACGATCAGCTCTACCACATCGCAAACTCCTGCGGGTGGAGTGATACAACAGGCACAGAATAAGCTTACAATTACCGTAAAAGTGCATTATGAAAATAAAGTACATCCGGATTCTAGTTTTGATAGAACTTATACTGATGAAGCCGCTTTTAACAGCAACTTGTCACAATCTGATATCGAAGCTTCACAGGTGAAAATTGTAACAGAGAGAATTATTAACAAGATTTTTAACGACATTGTAGCGAATTGGTAAGATGAATCCCAGAGTTTTAGAATTAATAAAAAATCCGAAAAATATTCAATCAGAAGACCTTGGTCTTTTGAAAGAAGAGATTCACTCTTTTCCCTATATTCAAAATATAAGGGCGCTTCATTTATATGGAGTACACCTCTATGAAAAAGAAAATTATCAAAGAGAGCTTTCTACAACAGCAGCTTATACTACTGATAAAAAAATTCTTTATCAACTGATCAACGGGAAAATTCAGCAGGAACCTAAACCTGAAGCTGTAGAAGAAAAACAATCCTCCAAGATTGTTGAAAAACCTCGATATGCCTATAAAGAAAAAGCTTTTCCAATAAAAAGAGAAGATAATGTTTCTGAAAAGAATGCAGAAGAGGAAAAAGAGTCATGCATATTGCAGACTCCACAAGAGGTGAAACACATCTTTGTTAATGGCGAAAGAAACAGAATTTTATTTGAGGGCGAAGAAAATTTCCTTGATGAAAAAAATACTGAGACCATTGATCTTGAATCTACATTAGAATCCGGAACACTGGTTACTCAAAGATTAGAACCCCTATCGGAAGATGAACCTGTTCACCATAAAGAAGAGGAAACACAGGCTGAAATTGAAGAGAATACAGGTGAAAACTTCACTCCAACAACAGTTATTGATGAAAATGTGATCATTTCAGAAACTGAAGAAGAAAAAGTTGAAGAAGAAGAAAATCTAAGCTTTGAAGAAACAGAATCCTTATTGCCGACAGGAATTATTGAAGAAAATAAAGAAGAGGTAGCAGAGCCTGAAACCATTATTGAAAACGAGAATGTTTCAGTTTCTACATCCGAAGATGAGCCAAAAGAGGTTGAATTAAGCTTCCACGGAACTGAAGCGTTCATGCCTGATGTTAAAATACAGGGAAATAACGAAGAAGTGGCGGAAGTTGCTGAGATTTCTCAACCCAATGTAAATAAACATGAGGAGGAAATGAGACGTCTGATCGAGGAGGTAGAGAAAAAAATGAAAGAGACGAAGCCTGCTCCACAACCTGAGGAAGAAGAGCTGGAAGCTTCTGGAGATCATGAAATCAGCTTTGCTGAAACTCAGAATTTCCATTTTTGGTCTACCGGACAGGATGATCCGGAAACTAAAGACTTAACAACGGAACCTATACAACAGGAAAAAACTGTTGAACATATAGAAGAACCGGTAGAAGTTGTTGCTAAGGAAGAGATTGTAGAAGAAAAAGAAGAAGCAGCTACTGAAGTTCAAACCACTTGGAAACCGATGAGCCTTGAATCTAATATGCCTGATTCTTTAATCAAGAAGTCAGAGGAGACAGTTATCCCTGTAAAAGAAGAAGCTTCTGCAACAGAGACTAACAAGATTGAAAGCGTAGAACTTATTAATGAACCTAAAGCCGAACTGAAAGAATCAAATGAAGATGTTTTACCGGTTATAGAAGAAATTCCTGAACAGGCAGCAGATCAAATTGAAAACAACGAAGATTCAGCAGAGAATATAGGTACAGCTACTCTTAAAGAAGAAGCCCCTGTAATGAATGTTTCATTCTTTGGTTCAGATATTTCAAGCTTAAGAGTGGAAGAAGCAAAGAAAGAAAGATCAATAAACAAAGAAACAATGCCGGAGGCTGTAGTAGATACCCCTCAATCTTCTATCAATAGTAACGTGCCAGGGTTTATCAATACTTGGCAAAGTTGGCTGAAAATAGATAGACCGGAAGAGGTAGAAAAGGAAAAAGTTGAGATCAAAGAAAAAGCAATTGAGACTTTCATTGAAAATAATCCTAGGATCAGCCAGCTAAGAGAAGAAAGCTCCTACGTTGTAAAAGAAAAGAATGATGATATCTCACATTTAATGACGGAAACGTTAGCTAACCTTTATTTTGAGCAAAAGCTATATACCAAGGCGATAAAGGCATTTGAAATATTAATCAAGAAAAATCCTGATAAGAAAGAATACTTTCAAAGCAAAATCAAGGATATAAAAGATTTTAGAAGTAAAAACTAAAAAAAAAGTACAGTTATTTTAGCTGTACTTTTTTGTATTTAAACCTTAGGAGCACTTTTACTACTCCGTAATTTTTTCCAGGCTTTTCGTCCAAAGATAACCACAACAACCAGCAAGATAATAGCGAAAATAGCCGCAATAATAGGAGCTGCCATAGCAAGAACAGACATAATGCCCGCGCCGGCAGTTTCTGTGGTGCCTACAACAGAATTTCCCAGCCCACCTGTAGTAGCAGTAGAAGCGGCCCGTATTCCAGCAAAACCAGAGCTGATGGTGGCTGCTGTTCCTCCTCCGGCAATTAATGCTAAGGCCCACTGGGGAAATGTTCCAAGCTCAGCAAACTGGCTGGCAAATAAAATAGAACCGGCAACTGTAGCCATGGGAATAGTAACAGTGTCCAATAAATGATCAACAAAAGGGATGTAATAGGCCAGGATCTCAGCAACCGTGGCTATTCCTGTTGTAATAAGCGTTGGCAGACCTGCAAGCCACTCAAACTGCTCATTCATTGGGATCCAATGAAAGTAAGAAGCCAGGCTTACAATAAACATAGGTAAAAAGACTCTAAAGCCTGTTGCAGCAGCCAGTCCAATGCCGATAAAAGCACTGATTACATAGGAAAGGTAGGGAATATTGTCTAACATATTCGTTTTCAGATTTAATGTTTTCTATAAAATTACAAAAACTATCTGAGATTTGATACGCTATGAAATTTAGGTGAATAGAGGAAAATAAAAATCCGCGAGCAAAAAATCGCAGATCTTCATAAATCTCCGTAGGGAATTCACCAGTGAGAAGCTGTGATAGCTTCATATTGTTATATTAAAGAGTATTACTTGTTCTGTGCCTCACACAACTTTATAAACTGTGCTTCCACATCCTGAAACTTTTGTGGTATTTCGGGAGAAACCCAAAATAACATGGCAAGAGTTTTTTCTCCAAAAGCATTCTTAAATAAATCCTTATTCAAGCGGTAACATTCCCGAAGAAGTCTTTTGACACGATTTCTATGAACAGCCTTTTTGAAATACCTCTTTGAAACAGACACGCCAAACCTACCGCTTTCTACCGGAAGAGAAGGTTTGTCTTTCAAAATGATAATTCTTAAATTTCCAGAAGTCCTCCATTTACCTTTTTCAAAAAGTAAACCAATCTCTGTATTCATTTTGAGCTTTTCCGCTCTGGGATATTTGGTGTTGTGCATTAATCTTGTTTCACTAGGTGGTTGATAACTTCAGCAGCAGTATACAAACCGAAAATTGCAGGCATATAGCTAATGGTTCCGTAAAAAGATCTTTTATAATTGGTTCCGTCAGTCATTTTCAGGCTTTCTTCATCCTGAATATCATTGGCAAAAACACAACGAACTCCCTTGTCAATTTTCACTTTTTTCAACCTTTTTCTTACTTGTCTTGCAAGGTGGCAATGTTCGGTTTTGCTAATATCTCTTACCAATACTTTGCTTGGATCGGTTTTTCCGCCGGCTCCCATTGAACTTACAATTTTTATCCTTCTTCTTTTAGCAGCAATAATCAAACAAAGTTTAGGAGTAACGCTGTCGATACAATCCAAAACATAATCAAATTTTGCAGAATCCAAAACTTCATCCATTCTTTCAGGATTTAGAAACTCATTGATTTTGGTTAAATTAAGATCAGGATTAATATCTAAAAGTCTTTCTGCAACCACTTCTACTTTGTGTTTTCCAACAGTAGATCGCAAAGCCGGCAACTGTCTGTTGATATTGGTAATGTCCACTGTATCACCATCCACGATCGTCATATTTCCTACTCCGGCCCTTGCCAGAAATTCAGCAGCAAAAGAACCTACCCCGCCTAAACCAACAACCAAAACAGTGGCTTTATTCAATTTTTCCAAACCTTCTTCTTTTACCAGAAGTTCCGTTCTTTCCAACCAGTATTTATCCATTTCTTATCGTGTGTAAATTTTCTAAAATTTGTTCGTTGAGTTGTTCCAAAGAAATCTCTTTTATCTCCGAAACTTTTAGGTACAATTCTTCGATCTTAAAATCTTCATTGTCAGTTTCTAAAAAGAGTTTATCTAGTGGAGTATTTTTTAAAATATCCTGCAAAGATAAATTATACAAAACAGCTTTTCCAAAACTCAGGTAAAAATTATTGTTGAGAAGATCCGTTGCAATCTGTTGTTTCTTATTAAAACCATGAATGATCATAGCCTGACTAGACTTTTTCCTAAACGAGATGACCTCATAGAACTTTCTCACACAATGAATAATGATTGGTTTTTTTACCTCATTGGCTATTTCAATCTGTTTTAAAAAAACTTCTTCCTGAATTTTTTGATCAATTGGAACCATAGAATCCAGCCCACATTCACCAATTGCAAAGCAATTTTGGAACATCATACTTTTTATCCAGCTAAGCTGTAGGTTGATATTAATAACATCAATATCATTAGGGTGAATGCCTATTGAATAAGGAAAATCTGGCGAAATCTCTTCAATATCCAAATTGTAGATTCCGTCTCGGATATTTTTTTTATGATGGTGAAAATCAAAAAATTCCATTTTCAAAAATACTATTATTTAGAATTAATTAAAAATTATTAAACAATCGTTTATAAATGTGTTAAAAATTTCTTAACTTTACTCAAAGTACACTTCATGAAAAAAAAATTTACAGAAAAACAGATTCACATACTGGATATTGCAGAAGAGCTGATTGCAAAAAAAGGATACGAGGGAACTTCTGTAAGAGATATCTGTTCTAAGGCCAATATAAACGTCGCCATGATCTCTTATTACTTCGGTTCCAAGGAGAAAATGATGTCTTATCTCTATCAGTATAGAGTATTGAAGACCAGGGAAAATTTCTCAGAATTTGCAGATACCATCAAGGATGGAAAACCTGAAATGCAGATGCGTGAGATGATAAAATATATCGTTTCCCAACTATTCAAATACAATTATTTTCATGGGTTTGTTACTCAGGAGCTTCGTCATACGGAGAACCTAAAAGATGAATTGCTGGACTTCTATCAGCTGTTTGTAAAGAAACTGGATGAAGTGATTAAAAAAGGAGTTGCTTCCGGAGTCTTTACCTTTACTCCAAAACCAGAAGATATTCTTACCATGATTATTGGTTCCACATTGTTTGTAATCCGAAACAAAAACTTTTATGAACTTTACGTACCAAGCAAAAATGAAGAAGCCTATGCAAAAGAGGCTGAAAAAAAGGTGAGAATGAATCTTTTATTGAGCGTTTTTGCTATTTTGGGATACGCTGCAGACTAAATTTACGTTAAATATTCATAAAAAAAAATCTATTGACAAAAAAGTTATATTTTTGCAAATTAGTAAATCGGCTGTGTAATCCGAAAACTGTTGAATTTTTTATATGAAAAAATATATTTTAGGTCTTTTTGCTGTAGCAGTAATTGCCTCATGTGTAAGCCAGCAGGAAAGAGCAATGAAGAGCGCTGATAAAGAGTTTATCTTAAAGGCGGCTAATGAAAACTTCGCGAAGAAAAAGTGGAAAAATGCATTGGCTCTTTACGACAGGCTTGCCAATCTTGTGGCAGGAACAGATGACTTTCCTAACGTAGGTTTCAATACAGCGTATGCAAACTACTATGACAAGAACTATAAGCTGGCAGGGCATCAGTTTAAAAATTTTGCAGTAAACTTTCCAAAGGATCCAAGAGCAGAAGAAGCAGCTTATATGTCTGCATTATGCTACTATGAGGGATCTATGGATTACAACCTGGATCAATCGAGTACAGAATTGGCTATCAATGAACTTCAGGATTTCCTGAATAATTATCCAAATTCTGAAAGATCAAAAAATATTTCTCAACTTATTGATGAGCTGTCTTACAAATTGGAATTCAAAGCCTATGAAAACGGAAGACAGTATTTCAAAATGGGACAGTATAAAGCAGCCAATGTAGCATTGGAAAACGTATTGGAAGATTTCCCAAGTACAAAACTTCGTTCGAAAATTTATGATTATATCATGAAGTCACGTTATGAATTGGCCACAAAGTCAATTTATGATCTTAAGGATGAGCGTATTGAAAGTGCTTTGACCTATGCAAAAATGGTAGAGAAAGAGCTTCCTAATACAGAATATTCCAAAACTGCAGCTGATCTTAGAGTAAAGTTGGAGAAAGAAAAACAAAACTTTGTTGTTGTTAAAAAGCAAACTGAAGAAAGAATTGCAGTTTTAACAGCAAGACAGAAAAAAGAAGCAGATAAACTGGCTAATCAAAATAAAGCAGACCAGCAAATTAAAGATCAGATTAGCAATGAAAAGCAAGCAAAGCAGATGCAGAGGGACAGCGCAGCCCTTCAGACGCCTCCACCTGCAGCGACTTTCAAAATTCAAAGATAATTCGTAAATTTGCCATCTTATAAATAAAATAATTTTCTCAAAATGAGTGTAAAAGATACAAAAGCAGAAGTAAATACTATCACTTACGATAAGGATAAGATTGAAGATAAAGTAGGTTCAATCTATGAAGCTATTGTTATCATGGGAAAGAGAGCAGAGCAAATCAATGCGGAGATCCGTACGGAACTTCACAATAAATTAGACGAATTTGCTGTTCACAATTCTACATTAGAAGAAGTTTTCGAAAACAGAGAACAAATTGAGATCTCTAAGCATTACGAAAAGCTTCCAAAGCCAACTTCAATCGCTATTGAAGAGTGGTTAAACGAAGATGTGTATTTCAGAAAAACAGAAGAGAGAAAATAATCATCTGTCTTTTTTATAAACGAAGGTCATAAAAGAATTCTGTTCTTTTATGACCTTTATTGTTTTAAACCCTTATTGTGGGAAAAAATAAGTATTTTAGTATTTCAAAAAAATTAAAGCTAAATGAGTGTTTCCGGTAAAAAGATACTTATCGCCGTTTCAGGAGGAATTGCGGCTTATAAAGTTCATTTTCTGATAAGGGATTTTGTGAAAAAAGGAGCTGAAGTACAGGTAATAATGACTCCCGATGCAGAGCATTTCGTCACCAAATTGAGCCTGTCTACATTATCCAAGAAACCTGTTTATTCTGATTTTTATGGAGATAACGGAACCTGGAACAGCCATGTGGAATTAGCCTTATGGGCAGATGTCATGATTGTGGCACCTTGTACAGCAAATACCTTGGCTAAAATGACTCATGGGATGTGTGATAATCTCGTTATTGCAACCTATATGTCAGCAAAATGCCCTGTGTTCATTGCTCCGGCAATGGATTTAGATATGTATGTACATCCATCTACAAAGAAAAACTTAGAGCTAGCTGAAAGTTTCGGCCATACAATCATTCCTGCAGAAAATGGAGAGCTGGCAAGCGGACTTATCGGACAAGGAAGAATGGCAGAACCTGGTACTATTTTTAATGCTATTGAAGATTATTTTACAGATAATACAATAACAAGCAGTCTTGAGGGAAAAACAGTCTTGATTACGGCTGGCCCTACTTATGAAGCCCTTGACCCGGTAAGGTTTATAGGAAATCATTCTTCAGGTAAAATGGGATTCTCTTTGGCTGAGGAAGCTTCAAAAAGAGGAGCAAGGGTTATCCTGATCTCTGGACCAAGCTCTCAAACTCTTAATGATAAAAGTGTAGAACTTCATAAGGTAACTTCAGCCAAAGAAATGTTGGCAAAGGTATTTGAGTTCTATGATAAAATAGATATTGGGATTGCAAGTGCTGCAGTTGCAGATTATGCTCCAAAGGAGATTGCCAAAGAGAAAATTAAGAAAAATGATGAGAATCTCACCATTGAATTGGTTAAAAATCCGGACATTCTTAAAACAATGGGAGAAAAGAAAACCCATCAGTTTCTGGTAGGTTTTGCTTTGGAAACTCAAAATGAAGAAGAGAATGCAAAAGGAAAGCTGGAAAAGAAAAATCTTGATATGATTGTTCTGAACTCTCTTCGTGATGAAGGAGCCGGCTTTAAAAATGATACTAATAAAATCAAGATATTTACCAAGACTGAGAAAAGAGAGTTTGACTTGAAGTCGAAAGGAGAAGTTGCAAAGGATATTCTCAATTTTGTTGAATCTCAGCTTTTAAAATAATTTTAATAAATTTCCGTTCTCAATTTTTAATAGACAATGAAAAAAATTATAAGTTTATTTTTTCTGTTTTTTATATGTAACCTTGGTTTTTCTCAGGAATTACTGGCTACAGTTCAGGTTAATTCCCAGCAGATAGGAGGAAGTAATCAGCAGGCATTTAAGTCATTGGAAAAAAGTCTTAGAGACTTTATCAATAATACCAGCTGGACAGGAAAGAAATTGCAGAATTTTGAAAAAATTAAATGTGGCTTTGCCATTGTTATTTCAGAAAGGAATGTAAATAAATTCACAGGAACAATTGTTGTGCAGGCAGTACGTCCTGTTTATAACACAACCTACGAATCTCCTTTACTCAATCTTAATGATCAAAGATTCAGTTTTGAATATATTGAGAATGAAAACCTTATTTTTAATGAAAGGCAGTTTTCCGGCAAAAACCTTACGGATGTCATCAGTTTCTATATTTACCTTATTTTGGGATATGATGCAGACAGTTTTCAGTCGATGGGAGGAAGCCCGTGGTTTTCAAAAGCTCAGCAGATTGCCCAAAACGCTCAAAACAGAAACTATGATGGGTGGAATACCATTAATGAGCCTAGAAGCCGTTCAATATTAATTAATGAAATTATCAACCCTAACTGGAGCCAGTTGCGCTCTACCATATACACTTATCACAGATCAGGAATGGATAATCTTTTCAATCAGGATCAGACGGCTGGCAAGAAAGTGATTTTTGATGCCCTAATGCAGCTTAAAAAATATGAAAATTCATTCCAACAGGGATTCTTTTTCAATCTGTTTATGGATACAAAAAGTGACGAGATCTTCAATATTTTCAATTCCGGAAATAATGGTGGGCTTATTCTTAATGATTTAAAGCAAACCATGATTATTCTTTCACCAAAAAATAGTGAGAATAAGTGGAATAAATGGAAATAATGACCAATCGGGGAAAGGTTGAAGAAACGATTGACCGGATGCTCCATTTTTTGAGTATCTAGATAAAAACTTTTATGAGCTGCTTACTGAAATTTCAAAAAAGTTTGTCTGCGGATTAATCGATATTTGTCATTTCTGCTTTCATTAAAAAAACATATTTTTACCATTCAAACTCCAATTGGATTATAACCAGATTATCAATGCTTTCGAGAATTTACATTAAAAATTTTGCCTTAATTGATACCTTAGAAGTATCATTGAAAAATGGTTTACAGGTAATAACTGGTGAAACAGGTGCCGGGAAATCCATTATCCTGGGAGCACTGCGACTTATTTTAGGAGAAAGAGCAGATGTAAAATCCATCGCCAAAACCGAGGAAAAAAGTATTGTAGAAACTGAGTTTGATCTTAACAACCAGTTTAAGAAGTTTTTCATTGAAAATGATCTGGATTATGAACATCAGACCATTATCAGGAGAGAAATCCTCCCATCAGGGAAATCCCGTGCATTTATCAACGACGTTCCTGTGACGCTGGATGTTCTTAAAGAACTTTCTTCTCAACTGATTGACATTCACTCTCAGTTTGAAACATCTAATCTTTTTACGTCAGAATATCAATTTAAAATTATTGATGGACTTTCTGAAAATAAGAAGATTATAGAAGAATATCAGCAGGGATTTTCAGATTTTCAGAATCTGAAGATGCTGCTTAAAAAACTGAAGACACAACTTTCAGAATCTACTAAAGAAAGCGATTATAAAGAATTTTTACTTAACGAACTGGAAGAATTAAAACTGGATGATGTAGACTTTGAAGATGTTCAAAATCAGTTATCTATTCAGGAAAATGCGGGGATGATTTCTGAAAATGTAGGACAGATTTTATCAAGATTTCACCAGGAAGAAATCGGGATTCTTTCTTTCTTTAATGAAGCAAAAGCTAAGCTTTCCAGAATTTCTGAAGTTTCTACCAGCTTTGCAGAGCTTGATCAAAGGCTTGAGACCTCTTTTGTAGAGTTGAAAGATATTATTTCCGAACTTGAAGATGAGGCAGAAAAAGTAGAAATTAATCCTGAAAATCTTGTATTTCTTACAGAACTGAACAATAAGATCAATGCGTTATTTCTTAAGCATAATGTTTCAGATCTTAATGAATTGATAGAAATAAGAAACGAATTAGCAGGAGATCAGAAAGGAGCTTCAGAGTTGGAATCACAGATTGCTGAAACTGAAGAAAATATTTCTAAGAAAGAAAAAGCACTTCAGACACTTTCTGAAAAGCTTTCTAAAAATAGAAAAAAGAATGTTCCTGTTTTTATTAAAAAAGCAGAAAGTCTTCTTAAAAAATTGGGTCTTGAAAAAGCGAAAGTAGATATAGAGCTGCAGGATACTGCCGAGTTTAATCCGTTCGGAAAAGAGAATATTCAGCTTTTATTTCAGGCGAACTCAGGTTTTCCATTAAAGCCGATCCAGACAGCAATTTCCGGAGGTGAAAGATCAAGGGTAATGCTTGCTGTAAAGAAAATTATTGCAGAAAGTGATGAGCTACCTACACTTATTTTAGATGAGATTGATACCGGAGTTTCAGGAAAAGTAGCAGAGGAAATCGGGAATCTTATGCGTGAAATGTCTGAAGATATGCAGTTGATTGTTATCTCTCACCTTGCACAGGTTGCCGCTAAAGGAAATGATAACTACAAGGTTGTAAAGCAGGATATTGCCGGAAAAACCCAGTCTACTATTATTCCTTTGAGTGATGAAGATAAACTGAACGAAATTGCCCAATTGCTTTCCGGAAGCAAAATTACAGAGGCAGCTCTTGCACAGGCAAAAGAGTTGATTGGCTAATGTGTAATATCCTTTACTCAAAATCTTTTTAGGGTATTTTGAGATTTAAAAATCTGCCGGAGAAAGTCATATTCTTTACTCATGAAGAACATTTACGTTTTAGGTACCTCTATTTTTAAACATTAAAAATTAAAGATTTTTTATCGTACACCATTGAATTCTCTGATAAGTTTAAATAACTTTACTACAAAAAGATAGATGAGTACGATAGAATCACAAAATGTAACTGATTATCCTAACAGTAATACCATCTTTATGGTCTGGAAACTTCATGATAGTCCCCAGCTAAAAGATGCTTTTCAGAATCTATGTGCCTTGGTGCTAAACCTTAATAATTCTGGTTTCAACAGATTTCCGGACAGTAGAGTAAGTTGCGTCATGGGAATAGGTGCTGAAGCCTGGAAAAAGCTGGAACTTCCAACACTTGCACCCAAAGAACTAGTGAATTTTAAAGAAATAAAAGGAGAAAAGCATACGGCTGTTTCTACGCCTGGTGGTCTTCATTTTCATTTAAGGGCAGATAATAAAAGCCTGATCTTTGATATGGCCATTGAAATATCAAAGCTATTGAAACCTGTTGCGGAAAGTATCCTGGAAATTCACGGATTTAAATATTGGGATGCAAGATCTATCCTAGGCTTTGTAGATGGTACAGAAAATCCACATGGTGATGATCGTGACTATTTTGCAAAGATAGGAGACGAAGATCTTCAGTATAAAGGTGGAAGTTATCTATTCGTTCAGAAATATCTTCACAATATGGACGCTTGGAAAAGCCTCTCCAAAGAAGATCAGGAAAAAGTGATAGGAAGATCCAAAGAAAATGATATTGAAATGTCTGATGATGTGAAACCATCCAATTCTCATATTGCCTTGGCTAATATTGAAGGTGAAAATGGTGAAGAATTAAAGATTGTAAGAGATAATATGCCTTTTGGAAATCCCTCCACCAATGAGTTTGGAACTTATTTTATCTCCTATGCAAGTACATTTACTACCACAAACAAAATGCTGACCAATATGTTTATTGGAAACCCTCCGGGAAACTATGACAGAATATTGGATTTTAGTACAGCCGTTACGGGAACGCTTTTCTTTGTTCCTACCAGAAATATGCTGGATGACTTTTCAGGATAAATATAAATGGTAAAGCCAATATTCCATCAAATCCATTCTATCACGATTTAATAGAATCACTGACTAATATAAAAAGCCCCGAAATTTTCGGGGCTTTCTACTATTTAATCTATATTCTAAAATTATTTTAAACTTCCAACCATATCTTCTGGTTTTACCCATTCATCGAATTGTTCAGCTGTTAAAAGGCCTAGATTGATGGCTTCTTCTTTTAACGTTGTACCATTTTTATGGGCTGTTTTTGCAATTTTTGCAGCGTTTTCATATCCAATGTGAGGATTTAAAGCCGTTACAAGCATTAATGATTTGTCAACGAGTTCTTTAATTCTCTCATGGTTTGGTTCAATACCTACTGCACAATGGTCATTAAATGAAATACATGCATCAGCAATTAATTGCGCAGATTGCAGGAAGTTATAAGCCATTACCGGTTTGAAAACATTCAGTTCGTAATTTCCCTGAGTACCTGCAAATGAAATGGTAGTGTCATTTCCTAAAACCTGAGCACAAACCATTGTTAAAGCTTCATTTTGAGTAGGATTTACTTTACCAGGCATAATGGAAGATCCCGGCTCATTTTCAGGAATATGAATTTCCCCGATTCCGGAACGTGGTCCCGATGCCAATAATCTAATGTCCTGAGCAATTTTAAATAAGGAAACAGCAAGTTGTTTTAAAGCTCCGTGGCTTTCTACAATAGCATCATGAGCAGCCAATGCCTCAAATTTATTTTCTGCTGTGATAAACGGGTGACTGGTAAATTGGGCAATATATCCAGCAACCTTTACATCATAACCGTTTGGCGTATTCAATCCAGTCCCTACAGCCGTACCTCCAAGAGCAAGTTCGGCAAGATGTGGTAGGGTGTTTCTTAAAGCTCTTAAACCAAACTCTAATTGAGCTACATAACCCGAAAACTCCTGTCCCAATGTAAGCGGAGTTGCATCCATCAGGTGGGTTCTTCCGATTTTTACCACATCCTTGAACGCTTTTGATTTTTCTGAAAGAGTATTTTTTAGCTTTTCAACCGCAGGAATGGTTGCTTCTACTACTTTCTTGTAGGCTGCAATATGCATTGCTGTAGGATAAGTGTCATTGGATGACTGAGATTTGTTGACATCATCGTTGGGATGAATTTCAGACTTGTCACCTAACGTTCCTCCATTATTAACATGTGCTCTGTTGGAAACAACTTCATTAACATTCATGTTTGATTGTGTTCCTGAACCCGTCTGCCAGATCACCAAAGGAAACTGATCGTTAAGTTTTTCCTCAAGGATCTCGTCACAAACTTGGGCGATCATATCTCTTTTTTCAGGTGAAAGTACACCCAGATCAGCATTGGTATAAGCTGCTGCTTTTTTTAGATAGGCAAAAGCTTCAATGATTTCATGAGGCATTGATCCTTCAGGGCCAATTTTAAAATTGTTTCTTGAACGTTCTGTTTGTGCACCCCAAAGTTTGTCTGCAGGCACCTGCACCTCTCCCATGGTGTCTTTTTCTATTCTGTAATTCATTGTGATTGAAATTTTTATAAAGTTACTGATAACCGAAGAAATTCGCAATTTATAATCATTATAAATATCAATCTAAATGACTGATTTTGCTCATATTTTTTATGAGGAGCCGTATTTTTGTACAAACAAAAAATTGAATGGACTTTAGATATCAGGATCCGTATCCGATTCAGAAGGATGATACGGTGTATAAAAAACTTACATCAGATTATGTAAAGGTTGAAAAACTGGGTGACAGAGAAATTTTGACAATTGACCCAAAAGGATTGGAATTATTGGCTGAAGAAGCTATGGCAGACGTTTCCTTTATGTTACGTTCTTCACACTTGGAAAGCCTTAAAAGAATCATTGATGATCCTGAAGCTACAGATAATGACAGATTTGTTGCCTACAACCTACTACAGAATGCTGCCGTAGCTGCAGAGGGAGCTCTTCCTTCTTGTCAGGATACAGGTACAGCTATTGTAATGGGTAAGAAAGGTGAAAACGTATACACCGGAGTAGATGATGGTGAATTCTTAAGCCGTGGGATCTTTAATACCTACCAGAAAAGAAATCTAAGATATTCTCAGGTAGTGCCTTTAACTATGTTTGATGAGAAAAACTCGGGATCAAACCTTCCTGCACAGATCGATATTTATGCTAAAAAAGGAGATTATTATGAGTTCCTTTTCCTTACAAAAGGAGGAGGTTCTGCGAATAAAACATTCCTATACCAAAAGACAAAATCTTTACTGAACGAAAAATCTCTTGAAGAATTTGTGAAAGAGAAAATTTCAGATTTAGGTACGGCAGCTTGTCCGCCATATCACTTAGCATTGGTAATCGGGGGAACTTCAGCAGAAGCAAACCTTGCAACAGTGAAGAAAGCTTCAGCAAAATACTATGATAATCTTCCAACAGAGGGAAATGAAGCTGGTCAGGCTTTCAGAGACCTTGAATGGGAAGCTAAAGTTCAGAAAATTTGCCAGGAAAGTGCAATTGGAGCACAGTTTGGGGGGAAATATCTTACTCACGACGTAAGAGTAATCAGACTTCCGAGACATGCCGCATCTTGTCCAGTAGGAATGGGTGTTTCTTGTTCTGCAGACAGAAATATCAAGGGGAAAATTACAAAAGAAGGGATTTTCCTTGAACAATTGGAACAAGATCCGAAAAGATTCTTACCTGCTACACCACCACATTTGGAGGAGGCCGTTGAGGTTAATTTGAACAAACCAATGCCTGAAATTTTAGCAGAACTTTCAAAATATCCAATCAAGACAAGATTAAAATTAAACGGAACATTGATCGTGGCAAGAGATATTGCTCATGCTAAGATCAAGGAAATCATCGATAGCGGTAAACCAATGCCTGAATATTTCAAAAACCACCCAATCTACTATGCGGGACCTGCAAAAACACCAGAGGGAATGGCTTCAGGAAGTTTCGGGCCTACTACAGCAGGAAGAATGGACGTTTATGTTGATGAATTCCAGAGCCACGGAGGAAGTATGATTATGCTGGCAAAAGGAAACAGAAGTAAGGATGTTGCTGATGCTTGTAATAAATATGGAGGTTTCTATCTTGGATCAATCGGGGGACCGGCTGCTATTCTTGCAAAAGACAATATTGTGTCTGTAGATGTAGTAGACTTCCCGGAATTAGGGATGGAAGCCGTAAGAAAAATTGAGGTGAAAGACTTCCCGGCATTCATCATTACCGATGATAAAGGAAACGATTTCTTTGCAAATCTTGCCCACTAATTAGTTTAAAATTAAAATAAATTAGAAAATAGAGCCTGTATCTTTTGTGTGAAAAGGAAAAAAGTTCTATTTTTGCCTAAAATCTTTAAGAGATATGATAACGATTTTATCAGCATTTTGGCCGTTCTACCAGTTCCTATGGACTGTATTCTTCATTACTATGTTCTTAGTGGGGTTCTGGTGTATTTTTATGTTCTTCGGATTAGTAATCCCAATGTGGCTAACTGAAGGTTTGAAAGAGTACTTCGGAAAAGTTAAGCCTTTCGATCCTGAAGATATCAGAAGAAAACTTGTTTCTGAGCAGGAAGGTGTAGAAGTAATCTACAGCCAGCCTAAAGGAAACGGACCTTTCATTCACGATCACGGACATCATCATTAATTGATTGTCATTGCTTTTTCACCTTAATTCTGAAAAAGTAATATCAGAGCAAAACAACATATATAAACCGCTTAATTTTTTTAGGCGGTTTTTCTATTTATTATTCCTCAGGTGCTCAGGAGATACTCCGAACTTCTTTTTAAAGGCACGGGTAAAGTTCTGAATGTACTCATAGCCACACTCAATGGCTATTTCCTTAATCATAATCTCCTTATCGGTGATTAATTTTTTTGCCCTCAGCATTCTAAGTTCCGAAATATAGTGTGAAATAGTGGTATGATATTCTGCCTTAAATTCCTTTCTGATCATATTCTGATTAACACCCATAAGCTTTCCGATTTCTTCTGCCTTAATATTTCGGTGGTAATTTTCATCAATAAACTTTTTGACCATTTCAGGATTCTTGGATGTTGATTCCAGCAAATTTTTTTCATTGAACTGTTCAAAAATAAGGATCAGAAGTTTGATGATCTTGGCTTCAATAAATAATTTCTGCATCACTCCCTTTTTAGAAGAGCTTAAAATTTCCTGTAATATTATATGCATTTCTACAGTCATATTCGGGGGAGTTGCTTTCTGGAGGAAAACAAAATTATTATGAATCATACTTTTCAGGATCTCTGCTCCTTCATCATTGGATTCAGAGTAAATCAGGTTTGAAACATACCTATAGTTGAGCTGAATGTGTAAATATTTTAAACTTTCCGGATCTTCAGTCCATAGTTCAGCATTGCTGTCCTGTGATGAGTAATGAAGAATGTATTGATTTTTTTTGAACACTAATTGTGTACCGCAGTCATGAGCTTTCAGATTGACATTAGGACTCAATAAAAAAAGAAGATTAAAGCTAGATTGATCTTCATGAATAGATGATCTCGAAATCCTTTCAGAATCGGGGTCTTCCTGTATTACAATCTCGATGTTATCGGATTTAAACACTCTTTCATTTCTCATACAAGAAAATTTACGGTTATGGTACAACTTAAAGTAAATCCTCAATAGGATAACTAAAAGTTGGGAAATGATAACCCGGAATTAATTACGAGGAGTACTTTTGCGCAAAATTAAATTAAATTTAGAATAATTAAAAATAATATTTATGATTGGAGATTTATATTTTGCAGTAAGAAGACTGGGAGTAGGAATAATATTAATACTCATGGCTGGAAGCACACTATATGCACAACAGGGACCGGGAGCTCCACAGAGCTGTAATAATACAGATCCTGGAAGTAATACCGGAGATGTTGGTTGTGTTACATTTACCTATCAAGGTCAACCTGTATCTTATACTACAGTACGTGGCGGAGATGGAAAAGTTTGGCTTCGACAAAACCTTGGAAGCTCAAGGGTTGCCAATGCAATCAATGATGCAGAATCTTACGGAGATTTATTTCAATGGGGAAGATGGGATGACGGACATCAGTTGAGAAATTCATCTACAACATCATCTCCCGCTGTTAATAATCCAAAGGGGTTACAGGGTATAAATTCTTACATTACTGGTAGTCCTGTTTGGTGGGACACCAATGGAGCTGATGATAAATGGATAGGATCTAACTTAGCAGATGTATCAGAGACCGTTGGTATTGATCCTTGCAAGGCAATAGGCCCAGAATGGAGATTGCCCACACAGGCTGATTGGGCAAGTATTCTCCCAATTGAGGGGATTACAAATCCTACAAAAGCTTTTGAGGGAAGTCTAAAATTGCCGATGGGAGGATTTAGAGGCTCAGAGGGAGGTTTTACATTTGTAGGACAAAGAGGTTATTTTTGGAGTTCTAATGCTACAGGAACGGGTGCGAAATACCTATATATAGGGGCCACAGTTACCAATGCAGCAGCAGGCGCACCAAGATGGCAGGGAGCATCCGTAAGATGTATTAAAACAACTGCAGGATTAGGGACTTCAGAAACACATATCAATCGTTCAGCTACGGAAGTTTACCCCAATCCTACCAATGGAATTCTGATGGTAAAGACTGATTCCGGAATTGAAAGAGTAAAGGTTTTAAATGCTGTAGGGCAGAGGGTTGAAGTGCTTTTTTCAGATAATCAAATCAATATGAACGGACTTTCACAAGGATTATATATGATTGAGCTAAAGTTAAAGAATGGCCAATCTGTCTTTAAAAAAATCATGAAGAAATAATAATTCCTCAGGATCAAAATCAATAGATCTTTAGAGTTTTCGTTCATACAAAATAGTTCATTACAATTACTTTTATTGAAAGGCTCATGAAATTTTTCATGGGTCTTTTTTTCTTATCGGAGCAGGCGTGCCTTTTTTTGGATATTTAAAAAAATACTCTACCTTTGCAGTAGATTTATCAAGAAAGGTGGAGGGATTTGGCCCAAAGAAACCTTAGCAACCGACACGATTCCAGAAGTGTAAAGGTGCTAATTCCAACCCGATGGGGGAGATAAGTGAAGTCAATATTCTTATATGAATTCCATTTCTTGAAGTCTTGTGTATCTGCAGAATGCTCTGTGGAGAAATAGTATTAATTGGCAAGAATAAAGATGAAAAAACTAAGTATAGCTGTATTACTGCTTGGGACAATTTTAACCGCAGCCCAGGAGCAGGAAGAAAAAGGAAAACAAATTGAGGATATTATTATCGTAGGAAACCGTAGTGCGAAAAGAACAAAACTGGATACTCCTGTTCCCGTAGATGTCATCAATATTGATAAAATTCAAAAATCATCGCCACAAATGACTGCTCAGGATCTCCTGAATTATGTTATTCCATCCTTTAATTCTGTAAGACAATCTGCTTCTGATGGTACAGAGCATATTGATCCTGTAACCTTAAGGGGTATGGGGCCGGATCAGGTATTGGTATTGCTTAACGGGAAAAGAAGACATACAACCTCTTTGGTGAACTATCAGAATACAGTTGGGAACGGTTCTGTGGGAACGGATCTAAGTACTATTCCTATCATTGCTATTGAAAAAATTGAAGTTTTGAGGGATGGTGCTGCGGCACAATATGGTTCGGATGCCATTGCAGGAGTCATCAATATTATCCTTAAAAAGAATACAGGAGCTTCAGCAAGTTTAACCTATGGATTAAGTGGAAGAAATGATGGAGATACCTATCAGGCAGGCGTCAACTATGGCGCTTCTTTAGGAAAAAATGATGGGTTTGTGAATCTTTCATTACAGTTAAGCCACAGACGAAAAACAACGAGAACTCAAAATCATGACCTTGATATTTTCGGAAATAATTTCGCTTATGAATTTGCTGATAATCCGGATGTTGCAAGAAAAAATGATGATGATATCATCAGAGAAAGAGGGCTGACGCGAGATGATTTTAATTTTCAGGTTGGGGATGCACAAATCAGACAAGGACAGTTATTTTTCAATTCAGAATATCCTTTGAATGAACAATTTAAACTGTATTCATTTGGTGGTTTTAGTATCAAAGAAGGAAATGGATATGGTTTCAGAAGACTTCCGAGCGAAACCTCGAATGTGGTTTCATCAATCTATCCTAATGGTTTTCAGGCTGTCTTAGGATCTCAGATCTATGATATTTCCTATGCTGTAGGAGCAAAATATAATGTGAATAATTGGTTGGTTGATTTAAGTAATACATTTGGCAGCAACACATTCAACTATAATATTAGTAATACTAATAATGCTTCCCTAGGAGCAAAATCACCAACTCGTTTTTACGCCGGAGCCCACAGCTTTCTACAAAATACAGTTAATCTGGATGTTTCCAAAAATATAAAGAATTTCAATATAGCCTTTGGTGGAGAATTCAGGTTTGAACAATACCAGATTAAGGCTGGAGACGAAGCTTCTTATGCCCAATATGATGTCAACGGCAATATTGCTGTGGATGGATCTACGGTGAGTGGAGTGGGAGGTTCACAATCTTTTATTGGCTTTTCTCCACGTAATATATTGAAAAAGGACAGGCATTCAACGGCGGTGTATGCTGATTTTTCATATGATTTAGATAAAAAACTAAATATAGATATTGCTGGAAGATTTGAAAACTATTCAGACTTTGGAAATAGCCTGAACGGAAAACTGGCAATAAGGTATGAGTTTGTAAAAAATTACGCTGTAAGAGCTGCTGTGGGAACAGGTTTTAGAGCACCATCACTTCAACAGCAGTATTTTAACAATTCCTATGCAGATATTTCTACCACAGGTTCGAAGATTGTTACCAAGGGAATTTTTAATAATGACAGTAAGGCGGCTGAGATTCTTAATTTTGACCGTTTAAAACAAGAAACTTCTGTTAACGGAAGTGCCGGATTTACATTAAAACCAGCAAAAGGATTATTCATTACAGTAGATGGATATATCATTAAAGTGAAAGACAGAATCGTTATTACCGGAAATATTACAGATCCAAGGCTCTCAGATCCTAATGTGGTAGGGAAAGGAAACGAGGTAGAAAGCGGCCGGTTTTTCGCCAATGCCATAGACACAGAAACCAAGGGTGTAGATGTTGTGGTTTCCTATGATTGGAAATTAGGTGGAGGAAATTTGAATGTAAACCTTGCCGGAAATTATACAGAAACAAAGATTACAGACTTCCATTTTCCTGAAAATATAAATACCCCAAGAGATCAATATTTTGGCCCAGATCAGATTAATATTATTGAAACCCTTTCCCCAAAGACCAAAGCATCATTAGGTTTGAACTACGGAATAGGAAAATTTAATTTTCTCGTGAGAAATACCTACTTTGGTAAAGTAATAAGAGATGGTTTCCCTTTTGGAGAAGTTCAGGAATTTTCTCCAAAAGTAGTTACTGATATTAGTTTTGGTTATGATATTACAAAAAATATCAACTTTACCGTAGGGGCTAATAATGTATTGGATGTTTTTCCGGATCTTCAGGTCTATAAAAATTCATATTATGGAGTATTCAAATATGCGCCGGTACAAATGGGAACGTTGGGAAGCTATTTCTTCGGAAGACTTAATTTTAACTTTTAATCATTAAATGAACACTGCTTCACATCAGATCGGCTGGAAAACAGCTGCAGCCATCGTCGTTTCCAACATGATAGGAACGGGAATCTTTACCACCTTAGGATTTCAGCTCTCCGATATTACCAATACTTACAGTATTTTTCTGTTATGGATCATCGGAGGAATTCTCGCTTTGTTCGGAGCTTTCTGCTATGCAGAATTAGGGTCCCATTTCAAAGGAAACGGAGGAGATTTTATCTATCTTAAAGAAACGTATCATCCTTTATTCGGATATTTAATAAGCTGGATTTCCCTTATCATTGGGTTTTCAGCACCCGTTGCGTTGGCGGCATTGGCAATGTCGAAATACCTCTCCGTATTTGATTTTTCCTTTGGTAACGGTTTTGCCATTGCAGCAATTTTTTTGGTTGCCATTACTTTGTCATTCAGTTTAAAAACATCAAGCCGATTCCATAATTTTTTTACTTTTATCAAAATAGCCTTTATTATTGTTTTGGTTATTTTGGGAGTAGGGCTTTCAGAATCTCCTCAGATTGGAAACAGTCTGAATTTTAGTGATAGTTGGCAGAACGAAATCATGCTTCCTGCCTTTGCAACTTCGCTGGTTTTTGTTACCTATTCTTATACCGGCTGGAATTCTGCTTCTTATATTGCCGGAGAAATAAAAGATGTTCAAAAAAGTCTTCCCAAATCCCTGATCATAGGAACCGTATTTGTAACGGTAAGCTATATCCTTGTCAATTATATTATGCTGAAACATGCACCTATAAGCCAGTTAGCAGGAAAAGAAGATGTAATGGGAGAAGCGGCTGTTAATATGCTGGGGCTTTCCTTTGGGAAAATTGTCAATATTTTTATTGCGTTACAGCTTATCGCAACAATCAGCGGTTACTTATGGGTAGGATCAAGGCTTACACAAGCCTTTGCAAAAGATACCTACCTTTGGAAGCCTCTTTCAGCAGGAAACAAAAAAGGAATTCCGGTGAGAGCCATTTTTGCCCATGCTGTGATTGCTACCGTTATTATTTTAACAGGAAGTTTTAAAGAGATCTTCGTTTATACAGCTTTCATTCTTCAGCTATTCGCAAGTCTGGCAATCTCTACAGTATATTTCCTTAAAAAGAAAGACCGGAGAATTTTCAAATCCAATGCTTTTTATATTTTCCCAACCGTTTTTTTACTGTTCAGCGGATATATTCTCTATTTTACATTTATCCATAATCCAAAAGAAAGTTTAATAGGACTGGCCATTATAGCTGTAGGGATTATTTTATATTTAATAGATAGAAAGCTTTCCAGAGGAGGTAAAGAAGAAATTGATAACATCAAAAGTGAATAAGCTCCCTATTTTATACTTTTAGCCTATTGTTCAAAAATTTATACTTTAATTTTGAATTAATAATTCTTATCTTTGCCCCCACAAAAATTCCATAATGTCTAAATCATTAATTCCAAAATTAGAAGCTATAAAACAAAGATATAATGAGGTTGCAGACCTTATTATACAGCCTGATGTTATTTCAGACCAAAAAAGATATTCTTCTTTGAACAAAGAATATAGTGATTTGGGTAAAATTGTTAGAGTTTACGATCAGTACAAAGGTGCTTTAGACAGCATCGAAGAATCTGATGAAATCATTGCTGACGGATCAGACAGAGACTTGGTAGATTTGGCTAAAGAAGAAAAACTGGAAGCACAATCTAAGATTCCAGGACTGGAGGAAGAACTTAAAGTTCTTTTGATTCCTAAAGACCCTGCAGATGACAAAAACGTTATCGTAGAACTACGTGCTGGAACCGGAGGTGATGAAGCAGCAATTTTTGTGGAAGATGTTTACAGAATGTATACCATGTACTTCAAAACTAAAGGATGGAGACATGAAGTGACAGATTCCAATGAAGCAGCAAAAGGCTACAAGGAATTGATCATGAAAGTGGAAGGAGAAGGGGTTTATGGAGTCATGAAGTTCGAATCAGGAGTTCACCGTGTACAACGTGTACCGGAAACAGAATCTCAGGGAAGAGTTCACACTTCAGCGATTACAATTGCGGTTTTACCGGAAGCAGAAGAAGTAGACTTCGAACTAAATCCTGCAGATATTGAAATGCAGACTTCACGTTCAGGAGGAGCCGGTGGTCAGAACGTAAACAAGGTTGAAACTAAAGTTCAGCTTACTCACAAACCGTCAGGGCTTGTAGTAGTTTGTCAGCAGGCTCGTTCTCAGTTAGCAAACCGTGAATTGGCAATGGAAATGTTAAGAACAAAACTATACGATATCGAATTACAAAAAGTACAGGGAGATATTGCTGCACAACGTAAATCGATGGTTTCTACAGGTGACCGTTCTGCAAAGATCAAAACTTACAATTATCCACAAGGAAGAGTAACAGATCACAGAATCAATAAATCCATGTATAATCTGGATGCTTACATGAACGGGGATATTTCTGAAATGATTGACGCAGTAATCATGGCAGAGAATGCAGAAAAAATGAAAGGAGAAGAAGAAAACTACTAAAGTTTTTTTTAAAATAAAAATAAAGCCTCTGATTTTTTCAGGGGCTTTTCTTTTAAGCCATATCATATTAACAAAATATAAACTATGAAAAACTACAAAATTATTTTACTGTTGTTCCTTACCATGATGGGGCAGCACCTTACAGCACAAACAGAAGTCAAGAAGCCTAAAGAAGTTTTTGAACTGTTTTTTGGTTCTTTTTTGAATAATGATGAATCCATACATCTAAAACTTAATGATTACTTAAGACCAACAGTAGGGGGTAAAGATGCTTTTCAGGTAGATTTTAAAGGAACCTCTGAGAATGTGGTTAAAAGCAGTGCAGAAGCTTTCTTATCAATATTTCCCAAAGCTGCTGCTAATGCATGTAAAAAAGAAGCTGAAGACTATTTTACCGTTTTATTTTCAAATTTCAGAAATGCTAAACTTAATATTAAAGAGGTAAAAGTGGTTCCTAATGAATATGTTGAAGGTCAGAAAATTGCTGAGGTAACCTATTCTGTAAGCTTTAAGGTACCCGCGAATATAACACCAGAACCATCAACAGATCTGAAAAAAATAAAGACTGATGACCTTAAAAAATATCTGGGACAATTGACTCAGGATTTTAAAACTGCAGACAAAACAGTAACTGTTGATCAGGAATTTAGTTTATATGAATTGAAAGAGGGTGATAAAATATATTACTGGAATGGTAGCCCTGATCAGATTGTAACCAACCTTACCGACTTCTATTTCGATAATTTCAATCAATGAAACGTTGATTAATAAACAATTAAATAAAAAAAAGCTCTGATTTTTTAGGGCTTTTTTTATTTCACTTACTTTACGTATTTTTGAGAAAACCGTTCAGTATGAATTTTAAACCTATGTTATTAACTGCTGGAGTACTGTTTTCAGCATCTTTTTATTCTCAAACAATGAATTATCCAAAAGCATTAAAGGGAAGTCAATCCGATACCTATTTTGGAACTGCTGTTTCCGACCCGTTCAGGGATCTGGAACATGACTCTGATGCTACCAAAAAATGGGTAGATGAAGAAGTAGCTTATAGCCAGAATTATCTTTCAAAAATTCCTTTCAGGGATAAAATAAAAAATCAGCTGAAAGATATTTGGAATTACGAGAAAATATCAGCTCCATTCAAAGAAGGAGATTATACGTATTACTATAAAAATGATGGCTTACAGGCACAATCTGTTTTGTACAGAACAAACAGTAAGACCAAAGCTACAGAAGTGTTTTTAGATCCGAATAAATTTTCAGAAAAAGGAACTACATCACTTTCTAATCTTTCATTCAACAAAAAAGGAAACCTTGCAGCTTACTCTATCTCTGAGGGCGGAAGTGACTGGAATAAAATTATCATCATTGATGCCATTACCAAAAAGCAGATTGATGAAACTTTATTGGATGTAAAATTCAGCGGAATTTCTTGGCAGGGAGATGAAGGGTTCTACTACTCAAGCTATGACAAGCCGAAAGAGGGAACCGTACTTTCCGGAATGACAGATAAGCATAAAGTTTATTTTCATAAGCTGGGAACAAAGCAATCTGAAGATAAATTGATCTTTGGAGGAGAAAAAACACCAAGAAGATATCTGGGAGCCTATGTTTCAGAAGATCAGAGATATCTAATCGTTTCAGCGGCCAATGCAACCAATGGTAATGAACTGTATATAAAAGACTTGAAAAAAGGAGGTGACTTTGTACAGATTGTAAAAGGATTTGACATTAATGCAGGAATTGTAGATACAGAAGGAGATGAGCTTTTCATTTCTACCGATAAAGATGCTCCAAATATGCGTCTTGTAAAAACAACCATCAGCAATCCGGCTCCTGAAACTTGGAAAGACGTCATTCCACAAACGGAAAATGTATTGGGAATCTCTTCGGGAGGTGGATACTTCTTCGCAACGTATATGGTTGATGCTATAGACAAAGTGAAGCAGTTTGACAAAACAGGAAAATTAATCAGAGAAATTAGCCTTCCTGGGAAAGGAAATGTTTCTGGATTTGGAGGAAAGGAAAAAGAAAAAGATATTTATTATTCTTTCAGCAACTATATTACACCGGGAACTACCTATAAATTTAATGTAGATTCAGGGAAATCAGAAGTATATCAGAAGCCAAAAGTGAAATTTAATCCGGATGATTACGTTTCTGAGCAAGTATTCTATACTTCAAAAGACGGAACAAAGGTTCCAATGATGATCAACTACAAAAAAGGGACTAAGCTTGATGGTAAAAACCCTACAATTCTATACTCTTACGGAGGATTCAATATTAGCCTACAGCCTTCTTTCTCAGTAGTGAATGCAATCTGGATGGAAAACGGCGGTATCTATGCTGTTCCAAACATCCGTGGTGGTGGTGAATATGGTAAAAAATGGCATGATGCAGGAACAAAAATGCAGAAGAGAAACGTTTTTGAAGACTTCATCGCAGCTGGTGAATACCTGCAAAGTAAAGGATATACTTCAAAAGAATATATGGCACTTTCAGGAAGATCAAACGGGGGTCTATTGGTAGGAGCTACCATGACTTTACGTCCTGATCTGGCAAGAGTTGCTTTCCCAGGAGTTGGAGTATTGGACATGCTAAGATACAATAAGTTCACTGCAGGAGCAGGTTGGTCTTATGATTACGGAACAGCAGAAGACAGCAAAGAAATGTTTGAATATCTGAAATCTTACTCTCCGGTACACAATGTAAAGGCGGGAACATGCTATCCATCTACCATGATTATTACCAGTGATCATGATGACAGGGTAGTTCCGGCTCACTCATTCAAATTTGGAGCAGAACTTCAGGAAAAACAAGCTTGTAAAAATCCTATCTTATTAAGAATTGAGAAGAATGCAGGTCACGGTGCCGGAAGAGCAACAGATCAAGTAATCGGTGAAAACGCAGATCTTCTGTCGTTTGCATTGTATGAAATGGGGGTAAAACTTTAAGCATAAAAGGTAAAAATCTGACTTGTCTAAAAAGATAAGCAGACCCAATAAATTGAATAAAGGCCGGGCATTTGTCCGGTCTTTTTCTTTTGCTAAAATTCAGAGAAACTGAATGTTAACAGAAGTTTCATGTTTCGTTCAAAAAAATTAACTTTACGGAGACAAAAATTATTGGAATGCGAAAGACAATTTCTGTGAAAAAGCCTGATTTTAATGTATTACCTCTGGAAAGAGAAATTTACAATTTTGAAAAAGACGGGCTGGAACTTAAATCATCTTATGAAAAAAAGGATGTAAAAGACGAATCATTAACACAGACTTCTCCAGGAATTGAACCCTATCTGAGAGGACCGTATTCCACCATGTATGTTCAAAAACCGTGGACGATCCGCCAATATGCAGGTTTCTCCACAGCAGAAGAATCTAATGCCTTTTACAGAAGAAACCTTGCTGCAGGGCAAAAAGGACTTTCAGTAGCATTTGACCTTGCTACCCACAGAGGATATGATTCTGATCACGCAAGAGTAGTAGGTGACGTAGGAAAAGCGGGAGTTGCCATTGACTCCGTAGAAGACATGAAAATTCTGTTCAATGAAATACCATTAGATCAGATCTCGGTTTCTATGACAATGAATGGTGCTGTACTTCCTATTTTATCTTTCTATATCGTAGCTGCAGAAGAGCAGGGCGTGAAGCAGGAATTGCTTTCAGGAACCATTCAAAATGATATTCTGAAAGAGTTCATGGTAAGAAATACCTACATCTATCCACCTGCACCATCCATGAAGATCATTGCAGATATTTTTGAATATACTTCGCAAAACATTCCAAAATTTAATTCTATTTCCATTTCAGGATACCATATGCAGGAAGCTGGTGCTACTCCGGTGCTGGAAATGGCTTATACCTTAGCAGACGGTCTTGAATATGTAAGAACGGGAATTAAAGCAGGAATGAATGTAGATGACTTTGCCCCAAGATTATCATTTTTCTGGGCCATCGGAATGAATCACTTCATGGAAATTGCTAAGATGCGTGCTGCAAGATATATCTGGGCAACCCTTTTAAAGCAATTCAACCCACAGAATCAGAAATCACTAGCGTTAAGAACCCATTCACAGACTTCAGGATGGTCATTGACGGAGCAGGAGCCTTTTAATAATATCACAAGAACTGCCATTGAAGCTTTGTCTTCAGCACTAGGCGGAACACAGTCGCTACACACTAATGCATTGGATGAAGCCATTGCGCTTCCTACAGATTATTCAGCAAAAATTGCAAGGAATACACAGATCATTCTTCAGCAGGAAAGCGGAATATGTGATGTAGTAGATCCAATGGGAGGAAGTAACCTGGTAGAAAGCCTTACTCAGCAGATGATAGAAGAGGCGATGAGGTACATTGATGAGGTAGAGCTGGAAGGGGGAATGACCAAAGCTATTGAAGCGGGGATTCCAAAAATGAGAATTGAAGAAGCTGCCGCTAAAAAACAGGCTAAAATTGATAGTGGAGAAGAATTCATTATTGGAGTTAACTCATTCAAATCTTCATTAAAACAGGATGCAATAGAGATCCTTGATATTGATAATACAGAAGTTCGCAGAAAGCAGATTGAAAGACTAAATAGCATAAAAGCAGAAAGAAACGGAGAAGCGGTAGAGCAAATCCTAAATGAGATCCGCGAAAGTGCAAAAACAGGAAAAGGAAACCTGTTGGCATTATGCATAGAAGCTGCAAGAAGAAGAGTGACCCTTGGGGAAATGAGTGATGCTATGGAAGAAACTTTCGGTAGATATAAAGCAAACATTAAAACCATCTCTGGAGTATACGCTATGAATGCAGGCAAAAACGAATACTTTGAAAAAGCCCTTAATCTTACTCAGAAATTTGAAGAAGAAGAAGGACGTCGCCCAAGAATCATGGTCGCCAAAATGGGGCAGGATGGGCACGACAGAGGAGCGAAAGTAGTAGCCACAGCATTTGCAGACATGGGATTTGACGTGGATGTAGCTCCGTTATTCCAAACTCCGGAAGAAGTAGCAAAACAGGCCGTTGAAAATGATATTCACATCTTGGGAGTATCTTCCCTTGCTGCGGGACACAAAACATTGGTTCCTCAGGTCGTAGAAGAATTGAAAAAACTAGGTGCTGATGACATTACGATTGTAGTAGGCGGAGTTATTCCACAACAGGACTATGAATTCCTTTATGCAAACGGAGCTGACTTTATTTTCGGTCCCGGAACCAATCTTCCAAAATGTGCAGTAGAAATCTTAGAGAGATTTTTAGAAAACTAATCCTAAAAAGCTTTAATTTTCAGCAAAGAAACTAAAAGCATAAGTATGGATTTTAAAAATATAATAAAGCCTACGAAGAAGAAGCTGATTCTTTTCGTAGGCTTATTTTTTATAGGTGTTTTTCTCTTTAGCTCAGGAAAAAAAGATGGACCTGTACAAAAATCTCCCGTTCCAGCTAATATAGAATTGGTAAAAAAGCACCTAACAGCGCTTACCCAAACTCCACAGTTCAGAAATCATAACAATATAGATCAGCTGAATGCCGTTGCAGATTATATTCATCAAACCTTTACTACATACAGTGACAGTACAGCCTTTCAGAAGTATAAGGTAGATGGAAAAGTGTATAAAAATGTAATAACCTCTTTTGGTACAGAAAATAAGAAAAGAATTATCATAGGCGCCCATTATGACGTTTGTGGAGATCAGCAGGGAGCAGACGACAATGCCACCGGAGTCACAGCCCTTTTGGAGCTGGCAAGAATGTTTAAAGGTCAAAAACTGAACTACAGAATAGACCTTGTTGCCTACACATTGGAAGAACCACCCTATTTCAGGACCGAAAATATGGGCAGCTACATCCATGCAAAATATCTAAAGGATAACAATATTGATGTTTACGGTATGGCAAGTGTAGAAATGATCGGATATTTCAAAGACGAAAAAGGATCTCAGGATTTCCCTATGGGTATTCTTTCCTGGATTTATGGTGATAAAGGAGACTTTATTACAATGGTTAAAAAATTAAGCGGAGCAGGGCCGTTTGTGGGAGACTTTATAGATCATTTTAAAGACTCAAACCAGATAAAAACAGAAACATTTCCAGCACCGAAGTTTATAGGAGGTGTTGACTATTCCGATCATTTAAACTATTGGAAATTTGATTTCCCCGCTCTTATGATTACCGATACTTCATTCTTTAGAAACAAAAATTATCATAAATCGACAGATACGTTGGAAACCCTTGATATCAACAGAATGACCAAGGTTATTGATGCTATTTTTCTAAGTATTATTCACCTCAAGTGAAAAAACAAAGGCTGTTTCAACTTCTGAAACAGCCTTTGCTTTATTTTTTCTGAACGATTTTACCATCATCCATAATTTGATAATGCGTTTTAGTTATCTTTTGGCTATTTCCATCAATCTTATGATCTGTTGTCACAATGATTTCTCCTGCTTTATTGATTTCATAGCTGCTGAACTCCTCCTTCTTATCCTCCTTTCCGGAATCAAACCAAATACCTTCTACATAGGCTTCACCAACGATGCTGTTATTCAGTACAGTAAGCAGATAATATCGATAGTCAAAATCTCCGCAATCCATCGGAACAAGAATGAGTTCAACATCCTTATATCGAGCTAAAGGAAAATATCGGAATGTAGGTTCTCCACAGCTGTACTTTTCTGAACCTTCCACCGTAAAATCTGTTTCTATAAACTTTACATCTACCTGAGGAAGACTTTCAATAGGTAAGCTATAAAGCCCTGTTTTTAATAAAGATTCCATTGGGGTAGGAGTATCTTTATTTTTTCTCCACTCCTCAAGAGAAATATATTCTCCGGACGGAGGGTCTAAAATGGTTAAGGTATTACACTGATCACTTGATGCATTAAAAATATGATAGGTTTCAAAACGATCCGGACCATTATATCCAACAGAAATAGAATAATCCCAGCCATTATTTACTTTTGTACTGTCTACAAGAAAACCGATCTTACCTTTTCCTTTGGTCTCTGATTCGAGAAACTTAGCCTGGTTTTTCATTTCTTCCAAATCCAGAATTTTTTCCATGAAATGGGAAGAAAAACAACCTTTCTCTACGACTTTTACCTCTTCTTTTTTTACAGGTTCCTCTTTCTTACAACCTATTAAAAGTAATGGAAGTAAGGCCAATAAAAATTTATGCATAAAACTCTTTTTTCACAAAAATAAGATTTAAATAATAGATGATTAAAAAAATAATTCTATATTTGCACCTGAAAATCAAGTTTAACCAATAAAAAACAACGAAGCAATGTTCAGAACTAATCAGAATTCTACAGTTGGATTACCCCTTATGGTGGTAAGGCTTCGCGGTTTGGTACATTCTTAGAATAATAGTACAATACAATATCAAAACCCGAAGTCGTAGAGATTTCGGGTTTTTTATTGCGCAATATTTCAAACTCACGTTTCCCCGAAATTTTTTAAGTGTTTTTAAGAACAAAATAGTTGAGGTTTTATACCAGAAACTATAATTGTTCATCATTATTAATTTATTCAACTAATATTTTAGTTGATGTATAAAGCAGATAGATAGCAAATCCATTTTGGAGTCTTGTGCTTGATATCCTGTGTATTACATGGAAAATAACAACTTTCTGTCTTATCGGCTGAGAAGTACGAGAAACAGAAAAAGAACAATAAAAAAAGATGTAGAAAAACAGATAAGAAAAAAGTATAAACGTAGTAAGGAACTCTGGCATATCATAAAAAACATTCCATTGATTCCCTTGGAGAAGCCTTACCAATTAGGATTCGTAAGATTCTTTGTAGTAAGGGATGATGTCATGAGGACGAGTGATGGAGAGTTCTTTGAGGGACTTTTGAAGAAAATCAATACCTATATGTATTCCGGAAGTCGCCAGTTTTTGAAAAAGAAAAGAAAATTTGGCCGAAGAATATATGTAGAGAGAGAACAGAAGCTCAATCGTGTTTCTTCATACTCTTGGAATAGTCCAAAATTTGGGCTTACCCTAAGAGAAAGGCAATACTTTCTGAAAAAAGAAGAATACTGTCCCTTTCGGAAGTGTTATGAAACCTATTACGAATTTACTGAACCGTGGAGATTTAGTTTAAGGATAAGACCCCATATGATTACCCACTACAAACCTATAAATGCAGAGCTGAAAAAAGAAGAAGCGGAGTTGGGTGCGTATTTGGGACAGCATAAAATTGTAGGAATTATCCAGAAAAAAATCCACGGAAAATCTAATCCATGGAAAATGGAATATGAAAAAGATCTTATCAAAAGCAGGAAATATGTTACCTGTACAATGTCTGCAACAGAGATTGCAGAATGTTTTGAGGACTTGTAGGTCCACTATTATTTAAAACAAAAACAATGGGAAATTTAAAACTAAAAGGAAAAGATATATTAAAACTGGGCTATCCCAATAACCAAAGTGTAAACATAGCCTTGGAAGTCATGAAGAGAAATTTTGCAACTAAAAATATCCATTATGTGAAGTCTCTTTTAAAGGAAATTCTGATTCATCCGGAGAATTTTGAGAAAGATTTAACCTTCGGACAGATTGCAGAAACTTTACTTTCATCCAAGAAAACAGAAAAAAGAATGTTGAATTCACAACGTGCAGCTTTTCAGGTCTTCGGAAATAATATTTCAGATGAAGCTAAAAACCAGTTGTACACTGCGTTGAAATTACCAATTTCCACTCAAGGGGCTTTAATGCCTGATGCTCACAGTGGGTACGGACTTCCGATAGGTGGAGTTCTTGCGGTAGAAAATGCAGTGATTCCCTATGGAGTGGGAATGGATATTGGCTGTAGAATGAGCTTAAGTATTTTGGATACACCGGTTTCATATCTTAACGGAGCAAGGGATAAGTATGAAAAGGCCCTTGTCGAGCATACAAAATTTGGAATGTATGAGACACACAAATCTCATATAGATCATGAAATCTTCGATAGGGATACATTTGATTTAATCCCGATTCTTAGAAGATTAAAAGGAAAAGCCATCAAGCAGATGGGATCCTCAGGAGGTGGAAATCATTTTGTTGAATTCGGAGAAGTGGAAATCACAGAAGAAGATGAACAAATTGGTTTGCCAAAAGGAAAATACCTGGGAATCCTTTCACACAGCGGTTCCAGAGGAATGGGAGCAGAAATTGCCCAGTATTACTCAAGGGTAGCCGTAGAACAATGTCCGTTGCCAAAAGAAGCACAGCAATTTGCATGGCTTGATTTGAGTACCCATCTTGGTTTGGAATACTGGACGGCCATGAATCTTGCGGGAGACTATGCTTCAGCGTGTCATGATGATATTCACAGAAGATTGGTGAAAGCCGTTGGCGGAAGAGTGAAAGCCAGAATTGAAAACCATCACAATTTTGCATGGAAAGAAACTCACAACGGAAAAGAAGTAATCGTTCACAGAAAAGGAGCCACTCCAGCCAATGAAAATGAATTGGGAATGATTCCGGGATCCATGACGGCAAAAGGATTTATCGTTCGTGGAAAAGGAAATCCTGCATCTCTTAACTCTGCATCACATGGAGCAGGAAGAGCACACTCAAGAGGTGAATGCAGAAGTCTTTTCACCGAACACGATATCAAAAAAGAGCTGAAGCTGAAGAATGTCACCCTAATGGGCGGTAATACGGAAGAGGCACCAATGGCTTATAAAGATATTCATGAAGTGATGAATGCACAAAGTGAATTGGTAGACATTCTGGGAACATTTCAGCCAAGAATTGTGAGAATGGATAGATAAATTAAGTTGAAAGTTTATAGTTGCGAATTGAGAACATGTAATTTGCAGCTATAAATACCTAACACCCAATTAAAAATCAAAAAAATGGGAGCACCACATAACATCAAAAGATATGGAGAAGTCTGGCCGGAATTTAGAATCCGTTTTGGACTTGAAATATTAAATAAATTAAAAGATAAAGTAATCATATCTGGCGGAGGGGCATGGCATTTTATGTCAGAAACAGGACATACAGAATACAAACATGCTCATGATCACAAGGACATTGATGTATTTGTAATGAAAGAAAATGTTGCTGAGGTAGTGATGATTCTTCAGCAGGAGGGATTTCAGAAAGTATGGACACGTTATGATCATCTGCCAAGTGAAGAAAATTTCCGCAGATATGAAAAAACAGTAGAATGGGAAAATGATAAATTCAATAGGATTACCATTGATTTTTTTGAAAAAGATAATCTTGAAACGGTAATAGCCAATGGATTTACTGTTGTGGAACCTGGTGTTCTACTTTCATTCTACAGAAATATTCATTCCAGTGATAAATGCTGGGCAGTAATGGCTGTAAAAGATTTAATACAAAAGGGAATCGATCCGGTAGGACATTCCTTATTAAGTAAAATACCAAAATAACAATGGAAAAATTGATACAAATAACTTCAGGGAGAGGTCCTTTAGAGTGCCAATGGGTAGTTTCCAAGGTTCTAAAGACTCTTCTTGAAGAAGTAAAAGAAAATAATATAGAATATGAGATCATTCATCGTGAAAACGGTGATGAAAATCTGACATTGAAATCTGTAACCTTGCTTTTAAAAGGAAAAGATATAAAAGAATTCTTACAAACATGGTTAGGAAGTATTTGTTGGGTAGGCAAAAGTACATTCAGAAAACTGCATAAAAGAAGTAACTGGTTCATTGGGATCTTCGAATTGGAAAATTTGAAAACCATAGACTTTAAAGAAAGAGATATCAAATTTCAAACTGCCAGAAGCCAGGGGAGTGGCGGGCAGAATGTCAACAAGGTGAATACAGCCGTTCGGGCGACTCACTTTCCAAGTAAACAGTCTGTGTTTGTGCAGGATTCCAGATCACAATTGGAAAATAAGAAACTTTCCATTATCAGATTAAAGGAAAAGGTAATGGGAGTCTACATTCAACAATTGGAAAGTAAAATGAAAGAAACATGGAGCCTCAATCTTCAGGTGGAGCGTGGAAACCCTGTTCGTACATTTATGGGAACAGATTTTAAGAAAAATTATCAGGATAAATCCTATAAAAGACAAAGGAATGTCCTTAAAAATGAATTAAAAAATTACAGCAATGACCTTAACTAAAAATAAATACTATTTTGAAGCCCTGGACAATTTTCCATATAATATGGCTGAGTGTCTGGATGCCTTGAATTATGCACTTTCCTACGAACCTGAAGACGCAGATAGCCTATGTCTGATGGGTAGAGTATATTCAGAAGTTTTAAAAGACTATGAGACCGGAAAAAAATATTTCGAAGAAGCTATGCAAAGCAATATAGGAAACGTGAATACACCCAGATATTATATTGAATGTCTTTTAAGCAATGAAGATTATGAAGAAGCAGAAAAACTGATTGGATATGCTTTAAGAATGAAAGGTATAGATAAATCAGAGATTCTAAACTGTAAATCTCTTTTAATGGAAAGAAAAGGACAATATAAGCAAGCTCTGGAGGAACTTAAAGAGGCTAGAAAATTCAGTTATTGCAGAAGCTCCCTAGAAATACTGGAAGATCGTGAAAAACTGATTAAGGATAAAATGCCTGCACCAAGAACCCGAAAAAAGACAGTTGCTTAATCAATGTGTTTAATTAAAAAAATAAGCTTTCATTTGAAAGCTTATTTTTTATTAACAGAGATCAGATAATCATATACCATTTGATGTTGTTCATCATTAAGCTTAGCCTTAGGAGCCATTCTGCTTAAGGTATTAATCCAGCCCTGATTGTCATGCTTTGTCGGTTCAGGCAGTTTGTGACATTTTGCACAGGAATTTTCAAAAATAGTTTTTCCCTGAGCCAACTGTTCAGATGAGGTATACTTCGGCCCTGTTACAGCCGTACTTTTTGGGCCACAAGACACCAGAAATGCTGATGCTGCAATACCGCTTAAGATTAACTTTTTCATACCCATATTTTTGTTTGTTGATTACTTCTTTACAGAAACAATATAATCATAAACCCACTTGTGCTGATCATCTGTAAGTTTTGCTTTTGGAGCCATTGCATTCATAATTCCCACCCATTGTACAGAATTGTGTGACGTAGGATCAGGGAGTTTATGGCACTTTCCACAAGAGTTCTCAAAAATAGTTTTCCCTTGAGCAATCTCTTCAGCCGTAGATGTTGCACTTCCAGCAACAGCAGTAGATGGTGAAGCTTTCGGAGTACAGGAAACTAAAAAGATAGCAGTGAATGATACCGCAGCAATGAGTTTTTTCATGTTTCTTATTTTGATATATAACAAATGTAATAAATTCCGGAACCCTTTGATACAGTGGGTTGTAGTTTTAATTTAGAAGAAATAAAAATTAAAATACTGTGAATAATAAAATGTGAATTGATCCATAATCAACCTTTTGTGTTGACATTGATACTGAACTCTTGACCATTCACTTTTTAATTATTATTTTTGAATCAATGAAATTTTCTACAGAAGAACTAATTGAGGGAATACAATCAGGAAACAAACGCCTGATTGCAAAAGCGATTACCTTAGTTGAAAGTAAAAAGGCAGAGCACAGAATACAGGCAGAGGAACTTCTGAAAAGAATTATGCCCTTTACAGGAAAGTCAGTAAGAGTAGGAGTTACAGGAGTTCCGGGTGCCGGAAAATCTACCTTTATTGAAAGCTTCGGGAGGTTGGCTATTGCTCAGGGTAAAAAAGTAGCCGTTCTCGCTATTGACCCCAGTTCTTCAATCAATAAAGGAAGTATTTTGGGAGACAAAACCCGTATGGAAGAATTAGCCAAAGAAGAAAATGCTTTCATACGCCCTTCCCCAAGTTCCGGATTTTTAGGAGGGGTTGCCAATACCACCTTTGAAACCATGATGATTTGTGAAGCCGCAGGCTATGATTACATTTTGATTGAAACCGTTGGAGTAGGACAGTCAGAAGTTTTGGTTGCAGATATTACCGATGTTTTTCTATTTCTTAAAATTATTGGTGGCGGAGATGAACTTCAGGGAATAAAACGTGGTATTATGGAAATGGTAGACGTTATATTTATTAATAAAGTAGACCAGGATAATTTTCAAAAGGCAAAAAACACAAGAATGGAGTTAAAAAGAGCCTTAGATTTTATTCCACCTAAAGAAAAAGGATGGAAAATTCCTGTATTATTAGGATCAGCTTTACATAATGAAGGACTGCAGGAAATTTATGACAAGATCTCTGAATTTATTGACCTGAAAAAGAATGCCGGACGCTTTGAAGAAATTCGTACTCAGCAGGCAGAGAAACGCTTCGAGTATTGGGTGAAAGAATATATTTTATCGCTGATGAAAAAAAGCAATGCAGCAGAAGAAGCTTACTTTATGCACAAAAAAAATGCTTCAGAGATGATTTCTAATCCAAGCACTGAAGCAAAATTATTTGTTGAAAAATTTTTATTGGGAGAAAACAGAGATTAAAGTTTTTCCTTTTCCTGTTTTACTTCACTTTTAGAAACATACCCGTCATAGGTGATCGGTTGTCTGTCATTACTTCTCATAGAAACGAATGCCTTACCATTTTTAAAGATCTCAATATTGATCTCATCCACAGTTTTTACATCGTTAGGCTTGATCCTAAAAACCCAAGTACCCTTTTTATTCTGAGACTTATTAATAGTAAAGTCTTTTGAAGTAAATCTATAACTGTTATTGTCTGTATTTCCATAAGTTGGGTTGAATAATCTTCCAAAGTAAGGCAATACTACAACTACATTACTTTTTGTTACATCAATTGTGTAATCACCATCCAGATTCAACATTCTGGTAGAAGTAGTGTTCGGTAGTGAATTCATAACGTTGATCACATCATAATTCGTAGGATTGGCTCTTTGGGCATGGAAAGTAAATTCCTGAGAATCCACCAACGTATTCACTATTTTTGGATCTGATGAACCCTGTGATGCGCAGCTCTGAAAGAAGAACAAAAATCCAAAGATCATCAGAAGAGAAATATACTTTTTCATAATAAATATAATTATTACATTTAAACAGCAAAATGTATGCAAATATATTCCTCTTTCAACATTTTGGAATAAAAATTGTTAAGGTTGAATTATTAACACTCAAACTATGAAAGTTACACATCTATTTGGAATTGGAGCAATCGCTCTGTCGATCACAGCTTGTACGACAAACCCTATTACGGGG
Source organism: Chryseobacterium oncorhynchi (assembly GCF_002899895.1). GTDB lineage: Bacteria > Bacteroidota > Bacteroidia > Flavobacteriales > Weeksellaceae > Chryseobacterium > Chryseobacterium oncorhynchi. The sequence continues at coordinate 84,472 of NZ_PPEI02000006.1, forward strand.
AGGTCATCTTTACAGCTGGCCAATAATTCAGAAATTTTAACAATGTCTTCGCAAGAGTACAAAACGACATTGTCTAAGGGTAAGGTAATTACCGGAACATCAGATGCTAAGAGAGTGGTAAATGTAGGAAACAGAATAAAAAATGCAGCAGAAAGATATTATCAAAATATAGGAAGATCAGCAGATCTTGCCAGCTATAGTTGGGAATTTAATCTTCTGCAAAGTAACGAACTGAATGCATGGTGTATGCCTGGAGGTAAGGTAGCTGTTTACACAGGGATCTTACCGATTACAAAGGATGATAATGGTCTTGCTGTGGTAATGGGACATGAAGTTTCACACGCATTGGCAGGGCATGGAAACGAAAGAATTTCTCAAGCTATGATGGCTCAGTACGGAGGAGCTATTCTTGGAGGAGCAATTTCAAATGCACAATGGGCCAACGTTTTTCAAAAAGTATATCCTATTGGTTCTCAGGTAGCATTATTGAAATATGGTAGAGGACAGGAGTCAGAAGCTGATGAAATGGGACTTTATCTAATGTCTATGGCAGGATATGATCCAAGAGCTGCTATTCCTTTCTGGAACAGAATGGAGGGAGCTTCTTCAGGAGCAAGACAACCTGAGTTTTTATCCACTCACCCGAATCCTGAGACAAGAATCTCAGATATCAATAAAGATTTACCAAAAGCTTTAGAATATTATAAGGCTGCAGGAGGAAAAATGTAATTAGAATTTTAATCTTGAGTAGAGCCTTATTAAATTTTTAGTAAATTTGGTAAGGCTTTTTTAATGTAACCACCTAAACACAATATTATGAAGAGTTTATCAATTACCGGACTTATCCTCTTAGCAGTTTCAGCTTTACTTTTTTATCTTACCACTGATTTTGCAGTAGAACAGATTAAAATATCTCATATCATGGGAATGATGGCTGGGGTAGGTATAGGATTAATCATTGGCGGAATGGTAGGATACCTAAGCAAAGGAAGCGCGATGAAGGCGGAACAAAAGAAAAAAGAATTCAAGCAGCTTCAAAAGGAAAAAGAAGAACTTGAAAAGCAGGCTGCAGAAATTGCAAAACGCCAGGCTGAGCTTGAAAATCAAAATAAAAATCCTCAAATATAAAATTTGAGGATTTTAAGTTGTTATTCTTGATCGTTGATTAAAATTTATATCCCAAACCTACCATAAATAAGTTAGGTCTGTTGTCATATCTGATCTCAGAACCCGAAACCTTGTTGATGAAGTTTCTTTCATCCTTACTGAATGCGCCTTCATATTTTGCATTTACAATAAGCTTTTTGATTTCAAGCTGTGCCCCGAATTGATATCCAACTGTAAAATTGTTTTTAGCATTTTCCTTAAAGTCATTATAGGTATTGTCTTTGCTTAGATTAAAGCTTCCGACAGGTCCTACAAAAACTCCTAGCATATTACCTAAAACATTATATCCTAAAAGAACCGGAACATCAATACGGTTGCTTTTAACATCAAAAGTTGTGTTCTCTGTAGTAAACTCATTTTTGAAGTGAGTATAGTAAATTTCCGGCATCAAAAAGAATGCAGTAGGCAGCCCTACCTTTAAGGAAAGTCCTGCATTGAATCCTACATTGTTTTTTCCTGTTCCTTCAATAGCATCATTCACGGTTCCTTTAATGTTTGACCATGATGGTGAGCCTGTAGGAAATATTAAGTTAGCTTTAGCTGCCAGTGATATCTGTGCAGAAGCCCACATTGAAAACCCTACTAACGCTATACTAAGTACCTTTTTCATTATCGTCTATTTTTGTATTTTCAATCGTTTTATTATTCTCAAGTAAGTATTCTCTCAGTTCTTTAAACAGTTCTGAAGAATAAACGAAATCAATCAGATTTTTATTGCCTGCAGTAATCAGGATATCCTTATTACCCTCCCATTCTTTGATTCCGAGTCTTAGGTATACAATTTTCTCGCCAATCGTCATTACAGAGTTCATATCGTGAGTATTGATGATGGTTGTGGTATTATATTCCTTGGTGATTTCATAAAGAAGATCATCAATTACCTTTGAAGTATATGGGTCTAGTCCGGAATTGGGTTCATCACAGAACAAATATTTAGGATTGTTTACAATTGCTCTTGCAATGGCAACCCTTTTTTGCATTCCTCCCGAAATTTCAGAAGGGTATTTTTTATCCGCTTTGTCAAGATGTACTCTTCCTATTACTTCGAAAACTCTTTTCTTTTTCTCTCTGTAAGTAAGATTCGTGAACATATCAAGCGGGAACATAATGTTTTCCTCTACTGTTAAGGAATCAAACAAGGCGCTTCCCTGAAATACGGTTCCGATTTCTGAACGAAGGTGTTGTTTTTCTTCCCTGTTCATCGTGTTTACATCTCTGCCGTCAAATAAGATTTCTCCGGATGATGGCATATAAACATTCAATAAACTTTTTAGAAAAACGGTTTTTCCTGAGCCACTTTGCCCAATGATTAAGTTTACTTTTCCTTTATCAAATGAAGTTGAAATTCCCTTAAGTACTTCAACATCATCAAAACTTTTCTTAAGATCCTTTACCTCAATCATTAGCTTAATATTAATTGGGTTAAAATTAATTCGGAAATGATAATGAATACCATTGTCCATACCACAGCCTGCGTACTGGCTCTACCTACTTCAAGAGATCCACCTTTTACATAATATCCGAAATAGGACGGAACTGTTGCAATGATGAATGCGAATACAGTGGTTTTAGCAAATGCATAATAGATAAATAAATTAGGCATATACATTTGAATACCAGTGATATAGTCGTTAGGCGTCCAGTTTCCTGTTAATAGCCCTGCAATATAACCTCCGCCAATACCAAATACAATACTGATAGCGATAAGCAAGGGATTGAAAAGCATACAGGCAATGATTTTTGGAAATATCAAAAAGTTGGGTGAATTTACTCCCATAATATCCAAGGCATCAATTTGCTCAGTAACTCTCATTGTTCCAATACTGGAAGCAATATAGGAACCTACTTTTCCGGCTAAAATTAAACTGATAATGGTAGGTGCAAATTCCAAAATAAGTACTGCTTTTGTTGCATATCCTACGAAAGCGGGAGGAATAGGAAAAGAAGAAGCATCAAAGTTATTGAACATTTGAATAGCAACTACAGCTCCCACAAATATAGATGTGAAGATCACAAGTCCGAAAGAATTTACTCCCAAATCATTAATTTCTCTCATGAACAGCTTCCAAAAAACCCTCATTTTCTGGGGTTTCTGCAGGGATTTTCCTAGAAAAATCATATATTCTCCTACTGCTGTGAAAAACTTTTTTAACATACTGCTAAATTAGACTTTTTTATTGAATTAGGCTAAGGTTGAAGCGAAGACTAAAGTCTAGGAAATGTTAAAATTATCCTCACCTTAAGCTTAGCTTTATTTTGCATTTTTATCACCGCCAATCACCAGTAAAATGGTTTTTAAAATAATGACCAGATCCAGTACAAAACTCCAGTTTCTTACATAAAATGCATCAGCCAGAATCCTTTTTTTCATCTCTACTTCTACATCACCAGAGTCTCCACGTAACCCATTTACCTGTGCCAGACCTGTAATTCCGGGGCTTACCATACTCCTTAAACTGTATCTTCCGATTTTTGGCTTATAGTAATTATCTACAGCCAACATATGAGGGCGTGGACCTACAACAGACATTTCTCCTTTTAAAACATTCACAAACTGTGGCAGCTCATCAAGGCTTGTTTTCCTCAAAAATTTACCTATTTTGGTAATTCTCAAATCATTTTCTTTGGTGGTTTGGGTTGTAGATTCATCATTTACAACCATAGTTCTGAATTTGATACAGTTAAATACCTCTTCATGGAAACCATACCTTTTTTGGAGGAAAAAAACAGGGCCTTTAGATGTTGTCTTTATTAATATCGCGATAATTGGAAATACCCAAGAACAGATAAAAATCAATACAACAATTGAAAAAGCAATATCAAACGTTCTTTTCATCAGGAAATTGGAATAATAATCCAGCGGATATCTTGCCTGATTAAGAACGGGCTGGGTCTGAATATAACCAAGATCATAAAGGAATAAATCACTTTGTGTGATGCTTGGAATCAAAGAAATGTGAACCTTATTATCCTCTGCCAGTTTAAATATTTTAGACTCTACATCTTCGTTGTAGGAATTTTCTGTAGAAAGAAATAAGGTGTGGATTCCATTACTTTTCCAGAATTCTACTAAGTCTGCCGGATTGATATCGATGTTGTTATAATCAAATATTTTGTATCCGTAATCCTTACGATCTTTAAATATGTTTTTCAGGATCTCCGTAGAATCATTATCTCCTAAAAACATGACGTTTCTATAGTTAGCCCCTAAAGAACGGAAATACTTAATGGAAAAATAGATAAATGATTTTGCCAAAAAGATAAAAGCGAACAGGTAGAACGACAACCAGTAAATATCCGAATTGAAGAACACATTTTTACTTACCTTTCCAATAAGCAGAACACCGAGTATAAAAGATATAAAATGAATTAAAAGGCGTTCTAGAAATAGGGTATAGGTAAGGTTCCTTGGGATATTGTATATTTTTGTTCTACCGCTTAAGAGCACCCAGAACAAAAATATTAAAATCAGGGAAAAAGCGTTCTGATACCAGGTTTCCTTATGATATTTTAATTCCTCGTTTCTGCTTATAAAAAAGAATATAAAGATAGATGCAATAACCATAAGGTCAAGCAAAATGATGATCGATTTCAGGTATCTAGAGTATCGAATTCTCTGCATCTATCGGGGTTATATCGAATACGGCTAGCTAATGTACGTATTTTTAAGGGATATTCAGATATTTATGTGTCTGAACTGATGCCTGCCATTCCGGATGTTCCAGAATGAAATCTGTAATCTTAGGGTACATATCATCTCGTTTGCTCCATTCACTCTGAAGATAAAGCTTACAATTTTCGGAAACTTTTGCTGCCTGTTCTTTTGCAAATTCAAAGTCATGATTGTTGAAAACGATCATTTTAAGCTCGTTTGCCTTTTGATAAATTTCTTCTTTTGGCAGTCCGGTTTTCTTTGGTGAAAGGGTGATCCAGTCCAAATGACCACTCATAGGATAAGCTCCTGAAGTTTCAATATGAATGGTGCATCCAAGTTCTTTTAGTTTGGATGTTAGTATTTCCAGATTCCAGGTTAGAGGTTCTCCACCTGTAAGAACTATTGTTTTACAATGTTTAGCTGCTGTTTCCGCAATTTCTGCTGCATCCATCAACGGATGAAGTTCCGGATCCCAGCTTTCCTTTACATCACACCAATGGCATCCTACGTCGCAACCTCCTAACCTGATAAAGTAGGCGGCTTTTCCTGTATGTGCTCCTTCTCCTTGTAAAGTGTAAAAATGCTCCATTACGGGGAGCATTTTACCTTCTTTTAATAAAATATCTTGTTCTTTATTCATTTTAAAATTAGTCGTTATAGACCGAAGTTTTATAGGCAATGATGGTGTTTTTCATCAACATTGCTCTTGTCATTGGGCCTACTCCTCCAGGAACCGGTGTGATCCAGCTTGCCTTTGCTGCGCAGCTATCAAAATCTACGTCACCAGCAAGGTAATATCCTTTTGGAGAATCGTTATCTACTCTTGTAATACCTACATCAACAATTACAGCTCCTTCTTTGATCATTTCACCTTTCAGAAAGTGTGGATCTCCCAAAGCAGTAATTACAATGTCAGCCTTTTTAGTATATTCTTCGATGTCTTTAGTGTAAGAGTGTGTAAGCGTTACCGTAGAGTTTCCAGGGAAATCTTTTCTTCCCATCAGGATACTCATTGGTCTTCCTACAATTTTACTTCTTCCAATAATTACACAGTCTTTTCCTTTAGTCTCAATATTATATCTTTCCAATAATGTTAAGATTCCGAAAGGGGTAGCAGGTAAGAATGTATCCATTTCCAATGCCATTTTTCCAAAGTTTTCAGGGTGGAAACCGTCCACATCTTTTCTTGGATCAATAGCATTAATGATTTTTTCCTGATCAACCTGATCCGGTAGAGGCAACTGAACAATAAACCCATCTACAGATTTAGATTTGTTTAATTCATCAATTTTTTCCAATAATTCGGATTCAGAAACTGTGCTTGGGAATTTAATTAAGCTGGATTGAAATCCTACTTCCTCACAATCTTTAACCTTAGCATTTACATAAGCCTTGCTAGCGCCATTATTTCCTACAAGAATAGCAACCAAATGTGGTGCTCTTCTTTTGCTTGCAAGGATTTTTTCCACTTCAACCTTGATCTCTGCTTTTATTTCCTTGGATACTTTAAGTCCGTCAAGAATTTCTGCCATTTTTACTTTTTTTACTTTTATTTAGATTTAGATTTTTTCGAATACAACAATATCCTGAAACTCGTCGGCGTTTTCTTTTTCTACATCATTTCTCCAGAATCCTCCTTTTATAGTGCCTACTTTCAAGCCTGCATCATGTGCCATTTGATTCAATAGTGGAATGCTTACGGCAATATTTGCAGCAGTTACCTTATCATCCATCAGCCTGTATCCATCATACTGATGTGGGAAACTCATGCTGCCTCTTTCGGTTTTAGATTCATCATACAGAAAGAATGTAGCCAGACACTGTCCGTTGCCCTTTAATACTCTGCTGATTTCTTGCAAATATTGCTTGATCTCAGGAATTTGCATATGCGTAAATACTGAGAATAGAAAGGCCTTGTCAAATTGAGCATTATCATAAGGAAATGTAAAGTTTTCAGCTTTTTGACTGAAAGTATTGTACAGATCATTATAAATAGGTGTAAACTTAAAATTGAAGTTCGGATATTTTTGATGAATGTGTTTGTCACACCATCTAATTCCTTTTTCCACAGCATCAAAACCGTCGTATGTTCCTTTATCTATGAATCCGGATAGGGCAACAGCTGTTCTTCCGATTCCACAGCCTACATCCAGAACATGATCTGTGCTTTTAAGAGTGATGTATTTTTTCAGAACGTTCATCTGACGAATCCCATGAGGGATAAAGTCACTGCCTCCCACATAAATATCACCCTTTTTAGGTTCATTTTTAGCTCTTTTCCCGGTAAGTCCTTCATACAGGTCTATAGGAAAATAATAAATTTTTCTTCCTAAAAGACGAAGCCCAGGCGGCAGTTTATAATAATATGATCTTAATGCAGACATCTGCTATTTGTTTCCTTTATAATAATTAATCAATCCATTGGTAGAGCTGTCGTGTGAGCTTACCACTTCATTGCTTTCAAGTTCAGGTAAGATTTTGTTGGCTAAAACCTTTCCTAGTTCTACACCAAACTGGTCAAAACTGAAAATATTCCAGATAACACCCTGAACGAAGATTTTATGCTCATACATAGCAATCAATTGTCCTAATGAAAAAGGAGTTAATTCTTTGAATATCATTGAGTTTGATGGTGTGTTTCCGTGGAAGACCTTGTAGTTTAATAATCTGTCGATTTCCTCATCAGATTTTCCTGCATTTGTAAGTTCTTCCTCCACTTCTTCTTCAGATTTTCCAAAGGCAAGTGCTTCAGTCTGAGCAAAAAAGTTGGCTAATAATTTATCCTGATGGTCAGAAACTTCATTACAGCTTTTTGCATAAGCAATAAAGTCTGCAGGAATTAATTCTGTACCTTGATGAATCAGTTGGTAAAATGCATGTTGTCCATTCGTTCCCGGTTCTCCCCATATAATTGGTCCTGTTTCGTATTCTACAAATTCACCATTTCTGTCCACACATTTTCCGTTGCTTTCCATATCTCCCTGTTGAAGATAAGCCGCAAATCGGTCTAAATATTGAGAATATGGAAGAATTGCATAGCTTGTTGCAGCATAGAAGTTACGATACCAAATTCCTAAAAGTCCCATTAACACAGGAACGTTTTCAGAGAAATCTTCAGTCTGGAAGTGCTGATCTGTGTCAAAGGCACCTCTTAATAGTTGTTCAAAGTTTTCATATCCTACAGCTAATACGATACTTAGTCCGATAGCACTCCAAAGAGAGTATCTTCCACCGACCCAATCCCAGAATTCAAAAATGTTTTCCTGTGCAATCCCGAAGCTTTTAACGGCTTCAATATTAGTGGATAAGGCTACAAAGTGTTTAGCTACATCTTCTTGTTTTCCGGCTTTAAGAAACCAGTCTTTTGCTGAATTTGCGTTCGTCATTGTTTCCTGAGTTGTAAACGTCTTGGAAGCAATAATGAATAGGGTAGTTTCAGGATTTAGGTTTTTAATGACCTCTGCGATATGATTTCCGTCCACGTTAGAAACAAAGTGTACGTTTAATCTTGTTTTGAAATGCTTTAAAGCCGAACAAACCATTACAGGTCCCAAATCTGAACCTCCGATTCCGATGTTTACAACATCTGTAATCTCTTTTCCAGTGAATCCTTTGTGAGTTCCGGAAATGATTTCCTCAGAAAATGATTTCATATGATCAAGAACACTGTTGATTTGTGGCTTGATGTTTTCCCCATCCACAAGGATCTCACGATCAGAAAAATCTCTCAAAGCAGTATGAAGCACTGCTCTTCCCTCTGTTTCATTAATTTTATCACCAGAAAACATTTTGGAAATGGCTTCTTTTAGCTGACATTCTTCTGCTAATTGTAATAAAAGCGTCTTTGTTTTTGAATCGATTAAGTTTTTAGAATAATCAAAAAGAAAATTGTCTTTCTGTAAAGAGAATTCTTCAAAACGGTTAGGGTTATACTGGAAGAGACTTCTTAAGTCAAGATCTGTTGATGCGAAATGTTCGTCAAGGGCTTTCCAGCTATTGGTTTGTATAGGATTTATTTTTGATAGCATGCTTAGAGAATTAAATGATTCGGAAAATAATGGCTAGGATCAAAATTTTAGAAATCCATAACACTTTATTTCTGATCTGCAAATTTAAGGAAAAATAAAACCTCAAATAAATTTGAAGATGATAAATAACAATTTTTTAAAAAACAAAACCTCAGAAATGCTCTGAGGTTCATTTTTTATGTTTGTAAAAGATACTTTAAATGTTATTCATCTATTTCGTTTAGAATGTTTTCCAGTTGTTTAGCCGGGCGTCCATAGATGTATTTTGTCCATAGAACAATATTAACTATAATAGCGATTGTTCCGATAAGAACACTTATAATAAGAGTTTGCTGATAAGAATTGGTTACACTTTCAAAGGTCATTCCTTTTTTTGCCAATACTTTATAAAATTCAAGACCCAGGGTGATCATAAAGTGAGGCAGAAGCAGGAAGCCAAAAGACTGGTATCTTTCCATATTAAGTTTTAATTCGTGGTAGATTTTCCAGAGACTGTGCTTAGTATTTCCGGTATAAAGTTCTGTCTGCTTATAAAATTTGTAAAATCCAAATAAGTAATAGGAGGATATTACCACAAGCATGGCATAAGAGGTATAATAAATAACGTATTGAGAAACTGGAAATTTTAGTATTTGAGGAAAGAATCCTATAAGAATGATGGCAAGAACCTGCATTGGAAACTCTTTCTTCATACTCTTTTGAATTTTTTCTATAGGATGTTTGCTTTCCTTTAATTGCGCTATGTTGTCAGGAATATTGACGTTACCGTCTTCATTATTCCATTGTTCTTTTAATTGATCAAAGTTCATAACCTGATTTTTTTATGATTTGTTGTATTTTTTCTTTTGTTCTGTTCAGTTTTACACGGGCATTGCCTTCACTAAGCCCGAGGTTGCTTCCTATTTCCTTATGTGACATCCCTTCCATGAAATAAAATATGACGGCTTTCTCCAGAGAGTTTAATTCTTGGACAGCATTATAAAATATTTCTAATTGCTTATCTTTTGTTGGGTTATAATCTTCCTGCTGTACTTCAAAATGATGAGGAGTATCTGTATGATTGCCGGACCTCTGCTTTTCCTTTTTCAAATAAGTGATGGCAGTATTGATAGCGACACGATACATCCAGGTAGAAAATTCACTGTTTCCCTTGAAGCTCTGATAGGATTTCCAGAGCTGAATGAGGATTTCCTGCTGGAGATCTTCCCGATCCTCTATAGAGTCAGCGTAGATCCGGGAAGCTTTATATAAAATACCTTTATGCTGATTGACAAGCTTTAAAAAGGCTGTTTCAGTTGGATTACTCACAATCGTTTCATGGTTTAGTTATCACTATAAGCTTGATACAGGCTTTACTGTATATCCTTTTGCTTTCAGAAGATTGATTAGCCCATTCTTACCCCAAAGATGACCGCCTCCAACTGCAAAGAAAGAACTTTGTTTTTTCATTATCTCGGGCATTTTTTCTGCCCATTTTATATTTCGGTCAGTCAGCATTAATTTTTCCTGTTTTTTATTCATGAATTTTGGGTCCTTAATAAGTTGATCCAGGGTTTTTAGATTTTCATTTTTAAAGGCTTCGGTCATTTTTTGTGAAGTGATGGCATATTCATTACCTAATTTCAGTTGGGATATTACTTCTTTCAGATCGTATGCTTCTCCAATTGCATAGGCTTGATCATCAACCTTTTCTAGCCCATTCACACTTTTCTTGTTTTTTAAAGCCATTTTAAGCAGCTCGATTTCATACATTTTTACTTCATTCTGAGGACATGGGATGGCTTTTGTTGCCACAAGAGCATAAAGAGCCTGTGGGCTATGGTTGTCTACTTTATTCAGGTTGGTCCCATAATCGGAAAGTACTTTATCCAGTTCTTTTGTTTCCTCGGAAGTCAGTTGTTCAGATATTTTTTTATCTGCAGACATCATTTTTTGCATAGCATTCACTTCGTTCGGATCTGTGTAGTTGATCTCCATAACAAAATTCTCTGATTGATTAAGTGCATTCCAAACCTTAGGCTTTATATCAAAATCTTTGTTGCATAAGATATGAAATGTTCCGGCAATGTAAGATGGCTTAGAAAGTCCCTTTCCGGATACTTCCCACAGCAGGCTGTTGTCATTGTCCGTATTTTTATTCTGTGCCGTTGCAGTCATAAAATTCATTGATAATAATGCTGTGAACCCAAGTTTTACTAAATTTTTCATATTATTTATTTTTTGATTTTCTGTTCTTTTAAATAGTAGGTAAGGACAGGATAATAATCGTTACAGTTTTTTTTTCAAAAAAATAAAAACCTCCCGTAAACAGAAGGTTGTAAAATTTAAAATTATGATGATAACCAATTGGTTAGGTGTGTTTTTTATTCCTGAGTTTTTGGAGGTTCAGGTCTTGTGGCTTTTCTTTTTCTGAAAAAATAGATCAGTCCGCCGGCAATTAATAACAAAGGCCAGATATTGATAAGAGCAACAAAGATTCTTTGAATCAGGTAAAACCCATACACAAAACCATCCTTTGCATCGTAGATAAAATTATATCTGTATTTATTGTCAATACTATTTGTATTGGTAACTGCAATTTCTGCAATACGTAATTTAGGCTCCTTAATGTAGATGTCAACAGTGCTGTATTTCAGATTGTCTTCCATATTCATCGTAGTTAGCTTTTGAAGATTTCCCTCAGACATATTCTCATTATCCAATGCTACCTTGTCTTTATTAGCTTTGACCTTATCAATGTTTTCAGAAGTTTTTTGATTTCTTTTTGCTTCCAGTTCGGAGTATTTTATATTAGCTGTTACATCCTCTGCATTAATGGTTCTTGAGTTGAGAAATAATTTGTTCGTATTGATTGATGTCAAAAATTCTCCCAGTTTTTCAGTGGGCACCCGTACCTGGATTGTATTTTCACTCTTGTATTTTTTAATGAGCATAGCTTCCGTATCAGAAGTGTTGTAAGTTTCTTCAGAAACAACATTGCTTTGAAGATTACTTTTGGTAACAAAACCACCAAGTTCCTGAACCGATTTTTCAATGGCAATGGTAGCATTATACACATCTTTTACATCCATATTGACATCTGCCGTTTTGATAAACTGTTTGTCCTTTACTTCCATGCTGGCAACTGATGAAACGTTGTCTGATGCTGTAACTGCTGCAGAATCTGCAACTGCATAACTGCTAAGTTCATTGGCGCTGGCTTCTCCTTTTTTACATGAGTAAATTCCCAATAGAAGAACTGCAGATAATGATAATTTAATGTAAGTCGTTTTCATAGTATACTATTTTTGAGGTTTTGCTTGAGTCAAAGTTCAGGCAGGATCCTTTGTAATGCTTGAAAATCAAAAGTAAAAAGTTTGTAAAGAAAATGTTCTGGTGTAATTTATTGAATATTAGTATTTTGTAAAATAATGTAGTGGGTGGTGACTTGATTTCGGAGTAATTTTTGCTTATCTTTTTACAAACCAAATCACAATATATCATTATGTCAAATACCTTTTCCAAAATCAGAAACGCAATAGGATTGTTTACATCCATAGATTTTGACCAGTTAAGTGCCATCTCTAAAAAAGTAGACTTACCCAAACTGATGCATAATTTTTCAAAATTGGACGATAAACAGCTTTCAGGACTTATGAAAATGCTTGATTCTGAAAAGAAAAAGAAAGAACTTCCTCCCATTGATGGAGATTTTTATGACATCTACCATACTCTGTCTCCTGAACAGAGGGAAATTCAGTTGAAAGTAAGAGCCTTTATGGAAAAAGAAGTAAAACCTTTGGTGAATCATTATTGGCTAAGAGATGAATTTCCCTTTGAATTAATCCCAAAATTTCAAAAGCTGGATATCTGTGGTGTTACTTACGAAGGGTACGGGTGTCCGGGAATGCCATTCCTGATGGAAGGAGTTATTGCTATGGAAATGGCGAGAATTGATGCTTCCATTGCAACCTTTTTTGGGGTGCAGTCTGGATTAGCAATGGGATCTATATATATATGTGGCTCAGAAGAACAGAAACAAAAATGGCTTCCGCAGATGCAGAAGTTTGAGAAAATAGGAGCATTCGGACTAACAGAGCCTGAAGTTGGCTCCGGAGCTGCGGGAGGTTTAACGGTAACCTGCAAAAAAACAGAAGAGGGCTGGCTGTTGAATGGACAAAAAAAATGGATTGGAAATGCAACCTTTGCGGATCTCGTTATTATCTGGGCAAGAGATTTAGACAGTGGAGATGTAAAAGGGTTTATTGTAGAAAAAGATAATCCTGGTTATTCTGTTGAAAAAATTAAAGGAAAAATGGCTCTCCGAATAGTTCAGAACGGATTAATTACCCTGAAAGACTGTCTGGTTACGGAAGAAAACCGTTTGCAGAATGCCAATTCATTTAAAGATACAGGAAAAGTGCTGCGAATGACCAGAGCAGGAGTAGCCTGGATGGCAACAGGCTGTGCAAGGGGAGCTTATGAAAGTGCACTGGCATATACCAGAACAAGAGAACAGTTCGGAAAGCCCATTGCTTCATTTCAAATGATTCAAGGGCATTTGGTAGAAATGTTATCCAATCTTACGGCCATGCAGACTATGGTCTTTAGATTGTCTGAAATGCAGGATGAAGGAATTTTAAAAGATGAGCATGCTTCGCTGGCCAAGGTTTTTTGTACCCTAAGAACAAGAGATATCGTTTCCAGAGCAAGAGAAGTGTTGGGTGGCAATGGTATTCTGCTAGAATATGACGTGGCCCGTTTTGTGGCAGATGCTGAAGCAATTTATTCCTACGAAGGAACAAAAGAAATCAATTCGCTCATCGTAGGACGATCGATTACAGGGTTCAGTGCATTTGTGTAAAGGAGTAATAGATAGTAATTATTACCGGTTAGCCCACTAGGTTTTTATACTTGTCTTTATTGTCAATAATGATCCAGATATTAATAATGAACAGTACAGCAGAAATTGTAATGCCTACATTTGATGGATCCCTGAATAAGTTATGGATTAAAATTCCTACCAATACCGGCAGTATAACGATAGCGCCTAATGCTCTTGTTTTTGGGAAAATGAATAATAATCCTCCAATTACTTCAACAGCTCCCACTAAAGGTAGTAACCATCCTATTTCTCCAAAAGCTGCATAAATTTTCATTTGAGCTTCAGTGAGTGGTGGGATTGGGTTGTAATGAAAAAACTTATCTAATCCTGCATTGATAAACATAATTCCGAATAAGAGACATAGAATGAATTTTATATATTTCATGATTGAATATTTTACATCTAATGTAAAATAAAAATATTATTTTATCATTTATTTTTAATAAAAAATGAATAGGGTTGTATTAATGGTAGGTTAATGTTGGATTTTGTACAATTTTATTATTTATATTTGAAATACAAATTAAACTGATAATATTATGTTGAAAAATCTTAAAAAATTAGACCGTACGGCTTTAAGAGAAATTCAAGGTGGAGTAGGTGTTGGAAAATGCGATATCGGTCCTGTAGGATGTCCATGTAAAATTCCCCCTGGTGATCCTTGTTTAGGAGGTGGTCCTGGAGGCGGAGGGCCAGATTACGGATACTGTCCGGATATACAATCTAATATTCTTTGTACAGAAACCTGTCCAAACGGAATGAGCCCATATTGCGCTCTTCCTTAATAAAAATAAAAAGACTGTCTTATTTCAAGGCAGTCTTTTTTTATTTAAAGTTTAAAATATTGATTACTCATTATTCATCATCAATCCATTTCTTTCAGGGTAATATTCTTTGAAATTTTATAACTTTTTTTCTTTTTATTGGGTCTTTCTTCTTCGCCAAGCAATTTCCCCCATGGCCTCAGATCCTCCACTCTTTCACAGATAATCTTAATGATGGCAATGGCCGGGATGCAAAGGAACATTCCTGCAATACCCCAAAGATGTTCACCCAATAAAATTCCCACAAATGAAAATAAAGCATTGATTTTCACCTTTGAACCTACAACAAATGGCAGAACAATATTTCCGTCTACGGCATGTACGGCAATATAACCCATGGCTACATAAATACAAGTTGACGGGCTGGAAGTGGCAAATGCAATGAAACATGAAATGACTAAAGAAATAAAAATTCCCAAATAAGGAATTACATTCAGCAAACCTGTTAAAACAGCCAGAAGAATAGCATATTTTACCCCTAGTACAGTAAGAACAATCGAAGTCAGAATAGATACAATAATAACCTGAAGAAAAAGCCCGAAGATATATTTCTTCGTCATAATACGGATTTCATTCACTGCTTCTTCTACACTTGATTTGTGTCTTTCATTAAAAACCGCAATAATAAAGTTGTTTAAAAGTCTTCTGTAATTTAAAATAAAAATAAAAAATATGGTGAAAAATATAATAAAACCAAACCCTGTTGAAAATATTCCGAATGTAAAACCTAGAATTGCTCCAGATGAAGAAAGGAGTTTATTTAACCCCTGGTTGATGTAATCTACCTGTTCATCCACCTTTACATTAAATGTCTTCGAAATCCAGTGTTGGAAGCCATTAAAGACCGTAGTAAACTGCTCCCTAAGATGGGGAAGGTCCTTGCTGAAGTCTGATAATTGTGTGCTAAAGAAATATATTAACCCGCTTAAAATCATCAACATGATAAAAACAGAGGTCATTGTTGACATAGATCTCGGAAATCTTAGTTTTTTCTCCATGAATGTTGCTGCCGGTAAAAACAGCATTGCCATTAGAAAAGCAAGAAAAAATGGAGCTAAAATGCTCTGTCCTAATGCCAAAAGATAGCCAAGCCCGATGATGGAAATAATAACGAGCGTAAGCTTGACAAGGAAAGGAAGTCTAAGGAAATTCATAATCTATAATCTACAGTATGGAATAAAAATAAGAAAAACCCATTGAATTAAAGAAATTTTTATTCAATCAATGTGGATTTTTTCTTTCTGGATATCAAATTTCATTCCACCTGATGAAATAATAGAAAGCTTTGATATCCAAAAACAGAAACACGTTCCGGTAATCAGAACGTGTTTCCTTATTGAGAAGTTAATATGTTATGTTGATAAGTTGTCTTATTTTTCAATGGCGATATCAATGACTTCCTCCATTCTGTTTACATAATGTACTTTAAGATTCTTCAGATAGTCTTTTTTAATCTCCTCCACATCCTTTCTGTTAGCTTCACAAAGAATTACATCCTTTACACCGGCTCTTGTTGCGGCTAAAAGCTTTTCCTTGATTCCACCTACCGGAAGAACTTTCCCTCTTAAGGTAATTTCCCCTGTCATAGCAAGGTGTGGTTTTATTTTTTTGTTTTTAAAAGAAGAAACCATAGAAGTAAGCATTGCTATACCTGCGGATGGTCCGTCTTTAGGAGTTGCCCCTTCAGGAACGTGAACGTGAATGTTTTTCTTATCCAGATCTTCCTGAGCAATTCCCAATTCGTTATGCTTAGCTTTAATATACTCTAAGGCAATGGTCGCAGACTCTTTCATAACGGTTCCCAGATTTCCGGTCATCGTTAATGTGCCCTTTCCATTACTTAAAATACTTTCAATATATAAGATGTCTCCGCCTACGCTTGTCCATGCTAAACCTGTTACTACACCAGGAACTCCTGTAATTTCAGATAAACTCTTCGGTCTTGGAACTCCAAGAATTTCGTCTACCTTTTCAAGAGATATTTTTGGATCATAGTCTTTTACTAAAGCCGTTTGTAGTGCTACCCATCTTGCAATGGAAGCAATCCTTTTCTCCAGAGATCTCACACCGCTTTCCGAAGTATGCGCTTCAATAATATGTTTAAGCTCAGGATTTCCAAGCTTGAATGATTTAGCATCCAAGCCATTTTCCTCTTGCTGCTTCTTGATTAAGTGTCTTTTAGCAATTTCAATCTTTTCCTCAAGGGTATATCCTGCAATTTGAATAACTTCTGTTCTATCCAAAAGAGGAGTTTGAATGGTTGAAAGAGAATTGGCTGTCGCAATAAACATTACTCTTGATAAATCATATCCCATTTCAAGGAAGTTATCATAGAATGATTTATTTTGTTCAGGGTCAAGGACTTCCAGTAGTGCAGAACTTGGATCCCCATGAAGACCTTGTCCGATTTTATCAATCTCATCCAAAACAATTACCGGATTGGAGGTTCCTGATTTTTTAATAGACTGCAGGATTCTTCCGGCCATTGCACCGATATATGTTTTTCTGTGTCCACGGATTTCACTTTCGTCATGAAGTCCACCCAGAGATAATCTTACATACTTTCTGCCTAAAGAGTCCGCAATAGATTTTCCTAAAGATGTTTTACCTACTCCCGGAGGTCCTACCAATAATAAGATAGGAGACTTCATGTTGTTTTTTAATTTTAAAACAGCCATATGTTCCAGGATTCTTTTCTTGATATCCTCCAGTCCGAAATGTGCTTTATCTAATACTTTTTCAGCTTTTGCAATATCAAAAATGTCTTTGGTATAAGTATCCCACGGAAGGTCTGTAAAGAAATCCAAATAGTTTCTCTGTACGTTGTAGTCCGGAGAATTAGGATTTTGACGTTGTAATCGGCCAATTTCCTTTTGGAAATGTTCCTCAACTTCCTTACTCCATTTCTTCGTTTTTGCTTTAGCAATAAGATCTTCCACATCACTTTCAGGTCCACCACCCAATTCTTCCTGGATAGTTCTGATTTGTTGATTCAGAAAATATTCTCTTTGTTGCTTATCAAGATCCTTTGAGGTTTTTTGATGAATCTGGTTTCTTAGTTCCAGCTTTCTGAAGTCCTCATGCATCATTTCATAGCATTTATTAGCTCTCTCCATCATGCTTTTTTCCTCTAGTAATCTCTGCTTTTCAAGAGATGGGAAGCTCGCATTGGTACAGATGAAGTTCAGCAGATCATCATTATTGTTGATGTTCTTGATGGCAAAATTTGCGGCATTAGGAATATTAGGATCGAGTTCAATGATTTTTAAAGCCAGGTCCTTAATGTTTTCTAACAAAGCATCATATTCCTCCTCATTTTTAGGTTTCGTATCTTTTAGTTTTGAAATTTCAGCTTTGAAATAGGGCTGATTATCAGTTATCTTCTTGATTTTGAACCTGTGAAAACCTTTTGTGATTGCTGTGATATTACCCTCAGGAAGTTTAATGATCTTAATGATCTTCGCTAGAGTACCGGTGGTGTAAATATCTTTCTCAGTAGGCTGTTCAAGATCAGAGTTTTTCTGGCTTATAATTCCAATAAAATCTCCGTTCTTTTGTGCATCTTCAATAAGTTGTATTGATGTTTTTCTTCCAGCAGTAATAGGAATCACCACATTCGGGAACATAACCATATTTCTTACGGGAAGTATCGGGAATATTTTCTGTTCGGAATTCTTATCAGTCTCTGCAAAGTCGGAAAGATTGATTTCCTCAGCTACAATATCAAAACCGTCGCTGATCATTTCTTCTAAACTCATATCTTCAAATTCTGTCATAATGAATCAAATGACAAATTGTCATTTTCGTTTTTAATCGTTAAATAGATTTTTTATAATATAGCCTGAAAACGTGTAGTATATTATAATGTTCTAAAATGCACAATACTTATGCCATTTGTTTTTTGCTAAAAAATATGGTCAAAATTTCCTTTTTTATGTAATCTTTGCGATTTAAAATTAAAATAAGGAACTTCTATTTCTGTAATTTCTTAAAAATGTGTATTTTCGCAAACTGATAAAAAACTATAATTTATAAAATGGCAATTTTAGGACAGATTAGGAGTAAGCCTTGGCTTTTGATGGGAGTAATAGCCCTAGCGCTTTTGGCGTTCTTGGTAAACCCCGATAGTATCGACAAGGTTTTTGGTAAGAATCCTGACGTTTTAGGAAAAGTAAACGGTGAGAAAGTCACCCGCGAAGAGTTTAATGATCAGCTTTTCGTGTTGCAACAACAAGCAGAGCAACAAGGTCGTCCGAAAAACGGTCTTGAAGAGCAGGCTTGGCAGTTACTTGTACAATCTAAGCTTATTAAGCAACAGTTTGAAAAATTGGGCTTTGAAATGACTGATGATTATTTCTGGAACCAGATCCAGTATGATCAGATGTTTGCCCAAAATCAACAGTTCTTTGATGAGAAAGGTAATTTTAAAACTCAAGAACTTAAAAAAGAAATTGAAACATTACAAAGCACCAATCCTCAAGGATATGCTCAATGGTTAAAAACTAAAAAAACAATTGAGTACAGACTGATGGCTAGACAGGTGTTTTCCAATATTTCAGCAGGTATCACTACAGGTAAGAAAGAAGCTGAGGAATTGATGAAGCAAAGAGATCAGCTTGCTGATATCGACTTTGTAAAGGTAGACTATGCAGCATATCTTCAGAAAACGAAGATCAATGTTTCTACAGAAGATCTTACAAACTACATCAAGCAGCATCCGGTAATGTTCAAGGCAGAGCCTAGCAGAAATATCGGAATTGTATTTTTCCCTTCCAAGCCAAGCGCAGCAGATGATGCAGCAGCTTTAAAGGAAATTACGAAGCTATATTCAGGAGGTACAGATGCTAGTGGAGGTGCAGAAAACTTCCAGAATACAAAGAACGATTCTATGTTTGTTATGGCAAACTCAGATTCTCCTTTTAACCCTCAGTATGTAAAGCCTACGCAATTGCCTGCAACTATACAAGGTCAGATCGCAACAGCTGCGGTAGGACAAACATTTGGTCCTTATAAGGAACAAAACTTCTATGTAGTTTCTAAGCTTGTAGGTAAAAAGACTTCTGATTCTACATTGTCAAGACATATCCTGATTGCTTTCAAAGGAAGCCCTGCAGGAGAAGGAGTGACAAGATCTAAAGAGCAGGCTAAAAAAATGGCTGACTCTATTGGAGCTATCGTAAAAGCAACTCCAGCTAAATTTACAGAGTTTCTTAAGCTTTCAAGTGATCCAAATTCTGCAGCACAAGGTGGTAGCTTAGGTTGGACAACTCCAGAGACGCCTTTCGTTCCTGAGTTCCTTGCTTATTTAGCAAACAATCCTAAAGGGGCAACAGGAGTTGTGGAAACACAGTTCGGTTACCATATCATCAATATTGAAGATAAAAAATCAGGATCAATGGGGTATCAGGTTGCTAATCTTGTAAAAGAGATCAAGCCTTCAGATGCTACAGAAGCTGAAACAGACAAAAAAGCTAGAAAATTCATTCAGCAGGTTCAAGGGAAATCATTCAATGATTTTGTGAATATTGCTAAAAAAGATAACTACCAGTTCTCTAACCCTAAGGCTGCAAAGAGATTTGAAGGCCAACTTCAGGGCTTAGGTACAGAAAAAGACGGAGAGATCTTAACTTGGGCTTTCGATAAGAAAAGATCCAAAGGAGATACAGAATTCTTTACTGTAGACGGAACAGGAGATAAAATTGTAGTATACCTAAACGGAAAACAGGAAGCAGGTCTTGCTGATCCGGAATCTGTAAGAGACCAAATTGAAGTTCTTGTTAAAAATAAATTGGCAGCAAAACAAATTTCTGATAAAATTGCTGGAGCGAAAGCTTCAAACTTAGATCAGATTGCTAAATTATTTGCTACTTCAAAACAAGCGGCTCAAGTAAATCTACTGAATCCTTCAATTGCTGGTTCAATGGAGCCTAAAGTTGCCGGTGCTGCATTTGGTGTAGCAAAAGGTAAACTTTCTAATCCGGTTGAAGGGGGAACAGGTGTTTATGTGTTGATCAAAAAATCAGAAACAGTAAACAAACAACCTGGTGATCTTAAGCAGTTCACAGAGTCTATTACTCAAAGAAATGCAGGTATGTTCGGACAGGCTTGGTTAAAGAGTCTTCAGGATAATTCTGATATTGAGGATTACAGAATTGAGATCTGGAACAAGGTAGGAAACCAACAACAATAAGAGATTCATCTTATCAATATAAAAGCGACAAAAAAATTTGTCGCTTTTTTTGTATTTAACGCAGAACAATAAAGGAAAAGATTTATTTAAAATGTACTATATTTGCTTATTAGAAAAAAATTAGCAAGTGAAGTTCAGTAAAGAATTAAAAGCTGGTGTGATCACACTTCTAGCTATCGTAGGCTTTGTGTTGTTGTTTCAATTTATGAAAGGGAAGAGCCTTTTTACTACCGACAATATATTTTACGCAAAATATGACAATGTAGAAGGCCTTGCGCAATCTTCAGCTGTCTCTATTAACGGTCTGAAAGTAGGGCAGGTTGATAAGATTATTCCTCAAACTGCAAAAGATGGCAAAATTAGTTTTGTCGTTAAAATTACAGTGGACAACAAATTCGAATTTTCAAAAAACTCAAGCCTTGAAATTTTCGAACCTGGATTAATGTCCGGAAAGGAAATGAGAGTCAATCTTATGTATGGAGGTGTTCAGGCAAAAGATGGTGATACCCTGAAGGGGGCATTTAAACTAGGTATGATGGGAAGTCTTTCTTCTCAGGTAGGCCCGGTTAAGGATCAGCTACAGGTTGTATTGCACAGGGTAGACTCCTTAATGACGAATGCTAATCAACTCTTTGATAGACAAAACAGAGCTGAAATCAAGGCATTATTATCTAACCTTAATAAAACAGTAGGAGCATTAGAAACCACAGCAGGGAGTGTAAACAATCTCGTAGGGCACAATGATCCAAAACTTCAAAAGGTCTTAGATGATGCAAGTCTTACTATGCAAAGCGGTAAAGTAACTTTGGATAAATATGGAAACCTTGCACAGAACATTGATACCAAACAATTGAATGCAACCATTGCAAACTTAGATGCTACCGTAGGAAAACTGAATCAGGTGATTGGCGGAATAGATAAGGGACAGGGTAGTTTAGGTAAACTGATGAAAGATGAGCAACTTTACAATAATCTGAATTCAGCATCTTCAAATTTGAATTCATTGATTGAAGATATGAAAGCAAACCCTAAGAGATATATTAATTTCTCTGTTTTCGGTAAAAACAATAAAGACTAATACGCCTTATGCAGTACATCGATAACATTATTTTCCTGATTTTATTAGTGGTGGGATTTGGACTGTTTGCCAAAAGCCTGCTAAAGATCTATAGAAATATCAGACTAGGTCACGAGATCAATAGAAGCGATAGAAAATCTGAACGCTGGAGTACCATGGCAAGAGTAGCTATGGGACAAAGCAAGATGGTAAAACGTCCTGTTGCCGGTGTTTTGCACCTTTTCGTGTACGTAGGTTTTGTGATTATTAATATTGAACTTATTGAAATTATTGTTGATGGAATATTCGGTACTCACCGTTTCCTTTCTATCTTAGGACATGATTTTTATAATTTCTTTACTGCAACATTGGAAGTCCTTGCACTTCTTGTTGTTATTGGTGTAGTTGTATTTTTCATCAGAAGAAACTTTTATGGAGTTAAAAGACTAACCATGAAAGAACTTTTCGGATGGCCAAAACATGATGCAAACTGGATTCTTATCATAGAATTTGCCCTAATGATGGCTTTCTTTAAAATGAACGCTGCAGACTTTGTATTGCAGCAAAGAGGGTTACTGCCGGAACATGGTAGTTTTCCTATCAGTTCAACTTTTTTAGGACCTATTTTCGTTAATTTTAGTGATAGTTTCTTATTCTTTACAGAGAAAGGGGCTTGGTGGTTCCACTTTGTAGGAATTCTTTTCTTCATGAACTATCTTTATTATTCAAAACACTTACATATAATTCTTGCTTTTCCAAGTACATGGTACGCCAACCTTGAGAAAAAAGGGAAATTCAATAATCTTGATTCTGTAACAAAAGAAATCAAATTAATGATGGATCCTAATGCAGATCCTTATGCCGCTCCGGCAGAGGGAAGTGAAGCAGATACTCCGTCTAAATTTGGGGCAGAAGATATTTTTGATCTTAATCAGGTACAATTACTTAATGCCTATTCATGTACAGAATGTGGACGTTGTACCTCCGTTTGTCCGGCTAATATTACCGGCAAGCAGCTTTCTCCTAGACTAATCTTGATGAAAACAAGAGATAGGTTGGAAGAAGTAGGAAGAAATATCGATAAAAACGGAAAATTTGTTGATGACGGCAAAAAGCTGTTAAACGATTATATCACAAAAGAAGAGCTTTGGGCTTGTACTACATGTAACGCATGTACAGATGCTTGTCCAGTATTATTGGATCCACTATCTATTATCTTTGAAATGAGAAGATTCCTGGTAATGGAACAGTCTGCCGCACCGCAAGAGCTGAACCTAATGATGACGAACGTGGAAAATAATGCTGCTCCTTGGCAGTATAACCAAGCTGACCGTTTGAATTGGGCCTCAGAAAACTAAGAAAGAGAATAATTAATACCTCTCTCACATACCTGAATTATATTGCTCCCATTATATCGATTTTTATAACATATATATTGGTTAGCAAAAGAATGAAGAAAACCTTGTAGAAAAAACCATTGAACCCGCTGATTTGAAATGAAAAATATTTTTTTTGCTTTTTTATTGATTTGTTCCGGTTTTTTGATGGCACAATCTGCAGACCAGAAAAAAATACTTGAGGACTCAAAAGCCTTTATGTCTTTGTTTGAAAAGAAAGACTATGAAGGAATGTTAGACCTTACCCATCCTGCAATTTTTGAAAAAGTTGACAGAAAGATGATGGCTGATAGTTTCAACAGCTTATTTGAGGGTAATGATGAGTTCAAAATGGAACTGGTAGAAACGGATAAGAACATATTCAGTGTTTCAGATGTTTTTACCACTCAGGATAATACCAAATATGCATTCAGTACCTATCTGATGAAGATGAAAATGATCTTTCTGAAAGAAAGCTTTGATGAAGATAAAAAGAAGATGATGTTGGGATTGATGGAGGCACAAGGTATGAATGCTAAATTTTTAAACGATACAACCTTGGAAATGAGTAAGCAGAGTATGATTCTTGCCCTCAATGACAAATCGACAGGAAATACCTGGAAGTATCTCAATTATGACGAAGCTAATCCTTTATATGTTTCCATAGTACCTGTGGAGGTCATGAAAAAGGCAAAGGAATATTACGCTAATTTATTAATTAAACAAAAAGAAAATGCAAATTAAAACAATGGCAGAATATGCTGCCGAAGGAAGATCCCCGGAAGTTTTATTTTGGGTTGGATGTGCTGGAAGTTTCGATGACCGCGCCAAAAAAATTACAAAAGCATTTTGCAAGATATTAAATAAAATAGGTGTTGAATTTGCAGTTCTGGGACAGGAAGAAAGCTGTACCGGAGATCCTGCAAAAAGAGCTGGAAACGAATTTGTTTTCCAGATGATGGCCCTTACTAATATTGAAGTTCTGAATGCCTATGAAGTAAAGAAGATTGTGACGGCTTGTCCACACTGCTTCAATACCCTTAAAAATGAATATCCAAGTTTGGGTGGCCACTTTGATGTAGTTCACCATACCCAATTCCTTAAAACCTTAATGGAAGAGGGAAGATTAAAAATTGAAGGTGGGGCTTTCAAAGGAAAGAAAATTACATTCCATGATCCATGCTACCTTGGAAGAGCCAATGATGAGTACGAGGCACCAAGATTACTGCTTGAAAAGCTGGATGCAGAGCTTGTAGAAATGAAGCGTTGCAGAACAAACGGTCTTTGTTGTGGAGCAGGAGGTGCACAGATGTTTAAAGAACCTGAAAAGGGGAATAAAGACATTAATATTGAAAGAACAGAGGAAGCTCTGTCTTTTGAACCTAAAGTGATTGCTACCGGATGTCCTTTCTGTAACACGATGATGACGGACGGAGTAAAACATTTCAATAAAAACACTGAGGTTGCTGTAAAAGATATCGTAGAACTTCTTGCTGAAGCAGACGATTTATAAGAAGTAATCTATATAAAATTATAAAACTCAGGAAGCTTCCTGAGTTTTGTTATTTTTGCTTAAAATTACAGCATCTTACAATCTATAAAACTAATATGAGAAGTCTTTTAGCCTCATTTTTTAAATTTATTTTAAGCTTTCATTTTTTCGGGCAGAAGTATTTTGCCTTTCATAAATATATTTTCAAGCCTTATCGTCTTTTTCGAGGTGTACATAAAAATATTATTTATAGAGGCTCAATTCAGCTTGATCTGGACCTGGATGATTGGATTCAACAGCAATTGTATTTCTTAGGTGATTACGAAAAAGCTGAAATAGATTACTTGTATTCCAACTTAAAGAAAGAAGATACCTTTATTGATGTAGGTGGAAATATTGGATTGTTTTCCTTAAATGCTTCCGGGATTGTTGGAAACAGTGGAAAAGTGTACGCTTTTGAAGCTTTTAAACCTAATTACGAGAAGTTCTCCAGACATATTAGCCTTAATAGTTTCAAGAATGTCACTTTGGAGCATCTTGCTATTTCCGAGAAAAGTGGATATCTTGAGATTCTATATAATGATCATTATGATAATGTAGGAATGGCATCATCCTATCTAAATGATTTTACGGCTAAAGAAATAGTAGAAAGCATAAGCTTGGATGACTACATTAAGGCTCAGAAAATATCAAAAATTGATATGATTAAAATAGATATTGAAGGTGGTGAGTTTTCAGCATTAAAAGGGATGTCAGATATCTTAACACATTATCAGCCTAAAATAATTATAGAAATCAACAATATAGCGCTAAAGAGTTCTCATCATAGTGAAGATGAACTGATACAGATATTGAACGAAAAAGGATATACTAAAACAAAAATACTGAGTCAGAGTGAAGGTTCTTATAATGCTGTATTTGAGCGTATTTAATCCTTAGTAATTTTGTTGAAAGATATTCTTCATCCACTTTATGAAGAAAAAATCGTAATTTTATACTTTAAATAGAAAGGATATGAAAATTGAAGAATCCAGTATTGTAGAAACCAACGACTATAGAGTTATTATATATCCGGCGTCAAGGCCATTTGAAACCAAAGAAGCAAAGACCATTACTGAAAAATTATTCGATTTTTTAGCAACGTGGGCTGCTCATGGAAAACCTCTTTCCTCATCTTTTAAAATTGAGAAAAATCAATTTATTGTTATATGTGTAGATGAAGAAAAAGAAATGGCTTCAGGATGTAGTATTGATGCTCTTGGGAAAATAATGAGAGAGATTGATGAAGAATACCAATTGGGCCTATTCGATAGAATGAAAGCTAGTTTTGTTGAAAATGGAGAAGTGAAAACATTGAAACTTATTGATTTTAAAACAAAAATAAGAAACGGAGAACTATCAAAAGATATTCAGGTCTTTGATTTTTCTAAAAATACCTACCTTGATTTCTTAAGTCATTTTGTTTTACCATTTGAAAAAAGCTGGGCTTCTTCCATAAAATAATTTCTATTGAAAATCCTGTTTATTTCCTCATGGTTTCCGAACAAGCTGGAGCCTACAAACGGTAACTTTGTACAGCGTCACGCAGAAGCCGTGGCGTCATTACATGAGGTAGAAATATTGCATGCTATAGGAGATCCTTCCCAGGATCAGGAATTTGTTTTTGATGATCAGAAGATCAAAGGAATAAGAACCCTTATTGTCTACTACAAAAGCTCCAAAAATCCGATACTGAACTTTAGAAATAGAATGCAGGCCTATCAAAAAGGTTTTCTGGAATTGCAAATGCCAGATCTGGTACATGCCAATATCTTGCACAATTCTATGTTTTTTGCTGTGTTTTTAAAGGAAAAATATAAGATTCCGTTTGTGATCTCAGAACATTGGTCAGGTTTTCTTCCGATAAACAGATCCAAACTTTCCTTTATAGGCATTCTTACGGCACGATATATTGCTCGAAGAGCCTCTTTGGTGCTTCCGGTAAGTACTATTTTGATGGATAACCTTAAAGAGCTGAAAATTGGTAAAAACTTTAAGGTGATTGGAAATGTAGTCAATACAGAACTATTTTTCCCGAAAGAAAAACAACATAAAACTTTTACATTTCTTCATATATCAAATCTTATTCCCCTTAAAAATCCGGATGCTATCATTGAAGCAGCAGTTCGGCTTAGAAAAGATTATAAGGATTTTGAACTTCAGATTGGAGGTGACGGAGATGTAGAACGATTGGATAAACTCATCGAAAAGTATGATGGACAGAGCTACATCAAAACATTTGGTGAAATTTCACATTCAGACGTTGCTGAAAAAATGAAAAAAAGTAATTGCTTTGTTCTTTTCAGTGACTATGAAAGCTTTTCATGCGTCTTATTAGAATCTCTTTCTTCCGGTGTTCCGGTGATTGCAACCCGTGTAGGAGCAATTCCTGAGATCATTGGAGAAAATCATGGAATCGTTATTGAAAAATCTGAAGAAGAACTCTATACAGCGATGAAAAATATACTGAATGGATATTACAAGGTCGATTCTCCAGAAAAGCTTCATCAATATGTTGTTGAAAAGTTTTCAGTATCAGCAATAGCCAATGAGTTTAGTCAGGCATATAAAAATATAATATAAGGCTTAAGGGTCTTAGTGCTCCGTTGATCAGGTCGAAATGAACAGTTTAAAAGATTTTATCAGGGCTTTTTTTGCCAATAAAGGGCAGCATGTATTTTTATCTTTGCTGATTACGAAGATATGCGCCTTTTCAGGATCTCTCTTTATGATCAGAATCTTGCCGGAAAAAGACTTTGGATTGTTGAGTATTGTAGCTTCCGTTTTTGCAATTTTTGCGCCTTTTAGTGGATTAGGAAGCTCTCAAAGCCTTATTAGATTTGGATCACTAAGTAGTTCTGAAGATGAAAAAAAAGAACTATCAGCTTATCTTTTTAGAAAAGGATTTTTATATCATCTTATTCTAAGTGCTGTGTTTTTTTTACTGGCTTTTTTTTATGTAACTCATTATTCATACATCTTTTATATCTTTTTTTTCTTTACCATTCGTCTGATAGGCGTTTATTTTCTTAGCCATATTCAGGCTGAGCGTCGTGTTTATTTGAAAAATAAAGAATTTGCAATGGTGAATAACGTTGTCAATATTTCAGGATTATTGATGATGATTGTGTTCTCACTATTTTGGGGACTGTACGGATATTTGATTGCCAATGCAATATCTCCGTTCCTTTCTCTTTTTTGGTTTAAAGGACCACTGCCAAAGATTACAAGTCTGCCATTAAAGTTTACTACAAAAGAAATCTGGAGCTTTGCATTACATGCTTCTATAACTGCACTCTTGTCGGATGCTTTCTTTTCTGCAGATATACTTTTACTGAATTTTTTTAAAGATGAGAGCGTCGTAGCCAATTATAAGGTAGCGTTGCTTATTCCCGCAAACATTACCTTTGTAGCTCTTTCCTTTATGCAGAGTGACTATCCGGTTCTTGCTAAAAATCACCACAATAAATCATTTCTAAGAAATTATATCATTAATTACTATAAAATTTTTATCCCTATATCTCTGGTGATATTGATTGTGGGATGCTTCTTCAGCAGTTTTATCATTCGTATTTTCTTTGGAGAACAATACACTGACAATTCATTTGTTTTCTCGCTGCTGTTAGGTGTATTTTGTGGAAGCATGTTATTGAGAAACCTATATGGAAATCTGTTGTCTGCAGTTGGATTGATGAAAATGAATACTTTTTTTTCCATTCTATCTCTGCTGCTTCTAGCTGTTTTTTCTTACTTTTTAGTTCCAAAGTCAGGAGTAGTCGGGATGGCAATTTCTTTGGGTGCTACATTAACTTTTGTTGGGTTTTTAATGATGTTTTCATTTTTCTCTTATCTTAGAAAGTTGAAATAAAGTATCTTTGCGTTATGAGAAACATTGTTTTTGGAATATTGGTTATTGTTTCTGCACTGATAAGTTGTGGTCAGGATGAAGAATCTTTGCAAAGAATCGATCAGATCATGAATGTCTACATAAAGTCAGATACCAATCCGGATTTATTGAACAGTAAAAAAGCTGGTTCATACACTTCTTATAGTGTGAATGATATGTTTGGAACTAGAGACGATTCTCCGGTGACTATTCCTCTAAGAATGAGAACCGATTCTGTATTTTATATGGAATATATTGCAGGGGCTAAAAGAAGAAGAATGGATTCTGTAAGCCCAAGTAATCCGGGAACTGGAAATTCTTACAATTCAAGAATGATGATTACGCTAAGAAAAACAGTCAATAATACAACAGAAACAACGGTTGATACAATGGAAATTCAATACCGTCAATCACCTACATTATTTCAGGTTTCTAAGGTTATTTATAATGGAAAAGAAAAATTTTCCAAGGAAGCAGATGCTCCTAATTCAATAAATAACGTAACTATCGTAAAATAATTTTAAATTTGTAAAATTGTTAGCTTATATTAAGCCAAACATCTAATATTTAACATCTAAATAAAATGTTACAAGTCAATTTTTTACGCGACAATAAAGAACGCGTTTTAGAAGGTCTTAAAAAAAGACAATTCAAGAATCTTGAGTTGGTAGACGAAGCTATTGCTACTGACGAAGAAAGAAAAAGAATCCAATTTGAATTAGATTCCCAGCTTTCCGAGATCAACAAAATCTCCAAGGAAATTGGGCTTTTGATGAAAGAAGGAAAGAAAGAAGAAGCGGAATCAGCAAAATCTAAAACAGCACAGTACAAAGAGTCGAGTTCAGAATTGAAATCTCAGCTGGAGGTTAAGGAAACTGAATTATTAAATATTCTGTATCAACTTCCCAACATTCCTAATGAATTGGTGAAAAGTGGAGCTTCTGCTGATGATAACGAAACTATTTTCCAGTCTCATACCGTGGAGGGACTTGGTGAGGGAGCTATTCCACACTGGGAACTTGCAAAAAAATATAACCTTATTGATTTTGAACTAGGAGTGAAGATTGCTGGTGCCGGTTTCCCTGTTTATTTAGGAAAAGGAGCTAGGTTACAGAGAGCTTTAGTTCAGTATTTCCTGGATAAAAATGTGGAAAAAGGATATACAGAAGTAAATCCTCCTCACGTTGTAAATGAAGCATCCGGTTTTGGAACAGGACAGTTGCCTGATAAAGAAGGACAAATGTATTATATCAATGAAGATAAATTATATCTGATCCCTACAGCAGAAGTTCCTGTAACCAATCTTTACCGTGATGTATTATTGGAGGAAAAAGATCTTCCAATTAAAAATACAGCATTCTCTCAGTGCTACAGAAGAGAAGCGGGAAGCTATGGTGCTCACGTAAGAGGGTTAAACCGTCTTCACCAATTTGAAAAAGTAGAAATCGTAAGAATTGAAAAACCGGAAAACTCTTATGCTGTTTTGGAAGAAATGGTAGAGCACATTAAGGAAATCCTTACTGATCTTGAACTTCCTTTCAGAGTTCTAAGACTTTGTGGTGGTGATACTGGTTTTGCGGCGGCTATGACGTATGACTTTGAGGTTTGGAGTGCGGCACAGGAAATGTGGTTAGAAGTAAGTTCTGTATCTAACTTTGAAACATTCCAGGCTAACAGGCTTAAATGCCGTTACAAAGCAGATGGTAAGTCTCAGTTGGTTCATACCTTAAACGGATCTGCAATGGCATTACCAAGGATTATGGCTGCATTGCTAGAAAATAACCAGACTGCGGAGGGAATTAAGCTTCCAAAGAAGGTTGCAGAATATGCAAGATTTGACGTTATAAACTAATTGATTTAGTCTCAAATAAAAACCCACCGAAATTCGGTGGGTTTTGTTATTTTATTCTGTTACGATAACTATTTTTTTATCTGCATTTTTAAGCTTAGGAATCTTTTCGTACATGGTTTTCAGATCATATTGTATCCGTACGGAGTAATCATCAACCTGTTTCAGCCAGTCATGTTTACCGGTGATAGATTTTATTTTATTTTCAAACTTTAAAGTAGTTCCGATATTTTTGAAAAACATCATCATCATCCCCTCCATATTGGCTGTTTCTTCTTTTGATCCTTTCGATTGGATTGCTTCTTCAATATTTTTAATATTGAAAACATCTGTATTAATGACGAGTGTTTTTCCATCCCAGGTATTGAGGAAATTTTGATCAAGAGGTAATTTCTCGTCTTTATTAAAGTTTTTAATTAACTCATAATCATTTGGAGTGAAATGATCCATTTTAAAAGAAAAGCCTACAGGAACAGGTTTATTATCTTCTTTTGTAGATTTCAAAAAAAACTTTTTAAGGATTCTAATAGTGTCCTGATTCTCAGTCTTTAATTTTCCCTCTTTCTTTAGAAGATCATACATGCTTGTCCAGTTGGTTGGAAACCTATCCATGTCCTTAAACTTTTCCTGCTTTAATGAATCAGGTGTCATAGCTTCCATTTCTGCCATAAACGCTCTGGTATCAACATCGGTAATTAAAGATGAAGCCGAGTCTTTATGATAAGTCATTTCAGTATTTATGGTACAGGATTGTAGGGTAAACAGGCTTATTAAAAATAAGACGATTGTTTTCTTCATGGTATATTGTTATAATTTCTAATTAATGGCAATTAACAGCTCCGTTTGGGTCTTTGGAAATAGTCATGGCTTCTGCCTTTGGAGAAACATACGGTATCCCAAGTTCTAGACCTCTCAGAATGAACAGACCTCCCAGAATGATCATAATCACAGGGACGGCCTTTAAAACCTTTATCCTAAAAGCTTGATTCATGAGATTTCCGGCCAAAACAATAGCAAACATGAATGGAAGTGTTCCTAATCCGAATAAAGCCATATATAAAGCTCCCTGCCATATTCCGCCTCCTGCAAGACTTGCTGTAAGAGCCATATAAACCATTCCACATGGTAAGAAACCATTAAGAATTCCGGTTGTTAATCTGGAACGGTAATCTGCTTTTTGAAGTAATCTCCCTAAATTTAACTTTACAGAATATAAAAATTTGGACAAAAATGGAATCTTTGAAGCAAAATCTTTTCCTCCAAACGAAAATACAGCCATGATAATAAGCAGAACACCTGCAGTAATCGTCAGATATTTCTGAAATCCTGCCATCTCAAACCCCTGTCCAATAATCCCCAAGAGTGCACCCAATAATGAATAAGTGAATATTCTTCCAAATTGATAGGTGAGATTCTGGAGATAAAAATTGGCAGCTTGTTTTTTGGTTAATCCCATCGATAATGCAATAGGGCCACACATTCCGATGCAATGAAAACCGGAAGCAAAGCCTAAAGCAATAGCCGATACAATAAGTCCTATTTCCATATCACATCATAATCCATTCTATAGTCTGTTTTGTCTTTTGTCCAACTCAATCTTAGGGTATAATTCCCCATTTTCAATACCTGTGCAGGTATCATAAAAGTTTGGTTGGCATCAAGCTCTACAGATTTTTTTATGTCTAAATTCTGGTCGTCGGTTCTATTTAAAACAAATTTTACCGTAGTATTAGAATTATTATATTCTTTTGGAAAAGTGATTTTAATTCCATTAGCTTCCTGGCTGTATGCAGGTTTTTCCTGTAACTCGTCAGCTCTTTTCTTAGCATCAATTACATCTTGGTATTGTAGCTCTTCTTCATAGTAATTATCTGTTACCATTTCTGAGTTTTTCTGCCCATTTGGGAAAAGAAACATCATGGATAATATAAAAACTATGAATGCAAATAATGCAATTACAACACCGTGTCCCCAACTAAAGTTCTTCATTTTTTCTATTTAAAATTGCAGTTTGAATGGTCCTTCAAAATAAGTCTGATAAGAATCCACGAGCTTACCTTTCATATCATAAACCCCGATGGTAATATTCTGTTTAGATAACCTCATTTCATTCTCAGGGAAGCTGATATTAATGGTTCCCTTGGAAATTTTGTCTCTGTCTACCTGTATCTTACTTGAAGCACTATATGTGATCTCTCCATGAGCAGGATCTATTACCTTAATGGTAACGATCTTTTTGTCATTTGTTTTGTTTAAGAATGTATAATTATAGGTATTGATAATTTTTCCCTCTTTTACAAAGAATGTACTCCCTGCCGGTTTAATGAATTTAGCTTCCATTTCACCACGACTGTAAAGAAGGTATCCTAAGAATCCTACCAATAAGAATAAGAATACTGAAAAGCCTTTCATTCTTCCTGTAAACTTGAACTGAGTTTCTTTCTCAATTTCATTTTCAGAAGCATATCTTACCAATCCTTTTGGAAGGCCCACTTTTTCCATTACTTCATCACAGGCATCAATACATGCTGTACAGTTGATACATTCCAGCTGTTGTCCGTCTCTGATATCAATTCCTGTAGGGCATACCACTACACACTGATGACAATCTATACAATCTCCTTTACCAGCCGCTTTTCTGTCTTCTCCTTTTCTCCATTTTGATCTGTTTTCTCCTCTCTTGAAATCATAGAAAACATTGATCGTATCTTTATCAATCAGTACACCCTGAAGTCTACCATAAGGACAAACCAATGTACATACTTGTTCTCTAAACCATGCAAATACAAAGTAAAATGCTGCAGTAAGAAGAATCATTACGATAAAATTGGTAGGATGTGCAAAGGGTCCTTCAGAAACAATTTTAATTACTTCTTCATAGCCCACGATATACATGAACATAAAGTGAGTAATAATCAGTGATATGGCAACATAAACAGACCATTTTAAGCTTCTTTTCCAGATCTTCTCACCATTCCATTCCTGTCTGTCCAGCTTCATTTGCTTGTTTCGGTCACCTTCAATCAGATATTCGATTTTACGGAAGATAGATTCCATAAAAATTGTCTGAGGGCATATCCACCCGCAGAAAATTCTTCCGAACGCAATCGTAAAAACAATAATAAAGATTAAGGATGCGATGGCACCTAAAGTAAGGATAAAAAAGTCCTGTGGATAGAAAGGTTGTCCAAAAATAAAGAACTCCCTGTCTATTACATTAAACAATAATAGTGGATTGCCATTAATTTTAATGAACGGCAATGAAAAGTAAATAATTAATAAAAGATAGCTTACAAGATTTCTATAGTTGGTGTATTTTCCCTTAGGTTTTCTTGGGAATACCCATCTTCTTTTACCGGATTGCTCCATTGTCCCGATAGAATCTCTGTAAGTCTCAGGGTCCAGAACCTGTCCCTGTCCGCCTCGTACTTCTATTTCTTCTATGTCTGACATATTAGTAATGTGTTTAAAAAAGAAAAAACATAATTCGTTACTATTTTTAAGGTAATAACAAATTATGTTTTTTTCATATGTTTCTAATTTTCTAAATTATTCTTTTTCCCAATGTGCTTCAGTTCCTTGAGGAGCTGCTCCTCCCTGAGCCTGAGTCACTGGTGCTACTTCCTGGTTGATGTGGTATACATAAGCTGCAATTTTTTCAATTTCAGCTCCAGAAACCTCTCCGTTTTTACCAAATGCTCTCATCGCAGGGTTAGTAGGAGAACCATTCCAGTCCATATGGAATACATTTTTGAATAAAGTCTTCTCTGGCATATTGATCCAGTAGTTGTCAGTAAGGTTTGGACCAATACCTCCACTACCGTCTTCTTTGTGACAAGATGCACAGTTTGTTTTGAATAATTCTTTACCTTCTGCAATGTTGTCAGCTGAATACTTAGCTGTTTCAATTGTTACAGGAGGTTGCTCGCTTTCATACTTCGCAATGCTTGCCATTTGCTCCTTGTATTCTTTTTCATATTCGCTTAATGGATGAGCGAAATCTGTGAAAGAATAAGCTGCAATGTATACAATACAAAAAGCAGTCCCAAAATAGAATAAACCTACCCACCATTTTGGTAACTGATTATCCAATTCCATGATACCATCGAAACCGTGGTCGATAAGGATATCTTTCTCTTCAGAAGCAGATTGCTTCTTGAATGCAGCGTCGTACATTCTTTTTAAGAAAGGAATTTTCTTCTCAGCTAAATAAGCTGCTTTTTCTTCCGGAGATAAAGTTTTGAATTTGTTGTTTTCAATCAAATCTCCAATAGCACTGTGGATGTATGCTAGAATACCAGCAATTACAACAGTTCCCCAGAAGTAAGGCGAAGCTAGGAACGCGTAGCTCTGTACAAACAAATAATAAAAAACGATTAAAAGTCCGATTATTATTAAGATGTTTACGATAACAGGTGTTCTTTGTTTCATAAAAATAGTTTAATTTTTTAAATTAAAATCGTCATCTTCATCATCCCCAAGTGGTGCTTCTTCTTCTTCTTTGTAATATTTTTTAGGCTTGCTAAAAACATAGATTATCAAAGCTACGAAGAACAGCATAAAGAAAATTAGTGCCAGAGTCTGGTAAAACCCAGCATTTTCCGTATTGGATAATATATCTTTAAAGTTCTGAGGAATCATATGAACCTTTTAATGTTTTTAGTTATTACTTGCTGTTTTGATTTCAGTTGTCTTGATATCAGTTCCTAATCTCTGAAGATAAGAAATAAGAGCTACAATTTCTTTTTTCTCTAATTCTCCTTGAGGTCTCTTAGCGTATGCCTCTTTCAAGTCATTTGCTTCAGAGAAGATATCTTTTACAATTTTTGCCGATTGGTTATTAGCCCATTTGTCTGCAGAATCTATTTGAGCCTTTGTATAAGGTACATCAAATGTATTCTTCATCAGCTTCATTTTATCTACCATTTTAGATCTGTCTAAGTCAGTAGCGATCAACCAAGGGTAACGAGGCATGATGGAACCTGCAGAAGTAGATCTTGGGTTATACATGTGTTTGTAGTGCCAAGAACTTGGGTTTTTCCCACCTTCTCTATGTAAATCTGGTCCTGTTCTTTTAGAACCCCATAGGAATGGTCTGTCATATATAAATTCTCCTGCTTTAGAGTATTGTCCGTTTTTACCGTTGAATCTTGTAATCTCATCTCTGAACGGTCTGATCATCTGAGAGTGACAAGCGTTACAACCTTCACGAATATAGATATCTCTACCCTCTAATTCAAGTGGAGAATAAGGTTTTACTGCTGATATTGTAGGTACACTTTTCTTAAGAGATAGGGTAGGGATAATTTCTACCATACTTCCAATTGAAATTGTACACAATGATAATACTGTTAACAATAATGGCATTCTTTCCAACCAAAGGTGGAATCCTTCTCCTTCTTTACGTTTGTTTCCGATGTTAGCTAAAGCTGGTGCTTCTGCAGGAACTTCTTTTTGGAATGATCCTTGTCTTACTGTAGCAATTACGTTTACAATCATTAGGATAGCTCCTGAAATATAGAAGATACCTCCTAAGAATCTCATCTTAAAGTAAGGGATAATAGCCGTTACAGTATCCAACCAGTTTTTCCATAATAATGTTCCGTCTGGGTTGAACTGTTTCCACATTAATCCTTGTGTGAATCCAGAAATATACATTGGTACTGCATAGAAAATAATTCCTAATGTCCCTAACCAGAAATGCCAGTTAGCTAATTTTACAGACCACATTTTTGTTCTCCACATAATTGGTACCAAGTAATAGATAACCCCGAATGCCATGAAACCATTCCATCCAAGAGCTCCTAAGTGTACGTGACCGATAACCCAGTCTGTAAAGTGACCAATTTTGTTGATGTTTTTAGTTGCTAAAAGCGGTCCTTCAAACGTTGCCATACCATAACAAGTAACAGCTACTACGAAGAACTTAAGAATAGGATTTTCTCTTACCTTATCCCAAGCTCCTCTTAAAGTAAGAAGACCATTTAACATTCCTCCCCAAGATGGTGCAATAAGCATAATAGAGAAACCTGTTCCTACTGCCTGTGCCCATGCCGGAAGAGCCGTATACTGAAGGTGGTGAGGACCAGCCCAGATATATACAAAAATTAGTGACCAAAAGTGAATAATAGACAGTTTATATGAGAATACAGGTCTGTCTGCCGCTTTTGGTAAGAAATAATACATTAAACCTAAAACTGGAGTTGTCAAAACGAATGCTACCGCATTGTGACCATACCACCATTGTACAATGGCATCTTTTGCTCCTGCATATGCAGAATAAGATTTCCAGCCAGTGAAAGATAATGGAACTTCAAGATTGTTGAAGATATGAAGCATTGCTACTGCAACCCAAGTACCAAGATAGAACCAAATGGCTACATAAAGGTGTCTTACTCTTCTTTTTGAAATGGTTAGAATCATATTAACCCCGAAAATGATCCAAGATATAGCAATTAATATATCAATTGGCCATTCATGCTCAGCATATTCCTTAGAAGTATTGATACCCATAAAGAATGTAATGAACGTAGCTACGATCATAAACTGCCAAGTCCAAAAATGGATCCAAGATAATGTATCACTATACATTCTTGTTTTTAATAATCTTTGCGTAGAGTAATACACTCCTACATAAACAATATTACACACGAACGCAAAGATCACGGTGTTGGTGTGCAACATTCTGATTCTACCAAAACCAAATGCTCCATGAGTGTTTATTAACCCTTGAATGTTACCTGATGATAAACTATTAATTGTTGTATCATCTGTACCGAATAAGAATTCCGGTAATTCAGGGTAGAAAAGCATTAATGCCGCCGTAAGCCCGAACATAAATCCTATGAAACCAAAGATGATGGTCGCATAGAGGAACGCACGGACAATACTATTGTCATAACTAAACTTTTGTGTTTCCATATCAACTATTCACTATTTTTCTCAATTTTTATTATTTTCTCCTATCTCTTTTTCGTCTTTATTATTGTCGCCATTTTCATCTTTTTCTTTGACTCTTTCATCATCAAAAAGGATTCTGACAGCAGGAGATTCATCATCTTCAAACTGTCCTTTTCTGGCATACACTATAAATACGACCAAGAAAATGGCAGCTAAAGAAACACTGCAGACGATCATTAAATATAGAATATCCATTGGACAACAAAATTAACCTATTTTCGGGGTTCAAATTTAGTGAAAAATAATGACATTCATCACGAAATGCCGATTTCAGCTAATTTAAAATCAGTCTAAATAAGGGCGTTTAAGCCTGTTTTTTGAAGTGTTTGCGACCTAGTATCCAAGTCGAAACTGTGGTGAAGGTAACTACCGTGATAGAACTAACTGGCATGATGATTGCCGCAAAAAGCGGATGCATGTGCCCTGTAACAGCGTAACTTAACCCAACAATATTATAAAGAAAACTGATTATAAATGTCATTTTCACAATCGTGATAGAGCCTTTGCAGACGTTCAGGTAATTGTCCAGAGTGACTACTTTTTCTCCATTCATGATGACGTCAGAAGAGGGGGTAAAGCTGTTGGTATCATCTGCTATAGCAATACCTACATTACTTTGCTTTAAGGCTCCTGCATCATTCAGTCCATCACCTAGCATTGCTACTTTCATGTCCTGATCCTGAAGGTTTTTGATGTAGTTCAGCTTGTCTTCCGGACTTTGGTTAAAGGCCATTCCCTTATAGTTAGGGATGAGTTCCTTAAGTTGAAATTCCTCTGAGGAGTTATCACCACTCAGTATAAATATTTTGTAGTTGGTAAGTTTTTTAAATAGATCCTTAAGTTTAGGTCGGTATTCATTTTTGAAGATGAATTTACCTAAAAACTGATCGTTTTTACTGATATAAACAGCTGTTTCAAGGTTCTTTGGCTCTTGGTTATTATAACGAGCAGAGCCAATTTTGTAAACATTTCCTCTAATGCTGGCTTCATAGCCTTTTCCTGAGATTTCCTGGAAATTCTCTACTGTAAAGTAATCATCATTTACTTCTATGAAGTCATAAAGTGATTTTGAAAGCGGATGGTTTGAGTTTTTCAGTAATGTTTTGATATTGAGTAAATCAAACTCTTGAATTTCGGTACCATCGTATTTAATGCTTGATTTTTTTCTGTGAGTAATAGTTCCTGTTTTATCAAAAACAATGGTGTCTAATTTTGCGATTTTTTCAATTGTTAAGGTGTCTTTTACGTAGAATTTATTTCGACCTAAAATCCTCATAATGTGTCCGAAAGTGAATGGTGCAGACAACGCAAGAGCACATGGACAAGCAATGATCAAAATGGCTGAAATTACCTGGAACATTTTCTCTAAATCGATGAAAGCCCAATAAATTCCAGAAATAAGTGCAATGCCTAAAATAATGAATGTGAAATATTTACTGATGTTATTGGTCAGTGTGTCAAGTCCCGTCTCATGTTTTTTAAAGGCTTCCTTATTCCATAGCTGAGTAAGGTAACTCTGATCTACATCTTTGATGACTTCAAGCTCTAAGGATGATCCTACTTGTTTACCTCCTGCAAAAATTTTATCTCCGGGTTGCTTGCTGATGCTTTCACTTTCTCCGGTAATAAAGCTATTGTCAATATTACCTTCTCCGTTGATAAGAATGGCATCAACTGGTATGATTTCCTGATTTCTAACCAGAATTCTGTCTCCAACTTTTATTTCAGAAAGAAGAATGTTTTCCTGCTTTCCGTCAAAGTCTACTTTTGTTACCGCAATAGGGTAAAAAGATTTGTAATCCCTGTCGTAAGAAAGTGCGCTGTATGTTCTTTTCTGGAAAAGTTTACCCATCAGCATGAAAAATAACAGACCACAAAGGGTGTCAAAGTATCCTGGGCCATAATCTGTAGCCACTTCATAGATGCTTCGTCCGAAAAGAACAAATATTCCTAATACGATAGGTACATCAATATTAACGATCTTATTTTTTAATCCGTACCATGCAGATTTGTAATAGTCTGAGGCAGAATAAAAGACAACAGGACAAGCCAGCAAGAACATCAGTACTCTGAAAAGTCCCTTGTAGTGCTCCATCCAATAGTCTTCACCTCCTACATATTCGGGAAATGCTAAAAACATCCCGTTTCCGAATGCGAAACCTGCAATGGCAAATTTCACAAGAAGGGATTTATCTAAATGGTCAACATTTTTCTCAGCTGTTTCAAGACTGATAACAGGTCTGTATCCTAGATTGGTTAAAAAATTAGCTAGTTCGCTTAATTTGAAGTCTTTATGATTGAATGAGATCTGTAAGGTCTTTCTGGTAAAGTTAACTTGTGAATACTTAATATAAGGATTCAGAGTGTGGAGGCTTTCTAATAGCCAAATACAAGAAGAACAGTGAATTACAGGGATTTTGAATGTGACAAGACTTGTATTTCCCTCAGAAAAATCAGTAACCTTTTCGAAAATTTCCGGAGTATCCAGATAATCGAACTGGGTAGAGTTTTCATCACCCGGACGAATTCCTGCCCCTTTATTAAGTTCATAGAAATTACTTAAATTGTTCGTATTCAGGATTTCATAAACAGACTTGCAGCCATTGCAGCAGAAAGTCCTTTCATCAAACAGAATTCTCTCTTTTTCTATCTCTTGACCACAATGAAAACAGTTCTCGCTCACCCCATAAAATATTGAACTACAAAATTATAACAATTTTTTTTGTTTATCGCGTTAAAAAGTTCTATTTTTGTGATAAATATCATATAAAATGCCGCAGGAACAACAGATAGCAATTGAAGAGAGGTTCGCCAGAGTTTTTAATGATAAATCATTTAAGGAAAGACTTTCTAGCGTAGATTTTGAAAAGTACATTAATGGCAAAAAAAGACTGAGTTTTCAGAAACATGATACCATCTTTGAGGATGGAGAAACTCCAAGAGGAGTTTTTGTTCTGGAAAAAGGGGCTGCCAAACTTTCAAAATCAGGAGCTTTTGGGAAAGATCAGATTTTAAGATTTATCAAAGAGGGGGATATCATCGGCTATCGTTCTTTGCTTTGTGGGGAAAATTTCCAAGCCAAAGCAGAAGCAATGACAGATATAGAATGTGTTTTCTTACCAGCAGATATTTTCATGTATCTTTTGGAGGTAGATCCACAATTGTCTTTCGTAATGCTTCAAAAAATTTCATACGAATTAGGAGAATCCTCCAACACCATTACTTTCCTTGCCCAGAAAACGGTAAGAGAGAGACTGGCGGAAATATTAATTCTTTTGGAACAGAAGCTGGGAGTAGATCCGGAAGGCTTTATCAAGATCTCCTTAACAAGGGAGGAAATTGCAAACATTATTGGTACTGCTACTGAAAGTGCCATTCGATTAATCTCCGAGTTCAAACAGGATAGCCTGATTGAAGTGGATGGGAGAAACATCAAGATTCTAAATCACGATAAACTCATGAAACTCGGTCACGTAGTTTTATAAAAATCATACAAAACTTAAGTCGGCCAAAGGCCGACTTTTTAACTTTTAAAAAATAGATAAATTATGTCTGTTCACTCTGAAATTAAAAAAGTTACGACTGAAACCTTGCGTAAAATGAAATTCGACAAGGAAAAAATAACAATGCTTACAGCTTATGATTTTACCACGGCAAAGATGGTAGACGCAGGTGGAGTAGATGCTATTTTGATTGGAGATTCTGCTGCGAATGTAATGGCTGGTTTTGAAACTACATTGCCTATTACATTGGATCAGATGATCTATCATGCTCAAAGTGTGGTAAGAGGAACTGACAGAGCTTTGGTTGTAGCAGACTTACCTTTCGGAACTTATCAGAGTAATCCTGAAAAAGCATTGGAATCTGCAGTAA
Organism: Chryseobacterium oncorhynchi; assembly: GCF_002899895.1. GTDB lineage: Bacteria > Bacteroidota > Bacteroidia > Flavobacteriales > Weeksellaceae > Chryseobacterium > Chryseobacterium oncorhynchi. Next base: position 125,732 of record NZ_PPEI02000006.1, read on the forward strand.
GAATGATGAAAGAAGGAGGTGCTCATGCGGTAAAGATTGAAGGAGGTAAAGAAATTTCAAAATCAATCAAAAAAATCATCAACGCCGGAATTCCGGTAATGGGGCATTTGGGATTAACACCACAATCAATTTATAAATTTGGAACCTATAAAGTAAGAGCTAAAGAGGAGGCAGAAGCTGAAAAGCTGATCGCTGATGCACAACTTCTAGAAGAATTGGGCTGTTTCTCTGTGGTTCTGGAGAAAATTCCTGCAGAACTTGCAAAAAGAGTAACAGAAAGCATTTCTATTCCTACTATCGGAATTGGAGCAGGTGCAGACTGTGACGGACAGGTTTTGGTATATCATGATATGGTAGGAATGAACAAAGGATTCAGTCCGAAGTTCCTAAGAAGATATCTTGATCTTTATACCGAAATTACAGGAGCGGTTGCTCAGTATGTAAAAGATGTAAAAGATGTAGAATTTCCAAACGAAAACGAAAGTTATTAATTTATGCAGAATCAACAATCCATCCAAGGGATGCTATCCATTGGAGCACTAATTTGTCTTGCTATAGGTTGGTTTAATTTATTTTCTCCGGAAATTAATCATTTGCTTTCCAGAAAGGTTTTTTACGTCCTAATCGGAGCAAGTTTCTTTGTTCAGGCACCATTGCTTACAAACAAAAACTTTATGTATGCAATGTATGCTGCAGCAGGGATTTGTGTAGTGGGAGCATTTTTGCCAGAAGACTCAAAACTTTCTGTAATGAAAACTATAGGTCTTTTGGGAGGTATTATCCTTTCGCTTTCTAATAGAAGAAGATAGACTGAAGAATTATGAAGGAGCAGATTGTATATGAAGATAATCATCTTCTGGTGGTTAATAAAAAAGTTGGCCAGCTTGTACAAGGAGATAAGACAGGTGATGAATCCCTATTAGAATCAATAAAGAATTTTATAAAAATAAGAGATGCTAAGCCGGGAAATGTTTTTCTCGGTTTAGTTCATCGTATAGACCGTCCCACTTCCGGACTGGTAATCTATGCTAAAACATCTAAGGCTCTATCGCGTCTTACCCAAATGGTAAAAAATCGTGAGGTTAAAAAGACCTATTGGGCTGTTGTGGGAAAAGAAATGATTCCCCAGACTCAGAGACTGGTTCATTATTTAAAGAAAAACGAAAAGAATAATAAAGCTATCGTTTTTCCTAAGGTTACGGAGGGAGCAAAGGAAGCTATTCTTACCTATAATGTTATAAAGGCACTGGATAATTATTTGCTTCTTGAAATTGATCTTGAAACAGGAAGGCATCATCAGATTCGAGCTCAGCTCTCCAAAACGGGAATTCCGATTAAGGGAGATCTTAAATACGGAGCTCCACGTTCCAATCCGGATGGAGGAATTAATCTTCATGCCAGAAAATTGGAATTCATTCATCCTGTTACAAAAGAAAATATTGAAATTATAGCGCCCGTTCCGCAGAATGATGCGATCTGGAGAGCTTGTGAAGAATAAAAACTTTATGCATACGGATACAAATCCTTGTATAAGTATGTCCTTTACTTATAAACAAACCACCTCAATTCTGGGGTGGTTTATTATTTGAAAAAATCAATTTTGCCTATTCTGAAAAAATAACTAACTTCGCCCCATACTTTAGGGGTGTCTGTTATTTACAGACTGAGACTTTACCCTTTGAACCTGATCTGGATCATACCAGCGTAGGGAAAAGTAGGTGACTTTTGCTGTACATTCTATTGTACAATAATGGCCATTCCTAAAGTATATTTAAAATATTAGGAATGGAACTTATAATCAACCACACCCGAAAAATATTTAATGTACTTCCTGACAATCTGGAAGCACTATTGGCTATGGAATTACCCGGAAAAAAGAAGGGAATTGCTGTAGCCCTCAACAATCGTATCATTCCGCTGTCCGCCTGGGCAGAAACATTTCTTAAGGATCAAGATTCAGTTTTAATCATTACTGCCACTCAAGGCGGTTAATTCATATTTAATACCAATATTTATGGCTCATTCAATTACGTGTTCGCCATTTCCGAACTCAAAGAAAATTTATGTTGAAGGAAAAATTCATCCTATCAATGTAGCAATGCGCGAAATACAGCTTAGCCCTACAAAGCTTAGCAAGGGCGGTTTTGAAGAAAATCCTCCGGTAACGGTTTATGATACTTCAGGTCCTTATACTGATGAAAATGCAGAAATTGATATTCAAAAAGGACTTCCAAGAATAAGGGAACAATGGATTTTGGATAGGAAAGATGTTAATATTCTGGACGGAATTACATCAGAATACGGAAAAGCCCGTCTGGCGGATACAAAGCTTGACGAATTACGTTTCGCTTATGATCACAAACCTAAAGTGGCGCAGGATGGTAAAGAGCTGACTCAGCTTTACTATGCAAAACAGGGAATCATTACTCCTGAAATGGAATATGTAGCCATCAGAGAAAACCAGCGTATTGAACAACTGGAAACCGTTTCAAAAGAGATGTCTTTTCAGCATGTCGGAAATAGTTTTGGTGCCAACACGCCCAAGGGTAAGATTACACCGGAATTTGTAAGAGATGAAATTGCGGCAGGAAGAGCTATTATCCCGAATAACATCAATCACCCTGAAAGTGAGCCTATGATTATCGGACGAAACTTTTTGGTGAAAATCAATGCCAATATCGGAAACAGCGCTGTTTCGTCAAGTATTGATGAAGAAGTAGAGAAAGCCGTTTGGGCGTGCCGATGGGGAGCTGATACCATTATGGATCTTTCAACAGGAAAGAATATTCATGAGACGAGAGAGTGGATTATCAGAAACAGCCCGGTTCCCATTGGTACAGTTCCTATTTATCAGGCATTGGAAAAGGTAAAAGGAGTACCGGAAGATCTTACATGGGAGGTTTTTAGAGATACATTGATAGAACAGGCAGAGCAGGGAGTATCTTACTTTACCATCCATGCCGGAGTTCTGTTACGTTATATTCACCTGACAGCAAACAGAGTAACAGGAATTGTATCCAGAGGAGGTTCCATTATGGCAAAATGGTGTCTATTCCATCATAAAGAGAGCTTTTTATATACTCATTTTGAAGAGATTTGTGAGATCATGAAGAAGTATGACGTAGCTTTTTCTCTAGGAGATGGTCTTCGTCCTGGTTCTATTGCTGATGCCAATGATGCCGCTCAGTTTGCAGAACTGGAAACTTTAGGGGAGCTGACAAAAATTGCATGGAAACACAATATACAGGTCATGATTGAAGGTCCCGGACACGTTCCGATGCATATGATTAAAGAAAATATGGAAAAGCAATTAGAAGAATGTCAGGAAGCTCCATTTTATACTTTAGGTCCTTTGACTACAGATATTGCACCGGGTTATGATCATATTACATCAGGAATTGGTGCGGCAATGATCGGATGGTTCGGATGTGCCATGCTTTGCTACGTAACTCCTAAAGAACACCTAGGCCTTCCCAATAAAGATGATGTAAAAGTTGGGGTAATTACTTATAAGCTAGCCGCCCACGCAGCAGATTTAGCAAAAGGACATCCCGGAGCACAATATAGAGATAATGCATTAAGTAAAGCCAGATTTGAATTCAGATGGGAAGATCAGTTCAACCTTTCGTTAGATCCCGATACGGCAAGATCGTATCATGATGAAACCCTGCCCGCTGACGGAGCAAAAATTGCCCATTTCTGTTCTATGTGCGGACCAAAATTCTGCTCCATGAAGATTACACAGGAAATTAGAGAATCGGCAGAGCAAGGAATGCTGGATAAATCACAAGAGTTTATTGAAAAAGGAAAGGAAATTTATATATGATCCTCGTTATCACTCCAGAAACAGTAGTTCCCAATGAACAAGAGATTATTAATCAAATGTTTCATGAGGGGCTGGATTTGCTTCATATCAGAAAACCGTGGATCAATAAAGAAGAAATGACCGATTTTATAAACGAAATTGATCACTCTTTTTATGCTCAATTGGTTTTACATACTCATTATGAACTTGGGAAAGAGTACAGTATTTCCAGATTTCATTTTAGGGAACAGGATCGAAAAGAGGGAAAGTATAAGCCATTGATGATTGAAAATATCATTTCAACCTCTGTACATAACATTACAACCTATAACATTTTGGAAAAAGAATGGGAATATGCCTTTATAAGCCCATTTTTTCCGAGTATTTCCAAAAAAGGATACGGTGTTGATTCAACGGTAATGGATAGTGTAAGACAAAGAAATAATCCGGAGGTAAAGCTGATTGGTTTGGGAGGAATTGATGCTGATCATATTCACGAGGCTTTTGATGCTGGAGTAGACGGAGTAGCTTTATTAGGAGCAATTTGGGAAAGTAATGAACCCTTAAACGTTTTTAAAGAATGCAGAAAGAACGCCCTTTCGTCATAAGCATTGCAGGCTTTGATCCAAGCGGAGGAGCCGGTTTGTTATCAGATATTAAAACGTTGGAACAAATAAAAGTAATGGGATTAGGAGTATGTACAGCGCTAACATTGCAGACTGCTTCTCAATGTCTTAATTTGGAATGGAGACCTATAGATGAGATTGTCAAGGAAATTAATGTATTGATGAGTCATTATCCGGTTTCCGTCGTGAAAATTGGAATTGTAAAAGATGCTGAATTTCTGATTGAAATTATCAATGCAGTTAGGACTTGCAATGCTGACGCTAAAATTGTTTGGGATCCCGTACTGAAGAGTACATCAGAATTTACTTTTTTCAATCTTGAAACACTTCCGTTATTGAAAAATAGAATAGACAAGATCAGTTTAATTACACCTAACTATAATGAATACAGTGTTTTAAAGAATGTTGGTCTCTTGTCATTAGAAAACTGCTGCCCAGTGCTTATCAAAGGAGGGCACAGAGAAGACCTTTTAGGAACGGATGTTTTAGTTGAGCATGGAGTTGAAACCCTGTTAAAACCAAGCAACGGAGATTTTATGTATTACCCAAAACATGGATCAGGATGCGTTCTGTCTTCAGCAATTGCCGGAGAGCTGGCTAAAGGTGAATGTCTGGAAACCGCTTGCAGAAACGGAAAATTATATATCGAAAAATTTTTAAAAAGCAATCCCTCTTTACTGGGAACACATTCATAGTAATTATGGAAAAACTACAATACATATCACAAGGAAGTACGCATCAGGAGCAGGAACTTAATATCCGTAAAGCTTTGGACAACGGAATAAAATGGGTACAGATCCGTTGGAAAAACGCCCCGGAAAATGAATTAATCAGCCTTTGTGAAATTTCAAAACAGCTTTGTTCAGAATATCAATCCGTTTGTATCATCAATGATAATGCTCTGCTGGCAAAAAATATAGATGCAGACGGTGTTCATTTAGGATTGAATGATGGTTCTGTTGAAGAAGCAAGGCTTATTTTAGGCAAAAATAAAATCATTGGCGGAACAGCTAATACTCTTTCTGATGTACTTCAAAGAATAAACGAATCATGCGACTACATAGGCTTAGGCCCATTGAGGTTTACTTCTACAAAGGAAAAGCTTAGTCCTATTCTGGGATTTGAGGGCTATCAGGAAATTATCAATCATTTGAAAGAAAAATCAACAGAAATTCCCAAAATATTTGCCATTGGCGGTGTTACGCTTGAAGATCTTATCCTTCTACAGCAGATCGGAATTTATGGAGTATCAGTTTCTGGCCAGATTACAAGCCAGCCGTCCATCATTAATGAATTTAAAAAAGCAATGATCTATGCATAATCAAAAATTAATAATAGCAGACAGAACCTTTGAATCAAGACTGTTTTTAGGAACAGGAAAGTTTGGAAGCCTTATGGATATGGCCGCATCTGTCGTTGCTTCAGAAACTAATATGGTAACGATGGCCTTGAAAAGAATCGATGCCCAATCAGCCGAAGACGACCTCCTTGATTCATTAAGAGAAACAAATGTTCATCTTTTACCCAATACCTCAGGGGCAAGAACAGCGAAAGAAGCCGTATTGGCGGCACAATTAGCAAGAGAAGCCCTGGAAACCAACTGGGTAAAGCTTGAGATTCATCCAGATCCAAAATATTTATTACCGGACCCTATTGAAACCCTCTATGCAACAGAAGAATTGGCGAAACTGGGGTTTGTCGTAATGCCTTACATTCACGCAGATCCGGTTTTGTGTAAACGTTTGGAAGATGCAGGAACTGCTGTGGTAATGCCTTTAGGAGCGCCCATCGGAACCAATAAAGGATTAAGAACTTTAGACTTTTTAGAAATCATTATCAGCCAAAGTAATGTTCCGGTTGTAGTAGATGCCGGAATAGGAGCGCCGTCCGATGCTGCCAAGGCAATGGAAATGGGAGCAGATGCCGTTCTTGTCAATACAGCAATAGCCGTTGCCAGAAATCCAGTGAATATGGCCGTTGCCTTTAAAGAAGGAGTCATTGCAGGAAGAAGAGCATTTGAGTCAGGATTAGGAGCAATAGCTAACCATGCAGAAGCATCAAGTCCGTTAACCTCGTTTTTATTCGAATAACAATTAAGATGATGAATAGCTTTAAAGATGTTTTTGAACAATATCGATGGGATGAGGTAAAAGCTAAACTTGAAAAGGTAAGTATATCTGATGTTCAGAACAGTCTTCAGAAAAAGAATAAAACACTGGAAGACTTTCTGAACCTGCTTTCACCAGCTGCCTCACAAGAATTGGAACTGATGGCAAAGATGACGCAATCTCTTACCCAAAAACGTTTTGGAAAAACCATTCAGCTATACGCTCCATTGTACCTCAGCAACGAATGTCAGAACATTTGTACCTATTGCGGTTTCAGTTTGGATAATAATTTAAGGAGAAAAACCCTTACCGATTCGGAATTAATGATTGAAGCCTCCGTTCTGAAGTCAATGAGTATTAATCATGTTCTGTTGGTAAGCGGAGAAGCCAATAAAATAGTGGGAGTTCCTTACTTTAAGAACGCTGTTCGTTTATTAAGACCTCTTTTTTCCAATATTTCCATTGAAGTGCAGCCTTTGGAAGAAGAAGAGTACAGACTTCTTCATGAAGAAGGGGTTCATTCCGTATTGGTGTATCAGGAAACTTATCATCAGGAAGTGTACAAAGAATATCATCCAAAGGGTAAAAAATCAAATTTTCATTTTCGTCTGGATACTCCTGACAGAATTGGGAGGGCCGGAATTCATAAAATGGGATTAGGTGTTTTGCTTGGGCTGGAAGACTGGCGTGTGGATAGCTTTTTCAATGCTCTTCACATCGATTATCTACAGAAACAGTACTGGAAAAGTAAATTTTCGGTATCCTTTCCAAGGCTTCGGCCCGCAGAAGGAATTATTGAACCTAATTTTATTATGGAAGATAAAGACTTACTGCAATTGATCTGTGCCTACAGAATTTGGAATGAAGATCTTGAAATATCAATCTCCACAAGGGAAAATGAAGTGTTCAGAAATCATATCGTATCACTCGGTGCCACCGCAATGAGCGCCGGATCAAAAACCAATCCGGGTGGCTACTCTGTGGATAAAGAATCTCTGGAACAATTTGAGACCAGTGATGAACGAAGCATGGAAGAAATTAGGATTATGATTAAAAAATCAGGCTATGATCCTGTAATGAAAGATTGGGATTCCGTTTACAGTGGTTGTTAAACTTAATGGATCAATTATAATATTTAAAATGCAAAGCGAAGATATTTTTAAAAGATACAGCAGGCAGATTTTTATAGATGAAATAGGACTGGAAGGGCAGAGGAAAATTATGGCAGCCAAAGTTCTTATTATAGGAGCGGGTGGCTTGGGAAGTCCTGTGATCCAATATTTAGCAGCTGCAGGAGTTGGAACTTTAGGACTTGCTGATTTTGACTATGTAGAGCTTCATAACCTGAACCGCCAGATCATACACAATGAGAGTGGAGTAGGAATGCTGAAGATAAAAAGTGCACAAACCTTTGTGAAAAACCTTAATCATCAAATAAAAGTGACAGGGATTGAAGAGAAAATTAGTGCTGCTAATGCTTCGGAAATACTCTCCCAATATGATATTATTGTAGACGGGTCAGACAATTTTTCAACAAGATATTTAGTCAATGACACTTGTGTAACATTGAAAAAAACATTGGTTTATGGAAGTATTCTAGGATTTTCCGGACAAATGGCCGTCTTCAATCATCAGGGAAGCAAAAATTTAAGAGACCTTTTTCCTGAACCACCCGTTGATGAAGATGTTCCAGATTGCGATAGTTTGGGTGTTCTTGGGGCTTTACCGGGAATTATAGGAAGTATGATGGCTCTTCAGACCTTGAAAATAATTACGGATATTCCTGTAACCTTAGACCAGCTAACACTTATTGATACGCTGAACTGGAGGTTTCAAACGATAGATTTTTAAACATAAATCATTAGTCGGGATAAAAAATGAGGCAGTAATAATTTTACTGCCTCATCTTGGTTTATTTTATCATTTAAATCTATTGTCCTTGTTGCATTACACCACCATTATCCTCTTTCTTAGGTTGGTTTAAGATACTTGCATCTTCCTTGGCCAATTTATTCTTGGTAGGAATTTTATAGTTGATCGAAATACCAAAGTTTCTTGAATCATACTTGGTTCTTATCAATACAGATTCGCTGGCTGGCAGATTAGAGTAAGCCTGCATCACCTGACTGTTGAAAATATCATTAGCAAATACAGAAACACTCAGACGTTTATCCATAAACTTTTTAGTTAATGTAATGTTTAGGGAGTTATTAAACGGTTTATCAGCTGTAAAATAGAAGTAACCTCCTTTTGCTGTTATATAACTGTAATTTACATTCATGTTGATTCCCTTTGGAAGAATCAATTGAGTCATAAGGTTGAAGATCCAGAAACCTTTATTGTTGAGGTTGTCAATTTCGTGCTTTTGATATCCTGCATACAGATACATGAAATTGATTTTATCAGGATTGAAATTAAACTTCATCACCTCACTCAATGGCTTACTGAAAAGCATGAACGGAATAGGAAGTCCCACATTGAAGTTATGAATCTTCATGTTGGATATATTAACCTGTTGATTGAATAAGTTATTTCCACTTTTTCTAACAATCTGCGCAACCTGATTCGTTGCTGAACTTACGCTATATCCAATAAATGCATAATCAAAAGCAGAAACCTTTACTTCATAATTGTCAAAAATAGTAGGCTGTAAGTTCGGGTTACCTGTTATTTGAGTATTGGGGCCACCAAATGTTGTATTATTCGGGTTTAGGGCAGAAATACTTGGTAAACTGATCTTTCTGTTATAGTTAGCTGCAACGTATACCTGATTCATCATGTTATACTGAATGCTGGCGTTCGGAAAGAATTTAAACTTATTAAAAGGAAGCAAGTCAGCCTGAACCAATTTTTCATCCTTATCAAAGTACCTTGTCACTCCGGAAATATCATAGTTTTCAAAACGTGAACCCAACGTAAAGTCAAATTTCTTCAGCTTAGCCTGAAACTCCAAATAAGTTGATGCAGTTTGTCTCTGATATTCAAGGTTTGTAAGTCCAAAACTTTCCGTATCATAATCCTGTCTTTCATACAATCCTCCCAGACTTACCTTTCCTCCATCAAGAAGCTTTATAGGTTGAGAATAATCTACCTTAAAGTTGGCTATCCTCATATCCGATTTATTGTTAATAACATTCCCTCTGAAATAATCAAAAGCTTGATTGTCAGTTGTAAATCTCCCTCTTTGGTAGAAGTTGTCCTGACCAAACTTACTATTGGATTTTGTATACCCAAACTGGAAATCTAATTTTTGAGATTTATCAGAGAAACGTTTTTGGTACGTTACAACAGCTTCCTGTCTTACATTGTTTGTATTGGCTGCATCATAAGCATCAAAAAGTCCCTCTTTGTATACATTAGGCTTGGCGCTTACAAGAATATTGGCAATACCATTACTTAAAGTATAGTTATCATTATTGTTATGGTAAATATCGTAGTTCAATAATAACCTGTCCTGTCCAAGATCAAACGTAGCACCTGCTTTTGCAAAGTAACCACGGGCTAATCTATCTGAGTTGGCATCCAGTATATTTTCTTGTTGAGAGCTCAACATACTTTCGCGGTAGTTTTGACCTACGTTAAGCTGCCATCCGAAAAGCTTATTTCTGGCGTTTAGATTAACAGAGTTGGTTGTTCTGCTTCTGAACTTATCATAATTAGTGAATGTATAATTCCCAGAATAAGTAGCTGTTAAATATTTATTGGCGTTTTTGTTGGTGATGATATTCATGATGGCGCCCCCTGAAGTAGCAGGAAACTCTGCTCCCGGCTGGGTAATTACTTCAATTCTATCTACTGAGTTAGCGGGCATTCCCTCAAGAAAAGCATTCAGATCGTTGGATGTAATATTCAAAGGTCTTCCGTTTAAGAAAACATCCAGAATCTTTCCCTGATACATCATTCCTGCAAGATCAGTGGCTACAAGCCCCGGAAGTTTTTTAAGTCCCTCCAGAACATTTCCATTATTTAGCTGAGGCTGCTCAGAAAAATCAAAAATGGTACGATCTGCTTTTTGTTCAACGGCTTTTTTAGTTTTAGTAATAACAACCCCTTCAATTTGTTTCTCATTGGTTGTATTATTGCTTTTTTCCTGTGAGAAAACGCACACAGAAGTTATAAGCGATAAAGCGAATATAGTTTTTTTCATAATGTTTTTTACAACTATTCAGTTAGACGCACAAAATGAAAAATTGTTACTGAATAATTTTCAAAAACTGTTTTTTTAGTAATTTTTTATTTCTGAAAATTATTGTGCTCTATCTTTCTCCTCAAACTTAATGTTCTTTTTGTTGATACTCTTTTTACCTGCCCCAAAAGTATAAGTGGCACTTAATCGGAAGCTTCTACCATCCCAATAATTGTCAAAATGCTGACTATTATCTTTAAAATACATATCACCACGGAATCTCTGAGCAAAAATGTTTGTAACAGTTGCATTGATCTGTAGCTTTTTTTCCATGAGTGAGATTTTTAATCCAGAGGTAAGCTCCGGAAAGTTGTGAAAATAAGAAGTCACATTTCTGTAAGGAAGACTGTGATCAAAATTCACAAATAAAGAAAGAGTTTTTTCTTTGTTCAGGCTAAAAGTATTGTTAATAGAGTAACTGAATGAACTCCCTTTTTTAGGTTCTGCTTCAATGCCAAATACACTTGAATTTTGAAGAGATGCATTCATGGAAATGCTGGCTTCCCAGATTTTGAAAAAAGTGTCAGTATATGAAGCATTTACACCCCAAAAATCATTATTATAATAATTCAGATAAGTACCGATTTCTGAGAGCCCGTCTATATTGGAAATCTGACCAAATGCATTTTTCATTTTCAGATAATAAGCACTTACTGATAGCTTATTGTTAAAGGTATATCCCAGTTCCCAATTATTGATGTAAGCAGGCGTAAGCAAAGGATTTCCTGAAGAATAAGAATATGGATTTGAATACCAGCGGAACGGATTAAGATTGCTCATACTAGGACGGTTGATCCTTCTGGAATATGAAAAGCTGAATACATTCTTCTCTTCCTTGTAAGAAATGTAAGCAGAGGGAAACCACTGACCATATTTGTATTGATTCCCCATATTAGAAGAGGGAGTAAAACTTTCTACACTTGTATTTTCATAACGGATACCAGCTTTTGTTTCCCAGTGTTCTCCAAAAGATTTTGAATAGCTTACATAGCCTGCATAGTTTTCTTCTTTGTATTGAAAAACATTAGCTTTTGAAAGATCAGGTACATATTGTCCGGATATAAGAGTAAGATATTGTAAATCTGAAGTATTTTTAAATTGATTAAATTTTACACCTGTTTCAATAATTCCAAATGAAAACGGAAGTTCCAGGTCTGCCTGAGCAGAAAAAATCTGTGGTGCAATGATAGAAATAGTTCTAATATCTTCAATAGACTGATTGGAGTACTTCAACGTAGAGAAATTAACCTCCGTATCAGAATTATTTTTATAAAAATTTCCGGCAATGCTTAATTTTTTTCCTAGTGAATCTAGCTTTACATCATAGTAAGCACTCAAAGTATGGGTAGGAAGCTTTTCCCGATGAAAAGTATTGGTAAGAAGGTTTTCTTCATTCAAGTCAGAATCAATGTTTCTCGTTTTGTTGACGATATCCATCCCTGATTTTTGATGTGCATAAATATATTCAAATCCGATTTGTGAATTTTTACTGATTTGATAGGAAATATTAAGATTAGGCGTCAGTTCTTTCCACATATCTTTTCTTACCGAATTGCTGTAATTCTGGCTGCTCCCCAGAATCGAATAATTTTCATTAGAACGTTTGGCAGAATCATAATACGTTAATTTCAGGCTGCTGCTGAATTTTTCCGTTTGGTAATTTAGTGAACCATTAGAATTGAACCCGGAATAACTTCTTTGGATGAGGTTAGAATTAATATTTCCGCTAAACCCCAAATTCGGATTTTTTTTAAGTATAATATTGATAATACCACTATTTCCCTGCGCTTCATACTTTGATGGAGGCGTTGTAATAACCTCTATTTTTGCTATATTTTCGGATCTGATGGATTTTAAATAATTAAATAAAGCAGTTCCTGAAAGGTTAAGCATTCTTCCGTTGACCATTACACTTACTGTACTTTTTCCGGTAATAGAAATTAGACTTTGGTTTTCATTTACTTTCAGCAGGGGAACATTGGCAAGAGTTTCCGAAGCATCCATTCCCTGTGATGCAATAGAAGCTTCCACATTGAATATCAAACGGTCTGCCTTTCTCTCGATCAATTTTTTCTTCGCAAGAATATTGACCTGCCCAAGGCTTTGAATGCTGTCTTTTTGGATCTGTGCAGAGACGGCTGAAGAAAAAAGGCTGATGATAAAGACGTATTTTAGTGTCATGGTTTGTAATCTTGGGACAAAGATATTTTCAAACTTTCTGAGCTGAAATGGCATTTAGATTTGAGCGGAAATTAATCCGTTCAAAAAAGATTCATCGGAAAAAAAATAGGTTTTGTCGAAAATGTCTAGGAATTTGGAGGCACAGATTCTTACATTTGAATATGAAGCAAAAGCAAATTTTTTTCCTGCACTTTTTCTATTGGTTGCTGGTTCTTAGTAAAAATATATTAACAATGATCATCTATCAAGATGCCCATATTGATATTTTGAATCTTACTATTTTTATCGCCAGTTTTCTGGGTTTCTACGTTAATTATTTGTTTGTTGTTCCTCGGTTTTTTAATCCTAAAAAGCTCTATCTTACTATTGTAGGATTTTTTGTTGGGGTATTTTTCTTTGCGCTATTCCGCTATTCTTTAGAAGAAGTATTGCTTCCGCAAATTGTCGGATTTAGAAATTACGCAGAGGATACGTCTTTTGCATATTATTTTTATGATAATGTGTATTATTCTAGTTTAACGATTTTTGTGAGTACCAGCTTGTGGCTTTTTACTTACTATTCCAAACTGGAAAGAGAGCGAACGCAACTTATTGAGGAGAGAAAGCATGCTGAGCTTCAAGCTTTGAAAACACAAATTAATCCACATTTTATTTTCAATTCTTTAAACAACATCTACTCACTTGTCTATCAGAATTCAGAGAAAGCTCTGCCTGCCATAGAAAAGCTTGGAGAACTCCTTCGATATACCACAAAGGATCTTGAAAAGGAATTTATCCGTCTTGATCAGGAAGTGGGGTATATTGAAAGTTTGATTGAGTTGGAAAAACTAAGAATTGGAAACCCTGAGTTATTAATTGTGGAAAAGAAGGTTAGTCAATCCGGAGTCCTTATTTCACCTATGATTCTTGTTCCATTTGTTGAAAATGCTTTCAAACATGGAGACTTCAGAGGGAAAGGGTTTGTAGTTTCTATCTCTGAAGACATGGGGAAATTGAATTTTTATCTTCAGAATTTTAAGAGCATTCGTGAAAAAGATAAATTGTCTGGTATAGGAATAGAAAACGTAAGAAAAAGGCTTGAAATTTTATATCCTAAAAAATATGAACTTCATATAAAAGAGACTGAGTCGGAATTTATTGTAGATTTAAGAATAGATTTGTCCGTATGAGAAAACTAAAATGCATTATTGTGGATGACGAGCCGTTGGCGATATCACTGCTTGAAAATTATGTGCAGAAAATTCCTTTTTTCGAGTTGGTTTTTTCTACAGAGAATCCTATTCTGGCATTGGAGTTTTTACAGAATAACGAATCTGATCTGATCTTTTTGGATATCCAGATGCCTGAGCTTACTGGAATTAATTTTATGAAGATTAATGGAGACAAACAGAAGTATGTTTTGACAACAGCTTATTCTGAATATGCAATGGATGGTTATGAGCATAATGTCATTGATTATCTGTTGAAACCGATCTCTTTTGAAAGGTTTATGAAAAGTGCATTAAAGATCAAAGAACGTTTTTCTTTTAATGATGAAGCAGATTCCCATTTCTTTGTAAAATCTTCGGGACAACAGTATAGGATAAGCTTTAACGATATTCTTTATGTTGAAAGCATTAAGGATTACGTGAACATCCGAACATCTGATGAAGAATATATTGTTTTGGATACCCTTAAATCAATGGAAAATCAGCTTTCTGATAGATTTGTAAGAATTCATAAGTCTTTTATCATAAATATGGATAAAATCAAAAGTATAGGATCCAAAAAGCTCATGTTATCAGAGCAGGAAATTCCGATTGGAGATAGCTATAGAACAAATCTTTTGGAAAAATTAAAATAATGAATTAGGTAATTAAACCCCTATAGCTTTCGGTATTTTCAATTTAAAGATCTGTATTGTTCGCGAGATAAGAATTTTACTAGCTTTATCTCTTTCTCACAGATTTAGGAGATTAAGCAGATAGATAATAGAAAAAAATAAGGCTTCAATTGAAGCCTTATTTTTATTAATCGATCTAACAATTAATTTTATTTTTCTTGTTGCTTAATCAGATTCAAGGCAGAACCAGCTTTAAACCACTCAATTTGCTGGTCGTTATAAGTATGGTTTGCAATGATGATATCTTTAGTTCCGTCTTTGTGAACGAATTCTAAAGTTAATTGTTTTCCTGGAGCAAACTGATCAAGATCTAAGAAGTTAACCGTATCATCTTCCAGTATTTTGTCATAATCAGCCTCATTTGCAAAAGTGATTCCCAACATACCTTGTTTCTTAAGGTTAGTTTCATGGATTCTTGCAAATGATTTTACCAATACCGCTTTTACACCTAGGTGTCTAGGTTCCATAGCAGCATGCTCTCTCGAAGAACCTTCACCATAGTTTTGATCTCCTACCACAATGGTTGGAACTCCTGCAGCTTTGTAAGCTCTTTGTACTGCCGGAACTTCACCATATTCACCCGTTAATTCATTTTTAACGTGGTTAGTTTCCATGTTGTAAGCATTTACGGCTCCAATGAGCATGTTGTTTGAAATATTATCAAGGTGACCTCTGTATTTCAACCATGGACCAGCCATAGAAATGTGGTCAGTTGTACATTTTCCGAAAGCTTTGATCAATACCTTAGCATTTTCAATGTTCTTACCGTCCCAAGCTGGAAACTCTTCTAGCAACTGAAGTCTGTCCGAAGTAGGGCTTACGTTAACAACTACGCTGGATCCGTCTGGAGATGGAGCCTGATATCCGTTATCATCTACTGCGAAACCTTTTGCAGGAAGTTCAAAACCTTTAGGTTCGTCAAGTTTTATTTGCTCGCCAGCTTCGTTGGTTAAAGTATCAGTAATCGGGTTAAAATCTAGTCTTCCTGAGATGGCAACAGCAGCTACCATTTCAGGAGAAGCTACAAATGCGTGTGTATTCGGGTTACCATCAGCTCTTTTTGCAAAGTTTCTGTTGAAAGAGTGGATGATAGAGTTTTTCTCTCCTTTTTCAGCTCCTTCTCTGTCCCATTGTCCGATACAAGGTCCACAAGCGTTAGTAAAGATTCTTGCGTTTTCAAATTTTCTGAAAGAATCCAAGAAACCATCTCTTTCCGCTGTGAACTTCACTTGCTCAGAACCAGGGTTAATTCCTAAAATAGCTTTAGGTTTTACTCCTTTTGCTACCGCATCTTCAACAATAGAAGCCGCTCTTGATAAATCTTCATAAGAAGAGTTGGTACAAGAACCAATAAGTGCCCATTCCACTTCTAGAGGCCATCCGTTAGCTTCAGCTTTTGCTCTGAATTCAGCAACCGGGGTAGCCAAGTCTGGGGTAAAAGGTCCGTTTAAGTGAGGTGTTAGCTCAGAAAGGTTGATTTCGATTAATTGATCGAAATATTGTTCTGGATTTGCATATACTTCAGCATCCCCTGTTAAGTGTTCAGCAATTTTATCAGCAGCGTCTACTACATCCTGTCTTCCTGTAGCAGCCAAATATCTTCTCATTGAATCATCGTATCCAAAAGTAGAAGTCGTAGCTCCGATTTCAGCACCCATATTACAGATGGTACCTTTACCCGTTGCAGAAAGAGATTCTGCCCCTTCACCGAAGTATTCTACGATACATCCTGTACCTCCTTTTACAGTAAGAATTCCTGCTACTTTTAAGATTACATCTTTTGCAGAAGTCCATCCGTTCATTTTACCGGTTAATTTTACTCCGATAAGTTTAGGCATTTTAAGCTCCCAAGCCATTCCGGCCATTACATCTACAGCATCTGCACCACCTACACCAATAGCAACCATTCCTAGTCCGCCAGCATTTACGGTGTGAGAGTCAGTACCAATCATCATACCTCCCGGGAAAGCATAGTTTTCTAATACAACCTGGTGAATAATACCAGCTCCGGGTTTCCAGAAGCCAATTCCGTATTTATCACATACAGAACTTAAGAAGTTGAAAACTTCCGAGTTTTTGTTGATCCCCTCCTGTAAATCTTTATCAGCACCTACTTTCGCTTGGATCAAGTGATCGGCATGAGCAGTTGACGGGACAGCTACTTTAACTTTCCCTGCCTGCATGAATTGTAAAAGTGCCATTTGTGCAGTTGCATCCTGCATTGCTACTCTGTCTGGTGCGAAGTCTACATAAGAGTTTCCTCTTTCATGTGCTTGCGTAGCGTTTCCTTCCCAAAGGTGGGTATAAAGGATTTTTTCTGAAAGGGTAAGAGGTTTGCCCACAATTTGTCTTGCTGCTGCAATTCTTTCAGGGTAACGTTCGTACACCTTTTTGATCATATCAATATCAAAAGTCATATCTTATTTTAGTTTTGTTCTTTTTTCCGTTAATGCTCCTTTTTCTAATGTTTGAAAAAGAAAAATCATTTTTTATACATCAAAAAATGTTCCTATAATCTATCAATAGGGGTAATTTTGACTCCAAAATCAATAGATTTTATAACTTTCAAGTTAAGAAAAAATAGACTTTATTTTTGGGGTTTTATCGAAAAAAAAACGTAACTATTATAAAATAGAAACGTTCTAAACAAAAAATTGAAAGATTTTAAATCCTTAAGGATCAAAATCTTTCAATTTTATAATTTTAAAAGCTATTGTTAAGTGCTGTTAATGACCCACCTGAACCAACTCCTTAATTGGAGGAGCAAATTTAGTAAGATCAATACCTTTCACTGCTGCTTTATATTCTTCAATATTAGGAATACGTCCAATAATTGCCGAAAGAACAACAACCGGTGTAGAAGCTAACAAAGATTCTCCTTTTTTACGTTCAGAATCTTCAACCACTCTTCCTTGGAAAAGACGGGTTGATGTAGCCAATACTGTATCTCCTTTAGCTGCTTTTTCCTGGTTACCCATACAAAGGTTACATCCAGGACGCTCAAGGTACATTACATTTTCGTATTCTGTACGAGCTTCACCTTTTGGAGCATTGTCATTAAATTCGAATCCTGAGTATTTTTCTAGTAATTCCCAGTCTCCTTCTGCTTTTAATTCATCAATGATGTTATAAGTAGGCGCAGCTACTACAAGAGGAGCATTAAATTCTACTTTACCTTGTTGTTTTTCAAGGTTTCTAAGCATTTGAGAAACAATTTTTAAATCTCCTTTGTGAACCATACAAGATCCAACAAAACCAAGATCTACTTTTTTCTCACCTCCATAATAAGAAAGATCTCTAATGGTATCGTGAGTATATCTTTTAGAAACGTCATCATTGTTTACATCCGGGTCAGCAATCATTGGTTCAACAATTACATCAAGGTCAACAACAACTTCTGCGTAATATTTAGCATTAGAATCAGGTGTTAAAGCTGGTTTTTCACCAGATCTGATCTCTGCAATTCTCTTATCCGCTTTATCGATTAATCCTTGAAGAACTTTATTATGGTTATCCATACCCTTATCAATCATAATCTGGATTCTGCCTTTTGCAATTTCCAATGATTCAATTAAGGTATTGTCCTCTGAAATATTGATAGAAGCTTTTGCTTTCATCTCTGCAGTCCAGTCTGTAAATGTAAATGCCTGGTCAGCAGGAAGTGTTCCGATGTGAACTTCAATGATTCTACCTTGGAATACGTTTTCGCCTCCAAATTGCTTAAGCATTTGAGCTTGTGTTGCATGAACTACATCACGGAAATCCATGTGTTCTTTCATATTTCCTTTGAAAGTTACTTTCACAGATTCCGGAATAGGCATAGATGCTTCACCGGTAGCTAATGCAAGAGCAACAGTTCCTGAGTCAGCTCCAAAAGCTACACCCTTAGACATTCTGGTGTGAGAGTCACCTCCAATGATAATTGCCCACTCGTCTACAGTAATATCATTAAGAACCTTGTGAATAACGTCTGTCATAGAGTGATACTCACCTTTCGGGTCACGGGCAGTGATCAAACCGAAATCATTCATGAATCTCATCAATTTTGGAATGTTTGCCTGAGCTTTTTTATCCCATACTGAAGCGGTGTGACATCCTGATTGGTATGCACCATCCACAATTGGAGAAATTACAGTAGCCGCCATTGACTCAAGTTCCTGAGAAGTCATAAGACCTGTCGTATCCTGTGAACCAACAATGTTTACCTGTACACGAACGTCTGAACCTGCGTGAAGTACTTTCCCTGGGGTTGATCCAACCGCATTTCGGTTAAAGATCTTTTCTACTGCTGTAAGGCCTTGCCCCTCATGAGAAATTTCTTTTGATGGAGCAAAAACAATTGGAGCTTCAACTCCTAAAAGCTGAGCTGCAAATGTCTGTAACTTTTTACCAAATACAATAGCGTAAGATCCACCAGCTTTAATGAATTCCATTTTCTGAGGTGTGAATGCCTTAGAAATATCAATCAGCTCCTGGTCTCCGTTATATAATTTTTTTGTTTTTGTATTGATGGTAAGAACTGTTCCTGTAGCTACTGAGTAAGCTTGCTCAAGAATAGGTTCACCATTTTCATTACGAACAGGGTTTCCGTCTGTATCCAATTTCTTAACCCAGTTTTTAAGGTCGATACCGATACCTCCGGTAACGTCTACTGTAGTAAGGAAGATTGGAGAAATACCATTGGTTCCTCCAACAATTGGAGCAAAGTTTACGAATGGTACATATGGACTAGCTTGCTTACCTGTCCAAAGAGCTACGTTGTTTACTCCAGACATTCTGGATGAACCTACACCCATTGTTCCTTTTTCAGCAATAAGCATAACGCTTGCATCAGGATGTTGAGCCTGTAAAGCTTTAATTTCTTCCTGTGCCTGAGGAGTAATCATACATTTACCATGAAGTTCACGGTCAGATCTAGAGTGAGCCTGGTTACCCGGAGAAAGTAAATCTGTTGAGATATCTCCTTCACCTGCGATAAATGTAACTACTTTAATTTCTTCAGCTACTTCTGGAAGTTTAGTGAAGAATTCTGCCTGTGCATAACTTTCCAGGATTTCTTTTGCGATTTCGTTACCGCTATTGAATGCCTCTTTCAGACGGTTTGTGTCCGCTTCATAAAGGTATACCTGTGTCTTAAGAACTTTAGCCGCTTCTTTTGCAATAGCTGCATCATTACCTAAAGCAAGATCTAACAACACTTCAATTGATGGACCTCCTTTCATGTGAGATAATAATTCAAAGGCGTAAGCTGGCGATATTTCTTCTACTACGGATTCACCTAGAATGATCTCTTTTAAAAATTTGGCTTTTACCCCCGCTGCACTTGTTGTTCCCGGTAAGGTGTTGTAAATAAAAAATTTAAGAGAGTCCGATCGATCTGCATTACCTGAATCTTTAATTTGCGCAATAATTTCGCTTAGTAATTCAGCACCATCAATTGGCTTTGGATGAAGCCCTTGGTCTTTTCTTTCTTCAATCTCTTTGATGTAATCCTTATAAATATTCATAATAGAAGTCTTTCTCTTTTAAAGTGAGATTAATAAAAATGACTGTTCAGTCATCACCTTTCTTTTACCGGTTTGTATACAATACATAATAACATTTTGAGCCTCCGCATTTTGATGCGAAATCGGAACCGGATAAAGTCAGTATAATCTACGTCTTTTTTTTAAGATTTTAAAATTATTAAACAATTCAAAATGTTCCCCAAAATTACGAATTTTTAATATTTTAAGGGAATGAAATTATTTAGATTCTTTATAAATATGAATTTTATAATATCTATTTTTGGTTGTATTTTTACAGCCAAATGATGAATATGAAAAATATACTGACTGTTTTATTCGTTTTAATTTCGATTTTCGCTTTTTCACAGACCAAATCTGTGAAGAAAATTGGAGCTAAGAATATCGCAAAGACCCCTGTGAAAAAAGGAAATTTGGCATCTAAGCCCAATCCTGATCTGGTGGTTGTCAATAAAGATCTTCCGGTTCTTATTCCTAAAAAGAAAGGGGATAAGTTTGGATACGTCAATCAAAACGGAAAATTCATCATTCAGCCGGAATATCATATTGCCGTATTTTTTTATGAAGATTGTAATCTTCTGAATTCTCCAAACGAAAAAGTGAGAAAATATGGAACAAAAGATTACGCAACTGTAGAAAAGGATATGATTTCCTATCGTGTTGATCAATCCGGGAAAAGAGTTTATCAGTTTAAGGATTCAGATCTTGGGAAATGTAAGTTTGAGGAATACAAGCACCAGTTGTTTCAGGCGTATATCCTAAATGGGTTTTATGGAATTATTGAAAAGGCAAAATTTGTGAATGCAGCAGATTATCGACAATATCAGATTTATCCTCAGTACCAATATCTTTACATCATGGAGGGTGATGATGTAGCTGATCCAATGATTGTTGCTTCCAATAATGATAAATTTGGAGTAATTGATGTTAACAATAAAATCATTGTTCCGTTCGAATATTCCAACATAAAAAGAAACTTCAGTTGGAAGCTTGGGAAGATGTTTGAAGTAACAAAAGATGGTAAAAACTACTATTACATTGATGCGAATAATAAAACCTACTAAAAAGTGAATCGCGAATAGTGAATAATTGTTAGAGATATCTTCACATAACGGCACGTTCAGATATCCTGCATCTGCAAAGCTATATCCCTCGATTTAATCTTATCTCATATATTTTTTGTAATTTTGCAGCTGAAATAAAGGGGTGCTTTAACAGGCTGAGATTATACCCAATGAACCTGGAACAGGTAATGCTGTTTAGGGACGTAGACTTTACTAAAAGGTCTAATCTGTATAATATCTTATCGATCCCCTTTTATTCATTAAATGTTAAAGATTTATAGAATGAAAGGATTATTTTTTTTAGGGCTTACTGTAGGCTCTGTAGCCTTTATCCAGGCTCAACAAAAGGATTCCCTGAAAATCAGGGAAATTGAAGCGGTCAGTTTTACCAAGAGACTTCCTGTTGCTAAGGAAATTATCAATGTTCAGAAAGATTTAGACGGGAAAAATTTGGGACAGGATCTTCCTATTCTTTTAAAAAATCAAACTTCCATCATTTCCACATCAGATGCAGGGAATGGAGTAGGGTATACTGGTTTTAGAATTCGTGGAGTATCAGGATCCGCAATAAATGTAATGATGAACGGTGTTCCTTACAATGATTCTGAAAGTCAGGGGACGTTTTTCGTTAATGTTCCGGACTTAACAAGCTCTGCATCACAGATTGTTATTCAAAGAGGAGTGGGGACTTCCAATAACGGGGTTTCTGCATTTGGGGCAAGTATTAATGTAATTTCAAGGGAGCCTGAAGAAAAGTTTTATTTTAAAACTGATGATAGTTATGGTTCTTTTAATACTTATAAATATTCAGCAGAGGCAGGTTCCGGAAAATTCTGGAAGAATCGTCTTTCTGTAATGGGAAGATATACCCGTATTCATTCTGATGGATATATAGACAGAGCATCTTCAGATTTGCATTCTTATAATTTTACAGCTTTGTTTGAGGAAGGGAAAACGAAATTGCGTCTAATGGCTTTTGGAGGAAAAGAAAAAACCTATCAGGCCTGGAACGGAATAACGAGAGAAGTATGGGAAACAAATCCAAAATTCAACAATTCCGGTGCAATCAAGGATGTCAATGGAAATGTTACAGGTTTCTATGATAACGAAACAGATAACTACAGACAGAATCATTATCAGTTGCTTTGGGAGCAAAAATTTGATGACCGTTGGAATTTAGAAACTACTTTTCACTACACCAAAGGAAAAGGATATTACGAAAATTACAAACAGAGAAGTTCTTTCTCAAAATATAATCTGCCTGATATTATTGAGAATGGACAAACTATTAAAAAATCAGATTTTATCAGAAAAAAATGGCTGAATAATGACTTTTATGGTGTTGTTTCAACGCTTTACGGTAAGTTTGAAAACCTTGATTTAAACTTTGGAGCAGTTGTTAATCAGTACTATGGAAGGCATTACGGAAACGTTACCGGGGTGTTTTATCCGCAGATTAACGAAAGTGAATATTACAAAAACCGTTCTGTGAAGAATGAAGTTTCTGGTTTTGCTAAAGCTTTGTTCAGAATGGAAAATTTTGAATTCTTCGGTGATTTACAGCTTAGAAGTATCAATTATAATACTAAGATTTTAATGGCAGGAGATGGAGAAGGAGCCGACTTGGATAAAAACTGGTTGTTCTTTAATCCAAAAGCTGGGGTAAATTATAAAATAAATGGCGGAAAGATATTCTTATCCTATGCTCATGCCCATAGAGAACCAAACAGAGATGATATCATGGCCAACAATGACGTTAAGCCTGAAAAGCTTCATGATTTTGAAGCCGGTCTGGAGAAACAGTTTGGATTTTTATCCTTAACTGCGAATGTCTATTATATGTACTATGTTAATCAATTGGTTTTGAACGGTCAGCTTAATAATGTTGGGGCATTTATCAGAACCAATTCAGGAAAGAGTTATAGAAGAGGAGTTGAGGTAGGAGCATTGGCAAAACTATCAAAACAATGGGAAGTTTCAGGAAATCTAACGTTAAGCCAGAACAGAAATCAGGATTTTAATATAGAAGTTGGGGCTGCTCCGGTAAGCTTGGGGAATACTCAGATTTCATTTTCTCCAAATATGATTGCTAATTTGGGAGTGAAATTTAATCCAACTCAAAATTTCCAGTTTGCTTTAATGAACCAATATGTTGGAAAACAGTATATAGATAATACGGAAGATAAAAACTTAGAGCTCAAAGATTATTTCCTTACAGACTTTAATGCGCAGTACCAATTTAAAATTGGAAATAATGATATTGCGTTAAAATTGTTGGTGAATAACCTGTTCAATAAAAAATATGTGAACAATGGTTCTATTAATGATGAGGGGAATCCCTTATACTTTGCACAGGCAGGAACTAACTTTATGTTCGGAATAAGCTGGAAAATTCAATAGATTGAGAAAGGAAAGATCGTAAAAAAATAAAGAAAAGAACATCAATAAGTGCATTCGCAAATTTGTCCTTTTATAATTTTACCTTTTTACCCTTTTCATAATAATGGCTAAGCTTAAAAAAAGAACTTTAAATAATTGTATTCATGTTTTAGTACAGAATACTCAAAAGACTGTCTTGGCAGTCTTTTTTTATATCAGTTAAATATCTTCAAAAGTCATGAAAAAGTTATAAATTTGCCACCAAATGAATATTTCAGCATACATTTTAGAATACTTAAAACAATTTGGAACAGCCACGGTTCCAGGCTTTGGCGTGTTTTCTCTGAAAAATTCTAAGGCAATTATCAATTCTGAGAACGGAAGTATTTTACCTCCGGCCAGTCAGATTGAATTTTCAATTGACTATGAAGTACAGGCTGAAGATCTTACCGCTTTTATAGCCCGAGAAAAACAAATGTCTCTAGACGCTTCCAGAAGTGATCTTAAAATCCAGACTGATTTTTGGAAGAAAAAGCTTCAGGCAGAACAGATTCTTGAAATTCAAAATCTGGGAACAATCTTTATTGAAGAAGGACATACCCATTTCAAAGGAAAAAGAGTAGAAGCCGGGCATCCGGATTTTTATGGATTGGAAGAAATCAGATTCTCCGATATCAATAACGGAGAAAAAGTAACCGCTTCTGAAAACCGTGAAAAGGATTATAAATTTAAAAAGACGATCCTTTGGATTTTCCTTTTGATTATTCCGATCTTGGGTATTTTATACTTTGCATTTACCCAGCAGGAACTTCTCTTTGGAAAGAAATCTTTCAATAAGGTTTCTGTACAGACCTCTACACACAGAATTGTAAAAGATACGGTAAAGATGGTGGCACATACACCAGAAACTGCGGTTTCAGATTCACTGAAAAAAGATTCATTGGCAAAATCTGTCGGAAAAGGAAC
Organism: Chryseobacterium oncorhynchi; assembly: GCF_002899895.1. Lineage (GTDB taxonomy): Bacteria > Bacteroidota > Bacteroidia > Flavobacteriales > Weeksellaceae > Chryseobacterium > Chryseobacterium oncorhynchi. The sequence goes on from NZ_PPEI02000006.1 coordinate 150,454, forward strand.
AAAGACTGTTCCGGCAGCTCCAAACAACACTAAGAATAAATGGCAAAAATAAAAAAAGCGTCAGAATCCCTGACCATCATGACTAATATCGTTCTTCCGAACGAAACCAACTCTTTAAGAAACCTTTTTGGAGGTGAGCTTTTAGCAAAAATGGACCGTTGTGCATCTATTTCTGCTGCAAGACATTGCGAAAGAAGAGTAGTAACGGCATCAGTAAACCACGTATCTTTCAATCACCCAATTCCCGAAGGAGGAGTGGTGGTATTGGAATCTAAGGTTTCTAGAGCATTCTCTACTTCTATGGAAGTGTATGTGGATGTGTGGTCAGACGATCCCATTAATCAGAAAAAAATTCATACTAATTCTGGGATTTATACCTTCGTTGCAGTAGATGAATTCAACCGTCCGATTCCAATTCCAGATATGGTTCCGGAAACAGAAGAGGAAAAAGAAAGATATGCGGCTGCATTCCGTAGAAAAGAACTTTCATTAATCCTTTCCGGAAGAATGAAACCTTTGGAATCTGTGGAGCTTAAGAAATTATTCCAGGAGCCACAAGAGCCTAAGAAAGACAAAAAATAAAATAAATATTTTATAAGAAATAATGCTTTTAAACTTTGCTGAGTGCTAACGCCTTTGCGAGCTTAGAAGCATTTGTATTTTCCATACTCTAGCGAAATGAGGGTTTAAATAAAATATCCTATCATTCAGAAATAACACTTACGTATTTCTTAATTTCTAAATTTTATATTAAGATGAAAATTCTCCTTTTAGATAAAAACCATCCTCTTATTACCGAACAGCTTTTAGCTCAGAACTTTATATTGGAAGAAGACTTTACGTCATCTTATGATGAGGTTTGTCAGAAAATCGAAAATTATGACGGAATTATCATCAGAAGTAGAATTCCTTTGGATAAAAATTTCCTGGAACAAGGAAAAAATTTGAAGTTTATTGCCAGAGTAGGAGCAGGAATGGAAAATATTGATATTCCGGCTGCAGAAGCACTGGGGATTCAACTTATTAATTCTCCGGAAGGCAATAGAGACTCTGTAGCAGAACATGTTGTTGGGATGCTTTTGGTGATCATGAACCGCCTTTTTATTGCTTCTCAAGAGGTGAAAAACGGAATCTGGAAGCGTGAAGAGAATAGAGGAGACGAATTATTAGGGAAAACAGTTGGCCTTATAGGGTACGGAAATATGGGAAAAGCCACTGCCAAAAGACTTTCAGGGTTTGGGTGTAAGGTAATTTTCCATGATATTCTTCCCGGACTTTCTGACGAATTCGCTACTCAGGTTACATTAGATGAACTGAAGCAATCTGCAGAAGTTCTGAGTTTACATATTCCATTAACTTCAGAAACGCATTATCTTGTTGATAAAACATTTATTTCTGAAATGAAAAACGAGTTCTATTTTGTGAATACAGCAAGAGGAAAAAATGTAGAAACTAAAAGTTTAGTAGAAGCGCTGAAGATGGGTAAGGTAAAAGGAGTTTGTTTAGACGTTTTGGAATATGAAAAGTCTTCTTTCGAAAATCTTGAAATAGAAAATGAAGATTTAAAATATCTACTGGAATCTGAGAAAGCAATCGTAACACCGCATATTGCAGGTTGGACGCATCAAAGTAAGGAAAAGCTAGCTCAGTTTATTGTAGATAAAATTGTAGCTTCACATTGCTAGATAAATAAAACTGATGAGGCTGAGGTCGCAATATAATTGATAGAATTCTTATTTTTTCTCAGCCCTATTTCTCAGTTTACTCTTTCGCTATTTTTGCTATTTATGTTAAATAATTCATAATGTCGTCTTCATATTTACTATTTAATTTCGAGTTTTATTAAATTGCCGCTCATTTTTGAATCTCATGAAGACGCGTAACTTAGTACTTATTGTAACTGTTTTTTTATCCTTTTTTTCTTGTAAAAATAAATCTGAATCCAAAGAGGCTTCTGCTGAAAACACGACCAATCTTCCCAATTATGGAAATGTAGATCTGGGTAATGTTTTTACAAAAGCAGATGGCCAGCTTTCTGATAAAGAATCATTAACCGGATATATAGATCAATACTATAAAAAAATCTGGGATGGTGGAGACTTGAGCGGAGGTATATTGGTGGCAAAAGGAGACGAGATTCTGTATGAAAATTACAGAGGTTTCGGAAGAGAAGGCAATCAAATGCCGATTGATAAGAATACACCATTACACGTAGCTTCTGTTTCGAAGACCTTAACAGCTATGGCCATGATGAAGTTGGTAGAAGCCGGAAAAATTAAACTTTCCGACCATCTTACCCAATTCTTTCCGGGATTCCCTTATCCTAACGTTACTGTTCAGACTTTACTGGATCAGAGAAGCGGACTTCCAAAATATGAATATTTCATCACTAAAATACAGCCTGCTCCGGCAGAACTTTCCAAGCCTTTCATAACCAATCAGGATGTATTGAATATGATCATCAAATATAAACCTGATTTGGCAAGAGATACCGATACAGGATTTATGTACTGTAATACTAATTTTGCTTTATTGGCTCTGTTGGTTGAAAAAGTAACAAAGACTCCTTTTCCACAGGCGATGAAAGAAATGATTTTTACTCCTTTAAAAATGAATAACACTTACATTTTTCAGGAAAAAGATATTCCAACAGCTTCACAGTCTTTCTATTATGGAGCAAATAAACTGTATCCATTAGACAGATTGGATCTTATTTACGGAGATAAAAACGTTTACACTACACCAAGAGATTTGTATAACTTCTCAAAAGCTATGTTTTCAAAGGACTTCCTAAAGCCTGAGTTGATGCAGATGGTCTTTACACCATACAGTAATGAGAAAGCAGGAATGAATAATTATGGTCTTGGTTTTAGAATGAAAATATTTGATAACGGTGAAAAGCTTACCTATCATAATGGATGGTGGCATGGGACCAATTCCGTATTTGCTCATCTATTAAAATCCAAGGTAACTATTGTGGCTATTGGAAATAAATATTCAAATAAAGTATATACAGCACTTGCACTATCCGGATTATTTGAGAATTTCCCTGTACAGCAGGAGAAACTTCAAACTATAATGACCGGCAGTAAAGATACTTTGAATAGCGGACACGAAGTTTTTGGAGAATAATGTTTACTTTTGCTTAAACATTTTCATGAAAAGGTTTCTTTTATTATTTGTTATCTGTTTTCTTGTACACTCTTGTGCAAGAGTTGGGTCTCCTGTTGGAGGTCCGAAAGATACGCTGGCTCCAAGATTTTTAAGTTCAAATATTGATACCACAAGAATCAATGTAAAAAGAGATATTCACGAACTCCGCCTGGATTTTGATGAATATATTACATTAAAGGATATCAATAAAAACCTGATTATCTCTCCGCCAATCAAAAATATCAAGCGGATTCTTCCTTCCAATATTGCGAATAAATTCGTTCTTATCCAATGGACGGATACTCTTCAGGCAAATACCACTTACAATTTCAACTTTGGGAATTCAATTGTAGATAATAACGAGACTAATATTCTGCGTTATTTCAATTTTGCTTTCTCTACAGGAGATAAATTGGATGATTTGTATATCAGTGGTGAGGTAAAAGATGCACTGGAAATCAAAAAGAAAACAGGGAATAATGAAAACAAACTGGTTGTAGGGCTGTATCAGGTAAAAGATACCATGAACTACAAGCAAAAGCCATATTATATCACGAAAGTAGATGATGATGGATATTACGAACTGAATTACCTTTCTCCAGGGAAATATAAGATCATTGCTTTCGATGATGAAAACGGAAACTCCGTATATGATCCAGGAAAAGAAAAAATAGGATTTAATAAAGAAGTTATAGATTTTGAAAAATCCATTTCAGGATTAAACTTAAAAGTATATCCATCCAAGAAGCCTTTGAAATATTCAGAGATGAAAGAAGTTGGTGGTGGAATTCTCATGACATTTGAGGGACATCCAGAGGAAGTGAAAGTTCAGTCTGTTAATAATGATAAGCTTAAAGATATAAAGGTAACCCATCGTCCCAAATCAGATTCTGTGAGAATTTGGTTTGATGCTGTTAAAGATAACATAGGACAGGAAACTACTGAGAAGCTTCAGTTTAGCTACGATATCGGGAGTAAGCAGGATACTGTTTCCGTATTCTATAAATATAATAAGAAGAACGCAATGGATATTGTCAGCGATAATGGAGGGGGTTCATTAGCTCCAAAATCTGACTTTAAAATTGCTTCGGCCTATGTTGTTGATAAAATTGATCCGTCAAAATGGGTGTTGAAAAGCGATAGTTTGACAACGCAGGAATTTACAGCTGCAATATCGAACACCAATCCATATCAGATTATTGTGAAGTCGGATTTTGTAAGCGGGAAAAAATATAAGCTTACCATTCCAAAAGAAACTGTTTCTTCTTTCTATACTAAAAATACACAATCAAAAAGATTCGATTTTGAATATGATAAAGTAGAGCAGTTTGGAAGTCTGGAATTTACACTTCAGAATGCCCCAACTTCCAGCTATTGGATTCAGTTATTAGATTCTTCTGAAAAGATATTATACGAAAAATACACCAAAGGAAATATTATCAAGTTTGATATTCTGAAACCCGAAGAATATATCGTAAGAATATTGGTTGACAATAATGAAAACAAGTACTGGGATGAAGCCGACTTTAGTAATGAAACATTTGCAGAAGATGCTTACGTCTTCTATAAAAAAGCGGTAGTGAGACCTTTATGGGAAACCAGAGAAAATTGGGATCTGAAAGATACCAGAACACTCGATAATCCCAAAGGAAACTCTTCTTCAGTGGCCCCAACGACACTTTCTCCAAACCAGGAAGAACCGGTGAAGATAGAAGCAGAAACTAAAAAAGAAATAAAGTCAGATAACGCAATTATAACTCCGGTAAAGTAGGCTTATGAAGATGGTAAAAAAAATCATATTTTGGGTTCTTGTGGCTTTTGCCCTGATCCAATTTATTCCTATCGATAGAGTTAATAAAGCTGTTGATTCCAAGGTGAATTTTGTTCAGATTAAGAACACCCCTGAAAAAATAAGTACATTGCTTAAGAACGCATGTTATGACTGTCATTCCAATGAAACGGTCTATCCTAAATATGCTTTTATTGCCCCTATTTCATGGTCTGTAAAGAGTCATGTAAATGAGGGACGCCAACATCTTAATTTTTCTATTTGGGGAACTTATAACAAAGAGCTTAAGGAGAATATGCTCGATAGGTCTATTGAGGCTCTTAAGCATAAGACAATGCCGTTTCCCGGATATATTGTTTACCATAAGGAAGCCAATCTTTCAGAAGCTGAAAGGTCATTGCTTATTCAGTATTTTGAAGAAATGTTGAAATCTAAGACCTATTAACTCCAGAAATTTCTAAAGTTATTTTTAATCATAAAAAATCTCTCGCAGATTTTGCAGATTCGGCAGATGATTATGATTTAATGATCCGCTTAATTTGCAAAATCTGCGAGAGAATATTTAGAAAAATTATTTCTTTAGATAATCCTCAAAGAATTTCTTCTGAGAATCAAAGGCGATGTCTTCAAGATGAAGTTCCTTCAAAGGAATCCATACCGCTTCTGAAATCTCTGAAATTTCTAGATTTACCTCAAATTTTTCCGAAACATTGTACTCATAAAAGAGATCAATTGTATTATAATCAATTTCCTTATACTGATAAATATTTGGAAGACTCGTAAGGTATTTCAGGTTTGAAATATTAATATCAAGCTGAAGTTCTTCAAAAAGTTCTCTTTTACAGGTTTCTTCTGCACTTTCCTTTGGATCAACGAAGCCTCCTGCCAAATCTAGTTTTCCTTTTTTAGGATCTCTGTTTCTTCGGGTAAGATAAATTTCGTTTTCACACCTGATGACAACAGCTACTGCACCTGCCACATTATGATAAAGTGAAAAACCACAATCAGGACAGCTCCATTTCTTTTCGCCATCCCAATGTAAGGACTCTTTGCCACAGCTTGGGCAATATTTCAATAACTTCATTGAGTAATATTCATATTTCTAGGGTGATAACTCAGGATAACATCCCTTAGTTCTTCTGTTTTCAGGTGAGTGTAGATCTCCGTTGTTGTAATACTGGAATGTCCCAGCATTTCCTGAATATAACGAAGGTCAGCTCCATTCTGTAGCAAATGAGTTGCAAAAGAATGTCTGAAAGTATGTGGAGAAATCTTTTTGTTAACCCCTGCTTTATCTGTAAGTTCTTTAATGATAAGAAAGACAATTACCCTAGACATGGATGTACCACGACTATTCAGGAATAAGGTGTCTTCATATTTCTTATTGATTTTACCCTTAGAGCGTACCTCTTTAATATAACTTTCCAACAACTCTGCTGTATAGTCAGCCAAAGGAACAAAACGGGTTTTGTTTCCCTTTCCATTGACTTTTATATACTGCTCTTTGAAGTTGATATTGGAGATCTTCAGGTCAATCAGTTCAGAAACACGGAGTCCGCAACCATACAGTACCTCAATGATACACTGGTTCCTTTTTCCAAGATCTGTATTGACCTCAATAGCTGCAATAATTCTGTTAATGTCAGGTAAACTTAAAGTATCAGGTAGATACAGTCCCAGTTTAGGGCCTTCAAGTAACGCCGCAGGATTGTCTTCACGATATTCATCCTCTAGTAGAAATTTGAAGAAAGACTTTATGGAAGATATCCATCTTGCCTGAGATCTCTCGCTGAATTTCTGCTTAGAAAGATTGAAAATGTATTCCTGCAGGTTTTCGTAGCCGATAGAATCTGGACCGACGTTTGCCAGATCTTCTTCTGCGTAATCTTTTAGTTTTTTAATGTCCCGAACGTAAGCGTCGAGCGTGTTTTCTGAAAAATTTCTTTCGAAGCGAAGAAATATTTCAAAATCTTTGATCTTTTCATCCCAAGTCATTTGTGCTTATTTTTTTAGTTCACAGTCCGATATTTGTTCTATTTCAATATTATGGTTTCTAAGGAACGATATCCCGTGATCATCCGAATACTCATTAATATACACCAGTCTTGCAATACCAGCCTGTAAGATTAGCTTACTGCATTCCTTACAGGGCGACAGCGTTAAATATAACGTTGCTCCTTTTGCTGATTGTGTAGAAGCCGCTAGTTTTAATATAGCGTTGGCTTCTGCATGTAATACATACCAGTGCGTTTTTCCCTCCCCATCTTCACAGCAGTTTTCGAATCCCGAAGGAGTTCCGTTGTAACCATCTGAAATAATCATCCTATCTTTTACGATAAGAGCCCCTACTTGTTTTCTCTTACAGTAGGAGAGTTTTGCCCATTCCTGAGCCATTTTTAGATAAGCTTTATCAAACTTATTCATACCGCAGCATTAGTTTTTTCGAAATAATTTGGATTAAAATCTTTTAAAAAGATTAGAAGTTTGGCTTTCTTTTCTCTAGGAAAGCAGTCACTCCTTCTTTTTTATCTTCCATTTCAAAAAGTTCCCCGAAATACTTGATTTCAGTTTCAAAACCTTTATCCGTGTCAGATAAATTTACGGCGTTTATAGCCTTGGATATTGCCATTGGTGAATTGTAGGCAATAGCGTTCGCTAATTCTTTCGTTTTGGTTAATAATTCTTCAATAGGGTATACTTCATTTACCAGGCCGATCTCTTTTGCTTTTTGAGCAGGGATCATTTTGGCAGAGAAGATCATTTCGTTGGCAATACCTTTTCCTACAAGCTTTGGAAGCCTTTGAGTTCCTCCGTATCCTGGAATTAATCCCAGAGTTACTTCAGGAAGACCCAGTCTGGCGTTTTCCGATGCATATCTGATGTGGCATGCCATGGCAAGCTCTAAACCTCCTCCTAATGCAAAACCGTTTACGGCTGCAATAACAGGTTTAGACATATTTTCAATTTTGTTGAACAGAGAATTTTGTCCATTTCTGGCAAGCTCTTCCGCTTTTTCCTGTCCAAAATCACTAAACTCTTTAATGTCAGCTCCAGCTACGAAAGACTTTTCTCCACTTCCTGTAAGGATAATTACTCTGCAGGAATTGTCTGCGTTAAGTTCATCCAGTGCTGTACTGATTTCCTGAATAGTTTTTGCATTTAAAGCATTTAAACTTTCAGGTCTGTTTATGGTAATGATAGATAATTTATCTTCCTTTTTTAATAATATATTTTCGTAACTCATTTTTCCACTTTAAAATATCATCCTCTGCAAATTATGAATTTTTTACAAAAAAAAGGAAAAAATATTATTTTTTTTTCCTTTTTTTTTATTTATTGTTCAATATGATTATTTGGAATGATTCATCATATTTGCATCAATATTTACGTTTAATTGTGAAGCTACTTTCATGCCAAGCTCAATGTTAGCACGGAAAAAGTGACACAATTGACGGTTAATAATCTCATCTTTTTTCGGTCCGCTGATTCCTTTCATACTTCCTACAATATTTTGAATCAGATGGTTTCTGTCATCAGCATTCATCGCCTTTGAGTAAAGAAGTCCCGGTTGAGTATAATGATCACTGTCATTATCATTTCTATTGTAGCTCGCAACATGGGCACTATCTAATTCATACTCATAGTTTTTGTAAGATGAATCCGCTTTAATGTCGTCGAAACTGTTCGGATGATAGTTGGGCTTGTCCTGGTAGTGACTTGAATCTGCCATATAACCATCTCTTTGATAATTATTAACAGCAAAAGGACATCTGTTTACTTCCAGCTGGTGAGCATTTACTCCCACTCTGTATCGATGTGCATCCGGATAGGAGAATAATCTTCCCTGAAGCATTTTATCTGGTGAGAAACTGATTCCGTTAATAAGGCTGCTTGGTGAAAATGTAGATTGTTCTACGTGTGCAAAATAGTTAACAGGAACTTCATTCAGCTCCATTTCTCCTACCTCAATCAATGGGAAATCATCATGAAACCATACCTTGGTTACGTCAAAAGGATTCCATCTGAAATCTTTTGCTTGTTCCTCGGTCATCACCTGGATGTACATTGTCCATTTCGGGAAATCTCCATTTTCAATCGCATTGCAAAGGTCTTCCTGTGCAAAGTCCGGATTTTCTCCTGCCATTTTTACAGCCTCTTCATCCGTGAAGTTTTTTATACCTTGTTTTGTCTTAAAGTGGAACTTCACCCATACTCTTTCATTTTTATCGTTGATCATGGAGAAAGCATGAGATCCGAAGCCATGCATATGTCTATAGCCATAAGGAGTTCCTCTGTCTGACATTAATATAAGAACCTGATGAAGTGATTCAGGATTTAAGCTCCAGAAATCCCACATCATTGTGGCACTTTTTAAATTAGTCTTAGGTAACCTTTTTTGGGTATGTATAAAATCCGGGAATTTTTTCGCATCCTTAATAAAGAATACAGGAGTATTGTTTCCTACAAGATCCCAATTTCCATCTTCAGTATAAAATTTTAAGGCAAAACCTCTAGGATCTCTAGCGGTATCTGCACTTCCTTTTTCGCCACCAACGGTAGAAAAACGGGCAAACATTCTGCATGAGTTTCCTACTTTTGAAAACAAATTTGCTTTTGTGTACTGGCTAATGTCATGCGTTACGGTAAAGGTTCCGTATGCTCCGCTTCCTTTGGCGTGTACAATTCTTTCAGGAATTCTTTCCCTAACGAAATGTGCAAGATTTTCCTGAAGAATAAAGTCCTGCAGCAATACCGGGCCTCTTGGTCCTACCGTCTGGGAATCCTGATGCTCAAAATAAGGTGCGCCGTTGCTTAACGTTAATTTTTTAGAATCCATATAATTGATGATTTTGAATAATTGTTTCCTTTTTCTAAATCGAAGTGTAAAGGTAGTGAATATCAAATTTACTTGAATTTTTAATTGCTAATAACAAAAACGTTATATCTTTGTAATAGATAATATTAATCAAATGAACATTCAGCAACTTGAATATCTTATCGCTGTTGATAAGTATAAACATTTTGGTAAAGCAGCTCAGGCTTGCTTCATTACCCAACCTACGTTAAGTGCCATGATACAGAAATTTGAGGACGAACTGGATGTAAAGGTTTTTGACAGAACAACTCACCCAATCCGTACTACGGATGTAGGTCTTCAGATCATTGATCAGGCCAAGGTGATTATAGAATCTGTCAATGAGCTGAAAAATAAAGCTAACCTTTTGAATAATATTTTAGGAGGAACAATTAATCTGGGAATCATTCCTACGGTTTCTTCATTTATCCTGCCTACGGAAATCTTTAAATTCCTTGAAGACAATCCGAAGATCCAGATGAATGTAAAGGAAATGACAACTGATAATATTATTAAAGCTCTAAAAGCCGGAGAATTGGACGCGGGAATTATTTCCACTCCTTATGATACTGCTGATGAGTTTTATCAGGATTTCTTATTCAACGAAGAATTAATGATCTACAGTTCCAATACTGAAGCGAACAAAAAGAATTCTTACATCATCCCTGAGGATCTTAATGTAGAAAAGGTATGGTTGCTTGAAGAAGGAAACTGTCTTAGAAATCAGTTTGAAAATATCTGTCATCTGAAAGAAAATACTCTGAAGCCTAAAAATTTAGATTTCCTGGCTTCCAATATTCAAACCTTGGTACATATGGTGGATAAGGTAGGAGGGATTAGTATTCTTCCGGAATTGGCATTGAGCCAGCTTTCTGAAGAACAGAAAAAGAATGTCTTCAGATTCAAGAAACCTTTCCCTTACAGAGAGATCAGTATTATTTATTATAAGCCCACCTTTAAGCAGAAGATTATTGATGAATTATCACATTCTATCAAAAGTTCTTTAGAACTTAAACTGAATTATCACGCAAGTCCGAAAGAATTTGTAAGCATAAAGCCTCAGTAATTGAAAGGCTTTAAAGTGATATAAATCATTAATTTAAAGAAAATTATAATTAGTAAACAAAAATTTTGAGTATTACAAAAATAGTGCTTAAATTTGCTGACGTTTACCACGAGGAAAAATTTGACCTGATTGCAACCTCTATAAAAAAATGCTAAAACAGTATTCTTTTTTCGGGCAATTTTATTCTTATTTTTCTTCGTCAATATTTTTTTAATCTAAAAAAACAAAGAATAATATGTCTTATTTATTTACATCTGAATCAGTTTCAGAAGGACATCCGGATAAAATTGCAGATCAAATTTCTGATGCATTAATCGACAATTTCTTAGCGTACGATAAAAGTTCAAAAGTAGCATGTGAAACTTTAGTAACTACAGGACAGGTAGTATTGGCTGGAGAAGTAAAATCTGATGCTTATCTTGACGTTCAAACAATTGCTAGAGAAGTAATCAATGGTATTGGTTATACAAAAGGTGAATATATGTTCAACGGAGATTCTTGTGGAGTTATCTCTGCAATCCATGAACAGTCACCTGATATTAACCAAGGAGTAGATAGAGCTGTAAATGATGAATCTTTTGAGGCTAAAGCAAATGCACAAGGTGCTGGTGACCAAGGAATGATGTTTGGATATGCTACCAATGAAACGGCAAACTATATGCCTCTTGCTTTGGATTTAGCACATACAATTCTTAAGGAACTTTCTGCAATCAGAAGAGAGAATAAGGAGATCACTTATCTTCGTCCTGATGCGAAAAGCCAGGTGACTATTGAGTATTCTGACGATCATAAGCCAATCAGAATTGATTCTATCGTAGTTTCTACTCAACACGATGACTTCGGAGCAGAAGAAGAAATGTTGAACAAGATCCGTGAAGATATCAAGAGCATTCTTGTTCCTAGAGTGGTTGCACAGCAGACAGAGGAGATCAAGGCTTTATTCAACGATCAAATTAAATATCACATCAACCCTACAGGAAAATTTGTAATCGGTGGTCCTCACGGAGATACTGGTCTTACAGGTAGAAAAATCATTGTTGATACATACGGTGGTAAAGGAGCTCACGGTGGTGGTGCTTTTTCTGGAAAAGATCCATCAAAAGTAGACAGAAGTGCTGCGTATGCTACAAGACACATTGCTAAGAACTTGGTAGCAGCAGGTATTGCTGACGAAGTTTTGGTACAGGTTTCTTATGCTATCGGAGTAGCTGAGCCTTGTGGTTTATACATCAATACTTACGGAACTGCAAAAGTTGATCTTCACGATGGTGATATCGCTAAGAAAGTTTCTACTATCTTTGATTTAAGACCTTATGCTATCGAGCAGAACTTAAAATTAAGAAACCCTATCTATCAGGAAACAGCTTCTTACGGGCACATGGGTAAAGAGCATTATATAGCTGATAAAACATTCAACAAAGGTCATAAGAATGAACTTACGTTGAAAGATCTTGAGTTCTTTACTTGGGAGAAACTAGACAAAGTAGAGGAAATTAAAGCCGCTTTCGGAATTTAATTTTTTCCTTGGAATAAATATATGAACTGCTTTATCCTCTGATAAGGCAGTTTTTTTTAATTTTACATTATAATAAATAGAGAGATGATGAATTTTCGAACTGCAATTACAATCCTATCCCTGTTTTTGCTAAGCACATTGGCAAAAGCTCAGTATACCATGCACAAAATGATTACGGTAGGGTATACCTATCAAAATCAAAGTTTTGGAGAAGTAGGAGGTAAATTGCTTTTTCTTAAAAATGATGATGTAATTTACAGATTGGGAGGTTCTGCCTTAATGGGAGTTGCCGATTCCAAATTTGCCATTATGCCGAAGCTTCAGGCAGATGTATTGCTTAATTTTGAAAAGAATGTAGATTTCTATCATTCCTATTACTTTTTAGTAGGAGCGGAGGGGACCAACAAGTATATAGCCCCGAAAATAGGTGTTACTTTATTTGGAATGCTGGATCTTACAGGAGGCTATGCTTTCCCTATCGGAGATACCCGATTAAACGGAAAAGAAATGAAAGGTCTAAATATTAATTTTACATTAAATATCCCTACTGTCTTTATTCATGACATGTTTAAATGATTTTTTTTAAATTTTTATTGTGAAAATTTAATAATAGCTTAACAGTTATTAAAAAATTATTATATTTACACCATAATATAAGTGTACCGCCTATTGAAGAGACTCTACTCTAGAAAACTGTTTTGTATATACAGCAAAGGCCAGATGAAATATCTGGAGGATTACCTGTCTGCAAATATTTATATTGAGAAGAGTTATGAAATCAAAATCGGATAGTTTACTAATTTCGCTTTACCAGAAAGGTGACGAGGGAGCATTGTCAACCCTCATTCATCGCCACCAGAGAGAGCTGTTTACATTCATTTTTTACAAAATTAATGATGAAGATTTAGCCAACGATGTTTTTCAGGATACATTCATGAAAATTATTGTTATGCTAAAGGAAGGACGTTATAACGAAGAGGGTAAATTTATCCTTTGGGCCAAAAGAATCTCCCACAACCTAATCATCGACCATTTCAGATCAAAAGCCAAAAATATCAAGGTTTCAGAAACTACGTTTGAAACTGATGAATATTCTATTTTTGACCTGATTAGAGAGCCTTCAGAAAATATCGAAGATCAATTGGTAACCAACCAGATTCAGGAAGACTTATTGAGAATGCTATTGTTTCTTCCACAAAATCAGCAAGAAGTAATCAAATTAAGATTCTTTGACGGGCTGAGCTTTAAGGAAATTGCAGATCATACAGATATGAGCATTAATACTACACTGGGAAGAGTAAGGTATGCGCTTATAAACCTGAGAAAAATCATGGAGGAAAATAACATAATATTAACCAGATAGATAATATTTTGTAAAATTTCACGTTTTTAAGGAAAACATACTTCGCCTATGAAAAAAAATGATTCCTTAAAAGTGAAAACTTTGAAACCTAAGAAACAAACCATTGATTTTTTGCTCAATTTTTCTAAAAATCTTGAAATTGTGAAAAGCAAGAGCAAGAATTATCCTATCTCAAAAAATTAAAATTATTAACTTTGTGCTGTATGAAAATGCAGCACGTTTTTTTTGACCTGGACAATACGCTCTGGGATCATCGCAGAAATGCCTACCTAACCATCAAAGAACTTTTCGAAAAAAAGGAAATAACTTCGAAGTACAATATCGGCTTTGAAGAATTTCATGATGTTTACCATGAGATCAATGAAAGCCTTTGGGAAAAGATAAGAGATGGGATTATTGGCAAAGAGTATTTGAGAGAACACCGTTTTTATGATTCCTTCATGCATTTTGGAGTGGATAATAAAGAACTGTCACTTTATTTTGAAGAACATTTTCTGGATAACATCGTAAGCCATAATGAATTGGTGGAAGGTGCGGAAGATATTCTTGATTATTTAAAGGCTAAGAATTATACGTTACACATTATTTCTAATGGGTTTCAGGATGTAACGGAAAGAAAATGTACCCTATCAGGTATCGCACCTTATTTTAAAACTATTACCAGTGCTGACGCTGTGGGAGTAAGAAAACCTAATCCGAGGATTTTTGAATACTCTCTGGGGCTTTCTGATGCTAAAAAAGAAGAGAGTATCCTTATCGGTGATGACTGGATTGCGGATGCCATGGGAGCAAGAGACTTTGGAATGGATTCTATTTTCTTTGATGTCTATAAGGAAGACAAAAAGGAAACAGGGTTAAAGGCTATTACTCACCTTCATCAGATCAAGGAATATCTATAATTATTCCGGATAAAGCTTAAACGCAAATTTATAATTAAACCATTAAGACTATTGAAGCTCTTAAGAGAAAGGCTTACTGTATTGTGAACCTAATGAAGCTATAACGCTTTAATTCTCTTAAAAACTTACTTACCTTAATGGTTTAATTATATCTCCTATTCTTATCTTTTTTTATCACTTTATTTTTATCCATTAAGTTTTTCCCAATTCTTTCCTAAATTGATTTGGACCTTTGCTCTATAATAATGACAGAAAAACTTAATGTTATGAAAAATGTAAAGAAAATCACAGCAGTATTTATTTTAATTTTTATGTTAATGGGAAGCTTAATGTTTGCACAAGACAGAGCTATTAACCCTAATCAACTGCCTAAGACGGCGAAAACTTTCCTTGCGGCTCACTTTAAGGGTATTGCTGTAAGTTCAGTGATAGAAGACAGAGAAATCTATGGCGTGGATGATTACAAAGTATACCTAAATAACGGAATGAAAATGGAATTTGACAGCAACGGAAACTGGAAAGAAGTGGATGGAAAACATCAGAAAGTTCCTTATGGTTTTATTCCTGCATCTATTAAAAACTATAGTACAAAAAATTTCCCCAATACTTATATCATTAAGATAGAAAAGAAAAGATGGTCTTATAAGGCTGAACTTTCCAACGGGCTGGAGCTGGAGTTTGACAAAAGCGGAAATTTTAAAAGAATTGACGACTAATTCTGAGTTAAATGCTAACAATAAAATTTTAATAGTATGGTTAATTGGAGTTTAATAAGCAGCAATGGAAGAAAATCTTCTTCCGGTAAGATTAGAAAAAGTATTGTGTCTTTTATGACCAAGCACCATCCATGCAGCGTGGTTAGTTCCATCGAAAAAAAATATAGTGCCTATAAAATTCATTTAATGAGCGGGTTGTGTCTCATTTTTGATGCTGATGGACGCTTTGTGAAATCAAATTAATTTTTAAAAGAAAGGAATCAGAGGACTAAAGAATGTTGAAATGACAAGCTTTAGTCTTCTGGCTTCCAACTTTATAATTTCATATATTTGATATAAGTTTAATCATGCAGTAAAGCATTACAAACCACTGGTAGTATGAAGATTTTAATAGTAGAAGATGAACCGGACCTAAGAGATACTGTACAGAGATTTCTGGAAGCAGAACATTTCATTGTAGAATGTGCAGAGAACTACAGTTCCGGATTGGAAAAGATTATTTCCTATGAATATGATTGCATTCTTCTGGATATTATGCTGCCTGACGGAAGTGGAATAGACTTGTTGAGAGAAATAAAGAAGCTGCACAAAAAAGATCCGGTAATCATTCTGTCTGCCAAAGATTCGGTGGATGATAAAGTAACCGGACTGGAAATTGGAGCAGATGATTATCTTGCAAAACCCTTTCATCTTGCAGAGCTGATGGCGAGGATAAGATCTGTAATAAGAAGAAAAAATCAGGATGGGGAGAATATTATCAAATATAAAAATATAAGCATTGATCCGGAAAACAGAAATGTAAAGGTTGGTGATGAGGAATTAGCCCTTAACCGTAAGGAATATGATCTTTTGTATTACTTTGTCATTCATCCGGAAAAAACATTGCAAAAAACTACTTTGGCGGAGGCCATCTGGGGAGATTACATAGATCAGGCAGACAGCCTTGACTTTATTTACTCGCAAATCAAAAATCTTCGTAAAAAGCTGAAAACACTGAATGCGGAAGCTGACTTTCAGGCAGTATACGGAATAGGATATAAATTTGTCTAATGAAGGTTTCTTTAAAATATTATACGATCAAGTACCTTATCATGATCCTCCTGCTGATTATAGCGGTTTGGGCAGGATTATTTTATGCCTATATTCTGGATGAAGTACATGATAATGTGGATGATGGACTAAAAGATCGTAAAATACAGATTATTAAGGCCGTGTATCTTAATCCTCAGTTGTTAAAGAATAATGATTTTGGCTTCAATGAATTCAAAATCATGCCTATTAATGCCGGAGATTATAAAAATAAAAGCAGGCTCTATAATAAGATGTATTATATGGAGTATGACGATAAAGATCAACCTTACAGGGTACTTGAGGCAGACTTTATTGATCAGTTCAAGAATCATCGGAGACTGGTGATCAGAACTTCTACTGTGGAGGAAGATGAATTAATCTATGACCTTACCACTGCATTAATTGTGCTTTATATTGTTTTGGTGATAAGCATTGTTGTCGTTAATGGATATCTCCTTAATAAAGCCATGCGCCCTTTCTATTTAATTTTGGATAAGCTTAAAAAATATCAGTTTGGAATTCCGTTTTCACAGGAAGAACAAAGCTATAGGATAAAAGAGTTTGAAGAATTGAATGTTGAAATCAATGAAATGATTGAGCGTAATGAATTGGTCTTCTATCAACAAAAGCAATTTATTGAAAATGCCTCCCATGAGCTTCAGACACCGCTTGCTATTGTTATCAATAAAATAGACCTCCTGATTCAGAATGAAGATCTTGATAAAAAGAACCTGAACTTTCTTACAGAGGTTAAAACTGACCTCAGAAGAATGGTAGGATTGAATAAATCACTGTTAATGCTCTCTAAAATAGAGAACAGTCAGTTTAATACCATGTCTGGGGTAGATTTTAATACCATGATTCATAAACTGGTTCAGAATTATGAAGACTTTATAGCATTTAAAAAAGTTGATGTCAATATCATTGAAAAAGGAAATTTTCAGGCAGATTTTAATAAGGACCTTGCAGATATTCTGTTGTCTAATCTTCTTAAAAATGCCATTAAATACAATAATGAAGAAAGAACGTTAAATATTATTATTGAGACAGACAGGATTACTTTTCAAAATAGTGGTACATCTGTTCCACTGGATAAATCACAGATTTTTAACCGCTTCTATAAACAAGGTTCTGATCACGGTTCAACAGGGTTAGGGCTATCCATCATTAAAACGATTATTAAACAATATCCCAGCTGGGATATTCTCTATGAATTTGATGATAAAATGCACTATTTTATTCTTGTAAAAAATAAGATTAGATAGTCTAAATATTTCAAAACAAACGATATTGATACATAGAAAAAGCCCCTCAATTTGAAGGGCTTTCTTATGTTTTGAAGCTTGTGATTAAAAACCTAAGCTTGTTCTTACTCTTTTAAGGGTTTCCAAAGCAACTGGTCTGGTCTTTTCTGCCCCTTGTTGTAATTTTGCTTCCAGTTCGTCCAGATTGTTCATATAATAAGTGAACGTTTCTCTTTCTTTAGCAAAACGTACCAAAATAAGGTCTAAAAGCTCTTTTTTAGCATGTCCGTACCCAAAGTTTCCGGCAAGATATTTTGCTCTTAATTCTTCAGTCTGTTCCGGTGTAGCGATCAATTGATAAATAGCAAACACTTTATCAGTTTCAGGGTCTTTAGGTTCTTCTAAGCCTTTAGAATCAGTCTCAATACTCATCACCTGTTTTTTCAATTCCTTTTCAGGTAAGAAAATATTGATAATATTTCCCATGGATTTAGACATCTTACGTCCGTCTGTCCCTGGAACATATTTTGTGTCTTCCTGAAGCTCAGATTGCGGAAGAACAAGAATTTCACCCATCTGATTATTAAATCTTGAAGCTACATCTCTTGCAAACTCTAAATGCTGAAGCTGATCTTTTCCTACAGGAACAACCTCCGCATCATATAATAAAATATCTGCAGCCATCAAAATAGGATAGGTAAACAGACCTGCATTTACGTCCTGAAGACGATCTGCCTTATCTTTAAATGAATGCGCTAATGTTAATCTTTGATAAGGAAAAAAACATGATAAATGCCAAGATAGTTCACAGGTTTCAGCGATATCACTTTGTCTGTAGAAGAATGTTTTTTCGGTATCTAATCCACAAGCAAGCCAAGCCGCAGCAATCTCGTAGGTATTTTGTCTTAAAGTCTGCGCATCCTTAATCTGGGTAAGCGTATGAAGATTCGCAATAAATAAAAATGATTCATTTCCCTCCTGCTTAGAAAGTTCGATAGCAGGAATAATTGCCCCAAGTAAATTTCCAAGATGGGGAGTTCCGGTGGCTTGAATGCCGGTAAGAATTCTTGACATTTGTTTAAAATTTATATTTAAAAATTAATGAATTGCAAATTTACGAGGTTTACAGGGAATAACGAATGAAAAAGAGCAAAAGATTAAACACACCGTTATTAAAATTCAATAGAGATGGGCTTTACCCCGCCTGAAAATAGACTAATTCATCGAATGGTTTTAGCCAAAACCTAATATATTTTTACTCAATCATTTATAAAAATCCATGTAATCCGTGTTTAAATAAAATTAAGGAATTATGATCTTCTCTCCACCAAATTTAGGTTCTACTCCAAGTAGTAAGTCCCAATACGCTTTAGCTTTGGCAAGATATTCCCTTATATTAGTCTTTAACCCTGCATATTTATTCACATCTTCAGCATTATACCCAAAGGCTTTCATTCCATTTTTTTGAGCAAGGAAAACCGCTCTTTCATTGTGGAACTTTTGGGAAATAATTACAATTTTGGTTTGCCCAAAGATATCTTTTGCTCTTACTACAGAATCCAACGTTCGGAATCCGGCATGATCCAGTATGATTCTATCCTGTGGGACTCCCTGCTGAACCAGTGCAAACTGCATATCTTCCGGTTCATTATAATCTTTGCTGCTGTTGTCACCACTTACGATGATATATTGAATCTTTCCACTTTTATACAGATCGGTAGCTGCCTTGATTCTGTTGTAGAAATAGGCATTCGGCATACCGTTGCTTAAGGTTTTTCCTGTTCCTAACAATAATGCAGTTTTTGCCTCGGGAACATCTTTAATATTATAAGATACAAGTGGTGCACTTTCATTTTTGATGCTATAATTGGCCCAGGCAATAAAAATAATTCCTGCAACGAAAAGAAGCAGGAAAAATTTAAAAATATTTGTGATAATTTTTTTCATTTAAGATAAATCTTTTAAAACTCAAGTCCGTTCGGAAAGGCTTTTTTTCTAAAGATTAATAAGAATGTAGCTCCCACCGTAATAGCTGAATCAGCAACATTGAAAATATATTTGAAGAACTCAATATGCTTTCCGCCAATTAATGGCCAGCTATCAGGTACATACCAATCTACCAATGGGAAGTGGAACATATCTACAACACATCCTTTCATAAAGCTGGAATATCCCTGCCCAAAAGGAACAATCTTGGATATTCCACCATAATCCAGCCATCGGTCAATACTTGGGTCATAAACTGATCCGCTATCGAAGATCATTCCATAAAACATTCCGTCAATAAGGTTTCCTATTGCTCCGGCAAAGATGATAGACATTGGAATTAAGAGATAGTTTGAAGCACCTTCTTTCAACCATTTTTTAAACATGTAAACCATCCCTCCGATTAAGAAAACTCTTAAAATCACGAGTAAATATTTTCCGATAATTCCTCCGAAATGAAACCCGTAGGCCATGCCTGGGTTTTCTACAAACGTTAGTTTAAAACCGGGAAAAATAGAAACACTGTCTCCTAAATTAAAATTAGTTTTAATATAAATTTTAGAAGCCTGGTCTATTAACAATACCAAAAATGTGATAGCTAATATCTTTTTCATTACTCTCCTTTTGGTTTTGAAGGTTTATTAGCTGGTTTTATATTTTTGTTATCGCTTGCTTTCTTGATCACTTTTTGCCCATTAAATGAACTTTTAACATGAGCTTTCTCAAATTTAATGTTCATTTCTTTTAAAACACCTTTCAGAGCACTAAGCTCCATTGCATTTTTCGGATGTACTATAATAGATTCCATTTCTTATATTTAATTTTTACATTTTGGACAACTCGTCGAGCCGCTTTCTTTCTCTTTCTGATAAGTCATTGACTCCGTTTTTGCCCATCTTACTCAACAGTTTGTCAATTTCTTTCTCCCGCTCTCGCTTATCAGAATTAAACTGGTCATCAATGGTGTAGTTGGTGTGCTTCTCCGGGAAAAATCTATTCTTGATCCATTCCCTGTTGAAGAACAGTAAAACTGCTGCCACGATGATTGCTAAAATTAAGACTTCGCTCATGGGTATACATTAAAAATTAGGTTTATAAAGTATCCGTGAATACCATATAAACCCAATATTATTTTACAAACCTTACGGCTATTTCTGCATATTTTTCGCTTCAATGCTCAGCGTAGCGTGAGGAACGGCTAAAAGTCTTTCCTTAGGAATTAATTTTCCTGTTACTCTGCAAACACCGTATGTTTTGTTTTCGATTCTGATTAAAGCATTCTTAAGATCACGAACGAATTTTTCCTGTCTTCCTGCGAGAATAGAGTTCTGCTCTTTGCTCAAAGTTTCTGCACCTTCTTCAAATGCCTTGAATGTAGGTGAAGTATCATCTGTGCCATTATTCTGGTCATTGATGAAACTTTCTCTGATCAGC
This sequence comes from Chryseobacterium oncorhynchi, assembly GCF_002899895.1. Lineage (GTDB taxonomy): Bacteria > Bacteroidota > Bacteroidia > Flavobacteriales > Weeksellaceae > Chryseobacterium > Chryseobacterium oncorhynchi. The sequence goes on from NZ_PPEI02000006.1 coordinate 171,546, forward strand.
TGAAGATCTTTCTCCGCCTTTTCTATTTTTTCTTTAATGATCGCTCTAAATTCCTGTAAATCAGCATCGCTGTATCTAACTCTTTCGTCTGACATATTCTTTCTCTTTTTTAATAAAATTATGAAATGGAATTTGAAATACAATAACTACATGTTAATTTTTTTCGACATTTATCTTAAAATTAACCTCATCTATTTCGATTTCGTTAAAATTTGAAAGTGAAGATACAATTTCTATTTTATTTGACAAGACTTCAGAAGAAATATATTCCTCATTTTTCTTTACATCTTCAAGGAATGGTGAATTCTCTTCAATGAAGATATTGATCCTGTCTGTCAGTTCAAAGTCTTTCTCTTTTCGCAGGTTTTGAACTCTGTTAATGAATTCTCTTGCGATACCTTCTGATTTTAACTCATCGGTTAATGTCAAATCTAATGCCACAGTTGTTTTTCCGTCGGAAGTTACCGTCCATCCCGGGATATCTTTAGTAGAGATCTCTACATCATCAAGGGTGATCTCATATCCCTGAACATCAAGTTTTCCTTCTTTTTCAAGACCGGCAATTTGTTCTGTGCTGAAATTACTGATTTCGGCACCTACCACTTTCATGTCTTTTCCTAATTTAGGACCAAGAGCTTTGAAGTTTGGCTTTATTTGTTTTACAATTAAATGGGATGCTTCTTCAGCATTAATTAACTGTAGTTCTTTTACGTTTACTTCCTGCTTGATAAGGTCTGCAACAGCTAAGATTTGCTCTTCTGTTTTAGCATCCAATACAGGAACCAATACTTTTTGTAATGGCTGACGAACCTTTACGTTCTCTTTCTTTCTCAAAGAGAAAACCATACTGGTAATGTTCTGAGCTAAGTGTGTTTTTTCAACCAAATCCTGATCGATTAAACTTTCATCAGCTACTGGGAAGTCTGTTAAATGTACAGATTCACAGTTTTCTTTACCAGTTACTTTATTTAGGTCCTGATACAATTGATCCATAAAGAACGGAGCAATAGGAGCAGATAATTTTGCCACTACTTCAAGACAAGTATATAAAGTCTGGTAAGCAGAGATTTTATCATCTGAATATTCTCCTTTCCAGAAACGTCTTCTACATAATCTTACATACCAGTTACTCAAGTTATCATTCACAAACGTACTGATTGCTCTTGCTACTCTTGTAGGTTCGTAATCTTCGTAGAATGCCTTTACTTCTTTGATAAGAAGGTTAAGTTCGGAAAGAACCCATCTGTCAATTTCCGGACGATTTTCTACTTCTTTTTCTGAATAGTTGAATCCATCAACGTTTGCATATAGAGAGAAGAATGAATAGGTGTTGTAAAGCGTTCCGAAGAACTTTCTTCTAACCTCATCAATTCCCTCAATATCAAACTTCAGGTTTTCCCAAGGATTGGCGTTGGAAATCATGTACCAACGGGTAGCATCCGGTCCGTATACGGATAATGTTTCGAACGGATCTACAGCATTTCCTAAACGTTTTGACATCTTTTGTCCGTTTTTATCCAAAACAAGACCGTTACTCATTACATTTTTATAAGCAACAGAATCAAAAACAGCGGTCCCAATTGCATGAAGTGTATAGAACCATCCACGAGTCTGGTCAACACCTTCTGCAATGAAATCGGCAGGGAATGCTTTATTGTTATCAATTAATTCTTTATTCTCAAAAGGATAATGCAATTGTGCATACGGCATAGAACCTGAATCGAACCAAACGTCGATCAAGTCGCTTTCGCGTTTCATAGCCTTTCCTGAATCAGAAACTAAAACTACTTTGTCTACTACATTCTTGTGAAGATCAACAAGCTCGTAGTTTGACTCAGACATATTGCCGATGATGAATCCTTTGAATGGGTTTTCAGTCATTACCCCTGCAGCAATTGATTTCTCAATTTCGTTGTATAGCTCTTCTACAGAACCTATGATTTTTTCTTCTTTCAGATCATCTGTTCTCCAGATAGGCAACGGAATACCCCAGTATCTTGAACGGGATAAGTTCCAGTCGTTTACATTTTCTAACCAGTTGGCAAAACGTCCTTCTCCGGTAGCTTTTGGCTTCCAGTTGATCTCTTTGTTTAAGTTAACCAATCTGTCTTTTACAGCAGTCATCTTTACAAACCATGAATCTAACGGGTAGTACAATACAGGTTTGTCTGTTCTCCAACAGTGTGGATAAGAGTGGACATATTTCTCTACTTTGAAGGCTTTGTTTTCTATTTTTAATAAGATAGCAAGCTCTACATCCCAAGATTTCTCAGGAGCAGTTCCCTCATCATAATATTCGTTCTTGATATATTTTCCTGAGAAAACTTCAGGAACATTTTCTCCCTGAATAAATTTACCCTGTAAATCTACTAATGGAACAAGATTGTCATTTTCGTCCTTTATCAACATTGGCGGGATCTCAGGCTGAGCCATCTTAGCTACTCTCGCATCATCTGCACCAAAAGTAGGGGCAGTGTGTACGATACCTGTACCGTCCTCTGTTGTTACAAAGTCTCCTAAAATTACTCTGAATGCATTTTCAGGATTGTCGTTTGGTGTAAACCAAGGAACTAATTGCTCATATCTTGTATCAACAAGTTTTTCTCCTGTAAATTCTTTTAAAATTCTGAAAGGAATTACCTTAGTTTCTGGAGTATAGTTTGCAAAATCCTCATCTGTACCCTCAGCATATTTTTTACCGAAAACCTTAGGTAAAAGAACGCTGGATAGCACAACAGTTATTGGCTCAAATGTATATTGGTTGAACGTTTTAACCAAAACATATTCGATATCTCTACCTACGGTAAGTGCAGTATTGGATGGCAACGTCCAAGGAGTTGTCGTCCATGCAAGGATATGTACGTCTCCGTCTACATCGTTGAATAAAGCAGATGAATCTTTCTTAACTTTAAACTGAGCTACTACGGTTGTATCTGAAACATCACGATACGTTCCTGGCTGGTTCAATTCGTGGGAAGAAAGCCCTGTTCCTGCTTTTGGAGAGTAGGGTTGGATCGTGTAGCCTTTATACAACAAGCTTTTGTCATATAATTGCTTCAACAACCACCAAACGGTTTCCATATATTTTGATTTGTATGTGATGTACGGATCCTCAAGATCTACCCAATACCCGATTTTTTCGGTAAGGTTGTTCCAAACGTCTGTATATCGCATTACTGCTTCACGGCAAGCTTTATTATAATCTTCAATAGAGATTTTTTTACCAATATCTTCTTTAGTGATTCCTAATTCTTTTTCTACACCCAGTTCCACAGGAAGACCATGCGTATCCCAGCCTGCTTTACGGAAAACCTGCTTTCCATTTTGAGTCTGGTAACGGCAGAAAATATCCTTCAATGCTCTTGCCATTACGTGGTGAATTCCAGGCATACCGTTTGCTGAAGGTGGACCTTCATAAAAAACAAACTCAGGATTACCCTGACGAATCTCAACACTCTTATTGAAAGTTTTATTTTGTTTCCAAAATTCCGCTACATTCTCTGCTACGTCAATAAGGTTGAGGTTTTTGTATTCTTTAAATTGGCTCATTGTAAATATCTCAATATTCGTTGATAAATTAAGTCTGCAAATTTACTAAATTTTGTCGGTTTATAAGATATGTTTTATTGAGGATATTTCTATTAAAAAGTTCAATTTCAGAAATATAAATGAGGAAAGAGCTTAAAAGTAAAAACTAAAAGGTTAATAAGCGAGTTTTCTTTGCTATTTTTATAGGAAACATTGAACATTTTATCCATATCAAAGCTATTCTTATTATGGGTGATATATTAAAAAAACAAACCACCCGAAGGTGGTTGTACATTATTGAAAGTCGCTGAGTCTTGGAATATCTGGCCATCTTCCTGCTTCATATTCTTGGATATAATATTCTATTTCTTTTCCTGTTCCAAGCAATATAATTTTACCATTACTATTTTGAACTATGAAAGGGGCATTCCCCATTAATGTATTATCATCATCGTTTCTTGTATCATTATATTTTTTTGTATTATATCGAAATATTATTCCATAAGATTTTTTAATGCATCTATCTTCCAAAATGACGAGATCTAACCCACTTTTTTCACTTCTTTCTTTTACGTAATTTTTTGCAATTTCTATTACTTCTTGTTCTATTAACATGTAAATTTTATTTTAGTATGAAAGTGAACCTAATATTAATTCTGATTAGGATCCCAAACTCCATGAGTACTGGGTTTCCATGTGCCATTTTCATACCCATTTAAATAATACTCTACATCGTCAGATGTTCCAAATTGAATGACTATACCGGTATCATTTTTTACAAGGAATGGGCCGTTGCCTGCCAAACGATGTTTCGTAGAATCTTTCGCAACATAGCCATAAATATTTCCATAACTTTTTTTTATGAATTCGCTAAGAACTATAAGTTCAATATTTATTTCCTGGCCTATCTGGCCGACGTATTTGTTGGCTATTTCTAGCATTTTATTGTCTGTTAACATGTTATTTTACTTGAATTTTCATTTAGCGAAATAATAAAACCAATATCGGTTTAATTTGGGTACCAGACATCATTAGAACCCGGTTTCCAAGTTCCATTTTCATATTGTGTAATATAATATTCTGTAGGATCTGCTGTTCCGAATTGAAGAACCCTACCTGCTTTGCTTTCTACCAAAAATGGACCATTGCCCGCCAGACGATGTTTTTTAGAGTCTTTTGCACCCCAAAAATATATACTTCCGTATGACTTATTTATTGTCATTTCTGATAAAATAATTAATTCTATATTTATTTCTTCTTGAATTTCTTTGACATAGCGTTTTGCTATTTCTTTTATTTCTTCTTTGTTTAACATAATTATTTTACTTTTAAATATTCTAATGATTCATATTCATTTACATCAGCAATTATGGCTTTTTGCCCATCTAATGGTAAGAGTCTCTTTCCGATCTTAATAACATTAAATACATGTCCTTTAGTTATATTAGTATAAGAACTTTTGGTATAAATGTATATAATCCCTATTTCACCATCTACCATATTATTTTTAATTTTTTCAATTGGTAAAGGTTTAGAAAATTTACTATGATAAAGGCCTTCCAAAATGTCAACATCTAATCCTTTCGTATGAATAGCTGCTGAAATATTTCCTGTCATTAAATATTCTACCATTTTTTGAACTACAAGTACACAGTTAGAAGTTGAAATCATTACAACCTCTTCATTAACTATATGATGATTAAAATAAGGTAATACATCATATATATAATCAATTGCATTTTCTGGGGTAATTTTTGTTTCCTCAAGAACTTTTAGCCCAGCTCTAAACTCATCTGCAGTAAGGCTAATACGTGGTGTAGCATTCTCCGGCATCCCGGCAAGCCTGCTAAACTCTTCTTCAAGCTTACCTAAATTCCCTCCAGCTCTTCTATAGATATAATCTAAAAAAATATTGGTTCTTGCGGGAGACTTTCCTTGGGAAAGTAATTTTCCTTTATGAATTACACCTACTTCTTTCTCTGCATTCTCTACAAAAAGCACTTTCAGTTTCTCAAAATCTGAAGAGTGTTCAGTAATGCTTTTTATGCCGTCTTTTGAAAGAGCTGCTAATCCTTTTTTAGAATAATTTCTTAAAGGAAACGAATATAATGTATTTTCAATTAATTTCTTAAGGCTTTTCTGCTGAGACGGATATCTGGAAGTGTATAATACTTCTACTGTTGCATCCAGTGCTTTTTCTGCCTTAGGCAACATGCTTACCATAGCACTTGCGGTGCCTTGGACCATATAGATATCATCCCATAATTCTAAAAGCTTTCTCCCTTTGGTGGTCATTTTAAGCTCATCCCTGAGTTGAGCCTCTATATAAAAATCTGAAAGAGCAACCCCGATATCTGCATAAGCTACATATAAAGGCAATCCTGATACTCCGGATTCTATAGTGGCAAGACTGGCTGATATGACCATGAGATCGGCAGCAACACGAAGACATCTTAGTGCATCTTCTGCCGCTTTCTTTTGTGCGATGTGATAAAGGAACAACGCCGGAACTTCAGTATCCGTTTCAATAGTTTGAATCTTACCGGAGGAAAGTTTAGTTTTTTCATAAACCTTAAGATGTAGCATGTCCAGAGGTCTGAATTCTCCGTTTTCAATTTCATTCTCAGCTTCAATTTTCTTCGTTTTTAGATTCCAGACTTTTACTGTATTAATCAGCGTGACGATATTTTCAGGATCTCCTTCCATAAAATATCCTGTAAGCTCACAATGTCTTTCTATCGTATCAGAATCTCTACTGACTCCAAAAGCGAAAAGACTCCCTGGTTGTAAAGGCTGATGAGCGTCATCCATTGCATGTTGAGCCTGCATGAAAGCCGTTACATAAATGACAAAAAGTTCTTTATTCTCAAACATTTGTCCGTGAGCCACCTGATTGGTATCTGAAATGATGCCTTTTCCCATGTACACACTCTCTCCATCTAAAGAATGATAAATATGAAGAATGAGTTTGGGATCGTTTTTAATTTTTTTGTAAACAAATTCTCCGGAAATTGCTGTAAGAATACGGATAGCATATCGGCTTTTGTCTCTGAAAGGCTCTACTGCCAAAGCGGCGGCCTTACCTATTGAGTCTACATCACGAAGCAATTGGGAATCATAATTTAAAAACTGTAAAAAATGATCCCATAGCATTTGATCGGAAAGTTTCTTTGCTTTTCCTTTGTAGTCTACGCCTGTCAGGGCAAAATTAGGAAGCTGATTATAGAAAAACATCAGATCATCTATGGTAGTAAGGCCGCTTCCCGCTTCTTCAAAATGAGCAATAAGACCTACCTGTGCCATTTCTCGATGATAAGGAAAAAGATAGGTGATAACATCCATATAATCTTCCACATCGCTAAGATTAATTTTTATGGCATCAGGAGATTTCGAAGAATAACCTATCGTAGTTTCTACCTCGTTGATTACAGTCTGTGTAGGATCCCTTTTATATTCACGATAAGGAATATTGATGGTACAGTCTACTTTTCTTTCCTTAATTCCTATCTCTGTATGATGGGTGTAATTTTTAGGATCAATGTAACCGGGACTCACATTGACCCATACCTTTTTATCAATGCGCTCTAAAAAAGAATTTTGAAACTGTTTTTCATCTATTTTAGGTTCCTGGATGACTAATTTCTCAATCATCTTGGTCTTCACTCTTACGTTATCAATTCTAGCAGGAGGTATTTCTTTCAGGTTTACTTTTTCTACTTCTTGCGAATAGTTTATAAAGTTCTTCCTTGCATCAAAAAGATAAGTATTGAAATCTGTTGAAGAAGCAAGTAATCTGAAAAGCTTTCCCTCATCCACCCACAGGTTCGTAAAAAAAGGTTCTATAGAATTAGTTGCAATCTTTTCTCCTTTCATGCCTGCCCATATTTCCCGACTTATCTTGTCAAAGTCGTCCATTTCTTTTAAAGGATTTTTAAAATTCATCTTTAAATTTTTTCATTAATACTATTTTCATGTTTTGGTTGTTGGTGCATAATTTCAGGTAAAAAGAAATTTTCTATGACTTTTCACCTGAACCATTATAGCGCAAATATCAATGCTGGAAGCGACAAAACTTGGCGTAAAAAAACAAAAGTGATTTTAAAAATAGATGATCGCAGCAATCACTTATTGGCCGGAATTTTGTACATTTAAGTAGATCTAAACCCAAATGCTGTATGAAAATCCTTTGTAAACTGATGGTTATTATTTGTTTCATTAATAGTACCATCACACAAGCTCAAACCAACTATCCACAAAACTATTTCCGTAATCCCTTGAATATTCCCATGCAGCTGGCTGCCAACTTTGGGGCTGTACGGACCAATCATTTTCATATGGGGTTGGATCTACGAACCAACAGTCAGGAAAATTTATCTGTAGTGGCGGCGGCAGATGGTTATGTGAGTAGGATAAAAGTTGAACGATATGGCTTTGGAAATGCCGTGTACATTACCCATCCTAATGGGTACACAACGGTCTATGCTCATTTAAACAAATATTTTGACAAGCTGGATGAATATGTAAAAGAAAGACAGTACAAAGAAGAAAAGTGGGAGCAAGATATTACTTTCCAACCTGGCCAGTTTCCGGTTGCAAAAGGGCAATTGATTGCTTTGAGTGGAAATACAGGAGGTTCGGCTGGCCCACATTTGCATTTTGAAATAAGAAACACCAAAACAGAAGAATGTCTCAATCCATTGCTTTTTGGTTTTGCCATTCCCGATTCTGTAGCACCCATTATCAATGGCTTGTATTGGTATGATCGTCGTTTTAGTACGTACGAACCCGGAGCTAATGGAGTTACTGTAAAAAAATTAGGGAGCACTTATACAGCAGATATTGTTCGAGTAAATTCTCCCACAATAAGTTTTGGAATTAAAGCGGTGGATAAAGCCAATCAAGGATTTAATCTAGGTATTTATCAGGCAGAATTATTGATGGATGGAAAATTGATTTATAGTTTTTCCATTGATAAAGTAAGCTATGATGATACCCGTTATCTGAATGGCTGTATAGATTATACCAAATTTATCAGAGATAAAATAGGGATTCAGCATTTATCTACATTGCCGGGAATGAAATTAAAGGATTATAGTATTCCTAATCTTTCGGGAATTATTAATCTCCAGGATGAGGAAGTTCATAATATTGAAATTGTTTTAAAAGATGTAAAAGGAAATACCAGCAGATTAATCACAAAAGTTCAGCTCAGTAAAATAGGAGATCAGATCGCTTCCACAACAAAAGCCATTCTTCCCAATGATGGAAAAACAATTACCTCAGAGAATGCAGAGATTGGTTTCAGCAAAAATGCTGTTTATGATGCCGTGAACTTTAATATGTATGAAAAACCTGATGCAGATGCTCTTTCCAATGTGATTGTGCTAAATAGTCCCTACATTCCTGTTCATGATAATTATACTTTGAAAATAAAACCCAACAGAAAATTAACCAAAGAAGAGAAAGATAAAGTAGTTATTTCTCTCAATTATGGAAGCGATACTGACGTGATAAAAGGAAAATGGAATGGCGATCAGGCAGAAGGACAGTTCAACAGATTAGGTACTGCAAAACTGATAGTAGATAATGGCTTACCTTCCGTTTCTTCTGGATGGAAAGACGGTGCAGTCATTAACGGTGGCACTTTACGTTTAAAAGGGAATACAAAAATTGGTGATATTGTTTCATTTCGGGCAGAGCTTGATGGGAAATGGCTTAGGTTTGCCCGTGTAAAGGATGATTTCATCTATATCTTTGATGAAAAATGTCCAAAAGGATCAGGGGAGCATACCTTGAAAGTGACAACAGTGAATACGGCAGGAAATACAAACATACAAACGTTTATATTTCAAAGATAAAATGATGTAATGATCCGGGATTTTCATCACCAATCAACATCAGTATGAACCCACAACTGAAAATCGTTACTATATTTTACATCAAAACATTCTACAAATTAATAAATTTGCTTAAAATTAAAATCATTGGAATTTCATCCGTTCATCGAAAAATCTAGCACTCAGGAAATAAAAACCATTCAGGAAGAAAAACTCCAGAAGCTTTTGGCCTATCTTGAGGGTAATTCACCTTTTTATCAGAGGCTGTTTACAGAAAATAATATCAACATTGCAGAGATCCGTACTCTGGAAGATCTGCAAAAAATTCCTACCACCTCAAAGAATGATTTACAGCAGCATAATCATGATTTTTTCTGTATTTCACCAGATAAGATTGTAGATTATAGTACCACTTCAGGAACCTTGGGAGATCCGGTAACTTTTGGTTTGTCTGACGGGGATCTTGAAAGGCTTGCTTACAATGAAGCAATATCCTTTGCTTGTGCAGGAATTCAGAAAGGAGATGTAGTGCAGATGATTACTACAATTGATAAACGCTTTATGGCGGGGCTTGCCTATTTTTTGGGATTAAGAAAAATGGGGGCAAGTGTGGTCAGAATGGGGCCAGGAATTCCGGAATTGCAATGGGACTCTATTTTTAGATACAAACCAAAATACCTGATTACCGTTCCGTCTTTCTTGCTTAAGATGATCGATTATGCAGAAAAGCACGGATTGGATTACAAAAATTCGAGTGTTTACGGAGCTGTGTGTATCGGAGAAAGTATCAAGAACCAAGATTTTACAGATAATATTCTTTCTCAAAAGATCAAGGAAAAATGGAATATTAAACTCTTTTCTACCTATGCTTCCACCGAAATGAGTACTGCTTTTACAGAATGTGAATTCCAGATTGGAGGTCACCATCACCCTGAACTAATCATTACGGAAATTCTGGATGATGACGGAAATGTTGTGAAAGAGGGCGAAAGTGGTGAATTAACTATTACGACTTTGGGTGTAGAAGCAATTCCTTTATTGAGATTCAAAACCGGAGATATTGTAAAAGCTCACTACGAGCCATGCCCATGTGGTAGAAATACAATGAGGCTGGGACCTGTCATTGGAAGGAAACAGCAGATGATCAAGTACAAAGGAACAACGTTGTACCCACCGGCAATGAACGACATCCTGAATGATTTTAATAATATTCTATGCTATCAGATTGTAATTCAGTCCAACGAAATAGGATTGGATGAAATTATCATCAAGGTAAGTACAGAGCAGGAAAATGAAAACTTTGTAAATGAAGTAAGAGACCATTTCCGTGCAAAATTGAGGGTAAGTCCCAAGATTGAAGTAATAGACTTTAATATTTTATCCAAAACAGTCTTTAACCCAAACAGTAGAAAACCGATTACATTTATAGATTTAAGGTAGATTAAATTAAAGTAACAAAAGGACACAAATCACTTTTTATAATATCTTTGCCAGCTTATATAATAAAGCTATAATTATGAAAAAATTATTTCTGCTAGTGTTCTTAGTTATGATGACAACGGCAGCTTTTGGACAGGAAAGTATGAATCTTGTTTCAGGTGGTTTTGAAGTCTTAAAAGACCAGACTGAAGTTAATGTAGAACTTAAATTTGAGAATGTATTATTTATGAAAGAAAATATTACAGAAACTCAATATTTGGAAAACAGAAAAAAACAAGTTCTGGATAATCCCAAAAGAGGAGAAAAAGCGTGGAACATGTGGATCTCAGAATGGGAAAGGTACAAAAAAGAAGAGTATATCAATTATTTTACAAAAGGTCTGAATAAGACTTACAAAGATATTTTATTTAAAAAAGACAGTTCAGCAAAATATACTTTGTTATTGGAAACAAAATGGATATTTCCGGGCTGGCATGCAGGATTAACGATGATGACAGCAGAAATTAACAGTACAATAAAATTGGTGGAAACAAACAATCATTCAGTAGTTTTAGCGGAAGTAGAACTCAATAAGTTTGATAGATTTGTTAATAATGATGAGATTGTGATGGAGTATGGTAGAATTGCCGGGGCTTATGAATCTGCCGGAAGATATCTGGGAAAGAAAATAAAGAAATCTTTAAAATAAAATAAAAACGGTCTGAATTTTCAGACCGTTTTTTTATTGTTGATTTTGTTGTTCCTGTTTTTCCAGTTTGATGAGGTTTGCAAGGTTCTTGATAACCGTATCATGTTTTCTCACAAATGGATTGTCTTTATTCCAGACATATCCTGCTAAAACAGCACATATTTTTTTCTTTACATCAGGGTTTTCCGGTTGGTGGAAGAAGAGTTCCTGAAGATTTCCAGTATACCATTCCTTTACATAAGTTGTAAAAACATCTACACCATACAGAATGTAATCTGTGTATTCAGTCTGCCAGTTTATTTTTTCTCCGTTTAATTGTCTTAATGCCAGTTTTGCAGCTAGCATCCCTGATTCTGTAGCAAAAGCCATTCCCGATGAGAAAACAGGATCAAGGAACTCAGAAGCATTCCCCGTTAATGCAAACCCGTCCCCGAATAAGCTTTTTACAGAACAAGAATAGTCTTTCAAATGTTTTGGTTCAAAAAGAAACTCTACATCACCAAAACGCTTTACATAATAATCCGAAAGAGAAATTGCCTTTCTTAAAGCTTCAGCAGTATCTCCGCCTTCGGAAAGTTTTTCAATATAATCAGTTGGCCCTACAATTCCTAGGCTGGTATTTCCGTTGGAAAAAGGAATTACCCAAAGCCAAACTTCAGTTTCAATAATATCAAAGGAAATCAAAGTGCCCTCTTCACCAGGTTCTCTGTTGGTGTCCTGTACATGAGAGAAAATAGCAGAGTGGGGAGATAGTTTTGATGGTTTTTCAAGATCTAATAAACGAGGTAATACTCTTCCGTAGCCACTAGAATCAATCACAAACTTGGCATGGATCTCCTTAGTTTCTCCATCCTTATTCCTTACTGTTGTGATAGAATCTGTTCCTTCAAATTTGATATCTATAACTTCAGACTCGAATTCAAGATCAACCCCTTTATTAATAACTTCCTGAGCAAGTGTATTATCAAAATCAGCTCTTGGAACCTGCCAGGTCCAGTCCCAGCCTTCCCCGAACTTGTTGCTAAAATCAAAAATACAAACTTCATCACCACGAAGAAAACGTGCTCCCAGCTTTTTCTCAAAGCCCATTTTGTCTAATGCAGGAAAAAGTCCGGCCTCATCAAAGTGGTCCATCACTCTCGGAATTAAGCTTTCCCCAACTACCAGTCTGGGGAACTTTGTTTTTTCAACAACTTTTACGCTGACGTTGTTCTTCTTTAGGTACGAAGAAGACACGCATCCGGAAGGTCCAGCTCCGATTACAAGAACGTCAACAAATTCTTTGCCCATCTTTGATTTTTTATTTTAATAATAACTTTTATCTTTGCCGCAAAATTAGTGACAAATAATTAATATTTTACAAAATTATCAACTATTACTTTTAATTGATGAAAATAAATAACTTTTTAGAACTGAAAGACTTTCAAAAAATTATCATTGGGAATGAAAAAATAGAACTGGATGAATCACTTTTGTCAAGAGTGAATAAAAGTTTTCAGTTTTTAAAGGAATTTTCAAAAAATAAAGTAATATACGGTGTGAATACCGGTTTTGGGCCAATGGCTCAATTCAAGATCAGTGATGAAGATACTCATCAGCTTCAGTATAACCTGATTAGAAGCCATTCTTCAGGTATTGGAAACCCTTTGCCTGCTCAGGAAGTGAAAGCTTGTATGCTGGCAAGATTGAATACCCTATCACTAGGAAATTCAGGGGTGCATGAATCTGTGATTTATCTTCTTCAGGAGCTGATCAACAGAGATATTACGCCATTGATTTTTGAACACGGAGGAGTAGGAGCAAGTGGAGATCTTGTGCAGTTGGCTCACCTTGCTTTGGTATTGATTGGAGAGGGAGAGGTTTTCTATAAAGGAGAAAGAAAATCAACAAAAGAAATTTTTGAAACCGAAGGATTAGAGCCAATCAAAGTTGAAATCCGTGAGGGACTTGCTTTGATGAACGGAACTTCCGTGATGTCAGGAATTGGTATCGTGAATGCATATAAAGCTAATCAGTTAACAGATATTTCTCTTAGACTTTCTTGTGCAATCAATGAGATTGTACAGGCTTATGATGACCACTTATCAGCAGCGTTGAACGGAACAAAAAAACATTACGGTCAGCAGAAAGTGGCAGAAAGAATGCGTGCACACCTCGCAGACAGTAAACTGATCAGAAAAAGAGAAGATCACTTATATACCCATTTTGAAGAACAGGAAAAAGTATTTAAGGAAAAGGTACAGGAGTATTATTCCCTAAGATGCGTTCCTCAGATTTTAGGGCCCGTGTTAGATACATTGGAATACACTGAAAGAGTTCTTGAAAATGAAATCAATTCTGCCAATGATAATCCGATTATCAATGTGGAAGATCAACATGTTTACCACGGAGGAAACTTCCATGGGGATTATATTTCCTTGGAAATGGATAAACTTAAAATTGTAGTAACTAAACTTACAATGCTTGCAGAAAGACAGTTAAACTATCTTTTGAATGCTAAAATCAACGAAATCTTGCCTCCTTTTGTAAATTTAGGTAAATTAGGGTTCAATTTTGGAATGCAGGGTGTGCAGTTTACAGCAACGTCTACTACCGCAGAAAGCCAGATGCTGTCCAACTCTATGTATGTTCACAGTATTCCGAATAATAATGATAATCAGGATATCGTAAGCATGGGAACCAATGCAGCGGTTATCTGCAGAAAGGTTATCGAAAATGCATTTGAAGTATTGGCTATTGAGGCGATTACGATCATTCAGGCTGTTGAATATCTTGGTTTCCAGGATAAAGTATCATCATCTACCAAAGAATTATATGATGAGATCAGAAAAATTATTCCTGCATTCTCTGATGATATGGTGATGTATCCATATTTGGAGGAAGTAAAGAAATATTTAAAGGCAATGTAATTGTTGACTATGATGAATTGTCTATAAATAACAAGGAATAAGCTAACTTAAAAAAACTAAAAACGAAATAAACACTAACGCATGAAATGTGCAATTGTAACAGGAGGCTCCAGAGGAATCGGGAGGGCGATCTGTATAAAACTGGCTGAAGAGAAAAACTATCATATCCTTATCAACTACACTTCAAACGAAGCTGCAGCAAAAGAAACTTTGGCTAAAGTAGAAGAACTTGGAGCTACAGGAGAAATTCTTAAATTTGATGTAGGAAATACCGAAGAAACACAAGCTGTTTTAACGGCTTGGCAGGAGAGAAATCCTGAGGCTTTGGTAGAAGTTATCGTTAATAATGCCGGAATTACAAGAGACGGTTTGTTTATGTGGATGCAAAAAGAAGACTGGAACAGTGTAATCAATACCAGTTTAGATGGATTCTTCAATGTAACCAACTTCTTTATTCAGAAATTACTTCGTAACAAATACGGACGAATCATCAATATGGTTTCCGTTTCCGGAGTAAAAGGAACAGCCGGTCAGACCAATTATTCTGCTGCTAAAGGTGCTTTGGTAGGAGCTACAAAGGCTCTTGCTCAGGAAGTGGCAAAAAGAAATGTTACAGTAAATGCAGTGGCTCCGGGCTTTATCAGAACAGATATGACCCAGGAGTTTAATGAGGAAGAATTGAAAGCAATGATTCCTGCCAACAGATTTGGAGAAGCAGAAGAAGTTGCTGATTTAGTAGCCTTTTTAGCCTCTAGAAAATCTTCATACATTACAGGAGAAGTGATTAATATTAACGGCGGAATTTACTCATAAATAATCTAACAATATACCAATGTACCAGTGTACAAATGTTGATTGAACCTCAAAAAATATTATTACATGGCTAGACTGATACATTGTTAAATTCAATATAAACAAATGGAAAATAGGGTTGTGATTACCGGAATGGGGATTTATTCCTGCATTGGGACGTCTCTAGAAGAAGTCAGGGAATCCCTATACCAAGGAAAATCCGGTATTATTTTAGATCAGGAGAGAAAAGAATTCGGGTTCAGGTCAGGCCTAACAGGGGTTGTTCCAAAGCCGAACTTAAAGAATCTTCTGAACAGACGCCAGCGTGTCAGTATGGGGGAAGAGAGTGAATATGCCTATCTTGCTACCACTGATGCTTTGAAGCAGGCGAATCTTGACGAATCCTTTTTAGATACCCATGAAGTTGGGATTTTATACGGAAATGACAGCGTTTCTCAGGCAGTTGTAGAATCTATCGACATTGCAAGGGAAAAAAAAGATACTACATTGATGGGATCTGGAGCGATCTTTAAATCAATGAATTCAACAGTGACGATGAACCTTTCTACAATTTTCAAGTTGAAAGGGATCAACCTTACCATCAGTGCAGCCTGTGCAAGTGGTTCGCATTCCTTGGGACTTGCTTATATGATGATCAAGAATGGTTTTCAGGATATGATTATCTGTGGAGGAGCTCAGGAAACCAATAAATATTCCATGGCAAGCTTTGATGGATTGGGTGTTTTCTCAGCCAGAGAAGATGAGCCCACAAAAGCATCAAGACCTTTCGATACAGAAAGAGATGGTTTAATTCCCAGTGGAGGAGCAGCCAGCTTAATTGTTGAAAGCCTGGAGTCTGCACAAAGAAGAGGAGTACCTATTCTTGCTGAAATTATAGGATATGGCTTTTCATCAAACGGAGGACATATTTCAACCCCAAATGTTGATGGTCCGGCTTTAGCAATGGATAGAGCTCTGAAGCAATCAGGACTAAAAGCTTCAGACATAGATTATATTAATGCTCACGCAACTTCCACACCCATTGGCGACGCTAATGAGGCAAAAGCAATATATGAGATTTTTGGAAGTGAAGTTCCGGTAAGTTCTACCAAATCCATGACAGGACACGAGTGCTGGATGGCGGGTGCAAGTGAAGTTATCTACTCAATTCTGATGATGCAGAATGATTTTGTTGCTCCCAATATCAACTTGGAAAATCCTGATAATGAAGCACAAAAGATAAATTTAGTCTCCAAAACAAAAAATCAAAAAATTGATGTATTTTTGTCGAATTCTTTTGGGTTTGGGGGAACCAATTCTGCACTAATAGTTAAAAAATTTGATTAAAAACATGGAAAGGGAAAAAATTGTTGCCATTGTTAATGATTTTCTAGTAAACGAATTTGAAGTTGACGGAGATGAAATCAGTAATGATGCCAACCTTAAAAATACACTGGGCCTAGACAGTCTGGACTATATCGATATGGTAGTAGTGATTGAATCTAATTTCGGAGTGAAATTAGGAGAAGCCGACTTCAAGAAAATGGTGACATTTAATGACTTCTACACAACGATTGAAAATAAGATTGCTGAAAAAAACGCATAGTTATTAAGTAAATCTATTCTTTAAAATGTACCAATGTAATGATATGAGAGTCTACTCAAAGATATTATTACATTGGTATACTGTTATATTAGTAAATTCTATTTATGAACAAGTGGAAAGGTAAATCTAAAGGAACGGTACTGGGATACAGAATATTCGTTTGGTGTATTAGAAATATCGGGATCAGAAGTTCATATTTCATACTCTATTTTGTAGCTTCCTATTACGTTCTGTTTCAGAAGAAAAGCAACAGATACATTCGTTATTATTTTCAGAAAAGATTAAACTACGGTTATTGGAAAGCCAAGCGCTCCATTTTTAACAGCTATTTTACATTCGGAAAAGTTCTGATTGACAAAACAGCGATCTCTGCGGGGTTGAGAGACAAGTATACCTATGAATTTGATGGTATTGAAAATCTCAGAAATCTTTTGGCAGCCAAAAAAGGAGGCGTTCTTATCAGTGCTCATATCGGGAATTTTGAAATTGCAGAGCATTTCTTTGCAGACATTGATTTTGATTGTCAAATTAACTTAGTGACTACCGATCAAGAGGTTACAGTGATTAAAGAGTATCTCGAAAGTGTTGCTGTAAAAGAAAGTAATATCAAATTCATCTACGTAAAAGAAGATATGTCGCATATCTTTGAGATCAATCAAGCCTTGTCAAACAATGAACTGATCTGCTTTACCGGTGATCGTTACTTTGAGGGATCCAAATACCTTGAGGCTGATCTGTTGGGGAAAAGTGCAAAATTTCCGGCAGGACCATTCCTCATTGCCTCCCGACTGGGGGTTCCTGTCGTGTACGTTTATGTGATGAAAGAAAACAATCTTCATTATCACTTATATGCAAGAGTAGCACAGAACATCAAAAACCGTGATTCACAGGGGCTTTTACAATCCTATGTTCAAAATCTTGAAACGATGATCAAGAAATATCCTCTTCAATGGTTCAATTATTTTGATTTTTGGGATGATGTTGATTAATTTTTCTATTTTTACCCTCTAAAAACTAATAAAAAACTCAAAGTCATTAAGATTATTAAGAATTAAAATAATACAGTTTCAATAGTTTTCTTCGTATATTGATAACAAAGTAATCTATGGTTTCTTAATTCTGAACACTCTTAATTTTTTAAAAAACACATTCTCCTTTGAAGAAACACTATGACATACTTGTAATCGGCAGTGGATTGGGAGGTCTTGTTTCGGCTCTTATTTTAGCAAAGGAGGGTCTGAAGGTTTGTGTGCTGGAGAAAAACAATCAGTATGGAGGAAATCTACAAACCTTTTCAAGAGATAAACTTATTTTTGATACCGGCGTTCATTATCTGGGAGGACTTTCAAAGGGACAGAATTTAAACCGCTTTTTCTCCTATCTGGAAATCATGGATGAACTGGAGCTTCAAAAGATGGATGAAGACGGTTATGACAGAATTTCCTTTGGAGATAATACAATAGAATATCCACATGCTCAAGGCTATCAGAACTTTGTAGAACAACTATCTGTACATTTTCCGGAAGAAAAGGAAAATCTGGAGAGCTATTGTGAAGAAATTCAATACGTTTGTAGCCAGTTTCCAAGGTATAATGTAGTGGGGAAAGACAACTATAATGAAGAAATCCTGCACTTAAATACCAAAAGGTTTATAGAATCCGTTACCCAGAATAAAACACTTCAATCGGTTCTGCTAGGTTCTAATTTTTTGTATGCCGGAGATTCTGAAAACGTTCCTTTCTATGTTCATGCTTTAACGGTAAATTCCTACATTCAGAGTGCCTATAAATGTGTGAAAGGAGGAAGCCAGATCTCAAAGCTGCTTATTAGAAAGCTACGTCAATATGGTGCTGACGTCCATAAACATTCCGAAGTTTCTGAATTTGTTTTCAATGAAAATAATACGGTAACGTCAGTAAAAACAGTTACAGGAAAAGAATATACCGCCAAGCGCTTTATTTCAAATATTGAGATTCGCTCCACCATGAAGCTCATTGGTGAAGAAAGGCTGAAGAAATCCTTTCTGAACAGGGTTTTGAGCTGGCAGCCAGTGTCATCATGCTTCAGTGTTTATATCATTTTAAAACCTCAATGTTTTCCTAATTTTAATTATAATCTTTATCATTATTCCTCAGAAGAACAGGTTTGGAACGCATCCCGTTACCAAAAAGAAGCTTGGCCGGAAACCTATATGCTTTCTTCCACCCCCTCAAAACATCATCCGGAGTTTGCAGAAAGTCTCACTGCTATTTCCTATATGGATTTTGATGAGGTTAAAAAATGGGAAAGCACATTCAATACAGTAGCCGAAGAACATGAAAGAGGAGAGCAATATGATCGATTTAAGCTTCAAAAAGCTGAAAAAATGATTGAGGCTCTGGAAAAGAAAATTCCTGATCTTCGGCATGCCATTAAAAGCGTATACACCTCTTCTCCTTTGTCTTATCGGGACTATATCGGCAGCTTTGATGGAAATATGTACGGATACATGAAAAACTCGGATAACCCGCTTAAAACAATGGTTTCTCCCCGCACAAAAATTGATAATCTGTTTCTGACAGGTCAATCAGTGAATATGCATGGGATTTTGGGCGTTACCATCGGTGCATTCAATACCTGTGCTGAAATTCTGGGAAAAGAAACCATAGACAAACGTCTGGAGCAAATGATTTAATAAAAACCACCGTGAAAAAAACTAATACGAATTATCTTCCCTATATAAGATCTCTCATCTATTTATTTCCTTTATTTATCCTGATTTCATGCGGGGTTTCAAAGTCTGTTAACCATCTTCCGGAGGTAAAGCAATATTCATTGGAAATTCCAAAAGTGAATAAAATCAATGATACCACATTCAGCTATAATCAGAATTTTCTGACCAAAAATAAGCAACAGCTTTGGGAGCTTTATATTAAAGGAAATCCTTTGCAGCTAGGTTATAATAATGGAGCATTAACTCAGGATTTAATGCAAAAACAGGAGGAAATTTTCTTCTCGAAAGTAGAGGGTTTTGTTCCGTCAAGATTTAAGCAGAAACTTTTGAATGGTTTCTTAAAATGGTACAACAGAAAAATGTATCTCAACGTAAGAGAAGACTATCAGGCAGAATTATACGGTTTGTCACAATACTCTTCCAACCAATATGATTTTATTGCTTCCAAGTATCTGAGAAATCTTTATCTGCACGGTGCACACGATATCGGACACGCCATGCAGGATTTGGCGATGGTTGGATGTACCTCTCTGGCTGTGTGGAATGAAAATACAGAAGATGGAGATTTATTGATTGGAAGAAACTTTGATTTTTATGTGGGAGATGACTTTTCCAAAAATAAGCTGGTTGAATTTGTAGAACCGGAAGATGGAATTCCCTACATGTCCGTAAGCTGGCCGGGGATGATTGGCGTAGTTTCCGGAATGAATAAAGAAGGAATTACAGTGACCATTAATGCAGGGAAATCAAAAATTCCTTTAACAGCAAAGACTCCTATTTCTCTGGTAACAAGGGAGATTCTTCAATATGCAAAAAATATAGATGATGCCATTGCTATTGTAAAAAAAAGGAACGTTTTTGTCTCAGAATCAATTCTGGTGGGAAGTGCCCATGATAAAAATGCAGTAATCATTGAAGTTTCACCGAAAAATTTCGGAGTATATAAAGTACAGAATACAAGTAAGGTATTTTGTACCAATCATTTTCAGTCTGATACCTATAAAAATGATGCAAGAAATCAGAAGCAGATCAAGGAAAGTCATTCTGCTTACCGCTATGAAAAATTACAAGAACTTTTACAGGAAGAAAAAAAGCTGAATCCTGAGAAAATGGCTTCTATTTTAAGGAACAGATCCGGTTTAAAAGATGAAAGCATAGGGTATGGAAATGAAAAAGCCTTGAACCAACTTTTGGCCCATCATGCTGTGATATTCTCGCCTCAGAAAAAATTAGTCTGGGTGTCTTCCAATCCTTATCAACTGGGAGAATTCGTGTGTTATGATCTTAATGAAATCTTTTCAGATCAGGGGTTGAAACCTAATGATTTCTCAAAATCACAACTTAATATTGCAAGGGATCCTTTTGCAGATTCACAGGAGTTTAAAAATTATGAGGAATACAGGCAGATAAGCTCTAAAATTAATGATGCCATTCACAATAAGGAAATACTTTCAGATAATTTTATTGCTCATTATCAGTCCTTAAATCCGGATTTCTGGAAAGGATATTTTGTGGCAGGAAAATATTATTTTCAGAAAAAAGAGTATTCAAAGGCAAAGTCTGAATTTGAAAAAGCACTTACTAAGGAAATAACAACAGTTCCGGACCAGAAAACAGTTGAAAAGTATTTAAATAAGGCTATTAAAAAAATAAACAATTAATTGTAAACTCCTTTTATAGTTGTTTTTATTGCGAATTTATTCATTTTGAAAATATATTTTTATTAATAATGTAACATTTCGTGTTTTTTGACACTAACTGATTAATCACATTTATTAATTTTAAGTATTACACATGAAAAAAATTCGACTTAGTGTTAAATTTCTGCTGCTTTGTTCATTTTTCAGTTTTGGGGTATTTTCTGCCCAAAAATATGAGCAAACAATCAAAGACTATGTAAATTCTGGAAAAGGGGCTTTCCAAAGAGTGAATCCGGAGCTGAAGACTTTTAAAATTGTAAATATTGACCCTTCTCAAAGTTTAAAGGGTGATATTGTAGGAATCCAGCAAACGATCAACAACTATCCTATTTTTGGAAGCTCTGCTAACGTTTTGATCAGGGACGGGAAAGTTCTGAATTTTGCAGATACCTTTATTAAAACATACCCTTCAGCGGTTAAAGGCAAGGAAAGTTCAAGAAAAGAATCTTTAATTGCTGATGCTGCCAAAAAGATGAATGGCTTGTCTTCAGCAAAGAATATTGATGGCAAACAGGGGCCTTTAAAGGCAAATACTGTATATTTTGCTAAAGGAGGAGAGTTGATACTTGGTTATCAGGTTACTATTGAAGAAAAAGGAACAAGCAATATCTGGAATACTATTATCAGTACAGAAGATGGTTCTATTCTATATCAGGAAAATACAACCCTTTCCTGCAGTTTCCATGACGATGCTTACGATCAACACTCTTCGGAGCATGAAAATCATAATCATGGGGCTCATGCAGCTGTTTTTCCAAGTAATTTAAGTAAAACAAAAGAATATTCCAATCTTGTTTTAGCGCCTGATAATGCATCTTATAATGTATTGGCGTTTCCGGTAGAAGCTCCTACATTTGGAAGCCGTAGCCTTTTGAATAACCCTTGGGACCTGACGGCCTCTCCGGAAGGATGGCATTCTGACGGAACCAACCACTATACAATAACAAGAGGTAATAATGCATTTGCATATACTGATGAAAACAATACCAATTCTCCGCAGTTTTCACCAGACGGCGGAGAAAGCAGAGTATTTGATTTCCCAATGGATATTACCTTAGGCCAACAAAACTATACGTCTGCAGCAGTAACCAATTTATTTTATACAACCAATAAAATGCACGATGTATTTTATAAATTTGGATTTACAGAGTCTGCAAGAAATTACCAAACCAATAATTTTACGAATGGTGGAGCGGGTAATGATCCTGTTCTTGCTGAATCACGTGATGGAAGTGGTATAAATAATGCAAACTTTAATCCTGGTGTAGATGGTACCAGCGGAAGAATGCAGATGTTTCTATTTGTACCGAATGGAGCAAGATATCTTTATTATAACTCCCCAGCAAGCTATTTGAATAGAACTCCGGCGGCAGGAACGGCTAACTTCGGTCCTCAGCTTATAGGTAGTCCTCCTGTAACAGGGGATTTAGCCCTTTCAACCCCTGCAGATGCGTGTACTGCAGTTACTGCTGGTAGCCTTACCGGAAAAATTGCAGTAGTAACGGCTGCTACGTGTGGGTTTGCTGTTAAAACAAAAAATCTGCAAAATGCAGGGGCAATAGGAGTGATACAATATCATCCAAATAGTGATCAGCCTGTAGGACTTGGTGGTACAGATGCTACTATTACAATTCCTACCATCATGGTTGGAAAATCAGAAGGCGAATTTTTGGTGAGTGAAATAAACAATGGAGTAGTTGTAAATGCAACATTGAAAACAGAGGCTGTTTATAAAGATGCAAGTTTAGATAATGGAATTATAAGCCATGAATATGGGCACGGAATATCCAATCGTCTTACAGGTACAGGAAGTTCTTGTCTATCTTATATCTCTTCCAATGAACAGATGGGAGAAGGATGGTCTGACTTCTTTGCCTTGATGATGACTACCAAACCGGGTGATAATGCGTCCATAGCAAGAGGAATAGGAACCTTTACTTCCGGAGAGGGAATAACTGGGGGCGGAATAAGACCCGCAAGATATTCTCCTGATTTCGCGGTTAATAACTACACTTACGGACGAACTAACGGTATGAAAACCAACGGAAGTTTTCTAGGTATTGCAGTTACAGTGCCGGATGTTCACAGTATAGGATTTATTTGGGCTTCAATGCTTTGGGATCTTAACTGGAAGTATGTAGAAAAATATGGATATAGCAGTAATGTTTTAGCTGATCCTAACAGCGGAAGTGCAAAAGTTTTACAGTTGGTAATGGACGCTCTTAAGCTACAACAGTGTAATCCTACTTTTGTACAGGGAAGAGATGCTATCATAGCTGCTGATTTAGCTTCTACAGGCGGACAAAACAAATGTCTTATCTGGAATACATTTGCTAAAAGAGGTTTAGGAGTAAATGCTTCTGCCGGTGCATTGGGCGGATTGGTATTTGGAGCCAGTCAGCCACTACCGGACATCACCGATCAGGTAGAGGACTTTACAGTTCCTGCAGATTGTGAAACATTGGCAGTGAAAGAGATATCAAACTCTAAGGGTATTTCAATCTATCCAAATCCGGTAAGAAATGAATTTACCATAAAAACTCCGTCAGGAATGAATCTTTCAGGAATCACGACTGTTTCTATCTATGATTTTACAGGTAAGCTGATTTCTACGGAAAATATTAACCTTAATAAGCAAACTACCATTAATGCCAGTCAATTAATTAATGGAACTTATATTGTAAAAATAAGCGGTAATTCCATCAACTATTCTCAGAAGATTATCGTTTCAAAATAGTAAAATAAATAATTAGGAAGTAAAAGCCTTGGAATACTATATTTCGGGGCTTTTCTTTATTCGTAATTTAATTGTTTTCCGGATTCAGTTTATTCAGAAATAGAAAAGTGCTTATTCCTGCTAAAGCAGACAAAGTCGTACTTAAGATGAAACTTCCAATAACATATTGAAGCAGATTATTCTTAATGAGCTCAAAATTAAGATCCTGACTTAAAACATTACTGTCTCCATGAACAAACGGGGAACCAAGAAACAATGATGCGGCAATAATAAACGGAATGAAAGGAGGGAGACTCACGTTGGAGGCTACGAATGCAAGAACTTTATTCAGCTTGAAAAGAACAGATAAACTGATGACTAATAGCGTTTGAAATCCCCAAAATGGAGATAGCCCGATAAAGACTCCAAGGGCAATGGAAAAAGCCTTTGTACGGTTGCTACCATCGCTTTCCAATACATCTTCCTTTATGAATTTTTTAAAACTTTTTTTTTTGAAGTTATTCACGAAGTTTCTCGGAATAATATAAAAAAGAGTGATCGTTACTAAAATCGTATTCAAGATACTGATCCTTGTAAAATCCTTAAACGGCCTGAAATGTGAAACACGTTCTGCGGGATCATATAGCACCTTGATAGGAATATTTTTTACAGGAACATGTCTCCATGCAGTCCTTACAATGATCTCAATTTCAAACTCAAATTTTGGAGTGAAATATTTCTTTGGAATTTTGTGCAAAGGATATAGCCTGTAACCGGATTGAGTGTCTTCCAGCCTAATTCCTGTTTCGAACCAAAACCAAAAATTAGAAAATCTGTTTCCGAAGCTGCTTTTCTTTGGAATACCATCTTGGGACATATTTCTATTTCCAATTAATAGTACCTCTTCGTTTTCCTGAAGCAAAGCATCTACAAATACAGGAATATCATCGGGATAATGCTGGCCGTCAGAATCAATGGTTATGGCATAATCATAGTTCAGTTCCTTAGCTTTTCTAAAGCCTATTTTCAATCCGTTTCCTTTTCCTTTGTTCTCAGGTAGGGAGATGGTGGTAATGTGAGGATATTGAGCAAGAATTTGAGGAGTAGAATCGGTAGAACCGTCATTGACCACAATAATACTTTCGGTATAGTTCAAAACACCGTCTATTACCCTTTTAAGGGTTTTTTCATTATTGTAGGTAGGTATTAAAACGCAAATCTTCTTTTCAGAAATCACATTTTGTACTTCAGCAAGGGACATTATATTATTTTAAAGTGGCTCTTTCAGCCTCGGTAATGGTTTTAGACTGCAATGCAAACCTCTTGATATAATTTTTCAAGGCTGTACTTTGTTTGTTGTAATTGCTCAGTAGGAAAGCCTTATCATCTTTTAGACTACCTCGGTAACCCACAATTTTAGGAATGTTTTCCTGAACACTTAATCTGATCAGACGTAATTCTGCATTATTAGGATTACTTTTGATAATAGCTTCAAGACTTGTAGCTCCAGTCTTTACAAGGGCTTTTCTATTTCCCTTGGAAACCTTTGCTTCCATGATCTTTGCGGCTGCTTTATAACCTAAAGTGACTGCATCAGAACCTGATTGCTTTTCTGCAATTCCTATGAAATTTTCAGTATTGGCTGCAGAATCGTTGGCCTTGGCATAGCTGTTTCTCACAGCTTCTATGTCAGACTGAAAGAAAAAAATAAATGCCGCTACGAATGAGAAGATAAGTTTCATGCCGTTAATTTTTTATAGCTTACAGACAATTTCAATGCAATAGTCTCGCCAAAGGAAGTTATGTTTTTTACTTTAACATCTTCTTCATTTTCAGTAATATCCAATTGAAGTTTCAGATCCGGAGTTTCAAAAGGATTGATAATGGCCATGAATTTTACGTTCGACGCCGTTTTTAAGAATAATTTTGAACCTGTAAATTCTTCTGTCAGTTCTTTAATAATCTGCATCATACAAACACCAGGTGTCACAGGATTTCCCGGAAAATGGCCCTTGAAAATATCATGATCTTTATTTAAGTTGATATGCGCAATAAAACTTCCGTTTTCTGCTTTTTCGTATGATGTTAAAGTATAAAAGTCTGTAAGAATGGTCTGCATAATTATTTTTTCATGTTAAATGTATAGTAAACCCCTGCTTGAAATGTTACATTGGTATGATCATTATTAATGTGTACAAAACCTTTTTTAATTCTGGCTTCAACACCAATATTTTTTGTAATATCATATCCTGCGCCAAACAGCAATCCAAGATCTGCATCTGTAGGAGAATCAATCTCTTTGTGATCTGTCAAAAGTTCTAAAGTAGGGCCGAAATGAATATTAAATTTATCAAAATAAAATTTATTTACAACAGCTCCTCCTACATAAGAAAGAGTGACGGTTTTAGACGCTACGGAAGATTTTTGACTTTCAAATTTTGCTCCCTGACGAGTATAATAAATTTCCGGTTGAAGAGCATAGAACTTAGCAAATCGGATATTCGCCTGAAAACCAATATAAAAATCTACTTTTGATTTGATATCATAAGCATTGCTTCCATAGTGATATCCCTGATTATCGTTATAATAAAAGTAATCTTGTGCAGGTCCGTCAGATAGGTGTGCTATATTAGCACCTAATCTGATTCCCGGATTAAAAGTTACCTGGGCAAAAGATAAACTCGAGATCAGTGCAAAAAGCAAGAAATATATTTTTTTCATGTAGAAGTTATTCAGTTTCGGTTATTTGAAATAGTTTTATATTGATCTTGAAATCCTTGTGTTGTAGATTTAAGCTATCCGCGAAGATATGCTTTTTTGCCCCAAATGTAAAATCGATTTTCTCCTTGTTGTTTTTGGTGTAAATGATCTGTTTCAGTAGCCCATTTTCCTTGTTGAAGAATAGATAATAGCCCTTGTTGTCAATCCTTGAAAGATAGATTTTAGAGCTTTCATTTTCAAAGCTTTCACTTACCGGATATTGTTTTTTCAATAGCTGCTGAAAGTCGTTTTTTAGAAAATTAATGACGATTTTTTTATCCAGATCGGGCAGTACATAATTCAGTTTAAAATTATTGTCCGAAATCTCAAAATCAATCAGCTTATTGCCAAAGTCAGAGGTTAATACGACACGGTGTGTCGTTTCGTTTAATTTTTTGATGATAAGGATTCCGCTTACGTGATTTTTATAAATGTCCATCTGACATTTATAAACATAATCTTCAGTAGATGAAAAATAAAGATTTTCAACAGTCTTTTCAGTTGTTGAAACTGACTTTACATCACTTAGCTGATACGTTTTACAGGAAACTACCAGTAATAGAAACAGGCTACAAAGTAAATTCTGACGCAGGAATTGAAGCATTGATCTTTGTGTTTTTGAAAACAATATTCGTGGTATCACCTGAAGCCTCCGTCATATTAACCTGAGAAACCGTAGACTGGTTCTTTGGGAAATAAAGCTCAATCTGTTTGATGTATTTCAGCAGTTGTGAGGTCTTTGGGACAAACTTAGCTACATTGTAATTTCCATTCTTGAAGTAGGTTACTGTAAATTCAGGATCATTGAACATGGTTCCGTTTGAACTTCCTACAATCAGTTTATTGATCTTTTCAAAGGTTTTGCTTTTAGCATCCACAGAAGATTTTTTCCCTTGATCATTGATGAAGATCTTATTGCTTTTAAAAACAATGCTGTATTGATAAGGCTTTGTATATTTCCAGCTCAGCATATTAGGAGTTTGTAAAGACATTTTTCCGTAGGTGACAATGCTTTTATCCAAAAAGTCCATTTTTTTGGTTTGGGTAAAATCACTCTGCAATGTTTTGATTTCCTTGGTCTCTGAGGAAACTTTTGACACAAATGCTTTGGCCTCGGCTCCCGACATGGCTGTATTTTGTGCAAAAAAGAAACCGGATATCAGTAAAAATGCTCCTAGAGCAATATTTTTAATCATTTTTTTCTTGAATTTGTAATTGAATCAACGGTAAATGTTGAGTACTTTTTATCTTTCAAAAATACTAATAAATCTACCAGTACACGATACGTTTTTTCTGAGGTATCATGGAGTAGAATAATACTCCCTTTTCTTAAATCTTTAGTAATTCTTTTGTAGATTTTCTTTTCGTCATCAATGATGGTATCCAGAGAACGGACGTTCCAGCCGATGCTTATTTTATGAGTTTGCTTAATGGCTTTTGCAATACTCGGATTGGTAACCCCGAAAGGAGGTCTGTATAAATTGGTCTGTATGTTTCCAACATTATTTATCACCTTATCACAGTTTTCAATTTCTGCGATCATTTTGGAAGTGGATAAGAAGCCTGTTGATTTAGAATGGGTTAATGTGTGGTTTCCGATAGTGTGGCCTTCAGTAATAATTCTCTGAAATGTTTCAGGATATTTTTCAATCTGCTTTCCGATACAGAAAAAAGTTGCTTTTATCTGTTGTTCTTTGAGTAAATCTAAAAACTTCGGTGTAAACTCGGTGGGTCCATCATCAAAAGTCAGAGCAATTTCCTTGATTTTTGTACGTTTATGGGTAATACTGTTGACAAAATATCCCAGTTCAATAGCGAATGATCCCCAAACAACTACAGCAGAAAAAGCAAGAAAACAAGCCATATACACCCAAAAGCTTCCCTGAAACGCATAGATAAAAACGTTACAGAAGAGATAAAATAAGATGAATGAATAGTGTTTCATCGCTCGCTGTTTTTAAATAACAAAAGTAATGTATTATCTGATAGTGTTTTAGAAATTTCGTGAATACATCATCAAGCTCTCTCTAATAATACCAAACTGTGATCACAGCCTGCAAGATGGTTGTAAAGAAGCACATTTTTCACTTCCTCTTTTTTCTTTTCATTAATCATCATGATTTCAGGAATCTGCTGCTCCTTAAGAATATGACAAGCCATAAAAGTAGAAAAACCGCTTGCAGTATTAAACTCCCCACTCAAATGTTTGTAATATAATAAAGCTGAATCTGAAAAAAGATCCATTGCTTTTGTATAGTAAACGTCAGAGTTTGCGTCACTACTGAAGCCTAAGATGACAGCATCAATATCTTGCGTAGAAAGGTTATTTTTTGTTAAAAACTCTTGGATAAAGCTTTTCGTTTCATCCAATTCTAGTCTGTTACTGATTTTAATGTCTGTAAGTTTTGCGTAGGAATTCTCTGTTTTATCTTTTCCAACAACAAAAAAGCTGGCTCCTTCTCCCCAAATAACTCCTTTGGTGGTAGAATTCAGATGGTCTGCCGGAAGTTGGGATTCCTGTTTAATGGTATTATTTAAGCAGTAAAGCTCCATGGTTCTGTTGGTCTGTTCATCAGTAGACCCAACAAGGATATTTTCTGCTTCGCCATCAGAAATCTGAAGCTGTGCATCCAAAAATGAAAACTCCAGTGAAGAAGATGTGTTTACATACGTGAAATTGTACGCATGACACTGTAAACCAAGTGCAATTTGACCTGCAACCGTATTATGAGTAGATTGAATAAAAAATGTAGGGGTTAAAAACTCTTCATGATTATCAATCACGTTTTTCAAAAACTTTTCAGAATCCTGAGAACATCCCATTCCGGTTCCTACAATAATAGCATCCGGTTGTTCAATTCCTGCTTCCTTTAATGCAAAATGTGACGCTACGGAACTCATTTTTACAGTCTTGGACATTCTCCTGATCATTGCCGGAGGAATGAATTCCTTGTAATTAGGTTCTATGGCTTTTATCATCTTTACCGAATTTTCCGGCTTAAGATTTTGAAGAAAATTTTCGTTTAAGGTGTCCTGAACAGAGATACAGGATGCACTGTTGATGTATACTGCACTCATGATTTCGAGAAAATTAAGGTTGAACAGTTTCCTCCAAACCCGAATGAATTGGAAAGAACATGATTGATGGTCTTTTCCTTTAGTTCAGTAATCGGAGTTAAATCAAACTCTTCCATTTTAGTCTTAAAATTCAGGTTAGGAAAAATAAGACTGTGCTGCATAGCTAAAATTGAAAATACAGATTCAATTCCTGCCGCAGCAGCTAACGTATGCCCTGTAAATGCTTTTGTAGAACTAAATTCAGGGACCTGATTTTCCCCAAAAATTCTGATCATGGCAATTCCTTCTGACAGATCGTTATTGGGTGTTGCGGTACCGTGAACGTTGATATAATCTATGTCCTCCTTTTTCAATCCTGAAATTTTCAAAGCCTGTTGCATTGCCAGAAATGCGCCTTGTCCATTTTCGGAAGAAGCTGTTTGATGGTGAGCATCATTGGCGTTTCCGTAGCCTGAAAGATAGGCCAATACCTGCTTGTTTTCTTTTCTTACAATTTCCTCAGATTCCAGAACTAGAAAGGCGGCTGCTTCTCCAAGATTCAACCCTTTTCTGCCATTGTCAAAAGGAGTGTTGTAAGAGTCTGTAAGAATCATCAGGGTGTTGAATCCATTCAATGTAAATTTTGAAAGCGAATCTGTTCCACCCACAATTACACGGTCTAATACTCCGTTTTTAATCAGTTTGGCTCCCATCATAATGGCGTTGGCCGCAGATGAGCAAGCTGTACTGATGGTAGAAACCATGCCTTTTAATCCCAAATGATCAGCAATAACCAATGAGGAATTTCCGGCATCATGAGCGTCAATGTATTTTTGCTTTTCAGGAAAGTCTTCGTAGGAGTAGAAATACTTTTCAGTAATATCCATTCCTCCCACACTGGTAGATGAGATAAGCCCCGTTCTATATTCATTAATGTCTGAAATTCCGGCACTTTCTACAGCTTCCTTTGCAGCAACCATCCCTAATAAGGAAGTTCTTGTTACATTATTATCTTCATCAAGCTGAAGTTTTTGCACAAGCTCCTCATTGGATAATTTTATCTCACCTGTTTTAATCGTTCCTGCATGGCGGGTATCAAACATTTGAATATCTGAAATACCATGTTTTCCGGATTGTAATGAAATAAAATTTTCTTTCACATTGTTTCCAATGGAAGAAATGATGCCCATCCCTGTTATGGCAATTTTTTGGCTCATTGTATTAAGTAATGTAATAATGTATCAATGTAAAATTTCACCAATTATGGGTACATTGATACACTATTAAATTGTTATATTAATTTTATTTTGTTCTGTTGTCTTCAATGAATTTAGACATTGTATCGATAGATTGGAAAATTTCTTTTCCTTTTTTAGGATCGGCTAATTTGATTCCATAATCTTTATCAAGAAGAACGATAAGTTCTAAGGCATCAATAGAATCAAGACCTAATCCTCCTCCGAATAATGGATCTGTATCTTTAATTTCTTCTACAGAAACGTCTTCAAGGTTTAGAACTTCAATAATTTTGTGTTTCAATTCAGTTTTTAAGTTTTCCATAATTTAGTTAATTTACCAATATAGTAATGTTTCAATTTGCCTATTTGGGGATGGCTTCGTTGTTACATTGTTACAAGGTTATAGTGTTGTATTTTTATAAGGTCAGCAAATATACAAAAGCTTTATAATTTTCCTGATATAATTCAACCCAGCCACATAATACTTTGTCTGCTTTCCCTGATCGGAGGATTTGTTCAGAATAATCGTTTAAAAATTCTTCATCAAACTCATCCAATACAAAAAAGGCATTCTCTGTCTGCATTTTGTGCTTAATGCTGATTTCCCCTACACAAATGTTGGGTAATGTGTACACAAATACAGCAGGGCTTGGAAAGTAATTTTCCTGAGAATTGATACTTTCCTGATATTTAAAGTCAGTGTCCAAACTAGATGATTTGTTGGCAAAAACCAATGCTGTTCTGCTATGGTCTTCATCCTTTAAAAGCATTTCGGCAGAAAGAAAAGCAAGTTTGCTTAAGCTGTCCATTTTGTGAAACTTAGGATAGCTAAGGTCCATGCTTTTGTAAGCTTCTTTTGCAAATTCCTGAAAAGTTTCGTTCTGGCTTTCAAAAATAATGTCTCCGTTGATGGTTATTTTTGAATGTTCTATGGTACAGGTGTTTGTCTTTTTCATTAATGAGAGATCTGCCATTTTCTAGCAGGTTTTCTATTTTTTACAAATATAAAATAATAATTAATTGTTATAAATCTTATTGAGTTTTGTAGCTCAGATAAAAATTTATTATATTTTTACCAAGGCTATCACATGAGAGTGATAAAAATTTAGTTATTAAAAAACAAATGCATGAAGAAAAATTTAGTTTATAGACTTTTATTATTTTGTACATTATCTGTTTCCCTTAATTCATGTAGGACAGATGAGATACTGGCAGGAACAGAACATACGGAAAAAGAAAGGATTGTCTTTTTTGAACGCTTTGAAAAGGAAAGAAGTCTTTCCAGAAATACAGATTCTAATAATTACGCAGTACCTTTTGGAAATTCTATATTAGCCTACTTCGAGAAATATCCGGAAAAGAGAATAGAGCTTGAGAACAAGTATGGGACTGTTGATCTAAAAGTTTCTTCTCAGGATATGGACTTAGATGGTGGAAAAAAACTCATAATGTTTCCAATGCTTATAGATGGAAAAGTTACTGCTGTAATTGGAGGTGTGATTAATGCGGAAAGAGATTTTCTTTACTTCGATGTATATAAAGAGGGACATCCAGATCGCGATTATCTTATTCATATATTTCAACAACATTATAGCTCCTTTGCAACGGGTAGGACTATTGATGTGGGAGAAGTTATTATCATTGTAAAAAAGCCAGTACTAACAAAGCCAGATCCGGATAGTGATATGGGAGGTGGACATGATATGGGAGGTGGACCTGGTGACTATGGCGACGGTAGCGGTGGTGGTAGTTCTCAGTCTTCTGCGGATAAAATAGATACTGAAAAACTAAAAGAATTTCCTTGTGCCTATGAAATAGCTCAAGAATTACCTAACTTAAGTAATGATTTGGCTAAACTTTTACAAGATACTTTTGGAAAGAGTGATAAAGTAAATATTACTTTTCAGCCAAAGGAAGGAATGGGAGATGTAGATGGTGTTAGATCAAGTGCTTCCCAAAAGGATGGTATCTTTAGTGCCACTATTGATTTAAATGCAGATGTATTGCGATATGGTACAAAAGAATATATCTTAGTGACAATGTATCATGAGACAATACATGCATATTTGGGATACCAATTTACAACTTTATCATATGATGAATATATAGCTAAGTTTCCTAAAATTAATGCGTATGAAATTAAGGATGGTGCAGGAAATACTGTTGTTAAATATGAACTAGATAAAGCACACACAAACTATGGTCCCTTTATAGACAGAATGGTAAATGCAATAACGTCTTATAATCCTAAGCTCCCTATTGAAACAGCAAAAGCTATGGCAAAAGCTGGGGTCGTGCAAAGTAGCTCTGTAACAAATGATGAAATCAACAAGAACGACGATGAAAGAGATACTAGAAAGGGAAATAGTTTAGGAATTAAATGTTCAAAATAATGGGAGAGAAAAAATTGTTATTAATTATTTTAATGATATTATTCAATATCAGCTATTCACAGCAGTATATTAGTTTGGATAGCCTGCAAAGTAATTATACGGTAAAAAAATACACTCTACAAACTAAAGAATTGTATGGAATAGATAAAACGATCGAACTTTATAATGTTTATGTTTTACCTCATAAGCTAGTATTATTTACCGTTTTACCTAATTTAGAGGGAAATGATAATTGGAAAAAATTGGATGTTCAAGTTTCAAAGGAAGATATCTATACTAAAAAGCAATTGGAGAATTGGATATATAAAAGGGAACCAAAGAATAAGGATTTTGGATATGGAAAAATAATTAAAAAGGTAGGGAAACACTATTATGCATCTGCTGCTAATCTTATAGAAGTCTTTAATATTGAAAATTATCCATTTCCATTGGTTTCTTCATATGGTACCATCAATACGATGGAAAAGAAAGTAAGTATAAACGAAATGGCAGCATTATATACGGAGATATACACAAAAAGAAATCCTAAACTAATATTTCCCATGGATGTACGTGAAGCAGATCACATTCATTATGGAGATATGAATTATAATTTCCGAAACTATCTTTCCAAAGAATATAAGATTGGAAAAAATGATGTTTATCAATTTTGGACTTTTGACGGGTGGTGGGTCATAGATGGTTATAACTCACAAAGAGGTATTGATCGTTTTGCTTATATTCCTGAAAAAGGTATTGTTGGTGGATCATATGATTTTTATTTTGCATTCCTCCCGAAACAGATGCTTAATAATAAGACCCATTTACCAATAGCAGATGATAAATTGTGGGATAATATTATGAATGAAAAAATCATGATTGCAAAGGAAATTAAGTAACTGGAATTCCAGTAAAAGAGCAATTTGAAATTAATGTTTCTATAGACTTTAAATAAAAAACTCCGGAAATTCCGGAGTTTTTTAAGTTATAAAGTGCCATTTATTTTTTCCAATACAATTGCGGCATTACACCCACCAAAACCTGATGCTGTCTTCAAAATATATCTGATTGTTGCAGGCTGATTTTCCTTAATAATATTCAATGGCTGAGATACTCCCATTTCCTCAAAGTTTTTTGATGGAATCAATGTGTTGTGAAGAGCACTTTCCATGGAAATAATGCTTTCCAGAAGTCCGGAAGCTCCAAGACAGTGTCCGTAGAAACCTTTCATACTGTTCAAAGGAACATTTTGCAATTCCATTCTGTTGAATGCAATGGCTTCCATCTCATCATTATACAATGTTGCGGTTCCATGAGCAGAAATAAAATCAACTTGTTCTGCAGAAATATTGGCTTCATTCATTGCATTTTTAATACTTCCATATAATCCGTCTCCGGTTCTTGAAGGGCCGGAAATATGATTGGCGTCATTGATGGCTGAGTCACCCAATACTCTGAATCTGAATTTATCATTTTCAGAAGTCTCGGAAGTAATATACACTGCGGCGGCAGCTTCTCCGATATTGATCCCGTTTCTGTTTAGATCATAAGGTTTGCAAGGTTCAGTACCAATGGCCTGAAATGAATTGAATCCTGAAATAACAAATTCTGAGAGTTCATCACCTGCAATCACAAAGGCATTCTTGTATTTCCCTGCCTGAATCATGTTCTTGGCAACAGCAATTGCCATAACCCCAGATACACAGGCATTTGAAACCACGATAGGTTTTGTTTTAAATCCAAAAAAATCAGCAATTTTCTGCGCTAATTTTGGAAGATATACCCCTTCGGGTAACCCAGATTGGTTTTTTAATAAGCTGATGTTTCCTTTTGTGGTTGATAGAATAAAAGCGGTGTCTTCAGTTATACTATGTTTTTCAATCAGTGGTTTCAGACTTAGAAGAAGCATTTTTTCCAGCCTTGTGAATTCCTGACTGTCAAAGTTTTTACTGAATTCTTCAATCAGTTCTTCCGTATTAATCATGGAGGCGTAAAAAGCGTCCTGGTTTTCTATGACTGTATGTAAAGCAACTCCTGACTTTCCGGCTAAAAGCGCTTCCCAGTTAGAATCTATATTAAAACCTAAAGGAGTTACGCAGTTGTAATCTGTGATGTAAATTTCCTGCTTCATGATAATCCCATTTTATCTTTCCAAGCTTGAAAAAACTCCGGATTGTATAAACATAAACTTCCATTGCTATCCAAAAACACCTGAATGGTTTCTCCACTGCAGACTAATTTATCTTCCTGATTGAAAATCTCATATCTGTAGATCAATTTAGCAGACACAGAATTGATGAAAGTGGTGATAATGTTAAACGTTTCCCCATATTTTAAGGGAAGAAAATGTTCACATGTGCTTTTTACAATAGGGGTTACAAATCCTGCATTTTGAATGTCCAGATAAGTTAAGCCATGCTGACGACCAAAAGCTTCTCTTCCGTCTTCAAAATAGACAATATAATGACCATGCCAGACAATTCCCAGCGGATCTGTTTCATTGAATCGTACTCTTACTTCTTCAGTACAGGTTAATATGTTTTCGTTAGACTGCATTTTGTTTTCTTTCATAAAAAATGGAAATGGCTACCGTTGCAAGGTAAAATAAAAATAAGAATGCTAATTCCTTAGCAATACCTCCAATTCCGCTGTTTCTTAAAATAATATCGTAATAAGCATTCAGTCCCCAGTTCATGGGAGAGAATTTGGCTACGGTCTGCATAAATTCAGGCATTAAGAATACCGGAACCCAGATTCCACCAATTGCTGCCAGTACAACTACTGATGTTGCTCCAAAAGGGGCTGATTGTTCCTGTGTGTCTGCAATGGTTCCCAGTAATACTCCAAATCCGATGGCTGCAAGCCCTGCGAACAATGTTACCGTAATAAGCTGGAACATTTTTCCTGACACATCAAATGCCGGAAGATCCATATAAGGGAAAAGGAAAACACCTACTGCTACCATTAGCAAAAACTGAATGATACAGATGATAAGATAAGTGAATGTTTTTCCTAAAATATGAACAAAATAAGGCGTAGGGCTTATTCTGGCTCTTACGCTTGTTCCCTGACTTTTTTCCTTTACCAGGTTAATGGATAACGGAACAACAATAAAGAAGATGGCAAAAAGAGTCCATGCAGGAACGTTATGCTGAACAGAATTCGGCATGATGTCCATTTCTCCTTTTTTCGGGGTAATTTCTTTGAAGCTGATCAGGTTTTTATTTTCATCAAGGTTTTCTGTGGTTCCTAGCTGATCCTGAAAAGCCTTGTAAATTTTTTTGTTTTCGATTTCAAAAACCATTTTATTGACAGAGTTCATCACAGAGTTTTTGAATCCTGCGTTGGTAGCCGGATCAAAGTACAAGTGAATTTCCTTTGCCTTGGGAGCTTCTGTCTTTGTTTTTGCGGAATCACCCTCCAAACCAAATGAGCTGACAATAGCCTGAACTTTGGAATCAATATTGGAATTTAAATCTTTTGTCAGGTTTTCAGGAATAACGATAGCCATTTGGTAATCTCCTGCAAATACAGCATCCTGCGCCGATTTTTCGTTGAAATTGGTCAGTAATTGGAACGTTTTGCTGTTTTCCAGCTCTCCTTTTATATTTTTTGAAACTTCCGACTTATCGTTATCAATAAAAATGATTGGGATTTTTGATCCTTCAAGGTTTTTAAAGGTAGAATCCTGAATCAGGGTAATGGTTACGATCAAAAGTAACGGCATTACAAAAATGATGACAATCCCTCCGATATCTCTTTTCAGGAGAAGAATTTCCTTAATAAAGCTTCTCCACAGTTTATACAACAACATCTCTTAATTCTTTTCCGGTTAATGAAATGAAAACATCTTCAAGGTTTTCTGCATGAGTAATCTGTGAAACCAGTTCCTCTGGAGTTCCCACGGCATGAATTCTTCCTCTGTCTATGATGGCAATCTTGGTACAAAATTCCTCCGCCTCAGAAAGGTGATGAGAAGTATAGATGATGCACGTTCCGCTTTTATTTAATTCTAAAAGGAAATCGATAATTACTTTTTTAGATTGAACATCTACTCCTACGGTTGGTTCATCCAAAAACAAAACCTTAGGATTGTGAAGTGTTCCTGCGATAAGGTTACAGCGACGTTTCATTCCTCCGGAGAACTGACCTACCTGCTTATTGGCAAATTTTGAAAGCCCCATGATTTCTAAGGACTCATCAATAGCCTTGGTAAGCTGTTTATGCTTTAATCCATACAGGCTTCCGAAAAACATTAGGTTTTCCCGGGCTGTAAGGGTAGGATAGAGCGCATATTCCTGCGGAACAATTCCTATGATCTGTCTAATTTTAAACCCCTCTTTTTGGGGAGACAATCCATTGATGGTAAAGTGCCCTGAAGTAGGTTTAATTAATCCTGAAAGCATAGAAATCAATGTTGTTTTCCCTGCTCCGTTAGGTCCAAGAATTCCGTAAATTTCGTTTTTATCGATACTCAATGAGATATCATTTACCGAAAACTCGTCAGAATTTTTGTATTTTTTATATAGATTTTTAATCTCAATCATATTCTCTGCCATATCAGATCGCTTTTCTCAGTTTCTTATAGAAAGCTTCTTCTAAGTCTGCAATATGAAGCATTGTCTTTGATAGCTCGTGGTAGATATTGCTTTTAGAGTTCCTGTTTTTATATACTCTTGCAATGTCTACTGCAAAATCTCTCCAAAGATCTCCGATAGAGGTAATCTCCTTTGAAAGCTCCTTTAATTCATCATTTTTAAGAATTACTGCTGCTTCCTGAAGAAATGCTCCATAAATAAATCTGAAGCCTCCGCCACCAGTCCCAATTTCCTCCTGCATTCTGATCAATTGTCCCAGATAGTGGTTCGTTACTTTTGTACCTTTCTTGTCTGCCCATTTTGGAATACTCCTGGCAACCCATCTCATAGCTTTTACACCAATAAGGGGTACCGGAGCCAACATGTTTTTACAGGTATCTTTGATTCCTTTTTTGATGGCTTCTTCCAGATTTACATTTTCCGGAATATAAACAGGATAATACATATGTCCTTTTGGTGGAAGTGCTCCTTTAGCATATCTTACCTTTTCCAGCTCTTCTTCTGAAAGAGAAGTGGTGTAATCCATTACCGGATCACTAATCAGGAACTTTCCGTCTTCTTTACCATACACCACAAGATTGTGTGCATTGAAGTGGAATTTATATTCTTCAGGAAAATAAGTAAGATTGAAAACCCCTACCTGAAGTCCGGTTGGGATATTTTGTTCAAGGTTTCTTTCAAGAGCCTTTTGAGCATCCTGGGGCTTTGAAAATTTCTCTCTTTTAATTTTTATTCCTAATCTTTTGGCTGCTTTACTGAAGATAGCACCTGGCATTGGACGATAGCTGAAGCCCGGAGCGAAGTTCACTTTCAAAAAAGGGAGATAGACAAAGAATAATCCTGAACCAATTCCGAAGATCATGGGTTCACTTAGTTTAAGTCCTTTATTAAGCAATAGATTAGAAGCAACACCGTTTTCGCAATGCGCAGTCTGATGGTGTTCAAAGTTTAATTTCATTTGCAGCTTATATCTTTTTCATTGGTTAAATGGAATAAGACAAATTCCATTTATTTTCCATCGAAGTTTTTTAATTCGTTTACTGAAATAGCGAATGCATCGGCATATTTTTTCAGTGCGCTTTCGCTTAGTGTTTTAAATACATTGGGTTTAAAGTGTCTTTTTACCCTCCATTGCCATATTCCTACATAAGAGGCAAGTACTCCCAGATCCATTTTATTCAGTTCCATAAAATAAACGATGGGGCTTACAATATTATGGGCAACGTTTTGCTTTGCTTCTTCAATTCTTTCATGAATAAGTTCCATGGATTCATCCAAAGCAGCTTTCTTTGCATCCCAGCCAGTGCTGTTAGCAGTAGTATAGTTGTCGTTCTCATCCGTCACATACAAAACTTCTGTCATGTTGGCGGATTTCAAATTACTTTCGTCTTGGGGTAGGTCTTGTTTTTTCATCTAAATAATGTTTAATTTTTTTAGATTCCAGATGAAAAATGGTTCACCTGTTTTGATTCTTTTAATCAGGTGGCTAAAATAGTGAAAATACATTATATGTAAATTATACTGAATCTGATGAAGATATTATGGTGAAATATAGGTTGTATAGAGGCTCAGGTTCAGTTTTTAATGAAAGAAACAATATTTGTTTTTTCTCCTTTTTAAAGAACCGAGTAATTAATTTCTCTCTTTTTCTTTTGAGTGATACAACATAGAAGATTTTTACTTACTGTTATTTTTGAAGTAGGGATGTTTAACTAATTGTAGGTAATGAAATCTTAAAAAAGACCATTACTGTTTATTATTCATGTTTGTAATACATCTGCTGTAACAACTGTGTTATATAATAAGACTAATGGGTAGAAATTTGGATAGAAAAATAATTATTAAATAACAACTATGAAGAAGTTTTTTATTTCTGTTTCGCTTTTCTGTATGCTAAGCGCAATGGCACAGAAATTCGATACACAAAAGCTGACAGATGCTCAGGGGTATACTTATGAAACGGTAAAGAATGACCAGGCTGGTGTAAGGGTATATACCTTGAAAAATGGGTTGAAAGTTTATCTTGCAAAAAATGAAGATGCACCCAGAATCCAGACTTATATTCCTGTAAGAACAGGATCTAATAATGACCCGAGTGATAATACAGGATTAGCTCACTATTTAGAGCATATGGTTTTCAAGGGAACTTCTCATTTGGGAACCCAGGATTGGGCGAAGGAAAAAGCGATCTTACAGCAGATTTCTGATCTTTATGAGCAACATAAGGCAGAAAAAGATCCTGCGAAGAAGAGAGAGCTATACAAAAAGATAGATGAGGTATCTCTGGAAGCTTCAAAATATGCAATCGCTAATGAATATGACAAGGCTATTTCTTCATTAGGAGCTACGGGAACAAATGCCCACACATGGTTGGATGAAACGGTTTACAAAAATAATATCCCAGCCAATGAGCTTGAAAAATGGCTAAAGGTAGAAAAAGAACGTTTTTCAGAATTGGTACTGCGTCTTTTCCATACAGAATTGGAAGCGGTGTATGAAGAATACAACAGAGCACAGGATAATGACGGTCGTCTTGTAAATTATACTTTGATGGAAGCTCTTTTTCCAAAACATCCAAACGGACAACAAACTACTATTGGTACTTCTGAACACCTGAAGAGTCCTTCTATGGTGGCTATTCACAAGTATTTTGATACGTATTATGTACCTAATAATATGGCAGTAGTATTGGTAGGAGATATTGATTTTGACAAAACTATAAAATTAGTTGATCAGTATTTCGGAGCTTTCAAATACAAAGAGCTTCCGATGAAAAAAATGGTATCAGAAGAGCCAATGACTCAAATTGTTTCCAGAACAGTAAAGAGCCCATCTACTCCAAGGATGACGATGGCGTGGAGAACAGATTCTTATGGAAGCCAAGAAGCAAGACTGGCAGATGTAGTGGCTGAAATTTTAAGCAATAGAGGTGATGCTGGTTTGATTGACCTTAATATTAATCAAAAGCAAAAAACTTTAGGCGCAGGAGCCTATGAATCTCCATTCAAAATGTATGGAACATTTGCATTAGTGGTAACTCCTAAAGAGGGACAAAGCTTTGATGATGCTAAAAAATTATTATTGGATCAGCTTGACCTTGTTAAAAAGGGACAATTCCCGGATTGGATGCTGAAAGCGATCGTAAATGATAAGAAAGTTGAACGTATGAAAGATTGGGAGACTGCAGATGGTTTGGCTACTAAGCTTTATAGCTCTTATATCAAAGAGAGAACCTGGGAACAGGAACTGGATGAGATCAATCAATATGAAAAAATCACCAAGGCTGATATTGTAAAGTTTGCTAACGATTTCTATAAAGATAACTACGTTGTGGTTTATAAGGAAAAAGGAGTAAATGATAAGTTAGTTCGTGTAGAAAATCCAGGAATTACTCCAATTAAATTGAACAGAGACGCACAATCTCCTTTCCTTAAGGATATTTTGAGTACTAAAGTTGCTGAAATTAAACCTGAATTTATTGATTATAAAACAGCCATTCAGACTTCGCAGGTAAAAGATAAGACTGTAAGCTTTGTGAAAAATAAATATAACGAAATTGCTCAGGTAAGTTATGTTTTCCCTTTCGGAACAGATAATGATAAGGAACTTGCTTTAGCTGGAACCGTTTTCGAATACCTTGGAACCGATAAGTATACACCGGAGCAATTGAAAGAAGAGTTCTATAAACTGGGGATTACTTACAATTTAAGAACATCTAATGACCAAACGGTTATTACTTTGGCGGGTCTTGAAAACAATATGAAGAAAGGAGTGGAGCTAATGAATCACTGGATGACCAATGTGAAAGCAGATAAAGCTATTTACAGCCAGACTGTGAAAACCATTCTTGAAGCCAGAGAAGTTGGGAAGAAAGATAAAGTGAAAATTATGTCTGCTCTTTCAAATTATGCAAAGTATGGTAAGGATTCCAGAATGACTGATATTATTTCTAAGGCACGTCTTGAAAGTATTGATGCTGTAGAATTGATGAAAAAAGTAAAAACGCTGAACCAGTATCCTTATCAGGTATTCCTTTATGGGCAGGATCAGACAGGTTTGGAGAAAGCAGTTAAACCTTATATCGGAAATACAAGTCTTCAGCCGGTAAAAGCGAAAGAGTATGCAGAACCAGCTACAACAGGAAAAGTGTACTTCACTAACTATGATATGGTACAAATGGAAATGTCTAAAGTGGCCAAGGGAACTCCTTTAAATCTTAGCAACTTTGGGAAATCAAATGTTTTCAATGAATATTTCGGAAGAGGTTTATCATCCATCGTTTTCCAGGAGATTAGAGAAAGTAAATCTCTGGCTTATTCTGCCTATGTTTCTTATGCAAATGCTTCAGAAAAAGGACATGCTAACTACATCACGAATTATATTGGAACACAGTCTAACAAACTTCCTCTAGCAGTGAACGCTATGAGTGAACTAATGGTTGAGCTGCCACAGATCCCGACACAGTTTGAGAACGCAAGAGGTTCTGCACTAAAGCAGATTGCTTCCAACAGAATCAACAGAACGAATATTTTCTTTAGTCAGTTAGCTCTTAAAAAATTGGGTGTTGATTATGACCTTAGAAAAGATACATATGCTGAGATCCAAGGATTAACATTGCCTCAACTGACAGGATTCTATAATACTGAGGTGAAGCCTGTAAAATATAATACAGCGATCATTGGTAAGAAAGAAAACCTGAATATGGAATCTATTAACAAAATGGGTGAGTTTCAGGAAGTATCTCTAGAAGAAATCTTCGGATATTAATCCTTTTAGGTTTAAATAATTATAAAAGCGGAACAGGAGTGTTCCGCTTTTTATTTGGCTTTCAATGATAATAAAATTTTTTATCACTGCTTGTCTGTTCAAGGTTTTATTAATCTGATATTTTGTATATATAGAATGAAGATTTACTTGTAGAAAGAAGTCCAAGATTAATTACTCCAGGATCGACAGCAAAATACAATGAATCTCCTTGTGTCAGACTATATATAGAATTCATTGAGGTTTCTGAAAGGGTTACATTTGCTAAAGCTAGATTAATGCCTGTAAAACTTCTTTGATCTAATACTGAATATAAGCTTCCCGTTCTTTTTAAAATACCCACTTTCGGGCCAGATAACAAGGATAGCTGTACTCCGTTACCATAACGGAAGTAAAAGCCAATTGAATAAACCCCAGTTGATGGGACTTTATATGAGTGATCTGTATCAGAAAAAAGATTAGAATCACCCATTGTCTTATCTATAATCGTATAATCAAGGGCTTGCCAAGTACCAAATGAAATTCCAAGATTGATGAGGTTAAGAGATGATTGCCTGCCTGCCGCGTAAATACTTGGATTAATAGAGCTCGGATTATAAAATTTGTTCAAAGCTATCTTGTTAACCACTCCGTCAGTATCGTTAACAACTAAGATTTTTTCATTGGATCCTAATGTAGTAAGCTCATTAATTTGCCTGATTTTTACTTCACCGTTAACGTCCAGTGTTTTTTCGGGATTATTGATGTTTACTCCTACTTGCGAAAATGTAATTGAACAGCCTAAAGCAAAGGCTGCAATTAAATAAATTTTTTTCATTTTAATATGTTTTTAATTAATAGTGTAATTGAAATATGTATCAACAAAGCCAAATTTGTCTTTAACTATATTTCGATGTTACTGCAAATATATACACTTAAAATAATTCATTTAATTGTGACTAGTTTAAATAATCAACGTTCTTTTCTTTCATTAAATCAATGTGTTAATCGTTGTTTCATCATTGATTGATTTATTTAATAAAAATCAGTTATCTGCAAAAAAAGAAAGGAAATAAAAGAATTTTTCTATTATAGATTTTAATTGATAAGTATAGGATTTCTAAACTGTGATTGCT
The DNA here is from genome assembly GCF_002899895.1 of Chryseobacterium oncorhynchi. Lineage (GTDB taxonomy): Bacteria > Bacteroidota > Bacteroidia > Flavobacteriales > Weeksellaceae > Chryseobacterium > Chryseobacterium oncorhynchi. The sequence goes on from NZ_PPEI02000006.1 coordinate 215,379, forward strand.
AAAATTTATTTGGAAACAGGTGAATGAAATGTTGAATTAAATATTCCAAGATCGATAACTAGATTGTGTAAATAAAAAATCCGAAGAAATAAAAAACTTCTTCGGATCTTTAATATTATTTAATTAAGTTCTTCTTTAGATAAAGCTAAATCTTAAGACTTTACTTCCTGAATGAATAAATTTATCTCTGCTCTGATCAGTAATTCGTCATTATTAAAAGTTTCGCAGAAGATATGGCAAATATTCTCAAACTGGGAAATCAGTGATGCTTTAGAAATGATCTTGTCATTCACTTTTGGGAGTCCGAAAATTTCAATTTTCTTGATATTGGTGATAAAACCTATCACTTTAGTATCAGCTTCCGGATTTTCAAAGAAGCTTTGTCCAAGGATAGATGAACAGGTTTGGGCCAGGTTTTCTATTAGGCCGGCTTCTACAAATTCATTATTGTGAACAAATATGTTGTCTTCTTTTATTTCAAAGGAAGTCACTACTTTTTCCTTGGTCAGCTCCAGAATATAGTCTGCCATAAGCATCGGTTCACGATGAGGTAAAAAGTTGTGTATATTGATGATATTTTCTTCCCTGATTTCCATTGAAAATTATTTTACAGCAGTTTTCATTTGAGACTTTGCAATCACTTCACCGTTTAATTTTGTAATAATATCTACCAGCGTTACTCCCATTACCTCATTGAGGATGGTTACTTCTGATTTCAGCTGATCACCTATTTTAGGCAATACTTCTGCTTCAAAGGATTTAATGGCTCCAATATATCCGGTAGGAGCATCTTTTCCAAGCAAATAATATTTATAACCCGTATGCAGGGCTACACTTTGCGCCTGGTGTTCAATAAGTCCTGAAGCCTGAAAAGAACCATCCTGAATAAACAGGTTGTCTTCTTTTACTTCAAATCCCGAGATGAGGTGGTTTTCAGAATATTCTGATAACTCATGTACCATTACAAAAGGAGCACGTTGTGGAATAAGGCTTTCTACAAAATCTTTATCGGATGTTGGTAATTTGTTTTCCATTAGCAAACCGTTAATAGAGCACAAGAATATGCAAATCTTCCACTTTCAGGAACGCAAAGGAGTACTTTTTCTCCTTTTTGTAATTTCCCTGAGTTCATCAATTCCTCTAATGCCACAAAGATAGATCCGGCACCAATATTTCCGATGTCAGAAAGGTTATAGAACCATTTTTCTGCAGGGAAGTCCATTCCTTTTTTAGCGAACTCATCTTTCAGGCCATCCTTAAAATAACCGGAAGAAATATGAGCCAATACGTGGTCAATTTTTTCAGGATCTAAATTATGCTTGTCAAAAGAAGCTCTTAAGCTTTCAGCACCTTTTACCAGAATATATTTATCCAGGATTTTAGTGTCCTGCTTAATAGCAAATATGGATTGCTTTAGCCATGCGTCAGATGGATAATCTGCCCAAGATTTTAAACTTCCGTCCTCTTGCTTGTCACATCCGGCATACATACATGCCTCAATTTCGTGAGCATAAGAATAGAAATCAATAAAGTCTATCCTTAAAGAGATACTATTTTCTCTTGGTTTATTTTCTAATAGGAAAGAACCTGCTCCATCAGAAAGCATCCATCTAAGGAATTCTCTTTTGAAAGCAATAATGGGTCTTTCTTCCAATAATATTAAATTTTCAGCCTCATGGTTGAATTTATCTGCAGTCATCCATGCAGACATTCTCTCAGAACCTGCACATATTGCATTATCCTGTACACCAGCTCTTACAGAAAGGAATCCGTAGTTAAGGGCATTCATTCCTGAGTTGCAAAGACCGGTTGCCGTATTGATTTCAATAGATTTCCCGATGTTCAGTTCACCATGAACCATAGAGGCATGTGAAGGCTGAATCTGGTCAGGAGAAGTAGTTCCTACGGATAATAACTTCATATCTTCCTTTTTGAAATTTTCATCAAAAAGTCCTTCGATTGCTTTTGCTGTAAGCTGCGCATTGGAATGCGTAGGGTTTCCTTCCTTATCTAAAGCATAATATCTTGTTGTAATTTTATTATTTCTTAAAATAAGTGATTTTGCTTTAGAAGGCGCGTCATTGATAAGCCCAAGATACGTCTCCATTTCATCATTTGATACCGGTTCATTGGGTAAATATTTTGATGCCTTTGTTATAAATACGTCGTACATTCTATTTTAAATTAATTCCTTGTAAATATGTTTTTTGTTTTTGTCTTTTAAACCAAAATATAGGGGTTGTAAGCAGGTGCAAGACTAATACGACAGGTGAGATTACCCATATCGCAGTCATCAAATATACCTTAAAGAATTTTATCAGCAATGGACGTTTCTCTTTTTTCTTGATAATCAGATTAGACCATACTGTGAAAATCTTATTTCCTACCTTTTCTACACGCACCAGGAAAGGGCGGATTTCAATGGCTCCATTTTTTACAAGATCCGGTTGTAAATTGCTCAGATCATTGTTTTTGAAATGCTTTTTGATAATCTCACCGTATTTTACTGAACCTGCAATCTCTTCATCGGAAATACCTGCGGCAGGAAGAATTCCTGATTTCTCCTTTTGCCCCGTTGTCAGCCATCGAATAATGGTTAATACACTGGTATAGTTATCATGTCTGTCTACCAATGCTATATTTCCGACAAGTTTTGCTTTTAGATCTCTTAGATAAACTTTTAGTTTTTCCTGAGAAAGCATCCACATATTTCTGGTACCCGAAATGGTAACTACAGGAGTATCCTTAAGGATTCTTTCTGCATAACCACTTTTCAGAAATGAAATAATAGGAATGGATGGGGTAAGGTACCAGACCTGATATCCAAACAGGATAAGGTCATAGTTCTTGTTCAGTATTTCTTCTGAAGGAGGTAAGATTTCTTTGGGAATTTGTAAATAAGATTCCGGAAAAGTATTGAAAAAGACATCACTCGGCCAAGGATAAGGGAAGTCTTCCTTTAGCTGAATATTATAATACGTAATCTCATATTCATCCTTTTGAGCTTCAAAAGGCTTGGCTATATTTCTCACAATATCCTCCAGCTGGCCGGTTTGTGAATAATATATTACAAGTATGTTTTTTTTCATGGAATCTTTTTAGCGCTTACAAAAATATGTTTTTCATATTTATTATTTAGTTTTAAATACTTTTAATGATTCAGAACTAAATTTTAATGCATAATTACTACTTTCAAATAAAAGATTTTCTGTATTAATAAATATGATGGTTTCCGGAAGAGTTTGAACATCATTCATCGTGAAGCTGTCATCTGAAACCAGAAGAACATCAATGTTTTTATTCATTTCTGAAAGGTCCTGTATATAATTTATCTTTCTTCTTTTAACTAAATAACTATGTGCTGCGATTACTCGCTTTTCTTTGTCCTTAATGAATGAGAAAACTCTTCGGCCAGCCTGATAGAGCGTAAGCAGTACATCTTTTTGGCCAAAATCATCAGCAATATGCAGAACGTTGGCGTCTTTAGAAATATGCTTGTTCAGTTCAAAATAAACAGATTTATTGGTTTTGAAGTCTTTCTTTACCTCTGCTACCACTTCACTGTCCTTATATAAGTAACTTAAGAGTAATTTCTTTTTAAAATAGTTCTCATCCTCAATTTCTTCTCTCAGCTTGGCAAACTCTTCTCTGTAATAAGCATTGATCTTTTTGGTTCGTTCAGAATAATCTTTGCCAAAGGTTAGATCATCCTTACTGATCCTTTCACCCACTTTTACCGTAATGCTTCCATCGTAGATAATGAAATCACCTTTGGGTAATACCTCAGAATTTCCGTGGATATAGAGCGGAAGAATATCTAATTTAAATTGCTCTGCAAGATAGAATGCTCCTTTATGGAATCTTTTGACATCATTGTTATAAGAACGTTCTGCCTCAGGAAAAACTACCAGAGAGTACCCTTGTGCAATTTTTTCTTGCAACTTGTCCATTCCGTTTTCAATACCTTGTGAAACCGGATAAAAGCCCAATGCCCTTACCAATCTTCCAAAAACAGGAGACTGATACACCCAGTCATTAACCAGATAAATGATTTTGTGAGTGGCCATGGCAATAGCCAGTGTATCCAGGAAAGACGTATGGTTGGCAATAATTACAGCCGGTTTGCTGAAATCTTCAGCAGGGTTTCTAGTCACTTTTTTCTTCACAAGAGGACTTGAATAAAGAACAGATGTTAAAAATTTAGCCAGAATTAATTTAATAATATCCAGTGTTTTACCCTTAGAATTTTTAATAAATATACTTCCTATTGCAGAAAATATCAATCCTCCAAGTCCATAATATAAAAACGAAAATACTGCTCGTAATAATAATCTGAACGTAATAGGGGAAAGCCCCTTTTTTGCTCTGTTGGTAATAAGTAACCTAAACCAAAACGGATAAAGGGTAGACGTAATAATAATTACAGAAAACATACCGATCAAGGCCACTAAAGCCAATGAATGTAATGCAGGATGTTTCGCAAAAATCAGAGAACCAATGGAAAGAATGGTGGTAAATACTGCTAAAATAATAGAAGTTCTATACGTTGGAAGCTCATTTTTCCCTGTGGTATGTTCCTTTTGCATAGCCTGTGTAAGGAAAATACTGAAGTCGTCTCCCACACCAAAAACCAGTGTACAAACTACCGTACTAAAGATATTAAGTTCCAGACCTAAGAAATAAAGGATTCCAGCCGTTACCACCCCTGTTAAAACAATAGGAAACATGGTAAGGATGGTTAATTCAAAGTTCCTGAAGAACACAATGATCGTTAAAACAATCGCCAAAAGAGAATAATTGATCAGCGTATTAAAGTCTCTTTTCAGTAAGCCTAGAAAGTTTTCATTCATCTGCTGGCGGTCTATGGCAAGAGCATCATGTTTCTTTTCAATATCTTTAATAAAAGCATCTCTTTTGCTTTCGTCAACTTTTACCACATTGGAAACCGTGTAAAAACCATTTTCATTGCTCATAAACTCTGAAATCTGGAGTGCTTTCACTTTTTCATAGTCCCTAAGACTTAATGTTGAATAGTTTTTATTTAAAATTTCATTGAAATTATCAAAAGCAGAGCTGTTGAAACCAAATTTATTTCCGTTACTGACCAATTCTGAAACAGTTTGACTCTTTTTATGATCATTCCAGAAATTTTTCCATTCATCAATTTTCTTTTGCTGGTCTTTTTCTGATAATACAATGCTTCCAATAGAATTGTAGCTAAGAATTTTACCATCTTTTTTCTCTTTTTCAAGGAAAGTACTTAATTGAGAATTCCTGGCAAGAGCTTCTTCTTCAGAATTTCCGTAAGAAATTGTATAAATTGATTTTGAGGTAATGTCTGAAAGTTTCTGCAGCTTGGCTTCACTGATCTTCATTTCCTTTGGAATGTAGTTTAGGTCACCAATGTCTTCATTAAAACCTACATGCCTGAATCCAAACAGACATGCGATAATGATAACGGAACATCCGATAATCAAAGGCTTGTTTTTCTCATAAGGATAAGACCCTATTTTGTCGATAAAATTGGTGTTGAGTTTTTCTCCTGTCTGCTGTTTCGGCTTATAAAGTTGTGGAACAATAATCAATGCTGTAATGGAAGATAAAATAACCGTAATGGCTGCAAAAAGCCCCAGATCTTTCAATGCTTCAGATCTTACGAAAACCAAACACAAAAAAGAAACAGCAGTAGTTGCGCTACTTAATATAATAGGTTGTGTAATTTCCTTGTAAAGCTCTTCAATATTATTGTTGTGTTTATAATGGGTGAGAATATGCAGTGCATAATCGATAGTAATTCCGATAAGGATGGCCCCTACACTTAATGAGATAGCTGAAATTTTATCCTTAATAAAATACAACACCAATAAAGCCAATAAAACAGAAAATACCGTGGGAAGAAAAACAATGATTGGAGTAAAGAAATTTCTGAAGTAGTAGATGAGCAGGATCAGCAATACCGTCATGGAGATTACCACCGTGTTTTGAATGTCCTTTTTAATTTGTTTTGCATTGGCAACAGCAATAACCGGAGAACCGAAATAACTAATCTCTGTTTTACCCTTGAATTGTTTATTAATTCCGTCTTTTATGATATTGAGTTGGTCAACAAAAGCTTCATTGGCTTTTGTATCATTGCTCTTATTTTTAGGATCAATGAAAAGTAAAAGATTTTTTCCGTCTTTAGTCACAATATAGCTGTCTTCCAATTTGAAATCCTTGCTGATATTTAAGGCATTTAGTTTTTTGATACCCAAGAAAGTCAGTCCCAGAGGATCTTTTTTGATGAACTCTTTTGTAACAAGACTTGTAGGGGATACCAGTGAAATATAGTTGTTCTCTACCTGTTGGGCAATGCTGTCTTTTTGAAGCTTCCCTTCAATCTGCTTATAATCGTTTTCATTAAGAAATAGAGGTAGATTTTGATTAACGAAATCGAATGTCTCGGAAATCTCATGATCATTCACTTTTCCTTGTACTGAACCTATATATTTTTGTAAAGGTTCAATTTTTTGTAAAAAAGTATCTGCTGTTTCAGAAAGCTGGAAGCTGTCTTCATTAGATTTGTTTTCTATAATGACGATGATCTTATCTGAAAAGTTAAGCTGTTTAAGCACTTTTGCTGTAAGATCTGATTTTTCGTTTTTGGGAATAATCTGATTGATGTCTTCCTCAAAGGTAATCTTTGAAGCAAAGAAAAGGCACAAAGTGGCAATTCCTAAGGCTGTAAAAACAGAGAGGATTTTGTTTTTGGAGATCAGATAATATAAAAATATAAAAAAACGATGCATTACATGTAAGTCAAGTCTGCAAATTTAAATTTTTAAGAATTACTTCAAAATAGTTATGCGATAAGTTTTGCCTGAAAATCAATAAAATATTCTAGTAAGAATAAAAAAATATTTTACTTTTGCATAGGTTCCCTTTTAATGAAATGTATTTTAAACCACAATTATTATTAAAAAATAAGAATCTGTTTTAGATATGTTGAAAAAGAATGATGAAAAAATAAACGGATTCCTATTTATAATAGTACTCCCATTTCTGCTGTTTGCAATGTCTTACTACGGCTTTGAATCTTCTTATGTAAGATTGAAAACCATGGAAAAGGCTCCCGACTTTATGTTCTCGTCGGTATATGCTTACAGAGTGATTCCCAATTATCTTAGTGTACATGTTACAGATGCTGTGACTTTTGTTGTGGATCACCATTTTTTATTTCTGAAAGGTTTTCTTTTGAAGCAGGGAACAATGTTTTATCACAGCATTTTTTTGATCAATAGTTTCTTTTTTGTGCTGTCTTCAATCATTTTACATTTAATTTTTAAGCTTAAACCCGCAGGAATTCTTTTAAACCTGAACATCCGACGACTAATTCATCTACTGGCTGTTTTCTTCATTGTAATTGTACAGTACGTTCCCACAAACTGTGATTCTATTGCTATTTTCTGCTATCTTTTAGGCGTTTTATTAACTTTGAAATATTTGCAAAACAGAAAACCTGTAGATTTTATACTGCTGTGTACTGTTATTATGATTTCTACATTGGTAAGAGAAACATCTTGCCTGAATATTTCATTTTTTGCTGCCGTTTTTATAGATTTTGAGAAACTGAAAAAGAAAGATTTCACTTTTATTAAGGAAACACTGTTTTTAGTGCTTGCCTTTATTGTTCCCTATGCTGGGCTTCGGATGATGATACATCAGGATCTGTCTTTTGTAGAGGGTATTTATTTTCTGGCTAACTTTAGCAGCCCTTTCAATATAAGTGGTCTTTTGTTTGGAATAATAAGTCTGTATTTCAGCTATGTCTTATGTAATGATGAGGGTAAAATGCTGATTAAAAAATATCTGTTTTTTTCCTTTCCCTATCTTGTTATGATTGCTATGGTAGGGCTTTTTTGGGAAGTAAGACTTTTCTTACCATTAATTCTTACTGGAATTGTTGCGGCTTCCTATCAGTTTAAAAATATCATACCAAATAGATGAAATTATTACATCCTTTTTTTATGATTATAGTTTGGAATTTATATATTATATTGGTTATTAATTGAATATGATTATTGAGTTTGATGATTTATAATAAATTAGGTTCGATGAAAAAAAGGTTGGAAGGATTTAAATTAGGATGGTACCTCATAGGTGTTACTATTCTTTGTTTATTTAAAATTGGATTTGCTTATTACGCATGTAATGGGTTTGCTTTCGGAGACTGGCTTATTAATTATCAAGATGGAGGATTTAAAAGGAGAGGGCTGCTAGGTACTGTTTTTGTTTTCTTTTATAATTCATTTTCAATAAAATTACAATATTCTGTTTTTGTAGCTCAGGCAATAGTTTATATCCTGTTTTTTTATTTTTTATCATTACTATTTAAGCTGAAGCAAACCAATATTATAGATGTTTTCTTATTTCTTACTCCATTTTGTCTGTGGGGATTTTTTTCTGATGCGGCTATTGGCTCTAGAAAAGATGGAATTTTATGGTTGCTTTTCGCAATATTTGCTTACTTATTAATAAAAAATAAATTTTCCGGATTTCGAGAGAATATTCTATTGATTTCTTTCTCGTTATCAATTTTCATTCATGAAAGTTTTATTTTTTATGCCCCTTATTTTTTATTTATACTGTTCCTTCACAATAGGAAATTAGATATTCAAAAGACTCTTAAAATTTTACTGGCTTTTTATATTCCGGGAATATTTATTTTTTTTCTGGGAAATATGAACCCGGATTATGGATATACGCTTCGACTTATTAATGAGTGTGGCATAAATTTACAAGATTCAAACATTTTTCAATGGAAAGAAAATGAGCTGATTAAGACAAAATATTATTTAGAAAATATAAATACAGTTAGCCTTTATTTAGTTAGTTTTACTTTGCAAGTGTTTTTTATTCTATATTATATTTTTCTCATTAAGAAAAATGAATTTTCAAATAAGAAACTCTTATTAATCGCTTTTTTTATATTCATTATATCTACTATTCCTCTATTTTTAATTGCTATTGATATTGGAAGATGGCTGTATAACCACTTTATTCTTTTTTTTATTATACTTATTTTCCAACTTCCTGATAGAAAAGGAGAGATAAAAATAATGGACAGGTCATTAGTAAACTATAAAAATATAATTTTCCTTTCTCTTGTTCTCATCGCTGACTTTATTTATCGGGTTCCATCATATGAACTCGGTATTGATATGGGATTACCGCTAAAATTTTTATTGAAATTTTTTTAGAAATTACTTCTGGCAACAGATTTATTTAAGTTAAATGACTTTTTTTAGGATCTTTTTCATTGTAAATAGGATTTGGAACACCTATAATACTCTTTCGGATTAAGTTATATGCTATTTTGTTGAAATGCTTTGTATTACATCGTCTCATACATGGGCGAGCACAGCTTTACCTCCAAATACCTATGATCTGGATGAAAACCAGTACAGAATCTTTTTCATACCTAAAAAACGGAAGCATTTTATATAATCGGAATAGAACTGTTTCAGGAGTGAAAGATAGGATAACTTCAAAACACTTGGTAAGAAAACTGGATGATATCGTTTTGTCTTTTCAGGGGAATGGCACATTTGATAATTCCAATGCCAATTCACCGGTGGTTAACTTTCTTTATTAATATCCGGAGCCTATTTAGTAAGAATTAATAATTCTGAAACCATAGTGAAGATTATCAAAGAAGAATAATGAGTTAATGTGAAATTTGAAACTGTCTCAGTTTTTGAGATGGTTTTTTTATGGAATTAATTGTTCTGATTTTATCTGAACACGACCAATTTGGATTGTAAGATCCATTTGGAGAAAACTCTTTGATAGCCTTGCTATTACCAATAGTAAAGGCTTATGAATAATTTCGGATACTCAGTAAAAACTTTAACGTATATTAACAATTTCTTTTACGAAATTAATTACCTTTGCGTTGTTCCAAATTAACAGTATTAAAACACAAATGAGTTCTATAACAAACTATTTTTTGCGATTTTTTTTATTTTTTATTACACTTTTTTTGATTTTTAAGATTTATTTCGCGTACACCATTGCTAATGGTTATCCTTTTGGGGACTGGCTTATTAATTATCAGGATGGAGGGTTTAAAAGAAGAGGATTGCTGGGAACAATCGTATTTTTTATGTACGAGAAGTTTCAGATTAAAGTACAGTACACTGTGTTTTTTTTCCAATTTCTATTCCATTTTCTTTTTTTTTATTACCTGGTGCGATTAATAAAATTGAAAAAATATAATATTTTAGATTTTGTATTTTTATTTACGCCGTTTTGTTTGTGGGGATTTGTCTCTGACTCCGGAATGGGGGCCAGAAAAGATGGTATTTTATGGTTTATGCTATCTTTTTTTACCTATGTCCTTACAAAGGGTAATATTAAAAAGTGGCAATGGTACTCATTTTATATACTATTTTTTGTTTCGGTTTTTATACATGAAAGTTTTGTTTTCTTTTTTCCGTGCTTCGTTATTTTATATTATTTTCATACAAAGAAAATTGAGCTTTCTAAGGTTATCTTAATTTCATTGTCGTTCTGTATTCCTGCTTTGATTATCTTTTTTTGGGGTATGAAAAATGTGGGATCAGAATATACTATGGATGTAATTAAAGCTTGCGGAATCAATTTTCAAAGTGATAATATCTTTACGTGGAAAGAAAATGAGTTGATCAAATTAGATTACTATTATAAACATCTTTATGACTACTCACTTTACAGTATCACTTTCATATTTCAGTTTATATATGTAATTTTTTATTTATATATAAGAGAATTTAAGAGAGAAGATGTAAAAAGATTGGTATTTTCCTTTTTGGTTTGCTTACTTTGTACAATACCCTTGTTTTTGATTGCTATTGATATTGGAAGATGGTTTTACAATTTGTTTATCTTCTGGAGCTTATTGATTATTTCTCTTTTGCCAATTACTGATTCAAAAACATCAGTTTTTGATTATAAAACTATTTTTGCTAAAAAAAATATGATTTTTATATTGTTAATTTTTCTGGCCAATTTTCTCTATAGAGCTCCTTCCTGCTTTGTTGGGATTGAAGTAGCAGCGCCGCTAAGGAGATTAATGCTTTGGTTTGGATATTCGTAAAATAATTTTAAAGAATAAGCTTAGCTTAGCCTATGAGATTTTATTAATATATGATTTTTTGATAAATTAATTATGGACATATTACCACTATATTTTTTAGTTATTTTCATTATTTTATTATTTCTTGCTTTCAAAGAATATTCTGGTGAATACATAGATCCTAGAATATTATATACAATTTGTTTTATTCAGATTATTTTGATTGGATTTCGAAAGGATGTTGGACCAGATTACGGATCTTATAAAGGGATTTTTAGTTATTCCTATATTTATGATTATTCAACCATCTTTTTAAGTAATATTCCATTTAGTAATTCTCCCAAACTAGGAATAGAATGGCTATATATATTAATGAATAAGATAGTCCTTGATCTTGGGCTTCCTTTTTATGTAGTTACCCTATTGGTAGCCATTATCTCGCTAACATTAGTATATAAATTTTTAATTAAAAATTCGGATTACCCTACACTTTTACTTTTATTAGGTTTTATTCCTGGAATGTTAATATCCACAGGAGGACAGATGAGGCAATCGGTGGCCGGAGGAATTATGTTTTATTCTTTTATTTTTATTAAAGAAAGGAAGCTATGGAAGTACTTTATCTGCGTGTTTCTTGCCGCAGGATTTCACACTTCGGCATGGGCGACCTTACCCTTATACTGGTTGGTTAGAATTCCCATGAACAAGTTCTTAATATTCTTTTTAGTTTTAGGTTCAATGATATTGTCTCCCTTTAGAATATATGAACAGCTTGGTGTGTTTTTGAATTTTATAGCAGGAGGTACTTCAATTTCAGATGGAGTTAATGGATATATGGATGAACAATATGCCAGGATTAATGGAGGTTTTGGTATTCCAGAGGTCTTAATGGCCCTTTATACATGTTTTATTTTATATTTTAATGATGAATTAGAAGAGAAAAGCCCTTATTATGAGTATTACAGAAACGTTACCATAATAGGGATATGTGCCTTTTTCATTCTAAGGGAAAACCCCATCCTAAGCTCAAGATTGGTGGGAGTTTTTATGGGATTTGTAATGTTACTTATGGGAAATGCGCTTTCTGTAGTTTCTAAAATGGAAAGACGATTTATTTTTTCAGGGCTTATTTTTATTATATTTTTTAACTTTTGTGTTTTTTCAGTTTTTAATGCTAAAAAGGCAAATTATTCTATTGATACCTATTATAATTTTATATTACCCTAACGAAAGCAGGGTCTTGAACTTTTTTATACTTAGAAAATAAAATTTACTTCAAATATTTATAACAGATTGATTTTATTAACATCTCTAAACTTGTCATTCTGATACATGGAGAAATTGTGACAACATAAGATTATTTTGTTATTTCGTTTTTTGCAGATTTTAAAAATACACTATGGAGCTTAAAAAAATTGTGCAATATTTTAATATTAAGGTTTTTATCTATTGTATTATTGCAATAACGGCTGTTTATACCCTTGCATTTACATTGGCTTTTAACCTTAAAGATGATGGGTATATTTTGGCGGACTGGCTTATCAACTATGAAGATGGAGGCTTCAAAAGAAGAGGATTATCAGGAAGCTTTTTTTTTATTCTTCAGGACATAACGGGATTTAGTCTTAATTATATTGTCTACTTTTTTCAGTTTATTATTATTTCACTGTTCTTTTGGCTTTATACAAAACTCATCAGATATAAAGTCACAGATCTTCTTTATCTGTCCTTGCTGCTATCATCCATAGGCTTTGTTGGGCTTCTTAATACAGTAACCTACGTAGGAAAGAAAGAATTCATTGTTTTTCTTTTGTTTACTTACTTCGTATATCTTTTAGATAATGACAAGCTCACAAAATATAAAGAATACATTTTCTGTATTCTACTGTTCATAAGTACATTGCTTCATGAAGTAACACTATTCTATACTCCATATTTTGCCATTGCACTATATGTAAAGAGCGGAAAGTTTGAGGTGAAAAGATACATTAAGTTTATTCTTTCCGTATTTATCCCTGCCGCTGCCATTATTTTATTAGGGAAAAATGTAAATGAGGGAATGTCACTGGAAATTTTAAGTAAGAGAGGAGTACGTCCTACCTACGGAATCTTCTACTGGAATATTGATGAAAGACAATATATTAAGGAACACCTTAATGAATATCTGCTTTACTTTATAAGTTTAGGAATAAGTATTTTACACATCGCCTATTATTTAAAATATCTAACTAACCGAAAGATTTTATTTATTTTATTATCCGGAGCTTTTATATTTTCTTTACCCTTATTTTATCTGGCAATAGATTGGGGAAGATGGATGTATATTCACATGATGTTATTGATTGTTCTTTTTGCTCTGTTACTCAAAAAAGGAGACTCTGTATATGTCTATGAACCAATAGTTATTGATAGAAAATTTTACATTACCATGGCCTTCATAATCCTCTCATTAATTTACAGAGTAGAGATGTCCGGTAAGGGCTTTACATTTGAAGGAATCATCTACAGACTGTTTGTTGCCCCTCTGGAATTATTAAATAAAATGTGATTTCAAAAAAGGATATAATAAAAAAGCTTTACTTTTGCAAAAAAATTTTTTAGAATGTCGAAAAATTTAGTAATCGTAGAGTCCCCGGCAAAAGCAAAAACTATTCAGAAATATCTAGGTAAGGATTTCGAAGTAAAATCCAGTTTCGGTCATATCCGAGATCTGCCTAAAAAAGGTATGGGAATAGACCTTGCCACCTTTAGTCCTGATTACGAAGTTTCAGCTGACAAGAAGAAATTGGTGACAGAATTAAAGGCTGCAGTAAAGAAAGCAGAAATGGTATGGCTGGCTTCCGATGAAGACCGCGAGGGAGAAGCTATTGCATGGCACTTAGCAGATGAATTGAAATTGAAGCCTGAAAACAGAAAGAGAATTGTTTTCCACGAGATTACTAAAAATGCCATTCTAAAAGCTATTGAAAATCCTAGGGATATCGACCAGAATTTGGTGAATGCCCAGCAGGCAAGAAGACTACTGGACAGAATTGTAGGTTTTGAAATGTCTCCAGTTTTATGGAAAAAAGTAAAACCAGGACTTTCTGCAGGAAGAGTACAATCCGTAGCCGTAAGATTAATTGTTGAAAGAGAAAAAGAAATCCGTGAGTTTACTCCAAAGGCCAGCTTTAAGCTTGACGGAATCTTCTTAAACAATAATGAACAGGAAATTGCTGCTAAACTTAAAAAAGACTTTGAGAAAGAGGAACAAGCAGAAAAATTCCTTGAACAGGCAAAAACTACAGAATTTAAAGTTCTGAATGTTGAAACAAAACCAGGAACTCGTTCTGCATCTGCTCCCTTTACTACTTCTACACTACAGCAGGAAGCTTCATCAAGATTAGGATATAATGTGACCAATACCATGCGTTTGGCACAGAGATTATACGAAGAAGGATTCATCACGTATATGAGAACAGACTCCGTAAACCTTTCTCAAGAAGCAATTGAAGGCGCAAAAAAACAGATCACTTCAGAATATGGAGCAGAATATTCTTCTCCAAGAAACTATACTACAAAATCTGCATCAGCGCAAGAAGCCCACGAAGCAATTCGTCCTACAGACTTCGGTGTGAAAAGCATAGGAGATGCTCAGTTGAATAAACTGTACCAATTGATCTACAGAAGAACATTGGCATCCCAAATGTCTAATGCGAAGATTGAAAAAACAGTAATTGAGATCGGAAATACATCATTACCACATCACTTCGAAGCACAAGGAGAAGTTATCATCTTTGATGGTTTCCTAAAGGCTTACGGTATTGTAAAAACCGAAGATGAAGATGAAGAAAACAACGAGAAACTATTACCAAAAGTAAAAGTTGGAGAAATATTAAGTTATAAAACCATCACTGCTACTGAAAAATTCACAAGACCAAGTGCAAGATATACTGAAGCCGGATTGGTTAGAAAATTAGAAGAGCTAGGGATTGGTAGACCATCTACCTATGCACCAACAATTCAGACCATTCAGAACAGGGAATATGTGGACAAGCGTGAAATTGAACCACAAACTCGTCAGGTGATCAAAATGTCTTTAGTAAAGGACAATATCAAAAAAGTAGTTCTTGATGAAAAGTTCGGAGGCGATAAAAATAAATTTATTCCTACAGATATAGGAGAAGTTGTAAATGACTTCCTTACCGATAACTTTAAGGAAATCCTGGATTACGGTTTCACGGCAAGAGTAGAAGAGGGATTTGATGAAATTGCAAACGGAGATCAGAAGTGGAAAGAAATGATGACAGATTTCTATTCAAAATTCCACCCAAGAATTGAAGATGTAGAAGAAAATGCAGACCGTGCAACAGGAGACAGACTTTTAGGAGTTGATCCAAAGACCGGTAAGAATGTTCACGCCAGAATCGGAAGATTTGGTGCTATGATCCAGATTGGAGAAACAGATGATGAGGAAAAGCCAATCTTTGCTTCATTGATGTCAGGCCAGAATATTGCTACCATCACTTTTGAAGAAGCAATAGAACTGTTTAAGCTGCCTTTCGATTTGAATGAATATGAAGGAAATGCTGTTTCTGTTGGGGTTGGAAGATTCGGACCTTATGTAAAATGGGGTGAAACTTTCATTAGTATTCCAAAAGGTGAAGATCCGCTTTCAATCAATCAAAACCGTGCAGAAGAAATCATTAATGAGAAGAAAAAGGCAGATGCGCCAATTGCAACTTATAAAGGAGATCCTGTAACCAAAGGTACCGGTAGATTCGGGCCATTTATCAAATACAAGGATATTTTCATAAACGTTCCAAAAAAATATAACTTTGATAACCTTTCTCAGGGTGACATCAACGAATTGATTGATGCTAAGCTGGAAAAAGAAGCCAACAGATACATCCAGCAATGGGAAAAAGAAAAAATTTCCATTGAAAATGGGAGATGGGGGCCTTTCATCAAGTTTGGAAAAGCAATGTTTAAAATTCCAAAGAAAAGTGACGATACCAAATATGATGGAGAAGAATTGAAAGAAATTTCTCTTGATGAAGTTAAAAAGTGGATCACTGATCAGGATAAAAATGCCTTTGCGGAAAAGAAAAAACCAGCTGCAAAAAAAGCAACCACTGCCAAGAAGACTACAGCTGCTAAAAAGCCAGCTGCAAAAAAGAAATAGTATTAAAATAATTATACATAGCCGTTAACTAACAGTGTTAACGGCTTTTTTTATAAACAAAAAATACCACAGCCTAGTCAGTTGTGGTGTTTTTTTGTATGTTTGTTATATCAAGAAATTAATAAAATAGCACATTCTTAAATTAAAATATGGATTTTGAAGACTTTATCATTTCACCAAGAAATTTCAAAACAGAAAGCTGGCAGATTGGAAGTCGGATCACAAAGGATATAAAAGAAGATAGTATCGTTCTTTTATTTGTGTCAGATTACAGAGGAGCTGGCGGAGATGCAGAAGTACAGGATTTTACAGCAGTTAGAAAGGAATTTTACAAGCTTGCACAGTTGGATTTTGAAATTCCGATTGTAGACCTTGGCGATTTGGTTTCAGGAAAGTCTGTTCAGGATACCCATTATATTTTGCAGGAAGTTTTATCCGCATGCCATTACAAAAGAGCACTTCCGGTAATTATCGGTGGTTCTAATGATTTTGCTTTCTCATTATTTTCTGCAATAAACTTCCATCAAAAAAGTCTCAATTATACCCAAGTCAGCAATATTATCTCTCTTAAACAGGGAGAAGATATTAACGAACACACTTTTCTAAGCAAGATTTTTGGTGCCAAGACTTTTTCTATTAAAAACTATCACCATCTAGGATATCAGAAACATTTAAATGAAATGGATTCTGTAAGGCTGATTAAAGAAGTGGAATTTGATATCATCCGTTTGGCTGAAATGATGAATTCTACAGAAAAAACAGAGCCTTTCTTCAGAAAAGCAGATCTGGTTACGGTAAACTGTGATGCGATAGAAAGCTTCAGTGAGCCTTTTTCAGTAAACCCACAGGTTAACGGACTAAACAGGAGAGAAGTTTGTGCTTATATGAAAGAAATAGGACTAAGCGAAAATCTGAAATCTGTAGGGATTTTTAATTATAATATTTACTCAGAGAACCAGTTGAATCATCAGCTATTGGCCCAAATGCTCTGGTATCTCATTGAGGGAATCAATATTCAGAGATCGCATCCCAAGGAAAGACACTATGAATTATTCTATGTTTTAATAGATGACAGACAATTTGCTTTTAAGCGTGATACTTTCAGTAATTTGTGGTATTTTGGCGATGATGAAAATATAGAAAATTGCATTCCTTGTTCAAGAAAAGATTTTGATGAAGCCAAGAAAGGCTGGCTGAATGCAAGACTGATGAAATTTTAATATATGACGAACGTTCCTTCAAGAGTCTCCATTATTGTTCCCGTTTATAATGTTGAAAACTATTTGACAAAATGTCTTGATTCCCTAGTGAATCAGAGCTACCAAAATATTGAGATTCTTGTAGTAGATGACGGGAGCAAAGATAAATCTGCGGAAATTATCAAGAGCTTTGCACTTAAATATCCGGAGAAAATAAAGGCTTTTACCAAGGAAAACGGAGGGTTGAGTGATGCGAGGAACTTTGGTATTGAGCGGGCAACAGGAGATTATATTGGTTTTGTGGATAGTGATGACTATGTAACAGAAACCATGTTTGAAGAAATGCTATTGCTGGCAGAAAAACATCAGGCAAAAATGATCATCTGCAATATTCAGAAAGTAGATGAAAATGGGCAGATAACCCAAAAGCTGACTCAATTACCCAATATGCAGGAAAAAATTAATCTTGAAGATCATTTTTCTGTTTTTTCGGATATCAGCTATTTTGCTTGTAATAAATTATTTAGAAAAGAACTTTTTAAATATAAAAGATTTAAAAAGGGAGCTCATTTTGAAGATATTCAACTCATTCCACAGCTTTTATTGGAATGTGAGATCATTGCACAGACTCAGAGTTTTCATTACCAATACCTTGAACGTACCGATTCTATTACAAAGACGCATACGGAAAAGGGGCTTGACATATTGAAAGCGGTGCAGGATGTAGAAAATGAGTTCAGCGGATCCAGATATTCCAATAAAAAAAAAGAATTGAAGAACTTTCAGATCTTTGAAGGAGTTTATTCTTTTCTGGCATATTTGGCGTTTGTGAAAAATGAAGAGATGTTTTACAAAATGTCTGATAAACTGGCTGTTTTTATGAAAGAAAGACAAATAAAAATTCAAGATATATTGAGCTATAGTCGTTTTGGTAAGAATTATCTTTTATCTTTGCCGGTGAAAAAAAAGATTTTTTATCTGTTATTTTTTGCCGGACAGAAAAAGTTGATAAGAAAATTGATATAAACACAAATGTAAGTACTATTGTTTCGGACAGTAGAACATGAAATGAAGCACATGTTTGCATCATTGGTTCTAATTGAAAGGACAATGTGTACTGGATAAGAAAAAGAATGAAAAATTTTGAATTGTTCTTAAGCGGATCGGGGATACCTATTTTCTATATAAAAATAGGATTAGGTTTCTTGTTCTCCTTTTTAATTACTTTTTTCTCCATACCTACTATTGTAAAGATCTCCAGAAGAAAGAACCTTATGGATGAGCCGGGAGTTAGAAGTTCACATCTCAGAAAAATTCCTAACCTAGGTGGTATTGCCATGTTTTATTCAATTGGGATATGTGCCTCTATTTTTGCCTACGAGCTATTTGATCTCTATAAATTTCTTTTTGCATCATTAATTATACTGCTGTATATAGGTGTAATGGATGATATTGTAGTCATGAGGGCATATAAAAAACTTGTGGCGCAGATTCTTGTATCCTCATTAGTTGTAATTGGTTCAGATATCAGAATCAGAAGCTTATTTGGAATCTTCGGGGTCTATGAACTTAGCTATCTTGTGAGTGTCCTATTCAGTATTATTACTTTCATTATTCTGATTAATGCATTCAATCTTATTGATGGGATTGATGGGCTTGCAGGCGGATATTCCGTGATCTGTAGCGCACTGTTTGGAATAAGCTATTATAGACTGGGAGAATATAACTATCCGTTGGTTGTTCTGTCTGTGGTTATCATTGGAACTGTTTTAGCATTCTTATATTATAATCTTTCGAATTATAGAACCAATAAGGTATTCATGGGAGATACAGGTTCCATGCTATTAGGCTTTCTTTTAGCTTTTACTTCCATTTGTTTTATTGATATTTTCATTGATAAAAAGCTTATTGATGTGCCAAGGTATCACTTGCAGTCGGCTCCTGTTGTGGCAGTGGCAATTCTTATTTTACCTATTGTAGATACATTGAATGTGATTTTTGTAAGACTTTACAATAAAAAATCTCCTTTTGATGCCGACAAGAATCATATCCATCACAAGCTGTTAAAGCTTGATCTTACTCACAGAAGGTCTACATTCTATATTATCGTTTATTATTTAATGATTGTAGCGGTAGCCTATTATTTGAGACATATTAACGTGAATCTATTATTAGTGATCATTGTTTCATTAGGTTTTCTGGGGGCTTATTTGCCGGATTTGATATATCGATTAAGAAATAACAAAAATTAAATATTACTTTTGTAACCAATATTCAAATATGATGAAGAACTTTAAGTATTTATTTTTAATATTATTACCTTTCCTGGTTACCTCGTGCATCACTACAAAAGATGTAAGATATTTGCAGCCAAGTGAAAGTCTTGTAATTAACGAAGAAGGTCTTGTTCCCTACAATATTCCTATCTACAGAATTACAAAAAATGACATCCTTAACCTTAATATTGTTACCACTCCCAAAGGAGATGCTGCACAGTTTTATTCTTCCCTGAATACTTCTGGAGGATCAGGCGGTGGAGCAGTAAATAGTGCTACTTCAGGAGGTGCAGGTGGCGGATCAGGTGCAGGAGGGAATGTCAATTTCTATTTTAATGGTTTGAAAGTGGATTCCAATGGCGATATTAATGTATTCGGAATAGGATACATCAAGGCTGATGGAAGAACGCTTGATGATATCACAAAGGAAATACAAGGCAAAGTAAACGAAAACTTCCAAGAAGGAAAATCTGAAGTAAGATTAAATACAGACGGAATCACTTATTATATCCTTGGTGATGTGGAATCAACAGGTCTTTCAGGTGAAAAAGTAGCACACAAAAATACTCTTACCATTACTGAGGCATTAGCCATCAACGGAGGTTTGAACAGAACTATCGACAAAAAAGATGTTGTTATTCACAGAAAGCTTCCGGAAGGAATCAAAATAGCTAAAATAGATCTTACCCGCGAAGATCTGATGAATTCTCCTTACTACTATATCCAGAATGGTGACGAAATCTATCTTAATACCAGAAAGAAAAGCTTGAACGGATTCGGAAAAGATCCTATACAGACTTTATTGACGGGTGTAACAGCGATTACGACGGCATTAACTTTATATACAATCCTACAAAGACTTTAATCCATGATTCCAGGAAAAGAAACTCAAGTAGGAAAGAGCGAAGCCCCAAAAGAAAAGTATGGGTCTTTTGCATTGTTTGATATTGAACATTTTTTAAGAAGAATACTTAAAAATTGGTATTGGTTTGTTTATATGTTTATTATAGGCTATGCCATTTCTTGGGTATACAGTAAATACTATGCCCAGAATGTATACTCTTCAGAGCTATCTTTGAGTATATCCAATAATACATCAAGTTATTTTAGCCCCAATCAGTCAATCAACTTCATCTGGGGGCAGGGAGGAAACCAGGATGGGGTTTACCTGAAGAAAATGCTTTTTTCAAGATCACACAATGAATTTCTGGTTAAAGAATTAAATCTTTTTGTGAACTATTCTACCAAGGGTCTTATCAAATCTACTTATTTAGATAAAGATGATTCTCCCGTTTTTTTCGAAGTTGACAAAAAACATCTTCAGCAGGTTAACTATCCGATTACATTGGTTCCAAAAGGTAATGGATCCTATGAAGTTGTTCTTCCGAAAGAAGGTCAGTCTACAAGCCTGTATAGCTATGAAACAGAGGGGTTTCAGAATATTACCCCTTACAATAGACCAGGAAATAAGATCGTAAAAGTTAACGAATGGTATAACTCTCCCAATCTAAGATTCAAGCTAGTTCAAAATCCGGTTACACCCAATATTAAACAGGATAATATTATTATTAATCTAAGTCCAATTAACCAAAGTGTTACCGATATTGTATCAACCATAGCTGTAAATTTTGACAAAGAGATTAGTACCATTATGGTAATCACCAAGAAAGGATACAATCTTAACAGTACTGTAAACTTTCTTAATAAGTCAGTTACCGAACTTCAAAAAAAGAGACTGGAGGATAAAAACATTGTTAATAAAAATACAACAGCTTATCTACAAAATAATCTAAACGATATTCGTAAGAAACTTGATTCAGCTGCCGTTGTCTTAAACTATCTGAAAACATCAGAGAAACTATACAATATTAAAGACAGAGATGAA
Source organism: Chryseobacterium oncorhynchi (assembly GCF_002899895.1). Classification (GTDB taxonomy): domain Bacteria; phylum Bacteroidota; class Bacteroidia; order Flavobacteriales; family Weeksellaceae; genus Chryseobacterium; species Chryseobacterium oncorhynchi. Next base: position 236,998 of record NZ_PPEI02000006.1, read on the forward strand.
AAATCTCTGGAAAAAATAAAAGACCTTGAAGCCAAAAAAGCAGATCTTGTAAGTAAAATAAGTTCTCTGAATAATATTAAAAATACACTTCAGTCTCAGAACTTTGATAAAATGATTGCTACCAATGCGGCAGGCTTTGAAGATGGAATGTTTTCTGCCTCTGTAAGCGAACTTAAGGCTTTATATACAAAAAGATCAGAATTGGCATCAATCTACAAGCCAACTTCTGAACCAATGAAAGAAGTGAACAGGCTTATTAATGAAGCTAGAACGGGATCTTTCAATAGCTTAAAAGGGTATTACACTAAATATTATGATGAGATCAACAGAATTGATCGTGAAGTTTCTGGTGCAAATTCAGATTTGACAACCTATCCTGAAAAGGAAAGAAAATATCTTGATGCAGAAAGAGGCTATAATATGATTGAAGCTACATACAATAGTCTTTTAAATAGACAGAATGAAGCACAGCTTAATGTAGCAACAAACCAGTCTGATATTAGTGTGATTGACCCAGCCAAGAATTTAGGACAAGGGCCTATAAGCCCGAACGTTAAAACAACAAAGGCTGGAATAATATTCGGAATGCTATTGCTTCCTATATTATTTATTCTAATTGGTGAACTGCTTGATAATAAGATCAGAAATATTAAAGAATTACTAAGCGCAACAAAAATTCCACTTCTTGGAGTGATCGGAAACAATAGTAATGAAAATATGCTGACAGTTTTGGAACAACCAAAATCATCTGTTTCAGAAGCCTTTAGAGGAATAAGAGCGAGCGTTAGATTCCTAATGACCAATGAAAGTGAAAAAGGTAAGGTAATCCTGATAACATCTTCCGTAGGAGGTGAAGGAAAAACCTATGTATCCATCAACCTTGCATCTGTATTAGGATTAAGTGACAAAAAAACAATCCTATTAGGAATGGACCTTAGAAAACCTAAAATCTTTGGTGATTTCAAAATTGATAATAAATATGGTATCTCAAACTACCTTACAGGAGAAGTGGATATTGACCAGATTGTGAATAAGACTAATATTCCAAATCTTGATGTTGCAACTTCAGGGCCTATCCCACCTAACCCGTCAGAGTTATTAATGAGCCAAAGAAATATTAAGTTTATAGAAAAGCTGAGAGAAATCTATGACTTTATTATCATAGATTCCCCACCAGTTGGATTAGTGGCAGATTCCTATGAACTAATGAAATATTCTGATGCAAATATTTACATTGTTCGCCACGAGTATACTGAAAAGTATATGCTGAGAATGATCACAGAGAAATATCATAATAATGAGATCGAGCATTTAGGACTTATTTATAATGATTATGCGACGAAGCAGGGATATGGCTATGGATATGGTTACGGATATGGTTATGGATATGGCTATTTTGATGAAGATAAGAATTACAAAGAACCACTGTTAATCAGAATACGGAATAGGATGCAGAGAATGTTTAATAAAAAATAGAGCCTTAAACCCTCATTTGATGGGGGTTTTTTTATACTTTATTTTTTTTCATTCTATGAAAAAAAGAATATTTTTGCCACTTTGCCGTTTACTTTATAACAAATTATGTTTTTTTGTTTATTTTTAACTAAACATTAAGATTATCATTAATATAAAAATGTTTTATATTTGCAAAAATTAAATTTTAAAATAACCATAAATCCATATTCTTTTATGAATAAAAAATTATTGTTTAGCTTCCTTGCCTTCCTTGGAGTGGTGAGTGTTAAAGCTCAAAGAAACGAATTGGGAGTTCGTCTAGGTATGAGTAACCTAGTGGGAGATGTAGGAAGGACAAATTATATTTTACAAAAGCCGTTGGATTTAAATAGAATGTCGGATTGGGGTATCCCATTTTATGGAGGAATATTATATAGATTTAATTTTAACCCGCATCAAACTATTAGATTGGATTTAGGATACAACCAAATTCAGTTTAGTGATAAAGCTGCAAAAGAAGAATATAGAAGAAATAGGAACTCATACGGTAAAAATAACGTGTATGAGGCAAGTTTAATGTTTGAATATAACTTTTTCCCTATAAATAACGAACAGATAAGTATGGTAAGCCCATATATTTTTGGAGGTGTAGGTGCCTTAATGTTTGATGCACCTAAAGCAAATCTTATGAATGATTTCAGAAGAGATGCAGATGGTGTGGCCTTAGCTCCAATCAATGAAATGGATTTTAAAACAACAACCGAATACACGTTAGGAAAAAAAGTTACCATGCATATCCCTTTTGGTGTAGGATTAAAGTACAAATTTAACCATACTTGGGCTATATTTGCAGAAGCAACCTTTAGATATACATTAACAGATCAGCTTGATCATAGTAAAATACTTTCAAGTGATGTGAAAAATTCATTTAATGCCGATATCTTAGATCCTGCTACAGGGGGTTCCCTATTGCAGTCAGGTAATTATTATGCTGTTGCTAAAGAAAGAGAAGAAGAGTTTATTAAAAAGAGAAATATTGGAGATGACAGATCCAATGACTGGATGAATACATTCAGTTTAGGACTGACTTTCTCATTTGGAAGACCTCCATGTTATTGTGATTAATATGTCGTTGATTAAAAATAAAATAAATTCTGAGAATTTACCAAAACACGTAGCCATCATTATGGATGGCAATGGAAGATGGGCAAAATCTCGTGGCGAAGACAGAACCTTCGGTCACAAAAATGCCATTAATGCTGTAAGAAATGCTATTAATGCATGTAATGAGGTTAATATTCCTTATTTAACACTTTATACGTTCTCTTCAGAAAACTGGAGTCGTCCGGCTGAAGAAGTGAGCACCCTTATGAATTTGCTTGTAGAAACTTTACTGCTGGAAGCAGAAGAGATCTTTAGCAAAGGGTTAAGAATGCATGTAATAGGAAACCTGAATAAACTGCCCACTTTAGTAAAAGAGCAGTTGTTGCGTGTGGTAGATCTTACAAAAGAAAACACAAAAGGAAACCTTGTATTAGCGATAAGCTATGGCTCACAAAATGAAATATTGGAAGCCGTAAAAAATATAAGTTCTGATGTAAAAGAAGGAAAAGTAGACGTAGAGAGTATTGATGAAAAACTATTCGAAGATTATCTCTATACCAAGAATTTTCCTCCAGTAGATTTACTGATCAGAACAAGTGGCGAAATCAGGATAAGTAACTTCCTCCTTTGGCAGATTGCTTATGCTGAATTGCAATTTTTAAATGTTCTATGGCCGGATTTCACCAAAGATATTTTCTTTCAATGTATTGTAGATTATCAAAATAAGGAAAGAAGATACGGATTAACCGGAGAGCAGATACAAGGCCAATAAATTTAAAAGAAAAGAAAGACTCGATAAAATGAAGTTTAGACTATTACCCATCATTATGTTTGCTGCTTCTGCGCATTTTTATGGACAAGTAACTCCACAGGACAGCACCAAAGTAAGTAATGCTGTACACACAGAAAATGAGGTAGGCACTTATACACTTAAAGACATCGTTGTAGATGGGGTAAAAAAATATACACCAGCTCAGATCTTAAGATTTACAGGCTTATCTAAAGGAGAAAGCGTAGACATTCCAGGACAGAAGATCAGTAATGCTGTTAAAAAGCTTTGGGATACCCAATCTTTTTCTGAAGTGGAAGTATACGTTCAAAGTATTGAAGGACAGACAGTCGTTCTTAAATTCTATCTTCAGGACCTGAAGGAACTTGGAGAAGTAAAATTCAAGGGCAAAGGAATAGGGAAATCTAAAAACGAAAAACTAGCTAAAGACAACAATCTGAAGCCAGGAACAAAGATTACTCAAAACCTCGTTTCAAGTCTTAAGACAAATATTCCAAAAGACTATATTAAGAAAGGTTTTGCTGATGCAAAAATCAGTATCGAGGATAAAATCAATGCCGGAGATCCTTCTTTGGTAGATTGGACCATTAATGTAGACAAAGGAAGAAAGATCAAAATTGATCATATTGAATTTGAAGGCAACACAAGTGTAACCGATAGAAAGCTTAGAAATAAGGCTTTTAAAGAAACAAAACAAAGACGTTTCGGAATCGGTGGAATCTTGAAGTCTTCAAAATTCATTGAAGATAAATATCAGGAAGATAAGCAGAGCTTGGTTAATTATTATAACTCCTTAGGGTATAGAGACGCGAAAATAGTTTCTGACTCTGTATGGAGAAATAAAAAAAATAATTATGAGATCAATGTAAAGCTTAGCGAAGGTAAAAAGTATTACATTGGAGATGTCACATTTACAGGTAATACTGTATACTCTACAGAATATCTACAGAGATTGCTGGGATATAAGAAAGGGGATATTTACGATGCAGTAGGATTTAATAAAAAAGTTGGAGAAGACGGTGGTAAAGAAGATGATTCCGATATCAAGTCTGTATACATGAATAATGGTTACCTTTTCTCCAATGTAACACCGGTTGAAAAATCAGTTTCAGGAGATGCGGTAAACCTTGAAGTTAGAATTAACGAAGGAGAACAAGCAACTTGGAATAAAGTAACATGGCAGGGGAATACAACTACCCATGACCACGTAGTTCTTAGAGCTTTAAGAACAAAACCGGGTGAGCTTTTCAAAAAGACAGAAATCAAAAGAACTTATTTTGATTTGGCAGGTATGTCATTCTTCGATCCACAACAGGTCGGACAGGATATTCAGCCTAATCAACAGGATAATACTGTAGATATCAACTGGAAACTGGTAGAAAAAGGATCTTCTCAGGTTCAGCTTCAGGCTGGATATGGAGGAAACAGCTTCATCGGAACCTTGGGGTTAACGTTTAATAACTTCTCATTGAGAAACTTCCTTAAGTTTAAGGACTTTAAACCAGTACCACAGGGAGATGGGCAAACTTTCTCTATTCAAGTACAAGCAGGACAATATTTCCAGAATTACGGAGTATCATTTACTGAACCTTGGTTGTTCGGTACAAGACCAACCGCACTTTCTGTAAGTTTGAATAACTCAAGAGTAAAATACAGCGACGGACTTGGGGGATCCCAGAAACTAAATATATTCTCCGCATCAGTAGGTTTAAACAGACTATTGAACTGGCCGGATGATTATTTCTCCCTATATACAGGAGTACAGTTCCAGAAGTATGACTTTAACAATTACCCATTCCAGTTTGGGGAAACTACAGAATACTATGGAAATGCAAATAACTTCAGTATCAATTTAGGTTTAAGTAGAAACTCTGCCGGGATAGACCCTATCTTCCCTACAATGGGTTCCAATATTGAACTTTCTGCGAAGTTAACGCCACCATACTCATTGTTTAGCAATAAAGATTACTCTACAATGAAGCCTGTTGATAAGTATAAGTGGATGGAATTCTACAAAATTAAGTTCAAGGCTGATGTATATAACGAAATCATCGGAAAATTGGTATTAAGATCTTCTGCTGAAATGGGATTCATGGATGGTTACAACAAAAACCTTGGTGCACCGCCATTTGAAAGATTCTATGTAGGAGGTACAGGATTATTCGGAGGTAGATATGACGGTAGAGAGCTAATTCCATTGAGAGGATATGAGAATGCTAGTACATATGGTGGAGAAGGTACAGATATTACTCAAAAAGGAGGGGGTACAATCTATAACAGATTTACACTAGAATTAAGATATCCGATTTCATTGAACCAAACTGCTAAAATTTATGCATTAACTTTTGCAGAAGGAGGTAACGTTTGGAACTCTTGGGGTAATTATAACCCATTCCAGCTGAAAAGATCAGTGGGGGTCGGAGTAAGAGTTTATATGGGAGCATTCGGATTAATCGGATTTGACTTCGCTTATGGATTTGATAAAACTCTATCAGGAGATCCATCTGGATGGAGAAACCACTTCTTGATGAACCAATCGTTATAATTATTAATATGAAGAACTTTAAAATAACCATCACTTTTGTATTACTTTTGCTTTTTGGGTTTTCAAATGCCCAGAAAATAGGAGTAGTAGATACTAATGAAATTTTAAATAAATTACCTCAGTATAAAGAAGCCGAAGCGAGATTAAATTCTCAAATTGATACCTGGCAGTCTGAACTTCAGAACTTGCAGTCAGAATATGAAAGAAAAAAAGCGGCATTCGAAAGTGAAAAAGTGTTATTGATAGGGGATCAATTAAAGCTTAGAGAAAAAGAAGTTGTAGACCTTGATAAAAATATCAAAACAACTACAAGCTTACGTTTTGGAGCCAATGGTGAAATTACAAAATTAAGAACAAACCTTGTTTTGCCATTCCAGGATCAGATCTGGGGAGCAATTAAAACAATGTCCGAAAAAAACGGATTGGGCATAGTTCTTGATAAAAGCAATAACATTAGTGTTATTTTTCTTCAAGGAAAATATGATTATACAGAAAAAGTATTGACTATTTTACTGAAAGGAACAGATAAGAAAGATAAAACTAATACAAAAAGTAAAAAGTAACTTTTTAAATTAACTTTTACTTAAATTTAAAATCTAAAAACAAATTAAATTATTTATTTACCAATTATGAAAAAATTAAGTGTATTATTTGCAGCAGTGATGATGTTTGTTTCTGTAGGTATGGCAAAGGCTCAAAAAATGGCTACTTTAGATGTATTGGGAGTTCTTAATGCAATGCCTGAAAAGAAAAAAGCAGATGCTGACCTTAAAACATTCTTAGATACTAAGCAAGCTGAGATTAAGAAAAAAGCAGATGCTGGACAAGCCAAATTAAAGCAGTATAGCGAAGAAGCTCCAAAGAAAACTGCAGACGAAAACAAAGCTAGAGAAGGAGAATTACAAAAAATGCAGGAAGAAATTGCTCAAATGCAGGACAAAGCTCAAAAAGATCTACAAGCTAAACAAGAAGTAGCTTTCGCTCCTATTGAGAAAAAGTTAAACGATGCAGTTGAAAAAGTAGCAAAAGCTAACGGTTATGACTACATTATGGATGCAAATTCACCAGCATTCCTTTACAAAGCAGGAGCTGATGCTACTGCAGCTGTTAAAAAAGAATTAGGAATTCAATAATTTCAGCAAATTAACAAAGATTTATAAAATCAACCGTCTCTTTTAGAGGCGGTTTTTTTATTTTTGCGGAATGGAAAAAGAAGTATCAACTACGGTAAAGGTTAGGTTTAGTGATTGTGATCCAATCGGACATCTGAACAATGTGAAATATCTTGACTATATGTTCAATGCCAGAGAAGATCATGTAGAGACATTTTACGGTTTTACCTATGAAGAATATACCAAACAGACAGGCTGTACATGGATTGCAATTCAAAATGAAATTGCCTATCTGAAAGAAGTAAGATACAATACCCAAGTAGTAATCAGTAGCAAGACTATCGAAATACAGGATAGAACAGCAAAAGTTGAAATTCTGATGAAAAGCTTAGATGAAAAAACAGTTCATGCTGTACTTTGGGTAACCGTTATTTACTTTAACTTGAAAACCAGAAAATCAGAAATACATCCGGAAGACATAAAAGAAACATTCCACAAATTTTATGTGGACTTGGCTCAAAAAGACTTCCAGTCAAGAGTGAAGTTTTTAAGATCTCAAAATGCAAAAAATTCTTAATTGATATCTTTATAAAAACTTTTTGATTATTTAAAAATTAATAGTATATGAAAAAAATTGCAGTAATAGGCAGCAACGGTCAGTTAGGAAACTGTATCAGGAAAATAGCACCCGATTTTGAAAACCAATACGAGTTCTTATTTACAGACTCTACAACCCTTGATATTACGAACGAAGACCAGGTAAACGATTTTTTCTATGATAACAAACCAGACTACTGTATCAATGCTTCTGCATATACGGCAGTAGATTTGGCAGAAAAAGAAAGAGAAAAAGCATTTGCTGTAAATGCAGACGGAGTAGCCAATCTTGCTCAAGCCTGTACAGACTTTAAATCTATTCTGATCCACGTCTCTACAGACTATGTTTTCGATGGAGATACAAATCTGGCTTACTCAGAAGATGATTTTACAAATCCAATAGGAGCTTACGGAGAATCAAAGAGGAAAGGTGAGGAACTAGCATTGGAAATTAATCCGAAGACGATTATTCTAAGAACTTCTTGGCTTTATTCAGAGTTTAATAAGAATTTCGTTAAAACCATGTTGAACTTATTCTCTCAAAAAGAAGAATTAGGAATCGTAGCAGATCAGTTTGGTCAGCCTACCAATGCCAATGATCTTGCCGAGGCAATCATGAAGATTATTGAAACACCCAATAAAACTTTCGGAATATTCCATTTCTCAAACTATCCCGAAACAACTTGGTTTGAATTCGCCAAAAAAATTGCTGAATTTTCAAAATCTTCAATAAAATTAAACCCTTTGACAACTGAACAATATCCAACACCCGCTAAAAGACCTGTAAGAAGCACCATGTCATTGGATAAAATAGAAGAAACCTATAAAATAGAACCAAGACATTGGGAGCATAGCCTTGAAGAATGTGTTGATGTTCTTTCACAACAATAATATGAAGAATATAGCTATCATCTTTTCCGTATTGTGTACCCAACTTTGGAGTGCACAAAATGTTTATCTGACTAAAGTTGAAAAGACAAATGATAATTCAGATAAGTTTTTGTATAAAAAAGATACAGCTGAGACAGAGGCAATCTACTTAGGTGAAGTAGAAGTTCAGGGGTTTTCAAAGGATGATGCAATGGTATTTTCAATGGTATATAAAAAAGCAAAAGAAATTGGTGCTAATACTTTTGCTATAAAACCTTTTGAAAATATTGATGGTTCACCCCAGGAATTTAATGCTTCTAATTATAAGGTAGCCTTATATTATACTCCAAAAGAGAAATTAGCTGGTCAGAATGGAGCAATGTATATATTTGCATCCTCAGAGAAAGATCAGAAAATAAATGTGAATAGAAAAGACTATACTTTATCACCTCGCTCTTTTTTTAAATTAAAAATTATTCCTGGAGAAGTTTATACAATCTCTACTAAAAAGCTTTTAGGCTCAACCATAAAAGTGCAGCCTAAGACTAACGATGAAAATTTGTATTTCCAGATTTCATCCTTAAAAATTAAACCGGATACTTCCGGAGTAGGAGGTTTGAACCTTAAATCAGGAGATGTTGTTGGTTTAGAGAAATCTTATGCCGAGTTTTTAAGCGCTATTTATAAAGAACAACGATAATCAATAACTATATAGTCTCTTTTTTCGGACTTGCAGACAATATATAGGTCTTGAGACAGAAAATATGATCTCATTTATAAAAATTCCGTAAGGATCCCCTATTTAGGATTCTTACGGAATTTTTTTATTTACCATATATAACACAACAGCTCCGACTTTCTGTGCTAAGGTATTTTCCAGTAATCATATCTATTAGGAGCTTTTTCCTGCTCTCCACTTTTACTCCTCGCGCCAACGCTTTCCAAAACCATGGGGCACTGCCTCTCCAAGGCAAGCTGTGGGGTAACCGTTTCTATCAGGGCTAGGAATGTAGTCATATATATAAAGAGAGGAAGTGAATGTCCTGCCTATCACCATCCACTAGAGACGTGCTTTAGCCCCCATCTAAAATATTAAAACGATATCCTGACAAAGTAGGAGAGAGGTTATTACCACCCTCCTTATATACTATATAGATATATCTTCCATTACCTATCCTCTATATAATGACAGCAAACATCCCCATTTATCCTCCCTATCCCCATTTCTTACTCCAGCTTTCTGTTCTCCCAAACATTTGTTTAAAATTTTTCTCTCTGCGTTCCAGTGTCTTAAGGTAAAATATGAACAGGATGTGAATTTTATGTTAAATAAGTTTGCGAGTTGTGGTATAAGTTTCTATCTTTGCCCCACTGAAAACGAGAGTACATTCAGTAGCGCAGAAAGCCTTTAGATAGGCGTAAACATAATAGACTACGAAAGAAC
>NZ_PPEI02000007.1 GCF_002899895.1 Chryseobacterium oncorhynchi
CCTCGTCAAGACCTCTTCCACCCAAAATGAGTTGAGAGATTTCCTTGCCATTTTTGTCGAGTTTGACAACCCATACATCCTTGGAGCCATGTCCCTTGGGTGAGTTCTGGATATTTGCTGCTACAATAAATCCCTGGTCCGTAGTTTGGATCACTGCCCTGGCTTCCTCATCCGAAGAACTTCCCATTGTTTTTTGCCACAGCTCATCCCCAAATTCATTGATGCGGATGAGCCATACATCTGAACCGCCTTTGGAGTCGTCCTTTTTATCCAATCCTTTGCCTGAATACGAGGTTCCTGCCAAGAGGAATCCTCCATCCTGCGTGGTTACGGTCGTTGAAAGATAATCGTGGTTTTGTCCTGAGAAGTATTTTTCAAAAACCGGTTCTCCTTGTTGGTTCAGTTTTACCAGATGGAAGTCGTAGCCGTTGTTTTGTCTGTTGTTTTGTTGGAGTTTGTCGCCCTGAATGGAGCTTCCCGTAATAAGGTATTGCTGATCGATGGTGGTGGTCACCTGGCTTAGAAAGTCCTGGGTAGAGGACTTGATGTCCTTTTGCCAGATCACTTCCTGAGCAGATATACCCAGCACAGTGCACAAGGTAAATGCACCGAGATAAATCTTTTTCATTCTTGTATTTTTAAGTTAGTGATTAGTTTTATTATTTTGTCACAAATTTAACTTTTTTTATGACTTTAAACCTTTATTAAAGGGATTTGATATAAAAATAACCTATGAATATATTTTATCATTCCATATTATCTAAACACAAAGATATTTTCATGAAGCGACAAAACATGACGTATTATTTTCACTATAAAAATAATTGATTATGTAATTATTTTATCACTATAATAAAAAAAACAGACTCTATTATTAGAACACAAACAGCTCCTTTTCAGTATAATCTTAGATGATTTATCTTCTTAGTTTTTGGCCCGGTATTTTCAATATATTCGCTATTATAAATCATAAAATATGAAAAGAAAACTTGTTATATTCTCTTTATTCATTACTCAAATCATTGATGCACAAAACTTCTCTCAAGATATAAGTTCTTTTACAGATACAGAAGAACACGAAATCACCCAAAATATAAGCAAGCCTGAACTAAAAAAAACAGAATTCGAAACTAGACAACCCACTGAAGATTTCAAATATACACAGCAAATGGCTTCTCCGATAATCTCAGCAGACAGACTTTTTGATTTTTCTACTAAGGTTGAAATTAAGTCAATGAATCCTCGCGATAAAATCTACTATATGACCATAAATGCGAGTGATGCCAATAAAAAAAAGACATTCACTGCTTACAAAAGACCATTTATGATCAGTAAGACCACTCAGGTTAAAGCCTACGCTGAAAGAAAAGGTGAAAAAAGCTCAGTAACTACAGCCAACTTCAATAGAAGACCTAATTACTGGAATATCAATACAATTTCAAAAGCTGTTCCTCCATATACAGCCAGCGGGAAGCTTGCATTAATCGACGGAATAAGAGGTGATATAAACTGGCAAAAAGGTGAATGGCAAGGATATCAGGGGCAAAATTTTGAAACAATTATCGATTTTAAATCTCCCCAACAGCTTACAATATTATCCTCTACTTATCTTCAGGACAGCAAAGCAGGCATCCTGATACCTAAAAAAGTGGAATATTATGCCTCGATGAATGGAAAAGATTTTATCCTTCTAAAAACAATTGATAATGATATTGATCCTAAAGATGAGAAAGTACAAATCAAGGATTTCACCACAGAAATTCTTCCTACAGAAGCACTATATCTTAAAGTAAAAGCCTATTACTTTGGGAAACTTCCGAAATCGCATCAGGGAAATGGCGGTGAAACCTATATCTTTATTGATGAAATTTCTGTACAATAACACAATTATAATCCATGAAAAAATTATCCGCATGTAGCTGCGTAATGGAAACACCCATCTATGCATGTATGAAAGATAATTCAGTAAAAAAAGAATATTTAATTTTGCTTTTTTACAATAAACAAAACATTAACAAAGAAAACAGAGAAGTAATATCTGATTCCTGGTCATAAAAAATAGCCTCTTCATATTTGAAGAGGCTATGTTATAATTTATTCAATATTTTAATTCATTCGTTCAGCCCATTGAAGAACTTCCGGAAGTTCCATATCTGAAAATTCAATATGGATTACTCTTCTTTTCTTTCCGTTGGTAGTTCTGTTTGAACCATGCAGAGTAAGAGGTTTCATGAGCATAATTCCACCTTTTTCTACATTACAGATCTCTTCTGTTTCTATTGTCCAATCTATGGTTTCCGGCCTATAAACTCCCTTAAAATGGGATTTTGGAACTACTTTTAAGGCTCCATTATTTTCATCTGTGTCATCTAGATGAATTCTTATGGTATAAATATTTTCTAAAATATTCAATGGAGGCTGAACGGCAAACTGATTTTGTTTTGTTGTCCAGGGTCCGAAATTGGAGAGTTCCTGTTTTTTATCTACAGAAATGGTCAGATCCTGATGATAGGCTACATACCAATTGGATGTTTCAGGTTTATCAAAATAGATGCTTTTTACAACAAAATATTTTTCTCCAAAGATTTCTTTAATGATTCGTTGAATGTTATTATTAAAGATGAAGTCCTTTATTTCAGGTATTTCCTTTAAGAACTGTCTTATCGCAAACAGATCTTCAGATTTCCTGAAATTTTCCCGTGAAGTATCTATACCATTCAAAACACTGATTATTTTTTCTACTTCATCGGCAGAAAAAACATCATTTATAATGGAAAAGCCATATTCAAGAATATGGCTTTTATAAGTTTCTAAGTTTTTTAAACTCATTATAATTTAAATTTTGTCTAGAGGTTCGGTTAATTGTCCCTCCCACTTCGATACTGCAGAAGTAGCCAGTGTATTTCCTAACACGTTAGTCATACTTCTTCCCATATCACAGAAATGGTCAATTGGCAGAATTAAAGCGATTCCTTCCGGTGGAATTCCGAACATGGAACAAGTTGCTACAATAATTACCAGTGAAGCTCTTGGAACTCCCGCAATTCCCTTAGAGGTAAGCATTAATACCAAAAGCATAGTGATTTGCTGTCCGATAGTCATTTCAATACCGTAGATCTGTGCAATGAAGATAGAAGCAAACGTCATATACATCATACTTCCATCCAGGTTGAAAGAGTATCCTAAAGGTAAAATAAAAGATACTACTCTACTGTTACACCCGAATTTTTCAAGCTCTTCCACCAATTTCGGGAATACAGCTTCTGAACTGGTTGTAGAGAAAGCAATTAATAATGGTTCTTTAATTCTTTTTAATAAATCAAATAAACGGTTTCCTAAGATGAAGTATCCGACCAATAAAAGCACTAGCCAAAGTACACCAAGTGCGAAGAAGAAGTCTCTTAGATAGATAGCATATACTTTAAATATTTCAAAACCATTGGTAGCCACTACAGCTGCAATAGCTCCCAATACCCCAAGCGGAGCAAACCACATGATATATCCTACCATTTTAAGGATCCCATGAGCCATAATATCGAAAAGTTTAACAACAGGCTTAGAATATTCTTCACCTAAATTAGCCAAAGCCACTCCAAACATGATAGCAAATACTACAATCTGTAATACTTCATTTGTAGCAAAAGCTTCAAATAAACTTTTAGGGATCATATGCTTTACAAAGTCTTCCAGAGAAAAACTCTTACTGCTTTTAAGAAGTTCATCAGCAGAAGCAACATCCTGAATAGGTAATTTGGTAACATGTCCCGGCTCTAGCCAGTTCACAAGTATCAATCCTATAAAAAGGGAAATCAAAGAAGCTGAAATGAACCAAAGCATTGCCTTTGTTCCTACCCTTCCAATCATTTTAATGTCGCTCATTTTAGCAATCCCCACTACCAGGGTAGTAAAAACCAAAGGCGCAATAATCATCTGTACCAATCTGATAAAAACAGTTCCAAGTAGTTTTATATTCTTGGAAAAGGGTTCTGCACTTTCAGGATATTGCACGTGTACAATTCCTCCAATCCCTACTCCCAGGATAAGCGCAATGATAATTGCTATAAAAAGTTTATTCTGTCCTTTCATATATATAGTTCAATTTGCGCAAATATAATGGTTTTTGAATTGGCAGTATATTTTATTCTAAACACGTTAAGGCCATATTAATTTTTTGAAACATAAAAATTAAATCACTGATTCAGAAAATATTGTAAAAAATTTAAGAAACATTTATTGATTTTTTATTCTTTTGGTACAAATTTTATTATTACATTTGATTGTATAACAACATTAAAATAAATATACAATATGAAAAAAACTATCGCAATGGCTGCATTAGCTGTAGCTGTATCTTTCGGGGCAGTTTCTTGTAAAAAGAAAATTTCTGATGCTGATCTTCAGACCCAAGCTACAACTGTAGTAACTTCTAATCCCAATGCTTCTGTTGAAGTAAAAGAAGGTGTGGCTCACTTAAGCGGAACTTTCGTTGATCAACAATCTAAAGATGCAATGATTGCACAATTAAAAGCAATCACCGGAGTAAAGGATGTAATGGATATGTCTAAAGTTGAGGCAGCTCCTGTTGTTGCTCCTGTAGAAACTAAATCTGCAGTAGATCCTGCTATTCAGAAAAAAGTTCAGGATGCTGTTAAAGATTTCCCTACTGTAAAAGTAGAAGTAGTAAATAACGAGCTTACTCTTACAGGAAATGTTTCTCAGGAACAAGCTAAAAAAATTAAGCAGTCTGTAGACGCTTTAAAAGTAGGTAAAGTAAAATATAACTACACTGTAAAATAATTAAATTAAGATGAGTACATTACAAGATAAATATTCAAGCGTAGTTTCAGCGGCTCAGTCTGCTGGAATTTCAAATCTTCAAGTTCAGGAACAAGACGGAATTTTATATGTTTCTGGTGGTGCTTCCAATTCTGCAGCAAAAGATGCTGTTTGGAATGCTTTAGGTGCTATTGATTCTACTTATTCTGCTTCAGATATCAATATTGATGTACAGGTAGAAGGACTTGCTTCAGGAGCTTCTTTAACTGTAGCTACAGAAGATTCTAACCTAAACATCAGACAGGAACCGTCTACGGAAGCTGCTGTTGTAGGTAAAGCTGCAAAAGGTTCTTCAGTAACTTTAATTGAACAAACTTCTGATGACTGGTGGAAAGTAAAAAATGCTGACGGACAGGAAGGATATGCTTATTCAAGATATTTGAAAGCATAATTTCATAAAAAAAATAATTTTTGAAATATTTTTGAAGAAACATCTCCACATGGAGATGTTTTTTTATTTTTACCGCTTTGAAAAGAACTTAATGAAGAAAATTATTCTGCTGCTGACCTTGATATTCAATATCCTGATTATCAATGCTCAGAAATTGCATATAGATGGAAAAGTATCTGATTTTGAAAAGAAACCTCTGGAAAATGTCACAGTATATCTTTTAAAACAAAAAGACTCCACCATTGTCAATTACACTGCCACCAATAAAGAAGGTAAATTTTCTTTGAAAATTGATGAAGTGAAAGAGCCATCTATATTAAAAATTGATGCTGAAAAATTATCGTATTCAAAAGCATTCGAAAAAATAGAACAATCATTATCCCTTGGAGATATAGAGCTTAGCAAAAAAGAAGTGATTACTATCGATGAGGTAAAAATCACTGTTTCTCCTGTAAAGGTAAAGAATGACACCATAGAATTCAATGCAGCAGCCATTAAGGTACGCCCTGATAGTAAAATTGAGGAACTTTTGAAACAAATTCCCGGTGTAGAGATTGGCAATGATGGAAAAATCACAGCCAACGGGAAAGAAGTAGATCAAATCATGGTTAATGGAAAACCATTCTTTGATAAAGATGGTAAAATCGCCCTGCAAAACCTCCCTGCTGACATTATTAAAAACATCCAGTTTACTACAACCAAAACAAAGGAGGAAGAACTGAGCGGAAAGCCTCCAAAATCTCAAAATACAACTATTAATTTTAATATTGATGAGAAGAAAAACAAAGGTCTTCTTTCAAGGCTCACGGTTGGCTACGGATCAGATAAACGGTATGAGGGAAGTGGATTGCTAAGTTATTTTAAAGGAGATGCCAAAGTAAGTCTATTGGCCTCTTCCAATAATATTAATTCGAAAAGTATTTCTGCGGATGATGTCTTTGATAATATGGGACGTGGCAGAGGTTCAGGAACACAAAACAGCAGTAGTGGAATTCAGAGATCGACTACTATTGGGCTTAATTATAATGATAAACTCGGAAATGATGCAGATCTCGATAACCTCAGCCTAAAATATTCAAAATCTGAGACAGAAACCCGTTCCAAGGTTTCAAGAACTACACTTCTTCCGGATTATACGCTAAAGACGAACTCTGAAAGTAATGGTAATAATGAGTCGAAACAATATAGCTTTGAAACTTCAGCAAGAATAAAATTGGACTCAATGACCAACATTTATATAATGCCCTCTTTTTCAAAGTCTGAGAACTTCAGTTTCAACAGATCAGCATCTTCCACTTTAAGAGATGATAAGCTCTTGAACGAAAGTACATCTTCCAGCCAAACCAACGGAGAAAGCAATACATTCGCCCCTAATATTTATTTTACCAAAAATCTAAAGAAAAAAGGACGATCAATATCTGCTAACATCAACAGTTCAATCTCTGAAACAAAAAATGATAATATCAATCAGTCCCAAAATACATTTTACAAGGAATCTGATATTACCACAGACAATAGAAATCAATTACAAAAAACACGCGGACAAACCAGCAATTATACTTTCAGCGCCTTATATACAGAACCTATTTCGGATTCTGCAATGGTAAACTTTGGATTGCAATATAACTCAAAATTATCCAGTGATATAAGGAATTTCAGTGATTTTGATCCTGCTACCGGACAATATTCTCAATATAATACACGTCTTTCTAACAGTATGGACCAAAAGATCAATCAGCTTTCGCCAGAACTGTCTTTTTTCCTTTACAAAAAGAAATTCAACGCCTGGAGTACTGTTAATTTTGATATTTCAGATATGAAAGTAAATTCTGTGTTCAATGGGCAGCTATATGATCTTCAGAAAAGTTTTTTCCTACCCAGATATACAGTTAATTTTCAGTACGTTTTTTCGGACCGCAAAAGGTTAACCTTAATGAATTCTTCCAACTTTAATATTCCTGATGCAGAAAAATTAATTCCTTATAGGGATGAATCTGACCCGTTAATTACCTATACCGGAAATCCTGATCTAAAAAACACATGGACAAACAGTAGCAATATTTCCTTTAGCAGCTTTAATATTGTAAATAATTTCAGCTATTATATTAATACAGGGTTTACCTATAGAAATAATGATATTACACAATATTCTCAATATGACAGCTCCGGAAAACAGATTGTAACCTACAGCAATATAAGTGGAAATAAAAATTTCAATCTCAGTTCAGGCTTAACCAAGACTTTTAAATGGAAAGACAATAAATTCAGTATTAATCCAAGATTCAGCATGAGTTATACTTACAACAACGGTTTTATCAATGGACAGCTATTTAAAAGTAATTCATACAACTTCAATCCGGGACTGAATCTTAGCTATGAGATCAAGGATAAACTTACGATAAAACCATCCTATAAATTGGGATACAGCTTTTCAAACTACTCCAATTACAGGGTAGACAATGTGAATACAGCCAATCAATCTCTAAAACTGGAACTTACCAACTATCTGTTTCAAAGCAAATTTGTCTTTGGTAATGATTTTGAATACAACACCAATTCTAACATTGCCCCCGGTTTCAAAAAGGATTTTTACTTCTGGAATACCAGCTTAGGATATTCATTCTACAATAAACAGTTTACCGCTAAAGTAAAGGTTTATGATGTATTAAATCAAAATCAGAGTGTAAGAAGAACCATTACAGATTCTTATTTTGAAGACCGTGAAGACTTAATTCTAAAGCGATATATTATGTTTTCTCTTAGTATGAAGCTTAATAAGTTTGCGGGCAAAAAATCGAAGAAAAAATAAACATTACACTTATATTGTAAAGTCACAAAAATATTTTAAACACTTAAGCTATTTTTAAGTGACCAATAAATTTTTAAAAAGTACACTTAAGATTTTTACTAATCTCTCATTTGGAAAGGGCAAAGACTTCCATTAATAAATCCTGTGACCTGACATAGTGTTTTTTAACCATTTATCTATAACTCTTCATTATCAATAATAAAAAACTAAAACAAATTCATTTTAAAGGAAGATTCTCATTATAAAATACAATAACAGTGTTTTTTATTTTTAAATTAGCCTCAAATTTTACTTATGAAGATTCATCTTTCAATTTTACTTATTCTCTTTTTCATTCTTGGAAAGGCTCAGAACACTGAACAAAAAGATAGTTTTGTTAAAGACAATTTCACCAAGAAAGAATTTTATATTCCCATGCGTGACGGAATTAAGCTTTTCACTGCAGTGTATATTCCAAAGGATATTTCCAATAAAAACAAATATCCGTTCCTGATGCAGAGAACCTGCTACAGCATTGCTCCTTATGGTGAAAACGAATATAAGACGAAAGTTGGACCTAATTCTTTTCTGATGAAAGACAAGTACATTTTTGTATATCAGGATGTGCGTGGAAGATATATGAGTGAGGGAACTTTTACCAATATGACTCCACAAGTGGAACATAAAACAAAAAAGGATGTGGATGAAAGTACGGATACTTACGATACTATAGAATGGCTTTTGAAAAACGTTAAAGATAACAATGGTAAAGCAGGACAATTTGGAACTTCTTATCCCGGGTTTTATACTGCTGTAGGAACATTGGCACAACATCCGGCTTTGGTAGCCTCTTCGCCTCAGGCTCCGATTTCAGATTTCTGGAATGATGATTTTCTTCACAACGGAAGATTTATGTTGGGATATTTCAGAACATTTCCTGTTTTTGGAGTTCAGAAAACAAAGCCTGAACAAAAAGCATGGTATATGGATTCATTCATTAAACAAACTTCTGAGGACGGTCTGAAATTCTACAGAGAAATGGGCACCCTGAAAGATGCCTATGAGAAATATTATAAAAATAATTTCTTCATGACAGAAATTATGAATCATACCAACTATGATGAGTTCTGGCAGAAAAGAGGTCTTCTTCCTCATCTTAAAAATATTAACCACGCAGTAATGACTGTTGGAGGATGGTTTGATGCAGAAGATCTATCCGGACCTTTAAATATTTACAAAACAATAGAAAAAACAAGCCCTAAAGCTAAAAACACCATTGTAATGGGACCTTTCTCACACGGTGGATGGTCTCAGGAGCAAGGTAAGCATTTCCATAGTGAAACTTATTTCGGAGACAGCATTGCAACCTATTACCAGAAAAATATTGAAACAAAATTCTTTAATCATTATTTGAAAGGAAATACTAAGGAAGATGCAGGGCTTCCTGAAGCTTTAATGTATGATACAGGAGCTAAGGAATGGAAAGAATTTACGTCTTATCCACCTAAAAATGCACAGAAAGTGAATTTTTATTTATCAGATAAAACTCTAAAAAAGACTTCAGGACAAGGGTATTCTGAGTATTATAGCGATCCTAACAATCCTGTGTTAAGCTCCGATCATTTAAAAGATTTCAATGGTTTTACACCAAAAAATTATATGTCGGAGGACCAAAGATTTGCTGTGGGAAGACCGGATGTACTGACGTTCACAACTGATGTACTGACAGATGATATTGCTTTTGCCGGAGAGATTTTGGCTAAACTTAATATTTCCTCTTCTTCTACAGATGCTGACTTTGCAGTAAAATTGATTGATGTTTATCCTGAAGATTTCAAACCTGCGGAGAAGAAAGACGGGGTGATCTATGGAAATTATCACCAGATGGTAAGAAGTGAAATTATGCCTGCAAGGTTCAGAAATTCTAAAGAAAAAGGAGAAGCTTTAGTTCCTAATCAAAAAACAGCAGTGAATTTCAGGCTTCAGGATGTGGTTCACACATTTAAAAAAGGGCATAAAATCCAAATCCAGATCAGCAGTACGTGGTTCCCGCTTTTTGCTATAAACCCACAGAAATTCTTAGATAATCCGAATTTTGCATCCAAAGAGGATTACACTAAGGCATTTATCAAAATATATGATGACAGTTCCATTGAGGCTGAAATTTTAAAATAAACTGAAAAAGCTGTTCGTTTGAACAGCTTTTTATATTTTTAGGTTTTGGCTAAAGCCAAATGAATTTGAATGATTTGTTTAAGCGGGCTAAAGCCCATTTCTATGGATAGGCAAATTGATTAGATATTTAATGAAAATCTAATTTCTAATCCTATTATTCTTCAATTGTTCTGAAAGTAAGGTTTACTCTTGGAGTTTTTACTTTTGTTGTGGGCGGAAGCCTGTGAAGCCAATTATCCTGAGTCGCTCCTTTCATGATTAATAAACTTCCGGTTTCAAGGAATATTTCTACTTTTTCCTTTGTTCTTTTATGTTTAAATAAAAACTTTCTCTCTGCTCCAAAAGTTAAAGAAGCAATGGCACCATGTTTTTTCAGATCCGTTTCACCATCACTGTGATAGGCCATTCCCTCACTTCCGTCATGGTATAAATTAAGCAAACAGGAGTTGTATGTTTCTCCGGAAACTTCCTCACATTTGTGCTTCAGTCTCAAAAGTTCAGGCGTCCAGAATTTAGCATATTTTGTTCTGTTTGAATACGTATATTCAAATGCTTTTTCCCCAAACCACGCTACTTTACGCTTGGTTAGAATTAGTTTTCCGAAGATCACTGCCTCATCATTTTCCCAGGGAATTTGATTGAACAGATAATCATAATACACATCAGATTCTTCTCTTGAAAAGACCTTTCCATAATAATGAACAGTTCCGTCATGCGGAAGAAGGCTTAAAGGATAATCTGGTATTTCGTCGAACAGACTGAGCATAACATTTTGTTTTGTGAGGTATAATAATTTCTAAACACAAATTTCAATAATATTTTCACAAATAATACAATAGCTGTTATTTAAAATTTTTGTTTTTCGTTTAAGAATACATTTGTGAGCTTTCCCAGCCTACAATCATCTGTTTTCTATCACTACCCCATCGGTAACCACCAAGATGACCGGTAGATTGAATCACACGATGACATGGAATAAGAAATGCTACCGGATTGCTTCCTATAGCTGTTCCTACAGCTCTGGATGCTTTCGGATTTCCTATTTTTTCCGCTAGGTTACCGTAAGTAGATAATTTCCCCATGGGAATGGTTAATAGACTTTCCCAGACTTTAAGCTGAAAATCGGTACCTTTTAAGTGAAGCTTGATCGTTTTGAGCCTTGTCCAGTCTTTATCGAATATAAACAATGCATTTTTTTGAAGAGTGTCCTGTTTTTCAAAAAAAGAAGCATTAGGAAATTTATGTTTCAAATTTCCTAATGCTGATTCTTTATCGTTTTCAAAAGCCATATGGCAGATCCCTTTTTCTGTAGATGCTACCAGTATGTTTCCAAAAGGACTTTCGGAAAAACTATAGTTGATGACAAGGTTTTTTCCTCCATTCTTATATTCTGCGGGAGACATTCCTTCTATTTTTACAAACAGATCATGAAGTCTGCTTGTACTGGAAAGTCCCGTTTCATAAGCGGTATCAAAAATACTTGCTTTTTCTTCCTTTAATAAATTCTTAGCATGTTCAAGACTGATGAACTGCAAAAATTTCTTCGGACTTGTACCTGCCCAATCTGTAAATATCTTCTGAAAATGGGCCGGACTCAAGTGAATATTCTCTGCCACTTCCTCCAAACTTGGCTGAAGTCTGAAATTGCTCTGGATATACTCTATCGCTTTGGCAATTCTATTATAATCTATCTGACTTTGCGTGGACATTTTACTTTGTTTTTACCTCACAAATTTCCAAAGAATATACGGCAGAAAAAATCCGATTCTTGCGGAATATTAGTTGTTGTTATAAATATCGTTATAAGCAAGCATTTTGTAATATAACTTCGCTGATAAGAAAGCGGTTGGCTTAGCCATTGGAGAATCCATTAATTCTACAATATCAAATGCCACTACATTACATTTTTCAAATACTCCTCTTAATAATTCTAACGTTGGGTACCATTGTAATCCACCTGGCTCAGGAGTTCCTGTAGAAGGGGCAATAGAAGGATCGAAAGCATCAAGGTCAATCGTAATATATACGTTTCCTGAAACTTTTTCTAATACATCATTGACCCAGTTTTCATTGTTAGCAATTTCGTGAGCAAAGAATACTCTTCCTTCCGGTAGATATTGAGCTTCTTCAGCATCCATAGAACGGATTCCCACCTGAACCAAGTTATGCTTTTGATTTGCTTCAAATACTGCACAAGCATGGTTAGAAGTTGAACCGTGGAACTCAGGACGTAGATCTGTATGAGCATCTAATTGAAGAACCGTTAAATTCTCGAATTTCTCACCTACCGCACGGATAGAACCAATAGAAACAGAGTGCTCACCACCGAAAAGAGTGAATACTTTTCCTTCATTGTTCAAAAGCTCTTTTGTTTTTTGATAAACAGCTTCAGTCATTGCCTCAGGGCTAGAGTTTTCAGTTACTTCACCTGCTAAATATACTCCTTGCAAAAATGGTTCAGTACCTGTTTCAATGTCATAAAGCTCCATGTTTTCAGAAGCGTCTAAGAATAATTCAGGACCTTTATCTGCTCCTTTTCCCCATGTTGAAGTTCCATCATAAGGAACTGTTACCAACATTACTTTCGAATTCTCTAACGTTGCGTTTTCTTCGGGAATTCCTGCGTATGTTCTCATGCTTTATTTAAAAATTTTAATGTTGTAAAGATTGAAATATTAGTCGCAAAGATACGAAGAAAGTTATGAGTTTTGAGAATGTCTAATTTACAATTTACTAATATCAAATTAAAATCCAAGGCTATAAATCTGATAGATGAAGTCCTATATCTTACGTCTTGTCTCTTTCAACTTTAAAATCAAATAACTATTTTTACAAAAAACTTTATATATGTCTTTAAAAGCTGTTCTTTTCGATATGGATGGGGTAATTGTAGACACAGAACCCTTGCATAGAAAAGCTTACTTCAAAACGTTTGATGAATTGGAAATTGCAGTTTCCGAAGATTTATACACCTCCTTTACCGGTGCTTCTACCAAAAGGGTTTGTGAAGCACTAATCAATAAGTATGACCTGAGCCATACCCATGAAGCCATTGCCGGTATCAAAAGATCTCACTTCAAGGATTATTTTTTTAATGATGATGAGTTTGATTTAATTCCCGGGGTTAGAAAACTAATTGAGCATTACCATGAAAATGGAGTCAAGCTTATTTTAGCTTCTTCCGCAACCATGACAACAATCAATATGGTTTTTGAAAAATTCGGACTTGAAAAATATTTCAGCGGAAAGATCAGCGGAGCAGATTTAAAGGAGTCCAAACCTCATCCTGAAGTATTTTTACTGGCAGCTGAAATGGCAGAAGAACCTGTAGAAAACTGTATGGTTATTGAGGATTCTACCAATGGAATTCTCGCAGCACACAGAGCAAAAATTTTCTGTGCAGCTTACAGAAGTCTCCATTCAAAAAATCAGGATTATACTTTAGCGGATACTGTTATTTCAGATTATGAAGAACTTGAACTCGATAAGATTTCTAAATACTTTTAAAATAAAAGAAGCTCTCAAATTTTGAGAGCTTCTTTTGTATATTCATTAGTCTTTTGATTAAGCAAGAGCAAAATAATTCTACTGCTTTTCTTTTTCAAAATGACTGGTTAAGATCTTATTTGTAACCTAATAGTTTCAAGATATCTTCTGGTTCCTGTTTCTCGCGGAAAACTTCATAGTGTAATTCACCATTTTCATCTTTCTGGATCAGGACGTGTCTCGGTTGAGGCATCAGGCAGTGATGTACTCCACCGTATCCTCCAATTGTTTCCTGATATGCTCCGGTATGGAAGAAACCAATATACAACGGCTTCGTATCACTGAAAACAGGTAAATAAATAGCATTGGTATGCTGCTCAGAGTTATAATAATCATCTGAATCACACGTTAATCCTCCCAGGAATACTCTTTCATAAGTATCTTCCCAACGGTTTAGCGGAAGCATGATAAAGTGTCTTGAAATAGCCCAAGTATCAGGAAGCGTAGTCATGAAAGAAGAATCAATCATATTCCACTTTTCTCTGTCATTCTGACGTTTTTGAGAAATAATCTTATAAAGGTTAGCCCCACTTTCTCCAACTGTAAAACTTCCGAATTCAGTATAAATGTTTGGTTCTTCTACCCCCTCTTCTTCACAGAATTTTTTGATTTGAGAAACAATTTCCTCTACCATATATTGGTAATCGTAATCAAAGTTTAATGAAGTTTTGATTGGGAAACCTCCTCCAATATTCAAAGAATCTACTTCCGGAGCAATTTTCTTCAAACGTGCATATACACGAAGACATTTGTACAATTCATTCCAGTAGTATGAAGTATCTTTAATCCCCGTATTGATGAAGAAGTGAAGCATCTTCAGTCTTGCATTCGGGTGCTCGGCAATCTTCTGGCTATAATAAGGGATGATATCCTTGTATCCGATTCCTAGTCTTGAGGTATAGAATTCGAATTTCGGTTCTTCCTCAGAAGCAATTCTAATTCCTATATTGAATGTAGAATCTATACTTTCCGTAAGCTTATCAAGTTCACGGTAATTATCCAAAATTGGAGTAATGTTTTCAAAACCGTTATTGATCATATCTGAAATCTTCATCAGATAATCATCCGTTTTGAATCCATTACAGATTACTTCAATATTCTTATCTACCTTTTCCTTCTCATAAAGAGACTTCACAATATCCATGTCATAGGCAGAAGAAGTTTCTATCGAAATATCATTCTTCAAAGCCTCTTCCAATACAAAATTGAAATGACTGGATTTTGTACAATAGCAGTAGGTATAATTCTTTTTATATTCAATTTTCTCAAAAGCTTCTTTAAACCAGCTTTTGGCTTTCTGAATATTTTGAGAAATTCTCGGCAAGTAGCTAATCTTTAGCGGAGTGCCAAATTGCTCAACAACGTCCATCAATGGAACATCGTGAAACAACAAATTGTTCTCAGAAACATTAAACTCCTCTGTAGGAAAATATAATGTCTGATCAATAAGTTCCGAGTACTTTATTTTCATTTCTAAACAAGTGAATTAAGAAATGCAAAATTGCTAAAAAAGTTTGATTTTTGAATGTTAAAATTATTATAATTTTAAATAAAACCTCAATATTCCTTCTTAGAGAAATTTATAGCTGATAATCAATAGGTAAACTTTTGAATATATTCCTCTCTTTTTGTATCAGAGATTCCCAAAACCTGCTGAATATAAGCATCTGTGGAGCCATATTTCTTATCAATCTCCCCAAAAGCTGCATCAAGATACCTTTTTTCCACCCAACTTAGCTTTTCCAGGACCTGTAGATCCATCTTTGGATATATAAAATGCAGGCTATTGGCCAGTCGAAGCCTTTTCTCTACCAACCCTTTTCTAAAGTTGTTGGACAAAAGATATTCGTTATAAATTGTTTTTTTATCAAACTTCAGTATTGTCAGGATCAAGGCGGTAACAATTCCGGTTCTGTCTTTACCTGCCGTACAGTGATAGAGAATGGGGTCTTTGGAATCCAGAATCTCTGTAATAATGACCTTAATTGTTGCGGGATTTTCTGTAACATACTCACGGTAGAAGTCTATCATCCTCTTATCTGCGTCGGAAGCATTTACCTTTCCTTTCAGAACAAGTTTTTTTGCCTGAGCAAGCTGATCACCTTCATCTTCAAATGCTGAATATTTTTTATAAACAGTTTCTGCCGGAAGCTGATCCGGGCTCTGAGATATTTCTTTTGAATTTCTAAGATCAATGACTTCTTTTATGCCCAGTTTTTCAATATCATCAAAAGATTTCTTTTTCAGCTTATGAAGATGGGCACTTCTATAAAGCTTACCTGATTTTAAAGTTCTTCCTTCTGTATTTTTAATATTTCCTACCGTCCGGAAATTATTCACTTTCTTAATCTGAATTACTTTTTCAGTTTCATTTTTCCCATATTCAGGGGTTTCAAAATGTTGTGTTTTGCATGAGAAAATACAGCATAATGAAATGGTGAAAACTGATATTTTGATTAATGTATTCAATTGTTTTTAATAAGTTTTGGCTAAAGCCAGTGGATTTGTATATTTTTTATCAAATGGGCTAAAGCCCATTTCTATTGATATATAATTAGATCCTTTTAATAGATTTTCGGATATTCTATTTCGTTGATTCCTACAAAAAATAATAAATCTCCAGATTCATACTGAACAGTAACCTCATCTTCAACAGCAAAATTTCGGGTTCCTATTCTTGAGGTGATGCTTAGATTTCCGTTTGTCAAAGGCCAGTTAAGTCCTGTAGTTGTTATATGATCAGCCGACGGAAAGGGATAAAGAGAAATCATTTTATTCTTTACTCCTTTCAATGTAAAATTGTTGGGAATAAAATAGTATTCAGAAAATTCATCATAAAATCTGAGGTTCATACGGTCTTTAAATGCAAAAGCAACGGTAAGATTTCCAAGAAAATGGTCTTGTTCTCCTCCACTTCCTCCAAAAACATCTACCTCTGAACTTCCTCTATCTAAAATAATTTCCAACGCTTTATGAAAATCTGTTTTGTCCTGATCCAAGGTAAGAATAAACTTTTCCTGATACACGTTTTCATCCGATCCACAATGAGAATCAAAGTCACCGGATATAAAATCCAGTTTATCCAGAGGAAATCCCATTTTTTTCAGATAGTGAAAAGCACCGTCCGTACAGGCAATGAGGCTATAGTTATCTAAATCCGGAAAAGATTTTGGAGCGTCCCCGTTAATGAAAAGTAATGTTTTATCTCTCATTCGGGTTCCAGTATTCTTCCGGTTCGTTATTTACTTTTGAAATATATCTTGCTAGTACAAAAAGATAATCTGATAGTCTGTTTAAATATTTAATTAATTCCGGACGTACTTCTTCTGCTTCGTTAAGGAATACCAATGAACGTTCTGCTCTTCTGCAAATGGTTCTTGCAGCATGTAAAAATGTTGCAGGTTTTCCACCACCCGGAAGAATAAAATATTGAAGAGGTTCCAATTTTCCTTCAAAGGCATCCATCCACTGCTCCAATTCTTCAATCTCTGTTTCTGAGATAATGATAGGAAGACGTGATTTTCCGTTAGCTAGCATCAATTTATCCGCCGGTGTTGCTGCTTCAGAACCTACCGTGAATAAATCAAACTGGATTTTTTTCAGCTGTTTCAAAACTTCTTCATCTTCAATATGACTTTTAGCAATTCCTATGAATGAATTCAGCTCGTCTATATTTCCATAGCTGTCAACTCTTGCACTGGCCTTGGAAACTCTTGTCCCACCATATAATGCAGTCTGACCTTTATCGCCTGTCTTTGTATAAATTTTCATACTACTAAAATACTTTTTTTTGTATAAAGTACAATGCAAAAAGTAGCAATAACTGCCTATTCTGCCTGAAAAAATAATTAGCTGACATTAGGAATTAATGTCAGCTAATATTTGTATAGATGGGTTCTATATCTTTTTAGATTACTTTCCCTTTGTTAAGCATGATAAAGCAAATGCCAATTCTTTTATTTATAAATTAAAAAGTATAATTAACATTTAGCTGAAAAATTGTTCCGTTAAATCCAAACTGATTCACCTCCCAAGGGTATCTGAACCTTCCTCCAAGATCTGTTACTATATCTCCTTTGCTATCTATTACATCCGGATAAATATTAAACAAATTATTCACAACTCCGGAAATCTTAAGGTCTTTCGTGATTTTATATGTTAAAACGATGTCTGTAACTATCTTACCAGAAAATGTCTGATCTTTGGCAGGATCAGTTGCGTGCTGCCATGTAACAGAACCAAAGTAAGTATTATTAAGATTAAAGTTAAACTTTGAAATATCATACGAAAGACTAAGAATAGTTTTTGTTTTTGGCCTTGCAGATGTAATTCTAGATTGTTCTTTTCTATCAAAAAAATTTTCTGAGTAACCATTTTCAGCCAAAATAGGTGGAACGGCAATATTATCTACTATTTTAGTTTCGTTATAATTGAAAGCCGCAATAATTCCCAATCTTCCTTTGCCAATAGCGGATGTATAATAATTAGCCACGAAATCTACCCCCTCAGTAACAGTATTTACAGCATTGGTGAAAAACTTCAAGGAGGTTATTTTATTATTGTCTAATATTACTTCCACAGGGTTTGTTGTATCCGGATTACCCGGAGCACCGGTTTTGTAACCAATATCTCCTGAGAAAAGTACTCGGTCTTTAATTTTTATTCTATAATAATCGGCTGTAATAGTAAGGTTTTTAAAAGGTTTCACTGCAAATCCCGCAGTAATATTAAAGGCTTTTTCGGCATTTAATTTTGCTACACCAAGATCAGATCTTACAATTTGAGAATCATTATTAAAAGTACCCTGATTAGCTACAGTATTCCCTGTAATTTTGGTTTGAACGTTGGAATAATAAATTTGGTGTAATGAAGGCGCTCGAAATCCTGTAGAAACAGACCCACGGAAAACTAATTTATCATCTAACAACTTATATCTTGCATTTCCTTTCCAAGAGACATTATTTCCAAAATCACTAAAGTTTTCATATCTCACAGTTCCTCCAACTAACAAGTTTTTCGTAACATCCCATTCAGCATTCATATAAGCTCCAATATTTTGACGATTTTTATTGACTTCATTTTGAGACTGCAGTCCTGGAAATGATTCTGCACCACTTCCTATATAAGACGCTTCCTCTCCTGCTCTCGCTTGATAGTTTTCATTTCGTACTTCAACGCCAGCTCCTAAAACTATCGCACCAAAATTTCGGTTGATATCTATGTTTCCAATAATATTACTAAACTGATGGCCACCTGCTTTAAAACTTGTTGGTGAATTTCCACCCAAAGATGTATTAATGGTGTTTCCTACAACATAATTTACTGCATTAGAGCCAAAGGTTGCACTACCATCAAAACTCCATTTTCCAAACATGCCTTTCCACCCGGAGGTTAAATTATAATCATAGACATCTGTTTTAAATTGCGGCTGAAATCCATTGTAAGGTTGTCCTTTTGGAGTTAATAAACCAAAATCTGAAGTTACCCAATAGGGTGTTCTATACAAACCAAAACTAGTTCCATTCCTATAAGTTGTACCACCAAAAGCATAAAATTTACCTGTTTCACTTGTTGGCAATTCAAAATTTACAAACATATTAGCAACTCTTGTCTCCGGCTGCCCTATAATCATCCCCAAACCAGGATTAGCCTGCGTCCAAGCATTATCTACACCAAAAAGTTCATCTTTTGTAATAGAACCCGCACGGTTAGTTTTATTTTGGGAAGAATATCCCAATGTAAGATTCAAACTTCCATTTTTTGCGACTCTGATTCCCGTATTAAAATCTGCCCCTATATTAAAGCCATCTCCTTTTGAAGTAATCCCTGAAAAAAGATTAACAGTGCTTTTTCCAACACTGTTTTTAAGAATAATATTAATTACTCCTGCAATAGCATCAGAACCATATTGTGCTGAGGCACCATCTCTCAATACCTCTACGTTTTGTAAAGCTGCTGACGGAATGCTTTTAAGATCTGTACCTACTTCGCCTTTTCCTGGTGTATCATTTACATAAATTAAAGCGCTTTGATTTTTTCTTTTACCATTAACCAAAACTAATGTTCTGGAAGGGCCTAATCCTCTTAAGTCTGCCGGATCAAAGTGAGCCGTTGCATCAGAAACGGTTTGCTGTGATGAATTAAAAGATGGTACAGCATACGTCAAAGCTTTATCAAAAGTAACCTGCCCTGTAGATTTTAGTTGTACTGCCGAAATATTATCAATAGGAATGGCAGAGGTAATTATAGTTCTAGGCTTAGTTCTACCCGTAGTAACCACAACTTCATCTATATTATTTTCTTTTACAGTTTCCTGAGCATATGCTATAGTACCAGCTCCGCTTAATACTAATGCATAGATTTTTTTTTTAAAGAGTTTATTTTTCATGTCAAGTATTAATAATTAAATAAATTTATAAAAAAATTAAATACTAAATACGAAAATCAATTAAATAATATGAATTACATTCAATAATTAGAAAAATGTTATCAATTCATAAAAACATAATAATTAATTTACAGAATATAAAATGGCTTATTGATGAAATATAACAATAGCTTTCTATTTTATTTGAAAAAAAATTAATCAAAATAACAAATAAAAATTATTTTATTCTTTTTGATAAGCAATTTCAATAGAGGTGAAATTGTATCAGCTATGACTCGCAATAACTTGTAAAAAAAATGGCCGGGAGAAACCGGCCATATCCAAATTATTTATTTACCTCTACGTATTGTATGATGGTCTTGTTTTTTGGGTTGTAGATAATTGTACTACTGTTGGGAAATCTTTTTAGCTTGTAATATTCAATGCTTGTATCCGTTTTAATATCTTCTAAAAAGCTTGTGTCAAAGGTATTTTCCGGAAGAAATTTTGAAATGAGACTTATTTTACTAATAATACTCTGTCCATCAATCTTCCTTGCCGATTTATCTGATTTACTTTCATCAGAAGTAGTCTGCTTTTCTAAAAAAGGCATTAAGGCTGCAATATCAGCTTTGTATTTAAAGATGTATCCTTCAGTTCCGGTAGGAAGTTTAAACTTTTTTCCTTTATCTTCCGAAACCATGGATCCTGAATTAGGAAAAACTTCATTAAATTTTACATCCTGAGAGTTAGTAAAAGAGTTAATGGATTCATTGACTGTTTTTTTTACAGTTTCTTCTACTGCTTCCTGCGCTTTTTGCTGTACTGTTTCTGTTGTTTTCTGAACGGTCTGGTCAATCTTTTCTTCAATTTTATTACATGATACTAATAAAAATGCAGTCATCACTGGCAAAATATACTTCTTCATAATTCTAATGGTCAATTTCTTTTTATTAATATACTTTTCTTCTAACGGAAAAGTAGGTCTCAATATTTTAGCAAAGAAATAAAATATTTTTCAACATCAAAAATCCTACTGACAAACTGTTGTCATCACCCGCTCTTACCTTTGTATAACAATAACAAACAAAAAACAATACATTATGACAACTACAGCTACAGCCACACAACAATTCATGTCAACCGAGCAATTATTAAAGCATTGGCAAGGACACAGAAACTTGACAAGAAGGGTAATCGAAGCATTTCCGGAAAAAGAATTATTTGAGTTTTCAATAGGGGGTATGAGACCGTTTGCTAAACTAGCGGTAGAGCTTATCAGCATTGGGGGTATCGCTTTAAAGGGAATTGTTGACAACAATATGGAAGCTTATACTGAAGAAGGTTTTAATCCAAAAACAAAGGAAGATATCCTTAAAAAATGGGACGAAGAAACAGGGGTTATCAATCACTATTTCAACCAGATTTCTGAGGAGCGTCTTCAGGAAACGTTCAACCTATTTGGACAGTATGAATTCCCAGTATATGAGAACATTCTTTATTTTGTAGACAATGAAATCCACCACCGCGGACAAGGATATGTTTATCTGAGAGCTTTAGGAATTGAACCTCCTTTCTTCTGGGAGAGATTCTAATTAAACTATAATAATTAAAGAAAGCAGGTAGGCTGAGAAACAAACTTGAATTTTCAATCTGGTCTCAGCGGGTTAGCTTTATCAGCTTTCTTTAACTTTTTAACCATTTCATCTTTTTGCCTCAATTCACCTCAACATTCAAACTGTTGAGGTTTTATTGATGTCTATCCATCATCTTCATGAGAAGTTCATTCAATTTTACACGAAGACTTTCCGGTTCTAAGACAGTAGCATAATCTGCAAAAGTGATAACCCATCTTGGAAATCCACCCTCAATCCATTCTGTTTCAAAAGTCAGTTCCACACCTTGATCCGTCTCCACTTCTTCAATTAATCCATAATATTTTTTGGAATTCACCAGATGAGACATTATTTTTTTATCTACTAAAAGCTTTGCCCTTACCTTATTTCCATGTGATTTTCTGTAATCATTAATCTGTCCATATTCCTGTAGAAAAGGAACCTGCGTCTTAGAAATCTGTAAAATTCTGTCTACCCGAAACTGTCTGAAATCTTTTCTCAGGGTACAATAGGCCATGATATACCAAAAATTAAATTCAAAAAAAATTCCAACTGCTTCAATGGTTCTGGTAGTCACCTTTGAATCTACCGTTTGATATTCGATACTCAACTGGGTTTTCTCTGCAATGCTTTCTAAAATAATAGGAATTACATTTTTCAGGGAATCTTCTTTCTGGGTATGAACATTAAAAACATCAATCTGCTTTTCAATATTCTGAATAAGATTTTTATCCGAATATCTTAATACAGAACGTACCTTTTCCATCGCTGTCTGATAATGGTTTCCCAAACTTTGATGGGAAAATTTCTGCATAAGTTTTTCAGCAGTAATGAAACTCAAAACTTCTTCTTTCGTGAACATCACAGGGGGAAGTTTGTAGCCATCCATCAATGAATAACCATTTCCTGCTTCTCCTACAATTGGAATTCCAGCATTTTCCAGCGTTTTTACATCCCGATAAATGGTTCTGATGCTGACATCGAACTTCTCAGCCAGATCCTGTGCCCTTACAACAGGCTTAGATTGAAGCTGGGTAAGAATAGCCGTTACCCGGTCGAGTTTTTTTAGATAATGATCGTTCATGTATATACCGCTGACTAAAAGTTTATAGTTCGCAAAATTATTAATTATCTTTCAGAGTATTCACCAGTTTATCAAGATTTAAACTGCGTGCAGAGGCGTCAAAAATTTCACGATACGTACCATCCTTAATATAAAGTTCATCATGGGTTCCGCTCTCTACCACTCTTCCTTTTTTCATAACATAGATGGTATCTGAGTCTAAAATTTGGGATAAAGAGTGTGAAATGATAACAACTGTTCTTCCCTCTTTTATGGCATCCAGAGAATTCTTTATCTGTTCTGTGGCAATGGCATCCAAACTTGCTGTAGGCTCATCCAAAAAGATGATGGGAGGATTCTTTAGAAACAGTCTTGCAATGGCTATTCTCTGTTGCTGTCCTCCAGAAAGCTGGGTTGCATCATGCTTATATCCATCGGGGAGATCCAGAATCTGGTCATGCAGATATGCTTTTTTTGCAGCATCCTGAATTTGCTCAAAGTCCGCATTCATATCTCCGTACCGGATATTATCTTCAATACTTCCCTGAAAGATATGATTCTTCTGAAGTACTAGCCCAAGGTCACTTCTAAGAAAAGTATTATCATATTCATTAAGGTTGACATCATCCAATACAATTTCTCCGGAATCGGGCAGATAAAATTTACATAAAAGATTAATGACTGTTGATTTCCCTGCTCCGCTCAATCCTACCAATGCTGTTGTTTTCCCATTTTCAATTTTCATGGAAACATTATGGAGTGCTTTTGTTCCGTTGGGATACGTGAAGTCTACATCTTTAAGTTTAAAAGTTCCTTTAATTTCTTTTTCTACAAAGTTTCCGTTCTGCTCCGTTTCATTATCTGCATTGAGAATATCAAAATACCCTTCAGCATAGATCATAGCATCATTCATGTCATCATAAATCCTGTGCAACTGGCGGATTGGTGCTGAAACATTATTAAAAAGCATAATATGAAGCATAATTGCTCCAATTGTCATCTGCTGATCAAGCACCAGATAAACGGTCAAAAGAATGATTAAAACTACTCCAAACTGTTCAATGAATGTCTTTAATCCATCATAAATAAAATTGATTTTCCTGGTGAACATCTGGCTTTCCATCAACTGCATCTGCAGATCATATTGTTTTTTACCCTCAAATTTTTCACGGACAAAACTTTTAATCACCATGATAGAGTTGATGAGGTTTAAAAGGCCTGAAGTCTTCTTCTCTCTTTGATTTCTTAACTGGCGACGTACTCCACCTAATTTTTTAGCCTGTAAAGAACTTATATAAAAATAGATGGGCACAATAATCGTGGAAACGGCTCCTACATATACATTTTGCATATACATGATAATCAGTGCAATAATGGCATTGGAGAAAAGTGGAAGAATATCAATGAAAAAATTTTGAACCAACTTTGTTAAGCTTTCAATACCACGATCAATTCTGATCTGCAGTTTTCCGGATTCATGATTTTCATCATTAAAATAAGCAACTTTATACGTTAAAATCTTATCAATTGCTGATTGAGCCAATACCGAACTGACGTTGATCCTTATTTTCTCTCCATAAAATTTCTGCCCGAAGTTGATAAAAATATTTAACAGTTCTTTTCCCAGTAAGATAATGGAGATGATGATCAGAATATGAATTCCCTCTGTCATAGGATGTGGAAGGTGCGTAAGCTTGGTAACCTCATCCACAGTATACTTCAGAACAATCGGGTTTACCTGTGCCGCCAAAGCTCCAAGAAAAGTTAGAAACAAGGTTCCATAGATCATTAATCTGTAAGGCCTGATGAATGGAACAAGTTGTTTATAAATCCCGAATAAAGTAATTGTTCTGTTAAAAGGTTTTGCCATGAATCATAGTATAGGTCCTAGTAAAATTAAGCCTTTTTTAAAACAATTCATAGAAAAACCCAGCTTAATGCCAGCTTATCTTTTCTATATGAGTCTGTTTTTTTAATCTCGCTGTATTCAAAATGGTTTTCTTAATTCCGAAAGGTTACTCTACTCTGCTTTATTTATTTGGGAATAAACGTTTTTTTAATTGTTGTATTTAAAATACAACAATTAATATTTTTTTGTACATTTGTACCATCACATAAAAAAAAGACCTGATGAATAACGAACAAAAAGCACTTGTAAAAGCAACAGTACCCGTTTTAAAAACAAATGGAACAGATTTAACAAAACATTTTTACACAAGAATGTTTACACACAACCCTGAACTGAAAAATATTTTCAATATGAGTAATCAGGCAAGTGGAAAGCAACAGAATGCATTAGCCGGAGCCGTATTAGCCTATGCTGAACAAATTGAAAATCCTGAAGTTTTAATTAATGTTTTAAGATCTATCGGAAATAAGCATGTAAGTCTAAATATCAGTCCGCAACAATATGATATCGTTGGGCTTCATTTGATTTCTTCAATAAAAGAGGTTCTGGGAGAAGCAGCAAACGATGAACTTATAGAAGCATGGACACAAGCCTATAATGAATTGGCTCAAATTATGATTTCTATTGAAGACGAAATTTATCAATCTACTTTGCAAAAAGATGGAGGATGGAAAGGATGGAGAGCATTTGTAATTACAGATATTGTAGAAGAGAGCAGTGAAATTAAATCATTCTATCTAAGTCCTAAGGATAATAAAGCCATTGCAGACTATCTTCCGGGGCAATATATTTCAGTGAAAACATTTATTCCCGCATTAGGGCATGAGCAACCAAGACAATACAGCTTATCGTCAGCTTTCAATTCTGAATATTACAGAATATCTGTGAAGAGAGAAAAAAATATTCAACATTTGCCAGATGGGGTTGTTTCTAATGTATTGCATCAAAAAAAGATAGGTGATGAAATATGGGTCAGCGCTCCGGCCGGTGTTTTCTATGCCAATCCAGTCTCTGAAGATCCGTTAGTATTAATAAGCGGTGGCGTAGGTGTAACTCCCTTGCTGAGTATGCTGGAAACTAAAAAGAATACGTTGCAGAATAACACGGTAGTCTGGCTTCACAGCTGTAGAGATGAAAATGTACATGCATTTAAAGATCATGTAGATCGTTTAAACACTAATAATCAATGGCTTACTACTCATGTTTTTTATGAAACTATTGAAAATGATTCCCATTTTGCCAAAAAAGGAAGAATAGACCTACATGAAATTAAAGAGGAAATTCTTATTGATAAGGCAAAGTATTATATTTGTGGACCCGAAGCATTTATAAAAGCTCAATATAATTCTTTACTTCAGCTAGGC
The DNA here is from genome assembly GCF_002899895.1 of Chryseobacterium oncorhynchi. GTDB lineage: Bacteria > Bacteroidota > Bacteroidia > Flavobacteriales > Weeksellaceae > Chryseobacterium > Chryseobacterium oncorhynchi. Next base: position 26,056 of record NZ_PPEI02000007.1, read on the forward strand.
ATTCCCAAAGAAGATATCCTCTATGAAGAATTTGGGCCTCAATTGCTTCATCTAAATTAACATTCAATGAAACTGAACCACTTTACCGACTATAGTTTACGAGTATTAATCTATCTAAATCAAAATGATAAGACTTCCTCATGTTCTTTGGATGAATTGTCCGGAAAACTGGATATACTCCGTAATCACCTTATTAAAGTGGTTCAGTTTCTAGCTCAAAAAGACTTAGTCATAACAAAAAGAGGAAAAAATGGTGGAATTACCATTTCTGAAAAAGCTAATAAGACAGGATTAGGCAGTCTCATTCATTTATTGGAACAAGATGACAGCCCTATTATCAATTGCTTTGCAAAATCTTGTGTGTTTGTCTCCTATGATTGTAAATTAAAATCATTTTTAGACACTGCTTATCAAGCTTTTATCGACAGTATGAACCAGCATTATTTATCTGACCTCGCTTTTAATCATTGGGAAATTATATTTGCCAATCAGAAAAATGCAACAAACAATACTTAAAAGTCTGTTTATTACGGCAATCATTACTTTTACGTTAAGCTCATTACACAATAGTGCAAGGATTTATGATGCACATTTTATGTATAACTGGCTAGAATCATGGTGTATTGCACTGACGATAACTTTAACATTCAATATTCTTATTTTTCCTAATTGCAAATTCATTAGAAAAAACAGAATAAGTACATTAAAGAATTTTTGCTACAAAATTTCTCTTATCCTTCGTACATATAAGTAGTAAGGAAATGCAGTTCAGGTCTGCTTACCTCTTTAGATTCCGCTTCTGCCTGCTCCAGTGAATAATTACTATTGATTTCTTTTTTCTGAAACACAAATGAATTGTTGACATTCTTATCTACTACATCATTAAAAATATGTTCAATCTCAGAATTAGCTAATGAGGCAAAACTGATATCTTCAAAGCCATACATCAATCTCAAGTCATCGTACTGCTTGAAATTTTCATCCACAAATCCTTGCAATTGAGATTTTGAATCGAAATTACCTGCCCAGATATTGTAGGCATATTTTTTCTTTTTCGGTTTATCAAGGATGCTTTGATACACGAAGTTTTCACCAAGATAAGCCTCTCTTACCTGCGGGTCATTGGCAAGATCTTCAGGAAGCCCTTCTTTCAGGATCTTCCCTTCAAACATGATGTAGGTTTTGTTGGTAATAGCTAAAGTCTGCTGTACATTGTGGTCAGTAATTAGAATTCCGATATTTTTGTCTACTAAACTTCTTACAATTTTCTGAATATCTTCTACTGCAATCGGGTCCACCCCTGCAAAAGGTTCATCTAGCAGGATAAAGTTTGGGCTTGTAGCAAGACAACGGGCAATCTCCGTTCTACGTCTTTCTCCCCCAGAAAGTAGATCTCCTCTGTTTTTACGAACATGTTGTAAAGAAAATTCTTCAATAAGCTCATCACACTTGATTTGCTGTTCACGTTTTGAAAGCTTCGTCAACTGTAAAACTCCCATAATATTTTCTTCAACGGATAATTTTCTGAATACGGAAGCTTCCTGTGCCAGATAACCGATTCCTTTTTGGGCTCTTCGATACATGGCATCAGTCGTAATTTCCTGTTTATCCAGAAAAATTTTCCCTGAAGTAGGCTTAACCAACCCTACGATCATATAAAACGATGTGGTTTTACCTGCTCCATTCGGACCTAGTAAACCAACAATTTCTCCCTGTTGAACCTGTACAGAAACGCCTTTTACAACTTTTTTAGGACCGTATTCTTTGATTAAGTTTTCTCCTCGTAAAATCATAGGGCAAATATATCAAAAATGCAAACAAGTTTGTATGCAGCGTACGTTCTTTATGTCTAGTTTATGATAATCAATAAAATTTTTTATACTTTTTAAGAACAGAAGATGATTAAAACTTGTAAAACAGAATCTGTTTTGCTGCTATTTACTCATCTCCATAAATTGTAAAATATTCTGTTTTCTTTACAATTTTTTTCTTTTTCATTACCTCTACCGTAAATGTACTTTTATAAAAGCCGTCTTTGAAAAGTGCAAATTTCTTTTCATCTACGGCAAATACGTTAGCATTAAGTCTTGATAAATCAGTTTTCCATTGTGGATATTCTACATCCATTTCCCAAGATGCCCTATCCGGATATTTCCCATGAATCACATCTAAAAGTGGTGATCCAGGTAAGAAAATGATGTTTGGATATTGTGAACTGAGGCTTTCGGCTTCCATAATGTACTCATATTCTTTTTCAGGAATCAATAATCCGGAAACAGCAGGAATATCCTTTGTGAATACGTAATGAGTAGAAAATATGCTGTCGGAAAAATAGGGGTACTTTAATCTGATCAATAAAAATGAACTTAAAGATAACATCCATAAAGCCCCAAAGAAGTGGGATTTATCTTCCAAAAATTTAATCAATAAAATAAACACCAAAAATGTAGGGCTATTAGCTCCCCAGGAAATAGTGGAAGTCCAACCTAAAAACAGTAAAAAGAATACATTTTTTTCAGATGGATTATATTTTAAAAATAGAACAATCAAAAGTAAAAACAAGGTATTAATCCCCATGAAAGCCCCATTATTCAATAAAGGATAAATGATTATGACTGGAAAAATAATCAGTAAAATATTTTCAATGACTTCCTTTTTAATCTTTACCAGATAAATGATAATCAGACAGCTAATCAATAGTGCAGATTGCCATTTGCTTTTAAATAAATAAGGAGCAATACTGCTATCATAAAAACTAGAAGCAATGGAAGGGTTAAAAACCAGATTCCAAAATAAGGTAAAGTTGTCAATAATATGATATTGAAAAACAGCGAATATCAACACAAGAAATAAGATCCCTGAAGCGATGATATCATTTCTGACAAGGCTATTTTTTTTCAATATATCTTTCAGTACAAAAAGAGACATGATACCTGTAAAAACGAAAAAGGACTGTTTGGTAAGTGCTGTGATTGCTAGAAATACCAACGTACTTAGCAACCATTTTTTCTTGTAAAAATAAAGAGAAACAGCTCCGAAAAATATTCCGTCAACAGTATGCCATGGCATAATTGGAAAGACGTTTACAAAACAAATCACAAAAAGGAAACTGATCTCGTATCTTATTTTATCAAAAAGTAACTTCTGAAAAATCAAGCATGTAACGAAGCATTGTATAATAAACGTAACTCTACATATCAAAATAAAATATGGAGAGGTAGCAGGAATCCATTTAAGCAGAAAATCCCAGAAAATTAAAGTAAAAAAGGGACGGATATAATCAAAATCTTTATACATCTCCTGCCCTTGCTGCAATCGTCCTACCATTGAGGGGATAAAGCCCAGATCAAACTGATCGACACTATAAATACATATAAAGAAAAGATAGATTGCCGAAAAAATACCCAATACATATTGAAAAGGTCTTCTTAGGCTTTTTTTAAAAGTGATATTCATTAACTTTTACATATTTTATTTGATTATTCGAGCACAATTTAATCTTTTTTTTTATAGTTGTGAATATATGAAACAGGTAGTTGTAGATTTTTAAAAATTCAATCTTGATATATAAAAACTCTTTTTGAAAAAGAAGAGATTGCCATAATGACAATCTCTTTCAGTTTATATAAAATTACAAATCAGAAAATTAATTCACAATCTATAATTTATCATTCAATTATTTATTTAAAATCATTGCAGCTTCCTTAGCAAAATAAGTAAAGATCATATCTGCCCCTGCTCTTTTGAAACAAGTAAGACTTTCAATGATGGTCTTATCATTATCCAGCCAACCATTCTGAGCAGCTGCTTTCACCATTGCATATTCACCACTTACGTTATAAACAGCAATAGGAAGATCAATAGCTTCACGCACTTTGGAAACGATATCCAGATAAGGAAGTCCTGGTTTGATCATGATGACATCAGCACCTTCTTCAATATCTTTATACACTTCGTTCAATGCTTCTCGGGAATTGTGAAAATCCATTTGGTACGTTTTCTTATCCTTTGGAATTTCCATATCATCCGTTGGAGCACTATCTAAAGCACTTCTGAAAGGTCCGTAGAATGAACTTGCATATTTGGCAGCATAGCTTACGATACCCACGTCTGCAAATCCACTTTCCTCTAATGCCTCACGGATCACCAATACTCTACCATCCATCATATCACTTGGCGCTACAAGGTCTGCTCCTGCTTCTGCATGAGAGACCGACATTCTTGCCAGTGCATCATTGGTAGCATCATTTACAATCTTTCCGTTTTCAATAATTCCGTCATGTCCGTATATTGAATAAGGATCCAGGGCTACATCCGGCATCACAATCATTCCTGGTACAGCATCTTTAATCGCCTTGATCGTGTTCTGCATTAATCCATCTTTGTTCCACGCCTCTTTTCCTGTATTGTCTTTTAAGTGTTCTGACACTTTCATGTACAAATTGACAGCTTTTACGCCTAAAGAAAATAATTCCTTACATTCCTTCACTGTTAAATCTATACTTCGCCTAAAAATTCCCGGCATCGACGGGATTGCCTCCTGCTTGTTTTCGCCCTCCATTACGAAGATCGGCATTACAAAATCATCAGTTGTAAGCACATTTTCTCTTACCAAACTTCTGATAGATTCATTAACTCTAAGTCTTCTATTTCTTGAATGTATCATTTTGGAATACTTTTTGAATAAGTTTCTACAAATTTACTATAAGTTCTATAAAAAACTATTGTACGAGATTATAGAATTTGTTATATTTGTTATATATATTCGAGAAATTATAAATTTGATGAAAAAACTTTTACTTTTAATTCTATTCGCAGGCACTTTTGTTGGATTTTCCAACAATTTACAAGCTCAGCTTAGAGAGCCCAATTCCACTACTCAAAAGGCGGATGACGGTGTATTGCTTGCCTATCCAAATCCTGCAAAGGATTTCCTTATCATTAAGGCAAAAGATTCTTCTTTAAGAATCAAAAGTGTGACTTTTTATTCTATTTTGGGTATGCAGGTCGCTAATTATACTGTAAACATGAATTCCGGTGAAATTAATATTGAAAAATTAAAACCCGGAAAATATATGATTCGTTATATTTTAAGTGACAACACACAGAAAGTTACTCAAATCGTAAAACAATAAATTAAAATCCTGATAATCATCAGGATTTTTTCTTTTACATTAATCTCTTTTAATATTTCCGTAACTTTAGGAACTTTTTTATACTAATTGTAAAAAGACAATTTAATGCTAAAAGCTGAACATATTAAAAAGACCTATAATGCCGGAAAAAAGGTCGCACTGGATGATTTTAGCATCCATGTACCAAAAGGCAGTATTTATGGCCTTTTAGGACCTAACGGAGCGGGGAAAACATCTTTCATCCGTATCATCAACCAAATTACTCAAGCCGACTCAGGAGACATCTTTATCAATGGAGAAAAACTGAATCCTACTCATATCAAAAATATCGGTTATATGCCTGAAGAAAGAGGGTTATATAAGAATATGAGCGTGGGTGATCAGATTCTTTATTTTGGAGAATTGAAAGGAATGAGTAAGAATGATGCCCTAAATGAAGCAAAAAAATGGTTTGATAAGCTAAACATTGATCAATGGTGGAAGAAAAAACTTTCTGAACTATCTAAAGGGATGGCACAAAAAATTCAGTTTGTGGTAACCGTATTGCACAGACCTCATCTTTTAATCCTTGATGAGCCTTTCTCAGGGTTTGATCCTGTAAATGCCAACCTAATTAAGGATCAGATCATTGATCTTAAAAACAATGGAACTACAATCATTCTTTCTACCCACAGAATGGAAAGTGTGGAAGAAATGTGTGATTATGTGGCATTAATCAACAATTCTCAAAAAATCATTGACGGAAGAGTCTTTGATGTTAGAGAAAAATTCAAGAAAAACATTTTCGGAATTACTCTTTCCGAGGTTAATAACGAACAGCTGGATAGTTTTAAAAATAAATACGAGATTTTCAATTTCTCCAACGAAAATAATCTGGTGTCCTTTGATCTGAAAAACGAAGCTGATCAGAATCATATTCTTCTTGACCTTGTACACGTTGGGAAGGTGAGATCATTCGATGAAAGAATTCCTAGTATGAATGAGGTGTTTATTAATGCCGTAAGTAACCATTCTTAATTTTATGAATAATATTTTTTTAATTACAAAGAGGGAGTTTCTTACGCAGGTTAAGAAAAAATCCTTTATCATATTGACTTTATTGGCTCCTGTTATGATTATTGCCTTTGGAGCAGTAATCGGATTAATGTTTAAAGCCAATGAGTCTCACAGTGTTATTGAAGTTGTGGATAAAAGCGGATTGTTTACCAATCAGTTAAAATCCAATGATAAACTTAACTACGTGTTTGTTTCTGCGGCTGATGAAAAATCCAAGATCAATAATTTAAAAGGCAATGAGTCTCTGGATGGGATTTTAATTTTACCAGAATTAAAAAGCCAGAATTTTGATGAGCTTGAGACAGGCACAAGACTGGTTGTCAACAGCAAAATGGGATTTGATACGAAGCAGAAAATTGTTTCTGACATTACCAATGTTGTGAAGAAAGAAAAAATTAAGCAACTTGGGATTCAGGAAGTACAGCTGAATGACCTCGATAAAGGTTTTAGCTTGAAAACCATTAATGTGGCTGATAATAACAAGGAGGATTCTGATCTTACTTTTGGAGTAAAATCCGGACTTAGCATGGTTTTGATGTATGTAACTTTTATGTTCATTATTATTTATGGAGTAAGAGTTATGCGAAGTGTTCTGGAGGAAAAAAACAATCGTGTTGTAGAGATCATCATCTCTTCAGTAAAACCTTTTGAACTGATGATGGGGAAAATCTTAGGGGTAACATTGGTTGCATTGACACAATTCTTGATCTGGATTACCATGTCTGTAATTGGTGCATTGGTCTTGAATACGGGCTTTTCTCCGCTTCAGCAAAGCATCCCTGGTGGGAGCGAGCAGGTAACGAGTAAGCTTGATATGCCACAACTCGCTACTCAGATTTCCCATAGTTTACTGGAAATGAATTTCCCTTTGATTATTTTTGTATTCATTGTTTTCTTTCTTTTAGGATATATTTTCTACAGTTCTATTTATGCAGCCATTGGTTCTGCAGTGGATAATGAAACAGAGACCCAACAGTTTACTTTATTTGCAATTTTACCGTTAACTTTGGGAATGTACGGAAGTTTTTCATTGATGAACAATCCTGACGGTCCATTAGGCTTTTGGTTATCCATCATACCATTTACATCACCAGTTGCCATGATTGCCAGAATACCATTTGGAGTTCCTGCATGGCAAATTGCATTATCTATTGTATTGCTATTGGTTACTACAGTTTTTATGATATTCCTAGCAGGAAAAATCTATCGTGTAGGTATATTAATGTATGGTAATAAAGCTACTTTGAAAGAACTTTGGAAGTGGATTAAAGGATAAGAATAAGAGTAAAAAACTAAGTTTAAATATCCAGACTTATATAAAAATAAAACTCCCGGAAATTTTAATTTCCGGGAGTTTTTATATTCTGAATAAATGATTTATTTGAATATGTAGCTTAAGGTAAGTGCAACAACCTGCTCTGATTTTTTCTTATTAGTTCCCTTAATTTCTTTTACAAGACCAGGGTAAGTATCAGAAAGACCTAAGTCATATTTTACAGCTACTTCGAGTTGTCTCTTATAGCTATATCCTATTCCCAGCCCTATTCCCCAGTTAAAGCTTTTCGCTTTTCCGTTTACTCCTGCTGGTTGTGCAGGATCAGTAACATCCGGATCATAGTAAGGTCTGTTCGCAGGAACATTCTTAACATCCTGGCTTACCAAAAAGTTAAATCTTGGCCCTAATAGACCAAAAAACTCAGATTCAGATTCTGAAAAGTATCCTTTAAAATAAAGCGGTACACTCAGATAGTTGTTTGCATAAACTGCATCATAGCCATCCCTTCCTTTTGCATCCTTATCTTTCCCGGTTTCTCCTGCACCATAGTACAGAACTTCCGGTTGTATAAAGAATTGATTTGCCTTTCCTACAGGAATTAAAGCCAAAGCTCCACCTTGGAAAGTGTATCTAGGGCCTGAGGGATTATGGGCATTAGATACTCTGGAATAGTTTAAACCTCCTGTAAGACCAAATCTTGTATTCTTCCATTGCACCTGGGCAAAAGAAAAAGCGGAAATAGCCAAAGCTGAGGTTAATAAAATTTTCTTCATATGATTTGGTTTTTTTATATTATCCTAGGATCTTAGCTACAGTAGCACCGATATCAGCAGGAGAATCAACAACGTTGATACCATTCTCTCTCATGATTTCCATTTTTGCCTGAGCTGTATCTTCTGCACCACCTACGATAGCACCAGCGTGTCCCATTGTTCTTCCTTTTGGAGCTGTTTGTCCAGCGATAAATCCAACAACTGGCTTAGTAGATCCGCTAGCCTTGTACCATCTAGCAGCTTCAGCTTCTAGTCCACCACCAATTTCTCCAATCATTACAACAGCTTCAGTTTCAGGATCGTTGATAAATAATTCTAAAGCTTCTTTTGTAGTAGTTCCAATGATTGGGTCACCACCGATACCGATTGCAGTAGAAATACCGTAACCTGCTCTTACTACCTGATCAGCAGCTTCGTAAGTAAGTGTACCTGATTTTGAAACGATACCTACTTTTCCTTTTTTGAAAACGAAACCTGGCATAATACCAATTTTAGCTTCTTCAGAAGTAATGATTCCAGGGCAGTTTGGTCCAATTAATCTGCACTCTCTGTCAGCAATGTAAGATTTTACTTTTACCATATCAGCTACAGGAATACCTTCAGTAATACATACAATTACTTTGATCCCTGCTTCAGCAGCTTCCATGATAGCGTCTGCTGCAAATGCTGGTGGTACGAAAATAATACTTACGTTTGCTCCTGCTTTTTCAACAGCGTCAGCTACTGTATTAAATACCGGCTTTCCTAAGTGCTCGCTACCTCCTTTTCCTGGAGTAACACCACCTACTACATTAGTTCCGTATTCAATCATCTGACTAGCATGGAAAGTACCTTCATTCCCTGTAAATCCTTGTACAATTACTTTAGAATCTTTGTTTACTAAAATTGACATTTTATTGTTGTTTTAATTTATTTATTATTTTATTAATGCTCACAAATTTACTCAAATTTCTTTGAATTTGGATAAAACCTTTGGAATTGTTTATTTGAGATTTCTCAGTTTTACTTCTTTTTTCAGATATGTTTTGAAATCTTCTGCAAACATCCCAATATAGGTTCCTTTTTCAAGATCTCTGTTCACTCCGGTTTTCCCTAAAATTACAGATCCGCTCTCAATTTTATTGCCTGAAGCCATACCCACTTGTCCCCATAATGTTACCTCATCTCCAATCACACAACATCCTGCAATTCCAACCTGAGAAGCTATTAGACATTTTTTTCCAATAATTGTATCGTGTCCGATTTGAATTTGATTATCCAAAACAGAACCCTCCCCAATAATAGTAGAGTCTGTAACTCCTCTATCAATGGTACATCCATTACCGATTTCTACATTGTTCTCAATAACCACATTTCCTACTGAGATTAAACGGTCAAAATTCCCATTTAATTTTCTGTAATAAAAAGCATCACCACCCAAAACTGTATTAGATTGAATAATGACATTATCCCCAATAACTGATCTGTCGCCGATGACAACATTTGGAAAAATTAAAGTATTTTTTCCAATTTTCACATTGTTTCCGATAACAGCAGATGAGTGAATTTTTGTACCCTCACCAATTTCTACATCATGAAGTTCTTCTGTGAAGTTATAAATTCTTGTAAAATGAGTATTGATCTTATTAAAATCCCTGAACGGATCATCAGAAACTAAAAGTGCTTTTCCTTCCGGGCACTCTACTTCTTTATCAATTAAGATAATGGTGGCAGCAGAATTTAATGCCTTGTCATAATATTTGGGATGATTGACAAATACAATCTCTCCCGGCTTCACCATATGGATTTCGTTGGAACCTAGTACCTCAAAATCTTCTGGACCAACAAATTTGGAGCCTATTAAATCTGCAATTGTTTTAAGCTTTTGTGGAGAATGAAATCTCATAACAATAGATTTTCTTATAAAACAAAATTCGGAGTGCTAGTGCAAACCGAATTTATGTAAATTTTATTTATTATTTTACTCTTTCTAAGTAGCTACCGTCTTCAGTGCTTACTTTAATTCTGTCTCCTGGTTCAATGAACAAAGGAACCATTACTCTTGCACCTGTTTCAACGATTGCGTTTTTCAGCGCGTTTGTAGCAGTGTTTCCTTTTACTCCCGGATCAGCCTCAATAACATCTAAGTATACAGATTGAGGAAGTTCAGCAGAAAGTGGAGTTTCATCAGCCTCTTTCAAAATGATTGTCACTTCTTCACCTGCTTTCATCAAGTTTGAGTTTTCAATCATTTCTTTATTTAAATATAACTGAGAAAAATCATCGTTATTCATGAAGTGGAAACCGTTCTCATCATCGTAAAGATACTGGAACTTTCTTGTGATTACTTTTACTTCATCAATTTTGTGACCAGCAGAGAATGTATTATCTAATACCTTTCCATTTGTCACAGATTTTAGTTTTGTTCTTACGAATGCAGGACCTTTTCCTGGTTTTACGTGAAGAAACTCAATTACTTTAAAAATATCATTGCTATATTCGATGCAAAGACCTTTTCTGATATCGTTACTTGTTGCCATTAATATATAATTATTCTTTTGTTTAGTTTTTATTGGCTCTTATAAGCAAATGTGCTTTCTCAGCATTCTTTACCTTTTTGCCATTTCAACTACTTATTAGTTGCTTTCTTTGGTGGTTCCATAGCCTTTCACAATACCTCTTGGAGAGTTTTGGATAAACTGTAGGATTTCATCTCTTTCAGCAGTAGGTAGCATTTCTTTTTCAATGTATGCTAACGCTTGGGAAACGTTCATTTTCATTTGGAAAATTGTTCTGTAGATTTTTTGAATTTCGAAAATCTTCTCATTAGTAAATCCTCTTCTTCTTAAACCTACGGAATTGATACCTGCATAAGACATTGGTTCTCTAGCTACTTTCACGTAAGGTGGAATATCTTTTCTTACCAGAGTACCTCCGGAAATCATTACATGTTTCCCAATTTTACCAAATTGGTGAACAGCCGATAAACCTCCCATTACAGTGTAATCTCCAATCTCCACATGTCCTGCAATACCACAACCGTTTACAATGATAACGTGATCTCCGATGACGCAGTCATGTGCAATGTGTGAAGTAGCCATAATAAGGCAGTTAGCCCCTATTTTAGTATGACCTAAGGCTTTTGTACCTCTGTTTACCGTAACACATTCTCTGATCGTTGTATCATCACCGATAATTACCTGGGTGTCTTCACCATCAAATTTCAGATCCTGAGGGATTGCAGAGATTACAGTCCCGGGAAAAATTCTACAATTCTTCCCTATTCTTGCCCCATCCATGATGGTAACATTTGGACCAATCCATGTTCCTTCTCCAATTTCTACGTCCCCAGCAATTGTAGTAAAAGGTTCTACAATTACATTTTTGCTGATTTTTGCGCGTTTATCTACGGCTGCTAATTGATGAATCATTTAATCAACTTTATTTTTTGCAACTTGAGCCATAAGCTCTGCTTCTACTGCCACTGTGTCTCCTACATATCCGTACCCCTGCATGTGAACGATACCTCTTCTGATAGGCTCAATCAATTCAATTTTGAATATAAGCGTATCTCCCGGAATTACTTTTCTCTTGAACTTCACTTTATCAATTTTAATAAAGTAAGTAGAATAGTTTTCTGGGTCGGGAACACTTGCCAAGACTAAGATACCCCCTGTTTGAGCCAAAGCTTCAACCTGAAGAACTCCAGGCATTACAGGTTCCTTAGGGAAATGTCCCACAAAGAAAGGTTCATTCATTGTTACATTTTTCAGTCCTACTACATGAGAGTCTGAAAGTTCAAGAATCTTATCGATTAATAAGAACGGAGGTCTGTGAGGCATAAGCTTCATAATTCCGTTGATATCAAATACCGGCTCTTTAGTTAAATCAAAGTCCGGAACGTTTTTCTTTTTCTGCAATTTCCACTGACGGTTTAATTTCTTCGCAAATTGAGTATTCACAAAGTGTCCTGGTTTGTTGGCAATAACCTTACCTTTTATTTTCACACCTGCCAAAGCTAAATCACCAATTACATCCAGTAATTTGTGTCTTGCTGCTTCGTTAGGATAGTTTAGGTTAAGATTATCTAGAATACCGTTTGGTCTGATGGAAACATTATCCTTACCAAAGGCTTTCTTTAATTTTTCTGTAGTTTCCGGAGTAAGATCCTTATCTACATACACGATCGCATTGGAGATATCTCCCCCTTTGATCAATCCGTGGTCTAAAAGCATTTCCAATTCATGTAAGAAACTGAATGTTCTTGCTGAAGAGATTTCGTCTTTAAACTCGGAGATATTTTTAAGAGTAGCATTTTGAGTTCCTAAAACTTTAGTTCCAAAATCTACCATTGTTGTTACTTCATAAGTATCTGAAGGAATGATTGTGATCTCTGAACCTGTAGCCGGATCGCTGTACGTAAGAACTTCTTTTACGACCAGATATTCTCTGGCAATATTTTGATCCACAACCCCTACACTTTCGATAGCCTCTACAAAATATTTTGAAGATCCATCAAGGATAGGTGGCTCTGAAGCATCCATTTCCAACACTGCGTTGTCTATATCACAACCAACCAATGCTGCCAAAAGGTGCTCACAGGTAGTAATTTTTACGCCAAGCTTTTCTAATGTTGTACCTCTCTCTGTTGCTACTACATAATTAACATCAGCTTCAACCTGAGGATGTCCCTCCAAATCGGTTCTTACAAATACAAATCCCGTATTTTCCTTTGCGGGTTTGATGGTAAGTTTTACTTCTTTACCAGTATGAAGGCCTATTCCAGAAAGAGTTACCTCTTCCTGAAGCGTTTTTTGCATATCACTCATTAGTATTATCTTTTGAGTTATTCTCAAGATTATTTATTCTGTTGACTATTCCGGGTAAATTCCTGAAGTGAACATAGCTTCTCAAATAGTCATTATAGCTGATTGCTGGTGAACCATACAACGTTTCTCTATCATTAACACTGGAGTTCACGCCACTCTGAGCTTGAATTTTCACTTGGTTTCCGATTTTGATATGTCCAACAACTCCTACCTGACCTCCAATTTGATTCCAATCCCCAATGGTAGTAGAACCTGCTATTCCTGCTTGCGCTGCAATTACATTATTCTGACCAATTTTCACGTTGTGAGCAATCTGAATCAGATTATCAATTTTTGTTCCTTTCCCAATGATAGTAGAGCCTATTGTTGCTCTATCGATGCTACAGTTTGAACCGATTTCTACATCATCTTCAATAATGACATTTCCAAGCTGTGGAATTTTTTTAAACCCTTCAGCTGTCGGTTGAAACCCAAAACCATCACCTCCTACTACCGTATTGGAGTGAATCACACAATTATCTCCAATAATACAGTAGTCGTAAATTCTGGCTCCACTGTCAATTTTACAGTTTTTACCAATTTTCACTCCTTTTCCTATATATACATGTGGATAGATCTGTGAACCCTCCCCGATCTTGGCTTTTTCAGAAACATATGTAAATGCTCCTATATAAGCTCTATCACCTATTACGGCTGTATCATGGATGGATGAGCCATCTTCAATACCCTCTTTTCTTCCTCTCATTTCCTGATACAAATTCATCAGGACCTGAAAAGATAAGTAGGCATCTTTTACAACGATTAAGGTAGGGGCATAACTATTTTCATTCAGAAGTTTTTCCGAAACGATGATAACAGAGCACTTTGAGGTATCCAAAAAATGAGAAAATCTATCTTGTGCTATAAAAGAAAGATGTCCTGATTCTCCATTTTCAATTGGAGAAACCCCTGTAATAAGTGCAGTCTCGTCACCTATTATTTTTCCGTCAATAAAACTTGCAATTTGCGAAGCTGTAAATTCCATATTCTGCAAAGATAAGAAATTCTATAATTTGCAAACATTTTTTGGTTTCAGATCGTAAATTTTAATATTATTTAAGAATCTAGTTAGAGATATCTCTCGGAAACATAAGGATATAGCGTGTTGTTTTGTTTACCATTAATCCTGATAAAAGCTGATCTTCAGACTCATGAAGTTTCATTCTTCTGCCATTTTTTTGCAATAAATAGATCGGTTGCTTTTCTGTATCATAAGGTAAAAGCTTTCTTTTTATCTCCTGAACCAATTCTTTTCCGTTATTGATACCAAAAAATTCATTGGTATTTTTTACTTTTTCATTAATAATTTCATCGTTGAATGGATGTGATGAAATAATTGTTTTGGGAAGATTTCTCTGAATGACACTTTTACACCAATAAGACAGTACAAAATCATCAGAGTTCTGCCATTCTTTCATTGCCTGAATGATATCATTATCGTCTAGTTGGGTAAATCTTTCTACATCTTCATTGGTTGCAGAGCTTTTACTACGGTATAAGAAATACTTCAGATTATCCGTTGCAGGCAGTTCTACTCCCTGAGAGATCAGATATTTTGCTCTTTCAAGAATTTTAACCAATAGAAACTCTGCAAGAGCTGATGTCTTATGATAATATACCTGCCAGTACATGAACATTCTGGCCGTTAAAAAGTTTTCAATAGAATATATTCCCTTTGCATCGATAACCAGCTCTCCTTCTTCACAGACATTCATCATGGAAATAATTCTTTGGGTATTAATATTTCCCTCCGAAACTCCTGTAAAAAAGCTATCTCTATTCAGATAATCCAGCCTGTCTACATCCAATTGAGATGAGATAAGCTGATTGAAGAATTTTCTGTGGTATTTTCCCTGAAACATTTCAATAGCCATCGAAAGTTGCCCATCAAACTCTTCGTTTAATTTATTCATGAGCAACAGCGAAAGGTTTTCGTGATGCCAGTCATCCATTAGCATACTTTCCAGTGCGTGGGAAAACGGACCATGTCCGATATCGTGCATTAAAATTGCCAACATTGCTCCTTTTTCTTCTTCCTCAGAGATTTTGACACCTTTCTGCCTTAATGTTTCTAGTGCTGTAAACATCAAATGCATAGCTCCTAAGGCATGATGAAACCTCGTATGCGTCGCTCCGGGAAAAATAAGATTCAAAAGTCCGGTTTGTCCTATTCTTCTCAGTCTCTGGAAGTAAGGATGTTCAATAATATCGAATAAAATTTCGTGTGGAATTTTGATAAACCCGTGAACAGGATCGTTGATAATTTTTAGCTTATTCTGCATTGAATCGTCAATATTAGTAAACAAAGTTAGGGATTTTAAATTTTAGGGATGATTAAATTAGTATTAATAGCAGGGAGTAAAAAGTTAGAAGAGTAAAGAGTCAGGCTTAATGTTACTATGAAATAGCAATTACTCAAAATCGAAACTGTTTATTGAATACAAAAATCACCTCTTTCTACCCCAACATATTTATCTTATCAAATATTCTGTAATAACCATTGCATCTGTTATTTTTTAAATTTATCTTTGAGAAAACCCAATACCTTTTGATGAGAAAATATCTTTTTTTCATTTTATTATTTTTAAGTCTACATTGTTCTGCACAGATTTTATCTGAAAATCAAAAACTGGAATCCCTCTGCAAAGTTTGGGGATTTTTGAAATATTACCATCCACATGTAGCAAAAGGTGATATAAACTGGGATAAGCAACTTCTCAAAAAAATCAATGAGATTGAAAGCATTCATGATAAAACCGGGTTAAACAATTTATACGCTGCCTGGATTGACAGTTTGGGAAAAGTAGAAGAATGTAAGGAATGCTTACAAAAGGATAACAAAACTTATTTTTTGAAAAACTTTGATCTAAGCTGGATAGACAATACCGATATATTTACTGAAAGCACTGCTCAAAAGCTTCATTATATTGAAACTAACCGCAATATTGGAAGTAATCATTATATAGGAAAAGGTGGAAGAAAAATATACTTCAGAAATGAAGATTCCTATGGATCAAAATTTACTTCCGGATCAATCAGTTTGCTGGAACTATTCAGATACTGGAATTATGTAGAATATTTCTTTCCTTATAAATATGAAACTGATCAAAACTGGAATGATGTTCTGAGAGAAATGATTCCAAAATTTCTTACTGTTCAGAATGATAAAGATTATCACTTGACTTTAGCAGAATTGGTAGCAAAAATAGATGATTCACACGCCTTTCTTTTTTCAACACTGGTAAGCCTTAATCAATATGGTAACAGAAAACTTCCTGTGGAATATTCTTATGCAGAGGGAAAATTAATCATAACAAAAATAAATACCAATCGATTTCATGAGAAAACCCCTTTCTATGTAGGAGATATTATTTATGACGTTAACGGCAAAACTATTCCAGAAATGGTCAACAGCTATGGGAAATATATTTCTGCATCTAATTCCTGGGGGAAAGTAAATAAGGTGAAAAGTAAACTTCTTTTCAATAATATGGATTCTATTTCCGTTAAGTTGGAAAGAGATGGACAGAATATGGAAGTTGTGGCCAAAACATATTTCCTTAAAGATATTATCAGTAAGAAAAATCCAACTCTTCAAAAGTGGAAATTTCTGGATCAGGAAAAGAAAATTGGGTATGTTAATATGGGAGTGATCACCAAGGAAGATCTGGATGAGATGTACAGAAATCTACGATCTACAAAGTCCATTATTTTTGATCTTCGAAATTATCCTAAACTGACAATTCTGCCTTTAAGTGAGATTTTGCTTCCACAAGCAACTATTTATTATCAATTCAATTTCCCTGAAACCAATTATCCAGGTAAATTTTACAGCAGAAAAAACAGCATCGGAAAAAAAAATCCTGAACACTATAAAGGAAATGTAATAGTTTTGGTAGATGAGAATACTCAAAGCCAGGCTGAAACCACCACTATGATGTTCAAACAACATCCAAAAGCAAAGATAATAGGAAGTAATACTTCGGGGGCCAACGGAGATATCATCAGATTTAAGCTTGCGGATCTGGACACATGCTTCACCGGTCTTGGTGCTTATTATCCGGATGGTAGAGAAACCCAAAGAATTGGGATCATTCCCGATATCCTCATAAAGCCTACAGTGGACGGAATCAAAAATGGAAAGGATGAAGTGTTGGAAAGAGCTTTGATGTATATAAAAAACAATGAATAACAGAGGATATACAGAAAATGCCCTCAGAGATTTTCATTTAACTAATATTTAACTTTTAAACTTTCGATTTTGTGAGATTTTAAAAGGAATTGGTCAACATTTTGATACAATAATCATGTAAAAAATAAATTATGTCAGAAAAGATATTATGGATCGATGATGAAATAGATTTACTTAAACCTCATATCGTATTTTTAGAGAAAAAAGGTTACCTGGTAACCCCTGTTAACAACGTGAATGAGGCTTTGGAACTTATGGATTCAGAAAAATTTGCTTTAACGCTCATTGATGAAAATATGCCTGGCATTTCCGGGTTGGAAGCCATCCCTATGATCAAGGAAAAAGATAATTCCTTAAAAATTGTAATGGTGACCAAAAGTGAGGAGGAACACATCATGGAAGAAGCCATTGGCTCTCAAATTGCCGATTATATATTAAAGCCTGTCAATCCTAATCAGATATTACTTTCCTTAAAGAAAAATCTTCAGGAGGACAACTTGGTAGAACAAAAAACCATTTTACAATACCAACAGGAATTCAGAAATCTTTCCATGGAACTTTCTTACTTGAGAACGTACCAGGAGTGGGCTGAATATTACAAGAAGATCCTTAGCTGGGAAATTAAATTTGACAAGGTAGCAGATAATGAGTTTGCCGATCTTCTACAATCTCAAAAAGAGGAGGCCAACATCCAGTTTGCAAAGTTTATTGAAAAAAATTATGAACACTGGCTAACTGATTCTGACAAGCCAATGATGAGTCATACCCTTTTCAAAGAAAAAGTAAAGCCTGAAGTTGAAAAAGATAAAGTACTCTTATTAATGGTAGACAATCTTCGTTTCGATCAATGGAAAGTTATTGAGCCTTTGTTCACGAAATATTATAATAAAATTTCGGAGGATTATTACTATAGTATTCTCCCTACTGCAACACAATATGCAAGAAATTCTTTCTTTGCAGGATTAATGCCATCAGAGATTGAAAAACGTTTCCCTGAAAAATGGTTTAATGACAATGAAGAAGGAAACAAGAATGAATTTGAACGTGATTTCTTGGAAGATCAAATGAAAAGAATTGGTATTGGGAACAAATCCATGAAGTATCTTAAAGTACTGAACGCTGATTTTGAAAGAAAAATCTATGATGATTTTAATCAACATAAAAACAATGATCTCTTGGTGATCGTATATAACTTTATTGATATCCTTTCCCATGCTAAAACCGATAACCATATTGTAGATCAGCTGATCCGTGATGATAAAACATTCCGATCACTGACATTCAACTGGTTTGAAAATTCTTCATTACTGAAAATTGTTAAAGCAGCGGCAGAAAATGGCTATAAATTAGTCATTACAACAGACCACGGAACAGTTTACGTTAAAAAACCAAGTAAAGTTGTTGGAGATAGAGAAACCTCTACTAATATCCGATATAAAACCGGTAAAAGTTTAACATACGATGATAGCGATGTATGGGCTATTACCAATCCTGAAAAACTTTTCCTTCCAAAAGGAAACCTAAGCTCGAAGTATATCTTTGCTAAAAACAATATATTCCTGGCTTATCCAAAGAATTACAATCATTTTGTAAATTACTATAAAGAAACCTACCAACATGGTGGAATTTCACTGGAAGAATGTATTATTCCTATCTGTGTTTTAGAACCCAAGTAGTTTATTTAATTTTAGGTTTAAAGCGGAAAAAATCAATTGATTTTTTCCGCTTCTTTATTTAAGGCATTTATTTTGCATGGTAAGAAACATCCATAAATAAATATAAACCTATGAAAAGAACCATTTTTATTACAGCAACACTAGCCGCATTATTTTTAACTTCATGTAATAAAGAAAAGAGTGCAACAGATTCTTCATCTGCAACCACAGACAGCATTGCGTCAAAACCATCTGATTCCGCAGCTGTTTCCGGTAATAAGGATGAAATTGTAAAAAGTACATCAAAGGACAATAGTGGAAAAACATTGGAAATGACTTTCAACAACACTAAAAATACTGCTACAGTAGTCTTTAACAAAGAAACGATTGAATTACAAGGACAAAAGCCCGCATCTGGAATCTGGTATAAGAATGACCATTATGAACTTAGAGGAAAAGGTGAAGAAATTGAACTGACAAAAGACGGTAAAACAGTTTTTAAAAAATAAAATATCTTACTAAAAAAGATAAAAGTCGGTTTTGAAATTCAAAATCGACTTTTTTATTTCCTTACATTTGAAAAAATTTACTATTCTTTATGAAATTAATCACCTATAATGTCAATGGAATCAGGGCAGCCTTTACCAAGGATTTTTTGGGCTGGCTAAAAATTGCAGACCCGGATATTATCTGCATTCAGGAAAGCAAGGCCGGAAATGACCAAATAGACATCGAAAGCCTTGAAAAATCAGGATACCACAGTTATTGGCATTCAGCAGTAAGAAAAGGCTATAGCGGCGTCGGAATCGCCTCAAAAACAAAACCTAATCATATAGAGTATGGTTGCGGTATTGAAAGCTATGATAATGAAGGAAGAATCATCCGTGCTGATTTTGACGGATACTCTGTTATTTCAGTGTATGTTCCCTCTGCTTCCAATATTGAAAGGCTTGAATTTAAAATGCAGTTTTGCCATGACTTTCTAGCGTATATCAAAAATTTAAAAAAAGAAATTCCAAACCTTATTATATCTGGTGACTTTAATATTTGCCATGAGGCTATCGATATTCACAATCCTGAGGGCCTAAAGAATGTTTCAGGTTTTCTTCCTATGGAAAGAGAGTGGATGACCAATTTTATGAATGAATGTGAACTAATAGATAGTTTCAGGTTTTTTAATAATGATCCTGACAACTATACATGGTGGAGTTACAGACAAAATTCAAGGGCTAGAAACAAAGGCTGGCGATTAGATTATAACTTCACTTCTTATAGTTTAAAAGACAAGCTTAGCAGAGCTGTTATTTTAAAGGAAGCAGTACATTCAGACCATTGCCCTGCTCTATTAGAATTAGATCTATAATAATAAACACCTATAAACGCAAAAGCCAGCTGAATCAGCTGGCTTTTCATAATTTAAATCATAAGATTAATCGACAATTTCATATTCGACCGGAATTGTACCATGGTTGATATCTCCGATCTCATCGAACGCAGCTTTAGACATGTCTAAAGATCTTGATGAATGGAAAGGTCCTCTGTCATTGATCCTCACTATTACTTCTTTACCATTCTTAAGGTTAGTAACCTTAACGTTTGTTCCAAAAGGAAGCGTTCTGTTTGCTGCAGTAAACTTTGAGTTATCAAAGATTTCTCCGCTAGCAGTTTTTCTACCGTTAAATTTATCGTGGTAGTACGATGCATAACTTGTTTTTTTCGCATCTAAGGCGTTATTCGTAAAAGAATAAATACCTAAGGTTGAAATCATCATTATGATTACGAGAATGAATCTTTTCATCATTTTGAAATTTTATTGGTTTTGACAGGGCAAAAGTATCAGGAATCTCATTAACTCCCTATTCCAATTGTTAAAAACTGTTAACGAAAACCAAAACATATGTTAATTGAACTTGTAACCACCTATGAATAGGGATTTTAAAGCACACTGTTAAAAAGTGTTAAAAAAAAGAGGTAAATGTTAATATATTTAACTAATTCATGCATAATTTAAAAAAATAAATATTATAAATAACTAATAATCAAGATTTTATAAAATTCACAAAATTATAAGAATAGAAATAAAATCAGCTTTGAAACAAAAAACATTTAAGATCTTCAATATCCTGAAAGTCTCTGATAGTAATACTTTGGAGGCATAAAGCATCATCTTTCTTTTTTTTTTAACAGCAGTGTTAACATCAAAAATTAGATTTCCTGAAATTTCAACTCAATTTTTAAAGTTAATTTATATCATCAGGCTTAAAAAAAGATCATCTTCTCTGAATATATTCCTCAAAAATAAGTTTTTAAGATCAGCTTAAAAAGTTTTTTATTGAAAATATATTCATATTTACTCTAGCTATATTTCAGAAACAAGAGATGACAAACAATAAAAAGAATTAATATGTTCCATCATATAGCTTTAAAAACAGACTTAAATAAGGTGTATTATTAACTTAAGAGTTCTATAGAAATAATGGATTTAAGAGTACTTAAATGCTTTAAACAATATTCTTAATCTTTTTCAACATATTAAAAACAAAAAAACCAATGATATGCTCATTGGTTTTCATTATATAATTAAAATATAAATCTTATCTAATGTATTCTAATACATAATCATATGTATCAGCAGGATAAACAACAGATATGCTTGGAGAACCTGTAACAGCATTAGCTGTAGCTCCCAAGTTATAAGAATAAAGGTCTCTTGAATAAACTACTTTATTACCCGTACCTGTAGTCTTATAGATTGTAATACCATATAAAGAAGTCATACCTGAAGGAGAAGGAATATTAACTGTGGTAGATGTTCCATTTGTAGTAAAAGATCCTTTGATAGCATAAACTTGCTTATCAACACCAGGGCTAACGTTTATAATTGTATTTGTAGTTGTCTCAGAAGTTCCGATAGTTACTTTAGGAGATGCTCCTCCTACTGGTACCCATCTACCATTAGTAATGTTACCTGGATTACCTGGATTTGAGAAATAGTAAAATCCTGGAATAACAGCTGTAACGATACCTTGACCAGTAAGAGTATTACCTGTTGCAGAATTATATACAACCATACCATCGAAATTAGACAAGGTAACATCATTGTCCATTGGTGAAGTATTGAACTGGAACGTTGTTAGATTTGTTCTAGGGAACCCCATTCCTCTACCATTACTCTTATTAGCCAGACCTTCAAAGTTACTTGCATCTAGAAAATAGTTAGTCCCCGTCAAGGAAGTAACTACATTTGAGTTAGTTAAAATCTGGGCATTGGCAGAAGCACCAGCTAATAGTAAAAGTCCACCAAAAATATTTAAAAATTTATTTTTCATTGTATTATGTTTTATTAGTTTCTACCAGAAATTATATACCAATTTGTACCATTACTATAAATTTCAATAGCTGAAATAGGGGTAAGAGTTGACATTCCTTTAGGAGTACCTACTCCATCAGTACCAGCAAAAGTAAGGTTACCTCCGGTTTGGTTTCTAATGTGAATTCTTCTTCCGTTATAAGAAGCGGGGGTAGGTAAAGTCAAATCAGTTCCTGTAGTAAATTCCCAATAATCAAAATTAGAATTTGTCCAGTTATAACCTGTAGTAGCACCTTGTGCTAAGTTTAATCTAAATGGAACAGCTACAGCACCACCAACTGCAATCCAAGTGTTAGTAGTTTGGCCATCATAGTAATAAAAGCCAGCAGCTGTAACATTTGTTGTTTTGGTCGTAACAGTACCGTCTATTGTTGTAACGAAAGCAAGTGCTCCATTTTGAGCTGCTGTATAAGCATTGTCTTTAGTTATCAATTGCGCTCTTGTCATACGAGGGACTAATAAGGCATCAGGTCTTGTATTATCTGTAATATTAGCTACTACATCTAAAGTTGCGGCAGGTGTGGTTGTGTTAATCCCCACTCGCCCCTGTTGAGCCTTAGAAAGGGCCGAAAGGCCAACAAGCATAATTGCTGTTAATAAAAATTTTTTCATAAGTTTTTAAAGATTTTAATTACATTATTTTTCATCAATATTTCCAAAGAGGAAGATACATCTCAACTTGTTATTATTATAAGCCAATATAAATAAAAAAAATCAGATTTTTTTGAATTTTTCAGCTACATTTAAACAAATAACTTGTTGAAAGTATATGATTTAAAAACATTGCTTAGTGCAAATTTAAGACATAATTTTTTAATTTATATACTTTATAAAGAGAAATTAAAAAATCTTAATATACAATAATTATAACTAACTAAAAATCAATAACATAAATATTTCATCACTTAAATCATTTATGTTAAATTCTAGTAATATTTCAAATTTTTAAGCTTAAAAAAACATGACTTTATTCCTGATTAATAGCCATTTATATTTTAGGCTAATTCACCATATAAGTCAAATTCTTCTGCTGAAGTAATCTTCACATCTGCAAACTCTCCAATAGAGATATAAGTATCTTCTGCTGACACTAAAACAGTATTATCTACATCCGGAGAATCGTACTCTGTTCTTCCGATAAAATAGTTTCCTTCCTTACGATCAAAAACACATTTGAATGTCTTACCTACTTTTTCCTGATTCTTTTCCCAAGAAATTTGAGACTGCAACTCCATGATTTCTTCTACTCTTGCTTCCTTTACTTCCTGCGGAATATCATCCTCTAATACGTGTGCAGTAGTATTTTCCTCATGGGAATACGTGAAGCATCCTAATCTGTCAAATTTTTGTTCTTTAACCCAATCCTTAAGTTCCTGAAATCTTTCTTCCGTTTCCCCCGGATATCCTACAATAAGAGTTGTTCTAATAGCCATATCAGGAACTTTCTCTCTGAATTTAGCCAAAAGTGCATCTGTCTTTTCGTGGGTTGTACCTCTCTTCATGGATTTCAACAAGTCAGAATTGATATGCTGAAGTGGAATATCTATATAGTTACAAACTTTAGGTTCTTCACGGATAATATCTAAAACATCTTCCGGAAATCCGCTTGGAAAAGCATAATGAAGACGGATCCACTCCACTCCCTCTACTTTTACCAACTCTTTTAATAGATCTCCTAAAGCTCGTTTTTTATAAAGATCCAAACCGTAATAAGTAAGATCTTGGGCAATAAGAATTAATTCTTTTGTTCCTTTTTTTGCTAATTTCTGAGCCTCAGACATCAGCTTTTCGATAGGTGTAGAAATATGACCTCCTCTCATCAATGGAATTGCACAGAAAGAACACGGTCTGTCACAACCTTCAGAAATTTTCAGGTATGCATAATGCTTTGGAGTAGTTGTTAATCTTTCTCCAACCAATTCATGCTTGTAATCTGCACCAAGATGTTTTAATAAAATAGGAAGATCCCTTGTTCCAAAATACTGGTCTACATCAGGAATTTCTCTCACCAAATCTGGTTTATATCTTTCGGAAAGACAACCAGTAACGAATACCTTTTCTACTTCACCTCTGTTTTTGGCTTCAACATAATCAAGGATAGTATTAATGGATTCTTCCTTTGCATTATCTATGAATCCACAAGTATTGATAACCACAATATCTCCGCGGTCTTCATGAACCACTTCCTTACCATTGGCTTTCAGCTGGCTCATTAATACTTCAGAATCATATACATTCTTGGAACATCCAAGAGTAACTACATTGATTTTCTTCTTCCCTACAGATTTTGTACGCATCTTTTTGATTTTGAGTCTGCAAAGATACAAAATATTGAATAGTAACGATTATAAAAATAAAAACCACTTTAAAAAAGTGGTTTTCAATACTATACTTTAAAAGTTTTTTTCTTTAAAACTTGGTGCATTTTCATCTTTCTCAGATAAAACGGCATCTTTTTCATCGATCTTCCAGTCTATACCTATATCAGGATCATTAAACTTCACACTGCCTTCTGATTCTTTATTATAAAAATTATCGCATTTATAAGAAAAAACAGCATTGGTACTTAATACAGAAAATCCGTGTCCAAAACCTCTAGGAACATAAAGCTGTAACTTATTTTCAGCTGTAAGCTCAATACCAAACCATTTACCAAAAGTTGGAGAATCTTCTCTAAGGTCTACTGCAACATCCCATACACTCCCTTCAAGGCATGATACCAATTTGGCCTGTGCATGTTCTCCTTTCTGAAGATGTAATCCTCTTAAGACACCATAAGAAGACTTTGAAATATTGTCCTGAACGAAATGTCCATTCATACCGGTAAGTTCCTCAAACCTTTTTTCATTGTATTTTTCAAAGAAGTAACCTCTATCATCTTCAAATACGGTAGGTTCTATAATGTAACAATCTTTAAGTGGGGTTTCTTTTATTTTCATAATGGCAGGGGAATTCTGTATAAATTTTATTTTACTATAATTAATAGGGTGTTCAAAAGAATTTTAATATCATTTTTAAAAGATAAATGTTCCAGATATTCCAGATTCATTTTTACTTTATGCGGAAATAATACTTCATCATTGTACTTCAAAGGATCTTCTTGTTTTTTTAAAAGATTTTCCTCATCTCTGTATACTATACTTGCTTCACAGGTTAATCCCGGTTTTAATTCCAGTACTCTCCTATCATTACCTTTAAGTTTATCATAATATCCTTCAATATCAGGTCTCGGTCCAACAAAGCTCATATCACCTTTTAAAATATTGAACAACTGAGGAAGTTCATCTAGTTTGAATTTTCTGAGAACTTGCCCAATTTTGGAACAATTCTTTGTTTTTTGATGAATTGTTTTAAACTTAAAAATGGTAAAAGTCTTTCCATACTTTCCAATTCTTTTTTGAAAAAAAATACCATTAGAAGAAGTGTCTAAGCTAGCAATGATAAATAAAACAATCAGTAGTGGCAGCAGAAAAACAGTCAGAATTATCGCAAAGATAAAATCAAAAAGAATTTTCCAATATTTATACTGATTCATTTATTTGAAAAGTATTTTAAGATCCGAAATAGGAATTGATTACTTTCAATATTCTTTCTCTGTCTTCATTTGACAAATTAGAACCTGAAGGCAGGCATAATCCATTATCAAATAACTTTTCAGAGATATTTTCACCATAATATGGAGCATTCGCAAAAACAGGTTGTAAGTGCATTGGTTTCCAAAGTGGTCTGGACTCAATATTATCTTCTAAAAATGCCATGCGTAATCCTTCTCTGTCTTTCCCTGTAATTTCAGGATCTACAATGATTGCTGAAAGCCAGTGGTTTGAATAAAAATCACCATCAGGTTCAGAAAATATGGTTACACCATTTATATTTTTGAAAGCTTCTACATAAAAATCATGCATCGCTCTTCGTGCTTCTACTCTGTTATTAAGAACTTCCATTTGTCCTCTTCCGATACCAGCTACAATATTACTCATTCTATAGTTAAATCCAATATGAGAGTGCTGGTAATGAGGTGCATTATCTCTTGCTTGTGTTGAAAGGAAAACTGTTTTATCTTTATCTTCTTGTGTGTGGCAAACCAAGGCCCCACCACCTGATGTTGTAATAATTTTATTTCCATTGAAGCTCAATACTCCAAAACGGCCAAATGTTCCACAAGCCTGCCCTTTATAAGTAGAACCTAAAGCTTCAGCAGCATCTTCAATGATTGGAATTTGATATTCTTCTGCAATGGATACAATTTCGTCCATTTTTGCAGGCATACCATATAAATGAACAACAATGATTGCCTTAGGCTTTTTCCCTTTTTGTATTCTGTCTTCAATAGCCTCTTTTAAAGCTTTTGGACACATATTCCATGTTTCGGGTTCGCTATCTATAAATACAGGATCAGCCCCACAATATGCAATAGGATTAGCAGATGCAGAAAATGTCATTGATTGACAGATTACTTCATCCCCATGCTGTACACCGCATTCTATAAGGGCAAGATGAAGCGCTGCTGTACCCGCAGAAAGAACAGCTACCTTTGCGTTTCTCTCTAAAAATTTCTCAAGGTCTTCTTCAAACCCGTTTACATTCGGACCTAGCGGTGCTACCCAGTTTTCTGCGAATGCTTCGTTGATATATTTTAATTCATTGCCGCCCATATGTGGTGAGGAAAGCCAAATTTTATTATTCATGCAATATTTTTTATTTTATTTACTACGATATAGTGGGAAAAAGGCACTATTTTTATCTGTTACCTTTTCTGATAATTTATTATATTTTGCTGTATCAATTATATACTGCCAAATCTTAAATTCACATTTTTTATTTGAAAAACCTGATTTAAATCTAAAAAGAGAGTCATCATCACTTCCACCTACTCCACCACCTAAATGTAGAAACTCCATGTTAAACTCATTTCCTAAGAGTCTTGCCTGATCTAATATTAGTTTCATAGGTGTCTCTCTTATATATTGTTCCGAAGTTCCAGCCAGATGATATTGCATTATTTTTTTTGTCATAGTAAAAATAGCACCAGCAGTAACTTTATCTTCATATTTTGCTAACAATAACTTACTTTCAAAATTATCATTATTTAAAAAAGAATTAAAATATTCTTTAGAAAAAAAATAACTAGGAGCTGCATTTACTCGTTCCATTGTTTCATAGTAAATAGAAACAAAAGAATCTATATCACTTTGATTAAATGCCTCTGTAACTAAAAAGCCCTTTCTTTTTAGCTGATTAATTTCAGATTTATTTGATTTTCTGTATTGGACTCTTTGTTCTTCTGGTGAAAGAGTTAAATCAATAGCTACTGTTTTATTAACATTTACTATTTTCCCAAAATTATCAAAAAAATTGGCATTATCAATTAAAGGATGTAATCTAGAAAATACAGAAATAATGGAATTTTCTAAACAATATTTATTAAAGGATTCTTTAAAAAAAACCTTAAATCCATGATCTAAATTGAAATTTTCTCGATTGGTAATAGGCCCAGCATAGCCATACACAGATGTACAGTCAAAAAAATCTGTTTGTTCTATAGGTCTTATCACTAATGGCAAGGCTATAAACTCATCATTATTATACGCAACAAATAGCTTACTATTAAAGTCATTATCTATTGAATGATAAAATGCTGTGTGATGGAAATCGTAAACTGTTGAAGATTTAACGATCTCATTCCATTCAAATTGTGATTTATCAATAATCTCAAATCTATACATTTTCAAAAAAACTATTTATTATATTAGATATATGCTTAATTTCTTCCGGAGAATATCTGAAGTCCATATGGATGCACAATATTCTATTTTCCAGATTTATATCTTTTTCAAAAATCTGACCAGGCCATAAGATAGCAGGAAAAATTTTGTTTTGAATTAGACATTCCCTTAATCCATTTCTAATATCAGAGTTTATACAATAAAGAATAAGGCAAAAACCATTGTGATTATTTACAATTTTAAACCTATCAGAAGATTTGATCATTTCTATCCCATAAGATATATTCTTTTGTGTAATAACAATTAGATCTTCTATAGGAAGGGTCTGTAATTGAGCTATTGCCTGTTCTGGTAAAAAAGAATTTGTTAAAGGATTTTCAAACATTTCTTCAGCATCTAGATAATATTTCCTATACAAAGTATTATTATCTAATTTTCCTGCAAGATATTCAGCTTTCAGGAACATAGCTGTTGTTTTTTTTTGATATGTCTCTTTTGCAGCTAGAGTAACCTGCAAATCATTGGAAAAAAACTCATTTTTCTTTAAAATACAGAAACCTCCGGCCCCAATAGGTAACTGCTTTCGTAATGAAGCAAAATAATAATCTGCAGATGATTGACCTACACTAAGCAAATCATGTGTTACATCTTCTATAACTACGGTTTTCTTTAAAAAATTAAGATCAATTTTCTTAATTCCAAAAAAATTAACATTAACAATAACAGTTCCTGCTTTATCCTCCCAAATAATAGAATTACTCTCTAATGGATTATATTCGTATAGAGCAACTTCAATATCTAAATCCTTACAAAACTCTATAACTTCATGGCAGTAATAACTGGGAAAACCAACTTTTTCCCAGTTATATTTTGATATTCCAAATTTTAAAAGATTATATATAGCTACTCTTCCCGAAAAAAATAAAGTTAAATTGCTTTGAGCAAGAAATTTACTCTGTTTTTTTTCTGAATAAATATAATGAAAGTCTGAGCCAAATTCTTTATTCATTGCTATTTTTCCCAGTAATTATTTTCTTTGATAAGATTAAAATAATCATCGCGTGTGATACCCACCACAACTTCATTCCACCATTCATTTTTTCTAAAATAATGGTTTTTCTTAATGCCTTCCACTGTCCATCCACATTTTTTTGTATAAACACCAATTGAAGCTTCATTGTAAGAAATCATTGATCCATTCATTCTCATCAACCCCAACTCTTCAAAAGCAAACCGATTCACCGCCATTATTGTATCTACACCATATCCTTTGCCTCTCATATCCTTATCTCCTAGAAGCATTCCATGAAAGCCATTTCTATCTTTCCAATTCACATCTACAAGATTAGCCATTCCAATTAATCCTAAATCGTCAGTATCAATTGCAAATCTTTGATTATTAGAACTCAACGATAATGTCTCAAACCATTTTTCTTGATCTTTCTTACTTGATGGGAAGTGCCATCCGCCTAGCATATAATTAATCTCAGGATCATTAGACCATTTATGAAGCAGTTCTAAATCTTCTTTTTCTATTGCTCTTAAAACAACTTTTTTCCCTCTAATGTTCATATTTTTATTTTTTAAAATGATTTTTACTTAAATTTCTACTTATTCCTAAATCATCAACTTCATCCACAGTTTGTCCATTTACGATTGTAGATGATTTAAACAAGACTGATTTCACAGTCAAAAATATTATTTTGATATCAAGTCCCAAAGAAATATTCTCAACATAATATACATCATTATTAAATCTTTCAGAAAATTTCATTTGATTTCGTCCTTTAACTTGTGCTAATCCAGTAATTCCTGGGCGTACTAGATGTCTTCTTTTGTGATAGTCAGAATAAAACTCTAAGTATTCAGGCAACAGAGGTCTTGGTCCTATAAGACTCATCTCTCCTTTGAAAATATTAAAAAACTGGGGTAATTCATCCAATGAAGTTTTTCTTACAAAAGCTCCAAATGATGTTAATCTTTCTGTATCAGATAAAAGATCACCATTCTTATCTTTCTTTTCATTCATTGTCTTAAACTTGATAATTTCAAAAATCTCGTCATTTTTCCCTGCTCTCTTTTGAAAGAAAAAAGGTTTTCCATTATTGACAAAAAACAGACCTATCATTACAAAAAGAAAGACTGGACTAAAAACAATTAGGAAAATTAACGATAGAGTAAAGTCAATAACTCTTTTGAAAAACAATTTATACATTTATATTTATTTTTTTGTCTGTCAATAACTTTTGATATTCATCTAAAAGAGCTTTCCAAACGATATTTTGATCATATCGGTTTTCAATCATCTTTCTTGCATTTGATTTCATTTTCAAATAATTTTCTTTATTACTAATCATCAGCTTCATTGCTTCCTCAAGTTTTTCAACATTTTTGGATGGAACAATGAGCCCATTTTCATTTTGGATGATAATTTCATTACATCCATTAATATTTGAAACAACACTTGGAAGTTCCATAGCACCCGCTTGCATTACAACATTTGGAAATCCTTCTCTATAACTTGGAAAAACCAAAGCATCAGAAATTAAAAAATAAGGTCTAACATCTTTCTTAAAACCTACAGTAATAATATTTTGATTTTTTTGTATTTCATCGTAGGTATCTTTCTGCAAAGGATCCAGCTCTTCTTCAAATGTTCCGACCAATAAAAGTTTTACATTTTCACCATTTAAGGCTACAAAAGCTTTAATAAGTTCATTAATTCCTTTATCTCCTACAATTCTTCCTACAAAAATAAATACAAAATCACTTTGTTTAATACCTAATTCTTCTTTAATTTTTGTTAAAGAACTATTATCTATATGATCTGGATTGAAATGGTCTAAATCTATACCGTTAACATTGCCATTAGCTATTACATTTAAAGGTTTATCTGTAATATTATATTTTTTCAAATCAGATGCAACACCCTTTCCTTCCGGATAAATATTAGTGGCGGCCCAACACAACAATTGATCCATTTTTATCAATAGTTTTTGCATAAAACCTGTTCTTGTAGGGAAAATAAGTCCTGTAAAGGTATGTATACGTATAGGTACTCCTGCCATTTTTCCGGCCAACATAGATAATAATCCTGCTTTAGGAGTTATAGAATGAATGAGAGTAGGTTTTTCTTTTTTTAAATATTTATATAATTTCATTAATGAAATAAGATCCTGTAAAGGAGAGATCTTTCTCTGCATTTCAATTGGAAAAATAGCGACTCCCTCCCTATCTTCAACTTCTTCTAAATGAATATTTTTTCCAGACACAGCTACAATATTAAAATATTCGCTTAAATATTTAAGTTGTCCCTTCAATAATATATTAAGAGACTCTGGAACAGTTGACGTTTTTATAAGTTTAATCATTTAGCCTTTATATATAATAAAATTTTTCATCCAATAAATACTTAAAATTAACAGAATAATCCAACGAAAATTATTCTTCATATATTTCGTATTTCCTATTGCAATTATGTTACCAAAAAAAAGAATATTGGGTACTCTAATTAAAACCGTGTGATTTAATGAATATATATAGCCTACAAATGTGAGTAAGGATATAAAGTACAAAAAATTAGATTTCAATGGTAACTTATTGATATAAAATATAATCAATAAAAACAGTGAAAAGAGAGGAAGAAAATATCCTGTATTTAAACTTCTTAAACTATTTTCAGTAAGATATACTGTAAGCTGAGAAGGAAGCATTGGATTGGATAAATAGTCTAAACCAGGCATATAAATTTTCAAGGCAACTACTATGGCAAAAAAAATATAACAAAAAAAACTTTTAATCTTATATATTTCCCATAGTGCTATAACACCAATACACATTATTGCTATAGAATGAAATGATATTGCAATTAAAAAAAACAAGCCCGAATAAAGGTATCGCTTTTTAATATACATCATTAAGCACAATAGAATGAATGATGTTGCCAAAGCATCTCTTATTTGAGTAAATTCACGAAGGTAAAAAAAGAGCACAAAATAAATAAAGATAGAGATAAATGGAAATCTTGTGAACCGATAAAACAAATATCCTTTAATCCCTAAAGAAACAGTTGCACAAAAAAATAAAAAAGCCCTAAACCCTAAGCTATTAAATACTTTATTTAATAATAAATATCCAATTTCTTTTACTCTGCCAGAATTATTAAATAAAAGATCATTATAGCTCATATTCCCAGTTTCATTGAACATGGCATGATACATTTTACTGTCATTATCACTTCCTATCTCTCTAAATCCTGCTATACTTATTAATAAAATAATAATTATAATGAAAGCGTTATTCTTATAGGTCTTATAGATTGAAGAATTATAACACTTCAACTCAAAAATGGCAGTGACCAATAATAAAATGAAAACATTAATAAAAATTATCTGCACTGTAACCTATTTATTATTTACCTGATTATAGAGTACCTGCATTTTTTCAATAGTTTTATCAATACTATAGTGTTTACTCTTCTCTATTCCTTTCTTTGACACTTTGCTATGAAATTCCTGATTATTGATTAGTTCTAAAATAATATTTTTTAATTCTTCAGTATTTCCAGTTTCAAAAAGCAAACCCCCATCTTTCACTACACTATTTAATCCACTTACATTTGAAGCAACCATAGGAGTTCCACTGGCCATGGCCTCTACAGAAACAAGGCCAAATCCCTCCCAATGAGAGCTAAGAATTGCAACATCACACATCTTATATAGCGAATATACATCTGATCTAAAGCCCAGAAAATTCACTCGATCTTTCAGGTTCAGGTCAGATACTAAATCTTCCAGTTTAGGTCTTCTAGCGCCATCTCCTACCAATAACAATTTATAATTATCCGGTAATTCTTTCAAGGTTTTGATTAATGTATCCTGATCCTTTTGCTCTCTAAAAGCAGCAACCATTATTAATAGCCTATCGTTATCTTTATAACCCAAATCTTTTCTTTCAGCTTTGTTTGCAGACAACACTTTTTCAAGATTAACTCCATTCTCAATAACAACCAACTTTTCCATATTAAGATTTAATTTTAATATTAGTTGTTCTTTAACTTCAGGAGTAATGCAGATAATTTTTTTGTAAAATGAGTATATAAATTTATCTAAAGGCTTAAATATTTTTTTATCAAGGCGTCTATTAACAGTATTATGCTCTGTAAAAATAAGTTTAATTTTCTTGAATGATAATATTTTTGCTATAACTACAAAATACATTGAAGGGAACAAATGTACATGAACTATGTCGTACTGTTGAAAGTAAGAAATTATTCTAAAAATGTAAACAGGATTATAAAATGAATTTCCTAAAGAAAAGATTTTTCCTATTTTTTGTTTCTCAAGTTCTTGATAAAAAGGAGTTTTCTCTCCATTTAACAATAATACATCAACATCATTCCCTTTTTGGGCCAATAATGGTATTATATCCACAATTAGTTTTTCTGCTCCTCCTCCTCCAAGACCATTAATGACATGTAATATTTTCAAAATTTCGTATTTTTACCACAAAAGTAAAAAAAATGGTTAAGAATATCAGTACGCTGCTTTATATTTGTTTCTTCCCTACTGTCCTGGCATGCAATAAAAAAAAGGAAGCCTTAATAAATTATCCTCTCGAGCAACAAAAATTTCAAAAAGAATATTCAAAATTTAGTTCTTTAAAAGTGGATAATGATACTATTAATGGCAGTTTTTTTGGTATAAAAGCAGACTTTAATGGAAAGACCGGGACCGACAATAGAAAAGCTTTACAGATTGCAGTAGACTATTGTTCTAAAAATAAAAAAACATTAGTACTTCCAAAAGGTAAAATATTACTTAATTCATTTGGTATTAGTGATGCAGCAAAATCTCATAATAATATCATAGATTTGAAATCTAATACAACAATTAATGGTAGTGGTTCTGAAATTATTATCGGAAACTTTTTTGATGATAAGAACTTCATTGTATTTTCCGGATTTAATGCGTCTGAACCTTTAGAATTTACAAAATTGGAAAATATTGGCTTTAGTCATATTACTATTGATTTTAGTTCTTCAACATCATATATGAAAAATGGGTATCGTTTAAGAAAAGCTATTGAATTTGGCCATACAATAAATGGATATGTAACCCAGTCTATCTTTAAAAATGGAGATCTTACTTGTGCCATAGCATCTGGCTACGGTAAGAAAAACATCAGTTCAAATATAAAAATTTTTAATAATAGATTTATTAATTTAATCAAATCTGAAGAAAACGAGGATCATACTACTGTATACATTAATTCTCAATTTTCTGAAGTATATAATAATATCTTTACTAATAACTCAACACGCGGAAAATTAATAGCATGTGCTACTGAACTTCATAACTCTAATACAAAGTTCTATAAAAATACAATTTCGGGATATACAAGGATGATGTATGTAGCAGCAACAGACAAAGAAAATTATACTATTACAAACATCAATATTTCTAATAATACTGCAAATATAACAAATGCTGCAATCTATCTATGGCTAGACCAAAGTACTGCAATTGAAAACATTATTATTGAAAATAATAATATAACAAGTACACATGTTAAGGGCTATTCTATGCTTTACAATGGTACCCAAGGACTATTGGCAGATGCTAGAAATAATACGATCACAAGTGTAACAAATATGGTTGTTAGAAATAATAACATTAATATCAAGAGTACTGCATTTAAAGGAAGAGCTGTAAAATACAGTACAAATTATAAATTTAAAGATATTAATAATCAGTGTTCAAATTGTAAGGATGGTAATTATTATAAATAATTAATTAATTTTTCCTGCTCTTATATTTCTAATCTTTTCTATTCTCTTATATGTAACAAGATAAGTAGGTATTAATAAGAATATTGTAAATATTTTATCGCTTGAATTATTAATTATCTGCATAGGTTGTTTACCGCCTGAAAAAGAATAAGATATATATTTTATTTCATTTTTTAACCTTTCTATAATATTTAATTTTTGTTCCTGAAGCATTTTCTTTTCAAAAATAAATCCATTAATATTATTGGCAGCCATTTTTAATACGTTAGACGTCATACCATCAGCTAAATAATCTCCTTTATAAATAACATGATTAATACATTTCAGATTACCAAATTTATTAGTTTTAATATAAGGAATATTATCTGGGATAAACTTTTCACCGTCAAAAGGAGAGACAAATGATTTTTTATATAATGAAGTTTTGATTATAAATAATTTATCACCATAAATTTTATTCTCTTTACCAAAATAAAGATCTAAATAAGTGGTTGACGAACATTTAAATTTACTACCAATTATATTATCATTAGTATCTGATTTTAACCCTACAAGACCTATATGCTCATCATTGAGTTCAGCTAATTCTTTCTTTAAAAAACTAATTATATTCTCTACTAAATAATCATCTGAATCTAAAACAAGAGTGTACTCTCCATTAGGGGCAGAATCAAATCCTTTAATAATAGATTTTGTTTTACCCTCATTAATTTTTTTTATGTATTTAAAATTAATCTTAGCTTCCTCAATCCAAGCTTTTGCAAGGTCTTCGGTATTATCATCTGAGCCATCATCAACTAATATCCATTCAAAATCATCTTTATCATTTGTTAACAAAGAATTATAAATATTGGGTAAGCAATAAGCTCGATTATATGTTGCAGTTATAATTGATAATTTCATATTATATTAAAAATTTTTATTTAAAGCATTTTTAAATAACGCTTTAATTAATAATATTAGGCTTGAATTTCCTATTTTAAAATTATATTTTATAATAGTACTTAATTTTTGTAAAAGGTTTAAATTGGGGAATAATAGATAGGCTTTAAATAAATTCACATCTTTATTACTTAATTTCAAACCATATTTTTCAAAAAAACTTTTATTGGCATCATAATGTTTGAAATCAATAATAGCATTTTTTCTATTAGTAAATGTTTTTATTCTATCCATTATGCTAATTGGAACATTTCCTGTTACATTATTATCATGTTGGCGATATAACATCAATGACTCATCAATATAACAAAGTTTACCAAACGCTACAGCTCCTATTGTTATATAATGATCATGCATATAAATATAGTCCGGATAATCTCTAAGTAAATCTAATAGTTGTTTATTGAACATTAAGGAGCATCCCTGAACACCACTATTTAAAAATAAACTATTTTCCAGGTTATCTCTTTCAATTAAAGAAACTTTATCTGCGATAATTTTAACCCCGTTGTATGCATATGCATTACAATAAACCGCAAAAGGTTCATTGACATTTTTAATTTTATTAAACAAAACCTCCAATTTAGATTCCATCCAAATATCATCTTGATCACAAAAAACTATATAATCTGCATTTGAGTGTTTTAATAAATGTAAAAAATTCTGTGCTGCTCCACCACATTTTATATTATCTTCGATTAAGTTTATTCTAGAATCTAATTTTTCATATCTCTTAATGATCTTAACGGTCTCATCTGAAGAGCCATCATCATGTACTAACAGCCTCCAATCTTTATAAGTCTGTCCAATAAGTGATAATATTTGATTTTCAATATAGCTTCCGCCGTTATATGTAGCCATTAATATATCTATCATGTTGATAATTTAAAAAACTTAGGAATTAAAAGAATAATAATATACTGTAAATAAGTGGATAAATTTAAGAATATATATTCCCCAAAAAACTGAAGAAGAAGACAGGGTAATATCATTGAATAAATTAGGATCATCAATATATTTCCATAATTAGAAAGCTTATATGCTATACCAAACATTAGCCCATATATCATTCCAAAAATACCAACTCCTGTATAACCAAAGTCTTTATAAAATGGTAACATAACAGTATATACATTCGTAGGGATAGGAATATATGCATAAGTAAAAATTGTTTCCTGAACCTTATAAGACCCACCAAAAGCATTTGCAAAAGCGTAGAAAAATCTAAAAGTGTAACTACCAAATTGAGTGGAACCAAAATATACTAGAGTATCATATGCAGGCATACCTCCAAATAAGTACAAAGAGAATGTATCAAAAATGGAAACTTTTTCATCATATGGATTTGATCCTCTCAGAGCAGTCACTAATAAAAGGAATGAAACAAAAACAATTATAAAAGTCAAATAATGTTTTTTAGTTAAAACATTTTTAAAATATAATATTATAAAAATTCCTAAAGATAGTATGACTAAGCTTGTTCTTGCTAAAGTAACTAAACCTAATAGAAAGGCACATAGTAGTATAATATAATATTTTAATTTAGATATTTTATTGTAGTAGTAAGTAAATAAAAGACAAACAGTATTTGCAAAATTAAAAATATATCCTACAGGTCCAAGGGAAAAGGTCTCATTCTCTTCTTGTCCTGTATTGATTGATCTAAGTCTCAATAAAAAATATTCAGGTCCAACTTTAATAGCCTCGGTAATTAATAAAATTAAAGCAACAGGGGTAAAAACAATAATAATATAAAAATATATATTAAAGAATAAATTATTGTACAATGAAAAATTTGAACTTTTATTAACACGAATAAATGTTGAGAGATAACAGATCAGCATAAAAGAAGTTACCCATATTAATACCGAAAATAAGAATTGTGATTGCAACGGATAAAGATTATGTGGGATAATATTAAATAATAAAATAATACACCCCCATATAAAAGGCATTAAAAATAAAGGGTTTAAGATTTTTTTATCATTAGTATACCCTATAAAAGACAGCATTAGAAATACTAATGAAGTAAGTAAACTCATTATTAAATATATTTATATTTTTTCACAAAGTAAAGCATTAAAATAAAAATAATCATTTCTACAGCTAACATACTATAAATAGCACCTCGAACATTCATGTAATAAATTAACAAAAGTGTTACTGGTAAGCTTAATATTCCTACAATAGTATAAACTCTTGAAAAAATACGTTTCTGTTCTTCCTGTCCTAATCCCAGTAGACCAAGTTGCCCTAACACACCTCCCAAAGCAATAGGGAATATCATTAGCATGAAAGGTATTAACAGGTTAGGTGCTTCAGAATATTCTTTTAGAAATTTATTAATTATTAAATCCTGTAAACCTAAAATTGCACCAAATGCAATAACCATGATTAAGAATATGGTGATTAAAATAATTTTAAAAATTTGTTTTGCTTTTTCTAAATCATTTATTTTAAGTTTTGCGATAACAGGAAAACAGGCTTGATTAACAGGTCCTAATACCCCAAAACAAACCACTCTTACAATCCTTTCCATTGCACTAAACAATCCGACATTATAAGTGGTAGAGAAAAAGCCTAAAATAAGTGTTAAACTATTTGTATACAAACTAATCGAAGAATTGGATAAGAAAATCAACCATGAATCCTTAATTTCATCAATATAAGACTGCCAACTTCCGAATCGTATTTCTTTAAAATATGTTCTATGTGTTTTATAAATATATATTATAGAAATCAGTCCTGCTACAAGAAAAGTTAAAGACTGCAAAAAAATAGCAATGCCTGAATCTGTAGGCTTAGTAACAAATACAAAAATAAGAGGATATGTTAATATTTTAGAAATTATATTAATGATACTCAGCTCTTTCATTCTGTTTAACCCTTGAAACCACCATACTGGGAATATGGCTGTTCCTAAAATCATTATCATCGAAATAAGAATTCCCTCACGATATACATATAGTTTATCAAAAAGAAAAACACTTATTACAGCCACAATAAATGTAAGGATAAACAAGACACATTTAATAATTGTTATATTCCAATATACATCACGAATAACATCCTCTGAATCAGAATTTTCTGCAATTTTTTTTGTAGCAGATAGATTGAATCCAAAATCTACAAATAATACAAAAAACTGTGATGCAGCAAAAGCAAAACTATATTTACCAAACTCTTCAATAGATAGTACTATCAATAAATACGGAAGAGTCACTAATGGTAAAAGGTAGTTTAGTCCCTGTATTAGATATAGATAAAAAGAGTTCTTAATGATGTTTTTTAACTCACTATTTCCCATTCGTTATAATCTGGCGTCTACAAGCTTTCTATCTAAACAGGCTTTAGTATCAAAAATCACAGCATTATCTTTTTTAAAGAACTGAATATCCATGTTAAGAAATTCACTGTGAGAAACAGCGAGAATAATGGAATCATACTTTTTACTATCATCAAGCTGATCTAAAATATCAACTCCATACTCATGCTTTACCTCTTCTATACTTGCCCACGGATCATAAATATCTACATCAATCCCATAGTCAACTAATTCTGTATATATATCAAAGACTTTAGTATTCCTAACATCAGGGCAATTTTCTTTAAAGGTAACCCCTAAAATCAATGCTTTAGATCCTTTGATAATCCCACCTTTTGCTATTAAAAGTTTTACCACTTTGGAAGCAATAAATTTTGCTATCGAGTCATTAACACGACGGCCTGATAAAATTACATCTGGATGATATCCTAATTGTTCTGCTTTATGTGCTAAGTAGTAAGGATCAACAGAGATACAATGACCTCCGACTAGTCCTGGCTTATATTTAAGAAAATTATACTTTGTACCTGCAGCCTCCAGAACATCATTTGTATCAATACCAATCCTGTCAAATATCAATGCCAGCTCATTCACAAATGAAATGTTAACATCACGTTGGGCATTTTCAATTGCTTTTGAAGCTTCTGCTACTTTAATAGAACGAGCTTTATGTGTTCCGGCAGTAATAATCTTTTTATAAAGTTCATCAACTTCATCTGCAATTTCATCTGTGGATCCGGAAGTTACTTTTTTTACTGTTGTAAGAGTATGTACCTTATCTCCCGGATTAATTCTCTCTGGAGAATAACCTACAAAAAAGTCATTATTAAACTGTAATCTTGAGTATTTCTCTAAAACAGGAACACATTCTTCTTCTGTACACCCAGGAAAAACTGTTGATTCATAAATAATAATATCTCCTTTTTTAATAATTTCTCCCAACATTTTTGATGCTGAAATTAAAGGGGTGAGATCAGGGGCATTATATCTATCTATAGGAGTTGGTACAGTCACTATAAATATATTACAATCAGTAATATCTTTTAATTGGCTAGTTGCTTTATACCCTGCACTTCCAGAAGTTACAGAGTACCTTTTAATTCCCTCAGAAAGTTTATCAACATCAGCTTCTAGTGTTATATCTTGCCCATTATTAAGCTGATGGACTCTTTCAGTATTAATATCAAATCCTAAAACTGGATAATATACTGAAAATTCCAATGCTAAAGGCAGACCAACATACCCTTGTCCAATAATGGCAATTTTATAAGATTTCATTTAGCTGAAAATATTTTTAATTTTTTGAAAAAAACTTTTCTCCTCTACATTATTATACCCATAGCCATATTTATTGCTATATCCTAAATTTTCTCTACTAACATCATTCAATACAAATCCTACATTTTTGATTTTTCCTTGATCAATATTGCTATTTGCAAATTCAATTAGAGACTTTTCAGTGTATTTAGACCTAGAAACATATATTGTAATATCAGAAAGTTCTGCAATCAAGAACGTGTCCGTAACAAGTAATAATGGAGCTGTATCTAAAATAATATAATCATAATTCTCCTTTAATTTATCTAATAGATTTTCATAACGTCCATTAGATAGTAATTCAGTTGGATTTGGAGGAATCATTCCTGAATAAATTACATCCAGATATGGATTAAACGTGGATACATGAATAATATCTTCCAATTTTGTTTGATCAGAGTAAAGATATTCTGTCAGTCCTGTCAGTCCTTTTCTAGCAGGATTATATCGTTGAAGTTGTGGATTTCTGATATCAGACCCAATAATAATTACTTTCTTTTTAGGAGTAGCTAAAGTCAAAGCTAAATTAACAGATGTAAATGTTTTTCCTTCTCCTTTTACCGTTGAAGTTACAAATACAATTTTTCCACCTTCTTTATTTTTAGGCAGCATAAAATTCATATTTGTAATAAGAATTCTAAATGCTTCAGCCATTGGAGTAATATCATTCATTTGAACAATTTCAGGTTCTCCCTTTTCTATACTTGGTAATTCTGCAATAATTGAAGCATGAACTAATTTTTCCAGATCATGTTTAGTTGCAAGCTTATTGTTAAATAACTCTCTTACATATATTATTAAGAATGGTATTATTAAACCTATAAGTAGTGCAATGAAAAGTAGAACTTTCTTTTTAGGTGCTACAGGAGCTCCAGAAACATAGGCATTATCAATCACTCTTGCTTTGGGGGCAACAATTGATTCTGTAATAGCAGTCTCTTCTCTCTTTTTAAGTAATAAAAGATATAAATTTTCTTTGATTTGCTGCTGTCTCTCAATATTTCTGAAAATCTTCTCAATTGATGGAAGCTTAGATATTTTATTTGAAACTTTGTTTTGCTCTCCTAAATATTCATTTTTAGCTAGCTCCAGCCCATCTTTATTTTTTTGTAAGCTCTGTACTACAGAGGATCGCATTGCGTTAATCTGTTTTGTTACGTCTACAACTGCAGGGTTTTCAGGAGTTGCAGACTCTAGCAATCTATTTCTTAAAATTATAGCTTGATTATATGTAGAAACACCAGCTATTGCTTCAGGATTATTCAAACCTACATTTGATGGAAGTACCTGATACTGTCCTTGTCTTGAAACATATGAAAGTAATGAATTAGTCAATTCTAACTGAGCATCAATATCAAGTTGTTTAGCTCTTGCAGAAGCTGAACTCTCTAGGTTTATTTTAGCCTCTGCTTCAAGATCTGTTAACTGGTTTTTTGTTTTAAAATCTTCTTTCTTATTTTCAACATCTCCTAATTCTACTGCTAGTTTTTTTACTCTATCATCTATAAACTCAAGAGTTTTTTTAGACTGTGAATTTTTATCTACAATAGCATCATTATTATAAGCAACTACGAGTGAATTAAGAATATCCTGAGCTTTTGCAATTTCGGCATTATTTAAAGATAATGATACAACAGTAGAATTTTTATTTACTAAACCTACATTTAGGGCATTTTGAAGACCCATTACTTTAGAATCTAAAGTAGAAATGGAAATCTTTAATTCATTAACATTAATTTTTTTGACAGTCTGAGGTTTAAAACCATTATTCTTTGTAATAATAATATTGGCATAAGGAAGACTTATCATTCTTCCAAACTCAGTATTGATCTTTTGCTTTAGTTCTTCAGAAGAAATTTCAATTTTATTATTGTCTATCGAAACATTTAAAGGTTTTGTAGGAGACTTACTAAATGGTTTTTCTACAATAATCCTTACTATAATAGGAGAAGATTCTTTATAGAGTTCAATATTCTTAAAACTATCATCTGCAAAAATGTCTGTCTGCAAATTTTTTGCAATGACTACATCCCGCATTAGTTTTTTTGATTTAAGAATTTCAATTTCATTGTCAACACTATTCGTCTTCATTCCACCAAAGCCTGATAAATCCTGTAGTACATTCATTTCACTACTAGACGGTGAACTTTTGGCATCTTTGATAAGAATAGTTGATTGTATATTGAAAATCGGAGTCATTAATCGCAAGGCAATAAATGCTAAAATCACACATATTCCTATTGAAAGTAAAAACCAACCCCATTTTCTAACATAAGGCCTTATAACCTCTGTAATTTTTGTTTTATGATTATTGTCTGCTTCTGAAAGCTTTGAAAAATTTTGGCTACTCATTAATTTTATTTCTTAAATAAACCTACCACTACAGCAAGAGCTGTTACAACCACTGAAGCTGCTGTTAAATAAATAGCAGTATTTGGATTCTGCTTAGAGCTTATATCTTTTACGTTATTTGCTGATACGATAATAGCATCTCCCTGCTTCAAATTAAAATAAGGGGAATTAATCAGATTTGCATCCTGTAAATTGATTCGTCCATGAGTAACAGTCCCATTCTCAGTTCTTATTACAAGTACATCTTCTCTTTTACCAAAAGCTGTTAAATCACCAGCAAGACCTAATGCATTTAAGATCGTTGCCTGCCCATTAGAGATTGTATAATCACCTTGCTTATTTACTTCACCTAGCACTGTAACTTTAAAGTTGGCTAACCTTACATTAATAGTTGGGTTAATAATATATTTTTTTAGTTGCTCTCTTAAATTATCTTTAAGAGTAACTAAAGTTTCACCTTTAGTATTGATCTTTCCTAATATTGGAAAATCAATATAGCCATCGGTATCTACATTATATGTTGGTCCTGAAATTGTTGTAGTACCTTGATTTGGTGTATTTCCTCCCGCAGTAGCATTTGTTTGTATCATTTCAGAAGAAGAATAATTTTGATTGAATGGTCTTACAACATCCATATCTTTTGCTGTAATCAAAATAATCAACTGATCACCAGTTTGTATTGTATTATTAGAATTTTTAGCAGAGGCTTCTGTTGCAACATGCTCAATATTCTGCATATAGTTCAAATCATTATGAGCATTCGGATTAACCTTACAGGAAACCAATAAAGACGCTAATAATATTGCCAGTATTTTACCTTTCATTATATTTTAAAATTGTACAAATATACACTTATATTTTTCTATCTATCCAGTGCCTCATATATAGAATTATTACTTCTAAATTCAGGCACAATTGTTTTCAATATTCTTACAACATCTACTTTATCCCTTCTTAAAGAAGCTTTAGTAATCTGTTTTGTTAGGGCATTTATTTCTTCAAATCCTATAGATGGATCTTTAGAAATCATAATTTTCTCATTGTGAGTCGGTAATGTTTTTGCATCATCACTCAAAAGCTCTTCATAAAGCTTTTCACCGGGTCTTAAACCAGTATAAATAATTTTGATATCTATATTAGGCTCAAATCCCGATAGCTTAATCATCCTTTTGGCTAAATCTAAAATTTTAACAGGTTCTCCCATATCAAAAACAAAAATCTCACCTCCCTCACCCATGGTTCCTGCTTGAAGAACTAACTCACAAGCTTCCGGAATGGTCATAAAATATCTTACAATTTCTGGATGGGTAATCGTTACTGGACCACCTGCTTCAATCTGTCTTTTAAAATGAGGAATTACGGAACCATTAGAACCTAATACATTTCCAAATCTTGTAGTAATAAATTTAGTAGTATTTCCCTCTACATTTTGAAGGGATTGAACAAATAGTTCAGCAGCTCGTTTTGAAGCCCCCATTACGTTGGTAGGATTTACAGCCTTGTCAGTGGAAACCATTACAAAACGATTCACTTTATATTTACTGGATAACGTTGCAATAATTTTAGAACCTAATATGTTGACAAAAATTGCTTCGTGTGGATTTTCTTCTACTA
This sequence comes from Chryseobacterium oncorhynchi, assembly GCF_002899895.1. Taxonomy (GTDB): domain Bacteria; phylum Bacteroidota; class Bacteroidia; order Flavobacteriales; family Weeksellaceae; genus Chryseobacterium; species Chryseobacterium oncorhynchi. The sequence continues at coordinate 70,426 of NZ_PPEI02000007.1, forward strand.
AAGGTACATGTTTATAAGCAGCAGCATGATATACCATTGAAAAGTTATAATGCTGGAATAAAGCTTCCATTCTGTGCTGATTAGAAACGTCTCCCAAAACAAATTTAAAAGCAATATCAGGGAACTTTTCTTTCATCTCAAGCTCAATATCATAAAGAGGCGTCTCTGCCTGATCTAAAACAACAATTAGAGATGGGTTGAAAAGAGCAACCTGCCTTACAATTTCACTACCTATAGATCCTGCCCCTCCGGTTACCAAGACAATTTTATCAGAATGTCTGCTGCTAATTTTTTCATTCTGAATTTTGATTGGTTTTCTATTCAATAAATCCTCTATTTGAAGGTTTTTAATGGATACACCTAAATCACTATCTCTTAACTTTTGTACAGATGGAGCTTTGAAGACATTTAGATCTTTTTCAAGAAATAGATTCACCCAAGAGTTTACCTCATCCCTGGCCATCATTTCTTTAATAATCAGAACTCCATCAATAATGAGGTCTTCCTTTGTATTTTCTTCAATTTTTTTCTTTTCATAAATAGGTTTCCCCAGCAAAGAAGCTCTTTTAGAATCAGTTCTTTGTGTCAGAAAGCCCACAACCTGATAAGGTAAGCTCGGATTATCCAAAATAGCTCTGGCAATTGCAATAGACTGTTCATCAATTCCTAATACTAGAATTCTTTTCTTTAAAGCACTTCTTCGATATTCTCTGACGATATGGAAAAACTCTTTAACATATAATCTGAAAAGAAATAGCCCCATAAAAGAAATGACGAAGTACAGAATCAGATAAGGAGTTAAAATAAATTTTCCTCCTGTAGCCCAAAAATAGAAAATGTTTACTGTACCAATAGTAAACATGGTACAAAAACAAGATATAAAGAGTTTAAATAAATCTATAAATGTTGAATGACGAATAATACCCGCATAAGTCTTAAAGATATACATAAAGACTATATTAACTGTAATAATAGAAGCAAATACGATGCTTTTATCATTATGATAAATAAATTCTCTTTGGGTAATTTTTTCGATAATATAGGTAGATAGAAACAGGGATATAACCAGAATAATAATATCTATTATAAGTATTATCCATCTAGGAAGATACCTTACGTCTGAGAGATTGACAACATTATCCCCTCCAAATAGTTTTTTTCTAAGAGAATTGTACATTGTCTATATTTGTGTTCATATTTAAATTAATGTAGGATTCGATTATCTATCAAAGATAATTTTGATACAATCATGCAAAAGTAAAATAAAAATTCATTTCTACATTGAAATCAAAAATAAATTTGATGTTTTCATTTTTTTTAAAATTGCTAGAAGTCAAGCAACAAAGGTAATGGCTGACAAAAATCATACCATAAAAATTCAGTCACGGGTGATATTTCTGAATTAAAAACACTTTTGTTAAATAATTTCGCAGCAATTTATTTATTAAATAATTTTGTACCAATCTATTTAACAAATGCTACAAAAAGAATTTAAAGGTTATCAATAATTAGTCAAAAATATCATTTATTTTCTCATATTCAAAACCTCTGCCCATCAAATATTTTATGGTCTTCGATTTTTTCTGATATTCCTGAAGGCCTTTTTGCTTAGAAGAGTAATCTTCGTAGATTCTTGTGATTGTTTTTATATAGTCATCATCATGTATTTCATCAAAGCACATACTGATCAGTTTCTCAGAGATTTGTTTCTGCTTAAGGTTCATTTTAATTTTATTCTTCCCCCAATGTTTGATGTAAAATTTACCTCTGATATAGCTTCTTGTAAACCTTTCTTCATTGAGATAATTTTCTTTCATGAGATACAGAAAAATTTCTTCTTTTGCCTCATCAATGAGCAAAAATTCTTTCATTTTCTGTTCTATTTCAGCATGGCAGCGGTCCTGATAAACACAATAATTTACCAATTTCTGCTTAATCTCATCAAAAGTAAAAGACTTTTTTTCCATAGGGATAAAAAAAGAATGAGCTTGCGCCCATTCTTTATACTATTATATTTTATAGGCTATATTAATAATTAAATAATGCCTTACCTTCCATTAGCTCGTTAACATTCTTTCTTACTGATGCAAGAACTTCTTCATTCTTGATGTTGTCTACTACTTCAGAAATTAATCCTGCGATAGTATCCATATCATTTTCTTTAAGTCCTCTTGTAGTAATAGCAGCAGTTCCTAATCTGATACCCGATGTTGTAAACGGAGATTTATCATCAAAAGGAACCATGTTTTTGTTACATGTAATATCAGCAAGAACTAAAGCTTTTTCTGTTTCTTTACCGTTTACTCCTTTATTTCTAAGATCTACTAACATCAAGTGGTTGTCTGTACCACCACTTACGATGTCAAATCCTCTGTCGATCATTGCTTTTGATAATGCTTGAGCATTAGCTTTAACTTGTTTTGCATACGTTTCGAATTGTCCATCCAAAGCTTCTCCAAAAGCTACCGCTTTACCTGCAATAACATGTTCCAATGGACCTCCCTGAATTCCTGGGAATACTGCTCCATCCAATACCTGACTCATCATTTTAATATCTCCTTTTGGAGTTTTGTGGCCATATGTATTTTCAAAGTCTTTCCCCATCATGATCATCCCTCCTCTTGGACCTCTTAATGTTTTGTGAGTTGTAGTGGTTACTACGTGGCAGTGCTCAAATGGAGAATTTAATAATCCTTTTGCTACTAAACCTGCAGGGTGTGCAATATCAGCCCAAAGAGTTGCTCCAATTTCGTCTGCTACTTCTCTGAATTTAGCATAATCTAAATCTCTTGAGTACGCTGAGAAACCTGCAATAAGCATTTTCGGTTTTTCTCTCAATGCTACTTCTCTCATTTGGTCATAATCAATAAGACCTGTTTCCTGCTGAACTCCGTAAGAAACTACGTTATATTGAATTCCTGAAAAATTCACTGCAGAACCATGTGTAAGGTGTCCTCCCATAGAGAGATCCATACCCATAATCTTATCTCCAGGTTTCAAAACTGCAAGATAAATGGCTGCATTGGCCTGAGAACCGGAATGTGGCTGAACGTTCACATAGTCTACACCGAAAAGCTCTTTTGCTCTGTTGATAGCCAATGTTTCAACCTCATCTACTACTTCACATCCTCCGTAATATCTTTTTCCGGGATATCCTTCAGCATATTTATTTGTCAGTACACTTCCCATTGCTTTCATCACATTTTCAGAAACGAAATTTTCTGATGCGATAAGCTCTAATCCATGGGCTTGTCTTTGTCTTTCCTTCTCAATCAGGTCAAAAATAATATCCATTTTACTTTTAGTTTTTGAAATTTTTCACCCCAAATGTACGGAATTTTCGTTGAGATTTTGATATCAAAAAATATGATTTTAGACCTGAATTTCTTAAAATCTCTTTGAATGTTGATTATTTATATATTTTCTTTAATAAACAGGTCACAATACTTTTTGATCTGATCCCGTACTTTTCTGAACTCTTTTTTAATCTCATCTTCTGTTCCTGAAGCTTTAGCCGGATCTTGAAAATTTTGATGAAGTCTTTCATATTTTGAAGGAAAGTACGGGCAGTTTTCTTTAGCATGATCACATACTGTAATCACATAATCAAATTCTATATGCTGGTATTCATTGATATTATTTGAAGTATGATTGGAAATGTCAATACCATCTTCCGACATGGTTTCAATAGCTTTCGGATTGAGGCCATGTGTTTCAATACCTGCACTGTAAATTTCTGCCTTATCTTTAGCAAAATATTTTAAATATCCCTCTGCTATCTGACTTCTGCAGCTGTTTCCGGTACAAATGACCAATATTTTCTTTTTCATTTCCTAGTTTATTAGCAGCAGCCACCTCCGGGTGTACACGATGCATTTTGATTTCCAGTCAATTCATTCAAACTTAGCTTTTGTTTCTGTGGTGGAATTCCACAGGCATCAGTAGCCAGGCAAGCTGTTAGTTTATTTTTTAGAATAAAATTTCTTCCATTGAATTCCAAATCATACTTTCCGATGGTAGTATCCTGATATTCTACTTCAATTTCAAAATCACCAATTCCCAGCTTCTCTTCTGAAAGATGGATGATATGCAATAGTTTTCCGGGTTTTAAACGATGTTCATAGTCATCAGCATTCCAAAGCTGAAAGTTTACTTTTTCTTCTTTTCTGATTACTCCTCCACAATCAATAAAATTCTTGGTAACCATGCCTATTTCTGTTACATGAAAATGTTCAGGAACAAATGTTCCGTTTTCTAACTGAAATTCTACATTCTCCAGTTCCGGTAATATGTTTTTTATTTCTGATAATTTCATAATTAAATATTTTAAATTGTTATAATGCAATATTACGATATAGATTTTCAAAAAAATTTTAGCAGCAGTTTTGTTTTTTTACTGTTGAAATAATATTTGAAAAGTAAAGATTTAAGCTTTCAAAAACTTTTTCGTCAATACAGTAGCAAATTGAATTCCCCTCAATATTTCCTTTGATAAGACCCGCGTTTTTCAGTTCTTTCAGATGCTGAGAGACAGTAGGCTGCGCAAGAGGCAGTTCATTAACTATATCACCACAAATGCATTCGTTTACTTTAAGCAAGTATTCAATAATTGCAATTCTGGCAGGATGGCCCAATGCTTTCGCAATAAGTGCCATCCTATTTTGTTCTTCTGTAAAAAAGTCTGTTTTTGTAGCTCCCATAATTCAAAAGTATATCGCAATATTACGATAATAAATTTTCATCACAAAATTTGAATCAAAAAATATATGAACTCCTCTGAAAATAAAATCTATCTTTTAAAATGCTTCGTCAGATAATTCCTTATTTACTACAGCTCCTGCGAAATTACCCTGAGCAACAGCATTCGCTACAGACCTCATCATGGTTACATTATCTCCACAGGCAAAAACTCCAGGAACCGATGTTCTCTGCATGACATCTACTTTAATAAAGCCTTGTTCCGTTAGCTCGCAGCCTAAAGTTTCTGTAGTATTGATATTTTGTTCAAAAGGGATTTTTGCATATAAGACCTTTAATGCCAAAGAGTTTCCATTTTTAAAGATAATTTTTTGAATAGAACCGTTATCATGTTCAATCCTTTCAACTTCTTCTTCATTCAGATTGATATTGTTCTGTTTTAATTTTTCAATCTGTTCTTGGGTAAGGGTAGATTTTCCATTTGTAAATAAAGTTAGGCTTTTCGTCATATTAAAAATGAGCTTTGAAAACTCATATGCCATATCGCCATTGGAAAGAATTCCTGTTACTTCGTTCCTCACTTCATAGCCATGACAGTATGGGCAATGCAATACAGATATTCCCCAGCATTCTTCAAATCCAGGAATATTAGGCATAACATCTTTTACTCCGGAAGCCAGAATAATTTTTTTAGCGTAAAATCTTTCATTGGATGATGTTTCAACCTCGAAGCCATTATTATTCTTCAATACTTGTGTGGTAATTCCCTCATGAAGCTGCACTGTGATATATTTTTCAACATCTTTCCTCGCCAAACTACTAATTTCTTTTGGGGTATTTCCATCGTGGGTAATAAAGTTATGGGAATGTGGAGTCTGTCTGTTACAAGGTTTTCCGTTATCTATGATTAAAACATTTCTCAAAGATCTGCCTAAAGCCATTCCTGCAGATAATCCGGCATAGCTTCCTCCTATTACAATAACATCAAAGTTTTTATTTTGCATCGTTTAATTATTTGATTGTGCAAAGTTAAAATAAATCCAATTAATGCAACAATGTTGCGATTTGTTTTTTCAATACTCTTTATATAAAAAAGGCTGGCTCTATCTGTCGTATTCTTTTTTATCTTCATCAATTTCATTCTGAATTCTCTTCCTGATATCTATTTTTGCTCCTTCAAAACTAAAAATCATAGTTCCTTTCTCGCGGGCAAAAGGGTTTGTTATAGAACCTGTAAGCCGGGAATTTTGAAAGTAAGGTCCGGTTTCTTTAAGTTCATCTTCATTTTCTGAATATTCCTTAACCCGAATAAGGTTTTCATATTTTTTACTTAAATCAAACCAATTGATATAATCGGCATTAAATGATACTGCTCGCACCCCTTTTTGCGAATAATAATTAATGGCTCCGGCCTGACCATAGTTATCACACAAAACCAAGGTATGCCCTAATTGAGACAATTTGGAATATTCTCCATCTACTTTTTGAGCCAATTCTTTCCATCCCTGCATATCGGCAAAATCTTGTGGTAAGGAATGTTCTTTTCCATCTTCCCAGCGAAGCAGTCCTAATTTCTTGTATTCTTCATGATGATTTACAATATACTCAGGACTTTTATTGGGAAAGGCAACATTATATAGAGGAAGAAATAGTAACACGGGAATGAATATACAAACCGGTTTTAGAAATCTCCGCCATCCTTTCTCCAGAAAGTAAGCCAGAAAAACGGAACCAAATGCAATATAAACCGGATACAATCCTATAGCATAGTAATCTTTTGCCTTAAAGAATAAGAACAATGCTATGGTAATAATATAGCTCCAGAAAAAAAATCTAAATTTCTCGAAAGGTCTGTACAATAGCAACGCACCCCAGCCAGCAATAATAACAACCATAGATCCGATAAAAAATAAAATCTGGGATTTGAGAAAATCAATCCTGTTTACATTCACCAGCTGTCTTTCCGATAATTCTTTCATATGATGGATGACAGGGAATTTGTTTTGATATTGCCAGAGAAGATTAGGGAAAATAATGACTAAGGCTAAAAGTCCTGCCCAATAAAGATGGGGTTGTGTAAAGATTTTCCTTTGTCTGGTAAGTAACAATGCAGAAATAAGCCCTAAAACCGAAAAAGCAATATTGTATTTATTTAAAACCCCAATTCCGAAAGCTATTGCTCCAATGTAAAGCCATTTTACTTTTTCTGAATTAATATATTTTATCAACGAATAATAAAGAAATGTCCACAAAAGAATCTCCATAGATGTTGGCTGAAACAGCATATTTACACGAAGAAGAACTGACAATAAAATTCCCAAAGAGGCAAGAACTTTTGCAAAAAGATTACCGTTGAGTTCTTCAATGGTTTTCCAGACAACTGCTATTGTTAATGCACCAAAGAGTGCCGGAAAAAACTTCACCCAAAATAGAGAGTCACCTAATATTTTTATTAACCAAGCCAATAGTGAATTCACAGGTGGAACGGAAAGATATCCCCAAGCGAGATGATTCCCCTGATCCAGATGCAGATATTCATCCCTGTGCAATTCATACTCCGGATTTATTAATGAATATTGGAGAACAAATTTTACGATAATAAAGAGAAACAGAATAAGATAGCTTTTCTTCATGGTTATATTTTGATATTAAAATTAAGACATTTTGAAATTCCTATTTATTACATCTCATCTTATTTTTGTTGAACCACTTTTACCGGATCTTTAATTTTCGAAATCTTCAAATAACAGGAGTTTTGCATTTTCAAATAAAAATCCCGAAGAAAAGTTTCTCCGGGATCTAACAGTTAAATAGTTTATAATATCAGTTTATTATTTTGCTTTCGATTTTTCTTTTAATTCTTCTTTGTCTTTATCTGACGGGTTCCAAACTTTTACTTCAGATTCTTTTGTAATATTTGATCCCGGAAGAACCTGAACATTAATACCATCGCTGGCACCCAATTTCACGTATACTTTTTTGAATTTCCCATCTTTTTGTTTTACCTCTATAAATGGAACATCTTTCCCTTGTTTCTTTTCATACTGAACTAAAGACTCATCCAGTAATAAAGCATTCTTTTGAGAGCTTAATACGATTTCTCCGTTTGCTGAGAAACCAGCTCTGATATATTCGTTGTTAGGATTATCTACGTTTCCTTCTACAGGGAATTTAATAGTTCCTGCGTTATCTTTTCCTTTAGGAGCAATCATTGTCAGTTTTCCCGGGAATGTTTTGTTTTGTAATGCACCGATCACAATATTCATATCCATACCCTGACTTAATTTTCCGGCCTGAGCTTCATCAATTTCTCCTTTAAAGATCAAAGAATTAAGATCAGCTACAGAACAGATGGTTGTTCCTGCATTGAAATTATTAGCTTCAATTACCTGGCTACCTACTTTTACAGGTACCTCAAGAACAGTTCCTGAAGCCTTAGAACGAATCTGTGTTGTCGCTAAACCTTGCCCCTGAAGTTCAGGTGTTGCTCCTGTCTTAGCAATCTGAAGTCTTTTCTGAGCTGTATTCAATTGTTGCTGAGCATTCTTAAGAGATTGCTGCTGAGAATATAACTGCTGTTGAGAGTTAAGATATTCCTGTCTGGAAGCTACTCCTTGTTTGAAAAGCTTATCCTGCATTTCGAATTGCTTCTGCATATTAGCAACATTCAGCTGCGAATTATTGATCTGAAGCTGAGCATTCTGAACTTCTTGCTGAGCAGCATTCACTTCAGAGATACTTGGTACAATTCTAATGGTAGCAATCAACTGCCCTACTTCTACCTTATCTCCTTCTTTTACTAAGATCTTATCAATAATCCCTGTAATATTGGGTTTAATTTCAATTTCTTCCTTTGGAACAATTTTTCCAGTAGCCATTACCTTATCATCCATGTTCTGAACGGTAGGTTTACGGGTAAGGAAAGATTCGCTTTCTTTAGAATTTGATTTTACTAGATAGCCAATCCCTGAGAACAATGCCACTGCAAATAAAAGCCCCAATACTATATAAATGGCTTTTTTCCAAGTGAATTTCTTTTTCATATGTATAGTTTATTTTTTATTAAAAGATTGAATGATTTAAAAATGACAAGATTATTCTGTTCTTAATGCTTCAATTGGTCTAATTTTCACAGCTCTTTGTGCCGGGATCATACCAATAATTAATCCTAAAATCACCATAACAGCCATTGCTGCAAACACGTTTCCATAGTTTACTGTAGGGTTATAGAAAGGAAATGCATCCTGCCCCTGCGTAACGGCATTCAAAACCATCAGTACAAAGATCCCAAAGAGAAATCCTAACAATCCTGAAGAGAGCGTAATGACAACACTTTCCAGCAATATTTGATTTCTTACTTCTGCGGGTTTTGCTCCTAGCGCTCTTCTGATCCCAATTTCCTTAGTTCTTTCTTTTACAGTGATCAGTAGGATATTTGAAATAGCAATGACACCGGCAAGGATCGTCAGCGTTCCCACAATAATGGTCAAAAGCTGCATCCCTGTAAGGAAACCTGTCAGTTTTTTGAATTCTTTCCCTAGGTTAAAACTTCCAAACGCATTGGTATCTTCGGGAGAAACTTTATTTTTAGTTTTTAATACCTGCTTTACATCTTCTTCTACTGCATTGACGTTGGCATTGGGTTTACTTACAATGGCAAACATGTCTATCTGATCTCCGGCATTATACATTTTGGTATAAGTGGAAAGCGGAATAAAGGCTGTCTGATCATTCTCAAAACCACCACCTTTTTTCACTCTGAAAACACCAATTACATTGAAGAAAAGTCCTTTTATATTAACAGATTTCCCGATTGGGTTTTCTTTTTTCTTGGAATCGAAAAAGTTCTTATAGATTTCTTCTCCAATCACTACTACATTTTTATTTCCAGAAACGTCTGCATCATTGATATAGCGTCCGAAAATAAGTTTCTTTTCTGAAATTTTATTTCCTACGGAGTAATCTCCTGTAAGAGAATAAGTAGCACTTTTTCCGTTTCTGGACATAGATTCTCCAGGGGTCCCTGTAAAGCTTCCTCTTGCATTCTGAGGAGAAATATAATCTACGGCTGTCACTTTTCTTTTCAACATTTCCATATCGGATAAATTCAAATGAACATCTCTTCCCTTAGGAAATCCCTCATAAGGAATAGAGGTTTTCTGCGCCCACAAGAAAATGGAATTGGTAGCAAAACCTGAAAATAATTTATCAAAACCATTCTCCATTCCTTTTGCTGCCCCAAGAAGGCTCACATACAAAAACATCCCCCATCCTACTCCAATCATGGTAAGAAATGTACGAAGCTTATTATTCCTCAATGAATAATAAATCTCCTGCCAAGTATCTATTTTAAATATGATATTCACCTTTTTGAATTATAAATTTATAAACTGTGAGTTATGAATTACTCATTTAATATTTCTTATTTCAGAGCTTTTTGCCTTTTAGTATTTCAGTCTATTACTCTGTTCTCAATGCTTCAATTGGTTTAATCCTTGATGCTCTGTATGCCGGAACAAATCCTGCAATTAATCCTGAAAAGACCAATGCAATGAATGCCGTAAAGATGGTTACCCATCCTACACTCGGGCTTTTTATGAAAAATTCTTCAAGACTGTCTCCAATAAGGCTTAGGGTTAAAACCCCTACTCCAACTCCAACAAATCCGGAGACTACTGTAATGACTACACTTTCCTGAACAATTAAGGCAACAATTCCTTTTGGTTTTGCCCCTATGGCTTTTCGTACTCCTATTTCCTTGGTTCTTTCTTTTACGATATACACCATGATGTTACTGATCCCGATAATTCCCGCTAATAAGGTTCCCATACCGATAAATCCAACAATAGCTGTAAGAACCGCCATAAAGGTGAATGTATCATTCATGTTTTTGGCATTATTCCAAATACGGACACCATTTTCATCGTCAGGAGAAACATTTTTTCTCGATTTCAATTTATCTTTTAGTTCATCTCCATATTTGATCGCTTCCTGTGGAGTAAGCTTGTCACTATAGGAGATGTACGCTATATTTACAGTATCAGACCCTTTTTTCATTTGCTGTAGGGTCGTTATAGGAACGGTAATATGTCTTTCATCCCAGTCTCCACCATCATCTGAAAATACTCCAATGATTTTAAACATTGTTCCATTGATATCCAGATCTTTCCCTACAGGGCTTCCATTTTTAATTAAATCCCTCTGAACCATTCTACCAATCACGGCAACATTCTGTTTTCCGTTCAAGTCCCTAGGGGTGATATAACGGCCATCTATCATTTTTCTGTTTTCTATCACCTGTTCTCCGGGTTCAGCACCATGTATCTGATAGATTCCGCTTTCTTTTCCATACTTAACCATTAAACTGGCATTATATCTGGGACTGGAAGCTCCTACATTTTTTTTCTCTGCATTGATCAGAAAGTCGTAATCGTTATTATTCATGGTAACATTTCGCTCAGACTGCAGCCCTTTATAAGCCAACGTTGTCTTTCCGGTAGAAATGGTAATCAGGTTTTTCGCATCTCCGGAGAACCCTTCCGAAAAGGCATTTTGAAGTCCTTTTCCAATTCCAAAAAGCACAATGAAGATAAACAGCCCCAAAGCTACCGTAAATCCCGAAAGCACCGTCCGAAGTACATTACTACGGATAGAACTGAATATTTCCTGCCAACGATCTAGGTCAAACATTTTTTTTGATATTAAAAGATTGAAAAAATTGTTCAGCGAATTTGCCTTTCAATTTTCAAATTATCTCATTTTCAGATTTTCAATTAGCTTAAAGCACAATCTGCTTTATAAATTCATCACTTTCAATGATGCCATCCTTTAGTACTACATTCCTTTTGGTCTGTGTGGCAACATCAGGTTCGTGAGTTACAACAATAATTGTTTTTCCCTCATTGTTAATATCCTGAAGAAGCTTCATAATATCATGGGTAGTTTTGGAGTCCAATGCACCGGTAGGCTCATCTGCCAATACTACCTTAGGATTAGTAATCAAAGCCCTTGCAATAGCTACTCTCTGTTTCTGACCTCCGGAAAGTTCACTGGGAAGGTGATTTGCCCATTGTGCAAGTCCAACTTTTTCCAGATATTCCATAGCTTTTTCATTACGCTCTCTCCTTGGTACATTCTGATAGTATAAAGGAAGTGCTACGTTTTCCAAAGCCGTTTTATAACTGATCAGGTTAAAGGACTGGAAAATAAATCCTAGAAACTTACTTCTATATTCCGCTGCTTTTACCTCAGACAGATGTTCGATAGGAACACCATCCAACTCATAGGTTCCCGAATCTTTTTCATCCAGAATACCAATAATATTAAGAAGAGTGGACTTTCCGGAACCGGAACTTCCCATGATAGAAACAAACTCGCCCTCTGAAATATTCAGATTAATTCCCTTCAGAACATGAAGCTTGCTTTTTCCTGTATCGTATGACTTGTGTAAATCCTGAATTACTAACATTAAGTGATGTATGTTTTATACCCAATAAGTAGATGATATTTTCAAATTGTTACAAGAATGAAAATTTATTCAAATATTTTTTTGTTTAACTAATTAATCCTTTGTTTAAAACAAATTACATAAAAGTGTTTAACTGTAACTCTGGTTTTGCATCTATTTATCCCCCGTATACCTGTCTAAGCTATTATCCGTGCCTGTTTCATGTAAATGTGGAAAACTTTTACAGCTAAAAGTCAGCCTATTAGTATTTACCCCTTTCAAAATCAGTTCTTTTTTTCGAACTTTGTACTTAGTTCTTTACAAGAAATATTGAATTGCCCCCGTGAATAACTTTTATTCACAATAAGCAGAAAAACAAAAAGTTAGATATTTCCTGAACGTTATCCACAGAGATCTAAATTATTTAAATTATAAAGATATTTAATATGGGAATTTTTGATAAAAGAGTAAGTTATAAGCCATTTGAATACCCGGAGGTTCTTCAATTTGTAGAGGCAATCAACAAATCGTTCTGGGTACATTCGGAAGTGGACTTTACTGCAGATGTTCAGGATTTTCATTCGCAGTTGGAACCACATGAAAAGCATGCTGTGAAAAATGCGCTTTTAGCCATTGCACAGATCGAGGTGTCTGTAAAGACATTCTGGGGAAATTTATACAACCACCTTCCAAAACCGGAGTTCAATGGATTAGGATCTACTTTTGCAGAATGCGAGTTCCGTCATTCTGAAGCATATTCCCGTTTATTAGAGGTATTAGGATATAATGATGAATTCCTTAACGTAATTGAAATCCCTGCTGTAAAAGGTAGAATCGAGTTTCTTGGAAATGCCTTAAAACATGCCAACTCTGCAACCCCTAAAGAATATGTTTCAGCATTATTGCTGTTCAGTATTTTAGTGGAAAACGTTTCTCTTTTCTCTCAATTTGCCATCATCCTTTCTTTCACAAGATTTAAAGGATTCATGAAGAATGTTTCCAATATTATTGCATGGACTTCTGTAGATGAGCAGATTCACGCTAATGCAGGAATCTATCTGATTAACAAAATCCGTGAAGAACAACCGGATCTATTAACAGACAGCGACCTTGAAGACATCTATACTTTAGTAGATGAATCTATCGCAAGAGAAGGAGATATCCTTAGCTGGATCTTTGAATTAGGTGAAATCGACAATGTATCTAAAGAAGATCTATTGAATTTCATGAAGTATCGTGTAGACGACAGCTTGAAGAAAATCAACATGAAGACAAGATACAACATCACTCCAGAACAATACAGACCAATGGTGTGGTTCGAAGAGGAAGTTTTCGCAAACTCGCTAGATGATTTCTTTGCAAAAAGACCTGTAGATTACACGAAACACGATAAGAGTATTACAGCAAACGACTTGTTTTAATGTAAAAGCGCGAGCGAAGCGAGCGTCAAAGCAGATCGTATTAGGATGATAACATTCATAATACTTTAAAACAAAATCCCCATTGACTTAATAAGCACAAATATAAAAGATGATTAATGTAATCGTAAGCTACACCGTAAACCCTGAATTTGTTCCGACAAATAAAGCCAATATTCAAACGTTTTTGGATGATTTCAAGAATTTGGATCAGTCAGCATTTGAATACAAGGTTTATCTAAAGGAAGACGGTGTTACTTTTGTACATTATTCAAACTACAGTAATGAAGAAGTTCAGCATGAAGTTTTGAATGTTCCATCTTTTAAGGAATTTCAGAGATTAAGAGATGAAAGTGGACTGAACGGTTCTCACAAAGTAGAATTTTTACAATCAATAATATAAAAAAACAAAATTCCGGAGTGATACCCTCATTCCGGAATTCGAAAATATAACATCTATGGAAGAGCAAAATTCAAATATATGGTGGCTCAATGAAGAGTCTGAGCAAATGCTGAACAGAGGATATCTGTTGAAAGGTGAAACGGTAGACGGAGCTATCGACAGAATCACTACTGCTGCTGCAAAAAGATTATATAAGCCGGAACTTCAGGCGGCGTTCAAAGAAATGATCACTAAAGGTTGGATCAGTTTCTCTTCTCCTGTATGGGCTAATATGGGAACAGAGAGAGGTCTTCCTATCTCATGTTTCAACGCTCACATTCCGGACAGCATTGAAGGAATTACCCACAAAATGGGTGAGGTCATCATGCAAACTAAGATCGGAGGTGGTACTTCAGGATATTTTGGAGAATTGAGAAACAGAGGAACAGCGGTAACTGATAACGGAAAGTCTTCAGGAGCAGTTTCATTCATGAAGCTTTTTGATACAGCAATGGATGTGGTTTCTCAAGGTGGCGTAAGAAGAGGTGCTTTTGCTGCTTACTTAGATATTGACCACGGAGATATTGAAGAATTCTTATCAATTAAAGATATCGGTAGCCCGATTCAAAACCTGTTTACAGGAGTTTGTGTACCAGATTACTGGATGCAGGATATGATTGACGGTGATATGGATAAGCGTAAAATCTGGGCAAGAGTACTGGAAAGCCGTCAGCAAAAAGGTCTTCCATATATTTTCTTCACAGACAACGTGAACAGAAATAAACCTCAGGTTTATAAAGATTTAGGAATGACGGTAAACGCAAGTAACCTTTGTTCTGAGATTATGCTTCCGTCTACTATGGAAGAATCTTTCATCTGCTGTCTGTCTTCCATGAACCTTGAACTGTATGACGAGTGGAAAGATACAGATGCAGTGAAATTAGCAGTATACTTCCTTGATGCTGTTTTATCTGAATTCATTGATAAAACCGAAGGAAACTACTATCTACAAGGAGCCAGAACTTTTGCTATGCGTCACAGAGCGCTTGGATTAGGAGTTTTAGGATACCACTCTTACTTACAGAAAAATATGATTCCGTTTGAAAGCTTTGAAGCCACTCAATTCAACGCAAGAGCATTCAGACATATCAAAGAACAGGCTGAGCAGGCTTCAAGAGAACTTGCCAACATCTATGGAGAACCAGAAGTATTGAAAGGATACGGATTAAGAAATACCACTACAATGGCTATTGCTCCTACCACTTCAAGTTCTGCAATCCTAGGACAAACTTCTCCGGGAATTGAGCCTTTCTCTTCTAACTATTATAAAGCAGGTCTTGCTAAAGGAAACTTTATGCGTAAGAATAAATACCTGGCAAAACTATTGAAAGAAAAAGGGCTGGATAACGAAGAAACATGGAGAACAATCATGTTGAACCACGGTTCTGTACAACACCTAAACGAACTTACTCCTGAAGAAAAGGCAGTATTCAAAACGTTTAAGGAAATTTCTCCTATGGAAGTTATTTCCCAGGCAGCACAGAGACAACAGTACATTGATCAGGCTCAATCTCTGAATCTTCAAATTCCTTCCACAATGCCGGTAAAAGATGTAAACTATCTATACATTGAAGCTTGGAAAAAAGGAGTAAAAACTCTTTACTACCAAAGAAGTTCTTCCGTTTCTAAAGAAATGATGGTGAACTTTGTATCATGTTCAAGCTGTGAAGCATAAGATCAAATAATAAACGCACTATATAGTGGAGCACACCTTTTTGGGTGTGCTTTTTTATTGTAATTAAAATTTAACAAAAATTTAACATTTAGGTTTTAAAAAACTATTTTCGTTTAATCATCTATTAATACTGAAAATATTAGGCATTCACTCCCTAAATAGTGAATCAAGTCCCTGTATCATTGATTTTTTATTATTAATATGTAGTGATTTTATTTACATTTGTTGAAGATAAACCAAATAAAACAGTTTTTAATAAAGAAAATACCAACCATCAAGGCTTATTATTAAACATAAATTTAATACGAAATTAAGATTGTATTTTTATTTAAATTAATAAAACAAACCTCTTTTGATGATTGAAAAACAATTCTTAGAACTGGTTATTTTTTTAAAAAACACAATATAAAAGAGAAAAATAAATACATTACAAACACAATACAGTGTGTTCTAATCCACCCTTTAATTTAAAAAACACAAAAAATAAAACTCAGATAGCAAATTACTCTTAGCAAAAAATTGCTACAATATAAACACAAAAAATTATTTCGAAATGAACAAAGTTATTACCCTAATGATGGCAATGGCCAGCATTACTCTTTACGCACAGGTAGGAATCAATACTACCTCTCCCGATCAGAGCGCAGCATTAGATGTTACAAGCACTTCCAAGGGGGTACTTCTCCCAAGAATCAGTAATCTATCTTCTGTCACCAATCCAGCCACAGGGCTTATTATTTTTGATGCCAACAAAAAATGCATCAGCCAAAATGTAGGAACGCCTGCAACCCCTGATTGGACATGCCTTTCTCCGTATGTATCTAAATTTTTCTACATGCCGAGTGTTGTTTTTGATACCACAACAATTTCAACAGGCCAAACGAAAGATCTGTACACATTGTATAAAAATCAGTTTTCGAATGTCCCAACCAATGCAAGAAGTGCATCTGCTCCGGCTTCGATACCTTTTTTTCCCAATGCAACAGATTTATACTATTATGTAACGGGTTATGACACTTCTGTTTTTAAAATAAACAGCGTCAGCAGCACGGGTGTATTGAATTATGATGTTTTATCCAATGCGACTTCAGCATCTTTCATTAATATCGTATTTGTTGTAAAATAAGCAGCCATGAAAAAGAATTTTAAAAGGCTGTCTTTGATGAGCCTGGTTTTTGCGCTGCTTACAAACTTTATGTATGCACAGACAGATAGTACCGAAGTGGCAAGTATCTACGGATTTTATTCTTATTCTAATTCGCTTATGAATGCTTCTTCAGCTTCTGAACTTACGATACAGGGAAATGCCTCACACACCTCTACCGGGGTACAGCTTACTCCTGCAAGCTCAGGGCAGTTTGGGGGATTATTTATCAATGGAAGAACTTTTACTTCTGTAAACGGACTTCATGTTGAGTTTGAATATGACATGAAAAACGGAACTCCTTTAAGTGGTACTTATGGAGACGGCTTATCTTTTTTCCTATATGATGGAGCAGTGACAAGTCCTACAATAGGTGCCCCGGGAGCTGGCCTTGGTTATGCCTATAACAGGGCACAGAATACCTACGCAAGCCAGAGAAAGGCAGGTTTATCATCCGCTTATCTGGGTATTGCCCTGGATGAGTTTGGGAATTTTAAATCAAAGCGTTTTCAGGGTGAATCAAGGGTAAATGGAATTGCAGGGGTAACCTGGTCTCAAGCAACAAGTCATGTAACTTTAAGGGGTGCAAGAGGTGCTGCGATTAATACAACAGGGTTAGGAGATGGCTTTACAGGATATCCTGTTCTGATTACCCGATCTACATTAAGCAATTCAGGAACTGTAGGCAGGGTATTACAAACTGACAGAAGCTATCTGGCAACTTCCAACACCCTCACTTCAGTGTTTGATCTCAGAAACAATGCCGGAGAATTCAGAAAAGTATACCTTGACCTGATTCCCCATTTTATAAGCAGTACCGTTACAGACGGATTTGATATAAAAGTTGATATCCAGACAATACAAAACGGAACGCCTGTGAATATCATCAATTATTATCATTATAAGACCTCAGTGCCTTATACAGAAAATGCCAATCCCCAAACTTCGGATTTTAATAATTCGGATGTAGAAGGAGCTGCAACTTCTCAAACGCTTAATGCAACAACCCCGGCATTTTTAAAGCTAGGTTTTGCAGCCTCTACAGGAGGGGCATTCCAGCAACATATTATCCGAAATGTGAAGTTAACACTTCCTTATTCAGCAGTAACCAATGATGATATAGCTTCTACATGTAAGTTTCAACCGGTTAATATCCCAGTTTTCAATAATGATATAGCATACAAAGGCCCTATCAGTATTACGACTCCACCTACTGGAAGCAATGCCAATATTGATTATTCAACATTCAGCTTTGCAAAGACCAACGATACAGATCTTACATTGTACCGTAAAAAGGTAACTCCTGCAGGAACATGGACCTACAACAAATCAACAGGTATTGTAACTTTCAGCCCTTCAAGCGGATTTACAGGAACGGCAACAATGACCTATACCGTAAAAGGAAGAACAGTGAAAGATTCAAATGGTAAAATTGTTGAACCTTATGGTGACACTGCTTATCGGTCTGTTCCGGCTACAATTACTGTCAATCTAAAAACTACCGGATGTATCTATGCTACCGTTTCAAACAGAATGGTAACACAAACGATAAAATAAGCGATCAAAAAATCTTTTTTGAGGGAATGGAAGAAATAGTATTACTCACCTAATAAGTAATATTATTTCTTCTATTATTTTATATAGCAAAAGCCCCGAAAGAAAAATCCGAACTTTTGAAAAAGGAGTATATTGAGTAATATAAAAAACTTAATCTACCTAACAATTCTACCGCACGATATTTCATGCATACTATGAAAATTACATCAAAAAAATGCTTAATTTTAAAGCTTAAAACAGCTTAATATGAAATTCGGACAAGTAGAAGACCCGTCAAAAATAGACTTCACCCTTCCAAAAGATCATTCCAGAACCAAGGAAATTTTAAGCCTTAATAAAAAAGGACTGGAAAACATTTCCATAGGATGTGCCAAATGGAATAAAACAGACCTTAAAGGATTCTATCCTAAAGGAACCAAGGATGAACTTACATATTACGCCACACAATTTAACTCCATTGAATTAAATGCAACCTTTTATGGGATGCCTACTCCGGATCAGGTAAAAACATGGAAAGAAAAAACTCCGGACAACTTCAAATTCTTTCCTAAAATCACCAATACTGTTTCTCATTTCAGAAGACTTATTGACGTTACAGATCCTGTGACTCACTTTGCTTCAGCTGTTATTAATTTTGATGAAAAACTGGGAATGGCTTTCTTACAGCTTCATGATAACTTTAAACCTAAAGATTATGACAGACTGGAAAAATTCGTGAAAGAATGGCCCAAGGAAGTTCCACTAGCCATAGAGCTTCGAAATACAGAATGGTTTACTGACGAGGAAATCCTTAATACAACCTGTGAGCTTTTTGAAACCCACAATATCACAAATATCATCGTAGATACCGCAGGAAGAAGAGATATGCTTCACATGCGTCTTACAACACCCAATGCATTCATCCGTTACGTAGGAGCCAATGCAGAAAGTGACTACGAAAGACTGGATGACTGGTTAAAACATCTTAACCAATGGAAAAAAGATGGCCTACAAAATCTTTATTTCTTTGTACACCAAAATATTGAAAAAGCTTCCCCTCTCCTATCTGCCTACTTTATCAAAAAACTGAATGAAGAATGGAAAACCGATATTCATATTCCACAAATGGCCACTGAAAGTACTGGTACTCTTTTTTAATAAAAATGTATCATTACCATCTAAAAACAACAATTATTTAACAGTTAAAAAATTAAATAGACTAATTTTAATTTACCCTCACAACAGCAATAAAAGTCCTTTCATATCAGAAAATTTTATACATTAGAGTACATCATATTTCACTAAACGAATATGAAGTACTTAAAAAAATTTGATCATGGAAAAGGAAATTTGTAAAATCAGCGTTGCGAGCAATTGGCTTGGCGATGAATATATCTTTTATGAGAATCATACTATAAAAAGAATATATGATAACCATAGCCTGAACTTCAACAAAACTGAATGGCTGGAACCTGAAAAAATCAGTAAACAAAACAAAGACAAGATAGTGAAAGGCTGTCCGGAAGAATTTAAGGAGCAAATCATGCAGATTCTAGACTATCCTTAATGAACAATCAGTAATAATTAACAGGTAATGAGCAATTTTTCACATTACTCATTACCTATAAAATATTATTTATTTTTTTTCAAAAGTAGCGCAAGGTTAAGGAATAAAAGCAGAAAATCTAACGCAATCCAAATTCCTAACTTCGTATTCTCATAATTATAAGCATCTACCTGCTTTTTTGCAGCATCAGAAAGCTTCATGCTTTGGTTAATATAATTCTGTACTTCTACAATTTGATCTATATTTTTATTAGGAACAGAATGCTGGGAAAAGTATACAAGATTCTTTTTACCTAGATAACCCACAATCCAGTACTCATCAGACTTATCCATCTTCAAGTATTCTACCCTATAATATTCCGGACGTACTTTCCCGATGTGCTTGGGTTCTAGTGAAATATTTTTATCAATCTTATTTACATTGATCAGGTAGAAATCCAAGGTTTGTGGAAGTTTATTAACCACCTGTAGCCCTACCGAGTTATCCACAAATGCTACAGCACTCTTTTTGATAAACCAATACGTAAAAATAGAAATAGATGAAACCACCGTTACAATGCGGAACAACCTTGCCCATTTTGCCATTCTTCCTGATTTTATTTTATACAAAATCAAGGAAAGGATACAAGCCCAAAAGATAACAAGAATGAAAAATACCATATTGCAAAGATACTGATTTCAGAATTTTTCAGAGAATGTTAATCCACATTCCACTCTTTATAAAACTCGTCAAGGAAATTCAACATATAATTATGTCTTTCTTCAGCCATTTTTCTTCCTTTTTCAGTATTCATAAGATCCTTTAGGAGTAATAATTTCTCATAAAAATGATTGATCGTTGTCCCATTAGATTTTTTATATTCTTCTTTGGACATCCCTAATTTGGGCTGAATCTCCGGATCATACATTGGATTATTCTTAAATCCTCCAAAATTGAAAGTTCTGGCAATACCAATGGCTCCAATGGCATCGATACGATCTGCATCCTGTACAATCTGTAATTCAAGAGATGGATCTATAGGAGCGTTACTTCTATTTTTAAAGGAGATATTTTCAATTACATACAAAACCTTTTCAATCGTTTCATCTGAGACATTCTGTCCTTCAAGAAATGCTCTTGATATTTTGGGAGCAATGGTTTCATCCCCATTATGAAATTTAGGATCAGCAATATCATGCAGTAATGCAGATAATTCTACAACTTCCTGATTACAGTTTTCTGTTTCTGCAATTTTTTTAGCCAGTTTCCATACTCTTTCGATATGAAACCAATCGTGGCCTGCCTCTGCGCCTTCTAATTTTTCTTTTACAAATTCTACGGTGTTGTCAATCGTACTTTTCATTTATCTATCAGTTCATTTAAAATAATATCCCAAAGTTTATGATTATAGCTTCTAAAAAAATTAATGTGTCCTATTTCTTTTTTCTCAGATTCCGATGTTTTTACAAGTCTGTAAGTTGGTTTAAGGTTAGGATAGGTAGTATTTAATAAGCTCAATACTCCTTTTTCTGTCAACCAAACATCATCCTCTGCACGAATTACGAAGACTTTTTGTGTCAAATTTTTAGAATAATCATCAATCTTTTCCAACAATCGGTTGGTTGATTTCTTATTTAAAATTAAGGTTCTCCAGTCATATGCGCAATTTTTTGGAAGACTTTCTCCAAGCCCAAACCAATTTGCCGGAAAATACCCTAACAATGACGTGGTTACGGGCTGAACAATTCCAAATCCCAAATAAGCTTCAATTTTAGTTTTCAGCTTTAAGTTGCCAACAAAGGCATTTTGAGTTCCTACAAAAACAAACTCCTCAAACATTTCCGAATCATCATTCATTCCTAGAATCAATGCACCTACAGAATGCCCCAGACAATATTTTCTATGGTCAGGAAACTGAGTTTTGATATATTCGGTTAATGCTTTATAATCTCGTGAACCCCAAACTCTCATGGAACTATGAAAGCCTTTCATATTCTCAGGTTTAGAAAGTCCTATTCCCGTGTAATCATAAGTTATCACCGTAAAACCTTGCTCAGAAAAGTACTTGGCAAATGAAAAATACACTTGTTGTTTTACACCGGTTGCAGAGTTAATCAACAGCAGTTTTCCATTATTGTTTTTTGGTTGAAAAAGATGTACAGCCAGAGCAGCTTGATCTTTTGTGGTAAGTATTAGTTTTTCCATAGGATAAAAGAAAAAATCCACTATAAAAGTGGACATTTTCAATATATTTTTATGTTAAGTTTCCGACTTTTGATATGTCGTAAATAGCTTTAGGATATAAAATCTGATCTTCTTGGTAATCCTGTCTGAGATCCTTTACCTCCGGAAACCCTTGAAGAAACCTCATTTCCAAATTTCACACATTCTTCAATAGAATTTCCATGGCAGAGTGCTATGGCAAATCCTGATGTAAATGCATCTCCCATTCCCATCTTATAAACAGTGGTATCTTTATCGTTTCTGTAATATTTCATTTCCGTTCCATCAAAATAAATGGTAGAATTGGAATCATCTCTTACAAAAACCTTATTAAAGTATTTTTTGAGTACCTCTTCTCTCTGTTCTTCACCAAAAATGATATACAGTTCACTACTTTTGGTTACAATAAAATCTACCGCTTCCAGAATTTCATCACTTACCCTCATGGCAGGAGAAGCATATAATCCCACTTTTTTGCCATATCTCTTGGCTTTTTTAACGGTATATTCCACCACTTCCATGGAAACTTCAAGCTGTACAAGGACAAGATCAGAGGTATGAAAATACCGGTCTGCTTCATC
Organism: Chryseobacterium oncorhynchi; assembly: GCF_002899895.1. Taxonomy (GTDB): domain Bacteria; phylum Bacteroidota; class Bacteroidia; order Flavobacteriales; family Weeksellaceae; genus Chryseobacterium; species Chryseobacterium oncorhynchi. The sequence goes on from NZ_PPEI02000007.1 coordinate 93,136, forward strand.
AATATGGGCTGTATTAAGATATTTGTTGGCTGCAGGCACTACTACAATAGCAGCATTACCCTCGGAGGTCGTCACATAGGCAGTACCTGTTGACTCTCTATCTGTTTCATGTACAAACCCCACATTTACACTTTCGCTCACCAGATTTCTCATGATTTGCTGTCCCAGCGGGTCCATTCCTACACATCCTATAAAGTAAACACTCGCACCCAATCTGGCAGTACCTACCGCCTGGTTTGCACCTTTTCCTCCAAAATAGCTTTCTGAATTAACAGCTAAAACGGTTTCGTTAGGTAGAGGAAGTTTTTCTGTTTCTAGAACGAGATCTATTGAGGAACTACCTACAACAATAATTTTGGGTTGATCTGATGAGAAATTCATTGTGTTTTTATATTAGTTTTAAAAATTATAACAGACGAAATTTCATGTCAAAAATAACTAATTTTTGCTTAACTTATTTCAATAAATTCAGTAATAATCTTCACGGGTGATTGATCTTTACTATAAGCAATATAGCTGGCATAAAAACCTTCTCCGTAGCCGGTCTCGAAAGCAAATATAGTTCCTGGATGAGCTGCTGATGGTTTTAAAAATGCATATTGATCTATGGCTCCATTTTCGTCAAAGAAATATTCATGGAAAAATTCCTCATAGATTCCCATGAAATCAGCCCCTTTGTTATGATATAGCTTTTGTTCCAGATCATTAAGACTGTTTTGGGTATCTACATCCATGAAGCATCCCATTCCACTTTCTACAGGATATCCAAAAACCTCTTCTTTTGCCAGTTCTTTGATGTTTTGTCCTGCCGTGGTCGCAAGCTTCCAGTCTGTAATTTCATCATTACTGAATACAATTTCTGCATAAGCAACACAGTTGCTATCTCTCTCTTTATGAAGCATTACAGAGAATTCTCCTTTCGGAAAATTTGTAGAAAAAGCAAGCATATCATTCGTAATTAACGGATCACAGGCTACTAACTTTCCACTGGAAAGATAAATTTTTCCTACCTCAAAACTTTCTAACAAAGGGCTTTCTACAAAATCCTTCGAAAATAGTTTTTTAATGTTTTCTATATGTGTCATTTTATATCTTTTCTTAAACCATCAGGCTGGATACAAGTTTTCATCTGTACCCAGCCTGATATTAAGACAACATGTTGTCTCTATTTAAATTTACAAACTTTTCAGCTTCTCTTCCAAGATCGCAATCTTGTCAACAGCATCTTTTTGTTTTTTACGTTCAACTTCTACAACCTCTGGTTTTGCATTAGCAACAAACTTTTCGTTGGAAAGTTTCTTTTCTACTGAAATCAAGAACCCTTTTAAGTATTTTACTTCTTCTTCGGTTTTTGTTTTTTCTTCTCCTAAATCTAAGTTTTCACTTAAAGGAATAGAAATCTCAGTGGCTCCTACCAGGAAAGTAAAGCTTGGTTTATCTGTTTTTTGCCCGAAGTTAATTTCAGAAACATTAGCTAATTTTCTTACGACTGCTTCATTGGCAAATTCTTTAGCATTAGTAAATACCTCAACTGTTTCTCTTGGTGAAATTCCTTTGGTCTGACGGTAGTTTCTAACACCGGAGATCAGTTCTTTTGAAATTTCAAAGTTCTTAATTACGTCTTCGCTGAACTCATCTGCATTTTTCTGCTGAGCAATAACAAGAGCATTCTCAATACTTCTTTCTGAAATCAAATGCCAAATTTCTTCTGATTGGAAAGGCATAAACGGATGAAGTAATTTCATCAATTCTTCAAAGAAAATAATTGTTCTGTCATAAACCTCCTTAGAAATCCCTTCTCCATAGTTTGGCTTGATTGCTTCAAGATACCAACCACAAAAATCATCCCAAATTAATTTATAAATCAAATGAAGTGCATCGGAAATTCTAAATTTCTCAAATTGATCATTAATCTCAACAATTGTTTTATTTAATCTATTTTCGAACCATTCAATAGCTTGATGATCTGTAGCGATTGCCGGCTTATCTTCATGATTCCACATGTTGATCAAACGGAAAGCACTCCAGATTTTCGTCATGAAGTTTCTTCCCTGAAGCATTAGATCTTCATCAAAAAGAAGGTCATTTCCTGCTGCAGAACTCAATAGAATTCCTACACGAACACCATCTGCACCATATTTATCCATCAGTTCAAGTGGATCCGGAGAGTTTCCTAAAGATTTTGACATCTTTCTTCTCTGCTTATCTCTTACAATCCCTGTGAAGTAAACATTTTTAAACGGAACTTCTTTTCTGTATTCTAATCCGGCCATGATCATTCTCGCTACCCAGAAGAAAATAATATCCGGACCTGTAACCAAGTCAGAGGTAGGATAGTAATAATTAATATCCTTATTTTCAGGATCAAGAATTCCATCAAAGACAGACATTGGCCACAACCAAGATGAGAACCAAGTATCCAGTGCATCATCGTCCTGTCTAAGGTTTTCTATTGTTAAATCCTGATTTCCTGTTTTTTGTTTTGCTAATCCTAAAGCTTCTTCCTTAGTTTCAGCAACTACAAAATCTTCATCTCCTGTACCATAAAAGTAAGCAGGAATTTGCTGTCCCCACCAAAGCTGACGGGAAATATTCCAGTCACGGATGTTTTCCATCCAGTGTTTGTAGGTATTTTTAAATTTCTCAGGATAGAACTTCACCTCATCATCCATTACTACATCCAATGCTGGTTTAGCAATTTCAGACATTTTAAGGAACCACTGTACTGAAACCTTTGGTTCAATAACAGCACCAGTTCTTTCGGAAGTCCCTACTTTATTTACATAATCTTCTGCCTTTAGTAAAAGATCTTTTTCTTCTAATTCTTTAGCGATTTGCTTTCTTACATCAAATCTGTTTTTCCCTGCATAATGCAGGCCATGCTCGTTAAGGTTTCCGTCATCATCTAAAGCATCAATCATTTTCAACTGGTGCTTTTGTCCGATTTCATAGTCATTGATATCGTGTGCCGGAGTAATTTTCAAGGCACCTGTTCCGAACTCAATGTCTACATATTCGTCTTCAATGATAGGAATTACTCTACCTACAATGGGTACAATTACGTTTTTACCTTTTAGGTGGGCATATCTTTCATCATTAGGGTTGATACATACCGCAGTATCCCCAAAAATTGTTTCAGGACGTGTTGTAGCCACTGAAAGGAACTCTTCAGATCCTTCAATCTTATATTTAAGGAAATATAATTTCCCGTTCTGCTCTTTAAATATTACCTCTTCATCTGAAATATTGGTCTTCGCTTCCGGATCCCAGTTTACCATTCTGTAGCCTCTGTAGATTAATCCTTTATTGTAAAGGTCTACAAAGCTTTTGATAACCTGCTGGGAAAGCTTTTCCTCCATCGTGAAACGGGTTCTGTCCCAGTCACATGAACAACCTAGTTTTTTAAGCTGCTCAAGGATCGTTCCTCCATATTTATTCGTCCATTCCCAAGCATGCTCAAGGAACTGTTCACGAGTAATATCAGACTTATTGACCCCTTCAGACTTCAATTTAGCAACAACTTTAGCTTCGGTAGCAATTGAAGCGTGATCTGTTCCCGGAATCCAACAAGCATTAAACCCGCGCATTCTTGCACGACGGACCAGAACATCTTGAATGGTATTGTTCAACATATGCCCCATGTGTAGTATCCCCGTAACGTTTGGCGGAGGGATAACAATGGTATATGGTGGTTTGTCATTAGGCTCTGAGTGGAAGTATTTGTTTTCCAACCAGTAATTGTACCATTTTTGTTCTGTTTCCTGTGGATTGTACTTTTCTGAAATCTGCATAAATTCTATTTCTTTGGCTTGCAATTTGCAAAAATAGTCTAAAGAAAAAAATTTTTAAGCATGAATTAAAATAATTTTTAACTTTGTTTCACAAAATTTATCTAACAAACATATTAACATTCAAGAATATGAAGAAATTAATCGCAGGAATTGCATTATTCGGAACATTTGCTCTTGCATCTGCACAAACTATTACATTTGATAAAACGACTTTCGACTACGGTACTATTAAGCCTAGTTCTGACGGTACAAGATTTTTCACAGTAACAAATACTGGTGACAAGCCTTTGATTCTTTCAAATGTAAAACCATCTTGTGGATGTACTACTCCTGAATTCAGCCAAGACCCGATCATGCCAGGAAAATCTGCTAAGATCAAGGTTGGATATAACACTGCTCTTACAGGAGGTTTCAACAAAATGATCGAAGTTTTTTCTAACGACCCTGCAAACAGCAGAAGCGTAATCTACATTAAAGGTAACGTAGATGCTAATGCTCCTGAGCCAAAAGTATTGACTCCTGCTGAGCAAAAAGAAGCTGCTAAAGCTGAGAAAAAAGCTGCTAAACTAGCTAAAAAGACTGCTGTAAAGTAAGCTCTACACAAAAAAATAAAGAAACCGTCTCCATTGAGGCGGTTTTTTTATTACATTTATGTAAGAGTAGATCAAAGACATCAAATAATCTTTTAAGCTTAAACAAAATATGGACACCAATTTCTCAGATGATTTTAAAGTAAACGGAAAATTTTCAATAAAAAAGGCATCAACATCCTATCAAGGAAAACTGACTAAGGAAGAGGGAACTCAATTATTAATTCAGGAAAAAGAAAAGCTTCGTGAGCTACAGGAAAGACTTTATGCAGATGGAAGCCAATCTCTTTTGGTGGTACTTCAGGCAATGGATGCTGCAGGAAAAGACAGTATGATAGAGCATGTGTTTGGAGGAGTAAACCCACAGGGATGTAATGTAACCAGCTTTAAGACACCAAGTTCCAAAGAATATTCTCATGATTTTTTATGGAGACATTATCTGGCATTACCTCAAAAAGGAATGATCGGAATCTTTAACCGTTCACACTACGAAAGTGTTTTGGTCTGCAAGGTTCACCCTGAATATAATTTAAGTGAAAAAACATGGTCTTCAGTAAAAGATTTTGATGATAAATTCTGGGAAAACCGCTATGAAAGTATCCGAAATTTTGAAAAACATCTTTCACAAAACGGGACAACCATTATCAAGATTTTCCTGAATGTATCTAAGGATGAACAAAAGAAAAGATTGTTAGACAGGATCAACGAACAGGAAAAAAACTGGAAATTCTCTGCAGCCGATCTTCCTGAAAGAGCTTTATTTAGCCAATATATGGAGGCTTATGAAACAGCCATCAACGAAACTTCAAAAGATCATGCTCCTTGGTATGTACTTCCTGCAGATAATAAATGGTTTGCAAGAGTAGCTGCTGTTCAGATTATCATTGATACTTTAGAGAAAATGAATCTGAAATATCCAAAGCTTTCAGCAAAAGATAAGGAAGATCTTCAACAGGCTAAACAACAATTATTAGACGAATAATCCGGAATTAGTTTATTTCTAAACTGATTTACCGTGAATATATTGAAAGACTTTTGAATGCAAATTTTCAAAGGTCTTTTTCCATGTGAATTGCTTGGTAATTTTCATCTTATTTTCCGGTAATAGGAATGGTATAATTTCTTTAGGAATCCGCCAAAAAACTTCGGGTGGGTTCTGCCTGAAAACATGGATGTAAAGTTTTAGGGTTTCCAAATACCAATCCTGATGCTTATTATAATCATTAATTCCGCCTACATTCGGAAAATGATGGAGTTCTCTTTCCAGAATGTTCGGACAGAATTCTTTCCAGTATTCGGTGGTATAGAGCAAATGCAAATGCCATACTTTATCTACAACTATGGAAGGAGATGCACCGTTTTTAGAAGCACAGCATAAGTAAACAAATTTTTTATATTCTTCAATAGCAAGCAAACAGAATCTTCTCGTCCAGCCCTCTGTCTGAGACAGTTTTCTGGAAAAAGGAATGGCTACTTCAGCCTGATCAATCTGATACTCTGAAATCCTTTTCCATAAAGGATTCTGGAGATAATCCAACTGTGTATTATTCAATAAAATGGAGGTAAATTCAGGTTTCATGATATTAAAAATCTTAATCCATTAATGCTTTTTAAATGAATATTATATCAACCGCCACATCCACAAGATGGAGGAGTATAATAGGTATGAATTTCTTTTTTGTAATATTTTCTAAGTAAGTTTTCAAAATCCTCTCTGGTCATTTGCTTATAAATATCTGTATCAGATAAATTCAATTGAAAGTCCTTTTCAGGATCGGGATCTACTGTCACCGAAAGAACTGAATCAATAATCTGGATTTCAGAAATTTCTTCCCAGATCAATTGTTTTTTTACCTTATAATTAAAAATTCCTTTTGAGCTGATGGATAATTTTCTCACAGGCTCTTCGTCCGGCTTCATCCGTTCCTTAATACATCTAATTAAGATTTTCACTGAAGCATTAAAAAAAACAGACATTAATAAAAAAACAATGCAGGAAATTAAAATTTTAAAGGGATTTTTGTTTGTAAACACAAGATAGATCAGTATACAAATAACTACCAGTAAACCAATCGTTGATATCAAAGAAAATACAATAGTTACATACCTCGGCTTTTCTTCTGATGACTTGTATAAAGTAGTTTCTGATTCCATTTTAATTCATTGATCTGTACATACTATTAAAATTAACAACCACAACCACAGGATGATGGTGTATTGTAAATATAGACTTCTTTTTTATAATGATATTTCAGTAGCTTTTCAAAAATTTCTTGTGTCATTTGTTTCTGAAGATTTGTCTTGGATAGGTTCAGTTTGAAATCTTTTTCAGGATTAAGATCCACCGTTACAGAAAGTATAGAATCTATAATTTGTATTTCTGAAATACTTCCCCAATCCGTTTCTTTGCGTTCTGTGTAATAATTAATTCCCTCTCTGGAAATACTTAGCACAGGGTAAATAACAGGCTGTTTCCTCTGCTTATTGATCAGGTGAAGAAAATATTTCACAACTTTATAGTGCAAAAACATAAATCCGATCCACAAAATATTGTTAAGAATTTTTATTAATAGCTCATTGGTTATGTCTTGAAAAAAATACATCAGACATTGATTAATTCCCCAAAACAATCCATATACAAAAGCCACATACAAGATTATAGCAATAAAGCCTGGCTTTTCTTCCGGAACTGACTGTAAAGTAATTTCTGTTTTCATCTTGATCTCTTTATGGTAAAGTTGAGATAACAGAAAAATATAAAAGTCTTTCGTAGATCTTATTTGGTTTCTTAAAAGTCTTATATTAGAATTACAAATACATAATATACTGTATTACAAATAAATGTAATAACATTAGACTCAAGAATAAAAATGTAAGAAAAAATTGAATTATAAGAAAAACGAGAAAATCTATAAGCCGGATTTTGTACTTCCTGAGAAGTGCTTGTTATTTATCTACGCTTTACATTGCTGCAAAACTTGAGCTGATTACCCCTCGGTTTTCAGGACGAGCCGCCCCTATTTCCATTACTGAAAAGAACCGATATACTTACCATTGCACCGCAAAGAGTTTACCTGGTTTCACTACAGCCGAACTGTACCTGCTTTCTGTTGCACTTGTCCTACCCTCACGGGTGACGGATGTTATCCGCTTTGCTGCTCTATGGTGTCCGGACTTTCCTACCCCTGCCGAAACAGGAATCAACAAGCCGATTTTCTCGTGGGTGCAAAGATACATAAATTTCGTGGTAAAAGGGCGAAAAGATGAAACAGCAAAGGGATTAGGAAGAGAAAAAACATTTTTACTAACCCTACTTGCTTCTAAACAATTTATACTAAATTGATAAAATCATCAAATCTGTATTCTCCTATTTACTCCATTATTTTACACATTATTATTTATTCATCTTTTGGCATTTTAGCTTTTCGTGATTTTAGAATTATTATTCTTCATCAATTACTACATTATTGTTATCTTCGTGCCATTATACATCTATGAATTCCAGAGAAAAAGAATTTGCGCAACTTATCAAAGATAATCAAGGCCTGATTATTAAAGTATCGCGCTTATATACCAATTCCCTGGAAGATGAAGAGGATCTTTTTCAGGAGATTGTCTTGCAACTTTGGAGAAGTTATGATTCTTTTAAGGGAAATTCTAAGATTTCCACATGGATGTACCGCGTAGCACTTAATACCGCCATTACTCTTTTTAGAAAAAAAAGCAAAAGTCTTCCTACCAATGAACTGGATATCAACCACAAAGATTTTGTGGAAGATGATGATGAAAAACAACAACAGATCTCGCTTTTGTATACTGTAATCAAGACTCTTCCTAATATAGAAAGAGCCATTGTCATGATGTATCTTGACGATCTGCCTTACAAGGATATTGCAGAAAACCTCGGAATCACTGAAGTTAATGCACGTGTGAAAATGAACAGATTAAAGAAAACCCTTAAAGAACAGATGGAAAAATATGCCTGAATTTGATTTAGATAGCTTTAAGAAAACATGGCAGGAACAACCTGTACAGCCAAAATATGACAACAGTGAGATTCTTCAGATGTTGAATAGAAAGTCACGTAATTATGTAAAGTATATTTTCTGGATCAGTGTTGTAGAATTTTTGTTCTTTTCTGTTTTGGGCTTATTCTACTTCTTTCAGGAGGAAGAATCTGATAGTTTCCGCAAAATGTTGGAAAGATTAGGTGCTCAGGAAGCTCCTGAAGTTGAAAATAATTTTGGTCATGTTTATTTAGCTATAAAAGTTCTGAGCTTATTGATTACGGCTTATTTTGTCTTAAAGTTTTATCAAAATTACCGAAAAATAAAGATCGAAGAAAACCTTAAAGGACTTATTACCAGAATCATTAGTTTCAAAAAAACGGTGAATGCCTTTATTCTTATCAGTATTGTATTGCTGATTGCTTTTACTTTTGTACTGATCGCCTTTATATTTTATACCTTAAGCACTCAAAATATACAGCCTACTAATTCTAATCTTACTATCATTATTGTGGGAATTACCATTAGTACGTTACTTGCTGTATCCATGATTTGGTTTTACTATAGACTGGTATACGGAAGTATCATTAAAAAACTTGATAAAAACCTAAAACAACTAAAAGAGATAGATTCACAGGAAAATTAGTATTCATAGGCTATAGTTCAAGATATTATTGTTAATTTTATTTCACCAAATCTTTTTACTATGCCTTTATCTTATGTATATGGAGCTTCTGACGTTCCATTATTAGGACAGACTATTGGAGGAAACCTTAAAAGTACTGTCGAAAAATACCCAAATCAGGAAGCACTTGTCTGTGTTCATCAGGATTACAGAGCTACTTATCAAGAGTTTTACAACCAAACCACTGCGATTGCAAAAGCGCTTTTATTTTTAGGCGCAAAATCTGGTGACCGAATAGGGATATGGTCTTCCAACCGTTATGAGTGGGTTCTTTTACAATATGCCACTGCTAGAATCGGAACTATTTTGGTCAATATTAATCCGGCATACAGAACTCATGAACTTACTTATGTTCTGAACCAGTCTGAAGTTCGTTTCATTTTCTCTTCCTTATTTTTTAAAAGCAGTAATTACAAGGAAATGGTAGAGTATGCCAAGGAAGTGTGCCCTACCCTTGAACATGAAATTTTCTTTGATGATAACTGGGAAGACTTTGTCAATAACGGACAGGATATTTCGGATGAAGTTTTACATAGCTTCGAAGAACATGTACAATTTGATGATCCGGTGAATATTCAATATACTTCAGGAACAACAGGCTTTCCCAAGGGAGTAACGCTTTCTCATCATAATATTCTGAACAATGGCTATTTTATTGGTATAAGATTAAAATATACGGAGAAAGACCGTGTCTGCATCCCTGTACCATTTTATCACTGCTTTGGAATGGTGATTGGAAATATCTGCTGTACCACTCATGGCGCCTGTATGGTGATCCCCAATGACAGCTTTGATCCTGATATTACTTTAAAAGCAGTTTCTGACGAGAAATGCACTTCATTATATGGAGTTCCTACCATGTTTATTGCTGAACTAGCCGTAAAAGATTTTGATACCTACGATTTTTCAAGTCTAAGAACGGGTGTAATGGCAGGTTCTGTCTGCCCTCCTGAGATTATGAAAAAGGTAGAAAGCCTGATGAATATTAAAGAAATGAGCATCTGTTATGGAATGACAGAAACCTCTCCTGTTTCAACACAGACTTTAATTGGCACTCCCTTGGGAAAACAGGTTAGCACAGTAGGTACAGTTCAGGATCATCTTGAAATAAAGATCATTGATGAAAATGGAAAAGTACTAAAGCGCGGAGAGCACGGTGAACTTTGTACAAGAGGCTACTCTGTGATGCTAAAATACTGGAATGATCCTGAAAATACTAAAAAAGTACTGGATGACGCCCGTTGGATGCATACCGGAGACATGGCAGTAATGGATAAGGATGGGTATATTACCATTTCGGGAAGAATTAAGGATCTTATTATTCGGGGTGGAGAAAATATCTCTCCAAAAGAAATTGAAGACTTTTTATACACTTATACCAACATTTTAGATGTTCAGATTATTGGAGTTCCAAGTGAAAAGTTTGGGGAAGAAGTAATGGCGTGGGTAAAAGTGAGAAAGGGATTCACTATCACAGAAGAAGAACTAAAAGATTACTGTAAAGGAAAAATTGCTCATTATAAAGTTCCAAAATACTGGAAGTTTGTGGATGAGTTCCCGATGACCATTTCAGGAAAAATAAGAAAGGTGGAAATGCGGGAAATATCCATGAAAGAATTGGGATTGGGAACTAAAGTTTAACCAAAGAATCAAACCGCAAAGTCACAAAAGCTGTCTGAAATTCTAACAGAAATTATAAGAACACATTTTTTTGATCTCATATAAAAACAAAAAAAGCATTTCAAATGAAATGCTTTTTTTTATTTAAAGTTCTTTTCTTAATCTGGCAACAGGAATATTGAGCTGTTCACGATATTTTGCAATCGTTCGTCTTGCAATATTATACCCTTGTTCTTTTAAGATGATCACCAAAGCATCATCTGTCAAAGGTTTTCTCTTATTCTCTTTACTGATTACTTCCTGAAGATGGGTTTTAATTTCTTTGGTAGAAACTTCTTCTCCATCATCATTGGTTAAACTATCTGAGAATAGATCTTTAAGATATACAATACCGTTCGGAGTGTCTGCATACTTACTTTTCACTACCCTTGAAATGGTAGAAATATCAAACCCTGTAATGTCTGCAACATCCTTTAAGATCATTGGCTTCAAAGATTTTTCGTCTCCTGTAATGAAATAATCTTTCTGGAATTTAACAATAGCATTAATTGTTTGCAATAAAGTATTCTGACGCTGATTAATTGCATCAATATACCATTTCGCTGCATCTAGTTTTTGTTTGATAAATAAAGCTGCCTGTTTATGCTCAGAAGATTTTTTATCATGAGAGTAGGTAGTAAGAATATCTTTATATTCCTCAGAAACCCTTAACGTAGGTGCATTCTTGCTGTTAAGCATAGGAATTACCAATCCATCTTTCACCTGAATTACAAAGTCCGGAATAATTTCCTGATTGATTGTAATGGTCTGTGTATCAAAGTTTCCTCCAACCTTTGGGGATAGCTTAGAAATTTCATCCAACGCATCTTTCAGGTCCTCTTCTTCAATATCATATTTCTGGATGATCTTATTGTAATGCTTATTGGTAAGAGCATCAAATTGATTTCTCAAAATATTAGCAGCCAAAGAAACAGCTTTATCCGAGCTTACTTTCTTCTCAATCTGTAATAATAAACATTCCTGTAGTCCTCTTGCTCCTACACCGGATGGATCCAACTTTTGAACATAGTTTTCCAAAATGTCTTCTACCTTTTCCTTTGTGGTATAGATTCCTTGTGAGAAAGCGAGATCATCAACAATAGATTTAATCTCTCTTCTCAAATATCCATCTGTATCTAGGTTTCCGATCAGATATTCTGCAATCTTAAGGTCTTCATCACTGATATTTACCAAGTGAATCTGTTCCATCAGATAATCATATAATGACTGTCCTTCCGTTAAAAGGCTTTCGTTGTCAAATTCCTCATCATCCGGAGAGTAGTTACTGGATGCGGTTTTATAGCTTGGTTCGTCGTCGTAAAGATATTCGTTAACGTCGAAGTCTGTTTCAATGCTCTCTGTACCTTCATCCTGATAAGCGTCTTCCAGAGAAGAATATTCATCTTCCTTAGAATCCTCCTTTGCAATTTCCAAAGCAGGGTTCTCTTCTAACTCTCTCTCCAACTCCTCTTCAAATTCAAGAGTATGAAGCTGAATAAGCTTCATCAACTGGATCTGCTGAGGGGCCAGCTTTTGTCCTAATTTGAGTTGTAAGTGTTGTTTAAGCATATTCGTATTTACGTTTTAACATAACATATTCTACGAATTTAATAAATTTATTTGATAAAAAATACATTTAGCATGATTTTTGCTTTATACACTCTACATAATAAATTATTGAAAAATAAAAAAAGCCTTAAACAGATGTTAAGGCTTTTTTTTATATCTCTAGAATTCAGCACTTTTCGGCGTTCTTGGGAAAGGAATCACATCTCTGATGTTTGTCATTCCTGTTACGAAAAGAACTAATCTTTCCAATCCTAAACCGAAACCTGCATGAGGTACAGAACCGAATTTTCTGGTATCAAGATACCACCAAAGTTCGTGCTCATCTACATGCATATCTGCCATTTTCTGTTTTAAAACGTCTAATCTTGCTTCTCTTTCTGATCCTCCAATGATCTCACCAATACCCGGGAAAAGAACATCCATAGCGGCCACTGTTTTATTGTCTTCGTTCAGCTTCATATAGAAAGCCTTGATTTCTTTTGGATAATCGAACAATACAACCGGACACTCAAAATGCTTCTCTACTAAGTATCTTTCATGTTCAGACTGAAGATCTGCTCCCCAGCTTTCCACAGGATAAGCAAATTTTCCTTTTTTGTTTTCTTTTGAGTTTAATAAAATCTCAATAGCTTCTGTATAACTTACACGCTTGAAACGCTTAGCTATTACATTTTCAAGTTTCTCGATAAGTCCCTCTTTCGCTCTTTCCTTTTCTGGTTTTGTCTTTTGTTCTTCTTCAAAACGCTTGTCCAGGAATTCAAGATCGTCTTTACAGTTATCCAATACATACTGGATTACATATTTTAGGAAATCTTCCGCTAGGTCGATGTTATCTTCAAGGTTGTTGAATGCTACTTCCGGTTCAATCATCCAGAATTCCGCAAGGTGTCTTGTCGTATTTGAATTCTCAGCACGGAAAGTAGGTCCAAAAGTATAAATTCTTCCTAATCCCATTGCTGCAGTTTCTCCTTCAAGCTGTCCTGAAACGGTAAGGTTAGTCTTTTTCCCGAAGAAATCCTGTGCAAAATCAATTTCACCTTCTTCAGTTCTTGGCATATTGTTCAGGTCAAAGTTTGTTACTCCAAACATTTCTCCCGCCCCTTCTGCATCTGCACCTGTAATTACCGGTGTGTTGATATAGAAGAATTGGTTTTTGTTAAAGAATGAATGAACGGCAAAGCTTACCGCATGACGTACTCTGAAAACAGCACCAAACAGGTTAGTTCTGAATCTTAAGTGCGCCTGCTCACGAAGCTTTTCTAAGCTGTGTTTCTTAGGCTGAAGAATTGTACTTTGAAGTTCTTCTGTAAAGTTATCTCCTAAAACAATGATCTTTTTAGCAACAATTTCTACAGACTGTCCTGCTCCCTGACTTTCTACCACTTCACCCACTACTTTAAGGGAAGAAGCTGTGCTAATATTCTTGATGATTTCTTCATCAAAATTTTCGAAATCAACAACTATCTGCAAATTATTAATCGTAGATCCATCATTAAGGGCTATAAAGCGATTGGCACGGAATGATCTTACCCATCCGTAAACTGTAATGTCATGATGTAATACTTTCTTGTAATCCTTTAGGATTTCTTTGATCGTTTGCTTTTTCATTTGTTGATAATAAATTTTCGTATAAAAATTAATGTTTGCAAAGTTACAAAAAAACGGCGCAACTTGATGATTGCGCCCTCTTTAAAAATCATTAATCAATTATTTAATACATTAGTTAAAGAAAATAGACTTTTTTCTCTGTTTTCCGTTCCTTATTTTCAGGGCATGATAACAGCTGGGAACATCATATTGCCATTGTGGAAGGAGTAAAATAATGAGGATAACGTCAACGTGAGAAATCAACCCAAGAATAATCGCCAGATTGAAAGCCCATCCCGCTTCCTGAAAACCTATAAGATAAGTAAATGCCAACAGCAAACTCAAGCCCCACATTTTTGACAAAAAAGCATGAGTACAGGTTTCTTTACCAAACTTCCAGATACTGACAATGTAGCAAAGTGCTTCCATGACGAAAATTAAAAGGATGCCATGCCATTCCCCTTTAATTAATTCAGGATTCAGAAAATAAGATGCAAACCCTAGTGAGAGCCAGAAGATCAAGTCAGTCTGGCTGTCCAGTCTTCTTAATTTTTCTGAGGAAATCCCTGCTTTTCGGGCAATAATTCCATCAAAAATATCGGTTAATATTCCGAAATACATTAATGCAAGAATATATTGACTGGCTGATTCTCCTATGTAGTATCCCAAATACAGAATTACAAAAGCTGTTATAAAACGGGATAAGATGAGTAAATAGGGTATATTTTTCATAATTCTTTCTTTTCTTGTTTCTTAAAATTCCAGTTGATTAAAGGAAGTTTTCTTTTCCCGTTTTCATTCCATACTCCAATCTGGAGTCCTCGAAAATCTTTACAATTGTTGTAAAGCCCAATCTGAAGTCCTCTGCATTTCTGACCTATATTCGCTAATGGGGCAACAGAAACACCTTTTATTTCATGATGCAAATTGAAAAAAGGAGATAAAGCAGCTCCATTTGTAATGGCATAGGTATTTATATTGCTTGAGATATTAATCTCCAACCCATTAGTAACCGTAGGCTCCATATTGATGAGAGATAGCTGAACTCCGTTAATTTTGTTCATCTTATTCTCAGAAACAATTCCATAATCATTGTTTAAGTTCCATTTCCCTGCGTCGGGTAGATACACAAGCAGTAATGCAGGAAAGAAAAGCCCTACCGGATTAAGTCCCAACCCTAATCCATTAATTTTCTTAGGAATTACATTTTCATCTTCATCAAAATATTTGAACATAATTCCGTTCACATTTCTGACATTCTTTGAAGGTGAAGCTCCAAGAAATCTGGGCTTCAGAGAATCAATCTTTATAGAGTCTGATGCATAGATCAAACTATTGAAAAAAAGAACCGTTAATAATATTATTCGTGTTTTCATAACTCATAATTTTTAAATTACAATTCAAAATTATCTGCAGAAGAACCAATTCCGAATGTGAAAAAAAATTAAAAAAAATACTACATTTGTGAAAATCACAAAATCATGTATCAGGAACTGTTACTTAAGGAAATTCGTAGAAAAATTGGTGATAAATCTTTGAATGATGAGATTGCCAATATTTTGAATATAAGTTATGATGCATCACACAGAAGAACGTCCCTGAAAGCTAAGTTTAGTTTTGAAGAGGCTTTGGAACTGGCCAAATATTATCAGATTTCACTTAATCAATTTATAACTTCAGACCAACAGATTTTAGTTCAGAAAACCTTGGTCGTGAACGAAACAGAAGATTTACAGTCTTTTTTCCAGAATAATCTCAGCATTTTTGAAAACTTACCTCTTTCTGATGAGATGACTATTTATTATTCTGCGAAGGATATTCCTTTTTTTTATACCCTTTCAGATACACTGCTTTCCCGTTTTAAAATCTATGTCTGGATGAATCTGCTTAATGCAAAACAGGTTTTTATTCCTTTTCTGAAGTTTTCACCCCCTTATTTTGAATCAAATACACAAGAACTCAAGAAAAAATATGAGGCCCAAAATATAGTAGAATTGTGGAATGACAGGACTATTTCCAGTATTTTACAACAGATCTTATTTTATTATGAGACTGGACTTCTACAAAAAAATGAGGGTCAGATTATTTTGAAAGAGCTTAGAGAACTTATCGAATATATTGAGCAAAAAACAGAAAACAATCCAAAGTTTCACTTATATGAAAATGAATTGATGCATCTTTCCAATGATATTTTTTTTCATCATCCGCAACAATCACTTTTTGCATTGCCGGCAAATATGTTTGGCTATATTTTGATTAATGATGCAAAAACATGCAAGGAAACCCGTAATTATTTTGAACATCAGATTAAAAATTCAAAATCTTTGAATACATCCGGAAATAGGGACAGGAAAATCTTTTTCAATAAAATGTATGAACAGATTGAACGGTTAAAACAAAATTTATCATGAATACTCTACGTAACGGCGAATATTTTGGGCAGACCAACGACATTGTTAATTTTGAAGGATTAACAATCACAGATACTGAATATACTCATCCTTATGTAGACTGGCATTATCATGAAAATGCATATTTTACTTTTTTGCTTCAGGGAAATATGATTGAGGGGAACAAAAAAGAAACTTATGAATGCTCTGCAGGCACCCTACTCTACCATCATTGGGAAGATCCACACTATAATATTAAGCCTGAAATCTTTACACGAGGTTTTCATATTGAAATTTCAAAAAACTGGTTTGATCAGTTTGATTTTCAAAAAAATAACGCAGAAGGGAGTTTTAATATACAAGATCCTTCTTTAAAATTGCTGATTTATAAAATTTTCAAAGAAAATCAGGATAGAGATAACGCTTTTGAGGTAGCTATCCATCAACTTTTGTTAAACTTATTCAGTCAGTTTGTTATTCAAAAAGACAAAACTGAAAAGAAACCTGTCTGGGTAGGACACATCAACGAAATTTTACATGAAAGCTTTACAGAAAAATTAAGCCTTACTGAACTTTCCACAACTTTAAATATTCATCCGATCCATTTAAGCAGGGATTTCCAAAAATATTTTCATTGTAACTTGGGAGAATATATCAGAAAATTAAAGCTTAATAAATCACTGGAGCTACTCACCAAGCGGGATTCCTTAACGGATATTGCTCTGGAATGCGGGTTTGCAGATCAAAGTCATTTCATTCGTTGTTTTAAAGAAAATATTGGAGTAACACCTTTAAAATACAGAAATCTTCTAAGAAAATAGAGATGTTAATTTCATTCTATTTTATAATACAAAAGCCTATTATTTTTGCTAAAATATAAAAAATGAAGCCTACCATACTACTGATATTTATTTTCACATTTTATCTTTATCCGGCACAAAGCCAGAATATTTTCACCCCTGAAAAGATTGAGAATCCGATTCAGAAAAAATATTCCGGAAAAATTATTTTTCTAGACAAATCCATCAGTCTTGAAAATTTAAAAGATGATAACATTCTTTCTTCTTCAACTTTTCAGGAAGATAAGGACTTTGGTATTCATGCTTTTTTTGACAATTCTCTGGTGAATTACCTGCATCAGCTTGAACCTAAATTCACCGTTGATCAATTACTTAAAAACGGAAATTATCAGTTCTCTTTTTACGTGGATGGAAAACTAATTTACGAAGAAAACCTAAATACAGGAGCAGGTACTCCGGAAAACAAAAAGCTAAAAACGAACCTCAGAATACCTCTTACCAGCAGCAATAATGAAGATTCATGGGGAAGATATTTATGGATGCGTTTTTATTTAATCCATGGCGGAATTGATGCCTTGGCCAGCGGAAATCATATTCTAAAAATTGAAATCCGTCCTTATCTAAAAACATCATCAATACAAACAGGGCCTATTATTGCAGAAGGAGACATCAATATTAATGTTCCTGAAAAGAATATTTCAGAGCAACAGATCGCTGTTCAGCCTATTCAGCCCAAGAGTGGATGGGATACTTCAAAGGAAAAATTTGACATCGAACTCATTAAAAATTTAAATAAAAAAATAGCAGAAGAAAGATTCAAAAACGTAACAGGTATTGTCGTCGTAAAGAATGGAAAACTGCTAATAGAAGAGTATTTTAACCATTCAGGAAGAGATTCTTTACAAGATACACGATCTGTGGGTAAATCTTTTTCTTCAGCTTTGATGGGAATTGCAATAAAAGAAAACCATATAAAAAGTGAGAATCAAAATTTAAAAGCCTTTTACAATGTAGAGCAATTTAAAAACTATTCTCCTAAAAAAGACAGTGTTACAATCAAAAGCTTATTAACGATGAGTTCTGGTTTTGATGGAAATGATGAGGATGATGAATCTCCAGGTAATGAAGAAAATATGTACCCCACTGAAAACTGGGTAAAATTTGCACTAGATGTACCCATGACGGGCAATATGATTGGTGAAAAATGGAATTACTTTACTGCCGGTGTTGTAATAACGGGAGACATTTTAGATAAAAATGTTCCAAAAGGTTTAGAAAATTATGCTGATAAGAAACTATTCCAACCCCTTGGAATCACCAATTATAAGTGGCAATTTACCCCTCAGAACAAGCCATCCTTAGCAGGAGGATTAAGAATGAAAGCGTTAGATTTTGCCAAGTTTGGTCAACTTTATAAAAACAATGGAGTATGGAATGGAAAAATGGTTTTAGATAAAACCTGGATTAGCAAATCTTTCACTAATTATTTTGCTGATCAACCAGATTTTGAGGGATATGGATATTTATTCTGGAGAAAAGTTTATAAAGTAGGAAATCAAAATTTTGAAGCCTATCAATGTAGTGGAAATGGAGGTAACAAGATTATTATTTTCACGCATATTCCTATTGTTATGGTGATTACAGCTACAGCTTATAATAAACCTTATGCTCATTCACAGGTCGATAAAATGATACAGGAATATCTTTTACCCGCCCTTAATTATAAGTAAGGGTGAATTTATTATCAATAAAAAATATTGTGGGAAAGATTTATTTTACTTAGCGTAAAATTATTCGTCCTTTTTAGATGGAACCAAGAATACGTCCATCAAGCCTTCCGGCAGTTGCATTTTAATAAATCTTTCTTCTCTGTTTACTTCAAGGACCCAATCTTTGATTAATGGAATAACGATTTCTCTTCCCTCAAATCCAAGGATGAAGTAATTCTGTGCTGTCTGATCATTTACAGAACGTATAACACCACATTCGTTATCATTTTCATCAAGAATATCATAACCTATGATTTCGTGATAATAGAATTGTTTTCCTGAAAGTTTAGGCAATGTAGTTAATGGCAGGTAAACACTTTTACCTAAAACCTGGTCTACTATTGCTTCAGAAGAGTTTTTGAATGCAAGATTCAGAGCATCTAGTTTGCTCCATGATAATTTTTCAATAAAAAATGGAACCAATAATCCGTTGATTTCAACGAATATTGATTCCAATTTATTGTAAAGCTCGGGTTGGTCGGTATCTAATTTAAGGATAACGTTACCCGCAAGTCCATGTCTGCGTGTGATTTTACCTAAAAAATAGCAATCTTCTTTACGCATAACAGGAAATGTTCTTAAGCTTCAGTGTTTTCTTCAGTTTCAGCAGCAGGAGCTTCTCCTTCTGTAGCTTCAGCAACAACTTCTTCAGCAGGTGCGTTTGCAGCTTCTTCAGCAGCTTTAGCATCAGCTTCAACTTGAGCAGCAGCAGCAACTCTAGCTTCGTTTACTTTTACTTCAGCTTCTAAAGCAGCTTTCTTAGCATCAGCTTTAGCAGTAGCTAAACCTTCTACTTTACCTTGAACTTTAGATTCTTTAGATTCTAACCAAGCACTGAATCTTTTTTCAGCTTCAGCTTGATCAAAAGCACCTTTAGCTACACCACCTTGTAAGTGTTTTTTGTAAAGAGCACCTTTGTAAGAAAGAATAGCTCTAGCAGTATCAGTTGGCTGAGCACCGTTGTTTAACCACTGTACAGCAGAGTCAACGTTCAATTCGATAGTTGCTGGGTTAGTAATTGGGTTGTAAGTTCCTAGTTTCTCGATGAATCTACCATCTCTTCTAGCTCTAGAATCTGCAACCACGATGTGGAAAAAAGGTTTTCCTTTTTTACCGTGTCTTTGTAATCTGATTTTTACTGACATAATGTTTGAATTTTACGGGAACTCGTCCCAGTTAAATATTTAAGAGTGCAAAGATATACAAAAATTATGATTGAACAATGAATTAATATAACATTTTATCAATCTAACGGTATAACGATATTTTGTCTTCCCATTTAGAGTTTATCATTGTTCCATAGATCAACTTTTACATTGTTGTATTAATCTAATCTTCCCATATAAAAAAGGCCCAGACACTTTTGATTTTCTTCAATTTTTAGAGACTCTTTCAAAGCATTAACAATTGAAGGAGAACTCCAATAGCAACCAATATTATTTGCCGTACAACTTAAGTACATGTTTTGAACAGCCATTGAAGTAGCCGCAATTTCTTCCCATTCAGGAACCATTCCGCTGAAATTAACAACAATGGAAATGACAACATTAGCTTTGTTAATTTTAAAACCGATGTCATTATATTTTTTCTCCAGAAAAAGTTGTTCAGGTTGGCTTGCTTTATAGATAGCCTGCATTTCTGAAGCTAGTATTGCTTTTTCCTCGCCTTTGAATATTTTAAAACGCCAAGGTTTTGTACGTTTATGATTGGGAGCCAAAGTCGCTGAATGTAGAATTTCATCAATAACTTCCTGAGAAATTTCTGTGTCAGTATAGTCCTTTGGAAAAATACTTCTTCTTTGCTCTATTATTTCTTTTAAAACTGTTGCTTTATTCATAGAAACAAAATTACGAAAAAGTTGAGAGTTTGTGAGTTGGTTATTATCTGTTTAAGTCAACTAATCGTCTATTTCCTCATTTAACTGGATTATCAATTGAGAAAGCATCCCAACATATTTGAATTTATTATATATAGACATACTTATTTACCAATGTTATTCCCCTACAACACCTCTACTATTTTCTGGTGAATTTTGTTTAGAGTAAACTCGTCTCCTGCTCTCATCCCCATCAATTTCCTGGCCATGGGACTTTCAGGAGAAATAGCATAAAACCGGTCTCCCTCGAAGAAAAACTCACCCAATGAAACAGAAATATAAAAACGAGCCTTATTGGTAATAACCAAAGAGCCTAGCTGTACTCTTTCCGTAGATGTATTCAGGACTTTGGCCATATTTTTTTTAAGATCATTCAAAGCCCCAAGCTGGCGCTGCATTTGATAAATCTCCTCCTGCATTTCCTCTCTCATGCTATCATACTTTGGAGTTTTCTTGATGTCACGGCTTGCTTCCTGGGTAAATTCTATAAAATTTTTAAGCTTCTCAATTTTCTCTGCAATAGTAGTGTTTACAAAGTCCCTGATACCACTTTTTTCAAATACAATCTTCTCCATAAATCGATTCTTTATATAAAGATAATATTTTTTAGAATAATGAGTTCTGGCTTAACATAAAATAAATCTTTTACAATATCTAAAAATTATATCTAGATTTGGTTCCTTAAAAAACTAAAATCATGTTTAAAGCACCATTTTCATTTGACGGAAGAATCAGAAGAACAGAATACGGATTGTCATACCTTATTTATTTGGTATTTTCTGTACCGTTCAATTTTTACTTTCAAACTAATCAAGAACCATCAGGAATGGTTATTTTATTTTTCGTTGTTCTCCTTATCCCATTTCTTTGGTTTCTTCTTGCACAGGGTGCAAAAAGATGCCACGATAGAGGAAACTCAGGTTGGTTCCAATTAATTCCTTTTTACGGTTTGTGGATGTTATTTGCAGACAGCGATCACGGTTCAAACCAATATGGACCCAATCCTAAGGGGCAAGGGAACTTTGATCCCATTAGCGAGATTGGTAAAAAAGAATTGTAATAAAAAAAGCCTTGTATCATTTTACAAGGCTTTCTGTTTATTTTTCTGATAGTTTCTTGAGGTCACCGAGTCCCTGTCCAAACATTTTATCCATATTACGGTCCATCATTGGTTTCATTACCTTCATCATGGTATTTAATTCATTATCAATCTTCCATGTTACCTTTGTTCCGCTACCTTCGGGAGTCAGGACAAAAGTTCCTTTGGCATTTCCATCAAAAGGTTGAATAAAATGAAGCTTAGTGACCAATTTTTCATTTGGTACAGTTTCGGTGATGGATTGTTCTCCCTCACTATCATCTCCTTTCCAATGATAAGAATCTCCCATTTTATCTCCCTCTCCGGAATAGGTAATAGTAATGTTCTTTATTTCTTTCGAAAAAGGATCCCACATATTATATCCCTTTAAGGAACCTACATATTGCCATACCTTTTCCTTTGGAGCATTGATGACAACGGATTTTTCATAATGATAATCTTTACTGAAAGCCAGAATAGCGATTACAGCGTAGGCAATAATCAACAGAATGATTATGCCTATAATCTTTAAGAGTGTTTTCATAGTCTATATATTTAAGGTTATTTATTTTAAATATGATTACTGAATCTGTTCTCAAAATTAAATATTCCGACATCACCCGCTCTTTCCATATGACAAGATTATTTAAAGTTAATGCATTTTTGTCATAACTTGGTATCCGGGCATTATTTTTGTGCATTTCAGCTATGATTCTTTGATGAATCATTACATTTACTTTAACTAAAAATCGAAAAATGAATATTTTAACAGAAAAATTTAACACTCCATATCATTCAGCACCATTCGGTGACATTAAAAATGAAGATTATCTTCCTGCTTTTAAAGAATTAATTCAAAAATCTGAAGAAGAAATCAATGCTATTGTTAACAATTCTGACGCTCCAACTTTTGAAAATATTATCGAAGCATTAGCGTATTCAGGGGAGCAATTGGATGTAGCTTCCAATATATTTTTCAATTTAAATTCTGCAGAAACCAGTGATCAACTTCAACAGATTGCTCAGGAAGTTTCTCCAATTTTAACGGAATATTCTTCTAAAATCTCTCAAAATGAAGCCCTTTTCAATAAAATCAAAAAAGTATATGATGAAAAGGAAAAATATAATCTTAATGAAGAGCAGGCGATGCTTTTAAATGAAACCTACAAGGGTTTTGTAAGAAGCGGAGCGCTATTGAATGAGGAAGACAAGGAAAAACTTAAGAAAATCAGCATGGATCTTTCTTTAAAATCCCTGCAATTCGGACAAAATGTACTGGCTTCTACCAATGCTTATTTTAAACATATTACCAATAAAGAACAATTAGCAGGAATTCCTGAGGCTATCATCGAGCAATACGCAGAAGAAGCTAAAGAGAGAAATCTTGAGGGCTGGGTAGTTACCTTGCAATATCCAAGCTATATCCCGTTCATGACCTATGCTGAAAATCGTGACCTGAGAAAGGAACTGGCTTTGGCTAACGGTAAAAAATCTTTTGATGGCGGAGAATTTGACAATCAAAATCTTATTAAAGAACTTCTCAATTTAAAACAACAGAAAGCTGAACTTTTAGGATATAAAGATTATGCAGACTTTGTTCTTGAAGAAAGAATGGCAAAATCTCCGGTAAAGGTTTTTGACTTTTTG
Organism: Chryseobacterium oncorhynchi; assembly: GCF_002899895.1. Classification (GTDB taxonomy): domain Bacteria; phylum Bacteroidota; class Bacteroidia; order Flavobacteriales; family Weeksellaceae; genus Chryseobacterium; species Chryseobacterium oncorhynchi. The sequence goes on from NZ_PPEI02000007.1 coordinate 116,584, forward strand.
AATGAGCTTTTGACCAAGGCAAAACCTTACGCTGCTAAAGAAATTGAAGAATTAAAATCTTTAGCCAAAGCTGACGGAATTGAGGAAGCACAAGGCTACGACCACGCTTTTTATGCTGAGAAACTTCGTAAGGAAAAGTACGACTTTAATGATGAGGAATTGAAACCATACTTCCCATTGGATCAAGTGCAGGATGCTGTTTTCGGATTATCCGGAAAACTGTTCGGATTGACTTTTGAGGAAAGAAATGACATTCCGAAATACCATGAAGATGTAAAAGTATATGAGGTAAAAGAGAACGGAACTTACAAATCTTTATTATATGTTGATTATTTCCCAAGAAAAGGGAAAAGAGCCGGAGCATGGATGACCAGTTACAAGAATCAGTACAAGCAAAATGGTGAAAATTCTCGTCCACATATCTCAATCGTTTGTAATTTCAGCAAACCTACCAAGGATACTCCTAGTTTATTAACTTTCCAGGAAGTGACCACTTTGTTCCATGAATTTGGACATGCTCTTCACGGAATGATGGCGGATACTCAATATCCAAATCTTTCGGGAACTTCTGTAAAATGGGATTTTGTGGAACTGCCTTCTCAGTTTTTAGAAAACTTCTGCTACGAACCAGAGTTCCTGAAAACTTTTGCCAAACATTATAAAACAGGAGATGTACTTCCTGACGAAAAAATTGAAAAAATTGAGCAGTCCAAAAACTTTATGGAAGGCTATCAGACATTAAGACAAATCAGTTTTGGGCTTCTGGATATGAACTATCATACAAAAGTGGCAGAACTTGACAATGAAAGTGTGAAAGCGTTTGAAGATAAATATACCAAGGCTACAGCGCTTTATCCTACCAATCCGGAAACGGCAATGAGTCCAAGTTTTTCACATATTTTCCAGGGTGGATATTCTGCGGGATATTACTCTTACAAATGGGCGGAAGTTCTGGATGCTGATGCTTTCCAATATTTTAAGGAAAACGGAATCTTTAATCCTGAGATTGCAGCTAAGTATAAAGTACTCCTTTCTTCAGGAGGAACTAAGGATCCAATGGAGCTATACAAGAATTTCAGAGGCAGTGAGCCAAAAGTGGAGAGTTTGTTGAAGAGAGCATTTGGATAGGAAAAAAATAAAATACACTTCAATAACAAATGAATAGTATATCGCAAAGACTTGAAAACGTTAAAAAACTTCAAGCGAAAAGGTGGCAGAATGAAGATCATTGGGATACTTTAAACGATCTTTTAATTAAAGAATTGGATGAAATTTTACTTATTGAACCCGAGAATACTTCCGCGCTCATCAACATTGGTGCAATTTATTCTGATATGGGAGAAAATGAGAAAGCTTTGCATTATTTAAAAAAAGCTTTAAGCCTAGGATCGGAAGATAAAAACCTGTTTGTAAATCTGGCAATTGTTATGATTTACATGGAGAAGCATCAGGCAGAATATTTAGAATATCTAGAAGAAGCTGAAGATAAAATTGAGAATCCTCTTACTTTTAAAGCTTATTTTGATCCCCAATCTCATTAAAACAAATTGTATCAAAATTTTAGAGGAACTAAACCTAAAGTGGGGTATTTATTGAAAAGAATTTTCATAGAGTTTACCTTTAAATTATGACAGAAAAATTAAATAAACTAGAAGCAGCTTTTAAAGAGACTTTAAAAGCTGCTCTTACTCATATCGATTCTGAAAAGATTGATGAAATATTGGATAACAGAGAGTCACCTGAATTTTTAGATCCATGGATGGAAGCCTATCACGCCATTGGTGAAAGAACAGTTGGTCAAGAAATAGAAGATAAGATTGCTGATATTCGAAAGAATATTTTTGTAATGATATTCAGAATTACTCAGACAACAAGTTTACCAGCCTATATTTCTGATGATTTTGAATTAATTTCTTCTTATTGTCTTCACAACCTTGAAAACAAATGGGTAACTAATTTACTTTTCACTTATCTTCATCACAAAATTCCGCAGGGAAATCTCCTTATGCAGACGGATAAAACAATGAAAGAATTACTTCAATAAGCAGAGAAAGCTGAAAGAGATTCATTATTCTATTCATTTTTATCTTTAAGCTGTAAAGAGAGGCCTAGGATTTGCAAGGAATAATGGGAGTAAGAATATTCAAAAATTATGCACAGTTAATGACATCGATCAACTGAAAATCAATATCTTTAAAATAATAATTTATTCAATTTTTAAAATCTTTAAACCATGTTACTAGCCATTTTACTTCCCTTTCTCTCTTTTATTATCCGAGGAAAGGTACTTACCGGAATCATTTGTCTGATCTTACAGATTACTTTAATAGGCTGGCTTCCCGCTGCAATTTGGGCTGTTTTATCTTTAAACAATGAAAGAGCCGATAACCGAAATAAAGAATTAATTCGTGCTATGCGCCAAAATCAAAGGTAAAGCTACTTTTGATTATAAAAATTTATCAATCCTTTATTCACATAAAGGATTTTTTGTTTTTAAAAGTTTTTCAGTTTATAGTTGTAATTTTATCTTCCTTTATTATTGAAATCCAATATTAAAAACAACTTCAAATCTCCTCATCCTATGAAAGAAAATAAATATGATAATCCGTCTTTTTTTGACCAGTACGAAAAAATGCTTCGGTCCCAGCTGGGATTGGAAGGAGCCGGAGAATGGCATGCCCTGAAAAATATGTTACCTGATTTTACAGGAAAAAATATCCTTGATCTTGGCTGTGGATTTGGATGGCACTGTCGTTATGCAATAGAAAATGGTGCAAAATCCGTCATTGGAATAGATCTTTCGGAAAAAATGCTGGCTAAGGCAAGAGAAATCAATACCCTTGAAGGGGTTCAATATGAAAGAAAAGCCTTAGAAGATATTAGCTACCCTGCCGAGCAGTTTGATCTTGTTTTAAGTTCTCTGACCTTGCATTATGTAGCATCCTTTGATGCGATTGCTCAAAATATTTATCAATGGCTAACTTCAGGAGGACACTTTGTCTTCTCAGTGGAGCATCCTGTATTTACGGCTGAGGGAACTCAGGACTGGGTGTATGATAAAAATGGTGATAAAACAAGTTGGCCCGTGGATCGATATTTTATCGAGGGTAAAAGAAATACTACATTTTTGGGAGAAAATGTTATCAAATACCACAGAACTTTAACCTCTTATTTGAATACTTTATTAAAGCATGGTTTCAAAATCAGGGAAATTATTGAGCCTGAACCTAGCCCGGAAATGCTAAAAGAAATTCCGGAAATGAAAGATGAACTTCGCAGACCGATGATGCTATTGATCTCTGTAGAAAAATAAAATAACTCTTTTCTAATGTTTGAAAACAGGTGTATACTATATGTTGAAGTGGCAACAGACATTAAACCAAAATATCCTATTGAAGTCTGAAGAAATTCAAAAAGCATTTCAAAAATATAAGCTGAACAGCGGTGAAGAGTTTACCTATGGATAAGAAAGCCATAAAATAAGAAACCTTCTACATTATATTTTTCTCTTAGGAAGAACATAATCCGGCACCTTAACAACAGCAGTTATGACAATAATTAAACAAAAAACATTAATCAACACAGCTATTGAAAAAGCTTTATGATAATCTTGTACTAAAGGTTTTTCTCCCAGAAAATAATAAAAAACACTTCCAATGGCTACAATGCCAATGATAGCAGCAATCTGTTGAAATGTATTATAAACACCTGATGCATTTCCCATTAGTTTTTCCGACATTCCTGATAAAGCAATATTCGCTAGTGAAGGAATGATGGAACCTACCCCTACTCCATGTAAGAACAGCAGTACACATAAAAGATAAAAGTGTGCTTGAATTCTGAAAAATATAATCTGAAGAAAAAGAATCACTATAATAAAGCCCAACCCTACGATCAATGCTCTTTTCCCATATTTTAAAATTAATTTTATGGAAAAAACTGAGGCCAGTATAAATCCTAATCCCTGAAAAACAATCACTTCCCCTGCACTCAGTGGACTCATCTTTAATCCGTCCTGAAAAAAAAGAGAAAGAATATAAAAATAGGAATCGAGCATAATAAAAAAGAAAGAAACCGCTATAATTCCCAGATTAAAATTTTTATATTGAAACAATTCAAAATCAATTAAGTATGACTTTCTTTTCTTCAGCTTATTTTTCTGATTTTTTATGAAGTAAATTAAAATACAGACAGAAACAGCAACCAGTATTATATTTTGAATAGTAATCCCTTCTTTTTCGGAAGCCGTCAAAGCATATGTAGCACCAAAGAGTCCAACAGTCAATATGATTACCCCCCAAATATCAAAAGATTGTCTGACCTCCATTTTTGACTCATCCAATTGTTTTAAACTATAAAAAACAGCAATAAGACAAATAGGAATATTGATTAGAAAAATAAGTCTCCAAGACTCTTCAAATAACGTTAATGATGAAAAATACCCCCCTAAAAACTGCCCCAAAATAGTTCCTATTCCGATCGTAATTCCGTACCATCCCATTGCTTTTGTCCGTTCTTCATGCTTCGGAAATAGAGTCTGTATCATGGAAAGTACCTGTGGTGACATCATTGCAGCGCTAATGCCCTGTATAAATCGTGAAATAATGAGCTGAACAGCTCCTGATGAAATCCCACAAGCTATAGAACTTACCATAAAAAATATCAACCCGATAATAAAAATTCTTTTCCGGCCATATAAGTCTCCTAACCTCCCGCCGGTAATCAGAAAGGAAGCAAAGCCAATAAGATATGCTGCTATGATAAACTGCATTTCCCCATTGGAAGCATGAATACTCTGTTGTATAGACGGAATGGATACGTTAATGATAAATATATCCATTATAGTTAGCAGTTGTCCAAAAAGTATAACAATTAATTTCAGATAGTTATGTTTCATTTTTATATAGATATATCTATTTTTTAATATTAAAAAAAATTAAGGAAGTAAGCCCTTAATCATTTTTTTCACCTGATCGAAAGAATCATTTATTTTAGTAATTGTAGAGCTTACTACAGCTCCTTCTATTAACAGGAAAATATGATCTGCCATTAAGCCAGCATCTCTCAACTGGTGCTTATCACTGTATTCTTTTATGATGATACGGATCATTTCTTTTTGCTTATCCTTGTGTGTTTTTACAAAATCAGAAACTATAGGATTTCCATCCCCTATTTCAGAGATAATCTTGATGAAGTGACATCCTGCAAACCTGGAAGATTGCTGTAATTTTTTTCGAAAATCAATCAAAGCAATGATTTTTTCCTTTGGTTCCTGAATATTGGAAATACTATTCTCAAACCCCTCAAACCAGTTTTTTTCTTCTTTAATCAAATAGGCCTGAAGAAGATCATTTTTGGATGAAAAATGATTGTACAAAGAGCCTATCGCAATATCAGCCTCAGCAATAATCTGATTGATTCCCGTAGAATTATATCCTTGCTTATAAAAGAGGTCTGATGCTACCCTAAGGATTCTGTCGTGAACTTTTTCTTTTTTCATTCCAAAAATTTTTACAAATCTACACAAAAAATAGATAAGTCTATCTATTTTTAGATTAATGAAAAATTGTATTTTTAAATTAGGATAAAAAATCTTTAACCAGTAAAAGACAAGCCATGTTCAACTTATTTAACAAGAAAAAAAATAAAGCTAATATTCACTCTATAACTATTCCTGATCAGGGATGGAATAAATTATCTGAAGACGGAGATGCCATAAGATGGGTCAATCCACAGCAGTCGGCCCTTATCGTTCTGCACTTTTTTGATAAAGAACCTGATCTTCCTACCGTAAAAGATCTGGATTACCTGAAAAAATTTTACAGAAATATTGCAGCATCTTCCAATGGTGGTACCGTAGAAACAGACATTCTTCATATTCATGATATTCCCACGGTAAAAACTATTATTAAAATTCCTCAACAGGAAACAGGGATGGTTTATATCGCATCGATAACTATTCCGTTTGAAAATTGCAGCTACGTTGTGAAAATTCAGGCCAATGAAATTGGTGTTACGGGAATGAGAGATGCAGTTATTCTGAACAGATTAATGGAGACCGGCGAGGTAGAAATAGGTGAGGAAAACATCATTAATTGGTTTGAAGACCCCTATGATCCGGACTTTAAACAAGGAACTCCCATGAATAAGTCTGAACTGGAAAAATATGACCATGAATTTCCGGAACATCCTCTTTCCATAGCAAGATCCCTGATTAAGAAAATAGCTGCAGAAATGGTATTTCAACCGGTTATAAAGGAACTTCCGTCATTTAAAAAATAGTAATCAGTCGCAGAAAACCATTCCTACGAAAATTATGAGTAATACTAATCCTGTTGTTTATTTTGAGATTCCCGTTAATGATCTGGAACGCGCCGAAACATTCTATTCTGCTGTTTTTAATTTTAGTTTTGATAAGGAGATTATTGATCATTATGAAATGGCTTTATTTCCTTTCGAAGAAAAGAACAGTGGTATAACGGGTGCTTTAGCCAAGGGAGATGTCTATAAACCATCAAAAAACGGTGTTATTATTTACTTTAAAACAGGAAATATCGAGGCCACTTTACACCGGGTAATTCAGCACGGAGGAAAGATACTCTATCCAAAGAAAATTGATGAGAAATATGGTTTTGCAGTGGCTGAATTTGAAGATTCTGAGGGAAACAGAATTGCTTTACATCAAACTCTTTAACTCAATGAAAGTTAGAATTAAAAACTTTTAAAATCTTTAATTTTCCTTTCCATTCAATACATAATACTTTTTAGAGGAAGTTTCTGCATATTTTGTATCTTTAAATACCATTTTATAAAAATTATTTGGTCAATAGACATGGCAGAAGAACTTTATTTCATCAAAACCAATCCTAATATTGCCAAAATTAACTTGTACAATAAGCTCTGCCGTGAAGAAGAAAATATCCTAACTTTTCTGCAACCTAATGGAAAAGCCAACCTTGAAATCATTAAGGATAAGGTAAAAGACTCTGTAGAAGAGCTTACCAAGGAAGAACTATTAAGTATTTTTTCCTGGTTCAGCAAAATGTATCATTCTGATGATGAGGAAATAAAAACTCAGTTGTTCATCCACGGTATAGATCTTTTTTATGAAATTCCATCTACCAATCATGTGGAAAACTTTCTGCAGATTCTTTCCAATTACGAAAAACTCTTCCAGCAAGATCTTAATTATATTGTCAATGCCCAGAATTTTAATCAGTTTCTGGTCTACGGAATCTTTTTAACAGAAATAATTAACAAGGAACAGGGTAAAGAAAACATTCTGTATGACTATCTGAAATCTGATTATGAATCTTTATATGTACTTGCCGAAAAACAATCAAAATTAGAAAGTTTTGAAAAAAATGATAGTGCGAATCTGCAACATTATTTCAGTGATTTGTACGATTTAACCAAGTTTTATAAAGGCTCCATTATCCAGCTTTAATTCAATGTCTACATCTCTTTTAAAAGTTCAGGATTATTCATCAGATAATCTAGTGCTTCTTTTACTGCCTGTTCAGGATTTTTAGGATTAAAACCGAGCTCATTTCTAGCCTTTGAAATATCAAAATTCTGCTGTAATCCTGAAAACATGGCAATATCTTTTCTGGTCAGTACCGGAGCTTTTCCACTTAACTTTGCAGTGAATTCCATCATGCCTGCAATAGCAAACAGAATTCCTTTGGGAACAGAGTTGGGAACATTTAATTTAAGTTCCGGATAAAGTTTATTGGCTAAAATAGTAGTATCCGTAATAGTCATGCATTTTTCATTAGCCAAGATATATCGTTCTCCTGCACGTCCTTTTTGGGCAGCCAGATAACATCCTTCAGCAACATCTTTTACATCTATCCAGTTTAGGGTAATTTTAGTATCTACCGGAATTTTCTTATTCAAAATAAGCTTCAGGACTCCATAGGAAACATTTAACGGTAAAGAAGCCTCACTTCCTATCATAGCTGATGGCATCACTGAAACAAGTTCTACTCCAAGCTTTTTGGCCCATTCAAAAGCTAGTTTTTCACCATCATTTTTAGAATTATAATACATATCCCTACGATCAGGATTATATCCATTACTTTCTTTGGTTGGTAAGCTGGAATAATCTAACGCAGCAATAGAGCTTACATAAACAATCTTCTTCACTCCTGCTTCAGCCGCTGCTTCAATTGTATTTCGGGTACCATTAATATTCACATCGTAGATCTCTTTTTTAGGGTCCTTAGCCCATAGTTTAAAAGAAGCTCCTACTGCATAAAATGTCTCTACCCCTTTCAGCGCTTTTACAAAGGACTTTTTATCTGTAATATCTGCCTGTACCAAATCACAGTCTAGGTTTTCAAAAGGTTTTTTATTATGAATATTCCGTACTGTTGCCCGCACCGGAATGCCTTGTTTCAATAAAAATCTGACCAGATTATTTCCCAAATGTCCATTAGCTCCTGAAACGAGGCTTAAATTATTCTTTGTCATTGCATTGATTTTAATGCAGCAAAGTTCATCCTCCTGTCTTCGAAACTACTTGACTTTTGTTAGTTAATTATTTTTCTTCTGATTCTACTCAGGCTTTCCGGTTTCATTCCCAAAAAAGAAGCAATATACTGAATGGGAACATTCTGAATAATCTCAGGATAATCTTTTATAAGTTTAAGATAACGTTCTTCTGCATTCAGAACGGACAGTTCTCTGGAACGATTTTCATTGTAAGCAATTGACTGCTGGAAAACAGAAATACTAAAGTCTTTCATCGACTGGCTTTCCCTGACCAGATTATCCAGGTTTTTCTTAGTAATCCTTAATAGTTCACAGTCTGTAACGCATTCTACATAATCTTCAGATATTGTCTCATTGATAAAATGGGAATAAGATGTAAAAAAACCGGGTGGGCAGTTGATGTGAGTGGTTACTTCATTTCCATTCTGATCTGTATAAAACAGCCTGAGATACCCTGAAACAATATAATAAAGGTAACCGGGTATTTTTCCTGCTTCTTCAATTATTGTATTTCTGGAAAACTTCACCGGCTCAAAATACCGTTTGACAGCTTCTGTTTCTTCCTGACTAAAATTATGATCGGAACCAATATACTGTAACAGCTTGTCATGCATTGAACTGAATATTTTACGTGTATTACAAAAGTAGTCAAAAGAAAAATCAGTACTGGTTTCCAAAACATTTTTTTCACGAGGGTATGTAATATCCTGCAATTTTTAATTGTCTTGTATAAAAAACGAAACATGAACCGAAGGATTATTCTTCTTATAAGTCTTATCTCCACTTCTTTTATTTATGCTCAAAGTGTTGAGGGAACCGTTACCGACAAGGCCAATAAACCGGCCTCTGAAACTGAAGTACTGATCACAAAAGACAATGCTAAATTTTCTGCTATTACAGACGAAAAGGGAGCTTTTAAAATTCCTCTAAAAGAAAACGGAAATTACTTACTTGAAGTTATAAAAGATGGAGTAAAAACCAATAGTGAAAATATTACAGTAAAGGGGAATGCTAAAAAAGATATTCAGATTCAGGATGAACCTGTTGTACAGAAAGTAGAAGGGGTAACAGTTACTGTAAAGAAAAAATTATTTGAAAGAAAAGTAGATCGTTTAGTCTTCAATGTGGAAAATTCTGTTGCTTCCCAAGGAATTGACGCAATAGAAGCTTTAGCCAAAACACCCATGGTAAAAACCAGTGATGAAGCAATAAGCATTGCCGGGAAAAGCAACGTTGCTGTTATGATTAATGACAGATTACTGAACCTGAATGGGCAGGAACTTATCAACTATCTGAAGACCCTTCGTTCTGATGATATTCTTAAAATTGAGGTGATCACCACTCCACCTGCAAAGTATGATGCTGAAGGAAAAAGTGGACTGATTAATATTATTTTGAAAAAGAACGCCAACCTTGGCTGGAATGGTTCTATCCAGACTTCCGGAAATTATTTTTGGGGGAAGCCAACGGTTTCTGCCAGAAGTGGAGCTACTTTTAATTATCAGGGAGAAAAACTTTCTTTAAGCACTAATCTGTCCGTTGGAGATAACTATTGGCAATACAATACTTACAGTAATATGGTAGGTACTACAAACAATAATTTTTGGAACAGAGACAGTGATAACCTCAATAATTACAAATACAAAAGCGGAAATATAAAGGCTGAATACAAGATCAATGATAAAAACGTTGCGGGATTCAACTATAATTATTCACACAGCAATCCTTGGGAAAGGAGTGAAAATACCTCAACCAGATTCAATGATAAAGGTTTGGTAAATATTGTTTCCAATTTCAGCAATAGAAACAGCAGGGATGTGCACAATGCAACGGCATTTTATGAAGCAAAGATAGACAGTATGGGCGGTAAATTGAATCTGACGGCCAATATGATGCTTAACAATTCCAATGGAAAGAACTTCTCAAATACCCTTAGTCCTGAAACAGTTTACACAATGGCTAATCCTATCAGCAAATACAGAATCTACTCTGGGCAGGCTGATCTTGAAAAAACTTTTGGCAAAATCAAAACAGAGTCAGGAGTAAAGTATACGAAGATTAAAAATGATTCTGAATTTAATTTCTTTGATATTAAAAACGGACAATATAATCTTAACATGGATAAAACCAATACATTCCTGTATAATGAAGAAAACTATGCCGCTTACTTTTCCACCAATTTTAAAATTAATGACAAGTGGGATGCAAAAGCCGGACTTCGCTACGAATACACAACACTGGAAGGAGTTTCTATGAATGATGATACTTCTGCAAACATCAAGTATGGTAAGTTTTTCCCTACAGCCTATTTAAGTTATAAACCTAACGAGAATCATTCATTTTCATTGAATTATTCACGTAGAATTTCACGCCCGTATTTTGGCAACCTGAATCCATTTAAATACTTCATCTCAAATTATGAATATACTACCGGAAATCCTTATTTATTGCCCTCGTTTTCCGATAATTTTGAACTTGGATATGTCTTAAATAACAACTTCAATGTCACCTTATACTACAATTATAATAAAGACAACTGGGACAGGATTCAAATGGTGGATGACAATTACAGATATACAGTTGCCAAGAACTTTTATAATGAAGATCAGGCGGGAATCAACATCAGTTACAACTACAACAAATTGAAATGGCTGGAGTCCAACGTTTTTGTAAATGGTTTTTATGCAAAATCAAAATCCTATGATCCTGCCATTGTATCTACACCGGCAGGCTACAGTGCCAACATTAACATTGATAACAACTTTTTCCTTAATAAAGAAAAAACAGTAACCCTAATGCTTGGCCTGTGGGGAAGTCTTCCTAACAGAAACGGAAATACTTATTATTATACCAACGCCCAATTGTATACGGGAATGAAGCTAAGCCTTATGGATAAAAAGCTTCTTATAAATCTTTATCTCAATGATATTCTGAATACCAACCGTGAAAAAGGAATAGAATATTATCCAACCTACAATATAGATTACCAATACAAAGGAATTACAAGGAATATACATCTTTCTCTTACCTATAAATTCGGGAATAATAATGTGAAAGGGGCTACTAAGCAGGTGAAATTTGAAGAATCCAACAGAGCAGGTGGAGGCAACAATTAAATTTCAGCAATTGAATTCAATATAAAAACAGGATAGAAACTATAACCCCGGCCGGCAGTTCCTTCATATAAGGTTCTGCCGGCCTTTTTTATTAAAATTTAAAAGTTTGTTTTTTTATATGAGATAGCTTGATCTTAAAAATATAATATATCATCCCTCCTGTAAAATACGCCAATACATCAAAAATATCTCCTGTAAAAAGCTTCGACAGCTTTGGACAAAGGATTTCAAACAAAAAGGACAGATATACAACTGAGGTCAAAACAAATTTTAGATAAGGCTTCCACCGAAACCTCAGCAGGGAGTTCATGATATATTCAATCAGATAACAATACATGGGAACAGTGATAAAATCTGTGAAATGATCATTAATGACAGGAATATAAATACTATTCTGTCTTAGCTGGATGATGATAATCCAAACAGCCACTCCTAATAAAAACCAATACGAAATTCTCTTTTTCATTACATGTGTAAAACAGCCATAATAAATCCGATGATAATCTGCAGAACTTTTGCCACTATATCCTGTAGATCTGTTTCATTCTTTTTTTCATTCTTTGGTGCTGCGTCGTAATCAAATTTTTGTTTTCCTTCCATTGCAATACGATTTGATGCTACAAAGATATTAAATTAGAACAATTGTTCTAATTTTGAAAATATGATTTAACACAGCTCTTATATTCTTATATTTGGATTATGAACACAAAAGAAAAAATATTGTCTAAAGCCTTGGAACTCTTTAATGAAAAGGGATACAACAATATCACCACGAGGCATATTGCGACAGAGCTTAGCATTAGTCCCGGAAATCTACATTATCATTTCAAGCATTCTGAAGATATTATCAAGATTCTTTTTGCCGAACTTACCCTGAAAATGGATGAGCTGCTGAATAGGATGAAAAAAATGGAGATGACAACATTGGAGGATCTTTATGCTTTCACCTTTTCCACCTGCGAAATTTTTTATTCCTATCGATTTATTTTCATCAATTTTGTAGATATTTTAAACAAAATTCCTGAGGTAAAATCTAACTATGAACAGATTAATTTCAATAGAAAAGAAGAGTTTCAAGTAATTTTTTCTGGTTTTCAGAAGAATAATATTTTCCAAAAAGATATTCCCAGTTTTATTGTAGATTGTCTTACAGAACAGATCTTTATTATAGCAGACAATTGGCTTACCCACAACCGATTAATCTCGAAGCTTAATAAAAAAGCAGCCATTCAGCATTATACGCTTTTACAGATGAACCTCTTTTATCCTTTACTTAATAAGGACCAACAAACACTTTATGAACAGCAATACATCAAATAACTCCAAAATATCCATTAGAAACGGAAATAAAAACGATCTGAATGAAATGCTTCTCCTTTTTCGGGAGACCATTAGCAGTATCTGTAAAAATGATTACACTCATGATCAGCTTGAGGTGTGGAAATCCGGTGCAGAAAATAAGGAAAGATGGGAGAAAGTAATTGGTGGCCAATTTATTTTAGTGGCAGTATACAACCATCAAATTGTTGGTTTCTGTACCCTTGAGAAAGGAGATTATATCGATTTACTTTTTGTACACAAAGATTATCAACATCAGGGAATTGCTTCCCAGCTCTATCATCTGATCGAAAAGGAAGCAGTAAGACAAAATAAAAAACATCTGACAGCAGACGTCAGCAAAACAGCAAAATCTTTTTTTGAAAGAGTAGGTTTTGAGGTCATCAGAGAGCAAACAGTGAATGTAAAAGGGATTGATCTCACCAATTATAAAATGGAAAAGAAACTGATTTTATGATAAAAAACATATATGATCATTCTGGTCAATTTATGGCATAGAATTAGCTTCAGGAATGACAAGTAAAATTGTTTTGAACCTCTATTTTAAACCATTAAGATTAGTAGACGGTTAAGTTTTTTTATAAAAACAGATCTTGTTATAACCTATACAATGCATCTTAATGGTTTAAATATTGGATTTACAGGAAAACCTGTTATATTTACAATCTAATGAAACATTTAAACAGCATATTGCGTCTTCCTTTTTTCAGTGAGTATTACTCTCCGAGCTATCGTTCGGGAAGATTTTCTATATCTGTGATTCAATAATTACAATAATCTCAATCTATATAGAGCCCGGACAGTACCTGTCCGGGCTTTTTCATTTCAAAAATATTTCAAAATGATTAATACATTACAAGAAAATGTGGCCATCATCCTTCCGGAAAACGGGTTGGAAGAAAAATTAAATCAGGCCCAAAGAGAAAACAGAAAATTATCCATTAAACTAGGCTTTGACCCTACTGCTCCCGATCTGCATTTGGGCCATGCCGTTGTACTCAAAAAACTAAAGCAATTTCAGGATCTGGGACACCAGATTATTATTGTTGTGGGAAGTTTTACAGCAAGAATTGGTGATCCAACAGGAAAGAACAAGGCAAGAAAACCTTTAAGCGCAGAAGATGTACAACACAATGCACAGACCTACATCAACCAGCTTTCAAAGGTAATTGATGTTGAAAAAACAAAAATTGTATTCAATTCTGACTGGCTGGATGCTCTTTCTTTTTCCGAGGTGATCCAGCTGATGTCAAAGGTTACAGTAGCCCAACTGATGCACAGAAATGACTTCAACAAAAGGTTCACAGAGAATACCCCTATTGCAATGCATGAACTGGTATACCCTATTCTTCAGGGGTTTGATTCTGTAAAAATTGAATGTGATATTGAAATGGGTGGTACGGATCAACTTTTCAATTGTACAATGGGAAGACAGCTACAGGAGGTGCATCAGATGCCTGCCCAGATTGTGATGTGTATGCCATTGCTAAAAGGCTTGGACGGAAAAGAAAAAATGAGTAAATCTCTGAATAATATCATCGGATTAACAGATGAGCCTAATGATATGTTTGGAAAAACAATGTCTATTCCGGATGCCTTGATTGAAGAGTTCATTGATCTGGCAACAGATTTATCCGTTGAAGAAAAAATAAGCTTAAAATCTAGACTAGAGAATGATGAAAACCCAATGAACATCAAGAAACTGATTGCAAAAAATATTATTCGTCAATACCATGATGAAACAGCCGGAGAAAATGCAGAACTGTTTTTCAATAATCAGTTTCAGAATAAGAATTTTGAGGAGAAAGCGTTTGAGCCTATTTCCATAGATACTCTACATCATGTTCAACATAAAACAACCTTAGTGGAGCTTTGTCATCAATTAAAAAAAGACCTCAGCAAATCTGCCGTACGAAGACTCATCATAAGTGGTGGAGTTCAAATGAACAGCATAAAAATGACAGAACCTGATCAGGAAATTGAACTTTTAAAGGAAATTAAGATAAAAATTGGAAAAAGGACTTTTTTTGAACTGGTGTAAAGGAGAAACGGAATGTTGGAAGTCGTCAACAATGATTAATTTAATGATATTTCCAGCATTCTTTTTCCACTTATAATCCTGGACTTTTATTTTTTGAATCAGCTTAAATCAATATCTTCGCTTCAGTAAATAGATCGTAATGACGCAAGCCGATATTCTGAACCTGATTGATGATGAACTGCTTCTGGACAACATTAAAACCGAGCTGAATAAGCAGCACATTGTCTGGACAGATCATTCGGGTACAGAAAATTCTATAAACATTCATCAAACAGCCATTAATAATGATGGAGTTATTGCCTGGTGGCAGTATAATGAAGCCGGAAAAGAACAGGTTCGTGTCAGATTAGAGGAAAGGAAAATTATTACCTGGAAGCTTCCTGTTAATACCCTAGAGCAGCCATCGTTTCGGGATGGTTCTTTATATTTTTATGAAAACTACCTGATCATTAAATACAAGGATAAACATTATCAGAGATTATTCATTTTTAATATCAAAACTTTACAAACTGAGGAGATCATTCTCGATGCTCTTACTATTCAGATAAAAGTAATAGGCAATGAATTGTTTTTGGGCGGACTTTACCATGATGAAGAGTTTATAAAGGTTACTATGTATGCTGACCGTTTTGAAAAAGAAAATATTGATGAGGCCTATCTTCAACAAAGAAGTATTATTTTTGATTAAATAAAATTGCAGGGAGCAAACAAATTTCACATCATTACATTAAAATATGGTCTAAAATTGGAATTTAAAACAATATGAATACCTCAATTACCTATAGAAAAGCTACAGAAAACGATCTTGATTATCTTCTTGATCTTAGAATGAAAACCATGGTTCCGCATTATGCTGAAGCCGATCTTCCTACAGATGATGATACAACGCTTAAAAGAGTTCTTCACGAATTTGAAAAAGCAAATATTATTCTTCTGGATAATGAACCAGTGGGATTATTAAAAATAAACAAGACTAACTCTGAAACGGAAGTTCTGCAGCTTCAGATTGATCCCAGCCAGCAAGGAAAAGGATTGGGAAGACTAATTCTTACAGATATTCTGAAAGAGGCTTCATTGGTGAAAAATATTGTTTCATTAAGCGTGTTAAAAACCAATAAGGCGCAACATCTCTATTCAAGTTTAGGGTTCAAAATTATAAGCGAAGATGAGCATTCTTACTTCATGGAACTCTCTCCAATTTAAAATATAAATTCTTATCCCATTCAACTTCTACAATAGAGTTATTGATTAGCCATGGTCACATAGATCAACCTGCCTCCTTCTTCAGCAGACAACAAGATTTTTTTACCATCAGTAAGTTCCACCATAGAACCCGTAGGAATTTCCTTTTGTTCCGTGATGTCTTTCATTCCGGATAGGCTTTGATTCACCAACACCCATTTTCCCTGATGGAATGTAAAATATCCTACCGGCATCTTATCCTGCATGGTTAGATTTTCGTTTCGTATCACCTTTCTGGAAACATGCCACTTGAATAAATATTGATTATGATAGACCATTAATCTGTGATTTTCCGGTTTCCATACCTCATCATCAAACCTAAAATAGAGATCCAGAACAGGTAATGTTCCTTGATGTGGCGTTCCGCAGAAAGGGCACTTCGGGCTGCTGGTGTTATCAAATACATACCATTTTTCTGTACATTCGGAATTGTGACATGGCTGGATCAGATCTACAGTCTTCAACAGAGCCGTTTCCCATTCATTGGCAGTAGGACGTCTGATGGGGTCATGCAATCCGTCCACAAATGTTTTTCTGAATAAATCTGCAATGTATGGGCCTGCTACCGTATAAGAGATCTTTTGAGGATCACCCCAGAATGCATCCCATTTTCTAAGATGGTCAGCTTTCACATAATTGGTTGAATCATTCGGGTGCTCTATGAACATTGCTTTTTCACCCATTGATAAAATTTCATCTTTTTCAGAATCTAAATCCCAGATTTTCCCGCCACGTAAGGGATGTCTTCTGAGCAGATACATATAGATCAGTACTGCAAGAGCGTGTAGATCTGTTTTTTGGTTGGGTAAATGTCTTTCGGGGTCCTGAAGTTTCAAGTGTTTGGTCTTTAAAACTTCGGGAGCGATGAAATCTGCTGTACCAATTACTTCTGGAGGGAATAATTTTGGAACAACAAGCCCGTCTATATCAATGATGCAGGCTGATTTTGTCACCGGATCCACCAAGATATTATTGTAAGACAGATCAGAATGAGCAAGCCCCATCTGATGTAGTTTTTTGACTCCTCTACTGATATTAATGGCAATCTGAAAATAACTCAGCCAATCACCTAATTCTGACTGATCAAGTCTTAGTGGGTATTGTGGATTACGAAACATCGGTGCTGTATACCACTTCCCTACTTTATCCTCTCCCTGAATATTATCTGAACCTATATAGCCTTTAGCAAAGAAAAACTTCTGACTATAGATGGGAACTACAATTCCTGTGAGTTTATTTTTCTCAACAATATCATAGGGCCATCTGAATATTTCATTCAGAAAATAATCTGAAGCATTTCCATTCTGAATACTTTGAAGATAGGTAGAAACAATCCTCATGATCCTCTCTTTCTGCCCCTCGTCCAATGGATTTCTGTAAAAAGCTACTACATAATCTCTGTCTGGAGAGAAGTAAACATCTTTCACCCCACCCTGAATTGGCTTTTCATCAACATATTCATAGGATTTGGCTGCATCCAGAACAGAAGTAACCCTGATAGTATTTTTCATGTTTATTAATAAATTATTGCCAGTGTACGGTCATCATGATTTCCTCTGCTCCAGAAATCAGTCCAGTTCAATAGTTGCTGATCAATCTCTGCATCGTTGATGAAATCAACCTTTGCATGATCTTCATTATCTCCATTCAGATCGTTGAAAAATGTTGTCCAGCTTTCGGTATTCTCTAACTTATTTTCGGTAAGAAATTTAGGATCATAAATACCGTCTGTCATAAGAACAAGATGTGAAAAATCTTTCACACATGTTATTCTGAAACGGGAAGCAATATGATCGTTGAAAATTTCTTTCATGGTAATAAAACGAGTCCCACCACTAAACTCTCCTACATCCATCGGATTCAAAAGTTTCACTTCGGAAAAGTCTGGATTAATAAGATTTATCGGACAATCTCCTACTCCAAAAGTAAGGATAACATACCCGAAACTGAATTTCTTAGCCAATGCAAAAATTAAGGTTGCATGCAGATCATTAATGGAGAAATTATTTTCTACCGCCTTTTTTTCCAGAGTGTTATGAACAGACAAAACACCTTCATACAGAAGCCTTACGACTTGCTGCCAGGACTCATTTTGTTCTGTTTCTGAATGCTCGGATGAATAAATGAGTTGAATATTCTTTTCAATTTTATCTAAAATTTCCAGGGAACTAAAAAAATCGTTTATCGAAACAGCAGCAATCCTTGAACCTTCTCTCGCTGCTTTTGCGGAACCAGCTCCATCCGAAACAGAAATAATATTCCAGTCTGCAGGAAGTTCATTCACTGCAAAATCATCTTCCCTGAATTTTCCTTCATGTGCATGGGAACGACCTCTTTTGGATGCAACAACAATTTTTTTGTCTAAAAATTTTCCTTTTAAAGAAACCTCATCTTCTTTATAAAAATCAGCAGTTTTATCACTCGGAATATTCTTCCACAAATCTTTCGGATCAACATTCACAAGTAATTGCACTCTTTTATGATCAATAGTATCATGATCCTCAGTGTGGAAAAATTCCAGATCCAAATGGTACAAATTATTGGTCATGGGAATCCCGTAGATTCTGTTATTTTCAAATGTAAGCCCGGTTTCTTCAAGGTTTCCGATATTTTTAATTCTTATATTCGGAAAATCTGCCATCTCAAAACTGAATTCATAAGGTTTCCCTGCATTGGCATTTTTTAATATCCAATGAGCTTCTTTAAATTCTTCTTTTTCTTGATAGATACTGGCTTTTTCCATAACCTTTTTTCGGGTTCCAAAGTAAAATGAAGGTATTTTCATGATCGGTATGATTATCCCAAAGTTCTGTTGATATCAAATCCTTCACCGGAGAATCCGTAATAATCTGAAGTGCCACACCAAGGACATTTATTATACCCTTCACCCTGCAGACAATGAATTCCGCCGCAAGAACAGGTGGCTAGTGCAATTGGATTTGCACAATGGGGACACGAAGTTCCTCCCTGAAGTTCTTCTATTGAAATTTTCAGGTTACTTCTTTGATTAGAGGAAAGTCTGTAGTATGCTTTTTCATCAATTTTATAAGCTCCGTCCAATCTGTAGTATCTGGTAGACATTCCCGGTATGCTGGATTCTGCGAATGTCTTTTTAAACTTCATCAGATACAGCTTTTCTGTTTCTGAACATTTACCATTCAAAACAACAAAATTATTATCGGGAAACCTTTGTTCCATCTGTGGATCCACCTTTTCAAGGATTACAGAATCTATCTTGGAAAGATTAATGCCTTCTTTATTGGCTTCGGTTACACTTTGACTAGTGGTTTTAATGGAATCTGTTACCCATTTAAAAAACTCTCTGTAAGAATTTTCATCAGTATTATTGAATAATAGAACATTATCAGCCAGAGATCCCAAAAGCTTATAGTTTGTATTTTCTCCTATGGATACAGCAATGGTATTGGCCTTTCCGCTGTACTTATTGTTCCATCTTTCAATGGCCTTGGTGGCATCATCGGTTGGCACACCGTCAGTAAACAGGAAAACAATGGGTTTCCAGTCACCTTTTCTTTCATAGGTTGTTTTTATGATATCCCTATCTATGCAGTCCATGATTTTAATCAAACCTTGGGATAATGATGTACCGCTTCCAATTGGAATTCTCGGTGGATAAAAACTAATAATATCCTGAAGCGGCGTAATAACCTCAGCCTCTCCTGCAAAACCTACCACAGAAATATAAACTGTTTCCAATGAGTAAGGGTCTTTTTTCAATTCCCTGATAATATTGGAAATTCCCTCCTGTACCTGTTCAATAGGATCTCCTACCATAGATTCGGAGACATCGATTAAGAAATAAATTGGAAGTCTTCTCATATCTGTAAAGACAATTTTTTAAATAATAATAGTAAGCTCCGTTGGTGGCGGAGGAAGTGTTATATGTTCTCCTGTATGCTGTGAATTTCCTCCTTGTGTAATGGAAGAACTCACCCATCTGAAAAAGGAAGATAATGTAATGGCATCCGTAGTATCCAGTTTTACCACATGATCCGTCAACTCTTTAAGATACTGTTCATCTGCTTTAGGCCCCGCCGCACAACCTACGATTGCACCAAATTCAAGACCTCGGATTGCAGGAATCATCTGTCTATACTTCTGAATATCCGACGGTTTTCCATCAGTAAATATAAAAAGAAGTGGCTGCCAGTCTCCTTTTTCATCCCCGGAACCTTTTACAAGATCTTTCTGTACTAATTCTGACACCATCTCCAATGCTGCACCAGTATGGGTAGGCCCACTATCCGGACAGGTAATCTCCATAGGGTAAAAATTAGCAAGGGCAATTAGCGGAATGATATTTTTCACTTCCCTATCGAAAGTAATAACACTTAAATGAAGGCTGTCCATAGCCTGTGGATCTGCACGAAGCATACTGATCAACCCGTTAAATCCATTATTCAGAGCCTGAATAGGTTCTCCATTCATGGAACCGGAAGTATCCAGTAAAAAATAGGCTAATAATCTTCTGTTCATAAGACAATTATTAATTCTGAAGCCAGCAGAAAAAGTTGAAGACTTCTCTGCCGGCTTATATGTTGAATAAAAAGTTAAAGTCTAGTTTGAATATGAGTACTGCTGTCTCAGGATATCGATGAAGTTATCCGTATTATGAGGTTCTCCCACAGCACGGAATTTCCAATCACCATTATGACGATAAGCCTCTGCAAAAACCATGGCACACATTCCGTTCATGCTAGAGTCTCCGGAAAGGCTGTACTTTGTAATTTCCTTTCCTGTAGCATCTACCGCACGGATAAATGCATTTTCAATCATTCCAAAGTGCTGGTTATTGGTTCTTCCCTGATAAATAGTTACAAGAAATACAATTTTCTGATAGCTTTGATCCAATTGATCAAGCTTTACAATGATTTGCTCATCATCACCATCTCCTGCACCGGTTCTGTTATCACCGGTCAACCATACATTTCCACTTGGATGCTGCATAGAATTAAAGAAAACCACATCACCTTGATAAAGTCCCATTTGTCTTCCATCATTGGTCTGAACCGTTCTTCCAAGATTGGCAACCTTTCCGCTACCATCTAAAAGAAATGCCACTGCATCAAGATCATATTCCGCCTCCTTACTGAATAGTTTGCCCAAGAAACCTCCTTGTTTTCTTACATCCCATCCTAAACCTATCGTTACTTTTGAAAGGTCATAAACACTTTCTCCACGGTCGTTTTTCCTTAAATCAATTGTTTGACCTTTCTGTAAATTAATTGCCATAGCTATAGTTTTGTGTATTTTGATGATTATTTGATAATTTGTCCCTTATAGTATTTTTCAAGGAAGAATCCAAGGTCTGCTCTATATCCTATTCCTGAAGCTTCAAATTTCCAGCTTCCGTTTCTTTTATAGAGTCTTCCAAATTCAACTCCTGTTTCAATAGAGAAGTCTTCATCCAGTTCATACTTTGCAATCTCCTGGTTCGAACCATTGTCTACCACTCTTATATATGAGTTTCTCACCTGTCCGAAATTTTGTCTTCTTCTTTCAAAATCCTCTATGGTTACCACAAAAAGGATCTCTTCTACCCTTGGATCTACTTTATCAAGGTCAATAACAATAGCTTCATCATCATCCCCATCACTGTTTTTACCATTTGGATCATCTCCTGTATGGGTAAGAGCCCCATCCGGAGATGTTAGGTTATTATAAAAAACAAAATATTCTTCGCTTACTAATTTTCTGTCAGAATCAATCATAATTGCCGATGCATCAAGATCGAAATCGTAGCCTGTCCCTTCATTAGGATCCCAACCAAGCCCAATTGTCATTTTTGTCAATCCGATCTCGATTTTTTGTCCTTTCTGTAGATTAATTGCCATAGTGTTTTATGTTATGAATTATTTTTTGCATTAAGATAGAAGTGATTTATGAATTGACCAAATTTATTTATGAAAAATAACAGGTATACCTCAATTATAATCAATCTTTATCTTCGATAACTACATAAAAAAGGCTCAATTAAAAAATTGAACCTTTATAAAAATATTGTTATTGAATTAATTCTTAGAAATCTTTATCGGCAACAGCTGTATTTCTTGCTTTAGCCAGCATAGGAATAGAGATAAGCCCCATCACCAGCATAATCACAATCTGAAGTGGTAAAGAAATAAAGGAATAAGTAAGTCCCATTTCTCCTCCAAGATCTGCGCTTTTTCCTACGGAGATAAAAAGAGCCATAAAACCATACTTCATCGCCAGATTATAGGCGCCAATTCCTCCACTCGCAGGAATAATCATTCCCAGTGTTCCCACAACAATAATAAAGAATCCGTCTGCCATTGTAAACCCTGATGTTTCAGGAAGAGCAAAACAAACAAGATAGGCTGCAAAATAATAGGAAATCCAGATTCCTAATGTGTATAATATAAACTTCCCTTTTTGCTTTAATTTGAAAATGGTAGTCAACCCCTGGAATATTCCGTCTATAAAATTTACGATTTTACCTAAAAAAGGAACACCTGATAATTTCTTTTTAAAGACAAAAAATGCAACTGTACCCCCAATCAATATCAAAAAGACAAGCAAAATTTTGTTCGGATTAATAGTCACCCCAGAATTTTGATAGAAAGACAAAATTGCCTCATATTTAAATAATAAGGTAAGCCCTAAGAATCCAAGCATGCATAACAAATCCACCACCCTTTCTAGAATAATGGTTCCGAATGACTTATCTACAGGCACCTTTTCTACCCCATACAAAGCGGTAGCTCTTGCCAGTTCCCCACTTCTGGGAATCGTAAGATTCATTAAATATCCAAATGATATGGACCAAAGTGAATTGGAATTTGAGATCTGGTGCCCCATCGGTTCCAACATTAGATTCCAACGAATGGCCCTAAACCAGTAGGCTAAAAGGCCAAATACTGATGCGAACAACACCCAAAGGTAGTTCGCTTTCGCCAATGACTGCTGAATCACTTTAAAATCAAGCCCTTTTAAGGCAAGCCATAAAAAAAAGCCTGCAAAAGCAAGCGATATTACTATTGTGAGTACTGATTTTAATGGATTATTTTTTGTTTTCTCCATGAACTAGGTTAGAAGGTTTGTTTTTTCGTCCGGGAAAACGATCTTCGGCTGGAAATCTTTTGCTTCTTCAGGTGTCATCTGTGCATAGGCAATAATGATAATAATATCATCTCTTTGTACCTTTCTTGCCGCAGGCCCATTCAGGCATACTTCTCCTGATTTCCTTTTTCCTTTGATAACATATGTATCAAAACGTTCCCCGTTATTCACATTCACGATATAAACCCTTTCTCCCACTACCAAACCGGCAGCTTCTATAAGATCTTCATCGATCGTTATACTTCCTATATAATTAAGGTCAGAGGCTGTAACTCTTACCCTATGAATCTTGGATTTGAAAACTTCTATTAGCATGTTGCAAATTTATTAATAAAAATTAATAAAACAGACCTTCACTATCATTAAAAAACTCCCATAAACACAGGTAATTAATTTTATAAAACACAAGAAATGTGACTTTTACTTATAGAATTAATAATTATATTCTTAAAAACATTAATACTTTACACTCAATTTAGGATTTAATAAATACAGGAAATAATATTAACTTTTTGCTAAAGTCAATAAACATAAGCATTTGGCACGATTTTAGTAACCCGTAACGTAGATTTTTCGTGAAAACCCGAATTATCATATTTTAACTGTTTTCACTGAAAAGTAAAAAAATTGTATAAGTTTTAATAAAAAAATTGCACAATTAGAAAATAGTATTATATTTGCTATAATTACGAACTAACTTTAATATTAAAAATTATGAACAAGTCTGAATTAATCGACGCAATCGCAAAAGATGCAGGTATCACTAAAGTTGCAGCAAAGGCTGCTTTAGAGTCTTTCATTTCTAACGTAACTTCTACATTAAAGAAAAAAGACGGAAAAGTTTCTTTAGTAGGTTTCGGTACTTTCTCAGTAGCTGAGAGAGCAGCTAGACAAGGTATTAACCCTGCAACTAAAAAGCCAATCAAAATCGCTGCTAAAAAAGTTGCTAAATTTAAGGCTGGAGCTGATTTATCAAATGCAGTTTCTGGTGTTAAGAAAAAATAATCATTCAGATTACAAAAATTCAAAGGCTGTTTCTTAGAAACAGCCTTTTGTTTTTAATAGAAAAAAAATAAGCAGGCTTTATTTAGCCTGCTTTTATTAATACTATGCCTTTATTAAGATTGGTTAAAGCGCGTAGTAAGCCCTCAAATGAACTTGACCCTATAGCAATCTTTTTAACCTCTCATTATAGGCTTATAACCCCTCATTAGGGAGCCAATCTTGAAATCTTCCAATCCAGATCGTCTAATTCATAAATAATCCTATCATGAAGACGATTAGGTCTTCCCTGCCAGAACTCAATCTCATAGGGCCTTGCCAGATACCCTCCCCAATTAGATGGTCTTGGAACTTCGGTATTTTCATATTCTTTTTCCAGATCCTTTAGCTTTTCTTCCAAAAACTCTCTGTTTGGAATAATTTGGCTTTGTGGAGAAACCATTGCTCCCAACTGGCTTCCTTTCGGCCTTGAATGAAAATAACCATCACTCAGATTTTCTGCAATTTTCTCTAAATTAGCCTTGATAATAATCTGTCTTTCCAGATTAGGCCAAAAGAAGTGCAAACAAGCTTTGTGGTTACTTTCTATAGCTTTTCCTTTTCTGCTGTTATAATTGGTATAGAAAATAAATCCTTCATGAGTATAGGCTTTCAATAGAACCATTCTTGTTCTCGGACATCCGTCTTCTTCTACTGTAGAAACCGCCATGGCATTGGCTTCAGAGATCACAGAGCTTTCGCTAGCCTCCAAAAACCAGTTTCTAAACTGCTCAATTGGATTTTGTTTTATCTCACTTTCAATAAGTTGGGATTTCTCGTACACTTTTCTTTTGTCGTGCAGGTTTTCCATAAATATTTTTTATTAAATTTGAGTATGAATCACTCATACAAAGGTAAAATATTAATCTCGACACCTGACATTTCCGGCGATCTTTTTTCAAGATCGGTGGTATTGGTTATTGAACATAATGAAAGCGGTGCATTTGGTTTGATATTGAATAAGAAGAACAGCCAAATGAGTAGTAAGTTCAAGGAATTCTTCGATTTCAAAATTGAAGTATATGATGGAGGGCCTGTAGAAAACGAAAAAGTATTCTTCATTGTAAAAGGCGAAAGGATTACTGAGATTTACACTGAAATTAATGATGAATATTATCTTACAGAAGACATTGAACGCATCATAAATGCCGTATTGGGTAATGTGCTGGATATTCAGAATATAAAAATATTCTCAGGATATTCCGGATGGTCTCCCAACCAGTTGGATAGTGAGGTTCAAAGAAAGATGTGGACTGTAGTAGATGTTTATAATTTGGATTACACTCTTCCCAACGATCAAACATTATGGAAATCCATTATGCAGAACCTTGGTGGTGAATTCCTCCTTTGGGCCAATTCACCTGAAGACATTTCTCTGAATTAATAGTAACTTTTTCAGTTTCAGAACACAATTAACAAATTTTAAGATTCTGTTAACCAATTTTAAAGAAACTTTTTCCGTTCTTTGAAAAACCAAAATCACAGAAATGAAAGGTAGTACATTACTTGCTTTATCAATCTTTTCGACTACATTTTTATCATTTGCACCTCTTAACAAGAAATATATTGTCATAGATGCCGGCCACGGAGGAAATGACTTAGGAGCAGTATATGGTAATTTCTCCGAAAAAGATATTTCATTAAGTATTGCTACGGAAATTCAAAAGCTGAATAAGGATCAGGAGAAGTATGAGGTGATTTTAACAAGAAGCTCGGATACTTATCCTAGTCTTTCTGAAAGGACTGCCCAAATCAACAAACTGAGCCCGAAAATGGTCATTTCACTTCACGTCAATAGGTCTCCTCAAAAGGAAACATCTGAGCAGGGAACTGAAGTTTTTGTTCAAAAAACTGAAGCTTCAAAAATATTGGCTGAAAAAATATCTCAAAAATTCAATGCCCGTAAAATTGAAGAACGCAATCTTCATATTTTAAGAGAAACCAAAGCTCCGGCTGTATTGGTTGAGCTGGGATTTATTAATAATTCTTCTGACAGAAATTATATAACCAGCGAAAAAGGGCAAAAGGAAATCGCACAGAAATTCATTGAAGTTTTCAACGAATATTAAAATACATAACAAATTCTGATATAATCAGAATAAAACCCGGTAAAGGACTTTAAGAACTTCGTTGTTTACCGGGTTTGTCAATTTTATTGATTAAAACTCTTTTTCCAGCCTTCTACCAATTCTGAGAATCGGGAAGTTTCAAAGGTTTTATTTCTTATTTTACCTACAGAAAATATGCCTTTCTCATCAGAAATCATCAAAATTTCTTCTGCTTTCTGAGATTCAAATGCAATAATCTCGTGTTCCTGAATATCTGCAAGGTTATTTTTATGTAAAAAAGTAACAAAATTCTCCATCAGTGGAGAAATGTAAGCTCCTTCAGTCTGCTTTGGAACCTTAATGATATTTCCGTCAAGAAAAAGAAGGTTTCCACTAGTGGTACGCGCAATTCTTTTATTGGGATTCAAAAGAATCACATCATCAAGATCGTTTTCCTGCGCATAAATTCCTCCATAGATATTTTCCGGACAATGTACCCTGATATTGCTCAAAAGGTTGTTATTCACATTGATTTCCTTAATAAGATCAAGTTCCAATGCTCTTGAATGAACAGCCAATACATCTTCCATTTCCACGATTTCATAAAAATAGGAAACTGAAGATTTTGCAAGGGTTAACTCATCGTTATTTCTAAAGACCTGGAAATTGATAATTCCGTTCTTTATTCCTTTACCATCAATAATATCCTTTTGAAAAAGTGACTGAAAAAATTCCAGCGTATAAGTAAGAGGAATGTTCATTCTCATCTTTCTCATGGAAGCCATCAGGAAGAAATAGCATTCTTCATCCATGATTAATTCTCCATTTTTTATAAAGAAAGAAACTTTTACTGCATCGCCCCAAAGAAAGGCTCTATTCTTTACATTTAATGCGTCTGATGTAAAATATTGATTTTCCAATTTTTGATCTGATTTATTTACAAAAAAATAATGAACGATAAATCGTTCATCAGTTTTATCATTTAATACGATCCTGCCTTATGCAGCACCTAACTTTATTCTAAGGTTCTCAATAAGATTTTCCCAATACATTGCGTTTTCTTCTTCATCACCTTCTTCACAGAAATCAGTAATATTTAATGCTAAATCTTCTGTAATATCATCTATTGTGATTGTCATTTCAAAGAAGTTTTTAGTTCCCTCATCTTCTTCCCATCTGTAACGCACGAAACCTTCAGGCTTATATCTGATTAATGTGGCCTTTTCTGCAGGTCCTCCACCCCAGCTAAAAAAGAAGTCATCGCCTTTTTCTATTACCTCATCCGCAAACCATTCAGATAACCCCTCGCCCGTTGCCAGATATTCATATAAAATCTCTGATAAACAGTGCATTGGGAATTCGTAATGGACTTTATGTTTCGCCATATAATCTTTGTTTTTATCGTCCCGCAATATATAAATTAATTTTTTTATTACGCAAAAAAACAATTACTTTTTTATAGAATCAGCATGATATTTATCACCGGAATCAAATCTGTATTATGTTAAGTTTTAAGAGATAATGGTATAATGTAAGGCATAAAAAAAATCTCTCCGAAACAGAGAGATTTTATCTTTAGTTTTCATTTAGTATATCAAGAATAATCTGACATCCCTCTTTGATTTCTTCTTTGGATAATGTAAGAGGTGGGGATATTCTCAGGTACTCATTTCTGTATAGTTGCCAGAATACAATAAGTCCTTTTTCCATGCATTTTTTAGCTACGCCCAAGGTATATTCTGGAGATCCAAGATTTACAGCAAGCATTAAACCTTTACCGTTAATATTTTTAATCTTTGGGTGCACCAAAAGTTCTCTGAATAATTTCTCTTTTTCAGCCACTTCATTCATTAAGCCACTGTCCAGGACTTCTTTTAAGGTAGCATAACTGGCTGCCGCAATGAGTGGGTTTCCACCAAAAGTAGTAATGTGCCCAAGTTTAGGGGAATGAGATAATGTTTCCATAATTTTTCTGGAACTCATGAAAGCTCCCACAGGAACTCCGCCACCCATTCCTTTTCCCATCACCAAAATATCAGGAACTATTCCAAAGTGCTCAAATGAGAATAATTTTCCGGTTCTTCCGAACCCCGGCTGAATTTCATCGAGGATTAAAAGCGCTCCAACCTCTTCACATCTTTTTTTCAACTTGATCAGATAGTCATTATCAGGAACAAGAAATCCTGCTGCCCCCTGAATGGTTTCCAGAATGACGCAAGCTGTTTTCTCTGTGATCTTATCAAAATCCTTTTCATTATTGAATTCAATGAATGAGACCATCGGCAATAGCGGACGGAATTCTCTTTTATGGGCTTCATTTCCTGAAACACTTAAAGCTCCGTGTGTATTTCCGTGGTAAGAGTCTTTGAAGGAGATTATTTCTTCTCTTCCTGTGTATCGTTTTGCCAGTTTTAAGCTTCCGTCAATAGCTTCTGCTCCACTGTTTACAAGATAAGTTACTTCTAATGGTTCCGGTGTGGCTTCTGCAAGCAATTTACATAGTGCTATAGGCTTATCCTGTGCATATTCTCCATAGACCATTACATGAAGATATTTGTCCGCCTGTTCTTTAATAGCATTGACAATTTTAGGATGTGAATGTCCCAGAGTATTGGCAGAAACTCCTGCTACAAAGTCAAGATATTTCTTTCCGTCTGTACCATAAATATAGCTTCCCTCTGCTTTTTCAACTTCAAAACCTGCCGCAAATTGGGTGGTTTGTGCCTGATATGTAAAAAAATCTTTATGCATTTCCATCGTCTCAAAAAATTTCAGCAAAGCTATAAAAGATTCAGCAAATGCCGAAATTATTGATGGGGGAATAAAAAAACCGCCTTAATAAATAAAGCGGTTCTATATTATTTTCTTACTCTTTTCGGTTTCTTAGCCTCTTCTTTTGCTTTTTCGTCATCTATTGCTTTCTGGGCTTTATCAAAGAGTTCATTGTCCGAGGAATACTTAATTTCTTCATAATTTGGACTGTCTACCAATATATCCTGCCATTTCCTGATCCTGTCTTTTGTATTCCAGTTAAAATCTGGGAACTTTCTTCTTGCAGGTTCTATTCTACTCATAGGATAGGTGTCTGAAGTTGCTCCAATACTACAAGAGATGATCTGCAATCCTCTTTCTTCAAATAAGGCACCAATAATTCCACAGGCAGAAAGTGTTATTCCGATTCTTTCTGGCTTTTTGGTCTCTTTATCCACATCATCTACATAGGCAATTGCCTGTGCATTTCCTACTACCCTTGCTTCTTTTATATCATTATTCTCACAGTAGACCGTCATAAACTTTCCTTTCACCTGATTGAATTCGTCTTTCAGGGTTAGGGAATCTACCTTACTGATGGCAAAGGCATTTCCAATGACTTTTAATGAGTCTAAATCTTCGGTTTTTGTATTAAAATAAGCTTCTACTTTATCTCCGGTTACCTGCTTTTCACCACTCCATAGAATTGGATTTGTATACATATGCATAATACCATCTGTCTCATTGAACGCGATAGAGTCTGCTCTTCCCTGTGCATTAGACTTATAGATTCTTGCCTTTTTATAGGCTCTTAGGTAGCTTTTCTTTATTTTGATATCTGATGAATCCGGTTTTTGGTAGGAGATAATTTTTTCTGAGGCAAAGTAAATGGAATCTTTTTCCATGATCTTTACAGCATATGGATTTTTTGTCATCATTGAAGAGTCTTTCTTTTCGAAAATCTCTCCATAACCTCCTTTTATGTACCTCCTTTCCTTAGGGTCGTCCAAAGTCACATTTCCTGTAGCTTTTCCAAACCCTGAAAGCTGATTGTAGTACATATCATCACCGGTAAGGATTTTATCGTTATAAAATATCTTGGAATTTTTGTTAAGGAAAGCTTCCTTAGTTTCCATTCTATAAGTTCCTCTTTCGGTATATACTCTATTTTTTGGATTGGCACGGTTGGTAATGGTTGTAGGTCCGAAAAACTCGGCAACTTTCGTATTTTGATTCTGCTTGATATTAGCTCCTTCAATGATATATTGAGCGTTATCAATTTTCACATTTCCCACAAAATCGATCATTTTGGTAGTCAGGAAATACGTTGCAGATTTTGTATACATTACATTTCCCTGGCTGTCTGAAATGGTACCACCTGTATTAAAATAGGCTTGATTATTAAGCTTATCATAATATAGAATATCTGTTTTAATGGTTTGCTTAGGATCTGTAAGGACAACATCTTTTCGGGCAACACCTTTTTGGGTATTACCATCATATTCCATCTCACCGGCAGTGATTACTGAGCCATCAGCATTCTGAAGTTTTGTATTACCTATGGCTTTTACAAAATTTTCTTCATTGTATATGATAACTTCATCTGCTGTAAGAACAGAACCTTGATGTTCAATCTGAACATTCCCTGTAAGATATTGATTCCCCTCATATTTTTCAGGGTTTTTACTCATCTCATCTGCATGGATGATTTTTACTTTATTTTCAGGTTTCAGCTGCTTGGGTTGGGCCGATGATGGAGTCTGCAAATAAGGATCCCTCTTCACCGGAGTTTTCTCCTGCGCAAAGCTGAGCGTAGAAATAAAGAGTAACAGAAAAAGGATTTTTCTCATTAATTAGTCATTCTTAGTGCCATAAAAATACAGCGAATGAGAATCAATATTTACGCCAAATGCTTCTTCAATGGCTTCTTTGATTCCTTGGATTCTTGGGTCACAGAATTCAATAATTTCTTCAATCTCTTTATCAGAGTCTTTTTTGTAGATCACTAAGTGGTCATGCTGCTTATCAAAATAAGACTTTTCATAGGAAGAAGAAGTCAAGGTCTTTTCTCCAAACTGATGCTTACGGATAAGACCTGCATCAAGGAAAATTTCAATAGTATTGTAAATGGTAGCCTTAGAAACGTGATATTTTTTCTGCATCATCAGAAGATACAGATCATCTACATTAAAGTGATGATCCATATTATAAATCTCTTCTAATATCGTATATCTTTCAGGAGTGTTTCTAAACCCTTTTTCTAATAAGTAGTTTCTTAAAACATCCTTGATTAAAGCTATATTTTTTTCTTTTTGTATTGTATCCATTAAAAAAATTATCTACAAATTTATCGATTTTTATTTAAATAGATAGTATGGTTAAATGTTCCTGAGCTTAAGAGTTATGACGGAAGTAACCGGACTGTTCAATCTTGTTATCATATACTGTAAGTTCTGTGATAGGTGCAGATTCTACTTCTACGTTGTGAGAAGAGACTCCCCAAGCCTTAAAGTCATCACTTCCAATATACTTCACAAAGTTATAAATATTCAGGGTAATCTTCTGTTTAACAGTTAAAAGGATATCGTTGATATATGTATTATCTATGATTACATACTTCAGATCCGGCGGTATATTGTGTGCTCTTAATGATGGATGACTGCTTCTTGACGGAATGGTTCCGTCAGCCATAAGATCTTTCAAGACCATATTGAAATAATCATTTATTCTTCTATCTACTTTAAATCCTAAAAGGAAGTTTATTTTATAAACCGTTCCTGGCAGAATCTCATCCACAGTATATCTGAATGTGTATGGATCTTCCTGATTAACAATACTTAGAATGAAATAATGATCTGCTCTTTTAGGCTGCTTTTTGATAATGGAATAGATAATTTTTGATTCTACTTCATCATTTCTTTTTGCTCTGCTCAGGTAAGCCAGATTGGTAGCATATTTTGGAATGGTCTCATCCAGCTTCATATCTTTAAGAATAGAAATGTACTTATCTATTTTTACAAACTGAATAAATCTTGTTTTTATTAATCTACCGTTGTACCATGCATACATAGAAATCCCAATAGATCCGGCTAATACAACCGTAATCCATCCACCTTCCATGAATTTAATAATATTTGCGCTGAAGAAACCTAATTCAATAGCCATATAGACTAGGGCAAAAAATAGGATCAGTATTTTACTTACTCTGTGTTTCAATAGCCAGAAAACCAACAGTACTGTTGTCATTAACATCGTGACCGTAATAGAAAGTCCGTATGCGGCTTCCATTTTTCCTGATTCTCTAAAATGAAGAACAACAATAATACATAAAATTAAAAGTCCCCAATTGATTCTAGGAATATACATTTGTCCTTTAACACCAGAAGGATAATCAATTTTTT
Organism: Chryseobacterium oncorhynchi; assembly: GCF_002899895.1. Classification (GTDB taxonomy): domain Bacteria; phylum Bacteroidota; class Bacteroidia; order Flavobacteriales; family Weeksellaceae; genus Chryseobacterium; species Chryseobacterium oncorhynchi. The sequence goes on from NZ_PPEI02000007.1 coordinate 149,159, forward strand.
GATTAGGCCATAGGTTTAGAGACATTGCTTCTGAGAAAATGGTAAAAGAGCCTGTAATCAATGCCTGACTTGCAATAATTGCAGCTGCTGTTGCTAAAATTACTCCTGGGATAATCATCCATTCTTCCATGATTCCAAAGAAAGGGTTTACTACAGAAAAGCCAGGTTTATTGTGATTGGTTAAAAGCCAAGCCCCTTGTCCAAGATAGTTTAAAATAAGCATAACCTTAACAAATGCCCAGCTTACTCTTATATTTTTAGCCCCACAGTGCCCTAAATCTGAGTAAAGCGCTTCTGCCCCTGTTGTACAAAGAAAAACAGCTCCAAGAATAACAATTGCACTAGGAGAATTTGCAATAAGTTTGTAGGCATAGTAAGGATTAAAAGACCTTAGAATTTCAAAATTTTCACTCAAGTGAAGTACTCCTAAACCACCCAGCACTAAAAACCAGACAACCATTACAGGGCCAAAGAATTTCCCGATAAAACTGGTTCCAAACTGCTGTACCACAAAAATTGCAATTAGAATTCCAATAGTAATAGGGACCACAGGTGTATGAGGATTATAGATCTCAAGACCTTCAATGGCAGACATTACGGTAAGTGATGGAGTTATCACACCATCCGCAATAAGTGCTGCTGCTCCTACAATCGCAATAAGATACAACCATCCCTTTTTGAGGTTTCTAACCAAGGAAAACAATGCTAAAATACCTCCTTCTCCTTTGTTATCAGCTCTTAAAGCAATGATCACATATTTTATAGTAGTCTGAAGAGTAAGTGTCCAGATAATACAAGAAAGAGCGCCTTCTATATATTCATTGAAAGGCATATTACTCCCCTCAGATCTTGCATTCACAATTGCTTTCATTACGTAAAGCGGTGATGTACCTATATCTCCGAAAACAATCCCGAGAGATACTAAAACTCCAATAAAAGAAAGTTTTTTAATGTCAAAATGATAACCATCTTCTGTAACGTCTGCCATGTCAGCTTATTTATTTTTAAACGCGCAAATTTATATTAAATTTATGACCCAAAGAATTTTTCTTCATGAATATAATAAATGAAAAAACTTCCTTTCGGAAGTTTTTCTCTATTACTATTTAACGTACATCGCTTTTTTAATTTCCTCTTTTACTTTTTCAAGCTTAGGGAACCATTCTGCAAACAATGCTGCAGAATAAGGTGCAGGCGCATCAGGAGTGGTGATTCTCTTGATTGGAGCATCTAAATAATCGAATGCTTTTTGCTGTACCATGTATGTAATTTCAGAAGATATTGAACCAAATGGCCAAGCTTCTTCTAAGATAACTAATCTATTTGTTTTCTTTACAGATTCTAAAATAGTATCAAAATCCAATGGACGAATTGTTCTAAGATCGATAACTTCTACAGAGATTCCTTCTTTAGCCATATCTTCAGCAGCCTGAATAGCCAACTTCATGATTTTACCGAAAGAAACCAAAGTAACGTCTGTTCCTTCTTTCTTAATTTCTGCTTTTCCTATTGGTAAGTAATATTCTTCCTCAGGAATTTCCATTTTATCACCATACATCTGCTCAGATTCCATGAAAATAATTGGGTCATTATCCTGAATAGCTGTTTTCAACAATCCTTTTGCATCGTAAGGGTTCGAAGGAACGATTACTTTAAGACCTGGAACATTTGCAAACCAGTTTTCGAAAGCCTGAGAGTGTGTAGCTCCCAATTGTCCTGCAGAAGCAGTAGGTCCTCTGAAAACGATAGGACAGTTCCACTGACCTCCGCTCATTTGACGGATTTTCGCTGCGTTATTGATAATCTGATCAATACCTACCAATGAGAAATTGAACGTCATATACTCTACAATTGGTCTGTTACCATTCATCGCAGCCCCTACAGCAATTCCTGTAAAACCAAGTTCAGCAATGGGTGTATCGATTACTCTTTTAGAACCAAATTCATCCAACATTCCTTTTGAAGCTTTATACGCACCATTGTATTCTGCAACTTCCTCCCCCATTAAAAAGATGGATTCGTCTTTACGCATTTCCTCGCTCATTGCTTGTGCAATTACCTCACGAAAAGTATATTCTGCCATATTTATTTGAAAAATTTAGACTACAAAAATAGTGTTTTTTTATTACTAACATAACAAAAAAGGCATCTCATTTGAATGGTAAGTCTTAATATTAATTTTATTTAAAAAGGTTTTTCCTCCTGACAGCCCCGTTCTTTGGCATTTTTTCTAAGATCATACAAAATTTTTAATAGATTCTGTTGTCCGCAATTTTTCCTCTCTCTTTATTATGTTTAAAGTGAAGATATCATTTATTAGAACTAAGATTTTCGCTATAGCTTTTTCCAAAAAAAAATAAAACGACATTTCATTTCTGAAATGCCGTCTTAAAATTCTGTTTAAACTTATATTAATTAGTTCTCTCCCAAACTTGGGTTCTACCTAATAATGATAATCCCAGATAGCCTCTTACATTTAGCTTATCTCCGCTTTTTGTAACAGTACATTTGTAAGTTTTACCAGTTTTTGGATCTGTAATAGTTCCTCCGGTAAACTCATCGCCTTCTTTTTTCAATCCTCTGATGATCTCCAATCCTAGAATTGGCTTACCTTTTCTGTCATCTTTACAAGATGAACAATTAGGATCAGCAGGTTTTATCAACAATTGGGAAACTTTACCATAGTATTTCCCATCTGATTTTTTGAAAATCTCTACAATAGACTTCGCTTGCTTTGTTTCATCATCTATCGTCTTCCATTTGCCTTCTATCTGTGCAAACGTAAGTACACCAAATAAAGAAAGTGCAAATGTTAACATTAATTTTTTCATATTTCTTATCGTTTTAATTTTAATATAATATTCTTATCTACGTATTGATAAAAATATAAATTAATTTTCAACAAACAAAAACTTTTATTATACAAAGCATAAAGAGGTAAAATAGCGAAAAGGTAAAATGGTAAAACTGTAAAATTTTCAGATCAGATTTATTGGCCTTTCACACCCTTTCTCTTTATTGTTTTAGCCTAATACAGTTTTCTATTAATCACTCTATTCATATAATCCTGATACCAGGCCTTAGCGATCTGCTTCCCTTTTTCCACTTCAGGAGTTTTAAGTTGGCCTATCAGATTCTTTTCAAAACCTAGATCAGTTTTATCATATACCCCTATAATTTCTTTTCCATCAAAGCGGTAAATGTAGTTCCCAATGATAAACTGTTCCGTATTTCCATCCGAATTCATCATAATAGGCGTATACTTTTTATCACTTACCAAACTTCTACCCCAGCTTCTGATAGGTTTATTGTAACCAATAAGATCAGCCAATGTAGGATAAATATCTATTTGCTGAGCTATTTCCTGATTTTCTCCTTTAAGCTTATATTCAGGATTTGGAGAATAGAAAACTAACGGGACAGCAAAACGGTTCATTGCCTTTTCATATTCAGGATAATAAATCTGGTTGGTATGATCTCCGGTAAAAACAAAGATGGTATTATTAAACCATGGTTGTTTTTTAGCCGTTTCAAAATATTTTTTAATGGCATAATCAGTATACTGTATTGGCTCATGCATTTCCAGGGGTCCTTTTTTGAATTTTCCTTTATATTTTTCAGGAATCTTAAAAGGATGATGGGAAGAAGCTGTGAATACGGTTGTCATGAAAGGTTGTTTCTTTCCTACATTTTTAGCAAAATACTGTAAGAACGGTTCATCCCAGATTGCCCACATTCCGTCAAAATCCTCATCGTGATTGTATTCTGTTTTTCCAAAATAATGTTTAAACCCTAAAATATTTCCAAACCCAAGGAAGCCCATAGATCCATTGGGTGCACCATGATAAAAGGAGGTATCATAACCAAGATCGTTACACACAGAAACAATTGACTGTATTTTCTGATTGGAATATGGTGATCCTGTAAAAGCATCCGTAAGACTCGGAATTCCCGCCAATACACTGCTCATCCCATGAATGGACTGTCTACCGTTTGCAAATGTATTAGGGAAAATAAGACTCTGGGTAGCCAGACTATCCATAAACGGAGTATAAGAAACATAATCTTTAATATTTTTGTCCTTATTAAAAGCTCCGGAATACTCTCTACCAAATGATTCTACAATAAAAATAACAATATTGGGCCGGTTTTCCACCTTTCTGTCGTATACTTTATAAGGCTGTACATTGTCTTCAATATACTTTTCGTCCACAAAATGAACTTCCTTAAAATTGTTTGTATTTAAAGTTCTAAAAAATGAGAAAGTACTGTTAAGAACCATATTTCCTTGTAGCGGATTTGCTACAAAACGCGTAGCATCTACCATATTAATAGGCCTTGTACTATGCTTGAAATCTCCTCTGATTCCCCCTACAACCAACACTGCAGTAATACATAAAGTAACGATGGAAGAAAGAAAATAGGGTAATAATCTAGCAGGCTTTGCCTCTTCAACTTTTACTCTTTTATAAAGGAAAACCCACAATCCCATTAAAATAACAAACCAAATCAGGACAAAAGGATGTTGCCCGATTGAGATCATCAGTGTCTGAGACACGTTGGATTCATGTTCTGCTACCTGAAATACAGCAGACGTCAATCTGGCCTGAGAGAATTTGTAATAAATAAAATCCCCAAAATTCATGGCATATGCCAGTCCGTTTGTGATAAAATAAAGCCAGAAAAGAACTTTCTGAAATACTTTTTTTGTATTGATAACCAGCGGAAGAAGACTGAGCAGTATAAATAATGCATTAACGTACAAAATTGCCGTGGTATCAAATGCTGTACCATGATAGGCAAGCTTCAGATAGTCTGAAACAGAATCTACCTTGATCAGGTCTTTATTAAAAAACCAAAATAAAAGTCTTGCAATCTGATAAAAAGCATAGGCTAAAAAAATTCTGTAAAGCAATGCCAGAACTTCCTGTTTTCTAAATCCTTTTAAAAATTTCATGGGGCAAATTTACACCAAAATCACTTTATTGCATTTTTTAGTGCAGATTATTTTGAGTTAGAATTTTTAAAAACTGTAATTTTGTGGTTATGGATTTTATAAAGAATAATCTGGCCAATGCCTTGACCCTGGCTAATTTATTTGCAGGCTGTGTGGGTGCAATACATCTTATTTTAGGAGACTATCAGACAACGGCAATATGCCTTATCCTCTCCTCCATCTTTGATTTCTTTGACGGATTTGTAGCCAGAGCCGTAAAGTCAAACTCCAATTTGGGGCTTCAGCTTGATTCTCTTGCGGATATGGTAAGCTTTGGATTGATCCCGGGACTTACTATGTATAAAGCCCTTGAACCATTTGGAACTGAGCTTCTTGGTTTTCATTTTCCATTTGAAATCAAATATATAGGATTACTGGTAACCACTTTCTCTTGTTTAAGACTTGCTATTTTTAATCTTGATGAGGAACAGAGATATTATTTCAAAGGATTAAATACTCCTACCAATACCGTATTATTGTTCGGATTATATTATGCCTTTAAGGAAACTGGATCTTTCAGCTTTTTGTTTGATAATGAATTGCTACTGATTTTACTAACGCTTCTTACTTCATGGCTTCTGATCAGTCCAATAAAGATGATGGCGATGAAATTCAAATCCAAGCAACTGAAAGACAATTATCCAAAAGTAATATTGCTGGTTGGTGGAATTGCAATTCTGGCTTTCTTCCAAGTTGTAGGAATTCCAATGCTTGTCATTTATTATATATTAGTATCGCTTGTTTTTCAAGGACAACTAAAATAAAAGTTAAAAACTTATATGAGGATACAAAACAAATGTATACCTCCTTTTAAAATTAACACATTTTCAAATTATTAATTATCAACATGAACTTAAAACTCCATAAACCGCTTTGTATTTTTGACCTGGAAACTACAGGAACCAACATCGGAAAAGACAGAATCGTTGAGATTTGTATCCTAAAGGTAAATCCTGATGCATCCAGAGAAAGCAAAACATGGCGTGTTAACCCGGAAATGCTTATTCCAAAAGAGAGCAGTGAAATTCACGGAATTTATGATGAGGATGTAAAAGACGCTCCTACATTTAGAGATATTGCTTCTAAAGTCATGGAAATGATTGCCGGCACTGACCTTGGAGGTTTCAACTCCAACAGATTTGATGTTCCGCTTTTGGCTGAAGAGTTATTAAGAGTAGGAATGGATTTTGATCTTAGTAAATTCAAACTGGTAGATGCACAAACGATCTTCCATAAAAAGGAACCGAGAAACCTTGGAGCTGCATACCAGTTCTATTGTGGGAAAACCCTTGAAAATGCACACTCTGCAGAAGCTGATGTAATGGCAACATTTGAGGTTTTAGATGCTCAGGTAGGAAAATACGATGATATTCCGAATGAAGTTGCTCCATTAAGCGAATTTACATTCCATAACAAGAATGCAGACCTTGCCGGATTTATTGGTTACAATGAAAAAATGGAGGAAGTTTTCAACTTCGGAAAGTATAAAGGACAAGGGGTAAAGGCTGTCTTCCAAAAGGATCTTGGATATTACGGATGGCTTCAAAATGCTGATTTTCCTTTATACACCAAGAAAGTTTTTACAAAAATTCAACTGTCAAGTAAATTTTAATCATGTCTGATCTGATTCGTTTTAAGTTTTATGAAACTGCCCTTGAAGCCAATAGGGATAAACAAATATTGGCTGAAAACGGCATTAATAGTTTTATAGCCAATGAACAGCTTATCCAATCAGACTGGCTGCTATCACAGGCTGTGGGCGGAATCCAGCTTCAGGTTTTTGAAGAAGATCTGGAAAAGGCCACTCAGGTTCTTCAGGATTATAAGGATAATGAACAGTATTCATTAGAGGTAGAGCATACCATTGAAGATCCGGAATTTGATTTTCTATGTCCAGAATGTGGCTCCAATCACATTTACAGAGATGATAAGGCAACCAGTTTTTTTGGAATATCGTTTTTAACGAGTCATAAATTTATATGTTATTATTGTGGAAATGAATTTACCCATTAAAACATACAGGATTATATATTTCAGTTGTACCATAAAATAAAAAATGCTTCGCTCCTTTCAATGTGGTTCGAAGAAAATAAATAAAAAAGAATTATGAAAATCATCTGCATAGGAAGAAATTACAGCGAACACGCTAAAGAATTAGGAAACGAAATTCCGGAGAACCCTGTTATTTTTATGAAGCCGGATACTGCGGTTTTAAAGGGAAGTGATTTTTATATTCCTGAATTTTCAAATGACATCCACTATGAACTGGAAGTAGTTTTGAAAGTTTCAAAAGGCGGAAAATATATTCAAAAGGAAACAGCCCATAAGCATTACGAAGAAATCAGCCTGGGAATCGATTTTACGGCCAGAGATCTTCAAAGTGACCTGAAGTCTAAGGGACTTCCTTGGGAGCTTGCTAAGGGCTTTGATGGCTCTGCAGTGGTAGGAAACTTCTTTAAGAAAGAAAACTACAATCTGGAAAACCTATCTTTTTCTCTTTTAAAGAATAAAGAGAAAGTTCAGGATGGTAATACAAAGGATATGCTATTTCATTTTGATGATATCATTGCTTTTGCTTCTCAGTACTTTACATTAAGAGTGGGTGACCTTATTTATACAGGAACACCAAAAGGGGTTGGAAAAGTAGATGAAAACGACATCCTTGAGGCTTATCTTGAAGATGAAAAAATCCTTGATATCCGAATATTATAAGTTATTTAACATAAAGTCTGGCAAATTTTTCATATCTTTAGGTAACAAAATGAAAGGATATGATAAATATTGTATTACCCGTAGATTTTGGGGACAAAACTGACCAACTGGTAGATGGTGCCATAAAATTTGCAAAACAACTTAATGGTAAGATTTACCTAATTCATGTAGCACCTTCAGATATTGGCTTTGCCATTGGTGATATGGGATTTCAGTATTTCCCGGAAGTGGAAGCGAATGAAATCAGGGAAGAGCTGGTGCAGCTCAACAAAATTGAGCAAAGAATTATTGCTCATGATATCGATTGCGAGCATCTTTTAAAACAAGGACTTGCTAAAGATATTATTCTGGAATATGCCAAGGCAAAAAGTGCTGATTACATTGTAATGGGATCTCATGGAAGAAGTGGAATTTATGATGTATTTGTAGGAAGCTTAACAAAAGGGCTTACTAAAAGTTCAAATGTCCCTGTTCTGGTACTTCCTATCCACGACTAAGCAAAAGAAATTTTTAATCGTTAGTAATAAAAAAACCGATCAAATAAATTATTTGATCGGTTTTTTACTATATAACCAATTAATTAACCTTCTTTTTTGTAGATTTTTGGATCGTAGTAAGGATTCTTACCTTCCGTTGGAGAATAATAGTCTTTGTCTTTATCGCCTCCTAGTGTAACTACCAGTACATAGCACCAATAAGTAAACATTACACAGCAAACTATAAATAGAATCCAGTTTAAAACATTTCCAAAAGAATCAAAGAAACCGAAAGTCCATTTGAAAACTTTGCTTAAGAATAGAAAGAAAGACGTCATTATTTTCCTTTTTTAAATTAACTTTGTACAAATTTATAAAAAATGTTTAAATTACTTTCAAAAGAAAGCAATATTTTTTCAATTCCTGTTTATATTGGTTTTCTTCTTTTAGTAGTAATAATATTTAACATACTGAATTTCAACACTTATGAAGCAATTATTGCCGGAATAACTTTTCTGGGAATCGCTTTAGGATATTTTTGTTTTCACAGTATTGCTCTTAATTATCAGACACATCTTCCTTTATTTCTATATACCATTTTTATTTTCGGACTTTATCCGGGAAATCTGGATATAGGAATAGCTGTTTCATTGCTTACCAATTCCTTTCTCATTCTTCTTCTTACAAGTGCAGATGAAGACGTAAGGAAAAAGTCATATGTATTAGTAGGTGCCATTATTGCCCTGAACTTTATTTTTCTTCCTACCACCTGGCCTTTAGCTCTTTTTGTAATTATCCACGTGATTGCAACTTCTGCCAAAATAGGATTAAATCTTTTCAGGTTTCTTTTAGGAATTATTCTGATCATATTCAGCTATTTTTCTGTCATGTATTTTGTTCAGTTTACTTCATGGGATATCGATTATTTTCCATTTGGAAAAATGAAACCCGTAACCGATTATACTGAACTTATACCTTTGATCCCCGTGGTTATAATGCTCATCTATGCGGTATATGACCATTTTAAAAACTATAACAAGAAAAGCCCGATAAGCAGATATAAATATACTTTTCTGCTGGTTTTTTCTGCAGCCCAGCTTATCACCATTATTCTGTATATGAATAAAAGCTACGAATATTTACTTCTTTTAGCATTTCCATCCAGTATTATCTTAAGCAGAATGATGAGATTTTTACCTAAATACTGGATGCAGGAGACTTGCCTATGGCTTATTATTATAAGTTTATTTGCCTTTAAAGCAGGTACAGTTTTTGATTTATTTTAAAAAATTATGATTCAGATAGACGATAAATTGATTTCTGAGGAAATCTTTTCCGAAGAATTTGTTTGCAACCTTACCAAGTGTAAGGGGGCATGTTGTGTGGAAGGAGATGTAGGGGCTCCTTTGGATAAAGATGAGCTTGAAATACTGGACGGTATTTTTGATAAAATAAAGCCCTATCTTACCCAGGAAGGGGTAAAAGCCCTTGAAGAACAAGGAACATGGACCACCGATCCACACGACGGAATGTATGTTACTCCTATGGTGGAGAATCGCGAATGTGCCTATGTAACTTTTGATGAAAAAGGAATTACTAAATGTGGTATTGAAAAAGCCTATGAAGATGGTGCTGTAGACTGGCAAAAACCAATCTCATGTCACCTCTATCCTATCAGGGTTACAGAATATTCTGCATTTACAGCCTTAAATTATCATGAATGGAACGTATGCAGCGATGCCTGTACTCTTGGAAAAGAACTTCAGGTACCTGTTTACAAGTTCTTAAAGACACCGTTGATAAGAAAGTACGGAGAAGACTTTTATGAAGTTCTAAGTGGAGCAGCTGATGAATGGAAGAAAGAATATGGTTCATAATCAATTATAAACCTTTGATAATACAAAAGCCGGAATATTTCCGGCTTTTGTATTTATAATGTACTAGATTTTCTATTTAAAATCCGCATCTGTAACTCCAGAATTAATAACAATTTTAGTAGTCTTGATTTCTACTTTTTGTCCGCCTCCCTCAGCTTCTACTTCAGCGGGAAACTTCAATCCGTCTACTGTCATATAACTTTTTACAGTTATATTCCCCTCTCCTGCCATTGTTTTATACAAAAGACCTGTAGCTGCATCAAAATAAAATTTTCCTTTATCTGAAGAAAGTAAATTGTAATCTTTACCCTCTAGTTTTTCCACAGTTACATTTTGAAAATCAGCTCCTTCAAACGCTAATGCATCTACCGGTTTTCCTTTTTTCAATTCAGGAATCTTATCAGCGGGAATATCTATTTTTTTTCCAAACTGGTCAAAGTATCCTTTTTCACCGTCAAAAAGCTGAACCATCTTTTGCCCCATAAGTGACTGTACAGACTTGAATTTATTTCCTAACTTTCTTGTTGTCATTGTAATTTCCTTTCCCTGAGCACTCATTGTGTTATCAGTAATCATGGATTTTACAGCTTCTAATTTATCTTTTCCACCCAACGCCTTGAAATAATTATCCAATACATCTTTAGCCGTTAGTTTTGAGCTTACAGCCTCTGTTTTAACTGAAGCGGCATCTTTCTTCTGAGCTGCTGCCGGCACAGAAAAAAGTACGACACAGAAAAATGGAATGATGATCTTTTTCATATATGTAATAAGTTTAAAGGGTAAATATAGGAATATTGGATGACATACCTAAAATAATGAGAAATGAATGATAAGCAATGAATAACAGGCTGAATTGGTAAAGAATATGAAAAAATAAAATTGAGAGATGGGTTCCTCCTTAATTAAAATAAAAAAAACCGTCAAAAAATTGACGGTTTTCAAATATTTATATCGGTGTATAATTATTTCTTAAGTTCTTCTAAAAATTCGTCGTGAGAAATTTTAGTTTCTTTTTTGCTAGACTTTTCAAGGATAACATCCTTCAATTTAGCCATAGCTACTTCAGAAGAGATTTGTCTTACCTGCTCTTGGTCTTTCAACATTTCAACAGCATATTTTTGAACCTCCTCATCACCTAGGTGGTGAATTCCGTAGATAGCCAATTGATTTTTCACTAACTGCTCAGCTTGTGCTAATACATCAGCATAGTCAAGGTTAATTTCGTTATCAGTCATCAATTTTCCTTCGATAATCTGGTATCTTAATTGGTTTTTCTCAGCTTCAAGGATTTCTTTAGCCTGCTCTTCAGACTGGATGTTCTGGTTAGAGAACATTAACCATTTTACAAGGAAAGTTTCAGGAAGTGCTACTTCTTCTTTTTCAGTCACTTGCTCCAATACTTTATTCACAAAGTGAACATCAGCATTTTGTTGGAAGTACTCGTCTAATTCAGTTTTTACTTTTTCTTTAAGCTCATCTTCAGACTTAATGTTTCCTTCTCCATATACTTTGTCGAATAAGTCCTGGTTAAGTTCAGCTAAGTTTAATGAATAGAAGTCTTTTACTTTTACTTCTACCTCATTGTGGTGTAGGTGCTCTACTTCTTCTTTGCTGAATCCTAATTCTTTAGCTAGTTCTTCATCACCTGCAAGAGTTTCCTTAGTAACTTTTACAGAACCATCCATTTTCAAAGCTTTTACTAGTTTGAAAGCCTCCTTGTTGTCAGCTGTAACAGTAACGTTCTTTGGGTGGTGGTGGTGCTCTCCTTCAGCGTCTTCTTCAACTACTTGAGAAACTTCTAAAGCAATGTAAGAATCTTTAGTGATTTTATCTTGAGGAACTTGCTCAGCGAAACGCTTCTGCATGTTTTCAATGCTCTTTGTGATTTCTTTTTCAGAAGCTTCTACTTTGTAGTGAGGAGCTTCATATTTAGCTAAATCTATAGTAAATGCAGGCTCGTATCCTACTTCAAAAGCAACTTCTAACTGATCAGCGTTGTAATCGAACTCGTTTACTGGCTGAGGAACTGGCTGACCAACTAATCTTAACTTGTTTTCGTTAACATAGCTGTTCAAAGCATCAGAAACCTGTTTGTTGATTTCTTCAAATGCAATACCTGCTTCATATTGTTTTTTAACCATACTTAAAGGCACTTTCCCTTTTCTGAATCCAGGAACTTGCGCATTTTTAGCATAATTAATCAACTGCTTTTCTACTTTTTCTTTGTAGTCAGATTTTTCCAATGTCACTGTAAGCAATGCACTTACATCATCATGGTTTTGTGCGGTAACCTTCATTATTGATTAAAATTTTAGGTTGCAAAAATATGAATTTTTTATGACAAATACCCATTTAAAATCAACTAATACAGCCAAATGTTGTTAAATAAAAAAACCACTGAAAAAATCAGTGGTTTACCAAATTTAATATGAAAAGATATAGGTCCTTTTCTTTGAAAGGATTTCTTTTTAATTAATGAAAATCTATAAATAGATCTACATCACTTTCACCCCCTACAGTGCTTCCCAATTGGTTATCTGCAGATGGAGAATTGTCATTTACAGAAGTAGGGCCATGTACCAGTGTAATGTTTACTTTACCGGCTGCTGCAGTAGCTACAGTCCATTCTGTTTTAAGTCCTAATTTTTTACCGTCAGTTCTTACGATATCATTAGCTGCTCTTTTTACTTTTACATCTGCTCCTGAGAACTTATAAACAACAAAGTGCATATCTTTTTCTTCTATAATTTCCTCAGCACTGTGATAATGATCGTCATGTTTAATTTGAAAATCAACATCTACAGCATAAGTTGCTCCCTGATTAAGGTGAAGGTGATCCGCTGTTTGGCCGTCTATAACATTTACCGTTTGTATTTCGCCATTGGCTTTATTGGTAAGAGTTACCACAACCTTTCCAATTTCTTCATGCTCATGGATATCTTCAGGGATATCATCGTTCCCGTTACGACATGAGAATAGTAATACAGCTGCAAATAATAAAAGTGATATGTTGAATAATTTTTTCATTTTAATTTAATTTTTAATATTAATTGTTAGAAATTGTATTTAAGAGTAACCACAAAATTTCTTCCCGGTTCCGGCATATAATACCTCAATCTGTTGAGATATTCCTTGTACTCTTTGTTAAAAATATTATTGATTCTGAAATTCAGATTCATGTTTTTGAATAGATCTGCACCTATTGATGCGTGAAATATTGAAAATGAGGCAGGAGGAGTACTGTAATCTATTATTCTGGTTACCAGTTCTCCATCCTCAATAAACTGCACAGGCTGATCTCTGATTGGGAAACGGTTCTGCTTGAACACATTTTCATTTTCCAGTCTGATATAGAAGTGAGACGGTTTATTCAGATTGAATTCCAATGAATTTCTAAGGTTCATAGGCATCATTAGGATAAGAGGTTCATTTTTTGTTAAATCATCTCCTCTTAATGCACTGAAACTTGTTGTCCATTTTAGATTATCCGAAATAGTAAGCTGCGCATCTGCATCTATCCCGTACATTCTGGCTTTTACCTGCTGATAGGCCCAAACGGCAAAGGTTCCTCTACTTGTATTCTGGATCTCTATCGGCATTTGATTGATGAAGCTGTCAGAAAAGATAATATACGGATTAGCTTCCACCTGTAGTCCTTTCAAAACATCGAAACGACCTGTAAGAGAGAGATTGGCATTATAAATTTCTTCCTTTTTAATTCTTAAATCTCCTTTTTCAATAATGGCTGCAGAATGGTGAAGTCCATCAGCAAATAGTTCTGCCGGATTCGGGGTTCTGCTCATTCTTGAAAAATTAAATTTAACATCAAAATCTTTGGAAGGCTTATAATTCAAACCAATATTTGCTGAAAAATTATGATAGTCAAAAATAGGACGGGAAAGCACTCTGCTTCCACTCTGCTTTATATAAAACTGAGGAAAAGCACTTGCATATTTTTCATTCCACTCTTTAGCATCATAATATTTGTAAGAATCATATCTGCTAAAATCATATCTCACTCCCGCTTCTGCATTCAGTTTTGGAGAGAAAGTATATTTAAAGATAGAAAAAGCTCCTGCATCATAACGGTAATAATCCGGAATCAGACGTCTAACCTCCGTTGCCGGATTAGGATAGTTATCTTGAAAACCTGCTGAAATCCCACTTTCCAGACTCCAGTTTGAACGTTCAATAAGATGAGTAAGGCTTGCTGAATGGGTAATCAGTCTTAAATCCATAGAAGGAGTGTCTTTCAAATCTCCTTTTCTGATATCATATTCCTTACGTTTGTTCAACTGAAAACTGTATTGAAAAGTAATTTTTCCAAAATCAGCGAAACGTTTATAGGCAGAAAACTTAGCAATATGATGTTCTACATTCTGTTTCGGATATCCGATGTCATAGCTGAAATCATCCAAAAAATAAGGCTGTCCGAAGTTCATAGCCCTGTAGATATCATAACTGTTTCCCAGATGTGCTCCTTTATAAATTCCAAAATCCTGATTGATTCCGCTATAGGAAACATCAAACCCCTCCATAAAGCCGTGCTTTCCGAAAGAAAAGTTGAATGAATTCACCTCTGCTCCGGTATTCTGAAGAGTATGATGTGGAATATAAATATCACCAAGCTTTTTATAGCTTCCGCCTGCTTTTACAAACCATTCATTCTCCCAGGATTTAAGCACATTAGCTGAGATTTCACCCCCTCTTCCGTTAGAGATTCCTGAAAGCTTTACATTTCCCATCAAAGTATCTTTCTTTGGTGGGATTGCAGGCTCAAGAAGTACGACTCCCGCTACTCCATCATTCCCGTATTTCAAAGCGGATGCCCCTTTAATAACATCTATATGTTCGAAGTCATTGACATCTACGTTGGGAGCATGCTCTGCCCCCCATTCCTGTTCAGCCAGCTTCACTCCATTATTCATAATAGAAATACGGCTTCCATAAAGACCATGAATGACAGGTTTTGTAATATTATTTCCTGTCTTCAACACGGCAACTCCCGAAATTTTGGAAAGGATATTTCCAAGATTTTCTGTAGAATTCCTTTCAAGTTCCGCTTTATCCAATGTTTTCATTACTACGGAACCTTTGTTTTTATGACTTCCGTGTAAAGTAATGGTTTCTATATCACCTGTATGGTGTTCTAGAGTAATGGTAATATGAAGATCCTGATCAACTCCTATATTTTCAGTATAATCATTGCAATCAGGATGTTTGGCAATGAGTGTATACTTCCCTGCAGGAATCTTATCAAAGGAAAATTTCCCTTTTTTATCTGTTTTCACTGTAAGGTTTCCGATTTTCACCACCGCATTTTCCAGCATGGTTTTATCATGAAAATCCTGAACGGTTCCTTGTACGGTGTAAGTTTGTTGTGCACTCGTGAATACTGATCCACAAAAGATCAGTAGCAGGCAATATATCAATTTCATTGTAAATAGATGGATTGCGTACCCCTTTAATGAGGGTACATTTTTTCGTTAAAATTTGTTGGATGGGTTTATTTCATTGTACAATGTAGATTGTAAAATGTATTAATGACAGAAGCTAGTAATGGGCGTTTTTGTTCCAATTATAAACTAACAACTATCTTTCAGCGACCTAAAATATTATACTTTAAGCCTAGAACATATACTTTGAACTCTAAAGTTCAGAGCAATAAAACCCAATAAGAATTGATTGATTATGCAACTGCGGGCGGTCCCCGAAGCTGAAAAGTGAATTTGGTCTGAGACCAAATTTTTTCCTGAATGGCAATAATTTGCTTTACTTCGTGCGTATAATGCTCAAAGGTGAAGCTGAATTCTTCAGGAGCCAATGTATGTCCGGTAACCAAAAAGTGGCAGGCCAGACAGTCGCCAGCTTTCTCTTTAGCAACAGCTTTCGTCATTGAATTTTCAACCTTTTTAAGATTAAAAGCCTTAAAATAGTCTACAGAATCATGATGGTGAAAGCTTTGAGAAAGCAGCGCGAGGAAGTACACCCCAAACAATAGTCTGGAGATAAAACTCTTTAAGTTTCTGCTTTCTTTAAAAATCATTTTTCAAAATTAGGAAAATAATTTAATTTTCAGACTAAACTTCTATTAAATTACTTTTATGATTTACAGATAATACGTCGAAACAACTTATCTATTGTTACAAAAAAAATGCTTCATAAAAATTATGAAGCATTTATATATTGATTTAATCAAGTTGAGTTCCCAGGTATTCCCATTCCTGCAAAGCAGCATCCAGCTCTTCTTTAGCAGTATTATACTTTTCTAAAGTTTCATCTGAAGGGTTTTCTTTAGCAAAGGAAGCTTCCATTTCTTCAACTTTAGTTTCAAGTTCAGAAATTTTTTCTTCTACTTTCTTGATTTTATTTTGAATATTTTTCTGCTCCTTACTTACAATATTAGATGCCTGGCTGTTACTCACAACCGGTTTTTCTTCAACTTTTTTAGTCTCTACTTTTACATCTTCCTTATGAAGTTTAGCTTTTTCTGCAGAAATCTCTCTAATTGTTTCTTTTTGTCTGTATTCAAGATATTCATTAATGTCACCAAGGAATTCTTTCATCTTTCCATCACGGAATTCATAGATTTTATCACAAAGTCCCTGTAGGAATTCTCTGTCGTGAGAGATTACGATCAAGGTCCCTTCAAAATTCTGTAAAGCCAACTTAATAATCTCCTTAGATTGGATATCCAAGTGGTTGGTAGGCTCATCCATAATCAACGTATTGAAAGGACGAAGTAATAGTTTACAAAGGGCCAAACGGTTTCTTTCTCCTCCGGAAAGTACTTTTGTCTTCTTAGAAACGGCATCTCCCTGAAATAGGAAAGATCCTAATAGATCTCTTACTCTAGGTCTTGTTTCTTCTGTAGCGGCATCTTCTGCTTCTTCTAAAACAGTTTTGTTAGGTGTTAAAACCTCTTCCTGATTTTGGGCAAAGTAACCGATGTTTACATTATGTCCAAGATTCCAAGAACCTGAATAATCCTGAATATCACCTGCCAAAATCTTAGCAAGCGTCGTTTTCCCTTGTCCGTTTTGCCCTAAAAGAGCAATTCTATCTCCTCTTTGAACGATGAAATCTACATCATCAAAAATTTGTTTTTTCCCGTAAGCTTTCCCTAAATGTTCTGCTTCAAAAATAATTTTTCCGGGAACCATAGATTGTACGAAACGAATATTGAATTTTGAAACGTCTTCGTTATCAACTTCGATACGTTCAATTTTGTCTAATTTTTTAATCAATGATTGAGCGAAAGAAGCTTTTGTAGCACTTGCACGGAATTTATTGATGTTATCTTCCATCTGCTTGATCTCCGCATCCTGATTCTTTTTAGCCTGAATCAGTTTTTCACGGCGATCTTCTCGCATCACAAGATATTTTGTATAGTTGGCTTTGTAATCGTCAACTTTTTTATTGTTGATATCAAACGTTCTGTTACAAACCGCCGTCATGAATTGTTTATCGTGACTTACGAGAACAATTGCTCCGGGATAGTCTTTCAAGAAGTTCTCTAACCAGATGATGGATTCCATATCCAAGTGGTTGGTAGGCTCATCGAGAAGCATAATATCATTCTTTTGAAGAAGTAATTTTGCCAATTCGATTCTCATTCTCCATCCTCCTGAAAATTCATCGGTAATTTTTTGGAAATCATCAGCCTTAAATCCAAGACCAAATAATACTTTCTCCATATCGCCTTCAAGATTGTAGGCATCATGGTTCATTAAAAGATCATTCAGTTCGGTCATTTTATTAATCAAATCCGTGTAAGAATCACTTTCGTAGTCGGTTCTTACGGTCATTTGATGATTGACTTCCTCTAGCTCATTTTTCCAAGCATTAATTTGCTCAAAAGCCTGCATTGTTTCAGCCCAAACCGTTCTTCCTTTTACAAAATCAAGATCCTGTTTTAGAAACCCAATTGTAACGCTTCCCTCAGTCACAACTTCTCCTTCGAAGAAATTGATTTCTTTGGACAGCATTTTCAATAAAGTGGATTTTCCCGCACCATTTTTTCCTACGAGACCTACCTTATCATCCTTTTTAATGGTGAAATTTACATTTTGAAATAAATAATTTCCTGAATGGTGTAATCCTAAACCTTGAACCGAAAGCATTTTTTAAATTAATGGTTAATAATGAATGATGAATTTTCGAGCGCAAAAATACGGAAAAAGAAATGAATAGCCCAGAAATAAAAAATTGAGAGCTTTAATCACATCTTTATACTCTTTCTAAAAACAAAAGGGACACCTTATCTGATGTCCCCAATAACCTAAATTTAAAACTGAGAAGTACTAATTGCTAATGGTTAATTTCATTTAATATTCTTATTGCAGGAGCTTTTACAATGGAACGAACCCAAATATCATTATTGGGAACACTTGTTCCGTATAGAAAATCTGCCACAAAATTATCTTCAGGCAAGTGAAGTTCAACAGAAAGCCTTGTCTGGCTGTTCGGATCTACTGTGGTACTGCTTGAAACATTCAATCCGTTATTGAGAAGTTCAACATTAATTTCATATTCCGACTGTCCCGACTGATTATTGCTATACAGTCCAAAATTGGCTGAAATATGAGTATAGTCTGCCAATCCATAATAATTGTATATTGGTTTTCTATCTAATGAAATATCTTTCATGTAAGTCCCCAATTCTTTATAAAAACTTTCAAGCAAGGGGTGTCTGTTATAATCTACTTCAAAATACATTTCCAGATTAAAAACAGATGCTATTCTATTGGTTTCTTCAAGCATAAGCTTTCCATACACTTTTGAAAGTTCGTTGTAGACTTTATCTCTGCAAACATACGCCTGAGATAAAATATTTCTTTCTTCAATTCTATACTCTGAAAGTAAAGCATTCCATATTTTGTGACCTCCGGCATCAGTTTTTGCATTTCTGATGTCTTCAACATAGACTTTCAGCTGATCAATATTTAAAAAATCCGTAGAAATATATACTGATTGCGGTCCTTCCAAATACCCTCCTCCAACGTCTGCATGGGCTCCGGGAACAAAAATTTCTTTCCAAACTGATGAATATCCTTCTATTCTTTGATCCCGCATCGCTCTTGAGTCACAAAAAAAGCCTGTCAACGGAAAGAAAAATCGACTTTCGTTCACAGCACAGAAGTGAAGTGCATTTTCTACCCGATGAGAAAGACTCAGATCGTAAGTATTAAAGGGCTTAGATTCTACAGCATCAAAAATCCCCATGAACTTTATCTTAATATTCCCATGGAAATAATGAGATAGGAATTGATTACAAAAAGTTCTTGCCAGCATTCCTCCTCTCCCGAATCCGTATAAATAAAAGTGATATTCACAACCCACTTCTTTGATTATATTCTGTACAAAATCATGAGCTTTCTGAAGTTTATCATCAGAAGAATACCCATTTCCATAGGGCGGGTTGGCACATGTTGCCATTGCAAAATTGCTATCTTCTTTTCCTGTTACGGTTCCTATTCCTTCAATATATATTTTCTCATATCCGTTAAATGATCTGTATAATTTATAGATATTGGTAAATGCACCATGATAGCTTTCATTATTGTTCAATGGTTTATCGGATGAAAGAGCATTTACTCCGTTGTTTCCTGTACCGTCAAAAAAAATTCCGACGGAAATCACTCTACTGCCATTCATTATTTTAATAATTTTTAATACAGATCCTGTCTGTACATTTATGTTTTTTTTACTTAAAATCCCTAAAAGAGACATTTCAAAATAACGGAAGAAAGATGGGGTAAGCTAGAGTGAAAACTACTAAATAAAAAATTCCGTATTTCTACGGAATGAGGTTATATTTTTTCAAGAGAGTAAATATTGTTTACAATGGCGTAGATTACGATTCCCACTGTGTTTTTGGCTCCAATTTTTTCGAGGATACGCTGTCTGTGACTTTCCACAGTTCTTGGGCTTATAAAGAGTTTTTCGCCTATTTCATTATTGGTGAATTCCTGACAGATCAGTTTTACAACATCTTTTTCTCTTTCAGACAGTTCATCTTCTGTTTCAAAAAGCGAATTTTTCTTGGCAGTACTGTTCATATAGGTAAACAGCATCTGATGATCTTCAGCAGTAAAGAAAACTCCATTTTTATGAACCATCGTTATGGCATCTATAAATGTTTTCTTATTTGAATTTTTGGGAAGGAAAGCAGAAACTCCTAACTTCACCATATACCCCAGAATGGAGGTTTTGTAATGGGATGAGAGAATAATAATTTTAAGATCCGGATATTTTTCCTTGAGGATTTCCACCAGCTCAAATCCGTTCATGGGCTTCATCTGAACATCTACGAGGGCAATATCAGGAAATTCTGATGCAGAAAGTTTTCCCAGATCTTCTATAAAATCGGGACCATTATCGGCGGTAAGACCAACGGATATATTTTTTTCATTAGACAAAAGCATTTTTACCCCTTCAAGGATCAGCTGTTCATCATCAATCAGTGCTATTTTGATTTGGGAACTCATGATATTTTGGAATTTTTACAATTAAACGACTTCCTTTATTTAAAAAAGTTTTTTTCCATTTGTGAACGGCATTCATAGACTGGATTCTGGATTCAATATTCTTGATTCCCATTCCCTTTTTCACCTCTTCATATTCAAATCCCTGCCCATTATCTGAAATAATAACAGCCATATTTTGCGGATAATCTTTGATGTAAATCCACAGGTCTGTAGCATCAGAATGCTTAATTACATTGGTGGTGAATTCCTGAATAATCCTGTACAACTGTACTTCTACAAAAAGATCTTTCTTTTCGTATCCCGGCATTACCTGCAGGGAAATATTAATTTTATGAGAAAGATTGGCAATCAGTTCTTCTGCATATAAAACCAGTCCTACTGATTCAAGATTAACAGGATATAGTGAATGAGAAATACTTCTGGCAGCATCAATCAGGGAAGACATTTGACCATAAATATTTTTTTTTATCACCTCATCACCCTGGGTATCAAGGTTATTAAGCCATAAGGAAAGGATATTGAGCCTGTTTCCAATATCATCATGAATCATGACTGCAATTCTTTTTCTTTCTTCTTCCTGGGCTTTAATATTCTCCAGTACCAATTTCTTCTGATGAAGAACTTCAGCCTCATGCTGGGTATTTTTTTCTTTAATAATCCTGCTGATAAAAGCTCTGTAAGCCAGCATAATAAAAGACACTATAATTGCTATGGTAACAATTATAAGGATCAACAGGTTAATATTTAAGGTTACTTCTTTAATTTGATGAATGTATATAAAAGTGAACAGTACAAAATACTGGATAGGATATTATTGGTGCTAAAAAGGATATAATAATCGTTTTCTGAAAGATTAGCGATCTGATGCTGAACAATAAAAATAAATACAGACACTGAATAGTAGAAAAATATACTGGCATCCACAAAAAGGAACCGGTTCTGGGCGGTTCCGCTTTTAATCTCACCAATCAGGGTAAATCCTGAAAGACAAATAATGATAATATTGGAAACCACTTTAGCAATATCTGCATTCGCAGGATAATCGAAGCCGTATTTTGAAATCATAAACCCAACAGCCAGTGTTCCTACCAGAGCCAGAAGGTATTTTGGCCAATCTAATTTTCTTATGAATAAACTTGTCAGTAAGAAAAACTCTCCGGCTATATAAAACGGATAAAGAAATGATGTATCATTAAGCTTGAAAACATACGGCAACACAAGATTCAGCAGTTCAATAAAAAAAAGGAAAGCAATACAATGAAAATATTGCTTTTCCTTATGATTTAATATGCGGTATTTAACAGCTCCCAACAGTATTACAGCCAGAAGCAACCCGTAGTTGAGGAATAAAATCGTCTTATAAAGATCTGCCATTCCTTTCTATATTATTTTAAAATTCGCATCCTACATCCGGTATACGGCAAATAGGCGGACATGGTTTTGCCCAATCGTATGTATTGGTAGTCATTTGTACACGTTCTGAATTTTGAAGGCTTTCATGGAAAGATATAAAGATAAGCGTTGTTAACATTTTTCCATAAATATCATTGTACTTAAGCCCAAAAGAACATGTAATTTTTGACAGGCCATCATCTGACAGGCATAAATCTGCTGTAGGAACATAGAATTTCCTAAAAATTCCTTCTCCCTCAGATTCTTTACATTCTTTGTAAATCCAATCCATTCCTGAATCTCTCCAGCTTTCAATGGCTTCTACCGCCTTATCTTGCTCAAGAATAGGTTTATTGGATACAGGGAATGCCATATCTGAGTTTTTCTCTATTTTCTCAAAACCTTTGGAAAGAACGGTATTTTTAACAATCGTATATTCCTGAACTTCCTGAAGTTTCAAATCATGGGTCAGTTCAATAAGATAACTGCATGGATATTCCTTTTCTTCAATTCTTTTCCCATCATCATTCATAGGATAAAGGATCAAAATCAGTTTCTTTTCATAAATACCTATTGCTGCACAAAATTCAGGATAGTTCTTGTAATTTCTCATCCAATTAAGCTGACCGTCAGAGATATTAAAAACATAGTTTGCAGGAATTAAATCTTTTATTCTAAGAAAATTAGAACAGCACTTGTTCCATTCATCGGTAGCAGTTCTGCACCCGTCTACAGAAAGCATGAAATCTACAATGTTTAATGTTGTCATAAGCATGGTTTTTAGTTGTATAAAATTATACAAACTAAACATGCTATGCAAGTAGGAATTTAACTAATAATTTTTCACCGTAATATGATAACAGCTTTGTTGTTTTTCTTTTATGTAATAAATTCTACCAGCATTTGCATAATGCTTTAAAACTTTCTCCAACGCCACTTCCATTTTCGGATTGTACTTGAGAATATTATTGAACCTTACATAAGAAATATCGAAGGAGTTGCCATAATTATGAGAACTAATCCCTAGCGAGGCGTTGGAATTTACTTTTCTTAGTCTGCATTGGTCCTCCAGTGTTCTTGTAATGGATGAAACAGTAAATGTTCCACCTTTTGTAGCTTTACTGAATTTAGCCCCCATATTCTCCAGGGTAGTTTTTGCTTTGGAAACCATATATCCTTTACTATAATCAAGCTTTTGAACATTATATCCTTTTCCTGATTTCTTTATTTTATGAAATTTCCCTTTACTGATGTATTTCTGTACTGTTTTAGAATCTTTGAGTAATTGGACACCAAAACTCTTCGAAGCATCCAAATGGGGTTTGTAAAGTGCAGTAGGCTCCACTTTCAGAACAGTCGTAAGATCATAGCAGGGAAGAGCTTTTTTGGCTGCCTGCGAATAATGTAAACTATAAATAAAAGGTACGAAGACCACACAAAGAAACTTTCTCATTAACCACCGCTTTAAATTACTAACAAAAGATAAATCGTTTATGTTATATCTTTCAACTATGACTCTAATAGTATTCAAATAAATCCCAAACAAACTTTAAACCAAATTATTGAATTTATAATTTTTGTTCTCTTATTTTTGAAATATTTTTTCAGTTTTAACTTTTTATTTTAAGATATAAATTCTACATTTGAGATACATTTTTAAAATAAACAACATGATAAAAAAACTTTTTGCTGAATTTTTCGGCACATTTTGGCTTGTTTTCGGAGGTTGTGGAAGCGCTGTCTTCGCAGCTGGCGTTCCCGACATAGGTATTGGGCTTTTAGGGGTTGCACTAGCCTTTGGTCTTACAGTTCTTACAATGGCTTACGCTGTAGGTCATATCTCCGGAGGTCATTTTAATCCGGCTGTTTCCTTTGGACTTTTAGCGGGCGGAAGATTTTCTGCAAAAGATCTTGTTCCTTACATTGTAGCGCAGTGTTTAGGAGCTATTGTTGCAGCAGGATGCTTATACACAATCCTAAACGGAGCCGGAGTAGTAGATTTTTCTAAACCCGGGGCGTTTGCCACAAACTTCTACGGAGAGGCAGTTTATAATGGAAAAGCATTCAGTATGGGAGCTGCATTTCTTGCAGAATTCTTATTAACAGCGTTTTTCCTTATTGTAATTATGGGAGCAACGGATAAATGGGCTAATGGTAAGTTTGCAGGAATAGCAATTGGTCTTGCGCTTACTTTAATTCACCTTATCTCTATTCCAATTACCAATACTTCCGTAAACCCCGCAAGATCTCTTTCTCAGGCTGTTTTTACAGGAGGACTTGCTATGTCACAACTTTGGTTGTTCTGGGTAGCTCCAATTTTGGGAGGAATTGTAGGTGGATTAATCTACAAGTTCTTGCTACAGAGAGAAACAGAAGAAGTAGTATAAATAGAAGCTTTATTCTAACTAATAAAAAAATAAACTATCTCAAACGAGATAGTTTATTTTTTTTCATAACATCAAAAAGCATTTAGAAAAAGTTATCTATTTCAGAATGTTAAGATCTTTGAAAATAGTTTTCGTGATTTGTTTTCTGCAAGCTCCAAAATTAGGATTCTTTATCTGCCTATCCTGAAGAAGTCTGGTAGCAAAAAAATAAATTCCTTGCTTATTTTCTATACTCCCTACCCACCAACCGGTGTTTATTCCATTATCTCTTGTCCAGCCTGTTTTTGATCGGATCGTAAAGTCTTCAGTTTTTTCAGAGATCATTACACTTTTTACTATTTCCATATTTCTTTTTGAAAAAGGAAGATCTTCTGTATATAGATTTTTTATAAATTCTACCTGATTAAGTGGTGAAATTCCAAAGTTTCCAAAGTTCCAAAAATCAGCGTCCGTCTGTGAAAGATTAAGATTTCCATAATGGGAACGTATTAAATATTTTTTATAATTTGTTTTGCCTATTTTCTTCGCCAACTCTACGAATACCCAACCTGCAGACACCTCAAATGCTTCTTTTACGGTCATGTCATGATAAATATCGGGTCTGAAACCATATTTTACAGTATCTGTTTTTCCCGGCCACTTTACCACTTCATATTCATCTTGAATACTTCTTGTTTCTAAAGCAATCAGCAGATTAATGATTTTGAAAGTTGAGGCAGGCAATGTTTCTTTTTTTGAATCAATAGTATCAGACAGAATCCAATTCTTTTTGCTGTTATCGTATATTACTACAGATCCATTTACGTGGCATTCATTAAAATACTTTTTGAAATCATTTCTGATCACAATATTCTTTTGATTAAAATTTTCTGAATCTTTTAGAGAGCTATTTACAGAACAGGAAACTGTCAATATGACAAAACAAACGCATTGAATAATCTGTAGTAATTTCATGTTTTTTAGCTAGGTTTAGGTTTTATTAGATTTAATCTTATGAAATACTTTCTCTTTTAATAATATGCTCCAATGTTAAATGTAATTTTTCAATATCACCGCCGTCAGGATAAAAAAGCCACAAAGTATTATTATCCTGATAATCAAGGAATAAAAGTTTGGTATTCCCCGAACCAATTGTTAAACAATTCGCAATATCTCTATAATCTAGATCTTGCTTTGGTAATGATATTTCGTTAGCTATTTTCAGCAGTGTATTTGTAAAACCTTTCAATTGATTAATCATAAGACAAGAAGTACCATCTACCTTTATTTTTTCACAAAGTTGCTGGAGGTCATACAGCTCAAAAGGTTCTTCATTCAAAGAAATTGAAATCTGCGCGTCAAATTCTTCACTTGTTAAATAATTAAAATAGGATAAAGGGATCTCGATTTCTGCTTTCTTAAGAATAGAAGTCAGTTGTTTGATCGTTTTCTTCTTTTTTTCAACAATGATATTGGGATTAGAATACCCAAATTCATCTGACTTCCACTGTACTGTATTAAACTTAAAAGACCTTGAACACTTTGGGCAATCTATGATCATAAAAGCCATTTTCTTTTCTAATGCAGACTGTAGGAAATCGTAATCGTGTTTACTGAACTCTATTGGTTTTACTTTTTCTCCACAATCCCAATGATAAGGGCAAGTAATTTCATCCATACTTCTTTTTTAATAGTAAATCTGATCAATAAAAAACCTGAAAAATAAGCCGTAATTTTTTGGGAATATTTTCATTTTCAGGATTAATTTACCGTACAATTATGTTCTACTAATGTACAAAAAGAAAGCATCAAAAAAATCCTGTATGGAAACAGGATTTTTCATTTTATTTTTTTGATTTCAAAGGGATTTTTAAAAATAAGCTCTTCATGTTTACCTTTGATTTCCATTTTGCGTTGAAGTAAATTCAAAGCCATTTTTCTAATGAAAAGGTCTTTATCGTTTAACTTCCAGTAAGAATCTTCATGAAGTCTTTTGGGCTCTCGGATAAGATAAAATTCCGTCTCCCAGGTGTCTGCATTATGGTAAAATTCAATGATTCCGCAATGTTCAGGAATAAGTTTGGCATCTACCATTCCCATTGGTAATAGAAAACTGAATGCATTACAAACATAGTCTCCACAGGAAATCTTGTCGTGTTTCAGAAATTTCTCCCCTGTATCTTTATTTAAATATGACTTTTTGAAATCATTCTTAAAGTCACTTTTTGAAAACTTAATCTCTATTTCATGGCTCATTCCCTCAGCATCAACGATGAGTATATCTGCTTCCCAATCTGCCTGAAA
This sequence comes from Chryseobacterium oncorhynchi, assembly GCF_002899895.1. Taxonomy (GTDB): domain Bacteria; phylum Bacteroidota; class Bacteroidia; order Flavobacteriales; family Weeksellaceae; genus Chryseobacterium; species Chryseobacterium oncorhynchi. The sequence goes on from NZ_PPEI02000007.1 coordinate 175,772, forward strand.
ATAATTTGTCAGAACCAGTTCTTTCTCAAAGTCGCAGTGAGAATGGATGTAAGCGTGAACAAGTTCTTCTATTTTGATCATGATGTGATATGAAATGGGTTTAAAGACAAGAAGTTCAAGGTGATAGATATCAGACTTTAAACATTGAAATATTGTACAGGTTTTTCTCTTGATAACAAACCTTAATTAGCTCACCAGCAAGCTACATCCACGGATATCGGAATGGTCTATTCTCCCCAATACCTGAAATTTATCTCCTGTTATTTTTCCTAAATCCTGAGTGGCAATAAAGGAGCAGGAATGGGTATTGGCAAGATCAATGATATTAATGGCTCCTGTTCTTCCTTCTTGTTCGTAGGAAAAAGGATCTTCAGCATTTCTAACCAAAATTCTCATCCAGTTAGGGCAGCTGTATTCATTATTCCCCAAAGAGTAGGCCTGAGACAATAATTCCGTCATTGAATATTCCGAATAAATCTTATCTGTATTAAAGCCATTCTGTAAAATATTCAGAAGCTCATCCTTTGTCATTTCTTCTTTTCGTCCTTTCATACCGCCTGTTTCAATGACAGTAAGGTTAAGAGATTCAGAAATTGAAAGATTAAGGGATTCTACTGTATCCAAAAAGTCTAGCAGCGCAAAGGAAACTCCGAAAAGAATAACTTTTTTATCCTTTAATTGGCTTAAGAGATCAAAAAGTTCAGAATGGTTATAAAGAAAATATCCATTGTCAGGTTTGTCTGATCTTTTCATCAGATAGTCCACCATATAAATCAGTGATGAATTCTGTTTCTCCAGATAACTTGGAAGCAAACCTAGGAATATAAATTCCTCAGGCTTTCCGATGAATTGTTCAAAACTTTTATAAATGCTTTCCTCATACAATTCAGGGTTGGCAATAAAGTGTTTTGATAGATTCATTTGTGTGGTTCCGGAACTTTGAAAAAATAAATCAGCAGTTACATTTTTATCCAGAATTTGGTGATTTTTAAACATTTCAATGGGTAAAAAAGGGATCTTATCAAGGCTTTTAACCTCATCCGGATTGATGTTTAAATAGTCAACAAATTTCCTATATATTTCAATATTTTCATATTGATAACGAAATGTTTTCAATGATGCATTTAGGAAATCCTGCTCTGTTTGTATGCTGAATATGCTTTTCAGTTCCATAATTTTTAACTCTTCTACAGCCTTGAAAAAAGCTACTATTAGAAAACAATATTTTATTTAATAATTTTTTAATGCTAAAATGATACTTTGGTAAACTTCTTGTAAGTATTTACTTGGAATATGGATTAAAACAGAATGGGTCTCCCACTCATTCGCAAATTACCTCTTTTAGGGGTAATTTTTTTGTTATTTATTTCTCGTAAACTTTCAATTCAAAGTCCTTTTCAAAAACTCCGTAGGTAAAATAGGAAATCCAGTCTCCAAGGTTGATGTATTTTGAATTTTGTTCCAAATCCAGTACCATTGGAAGATGTCTGTGCCCATACACAAAATAGTCAATCTTCTGAGTTTTCAATTTTTCTTTGGAATAGATAATCAGGAACTCTTTATCTTCTCCTAAGAAAGCTTTATCCTCATCTCCGGAGATCATTTTATTCTTTTGAGAAAGGTACAATGCAATTTTCATTGCAATATCGGGATGAAGCCATTTGAAAAACCATTGTGCCACCGGATTGGTGAATAGTTTCTTCATTCTTTTATAGCCTTTATCACCAGGCCCAAGCCCATCACCATGAGCCAATAGAAACTGCTTACCTCCCATTTCAAAGTATTGTTTCTGATAGAAAACCGTACATCCGATTTCCTCTTCCAGATAATCTTTCATCCACAGGTCATGGTTACCCACAAAGAAATAAATATGAATTCCTCTGTCTTTCAGTTCTGCAATTTTCCCTAAAACACGTACATATCCTTTAGGAACTACATGTTTCCATTCATGCCAGAAGTCAAAAAGGTCACCCATTAAAAATAAAACCTGTGCATCTTCTTTGATCTCGTCCATCCAGCGTATAAATTTTTCTTCACGCACTTTGCTTTCCTTAAGAGTAGGAGCACCAAAATGCTGATCTGAAGCAAAATATACTTTTTTTCCAGGTTCTAGATTAATTGTTGTTTTTAACACCTTTTGCGTTTTATAGGATGATAATTATTGATTGTCTTCTGCAAACCATTCTCCATAAGAATTTTCTGTCTCATGAAGTTTCAGATAAGCCAGTGATATTCCCTCAGGAAGTCTAGATTTTACTTTGGCTGCAATAGCATACAGCATATTTTCACAGGTTGGCTGAAAGCTGCAATAGATTACTTTATGTCCTTTTTGCTCAAGATCGTCTCCCAATTCCTTGTGTGGAGTTAAAGCATTCAAAAGAACTGCATGGTCCCAAACGTCTACAATTTCAGATTTTACGATACTTTTGATATCTCCGAAATCAACTACCATCCCATTTTTAGGGTTTTCAATATCATTAATCGGCTTTCCTTTCACTGTTACAAACAGCTTATAAGAATGTCCATGCATATTTTTACACTTCCCATCGTAGTTGTACAGTACGTGGGCTGTTTCGAATGTAAAAATTTTTGTTATACGTATCATATTAAATGAATAAATTTAAATTATTGATTTTTAACCAATTACACTCGAAGCATTTATAAAAAGTTCAAATAAATGTCAACAAAATGAAAAAATATCAAATCAATTGTCAAATTTAAGATAAAAAGAGGAAGAAATAAAATGCTTTCATTATTTGAATAAGTTTATTCATAAAAAAAGGAGTAAGCGAAAAATATCACATACTCCTTATAAGTTTAAATAAGCTTTTCTAGTCTTCTTAAAAATAGTAATTCAGACCTAACTGGAAATTAGTATTTTTTGAAGCATCTCCAAGTCCATTTTTAACAATTTCAGTTAAACCAGCAATATAACGGGCATTAATTTGCCTAATTAATTGATCAGTATTTTACTTTTTAGCATTTTAATAGAGCCATAATTGCCTTTAGCTCAAGTTTTGGTAAGTAAAGTCTTCTGCAATTATTTTTATTATACCTCCTGATGTATTCAACTCAATTAAATATGAAGATAGTCTTTTTTCATCTAAATGGCCATTCCACTTTTTATATAATGAAAGTAGATCAGAATCATCGTCATTTAAACGTTGTATATTTAATATAGATTCTTCCGCAACCATTCCAAAATTTAAATTTAGGTTGAGCCAATAAACTTCTCTGAAAACTAAATTTTTTGAAATTTCATTATCATCAATTTCAAAACAAACTTCATCGATAATACCTGAATTTCTTCTATCGATATTAATATTTAGCAAAACTTTATCATGCCAAGTATAATCATTTATATTCATAATTTTATTTTTTATAATAAGGTCATTTAGAGGAGGCAAAAATATGTTTACTTCCCCCATTGATATGAAAATGGTTCTGATTGGGCCCTTTGAATCCTGGTTGTGTCGCTGGGTCAATCCTTAATTTTTCAATAAATTTTCCATTTTCGTATATACCATAACTTGAATTTCTATATGGATTTTCAATATAATTCTCAGGTATGTATGCATTTCTAGGTAAAACTACTCCCTCCTTGGTAACGATGAAAGGGGCGCGTAATTTTTGGAGATGTACCTGTATTATAAGTTGTAGTCTTAATGTACTCTCCTTTGTAGATGGTTACAGGTATTTCCTATATAGGTACATATTGCTCATCGATTATATTATATCCAGTGGTTTATCAAAAGTCCTCCTACCAAGAAAGATTTAACACAGAAAAGACTGTTTCTATTACAACGATATTCAAATCTGCTTTTTAATCTATTTTCAGGGTTAGATTATTATCTTGTGTTCCGTCTACGTTGGCAGCATTGTAAGGAACTGTTAACCATCCGCTTTTGTTCATGACAAATTTAAATATATAGGTTTTTCCTTTTTCAAACTGTGATTTTGGGATTGCCAATTCAAAAGTATTGTTGTTTTTGGAAATTAATTGATATGATTTATGATCCGCTTTCCAATCATTAAAAGAGCCTGCTACTGAAATACTGTTAATAAATTCAGCACTTAGATTTTTTGGATATTGGTAGGAAAATATAACGTTGTCTTTTTCTATTCTGTATCCGTAAACATCTTTCTTCAAATTGGAGTGAACATGAGGCTCTGCAATGGTAATCTCTTCTACCAATGCATATGGATCCATAAGTTTTTTATCCATAATTCCTGCAATGTGGTTAACCATTTGATACATCACCGGAAATCCTTTGTTACCATTATACATTACCACGATAGCCATATCATTCTCTGGAAAAATACTGTATGCGCTTACATTTCCACCAGAAAAACCATATGATCTTATATTATTTGAATCGGTAATTTCCCAGCCATACGCGAATTCAAATCCGTTATTTTTATAATTAAATGGCTGCCACATCATTTTTTTTGTTTCTGGTTTCAGAAAATCATTTTTACTAAAATGTATGCTCCACTGCAAAAAAGCTGGAAGTGTAATGGCCAGTCCATTTGAAGAGTGAGCTCTCACTCCTTCAATGGCAGTTAGTTTTTCGTATTGTTTCTTCGTTGCATTATAATTGTACTTCCCTACCCTGTTAGGTATTTTTTCAACAGAATTGGAAGAAAACACGATCTGATTTCTGGAATCCGGAAATTGATTTTCTACGATATAGTTTTCATAGGTCTTTCTGGTTATTTTTTCAATGATCATGGTAATGAGTAGATAATTGGTCTGATTGTATCTATAATGATCTCCGGTTTCAAATTCCATTTTTTCTTTACCTAATCGGTCAATGACTTCAGCATTGGTTGCATTTACCGAAATATCTTTAAACTCGACCCAGTTTGGAAGCCCCGAAGAATGCGAAAGAAGGTTTTTCACCTGAATATTCTGCCATTCCTTTGGTAAATTATCTACATATTTTGAAACTTTATCTTCCAATGACAACTTTCCTTGTTCAATAAGCTTAAAAAGACCAACATTTGACATTAGCTTCGTATTGGAATAAATCCTGAACATGGAATTGGAATCCACTTTTTTATTACTTTCTAAAGTTTCTGTACCGTAATATTTTTGGAAAACTATTTTATTATTTTTCACAATTCCCACAGCCATTCCTGGGATTTCATTGATCTGAATAACATTTTTCACATAGTTATCAACTGCTTTTGATTGTTCAGTTTTTTGAGCATAGCAAAAAAGAGAAAGGTTAGATAAGACTACTGTTAAGATAATTTGCTTCATTTTTTATCGTTGATTTCTTTATATAAGACAATTCTGGAGATTATAATATTACTTTTAGGGTTGTAGTTTTTCTATTTCAAATCCCAATTCTTTCAAATAATTCAATCCATTTTGTCTTTCCATCATATTTTCTCCTATCCAACCATTTTTTAACCCTTGTACAATGAGTTGCCTTATATATTTTGGCTCATTCATATTTACTATCTCTATTGAATCTGTTATGTTATTGACCAGACTAATCCCTGATTTTAAGGGCTGTCCCATTATATAATCATCAAAGGTTAGAAAATCAATAATGAGTGGAGATTGTTTGTTTCCGCTTACAAAGATTTTCACTGTCAGAGTATTGGTTTCTGTTCCATGATGATATTTATCTGTAACCAAATACAGATATTCTTTATGATCAACAACTATTTTTCTTAATTTATTTTTCACTCTGCATTTCCCATTTCTAAACCATTCTTAGATTAGGTCTTATTTGTAATAATCTTTTCCTCCAATTCCAATGGTCCAGAAGTTTTTTGCTTTTACCAGCTCTTCTTCAAGCCAATTTTTATTTTCCTCATACTCGTTATTGGTTTTCATTCCAGCAATATCTTGTTCTACATCTTGTTCTGTAATTTGTCTCCAAACACCAACTGAATTATTCAAAAAGATATAACAATACCCCGCTTCGCTATTATCTACTTCTCCATTATTCTTTTCTGTAAGAATCTCAATAAGTTGATTGGCTCCAATCTGGAATGGATTAATCCCATAGATTGACAGTTCTGTGCTTTCAGGAAAAGGCCCATAAATAAATTCTATAAATTCGACATTTTCATTTTCATCAAGATCTATTCTAAGTTCGTAGTCATCATAGAATAATTGTATATTGTCAGGATTATCTGATGGTTCTCCCAATAATTTTTCAATATTAGTCTTGGATTCACCCAATGAAAGTTTTCCGATATTTTCAATGTGAATGCATTCTAATGGTATAAGTTCGATTTTTATCATTTTGTGGACATGGTTATTTAGATTTTGAATTTTTATAATATTAAGCCTAGCTTTTCCAGCCAATTTCTTTCCAATCGTTTTATTTTTTTTGTTTCTGTATCAAATAAAACCCAAAGTGTACTTGAATCTACCACAAGCTCATCATTGCAATAAAATTCTACTTTTCTTGGTTGTTTGGCCCCTTCAGGAGTTTTGGGATAAGTTTTCACGGTAATCATATCATCCAGATACACCTGTTTTTTGTATTGGATATGATGGTCCAAAAGCATCCAGGCATCATTTACATATTCTGTTTTCTGTTTTAAAAGATCCCAGTGCTCAGCCGCCACTTCTTCTACCCAATGTACATACTGCACATTATTAACATGATTGTTCTGATCTATATGTTCTTCCGTTACCCGTATCTGTTTTTCATACATTAAACTCATCTCTCTGAAATATTTACTCAAATTTATGATTTAAAAATAAAACATACTTTATATAAAAAAACGGAATCAGATATTCATCCGATTCCGTTTTATAATATTAGAATATTAAGATTATTTTTTAGACTTTGGAGCAGCCTTAGTTGTTGCAGAAGCTCCTAGTTTAGTTTTTACTTGAGCAGTGATATCTTCACTTCCATCTGTATAAACAAGATTATTACCATCCTGTGATGAAGTATCAAATATATAATTCAGGTTTCTTTCTTTCGCTACAGCAGAAATAGCATCCTTTACTTTTTGTTGTATTGGAGCAAACAATTCATTTTGCTTAGCAGAAAGTTCTTTAGCAGCCAGTGCTCTTCCTTCTTCTATTTTTTTTGCCAGTGCCTGTAGTTCTGTGTGAGCAGCCATCAACTCTTTCGTCACCGCTTCCTTATTGGCTTCAGTCATTGTACCTTCTTTATTCTGTGCAGCTTTAAGTTTAGTCTGATACTCAGTGATCATTTTTTCGATTTCAGTCTGCTTTGCTTTTGTCAGCCCCTCAATAGTCGCCCCTACCGTTTTTACATCAGACAAATTAGCAAAAATATCATCAGTGTTCACGTTTCCAATCTTCTGCTGAGCATTTGCAGCATTCGCCGTTAGTGTTAACCCTGCTGCAATAAAAAATAATTTAATTAGCTTCATTTTATATATATTTCAAAAAATTCATTTTTTTCGAGTCCAAATATAACATAATTTTCCATTTGTTTTTCGGTCTTTTTTTCAGTCAAAATAAAGGGGTAATTAACACTAAAGTTATTATTAAAATCCCTCCTCAAAACTGAGAAGGGATTGGAAAAAATATAATGCGAAATACTAATTTTTAATGAAACTGTGCTGTTTCTGTAGAGTCTTTCATGGCTACTGTAGCAGAAGAACCGTTGGTAACAACATTTTGAACCTCATCAAAATATCCTGTTCCTACAAAAGACTGATGTTTCACTGCTCGGAATCCTTTTTGCTGAAGCGCAAATTCACGTTCCTGCAATTCTGAATATCCTGCCATTCCTCTTTCTTTATAAGCCAAAGCCAGCTCAAACATTGCCGTATTCAGGGCATGGAACCCTGCCAATGTGATAAACTGGAATTTGTAACCCATTTTTGCCAACTCTTCGCGGAAAGTAGACATCTCTTCCACACTTAGCCTTGCCGCCCAGTTGAAAGATGGAGAACAGTTATAAGCAAGCATTTTTCCAGGAAATTTTGCATGAATTCCATCTGCAAATTTTCTTGCCTGTTCCAAATCCGGATTAGAAGTTTCCATCCATATCAGATCCGCATAAGGAGCATAGGATAATCCTCTGTCTATGCCTTGCTCTACTCCATTTCTTACTACATAAAATCCTTCAGAAGTTCTTTCTCCTGTTACAAATTTCTTGTCTCTATCATCAATATCTGAAGTCAATAAATCTGCAGCATCAGCATCGGTTCTCGCAACAATAAGACTTGGAACCCCTAATACATCTGCAGCCAGACGTGCAGCTATTAATTTATTAATTGCTTCCTGAGTAGGAACCAGTACTTTTCCTCCTAAGTGTCCACATTTTTTTGCAGAAGAAAGCTGATCTTCAAAATGGACACCTGCCGCTCCTGCCTCAATCATCTGCTTCATAAGCTCAAAAGCATTCAGATTACCTCCAAAACCTGCTTCAGCATCTGCAACAATTGGTACAAGGTATTCTTTATCTCCAGCACCACTTACCGACTGAACCTGATCTGCTCTTAATAAGGCATTATTGATTTTTTTCACCACAGACGGTACTGAATTCGCCGGGTATAATGACTGATCCGGATACATTTCTCCTGATAAATTAGCATCCGCAGCTACCTGCCATCCTGAAAGATAGATCGCTTCTAATCCTGCATCTACTTCCTGTACGGCTTGGTTACCTGTTAATGCACCAAGTCCTGCCACATAATCCTGAGTATTTAATTTATCCCAGAGTTTTTTAGACATTTCTGTAGCAATGGTATAGTCAATTTTATAGGAACCTCGAAGTTTTAAAACTTCTGCCGCTGTATAAGGTCTTTTCACCCCATTCCAGCGTGGGTTCGTTAGCCAATCTTGCTCTAGAGCTAGGATTTGTTCTTGTTTTGTTTTCATAATATTTGGATTTTGTTAGATTAAGGTTTGGATTAAGATTTTGAGTTTTTCACTCTCAAACTAAATAAAGGGATATGCTTTTAAGGTTAAAAATTCTTCAAAGTTTTCTGAAAAGATCAATTCATTGAAAAGTTCCTTGGCAAGGTTGAATTTTCCGTTTTTGAAACGGGTTTCTCCTACATACTTTTCAATATTGTCCATTTCTTCAGTTTCCCATTGCAGGATCATATTACGGGTTAATGTTCTGTCATCACTTAGTACCGCCTCATTTTTCAGCCATTGCCAGATCTGTGTTCTTGAAATCTCTGCGGTGGCGGCATCTTCCATCAAGTTGTAAATGGCCGCAGCCCCTGTCCCCATCAGCCAGCTTTCAATGTAAAGAATTCCGACATTGATGTTTTTTCGGACGCCTTTCTCTGTAATTTCACCTTTAGGAATTTCCAGCAGGTTACTTTCTTTTATATGATATTCAAATTTTTTATCAATCTGATTTTTTGAAGGCATATGCTGATTAAAAATCTCCATCGCTACATAAACCAATGCAGGATGCGCTACCCAGGTTCCGTCATGTCCATTTTTCACTTCTCGTTCCTTATCACTTCTTACTTTTTCAAAAGCAATATTATTGGCTTCATCATCATCTTTTACAGGTATTTGCGCAGCCATTCCTCCCATTGCATGAACATTTCTTTTATGACAGCCTTCGATTACTCTTTTTGAATAAGCACTCATAAAAGGAGAAGTCATTGTTACCTGATCTCTGTCCGGAACAATAAACTCAGGCAGGTTTCTAAATTTTTTGATGTACGAGAAAATGTAATCCCATCTTCCGCAGTTTAACCCTGCACTATGTTCTTTTAATTCATATAAGATTTCATCAATCTGAAATGCGGCAGTAATGGTTTCTATTAAAACTGTAGCCTTAATAGTTCCTTGTGGAATTCCAAGATAATTTTGTGCAAAAACAAAAACCTCATTCCACCATCGTGCTTCCTTGTAATGTTCTAGTTTTGGAAGATAAAAGTAAGGACCGCTTCCTCTCTTCAAAAGATTTTTTGCATTTCTGAAAAAGTAGATTCCAAAGTCAACCAATGATCCTGAGGTTTCTTCTTCATTGATCTTAATATGTTTTTCCGGAAGATGTAAACCTCTTGGACGAACCAATAGTACAGCCGTCTTTTCATTGAGTTGATAAGCCTTTCCTTTTTCGTTTACAAAATCAATGGTTCTGTTCACAGCATCGGAAAGATTAATTTGCCCATCCATACAGTTTTCAAATGTCGGCGAACTGCTGTCTTCAAAATCTGCCATAAATGTTAGCGCTCCGGAATTCAAGGCATTGATAATCATTTTGCGGTCAACTGGTCCGGTAATTTCCACTCTTCTGTCTAATAAGTCCTCAGGTAATGGGGCACAAACCCAACTTCCATTTCTGATGTCTTCTGTTTCTTTTAAAAACGTTGGAAGTACTCCCTGATCAAATTTCTGTTGAGTTATTTTTCTTTCTTTTAAAAGTTCTACTCTTTTATGATTGAAGTTCTGATGAAGAGCAATCAGAAAATCGATTAAATCTGGAGTGAAAATTTCTTCAAACTGTTTCTGAGCCGTTATTTTTAGTTGAGTCTTGGTTTCCATAACTAATTGATTTTGTGATTTGATGTTACAAACATAAATAAAAATTTTCACAATCAGCGAACGTTCGCTAAATTTATTTAAAAATTATTATGCGAATAATCGCATCTAAATATTTATATTTGAGTAATGAATTCAGAAAGTGACTTTATCAAGACAGTTTTCGGGTTAAAACTGAAACAGCAGAGACAAAAGAAAAATTGGTCTCTACAGGACCTTGCTGTAAAAACCGGATTATCAAAATCTTACCTTAACGAAATTGAAAACGGGAAGAAATATCCTAAGCATGACAAGATCATTCAGCTTTCTGATGCCCTAAACTGTACTTTTGATGATCTTGTTTCTACAAAACTGGATAAAAGCCTTGCTCCTTTTAATGAAATTCTTCAATCGGATTTTTTTAAAGAGGTTCCTCTGGAATTGTTTGGGATCAATAAAAATAACCTTATCAGTATCATTAGTGATGCTCCTAAAAAGGTAACCGCTTTCATTAATGCATTGATTGAAATATCTCAAAATTATAATCTTGGAAAAGAGAGATTCTACTTTGCTGTTTTAAGATCATTTCAGGAATTGTATGATAATTATTTTCCGGAAATCGAGGGTAAGGTAAATCAGTTTACTGAGGAGAATCATTTACAAATTGATAAAAATCTGAAGTCTGACATTCTGGAAAATATTCTTACGGAAAAATTCAGTTATACTATCCAATCTGAAGATTTTGAAAAGTATGGAACTTTGGACAACCTGCGTTCTCTCTTTATTCCTGAAAAAAAATTACTTCTTCTGAATAAAAAACTCGAGAAAGATCAAAAAACCTTTATCCTGGCTAAAGAAATAGGATTCAATGTTTTAGAATTGAAAGTTCGTCCTACCACTTATTCATGGCTTGACTTTGGGAGTTTTGAAGAGATTTTAAACAATTTTTATGCTTCTTATTTCGCCGGAGCATTATTAATATCAAAGGAACCTGCCATTGAAAAGGCTTCTGAATTTTTCCAACAAAACACTTGGGAACCAAAGAGCTTTGAGAAACTTATTAATAGCTTCACCCATTCGCCTGAAACTTTTTATTATCGCCTGACTAATATCCTTTCTGCGGAGATGGGAATTAAGGATTTGTTTTATCTGTGCCTGGTTAAAAAGAAAGGTTCTGATAAGATCCAGATTTTAAAGGAACTTCATCTTAACCACCAGCAGGCGCCTCATGCCAATGCTACTAATGAGCATTATTGCCAGAGATGGATTGCTGTGAAAAACCTTCATCATTTAACGGAAAATGAAACGCTTACGGATGCTCAGATTTCTCATTATAAAGATCAGGGAATAAGTTATCTGGTTATTTCCACTTCTCAGAAAAACCCTTTTTCTGACGGCAGTAACAGAAGCTACTGTTTAGGTATTCTTTTAAATACTCAAACGATTAAAAAGATTGGTTTTATCAAGTCTCCATCGTTAAAAACTATAAACGTGGGAGTCACCTGCGAGTCCTGCAGTATTGCTGATTGTGAGATAAGACAGGCGCCACCTGTACGACTGGAAAAGGAACATTTTAACCTTAGCATGAAGAATTCCATCGAAAGGATTAGGAAAGAATTTTAAGACTTTCATATTGAAAGCTAGAGTATTGGAAGAGCTTTAAGGGTTTTATCGTAATGATCATTAGACTAAAACTTTTTCATACCTTAGTAAAAACACATTTATGATACTGGATTTATTTTTCCCTAACCGATGCATTCATTGTAATAGAATCATTGAGCCTGATTGTTTGGTTTGTGATCTTTGTTTCAACCAGATTCATCTTACCCATTATGATTATTTTGAGAGCAACCCTATCAGGGAAAAATGTAAACTCCTTTTCCCTGTTGAAAATGCTTATGCTTTGATTCGGTTTGAGGAAGAAAGCCTAAGCCGGAAAATCATTCATGAACTGAAATACAGAGGCCGGGAATTAACAGGAAAAATCTTAGCAGAATGGGCAACAGAACGTCTTGATTTCAAAAATCAGTATCCTGATCTTGTGGTAAGTGTACCGCTTCATCCTAAAAAACTGAGAGAAAGAGGTTACAACCAGCTTCATCTATTTACGGAAAGTCTTTCAAAGTTTTATAAAATTCCTTTTGATCATGAATTAATTAAAAGAAATCATTATTCTAAAGCCCAAGCCTTAAAGAACAAACAACATCGTTTGGAAACAGTCAATACATTTTCTGTTACCCAGCCCATCACCGGAAAACATATTCTTTTGATTGATGATGTTTTTACCACCGGAAATACTGTTTCCTCTATTGCATGGGAAATTCTAAATGCCGGAAATAACAAGGTGAGTATATTGGTGATAGCAGAGGATATCTGATTTTCTAAAACTCTCCATGATTTCTACACTCAAACCATTTCACATGATTACGTTTAAATTCATTTTCACTTCCCGATTCTTTTCCTTAATTTTCAGGAAAACTAAACCATCATGCCCAATCTGATCTTATTACACGGAGCTTTAGGCCATAGTAATATCTTCGAGCCATATATGAAGAGCCTCTCACCATATTTTACTATTCATACACCATTATTCTCAGGACATGGAAACACTGAACTTCCTACTGATGGAATCAGTATAGAAAAATACACTCAGGAATTAACGGAATACTGTAAGGAAAATAATCTGAAAGATGTGTTTATATTAGGTCACAGCATGGGCGGATATGTTGCACTTTGCTATGCTATGAAAAATCCTGATAATGTAAATTCTGTTATAACTCTGGGAACAAAATTTGACTGGAATGAGGAACAGGCTTTAAAGGAAAGTAAAATGTTGAATCCTGATATTATTTTGGAAAAAGTTCCACAGTATGCCCAAATTCTAGAGATGCAACATGGTACAAAATGGAAGCAACTGCTTCTTTCCATTGCAGATTTAATGATTGATTTAGGAAAAAATCCACCGTTAAAGGATCATCTTGCTGCCATTAATATTCCTATTCAAATTATGGTGGGAGATAAAGATAATATGGTAACCATTGAGGAAAGCACAGGTGTTTACAGAAACCTTCCAAACGCAAAATTGGCCGTACTCCCGGATACCAAGCACCCAATGGAAAAAGTACGACCAAATTTATTATTGAATTTAGTAAAAGATTTCTGGAATCTTTCCTAAAATATTATCGTTGAAGTTTTTCTCCGTAGCTTAAATCTCCGGCATCTCCTAGTCCTGGTGTAATATACCCTTTTGATGTTAATTGTTCATCAATAGCTCCTACCCATATGTGGGCATCAGGGTATGCATTTTGAACTGTTTCAACTCCTTGTCTTGAAGCAATGGCTGCCACAATATGAAGCTGGGTTGGGTTTCCGTTTGTCAACAAGTCTTTGATGGCTTCAATTAATGAAGCTCCGGTTGCCAACATTGGATCTGCAACGATCAAAGGTCTTCCCTCAATGCTTGGACAAGTCAGATAATCCTGCTTGATGGAAAAATAATCGTTGGCATCATGCTTTCTATAAGCTGCAACGAAACCACAGTCTGCTCTGTCCAGATAGTTTAAAATTCCTTCAAACAAAGGAACTCCGGCTCTTAAAATAGTTGTAATAACCGGCTGAACAGCAATTTCTGTGCTTTTTATAGTATCTAAGGGAGTTTGTATTTCAACTTCTCTTATCTCTAATCCTTTGCTTATTTCAAAAGCTGCAATTTCTCCGATTCTTTCCATATTTCTTCGGAATCTCATTCGGTCATGCTGAACATTAACGTTTCTAAGTTCGTTAATCCATTCATTGACAAGGGAAAAGTTTTGTGATAAAATAGTAAGCATGAAGATCTTAGGTTTTAATTATAGTGATTAAACATTAATTCCTGCAAAATTACAATTAAAAAACGAATTTGCAGATTGATACCAGGGTATTAAGGTATATCTATAAAAAATCTGGCAAGGAATTCCTCACCAGATTTTTATTAAAAAGTCATCTTATTTTTGTCTGAAATATACTTCGATAGGAACTCCGGTAAACCCGAATTCTTTTCTCAATTGATTTTCAGTAAATCTTTTATATGGTTCTTTCACATACTGTGGCAGGTTGCAGAAGAATACAAACTGTGGTGATGGTGTAGGAAGCTGAACACAATATTTGATCTTAATATATTTTCCTTTAAGTGCCGGTGGCGGTGTATTTTCGAAGATAGGAAGCATTACTTCATTCAATTTTGAAGTTTTGATCTTCTTTTTACGGTCTTCGTAAACCTCCATTGCTAGTTCTACAGCTTTCAGGATTCTTTGCTTCGTTAAAGCGGAAACAAATAGAATTGGAATGTCCTGGAACTGACCGATTTTATCTTTAATTGATTTTTCAAAGTCACGGATTGTGTTAGTTTGTTTATCTTCAATCAAATCCCATTTGTTAACAAGAATCACAATTCCTTTTCTGTTCTTTTGTGCCAACCCGAAAATGTTCATATCCTGAGATTCCCATCCTTGTGTAGCATCTACCATGATGATCACTACATCAGAATATTCAATAGAACGGATAGATCTCATTACGGAATAGAATTCTAAATCTTCATTTACTTTAGATTTTCTTCTCATCCCTGCAGTATCTACCAATACAAACTCATGTCCGAATTTGTTATATAAAGTCTGGATACTATCTCTTGTAGTTCCTGCAATATCTGTTACAATATTTCTTTCAACGTCAAGTAAAGCATTAGTCATTGTAGACTTTCCTACGTTTGGACGACCTGCAATAGTAATTTTAGGCAATCCTTCGAACGGGTCTTTATATTCTGTTGTTGGGAAGTCTTTTACAATATCATCTAATAGGTCTCCGGTTCCTGAACCTGTTGCTGAAGAAAGAGTGTAGTATTTATCAATTCCTAACTGATAGAATTCCGTTGCAGGAAGTTCTTCCTTAGAAGAATCCACTTTATTAATTACAATATAAATAGGTTTGTTGGATCTTCTTAGTAATCTGTAAATTTCGTAGTCTGTATCTGTAAGCCCTTCTTCTACATTCATCATAAAGATAATAGAAGTTGCCTCATCTATCGCCAACTGTACTTGCTTACGAATCTCTTCTTCAAAGATATCGTCTGTACCTACATCATAACCTCCTGTATCAATTACAGTAAAGTCTACTCCATTCCAGTCAGATTTCCCGTAATGACGGTCTCTGGTTACACCGGCTGTAGAATCTACAATAGCCTCTCTTCTCTCTAATAAACGGTTAAAAAGCGTGGATTTTCCTACGTTGGGACGCCCAACGATTGCGACAATATTTGACATAAAAAATGTTTAATAATCCTTTTGCTATGCTCAGGATAAGTTATTAATGGGTTACTCCAACTTTTGGAGCCCAATTTTTTGCAAAGATAAGATTTTATTATTTAGTATTAAAAATGTACTGCCTTTGAGTTTTTTTTACAAAAAATAATTCTTTGGATATCAGAAAGTAAGATCATTCAAGCCCCTATTATGTTAATAAATCTTTAATTTTGGTTTTCATATTTAAAATAAATTATATAATTTCGCAGCATCAAAACAGACCTATAGTGTAACGGTAGCACTCCGGTTTTTGGTACCGTCAGTCGGGGTTCGAATCCCTGTGGGTCTACAACCAAACAAAAACAATCATCTTATATTAAGATGATTGTTTTTTTATTGATTACTTTCAATCTTTCTTATTACACTTTTCTGAATACCATAGTACATCTTTATTTTTGGTTTATTACCCTCTCCTATTCTTTCACACATAATCATATTTAAAAATATAACACCTCACTCAACAAAAAATTAAAATACGTCATATTCTGTCGCTTTGTGAAAATATCTTTGTGTTTAGATAATATGGAATGATAAAATATATCAGTATGTTATTTTTACATCAAATCCCTTTAATAAAGGTTTTAAGTCATAAAAAAAGTTAAATTTGTGGCAAAATAATAAAACTAATTACTAACTTAAAAATACAGGAATGAAAAAGATTTATCTCGGTGCATTTACCTTATGCACTGTGCTGGGTATGTCTGCCCAGGAAGTAATCTGGCAAAAGGACATCAAGTCCTCTACCCAGGACTTTCTAAGCCAGGTGACTACCACTATTGATCAGCAGTATCTTATTACGGGAAGCTCTATCCAGAGCGACAAACTCCAACAGAATAACAGACAAAACAATGGCTACGATTTCCATCTGGTAAAACTGAATCAACAGGGAGAACAGGTTTTTGAAAAATATTTTTCAGGAAATAACCATGACTACCTTTCAGCGACTGTAACCACGCAGGATGGAGGATTCCTCTTGGCAGGAACCTCGTATTCAGGCAAAGGATTGGATAAAAAGGACGACTCCAAAGGCGGTTCAGATGTTTGGTTAATCCGCATCAATGAATTTGGGGATGAGCTGTGGCAAAAAACTATGGGAAGTTCTTCGGATGAGGAAGCCAAGGCAGTGATCCAAACCACGGACCAGGGATTCATTGTAGCAGCAAATATCCAGAACTCACCCAAGGGACATGGCTCCAAGGATGTATGGGTTGTCAAACTCGACAAAAATGGCAAGGAAATCTCTCAACTCATTTTGGGTGGAAGAGGTCTTGACGAGG
>NZ_PPEI02000008.1 GCF_002899895.1 Chryseobacterium oncorhynchi
AGGATGGGCGTATAAGAGATGTATTTTTGTATGACCTCTTCCCTAGCCCTGATAGAAACGGTTACCCCACAGCTTGTCTTGGAGAGGCAGTGGCCCTTGGTTTTGGAAAGCATTCGCGCGAGGAGTAAAAGTGGAGAGCAGGAAAAAGCTCCTTACGAGTTTTAGGATTTGAAAGTAGAAAAGTATGGGTAATGAAGAATGTGAATGTGGTGATAGGCAGTTTATCTTTTCCTATGGAAGGATCAGAGAAAACGTTTAACCAATATTCTATAGGTAAAGTAACCGATAAGGCAGCCAATAGTGTCAGCAACAATGTCCAGTGTTTCCATAGATCTTCCTAGCCCCATCTCTTCCTGTAGTATTTCGGTAAGGAATGCATATATAAGGATGATCTGAAAGAAGTATGAAAATTTTATTCGAGGAAATGCGGCAATGAAAGAGAAACCTAGGGCTGCAAATATTCCTAAGTGCAAAACTTTGTCGATACCGCTGAACATGAACCAGTACTCATGGTTCTCTTCTCCTGGTTTGAGAAGCATATAAGTAAGAAATGCCCAATAAATGGGCAATATCTTACTAAATATTTTTGAAATCTTATCCAATGATTGCTTGGTAATCTTCTGCAGAAAGCAATTCAGAGTGATCTGCACCGTCAGCAAGTTCTAACTTGATGATCCATCCGTTTCCATAAGGATCTGTATTTAACAGTTCAGGCTGAGCTTCTAATTCTGAGTTGAATTCAATAACTTTTCCTGAAATAGGTAAGAATAAATCTGAAACAGTCTTTACTGCTTCTACACTTCCGAAAACATCTCCGCCATTAAGGTCATCATCCACTGTATCTACATCTACGTATACGATGTCTCCAAGTTCTCCCTGAGCGAAGTCTGTAATACCGATTGTAGCTACATTCCCTTCGATCTTAATCCATTCGTGATCTTTCGTGTACTTTAATTCTGATGGTGTGTTCATTTTTTAATTTTTATTTTGTACAAATGTATTCAAAATTATACTAGCTTCAAATATTGGATATAAAAAAAGTCCTTCAAAACTGAAGGACTTTTAAGTTTATAGTATTTCTAGAATCCACCTCCGGAATCTCCGAATGTAAATGTTGCAGAAATACCTGCTCTAATCGTAGACAGCGGAAATGCTGTTGAGATTTTATACTTTGAGGTCATCTGTTCGTAGAAGACTCTCAGATTCAGGTTTTCGGAGACGTTATAGTCTGCAGAAAGTTTGATATTTAAAAGTCTTTGCCCTCCTGTGATCTGCGAATCATTCAGCAGGATATTCATAATGGAAGTTTTACTGTCTCTTAGTGAAATATCTCCTCTAATATTAAGATCGCTTCCTTTTCCTCTGGTTCCTCTTCCTCTTATGTTAGCTGTTCCCAGTCTGAAGTTTCGGACAATGTATCCTAATCTTACTACATATTCTGAGTTGGAATCTTCTGTTAGTGTATGGTTCACCAGCCCCAGTACCATCATTCTATTTTTGTTGTACTGTAATCCGAACTGCATATTGTTTCTCATGGTAACATCTACTCCGATAAGAGGTGAAAAAGATTCTACGTATCCAACCTGAGCAAAAGTGTAAGGGTTTATTTTATCTCCCTCGCTCTTCGTTCCTGCATCGTCTATTACCTGGTAATAACCATTCGGGTTTCCGTGGTAATCTATATTACTTTGAATTCCTGTTGCGGTGTAAGTTGCTGTATACCCATGCAAGATATCAAACTTTGTAAACTGCCCACTGATTATTGGAATATTTTTTAATCCGGAATAAGTAATTCTCCAGTTTGGTAATGGCATTCCTGATTTTTTAGGATTACCCATTGGTGTAATGGATTTTCCTTCAAGGGCTGCTCTAAACGCAGGAATCAACACGTAGGCATTGGCTATACTGTAATGTTTAGCAAATCCGTTGTTATCTATTTCTGCATTTGGACCTCCTAATTGTAGTGACATTGATTTTGCATTCTCTCTGATTGCTTGATAAACTGCCTGCCCATCCTTAAATGATGAACTAAGGAGTATCGCAGAGTTGGAATAGGTTACCATATCTGTAGCGAATGTAAAACCAGTATCCGGAACTCCTCCATTGGTATAGTTAAATCCTGTATGTGAGAAGTTGCTGTTAAAGTTATGCAACACGTTAAGATCAATTCTGAAGTCATTCATTGGCATCATCTGTAGATTGGCCCTCAATTCCTTGGTTGACATTCTTACATATGGATCCGTCATAAAATTAGAGCCACTCACCCAACCATTTTCCATTACTGTTCTTCTGATGTCTGCCTGAGATCCTAATAGGAATCCGATGGTAGGTCCTCCTAATGTCTGGCCAGAACCATACCAGTTTGGAGCGGATAATAATCCCGGAAGTACAGTCCCATTATTTTCAGTGTAGCTCACATCCAACTGTTTGAATGAAGTCAGGAAGAATGCTGCACTTTGAAGTACAGTAAGCTTATTTTTAAATTTATAGCTCTTATATCTGTATCTGTTCTTTTCCCATTGCTTCGTATACACATTGTTCAAGGAATCCATTTCCTGCTTACGCTTCTGAAGTTTGGTATTAATATTTTTAAAATAGTTAAACTGTCCAAAGAACTTAGGGATATCTGCTGTTGCTGTTGCCTGAATAACATTGGTATTCTGACCTATAGATCCTAAGCTTCCTTCAGGACTTGCAAGGAGTGCTGTAGATCTAGCATTCCAGTTATAAGTAAATCCATAGCCAATTTCCGCATCAATGAAATCCAAATAAGGAAGATACTGGAACGGCAGCTTATAATTCAGCTGTGCTCTATGGTTGTACAATACCGGTCTACCCGATCTGAATACATTTCCGAAAATAGATTTGTTATCCATCATATTAACATCCATGTTATCATTAAGCGTTCTGGTTGAAGAGTTAATTTCAAGCTTTAATGATTTTGTAAAGTTGAATCCTAACCCATACTGCCATCCGAAGTAGAAGTTTCTGTTTCTGATGGCCTCCATATCACCGCCGGCATTTCCACCTAAAATAGCTTCAATATTTCTGAACTCAAGTTCATTGTAATTTCTGTCAATTTCAGTTCTGAAAGATAGTCTTGTCGGGATAGGATTGATATTAAATTCTTTCACCCATTTTAGATACTTCGTTGATTTCGCAGTATCACTAATCATTTTATTGAAAGGCTTCAAAACCCATGGTTTGAAAGTGTAGTTATAATCAATATACCCTCTCAAATACTGTCTGTAGTTTCTCTTGGTATAGATATCTCTGAAATAATCATCGTTATACACCGCAGTTACCGAAACGTTTTCAATATCGTAGAACTTAGGTTTTTTATTCTGATTTACTCTTTCTTTACGCATATTCACCACTCCGATACTTCTTTGTTGTGTATATGTTCTTGCTACTTTTTTCAGTTGCTCTCTGTTTGGAGCCTTACTAAATTCAACATCGGTATCCAAAGGATTGTACTTAGGATCTTCAATGGTTTGTGAATAGGAATAATTTAAAGGAATCTTTATTCCTGTTTTTTCCGGAAGTAACTTATCTACATTAACTGCAGTATTAATACTAAATGCTGATTGGGTAGACTGATTTCTTTCTGCTGGTTTTGAATCAATATTTCCAAATCCAACTGAGGTATAGGATGCATTGGTATTAACGGTAGCAAAATCTCCAAGGTTGAAGTTTAAGCTTGCATTTCCAGCATATCCGCCATCATTTTCAATTTCAGAAAGACGAATTTCATTTACCCAAAGAATTCTATCTATTGGTGTACCTGCCTCACCTCTAGCTACTCCATTCTTAATACCAATCATAATGGTTGTTACATTCCCTAAACTTGGACGTCCCTTAATATAGATTCTTTTAAAGTTATCACCTTCTGCAAAAGTAGGATCAAGGAATCTTTCTGTAATTCTATTAGAATATAGTTTATCTCTTCTGATCTTGGCATCCACAAAATTCTGGATATCAAGGTTCACTTCGTTTTCAAATGGCCAAATTTCCATTGGAGCTGTTGAAGTAGTTGATGTTAATTTCAAAGATGCTTCATATTCATAATAGTTATCTGTAGCATCATTTCCAAAACGAATGAAGAACTTGGTTCTTTTATCCATTTGCCCAACATTTACATCTCGGTTTGCAGGATCATGAGCATGTACAAAAAGTTTAAGCTTTTTATATCTTCTCATATCCAGGGTAGTATTTTTAAATACACCTTTTGCCTTACCTACAGCAAGAGCATTAGCTTTCATATATAATGAAGCTTCGTTCTGTCTCTGTGCTCCTGCATTTCCACTCAACACCTGTCTGTCTATTCCCGGAGGCAATACGTATGGAGGTTGATTAAATGCATTTTCTTCTATATTTACACTTCCCACTTCTAGTTTTCCAATCTCAGTATCATCTGCTGCCCCCTCATCCGGAGATGGCTCTAATTCTGCGTTTGAAAAAGTAGCAAGGTTTTTAGGATATTTTCTCCAGTCTGATCTTACAAGATCCATCGTACCGAATCTCAGGGTTGAAGTATTCTCAAATCCTGCTAACATTAGCCTTGCAAATCTTACATTGTTAAGTACAGTTGGGTTATGAGAACCTTCCACTGGATCGTACTGAGAAACGGGTATTCTGAACAAGTACCATTTTACATCGGCAGACTGTCCGTTCTGGAAAGCTCCTTTTACTGTTTTTACATCAACAATATTATTAACTCCTAATGCTAAATTTGGTTGATCAAGCTTCACTTCATACTGGTTGTAGTTTTCAATTTGATCCAGATTATAATCTCTGTTGATATCTTCTGCATCCGGAGTCTGTGAAGAAACATTTAAAGAGTTTGCTTCTGAGTTTCCGTCCGGGTTTCTGAAATACTTGTATCGTTGAACAAGTGAAGCTGCCTGACTGCCTGTAAATTTATCGGACAGGTAAAATACAAAGTCATCCACCGCAGGGTCAACAATATTTGTTACCGGGTTTACGAATGTATTTCCGAATCTCATGGCTTCCTGGTCTGAACTTAAACCATCATACCCAACGTCCTGTGATTTTCTGCCCTCTCCTTCAGTAGAGAACGCATATAAAATAGGTGGTTGTTTTGGTTGTACTCCCCAAGTTGAAGTGGTTGTAGATGGAGATGATCCTGGTGCAGGAAGACCATTTTCATATAACATTTTTCCATCCTTAAGAATATCTTCAGATACATTTCCTAAGTGTAGTAAAAGTCTTGCATTGGTTCCTAATTTATTACCATCTGCATAAGGGTCCATCATCCAGAATTCTACATACTCAATGTTTGAGCTTACAAAGTTAGGAACACTGATAGGTCTCATAATACCTGCCCATCTGCTGGTTGCCTGTTCCGTTCCCGGATTTACGTTATAAGGTCCTTTTTCACCTGGGAAATAGGATATATCGAATGTATTTGTATAGGTTTGCTCTCCTGCTACAAAATCTCTGTTATTATAAATTTCAGAGTACTGAACTCTTCTTGAAGCGTGGTTGGATACTGACTGTGGAGTAATTCCTGTTGGAGCCTTACCTCCCACTCCCCAGAATCTTGGGTCAATGTTATACCATGATAACAATCCTCTTCCATAACCGCTCGTTAGCTCGTCACTAGCTGGCGGTATATTGAACGGTGGTAATGTGTTTTTTTCAGGTCTTGAAGCTAAGCTCCATGCTGCAGGTTCTTTTAAAGAGATCTTAGAAGTTGTCTGCTCAAAGTCATCAATGTAAGATTGATTATTGGTAGCTTTATTCAATCCCGGAATAAGGTATGCCCCCTCCATCTTAAAGTTGATGTTGGATGGAGCTTCAGTTTTCACTAATGGTAGTTTATCTGTAAACCTGGTTAGGAAAGGAGCCTGATTGTTGTACATCAAGTTGATCCCTGCCATGGTGTTATTAACGGCTTCCTGCCCAAAATTTACTTTCTGGGTAAGCGGAGATTCTGAATAGTTGATTACTGTCCCTCCTAAAATAAAGTTCTCATTAAATCTTCTTTCTAAGTTTAATCCCAAGAATCTTTTTCTCTGGGTATTAAAGGTCAATTGATTTTCTAGTGAGATATTGATAGCCTGTCCGGACTGTTTTACATTTTCATTAATGATCGTCACCGTTCCCAGCATATAGTCTACGGTATAGTCAACTCCTTCAGAAAGCTGTACTCCATTTGCAGAAACCTTTACAGATCCCTGTGGAACGTTTACAGCACCTAGGGAAATCCCTTGTCCCTGAACTCCTTTATAACGACCTTCTATGGTATACCATTGAGGAATGGTAGTTTGGTTTGCCGGTTGTTTTATTTTATCATATAAATCATGGAAAACATACTTTGGATCATTCCCTACCAAACTCTGCATATAGTCCCCAAAAGGCTGTACCTTGGTAAAGATGATTCGTCCATTTTCAGGCCTGACTGTAACCCCATTGACAAAGTCAAAGATACCGTCTCCTTTTGTTCCGTCTTTATTATTCTGAATATCCCCGTTCATGTTAAGACGGTCCCAATTCAATAGCTTTAATAAGTTCTGATCTTTAACAGCTGGAACATCCGGAAGATAATTTACCTTACCTCCGGTCTTCTGATCTCTATAATATACGTTAAGAATAAATCCGTCCGGAGATACCTGACCTGCATCTAAAGAATAAATATTCTTCATCATTAGCTTCCACATTGGAGAAGCCGGGTCTACACTGTTATTTACTCTTAGTACTTTAGTGATCAAAACAGGACTTTCTTCAGAGAATTCCCCTACTTTGTATACTTTACTGCTTCCATTTACTGTATATGAATAAGAAACAGCCAAAAGCTGCTGATCATTTAGTTTTTGATTTAATGAAAGATATCCTAGCTGTGGTTGAAATATATATTCGTTAGAGTTTAGTTTTCTAGCTTTGGTATTAAAGATATAGTGTTCACCATTTCTATAGGGTTCTGTACTTCCCGGAAAAGTCTTTCCCTGAAAAACAGCATCATAATTTTTACCTGCTTCTCTGGTTCCTGCTGTGGTTGAAACTTCATTATACAAATCATTTAGAGAGTTGTCCGGTAGTGTTCCGCCTCCTTCTCCCAGGTCCCTGATCCCGATAATACTCTTTTGGTATGCCAAATTACTATTCCCTTGATCCAATACCCAAACTTCTAGTCTGGTAATATTGATGGTGGAATTGATCTGTGGATAATTAAGTAAGGAATTATCATATTTATCCAAAAAGTAATGTCCTAAAAAGTAGTGCTGGTTCTCTTCATAATCATTGGCGTTTACTTTAAAGTTGTTCATTACACCACCGCCCTGTACTACAATATTTCTGGCTTCACCCTGCTGCTGAGAAAGAACAACTGTTCCAAAGGTTTTACCCAATTGGAATTCTGTCTTTACCCCAAACAATGATTGTGAACCACGGATCAAACTTGTTGAAAGCGGCATATTTACGTTACCAAATTCAACTCTTTTGATAATTTTATCTTCTCCTCCTTCGTTAGGTTTATCTACATTCCCAAGACCTTTACTCTGAAGATCTTTCCAGCTTCCTTTTGCCTGCCAAACGAGGTTCATTCTGTTTTCAAACGCGAAACCACTCTGGGTATCATAATTGGCTTTCAACTGAAGGTTCTCTCCCACTTTACCCAATAATCCCAGCTGAATTCTCTGATCTATATCAAAAGTAAAGCTGGTCCTATTCTGTGGAAGGATCAGCGGGTTATCTATTTTCTGGTAAAGTCCTGCGAAATCAATGGATGCATATCCCGAAGGAATAATCTCAATTTTGTTTCCTCCAAATATGGTTTCAAACAATTTGTTGTTGATCATTAGAGATGGGATGAGCCCTTTCTTTCTGGCATCAGATTTGTCTTTTCTGAAAAGGAGATTATATTTTTCCGATTTTTCCTTATAGTATGCCTTGGTCTGGGTAGCGAGCATATATTCTTTATACTCTTCCGGAGACATGGCAGTAGGAGGACCGGTAATCGTATTCCCAATTTTAGGATATACATAGTACATCCCGGTTTTTATATCGTAATAGGCTTCATACCTTGTAGGGTCTGCCACTTCATATTGTTTTCTTATGATCGCTGTATCTTTTACCTGCTGTGCAAAGGCACTGACAGACATAAACAGGAACGATAGGAACAAAAATATGTTAAGATGCTTATTATTCGCCACCAAATGTTAAATGTTTTTTAAAATTTGTTTAACCAATTCTTCAACCGAGATACTTGGATTTTGTTTTAAAATCTTATCCGCTATCTTTTCACTCGTTCGTTTAGGAATTCCTAAAACTTCTAATGCAGATAACGATTCTTCCTTAACTTTATTATCTACCAACAATGAAATATTATCTACCGGACCACTGAATTTCTGTACTTTATCTTTAAGATCTACAATAATTCTTTCTGCTGTTTTTGCTCCAATTCCTTTGGCTTTCTGAATCAGTGTACCATTACCGGAAAGGATAGCCGAAGCAATCTCATCCAGACTTAGGGTGGACAGCAAAATGAGCGCAGAAACAGCTCCTACTCCATTAACGCTTATTAACAGATTGAACATTTCTTTTTCTGAACGAGTGTTAAAACCGAACAGAAGATGAGCATCTTCACGGATAATTTGTTGAGTGAATAAAAAAGTTTGTTGATTTAAAGCTAGTGTTTGTGAGGTCATCAGACTGATACCTACATAGTAACCAACTCCTTGTACATTGATTACTGCGTAGGTAGGTGTCAATTCCTGAACGGTGCCTTGTAAAGAAAATATCATTATTAATTTTTAAAACTCCCAAATATAGTAATTTAAACTAATTAATATTTTCATTTCACGCGCGAATGGTTTTTAACTTAAATTTTAAATATAAATTCAAAGAATTAACAGAAAAGCAAAAGACTCCAAAAATTTGGAGTCTTTTGTTATATATTCATTAATGCAAGCGTATCTTACAAGCATCAATAATCTACTGATATTCAGTAATTAATTACTTTTTTTCTCTTCTCTGAGCATCAAGAACAGCAATTGTTGCAAGGTTTACGATTTCATCTACGCTTGAACGCATCTGAAGAACGTGTACCGGCTGCTTTAATCCCATTAGGATTGGCCCGATTACCTGCGCTACTTTCATTCCTCTTAAAATTTTGTAGGATAAGTTTGCACTTTCCAGATTCGGGAAGATGAATGTATTGGCCGGAGTTGTACCTAGTTTTGAGAAAGGATAGTCACTTAAATGATCAGCATTCATCGCAAAATCCGGTTGAATTTCACCATCTACAATCATTTTAGGATATTTCTCGTGAAGAATACTCACTGCTTTAGCTACTTTTTTAGAAGTCTCAGAGATGGCTGCGAAGTTTTCAAAACCAAGCATTGCAATTCTAGGTTCGATTGCAAAAGACTTCACTGTAAATTCAGCCATTTTAGCAATATTCACAAGATCTTCAGAGGTAGGGTTCTGATTGATGGATGTATCTGCGAAGAAAATAGGTTTCTTTTCAGACAAAATCATCATCATTGCTGCTACTTTATCTACTCCTTTGTCTTTTTCAATAACCTCTAAAATAGGACGTAATACAGATGTATAGTTTTTAGAGAATCCAACGATAAGACCATCAGTATCTCCATGCTTAAGCATTAAAGGTCCGAAATAGTCTCTCTGACGAACATATCTCTTTGCTTTGTACTCGTTCATTCCTTTTCTTTGACGAAGTTTCCAAAGGGTTTCTCTATATTTTTTTCTGTTTTCTTTCTGATCGTCATCACTTGGATCAATGATTGGAACATCCAGATTGATTCCGTAACGTTCCATTTGTTCCTTGATGTATTTTTTGTCTCCTAAAAGACTTGGGAAAGCAATTCCTTCTTCGTAAAGAATCTGAGCAGCCTTTAATACGTTATATTCTTCAGCGTTTCCAAGGGTAATTCTCTTCGGATTGGATTTTGCACGGCTTTGCATCATTCTCACCAATCTTTCATCTCTTCCCATTCTGTCTAGAAGCTGGTGCTCGTACTCTTCAAAGTCTGCAATACTTTTTCTTGCAACACCACTTTCCATAGCTGCCTTTGCAACAGCACTTGATACTTTAGTGATCAATCTGTTATCAAAAGGCTTTGGAATGAAATATTCTCTTCCAAATTGTAAGCTTTGAACGTTATATGCTAAGATTACAGCTTCTGGTACTGGTTCTTTCGCCAAATCAGCAATAGCGTGTACAGCAGCTAATTTCATTTCTTCATTAATTCCTGTAGCCTGAACATCCAATGCACCACGGAAGATATACGGGAACCCTAGTACGTTGTTTACCTGGTTAGGATAATCACTTCTTCCTGTTGCCATGATTACATCCTTACGGGTATCAAGAGCTAAGTCATAAGCAATTTCAGGATCTGGGTTAGCCAAGGCAAATACGATAGGGTTTTCGCTCATGCTCAACAACATTTCAGGAGTCATCACATTTCCTTTAGATAACCCCACGAAAACATCAGATCCTTTTACAGCATCTTCTAATGTTTCAATATCTGTTTGAGCAATAAAGTCTATTTTCTCAGGAGTAAGATTTTCTCTCTTATGATTAATTACTCCCTTACTATCACACATCAGGACGTTTTCTTTTTTCAATCCTAATGAAATATAAAGCTTTGTACATGCAATTGCAGCTGCTCCGGCACCATTCACCACCATCTTTACTTCGTCAATTTTTTTATTGGCGATTTGTAATGAGTTGATTAATGCTGCTGCAGAAATAATTGCTGTTCCATGCTGGTCGTCGTGCATCAAAGGAATATTTAATTCTTCCTTTAATTTTTGTTCTATATAAAATGCTTCAGGAGCTTTGATATCTTCCAGGTTAATTCCTCCAAATGTTGGAGCAATACCTTTCACGATTTCAATAAATTTATCAGGATCTTTTTCATCAATTTCAATATCAAAAACGTTGATATCTGCAAAAATTTTGAAAAGAAGTCCTTTTCCTTCCATTACCGGCTTTGAAGCTTCTGCACCAATATCTCCTAGTCCAAGTACAGCTGTACCATTAGAAATTACAGCAACCAGGTTTCCTTTTCCTGTATAATCGTATACTGTTTCTGGCTTATCATGGATTTCCATGCAAGGAACTGCTACGCCTGGAGAATATGCCAATGACAAGTCTCTTTGGGAGGAGTGTGGCTTGGACGGTATAACTTCTATTTTTCCCTTAGGTTCTGCTTTATGATAATCTAACGCGGCCTGACTAAAATTCTTTTCGTCGCGATTGTTGTTACTTGACATACGTTTTATTTTTTGTTAGAGTATATATTTAATGTGGTAATCTACTAAACTTTCAATTGGTTTCTGAACTACATGTCCCACATTTAAATTAAGTTCTGCTGCTACAGAACGTAGAATATTTTCATAATAATAAGCAATAGAGCCAATGAAATTAATCTCGGCATCTTTTGCTTCCTGATAAGGAAGAACCTGGTATTCAAAGAAACTTTTCATTTCCTCAAAAACCATGTCTTTAAAATAAGGATGGTCTTTTCTTTCGATAACGAATTTATTGAAATTCGCCAAATAAGCATTAGGTCTTGGAGAGTGATACATATTTTTCAATGCATCTTCTATGGTAAGCTGGTAATCTGCCTCAAATTCGGTGTGGAGATCTGCTGGCAGTTTTTTCATAAAATATCTTCGTACCAACTGCTTTCCTATCGCACTTCCGCTTCCCTCATCTCCAATAAGGAATCCAAGGGATGGTAGTTCTATTTTCAGATTTTCTCCATCAAAATAACAAGAGTTTGATCCGGTACCCAGTATGCATACAATAGCCGGCTTTCCGCTATATGCAGCATATGCAGCGGCCATCAGGTCTTCTTTTACAATAATTTCAGCTTTTCCAAATACTTTTTTAAGCTCTTCTTCTATAGTTTCGCAGTTTTTTTTCACACCGCATCCAGAACCATAGAAAAAAACTTTGGTAATTGAATTTTTGACCAATATAAGGTTGCTGTTTTTCTGTATTTCAGGAGCGATAAGTTCTCTGTTGATAAAATTCGGATTGAAGCCGATAGTTTCAGTTTTCAAAAAAACTTTCTTAAAGTCATCAAGAATTACCCAATCCGATTTAGTAGAACCACTATCTACAATAGCAACCATATTTTAGATTTTAATTTAAGGGGGCTAAATTATGAATTTATCTTCAATTAGCATTTAAAAACAACTTGAAAGCTGTCTAAAATCATTATTGTTTTATCTTGGTTTTCTTTTCGTTGAATTGCAGGAGCCAGTCTTCTATTTCATCTTCCAGATAAGAGGCCTGTAATACCATAGCATTGATAAAATCATCGGGTACAGGTTCTCCATTGGAGTTTTCAAGATTCCAAAGTTCATTGGACATATTTTCGTATTCAGAATACACTCGTTTGAAGCGGGAGTTTTCTTTCTCCAAAGCCTCAATATTTTTCTGTTGAAGCTGGAATTTTCTGTATTTGTTTTGACGTTTCATACAAATATTATTATCGATTAAACCGTAAAATGTTGGAGTAGTATGCTTTCAACCACGCATTACAAGATAGAAAAAACCATTATCACAAGGATTTGAAAATGAATTTATTATCAGGTTATAGTAACATCATTCTGTAGATTAAAATTAGAAATAATTTTTATTTAAAAAAATATTTTAACATCTTTTTTCAGTGTTTAACATATAGTTATAAATTTGCATATCCATATTGTAAAGTATCCCGATCATGAATGACTGAAAAGCATTATTAATAGACAGGGTACATTCGATAAACAATCGTTTTGAATATAAAGCGCTTTGATCATCAATACAATATGTAAAATATTTTCAGGTTTTATATTAATTAAATGAAAGAAATACTTATACGCCAGAAACAGGTTTTGTTCTTCATCATTGCAGGAGGATTAAGCGCCATTGTTGAAATTGGCAGCTTCAAGATATTCAGCACCTATCTCCCTCACTTCTTTGAAAACGAGACCAATTTTCATGGGATCCACTACCCTTTAAGTAACATTTTCTCCACCAGCTGCGGGATCATCACTAATTATTTCCTAAGTATTTGGTTTGTTTTTGAAAGAGGAAAACATTCCAAGAAAAGAGAGTTCGCTTACTTTATGATGGTATCCTTTATTTCGACTTTGCTAAGTTTAGGCTTCTTCCAGATATTTTACAGTTTTGTATTTAAGGATAATATCAATTTATTTTTTTATACCTTGAGTCCGGAAATGATCAGTAAAATTGCAGCAATTCTATTGGTTTCCATTCTTAATTATTCGGTAAAAAAGAAAGTAATTTTTAACGGTTAGACTGTGGCAAAAATCTTAAATTATCTGTGGCGATTTTGGCTGTTGTTGTTAGCATTTGTTTTAACAACTACTCTTGGAATCCCCGTTTATATTTTATCTTTTAGTAAAAAGCACTATAAATTTGCTTATAAACTCATCAGGCTCTGGTGTTTCGGCATGTTTTACGGCATGGGTTTCAGATATGACCTCATCAAGCTTTCTGAAGAAAAGAAAGACAAAAACAGAGAGTACGTTTTCATTTCGAATCATACTTCCATCATGGATATTATGCTTACCTGCATTGTGTTTCCGGATCATCCGATTTGCTTTGTAGGCAAGATGGAACTGGTTAAAATTCCTATTTTCGGAACAATCTATAAAAGAATATGTGTAATGGTAGACAGGTCCAGTGCCAGAAGCCGTGCTGATGTATACCGTAGATGCGCCGAGAAAATGGAAGAAGGCAACAGTATTGCCATTTTCCCTGAAGGAGGAGTACCGGATGACACTTCTATTATTCTCGATGAATTTAAAGATGGTGCATTTATACTGTCTTCAAAATATAACTCTCCTATTGCTGTTTATACTTTTGTAGGTCTTAAGGAAATGTTTCCTTTTGAAAATTCTAAAGGCTATCCCGGAAGAGTAAAGGTCTATTTCAATGGAATTATAGAGCCTACAGCTTCTCCAAAAGACTTAAAAGCAGAGGCTTATCAAGTAATTAAAAAAACATTGATAGAGCACTCCATTTAAAAGAAATAGTTATATTTGTTTGCGAAATTTTCAATAAAATATGTCAAAAACCAACCAGCCGACTAATTACCCGGCATTGTACACACTTGTACTTGTATTTTTTTTCTGGGGTTTTATTGCTGCCGGCAATAGTATCTTCATCCCTTTTTGTAAAAACTATTTTTCTCTTGACCAGTTTCAGTCTCAGTTAATAGATTTTGCATTTTATACCGCTTATTTCCTGGGAGCATTATTGCTTTTCATATTCAGTACCATAAAAGGAATTGATATTATTGGTAAGTGGGGATATAAAAAGAGTATTGTCTACGGCCTACTACTCTCTGCCCTCGGTGCAGCCATCATGATTATTGCTGTTAAAAGCAATGTATATTATGGAATGCTTATAGGTTTATTTGTGGTAGCACTGGGCTTTTCAATCCAGCAAACCGCAGCAAACCCGTTTGCTGTTCTGCTAGGAGACCCTAAAACCGGAGCAAGCCGACAGAATCTTGCCGGAGGAATTAACTCGTTTGGTACATCCATCGGGCCTATTATTGTTGGACTGGCTCTTTTTGGAACCACTGCTACAGTAGATGATGACCAAATCAAACATTTGGCTCTTGATAAAGTAATTTTGCTTTATACAGCTGTAGGAGCATTGTTCTTAATCGCTGCCGGAGTCTTTTATTTTTCAAAGAAACTTCCTGATGGGATCTCTACTGAACCAATGGAAAAAGCCGGCAAGGCAAGAAAAACACTTGTGGCAATGACTGCCCTTGTTATTCTTTTCTTTATTCCTGTATTTAGCAGCTATAACTCTGAGGAAGCTAAAAGTATTGAGACTTTAAGCCATCAGATAACAACATTGGAAAGCAATGTAAAAAAGGAAACCAACGCTGCCACCATTGATGGCTATCAAGCACAAATCGTTAAAACAAAAGCAGAACTGGAAACAATCAAGCATCCATTAGAGAAAAAGAGGATGGTTTATCTTGGAGGAGCTTTGCTTGCTGTAATTGTTTGTCTTGTATTTGCCAATTCAAGTGCAAAGAAAAACTCTGAAGGCTGGGGTGCTATGAGATACCCTCAGCTTGTTCTTGGGATGATTGCCATTCTTGCCTATGTGGGGGTGGAAGTTGCTATTGGAAGTAACCTGGGAGAGCTTTTAAGCCTACCAGAATTTGGCGGACATCAGTCCTCTGATCTGGCTCCATATATTTCCATGTATTGGGGAAGTTTGATGATCGGAAGATGGACAGGCGCTATTGCTGTTTTTAATCTAAATAAGCAACAACAAACCATTGCTACCATCATTGTTCCTTTTATCGCTTTTTCGGTGATTATTGGCATCAATACGATTGCACAAAAAGACATGTCTCACCTGTATTTCTATGCAATCTGTGTAGCTATTCAGGTTATACTATTCTTAATTAGTAAAAACAAACCTGCTGTAACATTGATTATCTTCGGATTATTTGGAACTGCAGCTATGATTACAGGATTACTGACTACAGGAAATGTTGCTATCTATGCATTCCTTTCCGGAGGTCTTGCGTGCAGTATCATGTGGCCATCTATTTTTACATTAGCAATTACCGGATTAGGAAAATATACAGCTCAGGGATCTGCATTCTTAGTAATGATGATTCTGGGAGGAGGTATTATTCCGCCACTTCAGGGTAAGCTTTCTGATATTATCGGAATC
The DNA here is from genome assembly GCF_002899895.1 of Chryseobacterium oncorhynchi. Classification (GTDB taxonomy): domain Bacteria; phylum Bacteroidota; class Bacteroidia; order Flavobacteriales; family Weeksellaceae; genus Chryseobacterium; species Chryseobacterium oncorhynchi. The sequence goes on from NZ_PPEI02000008.1 coordinate 15,719, forward strand.
CATAGCTCTTACGTGATTCCTGTATTGTGCTTCGTGTACATTACTTTATTTGCTTATTTGGCAAAAAAATCTTTATTTAGACAAGGTATTAACGTTGACGTTTTAGAATCCGAAGGTGCTCACTAAAAATATACTACACATATATAAGAAGAAGAGGTTTTGGGCAGGTTTATTACTTGCCCAATTTCTTTTGTTTTACTGCTTCTCAAAATCTCCAATGATGATTTCCTTTTTTGAATGGTTCTTTGAGCTTCAGAAAGGACCTCACCAAAGGCTGTTTAGCTGGCTTCCGTTTTCCATTGGGGATATTATCTATGTATTACTGGGAATTATCCTTTTATACAGCCTTATTGCCTCATTTAAGAAGAAGAACAGAAACGCATCCATTATCAGGATCCTGATGATCGTGAATATCTTTTATTTTACCTATCAGATTTTCTGGGGAATGCTCTATTTTCAAACGCCAATCATCCATAAACTTTCAAGCCAGGAAAAGCCCGAAATAGGAAAAGCAAAAAGACTGACACTACATTATCTTGAAAAGTGTAAAACAACCCGACAATTGGTACATGAAGACCATAATGGGATATTCGTTGTCACTGATCTGAAATCTATACAACAGGAAATATTGAGGCAGCAAACTAAGCTTCCATTAAATATTTCAGATAAGAAAGCACCGCAGATTCTTTCCATTAAGCATAGTTTATTTAAAAACGTAATGAGCTATACAGGTATTTTAGGCTATTATAATCCTTTTACAGCAGAAGCCCAATACAATTCTGAACTACCCTCTACTTTTATCCCTTTTACAACAGCACACGAAAGCTCTCATCAACTTGGGTTTGCCCGGGAGCAGGAAGCTAATTTTGTAGGGTATTTGATGGGGGTAAATTCCACGAATCTGGATTTGAGATACAGCACAGAGTATTTTACCTTAAAAAGCCTTTTACGCTTCATTGTGGATGAAGATCCTGAATTTGTAAAATCTGTGATTAAGAACTACTCTCCTGCAATGAAAAGAGATCGTTCTTATGAAAGAAACTTCATTTTTAGACATCAGGGATGGCTTGATGAGTTCTTTGGGTTTACCAATAATCTGTTCTTACAGAGTAATCAACAGGAAGGCTCCGTTACCTATTCCTACTTTATAGACCTCCTTTTGAACTACGAAAAATAAACAAAAAAAAGAATCGTATCAGGCGATACGATTCTAAAAACACAAATGATGAAAAAAAATTTATTACCTTGACTTGTTCCCTCATTCAAGGCGATGTAAAAGTACGACATATTTTATAAATACAAAAACATTTTATTTCTTTTTTGAAACTTTATGAAAACTTTATGATTTTTTAAGTTTTTTTGAGTTCAAACAGCAATAATATGAATTACAATCAAGTTTTACATCAGGTAGTAAAATAATAACTAAATTATAGTTAAGTTATTAATTTTATACAAAATCAAACAATTGTTTAAATATAAAACATTCCAGTTATCCCGAATTTTGCATCAGTAGAAAATTAGAGTTATTTAAATTTTAATTGAAGATATCTCTACTATTTAAACCTTAAGAATTCTCTATAAACAAAGCTATTTTTAATTCAGGACAAGACCATAATAAATAACTTATAATACCTTTCATACTTATCAAAAATTTGATACAAAGACTAGGATCTTCTTCCATTATCTTTCAAACTGACGATCTAAGTAAATATTACGGTGTAAAACAAAACCGTTTTTTGGTTTGAAACAGAATGTATCTCTTATAATTGTAGATTATTTTTAAAAACGAGTGATTTATAATATCGAAATAGATAATCATAGATGACCATCTCAAACAACCTCTGATTCGAGACAAACATCCTGTTAATGTGCATATGGAATATACTTTGAAAAAAACCATGAACAGAACCCTGATGAAATTCCATGATATACTTCAACTCTTTTTCAGACTCACGAACTTCTGTAATGATATTCTTTCTGAAAGCTATATAATCATCCGATTGTAAAAATTCAGAATACTTCAAGATAAATGATCTGTATTTTTTATCCAACTGACTGTTCAGTTTTTTATCTGCATTGAATTCATTTTTGAATGCTAAGTTAACTGTTTTCACCCAATCTAATTTCATAAAAGACTCCAAACCAACACATTCTAACAAGGTATCAATATAAAAAAGAGATATAATTATTTTATCTTCATCATCAAAATGGAGATACTCATTCAAGATATTGCTGCTGCTTTTACAGAATAAAAACTCAGCCTGCTCAATAGTATCTTTTCCATATCTCTCAATCTCGCGTTGATAGGTATCCAATATAATTCCTGAAATTTCTCCGGAATCAATATATTCCTTTAAGTATTCATTAATTAAGGTAAATATTTTATTGAAATGAGAAGAATCTGAGAGTTCAAAACGAACCCGAAGATGGGACTTGGGGTCATTGTAACGTATAAAAAACCATTTCTTTATCAATTTCTCTTTCTGAAAGTTCTGCAACAATGGTTTTACAGCTTCTTCCAGAATAATATCTGCCGTTTTGATCCCCGTATAGATTTTAATATACAGCCATTCACTTCCCGGAATAAATTCTCTTGTAACATTCATCATTTATTGGTTTTTATAAAGAGAAAATACGAACTGATAAGCAAAGTCACTCTTTTCGTGATGAAGAAATTCTTCAATAGTTACTGATTTTTTTGTTTCCAAAGTATCCATCAACAGTTTTGCAGAGTCGTAGTTTTCCAGATTTAAGACCAATGTATTATCCAGCTTTATCAACTGCACCCATTGAGGTAACTTTCTTTTATTTCTCCAAATTTTAAATGTGGATAAAAACAAATCTTCTTTCTCAGTATTAAACAAAAGTGGATTTATATCTTCTTTTCTGATCTGCCACTTTGCTTTTTCTAAAATAATATTTTTATACTCTACCCTGGGCAAAAAATGATAGATACGTTTGAGATCACCCCAATGAAAACCCAAGTCTGAGCAATGAGTCTGAAAATACAAGTCAGAAAGAAAATGATAAACAGGCAATGAATCTGATGAATAATTATGCGCATTTGTAAGGTAGGGCCTTACTTCTTTATTATGCTTTTGAGAACGTAAAATGAGCTTATCATTTTTGAGAGATATATAAAGGTCATCAATAGCAATTTGTTTTTCTTTTGGCAATGTAGAACCAGCCAGATAAGGAATCTCATAATCTCTCAGCAATGGTCGGCGGATTATATTTCCTATTCTGGCTTCAGGAAGATGAACTATTTCCGCTAATATAATATCTGGATTGAGTTCTTTTTCTTTTTCAGCTATCCTTTTTGTATAGTCATTAATATTTGATTTTTCGGAACAGAATCTGGCTGACAGCTCTGCTGCACTACTTCCACCACCTCGGTAGAGATGTAGTTTTTCCTGCCCTTTATCTGAAAATATTTCAGCCATAAAAGATAGGGTATCCGGCAGGCCCGTCCAGTTTTCTTCAAAATCTTTAAAATCTTCATCAAAAAGTTCAATAGAAGACTGATTTCCTTGTAAACAATCTTGAATTTTTTTGTTTAAAATAACCTGTACAGCATTCAAATTAAGCTGTAGTTCTTTCTTCTCTTTTACCTGAGGAATGATAAGGTCGTCCAAATAAGGATGTAAAGCTTTGGTAGAGTTTCCTTGTTTGTAGCCTATCCCAATTTCGGTATCCATAACATAGGCAAGTGGAACTTCTTTTGTATCAAATTTTTCACGAAAGGCTTTTTTGAACTTTTCAAAATCTGATTCTTTGCCAGAGGTATTGATTTTATTAAAAAAAACAATGGCTTTCTTTAATTCTTTTTTCCAATGTATTGGAAGCTTAAATGTATTTTCAAAATACAAGTCGGTTTGAAACAGGAATTTCTTTTCGTAGTTTAGACTAAGTGAACTCATTAACTCTTCTGCTTCTTGATACAGTTCAGTTAAATTACCCATTTTCTCATCCAGCTTGTCAAGCTTTCTTTGTATAGATTTTAAAATATTTACCTCTGTTTCTAATTCCAGATCTGTTAAGATTTTAATAATGATATTCAAAAAATCTTCTCCGGAGACATTGGGTTCTAACTGACTTACCAGGATTTGGTTTTCAATAAGTTCATTAACAAATTCTACAGCATCAGCCTGAGTAATTTCACCTCGGCTTAAAATCTGTATAAGTTCGTCTGGTGTTTTCCCGTTTTTGGCTATATCCAAAATTTCATCCAGTTCTTCTGATCTGTAAATTGATGAAATTATATATTGCCTTTTTCCTTCAAGATATTCATATTCTACATATCGAATTCTTCGTCCTACAGTATAAATACTTGTATTGGGGAAATACAGTATCTTTTTATGTATTTCAGGTATTTTTACCAAGTTTTGAGATAATGCCACCAGAAAGTGCATATCCAGTTTTGTATCTCTTATACACTTTCGATCAAAATCATCATTCGCGTTATCATCAAATGTTCCCAACCCAATTCCCGCAAATAATCCGAATGGTGTACACCTTGTACTCATCCGATTATAATATTTCAAAATAGTCTGCCTCAGTTTCTCTTGTTTTTTTTCAGAGAAAGATTCTCCAGCTCTCATCCATTTTTCAATTTCTCCATGTAAATAGGGAGAGGCCAGATAAACAGCTTCAAGATAAATAGGGTCAGAACAAATGTTCTTCAGATCTACATCTGAAAATTTTTCATTACTGGCCTTTTGCAGAAAATCATTAAAAGGGGATAATGAGGAACGGAAAATATACTGATCAAAAAACTGGTAGGGAAAACGAGACATTTTATTTTTTTAGAATAGGAACTTCAACATAACTGTCATTATACCATTTAATATCCAAAGGCTCTTTGGCGTCTGCAATAGTTTCAATGCTTACATCCTTACCAGTACCATAGTTGATCTGGGCATCTGGATTTTTTCTAATCCCTAATACAACAACCAGTTTGCTACCTTTCTCAATTTTTCTACTGGTAAAAAAAGTATTGTGTATTGGAATACTTTCTATAGTGTATGGCTTTAAGAGCTGTCTTTTTGTATTATTTTTGGCATAACTTGCTCTTCCAAAGTATTCATGAGATAGTTTAAAGTATTGCCCTGATGACAACTTTTCATAAACACTCATGGTAATATCCATATCTTTTTTATTGATAGCTGCTTTCAGTTCACCGGTAAAACTTCCTGCTACCGAAACGGGCTCATCAAAAACATTACTTTCGAAAACCAGACTATTTCTAAGATCATATGCATTGATTGCATCACCTAATATATGTTCTTCATCGAGGATTTGCAACGTATCTTTTCTATCTAAAAAATCAACTCTTTGACGGATAAAATCCGGTTCAGGTTTTATTGGCTGTAAACTTGTTTTATTGAGATATAATTTCAGTTTTTGATCTCCTATTTCATTAATACTGGAAGTACTTATCCATTCATTGGATCCCATTGGCTGAAAATTAACTTTGTCTTTTAAAAGCTCAGGTTTTTTCTTTCCTTTAAGAACATAATCAAACCATTGATAAGAGATGTCTTCAATGTCAATTTTCGCAACAGAGTCTATAGCATAACCTTTATAATTTCCGTTTATTCCGGAAACAACTCCAGCATGTCCGTAAGGGCCTATAAGCAAATAATGGTCTGCATTTTTGTTATATTTCTGATGCTGATTATAATAATACATTGCTCCTCTTTGATCTGCATCATAATATCCTGTAAGGGTCAAAATCGGGATATTGATTTTAGCAAAATCTTTTTTATTAGGCATTTTTGATTTCCAGAATTCATCAAAAGAAGGGTGCTTTAACCAATTTTGAAAAATAGGATTCGTTTCTCCATAAATACTGTCTAATTTATTGAAAGCTACTCCACTTTTATAATAAGAGTTGTATAAAGACATCCATTTTCTCTCGTCACTAAACAAGTTATAATTTGTAACTTTTCTTGCATAGCTTAGCCATCTCAGCATATAAGGACTAAAGCAATTGTTAAATATAGGAAAGTCAACTCCAAAACCTACCGATGCAGTAGGAATGATAGTCTTCAAAGCAGGATGCAAGTTTTTAACAGCAGCCCATTGGCTGAAACCGTCATAACTTCCTCCAATCATTCCAACCTTTCCATTATTCCATGGTTGCTTTATAATCCAATCTATTACTTCGTTTACATCTTCTATCTCAAATTCAAATGGGGAAACTTGATCATGACTCAAATAAATACCTCTACTATAAGCATACACAACAGTATAGTCCCTCATAGCACCAAGTTTTTCAATATGATTGAACGCTCCCCTGTTATAGATACTGAAATTGAGTATGGCAGGAGCCTGTTTTTCGCCTTTCTTATATTTAATGACTCTTAGTGCAATTTCATTCCCTTTTTTTGTTTTAATGGTAATACTATCATTAATATCAAATTGCTGGTCATCAATTTTTTTAATTAAGGAATGAGCTGTTTTGTGAGTCTCTTTTGCAATAATATAGGATGTATAATAACGACATAGTTTGATCCCATCCAAAAGAGAGATCGTATTGTCTTTAATGTCATTTTTTATGATCTTAAGCATATTCTCCTTAAGGTCAGCTTCTGAATTGGTAAAGAAACGCCCCAGATAAATCTTAGATCGTTCTGAAACAGAGTTTATCTTTTTATTAAATATATTTTCATATTTTCTTTGATACGGAATTTTTTCAGAATCTAATTGGGATAATGCGTATAATTCAAATGCCAGCCCTACAACTTCCCTATAATCCAGATTAGCATTTTGAGGATCATCCTTTATCTCATTTAAATAATAAAGTCCTTTATCATAATCTCCATCAAGAATATACAAGCGAAAAATGTTATCATAAAATTTAATTTTATCATTGCTTTTATAAACTTGCAAAATTTCCTTGTTGAGCTTTTTTATATTATTGTCAAAGGAACTGTTTTCAATATTCTCATCTGCTTTGAATATGAAATTCTGTGAGTGGTATTGCAAAGAAAACAACCCTATTAATAATAAGATTGTTTTCTTTAAGATATTATAAACTTGTAAGCTTATCATTCTGTTGTTCCCATCTGACAATATTTACTTGTTGTTGTATCTCCATTGGTTACATTACCATCTAAGAATTTTTCTCCGCTGCCTCCGCCTTTTATAGAATTTAATCTGGTATGTTGGATTTTTTTTAACGATAATTTTTTTTCCTGTTTAGCTTCTTTTTTCATTATTGATTAAAGTTTTAAAATTTAAATGTGATCATAAGCAAAATAAATCAATTTGCTTAACTCATCAAAGAAATCAATGCCTGAATTGATAAATTCCGTGTGTTAAATAAATATAAAACGTTAATTATTAATATATTACAATTACTCTTGTTTTTGCAGTAATTTTATATAATAAGACGGTAAGGTCCCGGTTATTTTTCTAAATGCATTAGAAAATGACTCTGAATTGTTATATCCTATATCATCTGCAATTGCAGCAATTGTATGTTTTCTTATTTTCTCATTGTGATTCAATTCTTCTACAATATAATTAATTCTTAATTCATTCAAATATTGTGAAAAATTCTTTTCTTTAAGTTCGTTTACAGATTTTGATAAGTAATCCCTATTTGAACCAAAGTCTTTTGCAAGACTGTCTACAGTAATATTTTTTCGTAAGAAGCCTTTATTTTTCTCAAACTCTTCCAGTTTTATCTTAATATCCTGTAATTTATCGTCTGAAAGTATATTTTTAGTTTTCTGTACTTTAATTTCATTCTCTACCTGCGCGAAGTTTGGGGTCACAATGATTTCAGTAGACTTTGATTTTTCTAATAACTGATCCGCCTGTTTTTTATATTGCTTTATCTTTTTCCTGTTACGAATGAATAGGAACAATAAAACACCTATAATTAAGAAACCTCCACCTAAAAAAATGTAAAGCATAGAATTTTTATTGCTTAGATCATCAATCAGTGCTTCCTTTTCTTCCAATAAAGCAGGAGTATCATATTTTTTATATATTTCTTTTGATAAATATTGTTTACTGCTATTCATAATACTGTCTGCTACAAACAGTTTATTGATAAATTTTAGTTGATTCTCCTTATCTCCTTGTTTCTTATAGTAATCTATTAAAATCTCATATCCGTTTCTTGTTATTGGATCAAATTTTTTAGAAATAGACAAAACAGAATCGGCCTTAGTAAAATATTTTATTCCATCTTCTTCTTTATTAACATCAGTATTAATCTTTCCCAAGAAATAATAGGTAATCCCAAGATTCCAGGTATCATTATTTTTAATAAACTTCTGTTCTGCTTCCAGATGATTTTCTTCTGACTTTTTATAGTTTTTCAAATAATAATTAGCAATACCTGAACCTGATATAAAGTAAGGATAGTGGGTATAGTCCTTATATTTTTCACATTCTTGAATCCCCAGATTGATATAGTGCAAAGCATTTGTATATTGTTTGCTCCTATTATAGCAATTGGCTACTGAAAAAATAGCTCCAATATAACTTTTCACATTTTTATCAGCAGTAGTCATTCTTTTCTTCTCGTACTGATAATATTCCAAAAAAAGCGGGAGTGCCTCTTCATTTTCATTGGTTGCAAGCTTCAAGATACCAACCAATTTTTTGATATAATAAAATTGTTCGGGATTTTTATTTCGGGACAAGTCTCTTGCTTGAACATAGTGGTTCAATGCTTCATCATACTTGAATTCATAATTTAAAAGAATTCCTTTAATAATATGGGCTTTTGCTGGAAATTCTTCAGTATTGACTTTTTGAGTTAGCGCCAATAGAGTATCAGCATAAGGGTGACCGTTCTCAGATTTTAGGCCCTTACTATAGGCCAACTTATAATATCCATCATAAATAAGGTCATTATTTTTTTCCTTTTTCCCTTTACTTAGAATACTATTGGCATATATCTCAGCCTTATCATTATCTATCCGAAATACTTTCTCGTAAGCTTTCTGTAATTGATCAGATTTTTTACTTTTTAATGAATCTGGTATATGAAAGCCTTTTATACTCTGAGAAAAATATAAATGAGTGGTGAGAACCAAAATGAAAACAATTAAACCCTTTTGCATACATCATTTTAAAGTACAATAATACATATTTTTATTTTTAGCATCAAAAACAGTTTTATTAATTAACTATATTATAAACCAGAAACTTACAAAATAACACCATACCAAAATTTACAAATTCAGGATATAACCAACCCCGAATTTGTCAATTTCGACATGCTTTTCTTGAATAATGAGGAACACATCTGCATCTTTGCTTCAGGTAAAAACACAATGCTTTATCATTTGTATGTGTACAGTACAACATGATTAAATATTAAAAGCTGATCAGCACCTTCCTGCGCCAAGGATATTTATGGCAAACAAAATATTAATTTTAAAAATTAAAAAACATGAAAAAGTTAACAGGAATGAAGAAAGGGTTTTCTTCTTTAGAAAACAAAAAACTAAAAAGAGACGATTTAAAATCAGTTAATGGTAGTTTAAAATCTTATGCGATCGAATCTAGTTCTGCAGTTACAACACCAGGATGCTTTGAAGCAGACCATTATACATCTAATGGAGGTGCTTACATTGGTAGACTAGAAGTTTGCTAAGCATAACTGAATAAGGAAAAAGGGAGGGTGTATTTCCCTCCTTTTTTTTCATATTATTAAATTGAATTATCTATGAAGAATTCAGCATTAATAAGATATAGCTTCTCTCTTATCATTTTATTATTCCTTACGTCTTGTAAAAAAAATTATATTACTTATTATAATAAAGTAAACGAGATCGACAGTACATACAGGCTGGCCAATAACCCTAAACTCGCTGTAAAAGAGTATCGGGAAATTTTCAAAGAATATGTTCCCAAAAATCAGGATCGTATTGAAGAATATGCAACTTATATTACTCTTGCCGACCAGTATCATGAAGATTTTGGTGGAAAAGAAAGTCTTTATCAATTAATTTCGCTGGTAGCTCCTGATGGTGATGAATATAAAAAATATTTGCCTCTTTTTAATAAATATGGAATAGACAATGCTTCTGTAGAACAAAAAATAACAGAATGGAAACAAGGACTAGATAAAAAACTAGTTGATTCTTTCAGGGTTGCCCTGATACGGGATCAGGCAGGACGCCCCCTTGATACCGCATTGACCAGAAAAAATGTAGAAAAAAACGCAGAGTTACTTATATGGACCTTTAAAAATTATGGATTCCCAACGCCTGAGAAAATAGGATGGTTTCCTATGCCAACCTTTATCACTCATATGGTTGAATCCAAAAAACACTATCCTTTTATAAAAGAAAAATTACTGGAATATGTAAAATCGGGAGATTGCTCACCTCGTGATTATGCACGTATGGATGACACCTATCTAGGGTCTCATAAAAAGATCACACTCTATGGGTTTAACATGATTTCTGTAAAAGACAGCGCACAAACCGACCGTAACCGGAAAAGCCTGGGAATCCCAAGCATGAAGCACAGTGCCAAAATAAGAAAAGATTTTTTTAAAAAAATTAAACAAAATGATACTCATCATATCGAATAACGGAGACTCCACGACCACAAAAGTCATCAAATATCTTTCGGCAATGGGAAAGGAGTTTATTCGTGTGCATGAAGATGAGTTTTTTGAAATTAAAACAAATAAAAAAAGAATTTATCTGTTGAGTGACAGAAACAAATTTTTTCTGGATGAGATTGCAAGTACATGGTACAGAAGAGGAGGATTAAAATTCAAACGCCTACACTATGATAATGATGCTGCAAACCTACATATGGATGAACATCAGCATTGGCTGGAAGATTACGTGATAAAAACCTTGGAATCAAAAAAAAGCATTAATAAACAAAGCAACAATCACGTCAATAAGCTCCTAGTCCTAGAACAGGCAAAAAAAATAGGATTAACCGTTCCGGAATATTTTCTAGCAGAGAATACTGATGACGTCATTATCAATGAAACAATTACAAAACCCATTACTGAAAATGTAATATTAGATTCTGTCGATAGAAATTTGAACGGTATCATTTACACTTCGGTAGTACAAGAAAAAGAGAAAGAAGAATTTTTTATTACTTTTTTTCAGGAAAAAATTGAAAAGGATTTTGAGATACGAAGCTTTTATCTGGGAGGTAAAATATGGTCCACTGCTATCATTTCTCAAAATGATGAACAGACTAAAACTGATTTCAGAAAATATAATTATAAAAAGCCCAACAGAAAGGTACGATATCAGCTTCCTGAAAATATTGAAGAAAAAACACATCAGCTGATGCAATCGCTGGACCTAAGCTGCGGTTCAATAGACTTTATAAAAAGTGGAGATATTTTCTACTTTTTGGAAGTTAACCCTACGGGCCAATTTATAGGGCTATCGGAGATTTGTAACTACTCATTGGAAAAAGAAATAGCACAATATTTATGAAAAAACTGTTTAAAGAAGAAAAAAATAAATTACCTCTTACCTTTAAATTTATTGAGAAGTTTGGTACTAAAGCATCTAATGATAAGAACAGTATTTCCGTAAACTATATAAAGTGTGAAATCTATCAAACGGATTATCTTATGAGGGAAAGACCAATAAAAGCACTTACAAGACTATTATGAGATATTTTAACCTATTCAGTAATATTTTAATCACCAAAGGAGCTAGCAGAATCCTGATCTCTGATCTTCAGAGAAAGATTTCTGATCTTTATCCTTTGGAATTGAATGATATTATTGACGAGCTGAAAAATGATTCTATTGAAAATATCTTAGAAAATTATGATGAGGAATCTAAGGAGATTATCCATGAATATTTAGAGCTTCTTCTGGAAAATGAATACGGTTTTATAACTAATGGAAATTGGGATAGAAATTTTGTTCCTTTATCACATGAAGTACATGAAGTTAATAAGATCTCAAATATTTTTATTGAAATTGATCATCTATCTGTACTTGACAAAATAAAGAATTCTATTGATAATTTGGGAGTAAAACATTTGGTAATATATTGTGCAAAGGAACTTTCTACTGAGGAAATTCAAGAAATTGACACCAAATTTACAAACTCTGTTTTAGAAGGCATTGAAATATATTTACCTTTTCATAATATCATAAATGAAGAATCTTTTCAGATACTTAATCAAACGACGACAAGAATTTATAACCTCATTTTCTACAATTGCTCTCAGACTACTTTCAAAGTAAAAGATGATTGCAGATTTACTGTACATTGTATTGAAGAAGATTTAAAAATCTCTGCCTGCGGAAAGGTAGATATGAAATACTTCAACACCAATCTTCCAAAAATTCTTGAAGCAGTCAGCCACAATTCTTGTTTACACAAGAAAATTGGAATTGATATCGAAGGAAATATAAAAAACTGTCCGTTGATGTCGCAGGCTTTCGGGAACATCCAGACTTCAAGCCTGGAGGAAATCCTTATACAGAGTGATTTCAAAAAATACTGGAATCTCACAAAAGATCACATTGAAGGCTGCAAAGATTGTGAATTCCGCTATGTCTGTACAGATTGCAGAGCCTTTACAGAAAGAAATATGAAGAATAAAGAAGGGCTTGATATTTCAAAACCTTTAAAATGCGGATATGATCCCTATACAGGAGTATGGGAAGACTGGACAAAAAATCCACTAAAACAAAAAGCCATTAAACATTATCATATGGATAAGTCTTTTAAAGTAAAAAATATTTACTGACAAAATTAGAATTTATACTGATGCCTCACCAGATCATTCACTATATAATCATATAGTTCCTATTACTCCCACAGATGCGCTAAAATGAATGTCAACACTTTAACCATGAAAACTTTAAATATACATCTGTGGGAAAATGGAACTCGTACTGACAAGAGAATTTATACAGATCTTTCACCAGATCATTAACTATACTATCATATAGTTCCTATTACTCCCACAGATGCGCTAAAATGAATGTAAATTTAACCATGAAAACTTTAAATATACATCTGTGGGAAAATGGAACTAATGCGCACCCCTTTTTATAATGTAAGATATATTACCCAACAAAAAATATTTTTCAAGCCAGATACAGCAGAATAAAATATTGAAAGTCAAATCAAATCTATCAACTACCGTATATATCTCACTAATAAAAGAAAAATTTTTTTGTTTATTTAAAACATCTGTGTATTTTAGATAAAAATATTAATATGATTTTTGACAAACTAATTAACTACTTAAAACTTGATAAACAGGAGTTCGTCTTCCAGTTTAATTCCCATCCCAATTACCCATCTGCATTGGCATTTAGCGATACTTTGAATTTTATGGGAGTAAAAAATGATGCATATGAATTAGACAAGGAATATTGGAATGAGCTTCCTGAAGAATTCATCGCCATTGTAGAAAATTCTTTCTCATTGGTAAAGAAATCAGGAAATAGTTACTCAGTTTACTCAGAAAAGGCTAAAACACTTAATCAGGAAGAGCTATACAACAAATCAACAAATTTTGTTCTTCTATTTGAAAAGGCAGAAAAGGCAGAAAATAAACTGGCATTCAACTTCAAACCGATTCTGTACGCTATCTTCGCTGTAATTCTTATCTATTCACTTCTAAGCCTGCAGATATATGAAGCTGTTTTCAATCTTCTTTCATTGGCAGGAGTCTATATCTCTTTAGAAATATTTAATCAAAAATTCGGAAATAGTTCTACTGTAATCGGAAGTATATGCGGTGTACCCACTGCTACCCAGACCGTTAATGCTTGTGATAAAATTATAAAACAGGACAAAACCAGTATTTTAGGCTTAAAGTTTTCAGACTTTTCATTAATCTATTTTACAGGGCTTGCCGTACTAGGACTATTCTTACCGGGAACGGCTTATATTGTAAAAGGATTTACGATCGTTTCAATATTGGCTATTGGCTACTCTCTGTATATCCAGGCTTTTGTTGAAAAAGCATTCTGTAGAGTCTGTCTTTTAATTATCTCTATTCTTGTCGGGCAATTAGCTATCAGTAGTTTTTTCTTTCAAAATCTTCCTTTTGAAATCGGAACACTTTTACTCATCGTCATTTTATGGGCACTGATTTTCTCAACCGTTATTTACTTTAACTCTCTATTGGAACAGAAAGAGGAACTTCAAAAATCTAATGCCAAAAATCTTAGATTTAAAAGGAATTATGAATTATTTAAAAGCCAGTTATTACAAAAGGAAAAAATAGAATTTCAGGATACCCATACTTTTTCTATTGGTAAAAAAGATGCAAGACTTCGTATTTCTATCGTTTCCAATCCATACTGTGGGTTCTGTAAAGATGCTCATAAATTAGTAGAAACTATTTTAGAAAAATATCCTGATGAAGTTTCTCTACAGATGAGATTCAATTATACCCCGGAAAGAGCAGACGAAAAATATACCCGATTAATATCAGATTTAACACATATCTACAATAATAAAACAGAAAAAGAATTTCTGAATGCTGTAGAAGAATGGTTTGAGACAAAGGATGAAGGAAAAATCAACATCTTGTCCGGAGGAGTTCCTACATCTGAAAATCTGAATGCATTAATTGGAATGTCTACAGAAAACAGTAATGCCGGACTCAACTTTACCCCTGTTTTTGTTATCAACGGATATCAGTACCCTGAAAAGTATGATCGAGAAGATATTGTCTTCTTTGTTGATGAATTAATAGAAGATGAAGACTTTTAGTAATGGATATCAGCAATTCGAAAATTTCACTATCTTAGGAAAAATAAAAGCGATCTCCGAAAAGCTATTAAAAGAGTAGGAAAACCAAAAAACTATTTATTATGAAAAATCTAAAAACACTTTCAAGAGAGAACCTAAGAACACTGAAAGGTGGTATTACTCAGGAATGCGCAAGAATTCAGAGTGAAGCAAGCTACTGCGAATCCAAAATAAATCCACCTAAAGAAGGAGCTATCAACGCATGTAACAAATGGTGCTATTACTAGCCAACCATTTCATTGAATTATAATATTGAATAAAGTAAAAATGTCGTCAGAATATGACGACATTTTATAATGATTATTAGTTTTGAAAAAATTTCCTTTTTATAAGCAACCAGACACTAAAGACTGTGGACCTACATGTCTTAGAATTGTAAGTAAACATTACGGTAAAAGCATCTCACTACAACAGATTCGCGCCCTTTCTGAGACCACTCGTGAGGGAAGTAGCCTCCTTGGGCTGAGTGATGCTGCAGAAAATCTAGGATTCCGTTCATTAGGAGTCCAAATTGACTTCAAATCCCTTGTGGAGGAAGTTCCCCTACCTTGTATCGTACACTGGAATAAAAACCATTTTGTTGTTGTTTATAAAACCGATAAAAATAATAAGATCTATATCTCAGATCCAAGTTATGGCCTGATTGCCTACAACCAAGAAGAATTCATTAAATCCTGGATCGGAGAAAATGCCAATGAAAATACAGAAGAAGGTATTGCTCTTATTTTGGAAACAACTCCAGCATTCTTCCAAACCGAATTTGATAATGAGGAAAGTAAGGCAAGCTTTTCTTTTCTCTCAAAATATCTTCTTAAATACAAATCACTTGTTGTACAGCTGGCTGTAGGACTATTGGCAGGAAGTTTACTGTCTTTAGTTTTCCCGTTTCTTACCCAAAGTATTGTAGACGTTGGGATACAAAATCAGGACATTAACTTTATCTATTTAGTACTTCTTGCTCAGATTATGTTATTTTTTGGAAGAATGGGTATTGAAGTCATCCGAAGCTGGATTCTTCTCCACCTTTCTGCCAGAATTAATATCTCAATCATTTCCGATTTCTTCATTAAGCTGATGAAACTTCCTATAAGCTTTTTTGATACAAGGATGACAGGAGATATCATGCAGAGGATTAATGACCACCACAGAATAGAACAACTTCTTACGAGTTCTTCATTGAATACTCTATTTTCAATGGTCAACCTTATTATCTTCAGTATTGTACTGTTGCTTTATGATTACAGGCTTTTCATTGTATATATTATAGGTGCAGCAATGTATATCGGATGGATTAGCTTCTTCCTGAAAAAAAGAAAGGAACTTGATTATAAAAGATTCTCTCAGGTTTCACAGGAACAAAGTAAAGTTATTGAGCTTATCAACGGTATGCAGGAAATCAAAATGCATAATGCTGAAAAGCAGAAACGATGGGATTGGGAATTTCTTCAGGTAAAATTATTTAAAATTAGAATAAAATCTCTCTCCTTAGAGCAATGGCAATCTGTAGGAGGAAACTTCATCAACCAGATGAAAGATATTCTGGTGAGCTTCCTTTCTGCAAAACTAGTTTTAAGTGGGAATCTAACCCTAGGGATGATGCTTTCTGTACAATATATCATTGGACAGTTGAATAGCCCGCTTTTACAGTTGATCGACTTTATCAAGCAAACTCAGGACGCTAAAATTTCCCTTGAAAGACTTGGCGAAATCCATGATAAAGAAGACGAAGAAGATAAAAACGAACAATACGCTACAGAAATTCCACATAGAGATATTGAGATTAAAGATATGTCTTTCAGATATATTGGATCCGATGTTCCTGTTTTTGAAAATCTAAACCTTTCTATCCCCTACCGACAAACTACAGCAATTGTAGGAGCCAGCGGAAGTGGAAAAACAACCCTGTTAAAGCTTCTGATGAAGTTTTATGATCCTGATCAGGGAGAAATTAAAATCGGGAGTACCAATCTGAAAAATATTTCCCCACGATTCTGGAGAGACCATTGTGGTGTAGTAATGCAGGAAGGCTATGTATTTAATGATACAATAGCTAATAATATTGCCATTGGTGAAGATCATATTGATAAGCAAAAATTAAGACGTGCAGTAGAAATTGCAAACATCAGAGAATTTATAGAAACCCTCCCTTTAAGTTACAATACAAAGATCGGAAATGAAGGTGTTGGAGTAAGCGGTGGACAAAAACAAAGACTCTTTATAGCAAGAGCGGTTTACAAGTCCCCGGAATATATTTTGTTTGACGAAGCTACATCAGCATTAGATGCCAATAACGAAAAAGTCATTATGGAGAACCTTGAACAATTCTTCAAAGGTAAAACAGCCGTTGTGATTGCTCACAGACTTTCTACAGTAAAACATGCCGATAAGATCATTGTATTGGATAAAGGTAAGGTAGTAGAAGAAGGCAGCCATGCAGATCTGGTTGATTTACGAGGTGAGTATTATAGATTGGTTAAAAATCAGCTCGAACTAGGAAATTAATATCTGTTTATTAAAATTTTAATCTCCCTGGAAATTTTATTCTAAAAAAATGAAACAAGACATTTTAGACAATATTGAACTTCGCTCCGAAAGCGTACAGGATATTCTTACACAGCCACCCCATTGGATGATACGCTGGGGAAATACAATGATTTTCATCATCATCCTACTTATTTTTGTGATGAGCTACGTCATAAAGTATCCGGAATTTGTGCCGGCTCCCATTATTGTAACTTCTCAAAATCCACCTGAGAAAATAGAAGCCAGAATTGGAACCAAAATTGAAAAAATATTTATTAAGGACCATCAGCAAGTAAAAAAGCATGATGTATTGATGGTAATGCAGTCAGCAGCCAATTATAAAGATATTTTAGAGCTGAAGAAGATTGTGGACTCTATTTCTCCCAATCAACTAAATTCTTTTCCTCTTGCACAGGCATCAAGATATAAACTGGGAGAGCTACAGGGTGAATACAACAGCTTTGCAAAAGCTTTTCAGGATGAAGAACTTTTCACAAGGTTACAGCCGTATGCTCCGGAAAGCTTAGCTAGCAATCAAAGTATTTCTGAGTATAAAATAAGAATGGCTACCTTAAGGCAACAGAAAAATTTGGAATCTGTAAAATATGATCTGAGCAGAAAAAACTTCAACAGATCTCAAGAACTGTTCAATCAGGGAGTAATTTCTGCGATGGAGCTTGAAAATGAAAAGATCAAATATCTTCAGGCTCAACAAAATCTTGAAAATCTTAATATTTCTATCTCCCAAGCAGAAGAAGGTATTTCCAATATTAATAAAACCAAAAGTGTAACGGTTATTAATAATGAAAAAGAAAAGATTACATACTCTGCACAAACACTACAGCTTTTTGAACAGCTTCGAAAAGCCTTAAAGCAATGGGAGCAAAATTATCTTGTTATTTCATCCACAGATGGTGTTGCCAGCTTTCAGCAATTTTTTGGCGAAAATCAGTTTGTAAAAGCCGGGGAGCCTATCGTATCTATCCTGCCAAGCAATAAGGAGAAATTAGTAGGCAGAATGTCTGTTCCTACAATCAACTCAGGAAAGATTATACCTGGGGAGAAAGTATTGATCAAACTTGACAATTACCGTTTTCAGGAATATGGTATCATCGAAGGAAAGGTTCAGAACATTTCTCTTATTCCTGATGATAAAGGAAACTATTATGTAGATGTAGTATTGCCTAAAGGATTAAAGACAAGCTATAATAAAACGCTTACCTTTGATAAAGAACTTAGAGGTAGCGCTGAGATTGTAACTCAGGATCTAAGGTTGATTGAAAGATTCTTCTATCAGATCAGAAAGCTATTAGGATATCAAGCCTAATAAAATTAAGATAAAGACAAAAGCTGCCGTTTCATTGCTAAATGAAACGGCAGCTTTTTTTACATGTTGTTCAAACATTTATCTCCAGTATAAAAGTTCTGTGAACTTCTATTATATTAATCAATATGGTATAGGGAAATATAAAAAGGTATAAAACTAAATTTGTCATGAAATAACCAAATTCTATAAGATGGAATAACATTTACATATTTAGGAATAGATTTTATGATAGCAATCAGATCATTTTTGATAATTAAAATGAGAGAAAAGTGAGACCTGATATAAAATAAAAACCGCAATCATTAGTAATGATTGCGGTTTATTGTAGCGAAGACGGGAATTGAACCCGTGACCTCAGGGTTATGAATCCTGCGCTCTAACCGACTGAGCTACCTCGCCTCCTTTTTGGTGGTGCAAATATAGAAAATATTTCTTTACCTCCAAAATTATTTTAACTTAAAATATTCTAAAACATCACCAACATGGTCTGGTTTACTGATTATCTTATTGTTAGCATCTAAAATAAAATACGTTGGCGTTGCATGAATATTGTAGGTATCTACATAATTACTGTTCCATCCTCTCAATTCTGAATCATTGATCCAAGGAAATGCTGCAATCTTGCTCGTATAAGAGCTTTTGTCAACATCTAAAGAAAAAGCAACAACCTGTATATTCTTTGTCTTTAAATCATTGTATTTTTCCAATAACTTAGGCAGCTCACTTTCACAATGTGAACAGGTGGATGACCAAAAGACAATAACTTTTTTATCTGCTTTTATATCATAAAGTGATTTAGCAGTAGTGTTCGTAGCTGATTGGAACTTATAATTAGGAAAAGCAGCTCCCATCTCCACATTAGCGTTAGATTTTAAGGTAGAAGCAAGTCTGTCATTAATGGTACATTTAAGATTCTTTGCCTGGCTTAAATATTTATTTTTAAACTCATCCATGTCATATACATCAAAGATGTCAATAAGCTCGGATAATACAGTCTGCCCTCTTGGTGTTTCTACCTTTAAACGGTCTAAAAGTTTATCTACTGAAGCTCCAACATTAGTAGTACCTCCAGAGTTTAAATAAGCCACCAAAACAGGTCTTAGTAATGATGAACTTTCCAGCATATCATTGGACTTATCTAAGAAATTGATAATTTCCTCCTGATCTACTTTTTTAGCAGAATCTACCGGTGCAGACAGAAACTTACTGTAATTGGTATTATAATAAGAAATGAATGGATGCTGTGCTGCATCAATTGAACTAGCTTTCCCTGAAAGTCTGTCAATTTCTAATTTCAGTGCTTTTCCAAATTCTGTATTGTCTTTATAATATTCTTTGATCTGAGCCAGTGCCGGCAGAATAAGTTCTTTTTTTTGTGAACCTTCTTGCTGCTTGCTCATCAGATTGTTCGCCTCATCCAGGTAAATTATTTCCTTAACTTTATTATTCTGAGTTTCAATCTTAAGATTTACATTCTTATTTTCAGAAATAAAGCTAATCGTATTATTGGTTCCGGGGAAATAAACTTTCATCATTCCCATATAGTTATTGGGATATTTAAAGGTCCATGTATTGTTCTTACTTTGTTCTTTAGTAACAATAATATCTTTTGAACCGTTTAATGTATATAGAATAGCATCCTGATCTTTAAAATCTGCGGAGGCCTGAACTGTAACTGTAAACTGAGCTTGCAGAGCAAATGCAGCTAAAACTGCAGATAGTGTATAAACCTTTTTCATAGAGTAAAAATAAAAAAACTCTCTGACTAATCAGAGAGTTTGATATTATTTTAATAAAATTTTATGCTTTTACGCTTTTATACTTTTTTGTATAATATGCAATGAATGCAAATGCTACAATAGAAAGTAAATATACGTACATATCAATTGGTGATGATGGTGCTCCTCCGGTACCGTGTCCTCCGGTACCTCCTCCACCTGGAACTGGCATATCATCTATATCTGCCTTTGCCAAAAATGTGGCAAAAAGAAAAAACGCAAATACTAGTTTATTTATAGTTTTCATATTAATTTTTATTTTAAGATTTTGGTGTTAACTATTACTCCTTTATCCGAAACCACTTTTACAATGTAAGAACTCTTCACTGAACCGTCTAGCTCAATTACGAAATCCCTAGATGCATCAACTGATTTTTTAGAGATAATAAGTTTACCACTCATATCATAAACTTCAATATCTGCTTTTCTCCAATCTGGATCAAATCTAACTATATAATTACTAATTGCAGGGTTGTAAACAACCATCGTTCTGGAAAGCGTTTCTGTTTCCTTAGTTGCTAGAGAACCTCTATCAGGTGCTCCATAATATAAATTATATGACTTTGAACTTACAGGAATAACATCTCCCTGCTTTGCTTCTTGTACTGTTCCATTAGAAGCTTTATAGAAGAATCCAATTCCTGAAGACAAGTTATGTACTCCAGCTGGAATCATCTCAGCATTTTCTCTAATTTCAAATTTGTAAGAAACAATTTTTTTATCTGGCTTAGCATAATCAAAGTTATATAGCAATATATCTTTTCCTAAAAAGTTACTTTCACTGGCTTCATTAATGTATAACCAGTATTTAGCATTGTAGTTAGGATCATACCCACCATTTAAAGCTTCTTCAAATGTTCCAATCGGACTTGCTGAACTTGCAGCAGCCTGTACTGTAGTTGCAATAGAAATCTGGTGTCCTGTAGTTGCCGTAGGAGAAACTACATAATAAGTTCGTGCAATTTCGTTACCGCTTGCATCAAGACCAATAACACCAAGCTGCTTAACACTTGCGCTGTTTGATTTATTGCTAATTCTTGCAGCATTTACGTTATAGTCAGTTCCATTAGCTCTTACTGAATTCTTGAAACGTCTAAGAGTGTTAAAGTTCAGAGTCTGCGCTGAGTTATCTCTAAGCTTTATAATAAATGGCTGCATTGGTTTAATAAGTAATCCAATATCTCCTACAGGAGTTCCATCTAAATTAAACGTTTGCGTTAATGCACCAGTAGTGTAGGTATATCCATTGGCTAAAGTAACAACATTCCCTGAAGTATATTCAATACCCATGATGTTGCTAACATTATTACCATCTGTAACTGTTCCGTTTTCAATAAAACCAATCTTTGAAAGATCTAGGTTTGTCAAAAATGGATTTCCAAATTGGTAAATGTTTTTACCATACGTTGGGTTCCATGCTCCATTAGGAAGATCGAACTGATCTTGAAGGTAAGAGTTATAAGCTTCGCCATAACTATTTGCTCCATTACCGTTAGGACCGAAATATACATTTCCACCATTCTGTAAAGATACAGAAGCAAGTGGTGCATATGGTCTTCCGCTCAACGTGTATACAGAAGCAGGCGTTGGTGGAACATTTAAGTTTAGGTTATTATTTCTAGAACCTAACATATAATATCCCGTACCGTTACTTGTTGTACTTGCCAAACTTGTAACATGGTCAGATTTAGCTTGGAGGTTATTCCATTGCAAAATCAAATCATTGTTTACACTATTAGTGTTTTGGATATCTCTTGCAGTACCAAATGTTTTACCTAATTCTGTTGATAGGGAATTATAAGCCTTTCCAAAGAAAGGAAGGGCAATCTGTTGAAAATAATTACCTGTACCTTGTTTATCAGTCAGATATTCTTTACTTACAACACCTGTGACATTGGATTGGGATAATCCATCGATATACAACTGACCATACGTGGAACTCGCATAGGTAGCAGGAGTATTTAGCCTTAAAACAATATTTCCGCCATCGGTTTTATCAGCCCCGCCAGCGTCGATTGTTTTAAAAGCGTCTGTACCAGATCCTACAACCATGATATTTCCATGCACGTCCAAAAGGCCATTACCTTTTGTTTGTACACCTCCACCGCTATAAACTAGGGTGCCTTCGCTCACATACATATTAGCATTAGTGTCAACATGACATAGTATCTGCGCCTGAACAGAGTAACTAATTGCTAAAAGACCTATAGCAAATAAACTTTTTCTCATTGTATAAATTATTTGTGTGTTAATACAATCTTCACCCGCAAAGGTATTATATTTTTCTTTAAAAAAAAAACATTTTTATCTATTAATCAAAATATTATCTTCTGTTAAGACAATCTTTTTCTCCTCTCCGATTGAAAACATATAGTCTTCCAAGACTTTCTCAGTGGTCCCTCTTAGACCTCTTGCTCCTAATCCTTTTTCGATAGTTTCTTCTACAATTCTTTCAATTGCACCGTCTGTAATAACCAAATCTGTGCCATCCATTTTGAAAAGTTCCACAAATTGATTCACAATTGAGTTTTTAGGCTCTTTCATAATTCTTACTAACGTTTCTTTCGTTAGTTTATCGAGATAAGTAATGATTGGAAATCTTCCTAAAAGTTCAGGAATTAATCCGAAAGAACGAAGATCAACTGCATTAATATTTGTTAATACATATTCTTCTTCATCTGTTTTATTGATCTTTTCAGAACTGAAACCAATCGCCTGCTTATTCATTCTTCTTTCGATGATTTCCTTGATTCCATCAAAAGCACCTCCTGCAATAAACAGAATGTTTTGAGTGTTCACCTGAATATACTTTTGGTCAGGATGCTTTCTCCCTCCCTGTGGCGGAACGTTTACAATACTTCCCTCCAATAATTTCAGTAACCCCTGCTGTACTCCTTCTCCGGAAACATCTCTTGTAATGCTTGGATTATCAGATTTTCTGGCAATTTTATCGATTTCGTCAATAAAGACAATTCCTTTTTCTGCTTTTTCCACATCATAGTCTGCCACCATCAATAGTCTTGAAAGGATACTTTCAACATCTTCCCCTACATAGCCGGCCTCTGTTAAAATAGTAGCATCTACAATACAGAAAGGAACATTAAGTTCTCTGGCAATAGTTTTTGCCAACAGGGTTTTTCCAGTCCCTGTCTCTCCTATCATGATGATATTTGACTTTTCAAGCTCTACTTCCCTGTTTTCATCCTGGGCATGAAGCAATCTTTTATAGTGGTTATATACAGCAATTGAAAGCTGTTTCTTTGCTTGGTCCTGACCAATAACATACTGGTCTAGAAATACCTTAATTTCTTTTGGTTTTTTAAGATCTTCCATATTGTCTGCAGGTGAATATCCTGATTTAGACGCACTATCTTTAACAATAGTATGCGCCTGCTCTATACAATTTTCACAAATAAAACCGTTCTGCCCGGAAATCAACATCTGTACTTCACTTCTTTTTCTGCCGCAGAAAGAACACTGGTTTGAATTCATATGAGATAATAATATATATGTATATGTTAAAGAAAATCGTAAAAAATTTCTTTTTTACGATTTTCTGTGTTTTAAGAATTAATAATTGAGTTTTGAATCTCTGTATATTCTTCGTTCGTTAATTTTAATCTTTCATTTCTAAAGTTCATGTCCTCCACCTTGTTTAAAGGAATAAGATGAATGTGGGCATGAGGAACTTCAAGTCCTACCACCGCTACTCCTACTCTTACACATGGAATTGCAGTTTTGATCTTCTTGGCTACCTCTTGGGTAAATCCCCAAAGGTTTTTGTATTCTTCACTTTCAAGATCAAAAATCAAATCCACTTCTTTTTTAGGAACTACTAAAGTATGTCCTTTCACCAAAGGCATTGCGTCTAAGAATGCGATAAAGTTTTCATCCTCTGCAATTGTATAGGAGGGAATTTCGCCATTGATGATTTTTGTGAATATAGTGCTCATTTATCAGAAGTTAGAGGTTATATACTTAGAAGTTAGAAATAGAAAGTTAGTATCAGACTATAGAGAGATGTCTAATACTTCAAATGAAAGCTTATTACCGTTTGGTAAGGTAATTTCTGCAGTTTCGCCAATAGCTTTTCCTAACAAACCTTTTGCGATCGGTGTGTTTACAGAAATTTTCCCTGTTTTAAGGTCACTTTCGTTATCTGGTACCAATTTAAATACCTGCTCTTGTTTAGTCGCATTATTTTTAAGTTTCACTGTTGTTAAGATTGAAACTTTTGAAGTATCTAATTGGCTTTCGTCTATAATTTTAGAAGTTGAGATAACATCTTTTAGCTTAGAAATTCTCATTTCAAGCATCCCCTGAGCCTCTTTAGCCGCATCGTATTCTGCATTTTCAGACAAATCCCCTTTGTCTCTTGCCTCTGCGATCTGCTGAGTGATTTTTGGTCTCTCCACAGTTTCCAACTGTTCCAGCTCAGCTTTCATTTTCTCTAGGCCCTCCTTTGTTACATAGCTTGCCATAATTTTCAAAATTTAGTTTTAGTATAAAAAAATAATCCGACATTTGCCGGACAATGTTTTACGTGTTATAATCGTTTAATTTTTACAAATATATAAAAATTTAAATTGAAATGAAAAAAACTTTTTCGATACTATCTATTTTCATTTTATTGATTTTCAATAGTTTATCTATAAATTCATGTGGAAGTAGAGAAGATACAGTGAACTGCTTTCCCAACAACCCCATCAATGTTATACTTAATTTGAACCTCCCTGCATACAATGCTCTAACCTATGATAATGGCTGGGTTTATGTGAACGAACAACAGGCCGGAACAAGAGGCTTGATCGTTGTACGTGTGGGGAATGGATTCAAAGTCTATGATAGAAATGCACCTCATCTATGTCCTGACAATGATACAACCCTTGAAGTAAAAGAAAATATTGCGATTTTATGTCCTAAGGACAATACAAGATGGATCTTAAGAACCGGTGAGCCTCAGTCGGGTTCCAAAACCTCCCTTCCCCCTAAAACATATCCTTATAATTTTGATCCTGTAACAAAGGTTTTAAATATTTATTACTAAAATGAAAATCGTTATACAAAGAGTCTCAGAATCCAGTGTAAAAGTAGACGGAAAAATAGTTGGTGAAATTGGTAAAGGCTTAATGCTGCTGGTAGGCATTGATGAGAATGATGAAAAGGCAGATGCTGACTGGCTGGTACAAAAAGTAGTAAACCTCAGGATCTTTGGGGATGAAGATGATAAACTCAATCTTTCGGTGAAAGATATCTCCGGAGAGATCCTGTGCATCAGTCAGTTTACTTTGATTGCTGATTACAAAAAAGGCAACCGCCCTTCTTTCATTAAAGCGGCCAAACCTGATAAGGCCATTCCATTATTTGATTATTTTAAAGAAGAAATAGCAAAGTCTGGTCTTAAAACTGAAAGCGGCATTTTCGGAGCGGATATGAAAGTTTCATTGATCAATGATGGGCCAGTTACCATCATTATGGATTCCATTACAAAAAGTTAATTAGACAAAACAAAATGAAAAACAGAAATATAGTGATCACTTATCTGTTGATTACTTTAATTTTCCTGAGTGAAGTTGTTTTAAATTTCAATAAATACAGTTACAGAGGATATTACACTGATAAAATCATCGGATGGCTATGGCTGGCAATGACAGTCTTTATCATCATCAAACTTTGGAAGAAAAAAGCGATTAAAGCTTATTTTGGTCTTTTGGTGGCCGGGATTATTTTGAGTATTCTTCCCATGATGATTCCTTTCTTTGCTCTTCTCAGTTATTTTTCAACTATTGACAGCTATCAAAGGATTTCGCTTAATGATGAGTACCGAATTGAGAGACATCGTCCCGGAGCATTATCTAAGCCGCAAATCGCAATCTATCAAAAGAAGGGTATTTTTGAAAAAAGAATCGGTAAAACTCCTTATGTAGTAGTTTTGGAAAAGGTTCTACAACGTCCTTCAATTGATATCTCAAGTGATGAACGAAACGAGTCTATTCAGGAAGCAAAGCTCGTTAGTGCTAATAAAGACAGCATTGGAATTGAATATAAAATCATGAATAAAAAGCAGATTTTTTATCATAAAAATAAAGAAGATTGGTTTGATGATTTGTAAGATTACATCTTCATTTTTTCTAAACCCAAAAATACCTTTCAATAATGTTGAAAGGTATTTTTTTGTCATAAAATCACTAAAAATTTTCTCATTTATCTTTTTTAAATTCAAATAAATCATCTGTGAAAAGCTAAAACACAGAGTTTGAAAAATAAATTCACAAAAATGTGATTTGTTTTTGTTTTATTATTAATTTTGAGATTATCCAAACTTATTCTCAACCATTTAACAAAAATATTATGAAAACAAAATTTAATTTTTCTACACTGTTAGTGTTTTGTTTCTTCTTTTCTTTTGGTCAGGTACAGTCTGACCGTAATCATCAAAGTGATGTAATTTATGTGTGCTTTTCCAAGGATATTGAATCTGAAAAAGCAGCTTTCAGCAAAAATTCGGATCTGGAAAAATTTGCCAGAGAAAACGGAATTTCATTTACCTACGATCTTGGCTTTAATGACAAAAAAATTAATGAAATGATGGAAGGCAGTAAGATGAATGGAAACTCCGGAGAGTCTGTTCAAAAACTGAAAAGAATATTTAAAGCGAATTTTCCTCTGCAGAATGATGAAACATCTCAAAAGCTTATTCAAACTTTAGAAAGATTTCCTGAAATAGAATATGTATCTGTAATGAGCGGTACCCCCATTGAACCGCCGGTAGTGAATATGTTTGTAGCAACTCCCGATCTTGAAAGTCTGCAAACTTATCTGAATGACAACCCCGGAATTAATGCAAAGTATGCATGGTCCAGAGGAGTTACAGGACAAAACATCAGAATTCGTGATGTGGAGTATGGTTTTTATAAAACTCATGAAATGCTTTCCAATCAAAATTCTATACAATTGGAACCTGGATATACTCCTAATTCAGGGTTATCAAATAACAACTACAGAGATCACGGAACAGCTGTGGTAAGTATTTTAGGATCTATAAAGGATAATATCGGACTTACAGGTGCTGTTTACAATGCTTCAGAAATAAAGGGATATATGGAATGGACAACTGTTGGCTACAACAGAGCATCAGCAGTAAGCAGATCCATCAATGCATCTCAGGCCGGAGACATCATTTTATATGAAATGCAGACGGGTGGAAAAGACGGTCAATATTGCCCTGCTGAGTATGACAGTGTGATTTGGGATCTTACAAAAGCTGCTACAGATTCAGGGATTATCATCGTTGCAGCAGCAGGTAATGGAAACCAGGACCTGGATGATCCTTTTTATGCAGCATATAGAGCCAGAGGGAACAGCGGTGCTATTATTGTAGGAGCCGGAACTCCTAATACTACTCATTCTAAACAAAGTTTCAGTACGTTTGGAAGCCGAGTTGATGTACAAGGATGGGGAAGCAGCGTTCTGGCAGCAGGATATGGTTCTTACCAGAAGTATGACAATGATAATAACAGAACTTACAATTATTTCAGTGGAACAAGTTCTGCAACTCCTACGGTAGCTTCTGCTGCAGTATTGGTTCAGTCTTTTTACCGCCAGACTACAGGACAATACCTAAGTCCTGCTGCTATGAAAAACCTATTGGTATCTACAGGAGTTCCTCAGGGCGGTACAGATGTTAATAAAAAGATAGGTCCGCTTCCAAATGTAAGAAACGCCATATTACAATTGGAAAGTAAATTTGCAGCTCCTGTGAAAACACTAACTCCACTAGAGGTAAAAATCTACCCTAATCCGTCTAGCAGCTCTATTGCCATTCAAAATACTGAAAATAAAAAACTGGATATCGAAATCTTCAATATGTATGGAAGATCAGTTATAAAAAGTAATGTTTCGTCAGATGAAAAGATTAATATTTCACATCTGCCGGCAGGTCAGTATATCATCAATATTAATGAGGGACAGAGAAGAGTGGTTGAAAAATTTACTAAACTATAATATAAACAAAAACACCTTTCAGTATCCTGAAAGGTGTTTTCTCTTAATAAACTTTTATAAAATTACTTCGCAGGAACGCTGCTGAAGTTAAGGGCTACTTTAATGTTCATATCTGAAGTTGTTTGATTTTTCAGTTCATAAACAGTTCTTACGGTCAATCCTGAGCTTTTTACAATTTCATCCAAAAATCCGGTATCATTCAAATCCAGATTTAGACTGGAAGAATTATTGGACATATTGGAACGTGATGCAATAAGCCTCTCTCCTGTCCCATTAGATGAAACATATATTTTCACGGATTTAAATGCGCTTAAATTTCCTCCTGATGGAGAAGCTACGGAGATCTTTGCCTCAGAAATTCTTACATCTTTGATCTTTGCATTATTATTTCCTCCGAACCATGTTTGTACATTGGTAGCAGTTGATGTAGAAGAAACCTCTTTGTCAGCAGGTACCCCTGTGGAAACTAAAACATTTGCTGTGTATGGAAACGTATTCTGAACCAGCGACTGTACGGTTCCGCAACTTACAAGTACAGCTGAGGCAGCCATTGCTGTTAGAACTATATTTTTCATAATATTAAATTTAAACTTTGGGTATAGTTTGCAGAAACTGTACCAAATTGGTTAATCCTACTCTATACTTACAGTAAAATGCCCCTTGGTGTTCCCTGAAGCCATATTACTTTTCCCGATAATCAACCAAACCTCTCCTTTTCCGGGAACTTCATAGGTGATATCTCTTCCGAAAGGACCATCGTAGTTTCCGTTGGGAAGTTTAATCTGATTAAACCTGATGTTAAATTCTTTTTCTTTCGTTGAAATTTTTGCTTTTATATTGGGCTGATCAAAATTGGTAAGCTTCAACACAAGTTCCTGATCATCTTTAGTAAACTCTTCACCTAATGTAAACGGAAGCTGGGAAGCGTCTGCTGTTCTTACAATTTGTCCCTCTTTTTCATTTCTCATCACTCCTTTACGTAAAACTTCCTTGGTAGCAGGAGCATTGTTAATAATTGAGTCTCTTTTTCTCAATACTGCAGAATCTGTCTTATAAACTGAATCCGGCATTTCTGTTACCACTGCAGAATCCTTTTGGGATATATCTGTTACAGCAGGATCCTTTTTACATGAAATGATAATCAATGGAATTAACAATAAGCTTTTTTTCATAATAATTAATTTTAAGAATGTGGATACAGCATTCTGTTAAGTCCTATTTAACTGCGAAAATTGTTCCAACTCTTTTGAAAGTTTCGTTTTTTTATGGAATTATCTTTTCATTGCTGTTTTTAATCAATTTAAATGTGAAATACATAAAATTGAGCATTATTCCCATTAAAAGGGTTACACCCCAAGTTTTTGTATATTCCAAAGGGTAAATAAACCTTATCACAATATCATTGAAGAGTCCAAAAGGATTATTGAGAGATAGTTTCATAATAACCAACCTTTGAAAGAAAGGTTTTTGCCTTTTCGTTATTAATCTTATCGAGCAGATTCTTTTTAAGCTTCAAATCATTCTTCTCTTCTGCATATTTTAAAAGGTTCTTTTCACTAAAGTTGACTGAACCAAAATGATAATTAACGGCAAAGTCTTTACGCTTCATATTCTGTGAAGTAATAAAACCGCCCCAATTGAAATAACTGCAAACTAAAATTATCACATAAAAATACCAAACCATTGTATTGAAAAGAAATGCATTGCGTTTTCTTTTTTGAATTTTAATAAAGGTAAGCCCAAGCCCAATCAAGGATAGAAGCAAGAATGCAAAGACACCAAGTCTTTTATAGGTAAAGGCATAATTAACAATGTATTCATAGTTTTTTACCGCTGCGGATAATATCAAGACAGCATTAAGGAAGATCCAGATCTTGGCCAAGATTTTCATCAGTTTTGCTTTAGAATCAAAGTTAAAACCAGATTTAAAGTAAAACATAATCACCAAAATAGCCATTACTATGGAGAGGATCACGGCATTTACCCTTTCATGAGTTTCCTCTGATAGCTGAACCGGTGTTTTAGAAATTTCATAAAACTGTTCATAATTGTAAGTTGCGATGAAGAAAACCAATAAAATATTCAGTGAAAAAAAAGATACAATTCCACTTATTCTTTCAGCATCAAGATCAAGGAATGAGTAGGTTGCCTTTGGAGCCTGAACATCTTTTTGAAAGTCGTTATCCAGAGATTGATTGTTTTTATAGATGAACTTTTCAACAGCGTGATTCCAGTAGTTAAAGGCAATGAAGAATCCTAAAACGGTAAGGCAGAACACCTGCCAAAGATTAATATCAAGCTCATAATCTGTAAACAGGGCTGCAAAGTGGTCACTGCCTGCTGCATAAATTCCAAAGAAAACGGATAAAAGCAATAATGGAATCAGAACGAAAGCCATTATTTTTTGCCATACCCCTGAAACATTCCCTTTGGGAAGCCAATCATCCAGCATAAAGATTCTACAGATTGAAGTACAGCTGTTCACAACAAAGACCGGAATGAGAAGAAGGGTTTTCATTCTTCTGTTTTTCGATTTATAGGCAAGCAAAAGAAGTGAGCTTATAACGGCCAGAAAGGATGGAAAGTCTCCATACCATGCAAAGGCTATACTTGAAAGAATACTTGTAGCCGTAAGAATATAGAATGTTCTGGTTTTATTCTTTTCACCTGTTTTAAAAAAAGTCAAAACTGCATATAGGATTCCGAGGATCCCAAGATTCAGCCCTAGGTCCTGATCGTAGAACAGAATGACAAATAGGGCTGTTGTGAGAAATATATAATGATGTGTTTTCATGTTTTAAAGAATTAAGAGATTAACAAAAATTTTCCATATAGATATTTTAATGGAGTACAACGGTATCTTTCTGTTGAATAAAGTCTTTCAGATGATCAAAGTTCTGCCACAATAAGCTTTCAAAATCCCACTGATGAAATTCTCTCATGTTTTGTCCTTTCTTATAAGCTTTGATATAAATTTTCACATATTCAGGCAGGATAAATGTTCCCAAAACGATAGCTGCCAATAGATGGGCATTCAATTTTCCGTTTCCCAGCAAGAGATATTGCATGGCAATTTCATCCTCAAAGTTGGTTCCACAACCGGTAATCAAGTGATGAACATCGTGGTTTTCCATCTTGGGAATCATTGAGAATCCATGCTTATAATAGAATTCGCCAAGCTTTCGTCCCAATGAGTCTTCCTGAAACTCCAACAGCTGTCTTTCATTAAACTGCCATTGTCTCTTTTTCTTTTTAAAGTATTTTCTGTATAATTTTTGGGTTTTATCATACACAAAAAGCAGAAAATGAACGCGTATTTTTTTCATAGTGTATTTATTTAAATGATATTCAATCCTATTATAGCGTAAAGAATGGAAACGGGAATATTGATCAAAAGAAAACCTGCAGACTGATAGCATACTTTACGCTTAACCTTATCAATTTCACCATAGATCAGCAGTCCTGATAAAATAAAAAGGTTGAAAATTGCCCCATAAACAAGCAGTATAAAACCAGAATCGGCAAAATCAAAATCCTTGGTTATTATATATCCAAAAAGGCAGATGTTTCCCGCCAAGAAAAACAACCCGAATATTGTTTTCCCTAAGTTTAAAATGTTTTGTTCTGTCATATTAGTTTATAATAGTTTTATTTTAAAACAAAGAACTTTGAATTACAAAGTAAATTTTCAAAAAAATATAGGACTATCGTCCCAATAATTTTTCCAGTGCGTCCAAATGATCGGTAAATGCCTGCCTACCGTTTTGGGTGACTCGATAAGATGTTTTAGGCTTCTTTCCTACAAATTCTTTTTTCACTTCAATATACCCGGCTTTCTCCAACGCATTACTATGACTGGCTAAATTACCATCTGTAATTTCCAGTAATGTTTTCATTTCAGAAAAATCAACCCAGTCGTTGACCATAAGAACGGACATAATGCCCAATCTTACACGGCTTTCAAATTCTTTATTGAGTTGACTGATCTTGATCATAATAAGTAATAGGTAGCAGCTATTAGGAACAGATTACTAAGAATAGGAACCTAAGGAACTGCAAAGTTAATTTTTATTTATATTTTCTGTGCATGATCAATCCGTAAACGATGTGCAAAACACCAAAACCGACTGACCAAAATACAAGCCCCCAACCTAGAAAAAACAGGGAAAATAATCCTAGGGTGACTTCACAATATCCCAGATATTTTACATCCGGTAATGTATACCTTTCAGCGCTTATCAAACCTAATCCATAGAAAACCAAGGTTGTTGGTGCAACCCATACTATTAAATGATGGAAAATAAGTGCCGAACAGAAGATTCCTCCGGCTGCTAAAGGGACTGCAAAGGTAACTAAAAGTCGCTTTGTAGTGGCATCCCAGATCTTCAGCCCTTTCTTTTTGCTCTTATTGGCTGTAAAAATATACCCGCAAAAAACCGCCATTACCAAAACTACAAGCCCGGTGAGTACCAGCTCCTGAACTAAATCAGGAGTAAAAGTAAGCCTGGCTCCGTTTATATAGCTCACTTTCTTACTTTCCATCGCATAATATGCATATCCGGCTCCCAAAAGCGCAACCACACCGGCAGCAACTCCGGATAAACCGCTCAATGAAATAAATCTGGAGGACCGCTCCATCATGGAACGGATATGGGATAAGTCTTCGTGATAATTTTTTACATCCATAAAAAGAACTTTGAATTACAAAGTTATAATTTTTTTTTAATCAACAAATATTTTTTTCAAATATTTACACTGATGGTTTATTTGCTTCAGGAAAAATCTCTGTAAAACTAGTATTAAAGGTATGTTTACTTGTTTTATACTCACAAAAAAAGCCGCTGAACGAGTCAACGGCTGAATATTTTAAAACAATCTGTTATTATTTGGCTCTCAGTCTTTCTTTGATAGCTCCGATGTTCTTCTTCGCAGAGTCCTCCAAAATAAGGCTTGCACTCATATGGATTCTTGCCGGCATCAATTCGTCGAAATGATCTGTTCCCTCCCAGGAAACTTTCTTGATTAATGCTAATGCATCACTGCTTCTTGATGCCAATGTCTGTAAAAATTTCTCCAGTTTCTCATCCATTTCCTGAATATTATCTGAAACGGAATGATAAACATTATGCTGTTCTGCCCATTCGGCAGATCTGAAGTCTGCATCAATAGCCATTGCAGAGAATTGTGACTTTCCTATTTTTCTTTCTACATAAGGCCCTATTACAAAAGGTCCTATTCCAAGGTTGATCTCCGTAAGTGCTAATGCAGAATCTTTTGTTGCAAAGCAGTAATCTGCTCCACACGCAATACCTACTCCACCTCCTGTAGTTTTTCCCTGAACTCTTACCACAACTATTTTCCCACAATTTCTCATGGCATTAAGAACTTTTGCAAAACCACCGAAGAATTTTGTAGAAGCTTCCAATTCTTCAATTGCTAGAAGTTCGTCAAAACTTGCCCCTGCGCAGAACGCTTTTTCGCCTTCACTTTTTACTAAAATAGCCTTTACCTCATCTTTGGCTCCTTCTTCTAAAATAGTTTGAGCCAGTTTTTCTAAAATTGCTCCGGGAAGAGCATTACTTTTTGGAGTTCCGAAAGTAATTTCGGCAATATTATTTTTAATTTCTGATGCTACGAATTCGTTCATTTTAATTTTTATTGGATTCTTACAAAAATACTAAATACAGTGCTTTTAGAGAAACTTAAGGGAGGTAAATTATATAGAAAATGTTTAAAAATGAACATTATTGGAAATGAATATGGATGATGAATACAAGGAGCTTATAAATCCTTATACGTAGAAATACGGAATCTTCAATTTGGTATTTTCTACTCTAGTCCTGCTTTTCTATTAGTTGTTCCTTTGGACTAAGAAATAAACAATTAAAGATTAAAACTATTTATTATGGACGAATACATTGGAATCATTAAGTTATTTGCAGGAAATTTTGCACCAAGAGGATGGATGTTCTGTGATGGGAGACTACTTAGTATTGCTAACTACTCAGCTGTATTTTCAATTTTAGGAACTACATACGGTGGTGATGGAAGAACAACATTCGCACTTCCCAACCTTAAAGGAAAAATGGCTCTTGGAGCAGGGGCTGTATCTTCAAACGAAAATTATCCATTGGGAGTTGTAGCAGGAACAACCCAAACGACTCTTTTGGCATCAAATCTTCCAAGTATTGGCGCTGGTTTTCAACTTAAAGTAGCTAATAAAAATGCTAATTCATCAACTCCTGCTGCTACCTCTTCTATTGCTATAACAGGAACACCGGCTGGAAGAGATTTCAATGTTGTTCCAAGCTTTGTTAATAATGCAAATCCTGATACGGTTATTAATGGCCAAAGTATCGCATTTATCGGACAAAACTTACCTGTAAATAATATGCCTCCTTACCTAGGATTAAATTACATCATCTGTATTGAGGGGATTTATCCTCCGAGGGATTAATATCTATAATAATCTAATATTTAAAACAAAAAAATCATGAAAAGCACTACTATTTTTACAATTTGTAGTCTGCTCATTTCAATTTTTTCATTTGGGCAGACTAGTTCAGAGCAATTTGAAACAGAATCAAACGGAAGTACAAGCTTCACTGATAATGGGGTAATTTTTAACATCGTTTCCCATGTAAGTGTTTTTGACATTCAAGGTAATTTCCCAGGAACAGGCTGGAATGGGACGAGTATTGACAATCGTTATATTGATAATTCTAGCAATACTGATTTCTCGCCATCTTTCAGTATAAGAACAACCTCTAATTTATTTAAGGTAAACAGGTTCTGGATGTTTCTTTCTTCACTGCAGCTTGAACTCAATGTACAAGGTTCTGTTACTATAACCGGGAAATTGAATGGTATCACTAAATTTACCCAGACAAAAACGACCGGGTTTGCAACAAGTTTAGGTCTAACAAATGGTTATACATTGTTTGACTTAACTAATTTAAATGGTCAGAATTACTCAAATATTATTATTGATGAGCTTCGAATTACTGTAACCGGAGCATTCAGATATGTTGCTCTCGATGCTTTCACATGGGTAAAAGACAGTGGTGTTGTACTGGGTACAACTGAAACTAAAGTTTCTCAAAAAGACCTTACTGTTTACCCCAATCCAACCAATGGTCCGCTTTCTTTAACAACTGAGAAAGGTACAGAAGCAAAAATTTATAGTCAGGATGGTAAACTGCTCAAAAGCATTCAAACTCAGAAAGGGATTAATACAATTGATGTTTCAGAATTTCCAAAAGGAGTTTATTACATCAAAACACCTACTGAATCTACTAAAGTCATTAAAAACTAATATCAAGAAATCACACATAAGTGCTTGTTCCCCATAAAGATTCTAATTCATAAATGGCAAAACCCTTAACTAATGTTTAAGGGTTTTGTTTTTAATGCTACAATATATTTGTCTATATACAGTTGCTTTTCTTTCGACTTGTATTGCTGAATGTATCTGGGATGTTCCAAAACAGTCATTACATCAAACAATTTGGCTTCTTTGTTAAGTTTTGAAATAAATTCTGCATTCTTTTTACCCAAAATAAAAACCTCTGAGGTATCCAGATCCAGGCTGATATGTTTCTTTAAGGAATCTATCATAAAGTCCTTTACTGCTGCAAACAATTCTTTATCGTCATAATAATTGGCATTGAGCCATCCATTATTTGTTTTTCTTACGATAGCCAGCGGGAAGGGTGAATTGATATAAATATCTTTGTAAAACAGATCTGCACCGCCATAATCTTCAATCATGTCATACATAAAAACTGAGGAAACTTCATGGGTATGGGCCGATTTCATTTTTATTCCACAGACGCTTTCCAATCTTTTGGTATCGGTAAACGGAACGCCTGTAACTCCTGCTCCGTGACGGCTGGGATTAATTCCAATGATGAATTTTCTTTTGTTGGAATCATTATAATATTTGTGATAAAACTTTTGCATAACCTCCAGCGTTTCCGGATTATCCAGATAGGGGTTCAGTACTTCAAAACCAGCGGGAAGACCTCCTGAATAGCTCAGATTTTCATTGAATGTAATAACCTGATCTGCAAAAGTTTTATTCATTGGTAGATGCTTATTTTAGAAAAACAAAATTATCGGGTTGATCTGAAGAATCGTCGTCTTCATCTTCATCATATTCTTCCTCTTCGGATAGTTCCAATTCTATATCGATAAAGTGAATATAAAGTCCACATATGTTGTCCTGCTCATCGTAAGCAAAATAAACCGGATATATTCCATCACCTATTCCACTTGCAAATATGGGAATCTGATATTCTGTATTAGGAACTGTCCAATTGATCCAATCCCCAAGATCTCTTTGATTTGCCGGATTTTTTTTATAGTTTTCTGCAAATAGTTCTGCAAAATAATCATCATAAATATTGTCTACATCAAGTTCTGAGATAAATTTTTCTACATATGGAACTACTTCAGGGTCTGCAACACATGCTAAACCGGCATCTACAGTAAATCCAAAGAATTCTCCTTCATTGGTGCCATCAAGTTCTTCTATTCCGATTAATGCTTCTCTATAGATAACTGGTTTTTCTTTTGTAAATTCTACTTTTACAGCTGCATATCGATCACTCCAGTCTTCTAGTTTTACCACGGCAATTGATACCGGAAAATTTCCTTTAGGAACATCCAAAAAATAGGGTTTCTCCTTTGTATTTAAATACACAAGCGGATCTCTTACAATTACTTTTCCTGATGGCAGGGAAACATTTCCTATTTCCATCACTTCCATCTTCTGATCCATAATTTCATCTGAAGTAAAATACGTTTCAATATCTACAGGAGATATAAGAGTGTTTTTTACTTCTTCCCATTTTTGCATCCAATTGTCGTTCATTGTTCAATATTTTTTTGAATTGATTTTAAGCCTGAAAGTAATGAATAAATATAAAGCCGTCAAATATAGCGGAGGGTTTTAACAAAAGATTATTAAAACAAAACAGCAAATCTGATGAAATGCTGTTTTATGTATTGTTAAATATTAAAATTGTGTACACTAAGAACTGGCACATATAACACATGCCGTTGCAAGGTCTGGCCATCTTCCGGGGATACAACATACTCCCGGAGGACAAGAATGAGGAGTACAAGACCAGATTGGGCCGCCTCCTTTAAGAGATCTCAATTCATTTCTCGAAAGTTTTTTTAAGTTTTTCATAGTCATTAGTTTTGATATTCTCTCCTACTCTATATGCTTTTCGGATTTCGCCTATTAAAGTTACTATTTTTTTAATTAAAAACTTTATAATTAACTGATATGATGAAAGTTCCCATTCTACCATATAAAAAGGCAGCAAATTATCTCTAAAATGCTGCCTAGTTCTATTTTTGTTTTGAATTAAATTAATCCAAACTGTTCAAAATGGTGAGTAAAATGCTTTTTGTGCATCAATTCCCACATTTCTTTGTTCAGTTTTCCAAACACAAAGTTCAGATGTTCTGCCTGTGGATTTTCTTTGTAATAAACCACAAATCTTTTCAGATTATCAATGAATGACTGTTTTGCAGCATCCAGATTCTTGTATACAGGTTCCGGAAGGAAGCCATCCTGTGGTAAGAACGGAGCAATAAAGTCCTTTGGCATTTTTCTATGGTTGTAAAGAGAGTCCTGATATTTTTCAATATTCTCTTCCGGAGTAAAGCATTTCTCAGCTTCCGGTTCTCCTAAACTTACCAATACTCCTTGTTCAAGGTGTTCGATCATTTGCTGTGGAGACATTTTACCCCATAATGCTGGAGTTTTTTCCGTTAATCCGTTTAAGATCTTTTGAACATTTTTCACATTCAGATCAATGAAAGGAGATTGCTTTGCCACCAATGTTAAGATGGTAGCTACACAAACGACCTCATCTCTTTGATTGATAACTTCAACCAGCCATTTTACAACTCCTGAAGGGATATTTCTTCCCTTTACTCCTCTGTTTATTTTCTCTTTTGCTGTCAGATAAACCGTAATGGTATCACCTGCATATACCGGTTTGAAGAAACTACATTCTTCTAATCCGTAATTAGCAATAACAGGTCCTTTTTTACCGGAAACAAATAATCCCGCCGCTGCTGAAAGGATAAAGTACCCGTGAGCAACCGTTTTATCGAAGATCGTCCCCGTTAAGCTTGTCGCATCGGTATGAGCGTAGAAATGATCCCACGAAACATTAGAGAAGTTCACGATATCTGCATCGGTAACGGTTCTTCCTGCTGTTTCTAGAGAGTCTCCCACTTCAACTTCTTCAAAATATTTCTGGAAAGGATGCTTGTCTGAGAATTTCTTCTCTGCCCCTTGCTGATAGATCTTGGTAATTGCTTTCAGGACATCCGGAGATCCCTGAATAGCTGTTTTTTGCAAGAAGAAATGTAGACCGCTTAGACCGCCCATTTCTTCACCGCCTCCTGCTCTACCTGGCCCTCCGTGCATTAATGTCGGAAGTGGCGAACCGTGTCCGGTACTTTCCTTGGCGTTATCTCTGTTCAACACAAAGATTCTTCCGTGTTGGGAAGCCATTTTCCATGATGTTTCTGCAATAAAGTTTTCGTCATGAGAAATGATGGATCCTACCAAACTTCCTTTTCCTCTTTTTGCCAGTGCAGCTGCTTCTTCAGCATCTTTATAAGGCATTAATGTAGATACAGGCCCGAAAGCTTCTACATCGTGAGAGATATTTTTTTCGAAAGGCTTGTCATTCAGGAATAATTTCGGACTCATAAATGCTCCGTTTTCATAGGATGCATCTACAAGTTCATGTTTTCCATCGTATACAAGCTCTGTTTCTGATTTTAAAATGTTTACTTTTCTTAAAACCTCTTCATATTGCTGTCTTCCCACCAAAGATCCCATTCTTGTTTCTCTGCTTAATGGGTTTCCTATTTTTGTTTGGTCTAAAGCTTTTGATAAAGCACTCTGAACGTCACCAATTAAATGTTCAGGAACAATAATTCTTCTGATCGCCGTACATTTCTGACCTGCTTTTGTAGTCATTTCGTTACGAACTTCTTTGATGAATAAATCAAATTCAGGAGTTCCCGGCTTTGCTTCTAATCCAAGGATTGAACAGTTCAGAGAATCTGCTTCCATATTGAAACGAACTGCATTTCCTGCAACAGATGGAAGAGACTTCAACTTTCTTCCTGTAGTGGCAGAACCTGTAAACAATACAGAATCTCCATCCTGAATATAATCCAGAATATTTCCAGGCTCTCCGCACACTAATTGTACAGCGCCCTCAGGTAATACTCCACTTTCAATCATATCCTGAAATACCACATTGGTAAGGTAAGAACCAAAAGGTGATGGCTTTACAATAGATGGTACTCCTGCTAATAAGGATGTGGATAACTTTTCTAACATTCCCCAAACAGGAAAGTTGTAGGCATTGATCTGTACAGAAACCCCCTCACTTGGTGTTAAAATGTGAGTTCCCAAATGAGTTCCGTTTGCAGAAATCTTCTGAGTGTCGCCATCTACCCAAAACGGGGTATTAGGAAGCATTCTCTTCGCCAATCCTGAATAGGTAAAGAAAGTTCCGAAACCTCCTTCAATATCCACCCATGAATCAACATGTGTAGCTCCTGTTTTATAAGATAATTCGTAATATTTTTTCTTTCTTTCCAGTAGATAAAGTGCTACTTTTTTCAACATTTCTCCACGATCATAGAACGTCATTGAAGAAAGGTTTTTGTATCCTACAGTCCTACCATAATCTAGAGCTTGTTCAAAATTCAATCCCTCTGTATCGGAAATAGCTACCTGCTCTCCTGTTACGGCATTGTATAAAGGAATACCTGCTCCGGTTCCCTCTACCCATTGTCCGTAGATATAGTTTTTTAGTTTTTCCATAAAATATTTTATACTTTAATTTATCAATGTATCAGTTTAACAATAAGATTCTTACTTCGTTCAGAATAACATTATATAATATGATTGTTAGATTTTTACATTGTTATATTGTTACATTTATTTTGGTTCCTGATATGGAAACATCTTCACCAATCCTTCGTATAAACTTCTGTGAAGAATGGTTGCATGATTGTCTGTTTCCATCATTTTATATTCAATTGTCCAGTTTTTCTTATTGGATTTTTTAAGAACATCAAACCAAGCTTGAGCATCTTTTACCATAACAGGATGTTCTCCTTTTCCTACAGAAACATAAACGAACTTTTTAGTATCCGGAGATTTTGAAAGTAATTGAGGAGCTTGTTTTAATAAACTTTCATCGTCCCACCATAAACTTGGGCTAATGATAAAGTAGTTATTGAACATTTCAGGTTTTTTCAATAGAATTTCTGTTGCCAGAAGCCCACCCAATGATTGACCAAACAAATATTTATCTGTTGTTTTAAACTGGGTTTCTATGTAGGGTTTTAATTCTTTTTCAAGAAAAGTGATGAACTTATCAGAATGTCCTGTTGTAGGGTAATCTTTTTGAAGATCCTTTAGATCTGTATGGAAAGTAAAGTCTCTTTTTCTGTCTATATTCGCAATTCCTACCACAATTGTCGCCGGCATGGAATACATTTGATTAAAGAACTGTACCAATCCTGAAACGTGGATAAAATCTTCATTCATACTACCATCCAGAAGATAGATAACAGGATAGGATTTTGTTTTATCAAATCCTTGAGGAAGATAAATATTCAATGTTCTTTCTTCATTTAAAACCTTGGATTTTAACGTCCTTACTTCACCGATGGTAAGTGGTTTTGTTGTTTCTGTCTGTGCTGACACTGTAAAGTTAACAGCAAACAGAATACTGCATAATATGAAAACTTTCTTTATCATGTTTAATTTTATAGTTATTATTTTATATCATCCCAGATGCTGTAATCCACCACTTTCGTAGGAATTTGCTGTACATATTCTGTAAATGGCTCACAAGGTAATATTGCTTCTTTTCCTTCTCTTGCCAATTCCTGATATAGCTTTGTTCCCTCCGTCTTCCAATGAATCATTTCATCGGAAACATCACGGATAACTTTTGCAGGGCTTCCTACAATCAGCTTTCTGGGTTCACATCTAAAATTAGCGGGTACAAAAGCCAATGCACCAACAATGCTTTCGTCACCAATATATGCCTTGTCCATCACCACAGAATTCATCCCGATTAAGCAATTCTTTCCAATGTGACCAGAGTGAATAATCGCTCCATGGCCAATATGTGCAGATTCTTCCAGAATTGTCTCTATATTGGGGAAAACATGCAGGGTACAATTTTCCTGAACGTTAGCTCCATCTTTAATGATAATTTTCCCCCAGTCGCCACGGATAACTGCATTAGGGCCAATATAGACTTCTTCACCAATTTCCACATTTCCGATAATAACGGCCTGCGGATGGATATAGGCAGATGATTTTATAATAGGACGGATACCGTGATATGAGTAGATGTTCATAAAAATTCTTGTTAAAAATTTTATTTAATAATGTATCTTAATTAATGTAACGATGTATCAGTTTACCAGTGTAACAATAAATACAATGCCGTATGAAAAGGGTATATATTTTTTGTTACAATGATACATTGGTACATTTTGAAATGTTATACCTTTTCAATAACCATTGCATATCCTTGTCCGACACCGATACAAAGGGTACACAGCGCATATTTCTTATCTTGTTTCTGAAGCTCCATAGCCGCTGAACCAATAATTCTTGCACCGGAAACCCCTAGTGGGTGACCGATAGCAATAGCTCCACCATTTGGATTTATTCTTGCGTCATCATCCTGTAATCCTAAGCTTCTTGTTACTGCTAAAGCTTGTGCAGCAAAGGCTTCGTTTAACTCGATAACATCCATATCATCAAGGGAAAGGTTTAATCTTTTTAAAAGCTTTTGTGTAGCTTCTACAGGTCCTATTCCCATGATTCTAGGTTCTACACCTGCTACTGAAGATCCTAAAATCTTAGCTTTAGGTTTTAGACCATATTTTTTTACCGCTTCTTCACTTGCAAGGATCAAGGCTGCTGCTCCATCATTCATTCCTGAAGCATTTCCGGCAGTTACCGTTCCTTCTTTTCTGAAAGCCGGACGAAGTTTTCCTAATACTTCCATTGATGAAGTTGGCTTAATAAATTCGTCTTTTTCAAAAACGATTGGATCTCCTTTCCTTTGTGGGATTTCAACTTTTACAATTTCTTCAGCCAGTCTTCCATTTTCCTGAGCTTTTGTTGCTTTTTGCTGAGACCACAGGGCAAATTTATCCTGATCCTCTCTGTTGATCTGATGCATATCAGCCAGGTTCTCTGCTGTTTCACCCATCCCATCTACGCCATACATTTCTTTCATCTTCGGGTTAACAAAACGCCATCCGAAAGTTGTATCATACATCTGACTGTCTCTTCCGAAAGCTACGCTTGGTTTTGACATCACGTAAGGAGAACGCGTCATGTGTTCTACTCCACCTGCAATATAGATTTCTCCTTCTCCTGCTGCAATGGAACGAAATGCATTAGCCACAGCAGACATTCCAGAAGCACAAAGCCTATTTACCGTTTCGCCTCCAATTTTATAAGGAAGTCCAGCCAATAAAAGTCCCATTCTGGCTACGTTTCTATTATCTTCACCTGCTTGGTTCGCACATCCGAAAATAACATCCTCAATTTCCTCAACAGGAACTTCAGGGTTTCTTGCTACCACTTCTTTGATAACAATGGCAGCCAAATCATCTGCTCTTACTTCCGATAGTCCTCCTTGTAGTTTTGAAATAGGAGTTCTGACATAATCTATGATGTATACGTTGTTCATAATGATTTTAATGTGGCAATCTAACAGTGTAACAATTATCGATACATTGTCATATTGGTTATTGATTTTTATTTAAACTTGTACTTAATATTTCTTTAGCCGCAATTTTAATTTTATTTACAAATTGTTAGATTGGTAAATTATTACATTGCGACATTGAGCTTAAAGCTCTGTTACTTTCTTTCCGATTTTATAGACTGTTCCGACAAATTTTGCAATCAGCTCATCATTTTGATTGGTGATTTTAATGTCATAAACAGCTGTTTTTCTTGTATCATTTACCAAAATACTTTC
Organism: Chryseobacterium oncorhynchi; assembly: GCF_002899895.1. Classification (GTDB taxonomy): domain Bacteria; phylum Bacteroidota; class Bacteroidia; order Flavobacteriales; family Weeksellaceae; genus Chryseobacterium; species Chryseobacterium oncorhynchi. The sequence goes on from NZ_PPEI02000008.1 coordinate 59,172, forward strand.
TGCCCTGAAGATATCACCTTCCTTTCCCGCTTTGGTAAAATTGATGATACAGTTCAAGGCTACGGCTGCATCTCCTGTATTATTAGAGGAAAATGCCAGAGCAGAGTCAGCAAAAGCAAACGTAACACCTCCGTGAACTGTTTTAAGCCCATTGATCATGTCCTTTTTGATGGGCATTTCTATCAGGCAATAATTTTCTTTTACTTCAATCATTTTGATATTCATCCATTGGGAAAAATAATCCTGATTGAACATATAATCTGCAACTTGTCTTGGATTCATTTCTATAGGTTTGTTATTTCTTCATATAACTCATCAGATAATCTGTCGTAAACATTCATCGTCTTACCCAGAATAATCTGTTCGTATGAAAGATCTTCTGATTCTGATAAATTTTCCGAGGGATAGGATGCATTTAAATCAATTCCACTTTCGTTGGCTAATCTTTTGATCAGCTCTTTGTATTTCTCATTAAACTGTCCAAGTAACTCAAGCCTTTCCGATTCATCAATAGATGTTGCTTCCTGAGTTAAATATTGCTTTTCAATGGAAAGCCTTACCTCCAATTCATCCCTGAATTCTTCTATATTCATTTTTTAATGTAACTATTTAACCATCTAACAGTTTACCAATATGATACCTTGACAAGCTCAGCATAGTCACATTATGATATTGGTAAAATGATACATTGGTACATTTTATAGCTTACGAAGTAAAGGACTTTGTCTGTACCTTTCTTCCTGATATTCTTCGTAAAGATTCTGCAGCGTTTCAGAAATTTTTGAATATCCGATTTCTTTTCCCCAACTTAATAATCCTTTTGGATAGTTTACGCCTTTCTGCATTGCCAATTCGATATCATCATCGTTTGCAACGCCTAATCTTTTAGCTTCTACAGCTTCATTAATCAACATTGAAATGATTCTTAAAAAAATCTGCTGATAAAGCGCATCATCTTTTTGAGCTTCCGGCTTTACCACTCCTTCACTATAGTCATAGAAGCCTCTTCCTGTTTTTCTTCCGTGAAGTTTTGCCTCAGACATTCTCTGTTGCAATAGAGATGGTTTATATTTCGGATCGTAGAAATAATCTTTGTAAACAGTAGTTGTTACAGCAAAGTTAACGTCAACTCCAATAAGGTCCATTAATTCAAAAGGCCCCATTTTGAAGTTTCCAAGAGTCTTCATTGCTTCATCTACCTGTTCCGGTGTTGCAATATTTTCTTCAACAATTCTTAATCCCTCACCGTAATAAGGGCGGGCAATTCTGTTGACAATAAATCCTGGAATATCCTTAGCAATAACAGGTGTTTTCCCCCAGTCTTTCATGAGGTTATAGATTTTTTCTGCTAACGTTTTTTCTGTTAATAAAGAAGGAATTACTTCCACTAATGGCATCAGCGGAGCCGGATTGAAGAAGTGAATTCCGATGAAACGCTCCGGTTTCTTTAATTCTGCCCCCAGAGAGGTAATAGAGATGGATGATGTATTGGAACCAATGATACAGTTTTCAGAAACATAGGTTTCAAGTTCTGTAAAAACCTTGGTTTTGATGTCTTTATTCTCAATGATTGCTTCAATAACCAGATCAGAATCTTTTAAATCCTGCAGGGTTTCACCTTTAGCAATATTGTTTCTGATATCTGTAGCTTTTTCCTGAGAAATCTTGCCTTTTTCGACAAGTTTTTGAAGTGTTTTCTCTAAGCCTGAAAGTGCTTTATCTATTTGTGGAGCATTAGCGTCAAATAAAACGACTTTGCATCCTGCTGTTGCAGCGACCTGAGCAATTCCAACGCCCATGGTTCCTGCCCCAATAATTCCAATATTCTTCATTTTTGTACAATGTAAAATGTACAATGTAAAAAGTATTTAACTGTACATTATACATTTTACTTTCTACATTGTACAAATTTTTTATTTTCCTTTATAATTAGGTTTTCTTTTCTGTAAAAAGGCATTTACTCCCTCCAGGAAGTCTTCTGTTTCTGCAGCTTCCTGTTGTAGATCTCCTTCAAGTTCCAACTGCTCTTTCAAAGTGTTTGTATAAGATTGAGCAAAAGCTTTTTTCGTCAGTTTAAGGGCTGCTGTTGGCATGTTTGCCATTTTCTCAAGGATTTCCATTGATTTTGGTCCAAATTCTTCTTCACTGAAAACCTCAGCAACAAGACCGTAAGATTTAGATTCTTCGGCAGATAATTTTTTACCTGTGAAGGCTAAATAATTCGCCAATTGTCTACCTAAAAGTTTCGGTAAGAAATAAGTTCCTCCTGTATCAGGAATCAAACCGATATTTGAAAACGCCTGTGAAAAATAGGCTTTATTGTTTGCCAATACAAAGTCGCAGATTAATGCTAACATTGCGCCTGCTCCTACTGCTGGTCCGTTTACCAATGCAATAACCGGTTTTTTACAACGAGTAACTTCGGTAACCAACGGGTTGTAGTAATCTACCACAATTTTTCTGATGATATCCTGATCATGGTGTTCTTTACCAGTCACGAAAGCTTCATCCAGATTCTGACCAGAGCAAAAAGCTCTTCCTCTTCCGGAAATAGCAACACATCTTACGGTTTCATCATTACTGCATTCTTTTACAAAATCTCTCAAGTCTGCCAAAGCAGGCTTTGTAAGAGCGTTCATTGTTTCAGGCTGATTAAGATATGCTATTTTGAGTTTCCCGTCAAAATGCGATTCAATATCGAGTTGTGTATACATAAAAACATCTATTTAAGTTCAGATAAATATAATAATTTAACAGTATAACAATGTAACAATTTACCAATTAGAGTGCGAATATTTCAATGCTATGCATTATTGGTATGATTAGATTGTCACATTACTAGATTGCTACATTTCTTAATGGCATTTAAAATAATCAAAAGGCTCCAGACAGTCTAAGCATTGATAAGAAGCCTTACACAAGGTAGACCCAAATCTGCTGATCTGTTTGGTATGCTCAGAACCACAACGCGGACATTTTTTTGGTTTCCCAATATGATGTTCGTCTGCTCCTTTTTCAGGAGGCGTGATCCCGTAAACCCTAAGTTTTTCTCTTGCTTCATCTGTCAACCAGTCTGTTGTCCAAATAGGAAACATTTTGGTTACCACCTTTGCATCCCATCCATTCTCTTTCATCATTTTGATAATGTCCTCTTCAATGGTGAACATTGCAGGACAAGCGGAATAAGTAGGCGTAATTATTACTTCACAAGTATTTTCACCTGTGATTTGTGCCTCTCTTACGATCCCTAATTCCACAATATCAATGACCGGAATTTCCGGATCTGGGATTGTTTTTAATAAGTTTAATAAATCGTTCATTATTATCTGAGAATTACCTCATTTTTTCTACCATGTACATCCCGGATACGCTCTCTGCATATACTGAAGTTCACAAAGAATGAATCCAAAATACTCTGTATGGTATCCTGTTCTTGATTTTGGCTGCATAAACGGATTGATCGGATATTCTAATCCAAAATCCTGAAAATCTTTCTCTGTAATGGCAACGAAGTCTTTGTATAACTCATCAACATTGGGAACGATATTTAAAATAGCCAAATCATCTTCTCCGTCTACTTTTGCGAATAATCCTTTTGAATATTCCCAGATATCTTCAATCGCTTTTTCTAAACGAGTTTTGCTTTCTTCTGTTCCCTGAGCAAAAATTTTCATCCAGGAAGCTGTATGAGTGTAGTGATATCTTACTTCTTTTAAAGATTTTTGAGCAATTGCAGAAAGTTCTTCATTAGCAGAATTGGATAATGCTTCATACATCAGCTTTTGATAGACTGCAAAAACATACACTTTCAAAATAGTTTGTGCATAATCTTCATTGGGAAGTTCTACCCAGTGTGCATTTAGATATTCATGCTCGTATCTTAGGAAAGCCAAATCATCCTCACTTTTGCCGTTATCAATCACTCTGGAAGCGTAAACGTAAAAATTGTTAGCCTGGCCAAGCTCATCCAAAGCAATGTTCGTCAATGCAATATCTTCTTCCAGATAAGGACCTTCACCGCACCATGCAGACAAACGCTGCCCCATAATGAAACTGTCGTCTGCTAGTTTTAATAAATAATTATATAATGGGTTCATTGTTTTTCTATTTGTAAAATGACTCAATGTAAAATGTATTAATGATTTGTAAAAGAACCTGTCATTTTACTTTAATACGTTTTACATTAATACTATTTTCTACATATTTTTTACATCGTTTGGAATATCATAGAAAGTCGGGTGACGGTATAGTTTGTCATCAGCCGGATCGAAGAAAGCTTCCTTATCTATCCCTTCTGAAGTCACTATATATTTACTTGGAACTACCCAAACTGATGTACCTTCTTTTCTTCTTGTATAAACGTCTCTTGCATTTTGCAAAGCCATTTCTGCTGTTGGTGCCTGTACTATTCCAACGTGTTTGTGAGATAATCCCGGTTTAGTCTGAATAAACACTTCCCACATATCTAATTGACTCATTATCTATTTTTATTTTTTAATTTAATTTGATATTGAAATTATTTTCAACATATTTTAAAATCTTCATGAAGCTTTCATATTCATCTATCCCTGGAATATCATTTAAATAACTTTCAGGATTAGAATAATGAAATTCATTCTCGTCGTTATTTGATTTATATTTTACTAAAAAGTCTACCCCGCCTGTAATACTACGTTCTCTTGTAAATAATCCATATCTTTTTTCATCATTATCGTATACAGCCTTTGATTGGGATGTCTTATATCTGAAAAAATCTTCTTTAGGGAGATAACCGATATTCATTGATTCCAAAGTAACAAAAGCTTTTTCAAGTATATCTTTAGATTTTAATGGAGTAACTTTTGCCGGAGTGATTCTATATTCATCCCTACTTACGTAATAGGGTGAAAACCATTGTATCAACTCAGCATTCCAATTCTCATCTTTTCCTTGATAAATTCTGAAAATTTTTCCTCCGATTGTCATTTCGGAACCTTGATAAATTATTATTTCTTTTTTATTTTCAATATTAATAGGAAGACCGGCAAGTTTATTTACATCCTGTCCTTTCAATACTGAAACCATAAGGAAAAATAAAATTTGAAATAAAACTTTCACTAATTTCTTAATTTACTTTCTCGTTTTGTTTTTCTGCAAAAGCTGCAGCTGCTTCTTTTACCCAAGAATTTTCTCTTTGCGCTTTTCTCTTCGTTTCGATACGCTTTTTATTACAAGGTCCGTTACCTTTTAAGATTTCCATGAATTCTCCCCAAGGAAGTTCTCCGAAATCGTAGTGTTGTCTTTCCTCATTCCATTTCAGATCTTTATCAGGAATTGTTAATCCTAAGAATTCTGCCTGAGAAACAGTAACGTCAATGAATCTCTGACGAAGACTGTCATTACTTTCTCTTTTTACTCTATAATTCATAGAGATTTTAGAGTTTGGTGAACTGTCATCATTAGGTCCAAACATCATTAGAGCCGGCCACCAGAAACGATTTAACGAAGCCTGTGCCATTTCTTTCTGTTGTTTTGTACCACGGCAAAGTGCCATCAGGATTTCATACCCTTGTCTTTGGTGAAAAGACTCTTCTTTACAGATTTTCACCATCGCTCTTGAATAAGGGCCATAAGAATTCCCCATCAGCATTACCTGATTCATGATAGCGGCACCGTCTACCAACCAGCCGATGGCACCGATATCTGCCCAGCTTAATGTAGGGTAATTAAATATACTTGAATACTTGGCTTTCCCTTCCAGCATATCTTCATAAGTGGCATCTCTATCTGCTCTGATAGTTCCGTTTCCTAACGTTTCTGTTGCAGAGTATAAATACAAGCCATGTCCTGCTTCATCCTGAACTTTAGCCAAAAGAGCCATTTTTCTTCTTAATGAAGGAGCTCTTGAGATCCAGTTCGCTTCCGGCAACATCCCGACAATCTCAGAATGTGCATGCTGCGAAATTTGACGAACCAATAATTTTCTGTAATCATCAGGCATTACATCTTTTGGTTCCACTTTATTTTCGTCGTGAACGTATTGAACAAATTTTTCTAAGTCCATTTCTTTTGTTTTTTGTACTAAAGTAAAATGTCGGTTGTACAATGTATCTTTGATATACTTTTTACATTATACATTTTACACTTTACAAAAAATTAAACATCATAATTAAGCATCACCACATTCGTTGTCGGGTGACATTGACAGGTAAGAACGAAGCCTCTGGCTACTTCATCTTCGGTAAGCGCATAGTTTTTCTCCATGAAAACTTCTCCCTCCAAAACCTCTGCCTTACACGTACAACAAACTCCTCCTTTGCAAGCAAAAGGTACAGGAAGATTGTCTTTCAATGCTTTATCTAAGATACTTTCTTTTTTGGAATTAAGGTGAAACGAATATTCATCATCATCAATGATTACCGTTACCATACTTTCAATATTGGCAATTGCCTTGAATTCATCACTCATCTCCTCCGTATTTTCTTCATCCGGAGCAGTGAAGTATTCAAATAAAACCTGAATTGCAGGCACTTTTTTATCTTTTTTCAGATAATCAGCAATTCCTTTGATCATTTCAGAAGGACCACAAATGAAGTAGGTAGCCTCTTTTACATCAATATCTGTATATCTTTCAAACAGCTGATCTAATTTTTCTGGAGAAATTCTTCCTTCAAAAACAGGGTCCTCATGTTTTTCTCTACTTACGAGATAAACCACTTTAAGCCTTCCATTGAAATGTTCTACCAATTTATCAATTTCAGCCTTTCTCAAAATATGGTTCATACTTCTGTTGCTGTAAAACAAATAGGCATTGCTGCTAGGTTCCTGATAAAGACTTTCTTTAATATTGGATAAAACCGGAGTGATACCACTTCCTGCCGCTAAACCAACATACGTTTTTACGTTTGTAGGGTGATAAGAAGTATTAAAACCGCCCATTGGAGGCATTACTTCCAACACTTCATCCATATGAAGATGCTCATTGAAATATCCTGATACTTTTCCACCTTCCAGTAATTTTACCAGAACCTCCAGCGTATTACTTTTTTCGCTTGGAGCATTGCAGATAGAATAAGAACGTCTCTCTTCATTTCCGTTGATCATCATTCGGAAATTCAGATACTGTCCTTGTTTGAACCTGAACTTGTCTTTCAGTTCCTCCGGAATTTCTACCGCTACACTCACGGCTTCGGAAGTATCTTTCTGAACTTTTACAGTTTTAAGTTTATAAAATGAGTTCATTATTTTTTTAGTATTCTATTAATTTTTCCACCTTCGCACTTCGGCAAACTGTCTTGGGTATGAACTTTCACTTTTGTGGTGATCCCTACCCGTTTTTTGATTTCGTTTTCTATATTTTTTCCGAAGCTTCCGACAAAATTAAAATAATCATCGGTATTTGCTTCTATTTTTTGAGCGTTTACAAGATCGTCTGCAATTTCTACATCAATATCTAAAGCTACACACATTTGTTCTTTTTCAATCGGAGTCAAATAATAATTAGGAACTACTCCTTTTACATGGGAAAAAGCTTCTTCAATCTGACTTGGATAAACGTTCACTCCTCTTACGATCAACATATCATCTGCTCTGCCAACAATCGGTTTCATTTTCACCATTGTTCTTTTGGCATTTTCATCGTAATAAAGGCTGGTGATATCATTAGTCCAATAACGTAGAAGTGGCATGGCTTTCTTCGTTAAAGTAGTAATCACCAAAACTCCTTCTTCTCCAAAAGGAACCGGTTGCTTGGTAATTGGATCTAAAATTTCAGGATAGAAATGATCTTCCCAAATGTAAGAACCTCCTTTTTCTTCAAAGTCTTCCATGGAAACTCCAGGGCCGATAATTTCACTTAAACCATAGATATTGGTTGCATGTACTCCCAATCTTTCCTCAATATGACCTCTGATGATCTCAGTCCAAGGTTCTGATCCTAACACTGCATATTTAAGACTAATTTCATCTGCTGAGATTCCTCTCTTAGCAAACTCGTCAGCAATGGTTAAAGCATAAGATGGTGAGCAACAAATCACTTCAGGTTTAAAATCTACAATCAGATCAACCTGTCTCGCAGTCATTCCTCCAGAAATAGGAAGAACACTCATTCCCAGCATTTCTGCACCATAATGAAGCCCTAGTCCACCGGTAAAAATCCCATAACCATACGCGTTATGCAGCTGCATTCCCGGTCTGGCTCCTGCTGCGTGTAAAGATCTTGCTACAACTTCACTAAAAAGATCTACATCTTCCTTGGTATATCCCACCACTGTTGGTTTTCCTGTTGTTCCGCTTGAGCAGTGAATTCTCTGAAGTTCACTTTTTGGAACGGTAAATAAACCAAACGGATAGTTATCTCTTAAATCCTGTTTGTAAGTAATCGGAAGTTTCGTGATATCTGCGATCGTCCTTATCTCATTGGGAGATATTTCCAATTCATCAAGTTTTCTTTTATAAAACTCTGACTTCTCTCCTAGATAACCGATCAAATTAATCAACCGGTCAGATTGAAGCTGTCTCAACTGACCCAGCTCCAGATATTCAACTGAAAAATCCATAAAACTAACTAACATTTGTTAGGTGTAAATTTAAAAAGATTTTGGAAGCTGGCAAAATTTTCATGACTTTTATCATATTTTGAATGATTCTAAATAACAAAACACAATCTGAGCCACCTTACTTCTGTAAAATTACAATGTAAAATGTATGATGATTTCTTTTGCCTAAGGCTATGATTTTTGGTTTCCTAATAATCCAAAAAGTATTTTTTCTCTTATCTCATCCGTAATTTCATCGGTAGAGTCGCTGCTTCTCTTGAACCAGAAATAGGAATTATTAAGGGTATGAAGAATGAATCTTGTGGTAAATGATGGTGACTTTAGTTCCCAGTTTTCAGCTTTGTAAATTTCAGAAATTAATGCTTCAACTTCCTGTTGATAATTCTTTCTTAATTCTACAAATTCTGGAAGTCTTTCTTCAAGGTGTCTCCATTCCACAGAATAGATGTGCGTAACATCGCGGTTTTTAAGAACAACAGACAAATGTTTATCCAGAAATAAATCCAATTTCTCTCTTGGAACCACATTCGTGTTTTTTACTTCCTGAAGCTTATCGAAAAACTCCTGCGCTATACCAAAACATACCCACTCCAGAATTTCTTCCTTTGAACGGATATGCGCATATAATGATGCAGCCTTGATATTAAGCTTCGTAGCTAAATCTCTTACTGAGCTTCCCATATAGCCTTTCTCTTTGAAAAGCTCTACTGCTACGTCTAATATTTTCCTTTGTTTTTCTTTAAGTTCCATCTGTAAAAATGCAAAAGTAGTTATTCTCTTAATAAAAAGTTGAAATTTAACATAGTGATTAAACAAATTCACTCATTTACAAACTTACGTTCGAGGTCATTATTTTTAAATCTGACTATTTGTTCATGAATTCCAAAGTAAAAGTTGAAGAATCGGAAATTTTGTCAAGTTAATTTTACGTTAAAAATGGTGAATTCGGAAATTTTGTCCATTTTTTTTGTAAATTTAATAATTGAACAGTTTTTGCGATACAGTCATCAAATAAATGATTAAATAATTGATGGCATTAAGAAACTAAGCCTGAAAATTTAGTTTCTTGATGTTTTTTTAAAGCTAAACTTTGAACAAATCATTACCAAAAATATATAAAATATGAACTTAAACCAATATACTGTAAAATCACAAGAAGCCATCCAGGCAGCACAACAAGTTGCAATGGAACTTGGCAATCAAAGTATTGAACCTCAACATCTCCTTGAAGGAATTTTTCAGGTAGATGAAAATATATCGCCTTTCCTATTAAAGAAATCTGAAGCAGATGCTAATTTAGTAAGAGAGCGAAATCGTGAAAATTTAGAAAAGCTTCCTAAAGTACAGGGAGGAAATATTTACCTATCTCAATCAGCAAATAAAGTGTTGCTAGACGCACCAAACATTGCCAAAAAAATGGGCGATGAATTTGTAACGATTGAGCACTTATGGTTATCTCTTATTGAAACCAGTTCGGAAGTTTCTCAAATGTTGAAAGACATGGGAGTAACTAAAAAACTATTGGAAGGGGGAATTAAAGAATTAAGAAAAGGAAGTAAGGCAACTTCTGCAAGTTCAGAAGAAACTTATCAATCCTTAAATAAATATGCTAAAAACTTTAACGAGTTAGCAGCTGAAGGAAAACTGGATCCCGTAATTGGACGTGATGAAGAAATTCGAAGAGTTCTACAGATCCTTTCCCGAAGAACAAAAAACAACCCTATCCTGATCGGAGAGCCTGGTGTAGGTAAAACAGCAATTGCTGAAGGAATTGCCCACAGAATCATCAGTGGAGACATTCCTGAGAATCTAATGGATAAAACATTATATTCATTGGATATGGGAGCCTTAATCGCCGGTGCAAAATACAAAGGTGAGTTTGAAGAACGTCTGAAATCTGTGGTAAATGAAGTCATCAAATCTGACGGACAAATTATTCTTTTCATTGATGAGATCCACACTCTGGTAGGTGCCGGAGGAGGCGATGGAGCAATGGATGCTGCCAATATTTTGAAGCCAGCCTTAGCAAGAGGTGAATTGAGAGCTATTGGAGCAACAACCTTAAATGAATACCAAAAGTATTTTGAAAAGGATAAAGCATTGGAAAGACGTTTTCAGAAAGTGATGGTAGAAGAACCGGATACGGAGTCTGCTATTTCAATTCTTCGTGGAATTAAGGATAAATATGAGGCTCACCACAAGGTAAGAATCAAGGATGAAGCAATCATTGCTGCTGTAGAAATGTCTCAAAGATATATTTCAGACAGATTTTTACCAGATAAGGCGATTGACCTTATTGATGAAGCTTCGGCTAAATTGAGAATGGAGATCAATTCAAAACCGGAAGAGTTGGACGTTCTAGACAGAAGATTAATGCAGTTGGAAATTGAACTGGCCGCTATTTCGAGAGAAGGTAACCAAACTAAAATTGACCATTTAAAAGAGGATATTTCGAAGATTTCTGAAGAGAGAAACGAGATCAATGCAAAATGGTTGAAAGAAAAGCAAAAAAGTGAAGATCTTACCCAGATCAAAAAAGATATTGAATCTCTGAAATTGGAGGCGGAAAGAGCTTCCAGAACAGGAGATTATGCTAAAGTAGCGGAAATCCAATATGGAAAACTTCGTGAAAAAGAAGACCAGCTTGAAAAGCTTGAAATTGAAATGCAAAATCATCAGAACGAGCTTATTAAAGAGGAAGTAACTTCTGATAATATCTCTGAGGTAATTGCAAAATGGACAGGTATTCCTGTCACTAAGTTATTGCAATCAGAAAGAGACAAATTATTGAATCTGGAAGCTGAACTTCACCACAGAGTTGTAGGACAGGATGAAGCTATTGGCGCTGTAGCTGATGCTATCAGAAGAAACAGAGCCGGATTGAGTGATGATAAAAAACCCATCGGATCATTCCTATTCCTTGGAACAACGGGAGTTGGTAAAACTGAGCTTGCAAAGGCATTAGCAGAGTTCTTATTCGATGATGAGAACAATATGACCAGAATTGATATGAGTGAGTATCAGGAACGCCACAGTGTTTCAAGATTGGTTGGTGCTCCTCCGGGATATGTGGGATATGATGAAGGCGGACAATTGACTGAAGCAGTAAGAAGAAGACCTTATTCTGTAGTCCTTTTGGATGAGATTGAAAAAGCCCATCCTGATGTTTTCAACACATTACTTCAGGTTTTGGATGATGGCCGTTTAACTGATAATAAAGGTCGTGTTGTGAATTTCAAAAACTCAATCATTATCATGACTTCGAATTTAGGTTCACATCTTATTCAGGAGAATTTTGAAAATATCACTGACGAGAATCAGGATGCCATCGTGGATAAAACGAAAGTTGAGGTCTTCGATCTTTTAAAACAAACCCTACGTCCGGAATTCTTAAACAGAATTGATGAAGTGGTATTGTTCCAACCTTTAAGAAAAAAAGAAATTGGAAAAATCGTTCAGTATCAGTTGAGAGGATTCAATGATATGTTGGCAAAACGCAACATCATCATGACTTTCACTCAGGATGCAGTAGATTATCTAATGGACAAAGGCTATGATCCGGCTTTCGGAGCAAGACCTTTAAAAAGAGTAATCCAACAGGAAGTATTAAATAAACTGTCTAAAGAAATCCTTGCAGGAAATGTAAACGACGGTGACAGAATTACCTTGGATTATTTTGTAGAAACCGGATTGGTTTTCAGACCAACGGAACAATAAAATAAGAAAGTAGTTTTTTTCATATACATTAATTTTTGTAAGTAAGTGCTGTAGAGAAATCTTCAGCACTTATTTTTTTTCACAATTATCCAAATATCGTGAAATATTATTATATTTATCATCCAAACAAATTAATAACTAAAACAAAATCAGTATGAAAAAGTTAAAAAGAAACGAATTGAAGAACATTGATGGCGGAGTGGCTTCTGCTTTAATAATGTGTGATGAGAATTGGAACTGCCCTACCGGCCTTTGCTGTACTGCAGGATTGGTTTGCAGGGATCCTAAAAAATATGGATGTATTTAAATCAAGCCGGAGATTTTCTCCGGTTTTTTTATGTCTAATCATAACTTCGTTTTAATGAATATAAAATTATTCATATGCAATCCGTAAAAACACGGTAAAAATAACGGTATAATTCCCTATTTAATAATAGTTTTTCTTTCATATTTTTTCCGAAATTTGCAGCAATATGGATATTCCATGATAAAACTAAGTTATGAATACAGAATCTACTAACGAAAATGATCAACTAAGATCAGGAGCAATGTCTAATAGTCTGATTAAGGCTCTTATTGACAATTATCGTCAAAATCACCTGACTGCCATCAATAATGCTTTAGGAATAGAAGATGCTCATTCCATTTGGTTTGATCTTCCTAAACTGAAAAGTTTTATTGCATTGATAGAAAAAGAAGCTAGCAAAATAAACCCTGAGTGCACTGAAGAAGATTTGGGAATCAGATTTTATTATGCTGCCTATCCAAAAGTTGAAAACTGGGACATTATGGAAAGCCACCCTGTTCCTCAGGAATATTCTGAAAGACATACATTAGTGATGATTCCAACACTGAAAAAAGAAAGTGAAGAGGGAGAAAAACTGGATTATGACTTTAATTCATTAACACAACAAAATTTAGCATTAAGCGCACGTGGCGTAGCCCCGAAAGATGATGATGGAGATATTGCAGAAAACCAAGGACAGCTTATCCCTCCTTCAAATCCTAGGGCTTCATCTTACTAATTACAATCCATATCTTTAACACAATATGACAGAGTTCCAGGAATTTGCACAAAAAAGCATGCTTTGGTTTGAAGCGCTCGCTGCAATTATAGCAATTTTCAATTATAACCGTTTAAAAGAACAATATTGGAAATTTTTTGTGTTCTATCTGGTATTCATTTTCCTGGGAGAAGCTTATGGTAAATGGGGAAGCTTTATTCATTTCACTAAAGCTCAATATTATAATTATCTTTTAATGCCTATCCAGTTTATATTTTTTTACTGGTTATATGCTGCAAAATCTCTTAAAAAACCCAAGCTATTCTGGATCTTATCCTTTTTGTATTTACTTTCATTCATCCCTAATGAATTATATTTTTCGAAAGCTAAAATAGTATTTGCTTTTAATTATACATTTGGCTGCCTAATTTTAATGCTATTGGTAGTGATGGAGTATTATAAGCAAATTACGTCACAGGATATTCTCAATTTTAATAAGAATAAGATGTTTTATATTAATCTTGGGATCACTCTGTCATATATAGGAACATTACCTTTTATGGCATTTCTTTCCCTTTTGGTAAATTATAAGGAAATCTGGAATATTTATTTTAGTTATTTTCTAATGTCAGGTGTAGTTATGTATATTTTATTTGCAAGTTCATTCATATGGGGAAAACAGAACTCTTAATAGTCATTATTATCTTTAACATACTTTTTGTAATGTTTGTTGTTGCTGTAGCCATCTATATCAGAAACTACAGACAACGTAAAAAAGAGTATCTGAATGAAATTGAAATGAAAAACGAAATTCATCAGAGGGAACTTCTGGCGACCCAACTGGAGATCCAGCAGGCTACCATGCAACAAATCGGGCGAGAGCTTCATGATAATATTGGTCAAAAGCTGACCTTGGTAAGCTTATATGTTCAACAGATGCTTTATGAGAATAAAGTTCCTGAAGCCAGCGAAAGAATTGATCAAGTATCACAGATCATCAACCAATCCCTGCAGGATCTGCGAAGTCTTTCGAAGACATTAACCGATGACAATATCAATCAAAAGGAAATTGTAACTTTGATTCAGGAGGAGGTTGATAATACCAATTCCTTAAAAAAGTGCAAGATCAGTTTTGAACATAATTTTAATCAACTGGATCTAGGTTTTGTTCATAAAAATGTACTTCTTAGAATCACACAGGAATTTATTCAGAACAGTATAAAGCATTCTCAATGCAAGAATATTTTTATCAGCTTAAATACTTCTGAAGATATCCTTTGGGAACTCAACATTCATGATGACGGAATCGGCTTTGATACCGCTCATACAAAATCCAATGGAATTGGTCTCACAAACATGAAAAACAGAGCACAAATTATAGGTGCAGATTTTAAACTTGAGAGCCAAGATCACAAAGGAACGCTCCTTAATATCACCTTAAAAAAACAACCATGAAAAAATCTATTGTAATTGTTGACGACCACATCCTTATTGCCAAAGCTCTTGAAGGGATTATTGATAACTTTAATGAGTTCGAGGTAATTTATGTATGTGAAAATGGAAAAGACCTGATTCAAAAATTTGAAGAGGGAAACTCTGTTCCTGATATTATCCTTTTAGATATCAGTATGCCAATTATGGACGGTTTTGAAACAGCCGCGTGGCTTGCCAAGCACCATCCCAATATTAAGGTAATGGCACTCAGCATGCAGGGAGATGATAACAGTGTGATTAAAATGATCAAAAACGGAGCAAAAGGATATCTCTTAAAAAACACCCATCCAAAAGATCTGGAAACAGCGCTTACGAGACTGGATACTGATGGATTTTTTTACCCCGAATGGGCTTCAAAAATTATATTTTCCAATTTCAATAAAGATGAGGAAAAGGAAATCACAGTAAGAATATCTGACCGTGAAAAAGAATTCTTGAAATATACCGTCACGGAGCTTAGTTATAAAGAAATTGCAGACAGAATGTGCTGTAGTCCAAGAACTGTAGAAAGCTACCGGGATCAGCTTTGTGATAAACTTGATTTAAAAACCCGTGTAGGACTGGCAGTTTTTGCTATTAAAAATGGCTTTGCTAATTAAATTTTTATATTAAAAAAATTCTACAAAAACGCAAAAACACATAATTGTTTACATTTGAAAATACACTTAAATGTGAAATAAGTCATTAAATTTCGTAGATTAGTTAAAATTCAATATAAGCCGCTTAAAACACATTTATAATCAATAAAACCATTCATTAAATAAGAATAATTCAAATAAACTGTAAAATAATTTGCATATCAATTTTAAATAATATAATTTCACATCCTCAAACCAAAATAAAAGATATGAAAAGATTATTATTTGGAGTCCTTGCATTGGGCTTTATGTCTGCGTGTAACAACGACAGTGTAACTAATCAAAATGAAACTTCGGCAGATAAGGAAATCTCATCTACTTCTGCACTAAAAAGGAATTGTCCATCAGAGGACATGAGACAGGAAGCCTTGGAAAAAGATCCTGCATTGAGACAAAAAGTTGCAGAAATAGATGCTAACGCTGAAAGATTTGCCAACAACTTAGCACTAGGAAAAGTACTTGCAGATGGTACAGTTGAAATTCCTGTCATAGTAAATGTAATCTACAAAACAGCAGCACAAAATGTTTCAGATGCCAGAATTGCAGAACAAATTGCAGTACTGAATGCTGACTACAGCGGAACAAATAGCGATGCTTCAAGCATCCCAACTGAGTTCCAGGCTGTAAAATCCGGTGATGTAAAAGTGAAATTCAGATTGGTAAATACCATAAGAAAAACAACAACTAAAACATCATGGAGCAAAACAGACAGAACAAATAATACCATGAAAAAAGCCTCTACAGGAGGAATTGATGCTACCAACCCTACAAACTACTTTAATATTTGGGTAGTAGGCAGCATGCCGGATACTCAAGGAGAAATCCTAGGTTATGCTACCTTCCCTGAAGATGCTGGTACATGGAAAGACGGTGTAGTTATCGCAGCTCCTTTCTTTGGTAAAACAGGAACATCTTCTCCTTTCAATTTAGGAAGAACTGCTACACATGAGGTAGGACATTATTTAGGTCTTAGACATATCTGGGGAGATACCACATGTGGAGATGACTTAATTGCAGATACTCCTACTCAAACTACTGCTAATACAGGTAAACCAACATATCCACTTTACAACACTTGCTATGGAGTAAAAAGATCTGTTATGTTTATGAATTATATGGATTATTCTGATGATAATTCATTGTATATGTTTACTGCAGGGCAAAAAACAAAGATGCAATCTGTAACAGCTTCTTCTGGCGCAAGATCAGGATTAAGAGTTTACTAATAAATCACACCATTTAAATAATATTTAAAATCTATTCCGCATTTGGGATAGATTTTTTTAATATTTTTACGCAATTTAAATTTAAGGACCACAAGGATGAAAAAATTGGCCCTAGCATCGGGTATACTATTACATTTATATAGTTACAAAGCACAGGATACTGTTCAATCTAGAAATCTTAAGGAAGACATTGCTTTACTTAATTCAACTTCTTCAATACAGGAAAAAACTCCATTTTTGAACAAAGAATGGGTGAAAAAGTCAGTTGCCCCTACACTACTTTTTGCAGCGGCAGCAGCAACTTGGGGGGAAAAGGAGAACATTCGTGAAGTTCGTAACCGCTACTTACCTGCTTTTAAGGTAAAGTATGACGATTACCTTCAATATGCCCCAGCTGTAGCTGTTTACGGATTAAAACTAGGAGGCGTAAAGGGAAGAAATAATCTAGGAAGAGCAACTTTGTCCTATGGAGCCAGTTTAGTTATCATGGGAATCCTTGTGAACTCTATTAAATATACAGCAAAAGTTGAACGGCCAGATGGTTCCAAAAATAACTCATTTCCATCCGGACATGCTGCTATGGCCTTTACCAACGCCAGCTTCCTACACAAGGAGTATGGTATGGTAAACCCCGCCTATAGTATTGCAGGATATGGTTCAGCAACACTTACAGGACTTGGTAGAAACCTCAACAACAGACATTGGCTGCCTGATATTCTGGCTGGAGCCGGAATCGGTATTATTTCTACGGAGCTAGGATATTTTTTTATAGATAAAATATATAAAAATAAAGGGGATAATTTAAGTATGCTATCCAGAATACAAGGGAACGACTACCCCTCTTTCCTGGCAATAAAGCTTGGTACAACCTTTGGTACAACGAACTTTTTGAAAGAATCAGAGCTTGACGACAAGAAGCAAATTGGTTTTGAAGGAGGCCTTGAAGGGGCTTATTTCTTCTCAAAAAAATGGGGTATAGGTGGAGACTTTAGCTTCAGCAGTTTCCCAATAAAACCAATGAAAGTAAACCTTGATGATGGGGATAGTTATGGAGAGCACGAAATCAGAACACAATCTCTAGGCTTTCTGGGAGCAGGAATAGGTCCGTATTTCTCACATGAGTTTTCAGACAAATGGCAACTGACCTTAAAGGCAACTGCTGGATATTCTGCTACTGCCAGTGGAAAAGTTTTTATTAAAAGTGACAGCATTGATAACCCCAACCACCAACTTGAGATTGCCCGATACAAACCAAAGCCTGCGTTCCGTTGGAATACAGGAGCTTCTATAACTTACAAATTCAACCCAGGACTAGGACTAACTTTCTATACTGACTATAACGAGATTAAATCTACCATCCGTTATCGTTTTAGTGATGCTATACAGGAGAACGAAGAACTCAATGAGGAACTCAATCATTTAATAGCTAAGGAAAAAATAAATTACGTTACCCTTGGTTTAAGATTGACAGCCTATTTTTAAAAATAAAAAGCCTTCAGATATCTGAAGGCTTTTTATTTTATAATGTTCTACTGTTATCTCCCGGTGTATAATCCATAAAAAGATCTCCATCCAAGGATACCGATTTTACTTTTTTCTTGATAGGAATCACAAGATCTGTCAGTTTTTGGTCTTTTTCCCAAACTGATGGTGAAAAGTGAAGTTTCTCAGTACTTCCATCCTCATAGGTTAGAACCGCATCAAACGGAATAGCAAATCCTCCGACATTCGCTACATTCACTGTAAGCAAGTCATTCATCTGTGATGCTCCTGCAACTTTTAAATCTATATAATTATTGGTATAAAACCAATTGTGGAAAAACCAGTTTAGATTTTTTTCAGAACCAGTATTCATAGAATTAAAATAATCCCAAGGAACAGGATGTTTTCCATTCCAGTTATTCATATAATGGTGTAATGCTTTTTTGAACAATTCATCACCAAGATAATCCTTCAATGCAAGGTAAGATAAGGATGATTTTACATAAGAGTTATTTCCGTAGCCTGAACCACTAACCTGTGTACTCATTGTAATAATAGGCTGATCCTGTTCTGCTGATGGATCATTAATCCATTTTTTCACCCGAAAGTTTTTATAAAATTCCTTTGCAGCAGCCTCCCCATTTTCATCAATCCCAATTAAATACTCCAAGGTAGTAGCCCATCCCTCATCCATGAATGCATACCTCGTTTCGTTAATTCCCATATAAAATGGAAAATAAGTATGGGCAATTTCATGATCTGCAGTAAGTCTGGCATCCTGTAAGTTATCCGGAATACTGGAATCATTAATCATCATTGGATACTCCATGTCTGCATATCCCTGAATAGCCGTCATTACATTATAAGGATATTCTACGCCTGGCCATTTTTTGGAAAACCAATCCAGATTATAGCGCATCCAATCTACATACTGTTCAAAATCCTTTGCTCCCGCTTTATATCCTGATTGCACACTGGCTCTTTTTGTTTTCAACTGAACACTGGCAGCATCCCATACATAATGATTACTCAGAGCAAAGCAAAAATCTGTAATATGATTGGCTTTGAACTTCCATACATTCCATTTATTCTGCTGGGTAACTTTCCCAGACTTCATTTCCTGTTCTGTAGCAATATGCATTACCTTATCGCTCTTTAATGAAGCTTTATATCTTTTCAAATATTCCGGCTGAAGTACGGCTTCAGGATTTAAAAAATCTCCGGTTGCCCACACCACATAGTTTTTTGGCGCTGTAATGGCAAAGCTATAATCATTAAAATCATTATAAAACTCCTGTCTGTCAGAATGCGGCAGCATATCCCATCCGTTGTAATCATCATATACAGAAATTCTTGGAAAAGAATAGGCTACATAGAATGTTTCAGGATCAATTTGTCCTTCTCTTCCACTTTGTACAGAAAGCGGATACTCCCACTCGATCTTAACCTCAGCTTTTGACTTTGATTTTAATCCTGATTTTAGTTTTACTTTTTCAACAGTTCCCCAATCATCGCTGTCGATATCATATTTTTCACCATTGACAACGAATGATTTAATCTTAAGTCCTGAGGACAAAAAATCACTGGAAACCGATCCAGATCTTGGCGATTGCGGCTTGTGTAAGTTATTAACGAATCGTATCGCCAACTCATTGAGATTATCCGGACTGTTGTTCGTATAAACAATTGTTTCTTTACCAGAAACCACCTTTGTACCGGCATCCACTTTTACTTCAACATTGTAAATTCCTTTATTTTGCCAATAGTTCTTACCCGGCGCCCCGGAAATATCACGCGTACCTTTTTCATAGGCTTTTTTAATATTTCTCGGCATATACAGTTCCTGAGCAGACAACTGTAGCAACGAAACGACCACCAGCACTCCGGAAAAAATTCTCTTCATAATGACCTTTTTTAAAGATAGGTATCAAAAATAACGAAAATGTGACAGTGGGTGGTAATTTCTTTTGTAATAATGTTTTATGATAATTGGTTTTTCATTTAAATTAGTCTAAAGCCTATCCTGTTCCGATGTCTTTTTTATAGTCTTGGCATTTTTCACCGACTGGTTCCCAAAGTTGAATTTTAATGAAAGGGTAAAACCCTGTGTATCTGTATAGTCCTGAAAGTAATTATCCTGATTGGCGTATTTGGTAACAATCTTTTGGCCTGTTGTTCTAAAAATGTCACTAACAATTAAGCTTGCTTCAAGTCTTTTATTAAAGAACTTTCTGTTCATTACAAAATAAGCAGACCATGCACTGGAAATTTTGAAAGTTCCCTGTATTGATGGAGAATAATAACGATGTCCCATTTCCATTTTCCAGTCATTATTTTTATCCAAGGTGAAGCTTGTAGAAATATTAGATTCCAAGTTCCAAACCTTATTCTTGTACAGCATTCCATCAACGCCCTTGAAATAGTTTTCATTGTGTTCAAGGTTCTCGGATAGAATGATATTCCACCAAGACTTCACCTGAAAGTTTTTATATAAGCTTAATCCGAAAGCCTCTCCCTTTTCTATATTTGTAAAATGATAGATGACACTATTGGTCTCCGGTTCCTGATACGAGATCTCCATGGATGGAAAATTTTCCTTGCGATAGTATAAATCCAGATTCCAGTTTTTCCATGAATAGGTTAGATTAAGATTATGAGTTATGGTTGCTTTTAATTTTGGATCTCCCTGATAGTATGAAAAGAGATTATAATAAGATTTCGCCGGATTCAGCCATGAATAGGATGGTCTGCTGATACGTTTTCCGTAAGAGAATCCGAACTCCTGCTTATTTTCTGTAGTATATTGTGCATAAAAAGTAGGAAAAAAGTTCCAGTAATTATTTTTGTTTTGATCATATGGCTCTGAAACTATCCCTTCAAGATCTGTCATTTCTGCACGAAGCCCGCCTTTAAAATTCCATTTTCCGATATTATAAGAAAGCGAGGAATACAGAGCAAAATTATGTTCCTTGTAATCAAAAACACTACTTTTCTCTGGCCTGTATTCTAATACCCCATTTTGATTATCAGAAAAATCTAGTTTGCTGTTTGTTTTCACGAAACTGTACTTTGTTCCGGATTCAAATTCCAACTTCTCTCCTTTCCATTGATAATCTAACTGAGTAGAATACAATTGTACATCTGCTTTATTTTGGGTCATGAAATTATCTTCTCTTGGCGGCTCTCCGGCAAAGTTTAGGTGTGTAATTACATTTTGATATTTACTGGCATTATTTCCTGTAAAATAATTGATCCATGACAGACTGCTCTTTTTATTCAATTTTCTATCTATCTGAAAACTGACTGAATTATTAATGGAGCGAGAGTGATGGTCATTTAGTGTTCTATAATTAGACTCAACAACGTCCTGATTATTGTAAATTAATGTAGGCACATTATACGTTCCATAAGACTTTGGAGAAAAATACCCTGAATAGTTGAGGCTTAGATTGGTCAAACTGTCCAATTCATATTCTACATTAAAATTCAGGGTATTCTGGTTAGTGTTTTTATCCTTCCTATTCATTGTACTCATCCATCTGGTCTGGCTTTCGGAATAATTAACATAGTCGAGCCCCTCTCGGTAGTAGGTTCCCATTCCTTTATAATAGCTTCCCATAATGGAAAATTTATCCCTTTTATAATATTGAGACAGCCCAAAAACAGCCTTTGCATACTGCGTCTGAACATATTTTGAAGACAAAATACCACGATAGCCCTCAATCTTGTTCTTCTTCATAATAATGTTCAGGACCGAACTTCCAGAAGCTTCATATTTTGCGGGTGGGTTGGTAATTACTTCCACAGACTTCACCTCATCTCCCTGAGTATTTTCCAAAAGATTTTTGAGTTCATCCCCCGTCAGCATGACCTTTTTATCATTAATGGTAACCAAAATTCCTGTACTGCCTTTCACTGCGAGTACATTATTATTGGCTGTAACACCGGGTGTATTTTTCAAAATTTCCCATGCATTCAATGATGAAATATTACTGTTTTCTACATTAAACTCCAGACGATCTACTTTTCTTTTTACCAATGGCTTTCGCTTCGTCATTACTACTTCCTCAATCTCTTGAGATTCCTTTTTAAGAATGATCTGTAAATCTTCAGGCTTTTCCAGATTCAGCGTCTTTTCAAATAAAGAATAACCCTTATTTTTTACAACTAGTTTTATATTCTGTTCAGATATATTCTCCAATGTAAATCCACCTTTAGCATCCGTTTTCAGTTCCTGGATTAATTTATCCTGCGAATCGTACAGCTCTATTTGTGCTGCTGAAATTTTTTCATTCTCGGTGTTCACAACTGTTCCCGCAAGTTTTTGTTTCTGGGCCAATACCAACATCGGAAAACACAGGAAAAAAATAATTTTGTTCATGATTATATTTTTAAAGAATGAGGCAAAACAATAGTTATTCTTGTTTTACGGAGCAAAATTCTATATTGAACAGGAGAATTTCGGTTAACGAAAGGTTAATGATGGGTTAACGTCTTTTTCTCGTTTAGAAAGAAAAATCTGAACTCGAAAAATCAGGTTAATGAAAGGTTAATAGCAAAATACAACATCAATAAAATGGTTAAATCTTTATCTTTGTTATCAATGATTTCCAAAAGTAAAAACCTTATTGCTCTTTTCGCTACCCTGTTCCTTCTTCTGCTAGGGATACAGGCTTATTTTATGTACAAGACGTATCAGGTAAAGGAACGCGAGATTTATAGGGATGTTCATGCAAGACTTACCAACTATACCGACAGACTGGAAGATCTGGGTGGTATCAAAAGTAGAACAGATGATACCATTGAGAAAATCTTAATTCGATATCTTGATAAAAAGATCAGTAAAAAAGATTTTCTGGAGTACTTTAATAAAAACAGAAAGGAAAATGAAAAGTATCTCAGCGACTACGTAGATGCAAGTTTTAAAAAAGAAGGTTATGAAATTGCTACGAAAACAGAATACATCTCCATCATTTATACCCCTGACAGCACCCGCCTGATTGATCAGCCAATTACCCTGTATGAAACCCGAAACAAAGTTTCCAATCCTAAAATTTCCAATACAGGTAAATGGGAAACTACATCAAAATCCACGACTAATGATGACACTCCCGGCCGAAATGACTCTTTTCTTCTAAAAAGCAATACCGGTTTCGAGATTTTAAATATCAAAACCATCATATTTAAAGAGCTTGCTCTGCTCACCATATGCTGTGCCGCCATCCTCGCAAGTGTGCTCTTACTTTATATTTTCACTGTTAAAAATCTAGCCCGCCAGCAGAAACAGGTAGAAGTTCTCCACACCGTTGTGGATAATATTTCCCATGAATTTAAAACTCCGATTGCTACATTAAAAATAGCCTCAAAAACTTTAAAAAAAGGCTGGAATCCAGAAACGCTTCCGCTTATTGACAGGCAGATTGCCCGACTTGAAAGTTTAATGATACAGCTCCATAAAGATGAAATACCCGATGAGGTAGTTGCCGTACAGCCTGAAGACTGGGATTTTTTTATTCAGGATCTGGCTTTTACATATCCAAAAATAGATTTTAAATTTGAAAATAAAGTCTCCGAAAAGTTGCCTTTTGATAAAAATCTAATGGAAACGGTCATTAAAAATCTTTGTGAAAATAGTATCAAATACGGAGCATCCTTTGTAATAATAAACGCCAATACTTCTATCCAAAATCTGAATATTGAAATTTCTGATAATGGACAAGGTATGGAAAGCAAAGAACTAACAAACATTTTTGAAAAATTCTACAGAATACAGTCCAATAACATCCATAATAGTAAGGGGCTGGGTCTGGGACTTTATTTTGTGAAAAAAATAATTACAACCTATAGTGGTAAAATAGAGGTTTCCAGTAAGCCTGGATCCGGAAGTACTTTTAAAATAACCATTCCGTATGAAAACTAAGATCCTATTAGCAGAAGATGATCCGGATTTCGGAATGATCCTTAAACAATATCTTGAACTAGAAGATTTTGAGGTCAGCTGGTTTCAGAACCCCGAAGATGTTGTTGAACTTCTTTCCTCTGATTTTCCTTTTCACATAGGCCTTTTAGATGTGATGATGCCTAATATTGACGGTTTTTCTCTTGCCAAAATGATCCTTAAGGAGAAAAATAGTTTTCCGATTTTATTTTTAACAGCTAAAAATCAGAAAATAGATAGGATAACCGGATTGAAGATAGGTGCGGATGATTATATTGCCAAACCATGTGATCCGGAAGAACTGGTTCTAAGGATTAAAAACATTTTGAAAAGGATTTCTCCTCCAATTACTGAAATTCAAATAAAAATCGGGCAATATTTACTGGACACTCAGAAACTGTCACTGTCTCATCCCGACGGAAATGTACGCCTCACGGTTCGGGAGCAGGAACTTCTTTTATATTTACTGAAGCAAAATCACTCTTTGATAACAAGGGATAACATTCTTGATAACCTTTGGGAAACTAATGATTACTTTACAGGAAGAAGTCTGGATGTATTTATCAGCAGATTGAGAAAATATTTTAGCAATGACCCAAAAGTAAAAATCCAATCCCTGAGAGGAATTGGATTTGAAGTTGATTTCCCAACAAATTAATCTTAAAAGGAAAGATTCACAATGACCGGAAAATGATCCGATGGATAAAGGAGATTTTCTCTTCTGTCATTAATGTGTCGGTGAGATTTTATCTTAAAGTCCTTTGTAAAAATATAGTCAATTCTTTCTTTTGGAGCTTCATTTACATTAAAGGCAGTAAAAGTTCCTACAGGTCCATAATGCTTGGTTTCCGAATGGTAAAAGGTATCTTTCATGTTTTGGGAAAGAATCTTAATCGGTTCTGTATCATCCGTAAGGTTGAAGTCTCCACTTAATGTTACCGGCAGATTTCTTGGATTAAGTTCTTTGATTTTTTTCAGAATAAGTTCAGAGGATTTCACTCTTGCAACATTTCCAATATGATCAAAATGAATATTCATGGCAAGGAATTTTTTCTTTGACTTTTTATCCTTGAAGATGGCATAGGTACAAATTCTATTCAAAGCAGCATCCCAGCCTTTTGATGGTTTCTCAGGAGTTTCTGATAACCAGAACGTCCCTGATTTTACAACGTCTAATCTGTTAGTATCATAAAAAATAGCAGAGAACTCTCCTTTTTCTTTGCCATCATCTCTTCCCACGCCAATATAATCGTAGTTTTTTAATCCGCTTTTGATGTCTTTCATTTGTTCAGGAAGGGCTTCCTGAACTCCAAAATAATCAGGGTGATAATAAGTCAGTAAATCGGAAACATCCTGTTTTCTTTCCGGCCATGCATTTTCCTTATCAGATGCAACATTAAGCCTGATATTAAAACTCATCACTGTAAGGTCCTGTGAAAATCCCAATGCAAAAAGCATAAGGAATACGATTGAAAATCTGAAATTCATAGTCTATTTTATCAATTTGAGACAAAAATAAGACTTCCCTGTGACAGAGAAGTCTTATTTACATCATTATATTGTTAAATTATTGCAGGTACTAAAAAACCTTACTTTAATCTAGTTTGATTTCTTTGATTTAATCATGGCCTCCAATGCATCCCACATTTCACTTGGGATTGCTTCAAGCATATTAAACTCTCCTGCTCCCTGAAGCCATTCGCCACCATCAATAGTTACCACTTCCCCATTCATATACGCTGAATAATCTGAAACAAGGTAAGCTGCAAGATTAGCTAGCTCCTGATGTTCTCCTACTCTTCTCAAAGGAACTTTTTTCTTCATATCAAATTTTTCCTGAAGATCTCCCGGAAGAAGTCTGTCCCAAGCTCCTTTTGTTGGGAAAGGTCCCGGAGCAATTGCATTGAAACGAATACCATACTTTGCCCATTCTACCGCCAAAGATCTTGTCATTGCCAAAACCCCTGCTTTTGCACAAGCAGATGGTACTACATAAGCAGAACCCGTCCATGCATATGTCGTTACAATATTCAGCACTGTTCCTGGTGTTTTAGAATCTATCCAGTGTTTTCCTACAGAAAGGGTACAATTTTTTGTTCCTTTTAAAACAATATCCAAAATAGAATCAAAGGCAGAATGCGTTAACTTTTCTGTTGGAGAAATAAAGTTTCCTGCAGCATTGTTTAATAGGATATCAATTTTACCAAACTCTTTTAAAGTAGCTTCTTTCATGGCTTCCACCTCATCCCAGTTTCTTACATCACACGCAACGCAAAGAACTTTTCCGCCTGTTTCATCTTCCAGTTCTTTTGCTGTAGCTTGTAGTTTTTCAAGATTTCTGGAAGTAATTACCACATTGGCTCCCAGTTCAAGAAAGTATTTGGTCATTGCTTTCCCAAGACCACTTCCCCCTCCAGTTACAATTGCTACTTTATCTTTTAGTGCACCTTCGCGCAACATTGGCTGTGTATACATGCTCATAATTTAATTATTTTAATAAATATATAATATAAATTCTACAGGCTGTAAAAGATTCCCATAGAAAATCAATGATACTTTGTATGTAAATTTAATATAATTATTCGTCCTGTCATCTTTTAAAATTATGCAGGAGATAGTAATAAGAAAAAAGCCGTTTCACAAATGATGAAACGACTTTTAATTAATATTGAAATATGAGTTATGAAGTAACTGTTCCTTTAAAAGAAAGTGTTTTAGGAGTTTTGCTTTCGCTGGTTGTAACGTTCACGGTTTTCATAAACGGGCCTGCTGCAGCAGCATTATAACTCGCTTCTACAAATCCTTTTTTTCCTGGCTGAATAGGAGTTTTAGTATAGTCTGCTGTTGTACATCCACATGAAGGAGCTACATTTTGTATAATAATTGGTTTTGAACTTGTATTGGTAAATTCAAATCTGATGATTTTTGGTTTTCCTTGAGGAATATTTCCTACATCTATAGATTCTGATTTCCATTTGATAGCATCGGCAACCATCTTTACGATTGAAGAAGCTTCTCCTGAAAATACATTGGCGTAAAATGGAGAGAAAGCTAAAACTGCTAAAACTGCTGTAATTTTTAATTTTTTCATGAGTATAAATTTTAATAGTTAGAAATAATAAAAAGATCTGTTATTCTCTTTACGATATAACAAATGTAAAGCAGTTGATCCATACAACTTGTTAACTGCTATCAAACATTTGTTAACAAGTTGTTAATGATAAAAGATTAATAGATATTTTTGGATAATATTGTTCCGGAAAATGAAAATCAAAAAACTCAATATCATCATTACGCTGGGGTTTATAGCTATTATTGGAATTTTAATAGCTCAGCTGATGTGGACGCGCCAAGCCTATAATCTTGAAGATAAGAAATTCGATCAAAAAGTAAATATTGCTTTAATGGAGGTCGCAGAAAAGTTATCCGGAGGAAAAAATTCTTTTACTGAAAATCCTGTACAGAATATTGCCAATGATTATTATGTGGTTAATATTAATAATGAATTCCATCCTGTAGTTCTTGAGTATTATCTGAAAACAGAATTCACCCGTTTTCAAATCAATACCGATTATGTATATGCATTATACAACTGCCACAGTGATAAAATGATTTATGGAAAATATATGACTACCCATCAGGAAAGCCCAAGTAATAAGGTAATTAATTTCCCAAAACATAAAAACCTGATCTATTATTTTTCCATACGTTTTCCTGATAAAACCACGTACCTGATTAGTTCATTAAGGTTCTGGTATCTGCTTACATTTGCCCTTATTATCATTCTTTTGGTGTATGTGTACTCCATATATACAATCATTCAGCAGAAAAAATTCTCGGAGCTGCAACGTGATTTCATTAATAATATGACGCATGAGTTTAAAACTCCTTTATCATCAATCCTTTTAGCGTCAGAAGCACTTAACAAACAGGAAGCAGTAAAGGAAAACACTAAGCTGCAAACCTATACTTCCATCATTATTGATCAAAGTTACAAACTTAACAGCCACATTGAAAAGATATTGAATCTTGCTAAGAATGATGCTTCAGGAATGTCATTAAAGCCTCAAAAGATCATCCTGCTTCCTTTTATTCAGGAGATTGCCGATGCTATGCTGCAAAAGGATAAAGACCTCAGCATTCAAATAGAGATTGATAACAGCACTTCGATAATGGCTGATGAATTTCACTTTACGAATATCATTTATAACATTTTAGATAATTCTATTAAATATTGTGAAACCAAGCCTGCTATTGTCATTTCGTCCTATAAAGATTCAAAAGGTTTATATTTAAAGTTTAAAGATAATGGGATAGGTATTCCTGCTAAAAATATTCCTGATATTTTTGAAAAGTTTTACAGGGTAAATACGAAAAGAAGTGAAGAGGTTAATGGTTTTGGATTAGGATTATTTTATGTGAAGAAAGTTGTTCAGCAGCATAACTGGAAAATTTCAGTTGATAATAATGCAGATACCGGAATTACTACCACCCTCTTTTTCCCATTTTAAATTGAATAAGTAAGTATGGAGAAATCTAAAATTTTATATGCGGAAGATGACGAAACCATCGCTTTCCTGATACAGGACAGCCTGGAAACTTATTATGACATCAACTGCTATTCGGATGGGAAATCTGCACTTGAAGCTTTTAACAGCCAAGATTTTGACATCTGCCTTCTGGATATTATGATGCCTGAACTGAACGGGTTTGAAGTGGCCGAGCAAATCCGTAGTAAAAACTCTGATATCCCTATTATTTTTATTTCTGCAAAAACTTTAAAAGAAGATCGTATCAAAGGCCTTAAAATAGGAGCTGATGATTATCTGGTAAAACCATTCAGCATAGAAGAACTGATTCTGAAAATTGAAGTTTTCCTGAAACGTTCAAAGAAAACCAACACTCATTCCTCAAACTATAAGGTCGGGAAATATGACTTTGATCCTAAAAACTATACTTTACAGGATACGACCCATACCATTAGCCTTACCCAAAGAGAATCGGAACTGCTTTTATATTTTATCCGTCATAAAAATACAGTTCTGAAAAGACAGGATATCCTGAAAGCTATTTGGGGCGATGATGATTATTTTATGGGACGAAGTCTGGATGTATTTATTTCCAGATTACGAAAAGTTCTGGCTGATGAACAAAATATACTGATCGAAAACCTGCATGGAATAGGTTTCCGCTTTTCTGAAAAGAATAAATATTGAACAAATTCTAGCTAAAATAAAACAGTAAATGATGATTTTAATTAATTTTAATCTTTGAAAACCTATCATTAATGAAAAATCACAGAACAACTATTTTTCTGTTTCTTTTGTTTTTCAGCTTACATTACAAAGCTCAAAAATTTGAAAAATTAATACAATATGTTAATCCTCTCATTGGGACTGAAAAAATGGGACATACCTATCCCGGGGCAACGGTACCCTTTGGAGCAGTTCAGTTAAGCCCTGAAACAGATAGTATTTCCTATGAACTTAACGGAAAATATAATGGTGAAGTTTATAAATACTGTGCAGGGTATCGTTACGAAGACAAAACCATTGTAGGCTTCAGTTCTACCCATTTTAGTGGTACTGGACATTCGGATTTGGGAGATTTCCTTATCATGCCTACTGTTGGAAAGCTTCAACTTAACCCAGGAACATCTTCCCATCCTGAAAATGGCTACAGAAGTAAATTTACCCACCAAAACGAAACAGCAGAAGCCGGGTATTACAAAGTAAAACTTGACGATTATAATATTCTGGCAGAATTAACGGCAACCACAAGAGTTGGTGTTCATCGTTACACCTTTCCAAAATCTGATCAATCCTACATTATTTTGGATTTGATGGCAGGTATTTACAATTATGATGGAAAAAACGTCTGGACCTACGTTCGCGTAGAAAATGACAACACCATAACAGGATATCGACAAACAAACGGCTGGGCAAGAACCAGAACCGTTTATTTTGCAATGACATTTTCAAAGCCATTTAAGTCTTACGGTCAGAAAAACTATGATGAAAAGCAAGTCTATAAAGGATTTTGGAGAAAATTTGATCAAACCAAAAATTTCCCCGAAATCGCTGGTAAGAACCTGAAAATGTATTTTGATTTTGATACTCAGGAAAATGAGGCTATTGAAGTTAAACTTGCGATCTCACCAGTAAGCCAAGCCAATGCCATGGAAAACCTTGAGAAAGAAACCGGAAGCCTATCTTTCGATCAGGTGAAAGCACTGGCACAGGAAAACTGGAACAAGGAATTAAATAAAATTGTCATCAGAGGTTCCGAAGCAGAAAAAACCAATTTTTATACAGCCATGTATCATACCTTTATCAACCCTACGGTTTATATGGACGCTAACGGAGAGTACAAAGGCTTGGATCAAAATGTGCATAAAGCAAACGGTTTTACCAATTATACCACTTTCTCTTTATGGGATACGTATAGAGCCTTACATCCATTTTTTAATATCATCCAGCCCAAGAGAAATAATGATATGGTGAGATCAATGATGGCCCACTACGATCAATTTTCCATGAAAATGTTACCGATTTGGTCACATTATGCCAATGACAACTGGTGTATGAGTGGTTATCATAGTGTAAGTGTTGTCGCAGACGCCATTATCAAAGGAAACTATAATGGTGATGCTAAAGAAGCCCTGAAAGCCTGCGTAGAAACGGCTAATAAAAGAGATTATGAAGGCATCGGACAATACATTGATTTAGGTTATATTCCTGCCGAAAAAAGTGGAACTTCAGTTTCAAATACTTTAGAATATGCCTATGACGACTGGGCGATTGCTCAATTGGCAAAACATTTGGGAGAAACAGAAATTTACAATCAGTTTATCAAGCGCTCTGAAAACTGGAAGAATAATTTTGACAAAACAATAGGGTTCATGCGTCCAAGGCTGGCGGATGGAAGCTTCAAAAAGGATTTTGATGTATTGAGTACCCACGGACAAGGCTTTATTGAAGGAAACTCATGGAACTACAGCTTCTTTGTTCCTCAAAACCCTGATGAGCTTATTCAGCTGATGGGAGGCAAAAAGAAATTTGCTTTAAAACTGGATGAGCTGTTCTCTATGCATTTATCCGACAAGTTTTTTGCAGATACTGAAGATATTACAAGAGAAGGAATCATTGGTGGATATGTTCACGGAAATGAACCGGCACATCATGTAGCTTATCTTTATAACTGGGCGGGACAACCTTGGAAAACTCAATCACAGATCCGTCACATTCTTGAAATGCAATACAAGGCAACTCCTGATGGATTAGGTGGAAATGATGATACCGGGCAAATGAGTGCGTGGTATATTTTGAGTTCACTAGGTTTTTATCCTGTTGCACCAGGCTCTGAAGATTATTCAATAGGAAGTCCCGCCATTGATCATGCTGTTTTAAATCTTGAAAACGGAAAATACTTTGAAATTGAAGCTATAAATCAAGGTCCTAAAAATGTATATGTTCAAAAGGTTCTTCTCAATGGAAAAGAGATTAAAAATTTCACATTGAAACATTCTGAAATTATGAATGGAGGAAAGCTCACTTTCTATATGGGAAGCAAAGCGAAGAAGTAAAATATTCTCGCAGATTTTGCGGATTTAGCAGATGATTGAGTTTTAAAATTTGCGTAATCTCCCAGATCTGTGAGAGCTAAAAATAAGTTTTGGCTTAAGCCAATGGAAGATGTATAAATAACGAGAGCGGGCTTTAGCCCGCTCCCTATTGAATTATCAGAATAATCTCCTAATCCGAGATTACATGCTGCGATATTGCTTTATTAATCTCTCGCTTCAAAAAGTAATCTTTCTCCGAATTTCTCTTCTGCAATTTTCCCATTATCATACACCAAATGTCCATTTACAAAGGTATGGGTAACTTTAGAATGGAAGTTCATTCCTTCCAGCGGGCTCCAACCACATTTGTAAAGTAAATTATCTTTGGAAACAGTCCAGTCTTCATCTAAATCTACCAAAACAAGATCGGCTTTATATCCTTCTTTTACAAATCCCCTTTTCTCTACTCTGAAAAGAATAGCAGGGTTGTGACACATCTTTTCAACAATTTTTTCAAGAGAAATTTTACCATTCTTATAGTTTTCCAACATCACAACTAATGAATGTTGTACCAATGGTGCTCCTGAAGGGCATTTTGTATATACATTCTGTTTTTCTTCAGCAGTATGTGGCGCATGGTCTGTAGCGATTACGTCAATTCTGTCATCTAGAAGCGCTTCCCACAGGGCATCTTTATCTTTTTGTGTTTTTACAGCAGGGTTCCACTTGATTAAGCCTCCTTTTGTTTCGTAATCGTCATTGGTAAACGTTAAATGATGAACACAAACCTCAGCAGTGATTTTTTTATCTTTCAAAGGAATATCATTTCTGAAAAGTTCCATTTCCTTAGCCGTTGAAAGATGGAAAACATGAAGTCTTGCTCCTGTTTTCTGAGCCAGTTCAATAGCCTTGGAAGAAGATTTATAACAAGCTTCTTCACTTCTGATCAGGTGATGAAACTTAACCGGAATATCTTCACCATATTCATCCATGTATTTTTGAGTATTAGCCTTAATGGTTGCCTCATCTTCACAATGAACTGCAATCAGCATTTTGGTATTGCTGAAAATATTTTCCAATGTTTCAGGATTATCAACCAACATATTTCCTGTGGATGAGCCTAGGAATAATTTAATTCCCGGAACATTTCTAGGATTTGTTTTTAAGACCTCCTCAAGATTATCATTGGTTCCTCCCATCATAAAACCATAATTGGCATAAGCTTTATGGGAAGCTATTTCGTACTTGTCTGCTAATAATTCCTGAGTAACAGCATTTGGAACAGTATTGGGCTGATCGATAAAGCTGGTTACACCTCCGGCAATAGCTGATCTTGATTCAGTCTCAATATCACCTTTATGCGTTAAGCCCGGATCACGAAAATGCACCTGATCATCAATTACTCCTGGAAGAAGATACTTCCCGGAACCGTCAATAACCTGATCCGCATCTTCAGAAATACCGGAAGCTATTTTAGAGATTAAATCATTTTCTATTAAGATATCGCTCTCAAAGACTTTTCCTTCGTTGACGATGTTTACGTTTTTGATAAGGGTTTTCATTTTACTTTTTAGAAATTAGAGATTAAATACTAGAAGCTAAAGAAAATTTTAAGTTAAAAATTATACGTAAAAATGGAATTACTAAATTCTTACTTCTAATACCTAGCTTCTATAAATAGCAAAATTAAGGTTTATGGATGAATTTTAATATCACTCGCAATAAATCAATTTCTAAATATTTACATTTGCATAAAATTTCACATCTTGAAAAAACTTCTCAACGAGACTATTATATATGGGATTGGGGCAATTATGCCGAGGATAATTGTTGTTTTGCTTAATTACTTGTTCATTAAAAATATAAACAACAGTGATTTTGCTATTTTCACTAACCTCTATGCTCTGATTTCATTCGTTAATATTGTTCTCTCTTTTGGTTTTGAAACAGCTTATTTTAGATTTTCTTCTAATAAAGAGAATGAACAAAAAGTATTCAATACATCATTTTGGTTTTTAACAGGGTTATCAACTGTTTTTTTGATTCTCGTTTTATTATTCAATCAACCTATTGCAGATCTTTTTAATTATTCCAACACCCCAGAATTTATCAGATGGTTTGCCTGGATTGCATTCTTTGATAATCTTCTAGTTATTCCATTAGCATGGTTCAGGTTTCATAATAAACCAATAAAATATACTGCAATCAGAGTTATTCAGGCAGTTTTTCAAAGTATTTTTGCAATAGCTCTATTTCTTTATATTCCACAAGAATTTTCAGTTAAATTAGGTTTAAAAGAAAAAGTAGCGTATCCTTTCTACAGTAATTTAGCAGCAAGTTTACTAGGATTCATTTTGGTTCTACCTGTTGTTTTAAAGGTAAAATTTCAATTTTCAAAAAGCCTTTTTACAGAAATGATCAAATACTCATGGCCCATAATGATTGCAGGTCTTGCATTCATGGTTAATGAAAATTTTGATAAATTTATTCAACGATTTTTAATTGAAGATGCTGATGCAGGAGCTTATGGTGGCTGTTATAAAATGGCAGTTTTAATGACTCTTTTTGTTACAGCATACAGAATGGGTATTGAACCATTTTTCTTTAAACAGATGAATAATGAGAATGCAAAAAAGACTTACGCCCAAGTAACAGAATATTTTTCATTTTTCGCTTCAATAGTTGCTTTGGGAATTATTGCAAATGTTTCTTGGATTAAAATGCTATTGGTTCCCAATAGTTCTTACTGGATCGCCATTAATATTATTCCAATCATTGTTATTGCTAATCTATTTTTTGGAATTTATTATAATCTTTCAACCTGGTACAAAGTAACCGACCGAACAAGAGTTGGAACTTATATTTCATGGACAGGGGCAATTATCACTATTATTTTAAACTTCACATTATTAAAAAAATATGGATTTATGGTTTCTGCTTGGGTTACTTTAGCAGCCTATTTTTCTATGATGATTCTTTCCTATTGGTTAGGTCAAAAATACTATCCAATCCCTTACAGAATGAAAAAAATATTCCTCTTTTTAGGAATTTTAATCGTTTTTAGCTTTGTCATTGCCTATTTCTTTAATTATAATTTTTGGATCGGAAATCTATTATTTTTAATCTATGCAGGGATTTTAATTTATACAGAAAAGAATACGCTATTATCCAGAATCAGAAAAAATTAAACTTTGGTCTTTATTTTGATAACTACTAAGTCTAAAAAAATATTAAACAAAGCTTTTAAACATGATAAGTATTACGTTTTTAAGAAACGTTTTAATTATTATATTTAATAAAAAAATAACCTACATTTAAACAAAAAAAACATCTTTATATCATCTATGAAAATTATTGTTCCAATGGCTGGACGTGGTTCCAGATTACGTCCACATACACTTACAGTTCCAAAACCACTTATTCCTATCGCAGGAAAACCTATTGTACAGAGATTAGTGGAGGATATTGCTAAAGTTGCAGGAGAAAAAATTGAAGAGGTAGCTTTTATCATTGGAGATTTTGGAGCTGAGATTGAAAAATCTCTTATCCAGATTGCCGAGAAACTAGGAGCAAAAGGAAGCATATATTATCAGAATGATCCTCTTGGAACAGCACACGCCATCAAATGTGCTGAACAATCCATGCAGGGAGATGTTGTGATTGCCTTTGCCGACACTCTTTTCCGTGCAGATTTCCAACTGGATAAAAATTCAGACGGAGTAATCTGGGTAAAAAGCGTAGAAGATCCATCTGCATTCGGAGTAGTTAAATTAGACAACTATGGTTTCATCACAGATTTCGTTGAAAAACCAGAGACTTTCGTTTCAGATCTTGCCATTATTGGTATCTATTATTTCAACAGTGCTGAAAAGCTAATGGACGAAATTAATTATATCATGGAAAATAATATTAAAAATGGCGGAGAATATCAATTAACTACTGCACTGGAAAACTTAAGAGCAAAAGGTGCCAAGTTTACCCTAGGAAAAGTAAATGACTGGATGGACTGTGGTAACAAGAACGCTACCGTAGAAACCAACAGTAAAATACTTGAATACGAAAGAGAAGAGATGACTCATTTCCCGGCATCAGCAGTGATTGAAAACTCTTTAATTATTCCACCATGCTTTATTGGAGAGAATGTAAAAATCTCTAACTCAAAGGTAGGACCTGGAGTTTCTTTAGGAAACAATACAGCTGTTGTAAACTCTAATATTGAAAACTCTCTGATCCAAGAAAATACAAGAATCAACCATGGTAACCTATCCAACTCAATGATTGGTAATTCCGCACAGTATTTTGGGGTTGCCAGAGAAATTTCATTGGGAGATTACTCTGTTTTAGATTTTTTGTCTAAATAAACAAAGTCAGAAATTATTTAACTTAAACAAAATATAATCAAACCACACAAAACGTTTTGTGTGGTTTGGCGTTAATATTGCTCCGTACCTTTAATTGAAAAAGATAAATACATGAAAAATTGGATACCACTCCTTTTATTGCTTCTTGCCTTATCATCCTGTAAAACCCGTAATGCTGTTAAAAATGACACGGGAAACATAAAGGATAGTATTACAGCCGCAGAGGACAACAAAAATCCAAAAGACGTAAACCAACCGGTGAGAGATAAACTTACCTTTTACGAACATGTATTGATCCCGCCAAAATTCGAACAAATCAAAATCGATAGCAAAGTTCGTGTAGAAACAGGCAGCTTCATCCCAACACTTGATGCTACCATCTACATTGAAAATGATAAAAAGGTTTGGATGAATCTAAGGGCTCTATTCCTTAATGTAGCAAGAGGAATTGCCACACCAGATGGAATAAAAGGACAGGATAAAACTAGCAAAACCTATATAGATTCTGATTTTGATTACCTTAACAATTTACTGAATGTCAACTTCATCGACTATAAATCACTGGAAAAGATTCTATTGGGAAGAACTTTCGTAAAGATCAGCGATTCACAATTTACCTTAACTCAAAATGCACAAGGTTATAAAATGGCTTCTAATGTAAACCAAAAAATTGTAACCGATGAAAAAACAAGAGAGTATAAAATTGCTCTTCAATATGACACCAATTATGACCTGTTAAGTGTTAATCTAAAAGATGTTTTATCCCCGGATGAACTGGAAATATCTTACAGTGAC
Source organism: Chryseobacterium oncorhynchi (assembly GCF_002899895.1). GTDB lineage: Bacteria > Bacteroidota > Bacteroidia > Flavobacteriales > Weeksellaceae > Chryseobacterium > Chryseobacterium oncorhynchi. The sequence goes on from NZ_PPEI02000008.1 coordinate 95,928, forward strand.
TGGAATGAATACAACGGAATCCGCCTTCCTCAAAATGTTAAAATAATTATAAAAGGCTCAAAATCTAGTCAAATTTTACTGGAAAACACGAAATTTGACTTTTCGAGGATGGAAACACCCTATTCTGTACCATCCAGTTATAAGAAAATTGAGATTAAATGATTAAAAAATTTAGCTTTTTAATAGGTGTTCTGATATTTGGACTGCACCAAGGACAGCAGAACAAAGAACAACTGCAGAAGCAGAATGCCGAACTTAAAAAACAAATTGCACAAATAAATACAGATTTAGCTAAGACAAGAAGCGAATCTAAACTTTCCATAGCCTATCTTACCAACGTTAATCAAAAGCTAGTCTTAAGAGAAAAAGTCTACAATAACACTCAAAAAGAAAAGAGATTTATTGAGGATGATATCTATTTGCGCCAGCTCGAGATCAATCGTCAGAATAAAGAATTGGCTGTTCTTAGAAAGAATTACGCTGAGGTTCTGGTAAATGCTTATAAAAATAAAGGGGTACAGAATAAAGTAACCTTCATTCTTTCTTCTAAAAATTTAGGAGAAGCCATCCGAAGAGTCCAGTATTTAAAGCAATATTCAGATTATCAGGACAAAAAAGCTACAGAAATTTCTGATGCGGCTAACCAGATCAAAAAATCCATTACACAGAAACAAAATTCTGTAAAGGAGAAAGAAAACCTTTTGGTAAACCAACAGAAAGACTTAACGACAATCAATACAGAAAGAGCTCAGAAAGAACAACTTGTAGCTGATTTTAAAAAGAATGAATCAAAGCTTACTGCTGAACTTAAACAAAAACAAGTTCAATCTAAAGCACTTGAAGGTCAGATTAGAGCTATTATTGCTGAGGAAATCAGAATAGCAAAGGCTGAAGAAGAAGCCAGAAGAAAAGCAGAGGCAGAAAAAATACGTTTAGCTAAAATAGCTGCAGAAAGAGAAAAAGCAAGAATTGAAGCGGAAGCTAAAGCAAGAGCGGAAGCCCTTGAAAGAGAAAGAAAAATAGCGGAAGCGGAAGCTAAAAAAGCGGCTGAACTGGCTGCAAGAAGAGCTGAAGAAGAAAGAAAACGTAGTGAGGAAGCTGCAAGAGCAGAAGCCAGTGCAAAAGATGAAGCCAGAAAGCTTGCGGCTAAAAAAGCATCAGATGAAGCAGCGGTGAAAGCTAGAGAAGCAGCAGATAAGCTAACAGCTGCAAGAGCGGCAGAAACAGCCCTTGCCAAGAGAAAAGAAGAAGATAAAAAAGCGGCAGAAACCAAAGCAATGACTAATTATGGTGTTTCTACATCATCTGCAAATAACTTTGCTGAAAATAGAGGACGACTTGGTTATCCTACAGATAAAGCCGGACGAATTACCCACCGTTTCGGAAGACAGCCACACCCAGTCTTTAAAAATATTACCGAAGAAAATAACGGGATAAAAATTGCTGTACCATCTGGCACAAGAGCAAAATCTGTGTATCCAGGATCTGTTTCTTCCGTATTGGCCAATAATGACGGTACGAAAACGGTCATCATTAAACATGGAAGCTACTTTACAATTTATTCCAACCTGGGAAGTGTAAGTGTTTCTAAAGGACAACAGGTCTCTTCGGGTACTCCAGTAGGAACCGTAGCACAGGATTTCGATGGGGCCTATACCCTTGATTTCCAAGTATGGAACGGAAGTACACCAGTTGACCCATTAGGTTGGATTGCATATTAAAAAAAGTGTAACTTTGTAAAAATTTTAAGAGATGAATACACTAACAATACTTGCCTTATCTTGGCAACATATCCTAATTGTAGCGGTACTTTTAGTACTACTTTTTGGAGGAAAGAAAATTCCGGAACTAATGAGAGGTGTTGGTTCAGGAATCAAAGAATTTAAAGATGCGGTAAAAGAAGAAGACAAACCAGGTTCTGAAAATAAATCGTCTTCTACAAACAACAACTCTTCCAGCAACTAAAATTCCTTAGAATTAATGAAATTCACTGAAACTGCATGGACAGTCTTCAATCAATGTATTGAGGACTATCACGTGTCTGATGACGTTAACACTCTAATTAATAACCCGTTCGAAAAAGATAGTTTGGAACGGATTTTGTATGCAAAGAACTGGATTGATACCGTTCAATGGCATCTGGAAGATATAATTAGAGATGAAAATATCGATCCGGCTGAAGCTCTTCAACTGAAGAGAACAATAGACGCCTCCAATCAGAAAAGAACTGATTTGGTAGAATATATTGACAGCTGGTTCCTTACTAAGTTTGAAAATATAACTCCTAAACCTGACGCAAAGATAAATACAGAAACTCCCGCTTGGGCAGTGGATAGATTATCAATTCTTGCATTAAAGGTTTATCACATGTCATTAGAAGCCAATAGGGAATCTGCTTCTGAAGAACACAGAAATAACTGCCAGGCAAAACTGGACGTACTGCTTACTCAGAAAGAAGACCTAACAACTTCTATAAATCAGTTGCTTGCTGATATTGAAAACGGTAACGTTAAGATGAAAGTATACAAACAAATGAAAATGTATAACGATGAAAGTCTTAACCCAATCCTTTATCAAAAAGGGCAACAAAAATGAAAAGACTAGTTTTTTTTGGAGTACTAATAATATTAACATCTTCCTGCGCAACGGAAAAGCTTAACCTTTCTCCGCTGTCAAATAACTTTTATAGTGAAACTAAAGGTTCTGATTCTGATAGAGGCTCAAAGAAGAGCTTTAATATCAATATCAAGGAGAATGTAAATGCTTCTGAAATTTCAAATATAATCTCTACTTTTCCTAAGTTTAAGAACAATGGATTGAATGATGAGATAACAAGTTTGAAATACAGTCTTCAGAATTATTTATATGCTATTGATGCCAATAATTCTACAGGAAAGAGCAGGGCACTTAAAAGCTTCGAAAAATCATACAAAAAAATTCAAAAGCAAAGACAAAATCTTGAAAGAGATGATGACGAAGTTCTTAACAGATACTTGGTTCGTTTAAAAACCAATATTTCTGTAATTGAAGATGCTTTACCAGGAAGTTAAAAACTAATTGAACTATCAATGATTAAAATTCAGGCGGAAGCCAATGTTCCCACAGAGCACGGCAGTTTCCGAATGATTGCTTTCTCTGAAAATGAAAACGACTGGATGCCTCATATGGCTATCGTTGCAGAAAATACAGATTTTTCGAAACCTGTAAATGTTCGTTTTCATTCGGAATGTATTACCGGAGAAGTTTTCCATTCAAAAAAATGCGAATGCGGCCAACAATTGGATGCTGCAATGAAATATACCCACGAAAACGGAGGAATTATTGTTTATCTCCGTCAGGAAGGTCGAAATATTGGTATCATCAATAAGCTTAAAGCCTATTCACTCCAGGAAAAAGGTCTTGATACAGTACAAGCCAATCTTGAATTGGGTTTACCTGCAGATGACAGAAACTTTGGAGTAGCAATTGAAATTCTGAATCTTCTGGATGTAAAAGATATCAATCTGCTGACCAACAATCCTGAAAAGGTAAAATATGTAGTAGACAGTAATATTCATCTTAACTCAAGAATACCATTACAGATACCAGCCAATGAAATTAGCAAAGGCTATCTGCAAACAAAAAAAGATTTCTTTGGACATCTTCTTGATGACAATGATAACTAGATAAAATAAAAGCTTCAGAAATTCTGAAGCTTTTTTTATTGGGATAAATTTTTCAAATTATACCACAGTCTATAAACCTGAATATCTTCCAATAAATACAGCATTGGTTATGACGATTGCCCCTCATTAAATGGACGTTCTAAAGCCTATTTATAACCTCATCAGAAAGTGTACAGATCGCTTTATTTAGCATAAAATAGCTGGGAAGATATAGATCAATTCGCTCCGGTTATTACTACTTATAAATTATTATTCTAAAAAATCAAAAGCCCCGAGATTTCTCCCGGAGCTTTTTTAATTATAAAAAACTGAAAAGATATTTTCTTAATTAGTGTGTGCTAATTGTTTTGATCTTAGATGCATCAAGGTTATAATAATTTACCACCGCATTGTAATCACTTAAGTCAACATTAGCAATTTTTGCTGCTGATTTATTTTTTTGAGGATCAGCAGGAACCAAAACAATTCTAAAAGTCTGGTTATTTAAGAAATCATTAGCTTGATCCGTAGTTAAAGTTGATAAAGTAAAATTTTGGTTTTCAATTCTTACTTGAACTTCTTTATTACTGAAAACAAAATTATATTCAAATCTTCTTGGTGAAGGAGAAGTTGCTGGGTCTACATATACTGTTTTTGGTATTTGCTGCCATGCATTTCCTGCTCTTCTATATACTAAAACAACATCAGTGGTTTCAATATTAATATCTGCTGTTAATGCATAATTGTTTGCTGCTGTAAATGATCCAGGCGCATCCATCATGATAGGAAATGTATCGTGATCCACTGGATTTGGATTAGGTACTACTACCGGATCGTTGCTACTATTATCACAACTATAAGATAGAAAACCAACACCAGCTAGTAATATAAGTGGAAGAATTTTTTTCATTTCTATAAATGTTAAGTTATTATTTATATTGCTTATTCAAATCATATACCAAAAATTTCAAAAACTTTGTTTTCGTCAATTTTTTTAATTGTATTTTTGTTCTTATTCAAAAAGTCATGAAGAAATTATTATATACTTCACTCTTTATTGTTGCATTAATAAGTCCTAAGGCTAATGCCCAGTATCAGCCTAAAAATGCGTCCAAAGAAGATCTGAAAAAAGCTCAGCAATGGGTGGATAAAACATACAAAAATCTTTCTCAGGATGAAAAATTAGGGCAGCTTTTTATTATTGCACTTTATACCAATAAAGGAGAAGACTATATTAACCAGGTTAGAAACATTGTTGTAAATGATAAAATTGGAGGTCTGATCTTAATGCAGGATGATGCAGCAAGGGAAATCAATCTGGTCAACGAATTTCAACAGAAATCTAAGATCCCATTAATGATTGGTATGGATGCTGAATGGGGATTATTCCAGAGAATTGCAACGGCTCATAAATTTCCTTGGGCCATGACATTGGGAGCCATTCAGGATAAAAACCTGGTTTATCAAATGTCTGCTAAAATAGCTGAGGACTGCCACAGAATGGGTATTAACTGGGACTTTGCTCCGGTAGTGGATGTAAATACGAATCCTAACAACCCGATTATCGGTAACAGGAGTTTCGGCTCTGAGGTGAGCAATGTAATAAACTCTGCCCTATCATACTCTAATGGTCTTCAGGACAATAATATATTAGCAGCCATCAAGCATTTTCCGGGCCATGGTGATACCAGTACAGACTCACATCTTGATCTTCCCGTGGTTTCTCATAATCTGGACCGACTTAATTCAATAGAATTGGCCCCTTTCAAAGCTTTAATGGATAAAGGAATTGGCGGAGTAATGGTTGCTCACTTATATGTTCCGAGTTTAGAATCCGGAAAAGGAATTCCCGCTTCTGTTTCTAAAAATATCATAACCGGATTATTGAAAGATAAGATGGGTTATAAAGGCTTAATCATTACTGATGCTTTAAACATGGGAGCTGTAGCCAACAAATATAAACCGGGAGAACTGGATGCCCTTGCATTTAAAGCTGGAAATGATATTATGCTTTTCTCACAAGGTGTTTCTGAAGGGAAAAAGCTAATTCAGAAAGCAATAGATAACAAAGAAATCTCTCAATCCAGAGTAGAGGAAAGTGTAAAGAAAATTTTATTAACAAAATATTTCCTTGGACTTACTCAATACACGCCAAAAAATACTGAGAACATCAATTCCGATCTGAATAATGATTCTCATAAAACATTGGTGCAAAATCTTTACGCCAATGCATTAACTTTAATAAAGGATGATAAAAAACTTCTTCCTATTTCCAGAAAACAAATTTACTATGTTCCTTTGGAAGAAGCACCTTATCAAACTTTTGCCAACAGGCTAGGTTCAAATGTTATGATTAAAAAAGCTAGTGAGATTAGTACTATCCCTGCAGGCTCTACAGTAATTGTAGGTTTCCACAAAGATAATTCTACAGCTTACAAACCTTATAAAATATCAGCGGAATCTAAGAAAGTACTTTCTGATCTGACTAAAAATCAAAAGGTAATTCTTAATGTTTTCGGAAGTGCTTATGCTCTAAAGGATATTGATATCTCAAAGGTTTCAACAGTTCTTGTTTCTTATGAAAACAATGATGACTCAATGAATGCTACGGCTGATGCCTTAAACGGAAAAACAAAAATCTGGGGAAAACTTCCTGTATTGGTTAATGACCAGTTAAAAGCAGGAATGGGTATGGACCTAAATCCTACTTCTTCCATGAATACCAAATAATACAACATCAAAACAACAATAATCTAATGAAAATAGGCATACTTTGCTATCCTACCTATGGTGGAAGCGGAATTGTAGCAACAGAACTGGGAATGTCCCTTGCTAACAAAGGATATGAAGTACACTTCATAAGTTCTGCCCTTCCTGCAAGATTAGACATTACCAACCCCAATATTTTCTTTCACAGGGTAAATGTTCAAACTTACCCTCTTTTCCAGTATCAGCCTTATGATATTGCGTTAAGTTCAATGATCTACAGGGTTGTTAATCTTTATAAATTGGATCTGCTTCACGCACATTATGCCATTCCTTATGCATATGCGGCTTTTACAGCTAAGCAAATGCTGCAGGAAGACAATAATGACATTCCATTGGTTACCACCTTACATGGTACAGATATTACGCTTGTAGGGCAACATCCAAGCTATAAGCATGCGGTAGAATTTTCTATCAATCAATCTGACGCCATTACTTCTGTTTCTGAAAGTCTGAAAAAAGACACGCTTCAGTTTTTCAATATTAAAAAGGAAATCCAGGTGATTACCAACTTTATTGATAATTCTGAATTTGATGACTGTTCCGAATGTCAAAGAACACAGTTTGCAAATCCGGATGAGAAAATATTAATCCATGTATCTAACCTTCGTCCTGTAAAGCGAGTGGATGAAGTATTGCAGATCTTTAAGAATGTGGAAAAAAAGGTGAAATCTAAGCTTATCATCATCGGTGAAGGCCCGGATATGGAAAAAGTAAACCAATTCCTTGAAGAAAACCCGGAGCTTATTTCAAAAATTCGTCTTTTAGGTAAGGTGAATGATCTTTATAAGATATTGCAACTTTCAGATGTATTTCTTCTTCCGTCAGAGCAAGAAAGTTTTGGTCTTGCAGCTCTGGAAGCAATGGCAGCGTATACGCCAGTGATCAGCTCAAATGCGGGTGGAATTCCTGAGGTAAATATTCAGGGAGAAACAGGATATCTTGCAGAGATTGGAAATGTAGAAGCCATGAGCAACTACACGATCAAACTTTTGAGCAATGAAGAACTTTTAGCCAAAATGAAGCAAAATGCGAAAGATCAGGCGATAAAATTCGATTTAAAAAACATTCTTCCTATCTATGAGAAAATGTATAGAACAACCATAGAAAATTTTAAGAATGAGCTGACGAAAGTATAATATTTCTATTATATTTACGTCACACTTATGACGGAAAAACTACTTCAATATCTTTGGAACTATAAGATTTTCAAATATTTTGACTTCAAGGATATTGAAGGACATTCCGTTGAAATTACACAATTCGGAACATGGAATAAGGATGCAGGTCCTGATTTTCTGAATGCTAAAATTAAAATCAACGGCTTGGTTCTGGCCGGAAATATAGAACTGCACGTTCGTTCCTCAGACTGGATTTTCCATAATCACTCACAAGATCCCAATTATCAAAACATCATTCTTCATGTCGTATTTCAACATGATACCGATATTAATGTACTTACCGAGAAAAAAGTTCCTACTCTGGAATTAAAGCACTATATCGATGATAATATTCTTGGGAAGTATGCTAACCTCATCAATGGTGAACAGTTTATTGCCTGTGAGAATATTTTCAGCAAAGAAAAAGTTCCTGTTAATTTTCATGAGGGGAATATTTTGAAAAAACTGGGAGAAAAATCTTTAGAACTTGAGGAAAGTTTAATCCTATATAAAAATAATTTTGAGGCCGTTTTATTTCATAGTCTTTCTTATTCTTTCGGATTAAAGGTAAATGCCCATATTTTTCGACAGATTGCTGAAAGTATTGACTACAGCATTATTAATAAAATCCGCCAAAATCCATTACAGCTTGAATCTTTATTATTTGGAATTTCCGGCTGGCTGGATCATCCTGAAGACGGACAAATGAAGATATGGAAACGGGAATTTGAATTTATTCGGGCAAAATTCAATATTTTAGATTTAAAATTCAGACCTAAGTTTTTAAGGTTACGTCCACCGAACTTTCCTACGATCCGTTTGTCCCAACTTGCAAACCTTTATCAACAACAGAATTTATTCTCAAAGATAATGGATGCTGAAAGTGTGGATGAACTATATGACATTTTTAAATCTGTAAAAGCTTCTGAATATTGGGATTGCCATTTTAATTTTGGTGCTATTTCAAAATTTCAGCAGAAGACTTTAAGTAAGGATTTTATTGATCTTCTTATTTTAAACTCAATTCTTCCTTTAAAATATACCTATCATAAATACCATTGTGAAGAAATTGCAGATAAGATCATAACATTCTACAGAAACATTTCTGCTGAAAAGAATTCAATAATCCAAGGATGGAAAAACCTTGGGGTGCCTATTACTAATGCTATGGAGAGCCAGAGCCTGATTTACCATCATAAAAATTCATGTGACGAAAAAAATTGCTTAACTTGCAGTATTGGATTTAAACTTTTAAAAGAATCTTGAAATGTTGAGTAATATCCGTCATAAAATGGAAAGAGAATGGTTTGGTGTTCTTACGAGAACAGGTGCTAAGCTGGGAATTCCTGTATCCAAATTAAGGATTTTCTTCATCTACTCTACTTTTGCTACAGCCGGTTTTTTCTTTCTGATTTATTTGGGTTTGGCATTCACTTTGTGGATTAAAGATATTTTTATCACAAGAAGACCAAGTGTCTTTGATTTATAATTATGGAATTTTTACCGATTACTTCTGCTGAGGATTATAGAGTTCAGGAAATCTATTCTTCCTATATCAGCACGTTTCCTGTAGACGAACAAAGAGATAAGGAACAGTTTTTAGATTTATTTTCAAATCCGAAAGTAAAATTCATGTCCGTAGTACATGAGTCTGAACCTATTGGATACCTCATCTTATGGGAATTAAGCTCCTTTGTTTTTGTGGAACATTTTGAAGTGTTTGAGGCTTTCAGAAGTAAAAAACTGGGATCTCATATCATAGGATACTTATTGGAAAACTATCCAAGAATCATCCTGGAAATTGAGCCTGAGGATTTGAATGAAGATGCTAAAAGACGTTATTCTTTTTACCAGAGAAATAGTTTCAGCCTGATTGATACTACCCATGTACAGCCAAGTTATGGCGAGGGAAAACAATCCCTGAATTTATGGCTACTAGCCAATTATTCTCCTGATAATGTAGAGGAGCTTAAAAAAGAAATTTGTGATATTGTTTATCCTTAAATATAAAACGCCGGAAAGTATCCGGCGTTATTTTTTATAGTAAATAATAAGCATTTAAGTTTTTGCTTTCATTCATTAGTCTACTTCATACTCAAGCTTTATTGTAATATTCGCTTCTTTCTCTTTCGAAGATGTATTAAATGTTCCACCATACGAATAATCTTCATTTGAATTCGGCTCTGTGATCTGGATAACCCCCATCGTTGCTTTTTTTAGATTTCCAAGGCTGCTTCCTGAATTTTCCGCAATTTTCTCTGCTCTTTCCTTAGCATCTTTTGTCGCACTGGCAATCATTTCCTGCTTTACAGTGGCCAACTTGGTATAAAAATAAGCCGGTGAAGAAGATGTAAACTCAATTCCTCTGTTAATAATTTCTGTAATATTTCTGGATAGATTTTCAATTTTAGCTACCTCTTTACTTTCAATGGAAACCTTTTGAGTCAGATTATAACCTGAGAATTCCCCTTGAACATAATTTCCATTGGCATCGTTATAGCTTCTGAACTGTTTTTGGATATCTACAGACGAAAAAACAATTTCACTTTGTTTTATCCCTTTGGAAACCAGATAATCATTAATTACCTTTCTGTCTAACGCCAGCTCATCATACGCTGATTTTAAATCAAAATTATTTTTAGAAAAACTTCCGGACCATGTGATCAGGTCGGAGGTAAATTGTTTTGTTCCTAACCCGGTAACAGAAATAGTATTTTCAGATTTATTTCTGTTCTTAATAGAATTGCCCAGTAAGCCCAGACCAAGCACAAAGCCCAAGGCTCCTATTGCCACAGCAATAATGTTTTTATTCATAATAATTTGTGAATTTGTTTTTGGTTATGAGAATATTACATCAATTTCTATTCCACTATTTTAAGGTTTTTTTAACACAAATCAGAAAGTGGATATTATTGGATGTGAAAAATTCAAAGTTTATTGATGGCTGTTCTTTAATCTTTCTATAAAAAGAGGGACTGTTTCCTCCATTCTTAGCATGACACCGGATAAATTTCTTGCTTTTACATAGGTACGAACCTGAGGTTTTACAGCAAATGAAAACTCTATAAACTCTGAAATTCTGTCTACCGGAATTCCTGCGTTGGTAAAATATTCATCCTCTACTCTTTTCCGAACCCACATAATATGTTCCTGCAAATCATCGTACCTGTATTGTCTTTTCTGCTTTCTAGCTTTACCGCTGACAAGATCATAAACACCCTGAACATTTAGGTTCCCCAAGAGTATTGGTAAAAGAACGCTTTTCACTTCTGCTGGTGTCTCCCTCATTTTGCCAACAGGTTGCGGCAGACCTACAGCTTGTCTTACCTGCTCACCTTTATCCACTTTTGCTACAATTCTGGAATCCTGCTCCAGATCTCCGGAAAGTTTCTTTACAATCTTTACTTCACCAATATCTTTAGGAATCTGAAAGAGCGTGATCAACAATTCTGAATTAATTCCGTTTTGAAGCACTCTTCGGGAAACTCTTTTGAAGTCTTCCTTTACAAACCTTAATTCATCATTAGGGTTGGCATCAATAGAGAACATTCCTAGTGAATTGGAAAGTGTTTTTTTATCCGTGGAAATATTAACAACAATAACTCCGCTTAGGTTATCTCCATTATCATCAATAGTCCTCCCCGTTACTGTTTGCTGGGAAAACAAAACATTACTGCATAGAAAAACAATGAAAAGAAAAAAAAATTTCCAACATGTGCTTACAATATGTTTGAAGTTATAATTCAATTGTTATTTTATCTTTTAAAGCACGAATATTTCATTTAATATCAAGCTTATTTAATTTACGATATTCTAGAAAAGCTAATTGTAGTTCAAACTTCAATACATCCTTATTGAAATCCTTTCTGAATTTTTTTGAAAGGAATCTTGTTTCTTCTGCATACAGCAAAAATGTATCCATCTGCTCATCTTCCATTCCATATTTCTTAAAAAAATCTAAGTCTACTTCATTTTTAAGGCGAGTCATAAAAGTTTGAAATTCCAAATAGTTTGCCTTTGTAATTTTAGGTTTTGTTGCTTTTTTAACTAAGCCAACCGCAGCCCCAATAACTCCCTTAATATCTACCTGACCAGCTTTAAAATCATGTCCAGTGAAAGTTTTGGAAATAGATCGATCTGCCAAGGGCTCACTTAAAGGACTTCTCATATATTTTGACATATTCGACTTTAAAGATCTAAGCTTTTGAGATTCATTCAAAAGCTTACTATCTTTTTCTAGATTTCCGGTAGGTCTGAAAGTTATTTTTACTTCCGCTATTTGAATTTCTTCTTTTTGAAGAATCATTAGTAAAGGGTTATTAAAGTCCTCTTTTGAAATCTTCTTACTGGCACGATAATATCCTTCTTTTACGGATCTTATTTCATCATTTTCATCAGCATCTATTACAAACTTCCCTGAAGAATTGCTCAATACAGAAATATTTTTTGATATATTAATGATTAATACAGGGTTGATATTAACGTTCGTATTATCTGTAATGAACCCTACTATTTTTTGCTGAGAGAATAATGGAACAGATACAAAAAGTAAGCTTATGTATAGATTTTTCTTATAGACTTTCATTTTGGTTACCTTTTAGTCTCTGGTGTACGATAGGTTGAAATTCTTGTCAGTACAAAACGCTGGAATCTATATAAATCAGCATCACTACAGAATCCGTATTTCAAAATCTTTTTTCTTTCAAAACCACCGGCCAAAACATAGGAAATAAAATGATCAATGAGTGGTTTTTCTATTTTAAGGTTCGTAAAATATTCTTCACCCAAGCTTGCTTTGATATAGCTCATCAAATCAATGTCATCCCATTTGTTCTTCACTTTTCCTATAGAAAATCCCTCACCTTTTGGCTGAACAAATTCTCCAGGTCTTGCTGCCAGTATTCTTGGATCTGATTTTTGTGCAATATAAGAGTCTATCTCTTTGCTCAGCTTTTCAACCTTTTTAGGCTTGTTATAATTTCTTGAATCTATTTTTAAGTTTCCGGTAAGCCCTTGCTTCACTTCCACTTCAGGAATCTGAATGGTTTGCCGAACAAGGCTAACCTCCATTGGAGATTGTACATTTTCCTGCGAAATCTTTTTTATTACCCTTTCATAGCCGGCCTTTATAAAGCGAAGCTCATCACCTGCTTTCCCGGAGATCATAAAATGTCCGTCTCTATTTGAAAGCACCATTTCATCTGTTCTAATGTTGATAACGTTCACGTCCTCCATCTCTGAGCCTCCTTCAGAAATAATCTTTCCGAAGATATAGCTTTGAGCATGGGTATGAATGAAAAAGATAAAGGTTAATAAAAAGAATAGTTTAAATTTCACGGATTGTTTTTAATAAAGCAAAGCTAAAATTATTTTTAAATATTACCATAAATTTAACCACACTTAACGCCTTTTAATATTTTCTTTCAGGTCTTTGCTAATTTTTGCTGTCGAAACTGTTAAATAGCTCCATTGAATTGTTAAAGTTTGTTTTAAATTTTAGCTAACTTGCAGTCTCAATTCTCTTTTAACAATGCAAAATTCTTATACAGTCATCAATGCTTCCGCAGGATCCGGGAAAACTTACGCCCTGGTTCAGAGACTTCTGATGATCTGTCTCCGCTATCCTAATCAACAGCAATCGATCAGGAATATTCTCGCTTTGACCTTTACCAATAAGGCAGCGAATGAGATGAAAGAAAGAATTTTGACGTGGCTGGGAAATTTTTCTTCAAGTGATTATGCAGTAAATGCTGATCTTAAAAACATGCAGAAAGCTTTTGAAGAACAGGGCCTGAAGATCACAATTGATGAACTTCATCTTCGTTCTAAAAGACTTTTGGATCATATTCTTCATAACTATTCCACATTGAATATTGGAACGATTGACCGTTTTAATTCAAGATTAGTAAGAAGCTTTTCTTATGAACTAGGATTAGCCAAAAATTTTAATCTGGAAATTGAAGCTGAACCATTTTTAATTGAGGCTGTGGATAAAATGTTAGATCAGATCGGGGAAAATGAAACGATCTCCAATTCTTTCATGGATTATGTAGACTACAGTCTTGAGAATAATGAAAGAATTAATCTTAACAAAAATCTGTATGATTCTGCAAAGGAGTTTGTAAAGGATATTCATTACGAACATCTGAAAAACAATGATAGTTTTGATGATGCCAATTATGAGGATATCAAGAATACACTTCGTAAAGAGATTGTTCTTAATAAGAAACAAGCTGCAGAGTTGGCTGCCTCCTCCATTGAATTATTCAAATCCAGAAATATCGAGATTGAAGATTTTGCCCAAGGGAAAAATGGTATTGGAGGATTCTTTACAAAGGTTATTGATTTTTATCAACAGAAAAGAGCAGGTTTTCCTTTTCCGACGACTCTAGAAGAATCTGTAATCAACAATTACAGAAAGGGAGCTTCATCAAAATCAAAGCACAAGGAAACTGAAATTTTTGAGGTTCTGGATCAGCTTATTGAGAACAGAATGCAGCTTATTCTTTTATATATTGAAACCCAGAAGAAAGAAAAGGTTCTATCTGCTTTGCTTCCTTTAAAGGTTAATAAGGATATTCAGGATGAGCTTAAAAAAATTGAGGAAGAAAATGACCTTGTTCTATTATCCAAATTTAATATCCTGATCAATGAAAACCTTAAGAACGAGCCGTCAGCATTTATTTATGAAAAGGTAGGTTCACAGTTTCAGCATTATTTCTTTGATGAATTTCAGGATACTTCTGAGCTTCAGTGGCAGAATTTTGTTCCATTAAGGGATCACAGTGTTTCTACAGAAAACACTTCATTTACTTTGGTGGGAGACCCTAAGCAGAGTATCTACAGATTCCGAGGTGGGGAAAGTAAGTTGATGCTGGATATTATCAACAAAAAAGAATTTTCTCCTAAGGAAGCTGATCTTCTTGTCTTAAAGGATAACTGGAGAAGCGCAAGAAATATTGTACAGTTTAATAATGAGCTGTATCAGTATCATTCCAGAGATCTGGAAGAAGAGCATAAGAATATCTTTGGAACAGATGCTGAGCAAACCCCAAAGTCAAAGATTGATGGACGGGTAAAGGTTAACCTTATTGAGAATCTTACCAACGATGAGTTTTATGATGATACTTCTGAACGGATGCGAAAAGATATTCAGGAATGTCTGGACAATGGTTTCAAGTTCTCTGATATTACCATTCTCTGTCGTGGAAACTTTGATATTTTCAGTTACTCTCAAAAACTAGGAAATTTAAAAGCTAACTATCATGGTGAGGAAACAAATATTAAAACAATTTCTGACAAAGGTCTTACCCTAGAGCTTTCCAATACGCTGAAAGCCGTCATAGAATTTTTAAGATGGGAAATCAATCCCAAGAATAAACCCTGTCTGATCATGATGATGTATCATCTGAATACGCTGGGCAAAATTCACATGGCAGATTTTACCCTCGAGATGAAAGAAATTCTGGATGTAGAGGGACATGAGGAAATTCTTCAGTTTATTCAGCAAAAATATTCTCTACAGCTTAGGCAGGATAATTTTCCGAGATTTAATTTATACAATTTCATAGAGTATTATATCAACGAATTCTCTGTAGAAAATAAGGAAACGGATTTCTTGCTTAACTTTTTGGAAATGCTTTTCAACTTTACCCAAAATGCAGGGGCAAGTACAAAGGAATTCTTAAAGTATTGGGATGAAGAAGCTTCTTCCTATACTATTCAGGCTTCGGAAAACATTGATGCTATTCAGATCATGACCATTCACAAGTCAAAAGGGCTGGAATTTCCTATTGTTTTTATTCCTATGATGAACAAAAATAGGGATAGTGAGTTTACCAACTGGTTTGAGACAAGTGAGAGTGCTGCTTTGAAGTCCGTAAATATTAATCAGTTCAGTAAAAATCTGGAAGTTTATGACGAGCAGATTCAAAGCTTTAACAAAAAAAATTCTTACAAAAATTTGATCGACAGATTATGCTTGCAGTATGTAGCTACTACCAGACCTGTTGAACAGCTATTCTTCTATCTTCAAAAAGCTAACAAAACATCCAACAATCTTGAATTGTTAGAATTTATTCAGACAAAAAATACAGAGAATGCTGATGAGTTTGATCTGTATGAAGTAAATCCTGAGATGTTGAAGAAACATTCAAAGACTAAAAGTTCTTCTTTTAAGACACAGAATATTGAAAATCTGAAGAATGTCAATGAGAATAGTACTTCCATAAAAATTGCCACTCCATCCAAGAACTATCAGGTAAGGAATGAAAAAGTGAGGATCGGGCTTTTCGTTCACGAGCTTTTATCAAAGATCAATACTAAAAAGGATATCAATAAGGTTTTGGAGGGCTATGCCTTGGAGGGCTTAATTACCCTGGAGGAGAAGAACGAAATTCAAGTTACTCTGGAAGATATTGTGAAGACCTATGCTGAATTTTTCGATGAAAAATGGGAGGTTATCAATGAGAAAGACATTATGATCTCTGAAAATGGAGAAAGTCATATTTCAAGACCTGACCGTATATTAAAAAGTGAAGAAGGTTATATTATTGTTGATTTTAAAACCGGAGAACGTAAAGATAAGGATCTCGCTCAGGTACAGGGTTATAAAAATATTCTCGAAAGGTTGGGCAAAAAAGTTCTTAAAACTCAAATCATTTACTTGTAAATTTCAACTCATATTATCAAAATATAGTATAGAATTAAAAGAAAAGATACTTATAATAAAAAAGGATTGTTTATTTTTATTCTATATAATATCAGCCCAAATATATATTAAGGCTGGTAAAGAGATTTCAGGTAACCATGAAAATATATTTTATCTCTTTTGTCATAAGTGTTCTTATGATGGCATTCTCATCAGTAGCCATCTACAATATTGCAGATTATATGGATCCACCGGTAACAGCCGATGGCCATAGGTATATGCCTACTGAAAATGTAGCAAAGGCTTTATTCTTAAGTATTATAGTAGGTGCTATAACTTTTATTTCTGCTATTCGAATTCAGAGGCAAAGACAAAAGAAGTAAGTTTTCAAAAGCTTAAATTTTATAAAAGCTATGAAAAACTACATTGTGAAAAACTGGAGAATATTATTCAAAATCCAGATAACAGGTTTCATTATATTTATTATTTCGACTGTTATTTATTATTGGAATACTTCTGCGCATGCTTCTTTTAACCGAAATACAAAAATAATTGATCTTCAGGGAGTATTCTCATTGATAATGACCTATCTTTTTGTATTCTTTTCTGTGGTTACTTTAGTATATCCTGTTCTTTTCTTCATGCAGGCATACTTTATCCGGAAAGAAAGGTCAGTCGGAAAAGAGCTCATCCTTTTAGCTTTTTTATACTTACTATCTATCTTTTCCGTTTTCGCTTTATTTATGATCAATACTGCACAAGCAATTAAAAATAGTGGATAAATAAAGGCAAACGGTTATTAGCATTATCTAAATTACGAAGCAAAAATTACTCTTACCATATAGAGAAACAAAAAACCACCATTCCCTTGAATAGTGGTTTTTATATTGTTGAAAACTTTTCAGTTTAAGCGGTTGGATCCGGAGTGAATACTCTCTGTGCCAATTCCTGATCAAAAAGGTATAATGCGGATGGATTATCACAAACCATTTTGATTTTTGTTACATACTGAGAAGCACTTGCTTCTTCTTCTACCTGCTCATTGATGAACCATTGCATGAAAGAAGTTGTTGCAAAATCTCCCTCTTCATTGGCATTTTTCACAATATTGAAAATACTTTTAGTTACTATTTTCTCATGTGCCAGTGCTTTCTCGAAAATATCCGTTGCGTTTTCGAACTCATGAGGAGGTTTTGCTATTTCTCCGATGATAATTTCTCCACCTACATCATTCAGATAATCAAACATTTTATCTGCGTGCATCAGTTCTTCCTTGCTTTGTACTCTGAAGTAGTTGGCAATCCCGTCCAGATCTTTTCCGGAAAACCATGCAGACATTGAAAGATAATATTGAGCGGCGTATTGTTCGTGGGCAATTTGTTCGTTAATTAATTTTGCAATTTTTTCGCTAACCATAAGTATTAAATTTATATTCAAAAATAGGGAATAAAA
Organism: Chryseobacterium oncorhynchi; assembly: GCF_002899895.1. GTDB lineage: Bacteria > Bacteroidota > Bacteroidia > Flavobacteriales > Weeksellaceae > Chryseobacterium > Chryseobacterium oncorhynchi. Next base: position 113,600 of record NZ_PPEI02000008.1, read on the forward strand.
GCCCGAAATCAAAAGTTTTACGGAAAATTAATACAAAAAGGATGGAAAAATATCCATCCTTTATACATTAAAAAATCAAAATTACAAATAGTTATTTTACTTCAGAACCAGCTGTATTCATCGGCTTTTTCATCATTCTTTTATCTTTCATTGCCATTCTTTTCTGCTCCATTTTAGCCTTTCTGTCAACCTGCCATTTATCATATTGTTCAGGCGTAAGTATTTTTTTCATGTCAGCATCCATTTGTGCTCTTTTGGCTTTCATTTCATCCATTTTAGCCTGTCTCATGTCTTTATTTTTCTCGAATTCGGCTTTCATTTCAGATTTTCTTTTTTCATGTAATGCCTTTACCTGAGCTACTTGAGATTGGTTAAGATTAAGGTCTTTTTGCATCTGTGCTAAATGCTCCTGTTCTTTTTGTTGCATTTTTTGCTGCATTTCAGCTCTTCTTGTCTCTCTGTCTTGTGGAGTTGTCTGTTGTGCCATTGCAAAACTTCCCATTCCGATAAATGCTATTGCTAAAACTAATTTTTTCATCTTTTAAAAATTTAATTAATTGTTATTATACCTTTTTGATTATGAAACAAAAGAGAAGTTAAATTAACATATTCATAAATAATGTTAAATTTTAACTAATAATAATTAATAATACAACAAAAAAAGGACAGATTATAAAAACCTGTCCTTCACACCACTTAAATATAATATATGAAAATTAATTCCTTACTAAGCTTCCTCTAAAGCCTCCGCTATTACCACGGCTTTGCTGGCTTGGGGCCTGGCTTTTTGATTCTTGTCTAAAACCACCACCATTTCCTCTAAAGCCACCACTACTCTCTCTGGATGGAGCAGGAGCTGTTTCTCTTCTTGTTTCGGTATTTCCTCTAAAACCGCCTCCATTATCACTTCTAAAACCTCCGCTTCTTTCTGAGTTTTCTTTTCTGAACCCTCCATTATTACTATTTCCTCTAAAACCACCGGAATTTTCATTTCTAAAACCGGAATTTTGATTGTTATCCTGTCTGCGGAAGCCTCCATTTCCTGATCCATTGTTTTCGAATCCATTATTTCTAAATCCGTTATTTTGTCTGGAGCTGCTTCTGATAACATCAAAAGTAGGATTATCGGTTCTTCTAAACCTTGATCGGTCTACTCTGTAAATATTGATGTTTACATTTCTATATCTTGGCATCACTGTGTATCTCGGTACGTAGTATGTTCTTCTATAATTCTGGAAGTACACAATAGGGCTGCTGCCACGATAATAGTTATTTTGGAAAACCACAAATATTCTTGGTCCCATAATTCTTTCTAAGGCATAAAACCTGTCATAATACCATCTGTCCGGATTATATCGATAGAAATTATCCCAAGCCGAAAAGCTAGCATATAGGTTATTTAATCTCATAATCTGATCAACCTGCCAGCGGTTTAATCTGCTTTGTACAAAGAAACCGTTCCAGTCAATATTAATGATACTACTTCTATAATCGTTATAATAATTCTGATAATAATCAGTTGGATAATAATCCTGAGGATAGTTGTAATAATAATCATCAGGGAAATAGTTTCTGTCATCTTCATCGTTATAATAACCACTACCATTCTGATAATAACCATCATCACCCCAACCATTATTTGGATACTGCTGAGCTGACGTCAAAACGCCCAACCCAAAAGCTAATCCTAAAAATATTTTTTTCATCTCTATAGTCGTTAATTGGTTAGTGTATAACAGAATATCTTAATTCTATCTTTTTGATACAAATAAAAAAAAGAAGTTAAATCCTTAGATTAAACTTCTTTTAAAATATCATTAACTAATTGATAATCAAGTGTTAAATTTACATTCTACCACTATCTTTTATCCAATGAGCAATTTTTTTGTTGAATAGCTTTTGTTCTTTCAGATCTTCCAACTTCAGGTGCATTCTATAGCGCCAATAATGAGGAAATACAGCAGGATTATTAATCCTTTCATTATCTATCTTCTTATTGGAAAGCTTTGAATCTGTTGCAAGAAACTCCTGAATCGGGAAAATAGCCAACATTGATTCATTATATAAATGCTGCTTCATAATAATCTCTGCCAGATCCGGAGTTAAATTCTCAGGAGCTTTCCCATATTGGATCAGTTGCTGATTAAAATATCTTTGAGTTAAAGCAGGATCTTCTTTCCACCATTGTCTCAAGGTTGAGCTATCATGAGAAGAAGCGGTAACTACATTCATATAATTTGCATATCTCGGATCATAGAATGGAATATTTTCGGCAGGCATACGTTGAACCTTTAAGGCAATAATAGCCAACTCATCCATCACAGCCGGTACACATGCAGGAACCATTCCCAGATCTTCTCCACAAATGAGCATCTTGGTAGCATTCAGGATAACAGGAAGTTTCTCCATAGCCTTTTCCTGCCAAAGATGATCCTGTCTTCTAAAGAAGTAATCGTGGTACAGATCATAGATACTTTTCTGTTCCTGTTCTGACAAATATTTGTAAGATTCTGTATTATAAACATTAAATCTTGGATGATAAACCGTTTCTCCATTTCTTTCCTCAGTTAAGAATAAAACATTGGCACAAAGGGAGATCAATTGATCTTCAATATCACCATAGGGCTTTTTCTTAAAGAAGTTTACCAATTTTCTTTGTGTATCAAATTCTTCTTTTAATGAATAGGTACCATTTTCATTATAATCCATAAATTCAAGGGCCTTCACGCTCTCCCCTCCAAAATAATCCCATAAGATTTCATTGTTGATAAATGGCTTACAATACCTATCAAATTTAAACGGAATCTGCCAAGCCTTAAATTCATCCAAGACAATAGGAACAGCCGGATAAAAGTATCCTAAAATCCCTTGTACAGCAGAAATTGGCATTCTCCAGATTCTGAAGAAACCTAGAATATGATCAATCCTCATAGCATCGAAGTATTGCTCCAAAGCTTTGAATCTGTTTTTCCACCATCTATAGTCATCTTCTTTCATGGCTTCCCAGTTATACGTTGGGAATTCCCAGTTTTGACCAAGTTCAGTGAACTGATCAGGTGGTGCCCCAGCCTGGAAATCCATTCCAAATAATTCCGGTTCAGTCCAGGCTTCTACAGAATATCTGTAAATTCCGATTGGCAGGTCTCCTTTTAAAGAAACTCCAAGTTTATGAGTATAGTCAACTGCATCTTTTAATTGTACATGAAGCTGATATTGTACCCAGGCATGAAGCATTGAGATATCATAGTCCTTACTTTTTGTTGTAAAAAACTGTGCGATCTTTCCTGCAATATATTTTTTATGAGTTTTCCACTCATTAAAATTGGGGGTGTTGTATTTGTCTCTTAGCACACAGAACGCAGCATAAGGAACAAGCCAATATTCATTGTCTTTTATAAATTTCTTAAAGTTTCTATCCTTATAGATTTTATCTTTTTCAGCATAGAAAATTGCTTTTAGATACTTCCATTTACCTGCGATCATTTTTTCATAATCAATCAGATCGAGGGTATTTAAGCCCTGTTTTTCAAGCAGGTATTCATTAACTAATTCTTTCGGTAAAGAAAAATCAAGCTTTTCCAGTGAGATGTATTGTGGATGCAAAGCATAAACAGATACTGCTGCATAGGGATATGAATCTGTCCATGAATAATTTGCTGTTGTATCATTAATTGGAAGAATCTGAATAATACCAAGGTTTGTTTCCTTTGTCCAATCTGCCAGTTTTTTAATATCTGTAAACTCTCCTACACCAAAACCATCTTCACTTCTTAAAGAAAAAACAGGAACAGCCACTCCGGCATCATGATACATTTGATAGCCTTTAAATCTAAAATAATGATTGGAAACAATCTGTAGAACATCTTCAAACGGATTGGCAATGGTGAATCTGTTATCTCCAGTTTCCACATCAATTACCCTATTTTCTTTTCTATCGTAAATACAATATTTAAATTGAATCAATTCATTTTCCGGAATTTCAACAGAAGTTTCCCAGATTCCAAAATCTGTCTGAAACAAAGGAATTACCTTTCCATAGTCCCAATTTCCTAAGGAAGCAGTATTTCCAAACAAGACGATTCTCCAATCAGGATTATATATTGGAGCTTCTATTCTAAATAAATGAGTATGCTTTTTTAAAACAGTCGATTTCTCAGAAACAAAATCGTGTAGTTTGTTGTAAAGAATTTTATTGTTTAAATAATTCTCCGGAAAATTTTTATTATTCCATTCATCAAAAATAACAAACTCCTTATAATTGTGTGGAAAATTAAGATGATGTGAAACAAATTCTTCTCTTAAAACATTTCCTTTTTCATTCACAACTCTATATTGATAAGAAATTGATTTTGAAAAATAATCAACCTCACATCTCCATAAACCATTCTCTGCACAAAACATAGTATGGATATGAGCTACAGTTCCTTCTTCACCTATAACAAGTTGTAGATTTTCTCCGGCCTTTACAATATATCCTACATTAAAGTATAGCTTCATCTATATTTTTTTATAAAAGTACATTATAATATCGAAAAATAAAACTTCTTGAATATCAAATAATCATTAAAAAACCTTTCCAATACTATTGAAAAGGTTCTATGATAAGTCAAATTTTTCGATATCTTTTTATTAGCTAATTATTCTGTGACTAAGATTTTCTTAGTTAGTATTATTTTTCCCGATTCATCAGCAATACTTACAATATAAGTTCCACTAATTAGTCCTCTCAGGTAAACTTTCTGATCCAAAGAACCCTCTTTGGCAGAAAGGTTTTGATTCATAACATTCTTACCTGATAAATCGAAAACATTTAGCTTAAGGTTCCCTTTCACATTTTTATTGTTAAGATGAACATTGATATAATGCTCATCAACTCTGGTTGGATAAATATCCAGATTAGCTATAGTATTAGAGGAAGTCTTTTTATCATTAGCAAAGTATTTACTCGCCAGGTCATAAATATGAAGACTCTGCTCCCCAGGAAGCTGCTTTGCCTGTAGATTCATCAAGTCTACTTCATATAAAGGAGCTCCTTTAGCGCTCGCAATCACTATTTTTCCTTGAGCATTTACAGCAGAACCATTTACAGAGTAGTTATCAGGAATACCTGCTATTTTACCCATAAACTTTGCAGTAAGTTCCTTAATAGAAACTTTAAACACATTTCCTGAAGCTGCAAAAAAATAAAAATTATTATCAGCATCTGCAATCATATCTCCACCAAAACCCGTTTCTATAGCAGTAAAAGAATTCTTTCCATTAGAAACATCATCCTTAATGATACCCAGATCATTAACAACATATTCTCCTCCTTTTTTACTGATCTGTAAAAGCTGTGTTCCAGCATTATTGACTGCATAAATATTTCCATCATAACCTGCTGTCATTCTTGTAATATGAGAATTAATATCACATGATGACACTCTGGCTACATTATTCTCTACTAATGTAATTTCCTTAGTTTGAGGATTTAAAATATAAATATTAGAAGAAAACATTGGCATATACACTAGATTATTATTGGAAGAATCATAAGCCAATGCTGCCATGGTTACAGCCTGCGAATTATTAAATGAGTTTCTATCCTCAGCCAAAGAGCCTTTTCTAGCCTGCGAAAATACTTTTGCAGAAGATTCAGCTGTAAAAAATTTCTCGCCGGAAGTAGCATTTACACCATCCATAGCACGAAAATCACTGAAATTAATACCTGGGGTATCTTTTCCTGTAATGGCAAAAAAATCCTGTTGTGCTTGAGTATTTATACCTAATAACAATAAAAATAGAGGGAATAAATGTTTTTTCATAGTATGTATAGTTTAGATTTGTAATCAATTTGATATGACTAAGTTACACAATTTGTGTATAAAAAAACAAGAATTGTTTATAATTTAAATAAAATTCACAACAGATTAACCCAAATATTATTATAACAACAAATAGAAATCGCAACCTATTCCATAGAAGTAGGCTTTATCCTGTTTGATTTTAAAAATGATTGCTTGGATTTGTTTGGGAATGGATAGTATGGGTTTAGAGATGCATCTAAGTCTATTCCAGATATGTATCTCTCAAAGTATATAACAAAAAAAAATCCTTTATCGTAATGATAAAGGATTTTAAAAATAAAATAAAAACTGGCGGCGGCCTACTCTCCCGCGTTAGCAGTACCATCGGCGCTGGTGGGCTTAACTTCTGTGTTCGGAATGGGAA
>NZ_PPEI02000009.1 GCF_002899895.1 Chryseobacterium oncorhynchi
GCATGGAGAATACGATTTTATAATTAACCTAGACAAACCATCTTTTAATATGGTTAAAATTAACTCATTTAAAATCAATTAATTATAATCTGAAACAAACATTTTGTCCCATTTTTGGTTTGAAGCCTAATAATGAAGATTGCTACTGGTTATTAGATCTTATTTTTCTTCTCCAGGAATATATTGTTTATCATTCTGAGATACAAGCCTGGGAATTAATAAGAGTTAGTGATAATTCTTTTAATTTAAGTTGGTCTAATGAAAAGAGAGAAATTATTTTTGAAAATAATGATATGAATGTATCTTTTTATTTTGATTATTTAAAGATCATAAAAAAAGGAAATCTATTATGCTTACCAATAGAAGAAAGTTTATATTAATTATAAAAAAATTTGCATATGTAAGCGTAAATGCTTACTTTTGATTTATTAAAATTCCGGTGCAGGAGAATAAAGTCGCAGAGTTTTCTATTTTAAATCAAACAAATAATAAAAATTAAGATTGCCTTGATAATTTCTTTCAAGGAAATAATTGGCCTTTTCATAATTTGTAAAATTCCGGTTGCAGGAAGATAAAGTCGCAGATAGATATATGGTATATAATATTTATAAAAATTTTGAAGCATTCAAGCTTTACTATTTATTTTCTATTATGATCTTTTCATTTTTGAGTCTTTATCATCTGCTACGATTAATTCGATTTTTTCTTTCTCGAGATGATGATAGATATTTCAAACTGTTTGAGTTTATATTATCGTTTTTCTTTTTAATATTTTTTTTAATTCTTTATATATTTTTTTAACATTAATCCCTCCGGATGCAGGAGAATAAAGTCGCAGAATTGTTATGAAATACACATTAAAACCTCACAATGATCGGTTCAATTCCTTCTGGGGAATTATTTTAATTATTATTTTTTCCATTTTAATTATGGCTATTGATAAACCTAATTTTTAATCTTTATGAGTATTACTGAAATTAATTTAGAAAAGGCTCTTAAAAAAGCCGAAAAAATTAGTAGAGAGCATTCTACTAAGATCTTTGTAATAATTGGTTTTGATGAAGAAGAGGATGATTCTGAACCATGTTATCATATAGATGAAAATGGTACAACGAGAATCTGGGAAGAAGTTGAAGCTATTTATGAAAATGGAATTCTTATTAAAACCAGAGAATAGGAAATGAATTATATTATTAAACTTTTTGGATTATCTTCGTTATTCTATTCTAAGCTCCTGGGCTTTGGGGTTTCGGGTAACGAAGATATCCCCGAAAATGATTCTTTAGATATTATTTATGATGAACTTTCATCTGGGGAAGATTATTGGGGCGATTCAAGCCTACATGAAATGGAGATATTTTGTTGTAAAATGAATTTAATTTCTTATTCTAAGAGACTAGGAAAACTAAGGGAATCTTTATTTAAACCTTCAGAAAATAATTTATGAAAAGTATTGAAGATAATTTAGACATTCTTGACAAACGAAAAGTTGTTGCAGGTATCATTAAAAAGAAAAGAGAAGAAATGAAAATTTCTCAATCAAAACTTGCTGCAGCTGTTGGTTTATCAAAGAGCTCTATTTACAGAATTGAAAATGCCGCTTTTTCTCCTAATGCTGATCAATTATATTTAATTCTGACCTTTTTAAATATTAAGTTTTCATTAGATGATAAAGAACTTTAACTGATGTTTTGTGACAGTAATTATAAATTTATACTATAATGTTACATTGTTTGTTTAAAAAGGTATAAGTACGGTTTTCCGTATTTTGGTTTTTTATTCAAATAGTAGCTTTGTGATATGAATATAAACATATTACTGATTAAGTACCTTAAAGAAGGTTTGTCACAAACAGAAGTTTCTGAGGAACTTAAAAAAATAGATTTCAAACCAAATAGTGTTAGTTCGGTGGAAAAAAAATTAAAATCTTTAAGAGAAGAGTATGGTGCTAAAACTCTCTTCCATTTAGCTTGTATTTTGCATGAGCGTGATGAATTGGGAATTAAGGCAGCACCATCTCAAAAATAGGCACCGATTACTTTTAATACTAAATTTTGGCGTTCCCTTAAGGTCGGGCTTTCGTTACTCAATCTTTTTTTATTAAATAAAAAAAGGATTTCAAACATGCCACTCAATCCCTAACGCTGCCAGTGCAAATCCCTGCCTTCAGAAAATTCACCCTTTCCGCATCCTAGCTAAACCCAGGGTGAAACTTCTTCAGGAATTAATCGGACAAAACCCAAAATTTCCCTTCTGAACCCCATTGCTATTTTAAGTTTTGACTTTTATTATTGTGGATAGTCTTTTTATTGAAAAGCAATCATTTTGATGTGTCTTGTTATCTATTTTCGATGATAAAGAACTTTGCTGAACTTCTGATTGTCTTCTTTTGTCACTGAGGTTTATTTCGGTTTTCTTGGTGCAAATTTGAAATCTTATCCTGATAAAAATTTTAGCCATTTTATTTTTTGGGTATCCAATTTTGTATTGGACCCTCCACAAAAAATAAATCCAAACTCCAAGTGAACAAGTTCACCCCATTTTTAACATTAAAAGATTTCATTTTTAATTGGCACAGAAAAACGAATCCTCAGTAACGAAGCAAATCATAAGTGCAGCGTTCTTTGAAATCACCGAAAACAAACAACAATTCACAGAATTAAGTATGCTTTTAAATATAGACTTTCCATTTTCAGAGAAAACAGATTGTCCTCGAAAACAAAGCAAATTCAATTAATAATTAAATAATAAACAAATACATATTTATCATGAAAAAATTACTTATTAAAATCGTCATCGCAGGAACTTTATTAACACTTGCATATGAGATGGGCTATCGTCAACATAAGAATGAAGCTAATGGGCGTGCAAAAGAAATGATTGACAATGAAGAAATTCCAAACTACTCTATGGAAGTAGGAACACTTGATTTTATTATTAATAATAAATCTGGAGAGCTAGAAAAATCATTAAAAAACTAATCTATAAAGGGGCTGAAAGTCCCTTTATTTTAAGCTATACTATTATGAAAGGATCAAATAATTTTGAAGCTGCTATTGCCGCTTTTCTTAACGAAGAACAAAAAGTAAATGAAGAACTTGCAATAGCTTTACAGGATGAAAGTAAATCAATAGCAAAGTGCTGTGATTATATTATTCAGGAAGTCAGAAAACAAAATGTATCTGTTATGACAAATGAAGAGGTTTTCTCATTAGCTAATAAATACTATTTTTCGAAAGAAGAAACGATTATTAAGAAAGTTAATTGTAGAGTAGTTGTAACTGGAGTGCCGGGAATAGTTCCTCCAATTAAGGATAATAAGACTGAAAATAATACAAAACCTAAAAAGACAGCTAATAAACAAAGTAACGCTACACAGCTATCTATATTCGACTTAATTTCTTAATATGAGGCCAAAGACAAAATTACAGATCGCAGTTAAAGAGTTGGCAATAGAACTTCCTCCTCTGAGCGAAAAACAAAAGCAGTTTGCTATAGATAAACTGTTTCCAAAATTGTGTTATGCTACTAAAACTTCTGCATTTTGTTTAGAATGTGGATGTGAAATTTTTGTAAACGATATTGAAAAAGAAAATGTTTACTGTGCCGTTTGTAATTTGATTTTGAAAGTTGAGCGGACTAAGAAGCAAAAATTTTCTTCTGAATTGGGATTTATGAATGTTGCTTCAATTGTTAGGAATGAAAACTTTATTTTTCAAGTTATTAGATGCTTTGAATTTAGATGTTATTACCGTAAAGGGAAATTAAAAGATTTCTACAGTAGTGAAGTCACTCAAAACTGGTATACAATAAAAGGTGATCGGGTTGTTAATTCAAAATTTATAAATGGTTTTACTGGATCCTATGTTGGTAGTCTTGAAATTAGAGATCCAAACAGAAAAAAGAATGGTTATTCTAGGGATTCTGATTATGACCCCATACCTGATTTTTACCATCCTGATTCGAAATTTCTATTGGAGTTTTCAAAAATGGGAATTAAAGGTTCACTACTTAAAAAATTCAGATTTTCTACTTTGATTAAAAAACTTAAAGAATCTTCAAAAATTGAAACATTGCTTAAACATGGGTATTATGATATTATTTCTAAGTGGAACTCAAAGACAATAGAGAAGTACTGGGATACATTGAAAATCTGCTTTAGAAATAGATATCGAATTTTGGATGCCGATGTGTATAAAGATATGCTTGATGCATTATATTTTCTTGGTAAAGATCTTCGTAATACTCATTATGTTTGTCCCAAAAAGCTGATAGTGGCTCATGACTTTTATATTCATGAACAAAGCAAAATTCAAATGGGAAAAACTATTGCTGAAAATCTAAAAGTTGCAAAAGATGCAAATCCAGACTTTGTTTTACAAAAGAGAAAATACTTCAATCTTCTTTTTATTGAAAAGAATCTTCAAATCAAACCTTTGATGTCTGTAATGGAATTTTTAGAAGAGGGTGAGTTTTTAAAGCATTGTATTTTTAGAAACAAATACTATGAAAAAAAGAATAGTTTATTATTCTCTGCCAAAGTTGATAATGTAAGGGTTGAAACGGTTGAGATTTGTTTAGAAACTTTTAGAGTATTACAACACCATGGTTTGGGTCATAAGCCGAGTAAGTATAGTGAGAAGATTCTAAAATTAATAAGTAGGAATTTTATTAAAATCCAGCAAATAACTCTCGAAGATATTCCTTTAAGCATGAAGAAACTTTCTGCATGAAAATTTGCCTAAAATCAAAGAAAAGCACTGTAAAGTGCTTTTCTTTTAAAACTAATTACCATCTTCTAAAATCCATTCCTCATTACCACACCATAATTACAATATATATGAAAACTATTTCTGTCATTTTAAAAAGCAGGATTTAACCTGCTTTTGTGAAAAGTTGTATTAACACCTTTGTTCGACATTAATTATACACAAAAATATAAAACATAACATTCTGCATAAAGCATTTATACTTAAAAGTTTGCACAATTAAAATTAAAGTTTGCACAATTTTAAAATATGTAAGTTGTCATTTCTTCAGCCTACACGTTTTAAGAAAACGTTTGCCATTCATCATTCCTTTATTACATATTTTATTTTAACAACACAATTATATGATAACAGTAAATTCATTATCTGGGGGTAAAACCAGCAGTTACTTAGCATACCATTTTCCAGCTGATTTAGAGGTGTTTAGTTTAGTTTGTATAGATTCACATAACGCTGGAAAGAAACTCGATAAAAAGCTTGTACAAATGGCGAATGAAAAGCTTCAGAAATATTGTTCTCATCAGAACGAATTTGTGGCGACCTCAGAAGATCCTATTATTTTAAAAACCATATTTGATCTTGAGCAAATTTTGGGAAAAGAAATCATTTGGTTGAGGGGAATTGGTTGGGAACAAATGCTTTCAATTAAACAAGCTATACCGAATATGTCAAAAAGATTTTGTACATCAATATTAAAGATGCAACCAATTTTTGAATTTTTATTCTTGTATTATACTTTGCCTGTACAAATGCGTGTAGGTTATAGGTATGATGAAAAGGAAAGAGCTAATAAATTTACAAATTACTGGAAATATCCAACTCATTGTGAATATAGAGAAAGTTCAAATACTTGGATACATAGATGGAATGAAATGATTTGGAGAATTGGAGATTTTATTCTAATAGAGAATAAGATCTTACATAGGGAGATATTAGATTTTTGGAGTCACTTTAATATTCAATTCCCTATTGATTCTAATTGTCAGAATTGTTTTTGGAAAGATGAACAACAGCTCAGAAAAAATTTTGATACAAATCCAGAAATTATGTACTGGTCTGCTATACAAGAAGATCTATATGGCCATACCTTTAAAGAAAAATCGAGTCTTTTAGGAATTTCAAAATTGGGTTTACAGTTAGATTTTAATTTCGGAACAGGTTCTGGTTGTCAAGCTGGCTTTTGCCATGATTAACTAGTATCTAAGAACAGGTGTCCCGGATCACCTCCGGCGGATCCGTGCTCACCGGAGCAGCTGCCGTGTGGATCCTTCCCTGTTTTTAGAAATCGTTTTGTTTATCCTGGAGTTCTTTGCTGGAGAATTTTCCCTGCAGATTTCTGGCCGGTCCCGGTGTCCCGGATCACCTCCGGCAGATCCGTGCTCACCGGAGCAGCAGCCGTGTGATCCTTCCCTGCTTTTAGAAATCGTTTTGTTTATTCTGGTATTCTCAGCTGGAGAATTTTCCCTGCAGATCTCTGGCCGGTCCCGGTGTCCCGGATCACCTCCGGCGGATCCGTGCTCACCGTAGCAGCTGCCGTGTAATCCTTCCCTACTTTTAGAAATCATTTTGTTTATTCTGGTATTCTCAGCTGGAGAATTTTCCCTGCAGATCTCTGGCCGGTCCCGGTGTCCCGGATCACCTCCGGCGGATCCGTGCTCACCGGAGCAGCAGCCGTGTGATCCTTCCCTGCTTTTAGAAATCGTTTTGTTTATTCTGGTATTCTCAGATGAAGAATTTTCCCTGCAGATCTCTGGCCGGTCCCGGTGTCCCGGATCACCTCCGGCGGATCCGTGCTCACCGTAGCAGCTGGCGTGTAATCCTTCCCTACTTTTAGAAATCATTTTGTTTATTCTGGTATTCTCAGATGAAGAATTTTCCCTGCAGATCTCTGGCCGGTCCCGGTGTCCCGGATCACCTCCGGCGGATCCGTGCTCACCGGAGCAGCTGCCGTGTAATCCTTCCCTACTTTTAGAAATCATTTTGTTTATTCTGGTATTCTCAGATGAAGAATTTTCCCTGCAGATCTCTGGCCGGTCCCGGTGTCCCGGATCACCTCCGGCGGATCCGTGCTCACCGGAGCAGCAGCCGTGTGATCCTTCCCTGCTTTTAGAAATCGTTTTGTTTATTCCTGGAATTCTCAGATGAAGAATTTTCCCTGCAGATCTCTGGCCGGTTCCGGTGTCCCGGATCACCTCCGGCGGATCCGTGCTCACCAGGACTACAGCCTTTCAGATTTAATTAAATTAAAAAAAATCGTCCAGAGGACGATTTATAATAATTTTAAACTTATAGTTATCATTAGATTTCCAATAAGTTATACAAATTTATAATATTTTATATAAATGTATCGTACGATACATTTATTTTTTCAAAATTTTTGATTTATTTTTTAAATCTATTTCTATTTCAAAAGTATCTTTAAAAATGCTTATTTCATCTTCTGGGGCATTTCTACCATCCATCAATTCTAATATTTTATTTTTAATTGAATTTATTTCAATGCGTGCTTGATTGTTTAGTTTTTGTTCTCTTTCAATTATGAAATCGTCATATATAGATTTTTTTGTTTTAGCAATTAAATAAATTCCTTTGTCATCTATTTTGTTATGATTTAAAATACTTCTGCCAAATAGATTAATATAATCATACAACTGCTTTTCTTCTACTATTTGTATAGCTTTTGGTATAGCATCATATCTATCATCATGTGATTCAAAACTTACTTTTCTACCAGAAATATTTAAATTTAACATTTCCTCATATCTTTGAACTATTCCCAATTTACTTAATAATTGTGGGACAGATAATAGATATATCTCTACAGAAAAATTATTTTTTTTAAGATTTTCTATTATCGTATTTATATTTATTCCATCATTAAAAGTTGTTTCTAGGATGAAATTATAATTTTTCTCTAAACAATGTCTTCTTAGAGAAAGATTCCAATCATGTGCTGTAGTACTTGTTAGTTCTGAAAAATATTCCGGATATTTTTTCTTGATTTCAACAGAGAAAGGATGATAATTTTTTAAATTATCAACATTACATATGACTGCATTTCTTTTTAAATTAGAAAATGCAATCTTTTCAAGTTCTGTTTTTCCAGCTCCTGGTTGCGCTCCTAAAATTATTGCTTTTGGATTTGCACTTGAATCAACAAATTTAGTAAACTGTTTAATAATCTCGCTTTCTATAAAACGAAATTCATCTAAATCAATTTTGTATTGTTCTTTTAAGTTTTCAATATTATTCATTGATAAGGCTATCTAATATTTTAGAATATTCATTGATAATTTCTCGCATTTTATCTTTTGATTGAAAGATTTCTGGAGTATTTGCCAGCTCATAACTTTTATCCGATTTTTCTATATAGTCATCAATGAGTACTAAATTAGGCATTTCTTTTTTTTTCTCAGTAAAGGCCAACTTCCTATACATAATACTAACTTGTACCAATATATCGTTCGCCAGTTCTGTTAGAACATACCAACCATTTATATTATTTATATCTTTAATAGACATTTTTTCTTTTTTGTAAAATTAGTGAATTTTTCAGTTTCTTTTTGATTAAAACATAATATTGTTTAATAATGTCGGTTCTTCTATTATTATTCATTGTTTCTTTTTAATTAGAATCTTAGATACAATAATATAAAGTTAATTAGTATATAATATACAAAATAAATAGTATACTGTATACAAATAAAATACCATAATATAGTATTTTAGAATCTAAATATATAGTATCTTAGAATCGTAATATCTGTAATATTATGTAATCATAGATACCAAATATAAGGTATATAATACAATTGATAATGCTAAATAAAATGGTATATAATATACATAAAATATTGTATACTGGAAACAAAATATTTGTTACAATATAGTATATAAGATGCCAATTAGATAATATATTATATAATAAATATATATTATTTATTAAGTATACTATATACTTATTATAGTACATATAGATGCCTTATAATTTTAAAATAATCTAATCTAAGATTCTAAATAAATGGTATATAATAATCTAAATACTGTATTCTTGACTAGTATATAGAATACTTAATTAAATGTATATAGGATGTTAAAAAAAAATATTTATATACTTTATTAGGTATATTAAATACTATATATTCTTTATTTAAAAAGTATATTGTATACCAAAAAAATGGTATACTGGAAGCGTAAAAATTGTATTATGAAATATAATCCAAGATAATAAATATTTGTTATATCATATACCGAAAAGCATTACTTAAAGTTGAATAAATAAATATTTTATTAGGTATATTAAATACCTATTATTTAAAAATAAATAAGAGTATGGTATACTAAATTAAAGAGTATATTATAAACTAAATAAAATAGTATATAGTAAACTAAATAAATTTCATTTTTACTATTTATCATGATGATTATATAATAGGTATTATTAAGTATATCAGATTCTTAAAGTATATACCTGATGTTTATTTATCTAATATTTTTATTTACTTCCAGGATTATTTTTTAAGCTGACACTTATTACAATTATCACTTTTAATTTCATTGATTTTCTTTTTCTTTTTAGCAATAAAAAATCAAAGATTTTGAAGCTAATCTCCGATAGGAGAGGATTAGGCAAGACGGTATCGGACTTTATGGTCCGATACAGCTTGCTCTGCGAGGCTAAAATGCTGAAATAGAAAAACTTATGTTTTTGTGCAAACTTTACAAAAAATATAAATCACAATTTATGCAAATATTTGTAAATTTAGTGCTAGAAATCAAATAGTTAAAATTATAATTTTTATAAATGAATTCAAAATATAGAAATATTGCTCTCTACAAAGAGGATGCGGATTGGATTACAAATATTGCTAAGAATAACAAGATTAAAACGGTAGAAATATTCGCAATAATTACAAAGATTATTAAAGAGAACCAACAACTTTTATTTTCTGAAGCTCCTATTCCAATTTACGATACTGATAAGTTGACTGACGAATTTAGAAAGAAAGTAACCAAAGAGAATAATAGAATTTTAGGGTTTTATTTAGAGACTGAGAACTTGATTAAAAGGATGTATAGAGATATGCATTATCTTTTAGAATCTGATGAGAAAGAGAAGAAATTAAAACATCCGTTTTGGTCAGAATACGATTTACAAAATACAATTATGAGACGTTTTCTTTCTAAAAAATTTTCAATAAAAGATGATGATGATTTAATCAAATCTATGTTAGAAGTTTTATCCAAAAATGAAGTTGATGATTATATTTTTGCCCTGAACAGAACAAAGGCAAAGAGACTATCAAATATTAAATAATATGTATGTAGATACACATTTAATTCCGCTAAAAAAAGAAGATGATTCTAACAAAGGCAGCTGCGGTAAATTAATTGAATATTTATCAAAAGACAATGACTTTTTTTTCAATCATTCCGAAGATGATATTTCTAAAGAAAAAGCACAGGATATAATTGATAAACACTCTAAAGGTAGATTAGGCAAAGGTGAATCAAAATGGTATTCTCCGATGTATTCTTTTTCTAACGATGAATGTAAACATATTGTAAACAAATTATTCGACAAAGATTACAATAATTATTCTGATTTGTCTGATTCAGAGAAACAACAATATAATGACTATTTTATTTTTCTTGGTAGACGTTTTCAAGATCAGATGGCTTACAATTTTGAAAAATCTGATTTGGGAATCAACTCAGGTAGTGACTTAGTTTATGTCGGTGTTGTAGAACATGACAGAACCTATAAATCACATGACGAAGAGGTCAGAGTTGGTTTACGAAAAGTTGGAGAAGATAAACCAGGGTTCAATACTCATATTCATATTGTTCAATCAAGAAAAGCCAATAATGAAAAACAAAGTAAAATTTCTCCGGAGTCAAATTATAAAAGCAGGACTAAGGAGAATTTCGGTTCCAATTCTAAAAGTGGATTTGATAGAAATAATTTCTATAATTTGGTGGAAGGAACGTTTGATAATCTAACAAAATTCAAACGAAATCAACAAGATAAATTTGAGTTTAAGAAACTGTCAAAAAATATTAAAAAAGAAAATAAAAAAAATATGGCTAGTAATTTTATACCAAAAGAAGAACTTGCAAAAATTTTAGAGGATTCAAGTATTGTAGACTACTTTTTCAGCTTAGCTGACAAAGGAGTTCTTCGATATGATACGAAAAAAGGGGATGATTATATTTTTGCAAAGCATGATGATAAAACAGGTTTTCAAACAACAGGATCTATTTCAGTTAGCCCCAGGGGTTTTAGAGATTTTTCCAATGGTGATCAGGGACAGATTATAAAAGCTGTCCAAATATTTGAAAATTTAAACTGGTTGGAATCTATTCATTTTCTGAAAAACAAAAATGGATTCATAGATTATGAATACAAAAACAATAATGTATCTGTGCAGGCTACAAGTGCTAAATCGAAAACAGGAACATCAAAATCTAATGTTGAAATAATTAAAACTGAATCTGTTAGTAACAAGTATATAATTGATTACTATAAAAGTAGAGGAATTTCTGAGGAAACTATAAAAAATAACGTTAAGCAAATTGTTTATAAAAGAGATAATAAGACTTTCATATCAGGAGGTATAGATAATATTAAAGGAGGTTATAATGTAAGAGGTCATAATTTTAAATCAATCATTGGAGGAAACAATGATATTTCAATTATAAAAGGTACAACCGATAAACTGGTTATTTTTGAAGGACTTGTAGATTTCTTATCCTGGTTAGAAATAAATAAAATTTCTAAAACTGATCATACTGTTATTTTAACAAACAGTACCAGTAATTACAAATCAGTCATTGATTTTATAAATTCCAAAAACTTTAAAGACATTGATTTACTTGTAAATAAAGATGCTGCCGGAGATGATTTTACTCAAAAATTAGATTCTGCAATTGGCAATATTTTTAATGATCTAAGAGAACATTATGAATTATCTGACAAAGTAGATTTAAATGATAAATTAATTATAGATCAGGTAAAAGGTGTTTCACAAAAAGGTTTCAAAATATAGTATTAAAGGTTTGTTTTCTTTGCATTACTGATAACCATAATAAAGTTTGCACAAAATTGTTATAGTTTGCACAATTTGTAAATGACACATTATTAAATATTTGCTTTGTAAAGGCAAATATTTTTTTTTTTTATCTAAAAAATTAAACTTACAAATAACATATAAATTGGGTAACTATGAATTATGAGCTTTTAACTAAACAAGATTTTTATGCAAAAATTAACCTATTTGAGCATTATGATTTAATGCCAGAAAGTTTAAAAATAATCGCTGATAAGTATAACGAGATCTTAGAGGATTCTGATAATCAGTATAAGGATTTAGAAAAATTTCTTTTAGAAATTAATGAGATAGGGTACACATTTGATTATTACTTAGATGCAGTCCCTTATGATCTTCGCCCTATCTCAATGTCTGAACAGTTAAAACTGGAAGCTTTAATTGATAAAGAAGAGGGTATTGACAAAGTTGATTTTGTATCAGAAATGGTTGATGCAAGAATCAAAGAATTAAATCAACAGTTTGTTGATGCGCTAATAAAAGCTGATGAAAAGCTCGCTAACGAAATTCTAGATGAAGTAAACTTTCTTAATTCCTACTATAAAGGGGAAAGATTTATCGACCAGGTATATCTTTACAATAAAGAGATTGTTACTGAAATTGATTCACGTCTTAATAATCTACTAAGAGGAAAGGAAGACTTTTATATAGATTTACATTCTGAAGACGGGAATAATGTTCTTTCCTGGGCCTTGAAAGCCCTTGACGAACATACCCTTAATGAAAAGCTTATATCATACTTTAATACAGCATTTAGGCAAGAAGTTGAATCCTGGGATGCAAATGAAACTTCTGAGGATTATATCGTTTGGAAATTTGAATATGATGAAATTAAAGAGGAGCTATGCGATATATTAAATGACTATACATTCATTCCTTCTCCTATAAACATCAATCATCGAATTCAATCCGATAAGTGGGCCAGTGAACTAGATAACAGAACATCAATTAGTAATGGCCTATCAAATAATAAAGTGGCTGAATTACAGTCTAATCATTACACTTTAAGTAGGGTTATTGCAAAAAAAGAAGGTGTTCCGGCTGCTCGTTACTTGCCATCAAAAGAAAATCATCTTTACGAAAGTATATTTAGCAAGTTTGCTCATGATTCTAAACTAAAGGATTTATTACAAAAACTAAGAGATTATACTATTGAAAATGAATTTAGAAAAGGAATACAAATAGTTACTAATCTTCCTTCCTTAAGCTCTTTCTTAAACCTATATTTTGAGATAAAAGATACTCCTATGTGGGACTTTGCGGGAAAAACAGGAAAAGGAATTCTAAAAACTGTACTAGATTACCTTGAAAACCCGGTTCTAAACACCATTAAAGATTATTTTAACCTCTCAGCACCGCAAGATCCATCTTTGGCCGCTTACCGAATTGCAGATGAATCAGAATATGATGATAAAATGTCTTTATCTCAATATGAGAATAAACTTACAGAATATGAATCAACTCTTAATAAAATAATTGAAAAATTAGAGCAAGAAAATGTTTCATTAACAAAGCTTAATTCATTGAATATTTTAGATGAGTATCATGTTAAAATATTCAACAATCTAACTGACTATTTACAGAGTAATATTAATAATTTAAAACATATAAAAATCATGGAACCAAATCAATCAAAACCAGAAAAACAAATCAATGAAATAGAAGTAGGGAAGTTAGCTTCTGTTTCTCGACCGGATTTTTTCTTTAAAGGTAAAATTAAAGAATTTGATTCGGGATCAGCTACTATCGTAAATCTAAACGGAGAAGCAGAAAAATTTGCAAAAAAAGATATTTATCTTTTCTTTCCCGGACAAAAATATGACAGGAGAGAGATTGAAGATTTATTTACGAACGCACCAGGTAAACTTGACTTTTCTCAGATGTCAAAAGAAGATCTTACAAAGTTAATGAGAGGAGAACTTACGACGTCCATTTTCAATGGCACCTCTTATAAAGACAATGTTGAAAAAGAATACCAATTCAAAATTCGTACTGAATTTAATTCTGAACACAGAAAACTAGAATTAAAACCATACTTTAAACATGATCAACAAATTGACTGGTCTCAAAAAACTGTTTTCGGAAAAAATTTATCAGATGAACAAATAGATAAGCTGGTAGATGGGAAATCTATTGTCCTTAATGTTGAAAAAGAGGAAAAAAATTACAGCGTAAAGGTTCATTATGATAGTGATATCAACCAGGTCGTTTTTGATAATTTTGTAAACAAAACTGAAAAGGCGAGTAAAAACAAACTCGAATTCAAAGATAACTTTGAATATGAAGAATTTCTTCGCAATGATGTAACTATGTTTGATAATGCTTCCAAAGTAAACTTGCATCAACTCAACAAGGCCATACTCATTTTAGATCTCGCAGAATTAAATGAGTTTTTAACTGATTTTTCTATTGAAAACAGCAAGATTGATATTCTGATAAATTCTCCTGGGATTTTAAGAGGGAATGACTCAGTTGAAGTTCTGAAAGCTGGTATACTTCAGGACATTAATTCTTCTTCTGAAAAGGTAGATCTTTTTAAAGAAAAATTTAAAAGTTTTAGCCAGTCAAATGAGCAAAATGTAAATGTTAAAAACAAAATTTAAGATGGAAGATTTAATTGATAAAAAAATTCTTGAAGATAAATTGAATTTATACTATTCTAATCCAGAAGATCCGGAACCGATGTGGGACTTTAACAAACAGACTGGACAGGATGTTTTAGATTTTTGTTTAAAAACATTTAATAATGAGGATCTATTTACTGGCATTATGAAATATGTTTCTCTTACAAATAGAGAGGCTGAGCATTATCTTACGAAACCAAACATTAGTGATTTTGATATGGAGCAGCTGAGAGAAGAAGAACTATATAATGAAGAATTGGATAAATTTAATATGAAATTATCAGCTCTTCTTCAGGATAGTAAGGAAGCAGAAAAAAATCTTTCTATTTTTGAACCTGCATATTCTCTATTAGGTAAATCTGATAGTAAATATTCAGTAGTACACCAGATATATCTTTTAGTTGGGGGTGACTATAATTCTGTTAATTTATTGTATAATGATCTAAAAACAAAATTTTCAGAATTTATTCCTAAGGAATATATTGCAAGTTCTGCCAATGCTATTTCTCAAGATCTATCTGAAATGTCATCTGTAAATACTAAAATTTCTTCTAAAGTGGAAGAAATTACAGCCAAAAAAACCTTTAAAGACCAATGGGCTTATGAACAATGGCTTTTGCAGAATGATGATCTTCTGTTAAATACTGGAAAAATAGATGGACACCACATCAATAAAATGCTTTTGTCTTTGAATGCGAATGAGTATGATGATTTTAGTAAATTTTTACAAGAATTTTCAATTGAAAAAAGCAAGACCGACGCATTGTTAAATTATGTTTCAGAACATTTATTGACACCTAATTTAAAATTTTATCAAATAAAAAATGAAATTAAGGACATAGTCAACACTGATCAAAATAGAATTTTCAAATTTATGGAGAAACTTAATTCAGTCACTAAAGATGAGAAAAGCATACAGTCAATGAAAATCTAAATTAATAAAGGCGTCCTTTGTGACGTCTTTTTACAGAAGTTCTGACAAAATTATTTTATGTCACAATTATTTCTGAACTTTGTCACAAAATTAAAATATTGAAAATAATCACTTTTTATTCAGACAAAGGAGGCGTTGGAAATTCTATGCTTAATATAAGTGTTGCTGCATATTTAGCATATACATTAGATAAAAGAACTTGTATTATAGATACAGTGGGTGGTTTTAGAAATATTACCTGGAATAGAAAAGATGAAGTTGATAAATTAAAAGAGAATCCAGATAACGAAATTTCAGACTATCTTAATGTGTCAGAGTACGAGAATTTATTAACGGATCCTTTACTAGGTAGTAGAGTTCATATCTACACTATTAATGTATTCGAGAACTTCTTAGAGTTTCTAAGAGATTATAAAGACTCTTATGACTATGTATTTTTAGATCTTCGCGGGCTTTCTAAAGAAAACTTTCATTTCATAATGAAAAGCCACTATATTTTCTTGGTCTCTTCATTAGATGATTTAGATAAAGATAAACGTACGTATAATGCCTTCAATTTTGCAGTTAAGAAGAAGACGTTAAAATTTAATCTAGAAAAAATTTCAATTGTTGTTAATCATGTTCCAAAAACAGAAGATATAGATGACAAATTAAATTTACTTCAAAAGCAGAGAGACATCAATATTGTAGAACATATTATTTACGAAAGAAAAAGTTTTAGTGATTATTCAACAATTAACGGACTTATTGATGTCTCCGACGAAATCAAACAATTTTGTGGAGAAGTAGTTGAATTAATAGGGGAGGAAGTAATGTAAAAACTATATAACAATGTTAAAAAAAACAAAAAAAGGAAAAGAAGATAATGACATTCTTAAAATTTTTAATTTAGAGAATACATTCCAAGAAAAAGATGGTAGTTTTTCTGCGAAACTCAATAAATATATGTCTGAAGACAGCTACAACGAACTAATTGTAGTAAATGATAAATATAAAGATTTAAAGACTGAAAATATTCAAAATCGAATTACTGAAAAATCAAAAACAATAAGGCTGAAAGAAGAAAGTCATGATAAGTTGTCCGAATTGCATAAAATTCTCACAGAATCTGGGTTAAAAATACCAATCACAGTACTTGCTGATTTTCTTATTTTAAAAGCTTTACATCAAATTAAAGAATAAAAATATAAGCCATGTATATAGAATTATTAGGAAGGAAAATTTTAAGTTTAGTTACTCCGTATAAAAGAGTATTCTTTTCTATCCAAGATGAAGAATTTGAAAGGGTTATTACGCTTCCATCAATTAAATCAGCTTCATACTTCATTTCATCCGGAGATATTCTCTATATTGATTCAATAGATGATTTGGAAAAATTATGTTGGATAGATTATGACCTTGTAAATAGCCGGGATAAACACAATATTAGGCACAACGAAGACTTTTTAAAGTTTAAAGACATTGTTAAATCCTCTTTGTCGAAAAATGACAGTTTTAAAATTGTAGTAGGTTCTAAAATCATAATGTCAAATGTTTTACATTTAGCATGCAGCATTATACATGAGGATACGATTAGTTCTAATAATGGGGGATCCATTGTTCCGTTAAACAATAAATTAGAAGCTACAATATGAGCAAAAGAGATTTATATGACGATAGTGTTTTTGATGTTAATTCAATCGAGGATATCTTAAACGAAAAATCAATGACTATCCTGGCCAATCAGGAAGATAGTATATTATTTGAATTTGGAAACGATTTTTTTAAATACGACCTTCAGGAAAAAACCATGCTCCAGTATCCGGATTTTATATCTCTGAAAAATAATGTAAATTATAACGATTGTTCCCTTACGGATTATGGTTTCGCAATGGCTGATAGCATAAATAATAGTGAAGATCTTGAACTTCTTAAATACTTTGATCTGAAAGACAGAGAAAATTATATTAAAGAAGAACTTCACGGAGGTATTTTTACTATTCCAGCTAAAATTTCCGATAGGATAAATAAAAACAAAAATAATTTCAAAGATTTACCCGGAAAGACAAAAGAGCTAGATAGTATTACTTCTATGTCAAATGCTTTTGTAGACACCTTGGCGCTGCTATTTTGCTATTATAAGTCAATAAAATTAAAAATGACTAAAGAAAAGCTGGTAGAAGGTGTACTTCAGAAATACAACCAAAAAAATTTATATTCAATAATTCAAAATAAAGATCTTTTATACGAAGTTCCAGAATTAAAAAATGTTGTGCAGAAATGCAATGATTTTTTAGTAAAAGTAGAAGTTGATAAAGGTTTCTCCACTCTTCAAGAAAAATTGGATGCCGTCAAAGACCTTGCTGATCATGCCTTTTCATTAGGAGATCCGGAAATACTAGAAACCTGTAAAAAGGTAGCAGAAACTGAAATATTTAAAAATAATATTTCAAATGTCAAAGAGAAATTAGAAGTTATCTCTGATCAACTTGCTAATGATTTGCCACAACTAAATCAAAAGCTGACTGATAATATATCGGAAAATCTAAAATCAATGAATGATATCCATAAAGAAGGTTTTACGAAATTATTTAGTGAAACGCTCAATCTTAATCCACAAAATAGAGAAGATAAACTAGAATTTCTAATTGCTAATAATTTTCTTGCTCGTGCTTTAGTTAAAGATACTTCAGATGAATATGATTTCTCGATAGTTGATTACATTTCATCTGCATTCCCAGATCATATTAATGGAGATTTTGATAAATCATTTATGAAATATATTTCTGATTCTAAAGAACTTGATACCGTAAGATATGGAAATGTTAAATATCTTGTAGAACAAATTTGTGAAAATGTATTAGGCGTTAAAGAGGAAAAAGAAATTAAATTTACTATCACAAACTCATAAAATGAATCTAGGATTAATAATTGGACTAGGGATAGCTTTTTTTATCGGCTATATAATTTTTCAAGTAGTCACGCATAAAGGTAAATTACAAATGCATTCTACTAATGATAATAGGGAAGATCTTGAACTTATTGCTAGGAACAGGGAAATGGAACTCATTAGTAATACTAAGCGTGTTCAAAGTATTGCGGAAAAAAATAATCTATTTAAGCGCTCATTCATTAATAAATTTGGAGAAGATGCACTAAATTACAGTCCTGATCAACCGGAATGGTCGGCAAAAAGTATTCCTGATGAAAAAGTTTCACCTGGTGAAGTTTTTTCTTTTGAAGAAAATCTTTTCTCTAATGAATCTGAAATAAATGGACTTCCGGAAAACGAATTAGCAGAGTTTACCAAACTTGCAGGACTCACAGAAGAGTTAGGCTCAATGGCTCTAAATGATATTTCAATAACCTCAATAGAAAAGAATACGATGAATAAAGAACATAAATTAGAGGATAATTACACTGAATCACAATTATTCGAAATAGACTGCCTTTACAATACTTTCAAAGCATTCTACAATTAATTACTTTATGTAATATATAAATGTGTTTTTGGGGATTTCTTCCGTCACTATATGAGGATTAAGAAAATATAGAACTTCTAAATTTACTTTGTTTATTGAGGCAAAACTCCTAAAAGTAGTTGTTTGTTTTAAAGTCACTTCTCTTACCTCAGAATAGTTATATTTCAATCTTGGTAAATATGAATAATAGATACCATACATTTTTCCAATAAATCTTACTGCGTGGAAACTTGGAGCATAAGCTCTGGTTTCTGCAGGTAAGAATTTTCTTACTTTCCAGTAGTTTTTTGAACCTGCAGCTTTAATAGCTTTCAATACTCTTCCTTCTCCGGAATTATAAGCTGAAAGAACCAGGTTCCAATCACCAAATATTTTAAATAGCTGCTTTAAATATCTACAGGCACTGTCAGTTGACATCAACGGATCATAGAATAAATTAACCTTATTGCTTTTAGCTAATCCATACTGTTTTCCTGTTAACGGCATAAATTGCCATAGTCCCGAAGCTCCTGCCCAGGATCCGGCTACCGGATTTAGATTGCTTTCGACAATTGGTAAATACTTTAGGTCTAATGGAAGATTGTACTCTTTTAGTTTTGCTTCAAAAAGTGGTTCGTAAAAGTTTAATAATCCATACGTTTTCGGGAGCCATGAATAAGAGGTGTACTTTGAGATGTAATCATCAATGATATCATTGTACTCGATAATAACATCAGAATTACTATTTGAAAATTCAAAGTTATCTCTAATCTGAACACGTGTTACTTTAATTTCTGATTCAGAAAGTTTATATCCTTTTATAGTTTTTATCCATTTAGCATCACTCTCGTAATCTATAAATGAGAGACTGTCTTTAATGTCTGTTTTTACCATTTTAAGTTTTTGAGAACATACGGTAAGCGAGATAAGTAAGGCGGTAATTGTAATAATTTGTTTAAGCATTATTTGATCAATTATTTTTTAGAATATCATTATTTAAAAAATTAAATTACTAACTTTGTCACAGAACAAAATTAATAATTATAACTTTGTTACAAAAGCATTATTTTTTTTAAATTGCTTGTAGTAATAATACTAATGCTATGATTGAGAATAATTACGATAAAGAAACATATAAAAAAATGAGTCTTGTACTAGTCTCATTTACTCTCTTTCTTTGGATATATATGTCCTATGTGACATACTATTCTGTATTTCGAAAGTTTTATTCACATCCTGTACTGAATGATATAATTATTAGACTTCAATCTGATAAGCCTAATCCAATTATATCTATGGGGGTAGTAATTTTACTATATCTATCCGCCTTTCTTACTTTCAGTCCTACAAAGACTATTGCTAAAGAAAAAAAGGAAATTGTTGGATTAATTGGATTTTCTTCTCTCTTCCTGTTTTTTGGTTTGGCTGTCTTTCAATATTTTAAGGATTTAGGCTTTTTAGGAGTCATTTTTAATGCTATTTTCTTTTTTGGATTCTATTTTACTCTTCTTGAGTATCGTAAAAAAGTAGCAGAGGATCTTAAGAAAGATAGAAGAAATATTGTTGAAAGTCAGTTTGATCAAAAAAGAGAGAAGATTGAGACTCCATATTCTGTTAACATCCCTTACCAGTATCAATACAATGGAGCCCTTCACAAATCTTACATAAATATTGTTAACCCTTTTCGAGCGACTTTAGTAGGAGGTACACCAGGTTCTGGTAAATCGTATGCGACAATCGAAGAAATGTTACGTCAATTTACAAAAAAAGGTTTCACTGGTGTTGTCTATGATTTTAAATTCCCAACACTCAGTAGGAAACAATACAATTATACCACCTGGTACCAAAATAATTATAAGATCAAACCCAGTGTCTATTTTGTCAATTTTGACGATCCGGAATATTGTCATCGCTGTAATCCCATATTGTCAGATAGTTTAGAAACAATTGCTGATGCAGAAGAAAATACCAAGGTATTAATGTTGAACATTAATAAAACATGGGTAGAAAAAGAAGGTGATTTCTTTACCGATTCAGCAAATGTTTTTGCGGCAATGTTAATGTGGTACTTAAAGATCTTAACAAAAAAATATGACTATGACGTGTGCTCTATACCTCATTTAGTTGCGCTTTCAACATTAGAAAGTACTGAAATTTTGTTCCTGATCCTTAAAGAATATAATGAGTTAAAGCCAAAAATGAAACCGTTTTCAGAGGCTTTAGAAAAAGGAGCATTAGAACAATTAGCGGGTCAGGTTGCTTCTGCAGGTGTTGCACTATCTAAAATCTCCTCTTTGGAAATGAATTACATTTTAACAGGAGACGATTTTTCTTTTGATCTGAATGATCCATATGCCCCTAAAATTGTTTGTTTGGGAAATAACCCGGATAGACAATTAACCTATTCAGCTCCAATTGGATTAATCCTAACAAAGTTGGCAAAGACACTCAACAAACAAGGAATGGATCCTTCTATGTATGTAGTTGATGAATTTCCTACAGTATATGTTAGAGGGATTGATAATTTAATAGCTACCGGAAGGAGTAATAAAATAGCAACCGTTTTAGGTTTTCAATCCTTTGCCCAAATTATTGTGAACTACGGAAAAGAAATATCAGATCAAATGCTGAGAATTTGCGGTACAAGAATAATGGGACAGATGATGGATGATGACGCAAAGATTATTTCAGAAAACATTGGAAAACAAAAGATTCTAAATATAAGTAACACTCTATCAGCAAACGATATTTCAATTGGAAATCAAACATCAATGGAAGACATCGTTCCATTGAGTACAATCTCTCAGTTCTCCCAAGGAACATTCTGCGGAGTAATTGCTGATGATTTTAGTAATAAAAATGATAACAAAATTTTTATGGGAGAACTTCTTCCACCTTTAGATTTAAAGGCAAGAGAAGAGGATCTTCCGCTTCCCAAGATTTATGACATGACTCCTGATAATTTACAGGAACAGATTAATGCTTATAATTTAGGGAATGAGGCAGAGTTAAATGCTATTGGAGATGTATTAATCACCAAAAATATCAATGATTGGTTATTAATTCTAAAAGATACCACCACTGAAAGAAATTTTTATGAGCTTTTTATTCATGAAAACAATTTTGAATACACCGTTTTTAAACAAATTCTCGAAGATCTTCTTTTCAGATCAAACCTTAAAGACTTTTTAGCAGCGCTACTAAATTCAGCAAAAAGTAAACAGTCAAAAGACAATGTTTTACAGCGCATTTTAACGTCAGAGGAAGTAGATATTTTGATTCAAAAAATGATACGATCGGGTATTTGTTATAGACACAAGCAAGAAATTTTACAGGCACATAATGATAATATCTACAATGATATATACAGAGTCGTTGCACTTGAAGTTCAAGATCTGAAAATTGATGAAGAAATATATAAGGATAAACAACTGAAAGCATTAGCCATAAAATTCTTTGAAAAGATAGCTACCTCTGATCGATTCAACGATGAAATCATAAGAAGTCAATATCAAAAAATAACAGAAAAATTAAGAAAATAAAATTCAAGTTAAATCAATTTAAAAATTAAAATTTATGAAAAAGAAAATTTCAATTTCGTTTTTTGCGGTACTTTCTTCAGTACTAACATTTGCTCAATCAGGCTCAGTTTCTTCTATTCTGCAGAACCAAACTTCTGAAGTGAAAAGTTCTGTTACTACAATCAGTTCCTGGGTAATGGCCATTATGGGATTGGCTGCTTTGGTACAAGCAATTCTAATTTTTACTTCATCACAAGGAACCGGGGAAGAGAAAATAAAGAAAGCGGGGACATGGATATTCATGGTGGCCTTCTGTGCATTAGGTTTTGTGATTGTAAAAGCTTTATTCCCTAATTAATATGCCGGCAAATGCATGGTTTATTGCTTTTATAGCAATTGTTACGATTATCCGATTGGGCCTTATCATGGCAGGCCCAATGGATGCTCGGGCAAAGACAGATAAAATCGCAAACTGGATCATAGGTTTAGTTGTCGTGGTAATTGCATGGTTAGTTTTAGGAAAAATTTGGGGAGTTGAAACTGATGGATTCAAAGGGAAACAACCAACTGAAACTACAACAACAAGCTTTGATGATAGTAATACGAATGTTAATAATCAATCCTATTATGGGAGTGGTTATGATGAACAAACTCAGGATGTTCCGATTAAAATACAACCAAAAAAATAATGAAAAATAATAATTTAAGGGGGTATGAAACCTTTCAGGTTTTAAAAAATGTGAGCAATCCGGTTATGTTCCTTGGTCTGCCGATGAAATTAGCATTATTCTTTTTAGGAGCTATTATGATATCTGCTTTCATGGCTATGATTTTAAAATCTTTTGATGTAAGTATTATTGTTGCTATCGGGGTTCCATCTGCATTTGCTTTTATATCAATATCAGTTATTCGACTTTTCTACAAGAAATTTGGCATAAAAGGTTTTACAATGACTACCAGAAATAAGAATCTTCCTAATGAAATAAGAGCTGATAAATCTGTACAACAAATATTAAAAAGAAAATAATTTATGCCAGTATTATCTGAAATATTTCCAATTTATGACATTACTCATCAGGGATTGATGATAGGGGATACCAGAGCTTCTTTGACAGTTGCCTTTGAATTGGATTTGCCGATAGTTTTTACACTTGGACCTGAACAGTTTGCAGAACTTATTGAAAAATTCAGAACTTTTGTAGAATTACTTGGTGAGGATGTAATTGTTCATAAACAGGATATATATCACAGAGAACTGTTTTCCTACCGAAGCCCAAAGCTCGAGAAAGAAGAATATAATGATTTTATTGAAAGGAGCTATTCATTACATTTTAATGAGAGATCATATTTAAATTGTAGATCCTATCTATACATCACTAAGTTTAACAGTTCTGTTAGTGTAAAAAATCTTGTCTCAAAAGAATTTTCAAAAACAGACGAAAATGCATTTATAAGTACAGTTCAGTCGGCTGCTGCAGTTTTAGAAAAATTAATCAGATTCCGGTTCATTGATAAAGATGAGCTTTATTCTGTGAAAAGTCCAATCTCAAGGTTTATGAATTTTTCCTCTGCAGATTTGGAAGAATACAAAGACATAGATTTTTCAAACAACTCTATTCATGTTGGCAGCAATCAAATTAGAATATATTCAATAGAAGATCTGAATCAGTTTCCAACAGATAATATAGGGTATAACTCTTATTCGCAGAACCTGCCCACTTCTAATATGTTTGGTTTTGGCTATCTTTTAGATACTCCCCACGTCGTAAATCAATATATCTATATTCCTAATCAGAAAGATCTAATTCAGGATATTGATAAGCGAATGAGTAATCTAAAAGGATTTAATGTAAAAGGAAGTAACAGTTCTGCTTATGATGAACTTTCATTGTTTAAAGTAAAGCTTAATGAACTTTCATTACAGGGTGCATATTATCATTATAATGTAATGTGTTTTGATGACAATCCTCAATTGATTGATAAAAAAGTTGTTCAAGCATTTACAGAGGCCAAGTTTAAAAAGAAAGAAAATACTTTAGTAAGAAAAGATCTGTTTCTATCTGCTATTCCAGGAAATTCTTCTTTGTTGGTATCTCAAAAGGAAAATTTAATGTGTCTCCTTACGGATTTAGAAAGTGCAGCTTTTTTAAACTATGAACAGAATTATCCGGATAACTGGACAGCTGTTCATGGAGTAAAACTGTGTGATCGTTTATATGGAATTCCAAGAGCTGTTGATTTCTTTATTGAACCTAAAAGAAAAGGGCTCATTAAA
This sequence comes from Chryseobacterium oncorhynchi, assembly GCF_002899895.1. Classification (GTDB taxonomy): domain Bacteria; phylum Bacteroidota; class Bacteroidia; order Flavobacteriales; family Weeksellaceae; genus Chryseobacterium; species Chryseobacterium oncorhynchi. The sequence goes on from NZ_PPEI02000009.1 coordinate 24,673, forward strand.
AATCAAAATATTGTTATTCTTGCTGGATCCGGGGGTGGTAAATCCTATACCTGTAATCTTATTGATTTGGAATTGTATAGAGAGGGCGCTCATATTTTTACTATAGATGCCTCTTTTAGCTACAAACTACAAAGTACGTTACATAACGGGGCTTATTTGTCCTTTGACGATGAAAATAAGATTTCATTTAATCCATTCTACGTTGATTGGTTGAAAGAAGAAAATGCCAAAGAATTATTTTCTAATCAATATAATATCAATGATAAAAAGCTATCTAAATATGTTGATTTTCTCGAAGATAAAACAAATACTCTTTTAGGTCTTTTATGTGTAATGACTAAAAATGAAGGGGAATTAAGTGAACGTTTTGAAGAAAGTGTAAATCGCCAATTAATCTACAACTACTTTAAGGATCGATGCCTTACAAATCGGGTTGAACAAATGAAATTTGATGATTTCTTTGCCTTTTCTAAAGAAAGCCTACTGAAGTTATTACAAGATAAAGGATTGACTAATGCTGACTTCAATGTTAACAAATTTCATATGATGCTGGAAATATTCCATACTGGAAATTCCTTAGGCTATTTATTGAATTCGCAAGATGAGAAAATAAAAAACCTTGAAAAGCAAAGATATATTGTTATTGATGTTTCTAAGATTAGAGGGAATAAATTACTTTTTTCCGTAGTCTCTCTACTGGGTATGGACATTTATAATCAAAAAGTGGCAAAATTGCCAATTGGAGTTCGTAAAGTACTGAAAATTGACGAAGCATGGCAGGCAATCTCTTCTCCAGAAATGGCGACATTTTTAAAAGGTCAGGTTAAAGTAATTCGAAAATATGGAGGAAATACAATTTTCATTTCTCAGGAACTGTCTGATTTTCTGTCTTCTGATATTATTAAGGAGAGTATTATTAATAATTCATCTATCAAAATATTCGCAGATATGGGTGAATACAAACAAAAGTTTGACCCAATTAAAACTGCGATGGCGATATCAGACAATACTGAAGCTAAAATAATGTCCCTGAATCAAAATAATAGGACTGATACTTTTTACAGAGAAATCTGTGTCTGTTTAGAAACATATTCTGAGGTATATGCAGTTGAAACACCAGGTGAACTTAAATGTATTTTCGAAACAGATCCTGATGAAGTTGCCAAAATTCTTCCTCAGGTAGCCAAACTCGGGATTGAATTAACCGCAATCAATTACGCTGGGAGATAACTCAGAAAGTTACTTCTCCACAACTACTTAAACTTTAATTATAAAAATTTTTACTATGAAAAAAATATTTTTTCTTTTTAGCGTCTTACTAATAAATTACTGTTACTCACAGATTCCAGTAACTGACGCTGCAGCGAATGCAAATTTGGTATATCTAAATACTCAAATAGCCACTTTAAATTCAAACTTAGCTACACTTAATAGTACAGCTAGTTCTCAAAAAGTAGAAGCCGTAAATACTCAAAAAAACACCTTAGACCAATTAGGTTTATCTAAAGACCAGGAGAGTCTTCTCTGGAAAGTTCCCGGCTATTTAAAACAAGGGATGGAAATAAAAAATATCCTAAAAAAGGAGAATCAAGTAATCCAATCTATTTCACAAATTAATTCATCGTTGAATTCTTCAGGAATATCAGGTGAAGAACGAAGTAATATTATGAGTCAGGCTTATTCATTATTACAGAGTACCGGGCAAATTGTAGACATGGCCGTAAGCTTAATGTCAGATAATTCTTACAGAATGGATAATAATGAAAGGAGAAATTATCTTAAAGACATTGACAATACTCTTTCTTCAGTTTTAGGAATGGTCAATAGTTTAAAGGGATCTGCCAATGCCGCAGCAGCAGCAAGCAAATCTTCGTCGTCATTTAAAAATAATGCGAACAAAGTGCTTCAGAAAATTAATGTAAAAAATTAAGATCATGAATTTAAAATACTTACGAAATTTTAAATATCAGAAACCCCCTTTAAAAAGAGGTTTGGATATTAAAATTTCAAACAAACAAAAAGTAAGTCTTGGTGTATTGGCTATTTGTGTATGTTATACCGGACTTTTTGCTCAGTATGGTTCGTCTTCATCCCCTATGTTGCCTTTAAAAGATGTCAAAACAATTATTACAGGTGTGCCAGGGGGAGGGTTAGCTAACATCAGTACTTTCTATTTGACTTCTTTTTCTTTCTTAGATATAGTTAAATACATTATAAATTATATCATTCAGGCTCAGGTAGCAGGTACTCAAACAATAGCAAACTCTACTTTCGGAAATACTCAAATGTTCTCCAGAATAACAAATGTTTTAACCATTTTAGCCTGTATAGGCTGTGCAATAAAAATAGGAAAGCATTATCTAAAAACTGAACGATATGATAATGTTCCAGCATTTACTGGTTTTTTCAGTTATTTTGGAATTTTAGTGCTATTCTTATTTTCAGACACTTTGGTTACTAAACTAGTTTCTGTTAATTCAAGTATTAATACTTCTGCAGTTTCTAATATAGGAAATAAAATCAATGCCGAACTTGATGAACAAATAGCTCTTGATTATGAAAATCTTGTAAGCCAGCTTAAAACTCTTGAAACCGAATATATTTCTCTTACAACAGATGGAGGAGGGTTATTGGATTCTGGGACAATAATTAGAAACAGGACAGATTTTTACGGAAAACAAGCTGCATTTTATGCGGGGAATATAGGGAAATATGCATATTTCTCTTTCTTCGGAGTTCTGATCACTGCAGTACTTGCTATTCCGGTTTTTGTCATGACCCTGATGGTTAAAATTCTACTTTCCGTTATGATACTTGGAACAAAGCTGGTATTCTTGACTTCCTTTATTCCTGGTTTTGAAAATACATGGAAAACGTTCATGCTTAATTTAGTCCATATCTTATTGTGGATCCCAATATTTAATTCAATAATAGCTTTTATTCTATCAATCATTTCTGCAACAATGGTAACGGGTTCAATGACCGGGGGCCAAATTGTATGGCTTTCGATTGTTGCAATAATTTGTGCCTACCAGGCAGTTTCCCTTACAACATCTGCAGCTGGTGTTTTGATTAATGGAGCAGGAGCAAGTATAGCAGGAGGTTTAGGTTCTTTATCTGGAATGAACGCAATGTCAATGTCCGGGAAAGCAATATCTACTGGAGCAAGCATAGGAGCAGGAGTTGCTACTGGTGGTTCCTCAACTGCATTACAAGTCGCTTCCAAACTTAAGAAATAACATTTTTATGAAAGAGTTAACATCCATTCGAAATCGAGAAAAAACATATAGAATTGTAATTATAGGTGCTTTTGTAATTGCTGCAGTAATTTCAATTATTTCACTTGTTTACGCCAATAATGCTATGGTTGCAAGTTCAAAAAACATCTATGTTCTTGTAAATGATAATAATTTAGTTCAAGCGAAATCAACAGATATCACAAATTCCTACGATATTCTTGCAAAAAAACAAATCGAGAGGCTGAATAAGTTGATTTATGAACAAGTCCCGGATCCAACAAATATTAATAAACAGCTTAACCAAGCTATGGTAATGTCTGATAAGTCTGCAGCTAATTTAATAGATGCACTAAAGACAAATAATTTCTACAATGATTTAGTTTCACAAAACTTTTTTAGCCTAATGCTTACGGATAGCATCAGAGTAAATTATTCACTTAACCCCTCTCCATTTACATACTATGGCAAATTAAAGATAGTACGAAGCGGAACCACTTTCTTTAGAAAAACCATTACAACCGGAGAAATACAGAGAACAGGTATCTCAACCGACAATAATGAATATGGATTTTTAATCAGGAATTTCAACTTGAAATCCGACGAAGCAATAAAATAGCTATGAAAGATCTTTTACAAAAAATAAAATCGGATCCTGTTCTAAAACAAAAAGTAATTAGAGCAGGTATCTTCTTTGGTTTATTCATTATCGGAATAATTGGCTTCTACATTTATAATGAAAGTAATGCAAAACCTAGTGTTATAGATAAGGATAATCAAATTAACGGGAGAATAATTCCAGCAGACACAGCTTCTTTAGGGGTTGAAAAAACAGAGTTTTATACCAGACAAAACCAAGATAGTATTGTACAGGTACAAGCGACTTCCGAAACTGTTTTAGGAGGTAGTGTGGTACAAAAAAATAAAATGCAGGAAGATAATAATGCTGTTTTAAACGAGTATATGGCTAACCGGCAAGCATCAATACAAAAAATGCAAAAAAGTTCTGATACATATGTTCCTTCAGCAAGCTCTTCAGATAATTATTCAAGGAGAAAATACAATCCCAATGGGAATAGTTCCGATTGGACAACAGATAAAACTACTGTTACGAGTTCCAAGCCAGTGAGGGACGTTCCAGTAATTGGAACTTATACAAGATCCTATAATCCTGATAATCCATCTGCTTCAACCGTAGATTATAATAATCAACAGGTAACCCAATCACAGCAAAAAGAGCTTACAAAGGAAGAAAAATTACAATTGGCTATTGCAAGTAAATACAGTAAGGGATCCGCCTCTGGTGATCAAGGAATAACTGTAACAGCTCAGATTTATAACAATCAAAAAATCAATTCCAACAATACTTCGGTAAGAATTGTTCTCCTTGATAAACTATATATCAATAATACAACAATTGGAACTGATGCATTCATTTATGGAATTGCTAATGTTGGCCAAAATAGACTGACAATAACAGTTCCAAATATTTCTTATAAAGGAAGGAATTACCCGGTAAACCTTATTGTTTATGATTACAGAACCGGGGAGCAGGGAATTCCAATAAAACAAGAAAACATTGTTGGATCTATGAGTAGAGAAGCTGAGAATCAAATAAACCAAGAAGCTTCAAGTAGACTCGGTAGAGTGGGAAGTATTCTAACTTCAGTAATGAGTGGTAGAAATAAATCTGTCAGTATCCAACTCAATGATGGTCACAAAATTTACTTAAAATCTAAAAATTAGTATGAAAAAAATTGAAAAATTTTTATTGGTTCCCAGGAATAGATTACTAACTGAGATGATGTGCTGTTTGGCTCTTTTTATCATCAGCGCAATTTCATGGGCACTCTTTTTTGGGGTGATAATTCTTATTTACAGCAGTGGCGTTTCTACCGATTCGCAAGAATTATATAAATACTTTACAGAGCCCGATGTAACGTTTTTTAGAGTGATCCGACACGGTGGGTTATTAGGAATACCTATGCTTACTGCAATTGCAACTACTGTGGGGTTTTTAAAATTATTACGAAAAATAATAAACTGAGGATATGAATAAACTTATTACAATACTATTTCTATCGATTCATGTACTCTGCTTTTCGCAATTGTCTGATACGATTGAAATAAATCAATTTAAAACTACACAAATCATATTTAATGAAGAAGTTAGTTTAGTAGAACCGGGAACTGGAGATCTGCAGGTTAAAAATAAAAATGTTGACAATGTATTGATTCTCCAATCAATTGTTCCCCAGGCTGATTTTATTATCACCAATTTGTTTATTAAGACAAAATCTAATATTTACAATCCAATCATTAAGTATAATGAAAATCCTAAGAAAACAACTTTTCTGGAAAAAGATTTAAAGAGTGCCATTGGAGGTGTAAAAGACTTAGGTACAAAATCCAATATTAATAAGCCAGTTATTCAAACTGGATCAAGCGATAAAAGATTTTCCAACAATTCTACAGATAAAAATTCGCTTCAAAATGTGAAAGACTCAGATTTAAAGCTAGTTGAAGCAGTATTGAAAAGAGGGGAAGCATATAAACCTTCAAGGGAATATACTACAGGTATGTGGTTTAAGTTTCTTGCCCATTTTGTTTACAACGGAAAGTTCTATCTAAAATTTGAAATTGATAATACTTCAGATCTGGATTTTGAAATCGAACATTTCTTTTTTAGTATCCAGAGTAGAAAGAAAAGGAATGTAACAGAGACACAAAGAGAGGTTAATTATAATAGATTCTTAAATGAGACAGATCGTGTTAATGCTAAAGAAAAAAAGGTGTTAATCTTTGAGTTTCCTACTTTCTCAATGAACAAAACCGAAGAATTTTTAATCGAACTTAAAGAAAAAGGTGGTGCCAGGAATTTTATTGTCGGGGTTCCATACTTTATCATCAATCAACCCGTAAAACTTGAAATAAAATAATTTAAATGATGAAAATTAAAATTTTCTTACTAGCCTTTTTTATTTCTTCTCTATTTTCTGCTCAGGCAGGATATAGTAATCTCACAAACCATCAACAGGGGAATTATCAAATTGAACCTTCTGTTAATATTGGGAAGAGAAATAAAGGAGTAGGACTGATGTTCGGATATTATCTGAACGATTTTTTGGTTGTAAGAGCTGGAGCAACTTATCGGAAGTTTCAGTATAGATCTTACAAGGAAGATATTCTGGAGGGAAACATAGATGTAGCTTATACTGTCTATTCACCCAGATATGATGATCCCTTTCTCCATAGATTCAATTTCGCCTTAATGCTTGGCGTTGCATATGAATCAGTGAAAGTTAAAGGACAAACTATTTTAATTGATCCTTATCCCCAATATTTCTACGTGAATGGAGGTGGGCAATTAGAATTTAGGTTCTCTGACCGTATAGGTCTTGTTGGAAATTTTCGTCAATATTATGCCGTTAATGGTTCTAAAGATAAATTAGGATATTGGCGTTTTGACTACGGAATAGGTGTTCGATACTATTTATGGAGATAAATTATACAATTATGAAAAAAAACATATTATTTATTTTAATCTTTTTATTTACAGGATTAAAATTGGTAGCTCAGAATAGCTACGTTAATGATTTTACAGTACATATTTGGCCTTTAGATACGTCAAATCCGAATACATTAACTGTACAGTTAACAAATGTTGATGCATCAATTTCAATGGCGGGTTGCTCAGGCAATCCATCAACTGAGATTCAAGCAAAATATGATCTTTATTACGACGATGTATTTGTAAAAACTATATATCAGACACAGGGTTATAATGAAGCATGGGGAGGGGATAAATGGGTTCAGACACCCAATAGTCCTTATATGATAAGTAATAACTCAGTTGCAAATATTGTTGATCCTGCTATATGTCAAGGACTAAATTATAATGCGAAGATAACAATCAAAGCAACTTTAACAGTTAGGTCTGTTTATGTGATTAATTTTATTCAATATGCATGTAATAATGCTTCAAAAACGATAGAATATGTAATTAATAAACCTGCTTTTGATATTACCAATGAAAACGCAATTGTTTGTTTTGGGGATAATGCAGTATTCCAGACAGCAGCTCTTGGGAATGAAACTGTCACGTTCTATAAAGATGCAGCGCTTTCATTTCCTTATAGTGGAAATAATGTTTCAAATAATACATTAACCTTAAAGCCAGCTGATTATTCATTAGGTCAGAATTCATTCTGGTGTAAAGTGACAAATGCTACTGGTTGTTCAAAAGTAAAAAAAGTAAATTTTACTGTAAACGAAAGACCAACTAACTTACAAATTACAGGAAATCAGCAGAATTATTGTGTTAATGCTCCTATACTCATTACTCCATCTGCAGTGGGAAATGTTTCAGTCTATGAATGGAGTACAACTCAAAATTTTGCTCCGGGAGATATTTTAAGTAGTTCGCAGGTAGATAGTCAAGGAAGACTGTCTTACATTCCATCTTCAACAGGGCAACAATCATTATATGTAAGAGCAAAAGCTCCAAATGGATGTTTCACTCAACCCCTTAATGTAACTTATAATATATATCCTGAAATTACAAATTTTCAGATTTTAAATAATGGTAAAACATTTTGTGATACTGAAACTGTAAGTTTTACTGCAGGAGCAACTAATGGCCAACAGTACCAATGGTACAAAGATGCAAACGCCTCTATATCCCTTGGAACCGCCACTACATTGAATTTATATAATACGGATTGGTCTTATGGGCCTAATACCATTTACGTAAGAGCACGAGGTGATATGGGCTACTGTACAACTCCACTTGTGCCAGTGACATTTAATGTTGTGGCAACTCCTAAGAATTTACAAGTTGCAGGAGCTTCTACTTCATATTGTACTGGAAACCCTGTTCTGATTACTCCTTCAGCAATCGGAACTAATCTTACTTACGAGTGGAGTACAAATTCGAATTTTGTAAACCTTCTTGATCCTTCTTTAGTAGATACTCAGGGTAGATTGAACTATACTCCGACGACACCTGGAACATATCAGTATTATGTGAGAGCTAAAGGAGATAATTCTTGTACATCTACTTTCGTTTCTGTAAATTTTACTGTAAATCAAAATGTTGCAAATCTCCAGGTTTCAAATAATGGGGCTACGTTTTGTAAAGGATCAGTTATTAGTTTCGTTGCAGGGGCAAATAATGCCACTAATTATAACTGGTATAAATTTGCAAATGGAACAGGATTATTAACAAATGGAGGTACATATACAGCAGATCCTGCAGATTATGTTGTTGGTGCAAATACTGTTTATGTACAGGCATCTAACGGAAATGGCTGCTCTTCACAAATGACAGCTGTAACATTTAATGTAAACGAATCTCCTGAAAATCTTCAGGTTTCGGGAAACCTAAATAATTATTGTACTGGAAATCAAGTTCTAATTTCTCCATCTGCAGTAGGTTCTTCTCTTACTTATGAGTGGAGTTTGAATTCAAACTTTGTAAACATTTTAGGGAGTTCTTTTGTTGATTCTCAAGGTAGGTTAAGCTATACAATTTCAAATACAGGGACATATAATTATTATGTAAGAGCCAAGGGACCCAATGGATGTACTACAGCTCCATTACAGATCACTTTTACAGTTTCACAAGGAGTTACCAATTTGCAAGTATCTAATGACGGAGCTGTTTTTTGTAAAGGCTCTACCGTATCATTTACCGCGGGTGCAACTAATGCATCTGAATATAAGTGGTATAAATTTGCAAACGGTACAGGATTACTATATACTGGACCAACATATACTTTAACTTCTACTGAATATGTAATAGGGCAAAATACTTTGTATGTTCAAGCTTCAAATTCAACAGGATGTAATACAGCGCTAATTCCTGTATCGTTTGTTGTTAATGAGGCTCCTACAAATCTTCAGGTAGTAGGAAATGGTGGTGCTTACTGTATCGGAAATCCAGTATTTATTACACCATCAGCTAATGGTAATAATATTTCATACCAGTGGAGTACTACATCGAACTTTGTAAACATTTTAGGAAGTTCTTTTGTTGATTCTAACGGAAATCTGGCTTATACCCCAAGTACTGCAGGTAACTTCACCTATTATGTACGAGCTAAATCACAAGGCAACTGTTATACGGCTCCGGAGGCTGTTACTTTTACTGTAAGTAACGCAGTTTCGAACGTGACTGTAACGAATCAGAATGCTCAAGTTTGTGCAGGATCTCCAATTACTTTCCAGGCTTCTGCAACCAATGCGACTTCTTATACGTGGAGTTCCGACTCTGCAGGAGTGAATGTGATTGCGAATACTCCTTCCATTACATTAGACCAGACACAGTATGTACTGGGAACCAATGTGATTTATGTTAAGGTTGGTAATGCCGGAGGGTGTAACGCTTCTCCAATCCCGGTTTCATTCTCCGTTAATGAAAGCCCTACTAATTTAGAAGTATCAGGAGCACAAGCTTCTTATTGTACCGGTAGCCAGGTTATGATAACCCCATCCGCAACAGGCGCAAATCTTATCTATGAGTGGAGTAGTAATTCAAATTTCACAACTTTATTGGGTAGTAGTTTTGTAGATACCAATGGAAATTTATCATTCACACCCGCTAATACTGGTAATTTTACATATTTTGTAAGAGCGAAAAATCCAGCTGGATGTATTACTGCTTCTAAAACTGTTACATTTACTGTTAGTACGGGTGTATCTAATCTTCAGGTTTCTAATAATGGTACAGCATTCTGCCAAGGATCAACTATATCATTTACTGCCGGCGCTTCCGGCGCTTCCGAATATAAGTGGTTTAAATTTGCAAATGGAACAGGATTATTGAATAATGGGGCCACTTACAGCCCTGGAATAACCGACTATGCTATTGGGCAAAATACTATTTATATTCAGGCTTCAAGCGCAAGTGGATGTAATACCGCTCTTATGCCGGTTACATTTACAGTTAATGAAGTCCCTTCAAATCTTCAGGTTTCTGGAAATTCAGCAACTTACTGTATCGGAAATCCGATATTAATCTCTGCTTCAGCTAATGGGAACAATATTTTATACCAATGGAGCACAACATCGAACTTTGTTAACATTTTAGGAAGTTCTTTTGTAGACGCTAATGGAAATCTGGCTTATACTCCAAGTGCTGCAGGTAACTTTACCTATTATGTAAGAGCTAAATCACAAGGGAACTGTTATACGACCCCGGAAACTGTAACTTTTACTGTAAGTAACGCAGTTTCGAACGTAACTGTAACCAATCAGAATGCTCAGGTTTGTGCAGGATCTCAAATTACTTTCCAGGCTTCTGCTACTAATGCGACTTCTTATACATGGAGTTCCGACTCTGCAGGAGTGAATGTTATTGCTAATACTCCTTCCATTACATTAGACCAGACGCAGTATGTATTGGGAACCAATGTGATTTATGTTAAGGTTGCTAATGCCGGAGGGTGTAACGCTTCTCCAATCCCGGTTTCATTCTCTGTTAATGAAAGCCCTACTAATTTAGAGGTTTCAGGAGCACAAGCTACTTATTGTACCGGTAGCCAGGTTATGATTACTCCATCCGCAACAGGCGCAAATCTTATCTATGAGTGGAGTAGCAATTCCAATTTCACAACTTTACTGGGCAGTAGTTTTATAGATACCAATGGGAATTTAAATTTTGCTACAATTACAAACGGATCATTTACTTATTATGTTAGAGCTAAAAACACGACAGGATGTGTTACTTCGACAAAAACTGTGACGTTTAGTGTAAACCAAGGTGTATCTAATCTTCAGGTTTCTAACAACGGAGCAACATTCTGCCAAGGATCAACTATATCATTTACAGCCGGCGCTACCGGAGCTTCTGAATATAAGTGGTTTAAATTTGCAAATGGAACAGGATTATTGAATAACGGGGCAACTTTCAGCCCTGCGATATCGGACTATACTATTGGGCAGAACACAATTTATCTCCAAGCATCAAGTGGATCAGGATGTAATACCGCTCTTATGCCAGTTACATTTACAATAAATGAAAGTCCGGCTAATTTAGAATTAACAGGAGCATTACCTACATACTGTACAGGGACGGAAATATTGATTTCCCCTTCGGCAACAGGAAATGGATTAATCTATGAATGGAGCACAAATTCAAATTTCACAAACATTTTGAATACAGCATATGTTGATATTCAAGGGAACCTGAAATTTATTGCGACAACAGTTGGAAATTATCAATTTTATGTGAGAGCTAAAAATAATACATCTTGTGTAACACCAACAAAATCAGTATCATTTACGGTTGCACAGGGAGTTTCTAACCTACAGGTTTCTAATAATGGAACGAGTTTTTGTCAAGGTACTGCGGTAAGCTTTACTGCAGGTGCGACAAATGCGACAGAATATAAATGGTATAAATTCTCGAATGGAACAGGACTTATATTTAACGGTGCAACATACACTCCAACTCAGAATGATTATACTACTGGACTAAACACGGTTTATTTGCAGGCATCTAATACAAGCGGATGTAATACCGCTCTTATGCCGGTTACATTCACTGTATATGAAGTTCCTTCTGGTCTACAAGTGTCAGGCAACACCCAGACTTATTGCATTGGAAATCCAGTATTTATTACACCTTCAGCTAATGGTAATAATATTTCATACCAGTGGAGTACCACATCGAACTTTGTAAACATTTTAGGAAGTTCTTTTGTAGACGCTAATGGAAATCTGGCTTATACTCCAAGTGCTGCAGGTAACTTCACCTATTATGTACGAGCTAAATCACAAGGCAACTGTTATACGGCTCCGGAGGCTGTTACTTTTACTGTAAGTAACGCAGTTTCGAACGTGACTGTAACGAATCAGAATGCTCAAGTTTGTGCAGGATCTCCAATTACTTTCCAGGCTTCTGCAACCAATGCGACTTCTTATACGTGGAGTTCCGACTCTGCAGGAGTGAATGTTATTGCTAGTACTCCTTCCATTACATTAGACCAAACACAGTATGTACAAGGAACCAATGTGATTTATGTTAAGGTTGGCAATGCCGGAGGGTGTAACGCTTCTCCAATCCCGGTTTCATTCTCCGTTAATGAAAGCCCTACTAATTTAGAAGTATCAGGAGCACAAGCTTCTTATTGTACCGGTAGCCAGATCATGATCACACCGTCAGCAATAGGAACGAATCTTAGCTATGAGTGGAGCTCTAATTCTAACTTTACGAGCTTGTTAGGAAGTAATTTTGTAGATTCTAATGGTAATTTATCATTCACACCTACAGCTACAGGTAATTTTACATATTTTGTGAGAGCGAAAAATCCAGCTGGATGTATTACTGCTTCTAAAACTGTAACTTTCCTAATTACTCAAGGGGTATCAAACTTACAAGTTTCTAATAACGGCGCTACATTCTGCCAAGGATCAACTATATCATTTACAGCCGGGGCTACTAATGCAACGGAATATAAATGGTATAAGTTCTCCAATGGTACAGGACTTATGTTTAATGGTACAATTTATAATCCAACGCCAAATGATTATTCAATAGGTGTAAATACTATCTATCTTCAAGCGTCAAATGGAACAGGATGTAACACCGCGCTTATTCCTGTTGCATTTACAGTTAATGAAGTTCCTTCAAACCTTCAGGTTTCTGCAAATTCAGCAACTTACTGTATCGGAAATCCAGTATTTATTAGTCCTTCGGCAAATGGAAATAATATTTCCTACCAATGGAGTACAACATCGAACTTTGTTAACATTTTAGGAAGTTCTTTTGTAGACGCTAATGGAAATCTGGCTTATACTCCAAGTGCTGCAGGTAACTTTACCTATTATGTAAGAGCTAAATCACAAGGGAACTGTTATACGACCCCGGAAACTGTAACTTTTACTGTAAGTAATGCAGTTTCCAACGTAACTGTAACCAATCAGAATGCTCAGGTTTGTGCAGGATCTCCAATTACTTTCCAGGCTTCTGCTACCAATGCGACTTCTTATACATGGAGTTCCGACTCTGCAGGAGTGAATGTTATTGCTAATACTCCTTCCATTACATTAGACCAGACACAGTATGTACTGGGAACCAATGTGATTTATGTTAAGGTTGGTAATGCCGGAGGGTGTAATGCCTCGCCAATCCCGGTATCATTCTCCGTTAATGAAACTCCGGCAAACTTAGAAATATCTGGAGCACAACCTTCTTATTGTACAGGAAGTCAAATCCTAATTACTCCTTCAGCAATTGGCAATAACATTTCCTATGAATGGAGTCTGAATTCAAATTTTACAACCTTGTTAGGAAGTAATTATGTTGATTCTAGTGGGAATTTTTCTTATACTCCTTCAACAACGGGTAATTTTACATACTTCGTAAGAGCTAAAAATGGATCAGGATGTGTTACTTCGACAAAAACTGTGACATTTAATGTAACACAAGGAGTATCTAACCTTCAGGTTTCTAACAACGGAGCAACATTCTGTAAAGGAACCACAATTTCATTCACTGCAGGTGCAACTAATGCATCTGAATATAAGTGGTATAAATTTGCAAACGGTACAGGATTACTGTTTTCAGGAAATACATATACTCCTGCAGCATCAGAATATAGCTTAGGATTGAATACAGTCTATTTGCAAGCTAGTTCAGGAAGTAATTGTAACACCGCACTAATGCCAGTTACTTTCACTGTTAATGAAACTCCAACCAACATAGCATATTTTGGTAATACGACATATTGCACTGGACAACAAATTTTAGTAACACCAAGTGCTTTAGGAGCAAATGTGACATATCAGTGGAGTGTAACTGCTAATTTTGCACCTTCAAGCTTATTAAGTTCAACTATGGTTGATACGAACGGAAATTTAACGTTCTCTGCTCAAAATGTTGGAACAAATACATATTATTTGAGAGCTATTAATACCCAAGGCTGTCATACGGACGGAATTCCTGTTACTATTACAATCAATGTTCAGCCAACCAACTTAGCGGTTAATAAAATTACGAACACGGCTAATACTACGTATTGCCAAAATGGTGGAACAGAGCAGTATTTAGCAACTGGAGTTAACGTAACAAAATTCAAGTGGTTTGCTGATGTGAATTTAACACAAGAATTACAGCCAAATTTCTTGTCCGGAACTAATAATAGCATATTGAATGTTGATCCAGCAATTTGGTCAATCGGCACTCATAATGTATATGTTATCGGTGAGAATGCTAATGGTTGTCAAACTACTCCAAAATCAATAAATTTTGTAATTATCAGTGGTATATCAAATGTATCGCCTGATGTAAATGATTTTACCCTTTGCCAGGGCAAGTCAAAAATTGTTAACTTGTTAAATCCCAATAATTTTACGGTAACATGGTTCACAAATAGTGCTGGAACGCAGTTATTAAATCAGGCTTATCTATCAAATAATGGTAATACACTTTCTATTGATGGAAACCTATTTACAATAGGTACAAATACACTGTACTATAAGATCCAAAACGCAGGAGGATGTTCATCATCATTGACTCCGGTTACGTTTACAATACTTGCAGCTCCCACTAATCTAGCAGTTACTAATAATAATGCTGTTGTTTGTAAAGGGAACATTGTAACTTTTGAAGCCTCGGCATTCAATGTAAGTAATTATGCTTGGTATAAAGATTATGCAACTGGTTTGGTAGCAGATCCTCAATTCATTTCTGGAACAAACAATTATAAATTGTCAATTCCAACATCTAATTTACCTGCAGGTGTATACAATTATACAGTAGTTGGAGAGAATTCCAATGGATGCAAAACACAACCGATTGTAATTACATTCACTGTAAAGGATGTTCCGGGTAATTCTTCTTTAACAGGCTTAACGACTTATTGTCAAACAGAAACTGTTCATTTTACTTTAGTAAATAGTAATTCTAACAATTTCAGTTGGTTTACTGATGCTAATGGACTTAATCCATTAAACAGTTCGTATATTTCAAATAATGGGGCTGAAATTAATATACCAGGTAATACATTCCAATCTGGATCACATTCTCTCTATTATTATGCAACTAATCAAAGTTGTAATTCACCGATGCAGACTGTATCATTTAGTATTAAGCAAAGTCCATCTAACTTGAATGTAAGTGGTAATAATGGAACTTATTGTTTTGGAGATTTAATAGATATAGTTGTTGGATCTACAGGTGGCGCCACAGATTATCAGTGGTTTGAAGATGCTGCTGCTTCACTACTTTTAAGTTCTAACTATATTACAGGAACTATTCATGAAAGATTACAGACTTCATCTTTCGGAGTTGGTTCTCACACTGTGTATGTTAGGGCTATAAATTCAAATGGATGTACATCGACATTGTTGCCAGTATCATTTACTGTCAATGCGAAGCCTATTATATCAACGTTTGCAACAAATAGTAGTACAGTTACAGAGTCTTCTCCTATTACATTTAATATTAATGGATCAGGATATACTAAATGGAAGTTATTATTTAATGGTAGTCAGGTTGCGCCAGCTGGAGGAGGATGGAATAATGGTACCATATCAACTCATACTTATACAAGTTCAGCTACACAGGCAAATCAAGGAACGTACACACTTGTTATTTCTAATGGGACTTGTGAACAAACAAAAGATTTCAATCTTTATGTGATTCCTAATATTGTAATTACCCATGATAGAACTAATGACATTGGCCTTGATAATGGCGTTTCCAAAGTTGTAATGAAACAGCATGAAGTAATCACTTTCTCAACAAATCTTCCCGTAAACGCATTGTATAATGAAGAATGGGATTATGGGGACGGATTTAATAACCAAACCGTAGCAGGTCAACATTATTATAATAATGCCGGAGAGTTTTCAGTAAAACTTAAAGTGACCAATTCTGTTAATGGTGATGTTATTAATTTGACTTATCAGCTGCCAATTTTAGTAAAAGAAGTAGATAGTACAATCCCAACTAATACTTTAAATCCACCGGCAGATTATACTATTTATCCTAACCCTTATAAAGAATTTTTAGGGCTTAAGTTTACGGCCAATCAGGGAGATAAATTAGTATTAAGAATATATAGTTTAAGTGGAATCAGTGTATTTGATACTGACTGGACTGCAGATGGAGTGACGTTTGATAAAAAGTGGTATAATCCATTAATCAATAAACCTGCAGGAGCATATCTTGTGGTTATTAAAAATGTAACTCAAAATACAACATTCAGTACTAAACTTTTAAAGCAGCAATAAAATGAAAAATATAAAGTTTTTAATAATTATTTTATTCATCGCAGGATTTATTCAATCCTGTGATGATAAAATCACATCACTTGAAGATTTAAATACAGCGCCTTATTTTCAATATTTTAGAAAGTCTTCCATTAACTGGGAAACTCCCGGCGACGTACCTATTCAGGATAGTGCTAAAGTATACAATTCCTATAATAATGCAACCTATCCAGCAATATTAAGAATTAAGGATGCAAACTATAATATTTCCAAAATCAATATTATTAGTAATGATACACAAAACAGTTTCTTCGTAAACGATAATGTTTATTACAATAACTATGAGATTGATAATAGTGAAGAATTTAATATTGCATTCCGAAATAATACTGCTGGAACTTTTGACTATAAAGTTTCAGCTTCAGATGATTTTGATAAATCAAATAGAATGGCTTTTAGGATAACTTTTAAACCAAACCAAGATCCAATAGCAAGGCTAAACATCTCAATTGTAAATTCTACAACTCGCAATTATTTGTTAAATGCTCATTCTTCGATTGACAGAGATCAATCAATAGGTGGAAGTATTGTTGAGTATGAATATACAATAGATAATGTGATTATTCACACGTCTCAACCACAGATTAACCACATTTTCACTAGAGGAAATCATACTGTAAAACTTAGAGTAAAGGATAATGATAACGTTTGGAGTCCTTATGTCCAATATTCCGTAACTGTAATATAAATTAAAAGAGGAATTTTATTCAATTCCTCTTTTAAATCTAATTTAATTGTATTTACTTTGTATTTACTAACGAAATACTATTTTACTATGAAAAAGCTTTTTTTTAAATCGGTTGCATTTTCTTTGTTTTTTGTATCATGCAATTTCTTTTCACAAATAAAAATTTTAGAAAATAATGAATTGAAACAGGTAGGAAAGGTTGAGACTGTTGGGATGTTCCAAAAAGACAATGTTTATACTATTACATATCAAGACATAAATACTTCTAATTTAAATACATATAGATCAATAAATTTTAAAGATCTAAATAATGCAGTAAAAAATCTATACTCAATTATTCAGGAAGCTTTATCTAAGCCTCCTGAATCTGATATTATATTAGAGTTACCTAATGATATTTTAAGGTTACATTTCGAAAGAAATATGGGACAAAATACGGTCCAAATAATACATTTTATCAATAAAAATCGTAAATATGTCGGTAAATCACATTTCTTAAAAAAAGGTGATATTGATAAAATTTTTGGAAATAAACAATTATGAAAACTCCTGACAAAAAAAGTAGGGTATCTAGAACTTATAGGTACACAATAGAAACAATAATTCTTATTGAAAAGCTAGCAGATCTTGCCAAAAGAAGCAATACCAATTATGTTGAGACTATAATTCTTAATACAGCGGAATTGCAAGGTTTTTCAGTTTCTGAAGAAGATATAAAAGAATTTTTTGAGAAGCAAAATGTAAAATCTAAAAAATAATTATGTATTTATTTTGTAAATACAAAGTAAATACATAAATTTGAATTATAATTTTAAAATCAAATATTAACAAATAAAAAAATAACTAATGAAAAATTTACTTAACATTAAGAACGTTTTACTTTTATTATTAACGTTTTCTACATTGACATTATCATCATGTAGTAATGATGACAACAATCCTGCGGATTCAATTATTTATGTTTCTGAAACATCCAATTTTTATGGTGAAAAGCCATCCAAAGAAGAGATTAGAAATGCTTTAGTTGGAAAGTGGCTTGATGATCAGAATAATCTTGTAATGGATGTAAAATCTTGGAAGCTTAATCCAAAATATGGCACAGCAGCTTATGAAACAGAGTACGTCTTTAATATTGATTGTAAGGTACCATTGTATCAGTTAGGCGCTGATTATTGGTGGTCTGAAGTAGCTATTGATAAAAATAATGTGAGAATTGGTCCTGATTTCTATGTAATGGTTGAAGGTAATAAAGCAAAACTGTTTGTTCGAGGGAATGAAACTAGGGTAATTTTAATGCATAAATAAAAAGCTTGCATATATTTTTAAAGAGGAAATTAATTTCCTCTTTTTGTACTTTAATTAACCTAACCAAATAGGATTTATATGAAAAATACATTAAATAAAATTACAAGGATAAGATCTAAGGTTTTGATTTTTCCTTTTTTAGCAATAATCATTCTTAATAGCTGTGAGAACAAAAAGAGTGAAAATAAATCTACAGATAACTCTGGAAATAGCATTGAAAAAGTGAATGTAAGTAAAGAAACTATTGCTGGAAACTATTGTGAACAAAACTATAAAGACCACCTTCAGCGTATTGTTGAAAAAGATGGAAAGTTTTATTTATCTTTTTTTAATCCTCTTAAAAAAGAGTTTGGGAAAGAAGCAGAATTAATAAATATTCCGGCTGAAGAATATGAAAAGAATTTTGGTTTAAATGCTCCTAATATCTTAGCTGCTTATAGAGTAAAGAATGGTTTTTTCATCGTTACGAAAAAAGAAACAATATTTACTGCACCAATGGGAAAATCAATTCTGAAAGATGGATACGCACTTGTTACAGATATTTCAATGCCTTTAATAAAATTAGAAAATGAATAACAACGAATACTATAACCATATAAAAATTTGGTTTTTCGACTTTAGACCTGAACTAAAACCAGAAGATATTGCGGAGATTTCTCATAAAGCATATCAGGAACTTGAAAACCAGGTTAAGGATTTGGAATTGCCAGCTAGAAATATATTTACGAATCAATTTCTTAAACTAAACTATTTAAATAGTGCTTATAACCTTGTTAAGGATGTTTTTAAAGAAAAGTTTCCTGAAGAGTTTGAAGACTATCAAAAAACGCCGATCTTTTTTGAAATTAATGAAGAAGTATTAGTTAACTGTGTACACTCGGGAATTTTTACATCTTATGATCAAATTTTAAATGAAATTAAATTCAACGACGAAAATTTAAGATCTAACATATCACAAATAATTGCTAAGTCAATTAGTTAATTTGGGATAATTGTAATAATGCATATGCTTGCTTTTCTTAATAAATTTATAAGTGACCTAAAATAATAATCTCAAATAGCGATGGAAAAAATACTGTTTAGATGGCACAGATCTACATTAGAGGAATCGATGTCTACTGTTGTTGAAATTAGCTCATTTTCCGAACTAAAAGAATTAATAAATGAAGAATATCCACTAGTATTTACAAGGGATATTAAAATTGATTATTATGGTTTTGATACTAGAACTGGTTGGGAAAATTACATTGTATTAGTAAATGATTCTCCTGTTGGATGGTTAAATAATCAACTAATACCAAATAATGAATTTAATGATGTTAAAACTTTAAAACTAGAACTATTAAAAGTTATAACAAGTATTGGTAGTGAAACAGTAGAGGATCGCTTAGGATTAGTTGATGAGATTATAACAATCTTTTCTTATGTTAATAAAAATTGTCAATGTGAATTAGACATTAATGAGTATGTCGATATATCAAAACTAATTTAATAATCTCAAAAAACAATACAATGGAAAATAATCTATTCATACAGGAAATATTTACATTAGTTGATAGAAAAACAAAAAATTTAAACTACCAACAAGTACAACATCAACATCACTTTACCAAGATTAACATAGATTATGGTGAACTAATGGAAATTCCTTCAGAAAATCTGGTTTTGAACTCATTAAAAGAAATTAGCTTATTGCATCATACTTGGTTAAAGATTAAAGAAGTGGGAGATAGTAGATATATGCATGTTTCGGTAATAGATTTAGCGATATGTACAAGTACAAATTTAAGTTTTGAAATTTCATACTACTATTTGGCAATACTAAAAAATGTTGCCTTTAATTTTGAAAAGTTTAAAAACAGCTTATTAAATTAATCTCACAAAACGATGCGATATGAATAATAAAAAAACAAAAACCTTTTATATCATTTTTACAAGTTTCTTAATTCTATTTGCAGCTTCAATTTTTATAATTGATACTTATGTACAGAAGATTCCCCAAGGTATTTTAACTTCCATTTTTGTACTAATAATGTTAAGTATATTTTTAGCAACATTCTATTTATTCAGCAAAAGTCCTTCTTAAATAGCGGTGTATAAATCTCAAAAAATGATAAAAATTATGTTTGACATAGATCCAAAAGAATTAGCTTTTAAATTTACTCTTGCCTGCGTAGTATCTATTTTGATTTTTGGTTTAGCAAGCTATGCGTTTAAATCAAAAATCCAAAAACATTATTATGAAGTAAAGTTTACTAATGGTGAAGTTATAAAAGACAGTTTGAGAGAAAATTGGAGAAGTCTTTCAAATGATAGTATCTCTTATCAGAAATCATCTATGATTTATTACAAAGTAATTAAGAAATAATCTCAAAAAATGATAAATAATATCATGAATACAACTGACTTAATTATAAAGCACTTAAATGCTTTAATATCTAAATATCAATTAGAAATAGACCTTCTTACTGAAATGAAGAAGAAACCCACTAATGAACTACATCAGGCAGAAATTGATATTAATATTACATACTTAGAAGAAGAAATTAAAGAATGCTATTTGACTTTGAAACGAATAACAATAGAAGTTTCAGAAGAAAAGAATACTTCTCATTCTGCTAGTGAAACTCTTGATTTAAACAACTTATCATATAGCTATAAAGAATTTAATATTTTCTTTGAAGGATTAGATGGTTTTCTAAAATCAATGCGACCTAAAGGATACTTTGGTATGTCACCACAAAATCAGTCTGATCTTGAAGAGCAGTATATTATGATTGAAAAATTAAGAGAAATAAAGGATTTTGTTGATTGTAACTATCAAAAGAATAAAGAACTAGTCTCCTCATAAATATCTCCAGCTGGCCACGCTGATCATTCTCCCGGATCCGGAACCCGGAGCGCTGCACAATATTGCTAAAGAAAAAAATTAAGAGTTTCAGGACTCTCCCTGAGCTTCTCTTATCCTGGTTAAACTCCGATATCCTTTTTATCTGTAGGCGCAGATCTTTCCACTCCCGGAGGATCCTTCCGGAACAATGCCGGTGATCTCATAAATATCCCCAGCTGGCCACGCTGATCATTCTCCCGGATCCGGAACCCGGAGCGCTGCACAATATTGCTAAAGAAAAAAATTAAGAGTTTCAGGACTCTCCCTGAGCTTCTCTTTTATCCTGGTTAAACTCCAATATCCATTTTATCTGCAGGCGCAGATCTTTCCACCCCCGGAGGATCCTTCCGGAACAATGCCGGCGATCTCATAAATATCCCCAACTGGCCACGCTGATCATTCTCCCGGATCCGGAACCCGGAGCGCTGCACAATATTGCTAAAGAAAAAAATTAAGAGTTTCAGGACTCTCCCTGAGCTTCTCTTTTATCCTGGTTAAACTCCAATATCCATTTTATCTGCAGGCGCAGATCTTTCCACCCCCGGAGGATCCTTCCGGAACAATGCCGGCGATCTCATAAATATCCCCAACTGGCCTCGCTGATCATTCTCCCGGATCCGGAACCCGGAGCGCTGCACAATATTGCTAAAGAAAAAAATTAAGAGTTTCAGGACTCTCCCTATGCTTCTCTTTATCCTGGTTAAACTCCGATATCCTTTTTATCTGCAGGCGCAGATCTTTCCACTCCCGGAGGATCCTTCCGGAACAATGCCGGCGATCTCATAAATATCCCCAGCTGGCCCCACTGATCACTCTCCCGGATCCGGAACCCGGATGGCTGCACAATATTGCTAAAGAAAAAAATTAAGAGCTTCAGGACTCTCTCTGTGCTTCTCTTTATCCTGGTTAAACTCCGATATTCATTATATATTCTCAATACGGTGAATGATATTATTCTATAAAATATTTAATATAAGTAAGTTAACATAATAAATTAATCAC
This sequence comes from Chryseobacterium oncorhynchi, assembly GCF_002899895.1. GTDB lineage: Bacteria > Bacteroidota > Bacteroidia > Flavobacteriales > Weeksellaceae > Chryseobacterium > Chryseobacterium oncorhynchi. The sequence goes on from NZ_PPEI02000009.1 coordinate 47,072, forward strand.
TATTAGTTAGAGATAATTTAAATATTATTTTTATTTTTAGTCTCTAAAACAAATTCAATTATGAAAAAATTAAATGGAATGAAGAATTTCTCTTCATTAGAAAACAAGAAGTTAAATGATTTAACAAAAATTACTGGTGGGTTAATGGCAGAAACAAGTAAGCAATGGACACATGAAACGGGTAGTGGCTCTGATACAGGTGTATATGTAGACAATAAGCTAGTTGCTGTTATTACAGAACCTGCCTAGTCATAACATTTAAACTATAAGAAGCTAAAGAGAGAATTTCTCTTTAGCTTTTTTAGTTTTAATATATTCAAGAGTATCAATAAAACTCATTTTTCAAATGAATAATTATACTAAAAAATATTTTCAAATAAGTGTTTTTTTTCTAGTAATCAGTATTTTCATTTTATCTTCCTGTCGAAGTAATAAGGTGGATTACATCGCTTATTACAATAGCGTAAATTCTATTGATAGTATCTACCGGATGAAGAATGATACTCTTACCGCTATCAAAAAATTTAAAAAATTATTCCGAAATTTTGAGCCAAGAAATGATGAACGAATGGAAGAGTATGAAAACTATATTAAGTTTTCAGATAAATACAACAAAAATTTTGGGGGTAAAAAAAGCCTTTATAAACTTATACCCTTAGTGGCTCCATATTGGAAATTCAAACGAGAAGACACCGATTTTTTTAAGCTGTATAAAAAGTATGGGATTGATAGTATTACAGTAGAGCAGAAAGTAGCAGAATGGAAAAAATCGTTAAACAAACAACTTATTGATTCTTTTAGAATAGCGTTTATTAGGGATCAGGTGAAAGATTCAATAACAGGGCAACAATCATTTAATAATTTTAGAAAAAATGCTGCCTTGCTAAAGTGGACACTTACAAATTATGGTTATCCTTCAATGCAAAAAATTGGACTAGAAACGGATGATGGTGTTTTCATGCCAATGTTGGTTTATTTAAATCATATGGCTCAAATTGAAGATTATGAGTATTTCAAAACAAAGCTAGTAGATTATGTAAGATCCGGTGATCTACCACCTAGAGATTATGTAGAAATGGTAGAAAGATATGTCCAGATTAATCATTTAAAGCCCGTTTATGGGGTGAAAAGTACCGATGAAGAAATCATGAAGGATTCAGCGAATATTAATCGTAATAGAAGACTTATCGGGTTACAAAGCTTCAAAGTAAGAAGAAAAATAACAAAAGAATTTTTAAAGAATAATTCAGGTAAAAAATGATATTAATAATTTCTGATAATAATGATATTTCAACTACAGAAGTTATCAAATGGCTTCTTGTGATGGAGAAAAAATTTATCCGAGTGCATGAGAATGAAATGTTTGAAATTAAAATTCGGGGAAAGAAGATTTTTTTAGAGAGTGCCAGTAACCATTTCTTTTTGGACGAAATACATAGTGTGTGGTATAGAAGGGGAGCGCTGAATTTTAAACGCCTGCGATATAAAAATGAAGCTATAAATATCAATATGAATGAAGCACAGCACTGGCTGGAAGATTACGTAAAGAAAAAACTTGAAACTATAAGACATATCAATAAAGAGAGTAATAGCTTAGTAAATAAACTATTAGTATTAGAACAAGCAGAAAAAGTGGGTTTAGATGTTCCTTCCTATTATCTGGCTGAAAATACTGATGATGTTATTTTAGGGGAAACGATAGTAAAAACTATTGCAGGAAACGCAATGCTTGAATCTTTTTATAAAAATTCTAATGGAATGATGTTTACCTCTGTAGTAGAAGAATTTGAAAATGAAGACTTCTTTCCGACTTTTTTTCAGGAAAAAATTGAAAAGGATTTTGAGATAAGGACATTTTATTTAAATGGTAAATGTTGGTCAATAGCTATCTTTTCACAGAATGATGAGCAGACTAAAGTCGATTTTAGAAATTATAATTATGAAAAGCGCAATAAAAATGTAAGATATAACCTACCAAAAGAGATTGAAGAAAAAATTCATCAGTTGATGAAACTTCTTGATCTTAACTGTGGTTCTCTGGATTTTATGAAAAGCGGGCAGAAATTTTATTTTTTGGAAGTAAATCCTATAGGACAATTTGGATATTTATCTAAAATATGTAATTATTCATTAGAAAAAGAAATAGCAGAATATCTATGAAAAACACATTTGGGGAAAAACATAAACTTCCTTTAACATTTAAAAATATAACGAAATTTGGAAGTAGAACAAATGTAAAACGTAACAGTAATACAGTATATTTTTTAGATTCTAAAAAATATAGATCTAATTTTTATTTCCGGGAAAAGCCATTTAAAGCTCTTACTAGATTATTATGAGGTACTTCAATTTATTCAGCAACACTCTAATTACAAGAGGTGCACAAAGAATACTAATTTCTGATCTGCAAAGGGAAACGTCCGAGGTATATCCTTTGGAGTTTTACGATATAATCGAAGAATTAAAAGTAAAGTCTATAGAAGAAATCTCAACACTTTTTGATGATGAATCTAAAGAAATTTTTCACCAATATCTGAACCTATTATTAGATAAAGAGTATGGCTTTATTACAGAAAATGACTGGGATAAATGCTTTCCTCCTATTTCATACGAGTATAACAATCCTTCATTTATCACTGATTTATTTATTGAACTCAATGATATTTCTATTTTGGAAAACTTGAAACAATCAGTAGAAAATTTAGGGATAAAATTTTTAGTGATACACAGTAAAAATTACTTCACAATTGATGATATTATCCGAATTGAACAAACGTTTACAGATTCTGTTTTATCAGGAATTGAAATTTTTTCTCCTTATCATAATAATATTGACAGAAATTTTATCCAAGAACTTAATTTAAAAACTATTAGGCTGTATCATCTTACCTTTTACAATTGTAATAAAATTCCGTTCAGGGTGAAAGATGAGTTCCGGTTTATTTTAAACTTTATAAAAGACAACATAGATATATCTTCCTGTGGAAAAATTGATATAAAATACTTTAACACCAATATCACAAAAGTTCTGGAAGCTTTCAATCATAACTCTTGTTTACATAAAAAAATTGGAATTGATATAAATGGTAATATAAAAAACTGCCCTGCTATGCCACATAATTTTGGAAACATAAAAAATACAACACTAGAAGAAGCCTTGAATGTAAAAGATTTTAAGCAGTATTGGAATATTACTAAAGACGAAATAGAAGTTTGTAAAGACTGTGAATTCAGATATATATGTACAGATTGTAGAGCTTATACTGAAAATAATAAAAAATCGAAAGAAGGGCTTGATGTATCAAAACCTTTAAAATGTGGTTATGATCCTTATACCGGAAAATGGAAAGAATGGAGTAAGAGCCCGCTGAAGAATAAAACGAACTATACTAATTAATGTCAAATTCGATTATAAATTTGTCCCATCCATATTTTATATTTGAAAAATAAATGAAATGAAGTGATTGCTCGTTATAATACTTTCTAAATATTAAGCAGGATATAATCCTGCTTTTTTTATTACCTTAATTCTTAAAAAACGGTGGATTATTGAGATCTTTTAAAGTGGTCGAATTTCATCACTTTATTTTAAAATTACATTCTCAAAATCTCGTATCATTAAACAAAGTTTATTAAATTAGCAGAAGATGAGTTTAATGTAACAAAATATGAAAATTGGATATGCAAGAGTTTCAACCAAAGACCAAAATTTGAATCTTCAAATTGAAGCACTTGAAAAGACTGGATGCGAAAAAATTTACAAAGAGAAGATTTCTGGTTCTACAAAGAATCGCCCAGAACTGGATAAAATGATAGAGCATTTGAGACCAGGTGATGAGCTTTATGTATGGCGACTAGACCGATTAGGAAGAAGTTTGAAACATATCATTGATTTAGTTTTAAATTTAAACACTCAAGGAGTGATCATAAAAGGCATTAATGATGGAGTAGATACTTCTACCCTCAATGGCAGGTTGTTTTTAAATTTAATGGCTTCTTTGGCTGAATACGAAAGAGAATTAATAAGAGAGAGAACCAATGCTGGATTAGAATCTGCCAGAGCCAGAGGAAGAACTGGAGGAAGACCAAAAGGATTTACAAAGGAAAAGATTGCAAAATTATTTATTATGCGATCTGTTTACAAAGACATAACTAAAACTCCGGAGGAAATTTATAAACCACTTGGTTTAACAAGAGCTACATTTTACAGATATGCTAAAATACTTGATAATCACTCAAACGAAGAAATTAAAAAAATGTCAATAGGAAAATAATGGAAAGCGAACTATATAAATTTTTTGAAAATATATCTCCTGCAGAACTTGCAAAGCTTCGTCAAAAACGACAAGATACTTCAACAAGAGATAAGGCTACACTTTTAAAAAAAGTTTCAGAAATCGAGGAAATACTTTCAAAATTAAATGTTGAAATTTTTTTGAACAAAAGTAAATAAATATTTGTTAATATAGTCAAAAATGACTATTTTTGAATAAAGATTCTTATTTATGAAAACAATCAATAATTATTGTGTTTGGAGCCTCAAGCCCTCTATAGATTATCCGGAAGCTTCTACTTTTAGATATAATCAATCTGAAGAAGAAGGACTTAAATTGGCCAATGAAATGACTAAAAATAGTTGGTCTGAATCTTCACAATTACATTTAAAAAATGTAATGCCTGAAGTATATGCAGCATTGAAAGCTAAAGGGCATAAAGGAACTATATACTACTGTACATCTCAGGAATATGGAGTATATGGGGAATCATTGGGACCAAAAAAAGATGATGTGATTAAGGCCTTTAACTCAAAAATAAATTAATCACAAAAAACGATTTATTAAAATAGGGTTTTCCGTAATGCAATAAAATATCATAGATGTAACTTTAAAGATTAAAAACAAAAATAAATATGATGAATACAGAATTATCAAAAGAACTAATTGGAATTAAAGCAATTAATCTTATGTTTTTCAACTATACTCAAGATATACTTGAGGAAATGAAAACTATTCGAGAATTCAATCACTGCTGGGAGAATTATGTTAATTTAAAAGAACAAACTTATATGCAGATATGGGAACTTTACTTAACAAAAATATCTTACAAAGGGCAAACTCTTTTGCTTGAAATTGCATTAAAGTATTACGGAGAAGAAGCTACAAGAAGTTTTGAAAATGCTATTGCGACTGAGAAAATGTTAGAAGCGCATATTGCGAAACACAGCTCAAAATAATCTCAAAAAACGTAATTATAAACATTAAATGACAAGTATTCTCTACACTTCAAAAAATGAAAATAACTATACTTTTTTATATAGTTTTCAACAAGAATATTTAGAAGCCCACGATGGTAATGTATTAATTTTTGAAATTTGGGAGGTAGGGAAAGAAGAACTTGACAAGTTTAGTTTTATGCTCCGAGAAATGGAAAATGGAACTGATTTGAAAGTCGTTGATTTGTTTTCAGATTCAAAAAAATATTATTTAGGAAAAGGAATTTCAAGAGCGATGATTTTACATTGTAAAAATTTATTTAAGAAACGTATTATCTCTGAACGAGGAAAGAAAAACTACGAAGAAGCTCGGACAAAAGTTTGGGAACTGATGAAATCTAACGGAGAAGTTGCTTATTCTGAATCTAAAGATTTTTACTTTACAATATGATAAAATAGAACTATTAAAATTATCTCAAAAAACGATAGAATTGGAAGGACAACAGTAGGATTAATACAATTTGTTACAAAGCTGAATGAAAAAGGAATCCATTTTAAATCAATATCAGAAAATATTGACACCAGTTCTGCAAGTGGTAAACTTATCTTCCAGATTTTTTGTGTTCTTGCTGAACATGAGAGGAACGTTTTAATTGAACGAACTCAAGCAGGATTAAAGTCAGCCAGGGCAAGGGGAAAAAATGGAGGTAGGCCAAAAGGGTTAAGCGAAAAATCCAAAAAAATTGCACCTTTGGTAAAAGCTTCTTACAATAGTAAAGAACTTCCAGTAGAAGAGATTATGAGGGCTTTCAAAATTGGAAGCAAAACAACATTTTATAAAATAATTAAAAGTTAATCAGAAAGCGGAACGATCAACTTAAAAAAATAATTAAACAAAATATTTCTTATGGAAAATAACGAAAAAAATAAAAAAGAAGTTAAAATCGACGAACTTTGTGCTGATTGCAAAGAACTTATAGGAAAAGGTAGATATACTCCTCCACATAAAAATTTAGTACAGACTAATTTTAAAGAGGTCAAATCTCAATTTGGGAATGTTGATGAATATTATTATAAATGCAATGCCTGTCCTAAAACATGGTTGCATGAGACAGGGAGCTACGGGGAAGGATGGATTTAAAAATTATATTATGAATAAAGAATTAATACTTGAAAAATTAAACAAATTTCGTCAACTTTTAGAAGTCGATAAGGAACTGGCTAAACAAATCAAATTGAAGTCTGATGATGAATTAGCTCAGAACGGAACAAATCAAACCGATTTAGATAATAAAATTCAGTCGCACACTAAAGAAATCAAAGAACTGGAAGAATTAATATTATCAATTGAATTATTATAATTATGGAAGAGAATATACAAGAAAATTATAAAGATTTTTTTCTAAGTGTTTTACCAAATTATGTGGAATTAATTGGTACTGAAGAAGATGTTTTCGATGAATACAGGAAGCTATTTCAATCACTTCAAGAATTTAGTAAAGAAACAGAATTAATTATTTTAAAGCCTGTTATAATAAACCTTATTAACTATTTAAAATTAGGAAATGATATTTCTATGAGAATGGAAGTCGGAAATACTTTCTTAAGTCTTTTAAGAAACGAAGAAAATTCAGTTCATTTTTTACATAAATGGAATGATTATATTTCTAAAGTAGAACTAAAAAGCGGTTCTTATACTGTAGAAAATAAAGGAAATAAAATTTCTAAAGAAGTACCATTGTATGAAAAAGGATTAAAATATTTTTTATACATACACATGTATCAAGATGAATTTGCCGACCCGATTGAAATTTTTTCCGAAAGAGAACTTTTGGTAGGCGATCATTTAGACTTTTCCGATCATCAAATGTGCGATGAATTGGAAGAATTGTTCAAGACACCAATGTTTAAAGTAATTAAAAGACAATATTTGGTTCAGTATGGAGAAATGCACCTTCAATTAGAACCATACATTGCTTAAGATATAAAAAATGGGGCGTTTTAAATCGAACGTTTTACAAAACGATAAGAAGGAAGAAAAAATTGTAGAGAAATATTAACCAAAAGTTCTAATCATCCTTTTGATAGAGAATATAAAATTTAATTTAAAATAATTATGAAACAGCCTGATTATACAAATTTTCAACCAATTGATAAATTAAAAATTGTTTTGGGAAGCGTAATGAACATACAATGTAAAGATGAAATTTTAACTTGTTATATAAATCCTAATAAATTAGACTTAGATGAAATTGATCAATTATCTTTCTATCAACAAGAGCATTATGAAGTTAAGTTAGATAGAGTAATTAATCGAGAAAAGTTTATAGAATCAAAGTTTAAGGATGGAATTGAAGAAATTACAGTAAAATTAAAAGATATTGGAGATATGACTATTGCTAGATAAAAAAGAAAGTTAAGCTTGGAATCTTTCAAAATACCAAGCATGCAAAAATATAGCTATAAGATTAAATAAAATACCTCAGTATAATCTTAAATAATAAATCAAACAGATAACAAAATTTAATACAACAAAAATTATGATTGAAGTAAACTTTTTAGATGCCAGAGGAACCAAAATCCTTTCACTTAATACCAAAGAAGATATAGAAAATTTTTTTGAAAATACAGTTAACTGTTCATCTGCTCAGGCATTGGTCTTGGACTTAATGTCTAAACATTATAAATATACCTTAAATGGATCTGAATTCTATTGCCACCAAACTAATATCAATATAACTGGAAAGACTACAATAAATTATAGTCTAGTATAGGTAATTATGATAATTAAAGTTTAAATAATTATTAGACCTAAATAGAGCCAATTTAATCTCACAAAACGATACAAATGGAACTTATAAAACAAAATTCTGAAACGTTACAAATTGAATTCTCATTAGAAGAATTTTTTAGAATTAAGAGTTGGTTAAATGGGAAACCAGCTGGAGATATAGATATCCAAACTCGTGATGCTCTTGAAAATTTTATCCAAATTTCTGCTTGGATTAATCCTGATATTAATATAGAATATGATAGCAGATTTTCTAATAACATTCAAGAAAAACCTATTACAAAGATCTGTAATTCCAGTACTAGGTGTTCAAACTTTACTCAAAACTTAAGTGGCATTTGTGATGAATGTACAAAGGAACGCAGATCAAAATTTGAATTTGACAATGTTAGAGATTTGAAACTCAATCTTTATAAGAATATTTCTGGTATAGGTAACAAAACTGAAAGCGATCGCCTTGGATTAGTAGATGAAATCATTACTACATTTTCTTATGTGAATGAAAATTGTCAAAGAGAATTAGATGTTAATGAATATGTTGATATATCTAACCTAATTTAATTCTTAATTCTCAAAAAACGATGTTTACCAAGAATAATATTATTGCAATTTTCATATGGTTGGCCTTATTTATTATTTGGTCTGCTTCTGTATTATTTATTAAAAATAACTACGGCATATCAGAAACTATACAGTTTGGATTTAAAAGTATTATTGTTCTCTTTTTTATTTGTATTAGTATTTTAGTAGTAGTGGTGATTGCAGTAATTGTTGAGATTAATGCATGCAAAAGAAAATTCTTTTTAATCGCGAAAGATTATTCAGATTTTTTGGATAAATATTTTCCAAACATAAGTTTTCAAGAATTTTATGATTTAGCTATTGTTAGAGAAGAATTATATCATAAAAAAGAAAATTTGAATAGTGAAATTTTAATGAGTAAGTTAAAAAAAATATCTTCAGATATTCATTATTCTTCAAATTATGATGATAGAAAGAAAGCAGATGAACTATACAAATTTTTCACAAATCCTAAACCAATTACAACATTTGGAAAGTTGATACTTGAAAAAGGAACAAATTATTTTAATATATTATTTTTTACAAATAAATAATCTCAAAAAACGATAAGATGAAACTTGATATCGACAGGTACTTGAATAGAGATATTATTTCTGATTTTTCCAAGCATATTGAAATGTTTGATCTTCACAAGATAGAAAACGAAATAATTTTTTTCTGGCAGCCGAAAAAGGGTACAATCCAAGATTTCGAAGATTCCGGATCTTCATTTGAAAATTATCTTGAAAATCTTTTTGATTCTTACAAGATTGATTTTGGGCATTGTTATTTAGATCCTTATTTAGATTTTAAAGAAGGGATTGAATATCATTACCATTTAAATCCGGAAGAAATTCAGAGGGTAAACAATATGGAAACAGGGGAAGGAATGTTTTTATTCCAGGGCGATGCTTATGTTTGTCGATATGATGTTTTTGATGTAATACTATCAGATAAAAAAGAAAACGATTAATCTCACAAAACGATAAGATGGAAGAAAAAAAATTATACTCAGCTGATGAAGTCCAAACTATCTTGAAAAAGTCTATTGAAGCTACCTCTAAAGGTATCTTTGAATTTATAAATAATGAGAGTGTAATTGTAGATAAACTACATAAAATAGAAATTCCCGGAGCTATTTTAGAAACTAATTATACTTCTCAAAAGAAAGCTTCTGAATATATAGATCAAGAACTGGCAAAAGTTGGAATTATCTATAATAAACAATCTTAAAATCCCAAACAACGATGGAAATTATTTATAAATTAAGCCCATTGATAGAGCTTCCAGAATATATTGAAGAAGAAGCCATTAAATATTGGTTTACAAATCAAAAAATTGGACAATTGATTAAAGTGTTGTTTGAAGAAAGGGAATTTAATTTAGGAGAAATGTTTGATTTCACAAACTTAAATTCTAAAGATGTTAATGATTCTTATGGGGCACATCCTTTTTTAAGAGATATTTCTAGTGATTTTGAAAATATTTTATCGATTACACGAAAAACGTATTCAGCTCAAACCTACAAGACTGGTGGAAATATTCCAATAGTAACTTATGAATTAGATTTTCCTAATTATTAATCTCACGAAACGATGAAAAAATTAACAAAAGAAGAAGAGTTATTTTGGAGTAAGTTTCCGATCATTCCAGGACATCCTAAATTTAAACCTCGCTTATTTAGGCAACTATTTTGTAATCATCGTTTTGATAACTTTCAACATGAAAATGGGTGGGCTTCATTTTTAATGTGTACTAAGTGTGGAAAACGTCCAAAACTTTAAATATCAATCTCAAAAAACGATTTTTTCTATGAAAACAAAAGACTTAATAGATATTAAGGAGACACTTGTAGAACTCTGGGATTTTTTTACTTCAAATTCGGACGGAGACGAGACTGGATTATTAGAAGAAATTCAAGATAAGTACTCAAATTCTTTAAAAGTAGTAAGAAAAGAATTAGATTCTAAGTATCTTAAAAGTGAAGTTTCCAAGCTTGTAAGAAAAGCAAGGAAAGAAGAAATCAAATAACTTATTCTCAAAAAATGATAAAAAATTATGGCAGAAATCCAAAGAAATAGTACTGGTCTTTCAGGAGAATATTTTGTCGCAGCTGAACTTCTTAGGAGAGGATTTAGCGTAGGAATTACTATGGGAAATGCTAAGTCAATCGATATTCTTGCAGAAAAGGATGGCAAACAATTTATTATTCAAGTTAAAGCCATTTATAAAAGAAAGAATGTAGGATGGCCAATGATGAAGGATAAAATTAATCTGAATCACTATTATATATTTGTAAATCTTAATGGGGATCAAATGTCAGCTCCTAATTTTTATATTGCTACGGGTAAAGAAACCTATGATAAGTGCAAACAATATTCAACGAGGGGCATTGTGGATCTTTCAACACTAAATAACGATGAATTCCTTGGCAATTGGGAAAAGCTTAACAAGGATTCTTTTTGAAATCTCAAAAAACGATCACAAAATATGGAAAGCTACAAATTACCATTATACTTAGGAATTCTGCTTGGACTTTTAGTTTGGTTGATTCCTATTTTTAGATTATCTACAAAATTCATTACATATATGGCCATTGTTATGGGAGGATTCTGTGTATCAGGATTTTTAAAATTCAATGCAACATTTAGTGAAGTGAAAGAAGTTCTTCCATATTTTGGATTGCTGCTTTTGCTTTCTTTGATTACTATTATTAATGATTTGTGGGTCAATTTTAAATTTTAAAAAAAGATGGCTAGTATCAAGCTTCCTTTAAATGAAGTACAGCAGTTAGCAATACCAGGTATTGTAAAAAAAAATAATTTAATATATAATTTTATCATGGAATATTCTGTAGGTGTTGAATTAGAATTAATTGAAATATTAAAAAAGTATTGTTTCAATTTTAATTTTAATATTTTGGAAAGGGATGAAATTCTTTTTCTCCCAATACAATTTTCAGTAAAGCAAAATTTTGACTTTTACCCATGTATATTTGGTTTTTATGCACAATTATTTGATGAAGAATTAGTGAAAGACTTATTCAGCTATCAAGCTTCTCATTTAGAAGCGATAGATAAAAAAAACTTTATTATTCACTTTGCATTTCGTAACAAGCAAAGGCTGATTTAAGTCTCTAAAGAGCCGATTTATAAAATGGGAAGAAACGCAATTAAAACTATTTTAAATCTCAAAAAACGTATGATGGAAAATATAACGCAACTAGAAGTAATGCACTTTACTGCTTTATTTTATCACAATTGGACTCAAAATGATTTTGAGATAGCTTTTGAAAATTCAAGCCTTGGATGGGATTATCACTGGATTAAGTTACAAGGTAAAATTCAAGATAATGCAAACCCGACACAAGCAATTGTTTCTGTAGTGCTCAATATGGACGAAGAACATCAAAAAATGCTTTTAGACTTTATTTTAAATGTGAAATATGTAAAAGAAATTACGGAGCATAAAGAGTGGCGGATTGAACTATCAAAACTTATGGAAAACAGAAAATAATCTCAAAATACGATATGATGAAAACATTAAAAAATTATTTTAGGAATAAATTAATATTTGCAAAACCATTATCTGGAAAACAAATATCTGTGATACCTGGAGAACAACAGAAAGATGCAGGAGAAAAATTGAGAATGATAGATGAAGAACATTATAAAGAACTATTAATTAGATCTGAATATGCTTCTTTCTTCAAAGAATATGTTAATGATGATTGGGACAGAAATAATCTATTTATAGACATTATTGAAACAGAACAAAATATTTTTTTTTCACGTTCAAAGCACAAATTGGTATATCCTTTAAAATCTAAAATTTCTGAACTTCCATTAACTGATAAAGAAATAGATCATTTGAAGAATCTTTTTAAAACCGATTATGACATCATAAAGGAAATCTCATTGGGAAAGTATTTAATGAATATTTCATGGCTTAAGAGCTATTCAGAACACCAAGAAACAAAAAGTCCGGAGGTGTTTTATAAATGGGTTTTTAAAATTAATAATTAGTCTCAAAAAATGAAAAGAACTATGGGAAAAGACGAAAAGAAACCTAGTAAAAAAAACTTGCTTGAAAAAGATTTATTAATTGCTCCAGTAGGAACGGGAAAGCCTTTCCCCATTACAGATGAATTAATTAAAAAAATGTCTCTTTCAGAAAAGGAAAACCTGGTTAAATTCTTCAATCTTATCAGGAAGAAAGGAGGGGAAATTAGCAACCAAAATAATTAATCTCAAAAAATGATATGAACAATGGATAACGAAAAGAAACCTATTAAAAAAAACTTGCTTGAAAAAGATTTATTAATTTCTCCGGCAGGTACAGGAAAGCCTTTTTCTTTAACAAGATTCCATATTACAGAAAATGGGTTATTAATGGATGGAACGGAGAGAGTCTCGATTCCTGAATGCTATGTTATGGCATCATCTTATATGGAAGCAGTAAACATTTTAAATGATTTCTTGAATACTAAATTTCTTACAGAAAATATTCAACTGGTTACACGAATAGAAAGAATAGCATTTGAAAATGCAAATTGATTAATCTCAAAAAACGCTAAATATGATAACAATATTAACATTGAGTAATACAGAAAGGTTTGTTCTTTTTGGAGTTGTGAGCTTAGCTTTAACAATGTATGTTCTGATGACATGGCTGCCAAAGTGGAATAAGATAAATAATTACAATAAAGTTTTAAGGATTATTCTTTTTAGCAGTATAATAACATATAGTTTTTATGTTTTTAAAATCTTTCAGGAATGGTCTAATACTGCAAAACCATATATTGGGGTTGGCAAAATGATGCACATACAGTTAGAAGAAATTTTTATAAAAGAGCTGGAAACTAATAATGTTTTTATAGCATCAATTATTTTGACAATCATTGCTGCAGTTTTATCTTATTTTGTCAAAGATGCTGGTAAAAAGGAATTTCAAAAGGAGATATTAAAAATGAAATAATCTCAAAAAACGATAAAAAAATAAAAATGGATTACGATTTAATTTTCAAAATAGTTCTATATTTTTCTTTAATTGCTACATTGGCAATGGGTGCATTAGCAATTTTCAAGAAAAGATTTTCAAGAAAATTTTTAATAAATTTTTTTGTATTCGGTCTTTATGTGGCAGCCGTTAAAGTTTTTGCTGGATTAATGATTACATATTTTCAAATTGATAATTCAGGCTACTATTTAATTATAAGCCTTATGCTTTTGGCTGTAACATTCGCTTTTATAAAGTATTCTTTGTATTTAATAAAAGAAGAAAAAGAACACCTACTTTAAGATAATAAAGTCTCAAAAAACGATAATATGAAAAACTGTAAAATAATTTTTAGTAAGCATTCTGGATTCTGCTATCAAGAAGCATTGGCAGAACTGACTGTAAACGATGAAAGCACACTTAATACAATACTAAATTTGGGTTTTGAAAGGGAAGATTTACAATCTTTATTTGTAGAAGAAAATATTGAATATTTAACTTCAGATCCGGTGTATTTTAGAGAAGACGAACCCAACTCTCCTGAGTATAAGAATAAAGAGCAGGCTACTGTTTTGGTAAAAAAGATCTGTTCCGAAAAAGGTTTTAAAATTGAAGATGATTATAATTGTTTTGACTTTAGTTTTCCTCGAATAATGTTTAATTAATCTCACAAAACGATGTACCAAAACACAAACATATCTATTGAAAATTTGACAAAAGAACTCAATTTTCAGAAAAAAAATCATTATGATAGGAATTTTCATAAAAGAGTTAGGGAGGTTACCTCAAAGAGATTTTCATTATCTAAATTAATACAGCCTTACCAATTTGCTGCGTCTATTAAATTTAAATCGAGATTGGATAGAGATTTCGCTTATTTATTAGAGTATGATTTTAATGTAAAATGTTACTTGGAGCAACCACTTATAATTGTGTATGAGGATATTCAAGGTAATCGAAATTTATACTGTCCCAGTTTTATTGTAGAATATTATGATGGAACAGCTCCAAAACTAATTGAAGTTGTAAAAGAAAGTATGTTAAGCAATATGTCTCTAGAGCAAGAGAATAAATATAATGCAGTCAAAGAATTTTGCAAAAAGAATGGACTAGAATTTTGTTTGATAACTGATGTGCAAATTCGTATTGAAAAAAGGATAGAATTAAGTAACTATAAATTTCTGTTTCAATATAGAGATTTCTATAGTAATGTGAATAAAGAAGAAAAAGGCTTTCCAGAGTTTAATACCGACGTTGCATTGGTAAATCATAAAATGAAAAGGGGATCTAAAATTACTATTAAAGAGCTGCTTATTTCAATTACAATTGATAAAAAAAGACATAAAGAACTGCTTTTTCAAATATGGTTTATGGTGGCGAATCATTTTTTTACTGCTAACCTTAAAGAAAAATTAACTGTAAAATCACTTATTACTAAATAAATCTCAAAAAATGATAGATTCTATGAAAATAGCATACAAATTGAAATTTATAATATTTTTTTCACTACTGTCAACATCTTTTTTTTCACAGAAGTTTAGTTTTGTTTATGAAGCTAAATATAGAACAAGTAAAGAAAAATCTGAAGATATTAATACTGAAAATATGATTTTGGATTTTGAGAATAATACTTCTATTTTTAGAGACTCCATGTCCAGAGATGCTGATTCCCTGAAGCTCATTAATAAAAATGGAGGCTATATAATGGGGATTGAAAATCAATTTTATATTAAAAAAGATATCACTAATAAAAAAATAGGAAAAATTATTACTTATTTAAGAGCAAATTATCTTCTCCCGGTTGATGAACAATTGAATTGGAATATCTTACCGGAACAAAAAACAATTGGAAAATATAAATCTCAAAAAGCAGAAGTTAGTTATGGTGGTAGAAACTGGGTTGCTTGGTTTACGACAGAATTACCTTTTAATGATGGTCCCTATATTTTCTATGGATTACCTGGTTTAATCATTTCCATTGAAGATACAGAACATGATTACTCATTCAATTTAATACAGGTAAAAAAAGGAAGCAATTGGTTTGATGTAAGGACAAAAACCATTACAATCAACTGGACACAATATGATCAGCTAGGAAAATCATATTATAATGACCCTTGGAATTCCAAAACCGGCAAAAAAGTTACATTTACAGATCCCCAGGGAAATGAAAAAGATATGCATGAAATGATCAGAGAAGCGCAAAAATCTATTCTTGAAGAAAATAATCCTTTAGAGTTGAATCACAAAATCAATTATAAATAAAAACTTCTGCCGGAATGGGTATCGCCATTTTGAATTAGAGAGTTTTTGAAATTTTAGGTTTTAGAAAATGATAGATCTCAAAAAAATATCTCCCACTGGCCACGTTAATCATTCTCCCGGTTCCGGAACCCGGAGCGCTGCACAATATTGCTAAAGAAAAAAAATAGATTAAAAAAGGACTTCGATTAAAACGGGTATTAATCTATACATGGCTTAAATTTCTTGAGCATTAAAAATTATTAAATGCGTCAGTTTTTGACGTTGCTAAGAATTATTTTTGGTTATATAGAATATATATATTAACTTTGCTAAACAAATGACAACAAAAGTATTACATATCAATAAGCCAAGTAAAGACGTTCTTAATGTTTTTATGAGACTTCGTCTTGAAAAAGAGGAAAAAATAAGATCTGTAAAAGAATCTAATAATTATAAGACTTTTAAAAAGATATAATAATTGGAATTTGAGTCTGAAATTCCTTTTGAAACAAAAGAAGGGAATAAATATGTATTACGTTTCTCTTCTTTTAATGAGGATGCAGTACCGATTCAAAGTCCAATTGTTGAATTAAATCTTATACCTTTACAATTAAGTTCTCAATTTAATTCTTTCCACACGTTTAATTATATAGTAAAAGAAATCACTAATTATTTGAAGGATAAACCTGATGTAATTGTTTACTATTATTGTGATAACAAAGAACTTTTTTGGAGAACAAATAGACCAGCTATACCATATCAAGAATTTAGGAGTAATCTGTTTACAGCTATGTTCATGAGATCTAATCCAGATGATTTATTATTACGATCCTTTATAATTAAAGATGTAGAAAATGGAGATCATTATGTTTCATTACTTCATAGACAACATCATTTAGATCAAATACAAGTATTAGAAGATCTGATTAAGGATTTTCATAAGAGTGATTCTTAAACTAGAATCGTGTTCCTTTTTCAATTAGTTTATTTATCTCCAATTGAATTTTTTCTCTTGACAGCGGAGTCTGAGAGATTACTTCATAAGCGTCATCAAGAAAACTTAAAATTTCATCATCGATCATTGCGGATAGATAGACATAGAGCCATTTTCTATCTACATCATCGAAATAATGTTCATTAAATTGATTGAGAGTCTTAGAAGATTCTCTCCATTTAGTGCCAAAATAGCCATCAAACTCATGATTTTTCCTTTGCGCTTCACCGTGAATTAAGTCCATTGCGTCTAGCATATAATTTTTTAAATCCTTAGGATCATCTACCAAATATTCTACTAGTATATTTCTTACAGTTATCATATTAAAATAGCTTCTAGTTTTGGGTCATATATTGGATATATAAAATTCTTATGAGTAGTATCTTTCAGCCAGCTTTCCCGAGCTGCATTATCTAATACTATTGGCATTCGCTTTTTATTGTTGTGTATCTCAGACATTAATTCATTTGCCACACTTGTGCAAATAGAAAATGATAACAGGTCCTGTCCTGAACTTTTATCTTTCCAAATATTATAAATTCCCGCGAGGGCGAAAGGTTTGTTTTCGTTGATTAAATGTATATAATACTTTTCTTTTTTCTTACCAGCCGGATCTAGCCATTTCCACTCATAAAATCCATTTACTAAAACAAGACATCTATTATTCACGCTGTTTTTAAATGAGGGTTTAATTTCCAATTCCTCACCTACAGCATTTAAAGTATTTGTTTGAAATGACCGATCTTTTGACCATGAAGGCAATAGACCCCAATCTCCCAAAACAACATGATCGGGTTCAGAATCAATAATGATAGGAACTTTATTATCATATTCACCTTTCTTCCGAAAACCACTCAGAACTGGTGTTGCTTTAAATTCTACTTCAAAGCCTACATTAAATTCTTTTTCGATGTCTTCTTGTGTATAATTAGTTGAAATTGTGTAGCACATATTCTAAGCTTTTAGTATTAATATTTCATTAGTTGATAAAAACTCCTGTTTCATGATCCAAGTCCTTTTAAGATTCATCCCGGCAAGTTTTACTTTTGGACTTCCATATTTGGAATTAATCATATCTACGGCATCCATCACAGGTTTATGTTTTTGAAAAGAATCTTCATCAAAAAGACTGACAATTCTTTCATTCTCAGGAACAAATGTACTCAATATTACGCCTGCCTTTTTATATTTGAAGTCTGGCTTATAAATTTTATTTAACGCCTTTTTTGCATACTTTGCTATCTCCATAGAAGAGCTGTAAGGATTGGGCAAAGTCACTGTATAACTTTTACTATATTGAGGAAGGTCCTTCCGGAAGAAATTAGTAGTTAAAAACACGGTAATATGCCAGCAACAGCTTTTCTGAGCCCGTAGCTTTTTTGTACATTCTGATGTAAAAGTTACAATTCTTTCATTTAGAAAATCAAAATCATCAGTACCCTTATCAAAAGTACGTGTTGTGGCAATCTGTTTGTTAGGTTCAGAATAACTAATATCATATTGCTTTATACCAAGCAATTCATTTTTCATCCTTATACCAAAGATTCCCATTTCTTTTTTTAAAAACTGATCTGGCAAGTTCACAAAGTCGATAGCTTTTTTTACACCATAATCCAAAAATCTCTTTTCATACCTTCTTCCTATACCCCATACATCACCAATGGAAATCCATTTAAGCGCTTTTTCAATTTTTTCTGGGGTATCTATAGTATATACATGTCCGAGTTCATGAGAGTATTTTTTTACAATCTTGTTGGCGACTTTTGCCAGCGTTTTTGTTGGAGCTATTCCTATAGAAGTGGGAAGATCCAATCCTCTAAAAATTCTATCTCTCATTTCCGTCATTTTTAAATTTATGTTAGAATGCCCATCGAGATAGATCCATGATTCATCCACTGAATAACTTTCAACCATATCAGAGTATTTTTCTATTATAGACTTCATTCTGTTACTCAAGTTTCCATACAAAGGAAAGTTAGCGGATCTTAAAATCAAACCATGAGATTTAACCAGGTGATCAATTCTAAATTTGGGTTCTCCCATTTGAATGCCTAATTTTTTAGCTTCCGCACTTCTGGCAATAACACAGCCATCATTATTTGATAAAACAACAAGAGGTTTACCCCGATACTTTACTTGATATAAGGTTTCGACTGTTGTATAAAAATTGTTAGCATCACAAATGGCTATCATAAGTTCTCATCTATATTTTCTTACGATTCCCACAATCACCCCCCAAAGCAAAAACGATGTTGTTTCGTCAATATCAAAATCTGCATAGTTTTTATTAGCCGTTTTAAACTGTAGGCTTTTTAAACGATTGTTAGAATCATATTTGGGATTGAATCTTTTTATATAAGGCTGATCATCGATATATACAGCTACTAAATCCAGTTCTTTCGGAGTGAGACCCTTTTCAATTATTGCCCAATCATTATTATAAACCCCTATCTCAGAAAGGCAATCACCCTCTATTTTTGCAGGAAAAGTTGTTTCAGAATTTTTGATTAAAAAGCTAAATAAGTCCATTTCTGGATAATCATCAGCCGGACTGGAAAAACTCTGATATCCACTAGCACCCGCTAATAGAGACTCATTAAATGGCTTTAATATTACCGGGTCGGTACTTGCCAGTTTAAATATTTCTAATTTTCCGCTATGTTTTTCATGACTGTTCATAATGCAAAATTAGACACTTTTTTTGCCTAAAACATTCGATATTATGTTAAACTTTTCACAGCAAAGTTAACAGCCTAATACGACAGAACTTGTCGTATATTTTTAATACTTCCTAATCTGAAGCTTTAAAAATAAAATAATCAGAAATCTGGACTTCCACATTTTTTTTTATTGTTACTGAGTAAATTATTACTCCTGCTAATAAAAGCAATCCTCCCACTATTGCAACAGGGTGAGGCTTTATAAGTTGAATAAATTTTTTCATTTTATATATTTTTCATTTTTTAATAAATACTTTCAATTTTCCAAAAGTACGATCGACTTTAAAAAAAATCCGGTTTGCTAATTTTGCCCATTAATAAAGAGTTTTCAATGTACATATGGATATTAATTAAAGTTGTGACGCAACTTTTACATATTCTTTCTATACTAAAGATAAATTTCTTCAAAAATGTTTTATTTTATCTGCAGGTGCAGATCTTTCCACCCTTGGAGGATCCTTCCGGAACAATGCCTGTGATCTCATAAATATCCCCAGCTGGCCCCACTGATCTCTCTCCCGGATCCGGAACCCGGATGGCTGCACAATATTGCTAAAGAAAAAAAAGCCTCAGGACTCTCCCTGAGCTTCCCTTTATCATGGTTAAACTCCGATATCCTTTTTATCTGCAGGCGCAGATCTTTTCACCGGAGTTTCCTTCCGGAACATTACCGGTGATCTCATAAATATCTCCAGCTGGCCCCACTGATCACTCTACCGGATCCGGAACCCGGAGCGCTGCACAATATTGCTAAAGAAAAAAATTAAGAGCTTCAGGACTCTCCCTGTGCTTCTCTTTATCCTGGTTAAACTCCGATATCCATTTTATCTGCAAGCGCAGATCTTTCCACTCCCGGAGGATCCTTCCGGAACAATGCCAGCAATCTCATAAATATCTCCAGCTGGCCCCACTGATCACTCTACCGGATCCGGAACCCGGATGGCTGCACAATATTGCTAAAGAAAAAAAATAGGGCCCTCAGGACTCTCTCTGTGCTTCTCTTTATCCTGGTTAGACTCTGATATCCATTTTATCTGCAAGCGCAGATCTTTCCACTCCCGGAGGATCCTTCCGGAACAATGCCAGCAATCTCATAAATATCTCCAGCTGGCCCCACTGATCACTCTACCGGATCCGGAATCCGGATGGCTGCACAATATTGCTAAAGAAAAAAAATAGGGCCCTCAGGACTCTCCCTGAGCTTCTATTTATCCTGGCTAAACTCCGATATCCATTTTGTTTGCAGGCGCAGATCTTTTCACCCCCTGAGGATCCTTCCAAAATAGAAAATTAAAAGAATACGGTTTACCGTAAAATAGTTTAAATTTTTGTTATTTAATTTGTTAAAAAAATCACGAAATAGGGTATTATTTGAATAGTTTTTTGTATATTTGATAAGCATTAAAAGCACCGGTGCAGGTGGATAAAGTCGCAGAATAAATATGCAGTTTCATAAATTTAGACTCTCAATCGGAGAGATTGAACTTTCAGAAGAAGATATCAGACTTATAAAACCACAAATAGATAAAGCCTTTGTGGGTTTAGAGCAAGACGAGTATGAGAAACTTAAAGAATCAAAACCTGATGAAATTAAAATGGCTTTAGAAAATATGGATGATGATGAGCTTCTTTATATTGCTAAAGTAAATGACCAGAAAAAGCCTGATAATCGCTATAGACCTGACTCATTTTCTCAAAAAATTTATCGAGAATTGTTTAAAAGGAAAGGAGATCTTGGTTATAAACAATTAAATCATCTAAGCACGATTCAAAGAAAGTATCTAACAAGTTTAGGATTAAAAGAACGATAGATAATCAAAAACCACCGGTGCAGGTGGATAAAGTCGCAGATAAATATGAAAAATAGAAATCCACATTATGTAATTTTTAAAGTTACAGGAATAGAAAGAAAAGTAAAAAAAGGATCTACATTGCAGATTAATGATAGATTTGTAGGAATGTTTTTTCCACTTAATAACGAAGTCCAATTCTGTGATGTTAATGAAGAAGAATGGACTTTTAAAGTAGGTATGCATTGTGAAATAATTGATACAATATAATTGATGAATTTAATAATTTTAATCCCCTTATTATATGGATTTTAAAAAACTTATTGAGACAAAGAAGATTATAACCGAAAAAGAAAGAAAAGCACAAATCTCTTTTTTAATTACAGGCCCAATAGCCGTTTTTTCAGTCGTCTATCTTATTACGCTAAAAGATATATTAGATGTATTTATTATTTTAATAGGTTCTTTTACGGCATTGATTTGGCCCCTTTTTTTACTAAAAAAAATAGAGATTATTAGAAAACAGAAAATCTTGGTTGAGATTGAAATAGAAAATTATGAAGATGAAGAAAGAAGAACTACTCAAGGTATTTTAAAGCTGGTGACAGGAGCTAATATTAAAAGTACTTTTATCACACCTAAATATAAAGATGATCCATATCGTGATATAGATAACAATTCGATATATTATATAGATAAAATTGTTGGTTTTGAAAGATTGTTAAGGTAATTAATAAAATATAATAAATTAAAAAATGAAAAAGAGATTAATTTTAATTGCAATAATGGTAATTGTTTATTTCTGTGGCATCATTTTTTACCCTAAATATTTCAGAGAACACTTTCCGCAAAATACAGTGCTTTTTGATAAGAATGGAAAAAAAATGGCTGAAGGACTTTTTACTAGTGATGATAAGTTTTACATAAGTTATTCTACCGGTGAGAAAATTAATAAAAATGATATACATGATGTTTATTTTCTTCCTGAAGATAAACAACCAGCACCTTCTCGCTATATATTTCCAGTTATTGTAACCATACTTCCATTAATATTGTTTTTATTTTATTACTTTAAACCATCAAAAAGCAAAGAAAAAAATTGAAATTTTGTTATTCTCAAACTTCAACATCTGATCAGAGTTTAGTTTTTAAGTAATATTTTTTGAATCAATTTCGCTTGATTGGCTACAAAATTATTTTTTTTAATCTGTTACGGAAAGCCGTAGTGTAATCAAATATAAGAAGCTCAGGACTCTCCCTGAGCTTCTATTTATCCTGGCTAAACTCCGATATCCTTTTTTATCTGCAGGCGCAGATCTTTCCACCCCCGGAGGATCCTTCCGGAACAATGCTGGCGATCTCATAAATATCCCCAGCTGGCCACGCTGATCATTCTCCCGGATCCGGAACCCGGATGGCTGCACAATATTGTTAAAGAAAAAAATTAAGACCCTCAGGACTCTCCCTGTGCTTCTCTTTATCCTGGTTAAACTCCGATATCCATTTTATCTGCAGGCGCAGATCTTTCCACCCCCGGAGGATCCTTCCGGAACAATGCTGGCGATCTCATAAATATCCCCAGCTGGCCACGCTGATCATTCTCCCGGATCCGGAACCCGGATGGCTGCACAATATTGCTAAAGAAAAAAATAAGGACCTTAGGACTCTCCCTGTGCTTCTCTTTATCCTGGTTAAACTCCGATATCCATTTTATCTGCAGGCGTAGATCTTTCCAAAAATACTTTTGTAAAAGTTTGCACAATTTTAAATCAATGTTTCATATTCCAATACTTTTGATTCAAATTAAAAAATATGACTTATAATCAGAAAAATCAATTACAATCAAATATTCAAGCTGTTTTACTTGCAAAAAAAATTAATGATTTACCTAATTATAAACCATCTGAAGATGAACTTCTTATCTTAAATCAATATAAGGGATTTGGTGGAATCAAATGCATTTTATTTCCGATGGAAATACCTTGGACAACTATAGATAGTATTAGTAAAATAGATCTCAAACTAGAAAATGAAATAAAAAACTTTTACAACTATATTTCAGAAAATTTTGAAAATTTCGAACATATATGGTCTTCAATAAAAGAAAGTGTATTAACATCGTTCTATACTCCTGATTATATTGTGGATCTTCAAGTTTCCAATTTATATAATAATAATCCAAACAATATCATTTCCATTCTGGATCCTTGTGCTGGTAGTGGAGCATATATTGATTCGTTTCTACGATATTATCCAGATTCAAAAATTACCGGAGTGGAGAAAGATTATTTAGCAGCTTATATTCTTTCTGCTAAATATCGAAATGTTTCTAATGTGACCATTATTAATAAAGGTTTTGAAGAAGTTAACTTCCGAGAAAAATTTGATTTTATTTGTTCAAATATTCCTTTTGGAAATTTTAAGGTAAAATATAAAAATTATGATAATAAAATAACTGGAAAAATTCACAATTTCTTTTTTTATCATTCAATGAAACTTCTTAACGAAGGAGGAGCATTAAGCCTACTTACATCAACAGGAGTTCTCAATTCCCCATCAAATAAATTCTTAAGATCTGAACTGGCTAATGAAATCGAACTTTTAGATATTGTTGCGCTTCCTAAAAATGTATTTATTGAGAATGGAGCAGAAGTCTCAACTCATATATTTCAGGGGATTAGAAGATCTAATGCTTCAAAAGATCAAAGATATATTGAGACATTATCTTATGAAGGAGTTTTAATTAATGAGTTTATTTACAATAATTTTGATAAAGTATTCTTAAAGCAACCTCAAATTAGTACTGATCCTTATGGTAAAGAGGAATTTAATTATTTAATGGAAGCAGAGGAGATTCCTGAAGCTTTTAGAGATCGGAGCGTTCTTATACCACAACTTAGGTTTGTTAGAATCTCCGAAGACAAAGAAGAATTTATCTTTCAAAATTTCCCTTTTCCTACTTTCAATTATGAAGATATTGATACTACGGATCAACTAAATCTCTTTAGAAATGATATTAATACTGCAACTGGATTTGATTCATATAAATCACTTGCTATTATTTCAGCTAATTATAAAGGTAAGGAAGTACCTTTATTTACCGTTGCAAAATTTAATGAAACAAGCATTACGAATGGTACTTCAATACTTCAAAAGAAATATGTAATCGATGTTTATTCCAATATAATATGGCCACAAACTGGCACTATAATTTTAACTAGTCGTGAGTTTAAAATTACATTTGATAAAATTGTTGATTCTCTTCAAAATAATGCCAAAAATCACTCATTATTAGTAGATCTAAATATTAATGAAAGTAAAGATGGAGATGAGTTTTCTAAATACTTTTATGCTAGATTTAATCAGCCTTTAATATATAAAACTTATCAGTATAGTTTTGATAATTTTTCTTTTCATAAAGAACCAGTCGTTGGAATGCTAGCATTAAATAGATTTTATGAACCGGCTAGAATTTTTGAAATTAATGATGATAATCAAGATAGAATTTTTGGCTTGGAAAGTCTTCAAACTAATGAGAGTGATATTGATCTGATAAAGCAATATCTTTTAGTTTATGATGCTTATAATCTACTTCTAAATGCAGAACGAAATAAGATACAAAATATAGAATCCTTTAGAGAGAGACTTAATGTACAGTATGATATGTTTGTATCATATTTTGGGTTCATAAACGATAATAAAAAAGTCTGCAATTATGATTCTGATTATTTTTCACTTTTAAAAAGCTTAGAGAATTTTTCAGAAGAAATAGAAACGCAGATTGACTTATTTACAATTAACAAATTTACAAAGTGGGTTAAAGCAGATATATTTTTTTCGAAAACAGATGCTATTGAACAATTAGATGTTAATCTGGCTTTAGCAAAATCTTATAATTCAAAAGGTAAAATTGATATTGACTATATATCAGGCTTGTCAAATTTAGATACTGAACAAGTAATTGAATTATTAAAAGGAAAAATTGTTAAAAATCCTTTGTCAGAAAGTTTTGAATTAAGGAGTTTATTTTTTTCTGGCAATATAAAAGATAAAATCAGGAAAATTGAAGAACTAAAAAATCCGGAAAATGATTTGCTGCTAACAGAATTAAGTTCCTATTTGCCAACAACAATCCCTTTTGAATCTATTAATATTCAATTGGGAAGCCGATGGTTTCCACAGGATCTTTTTAAAATCTTTTTAAAAAAATATTTTGAGCAAGATTTTTCAACCAACTACAATCAGAACCTGGATAACTTTTTTGTAACTACAACAACTTCAGATTACAGTGCGAAATATAGAAGCTTTAATTATGAGTGTCATAGTGGAAGATATATCTATCCTACTGATATTATTTACAATGCTTTTTATGATCTTTATCCCATTGTTACTTACAAAACTATTGACGATATTTCAGTAACAGATGAAGCCGCTACAAAATATTATAAAAGAGAGATCACAAAACTACGTAAGGAATTTTTAAATTTTATTTATGATTTATCATTAGATAAGAAAACAGAGATTACACAACTCTATAATGATAAATTTAATAACATTGTTATTGCATCGTACGATACAGAAATTCTTGATTTTTCAGATTTTGATATCAAATCTTTTGGTATACCAGAAATATATGAACATCAAAAACGTGCTCCATGGAAAATGATTTCCAATGAAGGAGGAATTGGAGATCATGAGGTTGGATTAGGTAAAACATTTACTATAGCTGCTACTGCTCACTTCGGAAAAAAACTTTCTGTGTTTAAAAAGCCGGTGATAATAGGAATCAAAGCTAATGTTTCTGATTTGGCAACGGCATACAGAACATTACTACCTGCTTCTAATGTGCTATTTGCTTCTCATAAAGAATTTACGGCCAAAGAACGTGAAACCTTTCTCAATCGAATTAGAAACAACAATTATGACGTTGTGATTATGTCTCATGAACAGTTTTCTTCTATTCCTCAAGATCCGGATGTTGAAAAAGATATCGTTTCACAAGAGCTAACAGATGTTGAAGCTAATCTACTCGATGCAAAAGATATTGATATTAGTAAAAAGCAGTTAAAAGGGCTTGAAATACGCAAGAAAAATTTAGATGCTAAACTTGAAGTTTTGATTGATAAAATTAGGAATAGGAAAGATGAAAATGTACTTTCTTTCACTGATTTAGGTATTGATCATATAATTGTTGACGAATCACATAAGTTTAAAAATTTAATGTACCAAACAAAGCACACCAGAGTAGCTGGGCTTGGTAATACAAACGGTTCTCAACGAGCTAATAATTTACTAACTGCACTTAGAACTATTCAAAAAAATACAAAGTCAAATGAATATGGTGCCTCTTTTTTTTCCGGTACTCCAATATCAAATTCAATTACTGAACTTTATTTGCTTCAGAAATATTTAACTCCAAAATCTTTAAAAGAAAGAGGTATATATAATTTTGATGCCTGGTGTTCAAATTTCGCTGAAAAAACTATTGATTTTGAAACTAATATGATAAATCAAATTATTGCAAAGGAGAGATTTCGGTATTTTATTAATCTGCCTGAACTTTCTTTGATGTATAATCAAATGGCTGACGTAATGACAGGTGAACTTGCTAAAATTGATAGACCTGAAAAGAATGAGTTCCTAATGTTAAATGAACAGACACCATTACAAAAAAGATTCTATGTAAAACTTAAAAAATTCTTAGAAAATAAAGATCAAAGTATATTAGGTCTTGATAAACCATTGAATATAGATTCTCAATCAACGGCTTTATCCCTGGTAGCCATGAATTTAGCTTTTAAAGCTTCTATTGATATGAGATTAATTTCTGCAAGGTATCCTGACGAACCCGGAAGTAAGGTAAATTTAACTGTAAAAGAACTTGTAAATAGATATTATAAAGAATCTGCACAAAAAACAGCGCAGATTGTTTTTGTGGATATTAGTACACCAAAAAAGAAATATGATTTTGAAGAACTCGAGGAAAATTATAAAAATAATGTATTCACATCTATCTATGATGATATTAAATTCAAATTAATAAAATCTGGGGTTCCTGAAGCTGAGATTGCCTTTATACAAGACTATAATACTGAGATAAAAAAAACAAAACTTAGTAAAATGATGAATAATGGAGTAATCAGGTTTCTAATTGGAGGAACTGAAAATGCGGGTACCGGATTAAATGTCCAGTATAGACTATCTTTTATCAACCATTTATCAATTCCATGGAAACCAGCCGAACTTGATCAACGAAATGGGAGAGGTTTCAGAACAGGGAACTGGTTTGCAAAGAATTTCAATAACAATAAGATTGATATTGGATTTTCTGTCACAAAAAATACATTAGATAATTACAAAATAGATATTAATAAAAATAAGGAAGGATTTATTAAACAAATTAAAGGAGCTAGTATCGGATTGCAAATTTCTCGTAGAATTGATGAAGGTTCTATTGATGAAAACACTGGGATGTCTTTAGCTGAACTTCAGGCACAGCTAACAGGAGATAATACAATGTTATTAAAAACTAAAGTCGACAACCAGATTAAGGAATTAGAGCAAGATCAATATCTAATAATAAGTAAGAATCGGGAAACTGTTCAAAAAATTGAATCAAGCAAAAAAAGGCTGAGAGAATATGAGTCAATTAAAGTGAAATTTCAATTTGATTACTCATCATACAAATCTAAGGTGGTAATGGACGAAAAAGGGAATAGGGTTAATAAACCAATTTATTTTGAGCTAGATTCAAAGGCAACAAATGTAGAAATCTATGAATATCTAAAAGGATTAGTTGAAATAATAGGGCCTTCATTGGATATGTATAGTAAAAAAGTGATTGGCGAATTGTTTGGATTTGAAATATTTATAGAAAACCATTCATGGCTTGGTGTTCTTTTTAAAATCAGGAATAAAGAAGCTATGGAAAATAGTACTAGGCTTGAATATTCTGTTAATGAGGGTAAAATAAATTTGGATAGTGTTCAATCTGCAATGACATTTTTCATTAGATCTATAGATACAATATGCTCTAAAATAAAAAATGTTGAAGAAAATATAGAAAGAGAAGTAAAAGCTATTGATGCCTTAATATTATCGTCTAATCAAACATTTAACCAAGAAGAAAAATTAAGTGATTTAAAACTTGAAAGTGAACTTTTGGAAGAAAAAATAAAAAATTCTTCGGTACAAGATGTAATGTCTTATGAGACTAAGAGTTTGGTTATTGATAATGAAGAAAAATCATTTAAAATAATTTCAGATCTGGAAACATTAGATAAGGCTATACTAAATGAGCATTTAGGAGAGCAGCAGAAATTTATAGGAATCTTTTGTAATACTAGTGTCAGGGATATATTGAATGAAATGTCAGAATCAGAAATGCCAGGATTCAGAATTGAAAGTCAAAACTTGGATTTTAAAAACTATCAGCATTTCATGAAAATTCTGATTTATGATTATGATATAATGTATTGTTGCTTAGATAGTATTGCTAAAAAAGAAAATCTAATGTGTTTACAGCGGTACAATATTTTAAAAGATGAAGGTTATAAAAATGTTTTTGTTTCTAATGATTCTGCAAACTTTTATTCATATAATGATGAAGCTACAAAATTTTCTGAAATTTTAGGCATTCCCGTTATTCTTAATAATGGAAATACAATTTTAAAAATTTCTAACAAACAGATAAATCAAATAAAAACCGATCTAAATGTCAATCATGGAATTGAAATCTCATTAAACCAAATACTGGAGAATTCTGAACAAAATCAAAACTTAGGATTAAAAAAATAATATTCTCTTTAAATAAACTTTCAAATTGCTTTGTGACAATAAAAAATTTTATAACTTTGTCACAAAGCAATTTTTATTATGAATAGTTTGTCACAAAGTATTAATATTGAAAAACAACTTGCTGATAAGAAAGACAAGTACGTTGAAATTTTTAAACTTCACTATCCGGACAACCAGATTACTGAAAAAAGTTACGATATCACATTAATTCGTGTCTTGATTATGTATTTTCTTTATCAGGAAAAGAAAGTTAATAAAATAAAAGGTGCAAATTTTGAAACAATAGCCTCTTTTTTCGAGGTAAGACACACTACTGTAGTGAGAGCTGTTGAAAAGGTAAACTCGTATATTCAAACATTAGAGGATGAACGATTCAAAAGTAAAATAGGTACTGTAAAACATCTAAAAGATTTTAATCTGTACTACTACATATTTCAAAATATTTTTTTGAATTACAAGTGTTCTGCATAATGTAAAACGTTATGAAAAATTCTCAACCCACAAAAGAATTCTATAATCTTTTTAATTACCTATTTGAATTCTATAATGTAAACCTGTTTCAGGGAAATTTAACTTATCCAATGATTGTAATAACCAGGAATAAAAATGTTTTTGGACATTATTCATTCAAAAGATGGGTTGATTCTACTTCTACTGAAAATGTAGATGAAATTGCAATAAATCCTCTGTGGTTTCATAAATACCCATTAACTGAAATATGTCAAACTATTGTTCATGAAATGTGCCATCAATGGCAGTATCATTTCGGTTCTCCATCGCGAACAGGATATCATAACAAAGAATGGGCAGATAAAATGATTGAAATTGGCTTAATGCCATCGTCAACAGGAAAGGAGGGGGGGAAGGTAGTTGGACAAAAAATGGCAGATTATCCAATAGTTAGTGGCAGGTTTTCAATACTTACCCAGTCTTTAATGAATGAAAATATATTTTCTGATCTCTATTATGAAGCCAATTCTATTGTAGGGAGAACTGTAGAAATGGTTAATGGACTAATGGTATCTTCTGAAGGGGAAGTGGTAGGAACAAACAAAATGAAAATAAAATACAGTTGCAAAATATGTAATGTGAATGTTTGGGCTAAGCCCGATGTTCATTTGATATGTGGCGAATGTAAATCCAAATTTGAACAACAAAATCCAAATCAATTATGAAAAAATTTATTGAACTATTAAAAGATATTGCTGTAGCTTTTATTAATGGTAAACTTTAAATATGAAAAAGTTAATTATAGCAGAGAAGCCAAGTCAGGCTAAAGAGTACGCTCAAGCTTTAGGTGGATTTGATAATAAGAACGGATATTATGAGAGTAATCAATATTACTTAACATGGTGCTATGGGCATCTAATCGAATTAGAGCGGGATGAAGCTTATCATAACGAAAAAAAATGGAATAAATCTTATTTGCCATTAATACCAACAAAGTATCTATATAAAATTGGTTCATCTCCTTCAAATTCTAAAAACATTGATTCTGGAAAAAAGAAACAATTAGACATCATTAGAAGTTTGCTTTCTAAATCAAAAGAAATTATCAATGCTACTGATGCTGACAGAGAGGGGGAATTAATTTTCCTATATGTGTATAATTTTCTCGGATCAAAACTGCCTTACAAAAGACTGTGGATTTCTTCATTAACTGAAGGTGATATTAGAACCGGCTTTAACAATCTACTTGATTCAAAGGAAGTTTTTTATTTGGGAAAAAGCGCTTATGCCAGGGCTATTGCTGATTGGTTAGTAGGTGTTAATGGAACACAGGCGGCTACCTTACAGCTTGGGAATGGATCTGTTCTTA
Source organism: Chryseobacterium oncorhynchi (assembly GCF_002899895.1). Classification (GTDB taxonomy): domain Bacteria; phylum Bacteroidota; class Bacteroidia; order Flavobacteriales; family Weeksellaceae; genus Chryseobacterium; species Chryseobacterium oncorhynchi. The sequence continues at coordinate 77,998 of NZ_PPEI02000009.1, forward strand.
CGATTGGAAGAGTACAGACTGCAATTCTCAAAATAATTTGTGAACGGTTTCTTAAAAATAAGTCATTTCAAAAAACTTTTACTTATAGATTGCGAGCGGAACACAATGAGAATGTTTTTTTTCACTCCGAAACAGAGATTTTTGATCATAAAATAGATGCAGAAAATACCATTAAAAGCTGTTCTGCTTTTCACAAATGTGTTGATATTATAAAGCAAAATCAAAAAGTTAATCCTCCATTATTATTTTCCATTGATACGTTGATTATTGAGGCAAATAAAAAATTTAAATATAGTGGAAAGGAAACCTTAGATATAGCTCAAACTTTATACGAAAAAAAGTTGACGTCATACCCAAGAACAGATAGTGAATATATTAATCAAGAAAACTATAACAGGCAAAAAGAATTTATTGTTTCTTTTGCTAAAGCGTTATTAGGTTATTCTTTTTCTTTTAGCAATAATATACCTAGATCGGTCAATGATACTAAACTTACAGGAAGTCATGATGCTATTGTTCTTACTGGTCAAAAGGAAAATATTCAGAGCTTAAATGCTAAAGAAAAAAATGTTTATCTCTTAATTCTGAATCGATGCTTACAATCATTCTCTGATGCAGCAGTATATGAAAAGACAAAATATGTATTTGATAATAATTCTGTCATGTTCTATACTTACTCCAGTAAGGTATTGTTTAAAGGTTGGCAAGTATATCAAGTGAACACAGAGCAGAATGAAAAGGAAGATGATGTTGATTTGCAGCAAAACGAACAACAAATTGATATTGTTCTTGAAATAAATAGAAATGTTAAAGTCGAAAGTCTTGTAATTAAGGAAATCGAAAGTAAGCCACCACAATTATATTCAGAAGTCAATTTGACAAAAGATTTGACAAATTTTGGAAAACTACTCAAGGAGCAAAATCCGGAATTAGTAACTCAAATAAGCAGCAGTATTGATCTTAATTTACTTCAAATAGGAACACAGGCTACAAGACCTGGAATAATTGAGAAGCTAAAAAAAATAGGATTTATTGATTTACATAAGAATAAGTATGTCCCTACAGAGAAAGGCTTAAAGTTCTATAGTATTATTAAAGATTTAGAGGTTTCTAATATAGTAACTACGGCTATATGGGAAAGTAAATTAAAAAAAGTTGCTGAAGGTAAAGAAGATATTGGCGTTTTTTACAAAGAGATTACAGAATTTACAAAAAAAATTGTCGTAGATATTTTTTCAAATTCAACTGATGTTTCATTTAGCAAAGAAATTAATTCTTTAGGAACTTGTCCCATTTGTAAAGATGGGCTAATAATAGAATTTACTAAAAGTTATGGGTGTAGTAATTGGAACAAAGATAACTTCAAGTGTAAATTTAGTATATGGAAGATAATTTATGGTAAAAAGATTACTACCAATATTGTTTCTCAGCTTATAAAAAATGGAATTACAAAAAAAATAGATAATCTTAAGAGCTCTAAAGGTACCAGTTTTTCTGCAAAACTTAAATTAAGTAAAGATGGAAAAATAACCCCTGAATTTTAATTAGTATACAGTATACTAAATATTTTATAAAATTAGAGTATTGTATACCAAATAATTTGTATATTAGCAGTAATAATTTTAAACTTATATATTATGTCACTAAGAAATCGCGTTGCCCTGATCGGGTTTACTGGGAAGGAAGTTGAGATGACCACCTTCGAAAATGGAAATGCTAAAGCCAGTGTATCTTTAGCAACAACTGAGCATTTTACTAATTCAAAAGGAGAAAAAGTTGAAGAGACGCAATGGCATCAACTCATAAGCTTCGGGAAAACTGCAGAAATTTTTGAGAAGTACGTTCCTAAAGGAAAAGAAATTGCCATAGAAGGAAAAATAACATACAGGTCGTATGATGATAAAGATGGTGTTAAGCGGTATGTTACTGAAATTAGAGTGGATGAAATCCTTCTGTTAGGAGGTAAATAATTAATCTTGTTAAATATGCCGAATTTCGGCATATTTTTAAAATTATTTTGGTATATTAGAATCTAGTATATTGAAAACTATAAATTAAAACTAAATACATCTTTTAAAATGGTAATATCAATAATTAATAATAAGGGTGGTGTTGCAAAAACCACTACAACTTTTATGTTAGGAGCATATCTTGCAAATCAGGGAAATAGAGTTCTATTAATTGATTTCGATGCTCAAATGAATCTTACTGAAAAAGTAGGGGGTCTTCACAAAGATGTCAAAGTAGATTATAACATCGTAGATCTTCTTAATGGTAAACGAAACCCATCCTTTTTTACAAATGAAGATGGAAATTTGTTTACTATAATGGGTACTGAAGATATTGATGTGTATTTCAACATTAATTCTGACCAAGATGAAAATTCTGAGGAATATAAGCGGAAAAGATATTCTCTTAGAGCTTACAGAGAGTTATTTTTAAATAACTTTGATTATGTTCTGATAGATTGCCAGCCACGTCTTTTGAATAAATCTTTGCTGACTTCAAACGAGGTTGCCTTGCTTGCTTCCGATTATGTTATTGTTCCGGCTAGTCCTGATAAAGATAGCATAACGGGTTTTCAAAAAGTAATATCTTCAATCAAAAGAATAAAGCCTGAGAATCCTGGTTTGAAATTATTAGGTCTTGTATTTACTATTATTGGAAGTAGAGAAGAGATCATTTATAAGCAGTACAAGGAAGCTATGGCGGGTAGTATAGGTGATCTGCTATTTAAATCAGACATAAGAAGAAATACGGCAATGCAGCAAGCATTAAATTTAAACTCTACTATCTTTAATTATAGCCCTAATAGTATTTCTGCAGAAGATTATACAAATTTTGGAGTTGAAGTAGTTGAAAAAATTAACAAATTGAAAGCGTTATGATAAAAAAAGATAATAAATCCAAGAAAGGAAACCCTGAATTTGCAGGTGCAGTAAGCAGTATGGATTGGGATCTTACATCAATCAATTCTTATACTGAGGAAAAGAAATCAGAACCTGTCATTTCAAAAGTTATAGACAGTAAAGAATCTGTCTCAAAGGTTGAGAGTGCTAATGCTGATGTTAGTAAGCTTAATTTAGCACCTTCTAAAGGTAATAAATCTACGTCTAATGTTAAGCCAACTCAGGATATATTGCTAAAAGAAAAAAATTCATTTACAAAGCCTAAAAAAACATTAGAGAAAATATTAAATGCCGATGGAGATGAGCTTTTTTCTAAAAACACAGATTTTTTGAAACTTGTTTTTAGAACTGAGAGATCCTTTCTTGAAAAATATATTACTTTATGTAATAAATTATTCATTAAACTAGATTTAGACAGGAAAAAACAATCTTATGCCTATATCTTTCATCTAGTTATTAATATGATGAAAATTGATTACGAACAGACATATAAATATCTTTTATATCCGTCTGAAGATGAAGCTCTTTTTTACAAAAATAATGTAACCAAGGGATCTCATCACGTAGATATTGATCAAATTGTTGATAGAGATTCGTTAACAATCAAAATTAATATACCAGATTATGAATTACTTTTCGCCTTGATGAATACTAAATTCAAAAATTTTGAAACTAAGCCAACGAGGTATAGTATAAACTTCTTCTTTTTTGAAGTTGTTAGATTTATGAATGATAAGATGATTTAAAAATTATAGCCATGGATCAAAGAAAAAATAAGAAAATTTATTTTCCGTCTATAAGAACAATTTTTATGCTGGTGGTATTATATTATACTGCAAGTACAGTTTATGATTCAGTACAAAAAGCAAAGAAAAAAATTGAGGATAGGGTTGAACTTATAACAAAAAGGTAAGTATGTCTACAAATGATAAAAATAAGAAAGCAGGGGACGTTGAAATTAACTATGGTAATGTTGTAGATTATAAAAAAGAGTCTACTAAGAGACCTCTTGTAAAATTTGGGAAAGACTTTATAGATAATTTTTTCTTTGATGAAACTGGAAGAGCAATAGATGTACCTATAACTTCACTGAGAATAATATATCTTATCTATGAAACTTTTTACTCAAAGCAGTTTGACCCTAAGTCAGAAGCTAAACAATTAGAGTTATTTGAAGAAGAATTTTTAACTGAACATAATACTTATGCAGAAGTCAGATTAAAGAATAGCCGTATTTGTCCTACAGACAATCATACTTCTTTAGATCCCGCACTTGCTTTTTTGGCAAAATATAAACAGGATTGGAACTTTGCAATAAATTCGAAGGGCCAAAAAATAAAGACATTTGGTGGACTAATTTCAAACGTAACTGTAGTAGAAAAGGGCTTTACTCAGTTTTTAATCAGTTCATATTGGTTAAAGCAGATCGTTCAGATATCACAATATAACTACTTGATCTTAGAAAGTGCATTTAAGATACAAAGTAACAAGAGGGTACTTTTCTTACTTTGGCTTTCTAAAGTGAATCTTGAAAAAGGTACTCTTATTAAATATACTACCCTTAATTATAGATTTTCTGTTAATTATAGTACAGCACGTGACCTATCTAAGGGATTTTTAGCGCCAATCAAGAAAGATCTTGATCTTTACAGTAATTTATCTTTTAACTATAGTATAAAAAAAGATAATATTACAATTATGCCTTATAAAACAGATAAGAGTATTGTAGTTGATTTACCAGAAGGAGCTAAGAAAACAGTTAGTGTTGCTTCTAAGCTTGCATATATAAAAAAGAGACATGCTGTTGAAGATGATGAATTTAAATTGTTTTCTGAAAGATATAGTGATAGTGAAATGAATAGAAAGGAAATTGAAGATGCCTATACTTTGTTTAAGGGAAAGTGCAGGAAGACTGGAAAAAAAATGCAAGATTATATTGGTAAAGATTTTTTACATGAAATACAAGGATTTATTATTGCTGGATACAATAGTTCTAGGAAATCTAAAATTTTACCTAATGGATATTTAAGAATAATCTAGAATTTTTATATGTTTTGTTATCCTGGTTTATCCAGGATTTTTTTTTGTAATTGTAAACTAAACTCTGAGATCCTTTTTTATCTGCAGGTGCAGATCTTTCCACCCCCGGAGGATCCTTCCGGAACAATGCCGGTGATTTCATAAATATCCCCAGCTGGCCACACTGATCACTCTCCCGGATCCGGAACCCAGATGGCTGCACAATATTGCTAAAGAAAAAAATAAGGACCTTAGGACTCTCCCTGTGCTTCTCTTTATCCTGGTTAAACTCCGATATCTTTTTTATCTGCAGGCGCAGATCTTTCCACCCCCGGGGGATCCTTCCGGAACAATGCCGGTGATTTCATAAATATCCCCAGCTGGCCACACTGATCACTCTCCCGGATCCGGAACCCAGATGGCTGCACAATATTGCTAAAGAAAAAAATAAGGACCTTAGGACTCTCCCTGTGCTTCTCTTTATCCTGGTTAAACTCCGATATCTTTTTTATCTGCAGGCGCAGATCTTTCCACCCCCGGGGGATCCTTCCGGAACAATGCCGGTGATTTCATAAATATCTCCAGCTGGCCACACTGATCACTCTCCCGGATCCGGAACCCGGAGCGCTGCACAATATTGCTAAAGAAAAAAATTAAGAGCTTCAGGACTCTCCCTGTGCTTCTCTTTATCCTGGTTAAACTCCGATATCCTTTTGTTATTTGGTCAGGAGTTCCAATTGTTTTAGAATCTGTGAAAAATAATAAGTAGTAACAAAAAATAAAACCGTCTAATTACATTATGTAACAAGACGGTTAAAAAAATTTTTGACCAATAAAAAAAATCTATACTCTTTTATTGTAATTCAAAGATAGCAAAAAAAATACAATATAAAATTTTATAACAAAAAGCACATTTGTTTTAAAAATATTTATAACTTTGTCACAAAGCAATTGTTTAGAGTTTTACTTTGTGACAAATAGAATAATAAATTAATAAAACATGAAAAAAATTAACATGACAAATAGATTGACCCGTTTTGGTTTAGTTTTGTTAGCTTCTACAGTATTAACATCAAATCTATACTCTCAACAAGGAAGAGTAGGCATTAACACTCAAACACCTTCTTCAACACTTGATGTAAGAGGAAAGTCAGATGTAACTGACATGACTGGTTTTCAGGCTCCAAGATTAACCCGAGCGGAACTTACTGCTAAAGGTGATAATTTGTATGGAGCTTTACAACAAGGAACAATTGTATACATTACAGATATTTCAGGTGGAGATTCAAATGCACAGAGAGTTAATATTAAAGGATCAGGTTACTACTGTTTTGATGGAACAGTTTGGCAAGAAATGACATTTGGAGGATGGAAGTTAAAAGGAAATAATGGTCTTGATGCAACTAATAATTTTATAGGAACAACAGATAATGTAGATCTTGTTTTCAAAGTTGCTAATATGAAAGCTGGTTTAATTAGCCCTACTTCACTAAATGTAGCATTCGGTCCTTTATCCCTTGGTTTTGCCAATGCTAATACTGTAGGAAACGTTAGTATGGGTTACGGTTCATTGGGTATTCTTAATCAAGGAATGAGAAATGTAGCAATTGGTGCAGGATCTATGTCAACAGTTACACAAGCTGAAGACAATACTGCAATTGGTCAAGGTTCTTTATCTTTCCTTAGTAATGGTAATTTTAATATTGGAGTGGGTAAAAGTTCTGGTATAGGCTTACAGAATGGGGATAACAATATTGCAATTGGTTACAACACCTTATTTCCTACATCCATCAGTAATTCTGTGAATATTGCAAATGCAATTTACATATTGGAAACTAACCACGAAACTAATGACCCATATAATAAAACTCGTACAGGAATTAATATTGATAAACCTTCTTCTTCATTTCAAGTTGGTGGTACATTTGCTTATGCAGCAAGTCCAATTGATGGAGGCGTAAATGATTCTTCTAGATACAATTCTTCAGCTAGTTTGTTTGCTAAATCAAATGTTACTTTACCCCCAGCAACCTCTTGTGATGGAAGAGTATATAACATAATTTATGTTTCTGGGACAGTAACCATTACTAATCAAATTATGGATGCTGGAGTTCCTATAACAGGTTATGTTTTAAATTCCAACCCAGGTTCAAAAAGAGTTTCAGTTCAAAGCTATCTTGGTGAGTGGCATATTATTGCATCAAGTTAAAATATTAAAATTTTTTCATACGTGTTTTTTTTTGGTTTTTAATAATTCTCAAGTGTATGCTTGAGAATTATTTTTTTGTAAACTTTAATATGTATTATTTGCTATTTTAAAATGTAAAGCGTAACTTTACACTTTACAAATGATAAGTTTATAATGATCTATTCCATTTCGCATAAAGGCTTAAAAAAATACTGGACCAAAGATGATTCGAGTAAGTTACCATCAGAAATGATTGATAGAATACGTGAGATTCTTGATATAATTGATAGTATTGAAGAAGTTCCACAAGATTTTGAACCTTTTAAGAACCTACGGTTGCATCCATTAAAGGGAAAATTAAAGGGGTTTTGGTCAGTAGATGTAACGGGTAATTTTCGAATTATTTTCAAATTTGAAAGTAAAAATGCTTTTGATTTAGATCTATTAGATACTCATTAAATTGAAGAATTGTAGAATTGTAGAATTGTAGAATCGAATTTTAATTATATGAAACCTTTAGTCCGTGCTATTAAGCACAATACACATCCAGGAGAAATCCTTTTGAACCAAATTGTTAAAGCTAATAATTTGACAGTCGATAAGGCTGCTAAACATTTGGGTATTACTCGGCCTACATTATCAAATATTGTTAATGGAAAGAGTGCAATTACTCCTATTATGGCCATAAGAATTTCTAAAGTTTTTGGAGGAAATCCAGCCTTTTGGATTAGATTACAGTCTGCTTTTGATTTACGTAAAGCAGAACAAGAGTTTGAGGAAGAACATATCGAATTAAATAAATTTGAATATGCTTAAAATAAGTAAGCTTGCATATAAAATATTATCCTGGTTACGCCAGGATTTTTTTATCTGCAGGCGCAGATCTTTCCACCCCCGGAGGATCCTTCCGGAATTATGCCGGCGATCTCATAAATATCCCCAGCTGGCCACGCTGATCATTCTCCCGGATCCGGAACCCGGAGCGCTGCACAATATTGCTAAAGAAAAAAATTAAGAGCTTCAGGACTCTCTCTGTGCTTCTCTTTATCCTGGTTAAACTCCGATATCCTTTTTATCTGCAGGCGCAGATCTTTCCACCCCCGGAGGATCCTTCCGGAATTATGCCGGCGATCTCATAAATATCCCCAGCTGGCCCCACTGATCACTCTCCCGGATCCGGAACCCGGAGCGCTGCACAATATTGCTAAAGAAAAAAATAAGGACCTCAGGACTCTCCCTGAGCTTCTCTTTTATCCTGGTTAAACTCCAATATCCATTTTATCTGCAGGCGCAGATCTTTCCACTCCCGGAGGATCCTTCCGGAACAATGCCGGTGATCTCATAAATATCCCCAGCTGGCCACGCTGATCACTCTCCTGGATCCGGAACCCGGATGGCTGCACAATATTGCTAAAGAAAATAATTAAGGACCTCAGGACTCTCCCTGTGCTTCTCTTTATCCTGGTTAAACTCCGATATCCTTTTTATCTGTAAATCCTATTTTGAGATTACCGAGATTCAACACCCCTTTTTGAGTTTTTAAGTTGGAATAATGAGTTACTTACTTTGAAGAAAAACATTTATAAATCAGTTAATTAAGGCTGTTTTAAAAAAAATCACGTAACTGTGAAAATATTATTTTTTTTTATTGTTTTTGCGTCTCTTCAACTTGATATGAATGATATAATTATCATTTTACTGAACTTGAATGCTTACTTTTTTAATTATTATGGACAGATTTTATGGCAAAAGCAAATTATCAGTGAGAATTTCCGACATTTTACCCCCCACTTTTCCGACATTTAACCCCCTTTAGTTAAGGAAATCTTAATTTTAACGAAGTGCCTGACCTTATTACCGAGATTTAACTACCCATTTTAAGTTTAAGCAATAGATTAGCAAGTTTTTTTTTATAATTACTTTTTATTATCCATTTTTACTATCCACAAACCGAGATTCCACACCCCACAAATTTCTATAGTTACCGATATTCTACACCCCATGATAACTTATTTTTACCGAGATTCCGCTTCCCATATTTCAGGCGAGATTCCACACCCCGCATTGTATAAATTATTATATATTAATTAGATAACTGAACATTTTTATTATTTTTTCCGAGCGCTTAAATATTAATATTATAATGTATTATAAAATGTTTTTTTTAATAAACTGTAATTTTAATAAGGAGTTCACTGCGTTCACCGACTTTTAATTTTTTTATTGCTAAAAGAAAAAAATAAGATATACTAACATAAAACTTTGTTCTATTTTAAAAAAAATGATTTTTTTTTATATATTTGTTACAATACGTTTAAAATGAATGAAAACTTAAAGAAGATAAAAGAAAATGTGGCTGGGATTATTCAGAAAAAAAGAATTAATTCTGATTTTTCTCTTGAAGATCTTTCTAATAAAGTAAATGAAGTTGGTGTTAAAATTTCAAAGAATACTCTAGAAAGAATTGAATTAGGAGCCATTTCTCCCAATTCAGAACAATTATATTCTATTTTTATAGCTTTGAATTGTAAGGTCGAAATTGATTCTGAAATTATCATTAATTAGTGAAAAAAAAATTTTATAAATAGAAATATGTCCAGTCAAATTTTTGGCTGGATTTTTTTTGTTAAAAAATAAAGTTTGCACATTCAAGCCTTAGTTTGCACATTTTTCAAATGGAAAAATTTTAAGTATTTGCTTTGTAATAGTTAATATTTTATTGTTTTTAATAACCATTTGAAATACTCCAGCGCAGGAGTTAAAAGTCGGCATAAAGCTATGTTAAGTTTTCGTTTTTCAAAAAAAAAGGCATTGCTAATTTTAAGTTTTTTTATTCCATTAACTCTCGACGCTCAAGATTCTGATTGGAGAAATCAGTTTGTAAAATGGAATTTGGAATCTAAATACAATTTTGGTTCTTATATTGGGAAAAATAAAAACGAAAGTCAAAAAAGTTTTGAAAGATTTTCTTTTATTATTTCGGTTGATGTTGCTCTTAATGAAAATGATGTTTTTGATTCCTCTTCTTTATACTTGCAGCCATACTTTGAGGTTGGTCTACCTTTTAATAGTAAGGAAAAAAATATAGTATTTACAAATTACTCTGCAGGTGTGCATTTGAAAAGATTTATTAATACAGGTAATCAAAAATTTAATTTATATTTTTTGATTGGAAGTAAATTGGAAATTCTAGAATCGAGAATTAAATATTTGAAATATGGAGAAGAGCATAGTTATAAAGAACTTAAGAATGATGTTCTTATTGATGCAGGTATAGGTTATACTATTACTGATAGATTTGAATTTTATTTTATATATACCAGGGGATTGAATAAAATTTATTTACTGGATGATTATTTTACAAAAACAGGAGTCCAGACTTTTTCATTTGGTTTAAGGTTAGGTTTGAACAGAAATTGGTGGTTTACTGGAAAATGAAAAAGTTGAATAATGATGAATGATCTACAAAATCTCTTTTTTATTATATTATCAATAAATTTCTTGATTGTATTTGCTGTTCTAATAAAGATTTTTCATTTAAATCGTTTCCATACAACAAAATATTTATATTTAAAATTTGAACTCTGCATATCAACATTACTTTTTTTATTTTTAATCTCAAGTTTCATATATTTTAGCATGCATAACTTATTTAATAATTAAAATAATTGCTAGAGTTATTCAATTTTTTTTCTTTTAGCATTATGTGAGAGGCATCTATTTTAAAGATGCCTTTTTTAATTGTAAAATTCTTTAATCAATTTTCTATTATGAATATTATATTTCTAATAAAATTATAAAAAACAGTTTATTTTTAATATCAAATGATCTTTGATATTTTTTTTTTCAATTTAGAGAGTTAATTTTATATCTACACTGATTGTGAAATATTATTTAATAACTTCAAATAATTAGGATTATTTGCTGATGAATAGATAATTTTTATTACTTTTGAATTCATTAAATAGTGATTTAAAACATAATTTGATTAATATAATATTTATAAAATGGAAAAAAATCATACTTTTTGTAACCTTAGTATAAGATGTATGACTTATATTTAAGTTTAATAAATATTATATTATGACAACAAAGTTATTTTTAAGTGGTTTAGTATTATCTATTTTTTTAATAGGATGTTCTGATAGAACAGATGAAAATTTAATACCAACGCCTGAACCACAGAAAAAAGTTGAAAAGACTTTTTCTCAACAAAAAATTGAATTGAACAAAACAGAAGCTTCAAGGGTTGCAGGAGATTCCCTAAAAAGCTACCAAGAAAACTTAAATGGATACACAAACAAAGAACTCACCAGCGGACCAGGACAAGAGCAAGAAACAGTTGACCCTACCAAAGGGGATAGGCCGTAATAAAATAATCATTGAAATTATTGCTTCTGCTTTTGTAATCATATCTGCAGTATTGCCTTTTCTTAATAATATTGTAGGATACTTTATTAATTTAAATGAGCAATTAAGTAATAATGCTGGTGAACGAAGACTAGATTTAGATACTTCATTATATTATTTGTCTATATCTTCATGTTTCATTTTGCTTGCATTAGGAGGACTTTTTAGAGCGCATAGATTTACTTTTTATGCTGCATTAGTCTCCGGGTATTTTCATTTAATTACTTATGTGAAGTTTATATTTTTCAATAAAAATCAGATATCCATTATTGCAGATATGGCAGTTATTTGCCTCTTGATTTTAATTATATTTTTAGTTTTCCGTCTTGACAATTACTATCGGAAATTGAATTTATTAGACGAGTTCAATACGAACACATTAGGTAGATTTTCGTCTATTCTTTTTAAACGAGGTAACATTCAAGATAATGAATAGTCATAGAGAAAGATTAAAAGTACTTGTTGCTATATCAGATAAGCTTTGGGAGGATTATAATTCTACTACTATATCTGAAGAGGAATATTTACGAAAGATGTTTTTGGTTAAAAAGGAAATTAATAATGGATTTATTAATACCATGCAAGAATTGGAATTGTTTGCAAAAGATCTGGGTTATTTAGTACTTAATAATCCAACAAAAACTTTTTTAAGTGACAATGATAAAATTATCGTAAATAAGAATTAATTTATTTATTTATTAATTTAGCCAATTCGATAATTTCTTGTAATTGCTTATTTTGCTTTTTAAAAGCTTCATCGTATTTTTGTTCCATTCTTTTTATTTGATTTTGAATGAAAAGAATTCCTTTATCTTGAGTATTATATTGTGCAAATAAAGAAGCCAATAAATCTCCAACTTGTTCTTCACCCGACTTTATTATATTAAGACCAGCATTTTGCTGGTTTTTTTTTATTTCTATATTTAGTTCCCCTTCTCCAGTAACTAGCCACAATAGATTTTCATTGTAATTAAGTTCTGGGTATACAGTAAGTATTTTCGCCAATTTATCTACTCCTAGATCACTTTTCAATGCATTTCCTTTAAAATTTGAAGATGACATTCCGGTGGCTTTATAGAATGCTTCTTTCCTGATTTCTTTTTTTTCAAGGAATATGAAGATTCTTTCTTTTATGGTTTGTATTTTGTCCATTTATGTGTATATTGGTCTAAATATTGTCTATATTTGTCAAAGATAAAAAACAAAAATAACATAACAATATTAAATACTTAGCAGATATATAAAAAATCTATTAACAGCCAAAAAAACTAAGACTCCATGAATGAAAAACCATATAAAACCAAAAACTCAGCTAATGACCTTTACAACGTATATGTTAACCGTGAATTACTTCATGAATATAAAAATGGCAGTAAGATTACTGAAGGTATTTATGATCTTGCTAATAAGGGTTCAAACCAAAAATGGGATAAAATGGTTGTTTTAGATTGCAATTAATTGATTTCAAATGAATTAATTGCAATCTGAAATTAAAATTTGTATAAAATTGGGGTCAGCTCACATAATGGACTTTAAAGTATGCTAAGAGTAAAATCAATTTAATTGATTTTTAATAGTTGTAATTTATAACAATTAAAGCTTGTTCTCTAATGTGCACCATATTTTGAAGGAAACAAAAAAGGCCCGAAGGGCCTAAAATTAGTCAGTGTAATAAGTGATATTTATTTTGCTCCTTGTAAAGATAAATAAAAAATACAATTATACCCGCAATTCCACTCCCCTTTTGCTAGCTGTTTAAATTTAAAGACTCCAATGAAGTACGTAAATGTCATATAATTTCTTAAAATACTTGTAATTTGTAAAATAAACAATGTTATTTTCTAATCAAGAAAAAATAAATCCATCCTATTAAAAATAATTGAAATGGAATCCTGAACCAGAAGAGATATTTTAGCCCACTTCCATTATGTTCAGCCGTTTCATAATTTATATTTTCAAAGGCAGCCTTAATATTGGCAGGAAGTACCAGTATCAAGAAAGCTATTATTATCCATCCAGCAAAACGATCATGAAGGAAAAGTACCGCACAAGCAAAAACCAATTCTAAAATTCCTGAAGCAATAATAATTTGAAATTTATAAGGAATAATGTCAGGCATCATTAAAGACATTCCTTTGGTGAATACAAAATGTCCGATTGAAGTAAAAATAAACATAGCAGCCAAAGCTGCTCTGCCTGATAGATTCACATCACATTGCCCTTTAATAAGTTTGGTTGCCACCAAAAATAATATAAATACAACAATAAGTACAAATAGAGGTTTCATTTTTTTCTGTAAAGTTCCATGAATTTACTTCAAAAGTAAATGAACCTATGTTAAAAAATTTTTTTCCTAATTCTACTTAAAGCCTGAGGAGTAATGCCAATATAAGAAGCTATATATTTTAAAGGAATTTGCGGAATGAGCTCTGGTTTTTCTTGAAATAAGCTTAAGTATCTTTCTGTGGCAGATTTCAAAAGTAGATCATTTTCCCTCTGCAATTTGTTTAAAAAAAGCTGCTCTGCAATTTTCCTCCCGATTTCATTTCCATTTTTGGTCCCATTGTAGATTTTTTGTAAATTTTCATATGAAATACGGTGTACCTTTGAATCTACAAGACACTGTATTTCATATCTGCAGGGAATTTTTAAAAGAAAAGAATCATAGGCAGAAAAAAAATTTTCTTTAAAAACAAAACTGAATGTTTTTTCATTACTTATATCAGGATAATACAACCGTACGATTCCATCATCAAGAAAATAAAGGAAATTTTCAATTTTGCCTTTTTCAATTATTATATCTTTTTTTGAAAATATCTTTTCTTCAAGACAGTCTGCAAAAAAATCAAATTCAGTTTCTGGAATAGAAACATATTTATTAAAAAAAAGATTTATTGCTTCCATTCAATATTCATTTTTTTAGATATAAATTTATCTGTGGTTTGAGTTTTCTATACACAGGTATAATAGATTTTCATTCTCATTATGCAGATCCAGATAAAATAATTCAATATTTATTTTTCTTATTTTATTCGTCTTCCATTTTCAAAAGCCGCTATTAACGTTTCCCATGCTCTTAAAAGCCCATTTTCATCTAAATAATATTGTTCATCTGATTTTATAACATGCAGGACCAAACTGTTTTTTTCACTTAATCTTTGTGCCTCTTTTAATGCTTCTTTCTCTGTGCTATATTTTATTGCTTCCATTTTGATATTCTTTTATTAAGTATATATGATCTTCCTCTTTTTAGAAACTTATATTTTCAGGACTGATAGAATCCATTTTTCATTGCAAATACAATAAGATCAGAAGTTCTATTAACATTAAATTTTTTCATGATATTTTTATAGTAGCTTTTGACAGTATGGGGACTGAGGTTCATATCATATGCTGCTTCTTTTATTGTTTTGCCAGAGCAGATCAATTTAAGAACGTCTTTTTCCCGGGGAGAAAGATGATAAACAATTTGCTCATCGTTAAAAAAATTATTAACAATACCATCCCGAAGATTTCTTCCAATATACTTATTTCCATCCATGCATTCATTAATTGCTTCTATAAGTTCTTCTATAGTAGACTCTTTTGAAAGGTAGGCATTAGCCCCATAGCGAATTGCCATTTTTACTGTCAAAGGATCAGATAATGTAGATAGTACAATAAGTTTGCAGGTATGCTCTTCATTATTAGATAAGATAAATTTATGATAGGCTTTTAATAATTCTACACCGTTTATTCCCGGCATCAAAAGATCAGTAATAATAAGTTCTGGAAGTCTCGATTTATCAGTTTTTTCAAAAAATGACTGAGCACTGCCATAAATTTCTATTTCTGCAGCTATTCTTTGAAATAAAAGGCTATTTCGTATAGCCTCGGCTATCATTTGATGATCATCTATTAATGCAACTAACATAGTATTAAACAATATTATACAAATATATTTTTATTTTTTTATTTATATATCCCCACAAAAGGGGGGCTTTTTAATTAGTTTGGGTTTATTAGATTTGTAAAAAAAATTATAATGAATGATGTTAGGATAGACAGTGTAATTCCCTATATAACCTTAGGTGCTGTAATGGCAGCAACCTCATTCTTTACGTTCTATTATCATTATGTAAAAGACGAAGTATTGAAGCGGTATAGAAATTTCCTATGGCCAACTTTGGGGTATATTCTGATAAAGGAATTTTTATTAACACCCAAATATACTCATGAGCCTCTTTTTTTATATCTATTAAGTGAGCTGTTGTATTGGGGAAGCCTATTTCTATACATCCGTTTTATTTATATTACAATTGATTTTAAGAAAAAGATAAAGACATTTAGAAAATTAGCAGATATTGCACAGTTACTACTCATTTTTGCTTTTTTAGTTTATCTTACACTTCAGCTTTTTTTTCCTAGCTATACAAATTACTTTGAATATATGATAGTCCCGGTTTCGCTATATATGCTTATAGTTGTTATACTGTTTATACTACATCTGTATAGAAAAAGAATTGTCGCCTATTATAATTTTTTTTATGTAGGGAGTATATTTTTTCTCGTTTTCAATACAATTGGGGTATATTTTGATTCGCCTGAAAAACAACTCTATGGTTTGACAAACTTTTCTATTCTGTGTACAGGGTGGTTTTTGGAACTCATTATGTTTATGGTGGGCTTGTGCATCAGAGCAAAGAACGATTGGGATGATAAACTGAAAATTATTACACAGAATGCGACTAATGAAAAGAAACTTCTTATTGCTGAAATTGAAAGACAACATGCAGTGCAGGAAAGCAGACATACAGAAAGACTTAAAATTTCTATAGATATTCATGATGGAATAAGCAATGCTATAACCGGATTGAAATTTTATATCAGTGATAAAAGGCTGCAGTCCAAAAATGATAATGAAAAGGAATTGCTGAAAGATTTGGAGTATGAGGTCAATAGTATTTACATACAGGTTCGGGATTATATTCAGAAACTTTATTACGGAGAAAGCAGTCAGGGCTTTGATATAGTACAACTGCTGGATTCAATAAAGGAACAATATAAAACATCTTCACTGAATATTAAAGTGGATATGGATAGGTCTACCATTAATAAATATTTAACTGCGTTTCAACTCAATGAGTTATATTTTGTACTTAATGAAAGTATTGGAAATGCTGTCAAACATTCAGGAGCAGACCAAATTATTGTTAATATATCCTTTGATAATGAAATGTGCTATTTTTCAATTGAAGACAACGGGATAGGATTCAATTATAAACAGAAACTCAATAATAATAACACTGGAGGGCTAGGTCTCTCTAATGTTCTTGACAGAATGGAAAAACTTCATGGGCATATCCAGTATCATTTTTCTGACGGAACAAAAATTTTTGGAAGTTTTCCCTATTTCAAATAATAACACCCCCAAAAGGAGGGGGCGTATTTACCCACTTTTACTGAAATTGTACAATATGTTTTTCTCATAAATTTGTCATCAAGAATTACAGATAATATTGTAATTCAGGTGTAAACATTTAAAACACAAATTATGAAAAGAAAAATATCTTCAACAGTTTTTTTATTTCTTTCTTCGTTAGCTTTTACTCAAGTAGGGATTAATCTTGATCAGCCCAAAGCCACTTTGGATATCCTTTCAAAAGGATCGAGTGCAGCTACAAAGGCATTAAAAATTAGTAATTCTGCGTCCACCCCCTTAGAAATGGTTACAGTCTTAGATAATGGGAATGTAGGTGTCAATAATATGAGCCCACAAACTAAATTTGCAATTACAGCATCATCACCAGGCAGCGGTTTTAATTTGTCTGATGGATCTCAGGGGGTAGGAAAAGTTTTATCCTCAGATGCTAACGGTAATGCACAATGGACTCAAAGCCCATTGATTGCTCCTGTAATAATACCAGATCTTTCCAGTTCAGGAGTAAATTTGACAATTGGTGCAGCAAACTTCACTCATACCGGAACAACAATTACACTGCCTGCAAATTCAACTTATGCTATAAGTGCTTCATTTCTTATAACTGGAAATATACTTCCGACACCAGGGCAGTCAATCTTTTTAAGATCTTGCTTTTCAGATACCCCTGGTGGTGGATCTTCTCCTGACGTAGTTTCGGGAAAATTGATATCAGGAATATGGACGTCTTCCAGCATATATGGGTTGGTTGTAGGAGGGACGGTGATTAAAAATAGTTCTTCAAACCCTAAAACCTATTACTATAATGCCGGAGCAATGACAACAAATGGCAACCCTAGCGGAACTATTTTTAACTTTGGAGGTAAGGCATGGTCTGAAGATTCAATATATGCAATACCGGTAGGATCACTACTAGTAACACAATGATTTTATATATATATATTTAAATACAAATGAGAAAAACTGTCATCTGAATATTATTCTAGGTGGCAGTTTTATGAAATAGCATGAATAATTTTAAAGATATACATATCGGGAGCCTAATAAACCAGGCTGTTACAGAGAGTGGGATAGAAATATCCCGCATTTGTAATTTCCTAAATTGTACTGAAAATGATGTATTGGAGATGTACCAAAAAGAAAGCTTGGACACTATCGTTCTTTTACGATGGGGTAAACTTCTTGAGTACGATTTTTTCAGAGTTTACAGCCAACATATGATTTTGTATGCACCGCCTTCATCAGGAGAAAAAGCAAAAAACCAAAGAGAGAAAAAATCATCACTCCCTAAGTTCCGCAAAAATATCTACACCGGAGAGCTTATCAACTTCATACTTGAACTTTTGGAAACCGGTCAGAAAACAAAACTGCAAATCATAGAAGAATATAAAATTCCTAAAACTACACTTTATAAGTGGATAAGTAAATATTCAGGGAAAACCGAAAGTTCATAAATTAAAATTAAAAAAATATTATTTATAAAAGAAATAGGTATGAAAACACAGATCCCAGATTATAAAAGAATTTATAAAGATATTCTTTTAGTTAAATTTCCAGAAAAGATACAAGATTGCGAAACATTCATGAATAAAAGTCAGTTATCTTTTCTGGATGTTATTAATCTTAATAAACTCATTTTTGGAGAGGACAGTTCTAAGAGCTTTGATAAATTCAATCAAAGGCATCGTTCTTATGATAAGTCCACTATTCTACAGATATTAGAATTCCAGAAAAGAAAAAGGTTGAGTAACATTCAGCTAGCCATACATTTTAAGCTTAGTAGAAACACTATTGCTGGCTGGAAAAAAAAGTACTATTAAAGAATGGCAGAAAACTCTATTTTACCTTTAGTATTTATATAAATTAATATATATTTATAGAGCCTTTATGCAAAGAAAAATAACTTAAAATGGAATATAACTGCCCCAATTGTAAACAACTTATTACTGAGAACTTTTGCAGTAACTGCGGTCAAAAAAAATATAAAAGAATAGATAGAGAGTATATTTGGAATGAATTACAATATTCAATATTTCACACGAATAAAGGATTTCTTTATTCTATAAAAAATATTATTAGAAACCCAGGTAGAACCGCAAAAGAATTTATTGATGGTAATAGAATAAATCATTATAAACCTATATTATTAGCATTTGTATTAAGTAGTATTTCTGCCTTCATATCATTTAAGATTATTGAAATAAATTCTATTATGAGGGAAATTTATTCACAGGAAAATATTTATGCAGGCTCTTTGAACAATTTACTTTCGTACTTGTCAAGTTATAACTCCTTGATCATGCTTTTGCTCATTCCTATTTTTGCTATCTTCACAAAGATAGCATTTAAATGTTGGGGGCAGAATTATTATGAACACATAGTAATGAATGCATATATCTTATCATGCTATACATTAATCAATATTATTTTGATATATCCTGTGATGTATTTTTTTAAAAATAATGTTAAAGTATTTATCCCTATTTCATTTCTTTCAATAGCTATAATACCTTTTATTTTATTATGGTTTTACAAAGGTTTTTATAAAGAAAAATTTTTAAGGAAAATATTTTTAAGAGTTTTATTATTAATAACGTTTTTCTTTATTTGTTATGTCATTCTGATATTTGGTCTGCTTTTCTATCAAAGCTGATTAAATCAGAGAATTTTAATAATGAAATAACACTGCAATAAAGATTAGGTAATTATAGAAATTATTTATAATGAATATATTTTTTTACTTTTTGTACTGTATTTTTAGAGCAATCTGTGAGTTTAGCAATTTCTATAATGGTTGGTGGATTTTTTTTGTTTAAATAATGAATAACATTCGGGTACTTGGCTAAAAATTCGTCTACAGATTCTGTCGTATTTTTTAACCTCCCTTTATAGGTTCCTTTAGCTTTTGCAATTGCAATTCCTTCCTTTTGTCTCTCCAATAAAGAGTTCCTTTCCATTTCACTGATATTGGCTAAAACACTAATGATCAATTTGAAAGTTGGGTTTTCTTTTCCATTAACCCAACTTTCCAGCCCTAAATTATCTACCTTCAAACAGATATTGTTTTTATGGAATTTCTCAATAGTCTGTAATACATCCAAAGTATTTCTTCCTAATCTGTCAATACTTGAAACACTGATATAACGTATTTTATTTTCCTCAACGGCTTTGAGAAGCTCTTTTGCATAAACTCTCTCACTAAATGGAATTGAACCGCTAAGTTTATCTATATAGATTTTTTCATCAGGATATTGTTTTTCTAACTGTCGTTCAATTTTTTGATTTAATGTAGATACTCTTATATATCTTGCCTTCATATTAGTTTTTTTTGAATTAATAAATATATTATAAATTTATCAATTTTAGAGTAGGTGTTTTTGGTATTAAATTAATTCTCTTAATTCATCTGAAATTACGGTATTCTATTCTCAATATTAAACTATAGTCTAATTTTGGGAAATTCACAAATTTGAAATGCATGGAAAAACGTCTTTTTAATATATTTATAAATATAAAATATTTCTGATGTCAAGAATAAACCTATTAAAAGAAAAAGATATTGAACTTTTTGATAATCCTGTTGAATTAACGGATGAAGAAAGAAAAATTCTATTCACGTTAGATTTGGATAATGAAGCTAATTTAAGGCTTAGAAAAAGTATTACAACCGTTGGATATATACTTCAAAAAGGATACTTCCTGGCACAGAAAAAATTCTTCGTTCCTAGTCAGTACAGAGAAGATGATATTAAATATGTATCTGAACTTTGTGGTTTAAGTTTCAATATAGATATTTTAAAATATAAAAAGTACGCATACAATAGACATCGAACATTTATCTTAAATAAATTTGGATACAGATCCTTTACTAAAAATAAGGATTTATTTGAAAAGGAAACATCAGAATTGGTTAAAACTCCATTAAGGCCAAAAGAACTTTTTAATTCGTTAATTTCGTTCTTAGAAGAAAAAAAGATTGAGCAGCCAAAGTATTATATTTTTGCTCAGACTATAGCAGAATCTTTAAATTTATTTGAACAGAATTTAGTAAATATGGTTGATAGGAATCTTACCATTATTCAGAAAAATTTACTAGATGAAATGATGAAGCTCCCAACCAATGATGATGAAGTAACTTCTAAAAATCCATATCTGATCACAAAACTGAAACGAGTTATTCAAGCAACAACACCAAGAAAAATTAAAGAAAGTATTGATGATTTTAATATTATTAGAGATATGCATTTTAATCTTTCTAATATTACTAAACTGAATGAAATTTCCGGCATATTAAATTATTATGCTGTTTGGGTTGTTAAAGCTGAACATATACAGTTTGATAGTATTAGAGATATTGAAAGAAAAAGACTTTATATGGTATCATTCATTATTTATCAATATCGTATTCGTCAAGATTCATTCGTTGATATCTTTCTACAAGTAACCCAAAAATATTATAATAACACTAATAAGTTGATAGCAAATGATTTTTTAAAGAAAGATCTAAAACCTAGTAAACAAAAACAGTTAATGAAAATTAGAAACATTATTTTTTCTTCAAAAAAACAATTAGAAAAGGTAAAACAAGTAATTTTCACAAATCAATATGGAGATTCTGAAAAACTGAGATTAATAAAAAACATTCTAGCTTCTGAAAATGAATCTTTTCATGATAATATTATTCAGGAAATTAACAAACTTGAAAATTTAGGAACAGCAGCATTAAAAGAAGAATTATTCTTTAAAGCCTTAAATAATGGATATAGAAAAATACACAATAGGGTTGGAGGAATTTTATTAATGCTTGAATTCAATACTGAAATGTCTGATTCGAATATAATATCTGCAATAAAAAATTACCAAACTAAAAATGGAAAAATAACTCATTTTTCTCCTACGGAATTTATTGCCAGAAATGAACAAAAATGGCTGTTTAATGATAGCGGAGAATTTAATAGCCAAATGTATAAAATTCTTTTATTCAAAGAGGTTTCTAATCATATAAAAGCAGGTACGTTAAACCTGAAATTTTCAGATAAATATAAATCAATTGATGATTACTTAATTGGTTATAACCGTTGGAAATTAGATAAAAAACAACTTTTGGATAGAGCAAATATCAATCACTTATATGATATGGAAGATGCTTTGTCATTTTTAAAAGAGAATATGGCTGAACATTACAAAAAAACTAATGAAAATATAATGACGAATGAATATTTAAAATTTAGTAAAGATAACAGACCAAGAGTAACTACCCCAAAATTAACCGAATCTACAAGTCATTTTGTTCATGAAATCATCGGAGAAAACATTTATATCCCTCTTACAAAAATATTATCTGACATTAATTTTTCTACAAATTACACTTCTTCTTTTTTACATTATAGCCGAAAGTCAAGTAAAGATTCACCTTCTGAAAATATTATTTATGCTGCAATTATAGCATTGGGGTGTAATATTGGAATAAGGAAAATGGGTAAGATATCCACAGGTATTGGAGCTGATAAATTGGAATATGTAGTACGATGGTTTTTTAGCAAAGATAATATAGATGAAGCAAACCGGATGGTTCTAGACATCATAGAAAAGTTATCCCTCCCTAAAATATATCTTCAAAAGAAAGATTCATTACATACTTCTAGTGACGGACAAAAATTTAATGTAACTGTTCCGTCAATTAATGCTACTCATTCTTTCAAATACTTTGGAACAGGAAAAGGTGTTTCTGCCTACAGTTTTATAGATGAAAAAAGCAAACTTTTTTATAATAGTGTAATTAGTGCTTCTGAAAGAGAAGCCGGATATATCCTTGATGGACTGCTTCATAATAGAGATATAGAAAGTGATATGCATTCAACAGATACTCATGGATATAGTGAAGTTATATTTGGTGTTTGTAATTCTTTGGGAATTTTATTCGCTCCTAGAATTAAAAATTATAATGACCAGCTATTATACACTTTTAAGGAGGTTTCAAGAAATATATATGAAAGTAAAGGCTATAAAATACTTCCATCAAAGAGTATGTATATTGATGAGTCTATGATCTCAGATCAATGGGAAAATATACTAAGGTTATTATGTTCAATTAAATTAGGAGAAACAAAAGCATCTATTATTTTAAAGAGATTAAGCTCATATGCAAAGCAACACCCTCTCCACAAAGCAATAAAAGAAATAGGGCGAATTCATAAAACTATTTTTTTATTAAGGTACTTCGATGAAACCCATCTACGACAAAATATTGAAAAACAATTAAATAAAATTGAATTATCACACTTATTTGCTAAAGCTGTTTTTTTTGGAAATAATCAAGAGTTAAAATATGGAACTAAAGAAGAACAAGAAATTGTTGTAGCATCTAGGCACTTGATCCAAAATGCAATTATCTTGTGGAATTATCTTTTTATATCAAATAAATTATCTGAAATTGAAGAGGAAGATGAAGTGCAGAAGAACATAGAATTAATGAAAAACAGTTCCATAATGACTTGGCAGCACGTTAATATGCATGGAGAATACGATTTTATAATTAACCTAGACAAACCATCTTTTAATATGGTTAAAATTAACTCATTTAAAATCAATTAATTATAATCTGAAACAAACATTTTGTCCCATTTTTGGTTTGAAGCC